>NZ_CP065800.1:0-2400000 GCF_023206215.1 Butyrivibrio fibrisolvens
GCTGCCAATCTTGGAAGTATGCTAACTCCTATCGGCAATCCTCAGAACCTGTATCTATACTCTCTGTCCGGTATCAGCATTGTAAGTTTTATAAAGATAATGCTGCCTTATAGCCTTGCATCTCTACTATTACTGCTATTATTCGGGATATTCATGTTCCCTGTTAAAAAGGGTACACCTGATGAAACTGTCATGGAAGAAGTTGACGATGCTAATAGTAAAGAAGAATCTGTATCATCCACAAGCAAAAGTACTGATAGAAAGACAGGCGCATCTTTTTCCAAAAAGATGATAACATCCTATCTGGTGCTGTTCTTACTAAGCATTCTGGTAGTAGTCCATGTCCTTCCATATCAGGCGGTACTGGCTGTTACCATCGCAGTAGTTCTACTTATCGACAGGCAGACTATCACTAAGGCGGACTATTTCCTTCTTCTGTCATTCATCTTCCTGTTCATATTCGTAGGTAATATCAAAGAATAGAGCCCATTAGAGATGCTCTTCAGAACGTACTTAATGGGCGTGAAGTTATCACATCTATAATAGCAAGCCAGTTCATCAGTAACGTTCCTGCAGCAATACTGCTATCCGGAATGACTGATAAACTGCGCCTGCTTATAGTAGGTACTAACCTCGGCGGCCTTGGAACTCTTATAGCTTCTATGGCAAGCCTTATCTCCTTTAAATTCTATGGACAGATGAAGGATTGCCAAAAGGAAGATATGTAGCTGTATTTACACTGTTAAATGTGGTATTTCTTGCTATTCTTGTAGTACTGAATATGATGAATATGAGCTGAAAGTAAAATTCATATTACTTTTAGAAATAGAATTTGGGAATTATCATAATATGAGTATCTGATTCCTAAAAACATTGATCAACTAACATAGTTATAAACTAGGCCGACAAGCACTTTAATCTTGCCGGCCTAGTTTTTAATGTAAATATTTTTAATGTAAATATTTTTAATGTAAATATTTTGAATGTGATTATATTTTCTAGTACTTCATAACCTTCTTGGCAATAGGTATACCTATCTCATATAATGGATTTTCAAATCGTCTTGTAACATTTACAAGTTCCTGCCTGATGTTAAGGTGCTGCGGACAATGCTGTTCACATTTGCCGCATTTTACGCACAAGCTTGCATTGGACTGAACATTCCTAAGTGTGGTACACATGACATATTCACGAAATGCGTTAAAATAGCCATCTGTATAGCTTGAGTTGTAGATCGCAAAGTTGGTTGGAATATCTACTCCCTTAGGGCAAGGCTGACAGTAGCCGCAGCCTGTGCATCCAACCTTGATACTCTTTCGAAGCTGTTTAAGAGCACCATCATATGCTTTTAGCTCTGCCTGACTTAATGAACAGGCGGTGGCAGTTTCTGCAGTGACGCAGTTCTGTCTGACCTGACTTATATCATTCATTCCGGATAAGACAACTGTAACTTCAGGATGATTCCAGATCCAGCGAAGTCCCCAGTCTACACTGCTTCTTGAAGGATCCACCTTCTCAAATTCCTTCCTTGCTCCTTCCGGAAGATTGGCTAGACGCCCTCCTCTTAGAGGCTCCATTATCACAACAGGAATATCCTTGGAAGCTGCATATCTAAGACCTTCTATACCTGCCTGTGCATGCTCATCCATGTAGTTGAACTGTATCTGGCAGAAATCCCAGTCATAGGCATCAAGTAACTCTTTGAAAGCAATGGTTCCTCCGTGAAAAGAAAAACCTATATTCCTTATCTGTCCCGATTGTTTCTTCTCATTGATAAAATCAATAATCCCCATACCACGTAAACGCATCCATGTATTGGCATCATTGAGCATATGCATGAGGTAGTAGTCGATATGATCTGTCTGAAGGCGTTCTAACTCTTCCGCAAAATACTTTTCAAAATCCTCAGACTTTTTGAGAAGATAATGAGGAAGCTTAGTAGCTATATAAACCTTGTCTCTTATGTCATACTTTTTCAAAAACTTACCAAGACATACTTCACTTCCGGGATATATATAAGCCGTATCATAATAATTGACGCCATTTTGAAAAGCTTCATAAAGCTCCTGCTCTGCCTTCTCCTGATCTATGCCACTACCTTTTTTGGTAAATCGCATACACCCGTACCCAAGGACTGAAAGCTTATCACCTGATCTGTTACTGACTCTGTATTGCATAGTCAACCTCCCTTTATATTACATATACAAACTTCGCACTTGCCAAATATACGCCACCATTTGCGACAGCATCAATGCGGACAGTTTATAATACATTTTCGTATCTTGAATTTATAACACCTTCAAAAGATACGAAAATGTATTATAAACTGTCCGCATTGAAGCTACCGCAAATGGTGGCGTATATTTGGCAAGTGCGAAGTTTGATTTATATATATATATTCCGCCTATATATATAATAAAAAAGAAGGAATAAATTTTCAACAACTATATTGCATGCTATCCATATTGCTTAATAAGGTGTACTCAATACGAAGCCCTCTGTCAGTATCATTAACAGTTCAGGCCTAATCTCCTCATCATCGTCTTAATTTGACAAAAAACTTTAACTATTTTATAGTCCCATCTTTGACAGTTTGAGAGAAGAAAAAAGTCTCGCATCCCTGATAAAAAAGGCGGTTGCGAGACTTTCTTCTTCGTTTTGAAGTATAGTAATTTCTATCTCCTTTTGCTTTTTTTCTGAATTGTTTTCATCTGGCTCTTGGTGATGAATTCATAGTCTGTGCGAAAGCCACAGACTTCATGGAGATTATCGGTAAGTTTTGTCCTCTGATATGTCGGAATAAAGCCTTGCTCTTTTATTCCTGCGAAGTTCATTTCTTTGAGAGTTCTGAGTATATCGTCGCAGGTGTATTTATCATCAATCCACTGCTCAAGGTATCTGTATATGATCAGTGCAAGGAAACAGGTAAGAAAGTGTGCTTTGATTCTAACATCATTCTTGAGGAACACCGGTCTTGCCTCGAAATCCGTCTTCATGATTCTGAAGCATTCTTCGATTTCCCAACGCCCTTCACTGACTTTCAGAATGTCGCCTACAGGATCATCAAGTAAGTCGGTGGAAACGGCGTATAGACCATCATAAAGAGATTCCTGTCCGACTTTGTCTGTATCAAGATAGTTGTGGATGTTTGCAACCTCTCCACTGTCTGTTACAGCCATCTTGCCTATAAAGCGGGCAGGATCATTAGGATTCTTTCTGTTCCTCTTAATCGATCCGGAGTCTATTAGCTTTTGGGCACGCTCCACCTGTGAATCGCGGACTGCTTTCTGGTACTTTGCGAACTTAGGGGAGTAGGTAACTATGAGACGCTGATGGAGCGTC
This sequence comes from Butyrivibrio fibrisolvens, assembly GCF_023206215.1. Classification (NCBI taxonomy): domain Bacteria; kingdom Bacillati; phylum Bacillota; class Clostridia; order Lachnospirales; family Lachnospiraceae; genus Butyrivibrio; species Butyrivibrio fibrisolvens. Next base: position 3,343 of record NZ_CP065800.1, read on the forward strand.
TTTGGAGTATAAGGTTCTTCCTTGTAGTACAGGCCTGTATCGTCATCAGGAAGTTTTGATATATCTACAGGGGTGTCGTCCGATACACTTTTAAATCCTTTGCCATTCAGCGCCCATTCCTTGTCCTCGGCTTTAAGCTTCTTGATGGACTGGGTCACAATGAATGCTCTCTCGCCCATGTGATTATAGTTTCTTATCTTCTCAGAACCGAGGCCAGCATCGCTACAATATATAAATTTCTGACATCCGAATTCAGAAAGTACTTTTTCTTCAAGAGGCTTAAGCGAAGTCTGCTCGTTAGCATTTCCAGGAAACAATGAGAATGCCAGCGGTATGCCATCCCCATCCATAAACATGCCCATCTGGATGATTGGATTAGGGCGGTGCTCCTTGCTTTTTCCGTACTTCTTGTCGCCATCTTCCTGCTCAATCTCAAAGTAGTAATTAGTGCAGTCGTAGAAGAGAATCTTGTCGTTTCTCTTGCCTATGAGATGGCTGTTTTTATAGACTTCAGACTGAATAAAATCGCATTCATTTCCAAGAACATCCAGCGAACGATATATGTCATGAAGCTGATAGGAGGGCTTTTCCAGAAACTCAGAAGCCACTTTGAAAGAAGATCTTTTGCTTGAAGGTTCGAGAATTCTAGCGAAGATCATATCAGAAAGAATGGCGTTGATATCATACCTGAACTTGTATTTATCTCGAAGTTTTCTGCAGGTTTTATCTAATGCAAGAGAATAGTAAATGGACTGCAGAAACAGATATCCTCCTCGGTACATCACCTGCTGTTCATAATCAAGCTGTCTATTTGCGTGGAAGGTTATCTGGACAGATTTAGACTGTTGTTCCTCTTTGTATTTCAAAGTCTCGAGCCTTGCTTCTTCTCTAGCCCAGGCCATGACATCGTCTCTAGTGGGACCATGTTCCTTTATAAGTTCCTGTAACGTCCCGAGTTTTCTAATAATGGTTGAAGTACTGACACCTTTATCGTTGATATATCCTTTGGTGATATAAAAAGATTCGGCATTTTTAGATTTAGAAGTTGTAACTCGCATCTCAGCAATCCTCCATGCCTTATTATATCATACATTGCTATAAAATACCATATATAAAAACAATAAATTTGACATAAAAAATGCAGACCACAAGCGGCCTGCAAGGTATAATTTATTTATGCAACTGTCAAACTACCGCGAAGTTTGATTTATATATATATATTCCGCCTATATATATAATAAAAAAGAAGGAATAAATTTTCAACAACTATATTGCATGCTATCCATATTGCTTAATAAGGTGTACTCAATACGAAGCCCTCTGTCAGTATCATTAACAGTTCAGGCCTAATCTCCTCATCATCGTCTTAATTTGACAAAAAACTTTAACTATTTTATAGTTTATGGCATCGAAAAAAGTTAAAGGGAGAATTTCAAAATGATGTATTGTTCTAAATGTGGAAAGCAGCTAAATGATGACGATGCTTTTTGCAGCGGCTGCGGTCAGCCAACAGGAATAAACACAGGTCAGGCTCCATCTCAGAGCCAGTCCATTTCAACAAGTTCTTATATGAATCAGACTAGTTCAGACAATTCATATACAGATCAGACTTCTTCTATTCCACCTTATAATCAGCAGGAACCTGTAACAAAGGAAGATAACACTCTTGCAATTATTGCAATTGTTATTTCTTTTTCCTTCCGGCAGTCGGTATTATTCTTGCGCTGGTAGGTCATACCAATTACAAGACTAAGAAGAATAAGAATCTGTGCAAGATTGCAATAGTGATCAATCTAATAATCATCATTGCATTGCTTGTATTTGCCTGTGTCTTTTTAAATTCATTTGCCATGTTATGGGAAGGATTAAAATCATGTCAAGGCATGAGCTAATATTGAAAAAAGAAAAGGGGAAATTTTAAATGATGTATTGTTCTAAATGTGGAAAACAACTAAATGATGACGATGCTTTTTGCAGCGGCTGCGGTCAGCCAACAGGTGTAAGCGCAGCTCAGTCTACAGCTCAAAGTCAGACTGCAAATCAGGCATATGCCGGTAATAATCAGAATTCGTATAATGCAGGCAGTTCATATAGCAATCAGGGATCTTCTATGAATGGAGAAAGCAATGCTCTTGCTATAGTAGCAGTTATCTGCTCTATACTACTTCCAGTAATTGGTCTTATTCTTGCAATCATAGGTCTATGCACTTATAAAAATAAGAATAACAGAAACTGGTGCACTATCGCAGTTATCATAAATATAATATATATCGTATTCGGAATATTATCAGTATTTTTTGGATACTGGACATTTGGAATAATGGAAGACGTTCTAACAGAATTATTCAAAAACTGCGCCATCCCCGGATGATACGACACGATATATAACCGGCAAGTAAGAAATGCTTGCCGGTCTATTTTTATAAATTCAAGCTTCGGACTTGCCAAACATACGCCACCTTAAAGGGTGGCGTATGTTTGGCAAGTGCCACCCCATCAACCTCGTGCCATCTTGGATTCCATCTTGTCTTGATACATAAGTTCATCTGCTCTTTTGAAGACATCGTCCATGGACTTATCTATAGAACTGTCATATATAGCCATTCCGGCAGCAACACTGTAACGCTCCCACGGCTCTTTACTCTCATCTTTTGATATCTTGTCAAAAGTATCCCTTAGTTTTTGGTACAGCACATCTTTATTATCCAGATCATTCTTTTCCAAAAGAACCACAAACTCATCTCCCCCTATCCTGAATACCGGAGAATGGTCGTATATGATACATACTTCATGACATGCTCCCGCAATATAATCATTACCATGATCATGGCCGTAATTGTCATTGATCTTTTTGAGATTATTTAGATCCAGCATTACTATGCCAAACTTCGCTTTGCCATCTGCTATATCATTGTCAACTCTTTTGGTAACATTGTCGTACCAGGCCTTATTCTTGACATGGGTAAGGGCATCCTGATAAGCCACCATATCCATGTGGCTGACCTTACTCTTCATATCTTCAACCTTGCCCTGAGCATCTATCATATCATTCATATATGCGCGCATATCGTTGGATAGTTTGACTATAGCATCTCTGAGAGATCCGACCTCATTTCTGGTCCTTATGTCAGGTGCATAGTATATAAGCTTCTCGGGATCTTTCTGCTTATGTGCAGTATCTGCAAACTCTGCTACGCTTCTTTCAAGCTTGGTTATAGGATCTGTGAAGTTCCTGTTGATCCAGGTCAAAAAGAGCGCTATAAATATTGTTCCAAGAGATACAATTAACAAGATATTAGCAAATGTATAGTTTCCAATATCTTTGAGAAGTTCTGATATTTCAATATCAACGCAAAGAAGGGCAAATTTTTCACCTTTAGAATTAATTAAAGCTCTAAGACCTGTGTAATCATATCCCCAGGCGCTAAAATCCTTAAAGTAGGTAATGCCTCTGCCATCATTGGTCATCATGGCATCATAATACAAGTGGAGTTCCTCAATTGCATAGTCATCATAGGATATTGAACACAGATAATACCCATCAGGTTCGTACTCCCTTCCGTACTTGGTATCAGCAGACAATATATTGAGCATGCCGGGTTTTTCATCAATAATCGGATATACTATATACAGATAGTGAATCTCGAAATCCTCCATGATCGCATCCATAAATTCCACAAGCTCTTTATACTTCTTGGATTCCACACCTGTTTCTACACATTCCGACAGATCTTCAATATCAATATGACTTTGCACATAATCTATGATATCTTCCATTCGCTTCTCATAGGATTCGTACAAAGAATCTGTATAGGTAAAATATGTAAGAATACTAAGTATAAGACATAGAAGCAGTATAAAAGCGGTACATCCTATGAATATGCTTCTTTTTAGCGGCTTTCTACTAGATGGCATGGCAGTAATGCCTCCTTTGAATAAGCTCCCAAAATGGTACATAAAGCAACATAGCTACAAAAACTCTTATCTTATATATCGGAATATCTATGATTCTCGATACCCTAAATGAAAGCTATCATCTTCTTAAGATAATATATTGCAGACTTCCCACTTATAAAACGAAGTTCCAAGTGATGGAGTCTGTTTTGTAAGTGGGATGTATGAATCTGTTATATCTCTTTTATATCTTTTATCTTTTTCATATTTTTTATTTCAAACTTCGCACTTGCCAAACATACGCCACCCTTTGAGGCAGCGCCGATGCGGATAGTTTATAATGTATTTTCATATCTTTTGAAGGTGTTATAAAATTCAGGAGCATGAGAGATGGATTTTTATATTCTTCTTAGGGTCTGCATGTCTGAGCGAAGCGAGTTTCAGACCCTAGAATATAAAAATCCAGATATCATGCCCTGAATTATAACACCTTCAAGATATGAAAATGCATTATAAACTATCCGCATCGGCGCTGCCTCAAAGGGTGGCGTATGTTTGGCAAGTGCGAAGTTTCAGTTTTTTATCATTTAAAAAGATATATTCTTACTAAACAGTGCGTGGGATTCAAGTATATCACGACAATCCTTGGATGAAGGCTCTCCATTATCAAGAAGCTGACCTTTGAAGTTATCCATAAAGTCATCATAATCGCAGACATATATTGTCACGCTGCTTGTGTCAAAGCCTTGTACCGGAATCGTATCCATATCATTCTCGCCAGGCATGTATACACCATTTGCATCAACAGCAACTACAACATAGTCCATGGCAGCATCATGATCATATGAAAGCACAAGTTCAAAAGGAGTAAGCGTAGCGGTAAGCTCATCAAATCCGCTGTCCAGACCGGTTAATTCAATTGTCTTACTTACAGAGCTTTTATTGTCAACATTTACGTCAAATGTAAACTTCCATGGTCCGTCTATCCACCAGTTCTCATACTCGTTTGGATAATCAAGGCTACCAAGCTCATCTGCTGAAAGATTACCTGCTTCAGGATTATCTATACTTGCAACAATCTGGTTGATAGTCACATCTACTGTAAATGTATCAGGCAGCTCATAATACTTCCACTCTACATCAGAGTCATACAGCTGATCACTGCTTTGAGCGACATCATCCGGAACGTATCTAAGTACGCTCTCAAGGTCAGTCTTGATACATCCTACAAATGTATGCTCGTCTTTGAACTCTCCTTCTATATAGTCAAAACAGTAGCTCTGGTATGTACTGTCTGTTGCAAAGCTATAGTTAACCTTGGAATTAAAAACTTCAAGCCTCTTAAGGCCATCAATTTCATAGATCTGGTCAACTGGGAATGCGTCCTTGGATTCTACCGCAACACTTATATACATAGACTTACCATCGCAATATATATCCTGAAGTGTTACTGTGGTATTATTTATACTTGATGACAGCTCACCTGGATTACCATTTTCATCGGAAGTTATAGGTGTAGCATAGCTGTCATAAGATCCGCCAAATCCAAGCTTATAACCTATACTTGCAAATACATCTCCTACAAGCGGTACATCTTTGGCAAAAGCAGGATGTGAGATGCAAAGTCCTGAGAATATCACTAGTGCGAGTATTGCTGCTATTGATGTTATAAAAGCTATCCTGCCTCTTGTAAATACTGATTTTTTTCTTCCTGATGTCATATGGTCTGCCCCCTGTTGTCTAAGTCTTTGATATATAATGATCTGTTATGATGCGAGGTATTATCTGATGTTTTGCCAGTTGATGCTGTATTATTAACTTTTCTTCCTCTACGCATATCAGCATCTGTATAAAAATCAGCGCAGTCTTCTATCAGTCTGTCATCAACATTACCTAATGCTAAAAATAAGTTCTCACTGTTCATACGGCCAGATATCCCTCCTTCATAAGTCTTTCCTTTAGTTTGTTCCTGATCCTTGTAAGCGTCACACTGACATTACCTTTTGTCATTCCAAACTTCCTAGCTATAAAAGCTATATCATAAGCATAGAAATAACGGCCCAGGAATATATAAGCTTCTTTCTCTGGAAGTTTTCCCACAAAGTCTGAAACTATGCCTGCGAGTTCATTTCCCATGATGCTGCTTTCTACGCTACCTGAATCAGGAATACACTCATCAAGTTCTTCCAAAACGGCTTCTATCTCACCGCCGCCTCTTTTCTTGGCACTTCCTGCGCGGTATCTGTCATATGCAAGTTCTCTGGTTATCTTACCGATAAAACCTTTGAATGCTATGGGCCTACTGGGCGGTATCTTGTTCCAAAGCTTTATGTAGGTGTCATCAATGCATTCTTCTACATCCTGAAAACTTTTTAGGATATTGCCGGCAATCATCTTACAGTAGCTTCCATACTTGTTGTCTGTCTCTCTGATTGCCTGCTGATCTCTTTTTTAAAGAAGAGTTCAACAATATTTCTATCTTCCATATCTGCTCCCTTCGACTTATTTTTGTCTTTCATATATATAGCCGCAAGTTTTTGAGGATTATTACAACTTTTTGAAAATTGCTTTTGAAATGATAACGGAATTTGCAAAATGATGCTAGGGGCTGGCGAAATGATATCAGGGGACGGAGTAAGGAACTATTTTGAAGATCAAAAATAATCCCTTACTCCGTCCCCTGGTATCATTTCGCCAGCCCCTGGTATCATTTCGTCAAAGCGCCAGAAATCTCGCTATCATCTCAGGTCTTGACGGATAATACAAATGAGCAAATCCTGCAAAAACATTCTTGTAAACCTGAATCCCCGTCCAGGACTTTCCGGAAGGCTTAGTAAGAAGGCAGGTATCTCCATTGTCCGACGTATCATAATAATGAAATTCATGGGCTCTTATCTCCTCGGCCACCTTTAGATACGGATTGTCAGATGTGCTTCTGACAGTTACATATCCAAAATGGCCCAGTCTGTCTCTCATACTGCCGCTTCCTTTTAAAACTCCGACCATCTCATATGTTTCTTTATCAGGAGAAGACAATCTTTCCTGCAGATACATAAAGCCTCCGCACTCGGCAAGGATAGGCATACCATTATTAGCAGCTCTTAATATCTCTTCCTTCATGGATACATTTTGGGATAACTCTCCGGCATGCAGCTCCGGATAACCGCCTCCCAAGATGATCCTTGATACCTCAGGAAGTTTTGGATCATGAATCGGAGAAAAAAATGTGATACTTGCTCCCATCTCTTTAAGAAGATCCAGATTGTCTTCGTAGTAGAAGCAGAAAGCTTCATCCATGGCAACGCCTACTCTGACAGGCTCTGTGGCATGTGAAAGTCCTGCTGCCTTGATACTATAACTTGTCTCTTCATCCACATCCCCAGGTCTTAGGATATCACCTATTGATCGTGCTATATTTATAAGCTTATCCATGTCAAGGCTTTGTTCCAGGATACCCGAGACCCTGTCAATCTTTGCCAGAATATCCTCTATCTCAGATGGCATTACAAGTCCAAGGTGTCTGCTTTCAAGAAAGCTTTCAGCAAGCTTTGGAAGCATCCCTATAACCGGTATATTAAGCTCATCTTCAATATCTTTCTTAAGACTATCTGCAACCATTGATGATATATTATTAAGGATGACTCCTTTGATAAGGCCTTTCTTGTCGTAATCAGCAAAGCCCTTTATAAGAGCTATCACAGACTTGCTCATTCCTTTACAATTAACAACAAGTATAGCAGGTGTACCGGTTATAGCGCAGATATCATAGGAAGATCCTTTAACAGAATCAGCTTTCATTCCGTCATAAAATCCCATGACTCCTTCCATGACACCTATATCTTTATCAATGCTTCCCTTAACAAGCGCCTTTTTTATCCCATTATGTCCCATCAAAAAAAGATCCAGATTCCTTGAAGGAATATTAAGGACTTTACTATGAAACATAGGGTCTATATAATCCGGCCCGCACTTATAAGATGCACATTTATATCCGTGCTTTTCAAGGATTCTTAATAAAGCACAGGTTATAAGCGTCTTGCCACTGCCACTTGATGGAGCACATACCATAAATCTTGGAAAATCTTTTGCTTTAATCATACTCACCTTTTGGATAGAATATCTTGATCAGTACAAAGCGTTATAATATATACAGGGTTAAGAGCATCAGCCAGATGATATCTTCCGGCTTTTCTAAATCTTGTAACACTGACCTGTATTATATCAGGCTCTAAATAAGGATAGTCCTTCAATAAGTCCATAACTTCGGCAAAAGACTCTGCTGTAACCGTATTGATAACTACCCTCGCATTCTTGTTTTTGTCATAGACAAGCTTTAATATATCTCTCATATTGCCGCTGCTGCCGCCTATAAATACATGTGTCGGAGTAGCAAGATCATTTAAGATATCCGGCGCTATACCTTTGACTATCTCCATATTGCTTACATGGAATTTCTCTTTATTTTGAGAAAGTAGTGATATAGCTTCTTCATTTTTCTCTATGGCAAAGACTTTAATATCAGGCGATGACAAAGCTGCTTCCAAAGATATAGAACCTGTTCCTGCTCCTATATCATATACAACAGCATCTTGTGACAATGACAGTTTTCTTATAGAAAGCGCTCTGATCTCTTCCTTGGTCATAGGTGTCTTGCCACGGATAATGTCAGAATCACAAATACCGCCTGCATAGATTTTGCTATCAGCATTTTCATTGTATACGTATAGTAAAGTCTTACCTTCAATACTATTTAGAATATTATTGTTCGTATCGTCCCGGCTGCATAGTAATACCATCTTATCTATATCATCTTTATTTAATTTATCCTTATCTATATCACCTTTGTTTTCATCTATATCATCTTTATCATTAGTAATCTTATTAGTAATAGATCTTATCTCAACGATCTTCTCATCATTGCATCCAAGATTACATCCTGCAACAATCCTGACATTTAGATCAGACAAACCCTTGCAGATATTTTGTGCATCATCTGCATCTGAAGGAAGTATTATAGTCTCTTTATTTGCTTCTACATAATATCTTACATTAACCTTCCTGCCATGCGCACTTACGATCCTTACATTTTCCAGACTTAAAAACAGCTTATTGGCAAAAAGCGCAACTGAAGATATACCACTTATTCTTCTTACTTCATATCCCTTTTGCTCAAAAACTTCTGTAGCCTTTTTGGCTCCGCTGCAAAGGCTTATATCTCCTGAAAACAAAATGACAGGATTAGTATATCTATTATTGACGATACCATTTATATCTTAGTTAGTTAATAATCGGTATATTACCTCTCCATTATATTTCTTTACAATAGGTATACCTGCATTCTTTAGTTTATCTGTAACTGAAGCATCCAGATTTCTTAGCACAGCTTCAGCTCCAAATATAATATCTGCACTTTCCAAAGCTTTTAGCAGTTCGCGTGTATAGTATTCAGATCCGCCAGGTCCTATCCCTGCAAGGGTTATGATCTTATTATTGTTATCATGACTATAGTCAAGGTCATCTCCAGGCTTCCCCTCTATAATATCCAGAATTTCCTCCATACTATAGCCATTAGAGTCCTTCGTTACGGACTCAGGATTTCTTATAACGATAGCCTTGATACCGCAGCTGTAAGCTGCTTCTATCTTCTCATCAAATCCGCCTGTTCTGCCGCTTTCTTTGGTCAGTATAGCCTTGGCGTCAACTTCCCTTATAGTTGCTATATTCATCTCTTTAGAAAAGGGCCCTTGCATAGCTATTATCTGTCTGCCTGAAAGCCCGGCGTCAGTACACTTTCTGATGCTATCTTCACTTGGAAGAACTCTTGCATAGAGTCTCTTACTGCTATCAGGAATACCTCCGGCAATCTCAGCAAGGTTCTTACTGCCTGTAAGAAGGAGTATATTGCCTGATACTCTCTTAAGTTTTTCTATAGCTTTATGAATATCATCTACATAGACAACATCAGACGTCCCCTTTGTATCTACTTCAGCAGAAAAATCTTCATGATGATCCGCGCTGCAAGATGCCTTTTTGCCTGTATCTCTTAGAAGCCTTAGATATGTAACGCCCTGCTCTTTACAAGCGCTTTTGATCTGCCTTGATACTTCGGTTGCAAAAGGGTGAGTCGCATCTATCACAAGATTAAAACCGCCGTCTATAATGACTTTTCTTATTTCTTCTTCATCTTTTCTCCCAACAAGGAGATTATCTTCGTCAATATCTTTTAATATATCTCTGCCGTACTTGGTTGCTACGCTGACTTCATGGTCTATGTGCATCCTCACAAGATGTTCTGTAAGTATGCGTCCTTCTGTTGTTCCGCCAAATACAAGAACTTTACATCTATCTGACATTTTCACTCTTTTCACCCCTATAGCCCCTTGCAGTTACCATCACATCACTAATGTTCTTAGTAGAAGAGTTACCTATAAAAACAGTACAGAACATATCTGCATCAGCATCTTTTAATTCTAAAAGCTTCATGACTTCATATCTCTGGCCATCTCTTCCTATATTCCTTGCTATACCGCATACTCTGTCTCCAGGTATAGTCTCAAGAAGGATATCGCAGGCATGGGACAGGTATCCTTTTCTGGATCTGCTCTCAGGATTGTACAGGACTATGACCATATCACTCCCAGCTGCTGCTCTTAACCTTTTTTCTATAAGCTCCATTGAAGTAAGTCTGTCACTTAAACTTATAACGCTAAAGTCATGTATAAGAGGAGCTCCAAGTATAGCCGCTCCCGATATAGCTGCAGTTACGCCGGGGACTACTTCTATCTCGACTTCAGGAAAGTCTCTTCCAAGTTCATACGAAAGTCCTGACATTCCGTATACGCCGGCATCTCCTGAGCAGATAAGAGCTACGTGATTGCCTTCATCAGCTTTTTGCAGCGCCATTGCAACACGCTTTTCTTCGCCCATCATAGGTGTGCTTAGATATTCTTTGTTAGGAAAATAAGGCTTTACTAGATCACAGTACACAGTATATCCGCATATTATGTCGCAAGATTCAAGGACATCTATAGCCCTTAATGTCATATTTTCTTTACTTCCCGGGCCTATCCCAACAACCCATAGCTTTTTTGATTTCATATACAACCTCATAATCTAAAATACGATATCAACATCTGTAAGTCCCAGAGCGATCGTCATACCATCCCTAGTAGTCTTCTTAAGAGCCAACTGCCTGCAGCCATAAGCCTTCACTGCCCTTTCGCATACGTTATCAGCTCCGATCGTCTTCATGACCATATCTGAATGGTCAAAATCTCCTACCTGCTCCATCAAAACTTCAGGCGAAAATGTTACAAAAGGTATATTCAGATACTCAGAAAGTTTGATAAGTCCTTCTTCATCTTTTTTCTTATCTACAGATACCAAGGCTTTGACTGATCTTATGTCATAGTTATTAATATCAAGTATTTCTTTTAAAAATACATATAGCTTATCAAAACTCTTCCCTCTCCTGCAGCCCATTCCTACTACCAGCATCTTAGGAATAAGGTACATGCCGCCGTCTTTCTTGACATATGGTGTCACTGTAAACTGCGCATCACTCCCTGCAAGGATCCTGGCTGTAAATTCCTTGGCCTTATGCATATCACCTATGGCCATATCGTTGGAAGAAGAAAAGACATCTATAGCAAATTCATCTCTAACATCTGTTGCAGTTGTAAGTACAGGTACTGCTCCTATTATCCCGGCAAGGTACCTTGCAGCATCAACTGCGCCTCCAAGGTGCCCTGACAAAACAGGGATAACGAATCTTCCCTTTTCATCTATTACGATTACGGCAGGATCCGTGGTTTTGTCCTTGATAAAAGGGGCAACGGCTCTTACTGCTATACCTATTGCTCCTATAAATACAAGGATATTACCTTTACTAAAGTTATCAAAAGTCCAGTCCGAAAGGCTTGAATTTTTAGATTCAGAAGAATATTCCTTCACAGGATTCTCATTAAATTCAGATGAATATTCCTTTACAGGACATTCCTTAGGTTCAGACTGATGTTCTATACTAGAGCACAAACGTTCCATCAGCTCTCTTCCTGCATCTGTGAAGCATATAAATCTGTATATTCCTGTATTAGCTGTATACATATCTGGTACCTTCCGACGTTTTTACTATGTCAATTCATAAACTGCCGTCTGACCTTTTTATACATATCATCTGATAATCCAAAGAGGTCCTTAAGCTGCTCTTTGTCTATAACTTCCTTAGGACTTTCAAAAGTGCATGTCCCATCATCTCTGACAAGTAGTACCTTGTCTGATATCTCTAGTGCAAGGTCAAGTTCATGAAGGGACATGATGATGCTAACACCTTTGTCAGACAGCTTCCTTAAAACATCCATAAGTTCAAATCTATGTCTTATATCAAGATAGGATGTTGGTTCGTCCATTATCAATATCTTTGGATCCTGACAGATTGCTCTTGCTATCAGTGTCCTTTGCTTCTGGCCGTCACTAAGGGATGAAAAAGGTTTGCTGCTCAGCTTGTCTATATTCATCATGTAACAGGCAGATATGGCGCTTTCTGTATCTTCTTTCTTAAAAAGTCCAAAATCACTGTAAGGAAGTCTGCCTGATAAGACTACGTCAAATGCGCTCATATGCTGCGGATTAACCCTTGTAGTATTTACAATGGACATGGTCTTTGATAACCGCCTTAAAGGAATCTCTCTTATATCCTCTTTGCCTATACAAACTACTCCGCCAAGAGACCTAAGCTCGCCGGATATAGTCTTCAAAACTGTAGACTTGCCGCCTCCGTTTGGGCCTATCAGAGATACTATATCGCCTCTATCGATATCAAGAGACATATTTTTTATAACTATATGATCGCGATAGCCAGCCGTAAGTCCTTCTATTTTTATATCCATATCAGTACTCACTTCTCCCATGCCTTTTCATTATCATAAATACAACTAGCGGTGCTCCAAAAAGAGAGGTCACCGCTGATACGTTAAGCTCCGTAGGTGCAAACAGCATCCTTGCCAGTAGATCACTAAAAAGACAGAATATCGCTCCTGATATGAAGGATGCAGGGATCAGTATGACCGGCTTAGAAGACTTAAGCGCCTCTCTCATAAGAAATGGAACTGCTATCCCGATAAAAGAGATAGGACCTGCAAATGCTGTAACACAGGCAGACAACAGACTTGACAAGGTGATGATAAGAAATCTGCACAGCCTTACATTAACTCCAACGCTCCTTGCATAGGACTCGCCTAATCGGAATGCATCAAGACTCTTAGACAAAAGCATTACTAAAACAAAAGATATTGTCACTATTACAAGGCAGTATTTAGCACCTTCCATATCAGCGCCTGAAAAGCTGCCCTGAGACCAGCTATGGAGATTGACTATGTCCGAGTCATCTGCAAAAGCTATAAGAAAGTCCGTTACAGCACTGCAGATATATCCGATCATAATGCCTGCAGCAAGTAAAGCAGCCATATTCTTAACACTTCTTGATATGATTATGATAAAACCTGTAGCTATGACCGCACCTACAAATGCTGACAATACCAGCATATATCCTCTGACGTAAAAGCCTGTCCTTGCTACAACTATAAGAAGAATAGCAACTACCATCTTAGCTCCGGAGGATATTCCAAGGATATATGGGCCTGCTATCGGATTGGAAAAATAGGTCTGAAGCAGAAAACCTGCCACAGCAAGAGCTCCTCCAAGTATAAATGCCATAATGGTTCTGGGAAGCCTTATATTCATTATGATATTTACCTTCTTGGTATCTTTGGAGATACCTGTCAGTATCCTTATCACATCATCTATACCGATACTCACATTGCCTATGAAAAGATTAAGTACAAAAGCAGCAAAAGCCGCCAATACCAAAAAGACAAATACTATTATGATCCTTTGATCACTACTTATCCGGTTACTTTTATCATGCTTATTTTCATTAAGTTTACTTTTGTTAGGATCTCTTTTATTAAGCTCACTTTTCATAAACATCTTTACCTTTTCTATAGCCGGTAGTAAATGAAGGTGCATACAGTTTTGACAGCTCATATCCGCTCTGGGCTACGGCCTGTCCTACTATGATAAGTGCCTGTCTGTCTATGTTGTGTTCTTTGGCGACCTGGGGGAGCTGTTCAAGTGTGCATACATATTTCTGCTCATCAGGCCAGGTTGCTCTATACACAAGAGCACATGGTGTATCCTTGGAAACTCCTGCACTTATAAGCCTGTCTGATAACCTCTTCGTCTGACCTGCAGACAGGAAAAATACCATAGTCGCACCATGACTTGAAAGAGCTTCTACAGATTCCCTTTCAGGAACGCCTGTCCTTCCGTCAATTCTTGTAATGATAACGCTCTGACTTATCCCCGGAAGTGTATATTCCATGTTAAGAGCTGCTGCCGCTCCGCAAAAAGAGCTGACACCGGGAGTTGTATCATATTCAATCCCTTTTCTATCAAGGATATCCATCTGCTCTCTTGTGGCACCGTAGATACTGCTATCACCTGTATGGAGTCTGACTGTTGTTTTGTTATCTTGCTCAGCTTTAAGTATAATATTTATTACTTCATCAAGATCCAGTCTGCTGCTGTCATGGATCTCGCAGCCTTTTTGGGCATAATCCAAAAGCTTGGGATTTACAAGAGATCCTGCATATATTATTACATCAGCTTTTTCTATAAGCTCTTTTCCTCTGATGGTTATAAGATCAGCGGCTCCGGGGCCAGCTCCTACAAAATGTACCATATTAACCTCATGTCTCTTCCTTTATCCATTCATGTGCATGGCTTGTTGCAACAAGTTCTTCATTTTCACCGGCAAAGACTATTACTTCAACTTCCAGAGTATCACCTGACCATTTTTGCATATGATCTTTGATAGACTGTGCCATATTGTCAAAAATAATATCGCCTTTACCTGTTGTATTTATGATCCTCACAGCTTCACCTGTCATGACGCATTCCATAAGATCAGCTTTTATAGACTCATATGTTTGTGCATCAAGGATCTTCTTGCAAATATCAGATAGAATCTCCATCCTGTGATCTCCATACATGGAGTGAGTATTTTTGATGCCTCCTGCAACCTTGACAAGCTTACCTATATGACCTGCAAAAAGAAGTCTGGAAAAGCCCTCATCTGCAGCGATATTAACAGCGTCATAGACAAAATTAGAGCAAAGGACTACATCTGTAGCATCTATCTTGTAAACTTCACTTAGAAATGACAGTCCATAATTGCCGGGAGCTACCATTAGTATGTCACTTCCTTGAGCTTTTCTTACCTTGGTCTCAACACGGATTGTATCAATTACAGCCCTATCGCTCATAGGTTCGACTATTCCGGTAGTTCCCAGGATGGATATACCTCCCACAATTCCAAGCTTTGGATTGAAAGTCTTTTCGGCAAGCACTTCTCCATTTGGAACGCTTATGATAACGGATACTCCTTTATCCTCGATGCCATATTCTATAAGTATATTTTCAAGATTTTCTTTTATCATCTTCCTTGGAACAGAGTTAATGGCAGCATTACCTATAGGCTGATCAAGACCTGGCTTTGTAACTCTTCCCACGCCCTCTCCGCCGTCTATAAATATACCTTTAGTATCAGTAAGCTTAAGCCTTACACATACCTTTGATCCTGTAGTCACGTCAGGGTCATCTCCGCCGTCTTTGACTACAGCGCAGCTTACATAGTCTTCTTCTCTATGTATATCTATTATCTCTGCATTAAAGTTAATGCCTCCCGGCGTAGAGATACAGGCAGTATGAATATCACTGCCTGTGATAAGCATGATAAGAGCAGCCTTGGAGGCAGCTGCTGCGCAGCTTCCTGTAGTAAAACCGTATCTTAACTTTTTGCCGGATTTTTCTATATAATGATCGTTCATAGTAGTTTTTCCAAAAAGCCTTTATATACTGCCTGACCTGTAAAGTTTTTGGGGCTCTTACGTCATGTTGTACAAGATTGAGTTACATATAGCTGCAGCAACTGTGCTTCCGCCTTTTCTGCCTCTATTTATAATGTAAGGGATATCTGTTTCAAGGATCAGTTCCTTGGCCTCTACCACATTTACAAATCCAACAGGTACGCCTATTATAAGCTCCGGGCGAAGCTTCTTTTCATCGATCAGTTCTCTTAGTCTTATAAGAGCAGTTGGTGCATTTCCAATTGCAAAGATAAGCGGAGCATCTATCTTAAGTGCCTTGTCCATGCTGACAACAGCTCTTGTGACCTGCATCTGCCTGGCCATCATACTTACATCTTCATCTGCCATAAAGCAGTGAACTTCTCCGCCATATCTTGAAAGTGTCTTTTTATTGATACCTGCAAGAGTCATGTTGGTATCTGTCACTATATGAGCTCCATTTTGTATTGCAGCTTTGGCCTTATCAATAACATTATCAGAAAAGACAAGCGTATCAGCATAATCAAAATCTGCTGTTGTATGTATAGCCCTGATAACTGTAGGTTCAAGATCGTCTGATATACTCTTACCCATGATATCAAGCTCTTGTTTTATAATTCTAAAACTCTCCTTCTCTATATCAGAAGGAAGTATATGCTTTAATTCCATAATGGTCCTCTAAAATTCATGATCCATTTCAAAATCAATTTCGTAGAATCGATAAGTTTCTTTTCATCTAAAGCTAGTGGATATCCTACAAGCCTATAATCCTGTATATCAGTTCAAGATCAAGACTCTGCCTTAATACATCTGCCAGTCTGTCAAGTTCTCTGTCCTGCGTTACAGATAGTTCTTCTACGACAGGGATATCTCTATCTATTCCATTTTTTTCATATAATAGCTTTATTAGCTTTTGTGTAAATGAAGGCGTATCAAAGATTCCGTGGATGTAGGTTCCAAGTACATTTTTGCGGGTTATAACGCAGTCTTCGTGATCAGTACTATCATCCAAAATGCTGCTTCCCATATGAATCTCATATCCTGATATGGGAGTATCTGAGACAGGCTCATAAAATCCGCTTAACTTAGGCGTTATAGCACTTACCTGTCTTAGGTTCTTGTAACTTGTAAATTCTGTTTCTATAGGAAGAAGTCCAAGTCCCTTGACTACTCCGCCGCCTTCTACGCCGCTTGTATCTGCTATGCTCTTTCCAAGCATCTGAAATCCGCCACAGATACCGATGATAGGAACTTCCTTACAGGAAAGCTCCTGTATTTTATCAGACAAGCCTTTTTTTCTAAGCCATTTAAGGTCTTCTATAGTATTCTTGGTCCCTGGTATTATGACAAGATCAGCTTTATCAAGGCTATCCTGATCATCAATATAATAAAGATCTACTCCATCAATATTTTCAAAGATGGTAAAATCCGTGTAATTACTGATATAGGGAAGTCTTATTACTGCTATGATAAGATTCCTTGTATTATCATCTCTGTCAGTAATACTTTTGTTTATAACGCGGCTATATGTATTTATCACTAAGTTTTTATTTTTGAACTTATTATTTACAGTAAGTCTTTGGGAGACTGAGTCTTCTTCATCAAGCGACAGCTTCGTATAAGGAACAACTCCTGCAAAAGGGATGTCGCAATATTTCTTGAACATTGAAAGCCCGGGTTCTAATAAAGTTACATCTCCCCTGAACTTATTAATGATAAGTCCCTTGACTCTATTTCTTTCTTCCGGTGACATAAGGCTGACTGTTCCAAGGAGCTGGGCAAATACTCCGCCGGGATCTATGTCTCCTGCAAGAAGTACGGGTGCATCCAGTATCTGGGCAAGTCCCATATTGACTATATCATTGTCTCTTAGATTGATCTCTACAGGGCTCCCTGCTCCTTCTATCACTATGATATCGGCATCACTGGATAGTCTGTCATAAGCTGCTTGTATATCAGGAATAAGACTTTTTTTATTTTTAAAATAGTCTCTTGCTTTCATATTGCCAAGGGGAAGTCCGTTCACGATTATCTGAGACGTAGTATCTCCCATGGGTTTTATAAGGATAGGATTCATATCTGATGATGGGTCAAGTCCGCAAGCCTGTGCCTGAAGAGCCTGCGCCCGCCCTATCTCCCTTCCTTCTTTTGTCACATACGAATTAAGAGCCATATTCTGCGACTTAAAGGGGGCAACCTTATATCCATCCTGTTTCAAAACTCTAAGTATTCCTGCTGTCAATATGCTCTTGCCTACTCCGGACATAGTGCCCTGGATCATCAAATTCTTAGCCAACGTGTCACTCCTGTATTTTTATAGTTCAAGTTTTGTTGCTACGATATCATTTCAGCATATAGAAAAAATCTGTTTCTTCTTTTTGGTCCATGATAATTGCGTATAAATTTTCAATAATCGTTCCTGTCTTGTCAGAGCTTTGATATATTGACTTGTCTGTACACCAGACATCACCTGTACTCACTGCCTTAAAGTCCGCAAATGTGGCATCTGTCGTTATAAGCTGTTCAAGTGAAGAAGGTGCATCCTCGATCGCCTGATTATATATAAGAATATCTGCATCAAGTGCGTATTCATAGAAAGCTTCTATGCTTATGGTCATCTGCGATGTACTATTCATATCAGATTCAGGACCAAGATATGTTCCACCTGCCATTTCAACCATTTTGGCAAAATAGTCTTCGCTGCTTCTTGTAACTATCTGATGATTAGAGTTTATAGAGAAGATAGCAACTTTTTTGCCATTAATATTATCAAGATCAAGGCTTTCTACGCTCCGAACCTGCTTATCAAAAGACAAACTTGCTTCATCTTCAAGTCCGGTCATGGCTCCATATACCTTGATCCATTCACATCTTCCAAGAGGATCTTCTTCATAGCTTGATCTGTCTATAAATACAGGTATCATAAGCTGTTCGAGTTTCTCCTGAACTTTGGGGACATGTAGTATCATGGTATTCTCAATTGCAAGATCTATATCCGACATCACAATCTGTTCATAGTCAGGAGCGCTGTACTTACCACCGTATACTATGCTTCCACTGTTCATCGCTTCTCTTGCGCTGTCTATATACCAGTCATCTGCTTCTATTCCGGACATTGTTATAGCACTGACTGCTCCTATGGAGTCAAAATGACACATAGCTCCCGATGCTGCAAGATATATACTGTCAAGTGGCATATGGAGCGGGATTATCACTTCCGCCTCGCCATCTGTATATTTTTTTGATATACCTTCTAAGATGTCATCTGTAAGGTTCTTATCTTCAGGTATAAGAAGATATGATCTTCCATCATCTATACTTATAACTGTATAACCATCCTCATATCTATGGATCTTAAAACACTTAGCATAAGTATTCTCATCTGTTGATATATAGGTCAGTCCTTCTATATTGGGAGGATCCATGGAATATCTGATGGTCTTAATATCACTTTTTGCACCGGAACTGTTGTCATTATCAGAATCTATAGGATTATTGCCATATGTGCTATCATCCAGCGTTATATAAAGAGTATAGTCAATAAGATGAGGGGTACTCATGGCAGTAGTATCTGCCTGAACCTTCATCTCTTTGCCCAAAGTCACAGGTATATCGAATTCAGAGTTGCCCTCCTTATTAACAGGATAATATGTATCGCCATCCACTATCATATAGTCATAGTTTGGGCTACTCCATACAAGGTGTGCTGTCGCTTGTCCATCTGTAATAGTAACTTTGCAAGGACTTTCTATATACGCTTTCCCGCTTCCGCCTGTCATTACAACAGATGCGGTGTATTCCCCATCGGAAATCCCACCGCATCCAACCAGACATAGGGAAAAGATGATCAGAAACAACCATTTTGTTATTTCAAATAAATGCTTTAGTTTTTTTCCCATAAAGTTTTATTATTTTATAACTGCACCTGTGTGCTCAACATAGATATCTTCAACTTCCTTGATGCCGCCAAGTCCAAGGATCTGGCAGCTTACTTCTTCAAAGCTTCCATCTGCTTCAAAGCCGCTCTTCCAGGAATCCTCTTCATCGCCTGCCATGTCATTGTTGGCATGATCACCTGCTACGACCATAAGAGGGCGAAGAACTACTTTAGTATAACCTGCAGCTTTAACAGCCTCGATTATGTTTGAAAGCTCTGTTTCTTCAGGCTCACCTTCTACAGTTCCGATGAATACGTTGTCATAGCCAAGTTCATCCATCTGAGTCTGCATCTGGCTGTATGTAACCTTAGCTGTATGCGATGTTCCGTGACCCATGAATACGAAGGCAACTCCTGCTTCCTTAGCTTCGTCAAGGTCTGCATATCCTGCCTCTTTTACAGCTTCAGCTGTTATAGCCTTGGCTACAGCTTCCTTGTCTTCATTGATAACTGTTGCATCATCACCAACTTCTCCAAGAAGGGGCTGCGCTACAGCTACTGATTCGAATTTATCTTCATACTGGGCAAGAGTTTCAACAAGCTCGTCATACTCAGCGCCGTGCATCAGGTGTGTAGGCTGAACTATCAGATTCTTAACATTATTATCTACTGCTCTTTGAAGAGCCTGATCTACATTGTCGATCTTCTCACCATCTCTTGCATAGATATGGTTGATGATGATCTGAGCTGTGAATGCTCTTCTTACTGAGTAGTCAGGATATGCCTCCTGAAGAGCCTTCTCGATTCCGCCTATATCCTTGACTCTGCTATCATTGAAGGATGTACCAAAGCTAACTACAAGGATCTCGTTGTCTCCTATATCATCGCCGTTGAGCGGATCGTCCTTGGAAGCATCTCCTGTATCTCTTCCGAAGTAATCAGGATCAGCATACTCGCCTTCTACAAGCTCTTTCTGAGTATCTGTAAGAGCGTCCCAGGCTTCCTTTGCTTTCTCGCAGTTTTCATATGTATCATCTGTATATTCCTGAACGTAGATTGAATCAATAAGATCTGCCACCTTATCTGCTGCCATTTGATCTTCATCTCCTTCGTAAGGTACCGGATCAGATACTGTTACCTGATGGTCATACCATACTTCCTTAGTTCCTATAAGTGCAAGTGCAAAGCTCTCATCAAGGTATGGTACAGGGACATCGAAACCGTTAACTTCTTCTGTAGTTCCATCTGCATATGTTACAGTATCTATTGTAGGCTCGAGAAGCTCTGCACCCTCTTTCTGAGCATCCTCAGCGCTTCCAGGGAATAGATTTACTATATTCTTGGATGGAAGTGTGATATGGATAGTCATCTCGCCGTCTTCTACGGTAAGGATTCCTTTATTATCATATGCTTCATTAACATGGAACATGGTGCTGTCTGTAGTAAATGTAGCCTGATATGTTCCGTCTTCCAAAACGCCTTCTTTTTCATCAGCATCTGCCGCAGCTGTTTCTGCCTGGGTAGCATCAGCATTTTCATCTGCCTGTGCAGTGTTTTCTACAGATGCTTCATTAGAAGCAGTTTCATCTTGGCCTGAACTATTCTGTCCGCAGGCAACAGTTGTAAATGACATCGCTGCAGTCAGAAGTACTGCCAGAAATTTTTTCTTCATAATATTTCCTCCTAGATAAAAAAATAAAGCCTTCACCAAGTAGCGAAGACTTTTTGCACACAAGTTTAAAGCAAATGCCAAAATAGCATTTACCATAAAGCTTCGTACAGTCAATTCCTCGTGACTTGGTTACCCTTGTACGACGACAGGCAGGTCTCCCGGCTGATTGCATGGTCTCTTTCGCCTTCCCAGTTATCCAGTGGCATATTGAAAGAGACTTGGATGCTATGCAGTCCTATACGCAGGTTCATCAATATAAGATCAACTTGCAAGAACGCATATATTCCAGACAAAACACGGTGACGAGCTCGTGCGGGATTTGCACCCGCTTCCCTTTTCACTTACGCAGTAGCAAGTATAGCTACCCGTAAACACCTTCCGTCTCATTAAATTTCATGGATATAATAACATAAGTAATAGATAAGGGCAAAGATTCTTATCATCAGTTATTTTACTTTACTTCACATAATGCCTTACTATCTCCATCTGAACCTGCTTTGGGTACAGCAGAACCGGATAGGTATTGCCTTTTTGACTGACTTTCTCAGTAGTAACTATACCTTTAGAAAGGCCCTCATCAGTCTGAGCCATCATAAATCTTCCGCCTATATTTTTCTCTGCGATATAACCCATTTCTGTAAGGAATTTCGTTATATCTGTACCGAATATATTCTTGGCATTGTCTGCTGTTGATATCCTGTTAAGCTCATCTTTGATCTCAGATACAAGGCACAGGTCTTTGTACTCATATTTATCTTCATCTTCAGGATTTAGATAAAAGGGGACTTTATGCCCCTTTGGAGCTGTTGAACCTTTTGAACCTTTGGCCTTAGTTTTAGCAGGTGCTGGTGCTGCATCCTTAATATTATCTGCAGCTTCGTCCTGGCTATCTGTTATAGCGGTTACTACTCCCTCATGTTCGTCTAAATATGAACTTATGGCGTTTATGAATCTCTGACCATACTTGTCATATTTCATCTCACCAACACCTGATACGTTCAGCATTGCTGCCCTGTCAAGAGGAGCCTTTGCGCTCATATCGATGAGAGTCTTATCACTAAAGACGATATATGGCGGCATGCCTTCTTCTCTGGCAATCTGAGTTCTAAGTGCTTTAAGTATATCAAAAAGATCGTAACCAGCTTTGGTAAGACTATCTGTTTTCTTCTTGATCTGTCTTACTTTATTACTATCAGGTTCCTTAGCCTGCGTCGTCCTAACTATGACACGGGTAGCCGGATCTTTTAACGGGGTTATATCACCTAACTGGATCACACTGTACTTGTCAGCAGTCTGGCACAGATACCCGTCCAGGATAAGCTGATTTATAAGAATCCTAAGATCAGCTTCTGACCTGTCTTTAAGTGTGCCATAAGTTCTGTAATTCACGATGCCAAGTTCTTTGAGTCTTGCTCTGTTAGCACCAAGAAGTGTCCCTAATATGATATTAAGGCCGTACCTTCCTCTTGTCTCGAATACGCAGTTTATTACTTTTTTGGCATCTTCTGTTCTGTCTTCTTCAATAAAATGTTTATGGCAGTTACCACAATTATCACAGGGCTCTGTATTTTTTTCTCCAAAATATTCAAGTATATAATTCCTAAGGCATCCTGTCGTCTTACAATACCCCTCCATGACATTGAGCCTTCTCATATCTCTTTCCTTGATAAGAATAACGTCTTCACTCGGTATATCTGTAAAGTCTTTATGTTCTAACAGGAATTTGTTAATGATTATATCTTTTGGAGAAAAAAGAAGTATACACCTTGAAGACTCGCCGTCTCTGCCGGCACGACCTGCCTCCTGATAGTAGTTCTCCATGCTCTGGGGCATATTGTAATGAATGACGAATCTTACGTTGGATTTGTCGATACCCATTCCGAATGCGTTGGTTGCTATGATCACGGGGCATCTGTCATAGATAAAATCATCCTGGCTTTCTTTTCTGCTTTGATTAGTCATCCCTGCATGATATCTTGCCACCGGCACTCCTTCTTTTGACAGTAGTTCATACAAAGTATCTACGCTATTTCTGGTCGCGCAGTATATTATGCCGCTTTCATCAGGATGTTTTTTGATATAGTCAAGGACATAATCATCTTTTTGCTTAGTAATCTCAACATCAAAGTATAGATTCTCTCTGTCAAAGCCTGTGATAACTGTCTTAGGATCCTGAAGCTTTAATATGCAGGAAATGTCTTCCTTGACTTCCATTGTAGCAGTAGCTGTAAATGCACTTACAACAGGTCTTTTGGGAAGGCGATCTATGAAATTCACTATCCCAAGATAGCTGGGTCTAAAATCCTGACCCCACTGGGATATACAGTGAGCTTCATCCACAGTGACCATTGATATCTTTGTCTTACTGGCGAACTCGATAAAATCACTGCTCTCAAGTCGTTCCGGTGCTACGTACAGTATTTTGTAGGCCCCTTCGCTTGCTCTTGAATATACAAGTTGAATCTGCCTGTCTGTAAGTGATGAGTTGATGAATCCCGCATGGATTCCTGCATCATTAAGTGACTTGACCTGATCCTGCATTAAGGATATGAGGGGGGAGATTACTATTGTAATCCCCGGCATGATAAGTGCAGGAACCTGATAACAGATAGACTTACCGGCACCTGTAGGCATGATCGCCAGTACATCCCGGCCTGACAATATAGCTTCTATTATCTCATCCTGACCCTTTTTAAATGAGTCATATCCAAAATATGTTTTTAATACTTCTCTTGCATCCATAGTTTTTTCTTAAAATCCTTTTTGTCCCCGTCTCCAGGGACCACTTGCTACTTTCCTTAGTGTAATTAATTACTTGAATCCAGAAATTCTTTCAGATCTTTGCAGAACTCTTTGGGCTGTGCGCAGTGAACATCGTGTCCACACTTATCTATTATATACAGCTTCTTATAAGGAGCTTCTATAGCATCCAGGTATTCTGAAGCCTTGTCTGTCGGGCACACCCAGTCCTCTTCTCCCTGTATGATACAAACAGGCATCTGATAACTTGTTCCATCATCATAAGCATTGAAGGTCATTATGTAATCAAAGAGATTATGATTAAGTGCAACAAACTTATTTACATCTCCCATCTGCTTGCCAAACCATCTGATATCATCTATTCCTGCATATGGGGAAAAGAGTGCAAGGCCGAACTGGTCAGCTTCTCTAGTCACAGGGTGATATTTACTTGTTAGATTTCTAAGTGATAAAAGAGTGGGTATTCCAGGATCCTTACAAAACTCATCATATGCCTTTTCAAGTTCAGTTATGTCATCTCCTGCTGCTCTTGCCTTAGTAATAGCATCTTTGTAACTGTATCTGTCTGCATCTTCAATAGATACCATCTGGCCTATTCCTATGTATGCTTTAACTTTGTCAGGGTGTCTTCGAACATAAACACTTCCAAGAACAGTTCCATAAGAATGCCCCATGATGATAACCTTGTCCTTGCCAAATCTCTCACACGCATACGACACAAGTACATCTAAGTCATTAAGAGCCTGTTCAAAAGTGGCTGTATCGTTATCAGGATCATTCTTGGCATTCTTGTAATACGTCCTTCCGCAGCCTCTTTGATCCCAGCCTATAACTGTATACTCATCTGTCAGATAATCTGTAAAGCTATAGGTTATGAAAGTATCAGGACCTGCAGGGCCTCCGTGAAGATAGATTATAACAGGATTAGCAGTATCCTGTCCCATCATCATTACGTACTGCTTCTGGCCATTTATATCAAGATATGTAGTCTCATTGATACCATCTTTTAGTTCTATCTTGTGATGCATATAATTGGTAGTACGAAGAAATGCTACCAGAAGAACTGATAATACAAGAATAGAAGCTACTGCAATTAAGATGATTCTTAGTATTCTTATTGGAAGAGGAAGCTTTTTGGAAGTATTTTTACTTGCTTTACCTCTTTGAGTTTTTGGAAATACTTTGAAATTCATTGTCTTTTCTCATCCTTTAGTTCTTGTAATCAATCATGATATTAAAGATAGTCATATCTGGAAGAATTGTGAATACCAGTTCATTACCATCAACATCATATACAACTTCTGTATACTTTTTATAATACTCTGCTTGTCTTATCTTTGTAGGATTTCCATTCTTCTGATATCTTATCCGCTCCGGAATTATCATCTTTAGTATCATCTTTAGTATCATCTTGAGAAGAGTCGCCTTTAGTAGCGTCATCCTGTGAAGATTCATCAGCGGATATATCATCTGCTACTGAATCAGCTGTTTTAGCTTCATCTTCTAGTCTTATTGAATCTCCTATATTAGAACATCCAGATAACAGCAATGATCCAAGTAGTATTTCAGCTATTACTTTTTTCATACCAAATAATTCTCCTTCAATTACACTCCAATTATAATACAACAAGTTCTATTGTATGTGCGAGTAAATATCTCAAAATGCCCCCAGGGACAGAGACAAGATTTTTGCGTATTTCAGCAACAGTAAATGACATGTCAGCACCTCCATAAAAATGTCTTATAATCAAGGCGCGGCAACATTTTTGGGCTGACTTGTCAAGCATTTTTCGCAGAAAAATGTAAAAAAATCAGAGGGTATTTCACCTCTGATTTCGGGAAAATATTTAATTTTAAATGTTAGGTGGAGATAGTGAACTCTTATCTAAATGACATTGTCTCTGTCCCTGGGTGTCATTTTGAGAGGCTTGAAAGAAACTGCTTGGTTCGTTCTTTCTTAGGGTTATCGATGAGGTCTCTTGCAGGGCCTTGTTCTAATATGATGCCATCGTCCATGAAGATAGCTGTATCTGCCACATCTCTGGCAAATGCCATCTCATGGGTTACGATTATCATGGTGGTCTTCTTGTCTGCAAGGCCTCTTATAACTTTAAGGACTTCGCCTGTAAGTTCAGGGTCAAGTGCTGATGTAGGCTCATCAAAGCACAGTATGTCAGGCTTTAGAGCAAGAGCTCTTGCTATGGCAACTCTTTGCTGCTGCCCGCCAGATAGCTGATGTGGATAATTGCTCATCCTATCTGAGAGTCCCATCTGCTCCAGAAGCTCTTTACCATGTTCTATGATGACATCTTTGTCTGCTGTATCAGCGCCAAGTAGCGGCGCCAATGTTACATTTTCAAGGGCTGTATACTGCGGGAAAAGATTGAACTGCTGGAAAACAAG
Organism: Butyrivibrio fibrisolvens; assembly: GCF_023206215.1. NCBI lineage: Bacteria > Bacillati > Bacillota > Clostridia > Lachnospirales > Lachnospiraceae > Butyrivibrio > Butyrivibrio fibrisolvens. The sequence continues at coordinate 29,855 of NZ_CP065800.1, forward strand.
TCCGAAGTGAAGTCTCATCTTCCTAAGCTCTTTGGGATCTGTAACAGGATTTCTGCCGTCGAATATAATCTTACCATTTACTGATATCGTACCTTCATCAGCTGTCTCAAGGAAGTTGAGGCATCTAAGAAGTGTTGTCTTGCCACTTCCTGAAGATCCTATTATAGATATAGTCTGGCCTTTTTCAAGTTCAAAATCTATTCCCTTTAAGACCTGTGTGTTTTCAAATTTCTTTTTTAAATCTTTAACTTCTAAAATTGGCATATATTTTTCCTATAATGATGATATTAGGCTGGTATACTGACTCATTCATATTTGATCAAATATGTACGAGTCAGCACACCAGTTCCAAAAGTCCCTTTTGAAACTAACGACTGTTTATTTGAAATATCCCAGTTTTTTCTCAATATATCCAAACAGCCATGTAAGGAGTCCGCTAAATGCAAGGTAGAACGCTCCTGTATAAAATAGCGGCCAGATTATTCCACTACTCTTGATAAATGCCTGACCATTCCAGATGATCTCATACACTGCTATGACTCTTGCCAGTGAAGTATCCTTGACAAGGGTTATTATCTCATTGGAGATAGGCGGAACTATGCGCTTAATAAGCTGAAGAAGGATGATCTTATTAAATATCTGCCTTTTAGTAAGCCCCAAAACCATTCCGGCTTCGTACTGACCATAAGGTATAGACTGGATCCCACCTCTGTATATTTCTGAAAAATAGCATGCATAGTTGATAACAAAAGCTACAAGAGCTGCTATAAATCTTCCGTCTGTACTACTTCCCCAGATGTTGATACCCATAAATATACCAGGTCCATAGTATATGATAAGGAGCTGCAACATAAGAGGTGTCCCTCTTATCACCCAGATAAGGAAGCGGATCGGGAGCCTTACAACTGAAACTTTGCTCATAGAACCAAAGCATATAAACAGGCCAAGTGGCAATGAAAAAAGAAGCGTTAAGGCAAATAATTTAATTGTCCCAAGAAATCCCTCAAGAAGGGATAATGTTACTGTTAAAAACATCCCTTACTCCTTATTGTGCTATGATCGCTTCCTGAACGCCGTACTGCTTGGCAACTGTCTCCATAGAGCCATCAGCATAATAAGTCTTGAGCTGTTCATTAATATATGCAGCAAGGTCGGATCCTTTACGGCATCCGATACCATATTCTTCTGTTGTAAGTTCTACAGTGTATGTCAGATTCTCATAGCTTGTTCCTTCTCCTACCATAGCTCCTGCCATAAGAAGGTCTATGATGCAGGCATCAGATGTGCCGGCTGCAACTTCCATAACAGCATCAGCCTGTGATGTAAGGGAAGTATATTCAAAACCATTATCAATAGCAGCCTGCTCTCCGGCTGATCCTGACTCTACTGCAAAGCTAAAGCCTGATACATCATCCAGTGTCTTGCACTGATCAGCTTTGTCTTTAGATACTACAACTACCTGAGCATTATTAAGATAAGCATTGGTACACTCCATAGCATTTGTTACTTCACTTGTAAGAGTCATTCCATTCCATACAACATCTATGGACTTATTCTCAAGCTCTAATATCTTGTTATCCCAGTCTATCTCAACGAACTGGACCTCTACTCCAAGAGACTGTGCAACCTTAGTTGCCATATCAGCATCAAAGCCAATCCAGTTACCGTTGTCATCCTTATAATCCATAGGTGCAAAATCAGTTATTCCGACAATGAGTGTTCCCTTGTCTTTGATATACTCTACATCACTCACAATATCTTCTGAGCTGACATTACCGTTATTATCATTACCTGAAGTATTAGAGCCCGCACAAGCGCTCATGCAAGTGGCAATTGTCATTGCTGTGATAAGTGCTAAGATTTTCTTTTTCATAAATTTATATCCTCCGATTGATTTCTTTGATCGTACACTTTCATTAATTAGTTATTTATCACTGTACCATACTAAATCATATGTGTAAAGAACTTTCTATTACCTACGTCTACATACAAAAAGACGGGAATCTCTTCCCGCCTGTAAATTTCAACTAATTATTTATTCTAACTTCGCACTTGCCAAACATACGCCACCCTTTGAGGTAGCGCCGATGCGGATAGTTTATAATGCATTTTCGTATCTATTGAAGGTGTTATATAATTCAGGAGCATGAGAGATGGATTTTTATATTCTTCTTAGGGTCTGCATGTCTGAGCGAAGCGAGTTTCAGACCCTAGAATATAAAAATCCAGATATCATGCCCTGAATTATAACACCTTCAAGATACGAAAATGCATTATAAACTGTCCGCATCGGCGCTGCCTCAAAGGGTGGCGTATGTTTGGCAAGTGCGAAGCTTGAATTATATAACTAAAACTTTGCACTTTTCCTTAATACACCATCACAATCAGTACTTGTACCATGCTGTATAGATATATTCCGGATTCTCATAGTTTTCATCAGTCTCGAACAAGAATATATAGCCGCCATGATGCGCTATTATATAGTATGTATATACAGCTGTTCCGTCTTCATATACAGTCTCAGGATACTTCAGATACAATCTGTCACCCTTAATGTACTCAACATTACTTCCAAGAGCCATGAATCTGTACCCATTGCTATTATTGTCATCTATGCTGTATTCTCTACTGTTATCAGGCTCCTGAATGATACTTAATGTTCCGTCAAGTCCGTCAGTTGACTGCTTATATGTATACTCTTCTGCATAAAAAGCTTCCATTGCATCATAGAAAGTATCACTGCCATCATTAATTATTTTCTCGCTGTCATCATCATACTGGAATTCCAAAGAAGCAAGTTGGGCTCCATATTCGATCTTTGTTGGTATATCGAATATATCCTTCATGAGCTTCTCATATTCTTCCATAGTTATTGATTCGCCTTTAAAGGTAAACTCACTATCGCTGTCATACATGTCATATTCTGCATCCCAGTACTCAGCTGACAAGTCAAATGACTCGACTGCTTCGCCGCTTCCGTCATAAAGATCAAAGCTGTATATCTTGCGTCCCTCATGAGATGTATCCCTATGAATGATATATATACTATCTTCATACTCTATATAGCTGAGTTCTCCGGCAGTTCCCTCGCCCTGAGCCAGTACATAGACTTGTCCGTCCCTGGCATCAAGATACATTCCACCATATGGTCCATTTAATATAAGTTCATCTTCGCCGTCATTATCAAGATCAACTTTCTCATCGCTAACGCTGTAGCTATCCCACTCTTCGGGATCCTGAGGAAGGTCTTTGAACCATATCTGACTTTCAGTACCTTCATAAATGCATGTAGCACTGATATCTCCATTTATAAATTCTTCATAAAGCTCCTCTGATCCCTTGGTCTGTTCAGATTCGTCTGTGCTTGCAGTTGCAGCGCTGTTACTATCTTCTGAGATTTCCTCATTTGCCGTATCTACTACGGAAATTTCCTGTGTGCTTGAATCATTGACGCTTTCTGACTTTGATCCAATGTCAGGAGAGCTGCATCCGGTAATACCTACTGCTAATACGACTCCTATGCTTTTGGTAATAATTTTTTTATTTAATAATCTCGTCATACAACACCTCTCTAAAAAACTATGCTAAAGCTAGATTATAACATAAATATCGGCGTTCGGCTTCCATGCCTCACTTCTTTCCGATATTTATTATCTATAGCAGATGCCACCGCCTGCAAATATGTGTTAAAATAATAATCAGATTGATGCTTTTGTGTTAATTTTTCTTTAGGGGATTCAGTCGTTTATATACCTTTCGTATTTTTTCATGTAATAGATATACCAGTTGACATAATTAATAATAGTGCAGATTTCTCTTACTGACACCGCAATATCTTAAAGGGATTTGCAGAGTTAGGCAGCTTTGGGCTGACAGAATATAAATCCTCTAAGTACAACACAATGTCAGCCAGAGATGTTTGAACTGATTACATCTGTGTGGGGGAGCATTTATGAATGGCATCTCGATTCTTCTCAAGTGGCCAAGCGGCAAAAAATTTGATATTCCGGCATACCAAAAATCTCTGAAACTCGTCTGCGATATCCCGCAGATTACTGATGTTGTTGATAATCTTGAAGATGATACTCATCCTGACAATGATCTGCTTATCATTGATCCGGATATTATTCTTGAGCCTTCAAATCTTCTAAGACTTCAAAACATTTTATATTCATCATATTTCATAGGAGCAGTTCAGCCTCAGACAAGCTACGTAATGAGGTCTCTTGAATGCGAGCCCACTAATAAGTTATTCGCAGAATGCGCAGAATACGCAGGTTTTCTCGGAATGTCAGAAGAAGACTGTCTGACAGATGTTCGTTTTTTCCATGATTACTGTGTTCTTGTTAGAGGATCACTTCGAAAGAAGCTCTTCGGAACAGCAACAGGTATCTGTACAAAACTCCAGTCCGGTCTATATCAGGGGGCAGATCTTGCTCTTTCTATCCAGCGTTTTGGCTACACCTGTGTCACCAGCAAGAACTGTTTTTTCTTCAGAGAAAAAAGCACCTTTGCCAAGAGCTCTGATTCACTGACTAAGCTAAGACATGATGAATGCCTATTTAGAAAACTAGGACGAAAGATTAAAAGTGAGCGTCTTACAGTTGCTATACCTACCTGCAACCACGCCTTCTACCTTGAACGAATTCTTAATCATCTAAGTATTCAGACATGTTCTGATTTTGATATTGTTATACAAGATGATAATTCGAACACCTCAATGGCTGATGTCATCGAACGCTATGATATTGGGTTCAGACGTCGTATTTCTTTGTATAGGAATCCATTTAATATAGGTATGGATTCCAACTATGGTCTTGCACTTTCCAATGTAACTACAAATCTTGTGTGGATAGTATCTGATGAAGATATGATCAAAAAGGATGCTGTAGAGTCCATATATAAAGCGGCATTCTCTTTTCCTGACAGTGGCATATTGTACTTCCCTGTCAATATCAATTATCAGAACTTAAAGCTTCTTCCAATGCAGACTTTCGGTTCACTAAAGCATTTCATAAGATTTTTTAATACAATGCAAAGTGAAAGAGATGAACAGATCGGGGATAGCCTTATGTATCTGTCTGATAAGGTATTCAGGATTCCGGTGCTGCTTAATCGCATGAATAGTTTCTATAAATATACATACTCAGAGATACCTACAACATCGCTTCTTCTCAAAGGGCTTGATAGCGGTATTCCATGCTCACTTATACCTAAGAATCTTATAGCTGAAAGCGATATGCTAAAAAGAGATTTAGATCTATACGATATAATTAATAGAATGCGTATTATAAATGAGCTTGATATGAATATTACTTCCAAACAACGCTCAGACCTTTTTGCAATGCTATATCCACATTATCAGAAAGCTATGCGACAGTATATGACTTCTGATTACAATCCTGATGATCACTACCTTGAGACCATCTTCATAACGATCTACAGATATATCCTTCCAGAGACAAGTAAACAGATAGTCAATAATGTTATAGACATGTGCTCAACCAAAGACGGATTCAAGAAATACATGAAGGACTTATTGCATTAACTCAAACTTCGCACTTGCCAAACATACGCCACCCTTTGAGGCAGCGCCGATGCGGATAGTTTATAATGCATTTTCATATCTTTTGAAGGTGTTATAAAATTCAGGAGCATGAGAGATGGATTTTTATATTCTTCTTAGGGTCTACATGTCTGAGCGAAGCGAGTTTCAGACCCTAGAATATAAAAATCCAGATATCATGCCCTGAATTATAACACCTTCAAGATATGAAAATGCATTATAAACCATCCTCATCGGCACTGTCTCAAAGGGTGGCGTATGTTTGGCAAGTGGGAAGTTTTACACATTAGCCAAGAATAGCTTCTGCAAAGCCAATATCTTCCGGAGTTGTAATCTTGATATTGTTATATGAGCCTTCTACAAGCTTGACCTTTATATCGGAGAATGTTTCTACGACCATGGCATCATCTGTAATGCTTATGCCTTTTTCTTTGATCTCTTCCTTGCGAAGTTCCAGCTGATCATAAAGGCTTAGGATAAGTTTATAATCAAATGTCTGGGGGGTCTGAACCATCCATAACAGCTTTCTGTCCGGAGTATCTGCTGCAAATCCGTCACTGTCAGAAATTTTGATGGTATCCTTGACAGGCATTCCTACAACGCAGGCTCTATGTTCTATAGCTGCATCTATAGATCTGCGCATTATATCCTCTGTAACAAATGGTCTTGCGCCGTCATGTATCATCACATAGTCAGTATCGTTTGATACACCGTGAAGGCCAAGTCTTACTGAATCGTAGCGCTCTTTGCCGCCTTCCACGATTCTTTTTACTTTGGTAAAACCATATTTATCTACGATCTCAGTCTTGCAATAATCTATATCTCCTGGAGATACCACAAGGACTATTTCGTCTGTGAAGCTATCTTCAAATGCTTTTAAGGCGTAGTAAATAAGAGGCCTTTTGTTTATCTCCATATACTGCTTCTTGATATCACTATGCATCCTTGAGCCGCTTCCTGCTGCAAGGACTATCGCTGCTGTTTTAATATTCTCTGCCATTATCTGATACTGCCTTTTTCTTATTTTTGGGAGCTTCGTCCATGGAATCTTCTCTCCCTGTCTCCAAGGGGAAGATTAGGTACTGCATTTAACGAAAGGTCAGCCCTTTCACCTTTCATATATTCATAGTATCCTGCTGCACCTATCATAGCAGCATTGTCTGTACACAGAACAGGTGATGGTCTGTAGAATCTTATATTATTGTCCTTGCAGGCTTTTTCAAGGCTCTGCCTTAGTGCTGAGTTAGAAGCAACACCTCCGGCAATAGCCAGTTTATCATAGCCGTACTGTTTGACAGCTCTTATAGCGTGCTCTGTAAGTACATCTACTACAGCTTTCTGGAAAGAAGCTGCAAGATCATTTTTGTTAAAGTCTTCTCCCTGCATTCTTTTGATATTGATATAGTTAAGAACAGCGGATTTAAGACCGCTAAAGCTAAAGTCATACTCTGCATCAGCAATCTTGGCTGTAGGAAAAGATATGGCGTTCTCATCGCCATCTCTTGCTGCCTTATCTATCTTAGGTCCGCCGGGATATCCAAGTCCTATTGCTCTTGCTACCTTGTCAAAAGCTTCTCCGGCTGCATCATCTCTTGTCTGACCTATTATGTCATATACTCCGTAGTCCTTGACTACAACAAGATGTGAATGTCCTCCGGATACCACAAGGCACACAAATGGAGGTTCCAAGTCTTTATTTTCAATATAGTTAGCACTTATATGCCCTTCGATATGATGGACTCCTATAAGCGGAATGCCCGTTGCAAAGCTAAGGGCCTTAGCTTCTGATACACCTACAAGAAGTGCACCTACAAGTCCCGGGCCATATGTAACTGCAATGGCATCTATATCTTCTAATGTAAGATCAGCCTGACTAAGAGCTTCTCTTACGCAATAATTTATTTTCTCTACATGCTTTCTAGATGCTATCTCCGGAACAACACCGCCATATACTGTATGAAGAGCAATCTGAGAAGAGATAATGTTAGACAGAACTTCTCTTCCGTCTCTTACTACTGCAGCAGCAGTTTCGTCACAGCTGCTTTCGATAGCAAGTATAGTCACGTGATCTTTTTCACTATCTGTGTTTTTATCTTTACTATCTGTCTGTGAGAGATTTGAACCCTCCTCACTTTTTATTGACATCATTATGACGCCGTCATCTTCTGTTTTCTTATCAATGATCATTACATCTATTTCCTTTTTCACTTTTGGGAATATACGATTCAATCTCCCTCTACTATATCCCAGCCATATATCTTCCACCTGCCATCAGCATCTAAAGTAAGGACAAACTGATATGTCAGGATCTGTCGTTCACTAGTACCTCTCATAGAGAACATGCAATTACCCGAAGCACAGTAGTCATTACCGACATATTTGTATTTAAAGTCATAATCTTCATCAACAACATATGCCGCTACCACAACTCCTGCATCCTTTTTGGATAGAACTTCCTGCTTAAGCTGTGCTTCAACATCTGTCTGATTGGCCAGAAGATCATCATCATACAGGTATGCTCTTTGATAGCTCATCTTCTTAAATTCCGAATCGCTGTAGCTCTCATTATAGAGCGCTGTTGTTATATATGCAAAATATTCAACAACATCTCCGGGATCCTTTGGATAATCGTTTTCAAGGTTCCTGTTGCATATAGCTGTTACAGGATCAGTCGATTCATCCTCAAGCGTTATCTCCCATCCTAGAACCTTCCAGTTCTTGCCTGATTCATTATCTTTTCTCATAGTAAAAAGATAATTGTAGGTATCTGCTACGCTGTCTTTCCTCATAACAAAACGGCAATTGACCTTGGCATACTGATAAGGATCTCCATCTATTGTATATATATCATTACTTGCATCGAAGTTATCAATAAAATAGTTAGATATGGTTATCCCTTGATCTTTCTTAGACTTAACTTCAGCCTTCATGGAAGCAAGATAACTATCCATAGACCCCTGCGCTTCCTGAAGCTCTGAATCCATAAGTTCATATCTTTTGGTGCAAAGTTTCTCAAGTTCTTTGTCGCTGTATTCCTCGTTATATAAAGCCCTAGTGATCCTGGCAAATAAAGTCACAACCCCGTCCACTGTGCCCGGATAGGAATTATCCAGATTCATAGTAGCCAGAGTCTGAACTTCGCTTTGCTTTCCGACTTTCTCTTCTGGCACAGTAGTAAGGACTGATGTAAATCTGGTGAGTATAGCCCATGCAACTGCAGCTCCCAATAGGAGCATTATAAGTCCCTGAACAAAACGATTGTTCCAAATGCTATTACCTTTTTTGGCCATATCGAACCTCATACTGCGAGCAAAACAAGTAGCAAGTGACATGTTACTTTGAAGCTCGCATCACTAATTATTCTTCAGGAAAAACAAGTGTTACCATTCTTCCATCTTTGGCAGCAACAGTATTTTTGAATATCTTCTTTGTATCATTTAAATAATCTTTCGGATTATTAAGTGAAGGACTGTAGTGTGTCAGCCACATTTCTTTAACTCCGGCTTTCCTTGCCATGTCAGCCGCTTCATAGAAGGTCATATGCTTCTTGTCTCTGGCCTTTTGAATCTTATCAGGCTCACCATACATTCCTTCGCATATGAACAGATCCGCATCCTTGGCATGACTTACTATGCTGTCGGTAGGTCTTGAATCTGTAACATAGGTAAAATGAATACCTGTACGGGCATTACCAAGTACCATATCAGGAGTAAAGCTCCTTCCATCTTCAAGGACTATATTTTCACCATTTTGAAGTCTGCTCCAATACTGCCTTGGAATCTCAAGAGCATTGGCATTATCAACATTAAAGCGGCCTTTACGGGACAGCTTAAAATCATATCCATAACATATGACATTATGATTAACCTTGAATGCAGTGATCTCAAAATCAGGCATACCTTCTAAAGTCAGCTTCTCTTCAGATCCTGTCAGCTCATGAAATACAATAGGAAAAGGAAGCTCAGGAGCTATGACACGCAAACTGTTAACTACTTTCTCAAGTCCTTTGGGCCCCACCATATGAAGAGGCTCTTTACGTTCTGCATTGCCCATTGTAAGGAGCATTCCGGGAAGACCCGAAATATGATCTGCATGATAATGGGTGAAACATATCATGCTTATAGGATTGGGGCTCCATCCTGCTTTTCTTAAAGCTATCTGTGTTCCTTCTCCGCAGTCTACAAGTATACTGTATCCGTTATAACGTACCATAAGGGACGTCAGATATCTGTATGGAAGAGGCATCATTCCGCCGGTTCCAAGTAGGCATAAATCTATCATAACTATTTCCTTATTAAATCTGTGCTTATTAATCTCATTCTGACTGAGTATTTCTCAGCCAGTAAATCTCTGCATCGTCTTTGGGATTATCATAAAATCCCGGGCGTTTTCCATCTGACTTAAAACCAAGCTTCTCATAAAGCTTTCTTGCAGCAACATTGGAAGAACGCACTTCCATAGTATAATTTACTATTCCGATTCCGCGTCCTCTTTCAAGGAGCTGGCGCATCATCTTGTATCCTACGCCCTCCCCGCGCATATTCTTATCCACTGAGACATTGGTAATCTCTCCGTCTCCCTGGATATTCTGAACTCCGCACAGACCTATTATCTGCCCCTGCTTCTCAGCAACAAGATATATAGTATCATCTCTTGTACTTGCAGTAAGAAGCTGTTCCAAAGTCCATGCTTCATTTCCAAGATTCTCTTTTTCTAAAGCTGCTGCCCTGTCTATATCTTCAGCTTTTAATAGTCTTATGAATACTCTTTCTTTGACTTTGGGGATCTTCATTCCAAAAACACTAGCTTCAGAATCAGACTTAGCAGATCCTGCGCCACTATCCGGAGAGTTTCCTGTATTATCTTCGGTTTTCTTTTCAAGACTTGTCCTCTCTGCCTGAGATACTCTTAAATATTCCGGAGCAAAAGAGTCTGCATCTACTGTTCTACCTTCTCTCATATACTGAGCTGCTGCCTGACATAAAGATGCTGCATTCTGTCTATCCTGTGATACAGATGCTACGCTGAAAGGAACTTTAAGCTTTTGTTCAAGACTGTCAAGATATACAGGTACTCCATCACCAAGTATTGTTACAGGTTTTCCCTGAGCATTCAGAAAATCTGCGATTTCATCTATAGAAGCACACTTTTGATCCAGGATTGTCTTCATAGAATAAGTATATAAAGATGTGTCTTCTCTTTTCTCAGGAACAAAAGTATAAACGCCTGTATAGACCTGTGATCTTCTGGCATCCATCATGGGGCATATAAGACGCTCGACGCCGTACAGGTTATATGCCATGGCATCTAATGTAGGAACTGCTATAAGAGGAACATTAAGCGCAAGACACAGTCCCTTTGCTGTAGCTGTTCCTATTCTAAGTCCTGTAAATGAACCAGGGCCAGCTGCCAAAGCTATGGCATCTATTGTCTTAAGATCAAGGCTTGTCAGTTCCTTGATCTTCTCAAGCATAGGCATGAGAATCTGTGAATGTGTGGTTTTATATTGTATTGAGAATACAGAGACAAGGCGGTCATCCTCACACAGAGCAACCGTTGCTGTAAGTCCCGATGTATCTATTGCTAAAATCTTCAATGCAAAATCCTTTCATATGATATGAGGTAGGTGTCAAAAGTTCCTTTTGACACTTTGGCCATGTTTAACAGTTGACATAGATCAGATCTGGGTCATGCTTATAAGTCTGTAATCAAGCCCCTTTGACAGATCCTTTTCTATGCGTATTTCGGTATAATGTTCAGGAAGTATCTCTTCTACAAGATTAGCCCATTCGACAAGACTTATCCCGTTCCCATAGAAGCAGTCTTCATAGCCTATCTCATCCATTTCAGAGACATCACCAATCCTGTATACATCAAAATGATAAAAGGGAATCCTTCCATCTTCGTAAACCTGTAGTATAGTGAATGTCGGGCTGTTAACAGGTCCCTCTATGCCAAGGCCTTTGGCTACTCCCTGTGTAAAAACTGTCTTACCTACTCCAAGATCACCGATCAATGTATACACTTGACCAGGCTGGGCATTTTCTCCTATTCTTTTTCCAAACTCAAATGTTTCCTCAGAAGAATGGGTCTCTATTGTTGTTGTATTCATACACACCTTCTATTTTGGGCATTTAATAATGCATAGATTCTTTTTCTCAGATAAAAGAATCTATGGTTTATTTTTATGCAATTATATCTTCTTTTATTGTAATTTTCTTTAGCTTTTTAAGTCAAGTTGAGTTAATATGTATCTATGGGCAAAAGAGTACATACTATCGATTCAATAAGGGGCATTACCCTCATAAGCATGATACTGTACCACCTTTGCTGGGATCTTGTATATATTGCAGGAATCCGGCTTGATTTTTATATGTCTTATAAACGTTTTTTGTGGCAGCAAAGCATATGCTGGTCATTTATCCTTATATCCGGTTTTTGCGTAGCTATCTCCAACCATCCTATCAAAAGAGGACTGATCGTATCCTTGTGCGGCCTTGTCATTACAGCTGCAACTTATATCGTCGTCCCTGAGAATATAGTAATATTTGGAGTATTAACCCTCCATGGAAGTGCCATGATAATATCAGGCCTTCTGCTTCCTGTCCTCGAAAAGATACATCCCGGTGTTTTGCTGATATTCTCGGCATTTTGTTTTACCATAACAAGAAGCATCTCTTACGGTTATATCGGTTTCCCGGGTGCTAATGTTATAAAGCTTCCAGAAGAATATTATGCCAATTATCTGACTGCTTTTTTAGGTTTTCCCTTCAAAGGCTTTTATTCAACCGACTATTTCGCTATCATTCCATGGATTTTTTTGTTTTGGTGCGGATTTGCTTTATGCCGTCTTTTAAAAAGGCCTAAAAAAGGAACGCTCCTTCTAAAGCGTCCCTTTTATATTCGTATCCCAGGTATTTCATTTATTGGAAAACACTCGCTTATAATATATATGCTGCACCAGCCGGTATTGTACGCACTGGTAATGCTGTTCGTACCTGGGGCTGCATGATGCATTTCTATGTCCCTTTACAGGATGTAATGAGGACATGTCCAGAAATGCATGGATGCATTTCTATGTCCCTTATTCATAAATAAAACAATCAAATGAGATCTTGGTCTCATCGCATACTCTTGCAAAGATGTTAACGCTACGGTTCATAACATGTGTGATCTTGTCATCATCAGCTGTTACAATAAGGCCCTTAAGATCTTCTGTAAACTCAGCTTCTCCAAAGCCTGTGATCTTCTTCATCTCTTCCATAGCCTTGTCAGCCTGCTCCTGTGTAACTGCCTTTGATAAATTATATTTTCTTTTCATGTAAAAACCTCTTTTCTTTCTTAATTTTAATCGGGATATAGTGTATTAGGATTTTCCTAAAACATACGCTTTTATTCGCTACAAAATTATAAACGTTTTGATCAAATATCTCAAGTCAAAAAGCTCTCATTACCACTTTCCCATCTCTCACCTATTCTTTTACTGTTATGCATATTTCTTTTCACATCATACATACGCTCATCTGCAAGAAGATATACATCATTAGGATCAGCTACTATATTAGTATCGCCTATCGCTTTTTCCATTTTTTCAAGTTCTGACCTATATGCATAGCCTGCTGCAACACTTCTTCTGTAAGCGCCATTTTGAATATTGAGCGCATTCAGTTTTTCTGTAAGGTTGTAAATATATCCTTCCGTATCTTTAATATCAGTGTTTTCAAGTACTACTACGAATTCATCACCACCTATTCTCGCCATAAAAGTATCCATAGGAAAACTCTCTTCCATGGCCCTTGCAAATTCCCTGATATAAGAGTCTCCAAATGCATGTCCCAGACGGTCATTAACATCTTTTAGTCCGTTTAGATCCAGAGAGATAATGCAATAGTCAGATTCTGTGGTAGAGAGTTCTTTCATGCGTTTAGTCCACATGGATCTGTTGGGAACATTGGTAAGGCCATCTGCATATGCAAGACGTGAAAGCGACTCATTCTCCTGCCTTTGGGCATACATCTCCGTTATGTACAAAAAGTAATTAAGAAGATATATATAGATATACATCATTATGCCCATAGTAAGCATATTATCAACGACAAAACTGCGCTTGAATATCTGGGTCACATAATGGATACGGAACATCATATGAACCATTATGGATATACCAAAGATCAATAATCCAAGTTCCTGGGACATGACTGACTTTGGCATTTCATGCTTTCTGGAATCATCTATAATAATCTTAACTACGATGATAAAAGCAATAAAGCTTATAATATAATAAGCCTTAAGAGTCATATTCATATGAACCACTCCAACAAAGTGGAATATTATAAAAAGAACTGATATGGCATCAAGTACTGAGACGGCTACTGTATAATATATATTTCTAAAGTGATTTCCTATAGTTCCAAAAATAATTGAACATAAAGGAACAATCAGGAACAAAGCCACATGTTCCATAGTTGTAAGATAGGTAGGATCAACTATAAGCTGCGCTATCCCCAGATAACAAGTAAGCCAGATTCCCAGATCCAAGAAAAGGATTGAAGAAAACAACTGGCTCAGTATATTGGGAACAGCTGAGCAAAACAACAGTGTTATAAAAACAAAGCATATTCCAAATACTAAAAGAAAAAATGAACACGCCATAGAAAACAGTCTGGCTCTTATATAATTTTGCTGGATATCATGGTAAGAGCCAATTAGTGGCTCTTCAAAAACAGAATACGCTCCTTCTTCTGAAATAAAAAGTTTTATCTTAAGTCTGCCTCCTTCAAGCTGACTTGGGATATTAATAAAATGATATCCAACTCCAATATACTTGTGCTCTTCAAAACGATCTAACCATTTTGAATATAAACGGCCTCTATCTCCTAGCACTTCTACCCCACTATACTGTGATTTTAATAAAACTGTAGGCAAAATGCAGGATTCTATATCCGGAACCTCACAAGACATTGTTACAACGTCCCTTGTATGTAGGCTTTTTAATATACTTGATACTTCTTCTATTGATGCATTATCAATATGAACCTTAGCTGTATCAACAGACCATGGTCCTTTCAGTTCTTGTATCTGCCCTTCTGCTTTAAAAGGCAGTATATATGAGATACTTATTATGACAATCATAAAAGTAATAATACTTATTGATATGAAAAAAATTCTTCTCTTCATAAGCTTTCCCTTTCCTTATGATGAATTTTCTTCATCTCATACATTTTTTTATCTGCTTCCATATAAACATTTCTTGGATTTTTATTTCTGCCATTTTTACATATCGCATAACCATATGAGAAAGACAGCTCGAATTCTGTCTGTTTGCTATTACATCTGTCAACTTCCTCAACAAGTCTGTTCATAGCACTGCGGCATAAGGATTCGGAACCTTTTTTGTATATAGCTATAAACTCATCTCCGCCCATCCTGCCAAGAAGATCAGCATCATTTAACGCTTCCTTAAGAGCATCTGAGAACACCTTGAGAAGTTTATCCCCCATCTGATGGCCCATGGTATCATTGACGGTTTTAAGTTTATCAACATCAATACTGATTATAGAAAAGCCTTCCCGGTTCTTTTTTCCAAGAGAAGCAATTTCAAGTTCGCATCTGGCTCTGTTACTTAAACCTGTCAGATCATCCGTGTATGCAAGGCCCTTTAGATGCTTTGCACTATTCTCAACGCTGATATGCTCTATAGAAAGGAAGAAATAATTAAGGAGTATAGACAGCACAAAACATAATGATCCTATTATGAAAAAGTTAATATTACTATGTCTTTCAAAATTAGTGCCAAAATCTCTTCGTATAATATAAAGGGATATATCTACAATAACGCAGATAAGGAATATGATTACACCGATCAGAAATACCAGCGAGGATATAGTACTCTTACTCTGAACAACTCCAAGTACTATATCTTCCTCATCATCCTTCTTTTTATTTATGCTGACTATGCTCATAATAAGTCTTACTATAAAAAGAACAGCCTCAGATATTCCAACAAAATGAAGAATCGACAGATAATTACAGATATGATTTATGTTGAGAAGATGCATTGTAACTGTATAAGCAATTATAAGTACATCAAGTACTGCAACAAGATAAAATACCCAGTTTCTAAAATATGAATTGGATGCTATCAAAAAGACAATAATAGATAACGGAATGCAAAATAGAGCTATATATTCAATAAATGTATAGAATTCATCAGCATCTGCTATGAACAGATACAGATCATTAAACGAAAGTATATATGTTCCTATGTCAAAAGATATGTTGGCCGCAAAAATAAGGGCAATATTGCCATTATGATATACAAACAGATACAAGGATGTAATAAACATTGCAAGCCCAAATATGCACAAAAACGTACCTATGAGTAAGGGAAGTCTTTTACTTTCAAGAATTGTTCTGTACGTATCTTCTACATTGCCATAATAAATTGGGGCAAATCCGGAAAATGAATATACTTCATTGGGCATAAGTACGATCGTAACTTCTCTTCCCGGATAATTATCAGGAAGAGGAACCACATTATAGTGCTTAGGACACATGTGTCCCTTCTCCAAGATGTCTTTGGCATAGGTATATATAAGTTCTCCGTCCAAATATACTTCTACGCTGCAATAATATGTCCTAAAGATAAGCGCTCCTGAAGGAATCCGCTTAGAAGGCAGCGTGCAGTTCATAGTAACAGGCTTATAATTACCTGCTATTCCTATATCGGCTTTTGTCAAAGCTATATTCTTAAAAGAAGCTCCGGTATTCTCATTGATCACATCCCAGCCATCAACTAATTCCTGAACTCCATACTGTTTTTTGGTATTAAAAAAAGGGCTGTCAAAAGCTACTAACAGCATGATAATTAAGAACATAAGAATTGGTATAAGCCAAAGCCTTTTAAGGCTAAATTCGTAATTGTCCATTAATGCTCCTGCTATTTCTTCCTTTCTGTATTTATCGTCATTATATGATTAAATTATAACTATCTATGTACTATATTTATTGGCTGTATGATATGATATATGTAACAATATTTCGTTTGAGAGGAGACGTATATGCACGTATTCCAGCCAATCAGTATAGAAGATGTCATGCAGGGACCATTTACATTTAAAAAAGATAATATGATGCTCATATCCGCAGGTGCAAACGGCAGAGAAAATGCTACTACTGCCTCCTGGGGTAGTATTGGATTCCTATGGGACAGACATATAGCAACTGTATATCTTCGTGAGGAAAGGTATACAAGAGAACTCATAGAAGCATCCGAATACTTTGCACTGAGTTTCCTTGACCTTAAAGATTATAAACGAGAAGTCAAATTTATGGGAATGGTCTCCGGCAGAAATGAAGACAAAATAAAAGGCGCGCGTCTTAATATAAATCACGATGAAGATACACAAGTTCCTTTTATTGACGAAGCTTCTAATGTCATCATATGCAGAAAGCTCCTTAGCCAGAAACTCGAGCCGGATTCTATATGCGATAAATCACTTATTGATGAACAGTACCAAAAAGGCGGGTACCACACCATGTTCATAGGCGAAATAGAGAAGATAATGATACGATAAGAATAAGTTTTAGTTAATATAGATAATAAAAGGCACCTGCATTTCGCAAGTGCCTTTTATTATAGGAAAATATATAGGAATACTTTTATGGGAAGTCTGTTTTACTTAATAGCACCATCTACCATACCCTGTACGATCTGCTTCTGACCGATAAGGAATACGATGATCATAGGTATGATCGCAAGAAGAGCTGCTGTAAGGATCATACTCCAATCCTTAACATATGATCCAACGAATGCCTGTACTGCTACAGGAAGAGTCTTAACTTCACCATTAAGTCCAAGCATAAGTGAAGGAAGAAGGAAGTCGTTCCAGATCCACATACCGTTAAGGATAGTTACTGTCATAATAACAGGCTTAAGCATCGGGAATACGATTCTGAAGAAAACCTGTTCAGGAAGACATCCATCTATATAGGCAGCCTCTTCAAGCTCAAAAGGAATACCCTTGATGAAACCGTTGAGGATGAACACTGTCATAGCTCCGCCGAAACCACAGTATGCAAAGATGATGCCATGAATTGATGAAAGCATCTGAATATTGATGAATTTACCAACATCGCGAAATGTTGAAATAAGCGGAAGCATAACAACCTGGAAAGGTATGATCATGGATGCGATGAATATAAAATATATTATATTAGCCCATGCTTTCTTGTTGTTACGGCAGATGACCCAGGCAGCCATACCACCAAACATAGCCAGAAGAACAAGTGATACTACTGTAATGATCGCAGATGTACCAAATGCATTCCAGAACTTGAAGTGGTCGTTGTTAACTACGCCGTCAAGATTTGAAAGGAACTGATCAAATGAAGCACCTTTGAACCCGATCGGGTCTTCAGCAATTGCTGTATTGTACTTAAATGAATTGATCACAACGATGAAGAAGGGGAATAAAACATATGCTGCTATTGCAACAGCTATAATGAACTCTATTATCAGGGTAGATTTTTTTGGCTCTCTATTCATTACATTTCCACCTCCTTCTTATTGGATATTCTAACCTGGAGAATTGATACTGTAGCAAGTATTATGAAGAACAATACCGCTTTAGCCTGTCCAAGTGAGTAGCTTCTGTCATTGATAGCTGTTGTATAGATATTAAGTGCTATCATCTCTGTACCATTAGAAAGATACTTGCCCATGAAACTAGCTATGGATCCTTTACCACCTGTAAGAGCAAGGTTTACATCAAACTGCTTGAATGCAGACGTAAGTGTAAGGAAAGTACAGATAGTGATTGTAGATGCAATCATAGGTATCTTGATCTTGAAAAGTGTCTGAAGGGCTCCTGCTCCGTCAATAGCAGATGCTTCCAGAACATCTCTTGGAACTGTTGTAAGACCTGTGATATAGATGAGCATGATATAACCTGCATACTGCCAGATATATACGATTATGATAGCCATGAATGCTGTATTGGAATTAGCAAGCCATGACCACTGCTGGTTCAAAAGATCTGTAACAACGTTTGCAAATATGAACTGCCATATATAACCAAGTACGATACCACCTATAAGGTTAGGAAGGAAATATGAAGCTCTGAAAAATCCAAGTCCTTTGATCTTGGTTGTACACAAAAGTGCAAGCAAAAATCCAACCAGATTAACAAGGATCATGTTAAATATAACAAAAAGGAATGTTAATATGATAGACCAGATAAAAGCCGGCTGATTAAACATTTTACTATAGTTTGCAAAGCCAACAAATTCTGTCATTTTGATTCCATTCCAGTCAGTAAATGAGTAATAGATACCCAGAAGAAGCGGAATGATAACTGTTACCGCAAATGTGAAAAGAAGCGGGAACAGGAACAATATATTAATTATAGTTCTGTGATGTTTAAGTGTCGGAAAAAAGTATAGTCCTGCTATTATAAGAATTGCGCCTACAACGAGAAGTGTACCCCTTGCATCATTCTTTACTTTAAAAATATCCATGTAAAGCGATGCTACGAACATAACGATTCCTGCTATAAGACATACGAAAGATGTAATCCTTCTTACAGGTGAGAGTATATTCATACTTTCTATGACCTCCTTGGTTCAATGGTATAAAAATCATCGTTTTACGCTTTATTACCCAATAAAATTCTTCAATGAAGTTATTAAATAATAAGTTTCAGTCACCCTTTATTATGTAATAAGGCCCAAAACGAGATGCGTAAAACAACCCCCGAAATAATCCCAGATTTAAAGCTTCCCACATCAGATCATATAGAAAAATGTGATCTGACACTTTATTTTAAAATGGGACGGCGCAGTCTAAGCGCCGCCCACTTTACACAAGCAATAACTTGCGATGATCCTCTTTCAAGGAAATAGATGCTTATTCAGCATAATAGTCAGTGATAACCTGACCGATTGTTGTAACGAATCCGCTCTCATCAATAGCACCCTTAGCATAGTCAGCGAATACCTGACATGTACGGTTCTCAAGACCTGACTTCTTAAGGAATGTGTGCCATCCTGATGTCTTACCAGCCTGCATATAGCTGATAACAGATGCTGCGAATGGATCTGAAGGCTCATACTTGCAATCATCAAATGGGCTGATGAAACCAGCATCATTTACAAGTATGTTCTGAGCAGAATCGCCTGCACACCAGTTAAGGAATGCCTTAGCTGCTTCTACGTTACCTTCTGAGTATACTGCCCAGTAAGATGAAGGACCTGCAATGATTGTATCCATACCATCTTCGAATGCATAAGGAGCAAAGCCTACCTTGAATCCGGAGTAGTTCTCGTTAGCTGTAAGAGATGCACCGATCCATGAACCCTGAGTAACGAATGCATACTTACCTGCTGCGAAGTTACCAACCTGATTATCATATGTTCCGTCAACAAGAAGTTCAGGATCTGAATACTTGTTGAACATTCCGATGAACTTGGCAAAGCTTGTCATACGAGCCTCATCGATCTTACCACCATCATTGAGCATATCGATGTATGTTGTATCATCTGCCTTGAGACCTGAATCAAGGTACTGTGCGAAGATGTGTGTACCTGTTGACCATCCAAGGTTGTTAGGCTCTGCGCAATATCCGATAACAGCTGTAAGACCAAGTTCGTCCTTCTTGCTGTCAATTGTAGCAAAAGCTTCTTCGTAAGCTGAAGGGCTTGTAAGAGATGCAGGATCTACGCCAGCCTTCTCAAGAACATCAGCGTTGTAAGCGACAGCTGTAGCCTCAACCATGTAAGGATAGCCGATTGTTCCCATCTTCTCATCAACATACTCATACTGAGTATTGTCACACCAAGCTTCTCCTGAAAGATCTGCAAGGTAACCATCCCAATCTGCGAACTGGTTGGTCTCTGATACGAAGATGTCAGGCATGTTACCAGCCTGGAAGTACCCCTTAAGAGCGTCAGATGCTGATGTATCGCCACCGATTGATTCGATCTGGATCTCATTGCCTGTTTCTTCCTTGTACTTAGCTGCAAGAGCCTGGAGCTGAGTATCAACCTCAGGTTTACCATTTACAAGACGGATCGCATCATAAGATCCTGTAGCTGATGCATCAGATGAACCACCCTCATTGTTCTGAGCATTGCCACCATTTGTGTCAGATGAGCTGCAGGCTGTCATGGCAACTGCCATTGTACCTACAAGCAGTGTTGCAAGTAATTTTCTTTTCATAAGAAATCCTCCTTTATGTTTGGCATAATCACGAACGATAACGTTTCATTATCGCGTTTTTATGCTAGTTCATATAATAATGCTACCACTCTCACTAATTATGTACAAGTTTTTAGTGAATTTTCGTTTGTTTTTCGTTATATTCACCATTATAGTTTTGAGTTATTATCTAGTAGTTTATGTTTTTGCGTTATTCCGTTACCACTTCGTATTCCATTGTTTCAAAATCAGCTTTAAGCTTCGCTGTATGACCATTTCCAGTCCAGCTCATTTCAAGAGTTGAACCGTTACACTTATAATCAAACTTAGAATCAAAACCAAATGCCGGG
The DNA here is from genome assembly GCF_023206215.1 of Butyrivibrio fibrisolvens. Taxonomy (NCBI): domain Bacteria; kingdom Bacillati; phylum Bacillota; class Clostridia; order Lachnospirales; family Lachnospiraceae; genus Butyrivibrio; species Butyrivibrio fibrisolvens. The sequence goes on from NZ_CP065800.1 coordinate 50,967, forward strand.
AATGTGTTACGAAGTTTCAAAAGTTCAAGCTGCCCTTTTACTACTGGTTGTTCAAGTTTTTGCGCTATCTCTGAAGGCATGATATTGGTTCTGTTGATCTCCTTGTGCCCGCCTGCTCCTGAACGTTTTACAGCTTCCATATCATTCTTGCCAGCAAAAAGGTCAAGATACCATACCTGTGGCTTACCCGGCATGAACATCTGGATAGCTCTTGCCATGAGCATCTTCTTGTCATCTTCACCAAGCGCGCTGTAATATGTAGCATTAACCTGATAGTACATATTCTTCTTGCCATGAAGATCCTTAACAAGACCGCCTCTTCCTACTACAGTATCTATAAGATTCTGAATTTCTTCATCGCTTAAGATACCTTTAAGATCAAGAAGCGGAATTCCATCGTGACATCCCAGCATATTGACTGTACGGATCTTATCTGTGTAGAGCTCATTAGCCCAGTTCATAAGAGTTGTTGCATCTTTTTTCTCAATAGCATCTATTAAAAGTCCCGGAAGGAAGAAGTCATATGTCATGTAGCCCATGTCTGCTACTTTCTTATATGTCTTCTCTCCGTAGCTTGCATGAATCTCCGGAAGAAGTCTTACTCCATATTTATCTGCAAGCTTTCTGACTTTAGCAAGTACATCCCATGTGTCAGGCTCATTGAGGAAGTTCTTCTTACCAGGCTCCTTAGGTGCATATGCAAATGCATCAAGGCGGACGATCTTAGCACCATACTCAGAAAGAGTCTTGAGTGTATTTTCATAATGTTCCCATACAAGGTCTGACTTGATATTAAGATCCATCTGACCAAGATATTTACGATTAGATTCAAGAAGATCTATAGCATCATCACGATATTTCTCAAAGCCTGTAAAATCAATCTCTGAAGGCTTCTTGCCATTATCAAGTTCTGTATTGATGCGCTCTGAAAGCTTCTGTGCTGTAAGATACTGCATATTCATCTTGGACAGAAGATCTATAGCATCAAATCTTGGATACTTAACTTCCTGATAAAATGTATTCCAGTAAGGAACATCTCTTCCGTCAGGCATTCTGACCATAAGTATCGGAAGTCCGGGTTTTCTGAAGAACATATCTTTTATAAGTTCTTCTCTTGGCTGAACATAACCATCCTTGGTCATATCTCCGCAACCGTCCCAGAACTTGTTCCAGTTAATGAAAAAGTCTGCATATTTGGACTTCTCACCATTTTTTAAAAGGTCCTGAAACTGAGGTGAAAGGACTGATGCATGATTAAGAATGAAATCAAGCTTTAAGTCAACTCCAAGCTTCTTGATTCTTTCAATGTCTTCTTTTGAACCAAGCTCTTCATTTATGTTGTAATCAATTACAGAAAAACCTCTATCAAGGTCTGTATTGAAAATACTCGGAAGGATATAGAAGGACTGGAATACATCCTTAAGTTCAGGCTTTTCAAGAAATGAAACTATATCGCCAAGTGTTCCGCCTATACTATCGGGATAGGCATTAAGCATTGGTCCGTTATCTGTATATTTATTATTCATACCTGCACCTCTCAAAACTGGCTATCCATAATCGCTGAATACTGCTCGAATGTTATGAGCTCTGCATCCTTGGAAATGATGATCTTAGCTTTATGTGCCTGTGAGTGGAGCTCTCTTTGCTCTATATTAAGAACAAGTGTTGTAAATGCGCTGTCGACCTTGCCGTCTCTTGCACGGGATCTTCTGTGAGCAAGTGTTTCTGAAGGTGTGCTGTTAAGAAGAACAGGAATATCTACTCCATCGATATAATCGCTGTTACCATGTGTCCACTCGATAATAAGAACCTTCTTGTCAGTAAAATCAACATCTTCATACCAAAGAGCGCTCTCATCTCTTCCCATGCGGCGAAGTGTAAGTGTATCTGCACCATCCTTGAATGCTCTTATTATGGTGCTGACTTCGTCATAGTCTGTTTCGTTTGGTGTTCCAAGATATCCTGCAAGAGCCTTGCTGCCTGCATCTATATATGATTTAAACCATGCATATTCATTGACATGCTCAGCATTTGCATCATCATCTGCCTGCTGCCATTTCTGGACGATAGCAAAGTTCTCGGCATTCATATATCCTGCATCAGCCATACCCCTTACACCGGCTTCTCTGAATATATGAAGACGCTCAGCATCATTATATTTAGGAATTCTGTGTGGATAGTTATCACCGGAAAGAGTATAACTTCCAATTCCGGCTGCATTTAAATAGAAACTTAATAAAGAAGCAATCTCAGATTTTCCTACTCCTGAGCCTCCGCAAACTGCTATAACACATCTTCCGTACTCATTGGAATCTGCTGCCTTGGCAATTAGCTTTACAAGCTCCGGAAAAATAATCTCTGCTTTGGTAATATGACCATCTTCGATTTCAATCTTATCTCCCGGCATATCACCATGTGGGATGTTCTTGTCTTCCGGAACTGTTACCTTGTTCCACGGAAGAATAGAAAGAACCTTTTCACCATATCCGGACTGTTTGGTTACTCTGTTATAAGTTTCGTTCATTTCATGATTCCTTTCAGGCCTTACCCAAGGCCATTTCAACACTGTCTTGTTTGTATGATCAGTGCTATACCCTTTTGGAATGAAACGTTTCATTCTCTTCTCTAAAAAAACATGCTTTGATTCTTCTTTTTATTCGAATCCCCCTTAGCACATTTACACAATAGCAAAATGACTTTCCAAAGTAAAGCTGTAATATTGTACAAATTTCTAATATTTTTTTGGCATTATTGTCTGATTGTTAGTAATTATCCGCAATGTTATCATTTATTAGTAACACTAAAACGTTTCAATATTAGTATATAAGCGCATTTTAAGATTTGGAGAAAGTATATGGCTACTATTAAAGATGTTGCCAAAGATGCGGGTGTATCTTTAGGTACAGTTTCTAAAGTTATAAATGGTATACACGTAAGTGATGAATATAGGCAGAGAGTCGAAGCTTCAATCAAAAAGCTTCATTATCAGCTCAATCCCAATGCGCATGGATTAAAAGCCCAACAGACCAATGATATTCTGGTCATAGTGCCGACGCTTCAAAATGCTCTTTTCCCACCCATGATAGATACTATAGAAAAAGAGCTTAATAAACGCGGAAAGCGAATGCTTATCTGCATTTCAAGGAATGATTCAAGTAAGATCGATTCATATATATCCATGGCTGCAAATTCAAGAGTAGATGGAATATTCGGCGTAACCTATTCTAAAATAGTTGATCCTGAAAGGCTCAATATTCCTATGGTTGCATTCGACAGACATTTCGGAGGCAAGATTCCTTGTATATCCTGTGACAATGAAGCAGGCGGTTATCTTGCTGCCAAGACTTTATATGAAAAAGGATGCAGGAACATCCTGTGTTTCTGGGCAGGAACAGATTATGAAAGTGAGCCTACCAAGCGTATAACAGGTTTTAACAGATTCTGCAGTGAAAAAGGTGTAAACCATAATGTACTTAGTTTTATGGACTATAATATGGCCGACACAGGATTCATGTACCCTTCAAAGTCGTACAAAAAACTCATCCACAGCTATCTCACACCATCTGATGGTGATCAGAAATTTGCTTACGATGGAATCTTTGCTTCATCTGATCATCTGGCCCATCTTATATGTGATGAACTTAGGAAGATGGGGCTTAGTGTTCCTAAAGATGTACAGGTGATAGGTTTTGACGGCATGCCTGATTTTATTACAGGCGAGCCTATAGTATCTTCTATAAGACAGCCTATTGATAAAATAGCCAAAACAGGTATCGAAATGCTTCTTAAGATGATCAAGGGCCAGGAGGTTTCAAGTGTTACAGATCTTCCCGTAACTTTCGTCGATGGTGGAACTACCTTATAATGAATGCTTCCATATATTGAACCACATCCTTTAATGTGCTAAAATGTACGACAAAATGAAGGTTTCAATTAATTAGGAATGACTTTTATGAGCGATTTGGCCGAAACTAATAAAGCCGTCCTTGAGATAATGATCTATGATGATGATATGACAGATTTAAATCTGCATCACAAACTCATCACCAAATATCTCGATGAACGCGATTTTGACTACAATGTAACAGATATTACAAGCCAGGATGATTATTCCGAGTATCTTAAAAATAAGAAACCCGATATCATCCTTCTTGATATACTTATGCCCACTCAAAATGGCATCGAAGCAGCCAGGAAACTTCGTGAGGTTTCCAAGATGAGTCAAATCATCTTCATGACAGGAAGCGACTCATTTGCTGCAGAAGCTTTTGAGGTTGAGGCTCTTTCTTATCTTAAAAAACCTGTCAAGTACGATAGTCTTGTTCATGTTATGGACAAGGCTGTACAGCGTATCAATTATTCCCGTTCTATAACTGTAAATAGTGAACGTATTCAGACCAAGATATTCCTTAGTGACATCATATATATCGAAACTCAGGGTCGTAAGATAGTCATCCATACTATGAAGGGTGATGTGTCTACTTATATGGCTCTATCTGCTGTTCAGGAGAAGCTTCCTACTAACAGTTTTGTTCAGGTGTCCAGGTTTGAGATCGTTGCAATCCCGAGGATCAATTATATCAATGGTAACGTTATAACTATGCGCGGCGGTTCAGAACTAAGGATAAGTCCCAAGCTCAAAGAAAAAGTATTTGAAGCATACGAATTGTACAGAGCCAATCATTACAACTGATTAAGTGTGCTGACATGTTCATCTTTGATCAAATTCAGTGCTACGATAATGCATTAGTTTATTACGAATAAATTGACGAATATTATAACAACAAGCCATCTAGAAGGGAGAACTGCCATGTCATGGGAAGCAAACGTCCGCAAGGTCGTTCCTTACACTCCGGGTGAACAACCCAAAGAAGCCAATATCATCAAGTTAAATACCAACGAATGTCCTTATCCACCCGCTCCGGAAGTAAGAGAACTTCTTTCTTCTATGAAATATGAAAACTTCAGACTCTATCCTGATCCATGTGCGTCAAAGCTTGTAGATGCAATAAGCGATCATTACAAAGTTCCTTCTAATCAGATATTCGTAGGAGTAGGATCAGATGACGTTATCTCAATGGCCTTTCTGACATTCTTTAACTCAGATAAGCCTATATTATTCCCGGATATCACTTATTCTTTTTATGATGTATGGGCAGATCTGTACCACATTCCATATAAGAGATGTCCTCTTGATGACAACTTCCGCATAGTTAAGGAGGATTACCTGAAAGAAAATGGTGGTATTATTTTCCCAAATCCTAATGCACCAACAGGTGTTCTGGAAGATGTGTCCATGATCGAGGATATAATCTCTCATAACCGGGAATCTGTTGTGATCATTGATGAAGCCTATATCGATTTTGGTGGCAAGAGTGTTCTTCCATTAATAGACAAATATGACAACCTTCTTGTGGTTCAGACATTCTCCAAATCAAGGGCTATGGCGGGAATGAGAATAGGATTTGCATTTGGATCCAAAAAGCTGATAAAATACCTAAATGATGCCAAGTTTTCTTTTAACTCATATACGATGAATATGCCATCGCTTGAGCTGGGAGCTGCATCAGTAAGAGATGATGAATACTTTAAAAAGACCTGCCATATGATCATGGAGACCAGAAGACGTGTCAAATGTGAGCTTAAATCTCTGGGATTTTCATTCCCTGATTCTCAGGCCAATTTTATTTTTGCAAAGCATGAGAATATTTCGGGGCAGTCACTTTTCTGCGCACTTAAGGCTGCCGGAATCTATGTAAGACACTGGAATGCGCCAAGGATTGAAGACTATCTGAGAATCTCCATTGGAACAGATGAGCAGATGGACAGACTTATCGCCTTTTTAAAGGATTATCTTAAATAACTCGCATGCTTTAGGTGTGATGCTTAGATCACAGCTATATCCAAGATAATCGGATAATCGCACCATGGTATGACAAAATTTACAGGAGATTTAGATTTAAAATGGGTCAAGCAATTGTAGAAATGTTTCAGAATGCCCCGATGTGGGTAATGTACCTTGTTATTTTCATAGTATCAATGCTACCTCTTATAGAGCTTAGAGGAGCCATCCCGATTGCATATCTGTTCGATGCAGTGCTTGCAAAATCAGGATTGTCACTGAATATGCCGCTTGCTTACATACTGATAATCCTTGGAAATATGCTCCCTGTACCTTTTATCTTCTTCTTTGCAAGAAAGGTTCTTGAATGGGGCGCAGATAAACCGGTGATCGGCAAGTTCTTCACTTTCTGTCTGGAAAAAGGACATAAGGGAGGCGAAAAGCTTAAAGCAAAAACCGGTAATGGTCTACTCGTTGCACTTCTTCTTTTCGTTGGTATTCCTGTTCCCGGAACAGGCGCCTGGACAGGAACACTTGCAGCAAGTATTCTTGATATGGACTTCAAGTCAAGTGTTATCGCTGTAATCCTCGGTGTTCTTCTTGCAGGTATCATCATGAGTGTTGTAAGCTTACTTGGAGTTGCTTTGATATAAGCAAACTTCATGAGTACTTGTCAAAGATTATGAGAGTCAGTCAAAAGAGGCTGACTCTTTTTTATGTATTAACTCAAGCTTCGCATCTACTAAACATATGCACCCTTTAAGGTAAGGCGAAGTTTCAGGCATTAAATCATAGTGCTTCAAACCCCTGTTTTTTCAGGAAACCTAAATGCCAGTGTACTTACTCATTTATTCCACTCATTTGCTTTCCTTACATACTCATCAGAAAGTTCCTGATTGCCCATGAGTTTATAACACTTTGAAAGTGATAAGAGCGGTCTGTCTCCTCCTGCTCGTATATCCAGCATTGGAGTCTGCTCGTATACGGCATTATAAAACCATAGGCTTGCTTCTGACGGATCCCCGTTATCAAGGTAGTAATCCCCAAGTTCACAGCACATCTCGCTGGCACAGCCGGAAGATACTTCTTTAAGAGCAAACTTCATAAGCTTACTTACATCTCCTGAAATCCTTGCGCTCTTTGCAAGGATCAAACAGGCTTTCCTTATGTCTTCAACGCTTGCATTTTCACTTTCTGTAACCGCTATCATAAACTCTTCTGCTGCCTTTAGATCTTCTGTCGTTCCCGCCATATAGAGTTCTCTGGCATAAAAATCCAGTAATTTGGATGAGACTACATATCCGTTATCAATCGCCTTTCTGAATATGGCAAGATCACGGGAAGCATGATCTTCTGACTGCATGTGCTGAATTTCAATGTCTGAATCAAATACTAAAGGCTCAGTTCTTATCTGTTCGTGAATAGGATTTTCCCAAATAAATGTTCTTAAACGTCTGAAAAGCTTAGGTCTTAACTCTCTGTCAAAATTGTATACACTTCTGCCCTTTCCACTGGTCTGCCCGCAGTAGTACATCTGTACTATGTCTATCGAAGGCTCATCATCAGAGATGTCCATAACCTCCTTTAGCTTTTTGAACTGTTCTATGTCTTTTTTATTTAGCACTTCATCTGCATCTGCGCTGTAGATATAATCACAGGTCGCCTTGGAAAAGGCATAGTTCCTTGCTGCAGCAAAATCATCTATCCACTTAAAATTATAAACGCTTGCTCCATATGACTTTGCAATCTCTATTGTCTTATCGGTAGAACCAGTATCGACTATGATCATTTCATCCATAAGATCTTTAAGGCAGTCAAGGCACCTTCTAAGATTCTTCTCTTCATCTCTGACTATCATGCATAAACTAAATGTAACCATGATCATCCTTTCTGACCATTTATTAAGATCTGGAAAATAGGACTGTTTAGGAATTGCCTTTTCGTTATATAATGAGGTAGGTGTCAAAAGTTCCTTTTGACACCATATGACTACCGGATTGTTCCGTTTCTTCGAAACTCTCACAATCCTCAAACATTCACAAATCCGCACTACGTGCTACTTTGCTCATGTTTGGCGGGTCATAAATTCATATTCGATTTCGAGCAAGCTCGAATCGAAATGACTTTTGACCCTTACGTCATATAATGACGTATGGATCAAAAAACAATTCAATAAGATAAATCCCTGACAAAGTAAGTGACATCAATTTGAACCATTAACTGCTTACTTTGCTTAAGGCATGAGGTTAGTAATGATATACTTTTTAAATACATATAATAAAAGCCGACATACATTTTCACATCTATTATCGGCTTTACTTCTTGTAACAATAACCCTTTCAGGATGCAAGTATAGCTCAGACACAGTTACATCCTCCGGCCAGGCTGATACTGCTTCAGAGGATGATATAACAAAATCAGGAACAAAAGTTTCTAATAATGATACTTACGAAGAAGCTGATAATACTACTATATTAAATAATGGAGAGCCTTTTGACGGATCAGTTATCCTTAATGATAATTTCGACGGATCAGACTATATAAGAATGTCGGAGCTTGTAGAAGGTTCTTCTGTTTCTAATTCAATTAATATATATCCAACCTTGTCAGTTCCCACGGATATCACTTTTATAGATGGGAATTATTATATCGTAGACTGCTATCACTCACAGATAATCTACAATGATGATCTTACATCTCCTCTTACAGACTGGTCTGTACTTACAGACAATGCTTCAAGTGGATATTCTCTGGGGCATACCATTGTATCTGACGGTTCTGTAATGCTTGCTGATGACACAGAGAATAACCGGGTTCTTGTCTTTGAAAAAAGAAATGATGGATATACTCTTACACAGATTTTTAATGAAATTGGTAATAAGCCCCACTATATTGTCTACAACAAGGATACAGATGCATTCTACTGCTGGAGTTCTTATTCAGGCGAGATGTATATATTCAGGCACAAAGAAAATGACACTCGTATGTATCTTACAAATGTCATTACTATACAAAGACTAAGTGATACTTATGTCAGGTCATTTACAATTAATGATGGGGATCTGTATTTTGTATCAGGACTTCCTGCAGACGGTAGCAGTAACTATGCATCGCAGATCTTAAAATACGATCTTTATTCTTTTTCCAGAAAGGATAGTTATAATGTCCCTGACAATATAGCCGGTATGGTTCAGCTGGAGCATATAGGTGACATGTTCTACATAACTGTATCAACGGATATATATGGAAATCAGGACGCTGCCACTATGATCTGTGCTCCTTCTATTGAGGATATATCAAGCGGCAACTACGAAACTGTCTATGACAAGTACTTTGTAGGCGGCGGAACTCCATACTACATGGGACTGATCAATGATACATGGTATCTTACAGAGCATAGACTTACAGACCATGCTATATGGAGTTTTGATACAGATACTTCGGGACATATAACATCATCTACAGCTATTTATTAAGTATTGCCGTAAGGCGGCTTACCGTATCCGTGTACGCTTTCATAAGCTCATCATTGTGAGCTTTGATATATCCAAAGTCTCCGGCCTTAGCTGCATCATCAAGTTCTTTGGCTTTGTCTCCAAGAGGGACAAGGCCTATTGTGTAACACAGGTTCTTAAGTGCATGTGTGTTGATATGATATGAATCTATATCTTCTTGTATAAAAGCCTCATTGACTGCACTTCCTCTGTCATCTTCAATAAAATCCTGCACTGTCTCCACATAGATTTCTTCATCATCTGCGCAGTATGAAAGCGCTGTTTCTATGTCTGTTCCTTCTATTTCTTTTATCTGAGATATTATTTTGTTTATGTCCATGTATAACCTCTTTTGCTATTACTGCACCATCCAAGTGGAGTGTTTTAGTTACTGATCAATACTACTTAGGTAATTATATAGCTATGCAGTATTTTTTTCATTACCGTTCAATGCTTTTTTAAACAAGGAATATAGAAATATATATTAGGCTAATTTATTATAATTGTAGTAGGGGTTTTTATTATATTTCGATTGTTATGCCATCTGCACGGCAGATGGCATATACGTCAGGAGAATGCGCATGAGAAGGAAGAACGAACCTCCTGCTCAGGAGATGAAAAATCAGGAAATGGCAGTTTATTCTTACATTGATTCGTTAACGGGATTGATTAATAGAGCAAGTGGGGAACAGCAGATCGACAATATTTTAAAAAGCGACGATCCGTCTGGTGCTCTTCTAATGATCGATATTGATCATTTCAAATGCGTTAATGACACTTATGGTCATGCCATGGGTGATAGTATTCTTAAGCGCTTTGCTGAAATACTTAAGAGTTTTGTCAGATACGGTGATGTTCTGATGAGGCTCGGAGGAGATGAATTTATTATATTTTACCGTAATTTTACGGATCCCGATTCTCTTTCTGAAAGAAGCCGCAGGATTATCGAGAAGGTTGAATATCTTCTTAGCGACATGGTTGATGAAAGGATGGGTCAGACTATTTCAGCTTCCATAGGCATTGCTATTTCGGGTATAAATGGCGATGACCTGAAAACTCTTATGGGCCATGCGGACAAAGCCCTTTATTATGTAAAGCAGCATACCAAGCATGGTTTCCTCATCTATGAGGATGGTGTTAGCAGTATCCATGAAGTTTCTAAACATCATGGAATTGTTAACATCTCTTCCATCAGGTCTATGATAGATGAGGATGGATTCGACAGAGGTGCTTATCTTGTAGATTATGCATCCTTCAAGAGTCTGTATAGATTCCTTACACGTAATCTAAAGAGAATAGACACTGATTATCAGTTGGTTCTTTTTACTCTTTCTATAAGCAGAAATACACCAAGCATCAGTATCATAAACTTAGAGCGTCAGCTCGGGCGTCTCATAGGTCATACACTCAGGGTAGGTGATGTTGCCGCCCAGTATGGCAGAAACCAGTATCTGGTGCTCTTGTCGGGAACTAACACTGACAATGGCAAGATTGCTGCAGAACGTGTTATGAAGAACTGGTTTGATGAATTCAGTAAGATCTGCACACTGTCTTATGAGATTGAAGATCTAGATGTTGAAGAACCCGAGCTCCAGATTTGATCGTCAAAAAAGATATAAGCCGAAATGAACCGGTCGATGCACCAGTCATTTCGGCTTTTTTATTTATTCTTAACTTATACTTCCTGTATCACAGTAACTTTGTCCTTGGGAAGGTACTGCATGATCATAAGTTCAAGCTTCTCCCCTTTTACGGGTTTTGGAAGATAATCTTTAAATCCAATTTCAAGATATTCTTCTCTCATACCTGTCATAACATTGGCAGTGAGCATGATAACAGGAGTATCCTTATTAAGACTATCAGGAAGATCTTGCATCTCTTTGAAGGTCTCAACTCCGTCCTTTACAGGCATGAGATGATCCATGAAGATAATGTCATATTTGAATCTACTTATCAGCTGCAAAGCTTCATCACCGCTTTGAGCTGTATCAACCTGAATGCGAGAAGGCTCTATAAGTTTCTTAAAGAGCTTTAGGTTAACCTTAGTATCATCTACTACTAATAATCTTGCATCCGGAGCTTCAAAAAGATGATATCTTTCTCTGATACTTGCTTTTCCTCTGTTATCAACGCTCAATTTACCGATAGGCCTTGAATCTGCAATCTTCTGGGGGAAAAATGCTGTGAAAACAGATCCGCTTCCATATGTGCTCTCTACTTCTATATCTCCGCCCATAGCTTTACAGATATCACGGCTAAGTGGCATGCCTAGACCGGTTCCTTCTACCTTGGCATTCCTGGTCATTTCAGCACGGCCGAATTTTTCAAACACCTTATTTATATCTTCTTTTTTTATACCTATTCCTGTGTCGATCACTCTGACTATGAGATTCGCTCTGGAGTCTTCATTATAACAGGCAACCTTCATGGTAACACTGCCTTCGTCGGTGTATTTAACAGCATTGGTCAGCATGTTGACTATGACCTGTCTGATACGGACCATGTCTCCTATAAGGCTTCCAGGGACATTCTCATTGCATTCAAGATAGAACTTAAGATTCTTTTTCTCTGCTCTGTCGCGTATTATATTACAACTGTCTTGTATAAGTGAAGCTACATCATATTTTTCTTCAATAAGTTCCATATTGCCGGACTCGATCCTGGACAGATCTAAAATATCATTTATAAGCGACAAGAGCGTATTGCCTGACATAATTGCTGACTCTGCGCAGGATTTGAGCTCAGGATCCTTTTCATTTCTATATATTATCTCATTCATTCCCAGAACTGCATTGATAGGTGTCCTTATCTCATGGCTCATAGATATGATGAAATTATCCTTGGCTTTAGTTGCGCTTTGAGCTATATCGCGCTGTTTTTCTGCTTCAATTCTGTATTTGTTCGAGATATTTTTTTCATTTTCAGCATCTCTTCTGGCCTTGTCAAGACTGTTCATCGTCTCCATGAGCTTTCGATAATCAGGCGTCTCTAACAGAAACAGAACTCCAAGTGCGCCAAATGCTACAAACAACTCATCAAGCATATAATTAACAAGTATAAAACTTCTTAATGCAACTCCTCCAATTACAAATGAATAGAAAAAGACCATGATATGTATTTCGAGAATAGATAATACCAGATTGCCAAGTGCCACAAGCACAAGTGAGTACAAAGTCATACAAACCGGCATTGCAAACATTATGAAGAAAAAAGGTCCATGTGTGTATCCGTTTTGATGATCAAAATCATTAAAAAATCCATAGAAAAGATTAAATGACATAGTAATGCCGGCTACAAAAACCAGAATCTTTGAAGGTATCATCTTGGACTTATAGTCATGATTACCTGTACGAAGATCGATAAGACTTGCTATATACGAGCAGATATAATATGCCATCATTATCTGACACATGTAATAGATAAAATAATTAATTTTACATACAATGATAGGGAACGTACTTGCGTTGCTGATGCAAAGAGCATTGAGCATATCAAATACTGCTGTAAGAAATGAACAAACAATAAATCTTCTATACTTCTGATTCTCAGGAGTTTCTGAATAACGCACCTTCATGACAGTATATATAAAGGCAAGAAGAAATGCGCCTACAAGATCAAGATCAATATTATAATCCATGAGAAGTTTTGTGCCTGACATCGGGCCTCCTTAAAGATGATCACATATTATTTTGACACACACCTCATTATGTAACCCCAAAATAAAAATCTCAGCGAAAGATGACTCCTTCGCTGAGTTAAATATAGCATTATGATAGTTTTTAGGCAAATAGTATTGGCTTTATTCTATTTGACCATGTACAGATAAGCATCATCAATTGTACCCCAGCCGCCAGGAGCTGTTTTTACGGAAATTGTTACTGTAAGCTCATCTCCTTCTTCTACTTCCAGCGTATCTGTTGTAGGATTGGTCCATTCAAGCCATCCAGTTACTGTAGTATCTGCCGTTACTGATGTGCCCTTTGTGTTATTGGTTATAGTGATCGTAATCTCCTGGTCATCTCCGGCATCTCCTCCCTGGATCATCATAGATGCTGTATAATTGCCGGACTTTGCTGCAATATAGTTCTGTGATGCTGTGAACATAACTTCAGCTTCAGACCAGAAATGAAGTCCATACTCTCCTCGAAATACATCCTCAGAATCTACCCAGGCACCGTTTCCGGAAAACTCCCAGCCGCTATCGTCTCCTGTTTCAAAATCGCTGTTAATAAGAAGACTGTCCGGGAGTACATTGACTTTAATGATGACTCTTGACGTATTATTCTCATCCTGCGACAGGATATCTGTAACTGTACCAAATACTTTGTATTCACCAAATTCTGAAATGTCAGAGCAGTCATCCCATTCTACAGGAAGATCAAGTCTTGCACCGCCTGTATATTCTCCTTTGACGGTGGAAGGAAGATATGATGCGATATCTTCTCCAAGGCTTACTGTTACTCCGGCAGGTGTTATCGCGCCTTCAAATTCCATTCCTTCTATCTCATTACCTGTATATACATATTCAAATGTTTTTAAAGAATCAAGAGGATATCCTGCAAAGTCAAAAAGTGCCTGATTGTCCCATGAGCTTCCTCCGTAATACTTTCCTGCATCATCAGGATCATAACCTCCTGCATAGCTTGAAGCCCAGCCTGATCCATATTTTTCCCAGGCAATGGTATTTTCTTTCAATATCTGCTCTGCATTGTCTGTAGTATCTGCATATACGTTAACAGGTATCCATGCAGGTTCCCAGTAGAACATTCCAATTCCGGCTTCGCCTACATCGGCTACTGCTTTTATAACGTTTCTTATCACTTCACTTTGTCCTTGGACTGAGATCGAGTACTCACTATCATCATCATTACTTCCCTTGGCAACTGTATTACCTGATCCGTCTCCGTCATCCAGTGTGTAAGCCCATGAAGTCTCGGCAACCATGACTTTTTTATCATAAGTATCAGCAACGTTTTTAAGAGTTTGTGTAAGATTATCAAGCGTTCCATGCCAATACGGATAATATGATGTTGCAAATACGTCATAGTCAACATCCTCATCAGACAGCATTTTAGCTATTTCCATATAATCACGCTGAGGATTGGAATAGTGAACCGCAACATAAGCATCAGGTATCACTTCACGTACAGCTCTGCTTCCCGCGCTATACAGTCTGCATTTTTCATGATTCGATGTGACACCTGCCATTCCGGGATCTGTCTCATTACCAATAGCTACAAGTCCAACATCTATTCCTGCATCTTTAAGCTTTTGGAGACTTTCTTTGGTATAGTCATAAAGTGCTGTTTCTCTTTCTGATATGCTCATGCCATCCCATGCTTTTGGCGACATCTGTTTATTGGGATCTGCCCAAAAATCAGAATAGTGAAAATCTATATACACTTTCATGCCCGCATTTGTAGCATATTGTCCCATAACAACAGCCCTGTCTATATCACAGTTACCGCCGCCATAACCATTGCCATCTTCATCGTAAGGATCATTCCAGACCCGGATTCTTATATAATTGACTCCGCTATCACTTAATAGATCAAAGAATCCCTGGCTATCAATATCATTCCCATCATAATCTTTGAATACCACACCGCTTTCTTCTTCAGAAAGATATGAAGATATATCTACTCCGCGCATAAAATCATCAGACAATCCGTCAATCTTCTGTACATATACCCTACTGTCCTTGTAGCTGTTACCATCTGTATCTACAGTTTTAAGTTCTATAGCCTTGGAATCGTCCACATGTTCCTCCTTGCCTTCTGCCGTATTCTCGGCTGTATCTGATACCGTAGCTGTATCAAAAGCACCAACACCAGAAGTTTCAATATCAGCAGTCCCTGAAGCTTCACCGGTGCTTACACTGGCATTTTGATCATCACTTTGTGACATAGCACCACATCCAGACACAGATAATGATAAGCAAACAGCCATAGATACTGACGTTGTCCTTATCAGATTTTTACTGAACTTATTTTTCATTAGAGCCCCCTTGCCGGTCTTATATACCTTATATTTTGCTTTACGAGCGTACTCTCATAAATGACCTCTCAGATTCTATGATACAGCAATTTTTCGTTAATTTAATTCTCAAAAATCCCCAAATCTGCGCGCAACTCATTGCGCTATAATCCGGCAGCTATACAGATTACAACAAAAAAAGCTGCAACTGATTGCATAATGCTATCAGTCTGCAGCTTCCATTTTCTGATCATTATCTTTTATAAAAATAGCAGGTATCCTGCCATACCTTAGAGTACGAAGATGCTTTTTCCTCTCATTTACAATCTTCTTCTCATTGTCATCAAGGCATCTTTGAGCTTCTTCTATAAGCTCCTCCAACCTTCTCTGTTTGGCCTTCTCATTCTCCAAAAGAGACTGTAGTATCATAACACGCTCCGCTTTGTCGGATTTCTCCCATTTGGCCTTTAAAAACATAATGGATCTGTCATTTGCCTGAAAGTCAGGAAATATATCCGGATTGACCTGGGAAAAAGAAAAATGCTCTTTTCTAAGTTGGTCTAGAACATCAGCCGCACTGCGACTATCTTTACTATTTTTCATGTAATGTACCTTTCTACATCCCCTAAACGTACGTAATAAGTATATCCCACATATCTTACAGTTATCAACAGCTTGGTAATGTTTTTACTGTTTTTCTGCCTTTTGGTCAATGTATCTTTTGATTTTTGTATACTATTTACAGTTTTGACTTTTGAGATACGTGAATCTATAATTAAATTGTGGTTTTGTGTACATTTCCATCTTTAGGAGGATACACTTTTTTATGAAGCGTACTATGACCTCTAATCTGCTGCCGGGCATGGTCCTTGCAGAAAATGTTTACACGTACAATAATGACCAGCTTATTCTTCCAAAGGGCGCTGTCCTGGATGATAAGTCAATTGCCAAGCTGGAGTTCTATTCTACTGTCAATGTACTTGTTGAAGATGAAATAGAAGAAGTATCCCAGCCATCTATTGATGAACTCCAGACTCTTTCTTATGCCCAAAGGCTCCAGCAAACAACGGAGTTCAAACAGTTCAAGCAGGACTTTGAGGCTGCTGCATCTGATTTTGAAAAGAATATCAATAATGTTGTTCATAACGACAAACCTATTGACGTTGATGCTCTTACAGCTCCAGTAATGGATCTTATAAATTCCACCAATGGTCCTTCGAATGTTTTTGATATGATGCATTCACTGCGTCAATACGATGACGCAACATATACTCATTGTATTAATGTTGCGCTTATTAGTAATATCACCGGCCAGTGGCTCAAGA
This sequence comes from Butyrivibrio fibrisolvens, assembly GCF_023206215.1. Taxonomy (NCBI): domain Bacteria; kingdom Bacillati; phylum Bacillota; class Clostridia; order Lachnospirales; family Lachnospiraceae; genus Butyrivibrio; species Butyrivibrio fibrisolvens. The sequence continues at coordinate 67,604 of NZ_CP065800.1, forward strand.
TGTCTGAAGAAGATATAATGACTCTGACTACCGCAGGTCTTCTTCATGATATAGGCAAACTTGTCATCCCCGAGCAGATCATTACCAAACCGGCTAAACTTACAGATTATGAGTATACAATTGTACAGACTCATCCACAGGAAGGCTATAAGATATTAAAGAAATCCAATCTTGATCCTCATATCAAGAACGCCGCTCTTATGCATCATGAGCGCTGCGATGGTTCAGGATATCCCCTTCATCTTCAGGGACCTCAGATAGATCCTTTTGCCAAGATCGTTGCTATCGCTGATGTCTATGATGCTATGACAAGTGCAAGAGTATACCGCGGTCCTTTGTGTCCTTTTGTTGCAATATCACTTTTTGAAAGTGAAGGACTTCAGAAATACGATACCAACGCTATCATGACCTTCCTCAGTAACATTGTTAATACTTACCTTTTGAACCGTGTCCGTCTTAATAACAGGCTTGAAGGCGATATCGTATTTATTAACAGAAACCATCTTTCACGGCCTACTATCCGTATTGGTGACAAGTATATAGACCTTACACAGACACCAGATCTATACATCGAAGAAATAATATGAAAACTAGAAATTATACACTTGATAACGCTAAAGCTTTTGCTATTTTTGTGGTCGTTCTGGCACACGTGCTTAGGGACGGCCGCTATTTTACTTATTTTGTTCCTGCTTCAGTACCGGTCTTTTTCCTTCTTTCAGGAATCACCTACCATCATAGTTCATCTTTTTTGAACTTCATTTTAAAGAAAATAAAAACCATCGTTGTACCTTACCTGTTTGCCGGAGTCATAAGTATCATTATATTTGCATTTTTGGGAAGATACGCGTCTAATCTTCTTCATGAAGATATATCAACAACCAAAGTCCTTCCTAATATTCTCTTCTTGCTCTATGGCAGTGGTAAATCCGGCCATATGAAATGGAATAATTCACTATGGTTCCTTCCTTGCCTTATGGTGATCATGCTACTTGTCTATCTGATAGAGACAATCGTAGCCAAATTAAAAAAGAGCCGTTTCCACAGCCTTATTATTAGGATCATTCTTAGTCTTTTTTGTCTATATATAGGATTGTATCTTACAAGGAAATTAAATGGCATCGCACTTTGCTGGCATATAGAAACTGCGCTATGCAACGTGATATTTACCGAGATAGGTATCGTCATAGCACCTTCAGTATTATCTGCTACAATATTTTCAGATCATACCTGCCATAATGCTATACAAAGACTGATAAATAGACTATTAACATGCAAAGCCATAAGGGCTATATTCTTTTTTGTTCTTGCATTAGTTTTTTCATATCTCAACGGAGAGACAAGCGCCAGAACTGATGAATACGGCATTAGCTTTATACTATATTTCCTAAGTGCTATATGCTATGCTATTAGCTATCTGTATGCCGGAAGCCTAATTGGATCAAAGCTTTCTGCGATAACATATACAGGAATGAATACTCTCCCTATACTTTTATGGAACAAGTATCCTGTTATAGTATTTCAGACACTAATAGGTAAGTTCTCTAATATACTTGATCATCCTGATACTCCGGCAGCACTTATTGCAGCTGTCGTCCCCGCCATCCTTGTGATCATCCTATGTCTGCTTGCTGGCAAAATTCAGAAAAAATTTCTCCCTGTAACATTGGGAGTCCGGCCAGGAAAATAAAGTAACTAAAACTATCTGCTTGGGTGATATAGCAAGTCACATTGCTGACAGTAAAAAAAACAGCTTTAAAGCTATCAATCATGTGATGCTTTAAAGCTGTTTACTAATTTTATGCCATTTTAAGTTCGAATTTCCTGACTTCCTCGTCAGTATTAACTTTCTCAATCTGGGCACCAAGTTCTCTCAACTTGATATCGAAGTCTTCATATCCTCTTTCGATATAATGAATATTGTCTATAGTAGTAAAACCATCAGCTGTAAGTCCGGCGATTACAAGTGCTGCTCCGGCACGAAGATCCGGAGCTGATACATCCGCACCGGAGTATCTCTCTACGCCATTGACAATTGCTGCGCTTCCCTCAACCTTAATATTGGCACCCATTCTCATGAGCTGATCAACATACTTGAAACGATTCTCAAAAATACTCTCTGTAACAATACTGATGCCACTTGCAAGACCTAAAGCTACAGTTATCTGAGGCTGCATATCTGTAGGAAATCCCGGATAAGGAAGAGTCTTAACATGTGTAGCTATAGGACGTCTTCTTGCCTCTACTCTTACTGCATCATCAGATTCATGAATCACGCATCCCATTTCGATAAGCTTAGCCGAAATAGACTCAAGGTGCTTAGGTATAACATTCTTGACTATAACATCGCCTCTTGTAGCAGCGGCAGCTACCATAAATGTTCCTGCCTCTATCTGATCAGGAATAATAGTATATTCGCTACCATGAAGCTTCTGAACACCTTTTATACGTATAACATCTGTACCTGCGCCCTTGATATTAGCTCCCATACTGTTAAGGAAGTTGGCTACGTCAACAACATGAGGCTCCTTGGCAGCATTCTCAATAATAGTCTGTCCATTGGCCATAGAAGCTGCAAGCATTATATTGATAGTAGCTCCCACAGATACCATATCCAGATATATATGGCTACCGACAAGCTGCTCTGCCTCTGCATTGATAATAGCATGCTCGATATTAACAGTTGCGCCAAGTGCATTAAAGCCCTTAATATGCTGGTCAATAGGGCGAAGTCCTATATCGCATCCACCCGGGAGAACAACCTGTGCATGTTTATACTTGCCCAAAAGAGCTCCTATAAGATAATATGATGCCCTCATCTTCTTAATGAACTCATTCTCAATCGTATGATTACATACATGGGAAGCATTGATCTTAACACTATGTCTGTCTATGCGCTCAACAAAAACACCAATGCTCTCCATAGCCTGAAGGAGAATGTTGGTATCCCTTTCATCAGGCATATTGTCAATATATACTGTATCATCAGTCATGATCGCTGCAGCCAAAATAGCCAGCGCTGCATTCTTAGCACCGCCTATCTCAACTTCACCTGCAAGCGGATTACCACCTTTAATGACATATCTTTCCATAATTCTCTCTCATCTGCATACATGGCGTCTTTGCCACTTCTGCCTGATACTATGATACTATGCTTTCAACAACTACTCGCACAAAAAAGTATTATAGCAACGAATAGCACTTTTTGCAACTCATACAGCACATACACTAAACTTTGTTTTTATCATGGTTAAAGGGGCATCACCCTTATCAATACAAGTAATTGAGCGGGTTGACCTGAACTCCATTAATTAAAATCTCAAAGTGAAGATGTGCACCGGTACTTACACCCGTATTACCACTAAGAGCTATCTTCTGTCCCTGGGATACATGATCTCCGACAGATACTAAAATCTTGGACAAATGTCCATATCTTGTCTGTCTTCCATCGGGATGATCTATATAGATAACATATCCATATCCTGATCCCCATCCCGCTCTTGAGACAACGCCTCCTGAAGAAGCCATAACTGCTGTTCCAACAGGAGTTGCCCAGTCTACACCTTTATGGTAAGTGCTGGCGCCTTTAGTAGGTCTTGATCTATAACCAAATCCCGAACTAAGTCTTCCGCCAGAAATAGGCTTGATATATGTAGGAGGTACTATTGTTCCTCTTTCGACTATTTTGGCAACAGCCTCGTAGATTACCTCTTCTTTGATAGTCTCCTGAGACACCTCTTTGTCATTCTCGTAATAATTAAGAACTATGGCATTGTGACGTCCATCTGAAGGTTCCTGCAAGACAACAGATTTGGTTGTATACCATGAATCATTGTCCACATACTGAACCTCAGCCTGATAGTCCTCTTCCAGATATTCAAGCTCAGTTCTTACAACTGTAAGCTCCGGTTCCGGAACTGTTACGATGATCTCATCTTCAACTCTTATGATTGAGTTTTCATTTTCAATAGTCGGATTCATTGCAACAAGATCATCTACAGTCAGATTGAATTTGGCTGCGATAGATCCCAGTGTATCTCCGCTCTGAACCTCATATATCTGGTTAGTTTCCTGATCTTTGGTTACTTCTTCTATGGCAGATGCAAGATCAGTAAGCTCATTCTCAGGAAGATATGCTTCTACAACCTCTACTTTGTCACCAAAATCAAGAGTCTTAACACCAAGATCATAATCATCAAAATCCATATCATCTGATGAAAGCTCTGTATCTTCCATGAATACTTCATCAAGATAAGCTGCTATTCCATAAGATTTAAATTCACTTATAGAACCTGATACATCAAAATAGTTATCTACAGAAGAAACAACTTCAGTAGTAAGGACATTGACCTCTCTGTCAGGGTCAAGTATCAGTGTAGCTTCGAACTCATCGTCATAATCATACTTATCAAGTGCTGCATTAAGGATTTTTAATACTTCTTCCTTGGATGCTACATTAACATAGAAATCGTTGATCTTAATCGTATAGCACCTTTTAAGCGTATCCTTTTCATTTTGCACCAAAGCATTTTTCATCCTGTTTATGACATCATCTGAACTATCCATCTTCTGCCATACGACATGATCACCTGTTATCTCAATATCTGCCTTAGCAAGCACAAGCTCAGTATTATCAAGCTGTAAAAGTCTTCTTGCTTCCCTTAAATATTCATAAGCCTGATCTTCTGATGAAACCATTCCTACATTTTCACCATTGAGAGTAACATAAAAAATATTATCTTCCGAAAAATCAGCTCTGATAAAACTAGGTATAAAAAACAGCCATACAAATGCAAAGAAAAGTGATGCTCTTATAAACCAATATCCTATTTTTCTGTAATGTTTGGTAATATGTTTCATTTAAAAATGTAAAAACCCCATAATATTTAATACATTAATGCCTATACCGATCAGCACAGCAATCAGTGTGATGACGCTGACAGTTGTACATGCATGATTTTTGTCTATTGCAAGCTGAAGTTCTTCTATCTTGTGTGACAGTTCTTTCTGCTTCTCAGAAAGGCCTTCAAATGCTCTTTGAAGCTGACCTGAAGTCTCATCTGCAACGCTCACTGCAAGATGATCATTCTCATCCAGGATACGCTTTATAATATCTTCTGTGAGTTTCTTATTCTCATCCTGTGATGATGCCTGAACATTCCTGTAGACCTGAACACCAATATCATGAGTATATTTGTGTTCTTCATCAAGCCTCTTATAAAGAGATTCAATAAATGCCTTATTCTTATCTTCTATACCATTATTAAAGGCATCATAAAGACTCTTGTTATTATCTTCTATTCCTCTTCCAAGAGCATCAAGTAGCGCTCTGTTGCTGTCTTCAAATCCGCCGCTAAGGGACTCTAAAAGTGTCTTATTACCGTCAGTTATATTCTGACTTATATTTTCAAGAAGCTTTTTGTTCTCGGCATTATCTGTATCTTTTGTATTATCATCAAGCTTCGAGGATATTTTGTTCATTAAAGCTGTAAGTTCATCCGCAGTTTTATGAATTGCTTCCATCTCCTCCTGATACTGCAGGGTCTGTGTACGAAGCCTTTGTGTTTCAGCAGCTTCAGCTGCTGCATTAGCCTTGATCATTTCTGCTGCGCTTATCTTATCTGCAAGCTTATCCATTATATTATCCACTATCCTTTCTCCCCATGTCCTGCTGTCTTTTTTCAATGCTGTACCTCCAAAAACAAGTGTAGATTTTTGTGAATATTGCACAGTACTTTCTAAAGATGCGACTATTTTTTGTGCACGTTAACTGAGTCTTTACTACTTGTTCATATTTTATACATAAAACATGTCTATATTAAATATATAAATGATTCAGACAAACAGATAGATATTTTTTCATAATAGCCCGGGTGCCGAAAGGTGCTCGGGCACTCCTCATTAATGGCTTTTCTTGAAGCTTTATTCCTCTTTCTGGTTCTTGATCTTTTCAGCAATCTCCAAAATCTCGTTGTTAAGAGAAAGCATACGGGCATCAAGCTCCGATACCATATGTGCACATTCTAAAAGCTCTGTATTAATATGAGTTGGGGCGTTGCCTTCAAACTTGTACTGAATCTTGTGTTCAAGTGAAGCCCAGAAATCCATTGCTACTGTTCTAATCTGAATTTCGACTTTAGTATCGATGATACGATCAGACAGGTATACCGGAACAGTGACTACCATATGATAGGATCTGTAGCCACTTGCCTTGGGATTCATAATATAATCCTTGACTGCTATTATCCTTATATCGCTTTGATTGCTGATGATATCGGCGATTGTATAAATATCGTTTGTAAAAGAGCATATTACTCTTATGCCGGCAATATCATTGACATATTTTACCATATTTTCAATGGTAGATTCATAGCCATGGCGTTTTAATTTTTTGACTATACTTTCTGATGTCTTGATCCTTGCCTTGATATGCTCAATAGGATTATAACGATGAACCTGTTGAAATTCATCATTTATAATCTCTATCTTAGTATTGATCTGTTTAAGTGCTGAATGATAGACGAGTGTAACCTGCTCCCAGGTATGAATATCCTGCTCGTTCCCTATTTTAAGCTCCAAGATTTTTCCCTCAATTATAAATTATTTTTTGCAATCCATAGCCCCCAAAGGTAGCCGGGAGCCCGCATTATCCGACCATTTCACCCCTAACATGATCAGAAATCTCTTCTTATTAAAAAGATGTTTTGAATTCTATCCCTCTTATATCTTACATTCAAATGGGTATATTTGGCAAATATTACATAACTTTATAACCCTATATCACGAGCAAAGAAAGTGGCTAATTGTTCCAGTACTCTTTATTAAGACTACAAGCCCTTACAATGCTCTTGGGGAGCCTGTTATACATTTTACCAAGTCTAAATCCCACATACCTGCTGCCTACAAGGAGTATATAGTGCGGTATCCTATAAGTTTTATGCATATCCTGAAGATATCTGATCGTACCTTTGACCATTTTCATGCCTTCAGACTCATTGGACAATCCTTCAAATATCTCCGGATGATCTTTTTGAGATACACCTATGTCAAAATTCCTGTGGAACTGCTGCATACATGTATAGTTATGAGAATGTACAACTCCAGCGCGAGGAACATATCTTGTCGCATATCCTGCCTTTATAGCTGTTCCCGCATATACCATATCTTCATTGAAGATAGCTTTTCTTATGAATCCTCCAAGCTTGTCATATATGCTGCGCTTATACATGGCACATACATTAGAGCAAAAATATGTTTTGATTCCCAGTTTTTCTACATCAGCTAGTGTTTTCCTTATTGAGGTTACTGAATAGTTGAACTTTCTGGCATAAAGCTCTTCTGGATTACAATCAGGTCTGGGAATCTGCCTTGCATATGAGACAGCCAGCTGATCATCACCGTCAAATGCCTTCACAAGCTCCTCTATAAGATTTCTATCTGCAGGGATAGCATCCTGTGTCATACACATAAAGTACTCTGCATCTGAAAACAAAACGCCCTCATGTCTTGTGCGTCCATGATCAAATTCCTGTTTGGACAGATGAAAAACAGTCACATTTGGATATCTAAGCGTTAGCTGCTCGTCACTTATAAGCTTTGCAAGTTCCTGTGCCTGCGTATTCATTAGGATGATCTTTGAAGGCTTTATGGTCTGCTCGTTCAGCCTGTCCAAGAGAGTAAATAGTTCTTTATTAGGTTTATATGTAGGTATTATCACATCAATATCATACATGCTGGTATCTCCCATCAGGCTCTATACTATAGCCACATTTTATGCTCATCACATGTAGCCTGTTAATCTACATGCCACGAGCCGGAGTATATCCCCGGCTCGATTATGCAAAAAGCCTTTAAGGCTTTAATGATTATTATATTTATGATCAAGATTTTAGATCAATATTTTAGATCAATATTTTAATCAACAGTCTTACCTGTGTAATAGTCTTAGTTAGACATTCCTGCTGTCTTACCTGATATATATTCACTATATTCCTTGACAGTGTCAGAACAGGTATAGCCCTCTTCTCCAAAGAGGAATTCATGAAGCCATACAACATTGGATTCAAGTGAGATAGGTGCTACAACACTTGCTTCTCCAACTTTACCGGTTGCACGCATTGATTCCTGAGGGAATCCGTCCTCTGCAACAATTGAATAACTGCTTATCTTACCAAGAAGCTCGACTATCTTGGAAAGCTCAAGTGATGTTGCCATCTCATCAAATACCTTGTTGGCAATATTAGTAAGAGTATCTGTATCTGCAGTCTTAGCCTTGTCCATGATAGCCTGGATAACTTCTCTCTGACGTGCAGCACGTGCAAAGTCGTTACCTGCTGTATATCTGATACGGCAGTAAGCTGTAGCCTGAAGTCCATCTAGAGTCTGCATTCCTGTTGTTGTTACTTCTTTGTAGGAGATTCCAAGCTCTTTAGCCATTGTCTGCTGATAGTTGTTGATATGAAGTATCTCTGCATCATCAACTTCTATTTCTACACCGCCCAGATCATTGATGATATCTGTAAGACCACCAAATCCTATAGTGATAAAGTCTGTGATATCAAGGTCGAGGTTAGTATTGAGCATGTTTATAGCCTGCTGAGGTCCGCCATAAGCATATGCTGCATTACACTTACCATAACCCTTGTCATTCTGCTGGTTAAGATATGTATCACGATATACTGAGCAAAGCTTGATCTCGCCTGTATCCTGATTAATAGAAGCTATTATGATACAGTCAGAACGTGTTCCTGATGAGAGGATTCCTTTGGTTGAGTCAACACCAAAAAGTGCTATGTTCCAGTAGCCTTTCATCGACTCGTTGTTCTTAACTGATTCAGCGATATTCTGATCAAGCTCTTCCTCGTCAACCTTAACTTCTGTTACGTTGGTAATACCTGCTTTGATAAATACAAAATAAGCAGTTACACCAAGAATAGCTATTATAAGAATCTCAGCTATGATGATAGCTATAGTTTTGTTATTATTCTTCTTTCTTCCGCGTCCCTGTGAAGAAGGTCTTCCATTCTGAGAATATCCGCCTTGAGGTCTAGCTCCCTGCTGTGGGTATCTTCCCTGAGGTGCTCTGCCCTGAGAATATCCACCATTTTGATATCCATTTCCCTGTGAATAACCGTGTCCCTGAGGTGCTCTACCCTGAGAATATCCGCCCTGAGGTCTTGCTCCCTGCTGCGTATATCTTCCCTGGGGGGCTCTGCCCTGAGGTGCTCTTGAACCCTGAACCGGTCTTCCGTTTCCATTATTCGAAGGTCTTCCCTGCCCGTTTGATACAGTCCTTCCTGAAGGTCTGCCATTATTTGATGATCTGTTATAATTTCCTCTTCCGTCATGATTATCGAAATTAGACATGCCATTCTCCTTTACCGCAATCCAGTCAGATAATGTATGGTCATACTGCGGTTACCAATAAAACATTTCTCCCTTGACCACCTGTCTATTTTGCCACAAAATGCTTTTTTATACAAGTATTGCAACTTAAACGTAGCTTAAATGCTTTTTTAAATTATATACTTTTTGTATACTTTATGTTCTCAGGACTTAATAGGCATTCTTTTTGCCATGGAAGAAAGTTCCAAAAAGAATCTTGAGATCAAAGCCAACAGACCAGTTCTCTATATAATAGATATCATAATCTATACGCTTACGGATTGATGTATCTCCTCTATAGCCATTGACCTGAGCCCATCCTGTTATGCCTGGGCGGACCTGGTGTTTGACCATATATCTTGGTATCTCTTCCCTAAACTTCTCAACAAACTGCGGACGCTCCGGTCTTGGCCCCACAAGTGACATAGATCCAAACAGAACATTAAAAAACTGCGGAGTTTCATCAAGGTTATGACTTCTTAGATATCTGCCTATCTTAGTTACTCTAGGATCATTTTTGGTTGTCCAGCCCTTAGCTTCTTCTTTGGTTGTCTGTACTTCCATAGTACGGAATTTGTACATCATGAAGTTCTTGCCGTTAAGCCCGACTCTTTCCTGTTTAAATATAATGGGTCCCTTTGAAGTAAGCTTAATACCTATAACTGCAAAGAGCATTACAGGGCTGTAGCATATGATAGCTACAAGAGCGCCTATTATATCAATGATCCTTTTTACTATTCTATTACCGGTATCTGTAAGAGGCACATACCTTATATTGATAACAGGAAGTCCCTCTACGTCCTCTGTATAAGGACTGCTTGGGAATAAAGATGTATAGTCAGGTATGAACTTGGTGTGGACTCCGGACTTTTCACAGCAGGCTACAAGCTCTTCAAGCATATCGTAGTGATCAAGTGAAAGAGTTATCGCTATCTCATCGTACGAATTAGCGCTTATAAGCTCGCTAAGCTGATCGATGGTTCCTATGACTCTGACGCCATGATAAGCAGTTCCAACAGGTATCCTGTTATCAAGTATTCCGTTTATCGCATAGCCCCACTGAGGATTTTCTTCTACTCTGCTGATGTATGCTTCTGCAGATCTTGAATATCCAACAAGGAGTACGTGCTTTAAGTTATATCCTTTTTTCCTCATAAAGCGTAGAACTCTTCGAACTGCATATCGGGACAAGGACATAACGATTATATTAACTACAAAAAATACTGCAATGAGTTTTCTGGAGAAGTGATCCTGGTGAACCAGGTACAGACCGCCTACAAATACTGCAACACCGATAACATTGGCTTCTATTATGTTACGGATCTCACTTCCAACCTTACCGGATCTTCTTGGCGTATACAGATTAGTGATATTATAAAGGACAAGATAAGCAGGTACCAGTAGATAAAGTACGCTAAAATAGACTTCTCTTGGAAGCGCAACTTCAAGCTCATAGCTATCAACAAATATGGAATAAAACCTTATATAATATGACAGCACGTATGCGACAACAATTGTCACCGCATCCACCAGGACCTGTATCCTGTTGAGCTGTTTCTGATTGTTCTTTATCATAACACTCCGTCCCCTGACCGCACTTTTGCCTTAAGTTGCCTTAAGTTACCTTAAGGCATCCTGCCTATATCCGGCATATATACGGCCGCTTATATTTTGATCATATAAATCTTTTTATTGTATTTATCCACATTTCAATCTGAAGGATTGCAAGACTTTTCAGATTCTTTCGTTGGAATCTGACTTTTTTGTCTGATCCTTTATGTATTTTGGATATTCCCTGCATAAGTCCCTGCATATAAGCTCTGCCAAGGCCTTTTCTTGCAAAGAATACTCCCTTTATCACTATTCCTGCAAGAATAAGAGGAAGATTTAATACAATCTGCAAAAAAGGAAAATTCTTATATATAAGATACAGATTGTTGCCCGCTGTAAGCTTTTGCTTGAACTCATTATATCTTGAACCCGAGGTTGCACTTCCTGCATGAAGTACTACAGCTGCCGGCTCTAAAAAGTTTATATATCCATAAACTCTGGCTCTTATTCCTATGTCCACATCCTCAAGATAGCAGAAATGCAAAACGTCAAATCCGCCGATCTTGTCAAAGACACTTTTCCTGTATATAGCCGCGCCGGCGCAGGAGGATGTAATACTCTTCCTATTCGAAAAAAGTGATGCAGGCTTGGCTTTACCATCAGTAAATGCCCATCCCATCGCGCTGTAATAATCTCCGCTGTCATCAACTATGTATGGGTTATTTAAAGATACCATAAGTGCCTGTACAGAGAAAGCTTTTTTCTTATGATCTATTGCATTTTCAAGTTTTTCTATGCAGTCATTCCTGCAGACAGTATCATTGTTAAGAAGAAATATATACTCAGTACTAGCAAGTTCTATCCCCTTGTTCACTGCGTTTGAAAAGCCTGTATTGGAAGAAAGACTTACCAGTTTGCAACTAATCTTGGAACCATCCTTGCAGGTAAGTTCTCCCTCATAATTTTCTTTAATATAATCTATACTTCCATCTGTCGATGCATTATCTATGATTATAATATCCGAAGGCAAGGTCTGCACAAGAAGTGATTCTATGCAGTCCTTTAAATATTTCATTCCATTGTAATTCGGAATGACAACTGTTGTTTTTGACATACAAGCATATATCCTTTAATTTCAATACAGTTTTTATATCAGTCTTTCATATCAGTCTTTTTCTGAACCATCTTAGGATCCCATACCACCCTGTAGCCAAGATGTCTTACTGCCCTGCAGAATCTGATACTTTCTTTTTTGATCTTGTCATCGTCCCAGTTATCAGGAATTATGATATGCCCTACCTTAGATTCGAGAACAGTCTCATCCTCCGGATCAGTAAATGTATCTTTCTGCTTCAGCATCTCGTTATTGCTATGATAAGTAAGACCTGTAACTTCTTTTAATAACGGTCTTAGTTTCTTCCTTATGCGCATGCATCTAAGATCCACTGCATCTGCATCCTGCTGGCAGGCAGCTATATGCGTGAATCCGCCGCTGTAGCCTTTAGGAAGACCATAATATACAATGCTTCCGTCTTCTTTATAGATTCCGCCTACCAATGTGCCTTTTTTATCTACAAGCTTGCCGCCGATTACGCCGATATCCTTCCTGGCTCTGAATATTCCATCCGGATATTCAACTCTGTAGAACCCCACATGCATAAGTTCACTTACGTTTGCATTAATTCCTTTAGCCTTAAGAATATCATATACAGCTCTTTTACCTGCATCGTAAGCATATTTCTTACTTGCAGGATTGGCTGCAGTTGATGCTTCGTGACATCTCCAATGATACAGTACCTTATCTATATGCCTTATATCTCTATCATTATCATCCATTGAAAGTGAAAGACAGGTTCTAAGGATAAGATCAAAGTCCTGAGCACCATCATATTCTTTTCTAAACATTTCCTTTTGGATAATATCAGCTCTGATAGAAGTAAAGTGGCATATATAGTTGTTGGATAAAAGATAATCAAGGTTATAACAAGGCTTGATATTAGGCTCATAGAACCTTGTCATATCTGTATCACACTTATCTTCATCAGAATAGATAAGCCCTATAGGACAATCAGACAGCTTATCCGGCTTAGAGCTTTCCATTTCATCAAGTATTTCTTTGGCAAAATAATATAAAGCATCAGGCGTTATAACATCATCATGATCAAGAAGGCATACATAATCTCCCTTTGCAGCCTTTAATGCTTCATTGGTATTATCTGAAATCCCGCCATTACTTTTAAGATGGATATAAATTATCCTGTTATCATCTTTAAATCTATCCAAAAGCAGATTCTTCAATCTCTCATCTGTAGAAGCATCTGCTAATATAAGCTCCCATTTAGGGTAAGTCTGACATACGACAGACTCTACCATTTCTATAAAGAATTTAGAATCTGTATTGTAGCACGGAACAAGTATACTAAAAAGAGGTGCTATATCAGATTCCCAAACGCTCTTTGTCTCTTCTTTCTGTCTGGAAAGCTCCTTATCAGATGCAGGTATAAAATTATACTCCTTCTTCTGATCTTCAAGTCTTTCTTTGGCAGCATAATATGCTGCAGCTATTCCGTTTCTCTTTGCATATGCTATTGTCTTTTTTATAGAACCTAACATACAACCTCTTAGTGATCACGATATTTGTTCAGATTACAAATGATGTAAAAACTTGTAATCTTCACTTAGTATAACACAGTTACAGCCCGAGAGCATACGCCCCCGGGCTGAATAATAGCTTAAATATTTAATATCTTATTACTGTCCGATAACTTCCTTAACAGCAGCTGTAAGTTTATCCTCAAGTTCTGCGGCATCTTCAAGGCTAGTTCCCTTAACGCCCATATAGAACTTGATCTTAGGCTCTGTTCCGGAAGGACGTGCACAGCACCATGAATCATTATCAAGTGCAAAGTACAGAACGTTGGATGTAGGAAGTCCTGTCTTGCCCTTAGCTCCTGTAGCAAGATCAAGTGTCTCACCTGTCTTGTAATCACGGAACTCTTCTACAGTCCAGTCACCAAACTTCTTAGGAGGATTGCTTCTGAGCTTGTCCATAAGAGCTGCAATCTCTTTTGCTCCCTCGATACCCTTCATAGTGATAGAATACTGGCCTTCCTTGTAATAGCCATATTCATTGTAGATATCTACCATTGCATCCCATGCTGTCTTGCCTTCATTCTTGTAGAATGCAGCAAGTTCGCAGAGCATCATAACTGCTACGATAGCATCCTTATCACGGGCATGTGTACCTGCAAGACATCCATATGACTCTTCAAGACCGAATACATAGTTGTACTCGTTATTTCTTTCTTCAAACCACTTGATCTGCTCACCGATGTACTTAAAGCCTGTTAATACTTCGATGTAGTGAAGGCCGTACTTGTCAGCGATTCTCTTAGCCATATTGGTTGTAACGATAGTTGTTACAAATGCAGGACGCTCAGGCATAAGTCCAAGCTTTGTACGCTCGCGAAGGATATACTCTCCTATGAGCATACCAGACATGTTACCTGTGAACTGCTTGTATTCGCCTGTCTTAGTATCCTTAGCATAGATTCCAAGTCTGTCAGCATCAGGATCTGTTGCAAGGACGATGTCTGCATCCTTCTCTTTTGCAAGTTCAAGAGCAAGCTTGAATGCCTTAGGATCTTCCGGATTAGGATACTCAAGAGTTGTAAAATCAGGATCAGGAAGCTCCTGCTCAGGTACGATATATACCTTGTTGAATCCAAGCTCCTTAAGGATTCTCTGAACCGGCTTATTACCTGTTCCATGGAATGGTGTATATACGATAGTAAGCTTGTCAGCCATAGCCTTGATAGCTTCAGGATGAAGGATCTGCTTCTTAAGTTCTACCATGTAAGCATCATCCATCTCTTTGCCGATTGTCTCGTAAAGACCTGCTGCCTTAGCTTCATCTGCCGACATAGTCTTAACTTCATGATAATCTGTGATAGCTTTAACAGCATCCATGATTCCTGTATCGTGAGGAGGTGTAACCTGTGCACCATCTTCCCAATATGCCTTATATCCGTTGTATTCCGGCGGATTGTGGCTGGCTGTAACCATAACGCCTGCGATACATCCAAGTTTTCTTAAAGCAAATGAAAGCTCAGGTGTAGGACGAAGTTCATCAAATACATATGCCTTAATTCCGTTAGCGGCAAGGCATCTTGCTGTCTCATCTGCAAATTCAGGAGAGAAGCGACGGCAGTCATAAGAAATAGCAACACCCTTTTTCTTGCCCTCTTCTCCTGCTGTTTTAAGGATATAGTTTGCAAGGCCCTGTGTAGCCTTACGTACGGTATAGATATTCATGCGGTTGGTTCCGGCTCCGATAACACCTCGAAGTCCACCTGTACCGAACTCAAGTTCCTTGTAGAAACGATCTTCCACTTCACTTTCGTTGTTACGAATAGCAAGAAGTTCCTGCTTGGTTGTATCATCAAAATAAGGATCATTCAACCAGTACTCGAACTGCTTTGTTGCTTCGCTCATAATTATTCCTCCTCTTATCCTATATATGCATCTATTATCAAGCACATTTAATTATACATACAAGACTATTTCAAAATAAAGACATATTTACAATAAAATCTCAATGATCTCCAAGAACTGTATCCCCAAGACCATCCACATTTACTGAAAAATCGCTTCGATCAAGCGTAAAGTTCTTGTTGTAATAAGGATCTCCTTTTTCAAGGATGTCCTTCCATTTATTTCTGAACTGCTCAGATTCTCTGTTATAACGTTCTGCCTTTTCTCCCGAATCATCAAGACCTCTTGATGCAGACTCGTGATGGTAAGCTTCTGCGAATGGTGTAAATACGTTAAGGTATCCCTTCTTTCTGAGCTTAAGGCACAGATCAACATCATTAAGTGATATGGCAAAAGATGGATCAAGACCTCCCACTTCATCATACTTAGCTCTTGATATCATAAGGCAGGCACCTGTAACTGCGCTCATATCCTGCGCGTAGCAAAGGCGCCCCATATATCCAAGGTTAGTTCCTTCCATGCCATAATGGGAATGTCCTGCTGTCCTGTGAGCGCCAAGTCCTAAGATAACACCTGCATGCTGAATCTTCCTGTCAGGGAAATACAGCTTAGCTCCTACTGCACCTACATCTGATCTCTGGGCATACATGAGCATCTCTTCCATCCAGTTAACAGTTATTATCTGAATATCGTTGTTAAGAAGGACAATATAATCGCCCTCGCTGTGCTTTATTCCAAAGTTCATGACATCTGAATAATTGAACTTGTCCTGGCTTCCAAAGTCCACGACCTTAACAAGCGATGCCCAAGGCTCTTTGGTAAGTTCCTTGTAATACTGCCTTATTTCATCTGTCTTTGAGTTATTCTCAACTACGATTATCTCATAGTTGTCCCATGTAGACTTTTCTTTGATAGATGTAATACACCTTCTAAGATCATCTGCATGATCACAGTTAGGGATCACAATTGAAATCTTAGGCCTTCCCTCGATCTCATATGAGATCTTGAAGATAGTTTCAAAAGCCTTGGTACTTGTGATCTTAAAGTGTTTATAGCCGTGTCTTTTTAAATGATCTGCAACAGCACCTCTTGCTGCTTCTATAGCATAAGTCTTAGCTTCAATTCCTGATGCAACAGAACCTGCATGAGATCTCCAATAATACAGGATTCTTGGTATATGTACGATATTCTTTGCTTCGTCTGTAAGGCGAAGTATCATATCATGATCCTGGCTTCCGTCAAATTCCTTACGGAAAAGTTCTGTACCATCAAGAAGCGTTCTCTTAAACACACTGAAATGACAGATATAGTTATTGGCTCTTAACGTATCTACCGCATAGTCAGGCTTAAAATGCATTGTTTCCATATGGTCAATGCTATTGCCATGGAAAGTAGTCTCATCACAGTAGATATAATCTGCACCCTGTTCATTTATAGCTTTGACATATACATACAAAGCTTCAGGATGAAGGATATCATCATGATCAAAAAGGCCTATATATTCGCCATCAGCCATCTTAAGACATTCATTGGTATTGCCGGATATTCCTGCATTGACCTTGAGCTTTTGATAGCAGATACGTCCCTTACCGTCTTTTTCCTGATACTCTTTGATGATCTGACCTACATATGCATGTTCATCATCAGATCCATCGGCAAGACACAGCTGCCAGTTCTGATAAGTCTGACTTGTTACAGATTCGATCATATCTCTAAGGAACTTCTCAGGAGTATTATATACAGGAGTCAGGATGCTGATCTTGACCATATTTGGGAAAACAGCCTGTGACTCTTCAAGCCTTTTAGCTTCATCCGGAAAACTTGCTGTTCCAAAATGGCTCATAGCCTTCTTTTCCCTTTTCTTATATCCGATCTTTGCAATAATTCCTCTTATAGATCCAAGATTTCTGATCCTGTTATTCTGACGCTTCACATAATGGTAGAAACGTCTGAAAGGTCCTGAGATGGCCCAGAGCTTACTTGTTTTGATCTTATCGAGCTTTCTTATGGCTTCATCTCTTTCTTCTTCAAGTTTTGCAATTCTTTCAGAAAGATCTGCGGTCTTTAAGCGCTCTTTTTCATATGCACTTTTATAATCAAATTGTTTATCTTCCAATTATCGCGCCTCTTTACTGCTTATTTTTTATATAACATCCATGGTCTTAGTGCCCCAGTTCATGACCCTGGTACGTGAAGTCGTATCTTTATAGAGCATTCCGGCCTGATATGTTCCCTTAGGAAGAACACCCTCTTCTATCCTGGATCTGTAGCCTGTTATCTCAACACTTTGCTGATCCTTAAGGTTCTTCTCAACATCCTCTCTTAGCATATCATGTACTTTAAACGAATATACACAAGGTTCTACAGGAGTAAGATCTTCAGAACTCTTTACCCTCCTAAGGAGAAGTGTTCTGTTATATATAGCATTATCAGAACCAACTACAAAGCTGTATCCTTTGATAAAATAGCCGGTATCATTAACAGGCTTTTCTTTTCTTCCCTTATAATACATCTTGTTCCATTTATTCAATGAACCGATGTAATCTGTCCTAAACCACACGCATTCATTCGTCCAGCTATCCGGATATCCCCTGGATACAAGCTGCGCATTTGAGCTTTCTATCTCGTCCGGATGAGGAATTTTGGGATTGGCCATGATATAATCCTGCGCCACATCATCGTTGACTAAAGCCTGATGATAGAATGGATCTTTGGTATACATATTCATGTGACGCTTCATAAGAGTGTTGTTTTCTCTCATAAGACGGTCTGTCTTTTTGGCATCTGCATTATCATCACCTCTGCTTAGAGATTCATGATGTACCAGATTAAAATAGTTACAGCAGACGTTGTAATATCCCTCTTCAAGAAGTCTCCAGTTAAGATCTACATCATTGAAGGCAACAGCAAGACCTTCATAATATCCGCCAAGTGCTTCAAACTTGTCTCTGCTTACCATAAGGCATGCTGCTGTAACTCCGCACATATCATGGGTTCCTTCGTTGGCTCCAAAATACCATACCTTATTATCAGAAAGTCTCTGAAGCTTGTGCATAGGTCCTATATGAATCGCAGTAAGACCTGCATGTTGTATAAGACTTCCATCAGGATTGAGCACAGGATCAGCAGGATATAACAGCTTACATCCTACAGCACCCACATGAGGAAGCCTTGCATAAAAGGAGAGCTCTCTAAGCCACTCACCGCTTACAATCTCTATATCATCATTAAGAAACAGGATCAGATCTCCTGTAGCATTCTTGGCACCAAGATTACACATGTATGAGAAATTGAAATCTCTAGGCTCATAAATATATGATATAGATGCACTATTCTCAGTTCTTATCTTATCAAGAAGTTCCTCATACTGTTTCTTCTTGTCTTCACAGCTTCCGTTATCAACAACTATTATCTCATAGCTTACATTCTCAGATCCGCTCCCATAATGAGTAAGCGATACAAGACACTGCTTTAGTACCTCAGGATGATCTTTAGACGGAATGACAACAGAGACTTTGACAGGAGATTCAATTGTATGATTTTCTTTATGAAAAGATCTTCCAAGAAAAAGATCTTCTCCATGTGCTCTGTGAAAAAGCACCTTATCAAGGTGATAAACAGGGAAATTCATTCCATCCCTTTTATTAAATCCACCTTCGATCAAAGCCATATGACCAAAAAGCTTATCACATACAGGCATATTCTCATAATCCAAAGAAGATACCTTACCCCATGGCATGATCAAAGGCTCATCGATATTATTTATAGCCTTCTTAACAAGTCCTGCCCTGGCTGCATATATACTTCCAATATAAAAAGCATTCAGATATGAATCAGGTGACCAGTCCGGCTTAAAATAAGGGGCAGATGGCCTTTCGTTTTCATCAAGTTCATCCTCATCTGCATACAGAAGATTTATATTCTTATTTTCTTCAAATGCATTTCCTATGTACTCTTTTGCATATCTGATAGTTTTGCCTTTTTTGCGGCAAAAGATGATTATGTCCTCTTCGCCTGCTTTGTCTATTGCTTTATTATGTGAGGTATTCTGACCTGAATTCTGAGTTATTATATCATCAAAAAAATAGTTATTATCTTATGATCGCATAAAGTCTGAGGCTTCTCATTTTCAAACTCCTCAATATGGAGATCATAATGAAAAGTCATACTGCGAACAGCCTTCTCATGTTTACGCTTTGCGTTTGCGGTCAGATACGCCCGTACTGCCTTTTTTAAGCCCATTTTTAAACAAACCTTTCAGCTTACTAAATCTAAGCCCCTCATCATCAGATTCATCAGATCCGGCGTACTGATATGAAACCAGGTCCTGAGCCTGCTTCTTCTGAATCGAAGACACTGTAAGCCTTATATTTATACGATTTACAGCCCTCTTTTTGAGCTCATCGCTGGTAAAATCAAATTCAATCCAAGGATCATCTGAATCAAATACAATGCTTTCATCAGAAAGCCATGCACCATTTGGATGTATTCCAAGTGCACTATTATCATCACTTATCCTCTCATCATTCCACTTAACGCTTGTAAGAGATACGATACATGGATGTGATACAGGATCAAGTCGCAGCTTCATGACATTATCATCAAGCTCTAGCTCTATCATGGCTTTGCCATTCTTATCATATTCTGTATCAAGCTCTTTGGAATTCTCTTCAGAAAATCCCTCGCCATAGTCATAATACAGCTTGATCGCTTCCGGATTAAATACCGGAACTTCCGGTGGCGGAAGAAGCTCTGCAGGAACAGTTGCCTTCTTGCCAATCTTCTTCCAGATTTCTACCATGGACATTCGATTGCCTGTCACATATTTCTGGAATCCTGCTTCTTCTTCAAGAAGGTCTTTGGCTTCTTCTTCAGACAGCCCCAGCTCCTTATAGAACTTATCTATTCCTATCTTTCTTCTCTTTTCATCTTCTTCAAGGTAGCAGTAAAGTGCTCTGAAAGCTATCTCTTTAGTAGGAATCTGCTTGCCATAAGTCCACTCATAATCTATAACTGTCCAGATAGGACCGTTAACCAGGATGTTGTTGAATATAAGATCATAGTCAGCAACCGCCATCTCCTCATTATAAGAGATCCTGCGAAGATATTCTCTGAAGAGCTTTTCAAAACCTTCAATATCATCTCCTGCAAGACACTTATCCATAAGTGATGAAAGCGGCTCTCCGTTAACAAAAGAAAAAGAAGCAACACCTGTCTTTTCATCTATCTGACAATCATTGATCTCGAGATCTCCGCCTCTGTAACGCTCTTTCAAAGCTTCATAAGCATCTCTGATACTATTTATATGATCAACTGCTTCTGCACATAGAGGAGCCTTGGTGATGATCCTTCTGCCGGCTCTGTCCACGCAGATATCTGTACGGATCTTAAATTCCGCAGCTCTATCATTAGAATATTTTGAAAATACGGTAGGGAATTCATTACCGATTATTACTTCAAAAGAGTTTGCAAAATCCTGATACATTCCATCTTTGACAAGCCCGTCAAAGGCATATTTTTCATTAAAAAGTATCATGCGGGAATTATCAAAATTGCGCACATTATCATTAAGCTCACCAAGTCCCGGCAGATAATAATCCGAGTGCATCATGGTCATGAACTTATAATCAGGATATGGATAATAGAAATGGTAATTATTGATACCACATCTTTTGAAGATCTGTATAAGACCGTTTCTGGTAAATGTTCTTGCAACACTTTCAGAATTATAGCCTTCTATTCCTGAGAAGTAAGTTCCAAGATGATCTTCTCTGCATCCTGCCAGATACTTAAGACCCATACGGTTCTCAATCGCTATAACGATCCTTCCCCCTGCATGAAGGTGCTTTTTGAGCATTTTAAGGAAGTTATCGTAAGGATACTCTCCGCCTATATATCCCTGGCCATATTCAAATACACCTATAAGGAAAATATAGTCAAAGTCATTTGGAAGATCCGGCTCTATATCCTTAAAATTACCGACATGAATAGTTACATTGTCACAATTTTTATTTCTGTATGCATTGATCTCACTTCTTTTCTTGGAAAGATCAACACAGGTAACAGATCCGGATTTTTGGGATAGCTTACCGGTAATTGCACCACAGCCGGATCCTACCTCCAATACTTTTTCAGATCCGGACATAGGTATCCACTCTATTATGTTGCTACGCTGCTCTGAAAGATGGTACAGAACAGGCCAGCTGCCTTTTTTTTCTATTATCTCAGGGAACTTGGACGGATCATTGTTCATAACTATGTCAAGAAGTTCATCCTCTATCTGCCCGTCGCAGTAGAGATCCATTCCCTTATAGCGGTCAAAATTTAGTGTTACATTACCGATTTTGGTCGTCTGCGCCATACCCATTCCTCCCGATCAAACATTACTCAACCCTTACTTTGGAATTCATGTCATAATAACCGACTGTATTCTTATCCGAGATCACTGTAAGATTGAGTGCATCATATAGCCTATGGTATACAGTAAAGTTTTCCTGTTCATATCCTGTTACACCAAAAGAAATCAGGTACTCACCACCCTGAAGATCAATCTTCTGAGTGAATGTGATTTTCTTTCGATCCCCCTTCTTCACAGGAGACAGGAAAGCCTTTTCAAACATTGTATTGGTACCGGTTATCTCTATACCGAGAATATTCTTAAGTGTAAATGCAAAAATCGGAGCCGGACAATCTCTCATAAATTCTACTGACATATGAATAGTACACTCATCACCTTTTTGCACAGATGATACCCTGCGTCCTGTATTGTCAGTAATATAATAATCCTGAATTCTTGCTGCTCCATCGCCATACTCAAGTACGTTAGGATTCTTGCCTACCATCTCAGATTGTGATGGCTCAGCCTTAGCAGCATTTTTGCCCTTACTGTTTCTTTTTTCCATCGGTGTGCCAACTTTGGAATCAGCTTCGTCAGCATCTTCTCCGGCACGTTTTCTTATATCTTCATCTTCAAGAAGGTTTAGAGCCACTTCGGCATTTTCCTTGGGAGCCACATACTGACCCACAAGAACCTGCTTGTAGATATCTATCATTTCCTTAGGAGAGCCTTCTCCAATCTTGACACCCTGATTGATAAGAACAGCTCTATCACAGTATTTGCTGATACTTGAAAGATCATGGGATACAAAAAGTATAGTCTTACCCTGCTTCTTGAACTCTTCAAATTTGTGATAACACTTAGCCTGGAAGAAAACATCTCCTACAGAAAGCGCCTCATCTACTATAAGTATCTCAGGATCGATGTTGATATTAAGAGCAAAGGCAAGGCGTACAAACATACCGCTTGAATAAGTCTTAACAGGCTGGTATACGTATTCTCCGATATCTGCAAAATCCAAAATAGCATTCATACGGTTCTTGATCTCTTCTCTGGTAAAGCCGATCATCATACCGTTTAAATAGATATTTTCAATTCCGTTATATTCCATGTTAAAGCCTGCTCCAAGCTCAAGAAGAGCAGAGATACGGCCATTAACATTTACAGTTCCGTTTGTAGGTGTAAGTACACCTGTAATGATCTTTAAAAGAGTAGACTTACCGGATCCATTGGTTCCAATGATTCCGACTGTCTCACCTCTGTGTACTGTAAGATCTATATTATTAAGTGCAAGCTTCTCATGATACTTTTTCTGCTTAGTAAGTCCAAGCGCTTCTTTGAGCCGGTCGGAGTTCTTATCATAAAGCTTATAGAGCTTTGTGATATTCTTGACCTCTATCGCGACCTCTCTTTGTTCTGACATACCAATCTCCATTCAAGTAATACTAAACTTAGTTACTGTCACCAAATAAGCATAGTAATCCGGTCACAGTCCCTCAAAGAGTCATTATCACAATACATCCGCAAAGTGAATCTTGGAACGCTTAAATATAAGCGAACCCATACAGAATAATCCAACAACAACGATCCAGAAATATGTTGATGAATAGAAGTGTTCAAAGAACCATCTCTCTTCATAGATACAGCTTCTGTAACCGCCTACTATATATGTCATAGGATTGAGCTTGATGATCCACTGCATACGCCAATCAGGAACAACCGTATCAAGGTTCCACAGAATAGGAGTAGCCCACTGGCCAAGCTGAAGTCCAATATTGATAATCTGCATCAGATCACGGAAGAAGACCTGTATAGCACTTGTAGCAAAAGATATCGCAAGCATTAACATAAACTCACAGAACATATAATAAAAGATCTGCAGAGTATACACGCTAGGAGTAAAACCTGCTATCCATCCTGCCCCTACAAGGAGAAGACAGAAAAACATGTGAGTAAAAGTTGCAGCTATTATCTTAATAAGTGGAAGAATACTGATCTTGAATACTACTTTTTTGACAAGATATGTATATTCAAGAAGTGATGTGGTTCCGTTTGATAAGCCTTCGGTAAAATAAAACCATGGCACAAGACCTGCCATTAAAAATACAACATATGGAACATCAAGTCCTCTTCCGGCTATTTCCGATTTAAGTCCGAATATCTTTTCGAATACGAACCAGTACATAAGGACTGTAACAACAGGCTGAGTAAATGCCCATACAGCGCCAAGGTATGATCCTGCATATCTCTTTTTAAAGTCATTGACAGCCATCTGCCATATAAGCTGTCTGTTATCCCATAATTCCAAGGGTACAACTGTAACCCTGTCATAATAAACCGAAAAAACCGCGCAACTGAGCGCTATCAGCGTACAGGCGCAGATTTTCTTCAGCCTCTCAGTCTCCTGATCAGCTCCGGGATTATAATGTAGTACTATTATCAGTGCCAAAACGATCGCACCCGCCAGGAATATGGAGATACCTGCCCATTTAGGCAGGTTTCCGATTCCGGGCAGACAGCGCTTCTTCATCGTTGTCTTATCTTTATTGTTCAAACCAAGGTCCTCAAATAAGTGTATTTTTATTAAAGATTTCTTTCTTTTTTGTACTCAGCGATTCCGCCCCATTTAGGATCTTTTTCTGAGAAAATAAGCTCGGCACCTTCCCATAAAGGCCACTCGATTCCGATCTCAGGATCGTTCCATAAAAGACCGCCCTCATCATTTGGATGCCAGAAATCTGAACATTTATAGCAGAACTCAGCATAATCTGAAAGAACTAAAAATCCATGTGCAAAGTTCTTAGGAATGAAGAACTGCTTCTTATTCTCTTCAGAAAGAACCACTCCAAACCACTTTCCGAAAGTCTTGGAACCTTCACGAAGGTCTACTGCAACATCGAATACCTCACCCTTTATTACTCTTACGAGCTTATCCTGTGGGAAATTCTTCTGAAAATGAAGTCCTCTAAGAACGCCCTTCTTACTTGCAGACTGATTGTCCTGTACGAATTCAACGTCTATTCCTGCTTCAAAAAACTCACGTTTATTGTAAGTCTCCATAAAATAGCCTCTGTTATCACCATGAACTGTAGGTGTGATTATCTTAAGGCCTTCTATATCTCCGCAATTTTCAACTTTGATCTGTCCCATTTAAATGTTCCCCTTACTACTAAAAATTTAAATTTGATATATTTATATTAAATCAGCTATCTATTTTATATATAAATGATGTAAGTGTCAAAAATCAGTTATTATCAAGCGTTCCTGATCTCATAGCTGATGCCGTATCATCAAGACCTGAATCATTGGTCAAGCTAGGCGTCTGACCATCAGGACTTACCGGTGTAGGCGCAGCATTATCTGATGATATGCCATCCATTGAAGTTGTGCTTTCTAAGCCTGTAGTACTACTATATCCACTGCTTCCTTCATCTGATGTACCGGCTCTAGTACCATTTATCTCTATGATATCAACGCTCTCTTTGGTAACACGTACTACTGTTCCGTTTGCAGGAACATGGTAGCCTTCTTTGTCATTAAGTCTGACTATATAAGAACCTATCTCCAGATCCTCAATAAGAATCTGACCGTTCCTGTCTTCATCAAGATAGACCTGTTCGTCTTCTTCGTCATCCATGTTGGTGACTGTAACGGCGAATTTCTCGCCGGTCTCAAGGCCTCCGCGTCCATTTTTGATGCTGACTTGTATAAGCCCTTCGCCAGGTTTTAATTCCATGGTAAGGGCTGTAACATCAGCCTCATAGATGCTGGCCAGATAATCAGGATCATCAAAAAAATCCTTTTGTGCCATAAATCCTTGCAAGTTGTTTCCTATCTGCCCGTTTGAAACCGCAGAAAGTTCTGCCATAGATTCATTACTTGAATCTACAGCGGAACCTTTCAGAAAACTATTGATCTTGTCAGCATTGGACGCATATACGATGATAAGTATAACTGCAATCAGTGCTGCAAAGACCGCTACTGCGAGCTTCATGACTTTAGAGTCCATTAGCTACCTCGATGAGATATTTACCATAATTGGTTTTCAAAAGCGGCTGTGCAAGATTTAAGAGCTGCTCTTTATCGATAAAGCCTCTCTTATATGCGATTTCTTCTATACAAGAGATGTAAAGGCCCTGTCTCTTCTGGAATGTTGCAACAAAGTCTGCTGCATCAAGAAGTGCATCATGATTGCCTGTATCAAGCCATGCAAAACCTCTTCCAAGTGTCTCAACATAGAGATTTCCACGATTAAGATACTCGTTATTGATACTTGTGATCTCAATCTCACCTCTTGCGCTAGGCTTAACATTCTTTGCAATCTCTACAACATCATTGTCATAGAAGTAAAGACCGGGAACAGCATAGTTAGACTTAGGATTTTCAGGCTTTTCTTCAATTGAAATAGCCTTACCGTTTTCATCAAACTCAACTACGCCGTATTCTCTTGGATCTCTTACATAGTAACCGAAGATTGTAGCTCCAGATCCGGGTGTATTATGTCTTTCAAATACATTTCTAAGAACCTTGGAGAAACTCTGTCCATAGAAAATATTGTCACCAAGAACAAGCGCTGCAGAATCGTTGCCGATAAAATCAGCTCCAATTATAAATGCATCTGCAAGTCCTCTTGGCTGCTCCTGAACAGCATAATTCATATTAAGTCCAAGCTGTGATCCATCACCGAAAAGCTCTTTGAATGCAGGAAGATCTCTAGGTGTAGAGATGATGAGAATATCTCTGATACCTGCAAGCATAAGAGTTGATAACGGATAATAGATCATCGGCTTATCATAAACAGGCATGATCTGCTTGGATACAGCCTTGGTCAATGGATAAAGACGTGTGCCGGAACCTCCGGCGAGAATAATACCTTTCATTTTGGATCCCCTTTTATTTATGACGATCAGTCTGCAAGCTTCTTGCTGTACATACCATCATAATATTTTTCGTAATCACCTGAAGTGATGTGCTCCATCCACTCCTGATGCTCGAAGTACCACTTAATAGTCTTGCGGATGCCTTCCTTGAACATTGTCTCAGGCTCCCAGCCGATCTCAGCCTTGATCTTATCAGGTGCGATAGCATATCTTCTGTCGTGACCCTTACGATCTTCTACATATGTGATGAGATCATATGAAAGGTGAGCCTTTCTAGGATCATCATCTGTAAGCTCTTCTCTTAAAATATCGATGATTGTCTTAACGATCTCAATGTTCTGCTTCTCATTGTGTCCGCCGATATTGTATGTCTCAAAGAGTCTTCCCTGTTCCTGAACCATATCGATAGCCTTGGCGTGATCTTCTACATAAAGCCAGTCACGAACGTTCTTACCATCTCCGTATACAGGAAGCTTCTTGCCTTCAAGTGCATTGTGAATGATAAGAGGTATGAGCTTTTCAGGGAACTGGTAAGGTCCATAGTTATTGGAGCAGTTAGTAATATTAGCAGGGAAGTGATATGTATCCATATAAGCTTTTACAAGCATATCAGAGCTTGCCTTTGAAGCAGAATATGGGCTATGAGGAGCATAAGGTGTTGTCTCATAGAAATATCCGCCGTCCTCAGGAAGTGAACCATATACTTCATCAGTTGATACATGAAGGAATTTCTTGCCTTCCTTGTATGTTCCGTCAGGAAGCTCCCATGCCTTCTTTGCAGCATTGAGCATAGTAGCTGTTCCAAGTACGTTGGTCTCAACAAAGATCTCAGGATTTACGATTGAACGGTCAACGTGGCTTTCTGCAGCAAAGTGTACAACACGATCAATATCATTTTCCTCAAAGATCTTAGTAATAGCTTCTCTATCGCAGATGTTAGCCTTTACGAATGTATAGTTATCGTTGG
The DNA here is from genome assembly GCF_023206215.1 of Butyrivibrio fibrisolvens. Taxonomy (NCBI): domain Bacteria; kingdom Bacillati; phylum Bacillota; class Clostridia; order Lachnospirales; family Lachnospiraceae; genus Butyrivibrio; species Butyrivibrio fibrisolvens. The sequence goes on from NZ_CP065800.1 coordinate 95,217, forward strand.
ATTCAAGATCACTAAGATTCTCAAGGTTACCTGCATAGGTAAGTGCATCAACATTGATGATACGGATTGTATCGCCATACTTCTTGAACATGTAGTGAATATAGTTTGATCCGATGAATCCGGCTCCGCCTGTTACAAGATAAGTTCTCATTTTAAAAGTTCCTTTCGATTTTCATCTTTTTATTATAATGGGTGCCAACGATCACTCATTTATAGAGCGATAGGACAAATATAGCCCCTTATGTACTTAAAATCCCATGTACGAGATATTCATATCGACTCTTCCGGATATTCCGGCAACAGAGCCTTTTGAAGAATACTGCCACATATCATAACGAGTCCTTGAATATGTGGGCGCCGCCGAATACTGTGCAAGCCATATCTTATAGCCGGTAAGAGCCGGTGCATCGATATAACTGTTGAGCCAGGTTTTGTTGGCATATATTCCGGCAGTGTATCCTGCATTCTTTATTGTAGCACAAAATGCCTTACATACGGCAGTCCTTGTTGAAACGCTGATTCCGTCTGCTCTTCCGTGGGCAGATTCAACGTCAAGGAATACAGGACAGCTAATATTGTACCCCTTTATAAGAGATATTACCATCGAAGCTTCCTCTACAGCTTCTACATCAGTCACAGCCTGAGTGAAGAAATATACTCCGACCTTAAGGCCTGCTCCGGTAGCTCCTTTGATATTAGCCCTGAACTTAGGATCTTCTATAAGTGCTCCTGTAGATGATCCTCTATAACCGCATCTGATTATAACATAAGATACTCCGGAATTCTTCACCTGTGACCAATCTATACTACCATTCCATTTGGAAACGTCAATACCCAGTACTCCGGATCCAGTTGATAAGCGGCCGTCAGCCCCAAATGAATACTTGGCTCCCTGTATTACCTGATCACCTGTTACAAAATTACCATTCTTGTCATAGTAGTATGTATAACCTTCGATTGTCTGCCAGCCGGTATACCTGTAAAGTTTTCCTTCTTTCTGGATAAAAAACTTATCTGCTTTATCATAATCTGCAATCGTAGCTTTCCTGTATGTTCCATTTTCAGCTACATATACGATATTGCCGTTTTTATCCTTGAGATCACCTGCACCGTCCTTGACTGTAACTTCGCAGGTAGCTGTAACGTTCGCATCAGCTTTGCTTGTAGCTGTTATCTTAACAGTTCCTGCCTTCTTGCCTGTTACCTTACCCTTATCAACAACTGCGATACTCTCATCTGAAGATTTCCATATCACTGTTGTATCTTTAAGACCTGTAACCTTGGCGGTAAGAGTGATAGCTGTACCGCCTGCTATTATAGTAGCTTTTGATGAGCTAAGTTCTATCTTGCCATCACCTTTTGAAACTGTTACAGTGCAGTTTTTCTTGGTTCCGTCTTTAAATGTCGCCGTGATCACAACAGTTCCTGCAGCTACTGCTGTAACTGTTCCATCTGCAGCAACCTTGGCTATCTTCTCATCCGCGCTTGACCAGGTTACAGTCTTATCCTCAAGACTCGTATCTGTAGTTATCTTTTCAGTAGCACCAACTTTAAGTGTAAGTGTCTCTTTGGAAATAGAATAAGTGTATTCTTTTTTCTGAACAGTGATCTGCGCAGTTAATTTCTTTTCACCATTATTAAAATCTGCTGTTATAGTAGCTACGCCTTCGCTTTTACCTGTAACTGTTCCGCCGGACACAGTAGCAACAGCTTCATTGTTACTCTTCCATGTAATCTGGCAGCCTTCGTGACTTGTCTTAGCTGTAAGTACTATAGTATCTCCAACTTTTATAGTTGCAGATGTAGGTGTAAGTTCATATGTATATGTTTTGGGCTGCTCTGTTGAGCCTCCTGTATTAGATCCGTTACCACCTGTAGTGCCCGCAGAGGAATTGCCGCTACCAGAACTTCCTGAACCGGTATTTGATTCACCGGATCCTGATGTACTTCCTGAGTTTCCGGTGTTCTGAGTGCTGGCATTGCCGCTTCCTGTATTATTTGAAGCAGTAGATGCTTCAGAAGAACCGTTAGGAGCTGATGTACTTGTTTCTCCTGATGATGAGCTGTTTCCATTTCCGGAATTTCCATTACCAGAATCATTCTCATCTATAAGCTGAAGACTATCCGGATCTTTAATGCCTTTTGCAGAGTAGGGGTTAACAATAGTATCCTTTTTGATCTGTTCATATGATACTTCTCCGCTTGAACCGACTTCTGTCTTAGTAGACTCAACCCATTCAACGGTATCCTTGTTCTCAGATTCTACTACTGTCTCTGCAACAGCAGTATCTTCTGCTGCAACATTGACCTGGGATTCATCCTTGACTTCATCACTTATATCAACAGGTTTATATTCAATATTCTCTTTGACTTCTATAGACTGACTTGTAGTATTGAAGGTATAGTCTGCATACTCATCGCCTTCTAATGCCTTCATTGTAACTGTGTATGTTCCTGCAGGAATATCATAGTGGTAGATGATTCCATCCTTATCTTCATCCTTCCAGGTAGTCGTACTTCCATCAGGCTTTTTGATCTCCACTTCAAAAGGGATACCTGATACAAGTCTAGCTGACTGGCTGTTTAGGAACTTGATCTTAAGATCCTGCTTGATGGATGCCATGGACAGATTGATCTTAATGCCCTCATTCTCTTCTTCCTGTGAACTTTCTGCCTCTGCTGCATCTGACACAGCTTCTGCAGCTGCCTTTTTGGCAGCCTGAGCATCTGCTACTGCAACAAGTCCTGAGCTTCCCGGAACCTGCATTTCAGAGATCTCACTGCCCACATTGCTAAAAGAAGATATCTCATTGGCCTTAGATCTGGCACGAAGTATAAATCCTCCAAGAGTAGCACCTGTGATTATCACAACAAGTCCTATTACCAGTGATATCTTTTCAAGCGTACTTGAATTACCCAAAAAGAAAATAATACCACTTTTCTTCTTATTTCTCTTTGAAGAAGGTCTTCTTTTAGAAGCTGAATTCACATTCCGTCTTCCTGATGAAGCGATATATCCTGACTTATGCCTTCTGCCCTTGCCTTTCACAGCGCCTTTATTAGAACCTTTACCACGAGAAGTTCCTACAGCGCCTCGAGCACCGTCTGTACTTCTACGACCTTGTCCGGATGATGTATAAGAGGCTTTTGAAGGAGCTTTTTTCCTTCCTTCTTTTTCAGCTTCTTCCTTCAGATCATCAGCAAAGTCGTCAGCAATAGCATCTGTCATCTCTTCCGGCGCTGATATCTCACGAATATTGTTATATTCGTCATATGCTGCATCTTCTCTTTCTTCGAGATATTCTTCATATTCATCGGGAGCATAATCGTCTAGGCCATACTGATCTTCTGATTCATACTGGTCTTCTGATCCATACTGATCCTCTGAATCATACTGCCTTTCTGATTCGTATGCGTCATCGCTGCCATATTCGGATTCCTCTTCAGATTCGCTTATCATACCGTCTTCAGCATACTCTGAATCAAAATTCCTAGCGTCATCAGATATTCCATCATCCATAAAATCTATCGGGAACAGAAGTTCATCCCCATCATTTGAGGCATTTCCCAAAGCATCATGTGATGACAAAGCCTCTGCATTAGCAGAAGGTTTATTTTTAATATTGACTACAGATTTTAAAAGAACTGTATCATCAAGATTCTGATAAGCTCCGGAGTTTTCTTCTGCAGCATTATAGATAGCCTCCTCAAGATCTTCGGTATCATGCTTTTCAGAAGCTCTATCACTGCTATCTGTTCCTGCTTCTACAGGATCATCAGCATCAGATTCTAACGACTTTCTGTGCATATCATCTTCATCAGTCACTTCATTATAGGAGTCATCATAATATGAATCTCCATCATAAGATTCTTTATTATATGCTGCTTCATCATATGATTCTGAATTATAAGATTCTTCATTATATGATTCTTCGCTATATGGCTCTTCGCTATATGATCCTTCGCCATATGAATTCTCGTCATTCCATGCTTCATAATCGTCACGGGAATATTCGTCAATATTCCTACTATTGTCTGCATGGCGACGATTTCTTCCTTTTCTAAACTCTTTTTTTCTATAATCAGGAATACTCTTTGTTCCAAAAATGCTATGGTGCTTTTTCATAAGTAAACTCCTTCGATGTCTTTCATAACATTACAAAACTATAGCTTCCCATCCTTGGCTATGTTCACTGATCAGTCCCATCCTGATCAGTGAAGATCAAAAATCCTGTATACCTTTATACTATTTTCATATATTTAATTCAAATAAAATACTATAATTCCTGCAAGAAGAATTGCCATTCCTATAAGTTTCCTTGCAGTAATCTTCTCTCCAAAGAAAAATCTTGATAGAAACATTACGATAACGTAGCCAATAGGCTCAATAATAACAACCTGCATGTATTCAAGTCCTGAATAGCATACAACAGATATAAGCATTGAGATTCCAAGCATTCCGTACCCTGATATAACCAGCACATTAAGATACTGTCTTATAAAAGAGGGATACTCTTTACCGGAACTTTTTTTAAGTAATATCTGGGAAAAAGATGCAATTATCTGTCCCAGGATCGCAAGAAGAAGGTAGAAGCTCATCTTTCATCCTCCTTCTTATTATCTGCCATAGCAGCTTCAGAAGCTGTAGGATCCGTGTTGAGTATCACTGTTCCAGCCATCACCATAAGAACTCCAATCACCTTAAATGCTGTCACGTCCTCATGAAACAGGATGATACTCCACATAAGTGACCATAAAAGTGTCATTGCCTTGTTGGCATAAGCTATTGAGAGCTGAAACCTTCCTATAAGCTGCTGCCACAGTACCGCATACACGCCAAGGACGAATACTTCCAGAAACAAAAGTCCTATTGTCTTAACCGATAATGCGCCGTTTTCATTAAGGGAATTACCAACAAAACCGCCTACAACAGTATTTATACTATATATTCCAACAGCAAGCTGCAGGAGTAATATATCTTTTAATGCTACTTTCCTTTTCATTTATAAAATCCTTTTTACTTATTTATCTTTTTTACTTCTTATACTTTTTCTGTTTTACTTCTTTTCCTACTTCTTTTGTCGTGCTTCCTTTATCTGCGTTGAAAAGAATCTATAGAACTCACTCTTTGCCAGCCACCGACTGAGGATATATAAGAAGTGCAAAGTGGTAAGCGACATACTGTCTTGCGCTTACATTAAGATGAATATTGTCATTAAGGTATTCCTCAGAATTAGACTCCGTGATAAAGCCCATGTAGTCATCAATAAATGACACATTAAGACTCTCTGTAGCCTGGAATAATCTTCCATAATAATCGGTCAGTGTTCCGTTGCCATAATTGAGCGCATCTCCGGGCTGCATAGCACCTGTATCGTTAGGAGCAAGGCAATAAGTGAAGGTGTTTACAACTATCCTTATATGAGGATAAGCTTCGTGGATAGCCTTAACTCCTGCTACAAATCCGCCCATATAAGTATATTCATCAAACTCATATCCGGGTGTCAGAAGGTTATCTACATCTGTAGGATTATAAAGTGTCCTCTTCTGAATATAATCATTGCCATCATACATGATGCAAAGAGTATCTACTTTGTTAAAATCAATACCTTTAAGAACATCAACGCTTGAGACATAGTCTACTCCCATATCTCCTGCCTTATTAGAAAGCTCGGAATAGTCTCCGCTTCCTATAGCTTTAGCTACGCCTACGAAGCTGAAAGTATCTATCTCGGTTCCCATTCCAAGAGGAGCATATGCAACAGTCGTTCCGGGAAAAGATACATTATAAACTGTAGCTCCGGTCTTATCAGCGATCATATTGGCAAGACCTGTTTCTTCATCTCTGTCATAGGAGAAGACATCATTGCCAAGGCATAGGATCGTATCTGTTCCATCATCTTCATATCCCTCAAGATCAGCGTCTAAAGGATACAGGATATTATCTTCGGCATTAAGACTTATATCAGGTACATAATCAGGATCGTATTCTACTGTTATACCTCCGAACTGGAATTTCCAGATAACTCCAAGAAACAGTACTACAAAACACAGAATAACTATAAGTAATATAACAGGAAGACTTATCTTACCACTGTTAGAACTACCATTTCTTTTCCTGTTGCCTCTACTGCTGTTATTATTTACACTTCCTCTATAACCTGCGCCGCTTCTACTGCCGGCATTATTCCTACTGCCACCGTCGCTTCTATTATTAAAATTACTTCTATTATCAAAATCACTTCTGTTACTCATAAAAACCTCTTTGTATATTATATTTGGTTCTTTTGTCAGTAAATTCCTATATTAAATATCTATAGTAAATTTCTATAATAATTATCTATAGTAATTCTCTATAATAAATCCCTATAATAATTCTCTATACTAAATATTTTTAGTAAACAACTACATCAGCTTTCTTCTACAACAAGTGGATCCATATAAATGCTGTAACCATCCATCTGAGCCAGAAGGACAAGTCCCTGAGTCGTAGGATCTATATCAGCAGGAACACTCATATTAAGGACCACATAGGTGCATTTCTGCTGCCTTGTAGTTTCTAAAAGCGCCTCTATATTATAGCTTCCACCCGGTTCTATATTCATCTGTTCATAAACAGCATTCCAGTAATCCCACTGTGCTTCAACATAATCTCGTCCATACGGAAGCATAATATCCGTATTATACTGCCTTATAAAATATACAAGCTCCGGAGGGCATGCAGCTCTTACTCTGGCTTCACCTTCTTTAGGAGCGATGAGATTGCAGATATCAATAGCAGCAGTCGGTATGTGGAATCTGTTCTCAGCCTTAGTGATATACTGACTTCTGTAGACAAGGTTAAAGCCGCTCAAGACTACAACAATCAAAGTCGCTACTACAAGTCCAAGCTTCCTCCTTCTTTCAAAGAGCCTGCAAAAAGCATATGCAACGTCTACTCCCATAGGGACAAGCCATAGTACGCGGTAGTACGTTCCGTCTTCCATACCAACTTTCTCATAAACTGCTCTTGTAAAAGGCATAAAGAACATGACTATTATAAAAAGTGGCACAACGCCCAGTATCATCTTCTTCCAGACGATCTTCTCAGTAACCAGGATATATATAGCACATGCTATAAACAAAAGAGGCAGTATGCCACTCCCGCAATAAGCTTTGAACGTATCTATATTTGCCAAAAAATATTGAACCATACAAAACCTTTCTAATTATCAGTATTTCTTAATCAGTATTTTTTAATCAGTATTTCTTAATATTTTTAATTCATTACATACTCAGATACATAAGAAGATAGATAACATTTGGGATACAGGTTGCAGCACCCATAAAAGCAATTGACAGCTTCTTGTATCTGATCATAAGAATAAGTGAGCATGCGCCTATAAGTATAGTCCCAAGCATTACTCCCATAGAAGAATAAATTCCGGAAGCCATATTCACAAGGATCATGAGTATCCATGGGGAGAGTTTGTTGATACCAGACAGTTTCTGTCTGCCCTCACGTTCCAGATCCTCTCCAATCCACAAGAACAGCCATATTATAAGAGGTATGGCAACATTGGCAAGCATTGATTTGCCCTGCCATGTCCTTGTAAGGAAAAAAGTCTCTGTCGTCGAGATAGATGTATGACCAAATAATTGAAAGACAGCCATTATGATCATGAACATAGGAAGCTTATTGGGGTCTTTTCTAAAAAGCATGCGCCCTATCTCAATATAGATCATGTAAGTAAAAGGTATCAGGAACATAGGAAGAAGCGTATGTGCCAGAATCGTCGCATGTACTCCTGATATCTTTGCAATAAAGGCAATCCACATCGTAATAACAGCAAGAGCATGCCTTATATCAAGTGTTGTGGATCCTCCTGTATAGGGAAGTATAGTATTCATAGTATCTGTCTGAACCGCAAGGACAGATTCTACAACATAATATGCATCATCACCATCAAATGAGGCATAGAAAAATGCCATGTACAGCTGAACAAGAAGCAGTATACCGAATAAACCCCATAAAACCTTGCCTTCAAAAGAATATCTTACACGTCTTCCATATACGTCTCCTCTTGGATCCATATAGTCTTCTGCAAGAACATGCTGTTCTCCCGGAAATACCGCTTCGAGCCTATGCTTAATGCCTCTATAGGTGATAGAGTTTAGTTCTCCTGATGCAAGGTCTTCTTGTTTCTTCTTGTTAATAAGGATTATACCTATGATAAATCCTATAACAGCAAGACCTATCTCTGCTCCTGCATAGATCTTAACGCACGTGGAAAAGGCACTATATGTGATAAGAAGCATACATGGAATAGCCACCAGTTCAAACACAGCCATTGACATAAGATACCCTGCAATAAAAGTAACCGCCCATGACCGCCTTCTTTCAGGAAGTATACAGGCCGGTATTATCCCTATCAAAGTAGGAATAAGGATAAGCCATAATATCAGCATTATAAGTGTATAAATTGTTCCCATTGTAATCCGTCACTTTCAGTCTATAAATTCTTTGATCTGCTCATCCATACAGGAAGGTATATCTCCCTTGTCTATCAGGACTTTGGTAAATTCAATGATCCTGTCCAGAGCATCACTTACATTGGTTCTTCTCTTATATCCAAGCTTCTGTCTTATCTTGGAGGTATCAAGTTTTAAAAAGCCAGCTTCATGAGGCCCCTTATCAGATACATTCTGCCATGAAGCCCCGCTATATATCATGTTCCATTTATGACAGAACATGTCTGTTATATCGCCGGTAGTAAGTATATCATTGTCATCCGGTCCTACATTATAACTTCCTTCAAGTGTCATATCCTCATACTGCCTTGCAGCAAGATACAGATAGGCATATACCGGCTCCATTACAAACTGATACGGACGTATTGAATGAGGATTCCTTACTATTATCTGCCTGTTATCAAGAACTGCCCTGATACAGTCAGGTATTATACGATCCCTTGCAAAATCTCCTCCGCCTATAACATTGCCTGCTCTTACCGTAGAGATGGCACAGCTTCTTTTATCTTGTCCAAAAAAAGAATTCCTATATGAATCTGTAACAAGTTCGCTGCAGGACTTTGAGCTTGAATAGGGATCATATCCTCCAAGCACGTCACTTTCCCTGTAGCCCCACTCCCATTCATTATTCTTATATACCTTATCTGTTGTCACATTAACTACAGATCTTACACAGCTGCACTGCCTCACGCATTCGAGCACATTGACAGTTCCCATGACATTGGTCTCATAGGTATAGACAGGCTCTTCATAAGAAGTTCTGACGATAGGCTGCGCTGCCATATGAATGACAATCTCCGGTTTTGCCTTATCAAAAGCTTTTTTGAGAGACTCAAGATCTCTTATATCGCCTTTTAGATGGCAGATATGATCTTTGATATCTGCCATTTCAAATAGAGATGGATCTGTTGGTGCATCCAAAGAATACCCGGTAACCTGCGCTCCCAAAAGGATAAGCGTCCTCATCATCCAGCTTCCTTTAAAGCCTGTATGGCCTGTTACCAGAACTCTTTTGTCTTTATAAAATTCTCTAAGTGAAAAGCTTCTGTCTTTCAAAGGTCACCTCTTAGCATCTGCTTCTTTTTCTATATCTGCATCTGTATCAAATCCTATGCGTCTTTCCTCAACTACAATAGGCCTGTGAATAACTCTTGTATTGATATTAAGGATATATTCTCCCATAAGTCCTATGAAAAACAGCTCTATAGACATAAAGAAGAAAAGTCCTACGATAAGCGGCGCCTGTCCTGCATCAAAGCCGTACCAGTTAGTTAGCTTGAGCACAAGATATATAAATGCTACAAGTAGTGATAAGATCGAACAGATAAAACCAAAAATAGTAGCCACGCGAAGTCCTACCTTGGTATATGAAGTAATGCTCAGCATCGCTGCATCATATAAGGTATAGAAATTGTTGTGGGTCTTGCCGGCACGTCTTCTAGGCTGCTCATACTCTACAAGCTTTAGATTAAATCCTGCTCCGTACTCAGCAACAATACCTCTGATAAAAGGGACCGGGTCATCCAGCTTTCTAAGAAGCGCCACAAAAGTCTTATCATACAGACCAAAGCCTGTAAAATGCTCGATCATATGAACCTGAGACATCCCTTTGATAAGCTTATAGTATATAGTTCTCAGAAAATAGATTATCCCATTCTCACGGCTCTTTGATTTAACTCCTGATACTATCCTGTGCCCTTTCTCCCATTCATGTACAAATACAGGGATAAGTTCAACAGGATCCTGAAAATCCGCACATACAGGTATCACACAATCTCCGTCAAGACTGCATATCCCGTGGAACGGCGAATTGAACTGTCCAAAATTAGTTACGTTAAATATAGCTTTGATCTTTGAATTATTCCTGCACAGCTCTTCTATTTTATCTCTTGTTCCGTCAGTGGATGCATTATCTATAAAAACAATCTCATAATCATATGAAGAAAGGTCTTTTTTCAGAACATCTTCTACAGCAGTGCTTATAGGTCCGACATTTTCTACTTCATTAAAACATGGAATTAGTATACTTATTTTTTTCATAGGTTCCTTTATGGCCTTTATATTTTTACAGTATTAGCAAGTAACTCTGCTCTTGAAAGAAAAGGTGCAAGATCATCAAGTGGCGGAGATACAAGACTTCCGTCGGCAAGCTTTTTGGTAGCTGACTTAGGCTCAAAGAACTGCTCTGGCGAGCAGAACACCTCACATATAGAAAAAGAATCTTCTGAAAGAGTCTTCGCAATGCTATCTTCAAGCTCTTCATTACTGTGGCATGCATAATAAGGATACCCGTAAGCATATGCAAGTTTTGAAAGATCAGGAAATGATAAGCCACCACTTTCAGGTCCTATTCCAACATAATGCCTTCCAAAAAGATTGGTCTGGGTCTGTCTTATGGAGTGATATCCTTCATTGTTTATAACAAATATATGTATAGGGAGCCTTCCTGTAACAATAGTCTGAAGCTCCTGAAGATTCATCTGGATACTTCCATCTCCTGTTACAAGAGTTACATCCTTATATCCATCTGCAACGCAGGCTCCGATTGCTGCCGGAAGACAGTATCCCATGGATGCGATCGCAGAATTGATTATAAATCTCTGACCTTTTTTGATGTGAAAAGAATGACTTCCTACAACGCAGGCAGAGCCGTTACCTACAACTACTGTACTATCTTCGGAAAGCCTCTGGGACAACTTCCCAAAGAAGGCATAAACATTGGTCTTTCTTGTATCTGTATACTTATCTTTTGTGATAACCGGATACGCTTTTTTCCAAAAATCACAAAGGCTTGTCCAATCAGATGGTCTTACACTTCTTCGTAATTCTCCGGCAGATTCTTCTATATCGCCAGATGATCCCTGCATACTTACAGGCATAGACCTATATAGGACTTCTTCCTGTGCCAGGGCATCCTCCATCTTATTAAGAAAATCAGCAGCATCTGCCCATACAGGCATATCAACATGTATAGTAGGCTTTACAAGTTCATTACGGTCAACGTCTACATCTATGACATAGGCGCCTTTGGCCCAGTTTCTATAATTATATCCAACCTGTCTTATAGAAAGCCTGCTTCCTACTGCAAGGACAAGATCAGCATTTTGAACTGCATAATTGCCTGCCCGATCTCCCATTATCCCACCGCGGCCTACATAGAGAGGATTATCGTCATCTATAAGATCTATAGAGTTCCATCCGGTGACAACAGGTATACCCAGCTTTGGCACAAGCCTTTCAAATATCTCAAAAGCTCCGGCTGCTCTGATACCGCTTCCTGCATATAATACAGGTCTTTTTGAATTTCTAATCCTGGAAATAATACTTGAAACTGTCTCTTTAGATACAGCACCAGGGATATCCCTGTCATCTTCTGCTAAGTCATAAGCTTCCAAACTATCCGGATCGATCATCCTTGCCTGAATGTCAACCGGTATATCGATCCATACAGGTCCCGGCCTCCCCGTTACTGCAAGATGATAAGCTTTTTCCATTACTTTTTTTATATCAGAAGCACAAGTAACCATCTGCGCATATTTTGTCATATTCTTCGCAGATAATGTTATATCAAACTCCTGATCTCCCATAGAACGCAGATCAAGTCCCGTACTTCTTACAGTTGTATCATATCTGACCTGACCACTTATAACTATCATAGGGATAGAATCAAGATACGCCCCGGCCACGCCTGTCATCGCATTAATACCACCAGGTCCTGTGGTAACACATACACATGCAGGATTCTTACTGATCCTTGCATAACTCTCTGCAGCCATACTACAGGCCTGCTCATGATGATTAAACATAAGTGAAAGGCCATCACATTTTGCAAGACTGTCATCCAGATGCATAGCGCCTCCTCCGACGACCATGAACACCTGGCTTATCCCATGCTGCACAAGGAATTCTGCTACATAATCAGAAAGTTTGATCAAAGCCACGGCTAAATCCTCCCATATCCTTCTTATTTTATCAGATAGAAACTACAATGTCACGAACGCTACACTCTATGACTCATAAAAAGGCAAAGAAAAAAAGACCTGTACAAAGGATACATGTTCCTGTACAGATCTTACCTTCTTATACTTAAATATTACTTAAATATTATCCCGGCAAAAGATATTAAGCCTGATACTTCTCAAGCTCAGAGAAATCAGTCATGATGTCAAGAATCTTCTTACGTCCCGGCTTGTTAAGCTTGATGTACTGCTTCATTACGCGATTCTCAACGATGCTGTTTCCAAGATCCTGTCCTCTTTCAAGGGGAGAAAAATCTACAGGGTTAAGGTTAAGTCTGTCACACATACGAATTACAGTACCATATGCCATACCCTCAATACCACGGTCAAGAGCAGTTACAAGTGTGCTGTATGGAATAGACATTTCGATAGCGAACTGTCTTACGCTCTTATACTGTGATAAAATCTCTTTCTTTAAAATCTGTGCCTTTGTCATTGTTGTCCACCTCCTGGTAATGGTAATTTTTCCTGTTGAACCAAAACACATCAGCTGTGTCTGATATGTGATATGCAATAACTGCGAAATAATCTCCCGGTTACTTTTACATCAGCTACAAAGTATAAAACATAAACTGTTTTACGACAACCCCTTTTTGTGTAAAAATTCTGTGAATCTATATAGAATTTTTATACGTTTTTTTGGTAAAAATTTAAAAATGCCCAATTGGTGTTTTCCATTTCATAATATGGCTTTTATGCGGCATTTCAAAAGCCACCATGAATTATTCACACAAATCAGGCATTTTTTATATAAAATTTTTGGTTATTTTTTCAGAAACGTGCGTTATCTTATAAAACAATCAGTATTTTATCGTTATATAGTCATGTATAACCTTGCCGTTTTTTTTGCATTGAAATTATAGCACATAAAACCGTTATTGCAAGTACGAAACAAACGTAAATTACCATCTTTTTAAAATTTGTACTTACAGGATAAAAAAAGGAAGCAAAAGGGGACTTGTTTTGTGTATTATGATGTAGATTTTAGACTTCGCTAACGCCAAACATATGCCGCCCTTTGAGATAGTTTATTAAAGATTATCACAGTAGTCTTTTAGGCTAGTCTCAAATTCCACCTCCGGTTGCCAGCCTGTATCTGTATAGAGCTTGTTGCCATCGGGGTTTAGGGATATGAATGGATCCGGGTCGTCTCCGTAGGTTAGTTCTGCCATATGGCCGGACCTTGCCAGCATCCATCTGTTAGCTCTTTCTACATATTGTCTTAGGGTCAAGCAGCTTCCGTCTGTAATGTTATAGATTTCTCCGCTTACGCCTTTAGTGGAAATAGCTATAAGGGCCCTGGCGCAGTCTCTTGCATCCAGATAGTTCCAGCTCTGCCTGCAGGATGAGAGATTCATCTTCATACCGCTTTGGGCCCTGTCCATAAGATCAGGTATCATCCTGCCTCTTGGTTCAAATCTTCCTATAAGACTGAATATTCTCCCCCATACCCATTCAATTCCAAGTGATGCGCATAAGCTTTTTGTCATATAGCAGGCCGCAGTCTTGCATGCTCCATAAGCTGTGACAGGGTCAGGGGCAAGAGTTTCTGTCATTATCTTGTCGGTAGCGCCGTATTCTGCCTGGGATCCTATACCGATGAAGCGTCTACAACCCATTATAAAAGCAGCTCTTACTGCATGGAGTGATCCTTCTACATTGACCTTTTGGACCTCAAAGTCATTCCTGTCACCACCCCACATAAGATGGAAGAATGAATCGAAATAGGCATCTTCATCGCTAAGTTCAGGGAACCTTTCGAATATCTCTGATGGGAGTCTTTCAAGTTCATCCATTTCAAGAGGGATGATATGAAGATTATCCGAATCTATCTCTTCAAGTCTTGCATTATGACTTGATCCCGGTCTGACTACTGCATAGACATCCGTTTCATTATCAAGAAGTTCCATAACAAGGTTTGCTCCGGCAAAGCCTGCAGCACCTGTTACTATCACATTTTTATTTTTATCAGCCATATCTTTGTCCTCTGTTTTTGTGATCAGCATCTTCGAAAACCTCATACATTTTTGAATCAAAGATTCAAAAATGCAGCAATAGAGCAGGTTGAGTTCACCTTCGGTGAAGGCTCTATTGCCAACAGATTCATTGAATCATATTTACGTTCAAGAAAACATACTCTTTTTACATAAGGTTATTTAAGAAGCTTATCACATTTTTTAATCGCTATTCATTACCTTTTGTAAGCGCCTTTATTAAGTCGTTTACTATAGCTTATAGATGCAAAATAGAATATAATGTAATTAAAGATAGTTATTTTTTTGTCAAAGGAGAACACCATGCCGGAATTATCCGTATGCATTATTTCTAAAAATGAAGAGGAGAATATAGAAAAATGCCTTAGAGCGATCACCCCGCTTCAGAGCGAGATCATCCTTACGGATACCGGAAGCAGTGACAGGACAGTTGAAATCGCCAAAAAGTATACTAAAAACATCTTTCACTTTGACTGGTGCGATGATTTCAGCGCTGCCAGGAACTATTGTGCTGCCCGTGCCTCCAATGACTGGATTCTTTTTATAGACTGCGATGAATATCTGGTTCTTGCTGATATTCTGCGTCTTAATGAGATAATAAATGAACACCCTCTTGAGATTGGAATGGTCAACAGGATAAGCCCTTACCCGGGAGATGAAGCCCAGCAGTCAAGGCACGATTTTGTTGCAAGGCTCTACAACAGAAACCTTTATACCTACAAGGGGACAATTCAGGAAACTATTGAACCTATCAATGAAGAGCTTGTTCCTATGGATTATGACAGTCCAAAATATTTCGAGATACCTCTCACTTTCTATCATGCCGGTTTTGAAACTATCAACAACAGGCGCAAAAAAGCTGAACGAGATCTCACCATGCTTCAGGACATTTTAAGAACAGAAGGCCCTTCAGCTTATACCTATTACCAGCTTGGCAAATGCTATGTTGCCATGAAAGATCCCGCGCTTGCTGCCCACTACTACTATAGCGGAATCTCCCTTAATCCAAATCCTGTTCACACCTATGTCCATGACATGGTAGAAAGCTATGGTTTCTGCCTTTTAGAGCTCAAGCAATATGATAAAGCGCTGTCTCTTGAGCAGTACTATGATAATTTTTCAAGCCGTGCAGACTACGTATATCTCATGGGACTTATTTATATGAACAATGCAAGATATGACGAAGCTATCGCTCAGTTCAAAAAGGCCATCGGCATCAAGAACTACTCCATAGAAGGTGTCAATACCTATGCTCCAAGATACAACATAGGTCTGATATACGAAAGCCTCGGAAAACCGGATGAAGCTATCTCATTTTATAAACAGTGCGGATCTTACGCTCCTGCAATTAAAAGGATAGCAGCTCTAAGCTAGATCTCTACTACATGTATGCTCTTTGGAATCGTATTTTTGCAGCCTTTTGAAACTATGACATATCCGTCTTTTTTCAAAAGGCGAAGGAGCTTCATAAGTAACTCATCCTGATTCTCAGCATAGTTTAGTGCATCATAGATACATATTATGTCAAAAGAGTGATCAGTAAAAGGAAGATCTGTCACCTCTATATTACCTGCAATTATGTCTCCCATGTATTTACCAAGAGCTGCAACCTTGCCATACCCTTCCGTTCCTGCCACGTAACAGTCATTAAATCTGTATTTGAGTGCAGACATATTAACTCCGAATCCGCACCCTATCTCAAGAAATCTGAACCAGGGATATATAGGCTTTCCTCCAAGCTTGCCTTTTACTATATCACCAACAGCATTTATAAGATCATCCGATACTGCTTCAAACTTCCAGATATCGAATCCCCATTTTTCCTCAAATAATCTGCGGTTTTTTAGCATGAGATTTTTTCTGTATTCTGCGCCCTTCTCATCTTCTGTATCTCCGCCCTGATGATATACAAATGCATTATGACACAAGATCTGCCTAAAGCCAGCTTCAGATATCCTTATCCCAAGATCATCATCCTCAAAATATGCAGGAGTAAATCTTGGATCAAAAAGAAGTTTACGTTCTCTCATGCTCTTTAGAGCATTCTGAACAGACTCAGGAAAATGAGCTTCATCCTCACTGGTATGTTCTATAAAGACACTATTTATCGCTTCTCTTTTTATAAGCTCGCAAAATCCCGTAAGTCTGACCTTGTTTTCATAAGGATGCTCCATAGGGATGTTATGAGCAGATCCGTACTTGATAGCTGCATCTATCTGATCTGTCGTGCCAAGGTAGACCTCTACACTTTGTTCTGTAGCATTATTGGATACTGCTCCAACCGCGCCAACATTAGAATCTTCATATAATCCCATCCTCATCCAGAACAAGGCTCCGGGAGTAAGGACCGCATCATTATTGATAAGCAGTACATCATTTTCTTCCTGACTTGCTATGATTCCTATATTACAACCTATCGAAAAACCGACATTGTCTCCATTTTCTATAAGCCTTATCCCAGTCTGCTGCCTTAGCCATTTGGCAATGCCATCGGTAGAAGCATTGTCTACAACGATTATCTCATCGCCTTCAAAGCATTCATCTTTTATTGCCTTAATGCACTTTTTCATAAGCCATTCATCATTGTAAGACAATATGATAAAAGAAATATTCCTGACTCTGAAATATGGTTTTTTCCTGCACTCATTGATCTCATCCCTGATAGGCGCAATATCTTCTTCAAGTGTGCAAAACCTTGAAGCCTGCTCAAAGCAAAGATAAGCCTGGTCATTGTTCATCCTTTTGTAGATAAGACCAAGCATATAATAAAGTTCATAATTGCGCTGATTTTTGGAAAGACCTTTCCCAATAGCAAGAAATTCTCCCCGCAGATCCCCGAGTGCTTCACACACAGTGGCTTCAAGAAGATAGAGCTGTTCAGGATTTTCATCATCGCCGGAAAGAAGACTCTTTTGATCTTCAGAGTTTTTAAGCTCCCTGATCTTCTGTGCAGCTTTTTGATATTCTCCGTTTTCTACCAGCGATCTGATATTCTCGTACATAAGACTCAACCTCCTCGGCAGGACTGCGAAAAAATTAACCACTCTTTATATACCATTATAATTTGAATATCAATATTATACAAAGGTGTTTATTTTATGCACGTTTGGAGCCTGTTTTTGGAACCGGAGCAAGTGGTAAAAAGTGCATTTAACCGTTAACATATAATTAAAAATAATAAAATTTTGTCATTTTTAACGAAATTTAGTTGATTAATAATGTTTTTTATGATAGTATCATAGTAAGTATAAATATATTTATAGCCAAAAGTGGCTTGCCCCGCAAGGAAATCGCTTAAGGAAGAGCGAGACGTATCAGCAAATGAAAGGAAAAGCTGAAGATTCGAAAGAATCTACCTTGCATCAATCAAGGAAGAAAGGAGGGCATCATACATGGCTAACAACATCATGTCAAATGGTATCTACAACCATTTTCTAACGTCATATGCATCGAATGATATCACTAAAGCCGATTCTCACAAAAAAGATGAGCTTAAAGATATCTACAAATCGATAGTCCGTATTAACAAAGATTCCCCTCTTTATCTTCTTAAACAGGATAGTGTTAATGAGGAAACCGCTATTGCATTCAAAGAATCTGCACGTAAATTGCAGGGTGATCTTGCTATGCTCAAAGGTGACGGCGACAGTGGTGATTTTAATAACAAAGTCGCATTTTCATCCGATACAGAAGCGGTATCCGCTACCTATATAGGCCAGGCGTCAGCCGATCCTCCTTCATTTGATATAACTGTAGAAAGGCTTGCACAGTCACAGGTCAATACCGGCAATTTCCTTCCAAATGAAAAGTCAGCTCTGGAAGAAGGAAGTTACTTCTTTGATGCCAAGATAGGCGAACAGAGTTTCGAGTTCCAATTCTCTATCGGAGCGAATGATACAAATCTTGATATCCAGCAGAGAATTTCAAGGCTTATCAACAAAGCCGGTGTTACATTGGAAGCAGAAGTTATAAGTAACGAAAACGGCGAGAATGCCATAGAAGTCAAGGCTTCCAAGCAGTCTCTAAAACAGGGACAGACAAGACAATTTGATATAATGGATGCCCTAAACAGTCCCAGACACGGCATCGTTCCATATTTTGGCCTTGGCAACACAAGTATAGAACCGACCACTGCACAGTTTACTATAGGCGGAGAGACTCACACATCGCAGTCCAATCACTTCACGGTTGCTTCTGTATATGAAATAGAATTAAAAGAACCCACAAATGGACAAGAACCTGTACACATCGGCGTCAAATCCGACAATGATGCTCTTGTAGAAAACGTCAAGAATCTTGTATCAAGTTATAACACCTTCCTTGACAGCGTCTCATCATCAGATGAAAACATGCCTGCAAGGACCAAGATGCAGACCTCAATAAAGTCTGTTGCATCGCAGCATATAGGAAGTCTTGGACAGATAGGAATAGGTCAGCTTGAAAACGGACATATAGAACTAAATGAAGAATCACTAAGGCAGATGCAATCACAGGCACAGGATCCTTCAGAACTCATGGTTCCTGTCAAAGAGTTTGCAGATCATCTTAAGAGTATCAGTAAAGAGATAATGCTGGATCCTATGAAGTTCACGCATAGGCCTATAGTTAATTACAAGAACCCGGGTCATGAATATGCTAACCCATATATGACCAGCGAATACTCAGGTATGATGTTCAACAACTATTGCTGATCATAAGCGTATCAATAAAGATGTATAAAAAGCCGAAGCATGTTTTTTATAATGCTCCGGCTTTTTGGATCTAATTAAGATTTTAATATTATGAGGCAGGTGTCAAAAGTTCCTTTTGACAGCATCAAGTGCCTGTCTGATGACCTGATCCATATTGTAATATTTGTACTGACCAAGACGACCGCCGAAGATAACCTGTGTCCAGCTTTCAGCTTCTCTTTGGTATCTGGCAAAAAGGATATTGTTCCTGTCATTGTTCATAGGATAATAAGGTTCATCACCAGGCTTCCACTCTGAAGGATATTCCTTGGTGATCACAGTTCCTCTACCCTTACCAAACTCAAAATGCTTGTGTTCGATGATCCTTGTATAAGGAACTTCTCTTTCTGTATAGTTAACAACAGCATTGCCCTGATAGTTATCAACTTCAGGCATGCTTGTTGTCTCGAATCTTAGAGAACGATACTCAAGATTACCAAGTTCATAACCAAAGAACTCATCGATCATACCTGTATATACGACCTTAGCAAATGTATCTCCGTCTTTGGATGTGATCTCGCGTCCCGGTCTTTGCTTTTTCATATCTACAAATTCAAAGAAATCTGTTGAGAGCTGTACTGTGATATTGTTATGAGCCTGAATACCGCAGATCTGGCCGCCCATATCATCACGCATTCCCAGAAGTCTCTCACACATTGCAGTATATCCGCCTACAGGGATTCCCTGATATGGATCGTTGAAGTAATTGTTATCATATATGAATCTGAAAGGAAGACGCTTTATGATAAATGCAGGCAGCTCGCTGCAGCTTCTGCCCCACTGCTTCTCTGTATATCCTTTTATGAGCTTCTCAAAGATATCCTTGCCTGCAAGAGAAAGTCCCTGCTCTTCAAGATTATCAGCTTCAAAATTACTGATATCGTAATCAGTCGGCTCTGATACTCCGCGATTTTTGAGGATCTCTATCACAGCTTCACGGCTCTGCTTACCAATTATTTCCTGAGCCTGCTCGGGTGTTCTGATACCCCACATCTTGGAAAAAGTGTTCATATTAAACGGAAGATTGTAAAGCTCATCCTTGTAAACAGCCATCGGAGAATTCACATAGTTGTTAAAATGAGCAAACTTCTGAACATACTGCCATACTTCCTCATCTGATGTATGGAAGATATGTGCACCATAATCGTGAACCTGGATTCCCATATTCTCACTGGTATGGACATTACCGGCAATAGTGTCCCTTTTATCAATGACAAGGCACTTTTTGCCCGCCTTAGCGGCTTCATGTGCAAATACACAGCCATAGAGGCCTGCACCTACTACAAGATAGTCATAATTCATAATAATTCTCCCCTGGAAAAAAATTCTGCTGAAGGAATACTCCGTATAACCGCAGTACGGATGACAGTCTTTGTGGATACTGTAATCCGGAAAGCGAAAAAGTTACGAAAATTTTCCGACAACAGAATTTATGATATCAGACTTTCTATATTTTTTAAAGAAGATAATAATTTACATATTTTAGTTTTTGAGATATATTTCAGGGACATTAGTAATAATATCAGTCACACCGAATTCTGAATACTTGCCCATGTCTCTTTCTTCAAGCATCCTACCATCATTAAAGAAGGGCTCTTCCATATTCCAGGCGCGGATCGGCACATCTTTAAGCCTTCCTTCTCCTCTTGCATTCATTCCTCCTATCCATGGATGAAGAGCATCGGCGCCTGCATAAACAGCCCCTTGTATACAGCCTTCCATGGTACCTGAAAGCATGCCTGTCTTTGCAGAAGGAAGGAGCTCTTTGATTATCTTGATAGATTCTGCAAGGAATGATGAATATACTATATATTTCTCCATCTCAAATTCGCTTACAATATCAAGAACCTTCTGCTCAATTCCTGGATATCTCACAACGCTTGTTTTAAGCTCTATGTTAATAAGAAGACCATTTTCTTCGCAGTAGGGCTTGAGGAGCTCTAGCATCTGCTTCAAGGTAGGTATAGTCGTAGTCTCACCGCCCGCCATCTGTATATGGAGTTTTTTTAGCTGATCAAGTGTATAGTCTCTTACATACCTTGTTCCATCAGTAACCCTTCCTGTATGCTCATCATGGAATACAACAACCTCTCCGTCCTTGGTAAGCTGCACATCAGTTTCTATACCTGTGATGCCCGGGATTTTGGCTGCTGCCTCGAAAGCTTCCAGCGTATTCTCAGGATATGCCATGCTGCATCCTCTGTGAGCCCAGATCTTAACCTCTTTTCTTTCGCCCTGTTTTGGTCTTTGCTTTACAAAAGCTTCTATGACAGAGGCTGCGGCGATACTCTCTTTGGTAGAAAGAATCGTTACAGGATCACTGCTTACTACCTGATTTCTGATCTTCTCATAAGTATTCTCGGACATATGATCAGTCAGATTGTTCCTGCCAATAGAAGCAACTCTTCTTCTAAACTCTGCAAGATCATACGTAAAGCCGTTACTGTTGCTATCGCAGTAGATGATGTCATTGTTCTTATCGTCATAGGACTTGATAGTAAATTTGCGCATAAGATACCAGGGCGACTCAACATTGATACAGCCCATGGAACCCGTGATGGTAAGAGCATCATCGCTTAGTACCGCCGTAGCAGTCTTGACCGTTGCCTGTGCATGATCGTACTTTAGAGTTACTTTAGTATATGTATCAATACCATTTAATCCGTATACGGCATTTATGTTTATATCCTTGTACGAGGTTCCAAGCAGTCTTAGAACAGGAGCCAATACAAAATTACCAAAAGTTTCAAAACAACCACCTTCAGGGAATGAATGCTCTCTCTCATTGGTAGGAATAAGTCTGGAAAAAGAAGCTTCTATATCCACAATGCTTCCTATAACTCCACTTTTAAGAACCTCTGTTAGTTTCATAAAACCGGGCGTATTAAGGCTTCCGGTTGCCTCCATAAGGACAAGTCCTTTGTTAGAGGCCATATCATAAAGGTCTTCTGCTGTCTTTCCGGACATAGATATAGGAGCCTGACACAGTACATGTTTACCTTCATCAAGCATCTTTTTGACAAGTTCTTCTCTGCAGCTGTTCTCTGCAGATATATAGACCATGTCACAGCTTCCGGATACAACTTCAGGATCAAAGGTTGATGTCCCGCAGTGGTATTTTTTTGCAAAGTTCTGCGCCTTATCAATTCTTGTATCATAGATGCATGTAAGATCATATTCTCTGCTCTTTGCTACTACCTGTGCAATAATATCCGCAGTTCTACCCGTTCCCATTATTCCAATCTGCATAACATTCCTCCACTTTTAACCCTGTTTTTCTTTTCAAACTTCGCACTTGTCAAACATTCGTCGCCTTTTGCAGCTGCTCCAATACGGATGTTTGGCAAGTATTTAGTTTTATACCTATGTCTATTATATTCCTAAAGCTGGCGCTTTACCAAGCCTGACAGGGGCAAATAGATAGAGCAACGGCTATTATCATGAGATTCTGACTGACCTGAGCATGAAAAAAGTCATACGTGAATCCATGAAAAAGTAATAATATATAGCTACACGTTATTTTGTTAATTGACTTTTGAAAATTCATATGATAAAGTAATCCCTGTTGAAAAATTTAATACCCAGATGAAAATGGTAGCGAGACTTTGATAAAACCAAAAGGCTGTTATGCAGCCTTACAGAATGAGAATGACTTCTTATTCTGTGTCCCCCGCGAAAGTTATAATTGCAGGTGACCACAATTTTATCGATGTCTTTTTTTTATGTTTATTTGGCACTAAGCATATGTACCATTTGTTTTAAAAGGAGGATTATTATGCCACAGACAAAACTTCAGAACGTTATATTCACTATCATGATGGTGCTTGTAATGGTATACGGTATGGTCGTATACAACATCACTTTGGATAGAGGTGCACTTACTAACGATGTATTTTACATTGCTCTTTTTGAGCTTCCTATTATGGGCGTGATCGGTTTCATTATTGAATTCCTTATTGCAGGAAGGCTTGCACAGAAGATGGCGTTCAAGATCGTAACACCAGGTCAGGACAAGCCTATCATGATAATACTTGCAATATCTACTATGACAGTTATGTGCATGTGCCCCATGATGAGCCTTGTAGCTACATGTCTTTTTAAGGGAATCGATTCTCAGATCATCGCTAAATGGATCCAGCTCACTGTGACCAACTTCCCTATGGCTCTTTGCTGGCAGATCTTCGTAGCAGGCTCTGTTGTCCGCTTCATATTCGGCCACACATTTGCAAAAAGCAATAAGTAAGAAATCCAATACTTCGCCGCACGACCAGTCAGCATCCCCAAAGCCTTTACAGGGTGCAGATAGTACATAAATCATTACCACGCTACTAATCGTTTTATAATTTATGGCACGATATCTGGAGCTTTTCATTCTGGGGTCCAAACTCGCTTCGCTCAGACATGTGGACCCCGAACAGAATGAAATTCTCCATCTATCATGCTCATAAATTTAATAAAACGATTATAAGCGTGGTAATGATTTATGTACTATCTGCACCCTGTAAAGGCTTTGGGGATGCTGACTGGTCCAAGTCGTAGTATAGGTATATTATTAATCGCCTAGAAGCTCCATGGCTTCATTAACATAGCGCATGGCATTTTCTTTAAAGTGAGCTTTTTGAGAAGGAGATACTTTTTTGACTACCTTGGCTGGTACGCCCATTACAAGGCTGTCATCGGGAATGACTGTGTTCTCTGTAACAAGTGCTCCTGCGCCTATGATGCAGTTCTTGCCTATATGGCAGCCGTTCATTATAGTTGCATGCATGCCTATAAGACTATAATCATCAACATATGATCCGTGGACTATAGCACTATGGCCTACTGTTACATATTTACCTATTGTAACAGGAAGGCCTTTTTCTTCATGTATGACTGCATTGTCCTGTATATTAGACCCTTCACCTATAGTTATGGTATCTCTATCTGCTCTTATGGTTGCATGATTCCATACGCTGCACATAGGCCCTATGGTCACATCTCCTATTACATCAGCAGAACTAGCTATATAAGCTCTTTTATCTATCACAGGTTCTTTCATTCAAGTGCCCCTTTCACGCAAATAACTATGTAACAATATATACATCAATTACATACATATATATTATAATGGCATATTAGTTATAATGATTACTTTTTGAAAATAAACTTCCATCCTTATTACACACCGCTAGATTAGAGAATATATTTAAGCTTCAATCTTTTCACTTGGACAATGCAGTATCACCAAAGGATTTTCAGGGACGGGCAGTATATAAATCATTGCCACACTTTTTACTCGTTTTATAAAATTCATGAGCGTGATAGATGAAGTTTTTTATTCTGCCAGGGGTCCGCATGTCTGAGCGTCAGCGAGTTTCGGACCCCAGAATAAAAAACTCCAGATATCATGCCATGAATTTATAAAGCGAGTAATAGTGTGGCAATGA
Source organism: Butyrivibrio fibrisolvens (assembly GCF_023206215.1). Classification (NCBI taxonomy): domain Bacteria; kingdom Bacillati; phylum Bacillota; class Clostridia; order Lachnospirales; family Lachnospiraceae; genus Butyrivibrio; species Butyrivibrio fibrisolvens. Next base: position 119,900 of record NZ_CP065800.1, read on the forward strand.
TTTATATACTGCCCGTCCCTGAAAATCCTTTGGTGATACTGCATTGTCCTGGCGAAAATTATGAATCAAAACAAAAAAGCTGCTGCCTCATATTGGCAACAGCTTTGCATTACACGTAATCACATAAGTTTGTTGAGTTCATCAAGATTAGCGCCTGCAGCTTCAGTAGCCTTCTTATTCTCGGCCTGAATCTGTGCATATACTTCCTGACGATAGATCGGAATTTCTTTTGGAGCTGCGATTCCGAGCTTAACCTGATCTCCGCGAATCTCGAGAACGGTGATCTCTATATTGTTGTTGACGATAATTGCTTCGTTCTTTTTTCTGGATAAAGCTAACATATGACGTCCCTCCATGACCTCTGACTTTTTTCTTGATGTATAATTGTCCTCATGTCTTGAGTAAGATTATTAATTACTCTTCCCATACCCGCTTAATCTTAACACGGGCAGACTTTGTGTGCAATGATTATTTTTACACAGTAAATCAAAAAAGTCAGATATCCTGTATTTTAGGCCTTTTTCTCATTATTATCTTTCATCTTCTTGAGAATGTCATATATCGGATATTTGATCTGATATTTATCATCGTCAAGTATAACCTGACAGCCCTTACGAGTGTCGGCGTTAATGATAAAAGGTCCCTTAAGATTAGCAGTCATCTTAGTAAGATCATGCGGAACTGTTAATGTTACAAGAACAAGCATATTATCATCAGTGATAGGCTTTACATCCTCAAGCACGTCATCTTCAACTTCAGGATTATAATCTTCCTGAACATGAAGCGGATCCATCACAGGCATTGCAAATGCAGGTTCATCCAATGATTGAAGCCACTGAATATTATGACTTCCCTTATCCTTGTCATACATAAGTGAAAACCTGTTAAGATCAGGAAATCCAATGATTCCATTTGGAAAAACAATTATCTTGTCATCCGCAATTTCAATCTCACCAAAAATCTTAGTTGCAATTTTCATGCTATCCTCCACATAGTATCACTTAGCACCAAAACATGTTTATTAATTCAATACAAAAATACTAATCCAAAACATTTTTCGGATTGTTTAGTGATATTCATAACCCTAAAATGCATGTTTCATCATTATCAGTACTGGTCATTATATAGATTTATATTCTGCCTGACATGGTGAGGACTTCGCGGACACGGCACCGCCCGGGTGGCTAGGCCAAGATTATTATATATAGTTCATCAGCGATTCCTTCATTATCTTGCTTGTTGCCATAAGTGATGACTGATATATAAGCTCTGCTGTTGAGAGGTTGGTTGCTGTCTCAGCAAGATCGATATCTTCGTTATTGCTCTGAAGAGTCTTAAAAGTTGTCAGCTGGTTTTTAAGTCTGTCCTGTGTCATAGAAAGTCGGCTTGATCTGGTACCATTTTCTGTAACCGCAACATTGGCTTTATCAAGTGCAGCCTGCATCGAAGTGATCTTCTTGCCAAACATATCCTTTAATTCTTCCTTCATGTAGTCATACGACTTCTGGGAAGCAGCGATTTCTCTCTTGATACTTGCAATCGCATTTTCATCTGTTGTTACAGATAGAGTACTGTTCATAGTACCCATCATAGTCTTGATATTCTTCATCTGATCAACAAGTCTTCTTATGTCCTGAACATCCCTTTTTACAGTTGTAGTGAAGACTTCATCTGCGGTTGTATTAACTTCTATAGTCTGTCCGTATCCTACGTCATACTGCATGATATGACTTGAATTGCCGCCATTATAGACTACTGTCACGCCGTCATCTATGTTGGTGCACTTCATAAGATTTTCAGGTCTTGTATCGCCGGAGAGCCAGGATGACTTATCATACAATACGTTTATATTATTGGCATTGGTTATATCAGTAAGAGATTCAAGTTTTTCTTTAAGCTTTGCTGACAGCAGGATCTCTCCTGTATAAGCATTAAGGCAGAAGCACTCATTCTCAGTATCTTTTTCCAGTGCTACATATATATCGTCAATAATATCTTCTGTAGTAGTTGAGTCTATAACCTTGGGAAGACTTGGTGCATTTAAGACACCCGGCTTTATAACTGTCTCGCAGTAGGAGCTGTATACACTTCCGTTAGAAGATAAGTTTACAACATTGATACTCTCTCCTGAATCTATAAGAGAGCTTTCGTTGCTTATCTGATATGTGCCGTCAGTATTGACTGTCATAGAGTATGCATTACCTGCAAGGTCATATACATCAACTTCATAAGGGGCATCCGATGCACCTGTAAGAGGGACCTGAATGGTTGTCTGATCACCGTTAATAGTAAAATTGAAGGTAGAGAGCGCTGCATCTGCAACAGTAGCTGTAATATCATACGCCTTGACTTCACCATTGTGATCTACTGTAAAAAGACTTGTACCTGACTGTGAGTTTACTGCCTTTATAGTATAGCCTTCGTCAGCTTCCGGTGTGATGGAATATGTAGTAGTCGATCCATTGGATTCTGTAACTGTTGTAGACTGAAGTATGCTGACCTGAGCCTTCCTCGGGCTTCCTGCTGCATCTGTATAGCTTATCATAAGGTCTGTTCCATTGATATCTACATCTATATCAGTTGCTGTAGCAACGCCGTTTTGATTAAGGGTCATTGAGAAAGGTCCAAAAGATGAATTCTCACCCTTTATGGTATATCCATAATCATCATTTCTTGAAGCAGTATATGTTGTCACAGAACCATCAGCTTCTGTGACTGTTACAGCATTATCCTTATAAGTCGAAATATTAACTTTACGAGTTATTCCGTCCCTGTCTTTAAAAGCAAGATATACAGTATCTTCATCTGATGATGTTGACAAAATAGATGTAGCAGGAACTGTAAAATTCTCACGATATCTTACAGACACGTTACCTGTATCAGGATCGATATTGTCATATGAAAGTCGTATACGACCTACATATGAAGCAGACATATCACTTTCTGCAGGATATGATGTATCACTAGCTCCAAGACTATATGCTCCTATTACCCTTTGAGATGTATCTATATTATTTTCATTAAATTCATCGTGAAGCTTTATATACTGTGTACTCTCATCATCCTTAAATGTAAGTGACTGCTGGGTTCTGTATCCTGTGAAAATATATCTCCCGGCATAATCTTCATTACCTGTAGAATAATACTCATCAGAAAGAGCACTCATCTCTGTAAGGATAGTGTCTATATCATCAAGTGTCTCGTACTGGTTTACACCCTTATTGCACTGCTGGATCATAGATGTCAGTACATCTGTGATAGTAGAAAGGGCATCTTCAGTTACGCTCAGCCAGCTTTCTGCATCATTTGCATTCTTCTCATAATACTGGGACAGTTCTGTAACATTGCTGCGAAGGCGAAGCGCTCTTATTGCAATAACAGGATCATCAGATGGTCTTGTAAGCTTCTTGCCTGTAGCTATCTGAGTATTAAGATCATCCTCTGCCACCTTATTATTATTGATATTATAGATTGAGTTATTGTGCATTATCTTGTTAGTAATTCGCATATAAAACCTCCACGAATGGAGTTAATTTCACGAAGTGAAATTAATCTCCCTATTACGGAAATAAATATCACCATGTGATATTTATTTCCCGGAGTTAAAATCACGCAGTGATTTTAATCTCCCTTATACCCCAGTATTTAGTATCAGCTGATCGTACATCTCTGTCAGTGTCTGTACCACTTTCGAGCTTAGCGTATAAGCATTCTGGAACTTTACAAGGTTAGCTGCTTCTTCATCTTCGTCAACGCCCGATGTTGATAGCCTCTGATTTCCGATCGTATTTCTAAGACCCGAATATGTTTTTTCCATAGTATCTGCATTACTTGTATTAAGCGATGCATCAGCCAGTATCTTATCAAGGAACTCTCCTGAAGTTGCTCCTCTGAATATCTCTTTGGAATTGAACATGTTACCAAGCTTTTTGATATTACCAAACTCATCATCACCTTCTGTGATATCAGCCTTGGTTGCAAGAATATTGGCATTGTGTTCCATTGCCGAATATACTGCAAAGTTATCAGCTGTAAGATAGTAATATCCGTAGTTGGTCGTAGTCAGTTCTTCGAATGTATACTGGGCAGGTGATGTATTACTGGATACTGTTCTGTCACCTGTTAGCATGTAGCATCCATCTTCTCCTGTTGATGTGTATCCTGTAGTAGTTATGTTATTGACTTCTCTTGCGAAGTTCCTGATCCACTCATTCATCTGAGCCTGATAATACGGAACACCCTGATAGTCTATAGACTTTCCGATATTGACTGTATCATAAGTTCTTGACTGAAGTCTGGAAAAATCTACTGCGCGTCCTGTCTCATCATCAGTGTCATCCAGGGTAAATGTATAATTACTGTCTCCATCATAGGTCCAGCCTGTATATTCATAGCTTCTTGCACCAATCTGGATCACACCCTGAGCAGGGAGTGTACACTGTGCCATATCCTTAAGATAATCATTTGATACAGATACTGTCATAGTATGAGTAAGAGGATTCCAGGCACCGCTTGTACCGTTGAAGAATTTCTGATTATTGCCATCTCTCATCTGAAGAAGGCCGTATAACTTGCCGCCTATATTGGCATTATCCAGATCAAAGTTAGATATGAACTTGCCGCTTCCTTCTTCATAGTTACTTCTTGCAACCTTAATGTTATAAAGACCTGTAATATCGTTTTGGTTTATGGATTCATCTTCATCTCTGGCAACGCACACAAGCTTGTTATAGCTATAGGTATCTACAAGGCACTGACCGCCTGCGACCCAGATCTCATATCTTGTGGCACCGGTATCTCTTTCAGGATCATTTTCATCTATAACATCAGTCTCTCTGACATTGACAGATATATATTCAGAAAGATGATCTATAAGAAGATCTCTTGTATCTCGAAGATCATTGGCAGTAGTTCCTGTCATCTCGACGATATTGATCTGCTCATTAAGACTTGCAACTTCTTCTGCTATAGAGTTAATAGCATCACAGGTGGATTTTATCTCCAGATTGATATCATTTTGAAGATTCTGAAGATTTATGGACATTGTATTGAAGTAATCTGTGATAGCTGTCATGGAAGCTACATATGTAGCCTTGGTTGTTGTAGTTCCTGCGGCAGTCATTACTGACTGAAGATTGGCCTGCATTCTTGAAAAAAGAGTTGAAAAGCCCGTCTCTCCATTGTCGTCAAGATACTGCTCTACAAGGCTTTGATAGTAATTTTTCTGAGAATACTCACCGTAGAGCTTTTCATTGTCACGGTATCTTCTGTCATAGAATTCGTCTCTTATTCTCTCTATAGCTACCGTATCAACGCCTGCTCCGGCGCAGCCGTATGTGGTAAATACCCTAAGAGCATCAGCAGCTTCCTGATCAACCTTCTGCCTTGAATATCCATCAGTATTGGTATTCGATATGTTATTGGCTGTCGTATTCATTGCCGCATTTGCTGCCCTTAGGCCTGATGCTGCAATATTAAGTCCGAAAAATTGAGATGGCATATTATAAATCTCCTTAAATCAGCTACCAAGAGATGTAACTACATGTTCAAGCATCTCACTTACTACATTGATAAATCTGCTTGCTGCATTGTAAGCATTCTGAAACTCTATCATGAATTCCAGCTCTTCATCACTTGATACTCCTACTATCTGCTCTCTTGCTGAAGAGATAGTATTAACTGTGATGGTCTGATTCTCAGAAAGAGCTTTATTGATACTTCCCGTATTGGCAACCTGAGATACAAGAGCGCTGTAATATTCCATGAGGTCTATCTGGGTAGCTACATTGGGATTAAGCTTGTAACGTGGATCTGTAAATACTTCTTTTAATGCTGTTGCAGCAGCAGTATCTTCTTCTCCCTCGATGGTTACGAAAGTATTCTGGGTTGGCGTCTGAAGGAGTTTTTCATTAACCTCGGTATTAACGATAGTAAAACCTGTAAGGTTATTGCCTGCCTTATGAAAATCATCAATATCATAGATAAGGGCATCGTCATCATCTATCATGTTGAACATCACATAATCTGCAGGATTAGCCTTGCCCTTGCCATCTCTTAGGTTCTGAAGTGTAGCAGGATTGCTGGCTGCATTCTCATACACATCATTGATGGCTGTTACTATGTTATTGAACATCTGGTCGAATTCTGCTTCTATATTCATTACAACTGACTGAGCTATATTCTTGTTATAATAAACTCCGGTCTCATCATCTGTAATATCATGATAGGTCGCATTGTGGTCACCCCTTGCAAGGAGTGTGGATCTTAGCTGTCCAACATCAGTATTGAGCTGAGTTGATACAGTTCTTGTGAGGTCGTATACATGAGCTCCGCTTATGTCAAGAACAGTATTCCCTTCTTCATCTTCATATTTTTTGGCTGCATATTCCCAATAAACTGTATTGTAGTTACATGGGCTTTCTTCAATGTCACATCCAAGGTGATGTACATTATCAGAAAGAACAAACTGTGTTCCTTCGAAGTTAACAAGAACATTTCCAAAAATATCTTCTTCGTAAGTTATATTTCCAAGTTCTCCAAGTCTGTCAAGAAGACTGTTTCTGGCATCACGAAGATCGTTGGCATGCTCTACATAACCTGATTCTATGGCTACGATCTTCTGATTAAGTTCTCTTATTCCATCACCTATATCATTTATTTCATCAACAAGTTTTTTGACCTGACTGTTGAGATTCTCCTGATATTCTACGAACCCTTTGTAAACCGCTTTTGCACTTTCAACAAATTCTGAACACCTGTTCACGAAAGCAGCCTGGTTTACTGCGCTGGTGGGATCTTTTGCAAGCTCCTGCACCTGCTGCCATAGATTATTAAGATTGTCTACAAATTCAGCACCGTTCATCTCCTGAAGAAGATCTTCCATCTGTTCAAGTGTTTCATAAGATATGTCATAAAACTCGCTACGTCCGCTTTCAAGTCTGTAAGAAGCATCAAGGAATACGCTCCTGACCTGCTTACAGTTAACATATGCAACACCAAGACCTGTCTGTTTATGGGATATGGCAGGTTTTATATCTATAAGCTGATATTTTCTGTCACCTTGTGATACCTGCTGACGTGTATAGCCTTCTGTACCGATATTCGCAAGGTTATGTGCTGTTGTATTAAGAGCATTCTGTGAAGTTTGAAGGCCGGATACACCGACATAAAGGTTTGCCATTAACATAGGTCTTATCTCCAGTTAATCTTCTTTGACTTTGGTAAAAAAAAGCAGACACACCGAAGTGTTGTCTGCTTTTGTGAACTACCGAGTGAAACGTCCGGCACTGATCACATTAAGTGGTGGTCACTGCCTGGCATCGAATCTGCCCGAGTTTGTTCCTATAAGGGAACCCATGGTTCCTGCTGTTTTGTCATAATTAGCGGTTTCAGGAGCACTGCCTGCCTGTTGCAGGATGTTCATTTCGAACTGAACCATTTCAAGAGACCCTTCTAGAAGTTCCTGATTCTGGCTGTTAACAATCCTGACATGTTGTGAGATACTCTTAAGCTTATCTCTTACCTGTGCCAGTTGTTTTTGCTCCGATGGCCGTTTATCCAGCATACGAACCAATTCGGTCAGTTTCAATGTCTTGACATCCTTGTTCAATACATTAGCAATATCCGTCATTACTTCGACCCTGCGCTTTTCCAGCTTCTGGATCTTACCAACGGCGATCTGCTCCTCATCCGTGATTTGCGAAAGTTTCTCGAGATCTCCGGCTGCAATTACCGGTGTCTTCTTACTCGATAATCCCAAAAGCTCGTCATATGCTGTACATTCCTGATTCAAAACCTCTATCAGATCTTCCATCAGACTAGCCATGGGGTTATCTCCTTACGCTTTTTTAATCTTTATGCAAATTCTGCAAGCATCTTATCAGCAAAATCATCTGCGCTGACATCGTATGTGCCGTTTTGTACCTGCTGTTTTAGAGGAGCAACGATGTCTTCTCTAATGTCAGGTGCATTCTTCACTGCCTGCTTAGCAACCTGGATATCTTTACCTAATGAAGAAATCTGGACATTATCTGTCTTTGTTGCCTTCTCGGTCTTTCCAGTGTGCTGTACCTTTTTTGTGTTATAAACCTGTTGTATCTGGTTGTAAGCTTCAATACGCATTGCTTTCTCCTTTCTGGGGAGTTCTTTTGGACCTCATTGTGTGCCTGGCTTTGCGCCCGGCCGGTAGCTCGCTGACCTCCTTGTCTCCAACGCGAACCCTACTTCTATTTCTACTACATTTATCGGTCGAACCCCAATTAACTTTAGACTGTGAAGGTATTATTTTAGTGCATTTAGGCAAGTTTGTTACATTTGAACATTTCCGCGCTGGATTACGGTCCCTAAATACTACACTTTTAATAGCCTTCGGTTTCCTCCCTATTCAAACCATAGGGAAACGCTACATTTTCGTGATCGTTTCCTTGCTATTTTTGTCTTATAGGCTATACGTTCGCCGATTACGGCTAATCCTCCTTTCCCCTTGATACTGCATAACCTCCTCCTTTAGGAAATATTATTTCCCTGATAAAAAAGATATCTTTTTCATCAACGATCATGCAGTACGTTCTCTTTCTTTGAACTGACGCTTCTTTTCATAAAGCTCTATATCTGCACGGCGAAGGAGCTTTTTGATAGAACGATTGTTCTGTTCATTGCGCACCCAGCCGATGGATATACTAAGATTGTATGGCTTTTTAAGCCTATGATTCTCAACAGCCAGAGTCATATGGATATAATCACACAGATGCTCTGCATCAAGATCAGATTCTGTCTCCATTACAACTATAAACTCATCTCCGCCGTATCTGGCTATAAATGGTCTTCCGGGGACACCTCCGCAGGCTTTCTTAAGACAGGAAGCTACAGCGATAAGAGCCCGATCACCTTCTACATGTCCGTAGGTATCATTGATAGACTTGAATCTGTTCATATCCATCATCAGGATACAGATTCTCCCCCTCATAGGAGTCGAAAGTTTGTACCACAGATATCCTGTAAGCTCATTTCGGTTATTAAGCCTGGTAAGAGGATCAAGTGATATAAGCTCATTCTGATTATCGTTATAAAGTGCCACCATGTATAAAAGGAGTGTTGCTATTGTAAGTGACTGCGTCTTATCAATATAAGCTATAATACCCAGAACCGCAGATGGAATAAGACATACTCCGTCTTCCAGAATTTTCTTCAAAGTCCTGTTTCGCAGGTGTATTTCTATATCCAGAAAACTGTAGGCATAGACTATCATATACACCGCTATTACCGCAAACACCACAATATACAGTCCACTAAATGCCTTATCAAGTATCCTGAAAAAGGCTTTATCCGCATCTTCAAAAAAATGACCTATCAGATCTGTTCCCAGGAGAAAAAGGCATAGAATCAGAATCTTTAGGTAGTTTCTTGCTTTTCTTTTGTTGGAGTGATTTCTTTTGATATTAGCCAGAATCATCGCAGACAGTCCTATTCCGAACAGACGGAATATGACATAATAATAATTCTCTTCCATACCGGTTTTCACCCTTCCCGCCGGCAGGATCCTCCTGATCCCAGTCCCCCGGCATAGTCCGACTGCAATCAGATGCTTTTGTCATGTAACAGTCTGTATTCGAACTCTTACTGCCACTTATTATCAGCAACTGATATTACCCTTTTTACAGTCGTTCCATAAAACCCCTATACAGAAAGATTATCGGATGATTTTGAAAATACTTAACCCCTTTTTGAAATTTTTTAAAAAATAAAGCTTCCTACTTTAAAAGCAGGAAGCCTATATTAAAAATCCCAAAAATCATTACTGAGCTTTGCCCATATTATCAGATTCACCCTGAGTCATCTCAAAGTCTACACCTGTTGGATTAGGAAGCTCATCTTCGAACTTGTAGTCCTTGCCCGGAAGTACTGCATTAAGAAGGATACCTACAAGTGAACCTGTTGCAAGACCTGAAAGTGATACTCCGCCAAAAGGAAGCGGAAGTGATCCTGCTGATGAATAGCTGATTCCGATTGTAAGAACCATGATCATAGCAGCTACAAGTACGTTTCTACTCTTAGAGAAATCTACATGTGTCTCAACAAGGTTTCTGATACCAACTGCAGAGATCATACCATACAGAACAAGTGAGATACCACCTATTGTGCCGCTTGGCATTGTCTCGATGATAGCTGCAAACTTAGGGCAAAAGCTCATAAGTACAGCAAATCCAGCTGCAATTCTTATTACAAGCGGATCATAAACCTTAGTAAGAGTAAGAACTCCTGTGTTCTCTCCATAAGTTGTATTGGCAGGGGCTCCGAAAAGTGATGCAATAGTTGTAGCAAGACCGTCACCTATAAGTGTTCTGTGAAGCCCAGGATCCTTGATATAATTGCGACCTGTTGTTGATGATATAGCTGAGATATCACCGATATGCTCCATCATAGTAGCAAACGCGATCGGTACGATAGTGATAACTGCTGTGATAAGAACGCCTGAATCAAAGCCCTTAGCAAAGAGTGAAAATACTGTATTGTCAAAATGAACAGGGAAGCCAATCCATGCAGCACTTGCAACCTGTGAATAGTCGATCATCTCAACTCCAAGAGCATCCATTATAGCTGATACAAGATATGAACCGAGAACTCCCAAAAGGATAGGAACTATTCTTACAAGACCTTTACCCCAGATATTGCAGCAGATAACTATTGCAATAGCTGTTATAGCAGGGATCCAGTTCCAGTTATCAGCACAGTTGTTAATAGCAGATGGGGCAAGATTAAGACCAATAGCAATGATGATAGGACCTGTAACAACAGGAGGGAAGAACTTCATGACTCTTCCTGCACCAAAAGTCCTAAAGAGAAATGCAAGAACTAAATATAAAAGACCGGAAACAGCAACACCAAAACATGCGTACGGAAGTAACTCTTTATTAGAAGAACCATCGCTAAGAAGCGGTGCTACTGCGGCATAACCACCAAGGAAAGCAAATGAAGAACCAAGAAAAGCAGGAACCTTACGTCCTGTAATAAGATGAAAAAGAAGTGTACCAAGACCTGCAAATAGAAGTGTTGTCGATACATCAAGACCGGTAATAATAGGAACAAGAACTGTTGCTCCGAACATCGCGAACATGTGCTGAATTCCCAGAACCAGCATTCGCCCGGTTCCCAGCGTACGAGCGTCATAGATGGGCTCGTCAAAGGTTTTGGTATTTTTACCCATATTTATCCTCCCTATATTTGTTGAATAATGTTTGACTACTTGTTCAAACTCAAATATATTATAACGGACATTTTTATAATTTCAACTTAAATTTTATCAAGTTTACTTCCCACTTTGCCGGTGACATATCCGAGAAAATCTCGCCAAGGCAAACAGAATATATCACCAGCAAAGTGGGAAGTTTTTTTAAAAAAATCCGAGCAGATTCAAAACTATCGAACCTGCCCGGATCTCTATCTTTCTTATACTATTAGTTGTTATTCTTAATATCAGTCAGTATCAGGAATATGCCAGATCCACGTGCTGTATGATGCCTGCCTGTCCGTCTTCATGAAGGAATACACCCGATGATCTTACTACGCCATTAATGCCGCTGCTTAACATATCTTTAGAATATGTAGAAAACTCTGTTCCGACTTCGCCAAGGTATATAGCTCCTACGTCTGCTTCTTTCAATGTTAGAAGTTCATCTCTTCCGCTATCATCTTTGATCCAGACTTTAAGGGCTGCCCAGGTATTCTCGTCATTTTCATCTATCCAGCCGTTATGATCCTCGTCAAGCTCGCGAAGTTCGCCAAAGCCGTCACCTGTCGCTGCTCCAAACAGTTCGCTTCCATCACCTATTACGCCGTCGCCGTTTCTATCCATTGCCAGAAATCCTGAGCCCTGCCCCGGCATCTTGACGTTCTCCTTCTTGCCATCAAAGTCTAGGTCAAAATAAAACGACTGATCTGATATCTCACTGACATCGTTTCCTACATGTATTACCAAAGGATCCATTAAAAATCCCTGCATAGCTCCAAGATTAAGCTCAGAATAGCTTATAAACTCTCTGGACATTCCAAAGTTAACATCAAAATCTATGATCCTTCCATCTTCTGTTACTGCTCTTCCTGCAGCACTAAACTCGGTAGCTTCTGCTTCATAGCTTGTAAGAGAATACGAGCTTGCACTTCTAAAAAGCCCCGCATTGCCATCAGATATCGCATTTAACTGATTAGATATATTTCTGGAAAAAGAATCCCAGCCTTTCCCGCCAAGATTCTGGACGAGCTGAAGTATGATCCTAAGAAGATGAACATGGATCATATCCATTGAACTAAGATTATCCTCCTTAGTTTTGACTATAGGATCTTTAACTTCAATGTCATGATAAGCTCCCGGATTCATATAACGTCCTGAATTGTCCACGTCTAAAAGCTTCTTATCTTCGTCAGACCTTACATACGTATCCCTGATCTTTTCAGCTTTTTCCTCCTTACTCGTCAGATTAAGACCTGATGATAGTCCAAAGGGCTTCATCACATCCTGAGATCTGTAAGTAGTATGCTCATGCTTACTACTTAGTTCAATACTACTTGCTGCAATTCTCATAATAACGCCTCATGTCTTTCCGGAGGTGCTTTACAAGGATGTAATAAGCGCATTCTCAGAAGTACAAGGATGTACTTCTATGCACCATTTACAGGGATGTAATAAGCGCATTCTCAGAAGTACAGGGATGTACTTCTATGCGCCATTTACAAGGATGTAATAAGCGCATTCTTAGAAGTACAGGGATGTGCTTTCTAATTGAACGCATCAAAAAAGCGCCTCCACAAAAATTTAAGTTACAATCTTCCGTGAAAGACGCTATCCTTAGCTTCTGGAACTCCGTCCCGTCAAAGATACCCGTTGATGTCCTTAGTAAAAATTATTACCACAACAACAATTCGAATACTGTAACATAATTCCATCGTTACATATCTTATATCGGAACTGCCCAATTTTTTTTTATATTCGTTATGACCAAAAAATCCCTACCAAATACAGCCAGACTGCCTAATAATATCAGATCTGTCCGCGAAGGATCTTCTCTGCATTCTCGACACGCTCTTTAGAAGGAGCCGGAGTACCTTCAAGTGTATACTTGATTCCAAGTTCCTTGAACTTATATACGCCAAGATTATGATAAGGCAGAACTTCAATCTTCTGGACATTACCAAGTGTCTCGATGAAGGCTCTTGTCTTTCTAAGTGCTTCATCATCATCTGTGATACCTGGAACCAGCACGTGTCTGATCCAGATAGGCTTATTAATATCAGAGAGATATCTCATTCCATCAAGGATATTAGCATTATCATTGGCTGTAAGATCCTTATGAGCCTCGGGGTCAATATGCTTGATATCTACAAGAAGGAGGTCTGTAACCTTCATGAGCTCTTCAAATTTAGAAAAGAAAGGCTCCTGTCTTGTAAATGGCTGAAGAGCTGTATCAATGCAAGTATTGATTCCACGCTTTTTGGCCTTAGTAAAAAGCTCTAAAAGAAAATCTATCTGTAAAAGAGCCTCTCCACCGCTTACTGTTATGCCGCCATCATTGCCCCAATAAGTCTTGTAGCGCTCTGCCTTGTCTAAGAGCTCATCTGCATCAAGAAACTGTGTGTCTTCACGCTTTGGTGCCCATGTATCAACATTGTGGCAGTATCTGCATCTCATATTGCAGCCCTGAAGGAAAATAATATATCTAATGCCCGGACCATCTACAGATCCAAATGTTTCAATTGAATGTACTGCGCCTTTCATTTAGTCTCCTTTGTACTCAAACTTCCCACTTAATCAGTGAAAATAAATTATACCGCATCCTATTCCCAAATCAAGTGGGAACCTTCAGTTTTTAAAAAAGGACTGCAAAGATATTATGTTTCCTTGCAGTCCTTTTCTTATAAGCTTACGCTCTTAAAGTCTATTATAACGACACATTAGAGTGATTCGTGACATGTACGAGCAATAACGTCGAGCTGCTGCTCCTTTGTCAGGTTGATGAACTTAACAGCATAACCTGATACACGAATTGTGAAGTTAGCATACTCAGGCTTTTCAGGATGCTCCATAGCGTCGATGAGCTTGTCCTTACCGAATACGTTAACGTTGAGGTGGTGAGCACCCTGCTCGAAGTATCCATCAAGAACACCAACAAGCTTCTTAGCTCTCTCCTCATCATCATGTCCAAGAGCTGAAGGGTTCATTGTCTGAGTATTAGAAATACCGTCAAGTGACCACTCATAAGGAACCTTTGCAACTGAGTTAAGAGATGCAAGAAGTCCGTTCTGCTCAGCACCGTAAGATGGTGATGCTCCAGGAGCGAATGATGTGTAAGCTGCTCTTCCGTCAGGTGTAGCACCTGTTGCCTTACCATAAACAACGTTAGATGTGATAGTAAGGATAGAAGTTGTAGGCTCAGAATCACGATATGTGTGGTGCTTTCTGATCTTTGTCATGAATGACTTAAGAAGATCTACACCAATCTGGTCTGCTCTGTCATCATCGTTACCATACTTAGGGAAGTCGCCTTCTACCTTGTAGTCGATAACAAGACCGTTCTCATCACGGATTGTCTTAACCTTAGCATACTTGATAGCTGAAAGTGAATCGATAACGTGTGAGAAACCAGCAATACCTGTAGCAAATGTACGACGTACATCTGTATCGATAAGAGCCATTTCAGCTGCTTCATAGTAGTACTTGTCGTGCATGTACTGGATGAGGTTGAGGATATTTACATAAAGACCTGCAAGCCAGTCAAGCATCTTGTCATATTTAGCCATAACTTCGTCGAAGTCAAGGTACTCAGATGTGATAGGTGCATAAGCAGGACCTACCTGCATGTGCTTACCGTTCTTATCTGTGAACTTCTCATCAACACCGCCGTTGATAGCGTACAGAAGAGCCTTAGCAAGGTTAGCACGAGCTCCGAAGAACTGCATCTCCTTACCTGTCTGTGTAGCTGATACGCAGCAGCAGATTGAGTAGTCATCGCCCCAGATAGGACGCATAACATCATCGTTCTCATACTGGATAGAAGATGTTACAACTGAAATGTGAGCTGCATACTTCTTGAAGTTCTCAGGAAGTCTCTTGGAGTAAAGAACTGTAAGGTTCGGCTCCGGAGCAGGTCCCATGTTCTCAAGAGTATGAAGGAAACGATAGTCATTCTTTGTAACCATGTGACGTCCGTCTCCGCCAAGTCCACCAACTTCAAGAGTAGCCCATACAGGGTCACCAGAGAAGAGGTTGTTGTATGAAGGGATACGAGCAAACTTAACCATACGAAGCTTCATTGTGAAGTGGTCGATAAGTTCCTGTGCCTGCTCCTCTGTAAGAGTTCCCTCTTCGAGATCACGGTTGATGTAGATATCAAGGAATGTTGATACACGGCCAACTGACATAGCAGCACCATTCTGAGTCTTGATAGCTGCAAGGTAACCGAAGTATAACCACTGAACAGCTTCCTTAGCGTTCTTAGCAGGCTGTGAAATATCATAACCGTAAGAAGCAGCCATAGCCTTCATGCCCTTAAGAGCACGAACCTGCTCAGAGATCTCTTCTCTCTGACGGATAACGTTATCTGTCATTGTACCATCGCCGCAGTTGTCAAAATCTTCCATCTTCTTAGCGATGAGGTGATCAATACCGTAAAGAGCAACTCTTCTGTAGTCGCCTACGATACGTCCACGACCATATGTATCCGGAAGACCTGTTACGATGTGGCTGTGACGAGCAGCTCTCATCTCAGGTGTATAAGCATCAAATACAGCCTGGTTGTGTGTCTTGTGATACTCTGTGAAGATCTTGTGGAATTTAGGATTTACTTCAAAACCATATGTTGAAGCAGCTTCCTCTGCCATCTTGATTCCACCGAATGGCATGAATGCTCTCTTAAGAGGCTTATCTGTCTGAAGACCTACGATCTGCTCAAGATCCTTAGTCTGCTCATCGATGTAGCCAGGGCCATAAGCGGTAAGACTAGAAACTACTTCTGTCTCACACTCAAGAACGCCACCGTTCTCACGTTCTTTCTTCTGAAGCTCCTGAAGCTTGCCCCATAATGTATCTGTAGCCTGAGTCGGTCCTGCAAGGAAAGACTCGTCGCCATCATACTGGGTGTAGTTGTTCTGGATGAAGTCACGTACATTGATATCTCCAATCCAGTGTGTTCCTTTGAAACTTCTCCATTCTTCTCGCATAAAGGTACTCCTTCTAGTGCCGTCATGCATGGAAATTTCCATGCTGAATTATTTGTTATATTTTTAACCAACGGCGTGATTTTAACATGTTTGTTATTTACATGTCAATCAAGAACATAGACAACATTTTACTGTTTTTTTATATTTTTCTGCTGTTTTGCACAAAGATTTTTAAACATTTACTCAAATCCTTGTATTTATGAGTTTTTCCTTTAATTCTTTTACAATTTTTTTATACAATTTCGTTATGTTTTTATGATATTCTGTAAATTATTACTTCTATATTTTTAATCTTGAACAAAACAGCTTCTGTATGATTTTGTATAATAGTTAGAAATAGTTAATCGTACATCATCAGTGCATTTTATACAAAATATAGTCTTGTTATCGTATTTTTATAAACGTTATATGGCTTTTATGCCATTTCCGCTTATTATCTAAGAAACTCTTTTACAATGCCTCCATATAAAAAAATCCCCCAAACAAGACCGTGGATATAATATCTCCAAAGCCCTATCTGAGGAATCGTTATATTCTGACAATTCATAACTAAAACATCCCACTTGAATGGACCGGCATCCCCAAAGTCTTTACAAGGGCATGCAGTCTACTCAAGTGGGATGTTTCTAATCTAATTCACATTGATCATTACATATTCAGATCTTGTGCCTGTTTTAAAATCAAGAGCCCAGTCTGATATTCCTGAGGTTACTATGAAATCTGTATCGCTGATTCTCTCATATCCATACGTCCTGTCATTGACTCCTGTAAGTTCGCCTACATATTTAATGGCAAGAAGCTGTCCTCCATGAGTATGACCCGATACTACAAGGTCCGATGCGCTAGCACTTTCATTCTCATAATCTGTAGGCTCATGATCCAGTACTATTATGTACTTATCATCGCTCACATCCTGTAACAGGTCATCAATATCAAGTCTTGGCTCTGTAATATAGTCTTTCCTGCCTGCAATACATATATTATCAATAGTTACGATCTCATCTTCCAGAATCTGTACATTATTTTTGATAAGCTCATCTTCAAGATCCTGTGCGGTAAAATCTCTGCCACCAAATGTATGCTTGTCATGATTGCCATATACGAAGAACACACCATATCTAAGATCAAGCGTTCCCAAAGCTTCAC
The DNA here is from genome assembly GCF_023206215.1 of Butyrivibrio fibrisolvens. Classification (NCBI taxonomy): domain Bacteria; kingdom Bacillati; phylum Bacillota; class Clostridia; order Lachnospirales; family Lachnospiraceae; genus Butyrivibrio; species Butyrivibrio fibrisolvens. The sequence continues at coordinate 137,255 of NZ_CP065800.1, forward strand.
ATGCTCTGACCATATCTGCCCGCACAGAGTCATTGTCAACGAAGTCTCCTGCTATAAGGAGCATATCAGGAGATGCCTGTTCTATCTCTTCAAGCCAAGCAGCAAATCCCTCTCCGTCAAAAGTGGTTCCAAGATGAGAGTCTGCGATAAGCGCAATATGAAGATCCTGTATATCCTTGTCCGTTTTTAGGTTATAATCAGTCCTCCATACGTTGTGGCACATATAATATGCCCCCGACAGATAGACGATGGATACTGCTATTGCAAGCCACCCTTGAAGATATACCTTAGATCTGCCAGTAGATACGCTACTACTCTTAGTACCGTGTACCTTATCTACAATTCTTACTATAAGACCTGATATCAGGAAAAAGAATATCACGTATATAAGAATAGTTATAGCATTAACCATCCCCATGAAGGCTGCAAATCCCGCAAAACACAATATAACAACAAGCGTAGCATTGAGCTTTTGCTGCCACTTCCTGTCAAATCTTGTAAAAGCTCTAAATCTACTGACTGCATTAATAAGATAAACAGCACCTACAATACTGATAACTATAGTAACAATAAATATCGCAAACCACATGTAAACAGCTCCATTTCAAAGTCATTTACTATTTTCATTATTTCCATTTTTTTCATCAATATCATCATTTACATCATTAGACTTACTGGGCGCAGGCTCATCTTTTTTATCGGCATCACCTGTTTTATCAAAAAGATCATCATTAGTGATCTTCATCATATCTTCCGGCTTAAGGTCTTCTATCCCTGCAATCCTTGATGCCTGATTAGTTATGATCTCCTCGAAGAGATTTCGTATCTCACGGGCATTAGCAAAGTTACCGTTAGAGGCAAGCTTTCTCTGGGAGATAAGCTCCTTGACATGCTGCTTGGTATCATCTTCTATGACATAGTCATATTTCTTGCAGTTCATATCGAATATATCCATAAGCTCATCTATTGTATAATCAGGGAACTCGATATATTTATTGAACCTGCTCTTAAGACCCGGGTTGGAGTTTATGAATTTCTCCATAGGCTCTGTATAGCCTGCAACAATGACAACAAGATCATCTCTGTGATCTTCCATTGCCTTAAGTATAGTATCTATAGCTTCCTGGCCGAAGGCGTCATCTTTTTGTGACAGAGCATAGGCTTCATCTATAAACAAGACTCCGCCCATAGCCTTCTTGATAAGCTCCTGAGTCTTAATAGCAGTCTGACCTACATATCCTGCTACAAGTCCGGAACGGTCTGTCTCAACAAGCTGGCCCTTAGACAGAACACCGATATTCTTATATAGTTTTGATATAATACGGGCAACAGTAGTCTTACCAGTTCCGGGATTACCTGTAAAAACAAGATGGAGAGATACAGGAACTGATTTAAGACCGGCATCTTTTCTTGTCTTCTGGATCTTAACGAAGTTAGTAAGTTCCTTGACATCTGATTTTATAGTATCAAGACCTATAAGCTTATCAAGAGTCTCCATTGGATCTTCTTCAGGCTCTTTGGGCTCTTCGTTCTTAACATCCGCTTCTTCTGAATCAGAAACCTTGTCCTTGGTAGCAGGCCTTACCCCATTAGCACTGGCTTCATTTACTTTGGTATTGAATTCATTAAGTGCGTTCTTTGCATCCGCAAGAGGATCCTCAGTACCAGAAGAAATGTTCATTCCTCCCTGAGTCTTTACGGGCGAAGAATCTAATCTGCTATCAAAAGAGCTTTTCGATCCTGTATTACTCCCACTTCCAAAAAAATCCCCGTACAGCCCCCCAAGCATACCGCTTTGCGTATTCTGAATCTTATTCAAAACATCTTCCAATTTTTCTCTTTCCCTTTTATCCATTTATTCATACCTCTTTTGGCTTATTATCTTTTGATAATACCATAAATCTTCACAGTCGTGAACAAACGCTGCCCCTTGCAATTACCTATTAAGGCACAATAGCAAGAGGCAGATTAAATTTAAATATTTGTTATGGATTACAATTTTGACAAGGATCATATCCTTGATTTATAAGATCTTCTCTACTTCCAGTAAATGTCATCTTATTGGATTCCTTCATTTTCTTCACAGAAGGACATGTAGGTAGATGGAATTTTTTCGTGTTGATATTAACAATATACGTTGCTCCAGAGTCTGTCTGAGTAGTAGCTGAGTTATCTTCTACTACTGGTGTTTGCCTTGTAGTCGTATCAGAAGCTGTTTCTCCCACGCCTGGAGTCCAAACAGCTGCAAGTTCATTTTTTGATACTGCCACGGATATATTCGTTCCATCACTGGATATAACTATGTCTCCCTGCAGGTCTGTCCTATATAATGCACTATTATACTGTTGCAGTAATTCGAGTGCTTCTGCATGCGGATGCCCATAACTGTTTCCTACTCCACATGAAATAACAGTTACACTAGGTGATACTGCTTTGATGAATGCGTAAGAAGCCCCGTTAGAGCTTCCATGATGTGCAGCTTTGAGTACATCAACATTCAGCAAATCATATTCATTCCACATAAGAAGCTGCTGCTCTTCCTGTTCGGCATCGCCAGAAAACAGAAATGAATTTTGTCCATAATCGATACGTAGTACCAATGATATATCGTTAGGATCCATTGATGGCTCAACATCTGTAGGTCCGAGAACAGTAATAATTGCATTACCTAAAGGATACATACTCCCAACTTCAGGAACAATAATACTTTTCCCTTGCTTCTCAACTGCTTTGACATATTTATTAAATGATGAGTTGTCATATGTTGTCACTGGAGCAAAAGCAGTCCCAACTTTAGCGTAAGCAAGTGCTCCAGGAAGGCCTCCCGCATGGTCCGCATGAGGATGAGTACAAACAACATAATCTAGCTGATTTATATTTTGGGATTTCAGAATACTGTATAGTTTTTGTGACTGATCTGATGTTCCGCCATCAATAAGCATCGAATGACCATCACATGTTATCAGCGAAGAATCACCTTGACCGACATCAATAAAGGTAGCTGTAAAACCACTAGTATCCGAAGAAGCTGCCATGGCATTTATATCGTTAAACGATGCTCCGGAGTTCAAGGATATAAATACAACTAGTAATAACAATACAAATGCAGATAATATTAAAAAAAGAAAAGACCATTTTTTATGTCTTACCATATTCTTTCCTCAACATTTTAATGGCAATGTTTACATGGTTCAAACCCACACGCCTCTGCTGTGTCAACGGTTGTACATATTGGATCATCCATACCCGAGCAAGTTGACTTAGTATGATACTTTGTCCCACCATTTCTTGGAACCCAGCAAACATCTCCAGTCGTTGGTCCCATTTGTAACACTTCTAGTGCATTAGCACTTTCTGTTCCATTTGCAACGGTAGAACTATCAGGTTGCTGTGCTGCTGCCGCTTCTTCTGCTGCTTGCTGAGCTGCCGCTTCTTCTGCTGCTTTTTGTTCTGCAACCGTTTTCTCCGCATCTGAATTGGCTTTCGTTTCCGTGGTTGCACTTTCAGTAGTAGAGCCAGTTGAAGCAACAGATGTAGTTTTCGTACTCTTTGCAGTTGTTACAGTTGAAGATGCTGTAGACTTCTTATTCTTATCAGCTGATTCTACAGATTTTTCTTCAATAGAGCTATTTGATGATGTCTCAATTGATGCATCTGTTGATGCCTCAGCTACTACTATATCTTCTTCAGATGCTTCTACGGTTGAAACATCTGCCATCGACCTGTCGACACTCTCTACAGATGCCTCAGAAACGGCAGCCGTGGACATTGCTTTGTCAGCATTATTTGTTTTTGTTGCTGCTGGTGACAATCCCAGAAAAACATTTGCAGCAAGCCATATTACGGCAACACCGGTTATCTTGTGTGATTTTTTCAAATTAGGCAACTTTGGAAAAATGTACTTTGAGCTCAAAGGTGAAATCAAAATGCCAACGATAACAAAAAGAATCGCTCCTATTATGCCAAGCCCGCCGTTTATTAATGATCCCAAAGCCATAAACCACATTACTGCTGCCATTATCCATCTTAGAATTTTTAAAATTATAGTCATAGAGATACCCCTTATATTTTTAGTATAAAACCATAATATCACTTTCCAAAATTATAAAAAGGCTGATAGCAGAAGAATAACAAGTTGTATTTTGCTTTTTTAGTAGATAAATGCACTATAATTTGATATGTGTTTTCAAAAACGACTATGTATTCATAAAAAGCTGCTATGCGAACAATAAAAAGGACGAAGCACAGGTAATATTGCTATATTTCAAGAAATAAAAACGCCGCCCCTTGCAGCTGCCTCTAATGCGCAGATGTAAAGAGGGGAATTATTTAGCAACTTAAACTTCGCACTTGGACGGTGCAGTATCACTGAAGGCTTTGCAGGAACAGGCAGTATATAGATAATTGCCATGCTTTTTAATCGTTTTATTAAATTCATGAGCGTGATAGATGGAGATTTCCATTCTGCCCGGGGTCCACATGTCTGAGCGAAGCGAGTTTGGACCCCAGAATGGGAATTTCCAGATATCATGCCATGAATTATAAAACGATTAACAGCATGGCAATTATCTATATACTGCCTGTTACTGCAAAGCCTTCAGTGATACTGCACCGTCCAAGTGCGAAGTATCAATCTGTATCTTATCCGTTCTTAACCTTGAACTTATCAATAAGATCATTGAGCATACTGGACTCTTCGGAGAGCTGCTGTGATACAGCACTGGACTCTTCGGCGGTAGCAGAGTTACTGGATACAACATTGGATATCTGCTCGATACCTTCTGTTATCTGCTCCATGCTTGTAACCTGATCCTTGGCCATGTTGCCGGATGTTGTCATCATCTCTGATACATGATTTACAGATTCTACAACAAGTTCAAGGGCAGCCTTGGTCTCATCAACAACTTCATTACCATTGGATATCTCATCCATAGTATCGCTTATAAGCTGATGCGTGTTCTTGGCAGCTTCTGATGACTGGTTGGCCAGCTGACTTATCTCGCCAGCAACAACTGCAAAGCCTTTACCTGCATCACCTGCACGGGCAGCTTCGATAGAAGCGTTAAGTGCAAGGAGCTGTGTCTGCTTGGCAATAGCTTCTATAGAATTAGTAACAAGCTCTATCTCCTTGGAAGCTTCTGTGATCCTGGTCATTGCATCTGTAACAAGATGCATCTTACGTGCAGATGTATCAACATCTTCTTTAACCTTCTGAGCCATCTCATTGGACTGCTCAGCTGCATCTGCTACGTTTCTCGTCTGCTCAGTTACTGTCGAAACAGATGCTGTTAGCTGCTGGATCGCTGCTGCCTGGTCAGTTGCACCTTCCGCAAGGGCTGTAGCGCCTTCTGACATATTCTGAGCACCTGCAGATACCTGTGAAGAGGACTCTCTTACCTGTGTTAACGTGGTAGATAGTCTGTCAGCTATATCCTCCAGTGCATCCTTGATAGCAGTATAATCGCCTATATAAAGCTTGGGATTATCTGTTCCTTTGGTAAAATCACCCGTTGCCATCCTGCCAAGGGATTCACTGATATCTGTTACAATAGAAGCAGTGTATCTGGTAGACTTTCTAAGATCATGAGCAAGTTCTCCAAGTTCATCTTCAGCCCTGTATTCAATGTTGATATCAAGTTTACCTTCTGACATATCACGAGCAGCAGTCCTTACTTCATCAACAGGTTCTACTATACTCTTTGCAAGAGCACTTCCACCGCTTGCAATGAATAGAACAGTTGTAAGGATTATAAGTAAAGACAGAGCTGCTGAAACGCCTGTGGTAATAAGTGTCCTTGTATATACAGCCTGACCATGCTCTGCTATCTCTTTGGATACAGTCTTAAGATCAGATGCTACATCATTAATAGAAGGATATAAAGTTCCGTCAAAATACTCGAAGATATCTTCATTGGTAGAATGTCCGTCCGAGAACATACCTTCAAGTGTCTTACCATTGGATTCTACTACCGCAAGATGCTCATAGAACTGATTGATCATGGTCTCATTATCGTAAACCTTGGATAGTTCTTCCTTATATCCGTTAAAATCAGAGAACGCTTCTGATATCTTCTCAAGCTCCGACGTTCTTACTTCATCTGTTGTTGCGGACAATGCCCATAGGAAATGTTTGGACAAAGCCTGTATATCTATTCTTATCTCACCCTGAATATTATCAGCTGCAAGATCTCTTGAATAGATAGAATAGACTCCCCATACAGCAGTAACTATTGTAACTACCATAAAAGCAATTACAAGTGCAAATCTTATACTTGCATTTCTGAAAATCCCTGATACTTTGCTAGCTACTGACTGATTTTTTAGTTTATTTTTGTCAGCTGCAATTAATCCTTTGATATTCATAATGTACCTCCGGCTCCTTTTTGCCTGGAATAGAAAAGATTGAAATATAAAGAACTAAAGAATCCATACATCATTTTTATCGGCTATAATCAGCATTTATTAACATATATATTTTAAAAAAAAAAAACTTATTAAAAGATATTTTTATGCCGATACAACTAGTGACTTGGTTTATAAATTTGCTATATTCATGATCAAAAATAATCGCTTCATCTATAGCTGGAATATTCTGTAGGTGTGACCACCCATCTATTTATGATCCCAAATCTTCTGTAGATGTAATCTTTCATCTATGGAAAAAGTATTGTTACGAGGAATAAGTCATGTTTTCCTTAGCCAATACCAATTGTTTATTTTCATAACTGTTTTTTTCAGAAACGATTTTTTATCAGAAACACGGATCCAATATTTATTAAAAGCTCTGATTATTCGAGCAAAAGGAGTATGTATGCTTAGAAAAATGAATCTCAGAATGAAAATGCTTCTCGGAATCCTTCCCATTGTTGCGATCGCGCTAATACTTGTAACTTATATTAGTGTAACCAGATTCACTTCCGCATATCAGAATCTGACTACAGACAAGGCTATGCAGACACTTAAAGCCAATGCCAATTCTGTAAATGTAACATTGGAAACTCTGCGCAATACTGCAACAGTTCTGTCCAATGAAGTTGGTACAAGCTACGAATATACAGATCTTGATCAATATGAAGAAATCTTTGGTAATGTAATAAAGGGCAATGATGTAATATCCGGTGCCGGTATATGGTTTGCAAGAGGCGTATATAAAAATCAGGAATATGCCGGCCCCTACTGGTACAAAGATGGAGATACCATCGTATATACAGATGAATATTCCAATGCGGAGTATGATTATTTTACCCAGGAATATTATACAAATGCTGTATCCATGACTACACTTGATGCATCGATCACGGATCCTTACTATGATGAAGCAAGCGGCACTATCATGGCTACATGCTCTGCTCCTATATTCAGTGCAAGCGGAGAATGCATAGGATGTATTACAGTTGATACAGTTCTTAATTCTATCCAGGACATGGTATCTTCCATGTCCCTTGGTACATTATCACATCCTATACTCCTGTCATCACAGGGCGTATATCTATATGATGTTGATGAATCCAAAACTGCAACTTCTTTTAATATAGCTGATGATCCTTCAATGTCACATCTTGCAGAAAGTTTGCTTGCTAACGAAAGCGGCGTAGGCGGATTTGAAGGATCTGACGGCGAATATATATACTTCTACGATACTATTCCAGAAGTTAACTGGAAGCTTTGTATCACTTTGGCTCAGTCAGAACTTGACGCATCCAGAATCGAGACTAGAAATCTTCTTATGGCTATATGTGCAGTATCAGTAATCTTCTGTGCTGTTGCTATCCTCCTTCTGGTTAATATAATTGCCAAGAGTGTCAATAATGTTAAGACATTTGCAGGTCATCTTGCAGAAGGCGACTTTACAGTTAGTAAGATCAATAATAAGAGCGGCGATGAACTTGGTCAGATGGCAGAATCACTCAATGCGATGTATGAAAGCAACAAGGGCGTCATCACTCAGGTATCGGATGAATCTGAAAAAATTGATGAAGCAAGTGCTACTCTTGAAGGCATGGCTAGTCAGCTTACTAATGAATTCCAGAATATCCAGTCCAATATGACAGGCGTTAATGATGCTATGATGAGCGCATCAGCTGCCACAGAGCAGGTTAATGCTTCTGTCGAAGAAGTAAATGCATCAGTTCAGCTTCTTGCAAGTCAGGCTGATGAATCCAGAGGTCTTGCTGAGGATATCCAGAAGAGAGCCAAAGATATTGAAGAGAGCTCAAAATCAGCTTATGACCATGCTATCCAGATCGCTCAGGAACGTGAAGCAGATATCGAGACAGCTAACTCTCAGGCAGATGTCGTACAGCAGATCGGATCACTTGCTGACTCTATCGCTGAGATAGCTGATCAGATCAACCTCCTGTCGCTCAATGCTTCTATTGAAGCTGCCCGTGCAGGTGAACATGGTAAAGGATTTGCAGTTGTTGCAACAGAGATCAATAAACTTGCAGGTGATACAGGCGCAGCTGTAGGTGAGATCCAGAATACTGTAGCAGGTGTTCAGGAAGCCTTCTCCAATCTTCTTAGTGCAACCAATGAGCTTCTTACTTTCCTGAAAGAGACTGTTACACCTGACTATGATAACTTCGTTAATGTAGCTCAGCAGTACGGCGCTGATGCTGATTCCTTCGGACAGACATCAACATCCATCGCTGAGATGGTCGGAACTATACACGGTGCTATGAGCGAAGTAAGCTCAGCTATCCAGAATATCACAGAATCTACTCAGGATACAGCATCCAGATCATCTGAGATCACAGATACTGTCAACACAGTATCCGAAGTTGTTGATAATGTAACCGATATGTCCAGCAAGCAGTCAGTTATCGCCAGGAACCTTGCAGGTGTTGTTGCTAAGTTTAAGCTTCGCTAAAAAATACAAAAACATTTTTAGACCTGCCATTCTAAAAAAATTTAGAATGGCAGGCTTTTAATTGTAAAAGACGATACATCCAATCATAAAAAAGGCCTTCGGAAAACCGAAGGCCTTAATGTCTTATTGAACTTATATAGAGTATATTTGCGCAAGTTTTTTTATATTTTTAGTCAATAAGATCTTTGATATCAACGTTCTCGCCGTCGATACCAGCAAATGCTCCGTCCTTAACTTCTCCAGCTTCAGGATGAGCGATAAGCCACTTGTTGCGGGCAAAAAGGAGTCTGTCTTCAGGGCATCCTGCCTTAGGTATAGCATTTCCAACATTGGTCATCTGAGGAAGAGCTACAAGAACCTTAAAGCCCTTGTCCTTGTATGCCTGGCAAGGTGCATAGTGAAGTGTTGTTGCATATACTTCTACAAGTACTCCTGCAGGAACCTTGAATGCCATAGTCTTTGCAGAATCGATGTGGAAGTTCTCATCGATATCAGACTCTGTAGCTACAAGGAGTATGAAATCCTCTGTTCCAAGATTGAACTCACTGCTTCTGTGATACTCGAAGCAGTTAAGCTTAGTATTATGGCCGTTGCACCAGCCAAACTGAGCAGGCATACCGCCAAAGAGTGTATCAGCAAGTACCTTGGCCTGAGGAAGAGACTGAAGCTCGGGCTCTTCTGCTACATAGTCAGGAGCATTCTCAGGACATGGAGTCTTCTCTGTAAGAGTTTTGAGGATCTGATCTACCTCTACTCCGTTTACGATTCTGCCGTATTTTGCAAATTCTTTGTCTGTTACGCTGTAAATCTTCATACAATACCTCCAATCATCCCTTCATCTCTGTAAAAAGGTTCTTAAGTGCTGGATACAGTTTTCTATATGTCTGATATCTCTCTTCGTAAAGAGCTGCAAGCTCTGGTTCAGGCTTTGTAGAACCTGTAACTTTGATAAGCTTCTTAACAGCTTCATCTACGCTTGCGTACTCGCCGCATCCTACTGCTGCAAGGATAGCTCCGCCGTATCCCGGTCCCTGCTCTGTTTCAGGAATTGTGAGTTCTATGTTCATAACGTTAGCAAAGATCTTTCTCCAAAGAGGGCTCTTTGCTCCGCCGCCGCAGATCATACTCTTTTCAACCTTGATGCCCATAGCTTTGGCAGCTTCAAGAGAATCTCTCATACCAAATGCAACGCCTTCAAGAACTGCCTGTGTCATATCAGCACGGCTGGAATCCATAGTCATACCAAGGAAGCAGCTTCTTGCATATGGATCATTGTGAGGAGCACGCTCACCCATAAGATATGGAAGATAATATACATGGTTGTGACCAAGCTTATCATCAGAGATAGGAGCCTGCTCGCCTGCAAAATCCTGAGTCTTAAGGATTTCTTCCATCCACCACTTGTTGCAGGAAGCAGCTGAGAGCATACATCCCATAAGGTGGAACTTACCATCTGCATGGTCAAATGCATGGAGTGAGTTACCGTCATCTACGCTGAACTTATCTGATGAGATGAAGATAGTTCCTGATGTACCAAGAGATATGTTACAAGCACCTGCTCCAACAGTAGCTGTTCCGATAGCAGCTGCTGCATTATCACCTGCACCTGCGCATACCTTAACATTCTCAGAAAGTCCGAGCTCGTCGGCAACATCTTTTTTAAGAGTGCCAACTACTTCATAACTTTCGAAGAGCTTTGGCATCTGATCTTCTGTAACGCTGCAGATATCAAGCATCTCCTTACTCCACTTCTTGTTCTTAACATCAAGAAGGAGCATACCTGAAGCATCAGAATAATCTGTGCAGTGAACGCCTGTAAGTACATAATTGATATAGTCTTTAGGAAGCATGATCTTAGCAATTTTGTTAAAAAGCTCAGGCTCATTGTTCTTCATCCACAGGATCTTAGGTGCTGTGAAGCCTGCAAATGCGATATTGCCTGTATACTCAGAAAGCTTATCCTTACCGATCTCATTATTAAGATAGTCTGTCTCGCCCTGAGTTCTGCCATCATTCCAAAGAATTGCTGGTCTAAGTACGTTATCATCCTTATCAAGAACTACAAGTCCGTGCATCTGTCCGCCTGCACCGATACCTGCAACCTGACTCTTGTCAGCATCCTTAACAAGTTCCTTAATGCCTTCTTTTACAGCGCCAACCCAGTCCTGAGGTCTCTGCTCAGACCAGCCCGGATGCGGAAAGAGAAGTTCATACTCTTTTGAAACTATGTTCTTAATGTCTCCCTTTTCGTCCATCAGCAGAAGCTTAACTGCAGATGTACCTAAATCAACTCCAATGTAAAGCATTTTTCCCTCCAAAAATTGAATAATGCCGGGTCAGTAATACGTTTTAGGACATTCCTGATCATTGCCTAAAAAAATCTGACCCTTTCGTTTTTATTTGCCAATAAAAGCATCAAGAGGTGACTGATCAAGTGTATCTTCACCTGCCAATATCTCTTTTAGCTTAGTTGCCATAATAAGGTTTCCGCCCTTTGTGTTACTCTCGATATTAAGGGGCATGATAGGCTCATGAAGTGACTTTCTAAGAAGAAGCCATCCATCGCCGTGGTCCTTATCAGTATTAACTCTGACGCCTTCGTAGTTACTTTCAGGAAGTGACCAGCCTTCTACCTTGCCTGCAGCTTCTTCCAGCATTTTAAGAATACGGTCACCATTGGACTGAAGGTCGCCTCCTTCGATCTTGTCTGCATATACAGGGAATCTTATTTCATCACTTTCGCAAGGCTCTGAAAGATCTTTGATCATCTCTTCGAGCTTTTTGCCCTTACCCATCTCGATAAGGAGCTTGACCATAAGATATGCACCGTCATCAAGGAAGTAGTTTTCTTTAAAAGCGCCATGTCCGCTTGTCTCTATAGCAAGCTGAGAATCGATCCCTTCATTGTTGAGTCTTATGGATTCATCTATAACATTGCGGTAGCCACGCTTAAATCTCTTGTGCTTGCCACCATGTGCTTCGATGAAGTCATGAAGACCGTCTGAAGTAACAGAGTCAGTAACGATTGTAGTTCCGGGATGCTCTGAAAGAGCGATCATAGAAAGGACTGCTATAAGATCGTTTCTTGTAAGAGTCTTGCCGCTTGGAAGTACAGCACCTGCTCTGTCTACATCTGTATCGAATATGATTCCAAGATCTGCCTTTGAATCAAGAGTTGCCTTCTTGATAGACTCTGCTGCCTCTTTGTTCTCTGGATTTGGAATGTGGTTAGGGAATCTTCCGTCAGGTGTAAGGAACTGGCTTCCCGACGTATCTGCTCCAAGAGGCTCCAAAACCTTGGTAACATAGAATCCGCCAGCACCATTACCTGCATCTACTATGATATGAAGTCCTTCAAGAGGCTTATCGCCCTTACCTACGCCGTCTCTGATCTTCTTCTGAAGATAGGATGCGTATGTATCCATAAAGTTTATGCTCTTAATATCTGCACTACTTGTATCTACGGACTTTTCGGGATTTTCCGCAAGGATCTTATCAGCAAGCTCTGTAAGCTCCTTGATATCACCCTTTTCAAGTCCCCCTTCTTTAGTGAAGAACTTAAGACCATTCCTATAATAAGGAAGGTGACTTGCAGTTATCATGATACTTCCATCAAAAGTAGCTGCATCATCTTCATCGGAAGCAAGAACCGTTGACATGAACATAGCAGGTGTTGATGCTATACCAAAATCACATACCTCGTGACCTTGTGCGATAATTCCTGCTGCAGCTGCCTTTAAAAGAGCCTCTCCGGTAAGTCTTGAATCTCTTCCAAGAGCAATTTTTACTTTCTTATTATCGTTCCTTTTAGAAAGCCACTTGGCAAAAGCTCCAGCAAGGTCTTTGGAAGCCTTGTTGGTAAGATTTACAGAAGCACCTGTTTCGTTGTCCATAGCAATACCACGGATATCGCTACCATTTTGAAGATTAGAATAGCTCATTTGTTAGATTTCCTCCCACATGATCGATTCTGCTTTTACATTTTATTATTCAAAAGCAGTAATTGCTATTTAATTATTGCTTACATCCTCTCAAAAAACAATAAACTTTTCATAACCAAATGCCGATTTAAAATATAGAGCTTTTTTATTTTGTTAGGAGGTTAGGCATGGGTCAGACAATAACTCTTTACAGAGTATCTCTGGATGGTCAGATGGACATTATCGCCTTTTTAGGTGAGCAGGATGCTCAGACTTATTCTACTATCCTGTTTTCAGGATATGATCAGTACATGATACTTGAGTCAGAAACAGATATTGAAGATATTAAAGGAGAATATACGTATACCATATGTGATGATCTGGGAGAGATTCCCTTTGATATTGTCTTCATACGTGACAAGAAGATAAGAAATGTATTCGTACTTACACTTATGTTTGCTATGGCAGGACTTTCAATCGAAAACTATGATCTTACAGCTGCACGAGGTCTTCTGACGCAGCTGAGCGCAGATCTTGATAATCTCGGAACAGATAATATACCGCTATCGTATATACAGAAGCAGGCAACAAAGCTACGGTCTGTAGCTATGGCGTAGAACAATCTGACTGTACCCACGGGCAAGCCCGTGGGTACAGTCAGTTGTAGAGCTATTAATTCATCTCCTGATTTAAATATTTAAAAGTGCATGCTCCATATCCGTCAGGAGCTTTTCTGTATCGCATAGCAGATTTTGCTCTGCTTTTTTCTGGTTTTCATCTTTTTTATATGTATAGATGAACATAACCTTACCTTTAGACTTAAATGATAGATTCCCTTTGTAATGTTTTAATAGAAGCGGTATATTCTCGCTCTTTATCTTAGCTTCTCTAAGTATCTCAAAGGTTATCTCACCACTTCCGCCTTTAACTTCGCGCATATAAAGGCTGTGAGCTTTAACTCTCATAAGAGCAACTCTAAGAAGGTTATCTACGCTGTCCGGAACTTCTCCAAATCTGTCACGAAGCTCATCTCTCATATCATCAGCTTCGCCAAGGTTTTCGATACTAGCGATCCTCTTATATATCTCAAGTTTCTGCTCTTCATTAAGGATATACTTAGTAGGAATATAAGCATCTACGTCAAGATCTATTGATGTATCAAAGTCTTCAGGATATGCTGACTCAAGACCCTTCTTCTTGCGAACGGCTTCATTGAGCATCTTACAGTACATATCATAGCCTACTGCCATCATATGTCCGGACTGCTTCCTTCCAAGAAGTGAACCTGCCCCTCTTATCTCGAGATCACGCATAGCGATCTTAAATCCTGAACCAAGGTCTGTGAATTCTCTTATGGCAGAGAGTCTTTTTTCTGCAACTTCCTTGAGCATCTTGTTCTTTTTGTACATAAGGAATGCATAGGCATTCCTGTTGGATCTTCCTACTCGTCCTCTTAACTGATAGAGCTGTGACAGACCCATTTTATCAGCATCAGAGATGATCATTGTATTAACATTGGATATATCAAGTCCTGTTTCTATGATAGTAGTAGATACTAGTACATCTATATCTCCGTCTATGAAGTCGTACATGATCTTCTCAAGTTCCTGCTCAGACATCTGGCCGTGGGCAAAGGCCACGCTTGCTTCCGGTACCAGTTTTTGTATCCTTGCAGCTACATCCGCTATATCATTGACTCTGTTATAGACATAGTATACCTGGCCTTGTCTTGAAAGTTCTCTTACGATAGCTTCTCTTACCATCTCTTCGTTATATTCACATACAAAGGTCTGTATAGGCTGGCGGTCATTGGGAGCTTCTTCAAGGATGCTCATATCCCTGATACCCACAAGGCTCATGTGAAGAGTACGGGGAATAGGCGTAGCTGACAGGGTCAGTACGTCTACACTTTCTTTGATCTTCTTGATCTTCTCTTTATGAGTTACACCGAATCTCTGCTCCTCATCTACAATGAGAAGTCCAAGGTCTTTGTACTGGACATCCTTGGACAACAGTCTATGTGTTCCTATAACGATATCTACAAGGCCTTTACGAAGATCTTCTACGGTCTTCTTCTGTTCACGGGCTGTCCTGAATCTGGACAACATGTCCACTCTTACAGGGAAGTCCTTCATTCTCTCAGAAAAAGTATTATAGTGCTGCTGAGCAAGGATAGTCGTAGGCACCAGTACTGCTACCTGCTTGCTGTCCTGAACAGCCTTAAAGGCAGCTCTTATAGCAATCTCAGTCTTACCAAATCCTACGTCTCCGCAGATAAGTCTCTCCATGATACGAGGAGATCTCATATCTGCCTTGACCGCTTCTATCGCAGCTTCCTGATCCTCAGTCTCCTGATAAGGGAATGCATCTTCAAATTCCTGCTGCCATACAGTATCAGGTCCAAATTCATACCCCTTGGTCTGCTGTCTCTTGGCATAGAGTTCCACCAGATCCTGTGCAACTTCATCAACTGCGCTTCTAACTTTGGCCTTGGTCCTGTTCCACTCAGGGCTTCCAAGCTTGTTGAGCTTGGGCTTATGCGTAGTATCTTCTGACGATGAGGCATACTTTTGAAGTACATCAAGACCTGTAGCCAGCACGTACAGATTGCCGCCGCCAGCATACTCGACCTTGATATAGTCCTTGACTACGTGATCAGTCTCTATCTTCTCGATACCTCTGTAGATACCAAGTCCGTGGCTTTCATGAACTACATAATCGCCCGGATGAAGGTCTGCCATTGAGGATATAGTCTCTCCGGACATGCCCTTCTTTTTCTTTCTCTTTTTCTTCTTGTGCTCTGTGAAGATATCACTTTCTGATATAACAGCAAACTTAATATCAGGATATTCAAATCCCTTTAATATACGGCCATAATAGGTCATGATCTCGCCAGGCTGCAGTACACGCCCGGGATCCTCACTATATGAAGCGCTGACTTCATTGTCCCTAAGATCTTCTACGATTCTCTTAGCTCTTGTTCTTGATCCGGAGAGGATGAGGACTCTGTAGCCTCTCTTTTTATAACTCTTTAGATCTTTGACCAGAAGATCGAAGCTGTTATTATAGGGAGCAATAGTCTGAGTATGGATCTCAAAGCTCTTTCCGGGCTCATAATGATTCTGGGATGCAGGAAGCGGGATTGCTTCAAGAAGGACTCTTCTGACATTGCCCATCCTGGCTATTATCTCTTCTTCTGAAAAAAGAAGATCCATCTGCCCGGGGAGTATGTAGCCTTGCTCGGCTCTATTTATCATACTTTCCCTGAACTCATCAAATACAGCCTTGGCCTGAGCCTGCACATGAGAAGGCTCATCTATGAAGATCATAGTGCTTCCGCTATTAAACAGTTCAAGGAATGTAGACGGGTTATCTACAAAGTATCTAAGGAAGCTCTCAAGACCTGACATATTGTCATATTCTAAAGCTTCTTCCTTCTTTTCTTCTATATACTTTTTAAGCCTTGCAGACTCTTCTGTCTTAAAGGCCTTCCTTAGCTGATCATATCTTGATTCGAATTCGGCTGTTATTTTATCAAAACCTTCTTCAAGCCTGTCTCTTGTAAGGATAAGCTCAGAAGCAGGATATATCTCAATTGATTCAAGCTTTTCAAGAGATCTTTGGGACATTATGTCAAAAGATCTCATGGATTCTATATCATCACCAAAAAGCTCTATTCTGTAAGGATTCTCTTCTGTAAGGTCGAATACATCGATGATATCGCCTCTAACGGAGAACTGACCGGGGCCTTCTACCTGATATACCTTCTCATAGCCCATGTTTACAAGTTTTCTGGCTATATCCTGCTCATCTACAGGCTTTCTTTTATCAAGTGCAAGGATATTGCTTTTGATAACTTCAGCTGGGATCTGAGGGCTCATAAGAGCAGCAAAGGTTGTCACCACCGTAACAGGGCGGCCTTCTATAAGACGGCGCATGGTCCTTATACGCTGGCGTGTAAGATCATTGGAATGGATATCTGCCTGATAGAATATGAGATCCTTGGCAGGATATACTGTAACATTCCTGTCATAGAACTTATAATCTTCGAAGATCTCTTTGGCTCTAAGATCAGAATCTGTCACAATTATGCGATAGCGGACCTGGCTTCCAAGTCCGTTGATCATATGGAGCTTCTCAGAATCAAGGCATCCTATGACTTCAGCGCAGGCAAATGGATTATCAAGATATTTATCAAGTTCGGTAAAAGCAGGCAGTTCCTGCAGTGGCGCCTCTATAGCACGCATATCATTCCTCTTTCTCTATATATAAAACAACAAAGGATATACTAAATACCGTTTTTACGATGCCGACATTATCTATGATTCAAAACGTGATATCAGACAACCTTGCGGTTAAATCTGGTCATAGCTATATCGCATCCTTCATCAAGGATTACAGGTATAGCTGCAATCGCGTTATCTATGGCATTTTTGAGATTAACTTCTTCTTCAGAGTTAAAATGGCTAAGTACGTGATCAGCAAGGTCCATACCCTCAGGCTTACGACCTACGCCAACTCTTATTCTGGTAAAACCATCTGTCTGGCAATGTGCGATTATGGATTTAAGACCGTTGTGTCCACCAGCACTTCCCTTGGGGCGAACCCTGATATTACCTACATTCTGATCGATATCATCTGATATTACAATGAGATCATTTTCAGGTTCTACTTTATAAAAATGACACATAGGTCCTATAGCTTCACCGCTTCTGTTCATATATGTAAGAGGCTTCATAAGAATGACTTTATGACCTTCTATCATACCTTTACCATATGCAGCATTAAATTTAGTCTCTGTAAGTTCGATCCCGTACTTGTCACACAAGGCATCTATTGTAGCAAAACCAACATTATGTCTGGTTCCAATATACTTCTTTTCCGGATTTCCAAGTCCTGCAATAATTACCACTTCTTCGTTACTCTCTTTCTCTTTATCTTTTATAGTGTTAAAAATTTTAATGATATATTCAAGCATATTTTAACCTCAAGCAATAATTCTAATCTTCCCATATACCTATAAGATCACAGCCTTCTGACTGTAGCTCTGTAAGCCCATCCTACAAGATGTACAAATGACGATATCACATTAAGATGAGCTATCTTTCTATAAAGTCCCCATATACGTTTTATCGCCACAAACTTGTTGGATGAAAGGGAATTGGCCGGTCTTCTGTATATTATAAGTGGCATGTCAAGGCCTCTTGCAATAACACCCGTTTTTAATATACTCCACCAGGTTGCTGTATCTTCGCTTTCTATCAGGGGCATGTATATAAGCTTTTTATCAAGGTGTCTTGTATCAAAAAGCGTCGTTGATGTAAAGATAACAGTTCTGGAAAGGGCATGCTTATAATCAAGTCTGTCAGGAACATGAACTATCTTACCTGTAGGCTTTGCATTCTCATCTCCGAATTCATAGGACATGAATACAAAAGAGGCACCTTCTTTTTCCATGAACTCAAGTTCTCTTTCAAGCTTTTCAGGCAGCCACACATCATCGGCATCAAGGAAAGCTATATATCGTCCTGAAGCTGCGTCAAGTCCTGTATTTCTGGCAGCTGCTGCCTTCTCATTCTTGTTTTTTAATATAAGTACAAAATGCTCTTGGGAAAAGGAGCTTTCTTCAATAGCACTAGTTATCTTTTCAACGCTGTCATCTGTTGATGCATCATCAACAAGTATAAGCTCCCAGTTGGTATAGGTCTGCGCCTCCACCATTTTGATAGTGCTTTCTATATAATCACTTGCATTGTGAACAGGGACTATGATGCTGACTCTTGTATCCAGCACAGATTCTTTTGTCATAATAAACTCCATTATAAGTATTAGTGTAAACAGGTAATTCTTCTACAAATCCAACTTTTATCCACAGCTAATGCCCCATTACCTTAGGCAATGGGGTATCTCCAAAATTTAATCTTATTGTAATACATATCAGTCCGTAATGGTACTTTCATTTGAGCAAAGCTCACGGACTAAAGTATGAGGTCATGACAATGTATCGCCCTTATTTTCAAGGAAGCTTTGGTAGCCATTCATACGTGCAGGTGAATCGCTAGGCCTTATGCAGGCATAGACCCTTCTTTCATCAGTAGTAGAGGCATCCACCATTATGAAGGTCTTCCAGATGAACTTGTCACGGTCGTTTTTATCACGGAACCTGAAGTTCTCTGACACAAATCCCATCCCGCTTGAATGTATCCTGTCCAATATGGTCTTATAATTCATGAACTGTCTGTATCTGGCACTATCCTTGGGATATACCTCTTTTTGAATGAACATCTCCATTCCGTAGTCAAGTGCAGGTTTTCCGGCTTCTACAAAGAAATTCGCACTGTTATATACGACCTCTGCATAGTTCTCATCTATATGCCACAGATCTATCCTTTCGAAGATCTTAACGATATCACGAAGTGCATAGTCTACCATCTTCTGCTCTTTGAGGTAAGGAGATCTCGATATATTCTCAAGGGTTATGATACCCATCATTCTGTCATTGCCCTCTTCAGTGTCTCTGGCAATGAATTTGGCTCTGATAACAAACAGTTCTCCGCATAATATAAAATCCTGTGCAACAACATCATTATCATGAGACAGTGAGTGGAAGAGCTCACGCATCTTATGATAGTACTGTCTTCTGTTATCATTAAGATACTTCTGGGCAAGTTCTACGCTGTCTATATCAACCTGACTGATCGTATATCGAAATGCCTCATTGGTATACATGAGCTTAAACATATCATCTTTAAGTTCTACGATAGCAACAGCTCGTGAAGTCCTCATCTTAGTTCCATCAGGTCTTACTATCTTAGAAAAAATAGACGAGTCGAGCACATTAGCATAGCTGACTTCACCATAGAACTTTCTGTCATGATCCGTTTCTGCAGTCTCAGGCTTCTGGCCGAATATATGAATATATTCATCATCAGGCGGTACAGGCTTATGATACAGATATCCCTGCATCATGTCGCATCCCCACTCGCGGAGAGCATCTACATGCTCATTGGTCTCAACACCTTCTGCAAGGGTCTTCTTGCCGAGCTTTTTAGATATGTTGATAATAGCCGGGATGATAATATGGGACTTATCATCAAATGTACGAAGGAAAGTCATATCGATCTTGATAAGATCAAAATCAAACTCCTTCATAACATTCAATGAAGAGAAGCCGCTTCCAAAATCATCCATCCACACTTCATAACCTGCTTCATGAAATTTGGCTATAACTTCTTTCATGAACTCAGGTTCGCGCATAAGAACAGACTCGGTTATCTCTATACGTATGTACTTTGGATCCACATCATATTCAGAAGCAGCCTTCTTGATCTCAGAGAAGATATCGCACATCTCGAAATCTATCCTGCTAAGATTAACTGAAAAAGGCACCGCAGTCCCATACTGGGAATACCATCTGTTAAAATTCCTGCAGGCAGCTCTTACAATAGCAATATCAAGTTTATAGATCTGCTTGCATTCCTCCAAAATACCTATGAATTCTGCAGGATTCATAAATCCATATATAGGATCATTCCATCTTGCAAGGACTTCAACTCCAGCCAGCCTTCCTGACAATGTTCTCATTATAGGTTGAATCCAGGCCTGAATATTGCCATTTGCTATGGCATTATCAAGTTCATTTATGATATATCTTTTTCTACGGATCTTAAATCCCAGTTCATCATCATAGAAACGGACATTCTGAGAATATACGCCTTTAATGGCGTCCATGGCATCTTTGGCTCTGTCACAGGCATTCATGACACTTTCGTGAACATCTTCAAGTCTGTATATTCCGGCATCGAACATGATCTCCCTAAAAGTGTACATCTCATGAAGTACTCTTTGAACTTCTTCGATACCTCTGAGCGCTTCATCCTCAAAGCACATAACAACGAAATGATCGGCAAAAAAATAGCCACAGGTTCTTCCATAGAAAACTTCTTTTATTATAGTTCCAAAGCTCTTTAATACTTCATCGCCTTGTTCAAATCCAAACTCTTCATTAATGCCCTTAAAATCCCTGATATCTATATATATAAATACAATAGTCCTTGAATCGTGTTCTCTGACCTCTCCAAGTATAATTTTAGAGATTTTTCTAAAAGATGAGATGCTAAGAAGACCGGTCAAAGGATCAGTCTCACTGCTTTTGTATATCTTGGTATAGAAATCATAATCAAAATTGTTCCTATCTGTAACGCATTTAATATCAGGCATTATAGCTCCTTCAAGGAATTCTAAATCCGTTTAATTCATACAAATGAGGTAGGTGTCAAAAGTTCCTTTTGACACCATATGGCTAAATAATTGCCATGATCAAATACAGAAATACTCTATATCTACTTATATCGGTTTTTAAATTTTTTCCTTGAGATAAGCAGATATTATTTCTGCAGATTTTGCATGACTAATGGCGCCGGGATGTTGTCTTGAACCAAATCCTTCACCTTCAGTATCCGGAAGCGCCAGATAGGAAGCTTTGGTATCTCCAGTCTCATCTACATATTCATTTACTGCTTCTTCAAGATACTGTCCAAGACCATATCCTATCATCCCGTATACCCAGACAAGCTGCGCATCCGGATTATCCTTTCTTAGCGTTTTGAGAAAAGATATAACGCTTTTTTTGATAACATCTATATCACTATCTCTATAGCTTCCATCATCATTAAGTGTCTTCTTATAAACTGCAAGCGTCTCAGGGTCTGTATATTCAGGGCTTCTAAAAGCGCCTTCATCATTGGTTCCTAAGTTAATAACTACAGCGTCCGCTTTCCAGGAATTAAAGTCATGATCTGATACGCCCCTTTGACACCTGTCGCTTTCATATACAAGAGGAAGTGTACTATATATATTATTGTCCCAGCCGCAGGAAACTCCCCATCCGCTCTGTGATATAAGCCTGTACTCAGCATTAAGGTTATGTGCTGTCTTAACACCGTAATGATTGATGGTGCTAAAATAAGGACTTATCCAGTCCATAGCATCATGGGCTCCAATAAGGCCTTCGCCACTTGTAATACTGTCTCCGACAAATTCGATCCTGTACTTATAATCCGGTGTCTTTAATACCTCGCCGTCATATAACAGAGAATTTAATATGACAAAAGAGTCAGGATCATCAGGCATTGCCTGCGTCTCTTTTATAATTCTGATGTTGTGGCTTGTAGATGGATCCAGTCCCTTTAGCATTATGACTTTATTAGTCCCCTCCTGAACCGGCATATGCATGATCCAGGCACCGTCCATAATAAGGCTTATCCACGGCTGATAGACAGAATCTCCTCCTGTTATCTCGATCCCAAGTTCTAAACCTCTAAATATAAATTCGACGCCGCTTCCTGACCAGATAAGCTCAAGCCCAGTATCTGTCACCGGAGTCCTTCCAAGTATCCTTACATTTTCCCAGTTTTCATTTGCTACCATAAGTTCCTCCCGAGTTTAAATCATGTCACTAACATAAATGGTCATTTTTGCTAAGTACAAAGAATTATTAGTAATAGTATCTTAAACATCATGATGATATTATAAATGAAGCGGGTACAGCATACAAAGACTAA
The DNA here is from genome assembly GCF_023206215.1 of Butyrivibrio fibrisolvens. Lineage (NCBI taxonomy): Bacteria > Bacillati > Bacillota > Clostridia > Lachnospirales > Lachnospiraceae > Butyrivibrio > Butyrivibrio fibrisolvens. Next base: position 159,607 of record NZ_CP065800.1, read on the forward strand.
TTGCATTCAGGGGGAGCATTAACATGATAATCTCATTAAATGGCAGCTTTAACTGCTCTTTTGAAGGAACAGATATTTCTTCATCCAATCTGTCTGTTCCGGGGACAATTCAGGCATCAAAAATAGCGCCGCATACACAAGAACGTGATACAGGTAATCTTACAGATGAGCATGAATACAGCGGCACAGTAATGCTAAGCAGACAGATGACTATACCACAAGGATATGATTCATATATTCTTAGTATAGAAAGAAGCCGTATCACCAAGCTCTATATAGACGGACAGCCTGTAGGAAGGCGCGACTCTCTTATAGCACCTCACGTATATGACATCACTTCATATATCACAAGAGAAGATACCCTCATACAGATAGAAATAGATAACAAGAACTATCCATGCCCAGGCGGGCACCTGACATCCAAAGATACTCAGACCAACTGGAGCGGTATCCTTGGAGATGTGTATATTAAGTGCACCAGGAAGGCACATATTGTATCTGCAAGCGTAAAAACTGACTATGACAAGAAGTCAACATATCTCACTATAAATGTAGCTAAAAACTTCCCTTCAGATAAGGTTAATATCAAAGTCCGCACTTCTTTATGTAAGCTTCTGGACAAGTATCTAAATAAGGACGCTGATCCGTCTGAGTTTAAGAAGTTCAGAGATGATATAAGCATTGCCGCCAAGGGAACAAATTATGATATATTAAAAGAATATCTTGAGATAACAGAAGATATTCTTAAACCTCAGGAATTTACAGAGTCTTCCAATACTGATTCTAAATCTTTTGGCCTTGCAGATACTAAGTATATAAATGCCAAATATGCAAATACCAGCTATATAAAAACTTATTCAGATAATAACAATGATAGTATTTCTGATAATTATTCTGGTAATACCCATGATGGTATTTCTGATAATTGCTCAGATGATAACATATGTTCTTTTACCTATGAGCTTGACCTTACTGCTTCAGATAAGGGTGTATTTGAATGGGATACATTCACTCCTTACCTGTATGTTTTTGATATAGATCTATGCGATGAAAGCGGATCTGTCCTTGACAGCACCAAAGCTGTATGCGGACTTAGAAGTCTGAAAGCAGATGGCAATGATCTTCTATTAAATAACCGTCCTATTTTCCTAAGAGGAAGGCACTGCGGTCTTCTCTTTCCAATGACAGGTTTTGCTCCTATGAACGCATGTGGATGGCTATATGACATGATGATATCAAGAAGGTGGGGGATCAATCATTACAGATTCCATTCTTGTACACCGCCTGATGCAGCCTTTCTTGCTGCCGATCTACTTGGAATCGTGATACAGAGTGAGATGGAGATATGGGGTTCCTGGCTCATGGAAGATGAAGAGGGATATGATGCTACAATGCAGCAGTACCTTACCATGGAAGGATATCGCATGATATCTTTATTTGCGTCCCACCCTTCTTTTTGCATGTTTGGATGTGGCAACGAACTTTGGGGTAATCCAAAGGCTCTTGGTAAGCTCCTTGCAGGATTTAAGATGATCAATCCAGACCTTCTGTATACTCAGGGCTCCAATACTTTCCAGTTCTCACCCAACATACAGCCGGAAGATGACTTCTTCGTAGGAGTACGCTTCTCCACAGACAGACTCATACGAGGTTCCTATGCCCTATGCGACGGGCCTTCTGGACATATCCAGACTATGCCTCCAAGAGCAGACTATACTTATGATGCCAATATAAGACCTGATCTTATCACTTACCAAAATAATATAAACAATGAAACTGGTAAATCTGATATTTCAGAACCTGCATCTACAACCACCATCCAGTTTGGTACTACTGTCAAGGAAGTTGCTCTTACATCAAAGGAGGAACTGATCCCTCACATACCTGTCATCTCCCATGAAACAGGTCAGTTCGAGACCTATCCTGACTACGATGAGATAGATCACTACACAGGAGTTCTCAAAGCCTACAATATCGCCGCTCTCAAAGATAATGCCATTAGGATGGGGCTTTTTTCAAATGCCGGGAAGTTTTTCAAAAATTCCGGAGCACTTGCTATGCAATGCTATAAGCATGAGATGGAGGATGCACTTGCATCAAGATACCTTGCAGGAACCCAGCTTCTGGATCTTCAGGACTATACGGGACAGGGAACAGCCCTTATAGGAATCCTTAATTCTCTTATGGAAAATAAAGGCCTTATATCCCCTGAAAAGTTCAGACAGTCATGGGACGATATCGTAGTGATGGCAAGGTTTAGAAGCTATATCCATACCCCCGATGAAAGCTTCACCTTCGAGCCGATGATAGCCTATTATGATAAGAACATACATCCTGATATGATGCTCAAAGTATTACTCATCTCCTGTCCTAATGAAAGCGAAACAAATACTAAGACTATTGATAATACTACTTCTGACAGTGCTATTGTTAAAAATACTATCAATAATAGTACTATTATTAACAACACTATTATCGACAGTTCTATTCTTGACTGCACAATTATTGACAGTAGTATTGTTGAGATTCCGCATATTGATTCACAGGGAAGGATCACACTTCCGGAAGTCACATTGAACTTCCCTGAAAGCTCTACTCCTGAAAGATATGAACTCAAACTATATCTTATAGACAGCTCAAGTTGTAATAATAGTAATAATATACTTGCTACTAATACATATACGCTCTATTCATATCCAAAGATACCGGAAAGCGTCATATCATCTGCTGCCACAGATTTTGCAGATGACCCATATGTTACAACCAGCGCGACAGCTGCTATAAACAAGGTAAGAGAAGGTCATAGTATCCTTCTATATCTACAGGATAAGGAAAATACCAATTCAATTGCCGGTACATACTGCACTGACTTTTGGTGCTATCCTATGTTCAAGAGTATCTCAGAGAGAATGAATAAGCCCGCAGCTGTAGGAACACTTGGCCTATGTATAGATGATACAAGTCCTGCCCTTAAAACCTTTAATACACGCACCTACTCTGAGCCTAACTGGTATGAGATCGTGACAGCGTCAAGATCTACTATTCTTGATGATACAAGCATAGAACCTATAGTCGCTACTATAGACAATGCCAGCAGAAGTCACCGCTTAGGACTATTATACGAGATACAAATAGAAGGTACAAACGCTTATATACTCGTCTGCACCTCCGATATTCCAAGGCTTATAACTTCTAATGTTAAGGAAGCATATGCCCTTCATAAAAGTTTATTAAGTTATGTAAAGGACACTTCCAAGCATGAAAATGCCAATAAGATAACGCCTGAAATCTTTAATAGATTATTTACAGCAATCTAAATTTCCAGATACTAACCAAAACTACCCACTTGAACAGACTAGCATTCACAAAGTCTTTACAAGGGGGTAGTTTGAGTTAATAAGTATTAATATTTGGGATTTACCGGCTTTGACATGAACAGTTCCGGGCAATAGCCGCTTTCTTTTACTTTGTCATAAGCTTGTTTAAGCTTAGCTTCATCATCGAAGATTCCAAATACTGTAGGGCCGCTTCCTGTCATAATGGATCTGACTGCGCCGCCGTCTTCCATAAGTGCTTCGATCTTCCCTATAATGTCATATTTACTCTTAGTAACAGGTTCAAGTACATTGGAAAGTCGCTGGCATACGCCGCCAAGATCGCCACTTCCTATAGCATCGCACATTCCGTCTATGTCCGGATGGAATTCAATCTCTTTGCTGTCAAGCTCTGTATATACCCAACCGGTTGATACGTTAATATCCGGCTTACCTACAAGGATGTAGCAATCAGGCATATCAGGAAGAGCTGTAAGAACTTCTCCGATACCTTCAGAGAGCATGGTCCCTCCCATGATGCAATATGGAATATCTGCGCCTAGCTTTACAGCCATCTCGCACATCTCTTCCTTGGTAATAGGAAGATCAAAAAGTTCCTTCATACCATAGAAAGCAGCTGCCCCGTCTGTACTTCCGCCAGCCATTCCTGCTGCAACAGGGATTCTTTTTTCAAGGTGCACATCCACGCCTTCCTTGATATCATACTTCTCCATCAAAAGGGCGCATACCTTATAGATAAGATTGTGCTCATCTGTTGGGATTGTGTCTTTATTAGCTGTAAGTCTTATTTTGCCAAGGTCGTTTTTTTCAAACGTAAGTGTGTCGTAGATATCAACATTCTGCATTATCATGCGGACAATATGATATCCATCCTCTCTTCTTCCTGTAACATCAAGACCTAAATTTATCTTTGCATATGCTTTTCTTGTGATCATATTTCCTCACTTTCACTTAGTATTATCCACTTTAACTGTCTACTTGATTACTGCAGTATCCTCGAAGGCTCTACAGCGGTACATAGACCCCGTAGGACAGAATAATAATACTTCTTTCAACCTCAATTCTAACACAAATATCGCAGTTCGGCTTCCATGCCTGAATTTTTCCTCAAAAGCTATAAAGTTTTAGTCTTTTGCATCCGATAATGAGAATGTAGGAGTATAACCTTTTTTGGCAGTATTATGTTCTATGCTGGAAGAGCATATGCCAAAGAGAATAGATGTATTATCTAAAATACGCACTCGTAATGCACAGGCAGGTGCAATGAGTTCGTGGAAAGGAGTCCAATTATGAGTGTAGAATCAATTAACAGCGTATCTTCTATTAACACCGGCAACTATCAAGCGCCCCCCGTTGCAGCTAAAAAGGAGAATGCAGAGGAAGTAAAATCTTCTTCTGAAAACAGCGGCGTTGTATATGAAAAATCAGATAGTGCCAAAGTCGATGATTCCAAGAAGACCTACAAACCCAACACAGCTCTTGTTCAGCAGTTAAAGGCTGATCAGGAAGCTCAGAAGCAGAATCTCATCAATATTGTCAACAAGATGATGAGTAAACAGACCGGAGCTTATGCAACTTCTGTATTTGGAAGTGATTCTGATGATATCTGGAAGTTCCTTGCAAAGGGTGACTTCACAGTTGATCCAGAGACCAAGGCACAGGCTCAGGCTGATATTGCAGAAGGTGGTTATTGGAGCGTAGAAGAGACTTCCAAGAGAATCCTTGACTTTGCAACAGCTATCACCGGCGGCGATCCTTCTAAGCTTGAAAATATGCGTGATGCATTCCTTAAGGGATACAAACAGGCCGAAGAGACTTGGGGCGGCAAACTCCCTGAGATCTCCCAGAAGACCTATGATGCAGTACTAAAAGGATTTGATGAAAAAGCCAAAGAATATGGCATCGAAGACTGGAAGTCTGTATCAGAACAGGCATAACTGAATATTAATAAAGGCGTTTCGTGGTCATGCTACGAAACGCCTTTTTTATAGATACACCATTGTAATAATAACAATCGTCACAATTGGAGCGAGTACAAAATCTAACCTTTATATACGTTAATCATTACACCATATTTCTATAAATCTATCAAATCTTGGAAGCCGTGCTTCAAGGTAGCCTCTTTGATTTGCAGAAAAGAAGTGCTTTTCAATAAGACGATCTCTGTACATGTTATAAGTGTCTGGATTAGACATATTTGCTTTAGTATCTTTTGCCTTTCCAGTCTTACCCTTATAAAAACTTCGTATGAATTCCTGTTCCTTGTCAGTCAGCTCAGGCCAATCGAGATTATAAGATTTAAACAGTGTTCTCTCATAGTCAGGAATCAAATCTTCAAGTGTTTCTGTTTCCTTTTTATTAAAATATAATGAACCTAGCACCTGATATGCATACGCATAGCCCAATGTCATGTCGTATAATTTTTTTGCTTCTGCAGCATCCACACCAAGATATTTTTCATAGTTATTTGCAATATCAAATTTATCTAGTGGCTTCACTTCTCTCGTGTCTCCACGCCTAAAAAATGACAGACTTTTGGAAATCGCCTGATTACTTGGATTGTTCCTGCTAGTTGTAAAAAATTCTTCTATATTTTTTGAAAGTCCACTCACAACTAGATATACGCGTTTACCTCGGTTAAACATAGTCCCCAATATAGAAAGGAGTTCTACTGTACTATCCGTTCTGGAAATATCATCTATCATAACAAGGACATTGAGATTTTTCTTGTTCGCTTTAGCAATCATACTTGCCAATACAGCCTCTTTATCATAAAAGTTATTATTCTCAGCATAGGTTTTTGTTATTTCTATGCTTCCCTTACCAGATATAATTGGAATTCCGCCTTCAGCAGTTGCATTAGTTTTTACTGAAGTTTCTGTCTTTTGTTCGTTAATAAAATCTTCTTGACTAAGATATGATATAAGTGCTGTTACTCCACTGCCCTCTGCCGCTAATGGATACACAAGCCAGTTTTTATCTTTCTCAAGTGCCTGTAACACCTTACCATATTCCACAGATTTCCCGGAGCCTCTAAGTCCTGTTATTTTATATACATATTTTGACGATTCACTGCTTTTAAAATTTGTAATTATTTCATCTGCTATACCACAATCAATATATGGTTTACCTGCCACTCCTGGTGTAAGAGTAAAGGGATCAATCCTAACATTCATAACAGCTCCTCTCTTTTACTATTATTTTATAGCATTTCTTTTTACGCTTTTTATTTGTTTTTACTATTTTTTACGCTTATATATTAATATTTACGCTTTTTTACTATTTTTTACGCTTGTATATTACTATTTACGCTTTTTTACTATTTTATTCTTTTTTTTTACTATTCATCAATAATATTTACGTTTTTTATTTTGTCCGAAAATATTAAAGGCATTTCGTAATTATGCTACGAAACGCCTTTTTTCTCTAAATACACTCGTATTAAAATTACCATTGTCACAATTGGGGCGACCACAAAGTCTAATATCCCCAAAGTCAATCCTCATTCTTAATTAGATACTTATTATTGTCTTGTCATCCACTCTTGCAATAAATACAAACCACTCAGGCTTCTTCAGTTTAAGTCTATTCTTCTGAATTCCTTCGCCGCACCATTCCCCCTGTAAAACAATGCTCTGGAATCCAGGGATCTTATCACCCCCGCCACCCCATCGTTATCAAACTCATTTTTGTCTTCATTATGTGTTCCCCCTTTAAAATAACCAAGTCACATTTTTTCCGGTAATTTATTGGATTTTCACCGACAAAAATGTGACTTTATATACAAATAATATACACTCAAACAACTACAAAGCAATCATTCATGCACAGCGCCGATGATCTCACCAATATCATCAAGCTTCTGATCCTGCATATACTTCTCTATTCCATCTACAACCTTCTCAGTAGCATATGGATCATGGAAGTTCATCATGCCTACAGCAACACCTGTAGCTCCTGCCAGCATGAACTCTATTGCATCCTCACCTGTTGCGATTCCGCCCATTCCTATGATCGGGATCTTAACTGCCTGAGCGCACTGATATACCATGCGCACAGCAACAGGCTTTATAGCAGGACCTGAAAGTCCGCCTGTCTTATTTGCAAGGACGAACTTCCTCTTGTTAATATCTATCTTCATGCCTGTGATGGTATTTATAAGTGATATAGCATCAGCTCCTGCGCTCTCTGCTGCCCTTGCCATCTCAGCTATATCTGTTACATTAGGTGATAGCTTCATGATTACAGGCTGCTTAGCATGCTTTTTGATCTCATTTGTTATATTGTAGAGAGCATCAGGCCTGGTTCCAAATGCTATACCACCTTCCTTGACATTAGGACAGGATACGTTGATCTCAAGCATATCAACTTTCTCATCAGAGAGTCTGTCTACTACATTCAGATACTCTTCTTCAGAATGTCCGCATACATTGACGATGATCCTCGTGTCATACTTCTGAAGGAACGGAAGATCTCTTTCTATAAAAACATCTATTCCCGGATTCTGAAGGCCTATTGCATTGAGCATTCCGCTTGCTGTCTCTGCTACTCTTGGGACAGGATTGCCAGGCCAGGGCTTGTCTGCAACACCCTTAGTAACAACAGCTCCAAGCTTATTAAGATCTACAAATTCTCCGTACTCCTGGCCAGATCCAAAGGTTCCTGATGCAACCATTACCGGATTTTTGAATTCTACACCTGCGATATTTATCTTAGTATTCACATTATCTCCTATTTCATGCTCTACATGACTTTTAATAACAATAGTCTTTATGATTATATGCCTATATATACCTTGACCTTACATAGGTAGTATTTAGATATTTATATCCAAATACTGATATCATTATTTTTACATGAATTAATCAATATCAGATATCTACATCCTCTGCATCAAATACAGGCCCATCTGTACAGATCCTTGCGTTATTAACATGTGAATGTGCATCTACATCTCTTGTTTTTACAACGCATCCAAGGCAGGCTCCAACGCCGCATGCCATCCTCTCTTCAAGAGACAGATATGCCTTCATGTTATGCTCTGCGGCATACTTTTTGATTCCTCTAAGCATCGGCATAGGTCCGCAGGTATAGATAACATCGCCCTCGATGTTCTGCTCATTAAGGGCATCTATTACAGTTCCGTGCGTACCAAGACTTCCATCGTCTGTAGCTATATACAGCTCAGCATATTTTCTGAATTCATCAGCAAGGAAAGTCTGATCATTCCTGTATCCCATTACTATCTTGATATCTTTAGGACGCTTATCTTCCGAAAGTCTTGTGAGCCTTTTTGCAAGCTCCAAAAGCGGAGGAACACCGATTCCGCCGCCCATAAGGATTGCAGTCTTACCTGCAGCTTCTTCCATAGGATAGCCATTCCCCAGAGGTCCCAGTACATCCACCTGATCACCCTCTGATAGTTTTGAAAAAAGATCTGTTCCCTTGCCCACAACTCTGTAAACGAGCCTTAATTCATTTTTTTCCTTATCTACACCGCAGATACTGATAGGACGAGGAAGGAGAGAAGACTTATCATCTGTATAAACTCCAACGAACTGACCGGGAACTGCATCCTCTGTAATCTCTGTTTCAAGTCTTAGATCATATATCCCATCAGCAATGATCTTCTGAGATATAACTTTTGCACTTACTTTCTTCTTTGCCATAAATAACCTCATGTCGCGAGTGAAACGAGCGACTAATGGTTCAAATTGGTGGAGCTCGCGACACCAATTTGGGTTTGAAAATGGAACATTTTCAAACTTACCTACCTTTAGAATGTTTTATATACAACCTTACCACTTGCTATAGTATACTTGATTACCCCCGGCATTGTCTCTCCAATAAATGGAGAATTTACAGCTTTTGATGCAAACTTGTCCGGAACAACCCACTTTTCATTTTTATCAAATATCATAAGATCCGCCGGTGCTCCCTCTTTAACAGCTCCTCCCGGAAGTTCGTATAGCCTTGCCGTAGCTGTGCTCATACGATCAAGAAGTTCTCTTATCGTCAGATATCCCGGCTCCACAAGTTCTCTAAGTCCTAAGGAAAAAGCTGTTTCAAGCCCTATTATTCCACTTGGAGCATCCTTAAAATCTCTGTCCTTTTCTTCCTTACTATGAGGAGCATGATCTGTTGCGATCATATCTATAGTCCCATCTTGAAGTCCCTTGATTATTGCAAGTCTGTCATCTTCTTTTCTAAGAGGAGGATTCATCTTGGCAAGGGTTCCATGCTTTTTTACTGCTTCATCTGTAAGAGTGAAGTGATGAGGAGTAGCCTCTGCATGGATATTAGCTCCATTTTTCCTTGCCTGTCTTATAAGTTCGACTGCCTCTTTAGTACTGATATGCTGTATTGTAAGCGCGCATCCTGTCTCCTCAGCGATCCTTATATCTCGTTCAACCATAGATATTTCTGCCATGCGATCAGATCCTGTAAGTCCAAGGCTTTCTGCCGCGCTTCCAGAATTTACTCCATTTTCTTTTATATATTTGGGATTTTCTTCGTGAAGACTTATCACTTTATTAAGCCTTGCTGCATTCTCACACGCAATCTTCATAAGGCTTTCTTCGATTACAGGTTTTCCATCATCTGTAAATAGAACTGCCCCTGCCTTTATAAGCGCAGACATATCAGTAAGCTCTCGCCCTTCCATACCCATAGTCACGTTGGCACATACGTAGGTATGGATTCCTGTTGTAGCACCTTTTTCAAGAGCATATTTAAGAGTCTCGGGATTGTCCATATGAGGGATAGTATTGCCCATCATGATGACACTTGTATATCCGCCCTTTGCTGCAGCACTGGCCCCTGTTATTATATCTTCCTTGTAAGTCTGGCCGGGATCTCTAAAGTGTACATGACCATCTATAAGACCTGCTGTCACTATAAGTCCGTCTGCATCAATAACCTGAAGACCAGAAGCTGTGTCATTACTGCCTTCTATACCACTACATTCAGTGATATCACATTCATTGGTACTACTTTCATTGGTAGCATCGCTTATCTTAGATATAATGCCATCGTCGCTAATAAGGATATCAGCTTTACCTTCCCTGCCGGATTCAGGGTCTATCACATATCCGTTTTTTATTAATAGCATCGTGCTCTCCCTTATACCTTTGTATCTTTATGCTAATAAACTCTTCGTGAGAAAAGAATTGAATCCTTTACCTTTTAAAACCAAGGTATTATCATCGTCCCAAAAGGATTTGACCTACAATATACATCTAAATTATAATAAATCTGCATCTGTGGTTTTGTCCAATATATATTGCAAAACCACTTAATTATTACTAACTAAAACTCGCAGCACAAGGAGACAAAATGATAAGATTCATTCTTACTGCAATATTTTTACTTGTATTTTTTATAGTATCAATTCCGCTCTATATCATCGAACTTATAATAGGTCTTATCAATAAAGATCTATCAAGGAGAAGTTCACTTGCTATCGTATCCTGGGCATTTAGAGTTGTAGCATTCCTATCAGGTGTCAAGCTCACTGTTAAGGGTGAAGAGAATGTTCCTAAGGACGAAGCTGTTCTGTATATCGGTAACCACTTAAGCTACTTCGACGTAGTGCTTACCTATTGCAGAGTTCCAAGACCTACAGGTTATATAGCCAAGAAGGAATTCTTAAAGGTTCCGTTCCTGTCCTGGTGGATGCTATTCCTCGACTGCCTCTTCATGGATAGAAGCGATGTCAAGCAGAGCGCTCAGATCATCTTCTCAGCAATTGATAAGATCAAAAGCGGCATCTCCATCTGCATATATCCGGAAGGCACCAGAAACAAGGACGAAGTTACAATTCAGGAATTCCACAAGGGAAGTTTCAAACCTGCGCAGCGTACCAACTGCCCTATCGTTCCAATGATTGTCACACATACACGTGACATCTTTGAGAACCACCTTCCATTCCTTAAGTCAACGCATGTAGTCCTCGAATACCTTCCCCCAGTTCGCTTCAGCGACCTCTCTAAGGAAGATCAAAAGCAGGTTCATGAGTACTTCAGGAACATGATGCAGGAAGCTTATACCAGAAATCTTAACGAGAACTAAAAAATAAGGACATCGCTTTTACAGGCGGTGTCCTTTTTAATAGCTAGCAGCTAGCACATGATTAGTGAGATTCCCTTAGGATTTGCAGACGGTGGACATTTATAAATAGTTTTCGCATCTTTGAGAGTTTTATAATAATTCAAGAGCATAATAGATGGAGATTTATATTCTTCTTATGGTCCGCATGTCTGAGCGAAGCGAGTTTCGGACCATAGAATATAAAGCTACAGCTATTGTGCCTTGAATTATATAAAACTATCAAGATGTGAAAACTATTTATAAATGTCCACCGCCTTCAAATCCTAAGGGGATCTCACTGATCATGTTGGACTCTATACAAGCTCTACATTATCGCACTAAGCAGTATCAGGAACTCGGCATCCAGGATGGGATCGTACAGGATCCCTGTTTTGGTGCCGTTTTGTTTGTAGGTATATTCTGTGGTATCTGTAGCCAGATTGGCTCCGGAAGGCCCTCTTCCCAGAAGAAAATGTGCATGATTTTCTATTATCTCAACATATTCCTGACTGTATATTATATGGTTGGTCACTGTAAGGCAGCGCATATTACGAAGGATCGTCGTGATATCATCATAACTTCCTGTAGATATCATATAATCTGATTTCTTGGATGCAACACTTATGGTCTCAGCCTCGCCTATCAGCGCTCCCATTATCTTAGAACACACATCTCTGTTAACAGGCTGAGTAGTCTTAAGATAGCATATGCCTCCCATGAAGATACAGTCATTCATGATAAAATCTGATTCGAATGAGCTACTCTTAAAATATGTCGAAAGACAATTCTCATAAGTCTTGTCCCCCGTCAATCTGTAAAGCTGCGCAGCTGCAAGAAACGAAGCATCACAGCTTCCCAAAGCTCCCATTGAAGAAGCTGCTTCATAAGCCTTCTTGGAAGCTTCCAGACACTTTTTGGAAAAATCAGGATCGATATTCCCATAAACATAACTGCACCAGCCAAGGGTTGCCGCAAAGCTGATAGTAGCCTGAGGCGTAACATCTGTTACTATAACCTGGGCCATAGACAGGTTCTGTCCTGCTTTGGCATTGGTCAGAGCAGATGCATATACTCCTCCTGTACTCTTATCCTGCATCTTCAAAAGCCAGTCTGCCTCATATCTTATCTCATCAAGGACATCCGGAACATCATCCCCGCTTTCTGGAATCCCGCAATCTTTAGTAAATACCTCAGGATTCATCTCATACGAAAGCAGAAGGTTATCTATTATAAGGCATCCCGTCTCAACGTCTCTGTCCGCATTAGAATCAAGGTGCCATCCGCCTGTTATATCAAGGGTTTTAGAACTGTCACTTTTATAAGTTGCAAGATCAGAGTGGCATATACCTCTGGCATCGTCACCTGCGTATTCCTGCGTCAGCGCAACACCGCACCTGTTAAGGTAGTACTGCCTCAGCGCACTTTCATACAGCATGTCATATACACCATCTCCTATGGAAAAAGAGCAGGAGTCCCCCAGTCCTTCTGCGTAGATATAATAGTCACCATCTGTCTGATAGTCTGTAAATGTTCCGCTTCCAATGCATTCGCCTGTATCACCGGCCTTATCCAAAGACCATGTGATTGAAGCTGTAAAAACGGCAGCATCATCCGCTACTTTTCTGATCTCAAATGTTGATGGAAGCTTAGAAGTATCTAAATCTTTGTTTATAAAAAGAACTGTCTTGGAAGCTCCCGTTCTATAGCCGTTTTGATCGGTCAGAATTTTAGGAGATATGCTTTCAAGAGCTATAGCCGTAGAAAGGGCCGGATCCGGCGTAGTAAGCGAATCCTCTTGTATAGTATCTGTGATGGGATTGATAGAAGGCGCAGATTCTGCGCACCCTGAAACGAGTAAAACACAGGTCAATAGCAAAATACTGGTAGCTCTTATCTTATGTGATAGCATAACGAAAGAAGTCCCCCAATTTCAGTAGATTGATATATAGAAATACATAAAGCCATAATGCCAGCCGTATAGAGCCTGGCATTATGACTTTAAAACCTATGATGTTACTTATATTATATTACTGTCTGTTGAAATTGATAAGACATCCATCAAGAATGATCTGTCTTTCATGATCTGTAAGATCACCAAGAGTCATAGTAAACTCTTTGGTCTGGTCACCACTTACAGCTACCGCTTTGATAGTATCAGCCTTGTCCTCAACTTCTTTTCTTATATCAGGAAGGAAGATGTAATCAAGGTTCTTAAATGGAAGGTCGCCCTGCTCGATTATAAGCGGAAGCATACCCCAGTTTATGAGATTGGAACGATAACGCTTAGTAGCATATTCATTGGCTACATTAGCCCATCCTCCAAGAACCTTCTGGCAGGAGGCTGCCTGCTCACGGGCTGATCCATCGCCCGGCTTAACTGCAAAAATAGTTGAACCAAATCCAACGCTTTCAACATCTATTGTGACATCTGCACCGGACTTTTTGATAGTATCTACCACATTTTCAAGTTCCGGTACTGCCTTGAAAGGATCATCTCCTGCAACAAGGGCTGTCTCAGCTTTCTGGATCTCCTTGGCACGACCTACATACTCAGGATCTTTTCTTGAAAGAGTAAACTCTGCAAGTCCCTGAGGATTAGATCTGTAAGATGATGTCTCACCGGAAGGTATAAGCTCGTCAGTTGTTGTAACAGGATCATGGATCTCAGATACAACCTTAAGTACAAGATCCTTGGGAAGTGCCTCCATCTTAGGCCAGTCTTTGATGTTAGGTCCGAACTGAATCTGAGCATCCGGATCAGCAACGCCGTGTGAATCAAATACTCTGTTCTTATAAATATTGGCATCAAAATGATATGTATACTGATTGTATTCTCCATCAAACTCAGTTGCAGGTGTAAGGAAGCCCTTATTGGCAGCTGTAGCTGCGATAGATCTTGCATCCATAAGTGCAACTGAAGATATCTGTCCGTTCTGAACCTTGGAACCTTCTCTGTTAGGGAAGTTACGTGTTGAGTGACGGATAGAGAATGCATTGTTGGCAGGTGTATCTCCTGCGCCAAAACATGGTCCACAGAAGGCGGTCTTAAGGACTGTTCCTGTCTCAAGGAGTGAAGCTGCAACGCCGTTTTTGAGAAGTTCCATATAAATAGGTGTAGATGCAGGATATACAGACATAGTGAACTTATCAGCTCCTATGTAGCGGCCCTTCATGATATCAGCTGCGGCGCAGATATTCTCAAATCCGCCTCCGGCGCAGCCTGCGATGATACCCTGATCTACAAGGAACTTACCATCTACTATCTTGTCCTTAAGAGAGTACTCTATCTTATCTCCAAATGAAACCTTGGCTCTTTCTTCTGTCTCATGGAGCATCTGCTCAAGGTTAGCATTTACAAAATCAATCTCATATGCCATAGAAGGATGGAAAGGCATAGCGATCATAGGTCTTATAGTGCTAAGATCCACCTTAACTACGCCGTCATAATATGCAACATCAGAAGGTGAGAGCTTCTTATAGTCTTCTTTTCTTCCATGGATCTCATAGAAGGACTCTATCTCATCATCTGTCTGCCAGATAGATGAAAGACAGGTGGTCTCTGTAGTCATAACGTCAACGCCTATACGGAAGTCTGCAGAAAGGCTTGCAACGCCGGGACCTACGAACTCCATAACCTTGTTCTTGACATATCCTGACTTGAATACTTCACCGATAATAGCAAGAGCTACGTCCTGAGGTCCTACGCCCTTAACAGGCTCTCCTGTCATATATATAGCTATAACGCCCGGCATCTTGATATCATAAGTCTGAGACAGAAGCTGCTTAACAAGCTCAGGTCCGCCTTCTCCCATTGCCATGGTTCCAAGAGCGCCGTACCTTGTATGAGAATCAGATCCAAGGATCATGCCACCACCTGTAGCAAGAACCTCTCTTGCAAACTGATGGATTACAGCCTGGTGAGGTGGAACATACATTCCGCCGTATTTCTTGGCTGCAGTAAGACCGAACATATGATCATCTTCATTGATAGTTCCACCTACTGCGCACAGAGAGTTATGGCAGTTGGTCAGAACATAAGGAATCGGGAACTTGGTAAGACCTGACGCACGTGCTGTCTGAATGATACCAACATATGTAATGTCATGGGAAGTGAGTTTATCGAATTTGATCTGAAGATCATCCATATTGCCCGATGTATTGTGGGCTTTGAGAATGCTATAGGCTATAGTACCCTTTTTAGCTTCTTCCTTATCCGGGGTCTTGCCTGTTTTAGCTGCTACGGCCTCTAAAGCATCTGCGCTGTCTTCTATAAGATCTGTGCCGTTTACAAGATAAGCGCCTGTTTTTGTAGTAGTTATCATCTGAACCTCCTGCCAATAATATAAGGAACATATAATCACTTAATGACATCACCGTATCATAAACCTTTGTTCTTATACTTGATAAAAAAATCATAGCCGGCTATATGCGTAATTATAAAAGAAACATTAAAGAAATTATATAATTCCAAGTTGTGATATACGTGTATACAATCTTACTTTTATAAATATACAATTTTATCTATATATAATCAAGTTACTAAATTAATATCCCTAATGTAGCGATTTTATGTAAAAATCCCCTCCGCAAACGCGAAGGGGAAACTAATTCATATAGATCAGGTTGTAAATACCTAAACTTACTATGCCATAATCACTTAGATCTTGATCTTATCCAGATGCCATATATCCTTAACATACTCTTCTATAGTCCTGTCTGATGAGAACTTGCCACAGCATGCTGTCTGAAGCATAGCCATCTTGGCCCAGCCGGCCTTGTCCTCATAAGCCTTTCTGACCTTTGCCTGAGCCTCGGCATAGGAATGGAAGTCTTTAAGGATAAAATAAGTGTCTGCCTTACTTGTATCCTTAGTATTAAGAAGAGAGTTCCAAAGTGGTCTGAACAGTTCCTTGTCCTTACTGAAGGTTCCGTCGATGAGATGGTCCACTGTCTTTTTTATAACAGCATCGCTATTATAGATGCTCATAGGATCATAGTCATTTTTTCTCTCATGCTCTATGACTTCATCAGATGACATACCGAAAATGAAGGCATTGTCCTTGCCAACTTCTCCTACTATCTCTACGTTAGCTCCGTCCATGGTGCCGATGGTAACAGCACCGTTAAGCATCATCTTCATGTTACCTGTTCCGGACGCTTCACGGCTTGCGGTAGATATCTGCTCTGATACATCTGCTGCCGCAAAGATAAGCTCAGCATTGGATACCCTGTAATCTTCTATGAATACTACCTTGATACGACCGTTAACATCAGGATCATTATTAACTACATCTGCTACTGAATTGATGAGCTTAATTGTAAGCTTTGCAATCCTGTATCCTGCCGCAGCTTTAGCACCAAAGATAAAGGTCTCCTTAGGCATATCGAACTTAGGATCTGACTTGATCTTGTCATACAGGTATATTACATGGAGTATATTAAGGAGCTGCCTTTTATACTCATGAAGTCTTTTTACCTGGCAGTCATAGATAGAATCAGGATCGATCTGGATGCCGTTATGCTGCAGGATATATTTGGCAAGTCTTTCTTTATTCTTTTTCTTGATAGCCATGAATTCCTTGCCGGCCTTAGCTGTAGCAGCAGTCTTCTTAAGTCCCTTTAATACTGTAAGATCTGTTATCCAGCCGTCTCCAACCTTCTTGGTACACCAGTCTGCAAGAAGAGGATTAGCATGCATCAGGAATCTTCTCTGAGTGATACCATTGGTCTTATTGTTGAACTTCTCTGGCATCATCTCATAGAAATCCTTAAGTTCTCTCTTTTCAAGGATCTCTGTATGAAGTTTGGCGACACCGTTAACTGAGTGGCTTCCAACTATTGCAAGATGAGCCATACGTACCTGATTATCATAGAGGATAGCCATCTTACGAAGCTTCTCGTCAACACTTGCATTATGATCGTTTGAATATCTGTTTACTATTTCTATATTAAATCTTCTATTGATCTCCTCAACTATCTGATATATACGAGGAAGAAGTCTCTGGAACAAATCCTGAGGCCACTTCTCAAGAGCTTCTGCCATGATAGTATGGTTGGTATAACAGCAGGTCTTGGTAGTAACATCCCATGCTTCATCCCATTCAAGATAATAGTCATCCATAAGAACTCTCATGAGCTCAGCTACAGCAACTGTAGGATGAGTATCATTGAGCTGGAATACATTCTTCTCGTAGAACTTTTTGATGTCATCATGATTCTTAAGGTATTTCTGAACAGCAGTCTGAACTGAAGCGGAGATGAAGAAATACTGCTGTTTGAGTCTTAGCTCTTTGCCCGCTATATGATTATCATTGGGATATAATACTTCACATATCTGCTTGGCAAGGTTCTCCTGCTCTACAGCCTTCTGATAATCACCCTTATCAAAAGAGTCAAGCTGGAAATTGTTAATAGGCTCAGCATCCCAGATACGCAGAGTATCTACAACACCATTGCCATAGCCAAGAACAGGAAGGTCGTAAGGAACAGCTCTTACAGCCTGATAATCCTCCTGCTTGAACATAGTCCTGCCGTTCTCATCCTGATACATTCTGACATATCCGCCGAACTTTATCTCCTTGGCATATTCCTGACGGCGAAGTTCAAATGGATTGCCGTTAACAAGCCAGTCATCGGGCTTTTCAACCTGATATCCGTCATGTATCTCCTGACGGAACATGCCGTATTTGTAACGGATTCCGCATCCGTATGCCACATAATTAAGAGATGCAAGTGAATCAAGGAAGCATGCAGCAAGTCTTCCAAGACCTCCGTTACCAAGGGCAGGATCCGGTTCCTGATCTTCTATGAGGTTTAGATCAACGCCAAGTTCATCCATAACCTCTCCTACGCCCTCATATGCACGAAGGTTTATGAGGTTATTGCCAAATGCTCGCCCCATCAGGAATTCCATGGACATATAATACACGATCTTGGGATCCTGCTCTTCCATGGCTTTCTGCGTGTCCATCCACTGATCGATGATCTGATCCTTGATGGCAAGGCTTGCCGCCTGATATATCTGCTGGGGAGTTGCTTCTTCGAGAGTTCTTCTGTAGAGAGTTTTGATATTATATAAAACGCTACGCTTGAATAATTCTTTGTCAAAAGATTCTCTGGTCTTAGTAGTCTTAGCCATATGTATACCTCCAAAAAGTAAACAATACAAGTAGAATACTTAAGCCGCGGATGCTGATAGCGACATACACATATATATAGATAATACAGATTATAGTACAAATTACATATATATTGTACTTTATTTTTGTTAAAAATAGCAAATTTCTAGTTGTAAGAAGCAGTATCCTCACTTCCTGTAGTATATTCCAGGACGATCGGATCCTGAGTATAGGTCATCTTCTTATCAGAATAAGCTATACCAAGGATTGTAAATTTCTTGTCCTTGTCTTCTTCAGCCATCCTGACTTCCAGCTTATGCTTGGCTACTTCCTGTGAATCATAAACCAGTTCAATATAGCTGTTATTCCAGGCGTCTGACTTGTATCCATCAAGGACAGCCACAAGTTCGCCATCTACATAGATTTCTGCTTTACCATATTCATCACTGATTGATCTCTTATAATCAAAGAGAATATTCTTGCAGGTAACTTCTAATACAAATGGCTCATTACTACTTACATCATGCGACCAGTTATAAGGGAATGTAACTTCACCGTTTCTAACGAGAGCATGAACCTGAGTATCAGTCTGTGAGAAGCTCCCCTTTGTAACCTTGGCACCATTTGAATCCTTGCTGCTTACAAGCTTCATATTAAGGAAGTCAGGTGAATAGAAGTATGTGGCAGGTACAGGAGCTATAGACTTTGATGCAGTTCCTGCTGCAACAGCGTCATCAACTTCATTCACAAGATTCATCAGTGTATCAGCCATGATCTTATGACCAAGGGCTGTCGGATGATAATCATCACTAAAGTATAATTCATTATTAAGATACCCTGCTTCAAAGGCTGCTGCAGTACCGTCCTTAACACTTACCATAGGTGTTCCGTACAGATTACCAACTGGTTTGTAGAGATCTTCCGTATTCCACCTTGACTTAAATACAGCAAACATCTGCACTACTGCAGTCTCATCATCTGTTTCAAGGATCTGTCTTATAAGGCTTTCATATGCACGGCCGTTTGTAGGATCCTCCTGGTCATTGACAGAAAATTCTACAACTACAAGATCAGGAGTCTTGGAGCACTTTTTAGTAACGTCCCTGTCATATCTTAGGGCTCCGATAGCAGAGGATGTCCCGCCTACTCCGGCATTGACATACTCTATCTTGGCTTTAGGATATTTCTCCCCAAGAGAAGCTATAAACTGATCACCATAAGACTGGGCAGGATCAAGGACTCCGCCGCCCTCTGTTACAGAGCCGCCTATAAATGCTATAGTAACTTTTTTGCCCTTTTGAAGTTTTCTTATGAAGTATTCAAATCTTCCATTGGTACCTGTCGAAAGAGTTCCTGCCTTAAGAGCCTCTATGTACCACTCTTCTTCGTAGAGGCTGGTATTATAAAATACAGTAGCCACATCATCTATAGATGCTGGGCCTTCAGTATTACCATTATGAGGTACAGATCCTGCATAAGCTTTCTGTACGCCAAAGCCAGCCATACATACTACCATGTTAAGAACAAGCAAAAAGTCTATTATTCTTTTTTTCATATACCGTACCTTCTATTAGTTTGAGGTATGGCTGAACAAAGCCAAACGCACATACCAACAGTTATATCGGATATATTATATATTTCATTTAGGTAGCATAATATGACGTAAGGGTCAAAAGTCATTTCGATTCGAGCTTGCTCGAAATCGAATATGAATTTATGACCCGCAAAACATGAGCAAAGTAGCACGTAGTGCGGATTTGCGAATGTTTTAGGGCGCAAGACATCCGGGGGATGTCTGCTTTGCGCCGACCGGAGTGGAACGTAGATGTGAGAGTTTCGAAGAAACGGAACAATCCGTTAGTCATAAGGTGTCAAAAGGGACTTTTGACACCTACCTCATAATATTTTAACTCAACCTTTGCACTTGCTCACGGCGTGTTAAATTTTTAATTCAAAACCAGAAATGCCGCAAGATTCCCTCGCTTCTCTCCGGTGGTTCTATGAGAGAAGAGATAATCAGGATTACAATGGGTACAGATGTCCGTGATCTCGATATTCTCCGGTTTAACTCCGGCTTCTATCAAGGTATGCCTTATTGCTTCCCACAAATTAAGCTGGTATTTGCCGCCTGCTTTTCTATAGACGATATGCCCTGCGCTATCGCCATCTGGTATATACTCCGGCACGTCTTTTATACCAAATTCATCTATGCATTTATCAGCAACATCGCTACTTACTTCATAACAGTCTACGCATATGGAAGGACCTACAGCGCAGATAATGTCTGAAGGATTGCTTCCATATTCTCTGGTCATAGCTTCTACAGTGCTCCTACCTATACGGCTGACTGTTCCCTTCCATCCGGAATGAGACAGTCCTATAGCCCTCTTGACAGGATCTACGAAATATATGGGAGGGCAATCTGCATGGAATGTTGTAAGTATGATACCCGGAATATTCGTGATCATACCGTCTACATCTACATAGTCTCTTTCTTTGATCACCCCTTTGCCCATATCATCAGCTGTAATGACCCTGACATTACTTGTATGTGTCTGAAAAGTTGTAACGAAATGCTCAAGACTTCTTCCATATCCCAGTATCTGAGCCATGCGCCTGTAATTCTCTTCCACATCTTCTCTAACATCGCCTCTTGTAAAGCTATAATTAGCTTCACCAAAATATCCCTTAGAAGCTCCGCCTATCCTGGTACTGAACGCATGGCTTACTATCCCGGTAGCAGTTATAGACGGGAATGTGAGATATTCCATTTCGTTTTCATGTTTATTTTGTTGTACTACTTGGGTAGTACCTTTTCTGACTATATTCATTCTATTTTTCCTTTATTATCTCCTTACTTGTAACTACTTTATCACAATATCTTTATATTACGAAAGCTATACCTTACGGCACCTCATTTATAAAAAAATGATAGCTTTAGTATAACTTTTCTCTTTTTAGTAAAAGATGTTATATCCTAAAGCTATCATTATTATCAATATCTATATCATTTTAATTGTCAATGACATCAGACCTTCTTAACACCAATCTTGCAGCTTTCGCCGTTGATATCCCACTCCTTGGCACTATCAAGATCCTGATCATAGGAAAGTGAATCAGCAAGTACCTTGGTTGAAAGAGCAACTTCGTCAGCCTTAACAGCTGCAGCTACCTTCTCAGATCCTGTAAGAGATACTACGATTCTGTCCATAACTTCGAATCCTGAATCCTTACGCATTGTCTGGATCTTAGAGATAACTTCTGCTACGAGACCTTCGTTTACAAGTTCCTCTGTAAGGTTAGTATCAAGGACTACTGTGATACCCCAGTCTTCCTGGCTCATGAAGCCTTCCTTCTGAGTCATGTCGATAAGGAGATCTTCCTTGGTAAGCTCTACAGCTTCACCTGAAACTTCAAACTTGATAGATCCTTCTGCATTAAGTGTATCCATAGCAGCATTGCCATCAAGTTCTGCAAGATACTGCTTGATACCACCAAGCATCTTACCATACTTAGGACCTACTGTCTTGAGCTGTGGCTTGAATGTGTAGCTTGTGAAGTCACGTACATCATCTGTGAATGTAACAGACTTAACATTGAGCTCGTCTCTTACGATATCCTGATAGAAATCACTAAGAGTCTTACCTTCTGCCTTATCATTCTTGACATACATCTGTCCGAGAGGCTGACGGTTCTTCATGTTGCAGGCGTTTCTGCAAGCACGGCCGAGTACTACTATATCAAGAACCTCTTCCATATCCTCTTCAAGCTGCTTATCAACATACTCTGCATTAACTACAGGATAGTCGCACAGGTGGATTGACTCAGGTGCATCCTTAAAGTTCTCTCTGACAAGATTCTGATAGATCTCTTCTGTCATGAAAGGAACCATAGGAGCTGCTGCCTTACAGATCTCAACAAGACATGTATAAAGTGTCATATATGCAGAGATCTTGTCCTGTTCCATGCCCTTAGCCCAGAAACGCTCACGGCTACGACGAACATACCAGTTGGACAGATCGTCAACGAACTTGTCCAGAGCCTTAGCTGCTTCAGGGATCTTATAATTCTCAAGATTCTTGTCAGCTTCTGCAATTGTTGAATACAGACGTGACAGAATCCACTTATCCATTACTGTAAGCTTATCTTTCTCAAGCTTGTAGTTAGAAGCATCAAATCCATCAATATTAGCATACAGTACGAAGAATGCATATGTGTTCCAAAGTGTTCCAAGGAACTTACGCTGTCCTTCCTGAACTGCCTTGCCATAGAATCTTGAAGGAAGCCATGGTGCTGAGTTTGTATAGAAGTACCATCTGATAGCATCTGCGCCATACTGATTAAGTGCTTCCATAGGATCTACAGCATTGCCCTTGGACTTACTCATCTTCTGTCCGTTCTCATCCTGTACAAGACCCAGAACGATAACATTCTTAAATGCAGGCTTATTGAAAAGAAGAGTAGCCTCTGCATGAAGTGAATAGAACCATCCACGAGTCTGGTCTACTGCTTCTGAGATGAACTGTGCAGGGAACTGTTTTTCAAAAAGCTCCTTGTTCTCAAAAGGATAGTGAAGCTCAGCATATGGAGCAGCACCTGAATCAAACCAGCAGTCGATAACTTCAGGAACACGCTTCATAGAGCCGCCGCATTCTGAACACTTGATAAGATACTTATCAACATAAGGACGATGAAGCTCAGATGTAAGAGCTGACTCGTCTCCTGAAAGCTCAGCAAGCTCTTTCTTAGAACCTACGGCGATCTTCTTGCCACAGTCAGGGCATTCCCAGATGTTAAGAGGAGTTCCCCAATATCTGTCACGAGATACAGCCCAGTCCTGAATGTTCTCAAGCCACTTACCGAATCTACCTTCACCGATTGACTCAGGGATCCAGTTGATCTCTTTATTATTTCTTACAAGGTCATCCTTGATATCTGTAACTTTGATAAACCATGACTCACGAGCATAGTAGATAAGAGGAGTATCACATCTCCAGCAGTGAGGATAGTCATGCTCAGCCTTAGGTGATGAGAAGAGGATTCCTCTTTCTGCAAGATCTTTAAGTACTTCCGGATCTGCTGATACAGCACCCTGCTCTACTTCCTTGGCTGTAGGCTTGCAGCGCATACCTGCAAACTTGCCTGTCTCAGGCTTAAGACGACCGCTTGCATCTACCATCTGTACAAATGGAGCATCATACTTACGACCAACTCTGGCATCATCATCACCAAATGCAGGAGCGATATGTACGATACCAGTACCATCTTCCATAGTTACATAGTTATCGCAATACACGAAGAATGCCTTCTTGTGCTGCTTGTCTGCTTCTGCCTTAGCACACTCATAGAGAGGCTCATATTCCTTGTACTCAAGGTCTTTGCCCTTATAGGTTTCAAGGACTTCATAAGCTGGCTTTCCATCAGGATTAACCTTCTCATCCTTAGCAAGAGGTCCTATAACCTTATCAAGAAGAGCTGATGCCATGTAATATGTATTGCCATCTACGCACTTAACCTTAGCGTACTCTTCATCAGGGTTCACACACAGACCGATATTAGATGGAAGTGTCCATGGTGTTGTTGTCCATGCAAGGAAATATGCATCTTCATTTGCAACCTTGAAGCGAACAACAGCTGTGCGATCCTTGATAACCTTATATCCCTGAGCAACCTCGTGAGATGAAAGAGGTGTTCCGCATGAAGGACAGTAAGGAACAACCTTGAATCCCTTATAAAGAAGACCCTTGTTCCAGATCTCTTTAAGAGCCCACCACTCAGACTCGATATAATCATCATAATATGTTACATACGGGTTATCCATGTCAGCCCAGAATCCGACTTTGCCGGAGAACTGCTCCCACATTCCCTTGTATGTCCATACAGACTCTTTACACTTCTTGATGAAAGGCTCGATACCATACTCTTCGATCTGGTCCTTGCCTTCGATACCTATCTCCTTCTCAACTTCAAGCTCAACCGGAAGACCATGAGTATCCCAGCCCGCTTTACGAGGAACCTGATATCCTTTCATAGTTCTGTAACGAGGGATCATATCCTTGATGGCACGTGTCAGAACGTGTCCGATATGAGGCTTACCATTAGCTGTTGGGGGGCCATCATAGAACATGTAGATCTCGTTTCCGTCTTTACCTGAAACACTCTTATTAAAGATGTCATTGTCTTTCCAGAAATCAACAACCTGTGCTTCACGTTCTACGAAGTTCATGCTGTTATCAACCTTCTTATACATCTGCTTGCTCCTTCTTTCTTGATAAAAAAATAAGCTCTCGTCCCTGTAAAAAGGACGAGAGCATTAAAATCTCGTTGTACCACCTGTTTACACATACGCGCCGCGTTAAAAAACACAGTTGAATATGGCTCTTAATAACGGTAAGATACCGGCTCGGCCTACTGATATAACCTTCAGCCTCGCAGCTTGGAAGTGATTTTCACAAATTGCCTACTCGATCTGCCTTGCACCAACCGGCAGCTCTCTGAATCTTTGAGCGAATCGCTACTGTCTTCGTCATAGCTTTTAATATTCATTTGCAATTACTATAAAACCATATGACATAAATTGTCAAGGGCTTAAGTGATACTGTAGTAAAGATTACTCTTCGCTTGCCTCTTCAGAAGCTGAATCAGACTCTTCTTCTGAAGTTTCCTCTGTATCTGTTGTCTCTTCTGTATCAGTGCTCTCTTCATCTGTAGAAGTCTCTGTTGTAGAAGAGTCGCTTGAAGAAGAATCGCTTGTAGAAGAATCGCTTGATCCAGTCTCACCTGCAAGAACCCAGCTGAAGTTAAAGTATGAAGAATAGTAAGATACATCATCCTCAATATCAGCTGTTGTTTCAAATCCATGCATTCCATAGATGGTCATGCCATCCTTGAAATCATGTGTAAGATAATCATAGTTGTAATAATCTGTGCTTACCTTTTCTGTAACAAGATTGCCTTCTCCATCAAGTACAAGATCACTCATTTCTACTACGAAATAGTAAGAATACTCTTCCTTCTTGTACTTAAGTGTTAACTTATATGTCATATAAGCCTGAACACTATCATAGTAGCTATCTTTCTTAGGCTCTCCAATGTACATTCCATAGTACTCAACATTAGAGATTGTTACAGAACCATCATCAAGAACGCTTGTTCCGATATCATCTTTAGTATAGATGCTACCCTCGTCCTCAAGGAAGCTCTGCATCTGGCTAAGAACGTCATCTGTAATCTGGTCCTTAGTAGTAATAGATACCTGAAGACCTTCTACTGTGAAATCCTTAGTAATCTGAGTAGGCATAGCACCATAGGTCTCTACAAAGTATGCAATGTACTCTTCGTCAGACTGAGTATCATCATATTTGATTGTGATAGTGATCACATCTCCGTTTGAAAGATCCTGAAGCTGTTCATAATCATAATCAAACCAATAAGCAGACTCATCAAAATACTCATTATTAACATTAGTATCATCAAGTGATGCATATGCATTAGGTGCTGTACCAGAATATGTGATCTCAAGACCTTCGAAAGGATCGAATGTAGGAACTTCCTCAAGACCCTTTACGCTAAATGACATACCGTCTGTTGTTGTCTTGATGTTGAGATCTTCTAAAAGAGCATCAGCATCATATTTGAACTTAACAGTAACCTTATCACCGTTAGTAAGCTTCTCTGTCTTATCAAGAGATACAGCTTCGTCAAGGTACTCAGCGATGAGCTTCTTAGAGCTCTCGTCCTTCATATCCTTGTCATCGCCGTGATACTTGATCTTGTCGCCATAGTCTTTTTTGAACTTTTTTTCATCAAAATCAACAGTAGCTGTACCAAGTGTGTCATAACCATCAAATGTAACCTTTACATATTCGTTAAGGTCTACTTCGATAGGACGAGACTTAAGGTAGAATACTACTCCACCTACAGCAGCTACTACTAAAACAAGAAGGATGATGATAGGAATAAGGATCTTCTTAACACCCTTTCCACCCTTTTTGCCATCGTTTACAGAAGCTGCCGGATCAGGTACTCCTGCATAGATGTTCTCAGACTGCTGGAAATTAGCGTTCTGGAACTGTGCGCCGTCTGCCGGCTGTCCAAAATTGTTCTGGAAATTATCCTGAGCACCGTTCTGCGCAAATTCATTTGCTGCAGGAGCCTGGCTTTCAGGAAGAATTACTTTGGTTCCGCATTCGCTACAAAAGAGAGTACCCTCTTGTATCTCTGCGCCGCAATTAGTGCATTTCATAAAAATTCCCTCCCTAAAATGCTACGTTAAATAGTTTATACTCTGTAATAAAAAGTTACTGAATATCCTTGTTATCCACAGACGCTTGACATTATATCATAGTAATATAATATTGAAAACCCGTCATTTTGACGTTTCATCGTACAAAAATGGCGTTCTGTCAGAATTCAGCCCTTGTATATTTTTCTGAAATGACAGTACAACTTTTTTTCACCCCCATGCAAAATACATAGACGGTCAATAGTTCATATGCAAAGTCTGTCAATCATCCAAAACTTATATTCTCAAAACTGATGCCCTTGCAGTGCTGCATGCAGATCGACTGAACCTTACGGTCTTCTATCACTATATCCTTGAATTTAAGATTCTTGATCTCATATCCCTCTTCATCGAATCCATACAGTTCTATTGCAGGTGATTCCTTGATACCGCCACCTTCAAAATCATGCTGATCTGTATAATGTCCCTGAATGTATACTCTTTCAAATAAGCAGTTTTCAAAAACAGGAGGATGAGGTGATACCCTCTCTCCATCATCATTGTAGAGTACAGAATGCATAAGGATTCTGGAAGTATGGCAGTCTGATACATGAATATCTCTTACATATGCGCCTCTTTTCTTAGTACCCTTGATCTCAATTCCGCACCATGAATCTGACAGGTCGCAGTCCCATATCCTGACATCAGATACGCCGCCGCTCATCTCAGAACCTATACATATGCCGTGTCCCATCTTGGATACGCAGTCAAATACTCTGATATGCTCCGAGGGACGATTCACTATATTACCCTCAGGATTTTTGCCGGATTTTATGGCAACGCCGTCATCCCCTGTATTAAATACAGTAGCAAAAAGCGTGCAGTTAGTAGATGAGTCAGGATCCCAGCCATCTCCATTCCACACGCCATATGAATTAATAGTAACATGATCTGTGACTATATCATCGCAATATATCATGTGTACATTCCAGCATGCACCATCACTTAGGGTCACTCCTGTGATTCTTACATTAGAACAGTTACTAAGATTTATAAGACGCGGACGTACTCTTCCCTGAATAGTATGATCTGTCTCATATTCCTTGATCTTATCTCCAAGAGATTCAAGATATTCTTTCTGTTTATGAGTTTCATCTTCTATAATGGCCATTCCCAGCTTCTGACCACCGGATCGTATCTCGCCCTTACCTCTTATGAGGATATTACTACAGTTAGGCCCGCTGTTATGATCGAGCTCTCCGGCATTTAGAAGTGATGAATAGCTCATATTCTCAATTCCTTCGAACCTGCTTTTTATAATAGGAAGATAGTCATGAAAGTCTGCTGTTCCATGGAGTATAGCACCCTCATCAAGATATATCTCCATATCCGAATGAAGACGCAGTGCCCCAGTCATATAATCCCCTTTTGGGAAAAAGATCTGATCGCCTTTACCGCAGTCATCGAAAGCCTTCTGGATCACTGATGTATTCATGGTCTTACCATCGCCAACGGCATTGTATGGAGCTTTGGTAACATCAATTCTTCGTTTGGTCTTAAGTGTTCTGACTTTAGCTATAGAGGTTTTTGCTTTGTTTTCTTCATTTGCTGTGTCTACTATATTGCTATCCGCCAATAAAGCTTTAACTTCAACATGGTATTCTGTATCAGGTTCTAAATCCTCCCATGTATAATGAGTCTTAGCTGTATTAGAAGTCTCCCCATTTATACTGACTTCGTATTCAGAGACGTTCACACCCTCCTTATCCCACCATATGGTTATATCACTATCTGTAACCAGACTATGCAATTCCATATCACCTTTATCCTCTCTACTTATTTTATGTTTTCAGTGGAGTCCGCGTATCCATGTAGCTGCCATGGATACCCATGCCGATGTCGAGGGCACGTATTCCTTGGCTGCCTGAAAATTGATATTGCCGCCGTCATTTAGAGCACTTTCCGGCATCGCCGATATAGTCCTCTCATCTCCAAGTGAAAGTCCATGCCCTCCCTTACGGAAGAGATGATATTCTACGGGGATATTTTCCCTCATCAAAGCCTCTACAAGAAGCACCGAGTTCATAGGGTGAACACTACCATCTTCTGCAGTCCCCCAGATAAATGCAGGTGGGACATCCTTATTAACATGTTTCTCCAAAGATATATCATCAAGCATCTGCCTGTACCTATCTTCTGATTCATAATCTGCTGCAGTCCCTATGAGATTTTCAATAGATCCAGTGTGTGCATATTCACCGGATGTGATAACAGGATAGCCCAGCATCATTCCGTTTGGGCGAAGCTCTTCTACATCAACATGCTTATCTTCCTTGGCCATACTATGAGCTATATCATATTCAAGCTGTTGCCTTACAAAGTCTTCCGACCATCTCTCGCAATAATTACATACAAGGTGACCACCTGCAGAGAATCCTACTGTATATATAGCATCAGGATCTATCTTGAACTCCTTAGCATGTCTTCTAAGATACAGATAAGCTCTTCCAAGCTGTATCAGAGCATCAGGATATCTTGCAGGTGCACATGAATAGCGAAGAACCGCTGCATTATATCCCATAGCCAGAAACTGCATAGCTACAGGATCTGCCTCTCTGTCTGAAGTATAAGCATATGCCCCGCCGGGACATACTATTACCATAGGTCTTACTCTCCAGGCAAAATTGTCGCTAAGATCCTGCAAGTGAATATGCAGTATAGCCTCCATTCCATGCTTTGTTCCACCAACTGCTGTAAAAATTGTTTTCATTTTATAACCTCATGTCACGAGCTATGCGAGTGGCTAATGGTTCAAATTGATGGAGCTCGCGCCATCAATTTGGTTTTGAAAGTGGAACACTTTCAAACTTATTCCTTCATTTATATGCGATTCTCTTAACATGGCTGTGATGCATATCCGTGATCCAGTCTACATCATCTGTTATCCATTCCATGATATCCAGCATATGCTTTTCCCATCTAATTGTAGACTCCTTTTCTTCTGCTGTCATCTCATGTTCCATAGAGGTATCTATCTCGTCATAGCCAAAGATGAAGTCTCCTGCGTTCCATATTGAAAAATTGGAATCAGGGCCTTTTGTAACACTAGTTCTGGCACTTGCAAGTTCATCATGGCGGCGCTTGTATTCTGCTGTATCTCCTTTTAACAGGTGAGTCATAAAGACCCTGTGCCTTATCATGGATTTATCTTCTCTTACAAT
Source organism: Butyrivibrio fibrisolvens (assembly GCF_023206215.1). NCBI lineage: Bacteria > Bacillati > Bacillota > Clostridia > Lachnospirales > Lachnospiraceae > Butyrivibrio > Butyrivibrio fibrisolvens. The sequence goes on from NZ_CP065800.1 coordinate 189,593, forward strand.
GCCAAAATCTTCATACATAAGAGCCATACCTTTTTCAAAATCACTCTTCCACTTAATAAGATCTTCTAAGGTATCAAGCACAGGCCCCAGGATTTTCGAAGTTGAAGGCTCTTTGTCACCAGACTCATAATACCCAAAGAAAAAAGTATCACAGTTCCATAGACTAAAATTAGTTACTCCGCTTTCTTTAATTTCTGCGCGCACGCTGTCCCAGTTACTTCCAAATATTTTAAGGAAGTCTCCAACCTTGCCTTCTTTGATCTCAAAAGAAAAACTATGTCTTTCCATACCCGCCTCCTATTATTTTCATGAAAAAAAGCCAGCCTCAAGCGTGGATTTTCTTAAATCGTTTACTACATATACCACTGCCGGGCTGGCTATTAAAACTTTAACTTCATCAAGAAAGCTCATGTATCTGTGTTTCAAAAGGCTTTAAAGCCACATGGATATCGCCATCACTTGTCTTAATACTGGTTTCGGCATCCCTGTCAGTCTCATTCATTACTACAAGTCTCTTAGCATTTGGATAGTATGCGCATTCTGTATCTGCATTATCTGTAAGATACAGAGCTTTTCCAAGATCTCCCTTGGCATAGAGCATGAGATTTAGAAGAAGCCTTGTATTTTCATTATTTACCTGGAAACTTGAAAGGTAGATGCCTTTTCCTTTACCAAAATCATGTATTGATATAGTGGGAAGTCCGCCTTCTTCTGCAAGAATATGAGCCTTACCATCTGTGATAAAGACATGATCCTTGCCTTTGACTCCTGCGCCTTCAGGGATAAGCCCATCCACTGTCTCTACAGTAAACTGCCACCTTCCGTGACATACCTTGGAGCCTCTGTCTATATCGATTCCAAGAACAGGAGCAAGCCTTAGGAAATTCTTGTATCCATTAAGCGCAGAAGGCTCATTGACACCAATAAGAATTCCGCCTTCGCCTGCCCATCTGAATATAAGTGATATCACTCTGTCATCTTCCCAGTTGTCACCACCGCTCCAGGCATCTCCGGCCCGACCTGCATTGATAAGGATATCAACATCATCTAAAGCTCCATCAATGACATCATCAAAGTTTATAAACTTAACATCCACAGGAAGCCCCGCTAAGGCCTCATTGATATGGATAAGGTCATGCATATATGTCTCATGGAAATGTCCTGACAAAGTCCAGCTGCGAAGATGTCCCCAGCTATGAAGCACAGCAACCTTGTAGGGAAGAGTATAAGGTTTTCCCTCTGCATGGAAAGACTTTATAAGTCTGAATTCATCTGCAACCTTCTCTATGTAATCATTAAACTCAGGCTGATCTTCTACAAGATGCAGGTACCCTCCAAGACCTATCCTGTCTACAGGTTCACGTAGAAGTGCACGCCTTACCCTGTTCCAGTACACTGCAGCATCCCTTGCAGGATCACCGCCTTCTGAGAATGTAGGTGCTCCGCCAAGACCTGTCGGGAAAAGATATGGATGCAGGCGAAGCTCATGAGTATTAGCCTTAGCTCCTGCACAAAGTCTTGCCTCATATCCGTTAAAGACACACTTGATAAGTCCGTCAAATCCGAATTCTTCAAATCTCTTAGAATAGGGTTCAACTCCTATCCAGCTGTCATCATAAAAGACATAGGCTTTTTTGCCATAAGAGTGAACCAGGTCTACGAGTTTTTTGCCATAAGATACTACAAACTGATTGGTAAAATCCATGTAGTCGAGAAGCTTTTTTGTAGGCGGCATGTGAGTCGGATGATTGCTTCCCTTATTTATAAAATCTTCTGATGTAAGTTCATATCCGTACTGCTTCTTGAACTGCTCAAGTGCAAGGGGGCTTACAGTGAAGTCATAGCTGCCCCAGTCAGTATAGAGGTTTCTGTCTCTTTCATCAGATCCCCAGATCCATACAAAGTTATAGAACATAGAGGTGAAGCGGACTACATTGGTAAGAGGATGCTCTTTGCACCAGTTGTCCATCCACTTGTAGAGGTATTCCTGCGCTTCATCAGATCTTGGGTCAACAGGTATAAGATGATCTGATGTCCAGTTATTGGTCACATGATTGTACATGTTGATCTCTTCCCACTTACGATATGCAAGGAAGTTAACTGTATATTCATGAAAAGGCTCTGTAGTCTTGATCACCACATGATCAAGCTCCTTCTCATAATTCCACAACCGCTTTGGAACTTCCATATTCGTAGTCCTGTCAAAAACCTGCCACAGCTCTACAGATTCCTTACTCTGGTTGACTTCAAACTGCTGTGTAAAATAGCCGTCAAGAAGATGTATTGACAGAAAATCACCCTCGGCGATCTTGGGCATACTCTGCAAAAAAGTCTGCTGCATGTTGGATGGATGTTTTCTGATCCAGTCGTTATGGTCTCTTATGATACAAACTGTAGAATATATGTCATATCCTGCTTCTAATATTTCCGGGGACAGCTGCGTTCCATCACTGTCTCTTATAACATCTGCTCCCCATTTTTGTGCCATCTTAAGAGTAAGATCTTCGTATCCGGATTCACCCGGTAATGTAAAACTCCCCTTCAGCTTATTGGTCATAACTATCTATCCTCGTCGTTTTATGATGATAAGTCTCTCCCTTGCAGCAGAAACTTCCGGTTTTAAGATCAAAGTGCTCCGTCACTTCTAAGATTGCCGTATTCCAAAAGGCCTGCCAGAAATGCAAGTGCAAGTCCCTGTCCCCATCCCTGCATCCAGTCGCGGCTTATATTCCTATATCCATCCCTGTCTTTCATCACAGCTGTTCCACCGGACACATTCATAACACGGCCCTGAGGTGATATGTTTGCAAGTATACCTTTGATCGATTTATTTATATATTTGATATGAAGTGGATTACCTTTAGAAAGCATTGCTGCAGCTATTCCAGCAGATGCTGATATCTCTTCATATGACTCAGGATCATCCAAGATAGTACGCCATAGACCGTTCTCAGTCTGAACCGTTTTAAGAGCTGATAACTGTTCATTGAGTGATCCTACTATGTCCAGAAACTGCGGATACAGATATGCTTCCGGAAGGATGTGACCTACCTGCGACATAGTAAATGCAGCCCAAGCATTGGCTCTTCCCCAATAGAATCCTGACATATGATCCTTGGTGATATTGTTATATCCGTGATAATAAAAGCCTGTATCCTTGTCCTGCAGATACTTTATATGCCAGTAGTACTGATTCAGCGCATCATTTATAAGATCTTCATCCTTTTCATGAACTCCGACTCTTAATAAGAAAAAAGCTGCCATGAAAAGAGTATCTGCCCAGCACTGCTCCGGGAAATCATTATTGGCTGATACTGTATGCTGAAGAACATTATCACCAAATCTAAGAGCTTCATTTTCGAGATAATCTACCTTACTCATTACGATGTCCCAGTATCTCTCGTCACCTGTCGCATCGTATAACGTTATAAGGCAGTGTCCCATAGCACAGGTATTGACTGTCCATACCTTAGGAAGTCCAAGCTCATCTACATATTCATCTATTCTGTCTTTTAATACATCAAGATATTCTTTTTTCTTAGTAACTTCATAGGCTTTGGCAATTCCGTAATATGCTACTCCGCAGGGCCAGTCCCATGTAAGGTCCATGCTCATTGTTTTGTCAACTATATGATCGATCGTATCCTCTACGATCTTTTGGTCGAATTCAAGTGATGTCATCATTCTCCTCTCAGGTAGTAATACCGCTATATGTAATTCTGAATCAAATATCATTTTTTATTTTTTAAATAATGACTATAAAAAAGAAGATTCCGAAAGTTACCTTTTACAGCACATTCAGCTGTAGGTTCCATTAACCAGCTGAAAATCACTGTTTTTATTCATCATTAACCTCATGTCGCGAGCAAAGCGAGTGACTAATGTTTCAAATTGATGGAGCTCGCGTCATCAATTTGGGTTTGAAAGTGGAACACTTTCAAACTTTACACTTATTACTTAACGCTATTATTTGATTTTGTATTTATAGTCATTATTTAAAACATAAAGAAAAGATATATCATAACAATTAAATTCACACACTTAGCATTTACACTTCGTTTACTCTTTTTAAAGTGATCCCCGGGCCGCTCCAAGATTTAGCCCGAGGATCTTCTTTTTAGAAATGTGATTGTCACAAAGATGGAGCTGTTTATTTATTTAAGAAAGGGTAAGTATGAAAACATATTATTTCATCTTGGAGGTCATGCCGTTATTGTAAGCTTCACCTCTTTCATCGATGATAGCCTGATATCCGGCATCAAGGTACTCCTGCTTGAACTGCTCATAGAGAGTATCGAACTCATCTTCTGATGCAACTACAAGCTTAGAAGCAAACTCTTCATAAAGGCCAAGGAGTGTCTCCTGGTTATCTGTTACAGATGTAAGAGTTACAGCGAAGTTACAGTCAGGCTGGATGACACCGCTATCAACCATTGCTTCCATTCCGTTGTAGTTATCAAGGATCTGCTGATACCACTCATCAGAATCAGGATAGTTAACTGGCATGTTGAGCTTGATATCATCTTCGATAGAACCAAGTGTCTTGGACTCAACTGCTACGCACCAGTAATCCTTGTTGTTATTGGCCATAGCATACTCGCCTTCTGTGTTGTTAGTAATTACAGGATATCCGTTCTCATCATATTCGAAAGTCTCACCTTCGATACCATACTGCATTGTGAAAAGAGCACTTGTTCCATCAACTTCACCTGCGAGCATCCATTCCATGTACATCATAGCTGCTGTGATCTGATCTTCAGAAGCAAGGGCTGAGAAGCCGATCATCATACCGAAGTTGTTGTTAGGACGATATGCATTGGTTGTTGAGATTCCATCAGAACCTGTATCCTCAACAAGACCAGGACATACAGCGATTGAAAGGTGTGCGTCAGGATTGGTCTCATAGAAGGAATCAAGAACTGAGATTGAAGGAGCGATATAAGCTGAGTATGTAAATGCATTGCCTGCGATGAAGTCAGCTTCGCCATCTGTAGCTTCTCTCTGTGTAAAGTCAGGATTGAAATATCCAAGGTTGTAAAGTTCGTTTCTTCTCTTAAGAAGGTTCTTCTGAGCCTCTGTAGAAAGAGCAGGGATAGCATAATCACCTGTTGTAGCCCACTCATATTCATCCTGAGGGTTCTTTCTATAGCCATAGTTCTGGTCTACACCTGCACCAGAGATCTTGGTTCCACCTGCAGGATATTCAGAAAGTCCTGCTTCCTTGATAGCTTCGTAAACTTTAAGAGTATCATCCCAAGTTGTAGGATATTCCATGCCGATCTGATCAAGCCAGTCCTGACGATAGAATGTTACATAGTTGTATGTGTTCTGTGAATAAGGTCTTTCTGCAAGGGCAAAATATGTTGTGTCGTTAAGATCTGTGTAGTCAAGGTTGCCCTGCTCTTCCATCATTGCATAGTAATTAGGAGCTACAGTCTTGAACTTCTCAAGATCAAGTTCCTGAAGATATCCGTCATCAGCCCACTGTGCCTGCTTAGGGAAGTCGTATTCCATAAGGATTGTAGGAAGATCCTGAGCGTTAGCAAGGTTAGCATATGCATTGAGAACGTCTCCACGAGGGATTGCTACGAACTCAACTGTGATGTTGTACTTGTCACCAAAATTGGTCTGTACCCACTGTGTCCAGTAGTTGTTAGTAACATCTACTTCTCCGCCTCTGTCATATACAGGGATCTGAATAGTTACGTTATCTGCAAATGGCTGCCAGGAGTCAATACCTGAGCCTTCTGCTGCCTGCTCTCCGCCTTCAGCTGTAGTAGCTGAGTTATCAGCTTCCTTCTGAGTCGTGTCCTGTGATGTCTGTGTGTCTGTTCCGCTCTCCCCTGTTGAACTGGAACATCCAACAAGTGCGCCCATTACCATTGCACTACTCATTGCAATAGCAAGGCTTCTGTTTAGCATTTTCTTTTTCATATAAAATCCTCCTTTTAATAAAGACTTTATTATTTACTTTTTAACCTTCGTGCTTGGAGCACAGTTGACTTTTTAATGGCTGTACATAATCACCATGGATGGTGATTATGCCATTAAAAATCAACCTTTTACCGCACCAACCATAGTTCCTTTTACGAAGTATTTCTGAACGAAAGGATAGATAATGATGATCGGTATTGTTACGAACATAACCGATGCTGCCTGAAGTACTTCAGGTGTAGATGTCACATTGGTTGCCTCTGTAAGAGCTGTAGAAGCTGCTTCCTGAGCATTTAAGATCATCTCGTAGAGCTTGTACTGAGCCATCTTAAGTTCATTACTTCTGATATAGTACATGTTGTCGCCGTAAGCATTCCAACGACCTACTGCATAGAAGAGAGTCAGTGTTGCAAGGATTGGCTTAGAAAGAGGAAGCACTATCTTGAACAGGATCTGTAAGTTTGAAGCTCCATCCAGGAATGCTGACTCCTCAAGCTCATCCGGTATATTTGATATAAAATAGTTCTTCATGATCAGCATATTGTAAGCTGAGTATATAAGTGGCCATATAAGAACCCACATTGTGTTAAGAAGATGAAGGTCACTATACAAAAGGTATGTAGGAAGATTACCTGCACCAAAGTACATAGGAACCATCAGTAAAAATGTTATAACTGCTCTTCCCTTAAGTCTCTTCTTGGAAAGAGGATATGCTGCGCAGGTACATACGATCATACCAAGCAATGTGAAGATTGCAGTAACTTCTACACTATAGATCATTGAATGAGTCATACTTCCATCTTCAACGATGGATCTGTATGCATCTAAAGTTACATCTATGGGCCACAGATATACAGACTTTGCAGCAACTGCAGCATTGGATGATATAGACTTTACTGCTACATGCCAGAATGGAAGCAGACATGTGAGTGATAAGATTCCTATTATCAGTACTATTACAACATCACTTATGTGAAGCTTGCTGATAGCCCTGCTTCCACCTGCAGAGATATCATTTTCTTTATCTTTTCTTTTGCCGGCCATTACCTTGCCTCCCTTAAAAACCGCTGTATCCATCTTGGTCCTCCTTTATAAAAGTCCTGTTTCGCCAAGAGCTTTGGCAACTCTGTCTGCGATCAGTACCATTGCAAGACCGACAAGTGACTGGAACAGATTAGCTGCAGTACCTATAGAATAGTGCTGACCGGAAAAACCGTAATCATATATGTATACCGCCAGCTGATACTGGAAATCTCTTACAAGAGCATTGTCAAGTGCTACAAGTCTTTCAAGGTTCGATCCCATAAGACGTCCAAGGTTCATGATAAGAAGAGTTACGATTGTAGGACGGATTCCGGGAAGTGTGATATGCCATATTCTCTGCCAGCGGTTTGCGCCATCGATCATAGCTGCTTCATACAAGTCACCGCTTATACCTGTTATTGCTGCAAGATACAGGATAGATCCCCATCCCATTCCCTGCCATACACCGATGAGCAGATAAGTTACAGCCCAGTGAAACTTCTCAGTAAGGAAAGGAATACCCTGGTCTATCCAACCAAGACTTGTAAGTGTCATGTTGATAAGACCGGTATTGGTACGGAACATCGTAAGTGCGATGGAACCGATAACTGCCCATGAAAGGAAATGTGGCAGATAGAGAATTGTCTGTGTTACCTTTTTGTATTTTGGAAATCTTAGCTCATTGAGCATGACTGCAAGTATTATTGGCATCGGGAATCCAAGAGCAAGATCCAGAAGGTTAAATACTATTGAATTCCTAAGAGCCATGAAGAACCTTGCACTTGAAGTTCCGGTGAACAGATCCACGAAGTTCTTCATGCCTACCCAGTCACTTCCGCTGTATCCCTTCATGACTTTATAGTTCATGAATACCATTCTCAGTCCCGGATACGCTGCATAGTTGAATAGAAAAACCATGGCAAGCGGAAAAATCAATAGCAGATATAGCTGCCAGTCTCTTTTAAACGCTTTTTTCCAGCTTGTCTTTACTTGCGGTACAGTCTTTGCTACCGCCTTATTACCTTTACCCATTATGAAACCTCCTCCAAGAATATCAGAAACCAATATACTAATTGTATAATTTTATATCAAATAGCTATTATATCATTCCAGCTAGATCATGCTGGATCAGACGAACATTTATTACATTTTCAATTGTATGGTTATATGGTCATTTATTCACTTCATTTCATCCACAAAAACTATGCATTTTCAACCATAATAAAATCAAAATCACCAACCATTGTCTATTATTTACTAAATTTGTTAGTGATTTTTGTTGATTATCATGTTTTTACCTGCATTTTTAATTTAATATACAATAAATTATTTTGATTTTCGTTCATTTTTTCGGTCAGAAATGCATTATCGAAACTTTACTTTATTTTCCGTCATATTATATACTTGATAGTGAATTCACATGGAGGTATTAGACAATATGCCCAAATCAAAGCAGCAAACAATAGAATTCAGAAGCTATGATCTACCGGAATATTTTCCGGTATTACTTCTTTCAGGAGAACAGTGGAGGATCTCTGATATTCCTTCAGGTACTCTTCATTTTCATAACTGCCTTGAAATAGGACTATGCGAGACAGACAGCGGTACCATGGAATTTATGGGTGAGAAGCGTTCATTTCACGCGGGAGATGTCACCATCGTAGCCAACAACATATCCCATACCACATATTCAGATCCGGGATGTGCCAGCAAATGGTCCTATATATTTGTTGATATACAGTCTCTTCTTGAGCCTTTATTCCCTTTAAGCGCTCTGGAGCACTCAGCAGAGCTCAACAAGATGATCCACAACTATTATGGGATACTTCCAAGGTCAGAATATCCCGATATCTACAACCTTGTAACAGCCGCGATCTGCGAACTTAGAAGAAAAGGCAGCAACTATGAGTTCTCAGTAAGAGGTTTACTTATGGCGCTCATAGTCAAGCTTTTCCCTATATACAAAGAGTATGAACTAACAGCAAGCGAGCATCCTCACGAGAATGCCCTTGTTATCGCACCTGCTATCGACTATATCCAGGAGCATTACATGGAAGATTTTGTAATGGAAGATCTGGCAGCCATGTGTTCCTTGTCACCAACTCACTTCAGGCGCTTGTTCACTGCTATAGTCGGGGACGGACCACTTAGATACCTTAATCACATCAGAGTTCAGAAGGCATCTGTTCTTCTACGCACAACAGAGATGCCTATTCTCAACATTTCTGATGAAGTAGGTTTTCACTCATTATCAAGTTTTAATCGTCATTTTCTGGAAGATTTTGGAGAAGCGCCAAGAGACTGGCGCAAGAAAGTTGTTGCAACTCAGAGCCGTTCCATCATGAAGTTTGCCGGCTGGATGGTTCCTCCATCAGTAAGGCAGGGAGCACGATAAGAGCCGCATAGACGGTTCAGCATACACAAGGTCTTTACATGGGTGTGCTGAACCGTCAAGGTAGATAGTAGCTATATCTATTTTTCGGGATTGATGTATGGTTTTATTATTGGGGCGTAGCTCATGGGGCCTTCGTTTGGGGCTATGTATTCTTTATCTTTGAGAATTGCTGTGCAGAAGTCTATAAGGCGTCTGGCGGCAATGTTGCTATTCCACAGGTCCTTGATCGTATTGTAGGCGTTATTGCCAAACTTCTGTTGTTTGGATGGGTGTCTGACCAGATCTTCTGCCTTATTCAGGAAGCTTTGGAGGTCTTCTGCATTGTAGATGTAGCCGTTCTCTCCATCTTTGATAAGATATGGGACTGCGCCTGCCATGGAGCCTGCTACAACAGCACAGCCTGCATTCATAGCTTCATTAACAACAGCGCCCCAGCCCTCAAGGTTGTTACTTGTAAACAGATATATATGAGCCTCTTCCATCATCTGTCTTACTCTGCCCGGAGGGAGAAAGCCGTGGAAGGTCACAACATCAGTAAGTCTGTTCTCATCGACATAGTAGTGAAGATCATCCCCCATCTCTCCGTCTCCAACCACATCTATATGAAATGAATAGTTTTTCTCCTTTAAATATGCAGCAAGTTCAAGGGCAAATTCCGGATGCTTGACACCGTCCATGAACCTTCCGGCCCACAGGATACGTGGTGTCTTGTTGTCCTCCATCCTTTTCATATTCCTCATCTGCTCTTTGGTATATTCTCTGTATTCAGGAAAATATCCCCATCTAAACATTTTATTAGGATATGCACCTATAAGAGCAAAATCAGAGGCAACATAGGCTCCGTTACAAAGCATATATACTTTTTTATTTCTAAATCTGATATGTTCTTTGTATTTTGAGATAAGGCCTTTAGGGGATATTGCCTTCCACTGACCTTCTCTATATATCCTTTCGCTCATCCGAAGTAGGAGTTTTCCGCTATCAGCTCTTTTAAGACAAGCTTCCCTTACTTCATCATTCTCAGTCCATCCAAGCATTACTACATCAAAATCATTAATTGCATTAAGAGTGAATATCTTGTCATTATCATAGATCTTAAGATAAGTCAGAGATGACACATCAACACCCCATCCCATGCGAACTCTTTCCTCTTCCATAGGCTGGGTCTGAACAAATATAAAATTCTCATCACCAATTATCCTCATAATAGCTTCGCACAGAGGGATCTGGTGATGATTGATATAATTCGAAACAAATAGGAATTTCATAATATATAGAGCGTCTCCCAAGTTGTATTTAGGATAGAGCCGACATGTGCAACTTGCATTTATGTCAAAATCCTATATTATATTGTATCACATCTGCTATATAGGCCAAAATTTCATAAAAAATGTGTAGAAACCCTTGCAGCCATGGCGATTCAAAAAAAATAGTTTTTTCTGAATCTCCAAGGCCGCAAGGGCTGGTGTATTTTTTGTAAGTAGAAGAAGCGATTATTAAATTAGACATCAAACTTCGCACTTATTTTAGCAAATTTTCAAAATCTGCTGTAGGAAAGTAATTGTTTATCTTATCAGAGCTTAGATTCTCTCCTATGACTATGATTACTTCCTGGGCATTAGAGATATGATTTATACTTAGCTTTTCTCTTGTTGCATTAACTTCTATATATCCTTCAGCACCATCTTTGGCGAAGCCTTTGATCCTGATGATGTGTCCGCATTTGGGATCATTAATAGCTTTATCAATACTACTTATAAGCTCATCTTTTGTAAGCGTGACTCCAAACAGATACAGATTTGAAAATGAACCGCCATCATTTCCTAAAGCACCGGAGCCTGTCATGGACAGCTGCTTTTTTTCATAATCTCCATGTACATAGCCTGCCGAAGCTATCCTTCTAAAGTCATCATCTGATAGCCCATCTGCCTTTTTATTAATAAAAAAGTTATCAAAAGCTTCAGCTGATCTGAATATATCCTGCCTCTTAACGCCTATTCCAAGTAAGGCAGTTCTGATATGCTCTTTGACTTTTGTGATCTGCTCATCCGATACATCTTCTGTTTTGGACAATACTACTATTCCCGCATCAGCTATTTCAGATGCAAGGACATAATCTGCATCTTCAGAGAGGTTATCTTCAAGATCTGCAGATGCTATCGCTATGACACTGCCTATCTCATACCAGTTATCAAGGGGAGATTCATAAAGGGTATCAAAAAATTCATCCATATCAAATATCCCGGAAGGCTCAATGATAACTCTTTGATATCCTGACATAGCAAGCGTTATGAGCTTGGTCTTAAGTCTTCTTTGGTGAGCTTCTCGTCCGTCACCTCCGACTATCATCTCAACGCCGCACATGTCGCTTCTTATGTCTTCAAGCAGCGCTACATCTACATTAACAGCACCGTAATCATTTTCAAGTATGCATATCTTGATCCCCTGATCATTCAAAAATCTGACATACTTTTTTATAAATGTTGTTTTGCCCGAACCAAGGAATCCGGTTATGAGATCAACTTTAATCATTATCTTTCCTCGCAATTCATCAACAACTCACTACTGCTAATGATATCATAATGCAATGATTATCGGCATCTAAATAGTTGTCATTATATTGTTTGTTTATTGATATTTTATATCCAAAATATGGTACACTTTATATTATCAGTATATTTTTTATTATTAGTACTAAAACCACTACCATGTATTTAGTTAGTATGACTTTTTTCAAATATACGAAAGGCAGGTATTTTATGAAGAAAAAAATATCACTGATTCTGTTATCACTGATCGTATTATTTACTATCTATCCGCACATAGCTATCAACGCATATGCCGTCAATGTCCTTCCATTTACAAGTTCTCTTGACTATTCCAGACAGGATAACTGGCTATACGATGGAGCCTATCCCGAAAACAGCGTAGATGTATTCATAGTTGCTCCTACTGTTGATACCAAAAGTGAGACCAATTCTGCGATCACTCCGGCTTTTAAAAAGATCTTCAGAAATGCAATGAATCAGCAACAAGCCATATATGCTAATACTGCAAGAATCTATGCTCCTTATTACAGGCAGGCTTCTATAAATGTATATTCTATGGAGGATAGCGCTGCAAGAGATACAGTTATGAACAATGCTTACATGGATGTCTCTGCAGCATTCAGATACTATCTGGAGCACAAAAACAACGGACGTCCACTGATTCTGGCCGGTTTCTCTCAAGGTGCAGACATGTGTTACAGGATACTTGAAGAGTATTACGGCGGATCAGGTGAAAGAGCATCCTATCTTAGAGATAACCTTATAGCTGTATACGCTATCGGCTGGTGCATGACAGAGGATATGATCTTGAAGTATCCTCAGATAGTCCCCGCTACAGGCGAGACAGATACCGGCGTTGTAGTAAGCTATGACTGCGAAGCATTCGGCGTTACAGATACGATAATAGTCCCTAATGGCACAAAAGCGATCTCTATAAATCCTCTTACCTGGAGCACAGATACAGCTCCTGCCGACAGGTCACTCAATAAGGGCAGCGTAACTCAGGACAGTAAAACAGGTGCTATCCTCTCAGTAGATCAAGGCAGATACGGGGCCTACATCGATCCTGTAAGGGGGACTCTTATTGTAACTGATATAGATGTAAATGAATATCCTCCGGTACTTTCTATTTTCCCGGAAGGAAGTCTTCACCTATATGACAATTTCCTGTTTTTTGTAAATCTTCAGGAGAATGTCCAAAAGCGTACAGAGGCTTTTCTTCAGAAAAAAGCTACAGATAATGCTGCATAAGTTCATTAAGCCATAAATATTTTTCCTAAATCAAAAACTTCCCACTATGACAAAAACAGCTCCAGAAGATGGAGTCAGTTTGGCAAGTGAGAAGTTTTTATTTCTTTATCAAAGCTTAGTCCAGAGTACTATAAAATGAATCTATGTTTTCTTCAGGAAGCGCTACCGGATCCCATCCGTAATCCTGATAAGATGTGATATTAAGGCCATTTGCAGCCACATAGTTAGCGATTATCTGAGCTCTTATCTCTTCTCTTACATTTTCATCTTCGCCGTCTTTTATAAATGTATCATACAGATCGCCAAATATCTTCTTGGCACTCTCATCAAAGTCAGCGCCATCTTCTACTATATCCATAGATATAACTTCATAACCTTCATCGGTGCTCTTAAGATGTATACATCCCGGATATGAACCACCTGATGTACACTCAAGCACGTCTCCATTAAGATTATAATTGAAGATCCAGAAGTTGCCATAAACCTTGATATCATCCTTATCAGATTCATCTTCTGATATGATAACAGGGCAAGGGATGCATACGTCATAATCTGAATAGCCCTTAGACAGTTCATCGATCATATAATCATACAGTACAGTATAAAAAAGTTCCGGTCCCGGATATTCATAAGCCGGCACTTGGCTGCTTGAAGACGCGCCTCCTACAGGCTGGAATTCTATAACCTCTACATTATCAAGTTCTGCAAAAAGCTCGTCAAAGCGGCTCTTAGCAGTTTCCTCATCATAATCCTCAAACTGACTGTTGCAGGTCTTATAATAATATGTGTCGTTGCCATCTGTGTCATAGCTGACATATGTCTCTTCAAGCTCGACCATATTTTCGCTATCAATTGTATACTTGGTCATAAAATGGTTGCCGCCAACGTACAGATTGCCATCCGCTACTTCTAACGGATATGCAGTTCCACCTGCGCATACACTTCCAAGATATTGAGGGGCTCCATCTTTATAGATAAAAATGTCTGCGTCTATAGCCGCATAAATTCCCTCTTCCCATTCATAAGTTCCGCTCGACACAAGTAGTACATCAGCATCACCTATAGTTACATTAGCATATCCCTTACCATCTTCAAGCTTATCTACTATCTGAGTGAAGGTATCACAGCCTGATATATCCACGGAAGATTCCTGTGATGGAGCCTCATATACATCAGATACATTGAACGATGAAGGATCATAAGAGCTATCATCAGTTTCATTAGTAGCGTCGCTTGCAGATGAATTATTATCTTCAGCAGAATTATCAGTCACGGCATTTTCAGAAGCCAAAACACCAGCATCCTCTTGACCTTTAGAACCAGAGCACCCCGGAAGGACGAGTGCCACTGACAGACACATTGCAATACTACTTAACATTTTCTTTTTCATATACTATTCCATCCTTTCTATATTAAAGTATTTGTAAGGGTCCAAAGGAACTTTTGACACCTACCTCATTATATACCCATACAATTTTTTAGCCAAAAATAGTATACCTATCAGTTTGAAACTTCCTGATATCTTATAGCAATTGCTTCCGGATCATTTTTTACTTATTATAAAATATATAACTCAGTCTTCCTGCTTATAAGTCAAGAAGACAAAGATTGTAATAATAGAAGCAAATCAGTCACTTGCTTTGCTCGCGACATGAGGTTAATTTATGAGAATACTGATTACGGGAACCAGTCAGGGAATAGGCCTTGCATGTGCCAGGAAGTATGTTTCAATGGGACATGAAGTTATAGGTTTTGACATACAGGATACAGATTTTAAGGACAGCTATTATACTCATATGATAGTTGATATCACAAGCGAACTTCCTGACATAGACAATGTGGAGGTTCTTATCAATAACGCTGGAATTCAGGACGGCCCAGGTGTGATTGATACCAATCTAAAAGCTACGATAGCAGTTACAGAAAAATATGCTTTTACAAACAGCATACATTCTGTCCTATTCATGGCTTCGTCAAGTGCATCAAACGGTGCGGAATTCCCTGAATATGCTGCCAGTAAAGGCGGCGTGGTTACTTACATGAAAAATACCGCACTAAGGCTGGCCAAGTACGGAGCTACATCTAACAGTATATCCGCAGGAGGAGTATATACTCCACTCAATTCTCATATCATGGATGATCCGGATCTTATGGAGCAGTGCCTTAATGAGACTCTCCTGCACCGCTGGGCATCGGCTGACGAGATCGCAGAACTTGCTTACTATCTCACCAATGTCAACAAAAGTATGACAGGTCAGGACCTTCTTATCGACAACGGTGAACAGCTAAAATCTAATTTTATCTGGTAAAAAAATCGGCACATCCATCTACATTTATGGATGTGCCGATATACTTATAAAAACCTTCTCTTATTCTGCTGTTCTTGTTTTGTAATCTATAAATCCGCTTGGGAGTACTTTTACACATGCAGCTACAAGGAAATTAGCAACAAGTTTATCTACATAGTCAGTTACAAGCTGTGTAAGGAATGCACCTCCAAATAGTTTGAGTGCTGTCTGTGACAGAGCCTGTACTACAAATGTAGTGAATACAGCTGATGTAATTCCAAAAAGAAATGTCTCAATGCATGCTGAAAGCATAGATGCAGGCAGCACTACAAAAAAAGTCTTCCAAAGAATCGAAACCGGATCTTTTTTCTTGTTTCTGAACAAAAATCCTGCGATCACACCCATAAGCACACCGCTAAGTGAGAAGTATATAGCATATACATCTCCTGTAACGCCGCATATAAGTCCTCCTACAAGTGCTGTAAGACCGCCTGCTACTGGTCCAAGTGTAAATGCTGCAAGCATTGTTCCTATGCTGTCAAGGAATATAGGAAGGCTTAGCACAAGAGCTATCTTGCTTCCTACGATGTTGATCGCTACAGCTGCAGCGATAATTGTCAGTTTTTTTACGTTGTATTTCATTTTCATACGCTCCATTTTTAACCTCATGTCACGAGCTAAGCGAGTGGCTAATGGTTCAAATTGATGGAGCTCGCGCCATCAATTTGGGTTTGAAAGTGGAACACTTTCAAACTTTAATATAAAGAAAGTATCCTGTTAAGAAACATATCCCAGAAAGCATCAACGTCCACATCTGTATAGACAAGTGCATTGCTTGTCTTACGATAAAAGCCCATAGAATCCACTACGGTCTGTCCAAGGCTTATGCCACCGGTCTCTACATCTGTATAAGCTTCAATACCTTTTAAAATTCCGGGATCTATAAACTGCGCAACAGCCAAAGGATCATTTATCACACATCCCCTAATGTGCTCCCATTCCCAGTGGAATTTAAAATAAAACCAGGTAATCTTCTCTATAAAGTCTCCGACTTTAGGATTTGCCTTTTTCATATCTTCAAGGATATTTGGTGTAAGCACTATCTTCCTTGTAACATCAAGACCGACCATTTCGATCATGCGTCCATTTTCATAGAGAGTGTTATACACAACCTTAGCACTGTCAGGGTCTTCCCAATAGTTGTACTCTGCAACAGGAGAGCAATTGCCATGGCTTCTAAAATTGCCTCCCATAGACACAAGTCTTTCTATAGCAAGAAAAGCATCAAGATCTTCATCGATCAGCTGTGCCAGATTGGTCAAAGGACCAAGTGCCACAACAGATACATTCCCTTTTCTCAAGGTCTCTTTAAGAAAATCTACTGCGCTCTTAGAAGGAATAGA
Organism: Butyrivibrio fibrisolvens; assembly: GCF_023206215.1. Lineage (NCBI taxonomy): Bacteria > Bacillati > Bacillota > Clostridia > Lachnospirales > Lachnospiraceae > Butyrivibrio > Butyrivibrio fibrisolvens. The sequence continues at coordinate 206,436 of NZ_CP065800.1, forward strand.
CTGTCCTTCAACTTCCGGCAGGAAACTCTCGCCAAGTCCGTCACTTCCGTGAGTATCAAGAGCATTGACATAGTCTCTGACTCTAGGCTTGTCGGCGCCTACATACACAGGCACATCCAGCCTTCCAAGGAAGTTCAATACTTTCTTGGCATTCTCAAATCCCATCTTTGAAGGAGCGTTACCGGCAACTATCGTAATACCGACAACTTCTACCTCAGGGCTTTGCAAAGCCAACATTATAGCAAGTGAATCATCAATTCCGGGATCGCAGTCAATAATAATCTTCTTCAAAATAAACCTCTCATCGCGCTTGGATAACGCATAAAACTTTTTTGGAAAAAAAGCGTGCGCCGCTAGGCGCACTAAAAAAGTGGCCCTGCATATATGCAGAACCACTTATAGGACATATATTATCGCATCTTTGTTCTAATATAAGAGTATGTCATAACTCTTATTAAAACATGCTATAAAAACGGCTTTATTTCCAACTTATCCTAACGTAGTCCTGGTTTTGTTTATCGACAGGAAGGTACAAATGAACTGTCGTTGTTGCGGATTGTATTCTACAACAATTCGTTAATTAATACAAGAGTTTTTTATACTATGTTTTTATAAGTTCTAACTCAGACTTCCCACTTGGACGGCTTTTTAAGGTTTTGCTGTCCTTTGGCAACTCCGTCACCTTATCTCTCTGTACCCCAGAAGAAAAGTCCCAGCATTCCCGGGCCTACATGAGCGCCTGAGAATGGTTCGTGTGATGCTATAGTAACTTTTGCAGCAGGATTTATTTCCTTAACAAGTCTTTCGAGAGTCTTGGCATCTTCAAGGCAGTCACCATGAGAGATACATACAGTCTGATCGGGAGTATCCATTCTCTTTTCCTGATATTTTTTTGCAATTGCAGATATAGAACTGTTGCGACCTCGAACTTTGGAACAGGATATGATATGTCCTGTCTTGTCTCCAAAGAGGATAGGCTTGATATTAAGAACAGTTCCGATACTTGCTGTTACACCGCTGACACGTCCGGTATTTTTGAGGAAGTTAAGATCATCCACAGTAAAATACTGACAGGCATGAGGCACTGCCTCGTCAACTATCCTGGCAGCTTCCCTTACATCCACGCCCTGACGGCTCAAATCTGCCGCTTTCATGGCTAGAATTCCACTACCAAAACCGCATCCCTGGGAGTCAACAATATGAACAAATCTCTCCGGATACTCCTCCATAAGTTCATCAGCGGCATTTATAGCAGCGTTATAAGTTCCGCTTATTCCGGAGCTCATGCTTATATATATGATATCGTGGCCCTCTTTGACAAGAGGTGTGAAGTGCTCAAGGAAAGTTGCTGTATTTAGAAGGCTGGTCTGAATCTTATCGCCTTTTTTTAATCCCTCATAGTATGCATGTGCATCAAAAGATTCCAGATCTCCTGTATATGTTTTGGATTCTCCGTTAACAAGATAGTCACAGGGCAGGACATTTATGCCCTCAAGTAATTCCTTAGGAAGATTGGCACTGCCATCGACAAATGTTAAAAAAGCCAAGGTTATACACTCCTTTATTAATCTTTTTCTTCTTATCATAAAAGACTCTATTCTTTAATTCAAGCTTGCTTCAAATTTTTTGCCTTATAAAGTTCTGATGCAACTAGCGTTTTCCAGGTGATAGACTTACCGGCGTTATGATACGTATCAGGTCAGATGGTGGACAAACTTTCCAGATATGATATGATTTTTGAAGCGATATTTTCATATACGCAATAATATTTCGAAAGAAGGATATCTTTATGAATATATATATAGCCGGAATCTCCGGAACAGGCATGGGGCCTCTTGCACTTATGGCCCGCAGAGCCGGTATTAATGTCTATGGCTCAGATAGAAGCTATGGTGCTATTGCACCCGAACTTGAAAAAGCAAACATAGAATACTATGTCGGTGAGCAGGATGGAACATATTTTAAGCAAAAGATGAATGAAGTGGGAATCGACTGGTTCATCTATACTTCTGCACTTCCAAAAGATCACCCAGAACTTGTTGCTGCTATAGAAAGCGGCATAAAAGTATCCAAAAGAGATGAACTTATCGCAAAACTCGTCAATGACCTTGGTCTTAAAATGGTAGCCGTTGCCGGAACACATGGCAAAACTACTACTACATCAATGCTTGTATGGGCTGTTAATAAGCTTGTAGATGACAATAACCACCCTATCCTTCCATCTTCATACCTTGTGGGAACAACACTGGGATTTGCTCCCTCTGGTTCTTATAAGGAAGGGGATGAATTCTTTATCTATGAAGCTGATGAATATGACAGGAATTTCCTTAACTTTGATCCATGGCTGTCTCTTATAACATTCGTTTCATATGATCATCCTGACATCTACAAGACAAGAGAAGACTACGAAGATGCTTTTTTAAGATTTGAAGATCAGTCATCTGAAGTCATCTTTGGAACGCCGGATGCTGCAAGACATGCTATTGATCATTTTGAGAAAGCTAGCAAGGCATTAAATATCATCAAAGGCATTAATAAAAATATAACTATTTCTGGAAATGCAAGACGTGAGGATGCTACAACAGCTTTTGAAGCAATAAAGAGAATGCTTAAAGCTACTGGCAAAAATGTTCCTGATGAGAAGATTGCTGATGTACTAAACAGCTTCCCGGGCGTTGGAAGACGTTTCGAACGTATTACAGATGGTGTATATACAGACTATGCTCATCATCCTGAAGAAGTTAAGTCAACAATTCAGATAGCCATAGAGGAAGCTGCTAAAACCGGCAAAAAAGGCGTTGTAGTAGTATATCAGCCTCACCAGAATACCCGTCAGCATGAAGTTCGCCATCTGTACAAGGACGCTTTTGACGGGGCAGATAAAGTTTACTGGCTCCCCACATATCTCACAAGAGAGGATGAATCCTTAAGGATAATAACCCCAAGCGAATTCATAGATGATCTTAACGTCAAAGATAAAGCACAAATAGCCGAGCTTGATGATGACCTGTCAGCAAATATCAAAACTCATCTAAGTGAAGGTTATCTTATAATACTTATGACCGCAGGTCCTGCAGATCTGTGGCTAAGAAAAGAGTTCTCTTAAGCTACGATGCCCCCTGGTGACGGAGGTAAGAGACCATTTTAGGACACAAAAATGGTTCCTTACCTCCGTCACCAGAGGGCATTTCTTCGCACCCAAAGATCATTTTGCTCTTGCAACCATACATAAATCGATTTGTTTTTACAAACTTTTACATTGTTCTTAATATTGTCGTTTTTTCACAAACAACCATGTATATTTTTAGTATACTTCCACAATAGCGCAAAATCCCTTATTTCACGCCGTTTTACCCCATATTCTCAAATGCTTTTGTGCAACATATTCAAAATCATATTACACGTTTTGTTGCAAATGTTCAAATTGTCAATATCTATATTACATTAATCGCAATATGTAGAAACAAGAGCGCAATTTTTAGGAAGTTCGAAGCATTGATTGTTGCTAGAATGAGGGTGCTCGAGCACAGTAACATTCTAAATTCAGGCCTTATTACAGATGCATCTGTTATATACGCCTGACACTTCTTTTTACAACTCCAAATCAAACAGGAGGGGGATTACAAAATGCAAAAAGCAGCTAATAAGTTATACAGCATCGTTGCAAAGATCATGCTCATGCTGATTCTGGTATGTGCGACAGCTTCTGTATCCACGATAAGTGCATATGCAGCACAGGATTCTCTTTTAAGCACTTACGGAGCCACTTACGGTTATTCCGGAACATGTATCAATCTCTACCAGCTCAAAGATGCGAATACACTTGCTACATTAAAAAAAGATTATAACAGTATCACTCTTGAAAACGAGATGAAGCCGGATGCTCTTCTTGGCGGATCACCTACTCTTATCTCAGTATCACAGGCCAAAAGCCAAGGTTACTACATCCCTGACAACTACAAAGAAAGCTATGTTCCAAGGATCAACTTCAATACAGTAGATGAAGTTATGAAGATCTGCTACAACAATGGTCTTAAGATGAGAGCTCATACTCTTGTATGGCACTCCCAGACTCCTTCATGGTTCTTCAGGAATGGTTTCAATGCAGGATCTGGTTTTGTTAACTCATCCACAATGGATGCCCGTCTTGAGATGTATGTTAAGACAGTAATGAATCACGTATATACAAACCAGTACGGAAGCGTTGTATATGCATGGGACGTTGCCAACGAGATCCTTCACGCTTCTAACTCAGGATGGGAAGCAGTCTATGGCAGCAACAAGACCAACGCTTCTTATGTCAAGAAAGCTTTCAATTATGCTTATGACACACTTTCATACTTCAAACTTACAGATTCAGTTAAGCTTTTTTATAATGATTACAATACGTACATGGAAGTCAACGACGTAATCAAACTTGTTAACTATATCAATGATGGCAGAAAAGTCTGCGCAGGTGTCGGAATGCAGTCTCACCTGGGAACTAATTTCCCATCAGTTGATTACTATACAGCTGCACTTAAGTCTTTTGTAAATGCAGGTTTTGAAGTTCAGATAACAGAGCTTGATATCACCAACAAAGGTGATACAGATCTTGCAAACTACGCATACAACCTTTTCAAGAACATCAACAGCATCAAGAAAAGCGGTGGTAATATCTCCGGTGTTACATGGTGGGGACTTTCCGACAAGACAACATGGATAAGCAATGCAGCTCCTCTTCTTTTCTACACACCAGGTAATGCTAAGCCTGCATACTCCAAGGTTATCCAGGCATACAAAGAAGTAATAGGACAGGGATCTTCAACGCCATCCCCTACTCCAACACCTACACCTTCAAATAACAACCAGACAGCTACTATTGAAGACGGATGGTACTATATCAAAAACACACTTTCCCAGAAATATCTTACAGTAGATGCTGATAACGCAGATGGTTGGAAGAACGTTGTCATCAAGACAGGTTCAGGAGTTGATGGTCAGAAATGGTATGTTACTAATACTTCAGACGGATATATCACTCTTACAAACAAGCTTGGCAATGTAATGCTCGACGTAGCTAACGGTGAGAACGATGACGGAACCAATGTAGGTATCTACAGTGCATACGGCGGAACAGCTCAGCAGTTTATAGTCAAGAACACTGATGTAAGCGGCGTATATACAATCGGAACCAAGTGTTCTGATGCTGCAAAATATCTTGATGTATACGAAAAGAAAACAGATGATGGCACAAATGTATGCCAGTGGACATACAACGGCGGATCCAATCAGCAGTGGCAGTTTGAGAAGGTAAATAACGGCAGCTCTCAGACACCAGCCGAAACACCTTCAGAAACTCCTGCAGAAACTCCTTCCGAAACTCCTGCAGTTCCGGAGCAGGAACAGCCTGCAGCTACAGGCCTTAGCGTTGAATATTCCATCAACAACTGGGGCAGCGGATACCAGGTCAACTTCAAGGTATCTAACACAGGAAGCACAGTTAATACATGGACAGTAGTTGTAAAAAAGAGCGATGTTAATATCACAGCAAGCTGGAATGTTAATATCGAAGAACAGGGTGACTACTATGTGATCACTCCCGTAGAATGGAACTCCACTATTCCGGAAGGAAGTAGCATAGAATTCGGCGTTCAGGGTAGCGGATCAATCGGAACAACAATAGAAACTTCTGTACACTAAAATAACACCAAGGGACGGAGTCAGCGGTTCATTTCTTGCAATGCAAGAAATCCGCTAACTCCGTCCTTTTATTATTTCCACTAAGAATGTTTTGGGTTTTATATCGATTCTTTATATGCCATCTGAACAAAATCATGTTATACTGTCTAGGTTATTAAGGAGAGTAAAAAACATGTCAGAACAAAGAAAAGAAAACAAGATGGGCGTAATGCCTGTCAAACAGCTCATTATCTCAATGTCCCTGCCCATGATGGTATCTATGCTGGTGCAGGCTCTTTACAATGTTGTAGACAGCATCTTCGTTGCTAAGATCAGTGAGAATGCTCTTACAGCTGTAACACTTGCATTCCCTATGCAGAACCTGATGATAGCACTTGCATCAGGAACAGGTGTTGGTATCAATTCATTATTATCAAGATCACTTGGTGAAAAAAAATATGACAGATCTGATGCTGCCGCTAATACCGGAATACTACTTACTATCATGAACTTCGTTGTATTCCTTATTATAGGTATTTTCGGTTCCAGAGCTTTTATCGCTTCACAGACAAGCGACACTGCCATCATCGAAGACGGCGCAGCATACCTTGGAATAGTTGCTACCCTGTCACTTGGACTCTTCTGTCAGGTTACATTTGAAAGGCTCCTTCAATCAACAGGAAGAACAGTATATAGTATGATCTCTCAGCTGACAGGCGCTGTTATCAACATCATCTTCGACCCTATCATGATCTTCGGTCTTCTTGGATGTCCCAAGCTCGGAGTTGCAGGTGCAGCATATGCAACAGTACTGGGTCAAAGCATAGCAGCTGTTGTAGGACTTATACTTAATATCAAATACAACCATGATATCAAGATCAAACTTTCTAATATATTTAAACCCAAAGCTGAAATCATAGGACAGATTTATATGGTAGGAGTTCCTTCCATCCTCATGATGTCAATAGGATCAATCATGACTTATCTTATGAATCAGATTCTGATTGCATTTTCAACAACAGCAGCTGCTGTATTTGGCGTATATTTCAAACTTCAGAGTTTCTTCTTCATGCCTATCTTTGGTATGAACAATGGTGTCATACCTGTTCTTGCTTACAACTATGGAGCCAAAAACAAAAAGAGAATTGATGATTCTTTAAAATTTGCATTTGCTCTTGCTATTACTATCATGATTGTCGGAACCATAGTATTTGAGCTCATCCCGGGGGCACTACTAAAAATGTTTGATGCATCAGATGATATGCTTGCAATAGGAATACCGGCACTTAGGATCATAGCCGTACACTTCCCGGTTGCTGCTGCCTCAATTGTTATGGGCTCCATATTCCAGGCCTTTGCCAAGAGCATTTATTCACTGTTCGTATCCATAGGCAGACAGCTGGTGGTACTTATACCTGTTGCATATCTGCTATCACTTACAGGCAATCTTAATGCAGTATGGCTCGCCTTCCCTATATCTGAAGTAGTCTCATTTATCTTATCTTTGGTATTTTTCAAAATTGTATATAGCTCAACTGTAAAGAAAATGTAAGAAACACAAAAGACTGTAATATATACCTACAATGTACATATTACAGTCTTTATCAATATGTCAGCGATCTAAGGCTTAAATCAATCCGTGGATAAAAAAGAGAAATTTGAGCATGAAAAAATCGGGGTGACAGGATTCGAACCTGCGGCCTCTACGTCCCGAACGTAGCGCTCTACCAAACTGAGCCACACCCCGATAGATAAAATATAGATTTATATACAACGCTCTGATATACGAGCGATACCACGCTATATATAAACGAAAGGATACTGCACTGAAAGGGTGGAACAATATAAATCGTGCTGCAGCGCATCTGTAAATCATCCGAAGTACATGAAGCCCGCTTTGAAATCCTTTCGGTATTGCTGAGACATCAATAAATCAAATAAAAATCATAGACAATTCAAAAAACATCCATCTCAACAGCATTTAGAATCATACAACAAGTATGTATGCAGTGTCAAGCACTTTTTTAGTAAAAGTGGATATAAAATCTTCTGAAAATCATATGATTGTGGGTCATGATCTTATATCCACTTTTTGATAAGCTTATTGATGATATTATGTCATAAACTACGAATATGCACTATTATCCCTTAGTCCATGCCTTAAACTCATCATCCGTACACTTAACAAAGTGAGTTCCGCTTACCAGATGCTCTGTACCCTTGTTATAATCTATTCCCGATGTCTTGTAGTCATAGCTTATAGCTTCGCGGTTCTTTTCAAGCTCAGGGTTTGGAATAGGAATCGCAGACAGAAGACTCTTTGTATAAGGGTGAACAGGGTTATTAAATATCTCGTCAGTAGTACCTGTCTCTAAGAGGTGTCCCAGATGCAGTACTCCTATCCTGTCAGATATATACTTAACCATTGAAAGGTCATGAGCTATGAACAGATATGCTGTTCCGAGCTCTTCCTGAATATCTTTCATAAGGTTTACAACCTGAGCCTGGATAGATACGTCAAGAGCTGATATACACTCATCCGCAATTACAAGCTTTGGATTTAAGATAAGTGCTCTTGCAATTCCAACTCTTTGTCTCTGACCACCAGAAAACTGATGAGGGTAGCGGTCTGCATGTTCTTTGGCAAGGCCTACCTTTTGAAGGATCGCTTCTACTTTCTTATCTCTTTCTAACTTACTCTTACATACGTGATGAATATCAAGAGCTTCACCGATGATGTCCTTGATCTTCTTTCTTGGATTAAGAGAAGCCATAGGATCCTGGAAGATCATCTGCATCTGAACACGGAGATTTTCTTTGGTATGCCTATTCATCTTTCCGGATATATCCATTCCGCAGAAGTTTATCTTACCTTCTGTGGGATCATATAGCCTTATGATACTTCTTCCTATTGTAGACTTACCTGAACCTGACTCACCAACAAGTCCATATGTTTCGCCAGGATATACCTTAAAGCTTACATTCTCAACAGCCTTGACTGTATATGTAGAGCTTACGGGGAAATACTGTCTAAGTCCCTCTACTTCAAGAAGAGGCGCTGCATTATAATTAGCTGACATGTGCCTTGGCCTCCTTTTTCATTCTTTCTATTCTAGCCTTAAGCTCCTGCGGCATCTCAACCTTTGGAGCTCTCTTGTCAAGAAGCCATGTAGCTGCTGAATGTGTTTCTGTAATCTTGAACATAGGCGGCTCAAGCTTATCATCTATCTCAAGAGCATAGGCATTTCTTGGCGCAAAGGCATCACCCTCTTTTTCATGAAGAAGATTTGGAGGTGAACCAGGAATTGTATAAAGTCTGTCATCATCTGTGCCAAGGTCAGGCATAGCTGATAAGAGTCCCCATGTATACGGGTGTCTTGGATCATAGAAGATCTCGTTGATATTACCAACTTCTACGATCTTACCTGCATACATAACGTTGACATAATCAGCAACTTTGGCTACTACGCCAAGGTCATGTGTGATGTAGATAACTGCAATATCTCTCTCCTTTTGAACCTTCTTGATAAGCTCAAGGATCTTGGCCTGAATATTAACATCAAGAGCTGTAGTTGGCTCATCACAGATAAGAAGATCCGGGTTACAGGAAAGCGCTATAGCAATAACGACCCTCTGTCTCATACCACCGGAGAGCTGATGAGGATACTGCTTCATTCTCTTTTCGGCATCTTCTATACCAACTTCTTTTAAAAGCTCAACTGCTCTTTTATAAGCATCCTTCTTGTCGATCTTGTAGTGCCAGAGCATTCCTTCCATGATCTGCTTACCAATTGTCATGGTTGGATCAAGACTGGTCATAGGATCCTGGAATACCATGGCTATCCTGCGGCCATTGATGTGCTTTCTGATCCACTTTTTATCCTTCTTAAGAATGTCAGCTTCTATCCACTTTGCTGTCTCATCTTTGTCAGGATTATAGTCGATCCCGCCTTTATTATCGCGGTATCTGTAGATGATCTCTCCAGAGTTAACTACTGCATTCTTGGCAAGGATTCCCATGGCAGCGCGCATGGTTACTGACTTACCAGAACCCGACTCACCAACGATAGCAACAGTCTCCCCCTGATACAGATCTATATTCACACCGCGGATAGCATGTACATCTCCAGCGGTTGTCTTAAAGGTGATGTCAAGATTTTTGACATCAAGTATTTTTTCTCGTTTCTTTTCTTCACTCATGTCGCAGTTACATCTCCTTTAACTTAGGATCAAGAGCTTCTCTGAGTCCATCAGCCACCAGGTTAAAGCTCAGCATCAGAAGTGCCATCACAACAATAGGCGGGATGATCTGATAAGGATGAGTTGTAAAACTGTTGAATCCTTCAGAGATAAGTGATCCCAGTGAACATCTTGGTACAGGAATTCCAAGTCCGACGAATGACAGGAATGCCTCTGTGAAAATAGCTGTAGGAATTGAGAACATAACCTGTGTGATGATAGGTCCGATTATGTTAGGAAGTACCTCACTAAAGATTATGTGGAGGTTACCTGCTCCAAGGGTTCTTGATGCCAGTACAAACTCCTGCTCCTTGAGTTTTAGCATCTCAGCTCTGGCAATTCGGCTCATGCCAACCCATTCAGTCAGCATCAAGGCTACGATGATCGTGATCATACCTGGCTTAAATACCAAAAGAAGAAGTGTTACGATTACCAGCCTTGGAATACCATTGGCTATCTCAAGTATTCTCTGCATCACCATATCCACTTTGCCGCCAAAGTATCCTGAGATAAGGCCATAACTCATTCCAATGATCATATCGATGATCGCAGCTGCTACTGCGATTATGAGTGAAACCTGGGCACCGGACCATGTCCTTGTCCAGATATCTCTTCCGAAATTGTCACTTCCAAACCAATAGAAAGTATCCGGAAGCTTTTTTTCAAAATAGTAGTTAACTGTCTTGGTTCCTGATGTAGTCTTGATATTCTCATGTCCGTCAAAAAAGCCTGTGTACTCAACAATAGGGATTCTTGGCGCAAGGTTTTTGAGTTCAAGATTCTGTCCTGAGTATGTGTACTCATTCATTACAGGTCCTACGAATGCAAAAAAGATAATAACAAGAACGAAGATAAGACCAAATACAGCGCTCTTTTTGCGTTTGAATCTTGCAACTACTTCTTTCCAGAAATTCTGTGATGCAAAGTTTGTATCCACAAAATCATCTGCTGTTTTTCCCTTTAATCTGAAATCAGATTCAACTGGGACGTAGGGCTTATTTTCAACCACTTTAAGTCCTTCTGATACGTAGGGCTCTTTTTTTAATGCTGAAATTTCTGACATATCAGTCGCCCTCCTTTGCCACACGGATTCTAGGATCTATTACGCCGTAGAGAATATCTACAACCAACATGATACCTATGTACATTGCTGAATATATAAAGCTAAGGGCTATAACGACGTTATAGTCATTAGACTGGATTGCGTTTACAAGAAGTGATCCAACTCCAGGTATTGAAAAAATCTTTTCTACAACAAGTGAGCCTGTCATAAGATCAACAACAAGTGGTGCTAATACTGTGATAATCGGAATAAGAGCATTTCTGAGGGCATGGGCAAATACCAGCTTATTGCCAGAAAGACCCTTGGACTCTGCAAGAAGCATGTAGTCTGAACCAAGTACTTCGATCATCTCCGCTCTTGTGAATCTGGCTATGGAAGCCATGGTAAACATTGAAAGTGATACGGAAGGAAGTACGCTTGAGCCTACAACATCTTTTGCTGAAAAGAGCATTGGAAACCATCCAAGCTTAAATCCAAACTGATAGGAAAGCGCCAAGGCAAATACATATGAAGGAACTGATACACCGATTACTGAAATAACGGTTGCAAGAGTATCCCATACTGTATCTCTTTTAAATGCAGCCAGAAGTCCCAATAAAAGACCTACAACTGCACCGATCAAAACCGCAGCAAATCCAACTCCAATTGAAATGGGAAGTCTTGACGCAATAAGCTGCGTAATAGGTGTGTTTTTGGAAATCTTATAACTAACCCCAAGGTCGCCTTTAAACATATTGATAACATATTGAAAGAACTGAATAACAATGGGCTTATCCAGGCCATATTTTGCATATAGAGCAGCCCTTTGTGATTCGTTGAGCTTCTCATCATTAAATGGAGAGCCAGGCATAAGCTGCATCAGTATGAAAAGAATAAGTGTTATGGCCAGCAATGTGAAAACTGCTGTGATTACTCGTTTTAATACGTATTTTTTCATAGTTGTCCCATAAGATAAAAAGCGCGAGAAAAAGTAATTAATCACTACCCTTCCTCGCGCAGCAATTTTTTTAATCTAATATTTTAGTTTTTAGTTGCGTTCTTATAAACTCTGTTAAGAGCTACAGGGTGGAACTCAATTCCTGAAACATTAGTAGAAATAAGTTCTGCGTTGCACTGTGTATAAAGAGGGAAAATAACTGCCTCATCCATTACGATCTTCTCAGCATCGTAAAGAGCTGCCCAGCGGGCCTCAGCATCCATAGCAGTCTCACCTGTTGTGCACTCAGCGATTATTGCATCGTACTCTGAATTACTCCAGAAACCGTAGTTGTTAGAGTTGTTAGTAACCCACATTCCAAGGTATGTCATAGGATCTGCATAGTCAGGCCCCCAACGTGTAAGACCAAGTTCGAAGTCGCCATCCTGCATACGCTGTACTCTTTCCTTCTTAGGCATCTGCTGAAGTTCAACTGTAAGACCGGGAAGAGTTGTTTCAAGCTGCTCTTTTACTACCTGTGCTACCTTAATTGGAGCATCATCTGCATCGTGGATCAATGTGATAGTAATCTCGGATACGCCAAGTTCCTCAAGTCCCTTGTTCCAGTACTCAAGTGCTGCATCAGCATCAAATCTGCAGACATCTGAGAACTTCTCCTGATCAGCAGAGAAGTCTGATCCATCAGGACCTGCTGCGAAGTCCATAGGAACTGCTGTATAAGTTGGAGCCGATCCATCTTTAAGGACGTCTGTTGTGATAGCTTCACGGTTAAGTGCCATTGTGAATGCATAACGGATATTTACGTTCTGAAGCTCTTTTACTTCCTGAATGTTAGGGCTGATATACCAGAGGTATCCGGCACCGATTGCTGTAAATGCAGGATCATCCTTGACCTGATCAACCTGCTCACCGTTAACAAGTGTTGTATCAAGGTCGCCGCTCTGATAGCTCATAAGAGCCTGCTGTGAATCCTGGATAACCTGATAGTTAAGACCAGCAAGCTTAACTGAGTCTGCTCCGTAATAATCAGGGTTCTTGGTAAGGTGGATAGTTGTTGCTGCAGGCTGGTAGTCATCAAGAATGAAAGCACCATTTGAGAGTGTTGTCTCAGGGCTTGTAGCAAAAGTATCCGCACAGCTTTCAAAGAAAGCCTGATTTATAGGATAGAATGTTGGGAAATACATAAGACTAAGGAAATAACTTACAGGAACATTGAGTTTAACTTCAAGAGTCTTGTCATCAACAGCTGTTACGCCAAGTTCTGACTTGTCCTTGGTTCCGTCAATGATATCCTGCGCATTAACGATCTGTCCGATATCGCTAAGCATATAAGAATATTCAGAAGCAATCTCAGGATCAACGGCCCTTTGCCATGCAAATACGAAATCTGCTGCAGTTACAGCCTCTCCATTGCTCCAGTTTGCATCGTCACGAAGATGGAATGTATATGTAAGACCATCATCAGATACATCTACGCTTTCAGCTATCGCATAAACTGCCTGTCCATCTGCATCCATCTGCATAAGACCATCTGTATAGTCTGCAATAACCTCAAAAGAAGTACCATCTGTTGCCTGCTGTGGATCCAGTGATTCAACAGGAGTCTCCAGCATGATATTAAGATCTGATGAGCCATCTCCTGATGCTGTTGTACCACCAGTCTGAGCTGCATCTGTATTACCTGAATTTTCTGATTCTGTTACGCCATTAACTGCAGAGCTTCCGCATCCGATCATGCTAAGCGCAAGCGTAGACGCAAGAACTACAGACAATAACTTTTTTTTCATAATTCTTCCTCCCTTTTAAGATTATATACATGTATACAATTGATGATTATTAATCATACTAAGCGCATAAACATACATATGTCAACAAAAACTTTATCACTTTAAACAATTTATGCATCAACGCGCCTATCGGATAAAGCGCCAAACGCTAAAAAACAGGATAAATGCGGGGGTTGCAGCATCTATCCTGTTAAAAAATTATATCCGTTATATATTTTTCTTATAACAATTGCCTTAAGTTTGATCTGGTGTTCAAAAACTCACTTTATATTTATACGGCACTATCAGATCTCGTCTACTACCTGGAAGATCACGAACTTAAGATAATATGATGTATCATTGGCCCACAGTATCGGATGGTCAGGCCCCTGCTGGCGGAACTCTATCTGGCGAAGGCGCTTGTGAGCATCTCTTGCTGCTTCCTTGATAGTCTTAAGGAATAGATCTTCGTCCATGAAGTGAGAACAGGAACATGTTGCAAGATATCCACCGTTTCTTACAAGGCGCATACCTCTTATATTGATCTCTCTGTATCCTGTTACAGCCTTTTTGATAGAAGCGCGTGACTTGGTGAATGCAGGAGGATCAAGGATTACTACGTCATAGAGCTCTCCGCTTCTTTCAAGAGAAGGCAGAAGGTCAAATATATCTGCGCACTTGTATCCTGCAACGCCGCTTTCGTCTTCTAAAGGGACGCTGTCACCTTCATACTTTCTTGCATCAAATCCGTTAAGACGCGCATTCTCCATAGCCTGATCTATGGCAAGGTCTGAGGCATCTACTGATAATATAGACTTAGCACCTCCTGCCATAGCATTAAGGCCAAATGAACCTGTATGCGTGAAGCAGTCAAGAACCCTTGCATTCTTACAAAGAGTTCTTATAGACATACGATTGAGCTTCTGGTCAAGGAAAAATCCTGTCTTCTGGCCGTCTTTAACATCAACTATGTATTTGATATCATTCTCTACTATCTCAACATTTGTATCAAACTCAGCTCCGATAAAACCCTTGGTACGCTCAAGTCCCTCAAGTTCTCTAACCTTGGCATCACTTCTTTCATATACTCCGCGGATCTTGATGCCGTCTTTTTCAAGAACTTCTTTGCACAGATCTATTATCATATCTTTCATCTTGTCAGTACCAAGTGCAAGAGACTCTATAACAAGACAATCGTTAAACTTATCAATTGTGATCCCGGGAAGGAAATCTGCCTCGCCAAATATAAGACGGCAGGAATCAGAAGTCACACCTTCGTATCTAAAGAGCTTGCCATCAAATCCGTATATGGCCTTTCTATAATTCCATGCATTCTGAACCCTGGTTCTTATAAGAGCTTCATCAACCTTGTTGTCCTTCTTTCTTGACATCAGGCGGACTCTTATCTTGGATATATCATTGATAAAACCATATCCAAGGAAGAAATCATCAAAATCGTGAACTTCAACAATATCACCATTTTCATAGCTTCCTGTAACCTTGGCTATCTCATTATCAAAAACCCAAAGTCCTCCTGCTTTAATAGTGCGGCCCTCGCCTTTTTTCAAAATAATCTTTGCATCTGATATGGAAATTGTATTACTCATGTTAAACCTTTCTGTGCTATATTAAACAAAAGAATTGGACTATAATACTATACTCAAACTTCTTTTTTACACAACTATTCTACTAACTTTTTATCGGATAGTCCATTTTCAAACTTATCAAAACGAATTGGCGCCGCGAGCTCCACCAATTTGAACTATCAGCCACTTTCTATGCTCGCGACATGAGGTTAATATATGATACAGGATATAGCACCATCAATTTTTCATAATGAATATGTAGTTAGAGAACCTTCGCCGGATGATTACGTCTTTATTTTCAAAAACAGGCAGATCCTTGTAAGAGATGATGGAGATAGTATTACATGCCCCAAAGTATCCGATATCGGGAATGACAAGCTTCAGTTTCTCTTCACTATCAACAATAAATACAACTACCTGTATCTTGGTGATGAAGATATCTCTCCGGAAGGCTTCTACTATACAGATTTAAAAAGCCTCAGGCGTACTGATAATAAGCTCCTTGCCTTCGCCGGCATGACAGCTTATCACCTTCATACCTGGTATACCAATAACCGCTTCTGCGGAAGATGCGGCTCTAAGACTATTATATATAACAAAGAAAGAGCTCTAAAATGCCCTGATTGTGGTAACATCATATATCCCCGCATATCTCCTGCTGTCATCATAGCTGTAACAGATGGTGACAAGATAGTTGTCACAAGATATGCAGGACGTGAATATAAAGGCCTTGCTCTTATAGCAGGTTTCTGCGAGATCGGTGAGACCGCAGAAGAAACTGTAGCTCGTGAAGTCATGGAAGAAGTCGGACTTAAAGTCAAGAATATCCGCTATTACAAAAGTCAGCCCTGGGGCTTTGAATCAGATCTTCTGCTTGGCTACTACTGCCAGCTTGATGGCGACGGTACTATTACAATGGATGCTTCCGAACTTAAGACCGCCGAGTGGGTACATAGGGATGACCTTGAAGAAGACAAAGAGCACGTAAGTCTTACTGCTGAAATGATGATGGCTTTTAAGCATAAACTCTTTTGACATTTCAGCAAGCTACAGGCTTCCATAAGGGGCTGATAAAAAATTTAAAAAATCTGGATTTTTTAAATTTTAGTGTTGACACTCAATTCCAATTGCGGTAATATACTTTTTGTCGCTGCGAAACACGCAGCCGACAAAACTTAATAAATGCGATAGTGGCGTAGTTGGTAACGCGCGACCTTGCCAAGGTCGAGACCGCGGGTTCGAGCCCCGTCTATCGCTCGCATAAAACGAAAAGCACATCCTAAAGGATGTGCTTTTTGTTTTAGTGAGCGGCAGAGGAGCCGCTCACACGTGGTGCAGGATTCGTATCTCCGCTTCGCTCCGGTCGTCGCAGGACCGAGGTCCCCCGGACCTCGTGCGACCCGTCTATCGCTCGCGTAAAGAGATGATCACATGATCATCTCTTTTTTTATCGAATCGTATGCTCACACTATTTTTTGTATTTTTGACAAAACAGGTCTAAAACTATCTGTTTTTTTGACAATATTTTTGACATTGTCGAAAAATAATCTCTTATTGATTTTCAAACTATAAAGATGTAGAATTCCATTTAGTAAATCAAATATGTGAATGTTCATCGGAGGGTGAGTTATTCTTGAAATAACAAGCTGGATAAGATGACTGGTTGAAACACCAGTTATACTTATCCAGCTTTTTTCGATGGGAAAGGAAATATGACTTGTGAAAGCTCAAAAGAATTTTACTGAAGGGAAAATATTAGGACCGCTTTTACAATTTGCTCTACCAGTACTATTTGCGCTGTTTCTGCAATCACTATATGGTGCAGTGGATCTTATGATTGTTGGAAAATTTGCTGAACCGGCAGATGTGTCAGGAGTATCTACAGGATCTCAGATAATGATGACTTTGACCAATCTTGTCAGTTCATTATCAATGGGAATGACAGTATTTCTAGGACAAAAGATTGGTGAAAATAAGGCGGCAGAAGGCGGCAAAATTGTTGCAAACGGTATAATCTTATTTTTTATTATAGGCATTGTATTAACTATTTTTATATCAGCTTGCTCAGGATTACTTGCCAGCATTATGAATGCTCCTGAAGAAGCTTATGATATGACTGTTTCTTACGTCAGAATATGTGGTACTGGAGCTATTATTATAATTTCCTATAATCTTATTGGAAGTATATTCAGAGGACTTGGAGATTCAATCACCCCTTTAGTAACAGTTTTAATTGCTTGTATTTTCAATATTATTGGCGACCTTGCTCTGGTTGCAGGATTCAAAATGGGCACAACTGGAGCTGCACTTGCAACTGTTGCTGCACAGTTTATAAGCGTCATAATATCTCTGGTACTGATCAGTAAGAAGACATTGCCATTTAAGCTTGATAAGTCTTGTTTTAAATTTAATAGAGAAATCATAAAAAAAATAATATTTATTGGCGCTCCTGTAGCACTTCAGGATCTGCTTGTTGGAATCTCATTTCTTGTAATTCTTGCTATTGTTAATAGTCTTGGGGTTATAGCTTCTGCCGGTGTAGGCGTTGCAGAAAAAGTATGTGGATTTATTATGTTGATCCCATCAGCTTTTGCTCAATCTATGTCAGCCTTTGTTTCTCAGAATAGAGGAGCTTGTAAATATGATAGGGCATTCAAAGGATTAAAATATGCGATTGGAGTTTCGCTTATATTTGCAGTTTTGATGTTCTATTCAGCATTTTTCCATGGAGATATGCTATCAGGAATTTTTGCCAATGATGCAGATGTCATAGCCGCATCATGGGATTATCTGAGGGCATATGCAATTGATTGCCTCTTCACATGTTTCCTATTCTGCTTTATTGGATTTTTTAATGGTATGGAATATACGAGATTTGTGATGATACAAGGCATTGTTGGAGCTTTTTGGGTCAGGATTCCTGTTTCATACTTCATGAGTAAGCAGGATCCTGTATCCCTTTTTCACATAGGACTGGCCACCCCCTGCTCAACAATCATCCAGATTACGATGTGCTTTATATGTCTTATGGTACTAAAAAAAGGTCTTAATAAAGAATAACATTCATGCAAGCAATTACGCCTATCTATTGACGAAAACTTACTTTAACCATATAATCTCTTCAACAGAACCCGACACGCCTCTCATTATGATGCGGACCACGTCGGGTCATTTTTTATGATATAGGCCATATACCGCTCGATAAGGATGCTGCAAATTTGTGCACAATAATACTCATATAGATTATAATAGTCTTTAACACGCCGTTTATAGCATCTCAGCTTAGAATTAATGTATTTTTAAATAATATTGGGAGGGACAAAATGTATATTGATTGTGACGGTATAAAATTAAACGCATATCTGGACATGCCAAAAGAAAATCCGGAAAAATGCCCATTGTGCATCATAATCCATGGTTTTACAGGTCATAGCGAGGAAAGGCACATTGTTGCTGTTCAGGAAGCTCTAAACGAAATCGGAGTAGCAACACTTCGCGCTGATATGTACGGACATGGCAAGAGTGATGGTAAGTTTGAAAATCACACGCTTTTTAAGTGGCTCACAAATATTCTTGCAGTAGTTGACTATGCCAAAAAGCTTAGCTTTGTCACAGACATCTACATGGCAGGACATTCTCAGGGCGGACTCTCTGTAATGCTTGCTGCAGCAATGGAAAGAGATATTATCAAGGCGCTTATTCCATTATCACCTGCTGCAATGATCCCTGAAATTGCCAGAACCGGAGAACTCCTCGGACTTAAATTTGATCCTGAGAATATTCCTGACGAATTGGAAGCCTGGGATGGCAGAAAGCTTAAGGGTAACTATGTCAGAGTTGCTCAGACCATAAAAGTTGAAGACTATATAGACAAATATCAAAAGCCTGTGCTTATCGTACACGGAGATCAGGACGAAACTGTACCTTATGACTCTTCAGTTAAGTTCTCCAAGCTGTACAAGAACTGTAAATTGGTAACTATCCCCGGGGATACTCACTGCTATGACCACCATCTTGAGCTTGTCACCAAGGCAGTAAAAGAATTTATGCTAGAACAGATGGACAAAACAAACTAAGGTCAAAGTAATATTCACGGATAGACTTCCTCAGAAGATGCAGAAGGGGCTGTTGCGCAAACAGCCCCAAAATCAATTCACCTTGATCTATTGTTCTTAATTTCATCAATTGACAGTCCTTTTGGTATATACGAATTAGCTACTACTAAAATAATCCCTTGATTCTGGTGCATATCATTCGTACCAAGAATCAAGGGACTTTTTTAATCATCTTTTTGATCGCCTATGTAGAATACCGCTACAGTTCCCGGGCCTGTATGGCTTCCGATGGTGGTACCTATATCGTTGATCATCACTTTGCCTTTAAGCTTAGGGAATCTCTCTTCTATAAGGCTTGCAACATACTCTGCATCTTCTCTGCATGCAGACTGGGATATGAAGCACTTGCCACTATAGTCTTTGCCGCCAAGTGCCCTTTCTTCCATGATATCGACAACTCTTTGTGATACCTTCTTCTTGGTTCTTATCTTCTCTCTCGGGATAAGCTTACCTTCTATATTCACATTAAGAAGAGGACAGATATTGAGCATAGATCCTACAAATCCTGCTGTTTTGGATACTCTGCCTCCTTTTATATAGAATGTAAGATCGGTTGAGAAGAACCAGTGCTGCACTTTATTTCTTATATCAAGAGCAAATGCGCAAAGATCTTCAAAGCTAAGTCCCTGATCTCTTTTATCTGCAAGTATATCCATAAGAAGTCCATATCCAGATGAAGCTGCAAGTGAATCAATTATCTCTATCTTTCTGTCAGGATATTTGTCCAGCACCATATCCTTGGCAATATTGGCAGAATTGATAGTACCTGATATTCCTGAAGAAAGAGTCAGGTGAATGATATCCTTACCTTCCTTTACTATACTTTCAAAATACTCTTCGTACTCTTCTACATTGATCTGTGAAGTCTTGGTATCAGCTCCGTCCTCCATCTTCTTATAAAACTCGTCAAAAGGTATCGTCTGACCCAGATCATCCAGATAGTCTACTCCATCCAGCTGATAATGAAAGCAAATATATCTGATATTCTTTTTTTCAAAAAAATCCTTTGGAAGATCTACTGTCGAACAACAACTGATAACATATCCTGATTCCATAAAAACTCCTTCGATGATAAGGCTATGACCACACCAGCCAAGGTACAATGCCAAGCCCATTACACCGTTTATCTTATTACAAAAAACTTATAGTTAAGTTTATAGTATGGTTTTACCAATTACAATAGTTTAATATTTTTAAGTGTAATTATTGTACCATATTTCATCCACTTTTAAACGCCCAAAATTACAATCAAACGATACCGTAACCAATATTTACTTTTTGAATTATTTTTATAAAAAAACTCTAATACTGTTTTTCACTGAATTAGTTTCTCCTAATTTTGACTTATTTTAAGCTTGAATTAAGCTTCGGATATTGGAGTTTCTTATCTTTTTTGTTACAATTTTAAAGATGTTAAAATTATTGAATTGATATATTGAGGAGATATCACATGGCATTTGAAGTTAAACATTTGCAGAAAAAATTTGGAGATAAACAGGCAGTCGAAGATCTTTCATTTGAGCTTAAAGAGCCCGGAGTATATGCGCTTCTTGGAACCAATGGCGCAGGCAAGTCAACTTCCATTCGTATGATGCTTGGAATACTCGAAAGAGATAACGGCGAAGTTCTCTTTGGCGGAGAGAACTTTGATACACGTAAAGTCAACGTCGGATACCTTGCAGAAGAAAGAGGTCTGTATCCCAAATATCCTATCATGGATCAGCTCTTATACTTCGCATCTTTAAAGGGCTTATCCGCAGACACCGCAATGGACAGGATCAAGTATTGGGGAGACAGGCTCAAGGTCACAGAGTATCTTTTTCCTGAGAGAAAAAAGGGTAAGAAATTCAAACCAACTCTTGCAGATCAGCTGTCCAAAGGTAACCAGCAGAAGATCCAGCTTATGGCTGCTCTTATATCAGACCCTCAGTTTCTGATTCTTGACGAGCCGCTTTCAGGCCTTGACCCGGTTAATACAGACCTTTTCAAAAGCGTTATCCGTGAAGAGATCGCCAGGAACAAATATATCATCATGTCATCCCACCAGATGCCTGTTATTGAAGAGTTCTGCGAAGATATCACTATCCTTAACAGGGGCAAAGCTGTAGTATCCGGCAATCTCAACCAGATAAAAAAATCCTACGGTCGTGTCAATCTCTTTGTTAAGTGTGATGAAGATATCTCAGATACTATCAGCACACTCGGCATCAAGGTCGTTAATAACACACCTGCCGGCATACAGCTCAAGGTCAAGGATGAATCTGAAGCCAAATCCCTTCTAAAGCGCCTTAGCGATGAATCAAGGACCATCGTAAGATTCGAACTCAGAGAGCCTTCACTTCACGAGATCTTCATTGAAAGCGTCGGAGAAAGTGCTTTAGATAACGATCAGAATAACGCAGATAACAAAGCGGAGGAAAACATAAGTGAATAAAAATGATCTAAGAGGATTCAAGCAAGTCTTTATGTTTGAATTCATGACAGGCATCAAGAAAACAGGCTTCAAGGTATTCCTGGCTATAATATGCACTCTTTCCTTCTGTTATATGCCCTTAATGCTTATCATAAGTAATATCAAAAATAGTGACGATTCAGGCAAGAATACTCAGGCAATATCTTCTATTGAATCAGTATATATTTATGATAATTCAGGTCTTGAGATAGACTTTGATTCTTTTATAGATAATGAAGTCTACAAGAATGTTTCATTCATAACAGACTCCGAAAAGTCATACGATGAAGCTATAGACAGTTTTGATAAGGACACAGACATTTATAGTCTTATCATTAAAACAGAGTATGATAAGCAAAAAGGATTTGATGTTTATATTACACGTTCTCCAGGGTCTAAGATAAAAGATTCTGAGCTTTCTGATTTTGAAGATGCCTATGTATCTTTTTACAGAGAAGGAGTCCTTAAAAACCTTGGCGTAAGCGAAGAAGATTATGAATATCTGTCCAAAGAATTCGACGTGACAGTTATGAAAACTGATAAAGAGGGTAACTTCTTCGAAGATACAGGAAGTATCTCATCCGGCGATTACTTCGTAATGCTGGCAGGTCTTATGATAGTATTCATGTTCATAAACATGTCTGTTGGAAATGTAGCAACTTCTATAGCAACAGAGAAGTCTTCAAGGGTTATCGAATATCTCCTTACAGGAACAAGGCCCCTTGCACTACTGTCCGGCAAAATCTGTGCAAGACTTTTAGAGACTTTGATCACAACTTTTGCTGCTTACGGATGCTTCTTCCTATCACAGCTTCTGTGCATAATCATAAATGCGCAGAACATAGTTTCAAGCGCATCTTCAGGAAGTGTAGTTGTAGTCTCTTCAATATGGGAGAATATCACGCTTTCAAAGCTTGTAATAACTGTTTTATACTTCCTTGCAGGATTGTGCCTGTATTCAATAATAGGAGCTTTGACAGGTGCAAGTGTATCCAAGCTCGATGAGCTCCAGGATGCGTATAAGACATTCAGCTTCCTTCTTATCATCTGCACTTATGCAGACATGGCTCTTATTATCATGATGCTTAACATGAGCGGAACTGAAGCTTTTAAGAATTATATAGCAATATGTCCTTTTACCGGTGCATTCATCACACCTGCCCTTATACTTACAGGTAAGATCAGCATCCTGACAGGACTTATAGCTCTTATAGTAATAGTCATAGCCGCAGTTATCATCTTCATTCTATCTTCGGCAGTTTATGAATCCATGCTCCTGTTCCAGGGCAAGAGACTCAAAGCTAAAGACGTTATCAAACTCATGAAAAAACAGGTGGTTGTATGAAAAACTGGCTTAAAATATGTAAATTCACACTAAAACAAGCCATTAAAGGCAAAAAATTTATTGGCTCTACAGTCTTTGTAGGTATAGCATTTTTGATAATAGCTGTTGTTTCCAACATCCTTATATCAGGAGCTCTTGATGACAAGGATAAGGCAAGCGACCTAAAAGCTGTATATATAGTTAACGAGACAGATCTTTCTTTGGATATAGATAGTTTTGAACAGAAACATCAAAAAGACTATCCATATCTTACGATCAGTGAAGTATCCGGATTAAGCGCCGAAGAAGCTGCCAAGGATGTCACAGCACTCGGAGACAACGAAGATACTTCTATAGTACTTAACATAAAAGAAAGTGAAGAAAGCTGCGATCTAACCATTTATATCCCAAAAGAAAGCACAGTAGGAAGTGGCGATGCCAAGGACTTTGCCAGAGACTTTTCTGAAACAGTCAAGAATGCGAAGATAAGCAGCACAGATGTATCTGCAGATAAGATCAATATGGCAGTAAGTGATCTAAATATAAATGAGATCACAATCAACGAGCCTTCAGAAGAAGAGGATTATTCTTTTATTTCTTATTTTGCTCCCATGCTCGTTATGATGGTCTTATATTTCCTTGTGATATTCTATGGTCAGAGCATCGGTCAGATAGTAAGTATGGAGAAAACTTCCAAACTCATGGAATATATCCTGACACTTTCAAGTCCTTCTGCCATTATATTTGGTAAAGTTACTGCTATCTTCTGTGAAGCAGTGATCCAGACAGCCGTATGGATAGCATGCGCTGTCACAGGTCTTGTGGTAAGTAATGTTGTTATAACCGACATCATCGGAATTAGCCGCGTTGACATCATCTCTTTATTTATGGATATGTTACCGGAAAATGGTGTATCTGCAAACTTCTATGTCCTTTTGGTATTAGCTGTTATAGCCCTGTTATGTGCGTTTTTATTCTACTGCTTTGTATCAGCCCTTTTTGCATCATTTGCTGCAACTGCAGAAGAGTTATCACAGACAACATCCATATCAGTTATGACTATGCTGGTAGGGTTCCTTGCTTCCTTGTATGTACCTCTTTTTACAGAGAATGACCCTATCGGAATGACTATCATCAGAATCATTCCTTTCACATCAGCTTTTGTCCTGCCTGGTGATATAGTATCTGCAAGGATAGGATTTATACCGTTTGTATTGTATCTGGCTCTCCTTCTTCTTTTTACAGTACTACTTGCAATCCTTACTGGAAGAGTTTATAAGAACAGGTTATTCAAAAAAGGTACAAAAGGAATCTTTGCAGAAATCGCTGGTGCAATAACAGGCAAAGTCAAAAACAAAGAAGATGGTCTTAATGAAGTCCTGGAATCTCAGGATAGCAGATCTTCTAAAGCCTTAATGTATGGAAACCTTGATAATGCCAAAAAAGCCTATACAATCATAGGCTTTGCTATCCTTACATTCATGCTCGCAGCTAATGCGATCGGAGGCATAATAGGAGATGTCCTTGCCAAGATAATCTCTGCAAAAAGCCACTTGGAACTCACAGATATATATACTGATACAACATTTTTAGCACTAACTAATATCGTCAGCATATATGGTATAGCCTGCCCTTTATGCGCGCTTGTTGCAAAGCTCTCCAATGGTTCTAAATATGTTGTAAAAGGCACTATCTCCAAGAATCAGTACATAAGAGCAATATGCATCATGTTCCCTGTGACAGTGTTACTCGCCAACTTTAGTAATTATCTTGCTGCGCTTCTGTCAGGTGGTGAAGCTGAGAATTCCATGATCAATACACTTATATCAGGCGATAACATCCTGTCTATGATAATGGTATCCGTACTCGCACCTATATTTGAAGAGCTGATCTATAGAAAGCTAATAATAGACAGGACAAGGCGTTACGGCGAGCTTACAGCTATTACCTACTCCGCACTTGCATTTGGACTGTTCCACTGCAATATATACCAGTTCTTCTATGCATTTGCACTTGGCCTGATATTTGGATATGTATATGTCAGAACAGGTAATATCCTTATGACAATTGTGATGCATATGATAGTAAACTCATCATCAGCGATAATGGCACCTTATATGCCGGTAGTATATACCTATTTCATATATGTGATGATAGGACTTGGAATCGTATCCATAATATATACCATCATCAAAAAAGATGTACATTTTGAAAAAGCGCCAAACGAAGTACCTCACAAAATGCTCTCCGGCGCAGCCTTCAAGAACTCCGGTTCCATCCTGTTTGCAATCGTCTGCATATACATCATGGCCTATTCACTGATTGCATCAACTCTATTAGGCTAACATATAGATTCATGCTGCCCTCGTGGGAAGTGCGATATCCTTGAAGTTTTTTGGGGATATCGCACTTCCCGAGATGGTAGTTTAAACAGTGTCTTTTCAATAATCAATCTCTTTAGTAAATAGCACGAAGCTCATCTGCAACTGAATCAGGCATTTCGAAGTGCTGGTAGTCTTTGGCACTGGTCCAACTGCCTCCCCATTCAAATCCATGTTCTATAAAGAGTTTATAGCACAGGTCATCTTCATCTATCTTGTAGGGAAAGTCTGCTTCTCTGTCAAGATAAGGCTCACCTGCTGCCGGCTCGACTATTCTCGTTCCGTCTACTATCTTGGTATACGGATTGTATAAAGGGTTAATATCAACAGCTATTCCAAGGCCGTGCTTGGATATCTTGGTAGTATGAGATATAACTCTATAGTTAAAGCAGGATGAATTGTTGGCTGTCATAGAAGTCTCGTCATCAGCACCGTATTCATCTATAAGTACCATGTGTTCTATAGGATAGTCGTTAAGATATAGCTCTTCAAATATCTCCAAAAGGTCCTGAGCTATGATCTTATGACATACCATCTCGCCTTCGCAGGTATCCCCTTCAAGATCCTTATGAAGTATATGGATATATCTAAGATCCTCTCTGGGAACATTACAGTCATCCTTATAAGACTTCCCCTTCATCCTGTTAAAAAGTTCATCAGTGATTTCTGATATATAGAAATCTTCACTGCTTATAGTACTATCCATATCTGCCTTTTCCTCTTTATTCTGGTTAGTATCTTCTATCTTATCATTATCAGAAGCGCCCTTAGTATCGTCATTATCTGTAGACACACCCGCAGAACTTGAATCATATACAGTATCTACGCTATTATCTTCAGAACTATCAGTCCATGCCTCTGAGGAAGCCTTATTACCAGCTTCTTCATTAGACTCATTATTCGAATATTCGCTCTTTCCCGGCGTAGTACTTTCTATTTCATCCTCTTTATAAGTCTTAGTGTCAACGCTTTCTGAAGTATTTCCATCATCTGTTAAAACGCTTTCACTGCCTTTGCCACATCCGGTCGCAAGAACTGATATTACTATTATCATACTTATAATACTTTTAATACTTGTATTACTCTTCATAGTTTTAATCCTCCTCCCGCAGCCTCTTAGATAATAGCTCTACCTTTAGTATACACCTCTATATTATGTATATCTGCTCCCTCTACTCTATCTTGTACACGCCCCATCATCTGTTCTATAATTAACTAAAACTTCTCGCCCTGCACGGATACTGTCATGCAAGGGCGCCCCAAACAACCACCTATATAACCGAAGGAGACCCAAAAATGTCTAATCGCAGAAGAAAGAAGAATACAGGAGCAAAACTTATTCAGTTCCTGCTTATACTGGTAATACTCGGCCTTGTCATATTCATATTTAAAATCGCAGTATGGGATTCCATGCTCAAGAAGAAAGCCGTCAACTACGCCGTATCCAACGTAATAGAACAGGTAGCCGCATCATCCGGCGTATCTGTAACATCCAAGGAAGTTGAAGAAGTCCTTAATTCAATGGACCCGGAAGATCAGGAAACTCTCAACACCATAATAGAAGAAAATGTCGACCAAGAAGCCGTATCAACCATAACCTCCTATGTATCAAACGGAGACATGGAAAGCGCTGCCGAGTATGTTCAGGAGAACCTCTCTGAAGAAAATGTAGAAGACCTCCAACAACTTTATGACAAATATCTTGCAGACGAATACGGCGATATCGACATCCAGCAATACGCCAAGTAATATTACCATCTTTATGTTATTACATATATTAGAAAAGGTCATCTAGACGCCAATATAATATATCAAGCTCAAACATCCCACTTGAACGAGGCAGTATCGCAAAAGGATTTTCAGAGACGGGCAGTATATAGATTCTTGCCATGCTTTTAATCGTTTTATTAACTTCATGAGCATGATAGATGGAGTCTTTCATTCTGTCTGGGGTCCAACTGTCTGAGCGAAGCGAGTTTTGGACCCCGGAATGAAAAGCGACATCTATCGTGCCATGAAGTTTAAAACGATTAACAGCATGGCAAGAATCTATATACTGCCCGTCTCTGAAAATTCTTTGGCGATACTGCCCCCATCCAAGTGGGATGTTTTAAATATATCTGTCAAATTTTTTTTCACACGGTCAGCGGCAAACTGCCATAACCTTTCTTGATAAGGAGCTTCTCATAATCCGCAAGCGTCATAGGGCGATAGTAGCAATTGCCCTGGATGAATCTGCAACCTATCTGTTTAAGGTTCTCTACCTGCTCACGTGTCTCTGCTCCTTCTGAGATGACCGGGATATCACTTTCTCTACCCACATCCAGCATCATCTTAACAGGATTAAAAGCCTTGCTTGCCATAGGCAGCATACTTAGATAGCTCTGGTTCATCTTGATGCCATCAAGAGTAGTTCCATACAGCATCCTGAAGCTGTCGAACCCGCATCCGCTATCATCCATAAATACCCTTATACCAGCATTACGCATGACATCGACCTGTCTACTGATATTCTCAGGATCATCTGCATATGTCTGTTCTGAAAGTTCTATTATGAGGTACTTGGATTCGATAGAATATTCATTAAGGAGCTTTATTAAAGTCTCAGCCACTTTTATATAATGGAAATCCACATGGGATATATTAATAGAGCATGGCAGAGGCGTTATACCCCTTTCTTTTGACTCTCTCATCCATTCAAACAGTCGTCTCCACATCTTGATATCAAGAGACAGGATATATCCGCTTTCTTCTAAGATATCGATAAAGCTCTCTGCACGCAGCAGATTGATCCCTCTCTGCCACCTGATAAGAGCCTCGGCACCGACTATCTTACCTGTATCAACTTCTACTGCAGGCTGCATATAGCATCTGAATTCATTCTGTATAAGGGCAAGCTGTATCTCCTGAACATGGAGCCTTTTACTCTCGGTCTCAGTCCTGAAGTCTTCTGTACTATACACATGTACATGCTCATTATAATTGTCTTTGACACTGGACAGAGCTATCAGAGCTCTATCATGCATAGTCGCAAAGGTCTCTTTTCTGTCAATAGTAGTATAGATTCCTACAGCCGGAGCAAAGCCGCCGTCCATATGATAATCTCTTAGATTCTTCCTGATATAATCTGCCAGATTCTCTGCATCTTTAAAATCAACCGCAAGACCTATAACACAGAAATTGTCTCCGCCAAGATACGCAGATAGTCCGTGCAGCATAAATGCAGCCTGAGATACAACATCTGTAGCCAGTGTTATAAGCTGATCTCCGGCATTCCTTCCAAAAGTATCATTATAAAGCCTTAGGTGACCCAGATTAATAGCTATAGTGCAGACATTCTCGCCTTCTTTGCGTCCCGCAAGCCACTCCTCTGCCTGAGCAGTGAATTTCTTGTTAAGATAGAGCTGCTTCTGAGCCACGAAATCTTCAGAACTACTTGTAAGATTCTCTGATACCGGCTCTCTTTCACGCTGATCACTTATATCTCTAAGCGAGCTAATAAGGACTATCTTATTGTTATCTCGCCTTAGCATTGTGATCTGCTCTTCTACCCAGCACCAGAAACCGTCCACAGTACGTGCACGATACTTGATGATAGCCGCATCTTCTCTGTGCCTTTTTTCAAGATTAGTAATAAGAGATGACACATTCCAAAAGTCCAGATACTTGAGCTTATCGCTTGGATGGATCTGATTATCCGCTATTGAATTAAGCTTGACTGAAAAAATACCTGTCTTCTCACGTCCGCCTCTATCCTCATATTTATGTGGCACACAGTATATGACTCTGTAGCCATTTTCCTGAGGATAGACTTCCATAACTTCATCAGGCCTGCTGCTTGTCTCTTCGCCTTCTTCAAAAGTCTTATAAGACGACTTTTTGTCCTTGTACATAAGGTCATCAGCCTGAGATTTGAGCTCGTCAAAATTCCTCTGGTAGCTTTCTGCGTATACAGCGCCTATGGCAACCTGAACTTCTCTATTCTTGAAGCTTTCTCTAACTTGCAGCGTCTTTTCATCGAATTCTCTTTTATCAATGTCAGAGAGAATAACAAGGAACTCGTCACCACCTATTCTATACAGGCTATCAGGTGGGAACACCTCCCTTATAGCATCGCAGGCATTAATAAGGAGTCTGTCACCTGCTTCGTGACCTTCTGTATCATTGATCTCCTTCATGCCATTAAGATCTGCAAACAGGATAGCAAGAGGCACACCCACTCTGAACTGCTCTATATCTCTTGTAAGAGCATTACGGTTAGCAGCACCTGTCAGCTTGTCCATAAAGCCTATATCCTTGAGCTGCTCGATTGTACCCTGACTGTGATACAGATTCCCTACCAGATAAAAAATGCCCTGGAAAATCGCAGAAATATTCTGTATATTTTCCAAGGTCGGATTTACAACAAGCCAAAAGCCCAGATCCTCGCCCATATGCGAGAGCTGACCCATAATAACAGCTTTGGATCCGTACTTCTCAAGCTTTAGATATAATTCATTATTAGTATCTTTGATACTGCTGACATCTTCTATTATGGTGACTCTGCCGTCTTCAACGACGTCAAGCCACGGCATCATATCCAGCCAGGTCAGTTCTTGAAGCTGATCTCGTACAGAGCTTATTCCTTCTCCGCACCACTCATCAGTGCATCTATATGTATCTTCAGGCGTTCTTAGAAGTACTATCACACGGTCGCACTTAAACATATCTCCGACGTATGACAGAAGCGCCGCAGATGAACCATCCTCAAAATCTTTCCAGACAGATCTGTATTGAATTCCCTTTTTTAAGGCTTTGCCGGGCTTAAACTTAAAGTCAAAAAGCGCCATATACAGAAGATCCTCCAAAACACAAACAAAACAGGCTCTAGAATATTATCGGAAAAAAAAGAGGATTTCTTCACCCAAAAACTTATAAGCAAAAACACCATTAGTACCTTGGATCATTCTCGTTGGCATAATCGTTAAGATGGTCTATCTTCTCGGCCTGATCCTCAGGGCTTCCCACTCTTCCCTGCTCTACTGCATGGATTATGTAATGGATATAATACTCGGCCATGTCATCACCAAGTTCAGCCGCTATATCAGGATATCTGTTCTTAAAATATACAGGGTCAAAGTTAACGCTTGCTCGTCTCCCCTCAGCCATTCCACACAGAAGGAAGTGCTGGAAAAGAGCCTCTTCGTTAAGTCCAAATACTGCCTGAAGATCAGGATTAGCATTGTAATAATATACATAATCAAATACATCGCTCATATCTTCAGGTGTAGGAACAAGTCCTGCTGCCCTGTGATATACGTAGCTGTTGATCCATCCAGCCTTATAGAGCCTTTCAAGGACTGTAACAGGCACCGTATATCCATGATCATACATATCCAGAACTTCGCCCATAGTCATAACACGATAACGGAAACACAGTTCCAGCTGTTCATATATCCCGTTATCATCTGTATAAGGATTGGTAAGTGCAGGTTTTATAAGTGTTTCAAATACATATGTCTTGGTAAAATCACTATCATACGCAGGTCCTGCGCTTGCAGTGATAGGACTAAATAGAACTGATGCAGCGATAAAACCTGTAAGTACAAATGCACAAGTCTTTGACACCATCTTTACAGACAATCTTTTCATGATTTTCAACCTCTTTTCCTAATCTATTATTCCGATCTAAGTGCATCGATAGGATTGAGCTCGCTGGCACGTCTTGCAGGCATCCATCCAAAGATGATGCCAACAGCTGCAGAGAATCCTACGCCAAGAGCCACAGCTCCCCAGGATATCTTGAAAGCAACATCCATAAGATTCGATCCTACATATGCTATGATAAGTCCCAGGATTATTCCTATAAATCCGCCCATAAGTGAAAGTATTATGGACTCCATCAGGAACTGAACCTGTATCCTTGACGGCTGGGCGCCAAGAGCTTTACGAAGGCCTATCTCTCTGGTTCTTTCTGATACTGAAGTCAGCATCATGTTCATAATACCTATTCCGCCTACAAGAAGCGCTATAGATGCTATGCCTCCAAGCATAGATGTCAGCATGGACTGAACAGATCCCATAACATTAACAAGGGCTTCCAGATTGATCACAGAAAAGGCATTGTCAGCTTCATTATAGATACGATCAAGTTCCTGTCTGAGCGATGTCTCAACATCACTTGTCGAAGTTCCGTCTTTTACATATACATTAAAGTTTGTGATATTACTTGCAAACGTCATCCTCATGACATTCCTGTAAGGAACTATGACATTGCCATCCGAGTTACTGGTATCTGAATATGCAGCAGATAGATTAGTACTTTCTCCTTGTATACCGATAATAAGATAATCGTATCCGCCGATATGTACAGTCTGTCCTATAACATCACCGCTTTTTAGGACTTTACTTATAAAAGTCCTGTCAACAATGCATACCTGCGTATAGCCATCTGCTTCAAATTCTCTGAAGGATCTCCCTTCTTCGATGATATCATTATGGGCAAAAAAGCTAACGTCCACCCCATCCATGGTTACATTATCATATATCTCGCCCTCGCTTACAGCACTTACAGTAGCTGATACAGACGGTGCTATCCCGTCTACACCCTCGATATTTCTAAGTCCCTCTACATCTTTTTCTGTAAGGCCGTTCTTTAGGGCTGTTCCTGGAGTCATAACCGTTATCGTGCCTGCACCAAGTTCTGAGAACTGTCCCATAACATAATCAGACGCAGTCTGTACTATCGTGATAAGTCCTATTACAGATGCTACACCTATCATGATTCCAAGCATTGTAAGAAAAGAACGCATCTTATTGCTCTTGATATTCTGAACAGACATCTTGATGCTTTCTTTGATCATTCCTATAAACTTACGCATCTTCGACATCTCCTTCACTTATAACTCCGTCAAGGATCTTGACAATACGTCTAGCATGTCCTGCTATCTTCCTGTCATGAGTGATCATGATGATGGTCCTTCCCTCTTCGTTAAGGGAATGGAACAGGTCCATAACAGCAGCTCCTGTCTTTTGGTCAAGAGCACCTGTTGGCTCATCTGCAAGTAGGATAGTCGGATTAGTAGATACAGCTCTTGCTATAGCTACTCTTTGCTGCTGACCACCGGATAGCTGATTGGGAAGATTGTACATCTTGTCGGCAAGGCCTACTTTTTCAAGGACTTCCTCTACTCTTTCTCTGCGCCTTTTCTCCGGCATGCCTGCATATATAAGAGGAAGTTCCACATTCTCAAATGCTGTCTGTCTCTGCAATAGATAAAATGACTGAAAGATAAAACCAATCTCTTTGTTTCTGATATTGGCAAGAGACGCTTCATCTTCATCTGCTATAACACGTCCTGAAAGCTCATATTCACCGCTTGTAGGTACGTCAAGACAACCTATGATATTCATAAGAGTAGACTTACCTGATCCTGATGGCCCCAGTATTGCAAGGAACTGTCCTCTCTTAACTGACAGATCTATATTCTTAAGTACATGGAGAGTCTCTCCTGCCATCTTATAATCTTTGCAGATACCGCGCATGATAAGGATCTTATCAGCGTTATCATTGGCTATATCATTAGTCTGTTTTTCTATAGTATTAGGAACAATAATATTATTAGTATCAACTGTATTTTCAGTATTAACTGTATTTTCAGTTTCAACTGTATTATCAGGTTCAACTTTTTTATCAGAACTATCAGTTTCAACTATATTATCAGTATCAACTATATCATTAGGATTAACTATATTATCCGTAACCTTATCACTCATTGGCGCCTCCATCACTAGAAGATGCGCCATCCCTCCTGTCTGACATCTCCTGCATCAAAAGTGCCATAGAGTCAGTTTTTGGAACCAGTATATCATCACCTTCGCTAAGTCCCTGTGTTATCTGTGTATATGATCCATCTGTGACGCCTATAGTTACAGGGATCTGGACAGGAGTAGTATTCTTAGGGTCAGCCGGGTCTTTGACATATACAAAGTATTCACCATTTGAATCAGCTACTACAGCAGCGCTAGGCACAGATACAACCTGCTTCACATCTTCTATTATGAGCTTAACTTCAGCGCTCATACCGCTTCTTACTACTTCATCAGCCTCTATCTCAACTTCAGCTTCAAAATATGATACGCCGCCCTGAACTGTAGCATCTCTGGCGATCTTTTTGATAGTGCCGTCATAAGTAGCATCAAGAGCATCTATTGATACTATGACACTGTCGCCTTCATCAACGCCAAGGATATCGTACTCTCCTATCTTAACTGCTATCTTCATCTGACTATAATCAGTTACTGTTGCAACGCTTCCTGCCGCCTGAACATATGAGCCTTCTTCTGCCGGAAGTTTAGAAACTATGCCATCCATAGGAGCAGTTATAGTACAGTCAGAAAGCTGCTTCTGAAGATCAGCAAGCTTAAGCTGATTGACAGAGTCATTGCTGCCGGCTACTGCTGACTGAATCGTAAGCTGATAGCCTTCAAGCTCCTGATTGACAGACAAAACAGCTGCATTATATGAATCTATTGCATTTAAATAATTTATCTGAGCTGTTATGAGATTGTCATATAGAGATGTAAGTGAATCCTCTTCCTTCATCTTGGCAGCTTCGTACATCGAAACTGCATAATTATAACTATCCCATGCGCTGTCTACAGAAGTCTGCGCATCCTCAACAGCTCTTTTATACTGAGTAAGAGAATCTCCGCTAAGGCCGTTATCCTCAGCCTTGGACAGATCTTCTTGGGCTCTTGAAAGAGACGTCTGAGCATTTGATACAGTGCTGTATGCGGTATCAACATTATGGATAGCAGTGCTTATCTTATCGGACAGCTGCCTGTTATTGAGCTCAACTTCGTTATTATAATTCTCCTGCGCTGTCACAAGACTGGCAAAAGCTGTATCTATGCCGTTTAATGCATTCTGAAGCTGAGTATTAAGTCCGTTATCTATTTCATATTTAAGATCATCATAGGATTTTTGTGCCTGAGCTATACTTATGGCACTCTGAGTATCAGATACGTCCATACTGGCCGATAACTGATCTATCTGATTCTGGATATTGTAGGTATCAAGGGTCATCAGTACATCGCCGGACTTAACTTCATCGCCAACTTCTACCATAACCTCAGTAACCTTAACACCTGTCACAGAAGGGATCACATCCAGAGAATCTACAGGTTCTGTAGTACCTGTGAATGTGTGATACGTCTGTATGTCACGAAGACTGGCCTTATCTTCGTTGTACAAAGACTGCGCTACATTGCCTGCAGCATTTCTAAAATAAAGTACAACTGCCACTATTACGGCAGCAATAACTCCCCACTTGATAAACCGCTTCCAAGTCTTCTTTTTGATCTTAGCACCCATTAGTCACTTATCCTTTCATAGAGCAAATAATTAGCCAGACTTTTTCGCAATCTGCCCATGATAAACCCTTTAACTATTTGACGCTATATAATAGAGCCAAATCAGTCTTTTATAAGTATACACACTTTTTTCACAAATATACGGTTTTTATACTTTTTTCAGATTGTTTATACACAAATTATAAATCAAAGCCTCATCTCCTCCATGATACGAAGACGACGGTTGTTGTATACATATGATACAAGCTGATCTGCAGGAAGAGCCTTGGAGAAATAGAACCCCTGAAGATAATCACAGCCCATGTCACGAAGCTTTTCTGCCATATTATGAGTCTCAACTCCCTCTGCTACAATCTCATAACCTCTTTTGCTAAAGGTCTTGACAATATCAGGAAGTACATCTGAAGTCCCGTTAAAATAAGACCATACAAGAGACTTATCTATCTTGACTATCTTAAAAGGAAGATCCAGAAGCTCAACAAGATTGGAATAACCAGTTCCATAATCGTCCAAAGAGAAGGTGCTGCCCCTCTGGATGATCTTAGTCATCATCTCGTTGAGGATCTTGCCGTCTGTCATAGCTGATTCTGTTATCTCGAAATTGATCTGTCTGGGGTCGATCTCGTATCTGTCCATAAGATTGAAAAGGTCTGATACAAGTTCACCCGACTTACACTGTATAGGTGATAAATTGACCTCTATGAATCTGACGCCAAGGTCCTCCATATCCCTTTCTCTGATAAAAGAGCATACCTGCTCAAATACCTGAGATCCTATAAATCCTATAGTTCCGTTCTTTTCTGCAATAGGAATAAATACGTCAGGTTCTATTATCCCAAGCTCGTCATCCACAAGTCTTGCCAGCGCTTCTACTGATATGATCCTTTCTTTTTTGGTAGAATAAATAGGCTGGAAGGCAACTTGTATCCTTCGCTCCCTGATAGCTTTGCTGACAGCGTGCTCTACTTTGATACCGTCTCTTATCTCCTCTATCCTCTGCGCACTGATGATCTCGGTCACTTCGTTATCCTTCATCTCAGCATTACGAAGTCCCTCTTCAAGTGAATCGAATATCTCGCGGATACTCATCTTGGGCACATCTTCATCGAGGTGGGTTATATGTATTTTGAAAGTAACCTTGCCATCCTCTTCGCCCCAAGGCATCTCAAATCGCCTTCTTATAGCATGCTCTATCTGCTTATGATTGGTATTTTTATTAAAAAGAAGTGCAAACCTTCCCCTGTGCATATAGAAAAGGTTGACTCCCTTGACCTGTTCTGTGATCTCGTCTGCTATACTATGAAGAACTCTCATGAGTTTCCTTCGACCATATATACTCTCTAGTACAGGGAAGTTCTCAATGCCGATGACGCTTATATCGATAGGATCACCATACTCAAGCTTTTCATCAATAACTTCTCCAAGTGCCCACTGGTTATACAGACCTGTATCCGCATCAGTAAACTGGGATGGATTCTGGATATTTAGGTATATTATAAGTATAGCTGCCGTATTGAATAATCCTTCCAGAAGTACGTCTGTAAAAATAAATCCCTGCAACAGCATACCAGTAAGTGACAATGCCCAAAAGCCTATAGTATACATCATCCTGTAAGGCGCCATTTGAACCTTGTAGAACCAGGCATATGCCACTGGTAGCAGGATATAAAAGGCAAGGAATGTAAGCCAGGTATAGTAATATGCCCAGCCTCTGTGATATACGCCTTCACTGTCTATATAGAAGAACATATGGGTAAAAGGCGTGATCAGAACAGATATAAAAGATACAAGATAAGGAAGCGCAATTACAAACCAGGTTGTCCTTCTTATGCTCTTACTCTTACCTGTCATAGCTATAGTGAATATAGCAAACGACCATATCTCCATTATATAAGAAATATAATATACGATGTTGATAAGATAATGTATTCGTATTGAATACCTGTACGGTCTTATAGCCATACCACATGAAATAATATCAAATATACAGCATATGATCTGCAAGCTCAAAATCCATGCAAAATAGTTCCAGGATCTGAAAGGAAGATGCTTCTTCCAAAGATCCGAAAGCATGAGTACCACCGATATCATAAGAGCTGCTATTTCAAAATAAACATTCCAAACCATTAGATAATCTCCGTTTCATTTCCCTATCTTAGGAATTTTATAAATTATCGCGTTAATATTTTAGTGTATAAAAATACAAAAGCTGTTATACTGTTTACAGCAATCTATAGTAAAAGTTTTTCAGGAGGAATTTTAAATGTTCGTTACATGTTTAGATCTTGAAGGTGTTCTTGTTCCCGAAATCTGGATCGCATTCTCTAAAGCAAGCGGTATTCCGGAGCTTTCCAAAACAACCAGAGATGAGCCTGATTATGACAAGCTCATGAAGTGGAGACTTGGTATACTAAAAGAACACGGTCTTGGCCTTAAAGAGATCCAGGAAACAATCGCAACTATCGATCCCATGCCCGGTGCCAAAGAGTTCCTTGATGAACTTCGCTCTTTTACACAGGTTATCATCATATCTGATACTTTCCAGGAATTTGCAAGTCCTCTTATGAAAAAGCTTGGAATGCCTACAATCTTCTGTAACAGCCTTGAAGTTGCAGAAGATGGCGAGATTACAGGCTTCAAGATGAGATGTGATCATAGTAAGCTCTCTACTGTCAAAGCCCTCCAGTCCATCGGTTTTGAGACCATCGCAAGCGGCGACAGCTACAATGACCTTGAGATGATCAAAGCAAGCAAAGCAGGCTTTCTGTTCAAGTCCACAGACAAGATCAAGGCTGACAATCCTGATCTTCCAGCTTTTGAAAACTATGATGATCTTATGAAAGCTATAAAAGGAGCTATTAATTCCTGATAGTGCTATATTGGTACATAAATTAGGAACATAAGTGAAATCAAAACGGACAATCGTATCCGTCTATACTATAATATCATATATCAGACAATTGTTGACTACTGCATAGGTAATCCTACCTGCAAAATCCTCGGCATTACGATTGCCGGGGATTTTCAAGTTTATCCAATGGAAAACTTATGCAGTATTTTTTGCGCTTCAATAACCGTACATGTATTTATTTAACATCATTTATTCTTTCTATTAACTATTTGATGGTTATATACGATATAAGATACGTAGTAGTTGTTTTGACTTTACATTCATGACGTAAGGGACTTGTGAAAAAGTCAATTCGTCAAATACGTAAATCAAAAATATTTTTATAAGATGACTTAGCATCAGAAAGCGAGGATATCATGGCCAAGAATAAGGACGTTCTAACCAAGGAAAACAGTAGTAATATGACTTCATCATCACATACCAGAAAAGTTCCATTTATAAAAACTGTCTCCGGAATGTCCGGTGTCACATATTTTTTCTTACTTATCGTATATATTATATCAATTGCTATAGTAACTTCTCAGATGATAAATATCGCTACCACATCAACCGGTACTACAGCTATGGCTGAAAATGTCATGGACAGCATGCGTATATTTGAAGTTGATATGCGTATACTTGACAATGATGGATTTGCTCTTGCTACTATGTATGATACCCTCGTTTCTATAGGTCAGGTTGATAGCAAGAACACCGAGATGGAAACTTGCCTAAGCGAGATGGATGCAGCTCTTGAAACGATCGAAAGCACATTTACATCAATGGCATCACATGGTTCTCAGGGTTCTGACGAAGCCAATAATGCAGTCAGTATATTAAAAGAAAACTATTCAGGTTACAAAGAAGGATATACTAATATAATAGCCGCATCAAAGAATGCTGATGTAGATACTATAACCGGAGTAGTATTCGGAGATGCTTCTACTCAGCTTGCTACAATGAAAGAGCAACTCACAATTCTCGATGAACAGATTCTCCATCTAAGAGAGATCCTTACAAACGTAGTTGAGTCTCAGGAAAAAAGTGCTATCACCAAAGTCAATGTAATGTTTGTTATATTCCTTTTTGCAGTAGCTATATCCATTATGTTCAACTATATGTTGGTAGGACGCAAAGTTAAACAGATTGCAAGCGAGATCAATTCTATAATCTCAGATATAAGAGATCGCAAAGG
Organism: Butyrivibrio fibrisolvens; assembly: GCF_023206215.1. NCBI lineage: Bacteria > Bacillati > Bacillota > Clostridia > Lachnospirales > Lachnospiraceae > Butyrivibrio > Butyrivibrio fibrisolvens. The sequence continues at coordinate 245,399 of NZ_CP065800.1, forward strand.
CGACTTGACTGCAAGGATCACAACTCATACATCTTCTGAACTTATATATATAAAAGACGGCTTCAACGAATTCATCGAATCACTTCAGGGAATATTAAGAAATGTCAAAAATAGTACTGATACACTTACAGATTCATCCTCTAACATAACAGGCAAGATCCAGCTTGCAAGCGACAATGTTACCAATACATCTGCTGCCCTTGAAGAACTCTCTGCCAGCATGCAGAACGTATCAGATACTGCCAGCACCATCAATGGCAAACTTGAAGATGTCAAGAGTGCCACAGGCACCATCAATGACGGTATCAAGAATGGAACCACCAAAGCAGGCGAGATCAAGACTGAAGCTATCGATATCAAGAAAGATGCCCAGAACAAAAAAGACAATACAGGCTCCCGTATGGAAGAACTCTCCAGTGTACTAGAGCAGTCCGTCAAGGATAGTGAAAAGGTTGCCCAGATCAATGAGCTTACAAATGTAATCCTTGATATAGCATCCCAGACCAATCTCCTTGCACTTAATGCCTCAATAGAAGCTGCAAGAGCAGGCGAAGCCGGTAAAGGATTTGCAGTCGTTGCTGAAGAGATCAGCTCCCTTGCTGAGAACTCCCGTCAGACAGCAGGCAATATCCAGAATATCAGTAATGAAGTTACAGATGCAGTTAAGTCTCTTGCAGACAATGCTATGCAGGTTCTTGACTTCATCAATACTACAGTTCTAAGCGACTATGATTCCTTCGTAGAAACAGGTGAGAAGTATGAGCAGACCGCAGAATTCTTAACCGACATGCTAAGCTCCATGGAAGGTCAGACTCAGAATCTTAACAGCTACATGAACGAGATGGCTGATTCCATATCATCCATCACAGATTCTGTTCAGGAAGCTTCCGATGCCATCAACCTCTCAGCTGAGAATTCTCAGGATATCGTAGATCAGATATCCGGTATCAGCGAAGCTATGACTACCAATAACGGCGTAACCGAACAGCTTAACGAAGATACACGTCAGTTCATTAAGATGTGATCGCCAGATATGCATATCTTTTACTAATAATAGCTTTTAGTGCTGCCGCAGACTCATGCGGCAGCTTTTTTGCAGTTTATCCTTGATAATATACCTTTTATCACTATTTTTAGCAACGTTTGACTTAATGTGATAAAATGTCTTACAGGGTTTGAAATTCCCTATTATTTAAGTAAATCCAAGGACAATAACTAATCATGAAAAAGATATTGAGCGTAGCAATACCTTGCTACAATTCTCAGGACTATATGCGTCACTGCGTTGAAACTCTTCTGTCTGGCGGGGACAAAGTAGAAATCCTTATAATAGATGATGGTTCCAAAGATGATACTCTCAAGATTGCCAAGGAACTTGAAAAGGCCAATCCGGGGATTGTCCGCGCAATACATCAGGAAAACAAGGGGCATGGCGGAGCTGTCATGACTGGAATAAGAGAAGCTACTGCACCATATTTTAAGGTTGTAGATTCTGACGACTGGGTAGGAGTAGAAGCCTTCCATCACATATTACAACTGCTTGACGGCTTTATAACAACCGGTAAAGAAGTTGACCTCCTTCTTGCCAACTATATCTATGATAAGGTCGGATCACGCAGGAAGAAGGTTATCCGCTATACACACGCTCTTCCCACCGATCAGGTAATAGGCTGGGATCATGCAAGACATTTCAAAAAGGGTCAGTACATACTGATGCATTCTGCAATATACCGTACTCAGGTACTTAGAGACAGTGGTCTTGATCTTCCTGAGCACACATTCTATGTAGACAATCTCTTTGTATATAAGCCTCTTCCCTATGTCAAGAAGCTCTACTATACAGATACAGATCTGTACCACTATTTTATAGGCCGCGAAGATCAGTCTGTTAATGAGAAGGTCATGATATCTAGGATCGATCAGCAGATAAGAGTTAACAAGATGATGCTCGATGGCACTGATCTTAGAAAGGTCGAGGATGCTCATCTTCGCAAGTACATGTACAACTATGCTGAGATCATAACTGTAATATCCTCGATTCTTCTTATAAAGTCAGGTACGCCTGAAAACCTTGCCAAGAAAAAAGAGCTTTTTGCATGGTTAAAAGAAAACCACAACTATTTCTATAAAAAGTTTATGCATGGTATATTCGGCCCTGCGCTTTGTCTTCATACACGCTTTGGAAGAAAATGCCAGATCCTGTGCTACAACGCCGCCAACAGATTCTTCGGTTTTTCATAAAATCGCTATATGATAAAAATATGCCGCCCCTTGCGTCTGTATATACATAGACCGCAAGGGGTGATAGTTTTATGTTTACAGAAGGTATAAATTTTCGAATCATGGATTCAGAATAAAGCCAAAGTACCAACTACGCTTAACTTTAAGCGAAATCTCTATTACTTAAAAAAACAATCTTTCGAATTCTGCTACGTCTTTTCCACTTACAGGTGTATTACTATAGCGGGCTTTTTCGTAGAGTTCGTGGATTTTCTGCTTGTTTTCATATGTGTCTTTATATGCGGTATTTTCTAGTTCTTCGGGAGTCATGACATCCTCTATGTCATTAAAGCCGGGAGATTTTTTGATGAACTTTTTGTACTTTCTTCTTATCTTTGCTTTAGGGGAGCGGTCTGCGAAGCTTATATGACTGCTATCTTCTTTATGAATAGAAGATATGTTTTCCTTTGGTTTTAGGTACTCGACTTTGTCTCTTTCTTTGACCGCCGCTGTTTGCTGAAAGCGTTTATAGAAACTTATTATAAGTGACACAATGATATATATGCACAGCAGTATTACAGCAATCGACATTACATATGACAATATCTCCCACAGCTTATCAAGGAATAGGTTTTCTTCTTGCGGGGCAAGTTCTCCAAAATCTATGGCGCCTGCGCCTTGACTTCCGGTTACTGCCACCTCTTCCTGTGCTTCATAATCAAGTCCTGCAAACAGATATCTCAAGAATCCAAGTATCGCATTCCATATTGCATTTATTATCTTCTCTCCATGCCCTATCATAAGGAATACTATCCCTATAAAAAATACTATACCGCTTCCAAATGACATAAGTATGAAATTGGCAGATCTGATTCTCTCGGAAGGTACATAAGTTCTGTCACTGGATAGCCTTAATCTTCTATCTTGCCTATGCAGAACCGAGTATATGAATGAGAATACTATGATACATATAGTATATAGTTCTCCAAACTGCAGAGGCATATTACTTTTCATAAATGTTGCAAGAAGCAGATATCCTCCAAGGTACACCAGTATCCAGTAGGTAGGCTGTATCACACAAACTTCGTTAAGATGTGCATATGTTGCCACAAGGAGTGCACCTATAAGTACTACCAAGACCGGTACATAGCTATAATTCCCTGCCTTGAATCCCTGCATCAAGACAAGATAATTAAGTCCTATAAGTCCAAGACCTCCTGCAGCAAATGGCACCAGTCTTCTTAGGTATGCAAGTATAAAGTGAAGTACAACCACATCCGCGCATATTATAAGATCAGCCATTAGCGTCATATATGACATATCTACATAGACCCCCTGAATCAGAAGCACTATGCTAAGTGCCACCATGCAGTTATTGATTATGCGTATAACAGTCATTCCTTCAGTTTCTGCTATCATACTAAGTCTCTTTCTTTTCCTCATTCGTGTTTGACTTTATGGAACTGTATCCTGCCTTCAGGCACTCTTACTTCCATGGATGGAGTAAGGGGGCTTAGCCATATAAGGCTTCCGTTTATATCTGCAAGTTCACCTGCTGCCCTGATAATATCATCTCTCTGGCAGCTTGATATAAGCATATACGTCACATCACTTTGCGAAGATCCAAGCTTTGCCTTTGGTATCACTCTGTCAAGGAGTATCTCTGACATAGGGCGCACATCCCTGGTCAGATCTATCCTTGCAAGATCCATAGCTATGCGGTGCCTGTGATCATCGGAGTTACCGCTGTTTTCTTCTATCTCATCGCCGGATATTATATCTCTTGCATTGGATATGAGTCTTATCGGTATATGTTTGGAGATGAAAAATGTCGTAAGTGACATGACAAGTCTGATACTGTCTTCCAAAAGCTCTGAATCATACAATACAGACGGATCCTCAACATTTAGAAGCAGTACTATCTCCTGTGATGATGTAGGATCATGAAGATTGACCTTTAGACCTGCACTTGCCGCGCTCGCCTTCCAGTTGATCGAAGATACAGTATCCTGCGTTGTATAATCTCTTATCCCCCTGAATGTGAAGACATCCTCCTGAAGGAACCTTCTAGTAACTACATCTCCCAGCATCTTAGAAAAAGAAACATCGAATCTGTCATTTGGAAGTACCATAGGATATACATACAAAGAGGTATTCTGATCTCTAAGAGCATAATGTTCTACCGCTCCTATCATGTCATAGCCTACAAGGCTTGTTGACAAGACTTCATAATATCCTCTCCTTGCTCCATGGACAGGAAGTGTCCTTGTTATCTTCTCATAGCGTCTTAAGCTGAATATATCCGTGATATTGGTCCTGTCAGATACAGTTACGTTCTGACCGTTTTCTACTTCAAGTCCCTTACCGACCTGAAAACGTACTTCAAGAAAAGGGATACCAAGTCTCTTGCGATTAGATATAACTTCCTTAAGTACTGTATCTCCGCCCTCTACTATGTCACTCCCAAATGTCAGTGTAGCGCTTAGATTCTCAGACCACTTCATCTTAAAATAGGATCTATATAAATAGAATATAAAAAATGCTATAGGTATTATCAGTATTGTCTGCACTTCATCCCTCCGAAGCATCCTGATTTTATCTAAAGTTGTTATCCTTTGATCATCATCTGAACTCTTCTGTGGGGACCGGTACTTCATCAAGGATCTTAAGGATTATATCTTCACAAGAAGAGCTCTTTCCAAAAGTGTGGGGGATCACAAGTCTGTGGGCAAGCACAGGAACAGCCAGTTCCTTGATATCTTCAGGAACCACGTACTCTCTTCCTCTTATGAAGGCAAGTGCCTGGGCGCAGCGAAGAAGTGCTATACTGCCTCTTGGGCTTACTCCTGCCGCCACATCTGACCTGTTTCTTGTAGCTTTGACTATATCAGTTATATAAGCTATCAGCTCTTTGTGGACACTGACACTACTTGCTTCCTGTCTCCATGCCAGGATATCTTCACCTGTTACTACAGCTTCAAGAACCTTTAATCTGTCACCTGTAAGAGCTCTTTCGAGGATTTTTTTCTCCTCATCCTGAGAAGGAAAGCCCATGGAGAGCTTCATCATGAATCTGTCCAGCTGAGCCTCCGGAAGAGGGAAGGTTCCTGCTGTCTCTATAGGGTTCTGGGTTGCGATTACGAAGAAGGGATCCGGAAGCTTTCTGGTAACACCATCTACTGTCACCTGGCGCTCTTCCATACATTCAAGAAGTCCTGCCTGTGTCCTTGGAGTAGCCCTGTTGATCTCATCTGCAAGAAGTATAGATGTGAATACCGGTCCTTTGTGAAAAGTAAATTCGCCGTTTTGAACATTTACGACATTTAGACCTGTGATATCTGTCGGAAGAAGATCCGGAGTGAACTGAATCCTCTCAAAATCAATTCCTGCTGATGCAGCAATAGACTTGGCAAGGACAGTCTTGCCGGTTCCGGGCACATCTTCAAGAAGTACATGCCCATTTGCAATTAATGCACAAAGGGCAAGTTCCACTACACGGTCCTTGCCCACAATTACTTTGCCAATGTTGTCTTTTAGTATACTTATCTTGTCTGTATTCATTTAGTCCTCCCATTAAGATACTCATTTTTAGTATATGGAAGGAGCATGTGTACATATTTCGTAACATGTATCAAACAACTTTAGACAATGTATCATGTTGTTTAATACATTATGTAAGCGTCCCCCATATTCTGCGCTGCCTGTTCATATACCCGGCAACGTCCATTCCATACGCTTCTTCAAGTACGTCTGCGGTCAGAACTTTGTCTTTTTCCCCCTTGCAAAGCACTTTACCGCTTTTAATAAATATCATATCACTTGATACTTCCACTGCAAGACTTATATCATGAAAAACTCCGATTAATGTATTAGGAACCACAGTTCCATCATATAAAGCTGTCTCTCCCTTAGACCAGGTCTCAAGATGCTCCATAAGCTCTGCCTGGTATTTAAGATCAAGGTGATTAGTCGGTTCATCAAGAAGTATTATGGGAGTCTCCTGTGCAAAACACCTTGCAAGAAAGACTCTTTGAAGCTGGCCTCCCGAAAGAGCACTTATCTGCTTTTTCTCAATATCCTTAAGACCTGTCATTTCTAGACATTTATCAACCACTTCTCTGTCATGTACAAGGCTTTGATGACTTAGCTGCATATTCAGAAATGAAGCACCCTTTTGATGTCTTTCATTATCACGTCTTGCATATCTTCCAAGCTCTACAGTCTCTCTGACACTATACGAAAAGTATACAGGAGACAGCTGTGACATCATGGCCATCATACCTGCTATCTGACGCCTTTTTAAAGATCCAAGATCTTGACCCAATATGCTGATATTGCCCTTATATCCAATAAGTCCTGTAAGACTTCTTAGAAGGGTAGTCTTGCCGCTTCCGTTAGCCCCCATAATAGAGAGATTATGCCCGCATTCAAGGTCGAAACTTATATCACTTATTACAGGATCACTTCCATATCCGGCTGACAGATTCGAAACAGATATTGCTTTCATAGTTAACCTCATGACTCTTTATTTCATACCTATGACTCTTTACTACCGCGAAGATACAACCATACAAAAAATGGCGCACCTATAACTCCCGTAACTGCTCCTACCGGAAGCTCTGACTCTACTGCTGTTCTTGCGACCATATCGCAAAACGCCATAAAAGCGCCTCCTACAAAAAATGACATAGGTACGACTCTCTTATGAGATGATCCAAAAACAATCCTGACTGCATGCGGAGCGATCAGATCCACAAATCCTATCGTTCCTGAAAAGCAGACTGATGCTCCTGTAAGAAGAGATGCAAGGAGAAGGAGTATTTTTTTCCTTGTTCTTACATTAACTCCCATTGCGTATGCCTGCTCATCACCAAATGACATGATATCCATAGATCTTGCATGATACAGTGTCACGATCATTCCGAATATACACAGCGGAAGGAGTACCTGCACGTGATACCACCTTTTGCCTGAAAATGACCCCATCGTCCATAACAGAAGCTGCTGTGAATGTGCTCTGGCAAAAGAGCTTACAAGAGTCATAACCGCATTGGTAAAAAGGGATACAACCATTCCAATAAGTATAACCGTATTGGAATGAAGTGTATTATCAAATCTTGAAGCGATAGCTATTACAAGAAGAACTGTAGCAAAACCAAATGCAAATCCAAAGGTCGGAAGAAGGAAGCTTCCAAGTGCAGGAATAGTGAACTGGGTCACTATGATTATAGATGCTCCAAGGGATGCTCCACTTGATACGCCAAGAGTATACGACGATGCAAGAGGGTTCTGAAGTACAGACTGCATGATGGCACCTGACAAGGCAAGTGCTCCTCCTACAAGGAATGCAGTCATGGCTCTGGGAAGTCTTATAGTCCACAGAATAGACGTAGTTGCAGCAAGTTCATCCGGAATATATGTTCCGAAGATCTTACCTCCAAGGATTGTCATGGCATCCTTTAAAGGGATATCTACACTTCCTATTCCCATGCATATTCCGAGAATTATAAGACATACCAGAATCGTTATGACTTCAAGAGTATTTTTTCCAAAGCTTTTTTCTTTACTCATATACTAACCCCATGTCACTAATAGCTAATGGTTTCAATTGGTGAAAAAATAGCAGCCGGGAAACTACGCATATCAATGATATTGTTAAGTCCCCGACTGCATATATAAATCTATAGTAAAAGACTTTATAAAATGCCTTATGCCAGTTATCTAATGCTGGCATATAAGGCATCTGATGACTGGCAAAGTGCTTTTCTTAAGTCGTTTACTATGATATATTAGCGAGCTATTACTGCAAATGGATCTTCAAGATCTGCAAATACATCAGGATAGATGTACTTAGCCATCTCTACCATAGCACTTACTACGTGCTGGTTGGGCTGATTGAGCTCATTTGAAAGTTCCATAAGATATACATCGCCGTTAGCAACAGCTGTTACATTCTCCCAACCTGAAAGAGCAAGATGAGTATCTACTGCATCAGGAGTGAACATATCTGTAGAGATGATAACATCAGGATTTATAGCAATAGCATCCTCTTCTGTAAGTGAAGGCCAGCCTTCCTGATCTCCTGTAGCATTGATAGCGCCCAGCTTCTCGATCATCTCGCCAATGTATGTGTCTGAACCTGCAGAATAGATTGTAGGATAGTCAGCTGTAGGAGTGTTGGTCTCATAAAGGACTGTCTTCTTCTCATCATCTGAGATTGTAGATGCAAGCTCTTCAATCTGAGCAAGAGTATCATTCATCTCCTCTAATATAAGTTCTGCTTCTTCAGATGTACCTGTGCATGCTCCGATGAATGTGATGCTCTCACCGATCTCATCAAGTGATGATGCGCTTGGGATATCAGCAACGCAGATGCCGGCTTCACGAACAGAGGCATATACATCACTACCTGTAGCATAGCTCATGCCTGTTGTGAATATGATATCAGGATTAAGAGCTACGATTGATTCCTGATCAGGAGCCATCATATCATACTGAGGAACATCTGCTACAAGATCATCGCCATAATATTCATAAGAATATGTATCGCATGCTACGATATAATCTGAAAGTCCAAGGTCGATAAGAAGGCGTGTTGATGAAGGTGACATACTAACGATAGCATCAATCTCTGTAGGTACAGTGATCTCATTGCCTGCAAGATCTGTAGCAGGAGCTTCACTCAGTACTATAGCTTCTACTGCAGCAGTCTCTTCCTCAGATGACTCCTCTTGAGCGTTCGATGCAGCAGTATCTGCTTCATCGCTTGCCTTACTGGCAGCATCATCTGAATTTTCTGATACAGCTTCATCTTCTTTCTTGGAATCTGAAGATGCACATCCTACAAGCATTGTAAATGACAATGTTGTAGCCATCATTACTGATAACAGTTTCTTTTTCATAATATTCTCCATTCTGAAGCAAATCGAATCAGATTTGTATTCTTGATAGTGCTTCGCTATCAGGAACACATATGTTGACACATAGGGAATTTTATAAGAACACCGGACAAAAGGGCATAAATGCAAAATATTTGACCGGCACTTATCTATGGTCCCGTAGAATCTGTGCCAATATGAGGGCAGGTATCTGGCTTAGGAACACATTTTGATGGCGCCCTCTTAACTGTATCCGGCAGTTAAGCGCAGCCTTTGTTCCAACACAGTAGCGGCACTGTCCGGGAAGCTCGCCCGGTTCCCTGTTAGGTTTGCTGCAATCGGATAATTGTAGCAAACACCCACATACGTTCGAACCTTACCACAAAACGGACATGTAGTCAAATGATGCGAGAAATCGGGCCGATAGGTTGTGCCGGAGCCTTGTAAAATAGGGCAGATTTCGAGAGGCACTGGCGTGGAGCGGGTTACAAAGGATTTCCGCGTTATTGAGCGTGTTATAATTCAAGGCATGATATCTGGCTCCTTCTATTCTGGGGGCCGAAACTCGCTTACGCGGGGGCATGCGGCCCCCAATGCAGAATAGAAGGAGCCATCTATCACGCTCTTGAATTTAATAACACGCTCAAAAAACGCGGAAATCCTTTGTAACCCGCTCCACACCATTGCCTCTCGAAATCTGCCCTATTATACAAGGCTCCTGTGTTGCAATCAGACTTTTGTCTATATAGCTTTTGTAATAGAATAATATATAGACTCTTTTCATGAGTATATAACAAACATATCGCAAACTTTAAAACTAACGATCAATCTATCACCAAAAAGAAAAAGAGGCACTATGAAAGAGATTTTTTTTGATAAGGGAACATATTATAAGAAGCTATATTATGATTCGGAGTATTTTAAGGAGAATGGTGACTCTGATGCATCGCTCCATATAAAGGGCGCTGGGATGGATGCTACTACTATATCATGGTCTGATGGGGGATTTGACAAGGCGCCGGATGATGGCAGTATCAAGCTTGGCACATTTAGAAGCTATACCATGTTCGTATCGGGCAAGGAAGCTATCATCGAAGATCTTACTATTGAGAATACCGCGGGAGATGGACGTCTTAGAGGACAAGCTATCGCCCTTTATGCAGATGCTACGAATGTTATATGCAGACGTGTTCATTTAAAAGGGCATCAGGATACTCTGTTCATGTCTCCTCTTCCTCTTGAAGAAAGGGAGAAGGGCGGCTTCACAGGACCAAGAAAGGACTGCCCCCGTCTTATGACCACCCAGTACTACGAAGACTGTATTATAGAAGGTGATGTTGATTTTATATTCGGCGGAGCCAATGCCACTTTTAAGAACTGCACTATAGTATCACTATACAGGGCTCCTCTTCGTGATATGACTACTATATCAAAAGAACAGCCCGCTACATATGTTGAGCAGGCTGTTCAGGGATTCGTATGTGCTCCCAATACTCCAAATGGAGAATCCGGTTTACATTTTATAGATTGCAATTTTATAACCGACAGGTGCCCAGACGGATCTGTATATCTTGCACGTCCCTGGCGCCCTGACGGCGCAGCAGTTTTTGAAAACTGTACTTTTGGACCTCACATTCATCCAGATCTTTTTGCAGGATGGAAGGATATTCATACACTAGAGCCTACTGCTAGATTTACAAGCATTCGCCGCTAGCATTGTCACGCTTTTATGTCACAGTAGATAAATTCATAGATAAATAATTAAATATGAATGTACCAGTACGCAATAAATAATCCCGCTTATTCCCAGATAAAGGAAGTAAGCGGGATCTTATATTAAAAGTCTGTAGTGCAGCGCTTTACAAGTCTTGACTCTATCACGGTCTTGTGTTCAACCTTCTTGCCCTGAAGACATTCCATCATCTTGTCTACAGCGACATGAGCCATGTCCTTGATAGAGGTATCTACTGATGTAAGTTCAGGTTCTACGAAATCAGCAAGTGGAGAGTTATTATATCCGATTACGCTTATATCCTTAGGAACCTGGAGCATTCTTGCCTTAGCGTACTTAAGTACTCCTACTGCGAGTTCATCAGTTGTAGCGACTGCTGCATCGAACTCAAGATCTTTTCTCATAAGAAGGAGATCTCTTTCTTCATGAAGTGAACATGTGATCTTGAGCTTGAGATTGCCATCTACCGGGATTCCATTATCTCTAAGGGCATCTTCATAGCCTGCCATCTTCTGATTGGAAGAGTAAGACTCGGAATCATAGAGGAAGAGGATCTTCTTCCTTCCTGCCTTTATAAGGGATTCTGTCGCATTGTACATGGCATTGCGATCATCTCCCAGTACTCCGTATATATTCTCGTTCTCAAGATATCCGTTTAGTATGAATACCGGAACCTGCTCAGCATCTCTGTGAAGGTATGCAACCTCATCCTTCTCGCAATTACCAAGGAACTGCGAACCTATAAGGATAAGTGCATCTACCTTCTTCTTAAGAAGAAGATCTACTGCATGCTCTCTGGATTCAAGATCATAACCACTGCACAGGAGCATGTAATCATAGCCGTATTCATGAAGCTTTTTCTCAAGGATAGAAACCATGCGGGCCATATAATCATCTTTGATATCTGCGCATGATATTCCAACCATTTTCATAGAATTGAACTGAAGACTTCTTGCAAAGGGATTGGGAGTATAGTCGTACTCCTTCATAACAGCAAGAACCTTCTCTCTGGTCTTATCACTGACACTTGGATTACCGTTAACAACACGGGATATTGTAGCTATTGACACCCCCGATAATCTTGCTATGTCATAAATAGTTACTGCCATTTACAAAAACCTCATTTCCTGGATAACCCCATCATTGGACACAAGAAGGCCTATGGATCACTCTAACGGCCACTTGTCATATATAAATATTTACATGTCTGTAAATACTTACATATCGCTAACATTATATATTAAATCAAACACCTGTACAACCAAAAAAAAAATATACTATTTTCTATTAATTTTGCCCATAAAAATCGAATTTATTTGGGCAATGCAATGTCTTGAAATTATCTGTCCAATCGAATATAGTATTTTTGTAAGCTCTTACACAAAATATCATTACATCGCTTACACTTATGTCAAAACGATATGACACATTGTCCATCAATCATTTTTGTATGCATTTCTTATCAAAAAGACTGCACATTTCAAAACTGATTACTTACTTTGCAATAATCGCAAAGAAGTTTTGGCTTTAATCACTTCGTGTGTCACATATGTTTTAATATACCATAGCAGTAGCGCTCACTGCTGTAGTATTGAAGATATTTTTTATTTTTTAAAACCAACCTTTATTTGAAGCGCAGAAATGAGGAAACTATGACAAAGTTTATGGATGAAGATTTCCTTCTTAACACAGACGCGGCCAAGAAGTTATACCATGGCTATGCTGAAAAGATGCCAATACTTGATTATCACTGCCACATCAGTCCGATGGAAATCGCACAGGATCGTAAATTCGAGAATATCACACAGCTCTGGCTCGGCGGAGATCACTACAAGTGGAGACAGATGCGTTCTAACGGCGTACCTGAGAAGTACATCACAGGCGATGCTTCAGATTATGAGAAGTTTGAAAAGTGGGCAGCTACTCTTGAAAGAGCAATCGGCAACCCTCTTTACCACTGGAGTCATCTTGAGCTTCAGAGATATTTTGGATATCACGGCGTTCTTAATTCTAAGACCTGTAAAGAGGTATGGGATATCTGTAATGAGAAGCTTGCACATACATCATGCAGACAGCTCATCAAGGATTCAGGCGTAACTCTTATCTGCACAACAGATGATCCTGCTGACAGTCTTGAATGGCATGAGAAGATCGCAGCTGATCCTACATTCGATGTTAAGGTTCTTCCAGCATGGAGACCTGACAAGGCTACCAATATCAACAAGCCTGACTATGCAGATTATCTTGAGACACTTTCCAAGGTTTCTGGTGTTACTATAAATTCATTTGCTTCTCTTAAGGAAGCTATCAAGATCAGAATGGAATTCTTCATCCAGCATGGTGCTAACGTATCTGATCACGGTATTGATTATGTTCCATATGCTCCTTCTACAGACGAAGAGATCGAACAGATCATGTCCAAGAAACTTGCAGGAGAAGAGCTTACAGATCTTGAAGTAGATAAGTACAAATACGAGTTCCTTCTTTTCCTTGCCAGGGAATATAAGAAAAAGAACTGGGTAATGCAGCTCCACTTTGGATGCAAGCGTGACAACAATGCTGCAATGTTCAAAAAGCTCGGTCCTGATACAGGTTTTGACTGCATCGGTGATCAGGTTTCTACAGCAGCTGTTGCTAACTTCTTCAATGCGCTTAGTGCTACAGGAGACGTACCTAAGACAATCCTTTATTCTCTTAATCCTAACGATAATTCCGCACTTGGAACTATCCTTGGATGCTTCCAGAATGATGATGCTATAGGCAAGATCCAGCTTGGTTCCGGATGGTGGTTCAATGATCACTTCAAGGGAATGACAGATCAGCTTACAGACCTTGCTAACCTTGGTCTTCTTGGTAACTTCGTAGGTATGCTTACAGATTCCAGAAGCTTCATCTCCTATGCTCGTCACGAGTACTTCCGCAGGATCCTCTGCAGGCTCCTTGGCAGCTGGGTTGATGACGGACAGCTTCCTGAAGACTATGAATATCTTGGAAGCATAGTAAGAGACATTTCTTACAACAACGCAGTTCGTTACTTCGGTTTCGATCTTACTACTGTCAATGAGTAAGAAGATTAATGCATCATTGCTATAATCCTCAAAAGGTTTTCAAAAAGTTGAGCCGGCTTAGATCAGCCGGCTCTATTTATATTCAATTATAGATTTATAAGCAGACATCACAATACTATAGTCACAAGGCTACGCCTCTGCTTTGTTTAAGCTTTAGACTGAAGTAAATCCCTTATTGGTAAGGATGTTCTCAACCTGGTAGATTCCTTCTGTATGAAGTACCATAATAGGCTTACCTGATTCTCTGTTAAAAGAAAGGTAGATATAATCTACATTAATGTTGGCATCATACAGAGCATCCAGAAGGTTGTTAAGTGCTCCGACCTTATCTTCTGTCTCAATTCCAAGAACAGGAGTGGTCTTGCACATGTATCCGGCACCGCTAAGCACTTTGATGGCCTTGTCAGAATCAGATACTACCATTCGTACCATACCGTATTCTGCGCTGTCATTGGTTACAGAGCCAAGGATATTGATATCGTTTTTGGATAACAGTCCTGTAATATCTCTGTACACCCCTTTTTTGTTTTCTGCATAGATTGAAACCTGTTGTAACATTTTTTCCTCCCTTGCGGCTTTACACAAGTCATTTATGATAATTTGGTTATTGGTTTACTATATTAGATTTTTTATTTATAATAACATAACATTAACATTTTGATCACATTTTCATCCAAAAAGTGTGATAGTATAAATATTTGTGAGTCTATTTAATAATTGCAATCTGTCTTTTTATATTTATACTTGCAATTATTTTATAACTGCTTTAATTATGTACTTGCTTTAATTTTTAAATTTTTGGAGGCCAACTCTTAATGAAAAGAAACATAATAATCATCGCATCAGTAGTAGTCATATCCATCATACTGATCGGAGCTTCTGCCTATTATAAATTCAATTCCCAGACCGAGCAATCGTCAAACGAGCTTGATCCTTCCCTGGCTGCATCCATAATAACAGATGAAATATCAGGAACAATCTCTTCTGATGACAGCGACTCTACAGATTCTACACTTACATCTGTGCCTGAAGGCGTATATACCAACGGAAGCGAATCCATGATATTTACAGCTGATACAGTTAACATATCAGGAATGATTTTTAATTACACTCTTGAAGATGGCTATGTTAAGCTCGATGTAGACAATCTCACTTTCTCTGACGAGTTCGTAGATTTATATAAATCTCAAAACCCGGATGATGCCGATATCGATGCTCAGCTTGAAAAAACAAAAGAATCCGCTTCAGATATCGTGATCCAATACAATGAACAGTTCGACTGGGTCACTTATGAAGAGTATATTTTCAAAAGAACAGAAGATTACTCTACAGGTCCTTCAGGAACTTATCAAAATGAAGAAGACCCTGATGTAACACTTTCTTTTGATAATGGAACTGCAACTTATGTAAATGGTGATACTACCGAGTCTTATCCATATGTTATATATCTTGACGGCGAACAGACACTTGTAACTTTCTATACCTTGGATCTGTACTCCGGAAGTTTCTATAACTCATACTGTGAGAACAACTACTTCTACTATAGTGATGCCTCTTCTATAGATCTTGGATTCGGAACATTTGTAAAGACCAAATGATCTAGTACAACTGCTCATTCATATTTAGAATGTTTAACTTTCCAATTGGTCAGAACTATATTCATAAAGATTTTGTGAATATAACTTCTACCAATTGGATTTTTTTATGAGTTGAGGCAGGTGTCAAAAGTTCCTTTTGTCCCTTATGCCATAAGATACTTTATATGTCCTTTTTATTGTTCAAATACATCCTCTCCAAATCTAACCTTCATATACTCTTTGATAGCTTCTACGCACTTCTCAAATCCAAGCCTTCCTGAATTTAGACACAGATCATAGTTATAAGCATCTTCCCATCTCTCACCGGTATAGTATTTGTAATAATCAGCTCTGTACTTATCAGTATTTTTGATAAACTTCTCAAGTTCCTTGCCTCGCATAGGCTGTTTAAGAGCTGCCTGCTCCATTAGGAAATCCGAAGGAGCATGCACGAAGACGCTCACTACGTTATCATAATCTCTAAGTACATAATTGGCACATCTTCCAACTATAACGCAAGGCTTTGTCTCAGCCAGCTTTTTGATAACGTCTGCCTGATAATTAAACAGGTTCTGCATGGAAGTAAAATCATTATCTCCGGGAGATATAAGTTCTCCTTTATAGACATTTTTTTTCATCCTGCGAAGAAGAGGAGCCCTTCCCTGACGTATACTTTCATCTGCTTCTACAAAAAGAGCTTCGCTTATACCGCTTTCATCTGCCGCCAGCTTCACAAGCTCCTTGTCATAATAATGTATGCCAAGTTCATTTGCCAGCATCTCTCCGACTGTACGTCCGCCGCTGCCATATTGCCTTTCGATCGTAACTACGACTTTTTTCATTTAAAGCCTCCAATCATGTGTTATAAGGTAGATGTCAAAAGATTCTTTTGACCCTTACATCATGTCATTCACCAAGATATGCCTTACGTACACGTTCATCATTGAGAAGGTCTGATGCCTTTCCTTCCATCTTGATCTCTCCCGTCTCCAGAACGTAGGCTCTGTCAGCTATTGAAAGAGCCTTCTTGGCATTCTGTTCTACAAGTAGTACTGTTACGCCGTCTTCATGTACACTTCTTATGATATCGAATATCTCATTTACAAGAAGAGGTGACAGCCCCATGGAAGGTTCATCCATAAGTATGATATCAGGATGAGACATAAGTGCTCTTCCCATTGCCAGCATCTGCTGCTCTCCTCCTGACAGGGTTCCGGCAAACTGCCCTTTCCTTTCACGAAGTCTTGGAAAGCGTTCATATACTTTTTCGATAGTGTCTTCTACCTCAGCTTTATTCTTCCTTGTATAAGCTCCAAGTGCCAGGTTCTGAGCAACTGTCATATCTGCAAAGACTCTCCTGCCCTCCGGAACCTGAGCCATACCCATCTTAACTATCTTATGTCCGGGAATAGTGGTTATATCATTGCCTTTATAATAAACACCACCGCTTCCTGCCTTTATAAGACCTGCTATAGTATGAAGCGTAGTGGTCTTACCTGCGCCGTTAGCTCCTATCAAAGCAACGATCTCACCCTTATCTACATGGAAACTTATCCCTTTAAGGGCCTGTATCACTCCATAGTATACATTTAAATCCTTAACTTCTAAAAGTGCCATATTCATCTTACCTGCCCTTTTATTATTATTCTCCGATATACGCCTTGATAACTTCCGGATCGCTTAATACCTCTTTGGTACTTCCTTGTCTTAATACACGTCCGAAATTAAGAACTGTAAGCCTTTCGCAGATACCTCCGACAAGCTTCATATCATGCTCTATCAAAAGTATAGTCATTTCGAACTTGTCTCTTATTAGCTGTATAGTCTCCATAAGCTCAGCTGTTTCATTTGGATTCATACCTGCAGCAGGCTCGTCCAGTAGAAGGAGTTTGGGCTTTGTTGCCATCGCTCTTGCTATCTCAAGCTTTCTCTGCTTACCATAAGGAAGATTGGATGCAAGAACATCTTTTTCCTCATCAAGACCGAAGACTGCAAGAAGAGACAGCGCTCTTTGTTCTATCTCCTTCTCTATCCTCCTGTACTTGGGAGTATGAAGGATGCCGTCCAAAGTAGAATATGAAAGCTCCTTATCATTCTGAAGACCTACTTTGACATTGTCTATCACAGACATCTTCTTAAAAAGGCGGATATTCTGAAATGTTCTTGCTATTCCTACCTGATTGATATCTATAGTCGTATGACCTGTTATATCCGTGCCATCCAGCTTTATAAGACCTTCTGTAGGCTTATATACACCTGTCAGAAGATTGAATACCGTAGTCTTGCCTGCGCCGTTAGGACCTATGAGACCATAAAGTTCTCCCTTTTCTATAGAAAAAGTAAGGTCGTCAACTGCTCTAAGACCGCCAAATGAAATTGAAAGATTATTTACATCAAGAAGCGCCATTATTTACTGCTCCTTCCTGTTTTTCTCATACCGGAAAACTTTGATAACACCTTGGCACGCCAGTCTCTTGCAGATGGTGCCCAGTTAAAAAGCATCATCGCTATAAGAACGATGGAGTATATAAGCATTCTGTATGTATTAAGTCCTCTGAGCATCTCAGGAAGCATATACAGGATCGCTGCTGCGATGACACTTCCCTTGATATTGCCTATTCCGCCCAGAACCACATATACAAGTATAAGGATTGAGATATTATAACCAAAGTTGCCACTGGTAGCCTGAAGTGATGATATGTTATGACCAAAAAGAACACCTGCTGCTCCTGCTATTGCGGCTGATATTGTAAAAGCAAGGATCTTGAACCTTGTAATATTAATACCTACAGATTCTGCTGCGATACGGTTATCTCTTATAGCCATGATCGCACGTCCATCACGGGACTTTACAAGATTCTGAACTATGAACAGGGATATCAGAAGAACAACTATAGCAATTGTAAAGTTCGCATCACGAGGTGTACCTGTTATACCCATAGGTCCTGAAATGATAGTCCGCCCGCCGGCTTCCATATTCATATCACTTGCACTTGTAAGAGACATATGAAGACCATTTGCATCAACGCCTACATACATAGCATTGATAATAGTCTTTATGATCTCGCCGAATGCAAGAGTTACGATGGCAAGATAGTCTCCGTTAAGACGAAGAACAGGTATACCAATTAAAAAACCAAATAAAGCAGAAACTAAAATTCCTACTACAAAAGCAAGGAAGAAGCGGATCCCTCCTGGGATAGTATCTGCAAAGGTATTTGAAAAAATAGCACTTGAAAAAGCTCCAACACACATAAAACCCGCATGTCCTATAGAGAGCTCGCCAAGTATACCAACACAAAGATTAAGACCAACAGCTGCGATAGCATAGTATACCATAGGAACCAAAAGTCCCTGCATATGGCTTGAAAGAGATCCTGTTAATATAAGAATCTCAAAAATAATATATGCTGCTATTACTATAAGATATGTAGTAAGATCTCCATTTAGCTTTAAAATTTTCTTCATAAATCTTTCCTTCCCTAAGTTTTAGCCCCCGGACATTGTGGCTTCGCCACAATGCCCTGCGATAGAAAAAATATATTTTTTCTATCGCCTTACACCTTCTCCTGAATCTGCTTGCCAAGAAGACCTGTAGGCTTAACCAGAAGTACTATGATAAGTACTGCAAATACAATAGCATCAGAAAGCTGTGATGACACATAGCTTCTTCCAAGGATCTCGATAACTCCAAGCACGATACCACCTATCATAGCTCCGGGAATAGAACCGATACCACCAAGAACTGCCGCTACAAATGCCTTGATACCCGGCATAGCACCTGTATAAGGATTAAGAGTCGGATATGCTGAGCAAAGGAGCGCTCCTGCAATTGCCGCAAGGAAAGAACCTATAGCAAAAGTAAGAGAAATAGTTCTATTAACATTAATACCCATAAGAGTTGCAGCACCTCTGTCCTGAGAAGCAGCAAGCATTGCCTGTCCGTCTTTGGTCTTATGTATAAAAAGTTGTAATAAAACAAGGACAATGATACTGACACATATAGTAACTATAGTAACGCCCGGAATCTTAAGAGATGCGATAGTAATACCTTCCCATTTAATGATCGATGAAAAGGACTTAGGATCTGATCCAAATATAAGAAGAGCGAGATTTTCAAGAAGATAGCTGACACCGATAGCGGTTATCAGAACAGCAAGAGGCGAACCGGCCTCCCTTAAAGGTCTGTACGCAATACGCTCTGTAAGAACACCGACAGCTGTACATATAACTGTAGCAGCTATCACGCCTATCACCATACCAAGACCTGAGCCACTGAAAGCTCCAACGATTGTAAAGATAGCATAGCATCCAACCATAATGAAATCGCCATGCGCGAAATTGAGCATCTTGGCAATTCCATATACCATAGTATAGCCAAGAGCTATGATAGCATAAACACTTCCAAGGCTTATGCCACTGATAAGATAAGTCAGGAAATTCATAACTATAACCCCTTTTTTATTTAGGATGCACTTCTACTGTACATGCCCAGAAGTGCATGGATGCACTTCTATGTACTATTAATTTTACCTTAATAAAACGCTTCTTTCTAGAGATATGCATCAAATAAAGCTTAAAAAACATCAAGTTTTCAACTTGATTTAGTATTTTAAAAAAGGCATCCGGTACGGACTTCTATGCCCGAACCGGACTGCCTGCAATATTATCTGTATATATACGGATACAATTAATTATTCTGCAAGTACATACTCACCGTTTTTGATAACAACAGCCTTAGGCTCCTTGGTAGGCTCGCCCTCTGCTGACCATGTCATACCTGAAGATGTAAGACCATCAACTGTTACCTGTGTCATTGCAGTCTTCATAGCATCACAGATATCAGATACGCTCATAGAAGGTGTAACACCGGCCTTCTCAGCTGCTGCCTTGATAGCATATACAGCGTCATAAGCATCCGCTGCAAACTGGTTCGGAACGATATTATGTGCTTCCTGGAATTTCTTAACAAAGCTCTGTGTCAGATCATCAGTAGCATCTGCTGAGAAAGGAGTAAGAAGCATAAGTCCTTCTGCAAGAGATGTATCAAAGTTCTCAACTCCAAGGATACCATCCATACCATCGCATCCAAAGAATGTAGCAGTTACGCCCATAGTGGATGCCTGCTGGAGGATAAGTGCTGCCTCTGAATAATAGATAGGAAGGAAGATAAGCTCTGCCTTGCCATCGATTGCTTTCTGAATCTGAACTGAGAAGTCAGTCTTGGAATCTGATGTGAAAGCTTCCTGAGATACGATCTCAAGACCCTGGTTAGCAGCTTCTGCTACGAAAGTCTCTGTGATACCTGATGAGTAAACATCAGAGCTGTCATAGATGATCGCGATCTTAGTAGCAAGTTTGTTGGTTCCAATATACTGAGCGGAAGCTGTTCCCTGTGCCGGATCTGAGAAACATACACGGAATGCATTGTCATATTTAACACAGTCAACTGCTGATCCTGAAGGAGTTATCTGGAAAAGGTTGTCATTGTGAGACTCATCAGCAACTGCAATACAGCATCCACTTGTTGTAGAACCTACTATAAACTGAGCGCCCCAGTCTTTTAATGTATTGTAAGCATTAACTGACTTCTGGTTATCAAGCTCGTCATCTTCGGCCTTGTATTCAATCTTATATCCATTGATACCACCTTCGGCATTGATCTCATCTACTGCGATCTGTGCGCCCCAGGCAACTGCATTACCATAAGCTGCTGCGCCGCCTGTAAGAGGTCCTATAGCACCAATCTTAAATACATCCGAAGATCCGCCTTCTGAGCCGGAGCCAGAGCCTGAATTTGATCCGCAGCCTGACAGAAGTGAAAGTGCCATAACTGCGCACATAGATATGCCTAACAGTTTCTTTTTCATAATAAATCCTCCTTAATTTTAGTATATGGGAACGAAACAAGACTTGTATCCTTGTATACAATATACTCAAAATCTTATTTTTTATTATGTCACACTTTTACACTTTGTCAAGTCAAAGCGTTAAATTTATGCATTATCTTTACAAAACTGGGCTAATTTCTCAAGTGCCATGGCATGAGATGCCTTGAAATAAAGAACTGCTCCATCAGTAAGAAGGTTATTTAACTGATCCTTGGCGCTCTCGGCATCATCATAGCTTGTAATATCCGTAAGACCGCCGCGCCTTGCTTCATCAGCTATATACCTTGCTCTCTTACCTATAGTTATGAGAGTATCTATAGACAACTCAGCAGCTTTTTTGCCAACACTTCTGTGAAGATCTTCTTCGAGATCACCAAGTTCCAGCATATCTCCAAGAACAGCTATGCGCTTCGTTGCATCTGTATTGGCAAGTGTATGAAGACCTGCTTTCATAGACTGAGGATTTGCATTATAGGTATCATTATAGATTATGATACCGTTTCCGAGTTTCCAGGTCTCCATTCTCATGGCTGTGGGCTTATAGTGCTTTATTCCGGCGAATATCTCTTCATAAGACATATCCAGCTTCTTAGCAATAGCTGTCGCAGTAAGAACAGGATATATCATATGTCTTCCTCTTGCAGGAACCTTGATAGTATCTCTTTCATCAATTCCTGAACGGGTTCTTCTGACTATCATAGTGAATTCAAGACCGTCCTGAATGGTATCATCAATACTCAGAGCACCAAAGTCTGCATCTTCATCTTCACCGACCCATTTGAACTTATAATCAGACATCATCTGCTCATCATCTTTGAGTTTAACAAGATACTCGTCGTCAGCATTCATGACAGCAAGACCGCCAAGAGACAGTCCTTCAAATATCTCACACTTAGCCTTGAAGATGTTCTCTCTTGATCCAAGATTACCGATATGAGCATCACCTATATTGGTTATGACAGCCATAGTAGGATGCGCCATGTGAGTAAGATATCTGATCTCACCTTCATGATTCATCCCCATCTCAACTACTGCCACTTCAGTATCTCTATCTATTCTAAAAAGAGTTCTGGGAACACCTATATTATTATTATAGTTACCTTCAGTAGCTACTACTTTGTACTTCTCTGAAAGTACGGATGCTATCATATCCTTCATTGTTGTCTTACCAACACTGCCTGTAACTGCAATTACAGGAATCTGGAACTGCATGCGATAGTAGCTTGCAAGATCTCCTACTGCAAGAAGAGTATCAGGAACAAGTACATAGAACTTGCCAGGGATCATCTCTTCAGGCTCTTTGGATACTATAGCTCCGACTGCTCCCGCATTAAGAGCCGGATTTACAAACTTGTGACCGTCCATTTTTTCGCCAACTATAGCTATAAACAGATCACCTGCCTGCGCCTTTCTGTTATCGGATATGACGCGTCTTACAATTGTATCCTCCGGAATATCGGGAGTTAAAAGTTTACCATTTGTAGATTCAATAATTTCTTTAAGAGTAATATTCTCCATGCTTATCCTTAACCTCATGTCGCGAGCAAAGCGAGTGACTAATGGTTCAAATTGGTGGAGCTCGCGACACCAATTTGGGTTTGAAAGTGAAACACTTTCAAACTTATACTCATCTTTCACTAACAATACAAATACTATCTATATCATTTATTATATACGAAATATTGGTAATTGTGATTATTATTAATCGTTATATAAACAAAGAAGGCGCCAAAAGATTCTTTTGACACCTACTATGTTTTTATTTTGTACTTTGTATATCACTATCTGTTGTATATCTGCGGCGCCACTTATCAAGCGCATCCTCAACTATAAGCTGACACAGATCATCATATTCGATACCTACAACACCTGCTTCCTGAGGCACAAGGCTTGTAGGAGTCATGCCGGGAAGTGTATTTACTTCAAGGAAGTATATATTGTCATTAGCATCTACTATAAAATCCGAACGGGAATAGGTCCTAAGTTCAAGAGTCTCATGAACTTTAAGAGCCATCTCACCCATCTTCTTTGCAAGATCATCTGAAAGTCTGCCGGGACATATATGATCAGCTCCGTCAGCATTGTACTTATTCTTGTAGTCGTATCCGCCTTCTACAGGAACGATCTCTACGCTTGGAAGTGCTTTTCCTTTAAGTACTGCATTGGTAAATTCTCTTCCCTCGATGAACTGCTCTATAAGAACATCACTGCCATATTCAAGAACATTTCTAAGTGCGCTCTCAAACTCATTCTTATCTTTGATGATATATACACCAACTGACGATCCGCCGGTAGGAGTCTTAACTACGCATGGAACATCGTTCTCTTCCATCATACGCGGGATGTCTGCTTCTGTTACACCTGTGTAGGAATTCCACTTAGGAGTATTAACTCCCTGAGGCGCAACCATCTGTTTAGTCATGATCTTGTCCATACCGATAGCTGCTCCAAGGTGTCCTGATCCTGTATAAGGTATTCCCAGAAGATCGAAAGTTGCCTGAAGACGTCCGTCTTCACCATTAAGTCCGTGAAGAGCTACAAATACAACATCTGCCTTAGTACATATTTCAAGAACTCCTCTTCCAAAAAGTGAAGGACTCTTGAACTTACGCTCAGATCTTACCCTCTCAAGATCAGGTGTAAGACCGTCAAAAGACACCTCCTTAAGCTCAGGAAGATTATCAAAGAGCTGTCCGGGATCTGCAATAACATCCTCTCCCATCTCTTCAAGACCCATATACATATCTACAAGAACTGCTCTGTGACCTTTTCTTCTGAGTGCTCCACACACCTTGGTTCCTGAGATAAAAGAAATCTCACGTTCTGTGGAAAGACCTCCACATAATACAACTATATTCATAATAAACCTCTTTTACTTATGCATCAGATCTGGCATAAGAATTCTTCATAACATTGCTGGCTTCTTTGAGAACCTGGTTCAGAACCTTGCGAGTCTCTTCCTGAACCATCTTAGCAGTTTCATTATTGGCTTTCTCGCTTATCTTAACAGCTGCTCCGGCTTTGGCATTTTTAAGCTCTTCATCATAACGGTTAATGATCTCATGACACTTTCCATGAACCTTGAGCTGATAACGCTCTATAAGATTAAGACTTGTCTTATATGAAGCATTGGCAAGAGCACCTATAAGTCTGCTGTTCCAGTAGAAAGAATCAGTGGATACGTCCGCATCACAGGTTCCAAGGAACTTGGGCACTTCATTTATATTAACGTACATAGGAACCATTACGTTAAATACATTGGATCCGAATGCAACCCACTGGATTGCAGGAGCATCAGGTCTTATCTGAAGAAGTGACATAAAGTCTGTACGGTTAACTCCTATAGAACGGAATGCTCCTCTCATAGAAGGATCCCCGTAACTTGCATATGGATCATACGGTGTTCCCTGGAAGTGGCTTGACAGAAGATACTTAACATCCTCTTCTGTGATCTTCTTCTCAGGAATAAGTGACCATGGTATATCATTAGAATCAGGTCTATAGTCTGCTGTAGGTCCGTCCCAATAATAGGTATGAGGATTTAAGTATCTCTCCATATACCATGCTCTTGGTGTGTTATATACATGATCTGCATCTTCATGTGAACCAAAAGCATATCTTGCATTAAAGCCTTCAGAAATCGACAGATCAAGATGACCTTTTTCTATAAATTCTCTCATATCAGATGAGCACATATGTTCTTTCTGAGCGCCGAGAGCATCATCAAGGTCAAACATATCTATACCCATCTGGTTGGGCATTACAACATAAGCTTCATCCGGAACTCTTCTTGCGATCCAGTGATGTCCGCCTATTGTCTCAAGCCACCACACTTCATCCTTATCTGCAAATCCGATACCGTTCATCTCATAGGTACCATATTTTTCAAGAAGTGATCCAAGACGCACTACACCTTCTCTTGCACTCTTTATATAAGGCAGTGTCAGAACCACAAGATCCTCTTCACCGATTCCGCCTTTTTTAAGTGACGCATCAAGACAAGGATCAAGTCCCTGAACTCTCTCGTTAGAAGTTATAGTCTCTGTAGCTGTCATAGCTACTCCTGCGGCATTGATACCACTTGCTGCCCATATTCCTTCTCCTTCTACAGCATTGGGTACGCAGGTATACTGCATAGGATCATCAGGAAGATCTATCTTGGCATTTGAAATAACTGATTTATATTTTCTAGGCTGCTCCTTAGGCTTTACTACAGTGAATTTCTTGGGAGTGTATCCACCGGCACCGGAATCATCGTTTCTAGCCATCATAGTCGAGCCATCGTAAGAAGCTTTCTTACCTACAAGTATTGTAGTACAAGGCATGATTGTTCCTCCTTTGTAGTTCGTTTAGGGCCTGAATCAATAGAATCACCGGACCATCTTGCATACTCCTTATGACTATATTGATTCAAGTCCTAAATATCCAAAAATAAAACTAAACCCTACATATAATAACTGTATTCCTATAAAAACTCAACCCGGGCCCTACTGCCACATGTAGGTTATATCTATGACTGGTTTCTTTTTGCAATTATCAAAGCATCTTTTGCCACAAGGCATTCATCCATTATCTTATTTTGTAATTTACTGATCCGATATCTCATTTTATGATTTACTAATCTGATACATTTAGTGATTTACTGATCTAATATATTGTTCGGTTACATTATAGTAGTATCCCATGCTAAAAGGTGTATACGTTATATCGTTTACCGCTAGTAAACAAAAGAATATAATAATTATTAATTGGATAGATATTGTTACTAATCCAATATTTATTTTCGATTTTCGAAGATACATCATAAAAAGCGTGAATAATACTGTATTATCAAAAGCATAGAATTAGTAAAAAAGTATCTTAATAGTCATTGTTTTTATATTATTTTAAATATTTTTTTGGTAAACCCTAATATTTTTAATATTTTTGGCGAAATATGATTTGGAACCGTTTTTTCGTTAACTTTGTGTCCTGATTTTTCAGGGCGCCTTAAAGATTTTTTGAAAAAAGGAGAAAAATCATGGCAAAAGCAAGTCCTGCAGCAAAAGCTGCAAAGAAACCTGTAACGGCCAAAAAGGCAGTAGCTGCCAAGAAGCCGGCTGCAAAAAAGACTGCAGCAGTAAAAGCTGAAGCTAAGAAGACCGAAGCTAAGAAGCCCGCTGCAAAAAAAGCTGAAGCTAAGAAAACTGCTACTAAGAAGACAGCTGCAAAGGCTACACCTGCTAAGAAGGTTGTAGCAAAGAAAGCCGCTACAAAGACAGTAGCTAAAAAGCCCGCAACCAAGAAGACCGTAGCTAAGAAGACTGCTATCAAGAAGGCTGCTACCAAGAAGACTGTAGCTAAGAAGGTTGCAGCTGCTAAGAAAGCTCCTGCAAAGAAGGTTACAACAGCTAAGAAGGCTGTAGCTAAAAAGCCTGTAGCTAAGAAAGTAACTTCTATCAAGAAGGCTGCTAAGAAGACTGTAACCAAGAAGGTTGCAGCTGCTAAGAAAGCTCCTGCAAAGAAGATCGCAGCAGCTAAGAAAGCTACCGCTAAGAAGGTTACAACTGTTAAAAAGCCTGCTACCAAGAAGGCTGTCGACAAGAAGGTTCTTGTAGCTGATCCTTTGAAGTCCGTATCCGTAGCTGACAGAAAGATGGCTAAAGAGCAGTACGGCAAGAGAGTTAAAGAGCTGCGTCAGTCCTGTGGTCTTACACAGAGTGACCTTGCTAAGGCTCTTGGCGTAACTCCAGGCTATATCAGCAATGTTGAGAACAATCGTACAGCGATGTCTCTCCATATCCTGATCTATTTCGCTCAGCTTACAGGCCAGACACTTGATTCACTTGTTGGTGAACTTGAGCCCGCTTACAAGCAGTCCGCAATTGATAAGAAGATCAACACGATCGTATCAAAACTTAGCAACAAGGACAAAGAAAAGCTCGTTAAGATGCTCAGCGTATGGTCCAAATAATATCAAAGACTAAGATTCATCCGTGATATACCTTATCTGCGATGAATTTTGATCAAGGATTTTATATCCGACAAAAAAGGTACCCTCAGTACAGACTCTGCGCTGGGGGTACTTTTGTGTTTCGTTTGCTTTAAATGCTTTCCACTTTGAATATGAATATCTCTAGTGTAAATCTCATTTTATAATAATTTTTTATTTTTATTTTTTATAATCAATGTCGCGTTCTCTGGCGCCTGTAACTTCGCCGCTTCTAAAGTGACGTCTGCAGACTGATACATAGGCTTCATCTCCGCCCAGCATGACCTGCTCTCCTTCTCTTACGATCCTGCCACCTACTACTCTTGCATTAAAGTGCGCTCTTCTTCCGCACCAGCATACAGTAGGAACCTCTTCGATCTTATCAGCTATCTCCATAAGACGCTTAGATCCCGGGAAGAGATTGCTCATAAAATCTGTTCTAAGGCCATAGCACATAACGGGAAGATCATAAGAATCAACCAAAAGAGCGAACTTGTCCACCTGCTCTTTGGTAAGGAACTGGGCTTCATCTATGATGACACAGTCAAGATTCTTCCAGTCGTCTTTTTCTCCTTTTATCCATTTATCAGCTTCTTCTAAAAACTCTTCCACAAAATCACACTCTTTTGAAAGACCCATTCTGGATTTTATGATTCTTTCGCCATCACGAGTATCGGTTTTAGGTTTTAACAAGATTGCATTCTGTCCTTTTTCAAGATAATTGTGATGAACCATGAGAGCATTAGCTGTTTTGGAGCTGCCCATAGCGCCGTACCTGAAATAAAGCTTAGCCATAACTATATCCCCCGTTTTTATTTACCGCCTTGCGGTATTATTATAGGCTCAAACTTACCACCAGTGTACTGGCTTGTTATTATTTGATCAAAAATGAACAAGCCAGTACCCCAGGCTGTGCAACAAGTCTGAGTTGCCATAAAAAAAGTGCCAGCAGTAACATGTGGCACTTTTACTCTTATATTTTATTATACACAATGGGACATAGAAATACATCCTTGTATTTCTATACATGTCCTTAATACGTCCATCAAATAATCTTAATCGATCACTGAAATATAATAATTATAAAGGCTTGTATATGTAGCATTGTTATAGTGCAGGCCGTCAGAAGATGAGAAGCCGTTTTGCATAAGATAATTATAGCTGTCTATCCATTTGATCCTGGAATCAAGTCCCGACTTAAGTGCACTGTTAAATGTCTCTATCTGCTCATTGGTAACTGTTGTATCGCCAACAGGTGTTACCGCTGAGTAATACACTTCCATTCCTTTACTTTCCCAAAGGTCTATATAGGAATTGATAAGCTCTATATATTTAGAAGCATTGCCAAGATCGTTGACACCAAGATTGATGATAACTTTGGTACCTTCATGTGCATAATCGTCAATAGAATCTATATTGTCCTTGAGCCAATAATAGCCCTTGCCGACTTCGCACAGCCAGGTATAATCACCATTCTTAACTGCATATTCCATACCTACGGTTCTGGAATCGCCTACAAATATGATATCAGATGAAGATTCCACAGGAGCTGTGTCTATAACAAGCGGCTCCGGCTCTGTATCCTGCATATATGCATCAATAACATATACAGTCTGACCGTCATA
Source organism: Butyrivibrio fibrisolvens (assembly GCF_023206215.1). Taxonomy (NCBI): domain Bacteria; kingdom Bacillati; phylum Bacillota; class Clostridia; order Lachnospirales; family Lachnospiraceae; genus Butyrivibrio; species Butyrivibrio fibrisolvens. The sequence continues at coordinate 274,361 of NZ_CP065800.1, forward strand.
ATCAAGTGCATACCAGCCGTTATCAGTCTGACCTGTTGCAACAACCTGTGTGCCGTAAGCTAGAGTTGTGACTACATCATAGGATGTATCAGGGCCAAGTCTTACGTTAACATTATTGTTGGCATAAAGCGGTATCGCATCATCATACCATGTCACAGTATAAGTCTCTTCCTCTTCTTCCTGGTCTACACGTCCTGACAGAAGAAGTGTATCTTCAAGCTCGCCGTTATCAGCACTATCTTCAGAAAGCACATCAGCTGATGAGTCTTCGATAGATGCCTTATAAGAAGCCAGATCAAGAGTAGCAGCTTCTGCATATCTTACATTGGCAGATTCCTTATAAGATACATAAGATCCATAAGAAATCAGTGATAATGTCAAAGCCGAAAGTATTGTAACCGGTATAACGATAACCTTTTTATTTAATTTGGAACATTTTTTAAATTTCGTTGCTTTCATAACGTCGTATTATAATAGTTATTACATTTTTTGTCAAATCTTTATAATCGATCGTTCATATTTGCATTGTTTATTATTATAATAAAGGCCTGTCAGAGGCGCTTCTATTCTGAATCTATATACTTTACTGCGCAGCTACAGCAGCATGGGTCTTGAGATATTCATACCACATAGTATAGGCAGCCGCTTTGAGATGGACTCCGTCAAAAGATATATCAGCCTGAAGATTGCCATACTCATCATCAAATGCTTCATTGATATCAAGATAGAAGATCCGTCTGTTATCAGCCAAAGTCTTTAGAGCTTCACTTCGAGTATTGATAACTCCATTGATAGAGTCATTCGGTGCCTTGGTGTTATCATACTCTGCCGTAACATGCATGATAGCCTGAAGATAGATAATAGCATCAGGACATGCTGCCTGTATCTTGCCGATAACTTCTATATAATTATTGAGCCATCCATCTGTTGATCCATATCCTATCTCATTGATACCTACCATGATATAGACTTTCTTAAAGTCCTTGCCTGCAAGAGCCTGATCAAGCGTAAGTTTGCTCCCACCGGACTTTACAAAGGCTTTGTTATTGGCTTCATAGATAGAAAGTGAAACCTTACCATAGAAGGTTGCCTGTGCATCCAGCTCCTCGCAGTACTCAGAAAGTCCCACAGTCCTTGAATCCCCTATAAAAAGGGCATCTGCAAAGTAGTCAGCATCGACAGTCCCTGTAGTAGTCATATATGGAAACTTCTCTACAGGCGCTTCTTCACTACTATCCATAGTTCCGGATGCATCTTTCGTAGAAGCATCAGCCTTACCTGTAGCAGAACTTAAATCACCCTCAGAAGAATCATCTTGGCTCTGGCCTTCAGTGCCTGCATCAGAAGCTTTATTAGAAGCTGCATTTGAAGCTGTATTAGAAGCTGCTTCAGAAGATCCCCCAGCTACTGTATTATTTGCAGCATTTTCTTTGGAAGAACCCTTATCTGCACTATTCTTTTTATCATCTTCAGATGAACTGCCGCTGCCAGGTACCAGCTTGTTGTTACCGCCGCTACCACCATTTGCATTATCATTTGACAATCCGGCAGAATCCGAGCCGCCGTCCTTGATACTACCTCTTGTAACATCAAGATAATACTCAGCATCGTGAGTCTGAGTCATCTCTATAAAATCATCTGTCACATAAAATGGTGTGGCACCATCAGCTATCCCTCTCATGGCAAGAGATAACAAAGGGGTCTTATAGTCATAATTATAGTATGAGTATATACCGTCTTTTTGATATGCTGAAATAAACGTCACGATAAGCGACGATGTAACTACTGCTGTTAAGAGTGGAGCATGTATTAAGTTATACCATTTTTTGTTTTCTTCGCTCATGTTTGACCTCATGATCATCATTAGCCCATGTTATGTAAATTCATAGACAAGTAATTGGATTAAATGTAAATAAGCAAGTAACACTAGTATGCTGGCTCATTCATATTTGATTAAATTTGAACGAGTCAGTACACTAGAATCTCAGATACATAAGCGGATTACCTGCTGTATTTGCAATACTAAAGATACAAAGCCAGAACAGTGCAAAAAGGACAACAATAGAAAGCGGATGCTTTCTTTTCTTTTCACAAAAATCAAATACACATGGTATAAGAAGGACAAGTCCCGGCAATATATACGGCCAATATAAGCCCAGATACTTGATATAATCAGAGGAATTGACATATGCACTATTTCCAAAAAACGGGAATAGCCTTGTCATATATACCTTGAGCCTGTCCATATCACTTATTGCAAAAATAACCCACGAAACAGGGATCAGTATGATTACATTCAACCTTGATACTACGTTAAATAGTTTATCACTTAATGATATTATATACTTTTCTGAAAGAATTATTACGAATAACAACATCCCCCAGATAATAAAGTTGGGAGTAACCCCATGCCAGATACCTGTCACAAGCCATACCACAAACAGGTTGACGATGCTGCGAATATCGCCCTTACGGCTTCCTCCCAGGGGTATATAGATATAGTCCCTAAACCAGGTTCCAAGGCTCATGTGCCATCTTCTGTAAAAATCCCTGACGCCTTTTGCAGCATACGGGTGATCAAAGTTCTTAATAAACGGAAATCCCAAAGCTACGCCAAGACCTGCTGCCATGAGTGAATATCCCCAGAAATCAAAGTACAGGTCAAGTGAATAGGAAAAAGCTCCTATCCAGGAAAGAGGGGCCGAGATACTCTCATATCCTATCGTATTAAGATCTCTCCAAAGTATAGCCAGATGGTCAGCTATAAGTATCTTCATAGACATTCCTGCTATGAAGTATTTAAGACCATCTTCTATATTGCTTAGATATATGCCTACCCTCTCTTTTCTTGATGATATGTCCTTGTCTATGAGAATCGCACTACTGTACATGTCATCGGCACGCATGATAGGCCCTTGCAATATCTGTGGGAAAAAATAAAAGTAGGAGGCAGTTGTCTTAAAATCAAGGCGCTCTTTAAGCTTGCCCGTATACAGATCTGCCTGATAAGATATCATCTTAAAGACATAGAAGCTTATACCAATAGGAAGATAATCCATGGAGATAAATAGTCCCAGCATCTTGAATAACATTAATAGACCGGCATCCAATAAAACAGCCAGTGCAAGGAACTTCTTATCACCAAGACTAGTCTTAGCTGCGATCAGATAATTGATCACAGTAGCGCCCAAAAGCACAAGGCACCATTTTGGTTCTCCAAGGGTATAAAAAATAAAGCTTCCGAAAAATAGTACCCACATGCGCATAGCAGCAGGTACTATATAATATATAAGAATAAAACACGGAACGAATCTAAAAATAAATAAAAGGTCCGTAAGTGACGACATTTATGTATCCTCTTATGAAGGAAGATATGACATAAATGACTTCTCGTCCCTGTTAGCTACAAGCTCCATCGGGAAATCTACACTTTCAAGGAGCTTAACTACATTATCAAATCTTCCAACATCATATGAAACATGTGCATCTGTTGAAACGCAGATAGGAGCGCCCAGCTGCGCGCAGCGCACAAGTATTTGTTTGCATCTATCGTAAATCATATCATCCCAGCCAAAGCTGTGTTCATTGATCTCAATGAGCTTGTGCATATCACGAGCAGCTTTGACAACACTGTCTATATCAAAGTCAAGACCAGATCTTCCGATATGACCAAGAATAATAACCTTGGAATTGGAAAGAGCCTTGATATACATATCTGTGATCCGGCTCTTTGAAACATTATCTGTAAAATCCTTATTATGAACAGATGCGATGATATAATCAAGTCTTCTGGCAACCCGTCCGTATAAAGAATCTGCTTCACTTATATTCTTGTCGATAACTCCTTTTTCAGCATTTATATCGTGTCCAAAAAGATTACCTTCAAGATCCACTATGTCAGCTTCGCATCCGCGAAGAAGCCTGACACCATACCACTGTCTTGGAAGACAGTTCAGATTATAAAAATACTGATAATGCTTGCTTTCCATATAATCAGGAAAAAGCATAGCACTAAAATGATCTGTAACTCCTAAAAGCTCAAGATTCTGAGCACATGCTGCTCTTACATTCTCTTCAATGGTCGAATACGCATGTCTTGAATACAGAGTATGCGTATGTAAATCTGTACGTAATTCCAAAACTAAAACCTCTAACTAAAATACTAAAACAAAAACACTTAAATAAAACTTAATACCTAAACTTCTCTATCTGCGTCCCGGTGCAGATAAGAGCAGTTAAAGACTTACTACATTAACAAATGTATTAACCCCTGCGTTAATCACCGGCCTGTTTTATGATACGGATCGTGTGATCGGCGCCTTGTCTTGCATCAAATAGTCCTCTCCAGCCAAGAGACAACAATTTATCAGAGTCAAGACTTGAATCAGGCATTGGATTATCAGAAACCTTACCCGCATTAAGACTTGAACCGTACATTGTATTGTCCAAAGCCAAAGCCTCGCTACTATCCTGTGAGATATCATTATCTGCTATAGATAATCTGACACCACCTGCACTTGCAATATGGCTCATCATACTCCTAAGAGTAAGCACAGACTCGGGATTTGAGATATTATAAGCATCTGCGCTATTACCGCGAAGTAGTATCGTCAGAATCGCAGACGCACAATCAAGCATATAACAGTATGACCTTCGTTGCAAGCCTTGGCTTTTCATCTTGAGTTCACGGCCATGTGCAGCATCTATTGCAAACTGCGCTGCGATATGATCATCTCCGGGTCTTGCAGTAGGCCCATATACATGCCCGGGTCTTGCTATTACAGTTTTTATTTTCCTATCAAAAGCATAGCATGCGCAAAGTGTCTCACAGCTTCTTTTACCGCAGGAATATGAAGATCTTGGATTTAATATATCAATGTAACCGTAGTCATCCTCTTTAAATGGTCCGCCTTTTTCGCTTATGCCATACACTTCTGATGATGATATATATAAGGTTGAGATAGTCTTATTAGCATCTGCATATTCCAAAAGCTCTCTAAGAAGGCCCATATTATAATACAAAGAATCAATTGGATGAGTGCCAATATCCGACGGAGCTGACGGTCCTATCCCATCTATGATATAAGAAATATTATCAGGAAGCTTATCTATAAGACTCCCCTTCTTACTACTGTCAAACTCAACAGCTGTACAGTATTCAGACTCTGCATATTTGGAAAACCGCTCTAGCAGCGCCTTATCATCACGCCCTGCAAGATAGATATGAATACCTGCATTTTCTTTTTCATTATATCTAAAAAGAAGATCAGCTATAGCAGAGCATACCATACCTCTTGCACCTACGATAAGGACAGATGTTCCCTTCATATCCTTAAGCACATCTGTATGCTCTATGATAAGATCAAGATCTGACATATATAGATCGCTTTTATATAGATTCATAAATATTCCCTGCTATCACTGCTTGAGCCATTCACTACGTTTTGCTGACAAAAGAGCCTTGAATATATCTATATCTTCAAGTGTTGTCAGCTTTACATTTTTTTCAGAACCTATGGAAAAATGAACCTGCTGCCCCATTTCTATCATAAGGGTACATGATGCTATAGAACCGGTAATGCCCTTGTCAAGAGCTCTTCTATGAAGATCGCATATATCTCCAAGCCTAAAGCCCTGAGGAGTCTGTGTTCTCTTAAGTCCATCCCTTGGATATGAACCTGTAGATACCTTCTCATCGTCAGTTGTGAGCATAGCTTCTGCACAGGGGATAACAGCTATAGCATTGCCATACATGCTTGTAACTCTGATGCAGTCTGATATTATCTCAGCTGATACAAGAGGCCTTATGGCATCATGGATCAGGATTATGTCATCCTTAGCATGGCTCTTCTCCAGAGCATAGACGCCATTTCTTATAGATGCCTGTCCGCAGTCGCCGCCTGGGATCACGCTTTTAAGCTTAGTGATACCAAACTGCCTTGCATAGGCCATAAGAACCTGTTCCCAGCCTTCTATACAGACAACTGCTATCTCATCTATCTCAGGATGATGCTCGAAAGCTTCAAGTGTATATACTATTACCGGTCTGTCGTTTATAGAAAGGAACTGCTTAGGGATATCCTGATGCATCCTCTCGCCGCTTCCACCGGCTATGATAAGTGCTATATTCATAATAAACCTCGTATACTTAATGGGCTATCCGCCATACAAAAAGATCACCTTGGAAATGGAACTCTTCTGTCCATACTTTTAAATGCAGGTGTAGCTGTAACGCACATGGCTATAAGTACTCCTACAAAAGCGCCCAATGTATTGCACAAGAAATCATCCATCTCAAATACACCGATATTCAGCCCCAGCTGAGTGTATTCTATAGTAAGTGAAAAAGCTGCCATGATAAGTGTGACCATCATGATCCTTCTAAAAGGTCTTACGTTTCTTATTATAATACCTAGGAGAAAAGCCGGGAACATGAGCATCAGGCAGTTCTCAAGAGCAAGCCAGGCAAGATTGGGATTGCCTGTATTCTTAAGTACAGTATACCAATTGAATGGCATAAGGGAAACTGATCTTCCTATCGCTCTGGAACCTCGCATGAGGACTGTAAGAGAATATACTCCGAACATGAATCCGAAAAATAGTGCAAGCAGTACTCTGTCATGCATCTTCCGTCCGGGGATCAGGAGTATCACAGCAAGAAAAAATACTACCATAATACATATGGCAATATATCCCGAACTTGTCATATAAGAATAACTAAAGTGATTCCTAAGATCGCTTAAAATATAATCCATGATAACTCCTACTGTTTATGTGTCGCGGAATCTTCCCACCCTAGCGGTGCAGTATTAAAAAAGGCTTTGGCGAGTCTGGCAGAATATAAATCATTTCCGCGCTGTTAATTGATTTATAAATTCATGGCATGATATCTGGAGCTTTTTATTCTGGGGTCTGAAACTCGCTTCGCTCAGACATGCAGACCCCGGGCAGAATAAAAAACTCCATCTATCACGCTCATGAATTTTATAAATCAATTAAAAAGCGCGGAAATGATTTATATTCTGCCAGCCCCGTCAAAGCCTTTTTTAATACTGCACCACTAGGGTGGGAAGTTTGGTTTAATTATAATTCATTTTGATTCGTGTTTGCCCCAGATCGAATGTGAGATTACGGTTCTTCCATAAACGCAATGTAGCAGGTGGGAGATCGATAAGGATTAGTTGTCTCCGTATGAAATCTCAAGTTTGGATATAAAATCTTCCAGTACATATCGTGAATCGATGTCGGTATATATGCGAATCTGAGGGTTATCTTCTTTGATAACAGATGAAGTGTCATCGGCTACGTATGGGGCCCTGGCGTAGTGATAGTGACCGCATCCTTGGTTGATCGCAATAGCTATCGCTGGGGAGTCTCCCAGTGACCAGCTTTCGCCCTGGGTCCAGCAGGCGTAGGGGGAGATGTTATAATCTGTCATATTTTTAAACAAATGCTCTCCTATCTTGCCGCAGGGTCTGATCCTACGCTGTATCTCTGCAAGTCCTATATTAACTGTAATATATACATGTGATGGTACAAGCCATAGGTCTATGCCGCTGCTAAGTACGAGGTTAGCAGCTGGGATGTCATTGACTGAGTTGAATTCTGTAAACGGCGCTTTGCAAGGAGCTTCACCGTGTGTTCCTATCCATATCACGGTGATCTTATCTTTGATCCTTGGTTCTACACTTATAGCCTTGGCTACATTGGTTATAGCTCCCTGACAGAGTATGAAAAGTTTATGGTCATCCTCTTTTAAGGCTTCATCTATTATAAATCTTACTGCATCTGATACGCTCTCATCCTCAGATAATGGTCCGTCCTGACCTTTAAATATCGGAACGTTAAGGTCCATAGCTTCAAGAATTGTCTCAATCTCCTTATAGCTGCGCTCCATAGACCCTGCTTCCTTAAAGTGCTCTGCTATGATCCCCTTGACCATGAGCTTAGGGCTTATAAGCGCATGCGCTATAGCAAAAGGATCATCTGCTTCGCAAGCAGCATCTGTATCCACGATAACTCTCAGCTTCTTATAATCCGGAACCTCATACATAAAACCCATCTTGATCTCCCCCATATTCTAGTCTTTTTTGCTCAAGCTTCGCAACATTGCGGTAATGTTTGAGTTATTAATATCAATTATATACTAAAACTCCCCGCTTGGACGGACCAGCATCCACAAAGAATTTGCACACCACAACAAAGCGGCAGATCAGTTCATCTGCCGCTTAAAATATATTGTCTTTTATATATAAAGCGCGCTGTCATACTCAAACGTTCTTAAGAACTTCCTTGCACGCTCTGTCTTAGGCTCTTTAAAAAATCCCTTAACATCCTCTGCCTCTTCAACGATCTCCCCGTTATCGAAGAAAAGGATCCTGTCTGCAACAGCCTCTGCAAAGCTCATCTCATGAGTTACTATAAGCATTGTAGAGCCTGACTTGGCCAGTCTTAGCATTGTTTCAAGTACCTCGTGAACCATCTCAGGATCAAGAGCCGCTGTAACCTCGTCAAACAGCAGAACTTCCGGATGCATAAGAAGCGCTCTGACTATTGCAACTCGCTGTTTCTGACCGCCTGATAACTGGCGGGGGAAGTAGTCTTTTTTGTCAAGTAATCCAACTCTGTCTAAAAGCTCTGTAGCTTCCTTGACTACATCTTCCTTTTTTCTCTTCTGAACCTTGGTAGGAGCCAGCGTCAGGTTATCGATCACAGACAGATGAGGAAAAAGTTCATAGGACTGAAACACCATTCCTATCTTCTGGCGAAGCTTCGTGATCTCTTTTTTGCCGGATTCTACAGGGAGTCCGTCCACAGTGATGACGCCGCCCTGAATCTCTTCAAGGCCGTTAAGGCAGCGCAGGAAGGTACTTTTACCACATCCGCTCGGGCCTATGATCACGACAACCTCTCCCTTATCCACCGAGAGATTTATATCTTTTAATACAACATTTGCGCCAAACTCTTTATGTAAATTCTTGACCTTTAATACTTCGCTCACAGAGCCCACCTCTTCTCTAAATATACTGACAGTCTGCTGATAGGCCAGCAAACAAGAAAATAAAGCAAAAAGACAACTGCAAATACTCCAAATGCCGCATTTGGCGATGCCTTCCTGTTGGCCTCGATTATCTGCTGGGCAACCTTTAATACCTCTACGATTCCTATCATCATCACAAGCGATGTCGTCTTGATCATTCTGGTTATGAGATTTATAGAAAGAGGAATCAGCCTTCTGATCGTCTGAGGCAGTATTACATATAGGTATGTCTGGAGCTTACTCATACCAAGTGCAAAGGATGATTCGAATTGTATCTTATTTATACTTTTGATAGATCCTCGTACCAGATCACCCATCTCTGCAGTTCCCCAGAAGCAGAACACGAATATAGCTGACGATTCTGCAGATAAGTCCCAGCCAAAGACTCTGGTGGTTCCAAAGTATACTATAAACAAAAGAACCATCTGTGGCATGATCCTGACTATCTCAAGATAAACTTTTAAAACTGCGCGAAGAACAGGATTTTTTAAAGTCATCAAAATTCCAACTAATAGACCAAGCAGTATGCTGATCACAACTGATATAAGGCTGATCCTGGCTGATACCCACAAACCCTGGAGAAGGCGAAGGAAGTTGGTTCCTTTAAATAAAACATCAATCCCCAAATCCTGCATAGCGAAGCCTCCTTTCCAAAGCAGAACCAAGAATGGATACCGGAAGCAGCATTATCAGATAGAAGACTACCAGAAGGAATAAGCATTCTATAGTTTTGGCATACATTCCGATAAGGTCCTTGGCTGTAAACATCAGGTCCATAAGGCTTATGGTTGAAAAAACCGATGTCTCTTTTAACAAAAAGATGACATTTGCAAGAAGTCCGGGAATGCTTATGGATACTGCCTGAGGCAGGATTACATAGAAAAATGTCTGCTCTTTGGACATACCAAGACTAAGTGCACTCTCTGTCTGGATAACAGCGATCGACTCAAGACCGCTTCTAAAACTTTCTATCATATAAGCACCACCCAAAAGTCCAAGTCCCAGAACTCCGCAGGTCTGGGCTGTAATCTTTATTCCTACCTTGGGCAGAGCAAAATACAAGAAGAAAAGCTGTACCAGAAGTGGTGTGTTCCTAAAAAGCTCGATATATATTCCTATTATATTTTTTAAAATCCTCACCTTAAAATGTAAGATGGCAGCGCCCGCAAGGCCTATCAAAAGGCTCAAGGCGATGCCCTGCCATCCTATCTTAAGAGTAAGGAGAAGCGCATCCTTATATAAAGGAAGATAGCTTTCTATAACCGCATAGTCCATTACTCAGTTTCCCTTTATGGTTTTTCGTTCATCTTTGGTTCTAATGCACTATTGATCACTAATTTTAAAGTGTCATGCAAAAATTCATATTTTAAAGCAAATGTCTATTATTGTTTGGAAGGTTCAAGTACGAGTGTATCTTCATAATCTGCGCCATATGTATCAAGAAGTGTAGCTTCATAATCTGCATGGAAGAAGTTCTCACTGCCAAGTGCTACAAGCTCGTCGTTAAGCCATGCAAGGAGAGTTTCATTACCCTTAGTAACAGCAGGTGCGATTGTATCCTGATCACCAAGTGAAGGTATACCTACAACATAGCCTTCGTTCTCAAGAGAAAAAGCTATAACCTCTGTATTATCATTAGCCCATGCAACACCGTTGCCGTTCTCAAATGCTGTCTTAGCTTCTGCATATGCATCATACTTCTGAAGCTTGATATCAGGATAGTTCTTGGTAAGATATGTCTCTGCTGTGGTTCCGGAGATAACGATAACCTGATCATCAACGCCTATACTATCAAGACTGTCTACTACAGCACCCTCAGGTGATACAACACCAAGAGCTACATTCATGTATGGAAGAGCAAAATCAACTTCCTGTGCTCTCTCTTCTGTAACAGTGAAGTTAGCAAGGATTATATCAACCTTACCTGTCTGAAGATACTCAATTCTGTTAGCTGCTTCTGTAGATACATAATTAATCTCAACTCCAAGATCCTGACCCAGTCTCTCTGCAAGGTATACATCATAGCCTGCATAATCACCATTTTCATCAACATATCCAAATGGGCTCTTGTCTGAGAATACACCGATGTTGATCACACCACTCTCCTTGATCTGGTCAAGTGTTCTATATCCATCTGAAGAACTCTCTGTATTATCTGTATCTGCTGAAACTGTATTATTAGCTGCATCACTACCTGCTGCGCTTGTAGATGAGCAAGCTGTAAGTCCTGTCATTGCAAGTGCGCTCACAAGAGCAAGTCCAGTTACTTTGTTAAATAGATTCTTCTTCATAATATTTGTCCTCCTTTTATTAACGGCTGTTTTATAGCTTTTTGATGTTTAAACTATATTTCCTATCGACTTAGTAGGATATTATCACAAAAAAGAAATCAGGTCAACAACCTGATTTCGATTTTTTTAAAATGTTTTTGTAAAGGTTACATCTCGCACAAATCTTTCACATCACATTTCAAAACTCTGCTAAGAGCTAAAACAGTTGCAACGGACGCCTTATTTATATCCTTTGCTCCTATCTCATACTGCTGCAGAGTCCTTAGATTAACTCCGGATTCACTTGCAAGCTGGCTTTGAGACATCCCAAGAAGCTTTCTATATGCCTGAATCCGTCTGACCGAAGCCATATTTTTAGCCTTTTCGTTTATATATTCAACAACTTTTTCCTCATCCATTTCATGATAGGGATGATATTTCATTCGCAGCTGCGCAGGCGTAATGATTCTCTGGATTTCTTTAAATGTTTTACCAGATTCCCATTGATAATAAGCAAGCACCCATCCCGTCCAGTATTCTTTTGTTGGTTCTGAATATGACAGATCGATTTTTTTCAGACTATCATCTCCATATATCTTTGAAACAACACATTCAACCAGCTCTGTGCCTGATTTACCTGCAACATACCTTGGATTACCCACTTCAAACTGAGCCGCTATACCTGAATTAATAAATAGATGCATGAAAAAATCGATCTCAAATCCGTAATCATTCACCGCTACATCAAATGCATCTGCCAGATTCATCATCGCATCACTTAGATACAGTTGATCATATGCATGCATAAATCTATTTCTCCCTTCTCATCAGATCTACCAGATATACGCCATCTCTATCAATAGTATTTGAAATATTGTAAAAACTATCCCTAGCACTTTTATCTCTGGACATTTTCTTGGGATAATAAGAGGCATTATCAACCTGAATAGCTTCAATAAACTTTAATTTAGAAAAAGCTTTTTTACTCTTAATAAAGTATTGTGTTCCAAGTTCGCCAAGGTACATTGCTTTTTCTAACTGAGCTATACTGATAGTATTTGAGATGAATGCTCTGGCAAAAGAAAAATAAGAATCATCTGCCCTATATCCCAATATAAGATCATAATCTTCTAAATCCACATGATAATGGTTCTTTAAATAATCAAGACCATCTTGAGCAATAGGACTATTAATATTAACGTTACGATGCTCCAACAATACAGTCAGCCAATGCAAAATAGAATAATCCTTACTGTTAAGATCCAGAATCCTAAGTCCATCAATATCTATTTCATAAGAATTGACAAAACCAGGCCTTTCATCATCTACAGCCCATTCTTTGGCAAGTTCTAAATGCTTTGTGCAATAAAAACCCTGTCCATAATCATTGCTTATCTTCCCACCTGTTAAAACGGGCTTTTTAATAATTTTCTCTGAACCGTGATATAAAATGATCTTTTCCATAAACATCTCCTATACTTCTCTGGAAGTATAATTATATTATAACTCTGTAGAAGTATAGTTGCAATTTGTGGAATGAAGTAAGTGAATTATCTAATGAAGTGTAGTGTATTTTGTAGTGAAGCACTGTGAAGTTTTTAGTGAAGTATAGTGTAGTTTTTAGTGAAGTGCTGTGAAGTTTTTGTTTACAACTTCACTGTATTTTTTTATAATTTAGATATAAAGACATTTGGGAGGCTTCCAATATGCGCATAGAAGAGCTATTTCCAGAATATGGTTTAGAAGATAAAAATACTGAATATAAAGGGATAATCAAAGAAGGAAAAAGTGATAAAGGAAAAAATCTTGAAATAGGTTGGCTCAAGACAATTGTGGCATTTGCAAACACTGAAGGTGGTAAATTAATCATTGGCGTTGAGGATGACACACATAAAATTGTAGCCTTGGACAAAAAAACTGCTGATAAGATCATCTTGATGATACATCGCCAGATAAAAGAACGAATCGATCCGGAAATTCCTTATGATATAAAAGGAATCAATGCAGTAACTGGCAGCGAACCAAGATACATTATAGAAGTGACAGTAGAAAAGAGTAAGAATTTACCAGTGTCACTACACGAATACGGACTGCTTGGTATATATGTACGAAATTATGGGCGCACCGATATTGCCACATCTGAGCAGATTAAAGATCTTATCCTTATGAGCGATAATACCCCTTTCGACACTGCTTCAACAGGTATCCCTTATATTGAGAACAATTATAAAAAGCTTCATTTAGTTGCCGAGGAACGAAAATCCAAGATTACAGAAAAAGAGCTTATATCCAAAGGTGCTATTACAGAAACCAAGATAGTATCTAAAGGCATGCAACTTTTTGCAGATGATTATGATGGTTTAAGAACAAAACTTGTTGCTACTGTCTGGCCCGGATTAACCAAGGGTGGCTCTATCGTCACAGCTTCAGAAGAGTACACTGGCAATATACTATCCGTACTTGAAAAAGCGATCAGTTTCATTAACTCACATTCAGCAAATGGATTTAGAAAAGTGGATACCAAAACTGTGCCATATATAGCATATCCCGCCAGAGCTGTCACAGAAGGTGTAGTCAATGCTATCGGACACAGAAACTACTATATGCATGGTACTCAAATTGAGATAAATATTTTTCCGGACAGACTTGAAATAACTTCTCCCGGAGCGCTTTTAGGTGTACGAGAACTCTATAAAGAGAAAAATATTGCTTCTATTATCCCTCGTAGAAGGAATGATATTATTTGCAATATTTTAGAGATGTGTAAATACATGGAGAAAAAAGGCTCTGGATTTGATTTTATAGAAGAAGACTATGCAAAAGCCGGTGAAGAATTTGCACCATTTATAACCGCAGATGCAAATTCATTTACATTGACCTTGCCAGATCTAACATTTGAAAAAGGCGTCATTGATATTACCGCTGAATCACCAGATGTATATGTAGAAGAAATACTGGAAGGAAAAAACGATCTGAAAATCTTATCATATTGCTATAACACTAAGCACACCGTTAAGGAAATCGCCACTAAGATAGGCGTTACTCCATCAACTTATTTTAGGAGCAAGGTAATTGATAGATTGGTGAACTCTGGAATGCTTATTGAAATAAAGAATCCAACAGCCAGTATGTATACTGCCAATTTAGAAAAAGTAAAATTGAAAATTTAAAAGATTTTCATAGAATGCAACTAAACATTAAAAGCCCTCGTTCAGAGGGCTTTTATACTTATGACATTTTTATTTGACGCGCGTCAAATAGCTTTATCTTGTAACTATTCTATAACAAAGTATTCTCCATCAGTTTTAATAGTGATCGTATCTCCAACATTTACAAGCAACATATCGATAACATCTACATATAACGCTTTATAAATTTTGTTATTCTCATCAACAATGTAAATATAAGTGTTACCGCTCTCTACAATAGTTTCTATTTTTATAATAGTAATCTGCTTCGTTGGGGCATCAGACAAATCCTTAGAAATCGGTTTTGTCTCTGGTGTTGCTGTACTCGTTGTGTTCTCTGTATTTGCTTCTTCTACAGATAGTGTCCCATTAAGAAGTGCCTTATAGTTAGCAATACAATCCTCCTGAGTTGTAGCTGTAGCAACCAGATTGTACTGCTCAACATTTACTGCTGCATACATTTTTACTAAGCCGGCATTATCTTTTAGCACCATTATATAGGTTGGATTATTATCAACCAGAATAAGTGATGGAAATGATGCAACATACCCCTTTTCCTGAATCTCACCCTCAGCTGCTGCCATAGCTGAAAATTCATCAGCGCCTGTACATGGTATAAATAGTGTTTCTTCTGTTCGTTCATTTGAAAGAATGAAACCTATGTTAGAACTGTCTGAATTTACAGAAGTAACACCTGTATATATCCAGATATCTCCATCTTTGGCCACATACCCATAGTCAGAAACACTATCTGAATCTGAAGATTCTGTAATCTTCTTACATCCAACCTGCCCAAACTTTGAATTCCAATAACCGCCATTAAGCTGAGCATAATAATTGTACTGCTTACAGATTAGATCTCCTTTGAATACCACATCTACCCATGTAGGAATTTCATCAAGACTAAGCTTTTGGGTTTCACCATTAAACGGATTAACCAGTATACAGCCAGTCACCTGTTTACCATCGAATAATCCAAATTGCTGCTCGTATACTGAATACACGTACCAGGGTGTTCCCTCTTCATCTATTTCAAAATGGCCATTAGAAAATATGGTAGTAGGATACGTAAATCTTACGTGGCGTTTTAAATTCTGACTAAAGCAAGCTGATGGAACATACTTCATTCCTTCATCCAATGCCACATATTCCGCATCCATATTGACTGGATCAACAGTAACATATCCAGGAATACCTGTATCTTTGTTTTTCAGCCACTTAAAAAAGTCCGCATATTTTAAAGGTGCAGTTTTGATTGGGCAGCCCTGAAAATCTATCTGGGTATAACCTGCCACATCATACTGGCTGACAACATTTGATAATGCACCAATTTCTCTATCACCAAGTTTGGTTGCTGACTTAGTATCCATCAAAGCAATGGAACTTGTTCCTTCCGCAGAAGGTATTTCTGATACATCAGCCTCAGTTACAGTTATAAGCTCACTATATTTCTTGGAATGAAAGATTTCGCCTTCAGCAAAGAAAGACAAAATAAACATCGAAGCAAATATCCCAAGAGCAACTCTAAATCCAATACTTTTGAACATATATTTAATCAGAGTCATACTTTGATTATCTTTACTGGAGCCAGTTGAAATCACTCGAAGAGATCTTTCTTTTGGGCGTCTTCCCTGCTCTTTTGAAATTCCAAACATCTCAATAGTTCCGTAAAACATGGCTACTGAGATTGCAAAAAACCACAGCCCCTCACTATGAATGTTCAGAGCCGGGGTGGTCTTGTAATACCACAGCGGAATAAAAAACATTGTAGCTATGCCGCTTTTAATATGCTTATTCATACAAATAATACCTCCATATCAATGTCCTAGAATGGATGACAATTTTCAATCAAACGTCATTCAGTAAAGACACCAAGATATAGTAACATATTTTTTGATTTTGGGAATTTTATAAAAAATGGAATTTTGTGATTTATTGATCCAAAATGCTGGGAATTTTGTGATTTTTCAGCCCTAAATACCAGGAATTTTGTGATTGCAAGTGTATTTGACGCGCGTCAAATATTGTTTTATCATTATTGTGTGTTCATATTTGTCGCACGTCAAATAAAATTCATACACATGATATAAATACAAATTATAGTTGTACCCTAAGATTATGGAGTATTACGAATTGGTGTCGCGAGCTCCACCAATATCGAACCATTAGTCACTCGTTTTGCTCGCGACATGAGGTTAATTATGGCTATCATTACAAAACGTAAAAAAATGAAAGCCTTTGAAATCATTGATGAAGAAAACAACTTATCTATTGGCACGTTACTATATTACAAAAAAGCCAACGACTTCTATATTGAACTTGTGGAAAAACTCGATGAATGGACTGCTCCCCTCCTTCTTACAGCATACGTAAAATGCGGAATCTATACTATACCTCGTGATATCAGTAAATTATGGGTATGCGAAAGAATCATTCCTAGTAGCAGACAAAATATAGGATCAATCTTAACTACGCATAAGCTCAAAGCCTATGATGAAATGAAATTTCTCGAGCTATCAGAAGGCCGCTGCAGCCAGGACAGCCTGTATATCAAAAAAATAGATTCGCTTCCAGAATATGTACAAAAAAGAAATCTCCAAAACCTATCTGATTGTGTGGTTCTGGAGGATAATACAATTTTGTGTTTTTTCAATGATAATACTGCAAGGAAAATAGATTTAGCTAAGCTTGATCCGGTAGACGGGCTTGATAAGATACTCCAAAACAAAAAACTCTTTGAATCCTGTAAAGTAGCTACCGGCGGATACGCTGCAACCTTTAATAACTCTATTGATATACCATCGCATATCCTCTATTCAAGTGGAAAAATCATCCCACTTGAGTACAAGGACTTTATTACTTTTGCCAAAAGAAACATTCTAGATACAACAAACGCTTGCGACGAATTAGAATGCTCCCGTCAGAATATATCTTATATGGTTAAGCAAAAGCAGCTAACGCCGGTTAAAGAAAATGTTAAGGGTAATCTTTACTTGAAAGGGGAAGTGCTAAAAAATAAATGGTAGGATTAAAATTCCCTTACATAGCTATAAACTCTTTACCTCTTGGCGTCTTCCTGCACCATGTCTTTAAAGCCTGCTCTTTAATGAATGTTACGAATCCATCTATCTTATCAGAATGATCAAAGAGCCATAAAATATGTCTCTTTGTCTTCATCAAAGATAATGACCGGAGGAAGATCATTCCTTACAAATATAATCCACCTCTTCTTGAACATCTTCTGGTGGAACACCTACTGATAATCCGACTCCATAATAATTCTTTTTGTATTCACCAGGCCTTTCGCCCTTAGCCCATCTGGTCTCGTCGTAACAACCATGAGTAAGCTTCTCATGCATCTGTTTGATCAACCCTCCTGATAATGGCTCTTTAGCTATAAGTTTTTCCTTCAAAAACTCGTAGCAGATCTTCTGATTCTCAGTTTCAAAAAGAGCTTGTAAATCACCGGTATAGTTGATAACCTTACCGTTTTCAAAAATCTCCCTAGTATGATCAATTGAAACTCCAGCATCTTCTATTTTATTGGAATGAAAAGCGAAAAAAATCTTAAAATTCGAAAGAACAGCTTCAAAATCAGAAGCTGTTCTAATCTTTTTATCATGCCATACCTTTACTATATCTGAATAAGTTATTGGTCCTGACATCGTTATCTCCATATAATAAAAATCCACATCACATCATTTGATTGTTTTGCAGATAAAAGATCTATGAAATGTATTCAATGGTACTAAAACCTCTTCTATGTTCACAGTTCCTGATACCATAAATTCATAAAATCAGTAGGCGTAAAAGCAGCCAAAGGTTCCATAGCAGCAGAAGCATACTCAATGATAACTGAGATAATGCATCTGGATAATGGCTTTGACGACCTGTCAAACAAAGACCGCAAAAAGCAGCGTCAGCTTGTCCTTCAGGACAAAGTCGATGCCTATTTTGAGTGGGTAAAACTCAAGTACAGTCAAGTTACACACAATAGCACCATCGGCAAAGCTCTGGCTTACAGCTTAAATCAGGAAGAATATCTCCGTATGTTTCTGACTGATGGAAAAATACCTATGGATAATAACTACGCAGAGCAGGCCATACGCCCCTTCACCATTGCCAGAAAGAACTTTGTACTGATGGAATCCGATAAGGGAGCGAAGGCAAGTGCCATGATATTCAGCATTGCTGAAACAGCCAAAGCTAATGCCATAAACACCTACGAGTACTTCAACCTCTTGCTGTCAGAGATTCCAAAGCATCAGAATGATAAGGATACTAAATTCCTAGATGCCCTTCTTCCCTGGTCAAAAACTGTCCAAAAAAAATGCCCTAGCAGATTTAAAAAGTCTTAAATTTTCAAAGTTCATAAATCTATATCCAAATCCCTGCAGAAATGTGGGGATTTTTGATATCCAGTACTCATGGATGAGGACTTACCTTGGACAAAATAAAATACTTATTCCTCTGAGTTCTTGCAAATACTAATTATGGTAACGATGATACTGATAATCGTCATCACAATCTCAATCATCAAGATAGCTCTAGCTTCAGATTTCCCATATAGTATCCCTCCTATAACACATGAGAGTTCTCAGGTCATCCCTGGCAAAATAGCCAACCGCCCACCGAAAATGGTAGCACCATTGGTTATTATAGCAAACATTTGTTCGATTTGCTATGATTCTTATTTTGCGCTATCATTTTAAGTGCTATCATTTTAATAATCAGGATTATCTATATTGTATTAATCTACATTTATTATTAGCGGCATATACGCTGCTTGCGTCTCAGCACAGTACATATACTACTGTAAGGTTTGAATATATAATCTCTTATCCCATAATGCTTAATAGTTTTCACTAGCGCCGCAATTAAAACCAAAGTAATAGTAACATTCAAGAAAAGGCTAATTATTCCGTTACTGCATATTCTAGAAAGTAATAGTCTAAGCAATGTTATCAAATACTGGTGCAAAAGATATATTTCCAGACTAATAAGGCCAAGTTTTCTAAACACTCCCACATTTCCGATACTATACCACTTGCAAAAATATATAATTCCCAACGATAATCCAACTGCCATAATAACATGAATAAATCTCTGATTATCAGGCCGTTCTGTTTGAGCCATTGCAAAATATAACGTTATAACTGAGGCAATAAAAAATATATATATAAGAGACTTTTTTAATAGAAAATGCTCTGGTTCTTCTTTCATCACTATACCAATATAAAAATACAGCTCATATTTCATTATTCGTGCCAATAACGAAGCTATCATCGTATCGCGAGGAACAAAATCTGAGAACATGCAAAGCAGCACAAATGCAACTATAAAAACAGTGCTTTTATAAACATTTGTCAGCTTAACCAAATAAATATTTATAAAATAAAGGACAATCAAAACATGTAGATACCAGAGATGCCCGATGGGTTTTATGAAAATATACAGAATGCTATCGAAAGATATCGGTTCCAAAACATCATTTGAAAACATAATTTTTGAAAAGAAAGCCAGAAAGCTCATTAGAAAATATAATATGCCCAAATCCAATACATGATTTTTCAATTTTACTTCACGAACTCTTTTTTCACTAAAAAAAACATAGCAATACACATACCCAGAGATCATCATTAGTAATGGCATATGAAACGCATACGTTATCTTGTAAACAAGTTCATACAAAGAATAATATTCTGGATAACTATCAAATTTCATGTATCGCTCTGCTATATGCGCAAAAACAACCAGGAATATCGCGATACCTCTAACGCAATCAATATAATCCAATCTAGCTAGTTTTTTCTCATTTTTTTCCATAGTCTTTGTATATTCCATTTTTATCTTTAGATTACAATTGTCGATAACTTCTGCTTCTCCAAAACCTAACTACTCCAACTACCAAAACGGCTGAAATGATTAAATATAGCAAAACAGCTTCCCAATAATATCCATTCATATATAGGAACATTTGCATTACCATTCCAAATAAAACCGTCAGCAGTTCCGCCCAATTAATCCTTATCTTTATGAAAGCCCTAGTATCAAATATTCTAAATACTCCCTGCGCAAAAAAACAAATAATACTCGATATACATGCTCCGAGAATTCCCAATTGCGGCACCAAAATCACACACATAAAAACATTAACTATAGCCCCTATCAAAACACTAATAATAATCCTTTTTGTTCTTTTAAATACTGTATACAAGACCTTAAAATAGCAAAAAAAGCAATCAACAATAGCACCTAATATAATTACAGGCAAGAAAACTACAGCAGAATAGAAATCACCGTGAAGTGTTATCCTTGCTATAACTTTGTACAGCATCATAACAGCACCGCCAAAAATAAAAACTACAGCCAGATATATTTTTAATATATCGTCAAAATACTCATTACTGCCTTTTTGATCATATTGTTTTGCTCCATTTAATTGAAATGCCATAAAAAAAGCTTGTTGTATCATATTGATAATCGTCGCAATCTTCATCGCAGCCAAGTATATTCCGGCATTTCCAACTCCCGAAAAAATAGAAATCGCATATCTACCGGACATGTTTGTAATCCAATATCCTGTATTATAAATGATCAAAGGAGTGCTATATTTGAGCATCTTTCTATATATCTCTTTATCAATTGGCCAGATTGTTATAACCATCTTCTCTTCGATGCCAAATAACAAGAAGATTGATGTAACCATATATGCCAATGCTATAGATGCCAAGTATCCCCTCGCTTCAAAACCTAATAGTACCAAAAAAACACTACTAAATAAGAATAGTGAAAATGCATTAATCACCCCGCTTAATGCATAATAAACGCTTTTCCCTTTTCCTCTAATGTAATAGGCCAAGATCATTTTTAGCGAATATAAATAAACTATCACAAACAAGTAAACTATAGCCCAATCTTTGCTTATCAGCCAAAAAGCAATTACTGCGACTCCACATATTATCGCACTCCTCATCAATAGACTAATTGCCGAATTAAGGAAAGCAGAATTATTCTCATTAACAGAGAATCTAAAAACAGAATCATAAATACATAAAGTAGCAAACGGTAATAATAATTCGGAAAAATTGTTAATTAATTCTCCACTTCCATATGCATCTGTAGACATATAAGCAGTGAACAATGGTAATAAAAAAAATTGAACTGCCTTAGCTAACACATTCCCAATTAAAAAAACTAAGACATCAAATGTAATTCCCTTGCTCTTACTAAAATTCTTATCCATTTTTCTTTCTCTTAAGATATCTTTCAACCCGCTCCCAGCTTTCTTTTGGTTTACCCAAGATGCCACCTATAGCGTAGTAGTAATAGAGAATATTCTTTATTTTTTTGCTAACTAAACTATACTGTTCGTTACAATCATACAATTTTGTGCAGAAAAACTCCTTGCATTCGCCAACAATCCACTCACTTCCATCTGAGCATTTTT
The DNA here is from genome assembly GCF_023206215.1 of Butyrivibrio fibrisolvens. Lineage (NCBI taxonomy): Bacteria > Bacillati > Bacillota > Clostridia > Lachnospirales > Lachnospiraceae > Butyrivibrio > Butyrivibrio fibrisolvens. Next base: position 296,309 of record NZ_CP065800.1, read on the forward strand.
TATTTCTAATCTCGTTGTAATATGGTGTCTTTTTCTCTGGAATAATTCCCCAGGCCATATGGGCATGCGCATTTACACAATAAGGCAATTTGCAATGTCCTCCGATAGGAATACTCTTAAGTTTTTCTTCTGGATTTTCATATATATTTTGAATAACAGGCTGCCAATAACACCCTTGAACGTCACCAGAATACAAGTTAACAAAATAGCTCCAATCGCCGGCATAACAAAAACTTCGATTCTTTTTCCCTAAGATATCCATCTTAAAATCAAACATTTTTGATTCAAAGCTCCCCCATATACATCTATATTCTGCTTCAGGGTGCTTTGATAATAAAGGTTTAGAATTTATACTATCATTTCTACCTACCGTTAGATGGCAGTACGCTCCTACCTGTTCTATACAGATCTTTTTAATACTGTCTATTTCATTTTCCAGATCATCATTCGGCATAAGTTCTATAGTAAATGACGATCCAGAACTTTTTTTTTTTTTAACATTATTCCAAAACACTTCCAAAAGGTTCTTGTTTACTAGTTCTGTATAATGAAATGAAATCTTAAAAAACAGATGAGCAAGATTATCGCAATTCTTATCTAGTATTCTATCAATAGCATTTGTAAGCACTCCATTAGTTACTATCTCCACAAAGTGGCCTTCATCCAAAAAAGCCTTTACTAGCAGTTCCACATCGGGATGTAGCAATGTTTCACCATTCGCAGTAAGGTTTATAAGGCATGTTCCCTCCAATCTTTCTCTTGAAAAACACTTTCTAATATAGTCATAAGAATATTCAAGCTTTTTCGGTTTTTCCCATCTATCACTTTGCGTAATATAACAATATGAACAACGTAAGTTACAAGTATTATTTGGTAAATAACATAAAATTAGCTTCTTAATTACTTGACTCATACTATTTGCCTCATATCGTCAAATCTTGAACGCAATAAATCTAAGTCAAAAGAATCCGGTATTTTAAGCGTATTTATCATATTCTCAATATCCATTTCTGATACCTTGTTCTTTTCAACAAAACAAATCCACTTAAAGTTTCCCAACCATTCGTCGTATATCCCCCTTACCTTATGAGTTTTATTATCAATGGCTATGCACGGAATACCGAGAATTGCAGAAAGAATCATTGCATGTAACCTATCAGTAATAACACAATTACATTTTAAAAAATCCCTAACAACCTTGCTAATCGCTTGTTTTCTATCTGCCAAGTGAACTCTATGTGGGTAAATGGTGTTTACTTTACGTATTTCATAATTATGTTGTTTTAACTGATCACTTATATTACAGTCCACATCTTTCTCTCTGTCATTTCTCAGACAAACCCCTACAACATTGCTGTTTTTCTTTCTTTCCAACATATCATCAAAATTTTCAAAAAACGCAATGTCTGGGAACAAATATACATTTACGCCGACATAATTATTCTTAGCATAGTCATATGTTGTTCGTTCTCTTGCGCAGAAATACAAGTCACTCTTATTTGACAAAACTTCTTTTTCACGTTTTTTCAATGTGCTCTCTAAGCTGTCATCATAATAAACAGTTTGTGGAAACACTACTATTCGCTTGTTTTCAAACACTTTGATCATATTCAAAAAGTTGTTTTCATCTTCTGGCCATAAATTCCCAAGCCATCCACCTCCACTTATATACACTGTCCCTATATAATCAATTTTGTTTTGAATTCTCCCCTTAAAATACACAAAAGCTTCCATCGGAATTTCTATTACTTCTTTTTGACATCTAAGTAAAAATTGTTTTTCAGCTTCCGCAATAATATGATCCCCAATATTCTGATGCAAAGGTGTTCCAACTAAAACATCAACAACACCGCTTTGTCCAATATTATTTATTCTATTTTTTAAAGTCCAAAAATCTTTTCCCATTTTAAGAAAAGCCTGGCATCTTTTTGGCAGTATCTTTTTTAGATTACTTTTAATTATCTTTATCATTCCATCCCCTTAGTATGCTTATCACTTGCCTGGCAAGATAATCCATTCCATCGTCATTAGGATGTCTATCATCAGCAAGTAGCTTTCGTCTCTCATCGATAGAACTACTACCCGCATTTATGTGAAATAATGCTTTATCACCCATTTCTCTTCCGTATCCAATTGTTCTTTTTATTATTTCTTCTCGTCTCCGTGCTTCAGATTCAGAAACTGATATTCCATACGACAGCCTTGAAATAATAATAATAGGTGTCTCTGGATTCTCTTTTCTGATTGTTTTATAAAACTCCAAATGCCTTTCAGTTAACTCTTTTTCATCAGAATTATGATCATATTCGATTACATAGTAGTCTGCATGTTTTAAAGCCAAGAATTCAGCTAATTCACGTTCGCCCCTAGCGCCCTCAGAAAACCCAAAATTCAAAACATTCAAATCCATGGCTATGGCTATTTTTGAAACATAACTACTACTCGTCGCACTAGCTGCACAGCCTTGAGTTATACTCGATCCATAAAACAATATGTTCTTTCTATGGATAGATACCTTTTTTATTTCTTTTGGTGCCACTAATGATATCCTGTCTATTTTCGCGAACGAAGGTAAAAAAATAGCTATTTCATTGGGATCAGCGCTATCTATTGGTACTCTCTTTTGTATAAATAGTCCATGCGGATTCTTAGGTGCTATTTCCGCGAGTTTCTCATACTTTCCCTTATCTACTCTAAATATGCTCAACGCACTTGTAGCCTTAGGTGACATATTTTTAATGAAACATCTTTTACTATATATAACTGCAATATCAAAATAATTACCCTCAAATATAAATCGCAATATTTTGCCTGCAGGATACTGCTTATTCTTAGAAATCTTCTTATTAGCATTCGGAGTATAATCTCCTAATTCTCGTTCATACGAATTTTCTAGTGCAAGATATTTTTTTCCATTATCATAAATATCGAAATACAGTAGCCTAATCTTTATTTTTTCTAAATTCTGTATCACTCTATTTAGAATAACCCTTATATTCATATGTATTATCCCTATTACCACAACTGGTAGAACGTATAATTCAATACATCCGAATAATTACCCTTTAATTGCAGATACATAAAAACAAATAATGGTGCAAACAGTACTATGGCGATATATTTACCCAATTTGCCAAAATTATCGATTGCATTAGAAAGCAGTACCAGAATATAAATAAATAGCGTATATGTAAGCCTTGTAAAAAGAATAACTGTTGGGTGAAAACCATTTATAACCACCACAATTACCAATAAAGCCATCAATTCGTACATAAATGCTATACTATCCTTGTTTAGAACTCTTTTTCCACATATTCTCCTATCTCCGATTGTAAATACAAATCGTCCTTCACTTACAGCCATCCAATACAAAGATAAAACTATAGCTGTAACACAATAAAGGGCCAGTAAAACAGAAGTACGTCCATTTGATGACCACTCGTATAAGAAGGATGTTTTAACCATCCATTTGTATCTCGGAAAAACAAAGAGAAAAAGTCTCAAAAAGAATCCTATAGACAAGCTTGCAGCAGTCGCGCATGCGGAATAACTAATGAACAATGCCATATTCCACTCTATCATATGAATAATGTAATATGCTCCGAATACAATAGTTGAACTGTGCATCAATACAGCAAATAAATAGAACACAAACGAAAGCAATAGCTTTTTTTCGCGTAGCAAAATAAAAGCGACAATGCTTAATGAAATGGCAAAAAACTGTCTTCCTGCGTTCATAGAAAAGAAGTATAAATAAAAGCCCAAATATAGATAAATGCTATAGAAGTAATTTTTGAATATTTCTTTATCAGGAGAAATACACCACTAATCGTTGGAATTGATGTTGTAATCATATATCCATTTCTGCCAGGAAAAAATATAGAAACAAAAGAAAAATATCTATGCATCAGAGATGATTTTGGTATTGTTACGCTTCCACCAAAAATATTTTTTGAAATTCGCAGGTAGTCGCTAGAATATCTAAATGTATCTGTACCAATCCTAATTCCTCTAAGGGCCGCCAAAGAGCATAAATGTATGAAGGAAATCCATAAATATATTTCCTTTTTATTAAACTTATTCAGAATCAGTGAATATGCAAGAAATATAGCTGCATTAACTCCCCAAAACTGCATCGTTCAAATCTCCATTCATTTTTGAATATGGTAATACCCATATTTCAGGCGTTCAAACAATCCAACTGTAAACCTAAAGAATAGTGGTCCTAGGAAAGAAGAAAATGCCAATAGTCTTTCATACGTTTTTGCTTCTTTATCAAGCATAACTTTCTTTCTATATGTAGTAATTTGCTCCCAAATTTGGCTTCTAATCATATGATAAGGCACCTTTGAAAAAGCCACCCTGTTAATTCGGAAACATGCGTTTGCTGCCGCATTTTGATAAAGAGGATCATTTCCCAAGTGCTCTTGCAATATTTGAGCCACACGGACACTACTCATATTCCTTCCACCAAATTTACTACTTATAATTGATTGTTTCCTTTTTCTGTATCCGTATAATTTTTTATTCAAAACAACAATTTGGTTAGCATTCATAAACAACCTGAAAGTAACTGCCAAATCTTCGTAAATAATACCTTCCGGAAAAAATATATCCTTGAAAACTTGTCTTCTATACACTTTATATGGAATCTCAGTTATCCTTATTTTTTCATATAAATTATCCTTTATCGCTCTTTCCTTAGTGTAAATTGTTCCATTGACATCATTTATTCCAAATTCCGACCAGCATTTTCGTGCCTTATTTGATCCATCTTCAATAAACTTTACACTCTCACAACAAGAGATATCACAATCATACAATTGGATAGAACTAACCATGGCTTCAACAAAAAAAGGTGCAACTATATCATCACTATCTACGAATACCAGATACTCTCCGTTAGCCTTTCGTATACCAGCATTTCTTGCACTGGACAGTCCTCCATTTTCTTTGTTAATAACACACACCCTTGAATCGCGTTCTTCATACAATGAACAAATCAAAGAAGAGTTATCAGTCGAACCATCATTAACTAATATAACTTCCAAATTTTTATATGTCTGCTCAAGTATAGAATCTAAGCACTCTTCTAAATACTCTTCAGTGTTATAAACAGGAACAATCACGCTAACCAACTCGTTCATAAATAATGTCCTATCGTTTTTTTACAATATTCACAATCAACCAACTAGCTGGAATCCATATTTTTTTCTTTATGGCGCTTTGAACATTACAAATAGACCAACAATTTAACTTGCAATTCCTACATTTGCTATTAATTGTTTCTGCTATCTCACTTGAAATAATTTCTTCCCATGTCTGCATTTTTAGATTTCCCATTACCCATGGCATAGGAGTCATATTACACGGAAGTACATTTCCATCGCACTCAATGGTGAACGAACTCACTCCGGCATCACATTTTACAGGCATAGGTTTTCCATCTATATAGTTAATACTCATATCATTAAAATATGCCCTTGCCCAATCTTTCTTTCTTGTGGATTTCAGTTGTAGATCAACAAGAGACTTCAAAGCATTCTTTAATGAGTCTTCACTTTTTATAGCATTATCGGATTTATTAAAATAATAAGAGTTATGAATAACGCTAACGCCGAAATCCACTTCCTTTTTTAAGGCAAACCTGTACATATCAATCAGCTGATTAACATTTTTTTCCTGAAGTGTAAAGCTAATTCCCAAATCCGTCACTCCTAGCTTTTTTACTTCTTCAAGACTATTCACTGCTCTGTCATAAATATCAATACCTCTAATTTCATTGTGAATTTCTTTATTTCCATCAATAGATATTCGTATTGCAAGCTTAGGATACTTGCAGCAAATACGCACTAATTCATCTGTAAAATATCCATTGGTATTAATCATTAACCGCTTTGATTTTCTATACAAAATATCAACTATTTCTTCTAAATCCGTTCGCATAAATGGCTCACCGCCAGTAATCTGAATAAACTTGGAATTCGGAATCTTCTTTATATCATCCAAGCTTATTTCTTCACGAGCGCATATAGCATTTTCATATGAATTGCACATTCTGCATCTGGCGTTACATCTATGTGTAATCACCACTGTAATATCATAATTTTTAAACATTTTATCCATACACGTTCTCATATTTTTCACACATTTTTGTCAAAGAATAATTAGAAATAATACTTTGCCTAGCATTTTCTCCAAAAGTCTTTTTATTAGCAGCTAATGCCTTGCACGCTTCATCTAGTGATTTGAACAAACATCCTGATGTATTATCTATAATCAGCTCATTATTCCCCTCAATATCCGTAACAACGCATTCTTTTCTCATATACATTGCCTCCATGAGAGCAATTGGCAATCCCTCCCATAGACTTGTAGATATATAGCAATCGTAGTTAACAGATTTTTTTATTACATCTCTTCTATCAAGCAGCCCTGTCACTTCAATATTCTTACTTTTAAGCAACTCTCTATCTTCACCATCTCCTATCCATACAAACTTATAATCAGTCATTTTTTCAGCAATTTCATTAAATAACCTTGGATTCTTTTGCGGTCCAATTCTTCCAGCTGTATAAATAGTGTATTGGTGACCATATCGCTCTATATCTTTTAAAGTATTGTCAATAAAATCTGTATCTAAGCCATTCTCTACCAAAAAAGCTTTTGAGGTTATTTTCTTTGCTTCTTCATATTCATTTTTCCCGCAGGCAATTATCCCATCACACAATTTAGCTAGAAAGCTTTCCATTTTCCTTAGAATAACGCGCTTATACCAGGATTGATCTTTCCGCAAAAAGCAAAAGCCGTGAGGGGTATAATATTTCACTGCTTCACATCCCAATAGCCCGATTCGTGCATCTATACCAGCTTTTGTCGAATGTATATGAACTATATCAGGCTTTTCTTCTTTTACAATTTTTCTTATCGCTCTAATAGCATTACAATCTCCCTTAAGTGACATTTTCAGTTTTAACTCTGGAATTGGAATCATTTTTATTCTGGAATCAAAATGAGTAGAAAGATTACTAGGCATATCTGGCCTTATACCATATGCGACAACAAAATTATACTTATCGCATAAACCATTACATATACCAGCCACTACCGGAAGAACCCCACCTGACAACACTTCTGTTACATGTAATATAGTTTTCATCTCCGCCCCCAAAATTTGTCACTAACTATACCTATACATAATTAATTATAAACTATATAATGTTTCTTGTCATAGGTAAAAACGTTAATTTTGTATCTGATATATACTTCTATTTCTTTATTTAACGCCTTATATATAACTCAAAAGCGTAGACTCTTTTTGAGAATCTACGCTTCAATAATTACCTTTTACTAAATAATTAATATGCTCCGTCCTTGCCAAATACTGCAGGGAAGGTTCTAAAAATAAGTTCTATATCCTTAATAATACTCATATCTTCTATGTATTGAAGATCCAATTCCACCCAACGATCCCATTTAATCTTAGCTCTGCCACACACTTGCCAATAGCACGTAAGACCCGGCTTCGCAATAAGGCGCTGCCTCTCATACGCGTTACATTCTTCCATCTGGTTATAAAGAATAGGTCTAGGACCTACTATACTCATATCACCTTTAATTATATTCAGTAACTGAGGAAGTTCGTCGATTGAGTATCTTCTGATGAATTTTCCTACATGAGTTATTCTGGGGTCATTCTTTATCTTGAAGGCATGCCCTGTTTGCTCGTTCTGAGCCTGCATACGTTCAAACTGGGATTCTGCATTTTTGTACATACTACGGAATTTATATATTTTAAACGGTTTCATGTTCTGACCGGCACGCATTTGAGTGAAGAACACAGGTCCTCCATCTTCCAGCTCGATTGCTAGTGCAGTCAAAAGAAATACTGGAAAAAGCAGAATTAATGCAATACTTGCTGCTACAATATCAAAAGCTCTTTTTGTCCATTTGTAGATGTTAGGCTTGTAATCAAAGATTTCCTGATAATTCAATTCAATGATTTTACGGCCTACAAACGTATTGTTTAAGGCTTCTGCCCTAAGCGTTGCTGTTTTTGCCATCTCATTACCCCCTTATAGGCTGTGATTGGATTTCTACAAGCTATAAGTATCTCTGTCAATGCAAGTCTTTCATAACGTCTAGGATTATGATATCCGCGCTATGCAATGTTGGCATCTCCACAACTTCAAGGTAGAGATATCTTCCGGGGGCTTTGACATGAGCAAATAATAAAATTTCTGATGATAAAGCCAGTTCCGGGCCGCAGAGCATTAGTTACTTCAAAGGAAGTCTCCCTTTCAGTCATGAGTGCTTTCATCAAGCATCCACTTCGGTGTAGAAGACATCTAAGATAAGGTCATACAAACCTTCTTCATCATAGATGAATTCTTCAAAACCAGATCTCCCTATGATACTCTCTCCCTTCATCTGGTATATTTTTGTGGAATCGAAGCTATACTGCGCTGCTTCATTTCCAAGATACACTGCTTCATTTAGTCCTATATCTGTCACCATATATGGGGACAAAGCACTGTAAATTGAAGCAATTGATTTTGGGTCCTCTTTTACTTTTTCCTGAAGAGCCGGTACGAACTCTATCAGGTACTGAAGCTGCCTTTCAAGTCTTTCGTTAGCACTCCAGTCTACATTTATATCCCTGTGCTGGGTGTACCAGTATGCATCATCTCCCGTTAGCGTCACCGTTTCTCCCTTACGAAGTGACCTGTACTGCCCTGCTGCTGGAAGATTATACAATACTTTTAATGTTACTCCACCAACCGTATTGTTTACTGTTGGTATAGCTCCCATGTTAATAGATATATATCCATTTATCGGAAGCTCATGGAACAAATTCCTTACCGTCTTAACTGTTCGATCGCAGCTTTGAGTCAGCCCGTCTCCAAATCCGTGCTGAAGGCATATCTGAGCTTCTCCCGTTCCTACATATATACCTTCTTCATTGTAGACATCTATATCTGTCATTGTGTTTCTGTTAATAGCTATAACTTTTATTTCTTTATTGTCAGGATCGAGTACCAGGAAGAACATTGCATCTGACTGTCCGCCGCTTATGCCGTCTTCTCCTTCATGAACCTTGTCCATGCTGTCGATTCCAAGCACAAGGAATGTAAGAAGATTTGAATTATATGCATATGTCTTTCCGTCGTATCTGATCCATCCGGACTGCCAGGTTGATGCAGATGCTGTAAGAGGCATCTGATCATTTCCTATAGTAACACCCTCGTACAAAGGAGCCTGTGACAGATCAGGAGCCTGATCCTGGGTTCTACCATATAGTGACAAGCCTCCTGTATAGTCCATGATCCTGTATGCGCCATAACCAATTCCTGCAAATCCTATGACTACCACAAGGGCAATTAGCACTATATTTCTGAATATTCTTAAAACCTTACGAGCTTTTGAATGGTGATGTCTGTGACTATGATGTTGTTCCTGTGTCTTAACTGAGCCTCTGCTTTTGATCTTGCTTGGATCAAAGCCATCAGAAATGTTTATAAAATCGTCTTCTTCAACCTCATCATCTTTTACAGGCTCTTTATATTTTTCTTGATGATATTCTTTATAATCTTCCCTATAATTATCTTTTCTATTGTCTCTTGCTTTTTCTCTTGTTCTTTCTTTGAGCAACTCTTTTGCAAAGAAAACATTTGAATCGTCAGCTTTAGAAGCTTTTACCCTTCTTTTCAGTTCTTCATATGATGGCTCCAATGATTCCTCGCCATCATCAAGATCGAATATTTTTTTTAGTTCTTCAGTCCTTCGCCGGTCTTCGTCTTTCTGTCTTTTAATACCTAATTCCCGCTGTCTTTCCTGTGCAAACTTTCTGATTTCTTCTCTGCGCTTCTTTTCCGAAAACTGGTATCTGACTTCTTCAGCTCTGCTGACAAAGGGCTTTGGTGGAGGGTTATCTCCTCTTATCTCCGCAAGCTGTTCAAGTGCTGTCTTTCTTTGCCCTGATTCTTTCTTATCTTCTTTTTTAGGCTCTGTATAATCAAGACTTAAATTGTTAATGGAGCTTTCATATAGCTGCCTGTTATTTACATATGAACCGTTTTTTACTGTCCTTACAGCACTTTTCTTTGAAGATACCCACCCTTCAACATCATCGTTATAAGCATCTCTGTGCCTATTATTGCTGATATCTTCGAACTCAAAATCAGGATTAACAACCTTGCCTTGCCTTCTGTCCAGCATTATGTCGCCCATATCATAGTCTATTACAAGGCTGTTATCTTCTTTCAGGGGAGAAGTATCTTTATTAAATTTTCTCATTTTCCTATGCACTGATACATCGCCCCCTTGCCCTTATGAGACTTTGGTTTCAGTTCACAACTATTGCAAAGCTTCCCATATCGTCCATTGTTACAGATACTTTACCGCCTACAACAACTGATGATGCAGCTGTAACAGATCCGTCCTGATGTATCTGGTAGATAGTAACATTTCTTCCCTCGTAAGCATTACCAACACCATAAGTTGATGTGAAGGTACCAAATCCTGACCATATCGATACTCCGGCTACATACATACGAAGTTTGAATGGTCCTATTACAGTCTTTCCTCCGGACGCGCCATTAACATATGCCATAAGTGTATCTGACAGGCTGTCTGTTCCTGGCTTTGGTGATATCGCAGTTGATACTGCTCTTCCATCTGTAACTCCGCTATAGGTTGATGTAATACGTACAGGAGTTCCGCTTCTTGGAATTACATATGCAGCGCCCATACTGTTACATGGAACAGATGATCTTCCGCCGCCTCCGCCGGATGACCTTCCGCCACCGCCTCCGCCGCCGGAATTACCGCCGCCGCCGGAGCTGCCACCATTTACATATATATTAGTGATGATGGTTACATTAGCAGTCGTAGGACTTGTTGCGGCACTAGTACTGAATGCACATGTGTAGCAAAGAAGAAGAACTGCTGCCCAGACTGACATGATTTTCTTTTTCATAACATACCTCATTTCTCACTGGATCTGTGAACCTGAATAAGTGCTGTAAACAAAATATCTGTTGGTTGAATCTGTGGAGGATCCTGCTGATAACGTAAGCATTCTCCAGCCGTTAATCACTGCTTCCTTAAGATAATCCGTCTTCTGCAAATCCATACTTCTGGATGCATATATCTGTTCTACATATCTACTAAAAACATCATAATCATAACAATTAGTATTTGTGAGTATATCTGTATCGCCACCGCTCATTGCAGCAAACACTCTGAATTCAAGTACGTATCCCGGAATATACAGGTATATAAATGGATTAGCTTCAAAGTATTCAGGATTTCCATATATTCCAAGGTATTCAAGAGGGCCACCATTTTCGTTGCTTCCGTAGATTATAGTATTAGGATCTGTATAATCAGCATTATTGCCTATATCAAGATGAAGTGCTCCGCCTTCCTGAATATTACCTTTTGAATTATGCGTGTCATAATAGGTCTGGTCTCCTGCTTTCTGCATTACAGGAACTGTTATTCCGGCTTCAGGTATGACAAGATATGCAACGGTATCAGGATTTTCAATAAGTATAGTATCCCAGTCAGGCTTTAGATCAGGAACTGTGCCCTGACATACGAAGGCATCGCTTGCACCGCCAACCAGCACTTCTCCGTCTTCAAGGTCTTTGAGATAGCTTTCTGCAAGTCCTTCTTCCAATACTTCTACAGTTGACTGATAAGTTGCTCCATCAGACAGGGGCGTACTCTCATCATCTATACTGAAAGATCCGATCTTACTACATCCGCTTACCAAAGTTAATGTCATAAGACAGCAAATAGTGCATTTCCAGTTGAAGTACATTCGCATCTTCTCCCTTCGAACCCTTATGTTTTAAGTCCTTACACTTTACTGATAATCTCCGTAGTTGCCATAGTATTTGCCATAATACTTACCATAGTATTTGCCATAATACTTACCATAAAATTTATTTCCATCCATGGAAACCATGTTCATGACTGCACCCAGTACGTGGCATCCTGCCTTGCGTAACTGGTTTTGAACATTTTGAACGAATCTATAGCTTATCCTGCCGCTGGCTATAACGAGAACTGTACCGTCGCACTGTTTGCCGACGATAGCGGCATCTATAACTGATCCAAGAGGTGGTGTGTCGATAATGATGATATCGAATACATCATGAGCCTCTTTTAACAGCTGCCCGAACACTTCACCTCCAAGTAACTCTGATGGCATCGGTGTGTTCGGCCCCGAGAATATCATGTAGAATCCGGGCTCATCTGTCTGGCACAGACAATCATCGATCTTGCAGTGTCCTACGAGGAAATTGGTAAGACCATATCTGATCTTGCCGTTTTTAAAATGCTCTCTCATAACAGATTTTCTGAGATCCGCATCTATCAGAAGTACTTTTTTATCAGCCTGAGCAAAGGTTCTTGCAAGCTCGAATGCAACTTCTGATTTACCCTCATTAGGTGTGCTTGATGTAATTGCTATTGTACGTATGTCCCTGCCACTGAACTCGATGTTACTTCGAAGCGTCTTATACGCTTCTCTGGTCCTGAATTCAAGTTCATTATCCCTTATCATTACTCTCTGCATGTATTCTCCCCTATATAGGACTATGTCATAGATAATCAAAGTCCTACGCACTAAAGATATCGGCTACAATCAACTTATTATTTACATTTTTTGAGAAAAATCTTTTATAGATATAACTCTTATGAGCCTGTATTCGATTCAGAATCGTCCATATCACTTACGCCAATATGACTGATCTCCCGTGATTCTCTATGCTTTCTTGATTTCTTACTATTTTTACTGTTCTGGGAACCTATATCCTGAGTAACATTTTCATCAAACGGGATGATACCAAGAGCACTGATGCCAAGATATCTCTCAACATCTTCAGAGGTCTTGACTGTATCATCTACAAGAAAATGTATGATAAGAAGAGCTGCAACAAGAACTGTTCCAAGTACGAATCCTCCAAGTGTCCATAGAAGACAACTTGGAGCTGATTTTTCGGTCGGAAGATTTGCAACTTCTACAACGTTAACGGCATCAATGTCCATAACATTTTCAATATGCTGGGCACTGACTTCTCTTATGTAATTGGCCATGGTCTGGGCTGTATATGGATCAGTATCTGTTACTGTAATAGCTACGATACGCGTATCCAAAGGAGTATTAACAGATACTTTTTTTAGAAAATCATCATAATCATATCTGTCACCTATACCAAGAGTATCAATGACAGATTCAAGAACGTAGCGGCTCTTAATAAGCTCCGCATAGTCTTTGGTCAGCTGGGAACCAACCTGAAGATCTGTATAGATATTGCTGGAGTCAGCGCTATCTTTATCAAGAACAAAAATTTTTGTAGTCGATCTGAATTCTTCGGGTAGTACGAATTTACTGAAGGCAAATCCTGCAACAGCGCATCCTATCGAGACGATCGCAATAAGCCACAGGCGATGAACAAGCACACCTATGATCTCACCAATGTCAATCTCTATTGCGGTCTTGCCGTTTTGAGCATTCTGGCTTACATTAACATCAGTCTGTTCCATACGTACCTCCAAACTCTTTTAACGTAAAAGGTTCATAGCGTTCTCATATAGAATTTCTCTGGCGTAATCTTCTCCGTATTTTTTCTTATATAGTTAGCACAATCAAGCATATCAGGAATACGACTGCCCGTATCTCTGTGTGCATCCGTACCTACAAAACTGATTTTTTCCTGGGATAGAAGCTTTCTTACAAATCGGCCCACGGGGTTAAACATTCCCATCATAACGCTGTCGGAATTGATCTGAAGTCGCACTCCTCCATCTATTATTTCGTCAATTCTTGATTTATCTTTATAGAAACATTCATATCTTTCGCAATGGGCCAGTATAGGATCCCATCCCTCATAGGCCAGGCGCCTTAATCCCTCAGAAATATAGCTGTACTCATCCGAAGGATTAAATTCAACAAGTATATCTGACGATTCTCCCATGGGAAGGGCATTTCCTTCTTCAAGCCTTTGGGGAAGTGTTTCGTCGTAGTATAGTTCATTGCCTGGATATATCTTTATGTCGATACCTGCTTTATCAGCTTCTTCCTGAAGCTGCATGACCCTTTTATGGATGCCTTTGGGAGATACGGACTTAACATAGATCTTGTTATGAGGCGTAGCGATAATTGTCCGTATATTATTTTCATAGGCAATCCTAAGCATGTTAAGTGACATCTCCATACTTTTGGAGCCGTCATCAACAGCAGGGATCACATGGCAATGCATATCCACAAAACCATACTTGAAATTTTTACTCATGTTGTTCTCTCTTCTTGCTTATTTTCTTTAGGGACACCTATATTCTGGTACAATCTTGTCATGAAAGCTACTTCCTGCTCAATGTTAAGTCCTGCATTTTTAAATATTCTCTCAACCATCTGAGGCGATGCACTTCTGTTAAGGAGATAGCTTCTTTGATCGAACTGCATCTGTGTTTCCTTATCATCCTTGCCTGAAAGAAGGCGATGAAGATTCATAAGTGTATCATAGTCATAATATTCATCTGCGCCCGATCTTGCAGGTGCTATGACACCCATTTTGTTCATCTCATCAAGGATGTGGTATGCCCAGGCCTCTGGTGGATTCTCCAGTGAAAAATAGTTTATGAGTCCTGTCAGATTTATATCTTTTGAAATAGTATCAGACGCCATGCATGGAAGTCCAGATACTTGCGCTTCCATAAGGGCTGCCGGAGCTCCATTTACATTTGCAGGATATATAAAATAGTCCATAATTTGATAAAAATCGTATACATTGCCCCAGGTGCCAAGGAAGAGTATATTGCCTATTATTCCAAGCTGCGCCGCTATCTGTGCGCAGTCCATAAGTTCTTCTCCATCGCCTATAAGAAGAAGCTTCATAGGAAGGCCTTTAAGGCTGTCAAATTCCCCAGTAGGGTCTTCTGCCAATATTTTCTGCATCCAGGCAAAGACATGAAAAAGAAATTCATGATTCTGATTTTTATGAAACTGTGCCACGCATCCAAAAACATAGGTATTCGCAAGGCCTAGTTTTTCGCGGAAGGCATCACGTATTTTGCCATTATACAAAAAGCTTTGTATATTGATTCCATCCTGTATTACATGTATTCTTCCTGCATCTACTGCAATATCTCCAAAGATGGCTCTTGCAGCTCCCATACTTGATGCAAAGCAGATGTCCGCGCAGTCTTCTTTTAGTATAGGTGATGTGAAGTTAGCTTTTCTTATCTTCTGAACGAGTCCTGCATCAATTACGCTTCCTACATGCATGATTGTTATCGCGCCGTGTCTTTTGGCAAGGGGAAGATATATTGACGCAGCAGAATACATATGCCCTTCCACGATCTTCCATTCACCTTCGTGCTGGGCAAAAAAGCTGTTCACAAGCTCTGTATATCCAAAAAGGTTATTGCTGTTATATGTCGGTATGGCATAAACGTGGCCACCGAGCCTTGTTATCTCTGCATCAAAGAATCCTGCTCTTCTATGGCGAAGCAGCTCATCAGATGATGGGAATTCTTTACCTGTCGGGGTTGGATCTCTTGGAATCAAAAAATCGAACTGAATCTGGCTTCTGTCAAAATTTCTGTACAGATTCATGATGTGTGCCTGCATTCCGCTCAGATCGATGGAATTAAGTACATGAAGTATTCTGATCTTTGCTTTGGGAACATTTTCAGACACACGTATAGTAGAAGGTATACGCTTTTTAACCGGCGCTACCTGGGGATTATTCTTCTCACGTTCTCTTTTTCTTACGTCAGATGCGCTTTCAATGGTCTCGAAAAAAGACATAGATGTCGGCCCTCCCTGCTAAAACCCTATACTATCCCACGTTTACATTATAACGCTATGCCGACTGTCTTTCTACAAAAAAATGCCATGCTCACAGCATATCTGTAAGCATGGCTAAATATTAATTATCTTGAAAGACTGATTTTATCTTTCTGCACGCATAGGATTGTTAAGGAAATCCTCGTATGTGAGCTTAATTCCTTCGTCAAGCTCAGTCTTGTATGTCCATCCAAGATTTGTTGCCTTAGATACATCAAGAAGCTTTCTTGGTGTTCCGTTTGGCTTTGTAGAATCCCATCTGATCTCGCCTTCGTATCCTACGATCTTGGCAACTTTCTCTGTAAGCTCTTTGATAGTAAGCTCTTTACCTGTACCTGCGTTAACTGTCTCATCGCCTGAGTAGTTGTTCATAAGGAATACGCAAAGGTTAGCAAGGTCATCAACATATAAGAACTCACGAAGTGGTGATCCATCGCCCCAGCATGTTACGAATGGAAGGTTCTGCTCCTTAGCTTCGTGGAAGCGGCGGATAAGAGCAGGAAGTACATGTGAGTGCTCAGGATGATAGTTATCATTAGGGCCGTAGAGGTTAGTAGGCATTACAGAGATATAATCTGTGCCATACTGACCATTTAAGTATTCGCAGTACTTAAGGCCGCTGATCTTGGCAAGTGCATATGCCTCATTGGTCTTCTCAAGCTCAGATGTAAGGAGAACCTTCTCTGTCATAGGCTGAGGAGCCATACGAGGATAGATGCAGGACGAACCGAGGAATTCAAGCTTCTTACAGCCGTTCTGCCATGCAGCATGGATCACGTTCATCTCAAGGATCATGTTGTCATACATGAAATCAGCCTTGGCTGTAGCATTGCCCATGATTCCGCCAACCTTTGCAGCTGCAAGGAATACATACTCAGGCTTTTCTTTAGCAAAAAACTCTTCAACCTGATCCTGACGTGTAAGATCAAGCTCTTTGTGTGTACGTGTGATGATATTTGTATAACCCTGACGCTCAAGTTCTCTTACGATTGCAGAACCAACCATTCCGCGATGACCTGCAACATATATTTTTGCATTCTTTTCCATTTTAATTCTTTACCTCTTTTTATAACTTTAAACGGGAGACCATGACCCTAAGACCACAGTCTCCTTGATGATCAGTTTTTATTTTACAAGACCCTTCTCAAGGTACTCTTCAAGATTGAATTTGATATTCTCTTCAGATCTTTCTACTGCAACTTTTCTCATATCAGATTCTACCATGATATGTACGAGTTCTTCGAAAGATGTCTTTGTAGGATTCCAGTTAAGCTCTGTCTTAGCCTTAGTAGGATCTCCCCAAAGGTTAACAACGTCTGTAGGTCTGTAGAAATCAGGGCTTACTTCTACAAGTACCTTTCCTGTAGCCTTATCGATACCCTTCTCATCCATGCCTTCGCCCTTGAACTCAAGCTCGATACCTGCATAGTGGAATGCAAGCTGGCAGAACTCACGTACGCTGTGCTGTACACCTGTAGCGATTACGAAATCGTCCGGCTTCTCATTCTGAAGGATGAGCCACATGCACTCAACATAATCTCTTGCATAACCCCAGTCACGAAGTGAAGACAGGTTACCAAGAAGAAGCTTGTCCTGCTTGCCCTGAGCTATTCTTGCAGCAGCAAGAGTGATCTTACGTGTTACGAAAGTCTCTCCTCTTCTCTCTGACTCGTGATTGAAGAGGATACCATTACATGCGAACATGTTATAAGCATCACGATACTCTTTGACGATCCAGAAACCATACTGCTTAGCGACAGCATATGGGCTGTAAGGGTGGAAAGGAGTCTTCTCATTCTGAGGAACTTCTTCAACCTTACCATAAAGCTCTGATGTAGAAGCCTGATATATACGGCAAGTCTCTGCAAGTCCGCAGATCCTTACTGCTTCAAGTACACGCAGAACTCCTGTAGCTACAACATCAGCTGTATATTCAGGAACATCGAAGCTGACCTGAACATGTGACTGTGCAGCAAGGTTATAGATCTCATCAGGACGAACTGATCCGATGATCTTGATAAGGCTCATAGAATCTCCAAGATCGCCATAGTGAAGATGGAAGTTCCTCTCGCCTTCAAGATGTGAGATACGCTCTCTATAATCTACTGATGAACGACGGATCATGCCATGAACTTCATATCCCTTTGAAAGAAGAAGCTCTGCAAGATAAGAACCATCCTGACCTGTTACTCCTGTGATAAGTGCTTTCTTTGCCATATATAATTCCTTTCTTTGTGAAAAAACATTAATCGACTATAACTAAGGATACGATTGACTTACATATCAATCCCTTTACTGTAGGCATTATATAACTATTATTTACATTTGCGAAGACACTAAGTTGACCAAAAATAGCATTATATTGACCTGACTATTTTACATGCTTATAATTTGAATAGATACTGATACACCAAAGATAGCGATATATTCCGATTCGAGGTCTTTTATGGAGAATTATTTATTTCACGGCAACCTGGTTGCTTCCAACAGGATATTGTATACTCCTTCCCAATTTGCCAAGTCTTCCCTTATCCACCTTCAGGAAGTTGGGTCTCTTCAGGCTACTAGGCAGCATACAAGCAGCCGTCAGGGACTTGGTTCATATCTTTTTTTCCTGATAGAATCGGGCTCCGGGTCGCTTTCTTATGAAGGTAAGACTTATGCTCTAAGCGCAGGCGACTGTGTCTTTATAGATTGTCGTAAGCCATATTCCCACACAACTTCCAAAGAGTTGTGGAAGCTTGACTGGGTCCACTTTCAGGGAACCAATATGGAGAATATATACCAAAAGTACATAGAACGTGGCGGCGCTCCTTTATTCCATGCAGATAATCCCAAGCACTATCTTGACCTTATCGACAATATATACGGGATTGCATCATCTGACGATTATCTAAGAGACATGAAGATATACGAACAGCTCACAAAGCTCCTTACTCTTCTTATGGAAGAGAGTTGGAACCCTGAGAACATGCCGGAGAATACTGCAGGCAAAAAGAAAAGCCTCCAGGATATCAAAGCATACCTGGAGACCAATTATGTGCAAAAGCTGACTCTTGATGATCTGTCTGCAAGATTCTATATAAACAAATATTATCTGACTAGGATCTTCAAAGAGCAGTATGGTTCTACTATAACGGGTTATATACTTGAGCTTAGGATCACCAGAGCCAAGCACCTTCTAAGATTCACAGAGATGCCCATTGATGATATAGCATCTGCTGTCGGGATTGGTGATTCCAACTACTTCTCAAGAATCTTTAGAAAAATAGAAGGTACAACACCTCACAACTATCGCAAGCTCTGGTCACAGCTGTGATCACTTATTTCTCAAAAAGCCGTCCTTTATATCATCTCCCATGAGCTTGACATCTGCTCTGGTGGGAGCTGAAGGGAAGGGCGCATAACCTGTCTGATCACCTGTTACAGGATAATAGAAGGTGTATCCATCTATCTCGTAAGACTCAAGTTCATAGGTCATATAGTCCTGCTGTGTTAGCAGGTAGTATGGCTTAAATCTTGGAATCTCATACATCACAAGTCGTATGGATTTATAACCTATAAATACAGCTATAAAGGCGATGACCACCGGCATAAGCCTTTTCTCTGCACCTCTTTGATAGAACAAAAGTGTAACAAGCTTACCTGTCATAAGTACAGCTGGAAGCCATATGTACAGCGCTCCGTATCTTACAAGCGGAGATGAGAGTATAAAAAATGCAAGTGCGACATAAGCGATAGTATCTATAAATATAAAATCTTTAAACGAGACTGTTCTGTGCCTTGCCATAAGGACAACTTTTCCGGCATTGTCAAAAAGGCTCTTCTTCCCCTTTTTAAAAGGCTTGATACCGGATTTATTACCTAGCTTTTGACCTTTTCTTCTCCTTCTTTTTCCATTGCTCTTTCTAAAAGAGAATTCAAAAGTGATCCCTCCACTTCTTATCTGCATGACCAGGTAGATGGCAGCGAATACAAGAAGTCCGGCCAGAAATACAGCGTCTGCTATAAGCATAGCCTTGTTAAAAGCAGAAAGGGCTTTAAACCAGCCTGGGAACCAGTCCCAAATGCTGATGTTATAAAGTCCGGCATCCGTATATCCTCGTCCGTAGACAGCTATCTCATGAGCATCATACTGCGCTGTTCCCTTTGGAATCTTCCAGGCAAAGCTAAACAGATCAATAGCTGTAACAGGATATACCAGCCAGCCTGATATGATCATATTTCTGATAAAAAAAGGTATAGCCACAAAAAGTCCAAGCCCTATAAAATACCAGATTGCCTTGGGTCTACTGATAAGCTTTGCATGCATGATCTTCCATATAGGCTTTATTGCAAGTAACAAAAGAGGCGCTGCTGACAGTTTCAAAGTAACTGCATATACTACAAGTATACATAACATGGCATATGGATAGAATCTCTTCTCTCTGTCTCTGTCAAGATCAAGCCAAGATATGAGTATATACAGTACCATACACATGACAAAATAGTCCGATGCAGGTGATACTATCTCATCAAGTATTGTGAATATATAGTAGATAGCTATAAGTCTTACAGCATCCGGAAGTGTAAAATAACCTCTTCTTTTAACCTGTATTATATCTACGCACTTCCATGACAAAAGGAGCACGAAGTATCCTGCCATTGTATGCATAGACACTCCACCTGCCCATGCAAAGCTATATAATGCAGACAAGGGGTACACTGCACTGTTATAGGCAAGTCTTTGGTTGAAGTTACCAAGACCTTTTACTGCACCATATGCTTCATTCCAGTGTATAGCCTGAGCATGATACAAGCCTGTATCATAATGCTCTATTCCATGAGAAGTACAGTAGGCTACGATCAGAAAGATCACAATATAGATAATTATCTGGTTCATACTGATGTTTCTTCCAAGACCGTATGAAAGTATCTTATAGAACATCTCCCGAATGGCATATACACACACTACCAGGGACATTACAAAAAGTATGATATTAGCGGCACATCCTACTCCATGCCATATACTTACAAACTGGGAATAAATAGATACAAGTACTATACCTGTTATCAGATAGTTCTCACGAAACTTCACTTCATAGGGTGCTGTACGCAAAGCGGCATTCCTTCTCTGCGGCACAGAATGTTGCAGAAAAGAAATGCCGGTCATCAAATGGTGAAAACCATATCCCGCAAAATAAGTTGTAAAAATCACATAAAGCCAGTTAATAGCTGTGATCAACATCTGATCTAAGTTCCTCCACCATTTTAAAACTCATCCTATTATGCCATAGAATACGCATCCAACAATGACACCAAGGATTGCTCCCATTATAACCTGAAGCGGAGTATGTCCTACGAAGACCTTAAGCTTCTCATCATCAGGTATGTCCTTGCCCATCTCTTCGAAGAGCTCTGCAAGATTCTTGATAACGACTGCCTGTTTTCCGGTCTCACGTCTTACTCCCATGGCATCATGCATTGTAATAAGAGCTAGTATACCGGCCAGAGCAAATTCATATCCGGATACGCCATAGGTAAAACCTACGATGGTTACAAGGCTCATTACAGTTGCTGAATGTGAACTTGGCATACCACCATCTCCAAGCAATCTTTCTTTATTGAATTCTTTGTATGTGATGGTATAAATAAGTGTTTTGAGGAGCTGTGCTGTAACCCAAGCACTTACTGGGCACATTACAATTTCGTTACTAAAAAGCTCGTAAAAAAAATTCGCCATATATTTCTTTCTAAAATATTTATTTTGATAAGTACATGCACTTCGTCATGTCATCATGTTCATGGATATGCTTCTATGTTGTTATCAGATATTCTTAATATACTCTGCAATAGCATCATGCCAGTCTGCAAACATAAAATCGCTTGTAAGCTTGAACATATAGTTCTCAAGTATTGAATACGCAGGACGAGGAGCTGAGTTTGGATTCATCTCCATGTACTTGCTTGTTGATACATGATTAACTTTGGTATTCTTACCTGCAAGACGGAATATCTCATCTGTAAAGTCAGCCCAGCTACAGGATCCTTCGCAAGTACCGTGGAACAAACCATAGTTATCTGTAGGAAGGAGATAGTGAATAGCCTTGGCAAGCTCTACAGTACTTGTAGGACTTCCTACCTGATCATCTACAACTGATACTTCATCATGATTTTCAGAAAGTCTGAGCATAGTCTTGACAAAGTTCTTGCCATCGCCATAAAGCCAAGCTGTTCTGATAGTAAAAAAATGCTCTGCGAACTGCTCTACAAATTTCTCTCCGGCAAGCTTGGTAGTTCCATATGCACTAACAGGGCCTGTCTGGTCAAACTCTGTATAAGGTCTTGTTCCGTTGCCTGCAAAAACATAATCTGTAGAGATATGGACAAGCTTAGCACCTGTCTCGGTAGCTGCTATTGCAAGGTTTCTAGGACCTATTGCATTGATCTTATAGGACAGATCCCAGTCTTTCTCCTGAGCATCTACTGCTGTATAAGCTGCGCAGTTGACTATAGCATATGGTTTAACTTCTCTTGCAAGTGCTATAACACTGTCAACATTAGTGATATCAAGGCTGCGGATACCGTCGCCTTCACATACATCTGTATTTACAAGTTCGAATTCATCTCCGATCTCTTTGCCTATCTGTCTTCCAAGCTGACCATTACATCCTGTAACAATTATCTTTTTCAAAATCCTATACCTTCCTGATCTTTATTTTTCACCAAGGCCGTCTTCTACAGCCTGTACCATGCCGGCAAGAGCTTCCTCTTCATCGCTTCCCTGACATGTGAATTCTATTTCATCACCGCATTTAACACCTGCGCCGAGTACACTTAATACACTTTTTGCATTAGCAGTATTCTCTCTAACCTGAAAAGTGATCAGTGATTTATATCTCATAGCCACTTTGCAAAGAATGCCTGCTGGACGTAAGTGTAGCCCGGTAGGATTCTTAATGACTACCTTCTGACTTACCATAAAAACCAAAAACCTCCATCAATACTAATTATCTTCTTTGTCTTCTTTCTGCTGCGGAGCAGTTGCTGTGATAGTAACACGAACTGTTCCATCTATCTCTACACCATCGGGTGGTGTAAAGCTAACTGTGACTGTATATGTGCCGGATTCAAGGCTCTCACCTTCAGAAAGCCCTGCCGTAAGCTGACTTAGATCTATAGTAGCATTAAGATCAGCAGCTGATACATTACTGATTGTCTCATCAAGACCTTCAATCTCAACTGTGAAGCTTGCATCATCTGACCCGTTACCAAGAACAATCTTATAATTCTCGGGAACATTATCATACGTTACGCTTCCGGCATCAATAGTGACTGTCCTCTTGGACTGCGGAATTATATCAACTACAACTGTACATATTCCGTTGAAATCCGAATCACCCAGTGATATTCCGCTTGGCAGGTAATCCGCTATATTAACAGTCGTCTGAAGATCAGAAGTAAGACCCGTTACATCAAGTGCATCCGTAACAGTAATACTGTTAACATCAGAAAGAACTGATGACTTACCGGCTATAACAACCGTCTCAGGCGTACTTGTTATATCACCTGTGAGCATGAATCCATCTGCAGGTTCTCCTATCGTATGATAATTGATAGGTACAGTCTTGACCGCAAGGATAGTAACATTAACTCTGACAGCTGTGATATTCATTGATATAGCAGAATCGTTTATCACATTGCCGTCTGCATCATACAGCTTTATAGCTACATCTGTTCCGATATTGGAAGTAAATCCCGTAACATCAACATCAACAGAAGCCTTATCTACTCTGTCTATTACAGACTGTGGTCCGCTTATACGTACCTGGTTCTGATCTGTAGATACAGAGCTTACAATATAGCCATCGCTGACTGTTCCGGAAGTTGTAGCTCCCAGTGCAAGAGTACTTGTTGCAAGATTCTCGATAGACAACGCTACTTCAGAGCTGCTTGGTATAACAGAGTCGATCTTGCCCGAATCCTTGGTTATAGTGATCTCGATCGGTACAGTACTATCATCTGTCATCTTCTCAAAATCAGCTACCGCAACAATATTATCTTTAGAAAAATTCTCAATAACCGATCTAGGTGCCCTTACTGTAACAGAACTGATAACATCAGAATTATCAAGTACCTCGTACACTTCACCAGCATCTGTGATCACACTTGTATTCCTGAAAGTGACAGATATGTTGTTGAATCTCTCTGTCGAAACAGGATCATTTATATTGGTAACAAGGAACCACATAACTGCCGCAAAGAGAACTGATGCAATCTTAAGTCCCCAGTTAGAGCAAAGTCCTCTTAAGAATTTCATTCTGCCTTGGCCCTCCCTCTGAAAACAGGTCTGTGTTTATGTTCCTCTTCAGTCTTATTCTGAATCTTCCTAAGTCTGTCCTTAAGCTTCTCAGAATCAAGGGATCTATCAAGAACTCCGCCATAAGCAACCGATATCTTACCTGTTTCTTCTGAAACGATTATGGTAAGTGAATCAGTTACTTCTGAAACACCAACACCGGCTCTGTGCCTTGTTCCGAGCTCTTTACCTATATTCATGTTGTCCGAAAGCGGAAGATAGCAGGTTGCGGCTGTGATCCTGTTGCCTCTTACTATTACCGCGCCATCATGAAGTGGTGTATTATGCTCAAATATATTGATAAGAAGCTGACTTGTAACTATAGCATCAACCTCAATTCCGGTCTGTTCATACTCTGCAAGAGAGTGCTCCTGTTCGATGACTATAAGTGCACCGGTTCTGACTTTGGCCATCTCAACACAGGCTCTTGCTATCTCATCAATAGTCCTGTCTGAGAATCGACCTTCACCTCCGCTTATGTCAAAGGGGAATATCCCGGAAAGGAAATTCTTTCGTCCCAGCTGTTCCAGCGCTCTTCTAAGCTCAGGCTGGAGAACTACTACTACAGCTATAACCGCAATACTAAGGACATTCTGTACTATCCACAGAATTGTATTCATATTAAAGAGAGCGGCAATGATGATAAAGATTACTATGACAACGATGCCCTTCATCAGTGACCATATTCTGGTATTACGCATCCAGACCAGCATATGATATACAAGAAAGGCAATTATCAGAATCTCAACAATATCCGTCCCTCTGATATCCGGCATATGAAAATTTGTAAAATTTGTATCCAGTAATGACTGAAGCGTATCCATTTCTTACCTCAATTGCCTGGCTGCAAGAATTATTCGGATCTGTTACTCCTTAGGCTACTTGCTCCTTGACTATTACGTGACTGACGGTTACCTGCCGCATGGTTATTAGCTACTCTTGATCTTGACTGCTGCTGACTTCTTCCTGAAGCACTGCCAGCATTTCTGCTCCTCTGAACATGAGAAGCTGCGTTTCCTGCTGCTGAGCCGGGTCTTTGCTGAGACTGGCTCCTTGTAGTATTTCTTTCTACGCGTTCTGTTCTTTCTTCTGTATGAGGAGTTGTAGCTCTGTTGATCTGCTTGACCTTACGGTCAGGTGTTGCTACAGCTACCTTCGGAACAGCCTTGACATAGTAATAATACTCATCATCTTCAAACTGAACATTCTCAATACGCTTGTAATCAAGGTTAAATGCAAAGAATTCAAGTACCTTCATGGCAAGTCCTGCAAGAACAGAACCAAAGATCACACCGATCACTGAAAATCCTGCATCACCTGCAACATTGGCAACAAGCATACCGATCATAAGTGTGATGGTTCCTGCTACGATTGCAACATCCCATGAATGCTTGATAGACAGGCGTCTTATTATATATACGATCAAAGTTGTAATAGCGAACACCACTATGACACTGATCATGACTTTGCTTGCAAATACTCCGTCTACTATAGACTGAACTCTTGCAATAACAGCTGCAGAAGAATCGTCATCAGATGCTCCCGACATGAATATGCTGGTGTTATCAGAGATATAGTTCAGATAATAATAGACAACTACACCAAATATGACAGACACTACAGCATGGGCAGAACCCAGAAGTCCAACTGCAAGTGGCATAACATAAGGAATATGCAGCGAGAAACAAAGTGCTGTCAAAATAAGTACTGTAGAATCATTCGGTGAAAAACGATAGTACAGAAGATACATAACCATAAAAACAGCAAGAGCTATAACTGCTGTCTCCATAGATAAAGCCCAAAGATGAGCCATTATGAACAAACCCGAAAGTATAATGATGAAAGTCTGTGGCAGAATAGCACACAGAAGTGAACACATGAGTACAATAAGAGGACTTGTAAGGGCTTCCTGACAGCCTATCTTTGAATTAATAACATTCAAAGTGATAAGTGTAAGGAAAAACTTCCAAACAAGCGTAATATAAAATTCAAATTTGACATAGTAAGACTTAAGTATCTGTTTTAATTCCAGTAAGGTAGCCATAATATCTTTTATTCCTTTTCATACATTTTTCTCAGCCTTCTGAGATTATTGTAATGCTTTTTCATTCTTTTACGCATTTTAGAATAACGTCTGGAAAAAAAGATGTATGATACCACACAATATCCGATCAACCAGATCAGATAATAAGTTAAAACTTTCTGTCCAAACGCCACCAGATTGATACTGTACATATCTTCAAGAAGTGATTCAAAAGCAGACACAGCGTATACCGCGAACAGTATCACAAATGAAATTGTGGCACTGATCGCGGATTTTACTATTTCAAGGCCAATATAATCACTTCTAAAATAACCGTTTATTCTGTTGTCGTTTGAACCTTCACGCGCTGTAAAAGCAGCCATTCTAGTCATAAGAATGACTTTTTCTTCCTGAACCATATTTAATAACCCTTCAGGCTCGATTGTCTGAGCCGAGAGCCAGAATCATCCAAGGACAATTCTAATCTCCCATATATCCTCCGTATTAAGGACGCAGGAAGCGCATACCTCCCTTATCATCCTTCTTCGCAGGCATCTGAATCTTAGGTGCTTCCTTACGGAATGCATCAGTCAGATTGTTGGCCATCTTGCCTTTACAATTCTGGCACAAACGTCCTGTCTGAATAGGAGCACCACAACTCTCACATGTTAACTGGATAGGCGAATCCTTTGAGAACATGAGTCTTTCTTCACGGATCCATTCCTTGATCTGATTAAGCTTTACTTCATTGTCCTCCGCAATCTGTTTTAAAGATGCGTTCGGATTGTCCTGAACGTACTGCTTAACCTTCTGGAAATCATCTTCCAGAGCCTTTTTGCAGGCATCACAAATTGGTGGTCCTGCCACATAATTGAACATCTTACCACATCTTGAACAGTTACGTAAATTCATAAGCAGCCTCCTTGTTGATTGCTTGACCTACGGTTGTTGTACACTGTTGCTGTCCTATTATGCCGTCTGACCTATTGCTAGTGTCAGCACATAAACAGACGATGCCGGTCCCTTTTTCAGTTGCCAAGTCATATGGTCAACTGTTGAACCCGTCGTATAGATATCGTCAATTATTATAATATTCTTTAATTTTACATCATTTTGCACTATATTAAAAGCTTTTTTCAAATTCACGTGGCGCTCACTTGCCGATAGTTCCTTCATTGGAGTCGTATCACGGACTCTTTCGATGATATCGCATCTGACCGGAATATTCATTTTTCTTCCGATTGCTTTAGCAAGAACTTCCGCCTGATTATAACCCCTTTTATTCTTCTTGCCTTTGTACATCGGTACAGGAATAAGTGCGTCAGGCTTAAGTGCTCTTATCTTTGAGCCAAGATGTCTTTCTATCTCTCCCGCATAGAAGTCAGCATATTCCTGCCTGCCATCATATTTAAACCTATAGATTGATCCTGATACTGTACGATAATTATATAAAGACATGCCATAGTCAAATACATGACCGCCTTTAAGACAGTCTCTGCAATATTCTGCATGACCATACAAAAGGGGCTTTCCACACTTTATGCATGTCTCATAACTATCTGCATATTCAGCCTTGCGCCTGCACTGTTCGTGAGCCATGCTTCCATATGGGACTATCCTGTCGCAGAAAGGACAATGCCTTGGGTAGAGAATCGTAACTACTTTGTCAAAAAAGCCATATGCCTTTTGAGTCAATATTTTCTTTGAAAATCTTCCACCAGATATGCGATTTGACAAGTTGGCGGATGCTCTATCAGCAGGTTTTATGATTGCCTTATTTGCAGGGTTACTGTTTGTCCTATTTGCAGGGTTATTATTTGTCCTATTTATTGTATTATTGCTCTTCATAGGACATCACCTCATTGATCTGATCCTGCAATCCCGTAAATCGTACAAGCTGATCTTCATTCTCGACCATCTGTCTGATGGCATCACTGCTTCCAAGGATCATTACACATTTCCTTGCTCTTGTAACAGCTGTATACAAAAGATTCCTGTTCATAAGCATTCTGGGGCCTCCCAGAAGAGGGATCACAATAGCAGGATACTCTGAACCCTGCGACTTATGTATGGTTACAGCATATGCAAGTTCCAGTTCATCGAGATTACTGAAAGAATAGGTAACTCTTCTTTTTTCATCAAACTCAACTACAAGACTTGAGGAAACCGGAGTTATACTGACTATGCGTCCCATATCTCCGTTGAATATTCCGGTTCCGGAATCTATCGCTATATTGTATTTACCGATGATCTCCCATTCCGCCTGATAATTGTTATGGATCTGCATGACCTTGTCGCCCACTCTGAATATCCTGTCACCATGCATGTATTCAGTCTTGGACGGGTCTGCCGGATTTAAGTACTGCTGTAATATGCCATTTAAAGTTTCACATCCCAAAGCTCCTTTTTTCATAGGAGTCAGAACCTGAATATCGAAAGGATCTGCATCTACATATCCGGGGAGCTTGTCTCTTATGAGCATTATCATATGTTTGTAGATGATGTTATAATCACTTCTTTCAAGGAAAAAGAAATCCTTGCTCTTATTGGAAAGTCCCGGCATCTGTCCCTGGTTGATATAGTGAGCATTCATGACTATATCACTTTCCTTGGCCTGTCTGAAGATATGATTGAGTACTACTGTAGCAAACTTGCCGCAAGAGATAAGATCATGAAGGATCTGCCCGGGGCCTACGCTTGGGAGCTGGCTTGAGTCACCTACAAATATAAGGTGCATTCCGGGGATCACTGCTTTTAACAAGGCATGAAACAGATGGATATCTACCATGGACATCTCATCTATTATGATGACATCCGCTTCAAGGGGATTGTCCTGGTCACGGTTAAATCTTGCAGTCTGTCTCACTGCATCATCATCGCTGACACCGCCTGATATCTCCAGGAGTCTGTGAATGGTCCTTGCTTCATATCCTGTTGCTTCGGTCATACGCTTAGCAGCTCTGCCTGTGGGCGCAGCAAGCTGTATATCAAGTCCCTCTTCTTCAAAATAACTGATTATGGTATTGATAGTTGTCGTCTTACCTGTACCCGGGCCTCCGGTCAAAAGAAGTATTCCGTTGGAGGCACTCTTAAGTATCGCTTCTCTTTGAAGGTCATCAAGTTCAATATTCTTTTTCTTCTCAATAAGATGTATCCTGTCAAGCTGAGCCTTAACCGTTGCTGAGTTCTCATCTACATCAAGATGGATATTAAGGTCATGAAGTCTGAGCGCACATGCTCTCTCTTCTCCATAAAGCTGTGAACTGTATACTTTGTCCTCATCTCTTATGACTATCCTTCTATCCATTGCAAGATAATCAATCTGAGGGATTATCATATCTTCATCTACTCTAAGCAGTGATGCAGTCCTTTTTAGAAGAGTTGTCCTTGGAAGATATGTATTGCCTTCCTGAGCACCTTCCTGAAGGACATATAATATTCCGCTTCTGATACGAAAGTCCGAATCAACTGCAAATCCGATCCTCGCCGCGATCTCATCTGCGGTCTTGAATCCGATACCACCTATATCTTCGGCAAGCTTGTAGGGATTTTGCTGCATGACTGTATAGACACTGCCGCCATAAGTGTTATAGATCTTAACAGCCATAGTGTCCGATATTCCGTACCTTTGAAGGAATATCATAACATCTCTTGCTTCACGCTTTTCGCTCATCTGAGTTGCTATCTCGATAGCTTTTCTCTCGCTGATGCCTCTGATCTCCGCAAGGCGTTCAGGCTCCATTTCTATTATGCGAAAAGTATCTTCGCCGAATTTCTTGATGATACGCGCAGCGAGTGCTGCTCCGACTCCTTTGATAGCTCCGCTTGCAAGGTATCTCTCCATTGCCTGGGCGTCTTCCGGCTCTATGATCGTATACCTTAAGACCCTGATCTGGTCACCATACATAGGATGCTGAACAAGCTCTCCTTCTATCTCGAGAGTGTCTCCAACATCAGCATCACGAAAGGTTCCCACACAGGTGATCTCATCCCCATCTGATATTACGGTTGCAACGCCGTATCCGTTATCTTCATTTCTATAAACAAAATGTTCTATATATCCCTTAATCTTTTCCATACGTCTAATTATGCCCCGAAAAATACCCTGCCGCAAGCGGCAGGGCATATAATCATTATAATGTATTTCCTCCCCTTTTATTATCAACTACTAATATATGTAAAGTACATCCCTGTACCTCTATTCCCCGATTCTTGGAACTTCTTTTTCATCAGCTTCCGTATCAGAAGTCTTATCTGTACTCTCAGACGTTTCTTCCTGAAGCGAAGAAACTGTAGACATAACCTGAGCTCTTGATGCATCTGCCGGAATATTTTTTGAAGCATCATCACCAATTCCATATGTTCTCTTCATATTCTCATACAGCATCTGGGCAAGACCGTTACTCTGAGTATCTACCGAAGTAGTTGCTATATCCTGAATCGTAAGGTCCTTAAAATAGTCCACCAGAGAGTTGGAAGATGTCATGGACAGAGCATCGCTCATCTGACTGTCGTCTGACTTAAAAGCATCGACAGTTTTGGTCATTTCTTTAAATACCTGCTCCAGAAAATATGCTTCAAACTGCTTGCAGGCTTCCATGAGTTCCTTCTCCGTCTCTGACTTTGGAGCATTCGAAACTACTTTCTGAACATCATTGGAATACTGGTTTTTGGCTGCATAATCTGTATATGCTGCAGAACTTATTCCGCTTAAATTACTAAAATCCGGCATAGGCTAATCCTCTTTTTACATAGACCATGTATGATCATGATCTTCAAATACCTTCATCATTACTGTTTAAGTCTATTAGCTGTCTGCATCATCTGGTCTGTAGTCGTGATAGCTGTTGAATTCATCTCATATGCACGCTGGGCTACTATAAGATTGACCATCTCTGTTGCCACGTTGACATTGGAGCCTTCAAGATATCCTTGTCTTATGATGCTGGACTGAACATTGTCATCTTCTGCTTCATTGATGGCCGGGCCACTTGCTGCAGATACTTTCCAGGTAGTACTTCCTACTCTTTCAAGACCTCCCGGATTCTGGAACTGCCATAAGCCTATTCTGAATCCAACTTCCTGAGGGACGCCTTCTTCGTCAGGATAATATATGGTTCCATCAGCGCCTACCGAGATCCTGTTAGATATGATACCGCCTTCTAGTCTTATCTCTTCACCTTCGGTACTAAGTATAGGATTACCATCAGAAGTTGTAAGTACAAGCTCTGTTCCTTCTGCATTACCTATAGCCCAGATGAAATCACCGTTTCTGGTATATACTGCATTGCCATCAGCATCATTGTATGAGAAGAATCCATCACCACTTATAGCAAAAGCCGATGTACTTGGATTATCAAGAAGCGAACCTTGCGAGAAGAGCTGCGTAAGAGCTGCTGTTCTAACACCCAGTCCAACCTGTGAAGTCGTAGGCTTTGGATCGCCATTGGCAGTTGTTGTCACAGAATTGAGATCCTGATAGAGAAGGGACTTAAACTCTGCCTGCTGAGCTTTAAATCCTGTTGTATTAACGTTCGCAAGGTTATTGGCGATCGTATCTACATTTGTCTGCTGAGCATTCATGCCTGTTGCGGCTGACCATAAGCTGCGTACCATAATTACCTCTTTTCTGAAATACTATTTATGCGTATTCCCATTGTGCTGCAGTTTACAACCTTCCAAGGTCGGTAGTTGCTGTTTTGAGTGTTTCATTTGCTGTCTGGATCATAGTTGATGCTGCTTCATAATGTCTTTGTATATTTATTATCGACACCATTTCATCAACTACTGAGACATTAGATTGCTCTAAAAATCCTGCATTGATACTTCCGGTTGCATTGTCGATACGAACCGCAACATCTGTGGGTTCATACAGATTCTCACCGTATTTATAAAGAGCATCATAATCTTCAAAATCAAAAAGTCCGATGGTTGCGACCACTTCGCTTGTCTCATCTGCACCATCTCCGGTGAATTCAAGTACCTGAC
The DNA here is from genome assembly GCF_023206215.1 of Butyrivibrio fibrisolvens. Classification (NCBI taxonomy): domain Bacteria; kingdom Bacillati; phylum Bacillota; class Clostridia; order Lachnospirales; family Lachnospiraceae; genus Butyrivibrio; species Butyrivibrio fibrisolvens. Next base: position 328,520 of record NZ_CP065800.1, read on the forward strand.
CTTTGACATTGACAGCATGTTTCTTGGTAGGATCGACTTCTATATGCTGGCCTTCTGTATCAAGAACAAAGTCTCCGTCATGCGTAACAAGCGCGCCGTCAGCTGTTAATGTAAAGCTTCCATCCCTTGTATACATGACAGTCTGCTGCCCTTGAGTATGACCCGCTATATTATTGTGAGCACTGGTATAATCTATGGCGAAAAAGCCTTTGCCCGAAATTGCCAGATCCCAGGTATTGCCTGTGGACTTCATAGGTCCTTCAGACCAGTCTGTATAGTCCTCTCCGGTCTTTACACCGGGAACGATACGACCAAGTCTCCTAGGATAAGAGCCGGGCTCAGATGTATCCTTGATCTTGAGGGCCAGCTGAGAATCGAATGTCTGCTGGGTTGAACCCTCTTTTTTGTAACCATTAGTATTGGCATTAGCCAGATTGTTTGTAGCCACGTCCATGCGATGCTGTTCATTGACCATCGCTGTCCATGCAGTGTACAGTCCTTTAACCATATAACAAGCCTCCTTGCGCCTGCACCCTGTGTCTGGAATCATCAGGACTTTTAAGTCCTTCAAACTCCATACCCTTATAAAAACTGCAGAAGGAGGCTTGGTTAAAGTTATCCCGGTACTTTACCGGATTATTTTACTGCACCGCTGAGGAACTCAACATATTTACCGGTTCCGATAGCAACAGCTGTCATCGGATCCTCGGCTGTCATGGTGTTGATGCCTGTCTTAGCAGCGATAAGGTCTTCAAGACCTCTAAGAAGTGATCCACCACCTGTAAGCACGATACCACGATCTGCAATATCTGCTGCAAGTTCCGGAGGAGTCTTCTCAAGTACACCATGGATAGCTTCTACTATCTGTGTTGTAGGTTCTCTCAATGCCTCTTCTGTTTCTTCTGAACTGATCTTGACAGTCTTAGGAAGACCTGTAACAAGATTTCGTCCACGCACATCCATATAATCTGCTTCAGGACGTGGATATGCACTTCCTACGCGGATTTTGATATCTTCTGCGGTTCTTTCACCGATGAGAAGATTGTGCTTCTTTCTCATATAACGGACGATAGCTTCATCAAAGTCATCGCCTGCGATCTTAACTGATGTAGATACAACTGTACCGCCAAGAGAGATAACTGCGATATCTGTTGTACCACCACCTATATCTACGATCATATTGCCGCATGGCTTAATGATATCGATACCTGCACCGATAGCTGCTGCTATAGGCTCTTCGATGATGCGAACGTCTCTGGCACCTGCCATACGTGTAGCATCTTCTACGGCCTTACGCTCAACTTCAGTTACACCTGAAGGAACGCATACAGCGATAAGAGGTTTACGATAGATTCTACGTCCGAGAGCCTTAGTTATGAAGTGCTTCATCATCTGCTCTGTGATCTGGTAATCACTGATAACACCCTGACGAAGAGGACGAACTGCTACGATGTTGCCGGGTGTACGGCCGAGCATCTGACGTGCATCTTCACCAAATGTAAGAATCTGGTCTGTATCTCTGTCATATGCTACAACAGAGGGCTCCTTAAGTACTACGCCCTTTCCTCTTATATAAACAAGAATACTTGCTGTTCCTAAATCAATTCCGATATCTGTATACTGCATGGATAAGTCCTTTCAATTTGCTTAAAGTCTGTTATTGTTATTGTTATCGCTTATGCGAGTTGTTATCTTTGTTAAACTATAAAGCGTATAATTCACAAAGTATTATAAACTAACAGACTCATTTTGAAAACAGGCTAATTGAAAAAAATATAGCGGTAGCACATCTAAGCTACTTCAGGCCTTGACTTAGCCTTAAAAGTAAAAATTTTCATTGACAACTTTTACTTTCGTTGAAGTTCCTTTTCATCTGTGCTCCCGCATCCATGCGCAGCTTCCGATATACAGTTTTCAAAAATAAAATCTTTAAAAACGAATATTATTCTACGTTGTGTATATCGGAATAACTGCGCTCAATATTAACCCTTACATTCATTTGAGCATCTTGGCAATATAATGTCCTGTATATGACTCCTTAACTTTGGCAACCTGTTCTGGTGTTCCCTTGGCTACTATAGTACCTCCCTTGGCACCGCCTTCAGGGCCCAGATCTATTATGTAGTCAGCAGTTTTGATAACATCAAGATTGTGTTCTATAACTACTACAGAATTGCCCTGCTCCACAAGCTTTTGAAGTATATCTACAAGCTTTGCTACATCTGCAAAATGAAGACCTGTTGTTGGCTCATCCAGAATGTAGATAGTCTTACCTGTACTGGTCCTTGAAAGCTCTGTTGCAAGCTTTATACGCTGAGCTTCACCACCTGAGAGTTCTGTAGATGGCTGACCGAGTTTGACATAACCAAGACCTACATCATAGAGAGTCTGTATCTTCTTATGTATCTTAGGTACATTCTTAAAAAACTCCAGAGCTTCTTCTACAGTCATATCAAGTACATCATAGATATTTTTGCCCTTATATCTGACTTCCAGAGTTTCTCTGTTATAGCGCTTACCTCCGCAGACTTCGCATGGCACGTATACATCAGGTAAAAAATGCATCTCTATCTTCACGATACCATCACCTGAGCAGGCTTCGCATCTGCCTCCTTTGACATTGAATGAAAATCTGCCCTTGGCATAACCCTTGGCCTTGGCATCAGGTGTTCCTGCAAAAAGATCTCTGATAAGATCAAATACTCCTGTATATGTAGCAGGATTGGAACGAGGAGTCCTCCCTATAGGTGACTGATCTATATTTATAACCTTGTCAAGCTGTTCAAGCCCTTCTATAGCCCTGTGATCCCCAGGTATGCAGCGTGCTCTGTTAAGGCTCTTAGCAAGATGTTTGTATAAGATCTCATTAACAAGTGAACTCTTACCTGAACCCGATACACCTGTCACTACTGTAAGTACCCCAAGAGGGAACTTAACATCAATATCTTTAAGGTTATGCTCTCTTGCGCCCTTAACGTCCAGCCATCCCGTAGGTTTTCTTCGAACAGAAGGAACCGGAATAGTCTTGGCTCCGGATAGATACTGACCTGTAATAGAATCAGGATTGTTCATGATATCCTCGGCTGTACCGGTAGCTACTATGCGTCCGCCATGCGATCCGGCGCCCGGGCCTACATCTACAATATAATCAGCTTCTCTCATAGTATCCTCATCATGTTCTACTACGATGAGAGTATTACCAAGATCACGAAGATTCTTAAGTGTATTAAGAAGCTTATCATTGTCCCTTTGGTGAAGACCTATACTGGGCTCATCAAGTATATAGCACACTCCGCACAGTCCTGATCCAATCTGGGTTGCCAGTCTGATACGCTGAGCCTCTCCGCCGGAAAGAGTTCCTGTAGCTCTTGAAAGCGACAGATAGTCAAGGCCTACATCTACAAGAAATCCAACTCTTGCTCTTATCTCTTTGAGCAGCTGAGCACCTATAAGCTCCTGCTGCCTTGAAAGAGACAGATTCTCAAGATATTTGTGAAGATCTTCAATCGATATAGAAGTTATCTCATAGATATTCCTGCCATCAACAGTTACAGCAAGTGATTCTGGGCGGAGCCTTTGACCCTTGCAGGCTGTACATGGTGTGATAGTCATATACTCTTCATATTCTGCCTTGGCAGTCTCAGATGCAGTCTCTCTGTAACGCTGCTCGACATTTTTTATAAGACCATCAAATAAGATAGGATAATCGCCCTCACCTCTCTGGCCCTTGTAATGCACATTGACTGTCTTATCTGCTCCATATATAAGAACATCATGAATCTTCTTAGGATACTTCTCAAAAGGAGTATCAAGGTCGAATCCATAAGCCTTGGCAAGAGCTCTTAATGTTGCATTGGCAAAGCTTCCTTCCTTGTTGCAGGACTGCCATCCCATAACCTGAATAGCTCCTTCATTTATAGAAAGAGACTTATCCGGGATCATAAGGTCTTCGTCAAACTCCATCTTGTATCCAAGACCGGAACACTCCGGACATGCACCATATGGATTATTGAAAGAAAAGCTCCTAGGCTCAATCTCAGGAATTGATATTCCGCAATCAGGACATGCGAAATTCTGGGAGAAGTTGATCTCTTTATCTCCTATCACATCAACTACCAGTAGTCCCTCTGCCAAAGACAGCGCTGTTTCTATAGAATCTGTAAGACGACCTCTTATGCTCTGAGGATCCTCCTTGACTACAAGTCTGTCTACTATGATCTCAATATTGTGCTTGATATTCTTATCAAGACTGATATCTTCTGACAGATCATACTGATTGCCATCGATCCTGATACGTACATAGCCGCCCTTCTTGGCTCTCTCGATGACCTTCTCATGCATACCCTTCCTGCCTCTTACAACAGGTGCCAAGATCTGAATCTTACTTCCTACAGGTAGTGAGAGAATCTGATCTGCCATCTCATCAACACTCTGACGCCTTATCTCCCTTCCGCAGTTAGGACAATGCGGAATACCTATCCTAGCGTATAAAAGTCTGAAATAATCATATATCTCTGTAACAGTACCTACTGTAGAACGAGGGTTTCTATTGGTTGATTTCTGATCAATAGAAATAGTAGGTGACAGACCTTCTATCTTCTCAACATCAGGCTTGTCCATCTGTCCAAGGAACATCCTTGCATAAGAAGAGAGTGACTCCATATATCTTCTCTGTCCTTCTGCAAAAATAGTATCGAAAGCAAGAGAAGACTTACCAGAGCCTGAAAGCCCTGTAAATACAGTAAGTGTCCCCCTCGGGATATTAACATCTACCCCTTTTAAATTGTGCTCATTGGCATGACGCACCCTTATATAATCATGTATATCTACAGGAAGAGGACGCCTTCCTGTGGTATTAGTCTTGGAAAAATGAGATTTCTTCTCGGCATTTCCTTGTTCTTTAACCTTTTTTCAGACATAATCCTTATTTCCTTTTTAAAAAATCGAAGCTTAAATTTTTAACAATATAATTGTCTTTATTTGCGTAGCAAAATCATTGTATCATAGCATTTAAAATTCTAAAATCCTTTTATGAAAATTTCAGACTTTTGCAACGGCCCCACGTCTTTGCTACAATAAAAATGCTAATACTAATTATAACTTAAATTTCCAACCCTAGCGGCGTGGTATCTAAGTTCGTAACACACAACCCCAAAGAATATCGGAGTAAACATGGACAAATTCAAGCTTGTAAGTACTTTTAAGCCTACCGGCGATCAGCCACAGGCTATAGAGAAACTGGTCCAGGGATTTAAGGACGGCAACCAGTTTGAAACCCTCCTTGGCGTAACAGGTTCCGGCAAGACCTTCACCATGGCCAATATAATAGCTGCCCTTAATAAGCCAACCCTAATCATATCTCACAATAAAACCCTTGCCGGTCAGCTCTATGGTGAGATGAAAGAGTTTTTCCCTGAAAATGCAGTTGAATATTTTGTATCCTACTACGATTACTACCAGCCAGAGGCATATGTACCGCAGACGGATACTTATATAGCCAAGGACTCTTCTATAAATGATGAGATAGATAAATTAAGACTTTCTGCAACAGCATCTCTTGCCGAAAGAAACGATGTCATAGTCGTAGCATCTGTTTCCTGCATATACGGCCTTGGAAGCCCTGACGAATTCAAAGGTATGTCTATATCCTTAAGACCCGGCATGTCCAAAGACAGAGATGATGTCATCAAAGACCTTATAGCAATACAGTATCAGCGCAACGATATGGATTTATCCCGTTGTAACTTCCGTGTACACGGCGATGTAGTAGAGGTATTCCCTGCCAATGCCGACGACTACCTTATAAGGATCGAGTTCTTCGGTGATGAGATTGACAGGATATGCGAAGTCGAACCACTTTCAGGCAAGGTAACTCACGAGCTCGAGCACGTTATGATATACCCTGCTTCCCACTATGTTGTCCCTCAGGAGAAGATCAACAGGGCATGTGAGAATATAGAAAAAGAGCTTGAAGATCAGGTCCGCTTCTTTAAAGGTGAAGACAAGCTTATAGAAGCTCAGCGTATAGCTGAAAGGACCAACTTCGATATTGAGATGATGAGGGAGACAGGTTTTTGCTCAGGAATTGAGAACTACTCAAGGCATCTTAATTTTATGGCACCAGGGGAGCCGCCTCTTACACTTATGGATTTCTTCCCAAGAGACTTCCTAATAATCGTGGACGAATCTCACATGTCTATCCCACAGATAGGCGCTATGTATCACGGCGACAGAAGCAGAAAAGAAACTCTTGTCAATTATGGTTTCAGACTTCCATCCGCTCTTGATAACAGGCCTCTGAACTTCGAAGAGTTTGAAGCAAGGATCGACCAGATGCTCTTCTGCTCAGCCACCCCCGGTAAATACGAACAGGAGCACGAGCTACTAAGAGCCGAACAAGTCATAAGACCAACAGGTCTTCTGGATCCCGAAGTTGACGTAAGACCTACTGAAGGTCAGATAGATGATCTCCTTGCAGAGATAAGAAAAGAAACCGGCAACAAGAATAAGGTTCTTGTAACTACGCTCACAAAGCGTATGGCAGAAGATCTTACAGAATACCTTGCTGAAAATGGCGTAAGAGTCAAATATCTCCACTCTGATATAGATACACTGGAACGAGCTGAGATCATCAGGGATATGCGTCTTGATGTATTTGATGTACTAGTCGGCATCAACCTGCTTAGAGAGGGTCTTGATATCCCTGAGATAACTCTTGTAGCTATCCTGGATGCAGACAAGGAAGGATTCCTTAGATCAGAAACCTCTCTTGTACAGACCATAGGACGAGCTGCCAGAAATTCAGAAGGCCATGTAATCATGTATGCCGACAATATGACAGAGTCTATGCAAAATGCCATAGATGAGACCAACAGACGTCGTGAGATACAGATGAAATACAATAAGGAACATGGTATCACTCCTCAGACTATCAAGAAAGCTGTTCGTGACCTTATCGCTATAACCAAGGAGATCACCAAAGAAGAAGTCAAGTTTGAGAAAGATCCTGAATCTATGAGCCGAGACGAACTTGAAAAGCTCATTGGCAAGGTTCAAAAGAAGATGAAAAAAGCAGCTGCAGAACTCGATTTCGAGACCGCTGCTGCTCTTAGAGACCAGATGCTATCACTAAAAACTCATCTTAACGAGCTTACAGGTGGAGTATGATTTACAATTACCGGCTCAAACTTCGAGGCTGCCACACTGTTCTAAGTGCATAGTTTGAATTACTGAAACAGTTTTTAATAATAGTTAGAAACGGTATATTTAGAAGAATCACTCATCTAAATATACCGTTTTTTATTTCATATAGTTTATTTCAAATAGTTGATTTTATAACCTTTTTCCAGGCTTATTTTTATAACCTTATCTTTTATAACCTATCATTTTAGCAGTTCAAGCGCCTTATCAAGCTGATTGTCAATTCCTTTCTCAGCAGCCTCAGCATCGTACTCGATCACAACATCCGGATCTATGCCTGTTCCATGGATGTTGACTCCATTTGGTGTATAGTACTTACTTACAGTAAGCTTAACAGCTGTTCCATCGCTAAAAGGAATTATCCTTTGAACGATTCCTTTACCAAAGGTTGTAGTTCCAACAAGAACACCTTTTTCATAATCTTTGATAGCACCAGCCAGAATCTCTGATGCACTTGCAGAGTATTCGTTTACAAGAACCGCCATTGGAACATCGATCTCGTTTTCGCCATCACAGTCATAATCTACTCTGTTACCATCTTTATCAACTGTATAAACTATTGTTCCCTTAGGAAGAAGCATATTGGCTATCTCACATACAGTATCAAGATTGCCGCCCGGGTTAGATCTTAGATCTATCACAAGGCCCTTCATGCCCTGACCTTTCAGAGTTGCAAGAGCTTCTGCAAACTGATCACTGGTTACAGAGTCGAACTCTTTGATCTGTATATATCCAATGTTGCCATCTTTCATCTCATAATTAACAGTTGGAGTTTCTATCTGACGTCTTTCGACTTCTATATCAAGATAATCAGACTCACCCTGTCTTACTACTGTAAGGACAACAGTTGTATGCTCTTCTCCCTTGACCTTACTGATAAACTCTTCAAGCTCCATTGATTCTGTGAGCTCTCCGTCTACTTTATAACAGATATCACCATCTTTGAGGCCTGCTTCCTGAGCAGGTGATCCATCCATAACTCCTGCTATCACAGGAAGTCCTGTTGTAGCATCAGTGCTTATATATGCGCCGATTCCATAATAGATACCATTGGTATCTTCCATAAGAGCATTGAGCTCTTCTTCTGTATAATATACAGAATATACATCCCCAAGGCTATCCAGCATTCCTTCATACATGCCGTCTTCAAGAGTCTTGGTTGATACATTTTCGGAATCTATATAGTATGTATCTATCGTCTGCTCAAGTAGCTGGAGCTTAGCCATTGTATCATCATTGACTACAGATTCATGGTCATCTTCCTGAAAAGCGCCGTCTTCAGAAGCTGACTCATCTTCATTTGAATCTGTCTTCGAGCTGCTTCTATTATTGGCCTGCTCAAGTGTACCTATAGTTATCGTTGACGGATTATTTCTAACAAGGGCATAGCTTACCCCAAATACGCAGGTGCTTATAAATGCACCGGCTATTACTCCAAGAAAAAATGTTCCCCAGCTAAATTTTTTCCCTGTTTCAGGTGGAACTGTTCCATCTGTATCATGATCACTTTGATACAGATCATGATCTTCAAATTTGTTGTCTTCCATTTTCAATAAAACCTTTCTATACTTTCCTTTTATTTCAAATAATTCCAAGGACTTACATAAGACCCGTTAAGGCGCACACCAAAATGAAGATGCGGGCCTGTGGATCTTCCTGTAGATCCTACTGCAGCTATATTCTGTCCTGCAGATACTTCCTGACCTGTAGATACATACAAGGCAGATGCATGCATATAGATGGTATAAAGTCCATCGCCATGATCTATCATGATATAATTGCCCATGGAGCTTGAATATGCAGCAGCTACAACAGTTCCGCTATAGGCCGCCAGTATACTGGATCCTGTAGGAGCTGCAAGGTCTATACCATTATGCATCTTCTGAACACCAAGTGTAGGATGCATTCTCATACCATAATCATCAGAGATTCTGGTATAAGCAGGACACGGCCAGGTGAACATACCGCCATCATAAGTCCTTTTGCTCTGATTTGCAAGCTTAGCTTTATCAGCCTCTACAGCCTTTTCAAGAGCAGCAATAGTCTCATTTTCCTCTGCAATCTGAGCCTCATATTCTTTTATTGCAGCTTCCTTGTCAGAAATATCTGCGTTGACAGCCGAAAGCTGTGTCTGTTTTTCTGCAAGAAGAGCTTCCATACTAGCCTGCTCAGCCTCTACATCTGCTTTGGCTTCTTCAAGCGTTGCCTGTTCTTCTTCAAGAGCACTTTGAGTCAGCGCTATAAGCTGTGTGGTCAGTATGTATTCCTGAAGCTTTTGATTATCATACGCGGATATTTCAGATATATACTCTGCCTTATTAAGCATGTCCGCATAGCTATCAGACTCTATCAGAAGTTCCAACAGGTATGTATCGCCTCGCTCATACATGAACCTGATTCTTTCCTTCATGGATTCATACTGCTTTTGCTGCTGCTCTTTGGCAGCTTCCAGTTCCTTTTTAGTCTCCTCTATCTCAGCCTCTTTATCAGTTATCTGCTGCTCCAAGGCATCAATATTAGCCTGCATATCTGACAGTGAAGCATCAAGCTGCGTAATATATTCATTGAGATTATTCTTATCTTTCTCAAGCTCTTTTTTGACAGTCTCTATATCAGTAAGAGACGATTTCATCTGGTCACGCTCTTTTTTTGCTTCGTTTATCTGATCTTCCTTTTCTTTGATACTTTCCTGCGTGACTTCTGCATAGCTTTTAATGGCGAGGTTATCACTAAACATTGTAATGCACAGTGTCACCATTACCATGAGTGCCACTAACTTGCGGAAGATTCTTTTTTTCCAAAAATGTCTTATCCTTATCAAGTAATGTTCCCCCAAAGCTTATAAAAAAATCCGTTGCAAGGACGGGAATAAATCGTCGGGTCCGGCAATACCAAACAAGCGAACCCTAAGATCAAAACCAATCACACCCCTCAACGGATCTTACAGATTAATGAACTTATACACTAAGATGTCTGCGCACAGTGAATGCACTACCAAAGAAGCCAATACCTACTCCGATCAGCACTGAAATCGGAACAAGTGATTCATAAATATGCTGGACCGGCAAGAATGTCAGCAAGTTACTGAGTATAGAATAATGTGTTGTAATATACTCAACAACTTTATTATACAAAAAGTAAATAACGATAAGCGGAATAATAGATCCTATAATACCAATGAGAATACCCTCGATAACAAATGGCGCTCTGACAAAATAGTCAGTAGCACCTATGTATTTGGCAATAGTAATCTCTGATTTTCTTACTGATATACCTATCGTAACAGTATTACTTATAAGGAATACCGATACGCAAAGTAGTATCAATATGATTCCAACTGATATAAGAGCTATAAGCTTATTCATGCCACTAAGCGTAGAAGCTGTAATCTCTGATCTTCTGACTTCTCTTACAATATCCTGGTGACTTTCAAGATATGTGACAAGCGAAGGCTGAAGAGATACATCTGTCATATAAATCTGAAGATTGGCAGAATCTGCAAGAGGGTTTTCTGTAAAACCATCAGCATATTCTCCGAGATAATCTGTCTTAAAGCTCTCCCATGCCGCCTCAGCTGAGATATATTCTACCTTGCTGACCTCAGTTCTGTTCTGAATAGAGGACTGAAAAGCAAGTATCTGTTCTTCTGTAGTACCCTGTTTAAAAAATACTGTTACTGAAACGCCTTCCTCAGCTGTCTTAACAATATTTGAAAAGTTAACAATTATCGAATAGAACATGCCAAGAAGGAAGAGACACGCAGCTATTGTTGCGATGGATGCAAGTGTATACCAGCGGTTTCTTGTCAGGTTACGGAAGCCCTGGCCTATTGTATAGAAAAAAGTACTAAAAATCCTCATCATCGATATATACGCCCTTCTCAGCGTCGTCAACTATGACGCCTTTTTTCATTGTAATAACACGCTTCTGCATTGCATTAACGATCTCACGGTTATGAGTAACCATAACTATGGTCGTTCCATTTTCATTGATCTTCTCAAGCAGCTTCATGATCTCCCATGAAGTATTGGGATCAAGATTACCAGTAGGCTCATCCGCAAGAAGGATAGTTGGTTTATTAACAAGTGCTCTAGCAAGCGCAACACGCTGCTGCTCACCTCCGGAGAGCTGAGTTACTTTATTTTTATATTTGCCGGCAAGACCAACTGTTGCCAGAATCTTTGGTACATTTCTGCGAATCTCACTTCCCGGTTTCTGGATGATATGCTGGGCAAATGCCACATTCTCATATACGTTCCTATCAGGAAGCAGTCTGAAATCCTGGAATACTATGCCGAGATTACGGCGGAACTTCGGTATCTTACGATGCCTTATATGATTCAGGTTGTATCCCATTACCGTGATATCACCCTCTGTAGCAGTGAGCTCACGTAGAAGAAGCTTTATAAGTGTAGACTTACCTGAACCGGAATCTCCTACTATAAATACAAATTCGCCCTTTTTGATGTGAAGTGAGATTCCATCAAGGGCCGGAGATCCGGTTGTATAGGATTTAGTCACATTCTCAAGTGTTATTATTTCATCGCTGGGGATTCGTCTCCTCTTTCTCCGCGCTTTTTCCATCCATAGTCCTTCCCATAAGTCCCGCAGCTTCTACTCGCCATATGCAAACGGACTTATTATTTAATATTCAAACTTTTCCATGTATTTCATGTATTTAACAACCATAAGTGCGATCTTGAAAGTAATAGCATCTTCAAAGATACGAAGATCAAGTCCTGTACTCTTCTGAAGCTTGTCCAGACGATATACAAGAGTATTACGATGTATGAAAAGCTGTCTTGATGTTTCGGATACGTTAAGGTTATTCTCAAAGAATTTATCGATAGTAACAAGAGTCTCTTCATCAAAATCATCAGGATTCTTGCCACCAAAAATCTCTTTAATGAACATCTTGCAAAGAGGTATAGGCAGCTGATATATAAGTCTTCCTATTCCAAGTTCACCATAGCTTATTACTTTACGGCCTTCGAAGAAGATCTTGCCGACATCAAGAGCCATCTTGGCTTCCTTGTAGGAACGGCTGACTTCCTTGATCTCTTTGACTGTAGTACCTACAGCAATACGCACTCCCTTAAGGCCATCCTTCTCGAGTTCCTGAGCAAGGCCTGATGCAAACTTACTGATCTCAGATGGAGAGTCCATAGATGACACATCCTTGACGATGATGACATTATCCTCATCTACTTCTGTAACGAAGTCATCGCCTGTAGAGCCAATATGAGTCCTTGTAATCTCAAGCGCTCCTGCATCTCTTCCATTGTCAGACTCCATGATCATAGTAACTCTAGGAGAATCAGACTGAATATGAAGCTTCTTGGCACGTGAATAGATATCAACAAGCAGCAGGTTATCAAGAAGGAGGTTCTTGATGAAGTTGTCCTTGTCAAAACGCTCTTTATAGGCTACAAGCAAGCTCTGAAGCTGGAATGCAATCATCTTGCCCAGCATATAGATATTCTCACCGCTACCCTTTGCGATCAGAATATATTCAAGCTGCTGCTCATCATATATTTTAAAATACTGCTGACCCTGAATTTCCTGAGAATCTGCAGGAGATGCTACAAACTCTCTTGCGGAAACAGATACATCTGCTGCCTCTGCCAGTGTAGATGCAACCTCTTTGCCGTCGACATCAAGTACGCAAAGCTCAACATGAGCGATGTTCTTAAGGCCGTCAATAGTATTCTGTAATATCTGATTTGAAATCATTTATGAAGTGCCCCTTTCATTTCACAAGATTGGATATTTGCCCCCTTGCTATATTGTAAAGCACTTTAGTGAAAAAATCCATAATTACATAGCGATTTTTTGTGAATAATTAATAGCTAACGCGCCTTTTTATCAATTGGGGGTGTGAAAAGCAATTTAAGTCCTATAAAATTGCACAAAAAAATTATTATATATCATTTTTCACACTTTCGTGTCCGATATTTATAATAAGATACAGACGATTATGCCTGTGTCATTACCACACAAGGAGGTGAGGTGTATATGGATATTGCATCACTATCTACCGCGCTATCCATGAGCAAACTTCAAAACGACTTTGGCGTAGCGATGTTTGCAAAACAGCTGGATACCTATCAAGACATGGGAGCAGCAATGACGCAGTCCCTCGACGAAATAGGTAAACAGATGGAATTATCTGTCAACCCCGGTGTAGGCAGCAATATTGACCTTTCTGTATGATAATATCATCAAAAGTCAGTAAAGCGTAGGCACGGCAACAATTGTTGCCGTGCTTTTTTGTTTATTAGTCAGCTTTATCAGTCTTTCTTATTCCTCTTTCGAAGATCTCGATCTTACCTTCTTTAAGAAGTCTTCCAACTGCACGTTTAAATTCATTTTTGCTCATTGACATCTTGTCCCTTATTATATCAGGGCTTGCCTTATCGGTAAAAGGAAGCACTCCGTTATAAGCATCGATTTCTTCCAGGATCTTCTTTGCATCTATATCCATCTGTTCGAGAGTCTTCTCTCTGATGCTAAGAGTGAGCTTGCCATCATCTCTTACTGATATGACTCTGGCTCCCACGATATCTCCTATCTGTATGTCGCCATACAGTTCCTTTTTAGGAATAAGCGCCGAATACTTATCATCTATAGCTACAAAAGCTCCGAAGTTATCGCTCATCTCATAGACAACGCCTGTAACACGGTCATCCTTCTTATAAGGGCTGTCAGTGCTAAGATACTCATATACATTCATGGTAACGCACAGACGGCTTGATTTGTCTATATAAAGGGCACAGAGTACTTCTTCTCCCTTTCTCACCCTTCTTGTCTGTTCATGGAACGGAAGAAGTACATCCTTCTCAAGTCCCCAGTCCATGAATGCTCCTATCTTACCAACGTCTGTTACAGTCAGTCTGCCAACCTGATGAAGCATGAGCTTTGGCTCAGTAACAGTAGATATAAGCCTGTCATCGGAATCCTTATACAGGAACACCTCAAGCTTATCTCCGAGCTTTACATCCTTTGGCACCTGTTTCTTGGGAAGAAGAACTCTTTCACTTCCGTCAGTTCCCTCTTCTGCAAGATATATACCAAAATCCACTTTTTTTGTAACTACAAGAGTTTGTTTTTCACCTAAATTAAACATTTCTTTCATCCTTTTTCAAACTTGTCACTTCGACAATACTATACGCTTTACCACTTCCATCATTCAAAGAAACTGTATATACAACAGATCCGTCTTTGTCTTGAGTGCTGCATACAGGATATATCGTATCTCCAAGATGTGCCTGCATCCTGTACTCAGCTCGTATCCTGCTGATAACAGGGATTTTTTTGTCATTGCCATCAAGAAGTCTCATACAATCTTTAGCCATGTTTATATACTGATTGTTATTAACATGCTGATTGGTATCAAGATGAAAAGGCTGTACTATTATCTCGTTTAAAGTTCTGATATTTCCATCCGTGGGAAAGGATATCTTTCTGCCCTGATAGTCCATGGGAAGCTTTTCAGAAATTTTATATCCTTCTAACATCTTAGATGTTACTTTTACAGGAGTGCCTTTTTCTATATTGATCAGAGCCCATACAGAATTGGCTATCGCAAGGCGTTCGCCTTCCAATGTGTCCATATAGAAATTTCTACAACCTACAAAGCCCTTTATATCATAGGGAATAGTTCCGATTATGACGTTCTCGCCAAGTTTTGGATATCTTATAATATCGACCTGCCATGAGTTTATCACCCATGCAGCATTCATCTCGTCAAGATATTCAAGACCTATTCCAAGATCTTCCGACTGGAATGTGGAACAGTCCTGAAAATAATTCATAAGGGCCTCCGTAGACAGGAAGCCCTGAGAGTTCAGTTCACTATATCTTATTCTGGAATTAAAAGTATACATAAAGTTTATCCGTCAAATTAAAAAACATCAATTATCTCTTTACAATTATTGAGTTTAGATCTGTAACACCGATAGTTGCTGCTGCTGCATTAATATACTGCTGAGCATTTGGTCCGTCAAGGTTCTGATAATATGCATAAGCCTGCTTGTGAGTACCTCTTGAAGATACAAGTCCAAGAGCAAGTCCCTGTGCCAGCTCAGCAGAAGCATCCATCTCTTTGTTATAAATGAAAGCATCTATATACTGGTTGTTCATAGCGACTTCATAAGCATATGTGATAGCAGCTGCCTGAACAGCCTCACCGGCTGTAGAGCTATATCCAACTTCACTGCAGATTATGGATCTGACCTGTCCGTTAGGAGCCTTGAATGTAGGTGTGCACATATAGTCTGTTACAACTTCTACGTTCTGCATAGCTACATATGGTGAAGAAATATCATGTGTCACATACTTAGATGAGTTAGCCCATGCATAGCTGTTGGTAAGAGGTACATCATAAGGATGAACCGCAAGTGACCAGTCTATATTGCCCTCAGATGAAATATATGAGTTAAAAATATCAAGGTACTCTTTACCTGCATAATATCTGTTAGGTTCATTGGTTGATGCCCACATCTGATCTATACAGGTATATACATTGGCATTGGCATTCTGTGACTTGATGGCATTGTAGAATACCCTGAATGCATTGGCATTCTGTACTGTATATGTTGTTACATCCACATTGGACATATAGTTCCAAAGGTATCTTGCATTGATCTCATTACCTATTACGAAGTTATCTATCTGACCAAGTCCCTGATTACTGTATCTTGAAGCAAGGAATGAACCGATAGCCGCAAGGAGCTCTACGCCTGCCTGATCAGCTGCGTTATAAGCATAATATGAATGTCCTGCTGACCTTGAGAGCGGATTGATAGATGTAAGATCTGCATGCCAGTCATTCAAAAGAACCATCGTACAGGAGATACCATTTTGCTTAAACATGGATATAAGCCAGTCATAAGCCTGTACAGTTCCTGCATTAAATGAATATGTCTTGCCGTTGTAATTGTATGTTATCTGGGCACCGCTCTTATTAAGGAGCTGTGACATAAGAAGGTTGTATGAGCACTGATCGATCCCAAGTGTTACGATATCTCCTGAGTGAATCATTGTAGACTCAGGTATGATACCCTTCTTACCTGCCTGTACTCTTGCAACTGTATGTGTAGCCACAGCCTCAGGATTTGTAATATAAGCAGCATTACTAACCTGAGTCATGACTCCGCTTTGAGAAGTAGCAACTACAAATTTCTTGTAGAGCATGGAATTTGCGGAATTATTATTAAGAGCAACGGTAAAAGTTGCAGATGTTCCTACTGCTGCACTGGCAACCTCTGTTCCTTTAACACCTGTATCATATACATTCTGCGCATAGAGATGATATAGACCATCAGCACTGGACGGAACACTGGAAGTAGTCGCCTTAATGACTACATTGGAACCACTGATACTGGCGCTAAGTGATACAAGACCATCAGCTTCGACCTTAATACAAGCACTGTCTGTATATATCACAGACATAACTACAAGTGCTATGCACAAAAGTGCACAGATACACCTTTTAACCCCTACAACAAATCTGTTGTTCCCCTTCATAATAATCTCCTTAATTATTTAGTCGCATAACATCATTGTAATGCGCG
Organism: Butyrivibrio fibrisolvens; assembly: GCF_023206215.1. Taxonomy (NCBI): domain Bacteria; kingdom Bacillati; phylum Bacillota; class Clostridia; order Lachnospirales; family Lachnospiraceae; genus Butyrivibrio; species Butyrivibrio fibrisolvens. The sequence continues at coordinate 345,295 of NZ_CP065800.1, forward strand.
GCACTTATTTCATTATACAGGAAAAGTAGGCAAAAAGAAAAGCTCTACAGTAAAATAACTGCAGAGCTTCTATCTAACAAGCTGGGCTAGCAGGATTCGAACCTGCGAAGTGACGGAGTCAGAGTCCGTTGCCTTACCGCTTGGCGATAGCCCATCGACAAGATAAAAGTATACGCACTTCTATCCACTCTGTCAACAGTTTTTTTAACGATTTTTTATAATCGGAAATCCGCGTTAAGAAATTAACGCAGATTTCCATTCTGAGGCGCATGAATCCTAAGGATATCACCCGCTTCAGGAACTGTTTCAAGTTCGATATCAATAAGCTGCTGAGGATGAGGAGCAGATTCCTGCTGGGTGCCATCTTCTGCAAATATAGCTTTGACAAGAGTTTCGATATCTCTTCCATCAGGCTTCATGATCTCTATAGTCTCGCCTACAGAGAATTTATTCCTCTGTTCAAGACGGGCAAGTCCCTTGTCATTTATACTGTCAACTATGCCAAGATATGTGTATTCATTGACATATGTATTACTATCATAGATCTGTGACTCCTCAGAAGGCTTACCAAAATAAAAGCCCGTTGTAAACTGCCTGTAGGTACATCTGGCAATTTCATCCTGGTACCATGGCATATTAGCACGATACTTCTCTTCAGATTCAAGATAATCATCAATAGCTTTTCTGTAAGTGCGGGCAACAGTAGCAACATAGAGTGCTGTCTTCATACGTCCTTCGATCTTGAAGGAATTGATGCCTGCATCTATAAGTTCCGGAATATGCTCTATCATGCACAGATCCTTAGAGTTGAATATAAATGTACCTCTTTCATTCTCATATACGGGAAGATATTCACCCGGCCTTGATTCTTCAACAACTGCATATTTCCATCTGCATGGATGTGTGCAGGCACCGTGATTGGCATCGCGGCCTGTGAAGTAGTTGGACAAAAGGCATCTTCCGGAGTAAGAGATACACATTGCTCCGTGGATAAAAGATTCTATCTCAAGATCATCAGGTATATTAGCTCTGATCTCTTTGATCTCTGCCAGAGACAGTTCTCTTGCTGCTACAACACGCTTAGCACCAAGGTTATACCAGAACTTATAAGTCTCATAGTTGGTATTATTGGCCTGAGTTGATACATGAATCTCTATTTCAGGGCATATCCTTCTAGCCATCATAAACATTCCAGGATCTGCTATTATAAGCGCATCCGGACCTATTTCCTTAAGTTCGTGAAAATACTCTTCTGCACCCTTAAGGTCATAGTTATGAGCCAGGATATTGGCAGTTACATGAACATGGACACCATGATCATGAGCATATTTCACGCCGGCAATCATATCTTCTTTGGAGAAGTTTCTGGCTTTGGCACGAAGGCTGAAAGCTTCTCCGCCGATATAAACGGCATCGGCCCCATAATTAACAGCAGTCTTTAAAACTTCAAGGCTGCTGGCAGGTATCAGTAATTCAGGTTTCTTTACTTTGTTCATTTACTTCTTCTTTCTATAAAAAACAAAAACACACTACAAAACCATATTTATCTAAAATATATAAATATAGCCTTTTTATATACCCTCAAGTATGATTCATCTCATCTTAACACTTAGGGTTACTCCATCGCCTGTATTTAGTATCACAGTCTGAAGATCATCTGTGTGAGTTATATCATAGATATACTCTCTCATACGGGCGTGTATAGTCCTGTTACGCCTTGTAACAGCAAATCTGGACTGAACTATATCGCCATCCTGAAGGACATTGTCTGTGACAAGCAGACCTCCTTTTTTAAGAACCCTCATGACATGCGGAAGAAAGTTCTCATACTGTCCCTTGGCAGCATCCATAAATACAAAATCATAGCCTTCATCAAGTTCTTTTAAGATATCAGCTGCATCACCTTCAAGAAGGGTTATCTTATTACCTTTATCCCATAAGTCAAAATGCTCTTTGGCAACCGGGATCCTCTTCTCGTACTTCTCAATAGTTGTAATACGAGTATCATCATCCGAATACTCAGCCATCAAAAGCGCAGAAAATCCGGTAGCTGTGCCAACTTCAAGAATATTGACAGGATGAGTAAGCGCCAGCAGGAACTTAAGAAGAGACTGCATATCTTTTCTTATGATCGGAACATCGTCTTTGATCGCCTCTTTTTCAAGCTCATCAAGATAATCTTTGTTCCCTTTATCCATGGCGCATATAAAATCCCTCATTCTTTCGGGATCAATAGCCATAAGAGCTTCTTCATCAAAGCGAGCACCCATTACTCTACATCTTCTCCTTCACTGCTTCCTGTATCTTCAGAAACTGAATTTTCGCCTTCACTGCCCATATCTTCACCTTCAGCAGCTCCGGTTCCGGATGTATTATCTTCTACATCAGTATTATCAGAAGGAGTGCTCTGGGTTTCCTCAGAAGTCTCAGAAGATGTACTTTTCTTATCTGCATCCGCACAGATGATGGCAAGCATCTCATTCGGAGTCATAGCAGTAGAAAGTGTATATACACCCGGCTGCTCAAGTCCATGATATTCTGAGAAATATTCCTGCAATCTGAAAAGGAATGCATCTTTGATAAGTCCGGCACCCTCCAGTGCATCTGCAAGTTCTGATACTGACTCACCTTCAAGAATAGTGACATTAAAATATTCACCTTCCCCTGAAGAAACAGCTGTCTGATTGAATATTCCACGGCCATAGCTGTAAGCCACCTTAGAATACTGGATCAGCAGAAATAAAATTATTATCAGAAGTACAACTTTTATAACTGCACTGGTGATAGAGATACCTACTTCTTTTTTGTTCATAATAGTCCTTCTTAATTGTCCATGATAATAGGGAGAATCATAGGTCTCCTCTTAGTCTTCTTCCAGATGAACTCGCCAAGTATATCTTTGACAAGATTCTTGATCTTAGGCCAGTCTGTTATACCTCTTGAAAGTGCTTCTGTAACCTCATCAAGAACAAGGTCAGTAGCATCTTCAATCAGTTCATCAGACTCCTTTACATATACAAAGCCTCTTGAAACGATAGTAGGACCGGAAACAAGCTGAGCACTTCCCTTATCAATTCCAAGAACTGCGATAACAATACCATCCTGAGCAAGTCTCTGACGGTCTCTTAAAACAACATTACCAACGTCACCTACTCCGATACCATCTACAAGGACTGCACCTGTAGGAACTTTGCCGTGTATTCTGGCGCCTTTAGCGTCCATTTCAAGAATATCACCTGATTTCAAAATAAATGTATTCTCTTTAGGGATACCAAGCTTGCGCGCGATCTCTTTTTGAGCCACAAGGTGACGGTATTCACCGTGAACCGGAACAGCATATTTAGGCTTTACAAGATTATATATCAGCTTTATATCTTCCTGACAAGCATGACCTGATACGTGTACATCCTGGAAGATAACCTCAGCGCCCTTCATCATGAGCTCATTAACTACGTTGGTGACAGACTTCTCATTACCCGGGATAGGTGTAGATGAGAAAATAACTGTATCTCCGGGCTTGATTGAGATCTTCTTGTGCTGACCGCTTGCCATACGTGACAGAGCAGCCATAGACTCACCCTGAGATCCTGTAGTTATAATGACCTGCTTATTATCAGGATAGTTCTTAAGCTCATCGATATCTATAAGTGTATTATCCGGAACCTTAATGCATTCAAGCTTTTGTGCAATGTCAATGACAGTCACCATGCTACGGCCTTCTACAACAACTTTCCTGTCATACTGGTAGGCTGCATTGATGATCTGCTGTACACGATCAACATTACTTGCAAAGGTCGCAACTATGATACGTGACTTCTTGTGTTCACGGAAAAGAGTATCAAGCGTAGCACCAACAGTTTTCTCAGAAGCTGTAAATCCCGGTCTTTCTGCGTTAGTAGAATCGCATAAAAGAGCAAGAACGCCTTTTTTACCGATCTCACCAAATCTCTGAAGATCAATAGGATCTCCATATACCGGTGTATAGTCAACCTTGAAATCGCCAGTATGTACTACGATTCCGGCAGGTGAATAGATTGCAAGCGCAGCTGCGTCAACAATTGAGTGATTAGTCTTGATGAACTCGACCCTGAAATCTCCAAGATTTATGAACTGTCCGAATTTAACGACTTTACGACGCGTAGAGCGCATAAGCCCATGTTCTTCAAGCTTGTGCTCTATAAGACCCATAGTGAGTCTTGTTGCATATACAGGAGCATTGACTTCCTTCAGGATATAGGGAAGTGCTCCTATGTGGTCTTCATGACCATGCGTTATTACAAATCCCTTGACCTTATCTATATTATCAAGAAGATAAGTTACATCAGGAATGACAAGATCTATTCCCAGCATGTCATCATCCGGGAATGACAGACCACAGTCCACAACAATAATACTGTCTTCATATCGGAAGGCAGTAATGTTCATACCAATCTGCTCCAGACCTCCCAGTGGGATGATCTGCAGCTTTGAGGTATTATCTGTATTTTTTTGTTTCTTCAATCAGTATTTCCTCCACATTCTTTACAGTAACCGTAGAGTTTAACCTCATGATCGATAACCTGAAATCCGATCTCATCAGCTATGGAGGCTTCCAGCCCTTCCATCATATCATCCTCAAATTCAAGGACTTTGCCGCATTTGACGCATATCAGGTGATGATGGTGGTGATGACTTCCGGGCGATTCAAGGTCCGCAATCTCATATCTCTCACTACCGTCATCAAAATTGATACGATCGATAAGATGTAACTCCCTTAGTACCTGTATTGTTCTGTAAACAGTTGCCAATCCGATCTCCGGATGGTCTGCTTTCACCTTGTTATAGATTTCTTCAGCAGTAAGATGCTGCTTCCTAGACGCCTGCAGAGCTTCAAGCACATAAATACGCTGATTCGTGACCTTGAGTCCTCTATCGCGTAGCATGCCCTTGAATGATTCCTGGTTCACATTTTCATGATCTCCCATTGTCAGTCGTCCTTCCTTTAGTGTCGGGAATAGAAGTACATCCCTGTACTTCTGGACATTCCCCTTTTACGTCCTGTAATATATATGAATTAAAGTATGCCTCTGATCATAAATCGAGTTCTATACCATCTTCATCAAGTAATTTTACAAAAATCTGCCCTACGGCACGAAGTTCCTGATCGCTGTCTACAATACTGTAAAGACCGTCAGCATCTTCGCTTTCAGAATCGTCACGAAGAATAAAGGCCTCTCCGTCGCCCTCTTTAGAATCAGTTACAAGAAGGTATGTCTTACCTGCTACAACTGTCTGTTCAAGCGCGTAAAAGTCCTGTGCACCTTCGCCATCAATGTTTAATGTTATTTTTTCCATATTTGTCTATTTCCGTTTTAATATTATATAAGTTTATGGATTACCGTTCTTGTCCTTATTGACCACGTTATCAAGATAATCCTGAAGTATAAGTTCAGCAGCTATCATATCCACATGGTCTTTGCGGTCGCGCCCTTTAATCCCAAGTTCATCCATGATCTCATCGGCTTCTACAGTTGTAAGCCTCTCATCAAGCATATGAACCGGAAGTCCTGTACGCCTTTCAAGCTTTTCTTTGAACAAAAGAGCCATCTGGGCACGCTCGCCAACTGATGTATCCATATTAACAGGAAGTCCCAATACGATCTGTGTGACGTCATATTCTACTATGAGCTCCTCAATACGTGCAAGAGTCTTTCTGAGTTTATTTTCTTCCTTGCGACGTATTATCTCCTTGGGCTGTGCAGTGCACAAAAGCATATCGCTGATCGCAACTCCAACGGTACGCGAACCATAATCTAGTCCCATATATCTCATAGTACTACAATAAATCCTTCCTGCTTCTTACTTCTTCTGATCCCAGTTATTATTGTGAATATAAGCTGTCAGCATCTCTTCGACAAGCTCATCTCTTTCTACCTTGCTGATCAGACTTCTGGCACCATTATGACTGGTTATATACGTCGGATCACCGGACATTATATAGCCAACGATCTGGTTGACCGGATTATATCCCTTCTCGACCATAGCTTCATAAACAACTTCCAGTATCTTTCCAACTGCAGTTTCCTGAGGTGTCTCTACTTTAAAAAATTGTGTATGTCCAAGATCCTGTGCCATAAGCATCCTTTCTGCACTATAATGTGTGCGCAAAAAACGTATAGATATTATTATTTTAACCTAATGCAAGTTTTCGTGCAACTTACGTTAAAATGATGCCACTATGTCATTTTATTTCAAAAGCATGATATCTTCCGTCAGAAAGCTTTCGCACATTCCCTCAGCAAAAGTTCCCGACAGCTTATCAGCCTCTTCCTTGTCTGTTACCGGTGCAGCAAATCTGACATATCTTTCGGTATGTCCCGTTATATATAATCTGCCATCTATTTCTTCGGTATCTTCCCACAGAACTTTTACTCTGTCACCGATAAAGCTCTCTCTATACTTTCTGGACTGCTCGCTTGTCATCTTCAAAAGCACATCGCTTCTTTCTGATTTCTGTCTGTCTGTCAACTGGTCAGGCATTTTCTCAGCAACAGTACCCTTACGGACAGAATACTTAAACACATGCATCTCATAGAAGTTGACCTTCTCACAGAATGCACGGCTTTCTTCGAACTCAGAAGCTGTCTCTCCAGGGAATCCTACAATTACATCTGTAGTGATAGCCGGTCTGTCATAAACCTCTCTCAAGAGTTCAACACCCTTGTAGTATTCATCCGCGCTGTAATGTCTGTTCATCCTCTTAAGAGTATTTTCACATCCTGACTGTAGTGACAGATGGAAGTGAGGACATATCTTGGGCATTTTGGACAGAGCTGTAGCCATACCAGGTGTAATGATCCTGGGTTCAAGTGAGCCAAGTCTTATTCTCTCAATACCCTTAATAGCATGTATCTTCTTAAGAAGATCAAGAAGCTCGGACCCTTCTCTGTCAAGGCCGTAAGAACTTATATGAATACCTGTTATTACAACCTCTTTAACACCCAGCGCCGCAAGTCCCAGAATTTCTGAAACCACATCGCCCTGCTGCCTTGATCTGATCCTTCCTCTGGCAAAAGGAATAAGACAGTATGAGCAGAACTGATTACATCCATCCTGAATCTTGATATAAGCTCTGGTATGTTCTGTTACATGATCAAGCTTCATTTCTTCATATTCAGTCTTTTCCTTACTACCAACTTTGATAGACGGATCCATCTCCATAGAGACAGTCTTCGGACGGTCATTGACCACAATGCCGGATTGCTGATCAAGGCTATTCTTATTCTCATCAAAATATTTTTTTAATATATTTACAACCTGGTTCTTTTTGTTATTACCGATAGCTATATCAATGCAATCATCCATCTTGACCTTATCTTCATTGGTCTCAACATAGCAGCCTACTGCCACCACCAAAGCACCTGGATTTTCTTTTTTGGCGCGGTGTATCATCTGCCTGCTCTTTCTGTCTGCGATATTAGTTACAGTACAGGTATTGATTATATATATATCAGCAGGCTGATCAAAAGGTTTGATCTCATATCCTGCTTCCTTAAGGTCTTGTTCTATTACATCCAGCTCATAGCTGTTAACCTTGCAACCAAGGTTGTGGAGGGCAACACTTTTCACTAACTAACTCCTTTTTTGAGTGTTTTTGACATTGACTTATCCCATCCTCTCGTTTATCATTAAAAAAAGAAGGAGGTATTTGCGCAATGAAGACAGTTAAAATTTCACTTAATTCTATCGATAAGGTAAAATCTTTCGTTAACGAGATCACAAAATTCGATTATGATTTCGATCTTGTATCAGGAAGATACGTTATCGATGCAAAGTCAATCATGGGCATCTTCTCACTCGATCTTTCTAAACCGATCGATCTGAATATCCATGCAGAAGACGGCGTTGATGAAGTTATCAACGTTTTAAAGCCTTACATGATCTGAGTATCAATGCGCAGATATTGTGTGGGTGATGTAAAGCCTTAGGGCTTTACAATTTGTTTAATAGTTAGTCCAAGGGCTCTGGAGCTTCTCCGGAGCCCTTTTGAATACTACTTTTTATTTGGCGATAAAAAAGACAGGCATCTTTATTATCTATTTGTTATATACTTTTATCTTCAAAAGTATATCTGCTGTTATCAGGCTGTAATCTCAATGATCTCATCTGTATCAATAGCTTTCTTGACCATAGCATCGATCTTATCACGAAGATTACCTTCATGATCTTCGATGATATCAAGCCTTGGTTTAGTAACAGGGTGCTTAGCTACAAATATAGTACAGCAGTCTTCATAAGGCTGGATAGAAGTCTCATAAGCATCGATCTTCAAGGATATATCTACAATATCCTGCTTATCAAAAGCGATAACCGGTCTGTAAACAGGCATGGATTCTACAACTGCATTGGTGCACAGAAGTGACTGCATAGTCTGTGAAGCAACCTGTCCTATTGATTCACCTGTTATAAGACCCATACAATCTGACTTCTTGGCAAGAATCTCAGCTATACGCATCATATATCTTCTCATGATGATAGTAAGCTCATCATGCGGACATCTGTCATATATATACATCTGAATCTCTGTAAAGTTAATGACATGGAGCTTAACCTTACCTGTATACTTGGCAATTACTCTGGCAAGATCTTCTACTTTCTGTTTTGCTCTTTCTGAAGTATACGGAGGAGCATTGAAATATACAGCTTCAATCTCAACACCGCGCTTAGCGATCATATAACCTGCAACAGGGCTGTCGATTCCACCTGACAGAAGGAGCATAGCTCTTCCTGCAGTACCAAGCGGCATTCCTCCCGGTCCCGGGATAACTTCAGAATAGATATTGATCTTCTCTCTAAGCTCTACGTGAAGAAGGATATCCGGCTTATGAACATCAACCGTAAAGTCAGGATGAGCCTCAAGTATAGCTGCACCAAGATCTCTACCAAGTTCCATGGAATCAAGAGGATATGACTTATCAACTCTGCGTGCCTGAACCTTAAAAGATTTGTGCTTATCAGGATATACATCTCCCATAAAACCTGCCACAAGCTCTGCAAGCTTTTTAGGATCAGGAAGCTTACCATCCTCATCTCTTTCTACAGTAACTGCAGGACATATTCCGGACAATCCAAATACAGTCTGAAGAGCCTTTACAGTCTCATCAAAGTCATAATCCTTAGCTTCTACATATATACGACCAGCTGTTCTTGTTACATAAAATTCACCTGTGCATTTTGAAAGCACACGATTGATCTGACGCATAAGAGCATCTTCAAATACATAACGGTTCTTACCTTTTAAGCCGATCTCGGCATATTTTAATATAAATGCGTGATACTGCATCTTAACCTCTTTCTTTTATCCTAACTAAAAGTTTTATCGCCTTTTGACACTTTATTCCAAAAGACTTAATTACACTATTATTCTCTATTTAAACAGTTCATAAAAATCCGATACCGTTTACATTTTTCCAGGCAAAAAACAAAAGCCTACCCTTATTGACGAGAATATCTCCTAAGCATAGGAACAATTTCTTCTAAAGCATTAATCGTATGATCTATCTCATCCTTGTTTGTAAATACCGACATACTAAAGCGAAGAGTAGAATCCAGAAGATCTGTATCAAGTCCTATAGACTTAAGTGTGTCGCTTACATGAGGGCGATTGGTGGAGCAGGCGCTACCTGCAGATACGTATATATCCTTGTCTTCGAGCGCGTGTAACAACACCTCTGCTCTTACTCCCTTAAAGCTCAAACTTATGATATGCGGAGCGCAGTCTTCGTCTGTCTTACCATTAACAGTAACATCAGGAAGCTTATTCATGACATTTTCTATAAAATAGCTTTTGAGACCTCGCATATCAGATACATGCTCATCAAGGTTTTCATATATCTCCTGTGCTGCTCTTCCAAGTCCGGCTATTCCAGGCACATTCTCAGTTCCTGAACGCATACCCTGCTGCTGACCACCGCCATAGTTTATAGGCACGATCCTGACACCGTTTCTGACATACAGAAAACCTGTTCCCTTAGGTCCATGTATCTTGTGTCCACTGACAGACATAAGATCTATACCCATCTTAGACGGATTTATATGAAACTTGCCATATCCCTGTACTGCATCTACATGAAAATAAGTCTTGGGATTAGCGGCCTTTATGATCTTGCCACATTCTTCGATAGGCATAAGGGCACCGATCTCATTATTAACAAGCATGATACTAACCAAAATAGTATCAGGTCTTATCGCATTCTTAAGATCCTCAGGTGATACCTGACCATTCTTATCAACAGGAAGATATGTAACTTCAAAGCCCTGCTTCTCAAGATATCTCATAGTCTCAAGTATTGCAGGATGTTCAACACAGGAAGTGATAAGGTGTCTTCCAACCTCTTTCTCCTTGGCTCTGGCTGTTCCGATTATAGCCATATTATCGGATTCTGTTCCACCTGATGTAAAAAAGATTTCTTTCTCATTACAATGCAAAGTAGCTGCTATCTGCTTCTTGGCATTCTTAACAATATCCTCAGCAACCTTACCATAATGATGCATACTTGACGGATTACCGTATTGTTTTGTCATTGTATCTGCAACAAGCTGTGCAACATCGTCAAATGCGCGTGTTGTTGCGGAGTTATCAAGATAACACTCCATTTTATTTAATGCTCCAGTCCAAAAAATAATCGCAATATTCTATAATTTAATTACCTTCGAGAGTATAACCAATATAGACTAAAAAGTAAAGTCTGCATTGCAACATGTGCCGCAGACTTTTACTGATACTAATCCTTGTATAGCCCTTTTATAAGAGCCTTACAACTTCAAAACGATAATTATAAATTATCTGTTAACGACTGATATCTTACCTTTGTTCAAGCATATATGAAAGCCATGCCAGTATCGTAAAACCGGCAGTTTCAGTTCTAAGTATACGTCTTCCCATTGTTATGGTTTTCATATCATGAGACAGCGCCTTCTCAATCTCAGCATCATCAAAGCCGCCTTCAGGTCCTATAAATATGGCAACGCTCTGCCCCGGCTCTATTCCCGATATGATACTTCTTGTATCTTCCATACCCTTGGCAAGCTCATAGGGTACAAGCTTTACATCCATATCATCTGCCATCTTAAGAGCTTCTGTATAAGATACAGGTGTATGGACATTAGGGATTATGCTTCTCTTACTTTGCTTAGCAGCAGCTTCTGCGATTCCCTGCCATCTTTGAACTTTAGACTTAGCCTTCTTCTCATCAAGCTTAACGATACATCTTTTCATAGCGACAGGAATGATCTCATATACGCCAAGTTCAACCGCCTTCTGAACGATAAGTTCCATCTTGTCAGCTTTAGGAAGCCCCTGAAAAAGATATATCTTAGACGGAAGCTCAATATCATCTTCTTTGATAAAGCGAAGCTTGCAGATGACTACGCCATCTTCTATCTCTTCTATACCATAGCGGTATTCCTTGCCATCATATACCCTGGTACTTACGGATATCTCTTCGCCTGTTTTCATTCTAAGGACATTGACTATATGATTGTAGTCATCGCCTTCTATCATAAGAGTCTTATCGACTTCGTCTATCTGTTCCTTGTCTACAAAAAAATGATACATAGTTTGTCTTTCCTTAATTTTTTCCCAAAAAATCATGAATAATTACAGTTCTATAATACATCATTATAGCAATATCAAATCACCTAATGCCATCCTTCTATTTTCAAAGGCCAATTTTCATCTCATGATATATCTTAACACTAAAAAGGCCATACCTTAAATGAAGTATGGCCATGTAAAAAACTGTCATTTATGCTTTTCTGGATGTAACAGATACCCAGTCTCCCTGGTGTATCATCTCAATATCTGTAAAGCCTGCTGCTCTGTGGGCAGCTGCAACCTCTTCTCCTTTTTCATTCATGATACCGGATGTGATAAATACTGCACCCTTCTTCATGAACTGACCTATTACAGGAGCAAGCGGTACCAGAACTACAGGAAGGATATTAGCAAGAACAACATCATACTTTTCGTATCCGACCTCATCCTGTACCTTCTTATCATCAATGATATTGCCGATGATAAGCTTAAGGTCCTTATCTGTATATCCGTTAGCTTCAAGGTTTTCTGCTATAGCAGGAATTGCACCCTTATCAAGGTCTGTTCCTACGCAGTGGCCGGCGCCATACATAAGAGCCAGAATTGAAAGTACTCCGCTTCCTGTTCCTACATCAAGAACCTCGCAGCCTGGTGTAATATATTTGCCAAGCTGATGGATGCAAAGCTGTGTGGACTCGTGAAGACCTGTACCAAATGCTGTTCCAGGATCTATATGGAATATCTTATCTGTCTTTTCAAGATCCTCTTTGGATGGTTCTTCCCAGGAAGGAATAATAAGAACATCATCTACGATGAACTTGTGGAAATACTGCTTCCAGTTATTCATCCAATCTATATCTTCAGTAACATCAACAGAGATAGTGCCATCTCCTATATCCATGTACTGACTGATTCCATCAAGTATCTGCCTTATCTCTTTTTGAAGCTGCTCAGGAGTCTTCTTAACCTGCTTACCACCTGCAGCTTCCATCTGATAAGATACATCACCTGTTCCATCAGATGCAGATGTATCCTCGGCATCCTCGTCCGGTATTGTAACTGTCAGAGTATTATCATCTGCAAGCTCTGCAAAGAAATTAAGATAAGCAATTCCATCATCCTCCTGCTCCGGAACAACATCTACGAACATCTGTTCCTTCTCTGCAGCTGTAAGCGGCACCTTATCTTCTATCTGCGCACCTGTAAGGCCTATATCAACCATCTCGCTGATAATGACATCTTCAGCCTCTTCATTTGTGCGAATTCTAAACCTCATCCATTTCATACGTTAAAACCTCATCTAAAACCTGTTACGTGTCATTAAGACCAGTTCTGATCGAGTAGGCTGACTCCTACTCGATTTCGCACACGAACATTCCGCACTTAGTGCTCCATGTTCTTACGACCGGCAAATGAATTTGTATGCAAGCATCCATTCGCTTGCCGGTCTTGTGCAACAAAAAAGCCTTCTTCTCAGCCCATTTTAACGCACAACAAACGATAATGCAAAGTTTGAAGATGTTTGTATATATCAACCTGCCATATTACCGGAATATGGATTATTCATACCGAGTCAACCTGCCATGTTGCCGGGATATGGATTATTCATACCGGCATTACCGATCTCGTTTCCGGCACGCTTGCAAAGTTCCCTGAACTTACCTGAAAGTCTGCTGAGCTTGCCATATAAGTCAAATGATATCACAGTTGTAGGTGCAACCTGCATGTATGAGCTCATCATTCTTACAAGGATATAGCTGTCTATAAATGCATATCTTACAACGCAGCCAACTATGACACCCACAACAAATCCTATAAAAGTAAACCAGCCAAGAGCCTTGAACAATAATACAAATAAATAAACAGGTAATATACTTGCTACTACTGTTCCGATTATCACAATAAGAGATACCTTGGCTGCATCCTTGAGGATTGTCTTCCAGTTCTGAAAATAGATAACTACGCCATCTGCTGCGCTTTTGAATGCACTCTGCTGATTGTTATAGAACGTGTAGCCAAGGCAGCATTCATCTACATATCCAAGTCCGATTCTGATAAGGCTCTTGGCAAATCCCGCTATTATGCTCATTCCGGGAACAAAATCAAGGAAGCTCTCCACCTTGCCTACTGCACTTTGAAGCTGGTTAACAGCCCCGCTTACAAGTCTGTCAAGAACAAAATAAATGTTGCTTGTAGCAAATCTTGACTTAACCATTCTGATTCCATAGTTTACTTCATCTGCAGGTACCTGACCGGTTCTGAAGGTTTCAGCGATTACTGCAACATGTCCTGCTTTAACAAGATATCCAAAATAGGTGTTTATTATGTAGCTTATAAGCAGTGTTCCTGCAAACCAGATTAAAAGTCCGATCATTCCAACTTCTTCACTTTCCATCAGCACGCTTATCCCCATGACTATCGCGAACAGAATGATTGACAAAAGTACCGTAGCCAAACCCATTCCCAGCTTTATCCATGCAAATTTCAGTGTCTTAGTGTATACTTCGTTAGCTTTCATACTCTTCCTCCTTTAGTACATTTATGCATTCATTTTATGCAGATATTTCAATGTATATCCTATTTTTTCGTAAGTGGTTGAAAATCAGGTGCGAACGGTTATAATATTACTGTTTAACTTAGGCTTTTCTTATACAGGGACTAAATATGCGGGTAGCAATACTTGATGACGAACAGATATTCGTCGACAGCTTATACAAATTATTGTGGAAAGAAATGAACTTTGAGCTTTTCACTTATACTGATCCCAATAAGCTTCTTGAGGATTATTCACTTGGCAAAAGATTCGATATTATCTTTTGCGACGTTATCATGGAGCCATTTAACGGAATCGAAGTTGGCAAGAAGATCCGTACCTATGATTCGACCTGCTTCATTATATATCTGACAAGCGACCTTTCTTCCGCTCCCAAAGGCTACGAAGTCAATGCTTTCAGATATCTGATAAAACCTATTGATGAAAAATCTCTGTCAGACACCCTCGAAAGCATCCGGAAAGAAATTCACAGTAAGAAAAAGCGCTTACTTCGTATCGATGCATCATTTGGATCAATGATTCTAAACACTGCTGATATTCTCTATATAGAAGCCAACAACAAGGATACAGCTGTTTATACGGATGATGATTCTATAACTGTCAGAAAGAACCTGACTGATTTTGAAGAAGAACTTTCCGGGCAGCATTTCTGCAGAATACACCGCAGCATTCTTGTTAATCTTGAGAGAATCTCGCAGTATGATTCTTCACACATAACACTTGATAATGGAAACACACTGACTCTTAGCAGGCGCAGATACAAGGACTTTGAATCTGCCTTCAATGCATTTATTTCAGGAGAATAAGTATGAGGTTAAGTTTGAAAGTGTTCCACTTTCAAACCCAAATTGATGACGCGAGCTCCATCAATTTGAACCATTAGTCACTCGCTTTCCTCGCGACATGAGGTTAATTATGAATCTCCATATCATTGATCTTTTTGGCCCTTATGTAATTGCCGCAATTTCAAATGCTATAGCCTGCACTGAACTTATATTGCTCCTCCAGTACTTCTGCGGGGGGCATCTTGATATTTCAGGAAAAAGGCTGTATCTGCTCTTCCCGTCCTATTTTCTCGTTTTATTCATAACTAATATTTTCATCCCAATACCATCACTTTATATGATCATGGTCCTTGCAATGGTATATCTGACTATTCTGGGACTTAGTTCACTTAAGCTTACGGATGTTCTTTTGACCATTCCGACTTTTTTCTTATATACCGTTTTTTCAATAATGCCATCATATATTTTCACGACAGTATTCCCGTATGTGGATGATTCATTTTCCTGCTTTTACCTGACACTGAAACTCTCTGATGTCATTACAGACCTGACTATCATGCTGATTCTTGTGACAATACACATCATTTCCCAAAAGAAAGGACTGGTCTTTCATATTACGTTAAGAGAAATCGCGCTGGCAATGATACTGTTCTGCCTTACAATGCTGATACTGGCGCTGTGTACTATGTTATTCGCAACAAGCGACTATTTGGGATTTGCTGATATATTCTGGAGGTTCTTCCTGCCTATAGCATATGTCAGCTGCATTGTATTCTATATTTACAGTTTGTTTGAAAAAAGAATCCGTCTTGAGAATGAGACGCTTGCAAGAATTCATATGACCTATCTGCAGACTCAGCTGGACGCTATGCAGAACCTCCAGCTGCAAGAAGATGAGATCAGGAAAAAGAGACATGATCTCAAAAAACATATGGCAATAATCGAAACACTGGCTGAAGACGGTAATTACAATGAAATCAAAAAATATACTAAAGATCTTACTGCCAGCCTTCCTGCCGCTCCTGTTCCTATTAGCGGCAATAATATTGCTGATATAATCCTGACCAGCAGAATGGAGATTGCAAACAAAAAGGGCATTACCTTTGGCTATGAAGGATCACTGGCAGGGCTTACCGATATGCCTGCCCCTGATATATGCTCCATTCTTGCCAATGCTCTTGATAATGCGCTGGAAGCCTGTGAAAACATTGAAAATCCTTATATTAATGTCAAGGCAGTCAGAACACGCAACTTCACTACTATTTCCGTAGTCAATCCTGTGCTTGTACAGCGCCATATACGCGGAAATCTTATTTCCACGACCAAAAAGGATAAGGTAAGTCACGGTTATGGTCTTAAGATCATTCAGGAGCTTGCAGGTAAATATCATGGCAAATGCCTCATCTCCTGCAGTAAAGTAGAATTCAGCTTAAGAGTCCAATTACAGAACCCGTGAAGCTATTAATAACAAGAGGGTGCCGCTATTTTATGCGACACCCCTATAAAGTTATCTTTATTTATTCCAGAAGCCTTTTTTCTTCTTTTTGTCTTTGCCGTCCTTGTCATCAGAACCATCCGATGTAAGTCTCTCTGCCTCATTAAGGCTGTCACCTGTAAGTTCATCAAACTTAGTAAGGAGCTCTTTGGCTTCCTTGGAAAGGCGCTCAGGAGTCTTAACAACAAGAGTTACATAGTGGTCTCCTCGTATGTCCTTGTCACGAAGTGACGGAACACCCTTACCTCTAAGTCTTATTCTTGCTCCAGTCTGAGTACCCGGCTTAACATCATATACTACTCTGCCGTCAACAGTGTCGATCACAACAGATCCGCCCAGAGCAGCAACTGCATATGACATATCTACAACTGAGAAGATATCATAATCCTCTCTCTGGAATGTAGGATGACTTGATACCAGAACTTCTACAAGAAGATCACCTCTTGGTCCTCCGTTGATACCGGGCTCACCCTTTTCTCTTATACGAACGCTCTGTCCGTTATCAATACCTGCAGGGATAGTAACCTTAATGGTCTTACGGCTTGTCTTATAACCTGTTCCGCCGCAGTCTGCACATTTATCTTTAATAATCTTGCCTGATCCACCACACTCAGGACATGTCTGAACATTGCGGACGGTTCCAAAAAGCGACTGCTGTGTGAATACAACCTGTCCCTTACCACCGCACTTAGGACACATCTGTGGCGTAGTACCTGGCTTAGCGCCTGTACCTTTACATGTCGGGCAAGGATCTTTCAAATTAAGAGTAAGTTCTTTTTCTGTGCCTGTGATGGATTCCATAAATGTAATCCTTACGCTGGCACGTATATTAGCTCCCTTAGCAGGTCCGGAACGAGCGCCACGACTCCTTCCACCACCAAAGAATTCACCAAATATGTCACCAAATATATCACTAAAATCAGCGCCGGAGAAATCAAATCCGCCACCGTTAAATCCTGCTCCGCCACCTTCAAATGCAGCATGACCGAACTGATCATACTGGCGTCTCTTCTCAGGATCTGAAAGTACAGCATAAGCTTCGGAAGCCTCTTTGAACTTTTCAGCTGCATTAGCATCACCGGGATTCATATCTGGATGATATTTCTTAGCAAGTACCCTGTATGCTTTCTTGATCTCTTCATCCGAGGCACCTTTGCCTACTCCAAGCACTTCATAATAATCGCGTTTCTGATCTGCCATAATACCTTTCCTTAGCGCAAAATACCCACGAGCTGCCATTTAAGCAGCTCGGGGTTAATTTCATTAATAATGATCATCTGATCATCGTATACAAAGTCACCGACCTTATATACCTTATACTTCTCTGTAGTCTCCGTCAACTACATCATCATTGTTCTGAGTCTGGCTGCCTGCTGCGCCACCCATATCAGGTCCAGGACCAGCCTGAGGGCCAGCCTGCTGCTGCATATTCTCATACATCTTTGAGAAGAGCTGCTGAGCATCTGTCATGAGCTTTTCTTTCTGAGTCTTGATCTTGTCGATCTCTTCATCAGTAAGTTCCTTGTCCTTAGTAGCATCAAGTGTAGCTTTAAGATCTGTAAGATCAGCTTCTACAGTTGACTTAGCAGTTGCATCGATCTTGTCGCCTGCATCCTTAAGAGCCTGCTCTGTCTGGAATACGAAGGAATCAGCTTCGTTTCTTGCATCGATGCCTTCCTTACGCTTCTTGTCCTGAGCCTCATATTCCTGAGCCTCTTTGATAGCCTTATCGATATCATCATCAGACATGTTAGTGCCGGATGTGATTGTGATGTGCTGCTCTTTACCTGTACCAAGATCCTTAGCAGATACGTTAACGATACCGTTAGCATCGATATCGAATGTAACTTCGATCTGAGGCATACCTCTTCTTGCCGGAGGGATACCATCAAGACGGAACTGACCAAGTGACTTGTTGTCTCTTGCGAACTGTCTCTCACCCTGAAGTACGTTGATATCAACTGCTGTCTGGTTATCAGCTGCTGTTGAGAAGATCTGGCTCTTCTTGGTAGGAATAGTTGTATTACGCTCGATAAGCTTTGTAGCGATACCACCCATTGTCTCGATAGAAAGTGAAAGTGGAGTTACATCAAGAAGAAGGATATCTCCTGTACCAGCTTCGTTATTAAGCTTACCACCCTGGATACCTGCACCTACTGCTACGCATTCATCAGGGTTAAGGTTCTTGGAAGGCTCCTGACCTGTGAGCTGCTTAACCTTCTCTACTACGCAAGGAACACGTGTAGAACCACCAACAAGGAGGACTTTACCAAGGTCTGCATTTGTAAGACCTGCATCTCTCATAGCATTCTGAACAGGAATAGCTGTTCTCTCTACAAGATCATGGATAAGTTCTTCGAACTTAGCTCTTGTAAGATCCATATCGAAGTGCTTAGGGCCTTCTGCTGTTGCTGTGATGAAAGGAAGGTTGATGTTAGTTGTTGTAGAAGAAGAGAGTTCCTTCTTAGCCTTCTCTGCAGCTTCCTTAAGTCTCTGCATAGCCATCTTATCGCCTGAAAGGTCTACGCCTTCCTTAGCCTTGAACTCTTCTACCATCCAGTCGATGATCCTGTTATCGAAGTCATCACCACCAAGGTGTGTATCACCGTTTGTAGAAAGAACTTCGATGACACCATCACCAATCTCGATAATAGATACATCAAATGTACCACCACCGAGGTCATATACCATGATCTTCTGCTCTTTCTCATTGTCAAGACCATAAGCAAGAGCTGCAGCTGTAGGCTCGTTGATAATACGCTCTACTTCAAGACCTGCGATCTTACCAGCGTTCTTAGTAGCCTGACGCTGAGCATCATTGAAGTATGCAGGAACTGTGATAACTGCCTGTGATACAGACTCTCCAAGGTAGTCCTCAGCATCCTTCTTGAGCTTCTGAAGAATCATAGCAGAGATCTGCTCTGGTGAGTACTTCTTGCCATCGATGTTACGGCCATTGTCTGTACCCATATCTCTCTTGATTGAAGAAATTGTGTGATCTGCATTTGTAACAGCCTGACGCTTAGCAGGTTCACCTACAAGTCTCTCACCATTCTTAGTAAAAGCTACAACTGAAGGAGTTGTTCTAGCACCTTCTGCATTTGCTATAACGGTAGGCTTTCCACCTTCCATGACTGCTACGCAGCTATTTGTAGTACCAAGGTCGATACCAATGATTTTACCCATAGTTAATTTACCTCCATAACTATTTCATCTTATTTTTGATCTATCCCTACTGGGAAATCGGAGATGTGTAAAGCTTTGTGATCATAAATGCCTTCTTGGCAAAAACATCGAAGACAATCTCTATCTCCTCTATTTAGCAACAGCCACCATTGAGTGACGGATAACTGTATCGTGATATGTATAGCCCTTCTGGAGCTCCTGTGCGACAATTCCTTCTTCGTACTCATCGCTCTCTACCTGCATTACTGCGTTGTGGAGATTAGGATCAAACTCTTTGCCAAGAGCTTCTATCGGCTTAACATCCATGTCTTCAAGAGTCTTTAAAAGCTGCTTGTAGATCATGTCAAATCCCTGTACAAGAGAATCATCTTTCTTATCTTCCGGAACTGCTGCAAGACCTCTTTCGAAGTTATCTACAACAGGAAGTATCTTGGTAAGTACATTGCCTGCTCCTGCATCGAACATCTGAGACTTCTCTTTCTCAGTTCTGTTACGGAAGTTCTCGAACTCTGCAAGCTGACGCTTGTACTTGTCTGTCATGTCGTCAAGCTTGTCCTGAAGAGGATTTTTCTTTTTTCCAAAAAGAGATTTCTTGCCCTCTTCCTTGACTTCTTCAGAAGCCTTATCTGTAGTATCTGCATCAGCTGTTTCTTTTGATGCTTCTGCAGTATTTTCGTTCTCAACCGCATCTCCTGATTGAGCTTCGTTTTCTTTAAGAGCTTCTTCTACTTCTTCCTGCTCTTTTTTGATTTCCTTTTCCTGACTCAAGTTGATTCTCCTTTATTACTATTTATTATATGAAAATAGCTAGTCGTTCTTCTTATAAAGATCATCCAGCTGATGCATCATTTCCTTAAGTGTAGATATGACCTTGTCATAGTCCATTCGCTTGGGGCCTATGATACCGACTGTGCCTCTCATACCTTCGGCAAGTTCGTAGGTTGCTGTAACTACGCTGCAATCCTTCATAGTATCTACCGGTGTTTCATTGCCTATATAAACCTGAATCCCGTGTTCCGTAGCACTAAGAGAACTTTCTACAAGACTTGTAAGATCACTCTTTTCTTCAAATGTATTGATAAGTTCACTCGCCTTTTTATTATCTGAAAGTTCGGGATATTTCAGGATATTGTTGGTACCGCTTGTATATATCTCAAGCTCCTCATCGGCTCTTATGGACTCTGCAGCTGCGTCTATCACATGACCTACAATCTCGGAGTGGATACCAGCCTGCGCTTTGAGAGCTGCGATAAGGCCAAGGTTGATATTCTCAACTGATATACCGCTCAGGTTCGTATTCAGGATCATGTTGAGCTTAAGGATTGTCGCATCATCAAGCTCTTCCTCAACCGGTATCATCTTGTTCTTGATAAGATTGCCTTCAAGAACTATGGTAGCCAGAAGATGATCAGCATCCACTCTGCTTATCTGAAGGAATTTGAGCTTGTTCTTGCTCATGGTAGGTGTTGAAACCATGGTCGCATAATTGGTATTGTCCGCAAGCTGTCTTGCAACATGCTTAAGAAGATTCTCAAGCTTCTCTTCCTTATCAAGAAGCATCTCACGCATGCTGTCGACTTCCTTCTCCTTCTGGGCGAGCATATCATCTACATAGATACGATAGCCCTGATCGGATGGTATACGTCCTGCAGAAGTGTGTGGCTGTAATATAAGTCCCATCTCTTCAAGGTCTGCCATCTCATTGCGGATAGTCGCAGATGAAAGGTTCAGATCCGTATACTTGGAAATCGTCCTGCTTCCAACCGGCTCTCCGGTCTCCAGATAATTACGAACGATTGCATTTAGAATTGTTTTCTTACGCTCTGTAAGTTCCAAATGATTACCTCTTCTCATCCGATGTTAGCACTCACTCGACTTGAGTGCTAACATCTTACATACGTTAAATTATCACTTTAAAACTATACTGTCAACCGACTAATAAATAAAAAGTCTAAAGAAAATATAAAGAAGCGCAAATCCTTATAGGATCTACGCTTCTTAAAAAAACAAAAAAGATATGGGGCAATTTAGGACTTGTTACAGATCAAAACTTCCAGTCTCTTCATCTGCAACAAAATATACCTTACCTTCTTCAGGCTTAACATAAAGGTTAAGGTTCTTTACAGATTCAAACTTATCACCAATAACAGCTCTTGCTTTATTATAAAGAACACTCTGCTCTATATCATAATCGCGATACTGTAGTACAAGCTTGACCTCAGGTTCTTTAGTTTTAGCAGCAGTATCCTTTGCAGCAGTGTCTTTAACCACAGTATCTTTTACTGATTCTGCCTTCTTTGCCACTTCCTTCTTGACTTCTTTAGCTTTCTTTACTGTCTCTTGCTTTATATCAGAGATTTTCTTTACAACCTCTTTCTTTGTATTAACTGCCTTCTTAGATGCTACCTTTTTAGAAGCTTCTTTTTTGGGAGTTTCTTTTTTAGAAGCCTCAGTTTTAGGCGCTTCCGTTTTTACAGCTGTAGCTTTTTCTTTTACTTCATCCTTAGCTTCAGCTATCTTCTTTTCTTCTTTTTTAGCTGAAGTTGCATTTTTCACTACATCTTTCTTAACTTCAGATGCTTCTTTCTTAGCCTTGGCTACCTTCTTTTTGGTTTCTTTTTCTACCTTTGCAGCCTTTTCCTTTATCTTCTTATCTTCTTCTGCAGCTTTCTTTGATACAGAAGCTTTAGCCTCTTTAGCCTTTTTTACTGCACCTTTTTCAAGCTTTATAACTTTGATACCAGCTTCTTCCTGCTTTGCCTTTTCCTCTTTGGCAAGTGCTGCTGCCTTCTCACTCTGCTCTATCACTGCAGCCTTTACAATGGATTTTATAGTTGCTGTAGGTCTTACCTGAGTGTCTTTGCTTTCTATCATATTGGAATCCTCCCCATGCACAAGCATGCCTTACAAGTCGCAAGGTCAATTATTAAAAGATGTTTTGGAAAAAAATACAGTGAATCTGTTTGAACTAAAATACTTACGTTTTCGAGTTTATCGCAATTTCGTTACAATGTCAATGATTTGATATCTCCAAATACAAACAAAGAGCCATTTGGGGTAATATATTTTTTGTATATTTGCTATCAAAATAATATATTATACCAAATGACTCTTTTTTATGCTCTTACTATATATGTAAAGATCAGTCTTAGTTCTATATAGTTCTATCTCAGTTCTGTATTAGTTCTATCTCGGTTCTATATTAGTTCTATCTCAGTTCTATCTGATCTATCGAATCAGCTGTCACTATAGTAAATCTGTTCCTGCTAGGTCCAGGGATGATTGCCTTTATACTTTCATCAAACTCCCCTTCAAATCGAAGAGTTCCATCTATTCCATATAACTGCCAGTGCTTGTCATTGTACACAACAAACTGATCATCTGAGAAGAACATATCAGTATAATCAAGATCAAAATACTTCTCCAGAATATCCTTACCTGAAGTATTGTAGACTGTAAGTTTATAAGCTCCCTCTTCTGCTGTTCCGGCGCATATGATGCCTGCGTAGTCTTCGTTGTTATAAACGCTCATGATCTCAGTCTCACCGATCTCATTGACAACAGGGTCATTAGGAACATCCTCACCCTTGTAGAAGACTATACTCTTATCAGATACAGCCATATTAGTACTTGAATCAAGAAACACATCATATGGGATGATAGTATCTTCATACTTGAATGAGCTTACCATGTTATCTGTCTCATTCTGACCTACAGCTCCAAAGTTAAAGAAGGTAACGCCTGTCAGAATAGAACCTCCCGACTCTTTCAGATAACATACTGCCAAAAGCTCAGCATTGGGAGACAAGGACATGCTGGTAGGATATCCACTGTTGGCCATAGTAGCCTTGATAGCTGCAAGTTCCTTGCCCGATGTATCAAAAAGCTTGATCCTTGTTATATCATCATCGTCAAGAATGACCGCAACTACCCCCTGTGATGAAACGCAGAAATCCCTGATAGGAAGATTGGTTCCAAAACTTCCAAGAGTTCCCTGCGAATTGGCAACATAGATAGTATTACCATTATAATCACCAACTGCAACGGTCTCACCGCATATTCTCACCACAGGTGCCTGCATATCATAGGTCATATTCCATAGCGCCCTTCCGTCTGCAGACATACAATTGATACCATCTTTACTGTATCTGATTATATTCTGTCCAAGCGGAAGTACTGTGACACCAGACATGCCGGTAAGAGATGTAGAGCTAAGAACCCTGGATTCCGAATACACCTTGTTGTGCCAGTTCACATATATAAATGCTATTATGGCAACCGCCGCAATCAGCAAAAAAATAGTTCTGTAAAATACTATAAGCCTATGATTTCTTATCTTCTCCTGATAAGAAGGCTCTCTGGAAAAAGATGCACCGGTTTCTTCGTCCGGTGCATCTGCATCTCTAAAATTTCTGCTGTAATCTCTAAAGTTTTTGACTTCAGCCATCAGTCCTCCATATAGAAAAACCTGTAAAAGATCTTTATATTTCTACAAGATAAGTGATGTAGGGATTCAAGTTTTTAACCTATACTTAACACCACTTAGTTAAACTTATAAACTGTAACAGCATCATATGGACGATCAGGTCCATATACAGGACTTGGGAATGAAGGAGTATTGATAGAATTAGGATATGTCTGTGTTTCAAGACAAAATCCATCATACTGACCATACTCATATCCGTCCTTACCAACAATATCCTTAAGGAAATTAGCTGAATAGAACTGGAATCCCGGAAGATTGGTAGATGCATGCATAGTGATTCCTGTTGCAGGATTAGTAACTATAGCAAACTCATGCATACCACCGTCAACATTTCCATCCTCATCAACTGCACCATCGATTATGAAATTATGATCATAACCGTTTGCAAGAGCGATCTGCTCATAATCTGATGCAATATCCTGACCGATAGTCTTAGGAGTTGTAAAATCAAGCGGAGTTCCTTTAACAGCACGCTTCTCACCTGAAGGAATAGAATTCTTGTCCTTAACAGGTGTAAAGTAATGAGAATTGAGCTGAAGCACATGACCGAGAACCTTGCCGCTTCCGCTGCCACCGAGATTGAAATAGGTGTGATTAGTGATATTGATAAGAGTATCAGCATCGCTGTCTGCATGATAATGAAGCTTAAGCTCATTGTCATCAGAAAGTGAAACTTCTACTGTAAATGTACGATTGCCTGGGAATCCAAGCTCGCCATCAGCAGCCTTATAAGTGAATCTTACAAGATTGTCTCCCTCTTCGCTGTCCCATACTGTCTTGTGAAAACCATTGTCTCCATCTGTATGAAGATTGTTTACACCGTTTTCATTAAGTGGAAGATGATATTCCTTGCCTGCAATGGTATACTTACCACCCTCTACACGGTTAGCTGATGGTCCTATAGTAGATCCAAGAGTAGGCTTATTGTCTGTATAGCCTTCAAAATCATCAAATCCAAGAACCACATCGCATCTGTTTCCATCACTGTCCTTAACAAAGACGTTCTGGATGTTGATACCATAATTAAGAACAGTTACTTCCATATCATTTTTATTAGTAATATGGAAAAGATATACAGCCTGTCCCTTTTGTGTCTCCCCAACAAATTCTCTCTTTACGCTCATACTTCCGTCCTTCCCTCTAGTGCGCGTAGTAGCGTCACCTCATCAATATATTCCAGATCCCCTCCAACAGGTACACCGCTCGCAATACGAGTCACTTTGATACCTGTGGGCTTCACCAGTTTACTTACATACATAGCTGTCGTCTCGCCTTCAAGACTCGATCCTGTAGCAAGGATGACCTCATTTACATCCTCTGTCTGAAGACGCTGTAATAGTTCTTTAAGTCTTATATCAGATGGTCCTACGCCAAGCATAGGTGATATTACGCCCTGAAGCACATGATATAGACCATTGTACTTGCCTGTTCTTTCATATGCCGCAAGATCTCTTGAGTTCTCGACAACCATTATTGTTGACTTGTCCCTGCTGTCATTGGAACAGATAGGACACAGATCACCATCTGTAAGTGTGCAACACTTCTTGCAATAGTGAACATTCTCTCTGGCATCATTGATAGCACCTGAGAGCCTTGCAACACGGTCCTTGGGCATATTGATAATATAAAAAGCAAGCCTCTGAGCTGACTTCCCTCCTATTCCGGGGAGAGAAGAAAGCTCTTCTATCAGCTTGTTAACATGGCCACTGTACAGATCCATTAGAATCCAAGTCCTCCAAAGCCGCCAAGTCCGCCTGTCATCTTGCCGAGGACTTCTGCGTTAGCCTTATCAGCTTCGCCCATAGCTTCATTAACTGCAGCAACGATAAGATCCTGGAGCATCTCTACATCATCAGGATCAACCGCTTCCGGAGAAATCTTGATAGACTTGAGCTCTTTGCCACCTGTAACAGTTGCTTCTACAGCACCGCCGCCGGCTTTAGCTGTGAACTCTTTAGTCTCAAGCTCTTTCTGATTCTCTTCCATCTGACGCTGCATACGCTGTGCCTGCTTCATCAGATTATTCATGTTTCCAGGCATTCCGCCAGGAAATCCTCCACGCTTACTCATAAAATAATACCTCCGTAAAATCCATTTTATAAAAAGACATATGAATAAATTCTATGTACTAATTATTAAAAAATAAAATTTAATGCATTTGGATCTACATTTAAAATACTTCTAAATCCAAACACGATCAGACCTCATCATCAGGCTCATCCTTTTCTTCAAAAGAATTGCCATCATCTTCAGGACTAAGATTCTGAAGCGACTCCGTCATAAATCCGTAGTCCGCATCATGCATATCGCTTATATCACCGGATACTTCATCCACAGCCTGACTTTCATTTATACTATCAGATACTCCGCCTGTCGGCTGACTATCACTTGCACCATCAGACACATTGTCCTTAGAGATTGTATCCTCTACAGGCCTATTAACTTCATCTTCTGTCACAACATCAAACTGTATTGCAGACTTTATAGCTTCAAGGTCTATATATGACTCCTCAAACTGTTCACCCTTGGCAAGAGCTCTTATCTCGACCTTGATATCCTTGCCAAAAGCATCTGCAAGTTCCTGTTCAAGATACTTCTTCTGAGCCTCAATGATTCCCATGGTGACCTGGTTATTAAATACCATCTGAAGAGTATTATCAGCTCCAAGAGACAGTCTGGGTCTGTCAGTCTTCATGAAGTTCTTAAGGGCAGCATCTTTCATACCGCCAAGAAAGCGATCGAACCCGTCAACTACAGCTTTGATATCCTCAGGGATCGGCTTATCAAGTTTCCTTGCTGCTACAGGTTTTGGAGCTTCTAATGATGCGCCGGAAGACGCAGCATTTGTCACAGCAATCTGTCCATTCCTGATCCTGTCTATGATATCAGCAGATTCTCTTGCTTTATTCTCAAGAGCTCTTACACGCTGAGCCAGTCCCTCATCTGTTGTGCCTTCCATCTGAGGGCGACAGATCCTTATAAGCGCCATCTCAATCAGAATACGCTTTTGCGCAGCAAAACGCAAACTTGCTTCAAGCTCTGAAAATACGCTTATAAAATGCATTATAGTATCTATGTCAGTAGCTTGGGCCTGATCCTTTAATACCTCAAGATTATCAGATGATATATCAACAACATCTTCTACATTATCAGAAGTTGTGACCAGCATCAAATTCCTAAGATACCATACAAAATCCGCAACGAACTGTGAAAGCTCTCTTCCCTGTATAACTACATCTGCAAGGATGCTAAGTGCTTCCTTGGCATCTGACTGTGTCAGAGCTTTAAACATCTGACCAAAGACTGCTGTATCAACTGCTCCCAGCACTCCCAGTACCTTATCATAGGTCAGCTCCTGCCCGTAGTTAAAGGCAACACACTGATCCAGAAGGCTTAAGGAATCTCTCATGGATCCGTCAGCAGCTCTTGCGATATATCTAAGTGCCTTCTCCTGTGCTTTGATACCCTCTCTTTCAGTAACTTCCTTAAGTCTGTCTTCTATAGTATCTATAGTGATACGATGAAAATCATACCTTTGGCATCTTGATAAAATAGTGATCGGTATCTTCTGAACTTCAGTAGTAGCCAGAATGAAAAGCACATATTCCGGAGGCTCTTCAAGTGTCTTTAGAAGTGCATTGAAAGCTCCTGTAGAGAGCATGTGTACCTCATCGATGATGTACACTTTCTTCTTGCCCATTGTAGGAGAATAGGACACTTCATCTATGATGGTTCTGATATTATCAACACCATTGTTGGATGCAGCATCGATCTCGACAACGTCAACGCATCTGCCTTCTGCTATGGCTCTGCAGGTCTCGCACTCACCGCAAGGATTGCCATCTACGGGATGCTCGCAGTTAACAGCCCTTGAAAGTATCTTGGCTACAGACGTCTTACCTGTTCCACGGGTTCCGCAGAACAGATATGCATGTCCCACACGGTCTGATATTATCTGATTTTTAAGTGTTGTTACTATATGATCCTGGCCTTTGACATCTTCAAATGTCGGAGGACGGAACTTTCTATATAATGCTACGTATGGCATCTCTAATACTCTTTTCGCAATATCCTATTTTTTATAAATAATAATGTTACACTGCCAAAACTATAAGCATAGGCTAATAAAATCTATGATAGGCGCTCTTGGCCATGAGCTTTGACACCTACAACATTATAACACAAGAAAGGAATCTCTCTTACCATTAATCTCCAAAGCAGATACCAAGCATCTTGGCTTCCTTGATAATACTTGCATCCTTTGGAAGGGACTTGAGCTTGCCGGCAACCTCTTTAAGAGGGACCTTGACCATCTCACGATTCTTGTATGCGATCATATATCCGTATTCTTTGTTAAGAATAAGCTGTCCTGCCTCTACTCCGACACGGCTTGCAAATACTCTGTCATAAGGATCAGGCACTCCGCCTCTTTGCATATGCCCGGGAACTGTAACTCTGACTTCGCGACCCGTCTTTTTCTGAATCTGATCTGCGATCTCGTATGATACAGAAGGGAATGCATAACTTGAAAGTTTCTTCTTATACTCTTTCTTGGTAAGCTTGGCATCCTCTTTGGAGATAGCACCCTCTGCAACTGCAAGGATGGTGAATCTCGAACCATTTGTAGCACGTCTTTCGATAGCTTCTATAACCTTGTCTATATCATAGGGAATCTCAGGGATCAGGATGATATCAGCGCCTCCTGCAATACCTGCATTAAGGGTAAGCCAGCCGACTTTATGCCCCATAACTTCTACTATAAATACGCGGCCATGAGAATCTGCTGTTGTATGGATGCAGTCGATTGCATTAGTAGCAACATCAACTGCGCTCTGGAAACCAAAAGTCATATCAGTCCCCCAGAGATCGTTATCTATTGTCTTAGGAAGAGATATGATATTAAGCCCTTCTTCTCTAAGGAGATTGGCTGTCTTCTGAGAACCATTGCCGCCAAGAACTACAAGGACATCCAGCTGAAGCTTGTAATAGGTCTGTTTCATGCATGCAACCTTGTCTTTGCCCTCTTCATCGGGTTCGTGGATAGTCTTAAAAGGAACTCTGGATGAACCAAGAATCGTCCCACCTCTTGTAAGAAGTCCTGAGAAATCTCGAGGCGTAAGCATCTTAAAATCGCCGTTAATAAGGCCTTTATAACCATTAAGAAATCCATAGATCTCCATCTGCGTGCCGCTAGCATCAAGGCACTTAACCACGCCTCTCATAGCTGCATTTAAAGCCTGACAGTCACCACCACTTGTAAGCATACCTATTCTAATCATAAATAACCTCATGTCGCGAGTGAAACGAGCGGCTAATGGTTCGAATTGATGGAGCTCGCGACATCAATTCGGGTTTGAAAATGGAACATTTTCAAACTCATCCCTCCTTACCTCAAAAAACACTACCACTAATTCTAACATATTATAAAGCGCTATAAGTAACCAAATACTTATAGCGCTCTCTTAATAAAAATATTATGCTTCAAATTCACCGCGGATGTCGCTTACAGGCGGCTCTTCAGGATATCTTCCTGTAAAGCAGCCTTCGCAGATAGACATCTTGTTATCTACAAGGTCCCCAAGTCTATTAAGCTTAAGATAACCAAGAGAATCTGCCCCTATTATCTTTCGTATATCTTCTATACTTTTGTTATAGGCAATAAGCTGCTCTCTTGCAGGGATATCTGTGCCAAAATAGCATGGCCAGAGAAATGGAGGCGATGATATCCTCATATGTACCTCTTTGGCTCCAGCTTCTCGCAGCATCCTGATGATCCTGTCTGAAGTCGTACCACGTACTATAGAGTCATCTATGATGACAACTCTCTTACCATTTACTGCATGGTTTAAAGCATTGAGTTTGACCTTGACGCTGCTCTCACGGTTCTTCTGTCCGGGCTTTATAAAGGTTCTTCCTATATAAGAGTTCTTGACAAAGACCTGACCATAAGGAATACCTGACTCCATGGAATAACCAAGTGCTGCAACATTGCCGGATTCTGGTACACCTGCTACGATATCAGCATCTATCGGATCATCCTTGTATAAGAATCTTCCGGCTCTTATTCTTGCATCATATACGCTCTGACCATCCAGAACAGAATCAGGTCTTGCAAAATAGATATATTCAAAGATGCAGTGTCCGTGCTCTTTTTCAGGAATGCATCTTGTTTTATTAGAAAGGATCTGTCCATCAGAAGTGATAGTTACTATCTCTCCGGGCTCAACATCTCTTATATATTCGGCATCTATAGTATCAAGAGCGCAGGTCTCTGATGCAAAGATGTATGCGTTGTCTCTTTTGCCAAGGACAAGTGGTCTGAATCCGTGAGGGTCTCTTGCTCCTATAAGTTTACGAGGGGACATGATAACAAGGCTGTAAGCTCCCTTGATCTGAGGCATAGCAAGAGCAACAGCATCCTCAACGCTGGCTGTACGAAGTCTCTGCCTTGCAATAAGATAAGCGATAAGCTCAGAGTCGATTGTAGTCTGGAAGATTGCTCCGGTATATGCAAGCTCATCTCTAAGTTCTGGAGCATTGGTCAGGTTGCCATTGTGTGCAAGGGCAAGGGTTCCCTTAACATAGTTAAGAACAAGGGGCTGGGCATTTTCTCTTACTGAGGATCCTGCAGTTGAGTATCTGACATGGCCAACGCCTATATTGCCCACAAGCTTGTCTATGTCTTCACCTGTAAATACTTCATTCACAAGTCCCATATCCTTGCGGGAAAGGACTTTTCCTTTGGGGCCGTTTGTATCGCTTACTGCAATACCGCAGCTCTCCTGACCTCTGTGCTGAAGTGACTCAAGTCCATAATATATGGATCTTGCAACATCACCTCCCGAAAGGTCATACATACCAAAAACACCACACTCTTCGCCAATTCGATCTTCCGACAACATACGCTTCTCCTATTTCTAAATGATGAGATCAAGATTCCCACTTGGTCGGAGGCATGTCCGGAAAAATCTCGCCAAGGCAGGCGGAATATAAATCTTTGCCACGTTGTTAATTGTTTTATGAATTCTAGGACATATAAATACATCCATGTATTTCTATACATGTCCAGTTACATCCTGTAACATGGCATGATATCTGGAGCTTTTTATTCTGGGGTCCAAACTCGCTTCGCTCAGACATGTGGACCCCTGGCAGAATAAAAATCTCCATCTATCACGCTCATGAATTTTATAAAACAATTAAAAAACGTGGCAAAGATTTATATTCCGCCTGCCTTGGCGAGGTTTTTCCGGACATGCCCCCGGCCAAGTGGGTAGTTTGAGTTATTGATAATAAAAAAGCTGACAAAAGGGTACAGGAACTAATGAAAATCCCTAACGCCTTCGTCAGCTTTTCTTTAAAAATCAACTTATTATAATTCGAAGTAATAGTAAAAGTGAATTTTTATTTAAATTCATATATGCAAATTTCTTTATAAATATAACTTTATGTTTTCAAATAAAACTCGTATAACACCGAATTATTATTTCGCCATTCTTATCTTTTGTCAACAGTTAAGAAACTCTTTTTATACTTATCTGTTAACACCAAGAATTGTAAGGTCGTCTGCCAATTATGGAATCAGCCGTTTCTACGCTTTCTGAGTACTTCTATGTTATCTTCAACCTTCTTCTTTGAAAGAGGATAGAAGAAAATAAGTGAGAGTGAAAGAAGAACCATTCCTATAGCCGGAATGAGGGTAGCAACGTTATAGATGCCGTTGACTACGCCTGTATCAAATGCTGTCTCAGCTGTGTATCCTGTGATAGAAAGAAGAAGTCCTGTAAGACCTGATGCACCGGCCTGGCCGAGCTTTCTTGCAAATGAATATACAGCGTATACAGTACCATCTGAACGGTAGTTATTGTGTACTTCAATATCATCAATTACATCGATGATCATAGCCCAGCATACAAGAGCGAAAATACCAAGTCCTACAATATTCCTTGGATATACAGCTGTCTGCATGAACGAGTTCTATAAGGCATATACTTCTCTTCCTGTAGGCAATCCTATGAGAGAAGGCATCGCGCCATTTCTGCGACGCC
This sequence comes from Butyrivibrio fibrisolvens, assembly GCF_023206215.1. Lineage (NCBI taxonomy): Bacteria > Bacillati > Bacillota > Clostridia > Lachnospirales > Lachnospiraceae > Butyrivibrio > Butyrivibrio fibrisolvens. The sequence continues at coordinate 377,424 of NZ_CP065800.1, forward strand.
TTGCAGGTCCTGATGTTGATAGTAAGCTTGTGTCATCCTATGACCTTCCATCACACATAGACAGCTCCTATCCAAAGACATACATCGTTGCCAATGAAGATGACGGCACAGTTCCTGTAGCCAATAGTAAGGCAATGGACGCAGTTCTTACTAAGCTTGGCGTAGAACATATCACCAGGATTGGCTCAAAAGGGGGTCACAGCTTTGGACTTGGAAACGGACTTGAAGTATCCGGATGGCTTGAAGAAGCTGTAGACTTTTGGAGAGGCACTACTAAAAACATTTAAATGACACGAAAGGCGCAGAACCAACATCTTGGTCTGCGCCATATATCACTCTATTCTTAGCAGCTATTCTTTTTCCATCTTTCTATTCCTGCTATTATGTATGTGCATTTGTGAGCCTGATTCATCGTACTTTTCTTTGATTCATTCTGTGAACTACTCCGACTTATAGAAGTCGGAGTAGTTCACCCATTATCGCTTCAACTTAGCAATCATCCACAAGTGAATAACAACAGATGATAAGCACGGCGAGACGTCATGACGTATATTTTTAATATCAAAAACTATATCAATACAATATATGGGAGGCGTTATGAAGGTAAGAAAACTATTATCGGGGGCACTAATAATCGCTCTGCTATCAGGATGCAGCGCGGCAGCATCTAATGAGGACGGAGCCAAAGATGGAACAGATGCATCTTCCGGGCAAGCTGCATCTGTAGAAGGATCTGCCGATGCAGCGGAGAGAGGCGCGTCAGATGGGGATACAGCAAGTGAAGGCAGTTCTGATTCCGAAAACCTTGTTACAGGTGATGAGACAAGCGCTTATGAAGATCAGGAAGTTGTTCCTCTTAAGGATCTGTGCGAAGATTACTTCCTGCTTGGGGTTGGTATCAATGGAAGTACTCTTGAGAATCAGACACTTAATATCCCACAGTATATGGAACTTAGCAAAGAGCAGTTTAATAGTTGTACTATGACCAATCTTATGAAGAGCTGCTATATCCTCGATCAGTTCGGATCACAGGATAATCTTAAAAATGGTAACGAAGAGCCTGCACTTAACTTTGCATCCATCGATCCTACTCTGCAGTGGTGCAAAGACAATGGAATGAAGATGCGTGGGCATACTCTTGTATGGCATACCCAGGCTCCGGGATGGTTCTTCAGAGAAGGCTACACTGATGACGGTGAATATGTAGATAAGGATACAATGCTCCTTAGAATGGAAAGCTATATAAGACAGCTTGTAACTCATGTTCAGGACGAATACCCCGGAGTTATATACTGCTGGGATGTTGTCAACGAAGCTGTAGAACCCGGCGCTTATGATCCTGACAGCTACTTCATGTGCAGGACTATGACAGGCGAAGACCCTAACCCATGGTATGACACCATCGGCGAAGATTATGTAGAGATGGCATTTACCTATGCAAGAAAATATGTCGATGAAGACGTCAAGCTCTTCTACAACGACTACAACACCTACCAGACTCCAAAAACTCAGGCCATCTATGACCTGTGCTCACACCTTAAGGACGAGGGACTTATAGACGGTATCGGAATGCAGGGATACTGGGGCATCGACTATCCCAATGATGAAGCCATCAAGACTGCTATCACCAAATTCGCAGAACTTGGCCTTGAGATTCAGGTAACAGAGCTTTCTATCGGCGTAGAATCCGAAACTCCTGAACAGTTCGAAAAGCAGGCAACCAGATACGGACAAGTATTTAAGCTCCTTCACGACATGGACACAGAAGCAGGCGGCCCTGCTAACATCACCTGCGTAACACTGTTCGGACTTGTAGATCACTACCGCGAAGGCGACACCACCAATACCCGTATCTTCGACCAGAACTACGAACCAAAACCAGCATATTTCGCAATCAAAAACGAAATGGAACAATACTAAGCATTCATGCTACTATAAAAATCCCAAGCCAGATACTAATTCCAGCTTGGGATTTATATTACTTGTTATACGCCACTGTTGCCGTAATTAGCCAGGACTCTTGCAGACGGATCGTCTACATCGCAGCCTTCCCACTCTTTATTGGGCATCCAGAAATCTACTACCATCTGAGCGTTATCGCCATAATACTTCTCGAATATATCCCTGTACAGAAGTGACTCTTTGGTGAAAGGTTTTGCAAAAGTATACTTCTCACATCCTTCTTCAAACTCTTCATCTGTGTACAGACTCTCTGCATACTCTACAAGATCATCTCGAAGTGAATGACCTACTGCATCCGAGAATGCTGCCTTTTCACGCATCAGGATGTTTTCAGGTATGACCTTATCATCTTCAAAGGCATGACGAAGGAGATATTTTCCCATACCGTAGGTATTCATCTTAAGCTTTGGATCTATACTCATTACATAGTTTACAAAGTCAAGATCACCAAAAGGGACCCTTGCTTCTAAGGAGTTAACAGAGATGCATCTGTCTGCTCTAAGTACGTCATACATATGAAGCTCTCTGATACGCTTGGCTGACTCTTCCTGAAAAGCCTCAGCACTTGGAGCAAAGTCAGTATATTTATATCCAAAAAGTTCATCTGATATCTCACCTGTCAAGATAACCCTAATATCAGTATTCTCATGGATCCATTTGCATACAAGATACATACCTATAGATGCCCTTATCGTAGTGATATCATAGGTTCCAAGAGTCTTAATAACAGTATCAAGAGCTCCTATTACATCATCTCTTGATATGATGACTTCGTGATGATTACTTCCTATATAGTCCGCAACTTCTCTTGCATACTTAAGATCGATGGCATCTATATCCATACCTATAGAGAATGTCTCAAGAGGCTTGTCCGTCTTTCTTGCAGCAACGCCGCATACAAGTGAAGAGTCAAGACCGCCAGATAGAAGGAACCCAACCTTGGCATCTGCATCAAGCCTTTTGTCTATTCCTGTTACCAGCCTATCATGTATACCTTTGCAGATATCTTCCAGACTTCCATCTATATAAGGGCCGCTTACCTGAGAAGGATCTGCATATCTTATGAACTTGCCATATTCGTAGTAGTATCCGGGAGGGAATGGACTTATCTTATCGCATACATCTACCAGCATCTTGGGCTCAGATGCAAATACTATATGACCATTCTTGTCATATCCATAATAAAGGGGTCTTATTCCGATTGGATCTCTTGCTGCTACAAATGTTCTCTTTCTATGGTCATAGATTATAAGAGCAAATTCTGCATCAAGGAGCGAGAACATCGCTGCTCCAAGTCTGTCATATAAGGGGAGAAGAATCTCACAGTCACTGTCAGATTCAAAGCTGTATCCTATACCAATAAGATAATCTTTTAACTTTCTAAAACCGTATATCTCTCCGTTACATACAAGCGTATTACCTTTATGATTAAAGGGCTGCATTCCCTTATCTGTAAGTCCCATGATAGAGAGTCTTCCAAATCCAAGAATCCCTTCTTCAACCCTCTGCACTCTGGTCATATCAGGGCCTCTGGAAGCACATTTTAAAAGCATGTCTTCGCAGACTTCTTCTTTTGCTCCTCTAGAGCAAAATCCGAGTATTGTACACATCTATACATCCTCCAAACATCCTATATTATTTCAATTTTGACACCTACCTCATCATATTTGATAGGTCATTACGATCCTGTATATTACATATTGCTATATCCCATCAGATACTCATCAACTTCCCTTGCACAGGCTCTTCCTTCTGCAATAGCCCATACTACAAGGGACTGACCTCTGTGCATATCTCCTGCTGTGAATACCTTTTTGACACCTGTTGTATATACATCAGGATCAGTAGTTGCTACAGTATTTCTCTTAGAAAGGGCTACGCCGAAATCCTTGGCTACATATTCCTGACAACCGATAAAACCTGCCGCTATAAGGAGAAGGTCGCATTTTAGTGTACTTTCTGTTCCGGGGACTTCTACAAGTTTTCCATTGTCGAACTTAACTTTTACAGTCTTAACTGCAAGTATTTTGCCATTCTTGGATATAACTTCTTTTACTGTAGTCTCATAGATCCTTGGATCATGACCATATACTCCTATAGCTTCTTCCTGACCATAATCTGTCTTTAAGACTTTGGGCCATTCGGGCCATGGATTGGAAGCTGCTCTTTCTACAGGAGGGCATGGCATCATCTCTATCTGAGTTACAGACCTTGCTCCGTGCCTTATGCATGTTCCAACGCAGTCATTACCTGTATCTCCGCCGCCTACGATCACAACATTTTTGTCCTTGGCGCTTATATATGAACCTTCCTTGGCAGATGTAAGTGTAACCTTGTCCTGAAGGAGGGCGCCGCTGGCAATTATGGCTTTGGTGGTAGACTTAAGAAAGTCAACGGCATAGTATATACCTTTTGTATTATCAATATCAGCTGCTGCAAGTGGTCTTGGGTTCTTAGCTCCGCAGCTAAGGACTACAGCATCATATTCTTTAAGAAGATCTGCTGCCTTTATATCTACGCCCACATCAACTGATGTTCTGAATACAACTCCCTCTGCTTCCATGAGCTTTTGCCTTCGTATGATAACTTCCTTTTGAAGCTTCATATTGGGGATTCCATACATAAGTAATCCGCCTATACGGTCGTCTCTTTCATATACAGTTACGCTATGTCCTCTTCTGTTGAGCTGATCAGCGGCTGCAAGGCCGGATGGACCGCTTCCTACGACTGCAACCTTCTTGCCACTTCTGATCGCAGGGATCCTGGGCTTCATGTAACCTTCTTCAAAGCCTTTTTCTATTAGGAAAAGTTCATTGTTGTGTATAGTTACAGCATCTTCTACAGTTCCGCAGATGCAGGCTTTCTCACATAATGCAGGACATACTCTTCCTGTGAATTCCGGAAAGTTACTGGTCTTTAAAAGTCTTGAAAGCGCATGCTCATAGTGGCCCTGATATATCTCATCATTCCATTCAGGTATGAGGTTATGAAGAGGACATCCTGTTACCATACCTTTTAATCTAATAGCTGACTGGCACATAGGAACGCCGCAGTCCATGCATCTTGCGGCCTGTTTTATCCTGTCATCTTCATTTAGATGCTTATGAAATTCATTAAAATTTTTGATCCTGTCTTTGACAGCTCCGGAGTTTTCATCAACTCTTTTATATTCCATAAATCCTGTAGACTTGCCCATGATCATGCTCCTTTATGTGTGATTTCATTAAAGGCTTCAAGAACAGCATTACTTCTTTTAAGGCCCTGCTCTTCGTACTTACTGATAGCTGCAAGGACCCTTTGATAGTCATTTGGAACTATCTTCTTAAAGTGAGGAAGATAAGCTTCGAAATTATCAAGGATCTTCCTGCCATGTTCTGATCCTGTCTCTTTGACATAATCTATGAGAACATTTCTAAGTTCTTCTATGTCATACTTCTCAGTCACTTCATTGAGCGAAGCCATGCTCTTATTCATCCTCTTGTATAGATCATGCTGCTCATCAAGAACATAAGCTATACCACCGCTCATACCTGCTGCGAAGTTCTTGCCTGTTGTTCCAAGTATTACAGCAAGTCCTCCTGTCATGTATTCAAGGCCGTGATCGCCGCAACCTTCTGCAACAGCAACAGCACCTGAATTACGTACACAGAACCTCTCACCTGCAACGCCTGCTATATAAGCCTTACCCTTGGTAGCTCCGTAGAGTGCCACGTTACCTATGATGATATTTTTGGAAGTATCAAATACCGATCCCTTTGGAGGAACTACTACAAGCTTACCTCCTGATAATCCCTTACCAAATCCGTCATTGGCATCTCCTGAAAGTCTGAGTGTTACACCCTTTGGAAGGAATGCACCAAAAGACTGGCCACCGCCTCCTTCACAATTAACAGTGAAGGTATCATCCAAAAGAGTATCTCCAAACTTCTGCGTAACTTCAGAACCGAAGATTGTTCCTACAGTTCTGTTAGTGCTGCTTACTTTGATATCTACACTGGTAGGCTCTCCTGTACGAAGTGCTTCTTTGAATTTAGAAAGAAGGATTGCTTCATCAACAGTTTTTTCCAAATGGAAGTCATATGCCTTGGACGGATTAAAATGCCTCTCGGGTACCTTGGCATATGATGAATCGATGACCATCTTAAGGTCTACGGTCTCAGCTCTTTCTGTTATCTGATGATCCTTCATCTTAAGGCAGTCTGACCTTCCGACCATCTCATCTACAGTCCTAAATCCAAGCTCTGCCATGATCTCACGAAGTTCCTGTGCTATGAAATTCATGAAGTTCATGACATATTCGGGCTTACCTTTAAAGTTCTTCCTGAGCTTCTCATTCTGAGTTGCTATACCAAAAGGACATGTATCCTTGTTGCAGACTCTCATCATCATGCATCCCATAGTTACAAGGGGAGCTGTTGCAAATCCAAACTCCTCTGCTCCAAGAAGGGCTGCGATAGCTACATCTCTTCCGCTCATGAGCTTACCATCTGTTTCGATGATTACTTTGTCACGAAGGCCGCTTTCTATAAGTGAATGATGCGCTTCTGAAAGACCTAGTTCCCATGGAAGTCCTGCATGATGTATAGAGCTTCCGGGAGCAGCACCTGTACCGCCATCATAACCAGATATAAGGATGACCTGAGCTCCTGCCTTGGCAACACCTGATGCTATAGTACCTACGCCTGCTTCTGATACAAGCTTGACTGATATCCTGGCCTTCCTGTTGGCATTCTTGAGATCATAGATAAGCTGGGCAAGGTCTTCTATAGAATAGATATCATGGTGCGGAGGAGGTGATATAAGTGCAACTCCGGGAGTTGAATATCTCCTTTCTGCAATCCAGGGATATACCTTACCTCCTGGAAGGTGTCCGCCTTCTCCGGGTTTTGCGCCCTGTGCCATCTTGATCTGTATCTCCTTGGAATTAACAAGATACTCACTTGTAACACCAAATCTTCCTGATGCTACCTGCTTTATAGCACTGCACTTCTCTGTTCCAAAGCGGTTTGGATCTTCACCGCCTTCACCTGTATTTGATTTTCCGCCGAGTCTGTTCATGGCTATAGCCAGTGTCTCATGAGCTTCTTTTGAGATAGAACCATAAGACATAGCACCTGTCTTAAATCTCTTTACTATCTCAGATACCGGCTCTACCTCTTCAATCGGTATAGATTCATTTACATGCTCAAATGTAAGAAGACCTCGAAGTGTATGGGGCTTTTCATTGTCTACAAGAGCTGTATACTCTTTGAATCTTGCATAGTCTCCTGTCCTTGTTGCCTGCTGAAGTGCGATGATAGTCTGAGGATTATAGAGATGATCCTCTTTCTCTTCGCCGCTTCTAAGCTTATGGAATCCTATACTGTCAAGGCTTGTATCTGTTGTAAGTCCCATAGGATCAAAGGCATGATCATGACGGGCTGCAACTTCATTGCCTATCTCTTTAAGACCTATTCCTCCTACTCTTGACACTGTTCCTGTAAAATACTTGTCAATAAGCTCTTTCGAAAGGCCTATTGCCTCGAATATCCTTGCAGACTGATAAGACTGAAGTGTAGATATACCCATCTTGGCAGCGATCTTGACTATTCCGTGAAGGATAGCACTGTTATAATCTGCAATCGCTGTATGATAGTCCTTATCAAGTATCCCTATGTCTATGAGCTCAGAGATACACTCATGAGCAAGATATGGATTAATAGCTCTTGCACCAAATCCAAGAAGTGTTGCCATCTGGTGTACATCACGAGGCTCGCCGCTTTCAAGGATTATGGATACCGCAGTCCTCTTCTTAGTAGCTACAAGGTGCTGCTCTACAGCTGATACTGCAAGAAGTGACGGGATAGGTACATGGTTTTCGTCAACTCCTCTATCTGACAGGATCACGATGTTGTAGCCCTTGGCATATGCTCTGTCTACTGATACAAGGAGCTGATCGATAGCCTTCTCTATCTGTGTATTCTTATAGTATAGAAGTGATATAACCTTGGAACGAAGTCCCTGCTGGTCCAGGTGCTTGATCTTCATGATATCGACACCTGTAAGGATAGGATTGTCGATCTCAAGGACTCTGCAGTTATCTGCGCTTGCATTTAAGAGGTTACCGTCAGATCCCACATATACTGTTGTATCTGTAACTATCTGCTCACGAAGCGAGTCAATAGGCGGATTAGTAACCTGTGCAAAGAGCTGCTTGAAGTAGTTAAAAAAGGGCTGACTATTCTCAGACAATACTGCAAGAGGTACGTCATGTCCCATGGACTGAGTTGCCTCTATGCCATTAGTAGCCATAGGAAGGATCCCTGTCTTGACATCTTCATAGCTATAGCCAAACACCTTATAGAGCTTGTCACGCATCTGCTGAGTGTGAGTCGGAATCTTTTTATTAGGAATAGAAAGGTGCTTTAAGTGCAGAAGGTTTCTGTCAAGCCACTCACCATACGGGTTCTGACCTGCATAGTAGCGCTTACACTCTTCGTCTGATATGATCCTCTTTTTCTTAGTATCTACAAGTAGTATCTTGCCGGGCTGAAGCCTTGACTTAACAGTTATATGCTCAGGCTCTATGTCAAGAACTCCAACTTCAGATGACAGGATAAGTCTGTTATCATCTGTGATGTAATAGCGGCTTGGTCTAAGACCGTTTCTATCAAGGGTAGCTCCTACTATCTCTCCGTCTGTAAACAGGATCGCTGCAGGACCATCCCATGGCTCCATCATAGTCGCATAGTAGTGATAGAAGTCCTTCTTGTCTTCATCCATGAAGTTATTGTGCTTCCAGGGCTCAGGGATAGTCATCATAACTGCAAGTGGAAGATCTATACCATTCATATACATAAACTCAAGAGTGTTATCCAGCATAGCAGAGTCTGAACCCTGGGCTGATACTACAGGGAATACCTTATCAAGGTCACTTCCAAGAGGAGATGATGTGATAGTCTCTTCTCTTGCAAGCATCCTGTCCTTGTTACCTCTTATAGTATTGATCTCGCCGTTATGAGCTATGAATCTATAAGGATGCGCTCTCTCCCAGCTTGGAGTAGTATTGGTAGAAAACCTTGAATGAACGATAGCTATAGCTGTCTCGAAGCTGGGATCCTTAAGGTCTTCATAGAACTTTCTAAGCTGAGCTACAAGGAACATTCCTTTATATACGATGGTCCTTGATGAAAGAGATGTAATGTAGGTATCGTCTGAACTTTGCTCGAACTCGCGGCGAAGAACATAGAGCTTTTTGTCGAACTCTATGCCTCTGGAGACATCCGAAGGCCTTTCGATGAAACACTGCATGATATAAGGCATACAGTCTCTTGCTACATCTCCAAGGATCTGAGGATTAACAGAAGGCTTCCTCCATCCAAGGAATTTAAGACCGTTCTTTTCAGTTATCACTTCGAACATACGCATAGCGAAGGTTCTCTTAAGATCATCCTGTGGGAAAAAGAACATACCAACGCCGTAGTCTCTGGCATGACCGATATTAATACCGAGCTTTTTAGCCTCTTTTTTGAAAAAGCTGTGTGAGATCTGTGTAAGGATACCAACGCCGTCACCGACCTTGCCGCTTGCATCCTTACCTGCCCTATGCTCAAGCTTCTCTACTATGGTAAGAGCATCATCCAAAACTTTGTTGTCAGCATGACCGTCAATATTGACGACAGCGCCGATACCACATGCGTCATGCTCCATTTGCCAGAATTCTTTACTTCTTTGATCACTGCAACTTTGCTGGTTTTCCTGTGACATAATCTGATCCCTTTTCCTTTACTAAAATCTGCCTACTAGAGAATTTCATCTGCTTCCCACATATTTTGAGAAGTCTGAACAACTTACTATAGATATAAAAAAAGACGCAGCCCGAACTTATTAATAAGTTCAAGGCAACGTCTTCGTTGCGTTTTATATTAGTGTATAGTATCTAAATGCAAATAAAAGTATATCGCTTGTATTAGTGTATACAATTTTGTTTTTTGTAATTATGCAGCAATTATATTATTTTTGTCAACTACGATTATAAAGATGTTAAAAACGCTCCATTCCGTTTTTATAACCAGATTAATATCACCTTCATTTTTATATGCGAAGTGCACCATTCCTTCCATATCTACCCTCTTGAACTCATCAACTCCCAATTGGGAAGTCCGCGCTACAAATTAGCGTGACATTTTTTTAAATTGCCTGTTGACAAATTATTTTTCTGGGATTATTATCTGTCTATCAATTGTTTCGACAATGGAGCCGGGCAGTGGGACATATCCCAACTGCCCTTTTTGTTGCAATAAAATAACCAGTCAATAATAGGCAAAGGCGCCAATTGTATTCGCACAGCGATACACTTGGCGCCTTTTTCATTTGTAACAAAACTAATGTTTTAGTATATCAAGTACGGAGGTGGATCATAATGATCGAGGAAAAAGGATTGCCGGAATTATTCGGAAGCAATGTTTTTAATGAAGAGACCATGAAAGAGCGTCTGTCTGCAGCATCCTATAATGCATGGAAGACATGCATCACTAATGCTCAGCCGCTTGATCTTGCAACTGCTAATGAGATAGCTCAGGCTATGAAGCAGTGGGCTGTAGAAAAGGGTGCTACACACTATACACACTGGTTCCAGCCTATGACAGGTGTAACTGCTGAAAAGCATGACAGCTTCATTCAGCCTGCTGGTGGTGGCAAGATCGTAATGGACTTTTCAGGTAAGGAGCTTGTAAGAGGCGAGCCTGATGCTTCTTCCTTCCCTTCAGGTGGCCTTCGTGCAACATTTGAAGCAAGAGGATATACAGCATGGGATCCTACATCTTTTGCTTTCATCAAAGACGGATCACTTTGCATTCCTACAATCTTCTGCTCTTACTCAGGTCAGGCACTTGATAAGAAGACTCCTCTTCTTCGTTCTATGGATGAGGTATCAAGACAGTCTATCAGAATCTTAAGACTTTTTGGTGATACAGAAAGTAACAGAGTTCTTGCACAGGTTGGTCCTGAGCAGGAATACTTCCTTGTAGACAAGGAACTTTACAACCAGCGTGAAGACTTAAAGCTTACAGGTCGTACACTTTTTGGTATCAAGCCACCACGCGGACAGGAACTTGAAGATCACTACTTCGGACAGCTCAAGCCAAGAGTTGCCGCTTATATGAAGGATCTTGATGAAGAGCTCTGGAAAGTTGGTGTTCTTTCAAAGACCAAGCATAACGAAGTTGCTCCATCCCAGCATGAGATGGCTCCTGTATATTCAGGTGCTAACGCAGCCTGCGATCAGAACCAGCTTGCTATGGAGATCATGAAGAAAGTTGCTGACAGACACGGCTTTGTATGTCTTCTTCATGAGAAGCCTTTTGCAGGTGTTAACGGATCTGGTAAGCATGATAACTGGTCACTTTCTACAGATACAGGTGTTAACCTCTTCAAACCAGGTTCAACTCCAGGTGAAAATGCACAGTTCCTTCTCTTCCTTGCAGCATTCGTTAAAGGCGTAGATGAATATCAGGAAGCTCTTAGATGTACTGTAGCATCTGCCGGTAATGACCACAGACTTGGAGCTCAGGAAGCACCGCCAGCTATCATCTCCATCTTCCTTGGTGATGAGCTTGATGCAGTAGTTAGAAGCATCATCGAAGGCAAGTCCTACAAGGGATCAGGCAAGCATTCAATCCAGATCGGTATCGATGTACTTCCTTCTATCCCTCAGGACAATACTGACAGAAACCGTACATCACCTATGGCATTTACAGGTAACAAATTCGAGTTCCGTATGCTTGGATCAGGACAGTCAATCTCAGGTCCAAACATTGCCCTTAACACTATCATGGCACAGGAGCTCAAAGAATTTGCAGATACACTTGAAAAGAGCAAGAACTTCCAGTCAGATCTTCAGAAGCTTATCAAGAAGACTTTCACAGATCATCAGAGGATCATCTTCAACGGCAACGGTTATGATGAATCCTGGATCAAGGAAGCCAAGAAGAGAGGTCTTGCAAACCTTGTATCTACAGCAGATGCTCTTCCTGAATATGTATCCAAGAAGAATATCGCCCTGTATGTAGATAACAATGTATACACAGAGGAAGAGGTTCGTGCAAGAGGTGCTATCCACGTAGAGACCTACAATGCAACAATCGAGATCGAAGCTCGTACTATGATCGACATGATCCATCGCCAGATCCTTCCTGCAGCATCAGCTTATACTGCTGAGCTGTGTCAGAGAGCTGCTGCACTTAAAGCTGCCGGCGTAGTAGTTGAGTATGAGAAAAATACTGCTACAAATACTGCTATACTTACAGATACTCTTGCAGCTGCCTGCAGCAAGCTTGAAGCAGATTTTGCCAAGGTTCCTGCTGATCCTGACAAAGCTATGAAGTATCTTCATAAGACTATTATCAAGGATATGGACGACGCAAGAAGTGCTTCAGATGCTCTTGAAGCTGTAGTAGATGAGCAGTACTGGCCATTCCCTGTATACGCTGATCTTCTGTTTTCAGAATAAAGGAGATTAATCTTCATAAATGAAGATTAACTCCAGAAGTCGATTTGCAAAGGCAAATCGACTTCCATAGTTTTTGAAGTAGATTTGATAGAGCCAGATCGACTTCAATACAAACAGCAAAGGCGCTGATAGAGTGAGACGTCCACTCTACCGGCGCTTTTATTATATAAATTATTTGGATGAGTTCAAAACTCACCATGGGAGGAATGAGTAAATATATATTTACCCAAAGGAGGCTTATTATGAGTGAAGAAATGCTATCTTATGTTGACTCACTGGTATTCGGAGTCTGGTTCCTTGCAGGAGCCGCACTGGTCTTTTGGATGCAGGCAGGATTTGCAATGGTTGAAACAGGATTTACCAGAGCCAAGAATGCCGGAAATATCATTATGAAGAACCTTATGGACTTCTGTATCGGAACTGTAATGTTCATCCTGATAGGATTTGGTCTTTTTCTTGGAGAAGATACACTTTTTGGTCTTGTGGGAATGCCCAACTTCGACATCTTCTCACACTATGCGGACTTTGACTGGTCAGGATTTGTATTTAACCTTGTATTTTGTGCAACAACAGCAACTATCGTATCAGGAGCTATGGCTGAAAGAACCAAGTTCATATCTTACTGTGTATACTCAGCTGTTATCTCAGGTGTTATCTATCCTGTAGAAGCTCACTGGACATGGGGCGGCGGCTGGCTTGCTCAGATGGGATTCCACGATTTTGCAGGTTCTAACTGTATCCATATGGTTGGTGGTATCTGCGCACTTATCGGCGCTTGGATGCTGGGGCCTCGTATTGGTAAGTTCACTAAGGATTCTGATGGTAAGATCACTAAGGTCAATGCATTCCCAGGACACAATATTCCGATCGGTGCTCTTGGCGTATTCATTCTCTGGCTTGGCTGGTATGGATTCAACGGAGCTGCAGCAACATCTCTTGAACAGCTTGGTGATATCTTCGTAACAACAACTATCGCTCCTGCTGTAGCAACTGTAGTATGCATGATCTTCACATGGATAAAATATGGCAAGCCTGATGTATCTATGTGTCTTAACGCTTCACTTGCAGGTCTTGTAGCTATCACAGCTCCTTGCGACAGCGTTGATGCATTTGGTTCTATCATGATTGGTGTTGTAGCAGGACTTCTTGTAGTATTTGGTGTATGGCTTCTTGATAATGTTCTTAGGATTGATGATCCCGTTGGTGCTGTAGCAGTTCATATGATGAATGGTATATGGGGAACTATCGCTGTAGGTCTCTTTTCTACTAACACTGTTCCGGGATATTCACTTGCTGATGCTAATGGCAACGAACTTGTAGGCCTTTTCTACGGCGGCGGCTTAAAACTTCTTGGAATACAGCTTGTAGGAATGTTTGCAACAATCCTCTGGACAGTAGTAACTATTGTTATCACATTCGCTGTCATCAAGGCAACTCTTGGGCTTAGGGCTTCTGAAGAAGAGGAGCTTTCTGGTCTTGATATTACTGAGCACGGTCTTTCATCTGCATATGCAGGATTCTCCATTATGGATATCACAGGCATGGAGATGGAGGAAAATGAAAATACAGATCTTGGAATCGGGGAATACGATAAGGCTTCTGAAGCTCTTAAAAATGCATCCGTCAAGGTTATCAAAGCTCCTACTTATCCCGAAGCTGATTCCGGTATACATAAGGTTGTTATCATAGCTAAGCTTTCTCGCTATGATAAGCTCAGAAAAGCAATGAATGATCTGGGCGTAACCGGAATGACAGTAACTCAGGTTATGGGATGCGGTATTCAGAAGGGTGCGGGCGAAAAATACCGCGGCGTAGAAATGGATGCAACGCTTCTTCCTAAGGTTAAGCTTGAGATCGTAGTTGCCAAGATCCCTGTAGAAAAAGTAATTGAAACTGCAAAGCGCGCTCTCTTCACCGGCCACATCGGAGATGGTAAGATCTTTGTTTACAATGTAGGCAAGGTTGTAAAGATCCGTACAGGCGAAGAAGATGTGGCAGCTCTGGCAGACGTAGAATAAGTTCAGAAACTTACGAATAATAATTTCAAAACAATACTTCAGATCTAAATTTAAAAACTATATTTTAAAACTATAGTCAAAAAATAGTTCCAAACGAAAATCCGGTATTAGTAAGAACCCTCTCAGCTCTCCCTCGATTAAGAGCTTTGGTGTAGGAATCTTATCTAATACCGGATTTTCTCAGGCATAGATTGCCTTTATAGATATGACTTACTATTAATTAATTGTAAGAGAAATATCTTCATTATAGATATCAGGAGCTGACCAGTCATCTGAATCATATACGCTGAAATAGAACTCTAAATCTTCTATTTCGTCTTCTTCTGTAATATCTATCTTTTCAAGATCATCAAGGTAGAAGGTGATCTCGCCAAGGGCACTGGTCTGCGCCATAAGATAATCTGCCCAGTATACGTCTACCATGTATCCATTAATTGATGCATCATCAATTGTGAATACTACGTTCTTATCAGTATTATTGACCATATATACTGAAAGCTCATAGCCCCAGGTATCATCCCACTCTATGCCGGTAAGAATAAATCTTACATCGTCATTTTCAGATAATACTACATCTTCATCATCATCTTCTCTTATTACATCCTCAGCATTCTCTTCTCCCTTAGGATAAATATGGAAGTCTTCATCGAAGATATTGTCAGCAGACCAGTCATCAGAATCATAAGCATACATAAGGATATGGATATCCGTAACTTCGCCGATAAGTTCCTTTTCTTCATCTGTCATATAGAACTCTATCTCTTCGTTTAATTTCTTGCCGGGCTTAACTTCTGCAGAGAAGTAAGGATCAACACATACTCCATTAAGAGATGCATTATCAATTGTATACATGTAAGTGATATCTTCGGACTTGTTCTCAATAGTAACCTTAAGTGTATAGCCCCATGTTCCATCCTCATCAATGTCTGTGATCGTAACAGTTGTCTCATCAATGTCAACAACAGTTATTTCTTCAAAATCCGAATCTTTGGATTTTGCTGCAGTTACTTTTATAAGCGGAATAACAGCTATGATCATAGCCAAAAGAACTGCGGTGAGAGTTTTTGCGATAGTCTTTGTCTTAAAATACATACTGTACCTCCTTAATTAAAAGTAAAACAAAAGGTGGTAAGACTCCTCTCCCGCGACCATCATTATACGATATTTCGTTAATTGTATCTACCAAAAATACCTACAACAATCAAGTATTTTTTTGTAATATATTAACAAAAAAACGTCCATCTTCAAGAAAATCGTTATACATTTTTTAAATATGATGACGTGATCTGTTCTTTATATCTATTCTTATTCAGAAAGAAGCATGCCACCATCATCATAAAAAAGAGCCATAATTGTCAACCATAACAACTATAGCTCTAATCAGCGGAGACGGCGGGATTCGAACCCGCGTGCCCTTGCGGACAAACGCATTTCGAGTGCGCCTCATTACGACCACTTTGATACGTCTCCAAACATATGATAGAATGTACACTTTAATGCACAACCCAATAATAAAAGGCGCCTGTACAGCGCCTTTTAATTATATAGCCACACAAAATGTGCGTCAAGATGCATTTATCCACGCCAAAGGTAAATCCAGCGTCCCAAATAAAGACGGGAATAGAAGTGCATCCATGTACTTCTGGACATTCCCTTTTACGTCCTGTAATGTCGGGAACTCTACATCACATCATCTGTGCGATAGCAGTAAGGGCATCAAACTCTGCCTCATATACTCCGCCCTTGTTCTCCATCTCTTCCCAGGTGTACCACTGACCATTGAGCTGGATAGAACCAACTCCTATATCAGTTACTACTACCTTGAGCGCTCTTCCACCGGTGATCATATATACATACTGATTCACCTCAAAAGGCATATTGTAAACGTGCCCTCTGGATACGACATCTTTGGTCTCCTCCGGAGATAAGTTCTTATCAACCGCTTCTGTTCTGGTCATATCCACCTCCTAAAACTAATAAATATAGTTACAGCTTTGTAATTTATAACAAACGCAGCAGCAATGTAAGCTTGGTATCAAAACAGGTAATAATTTTGGTCCATCTCACATGCATATAAGTTATCGGCGACTATACCATCAAGTTTTAGTTCAAAATCATTAACTAAAGTTTCTAACCTGGACAGACCAAAATCTCCAAATTCTTTACAAATTCAGGCAGTTTCCACTATGCGTGTAAGCGCTTCGTTATCAAGGAAGTGCTCTACATAACTACTCTTATCGGTATACATCATTACGATATTGGTTATATCAGCTTTAGGAGCTATAACCTTAACCTTCTCAGGTACGCAGCAGAATATCGGCTGCAGGTCAAAACTCTTTAGAAGCTCAATTGATGCTGCTATCTTACTTTCATCCATCTTGTTAAATGCTTCGTCAAGGATTACGACTCTTAAAGTATTCTCACCCTGAGCCGCACGGACCTTCTGAGCTATAGCAGCGAACATTACTATATAGTAAGGAGTCTGAATACCTGATCCTGACTCATCTCTTATGACATCAGACATATACTTGCTGGATCCGGAATGGTCTATGGAGCACAGGTCAAGGCGCAGGTATGTTCTGTAATCTGTGTACATCTCAAGCTTCTTCTCTCTGCTAAGCCTTTGTTCTGTTGTCAGATTCTTCTCATCCATTATAAGCTGCAACAGCTCATCAAGCTCATCTTTGTGAGCTTCTTCAAAGAAACCTGAGAAGATAGATATTCCGCCGTATCCCGGAAGATCAGGATCGACCTTAACAAGATTTGGATCCATGAACATATCATAAAAGCGCTCGTATCCTTTGGCCTTCTCATGGATAAGCTTGTATTTGACATTACCAAACCACTTGGAAGCCAGCACTTCATTAACAGCATCTATCTGTTCCTGAGCCTTCTGGATATTGGATTTAAGCTTACCTATAAATTCAACCTTGAACTCATTGGTCGCTTTCTGGGCAGCCTTGTCTATTTCATCTTCAAATGTTGTGAAGCCGCTCTCAGACAGTCTCTTGTATTCTGTCTCATACTCTTCATTATCGAAGGTTCTCTCAGGATCAAAGCCTGCGATCTCTTCCTGGTTGTAAGCTGTCCTAAGCCTTCTTACAAGTGCAAAGTGCCTTGTAGAAGCATCCAAAGTCTCCTGCCTCATTCTGTTATGAGCATCACGGATCTTCTTAAGGCTTCCGCGTCTGTTCTGTCCGGAATCTTCTCTGATCCATGGATCGCCTACATTCATGCGCCAGTCCATAGAGAATCTTGATCCGTCAACAGCCTGACTTTCAAGAGTAGCGATCTCATCCTTGGCTATAGCAAGCTTTCGCTGTTCACTTTCTATCTTGTTCTCAGCACGTCCGCATTCGATACTGCTAAGCCTGATCTGCTCTGTTACCTCTTCAAGGCGGGCGGACAAGCCTCTAAGCTCATTGTGAAGCTCTTCATCACGAGTAGTATCAACGCTTCCTATCTGTCTTAGAAGTTCAAGTGATTCCTCTTCAAGAGCATTTATATCATCTGCATGACTTACAGCATTGTCAAAAAAGTCTCTGTCTACAAGGCACTTCTCAACTTTATCAGTTCTTGTAACTGACATGCTGGCCATAAGAGCATCTTTCTCTTCGGCAAGTCTTGCAAGCTCATCCGCAGCTTCTTTGGCCTGCTGCTCTATGGCGCTCTTACCTATATAGAAGGTCTGACTGGTCTGCTTACCTCTTGTTACGAATCCTTTATATATAAGAAGGTCCTTGGTAATAGAACACTTGTGCTTATACAGATCCTCTGTATTATCTACCTTGATGATAAATCCAAGCTTATAATCTGCATAGAGCCTTGCATCATCGTTGTCCGTCAGAAGTTCCTGTGCAAGAGAACCCTCTTCAGCACTTCCTGTCCAGTTCTCCCTTATCCTTCTGGTATCGACAAGACCTGACTTATAGGCACGAAGAGCATCTTTACTGGCTCTATATATCTTAAGAGCCTCATCATAATACTCCTCCGGAACCAATAAATCGAATCTCTGATTATCAAGATATCCCTCTATTGCTGCCTGCCAGCTTGCATCCTTGACTTCAAGAAGATCTGCAAAGATCGGGATTTCAACATCTTTTCCGAATTTCTTCGAAAGCTCTTTTTCCAAAAGCTCTTTAAGTTTAAGAGTCTCCTTGGGATACTGCTTCTGATTACTTTTAAGAGCCTCTATCTTATCTTCCTGCTCCTTCACCTTATTTCGAACTTCCAGGCTCCTTGCCTTAAGTCCTGCATGAAAAGCGGACAGTTCCTGATAGAGGCTGCCTATCTTGTCATCAACCTCTTTCTCCGGGTAAGAAGAAAGGTCCTCTATTTTAATATTCTGAGCATTCTTAAGTATCTCTTTGTACTCATCATCGCAGTTAAAGCCTGCATTCTCAGCTTCCATAAGGAGCATGAGCCAGCTGCCTGCCCTGCTTGTAATGGCCTGATGTACACTCTGAAGGTTATCAAGATAGCCTTTTCGCTTCTCATCTACAGCCTGCCTTTTGCTTTCAAGGTTCTTTTTGATCTGCTCTGTATCAGACTTACCAAGCTCTTCATGTACATGACCTATCTTGTCCTGAAGGCGGTTCTGCTTGTCCTTCCTGGTCTCATTCATGGCTTTGGCCTGACTTATATCCATGGTGAGCTGCTCGATGAGATTCTGGGAATCTTCACAGCTTTTTTCAAGAATCTTCTGTTCATCACGAAGTATCGCATAGTCAAGGGTCTTAACAAGTACTGCATCCTCGTGATATACGTTATAAGCTTCACTTATCTTCTCAAGCTTCTCAAGCTTCCTGCGGCTGGACTGAGCCTTGTCACGAAGATCATAGTAGTCATGTATGGTACTTCTTATGGAAGTAAGATCGACACTTTCATTTACAGAACATATAGAGTCTGTTATAAAGCTTCCTATATTGAGGTTCTCACCGATACTACAGGATACTGCTGCCTTTAGAAGTGATATATATTCACTTCTTATCTGGCCATAGGCTGCCATTATATACTTACTGTATTCGGTATCTGTATAGAAATGGTAATTCTCTTCGCCTACATAGGTTGCAAGAAACCTCTTGAGCTCACTAATATTAAGAGCCATATCATCAAGTACAAAGAGGTTCTCAGGGATTCCCTTACCGGCAAAAGACATCCAGCGCTCTGCATGTCTTGTGTGATCCTGAGGACAGTCTGCTACAAAACCATCGCAGAAATACGTATCCTTGACATCATTATAGAATTCAAGCACTACATAGCTTGTAAAAAAGCCGTCATGACGAAGGAACTTCTCCTGGTTGTTGGAGGCCCAGTAGCCATACAGATACTTCTCTACATTTCTTGCAGAATGCTTGTCTGCAGCCTTATTGAAGATTCCTTTCTTCTTGCCTGTAAGGACCATCATAACTGCATCTATGATCTGGGATTTACCGGCCTGATTGGCTCCTGACAAAAGGGTCACATCACCTATCGGAAGGAGCGTAGGCTCATCGAACTTACCCCAGTTATATACATAAACCTTATTAAGTCTTATCATTAAAATCTCCCATCATAATTAGCTTTTTGAAAATGTCCCATTTTCAATTCATTGCTATAGCTAAGTATTATCGTATGTACCATGTTATGCTTCCTTGTCTTCTTCCATCTCATCCCTAAGCTCCAAGAGTTCTGTAACCTTGGCTGCAGATACCAGATGGAGTATAGCAGGAGTTATACGGAACATGGTCTGTGGGTCTCTCCATTCGCCCTTGCCTTTTTCAATGATATGAAAATTAACAAATGTCTTGAAGTCATTGGCCATCTGCTGTTTGTTGGAGGTTATGTCAACTTTGACATTGTCCTTTAGAAACTGAACCACTTCGCCAACATCAGATGTGATCTGATCTCCCGTAGACGGATCGCTGTATTTCTTCTGATATATACATCTAAGAGCAAGAGCTATCCTTGTAGTATTGAGATTAAAATGAAACCTTGCTGTGTCAGACTCACTCTGAAGTGCAAAAAGGCCATTGTCCTTGTCATGCACAAGTTCAAAACCGCCCATTTCAAAATACAGATATAACAGGTCGAAATTGGACTCGATAAAGATATAATCGCCGTTTCTGGATAAGAGTCCTGTCTCTGTGTCATAATCCATCTGAAGGATATATGTTCCTGACAAAAGAAGTCTTACTACCCTCTTAAAATAGTCCTGATCATATCTTCTGAGTCTGTTATAAAGGCCTGTAACCGTGCGATCTGCATTGTCTTCAAAATCGCTCTCTCTTGTACCCTGACGACTTTGAGGTACGTCGAATTCTAACTGGTCATCATTTTCATATAAATCATTGTTATAATAGTCACTCATTAAGAATCAGCTCCGCTTTCTTTAATCGTAAATGTCATATCAGGTACACTGTATGATCCGGCTTCAATGTGTCTTCCTGACTTTTGTACCTTGTATTCACCATTGGAGAATCCATACAGTGAAGCCATGATAAGAAGTGTATAATCATCCTCCGTAAAGTTATCTGTCTCCCTGATGATCTCACTTGTCTCCATTCGCTTTCTGCCATGCATTTTGTCTTTGACATAGCTTCTTGCATCAGCCATGGTATAACCACCAAAGCTCCTTTTAAGGAAGTCTCTGGTTCTCTTCTCATCCTTTTCATGGTGAGGGCGTAGTAGCATCTTGGTTTCTTCATTTTTCTCAGGTCTGTATGTATCGGTTCTAAGAGACTTCTCATCGATAAAGGTGGACTGAACCGCACCAAGACCCGACTGTACCTTCATGGAATATGCCTTGTTCTCTTCCATTCCCTTCATGATACGGACAATCTTATTAACAATAGAATTGTCACTTCTAAGGTTGTGGATGACAGCCTGTGTAAAACGCCTGTTATAATCAGCATTCCTGTCAGTGATCATATCAATCTTGTTATCTGCTTCCGAGAAGGTTCTATAGATGATATCGATACGCCTTCTGATCTCGAGGATCCTCTCATCTTCATCAAGTCCTGACATCTCAGCCGAGGTATCAGTCTGCGCCATCTGACGGATAAGGTCAGGATCTTTGTCCAGTTCTCTTACGAACCTTAAGATATCGCCTCCGTAGAGGGCTATGGAATCACTGGTCTTCAAGGGATGATAATAAGCATCTATGACGCTCTGCTCACCGCCTTCCTTGAATCTCTTCTCAAGCATATCTCTGACATTCTCATCATCAGCATGCTCTCTGTAATACTTACCGATGTAATAGTATAGGTTCCTGAAAGTCTTGGACAGATCTCCGGCATTGTCTGATGCCACCTTTAATGCTCTGGACATAGTACGGGCGCGCCTTGTACCACTTTCTTCACCTGCCATACTAAGAACAGCATAGGTTGAGAATACATCACAGTCTGCAAGTTCTGCCCTGGGTCTTGTCTCTCTATAGAGATATTCCAGCATATCCGATGCATAATCAGGCATAACTATGTCACGCTCAAATCCCTGTTTGGAATCTTCTTCGCACAGCCAGCCCTTTCGTATGAGCTTGCCTAAAAGGAAAGAGGCTTTACCGGGCAAAGTTTTAAAAAGTTCCGCATCTATGACTTCTCCCTCTTCTACATCTTCTGACAGATCAGCACTTGCGATACTGTTCTCAAGCGATATAAGTATCTGTTCTCTAAGATCCTTTTTGCTGATGGCAAGTTCATCTTCAAATGCATCACGCACAACAAAAAGAGCTGCAAGATACAGCTCTCTGTTAGGTGATGATAATATACTGAAAAAATCCCCGGGAACAGTTGCAAAAAATGCTCCCGATAACCCTTTATAATCCATTCAAAACCTCTTATTAAACTACCTGTCAAATATCATCTGTGAATATAAATATATTTGTAGGCTACGTAATAGTCATCTTCCCAATGATCTGCAGACATCTGCTGTGGTGTTATAAGGAAATAGTTGTAGCGGACAGGAATGCCATATTCTCCCATATCATCCCATGTGACATCAATTGCATATGTCACTCCGCCTATAATAACTTCATTCCAGGCATGCAGTCCTGATTGCAGACCGTTAGTGCCGTATCCTGTAACAATCTTGGATTCTATTCCCACAATATGCATGAACAGGTCAAAAAGCTCTGCATATCCCTGGCATACTGCGGTCCCTTCAGATATTGCATTAAGATAGCTATACTTAGAGTAAGTGTAGTCGTATGTAAGATTGTAACACATCCAGTCATGTATAGCCAGAACCTTATCCATCTCGCTCATGGAGCTGTTTGTAATACTATCTGCTACGTTGCAGGCATCAAGAACACCCTGGATCCTGACGTCTGTAGAGTATACCTGACGTCCTTCAA
The DNA here is from genome assembly GCF_023206215.1 of Butyrivibrio fibrisolvens. Classification (NCBI taxonomy): domain Bacteria; kingdom Bacillati; phylum Bacillota; class Clostridia; order Lachnospirales; family Lachnospiraceae; genus Butyrivibrio; species Butyrivibrio fibrisolvens. Next base: position 400,225 of record NZ_CP065800.1, read on the forward strand.
GATATCCGTTGTTCTTGTAATGCATAAGGAGTGCATATGGATCTGTTCCTACTGCTGCAGCAACATCAGGGTTCTCTGCTGCATAACGGGCTGCATCAAAGTTCTCAACTGTAAGAATAGAACGTCTGTCCACCATTGCAAGGCGGCCTTCCCCAAAGCCGTTGTTGACATAATGGGACCAGAGCTTGTTTTTATCATAACCATAAGCCTGATACAGATCTGGATACATATCTGCATAGGAATAATATCCGAATCCTTCGGGATTCTCAAACAGGATGTACTCACCTGCATGAGAAGTAAATGATGCAAAGCTGCTGCAAATAACTACTGCCGCAAGCGCTGCTGCTACTTTTCTGAAAATCTTCATACAAAATTCACCTCATAAAACTTTATTACACCAAAAATCTATTTGGCACTACTACATTATATCGGATTATTTTTTATTTTTCGAACATTTTTGTAATGACATTTTTGGTGCCTATGTAGTATACCATATAGAAGCGAATCTGCAATTTATTCAATTTTCGATGTCGAGTACATGCTCCATGTACTTTAGTTTTTTTCTGATTTCTTCTTTTTTTACTTCTTTATTGCCTATGCCGGAACACAGGCCATTACTGCTCTGCAGCGAGGAAGTTTGGGCTTTCGTAAGATTGTTTTGCTCTGCAGGAGTTTTGCTTTTCGTATAGTTGTTTTGCCCTGCAGGATTTTCTGCTTGGTCAGTTTCAGGATTAAAGGTCTGTGTTTCGTCACTATCTATGCTGAATGTTTCAGTTCTATCATTATCAGAAATCATATCCATCCTCCACGCCTTTGGACTTCCCACTTGGACAATGCAGTATCACCACAGCAAAACCCGTGGTGATACTGCATCATCCAAGTGGGAAGTCTGCAAATTATTAGCTAAAGTCATATTTTTTCATAAGCTGCTTTTTTATAATTCTGCGTCTTATAGAAAAATAGGTGATACCGATCATAAGTGCTATAGCAGCTATCGCCATGATAGCTATCCCTCCGTAAAAAAAGAGTTCACCATTTGTCATATCACTAAGGTTCATAATCTTATTACTCCTTCACCAAAAGCTCCAACCAGACTTATTTCCATATATAGAATCTCATTGTAACCAGCCAAGCGCATACAGCTCTTCGATATCATCCTCAAGGCGCTGCATTTCGTCATCACTGTCGCCTGATACTTTGACTTTGTCATATATGGTTTTGGCCTTTTCGTAGTATTCAAGGACTTTAGAATAGTCTCTTTCGTCTTCTAAAAGCGAACCTTGAATGATCATGCAGTACTCAGCCTGTCTCATGGGGATTCTGTAATCTTCAGGATACAGGTCTGCTGCCAGAGTCATTATTTCCAGAGCTTTATCAGTTTCTCCGTTCATGTTTTTTATATAAGACAGGTTTATATAATCAGAAACGATAGCCTGTGAATGATCCATAAGATATGTATAACATTCATCGGCTTTTGAGAGCCACTTAGCAGAGTCTTCCACACTGCTTTTTTCCAGATACTTAAGACATATCTGTGCGTTCTCTCTCATAACTCTTATGGTCCATTTGCCGGTCACACGCTTAAATACATCAGTCAGTATAAGGTCTGCATTGTCATAATCATCAAGCTCTGCATATGCTCTTGCACATAATATTCCTGCCCTTGCAATTATATCTTCATCACTTGATAGCTTTAGCACCTTAAGGTAATCATCTATTGCGTCATTGTAGTTTTGATCAGCGCCTGCAATCTCGCCTCTTACAAGGTACAGGCCGGCGTCATCGAGGCCTTTGTTTATCGCCTCTTCCAGAACCTTCCTAGCCTTATCGGTATCTCCTGATCTTGCATATGCTATTGCAAGATCCCTGTAATTATCAGGATCCGATCCATCTGTTTCTATCGCCTCTTCATAGAGCTTTATTGCACTTTCATAGTCTTCCAGATCAAAATATGAACTTGCCGCAAGATACAGAATAGTTCCCTTTTCCTGGCTATTATTCTCTAAAATCCTGGTATAGCTTGTATTATTAAGTAAAGAAAATGCACCTTCTATTATCTCATCTTCAGACATGGTTTCTGCATTATCTATAAGCATGTCATATTCTCGTCCAAATGCCTCTTCACGCCTTATAAGTCCGCCTTTTACAGTCATATATACACCGGATGCAAATATTATCAGGCAAATGAGTGTATATACTGTCTGCAATCTTCCAAGCCTTTTGTATCTTCTGTCACGAAACTTCATGGTATCAAGACTTTTGTACATATCAGAAGCAGACTGGAATCTTTTTGAAGGATCTTTTTCCAGAGCCTTGTCTATGATATCTGTAAGAAGTCCGGAATAAGGAGTACTCTCATCCCATAGAGGAAGTCCTGATTCCATCTGTTTTAGGGCATTCTTACGGCTCATCAGCTGATAGAAGCTTGCACCTAGACTGAATATATCGGTTCTTACATCTGCAACTGCTCCCAAAACCTTTCCGGATGATATGCCGCCGAGCTGCTCCGGTGCCGCATAGTTTCTTGAATATCCTGTTGTCATCTGATGATCAGGATCATTAAGTGATATATTGAAATCTATCAGGCATATATTTCCATCAGCACTAATCATGATATTGGAAGGTTTTATATCACTATGAATGATTGTAGGATTTTGTGAATGGAGATAATGGAGAGCCAAGCATAAATCTTTGAGCCACTTGATCGTCTGAGGCTCGTCAAATCGTACCCCTGCCTTTATGTACTCCATCATGGTATTACCATCGATATAGTCCATGACAGTATACACTTCTGTGTCCATCTGAATGAAATCATATACCTGAGGCAGATTTGAATGTTTGATATTTTTAAGGATATCGGCTTCTTTACGTTCATTGATCCTGCCGACATAGTTGTCCTTTATGCGCTTTATTACAACGTGTTTACGGAGATTTTTGTGCCAGGCTTTGAAGACCTGACCGGAGCCGCCCTCACCTATCGGCTCTTCAACTTCATACACACCGTTTATTATCTGCCCGATCTTCAGCATACTTAACCTCGTATCGAATACATAATTACTTAAATCATATATTCAATGATATAACTATAGTCTCCCATAACCACAGTCAGGCCATCGTCTGATTTAATGACTGTTCCTGCATCAGCTTCATTATACTGCTTTGTATCAACCTTTTTTATAGAACTGTCTATTCTATGTGTACAAAAAACGGCAAGTGCTGTCTTATCACATACAACGCCTTTTTCACCACCGCCAAAAACAAGTACATCTCCATCTTTAAGCATAACAGGCTTGGTTCTTCCGCCTATTCCGGTTCCGACTTTCCTGCCTCTGCAAGTGGTTCCATTCTTGCCGTTTCTGTCAATATAGAACCAGTTGCCATCCATATTCTGAAAGCTCCCATGTCTGCGGCTTACTGTATGTACATTAAGGCATATATCAGGAACTACGTCTCCTGACTGTCTGCCAACTTCCCATATAGGACGTTCATCCAGCGTATATATGGATGTCTTTCCTTGTTCTATTACAAGGAGCTGATTATCTTCACTCATCATTGTCCTCCGGTAATTCTGAAATAAAAGCTTCCACTTCCGGAATATTCAGCTTTCCAAGTATATTTCTTGCATATCTGCATAGTTCATCAGGATCATAAGTATCAAGGCTACTGTCCAGCATGTCATTAAGAAGTGCGTCATCCAATATGAACATCACAACGCTTTCAAATATGTTCTTGGCACACAATGGTTCCATGTGGGCAAGTTCAAGCATTTCATCTATCTGATCATGATCCATGGACAGATGAAGGCCAAGAGATATTATCTTATTTCTGGTAGGATACCATTTGCCCTGTCTTATTGCTGAAACGCAGTGCCTTAGAGATGATGACCAGTTCTGACCTTCGGCAAGTTCGAATACGCTGTCAGCATATCCGCCGTAGTTCTGCTTGATACACATTTTCACATATGCATAAAACTTATTATATGATTTGGAAAAAACAGATATGTTATCTGAAATAAACTTCTCAAACTCATCATCCGTTTCGATCTGAGAAACTCTCTGATCAAATAACACTGTTTCAGGATCATCGTCATCATCATTTGAACTGTTCGTGATATTATTCCTGATCCTGTCAAGAATATAAAGATATGCATTCAAAGCTTCTATTCCACGTTTTCTGGATAAAACATAGATACAGATGCAATCTTCGAGACTCTTTGAATATAATGCCGGATATCTTCCGTACCTTTGCAGAAGCTGATTCATCCTTTCAATATCATATCCTGCCACAAGCCCGATTCTCAAAAACGTCTCACGGTTTTTGGGTAGAGATCCCTTACACCATTTATCGACAGATACCCTGCTGACACCGACTGCTTCAGCAAGACCTTTCTTGGTTAGATTATTATCACCTATAATGGAAATAATCTTCGCAGCCCACATGTCCTGCTGAGTTTTGATCAATGGGAAAATACTTTTCCTCAGCTCATCTATATCTTCGCATCTGGCGATTTCATCTTTTATAAATATGGTTTCGTATTCTCTGTCTGAATCAGGCATTTAAATTATCATCCTCTGAATTCTTAAGTTTCTGTGTTTAGTACATTTATCAGGAAACGAACTCTGAACGAATAGATATAACTTCATTTGCTGCATTTATACCAATCTCTAAATAACTTGGTACTAAACCATTAGTAAAATCCTCGTAAAACTGCTCAAGTGTAATTTCTCGTTTTGTGTCAGTCCACATTCCATTCTCATCATATTGAACCTTAACATAACAATTACTGTTTACTGTAAATGATTCTACAGAGTAACTCGTTCTGGCCATCTGACCATGCCCTCCGATTTCATCATCATCTGATGCCCAATATAGAGTTATATCACTACCATAAGTGTTTTTGGGATCCAGATAGTAATACCCACCCATGCTAAGCTCGAGTTCGTAAAATTCATCAATTGATGAAAATGTCTTACCTTCGTCACTCAAATATTTGACACCATCCTCAATAAAATAACATTGTAGTAAGACATTTGATGAGTTGCCTCCAAAATCAAAAGTCATTACATCGCCGATATTCATATTTTGGTAATCATCATAAGACACCGTCACTGGGTCTTTTCTACTTACATTTCCTTTCAGGGTATACGTTCCATCATTTCCTACTGAAAGATCTATATCGAAAATATCTAAAGTTTCCTGAACAAGGTCTTTATCAGATGCATCTTCTGTATCATTACTGCTTTCTTTTGCCAAAGCATCTGCTTCACTTACAGCATCAGTTTTATTATCTGAAGAGTTTTTACTTTCATCAGCTTTTGGCTGCTCGCTTGCACTTTGCATAACATCAGCGATCTGGTTTACTAACTGTCCCGGCATCAGATCATTGCCCTTTTCAAGCACTTCAAGCGCTTCCTGGTAGTTTCCCTCCGATACCAATACATCTGCATACTGATCGTATACACCCACTGCAAATTCAGTGAAGGCAGCTATGTAATCCTGCCCTTCAACTGCTTCAAAGCCGTCATTTATTACAGAAAGCGCACTTTCATAATCGCCTTTTGCTATATAAATACTTACTTTTCCTTCATAAGCATCAGGGCGCTTGGGATCTATCTTGATTGCTTCGTCGAAAGCGACTATTCCATCTTCATATTGCATCTGATCAAGATAGTTATTACCTTTATCGATAAGACGATTATATCTGTAAGCAGAAATATTAGTTAATATCAGAACAGCCACAGAAGCCAAAATCAGAACTGCCAGAACCGTAGCTACTATCCCAATTATCTTTTTTGAACCTTTGTTATCGTTTGTTCTTCTCAGGGATCTACCACAATTAGGACAAAATTCCGCATTATTTTTAACTTCTTTACCGCAACCAGGACAGACCATAAAATGCTCCTTTCGACTTTTTAAGCTATTACTTGTATTATATCATACTGCTTTTTGTTTCTTTCTGAATTCTAAGCCAGCCGATAACTGCAAATACTATCGGGAATGCTGCAAACAAGAACAGTGCAAGTAAAAATGTTGCAATTCCTGTTACTATATCAATCGGAAACGGAAGTATGATCCATCCGAAAAATGCTATCTTTTTGGCGATTCCAAAAACCATATCTAGTCCGCCTGTTAATGTATAAGCTGTTATAGAGCTTGCGATCATAATGATAAAGAATACATTTGTGCCCAAACCAGAACTTACTTTACTCAAAAGAAAATCGATCAGCATAGCAGGGATCCAATAAAATGCTGCTATAAGCACTCCAATAAGTGCCTTTTTCTTCTTATCCCCTGCCCTGTCAAAGGCATTTGTTACCTTTTGGTTGTTACCTGCTGCCATAGTGTTTTCATTGTTCATCATTTCTTTTTCCTCCTTCAGGAACTCATATTATTAGTGTTTAGTTTTTTCGTGTATCTCTTGCTGTTGAGATCATATTACATGAATCCATGAAGGCATTTTTCACCCAAAGTTTACACACTAAAAAGCCCCGCTCGGCATATAACCAAAGCAGGGCTTAGTTTTATAACATAAAAAATTGTTTCATCTTGGTCAGTCCCACAGTATCAAGCTCATACTGTTCCAAAAGTCTTCCATTATAAAAAGCTGATATTCATGTTAAAATCATCTACACGACGCTTAGGAAAACTGTTACAGATCCACAGAATAGGTGTCTGTACTATAACGGGATCCGTTTGAATCTTTTATCGAAAAAGATATCATCATAGTCATTCCGGATTCTACCTCGACATCGTCTATAGCCATCATACACATATTTCCGGGATATACTGTAGCTGAAGACATATTGTCCTTATATTCGCCGTCAATAGATACTTTGCTGCCGCTTACATCAAAGCGTTCATTGGTAAGGCTTTGTACCATAAAGCATGCGGTACCATCCTTGACACCTTCGTATGTGATGATCATCTTGTCATCTTCATATACTACATCATCAGAAGGTTCATATGATACATAGTCTTCTTGTTTATAATCATCTACTGTGTCAAGCAAGAGATAATCGCTTCTAAAGCGGGTCTTATAATCCGGTCCGTAATAATTGAACATGACCCCGACTCTGCCAAGCTCTTTGATATTGTAAGTGTCAAGGTCACTTGCCGTCAGATAGATCTCATCTTCACTACCTGCATCCACTGTATATAATGAACTATCAAACTCGTATCCATCAAAATCATAAATCCAGGTTCCATCTACGTCATAGCCGTTAACAGACATCGCATCCAGACTCAGGTTAAGCTCTCCGTCCGTCTTATTGGCAATACTTACAGTAAGTCTGTCCTCCACTACGCCTGTAACTGTCAGTGTCATCTCATCATTGTCTAAAAGTGTTACAGGAAGAGTTCCAAGATCTTGTATCCCCAGATCTTTACTATCTTCCGGAACAGATTCATCATCTACTTCCATAGTTGAGATTGCCATCTCAAGACATGATCTGTCGCTTTTATTGTCAACATCGTTTGCATGCATGAACAAGGCTTCCACAATACCATAGTCACCTACAGGATAGTAGTACATAAGAGCCTGATAAGGATCCTCTTCAATATACAGAGTACCTATTGCCTTAAATACAATATTTGAGCCATTCACGGCAGGTACACCTTTTTGGGTTCCTTGTCTCATATAACCTCTGTCTATAAGCGCATTTCCAAAAAGGACTGCATCCTCTCTTTGCTCCTTACTAATATCCGGATCATTATAATATGCAAGGACTATACAGTCGGGACTCTGCGTATCCTGATACCTCACCATATCCGCATCTTCGTAATCTACAAGTTCCCATTCTGAAGGTATATATAAAGATATACCATTATAAGCTATCTCTATCCAATCAAGCTCATAAGCACTGGTACCCTCTTTAGGCCCTGCCATATTATCATCTTCTTCATAGTCTGCACTATTGAAGGAATCACTGGATGCTTGGCCGGATGCAGCACTTATTGCATCATCTACTTCTACGGGCGTTTTTTTGTCAGTGCATCCGGTAAGGACCAATATCATTATAAAAAAAGAGATTAATAGCTTTTTATTGTTCATGCTTTTATACAATGTACTCGATCTCTTATCGTATTAGAAGTCAAGATCCTTGTGATGAAAAGATCTAAGGCCTCCGGCATAGTCTCCGACTATATGACCGCTTCCGATAAGTTTATATTTATAAGTAACAAGTCCTTCAAGTCCGACAGGACCTCTTGCATGGAGTTTGCCGGTGCTGATACCGACTTCTGCTCCAAATCCGTATCTGTATCCGTCAGCAAAACGTGTCGAGCAGTTAACATATACTCCGGCGCTATCCACCATCTTGGTAAAGTATTCAGAAGCACTATCATCTGTTGTAAGAATACTATCTGTATGGTGCGATCCAAATCGGTTGATATGATCAGCAGCTTCTACCACATCATCTACTAATTTGATAGAAACTATATAATCATTATACTCAGTAGCAAAGTCGTCATCTTCCATAACTTCGACTTCAAAGGAGCCTTTAAGCATGTTGCAGACCTCACTGCTTCCTCTCATTTTGACATTATTGTCTTTAAAAGCATTGGCAAGCTTTGGAAGGAAGCTATCAGCTATCTTTCTATTAACAAGGATAGTCTCTACAGCATTGCAAGCAGCAGGATACTGAGTCTTAGCATCTATTATAACAGGGATTGCCGCATCTGTGTCTGCCTTGTCATCAACATATATATGACAGATACCGCTGGAATGCCCCATTACAGGTATCTTGGTATGCTCCATGATATATCTTACAAACTTGTTAGACCCGCGTGGTATCAGAAGATCTACATCCTTGTCACAAGCAAGAAGCTCATCAATCTCGTTATGAAGCTGTGCCTGAAGAAGGCACTCTTTAGGAAGTCCAGCCTCTATGACACTGGATTTTATTATATCAAAAAGAACTCTATTGGTCTTTGCTGTCTCCTTGCCTCCCTTTAAAATAGCGCAGTTACCGCTCTTGATGCACAAAGATGCGATCTGAACAAGGGCATCGGGACGAGCTTCAAAGATAACACCTATAACGCCTATGGGCACACTGACTCTTGTAAGTACAAGTCCTTCGTCAAGCTCTCTTTTTAATAAAACTCTTCCTGTAGGATCAGGAAGATCTACAAGCTGCTTGATACCGGATATAGCATCAGCGAGCTTGGCCTCATTAAATTTAAGCCTTTTTTGAATAGACATGGCAAGGCCTTCACCTGCTGCAGCCTCCATATCTTCATCATTGGCTGCAAATATCTTGTCTTTACTGTTCTCAAGGGCATCAGCGATCATAAGGAGAGCCTTATTGCGCTGCTCTATTGATGTATTTGCAAGCTTTGGAGCTGCAAGCTTCATGTTACGTGCTTCTATCTGTATATTCATAACGGATTCTCCATTTGTAATAATAATAGTATATAGTGTATACGAAATATGATAAGCCATATCATATATAGACAGGATATCATGCTTCCATAAGCTTTACTGCCGCTTCTCTGTCATATTGTACACTCGCCACTTTACTTGTCTCTATTAGATACAGTGCATGAGCTGCCATATGTTCTGCTGCCTGCTCTAAGTCTCTTACGCCGGATACGTTCTTGTAGTGATCTACAACTACATCAGCAGCCTCATCTGTCACAACACACTCTTTGTCACTTAAACCAAGTCTTCTTAAGACCCTTGGAAGAGAATACTTTAGGAAAATAGTCTTCTTCTCATCATGTGTATAATCAGGAAGCTCGATAACAGCAAATCTGGTAAGAAGAGGGTCAGAGATCCTGCTCCTGTCATTGGCGGTAGCTACGGGATATACACCTGTAGTCGGGATCATGCATTCCATATAGTTGTCTGTATAGCCAAGGTTATCAAGAAGCGTAAGCAGTGCATCTGCAGGATTGCCTGATGTAGACTCGCTGTCAGCCTTGTCCAGCTCGTTTATTATAAATACAAGGTTGGACTGACCTGCTCTTGAGAAAGCCTCCATGATAGACCCTGGCTTAGCATTGGCATATATTCTGGAACTTCCTGTAAGCTGTTCAGGGTCATGAACTGCGCTCATATCAAGAGCTGCCCAGGGAAGCTTTAGTATTCTGGCTATCGCATATGCAATCTGGGATTTGCCGGTTCCGGCAGGTCCTATCAGAAGGATTCCATATGCAGGAAGCTTGTGAGTTCTGTTGATCTGGATTATGGTCTCTATGATCCGCTGCTTGACCTTCTCCATACCATAGAGCTCTTCATCGAGTATACGCCTTGCTTCTACAGGGTCTATGGATTCAAAATACGAATCTTTCCACTGAATATTCATCATAGTAGAAAGAGCCCTCTGGGCATGGCGCCTTTCTTCGGAACTGACTTCATCAGATGCAGCAACAGCAAGGTTACGCCTTGCCCAGCTTCTGATATTGGATGGGAAAGTTCCTCCTGCGCACTTAAGAAAGTCCGTAATAGACTGAAGGGATGTAAGCTTCATATTATCATCATCTACTTCATCATCTTCACTACTTCCTGCCTCAAAATCCTCTTCTGATATATGGCTTGATAGAAGCCTTGTGATCATATACTGAAGGAATCCATCCTGAGCAGAGAGCTGTGAGGATATCCCGGACTCAACTTCACGGATCTTGTATATGGCAAAGCCGCCTCTTACACTTTTGCCGGATAGTCTGACGCTTATGCGGTTAGCTCCAAGCCACTTCACGAACTCTACGAATCTTGCATCGATCTTAAGTATATCTGCCTTGGCATTGGGATCATCAGAATTAAAAGATGTACGCTTGGCAGGATCCATGAAATGTCCGCTTATATGATGTTCAAAGGCGCCTTCGGGGTTCGAAAGGACCATGATAGGCTCTCTTGGAGTTGGAAGAGATACATCCTGAAAAAAGACTTTATAAGTAACCGGATTCTTGTCCGCTACCTTCTTGTCATCATCTTCATCACTACTAAAATCAAAAACTCTCCTTGCCATATGTACCTCCAGTTTGGTTTATGGTATCGCCTGTTCGGATTTGATGGTTCGCTAGCCTTGAAGTCTTTGCAGGAGTCCGGGAACCCTTGGCAGGCAGAATATAAATTGTTGCCACGCTGTAATTGTTTTATAAATTCATGGCATGATATCTGGCGCTTTTTTATTCTTGGGGTCCAAACTCGCTTCGCTCACACATGTGGACCCCAGACAGAATAAAAACCTCCAGCTATCACGCTCATGAATTTTATAAAACAATTAAAAGCGTGGCAACAATTTATATTCTGCCTGCCAAGGGTTCCCGGACTCCTGCAAATCCTACAAGACTACCGAACCACCAAATCCGAACGGGAATGTAAACATAAGTATGCGAGATGTATTAATTCTTATTATCGCAATATGCTTGTAATTCGTAAATACATAATACAACATAAATGTATTTTTATACATAGTTTTTATAAAAAGAGACTACAAATGCATTTTAGCACTTGCAGCCTGATAACTTGTTACTTGGTTTTGGCAGTTCCAAAAACTTTTGGAGATGCTGCACCGCCCAGTCGAAAGTTTGAATTATTAGTTGATAGTAAGTATTTTTTTGTCTATGCATACCTGTGCGGCGAAGGTCTTTTCTACCGAATCTTCAAAGAGGACGTCAATCTTACCTTCGATGATAGACTTAACTTTGCCATTGCCGTATTTCTTGTGTGATACGGATGCGCCTTCAGGGATGACATTTCTGATCTCTTCGTCGGACAGTTTCTTAACTGGAGCTGAGCCTGCGCTGGCGCCCGGTTTCATGTATGACAGAGCACTTGCAACGCCGTAAGAAGTTGCCCCCGACTTTGCATCTCCATACATAGGGACCTTACGTCTGTACTTCTGGCTATTCATCATTCTTGTCTGAGCAGCTGCAAGAGCCTTAAGCTCCTCAGATGCTCTAAGCTTTTCTTCATATGCCTTTTTCTGTCTTAATTTCTCGTTATAGAGTGCATTCTCTAAAAGACAGTCAAGGACGAAGTTAAGATTATCATTAGTAAAGAAGTAGATTACGTGATAGAGCTTCTTCTCATCAGGGTTCTGAAGAAGGCCCTTGTTACCATTTCTAACAAAAAGGATTGCTTTACTTGCAACGCCCTCATACTGGGAAACCATAAGTTCGATTATGTCTTTCTTAGATTCCTTTATAGGCAGTGCCAGCTTGGCCTCCTCAGCCTTTTTATGGATCAGGTTATAGTCTTTCTCTGTAGCATAGAGTACATAATGACTTCTTGATATTGTATTAACGTGAAGTGAAGATCCACTTTCTGAAAATCTCCTGATAAACTTATCTTCATCATTTTCCTTTTTGTAATGATCAAGACCTTTTTCATTAATAAGATCACAAACTTCTTCGTAGATGTATAACTGGTTATTCATGGGATACCTCGTAATTATTTGTAGTATACGACTTAGTATAAATGTGCTTAATAAGTCACCAAACGCCATAAATATCAGCGATAGACAACTGATACAAGGCATTTTCCAAATCGTTTACTATAGAACTCAAGAATCCAATTATACACTTTTTGGCCATATATTCCACTCCGCATTTTTTCCAAAAAAGGACTTAGATGTGAAAATATGTAGTAGCAAAATGTACAGCAGCGCATGAATGCTGGTTGTTGCTTAATGTGATATTATAAGTAGATGATTCGCGGATATGAGAATTCATAATTATAATTGAAACTTCTCTATAAGTGTCTATTTTTCATACTTATAAAGGGATTTCGATTTCTTTTTCCTCTATAAGTGTTTATTTTTGTACTTATAGAGGAATTTTATTGAGCCCATAAAATCTTTATACATCAAACAAACTCATCTGCTTATACTTCTCCGGAAACTCATTCATGTACCTAAAACAGTCATCCGGTTTGTACATCATATTATTTTCCATGCATATTTCTTTTAGTATACCTGTGAGTTTACCTGAATCAGGGCTTGGAAGGTCGTATGCATTACCGTAGGTTTCGATATATCTTTTTTTCATACCCGGGAAATGCTTATCAAGAGCTGCATAGAAGTACTCTCTGTCACCTTCACGGAGAGTAAGTCCCATACCAAAGTCAATGATTCCTTTTACACCCACTTTGGCGCATGCTTCAAGAATCTGCCTTACGTTCTCTTCTGTATCATTGATAAAAGGAAGGATCGGTGTGATCCAGACGATTGTTGGAATGCCCCTTTCCTGCATCATCTTGAGAACTTCAAGGCGTCTTTTAGTATTGCAGACATTTGGTTCTAAAATGCTGCATAGCTCGTCATCGTATGTTGTAAGGGTCATTTGTACAACGCATTTGGTATCTTTATTGATATCGTGAAGGAGGTCTATATCCCGGAGAATCCGGTCAGATTTGGTCTGAATTGCAAGCCCGAATCCATATCTGTGTATGATCTCAATGCACTTCCTCGTCAGCTCAAGTTCGGTTTCGCAGTGCATGTACGGATCTGACATGGAACCTGTTCCGATCATGCACTTCTTACGCTTTGACTTAAGGGCCGCCTCAAGCAGCATTGGTGCGTTCTGCTTAACCTCAATGTCTTCAAAAGGATGCGTAAACTGATAGCACTTACTCCTGCTGTCACAGTAAATACAGCCATGGGAACAACCACGATATATATTCATACCGCATCGTCCGCCGTTTGTGGTCAAAATACCTTTTGCCTCAACAAAATGCATATCTACTCACCCTTTTTCTGATACAACAGATAAGCTTTACTTTTGTACAACAGAAACTCCTTTCATTATACAGGAAAAGGATTTTTTCCGATATATACCGAGTTTTATGGTGCCTGGTAACAAGTTTTAAAATATATAAATCTGACGTTACTGAAGAATCACATCATTCTACTGCTTTTACTATACACTGTATGCTATTATTAAGTGTGAAAACACATTCAAAAAGGAGTCCCCTATGAAATTCATCTCATGGAATATAGATTCAATTAACGCAGCACTTACAGGTACAAGCCCACGTTCAGAGCTTAGCCGCAAGGTGCTTGATACAATCGCAGCAGAAGACGCTGATATCATCGCCATTCAGGAGACCAAGCTTCCAGCGGCAGGCATGAATGCAAAGCAGGAAGAGGCTCTTAAGTCTTATTTTCCTGAATATGACTATGTATATGTAAGCTCACATGAGCCTGCAAGAAAGGGCTATGCAGGAACTATGGCTCTTTATAAGAAGGGGATCAAAGTAGATGCATCTTTCCCGGAAATCGGTGCTCCTGACACTATGGATAGCGAAGGAAGGATGATCACTCTTGAGCATGAGAAGTTCTTCTTCAATCTTGTATACACACCTAATGCAGGTGATGGATTAAAACGCCTTAAAGAGCGTCAGGAATGGGACAAGAAGTATACTGATTATATAAAAACTCTTGATTCTAAAAAGCCTGTTATCTCCTGCGGTGACTATAACGTAGCTCACGAAGAGATCGACCTTGCCAACCCTGACAGCAATCACATGTCAGCAGGCTTCACAGATGAAGAACGTGAAGGCTTTACTAACCTTCTTAATGCCGGATTTGTAGATACCTTCAGACACGTCAATGGCAATATACCAAATGTATACTCCTGGTGGGCCCAGCGCATCAAGACCAGCAAGATCAACAACTCAGGCTGGAGGATCGACTACTTCCTCGTAAGTGATAGGATCAAGGACAAGGTCACAAAATCTGAAATGCTTGATTCAGGCGAGCGCCAGGACCATACTCCGATCCTGCTTGAGATCGACATTTAAATTACGAATAGATCGCCAACCTTTTGTCATTGATGACTTTCCATTCATCAAGGGGAAGGGGCTTGTAATCTGAATACATGCAGAAACAGTTGATGATCTCGCATGGTATGGGGAGGGTGATATTTTCACCATCTTTGGTTGTCACCGTGCGAGTTCTCTTCCTGTTATCAAGTACAAATCTGTCTACGAATTCCTGATCTGCTGTAGCATGAATATGCCCATGCAGCATATAGGAATGCGCCTTGCCATTAGTAATATCATACTGCCTGTTGTAACACATGACTGGATAGTGAGAACATATCACTCTTCTATTATTGTCATGAAGTTCCATATAATCAGACATCTTCTTAAAAAGTGTTGTATCAAAAGTTGTCTTTCTAAGCACATGATCATGATTGCCAAGAACCATGAACTTCTTGCCGTTGAGTCTTAAGATTATCTCCTTGGCCCTTTTTACATCCTTGGACATAATAAAGTCCCCAAGAATGACAACTTCATCGCGCTTTTGAACCACGCTGTTCCACTGAGCTATCATATACTCATTCATATCTTCTATATTTTCAAAGCCTCGCTTATCCATAAGCTTATTTACCGCATCATCATCAAAATGCAGATCTGCAATATATCGTCTCAATCGTTATTCGCTCCCTTATTATACATTTACTATGATTCATTACTATTATTTCTATTTTTCTTATTTTATCACGAATGCAAAATATTCTTTCAATATATACCAGTAACTGCTTATAATAAATTTATCTGATTCTTTTCAAGTATCCTCAAAGGATTTGCAGGGGTGGGGCTCCTCCGTGCAGGCAGAATATAAATCATTGTCTCGCTTTTAATTGTTTTAAAAATTCATGAGCGTGATAGATGGAGATTTTCATTCTGCATGGGGTTCACCTGTTTGAGCGTAGCGAGTTTGAACCCTAGAATGAAAAGCGCCAGATATCATGCCATGAATTTTATAAAACAATTATAGCGAGGCAATGATTTATATTCTGCCTGCGCGGAGGAGCCCCACCCCTGCAAATCCTTTGAGGATGCTACACCACCTAAGTATAGAATTAATTATGCAAGTGTTAAGGTTATGTTAAGGTTCTTTAGGTTTACCGGAAAGGTTCGGATGATATCCTTTGTTCATAAGATAACAACACCGATTGAACAAAACGCAAATTCATTCGGCACTCACATAAACGGAGGATAAAAATCATGTGGACAAGAAAAGAACTTAAAGAAAAGGCAAAGAAATCGTTATCTGTAAACTACTGGAAGACCGTGCTTGTAAGTCTGATACTTGCATTCATACTCGGTTCAACAGGAAGCTCTATTGCAGGAAAGAGTCTTACAGAAAAGAAAGACACTGATAATACTGTTAGTACAGAATATCAGACAGAAAACGTTACAGATAATAATTCAATGAATTTCCCCTTTAGAACTACAGAAGATGGTAAATTAGAATTTTCTGATGGAAATTCCAGCTATGAACTTAGCAATTCACCTGAAAGCATTCCTGGTAGAATCGAACATGTTTCTAACATGATCGATAGTGGTAAATTCGGCGCAGGAATGATAATTGTACTAATCCTCGTACTTATAACAGTAGTACTTATTTTAATTGGTACAGCTATCGCCATTGATATCCTTATACTCAACCCTATGGAAGTTGGTTGCAAGAGATTCTTCACAAGAAACCTCAACCAGAAAGCTAACGTAAGTGAAGTTGCATATGCATTTGATAACAATTACAAGACTGTTGTAAAAACTGTTTTCTTCAGAGATCTGTACACAGCTCTTTGGAGTTTGCTCCTCATCATTCCTGGTATTGTAAAGATGTATGAATATCGTATGATCCCTTACATCCTTGCTGATCACCCAGAGCTTACAAGCAAAGAAGTATTCGCTAAGAGTAAAGAAATGATGAAAGGCCAGAAGTGGCACGCATTCGTACTTGACCTCTCTTTCATCGGATGGGGAATCCTCTCACTGTTTACACTTGGACTCCTTGGAACATTCTATGTAACACCTTATAGAAACATGACAAACGCAGCTCTTTATGAGAAGCTCGAGTATGGAAGACTTGCTATCGAAGAAAACTAAAAAATAACATTCACGCTACAAAAAAAGACATTATGCTTTTGGCATAGAAACATAAAAAGATTCACTTTAAGAAGGAGTCACCTGATGGACAAGATCCTCATAGCAGATGATGAAGCTGAAATCAGAAGTTTACTAAAACTATATCTCGAAAATGAAGGTTATGCTGTAGCAGAAGCAGGCGATGGCAAAGAAGCTCTTAAAGTTCTTGCAGGCGGAGACGTAAGTCTCTGCCTGCTTGATGTCATGATGCCGGAAATGGACGGTTTTCATGTGCTAAAAGAGCTCAGGAAAAACAATAACATTCCTGTTATCATCATATCCGCCAAGGATACCGATCCTGACAAGATCATAGGTCTCGACCTTGGAGCAGATGACTATATGGTAAAGCCCTTCAACCCTCTTGAAGCTGTTGCAAGAGTCCGTTCTAACCTGCGCCGTTACCACTCTTTAAAAGGAGATATGGAAGTAAAGAAAGAAGGACTTCTTTCTCTCAGAGATCTTAAACTCGACAGAGATGCCTGCATTCTCTATCGCGGTGAAAATAAGATAGAGCTTACCTCAACAGAACTTAAGATGATGGAACTCTTCATGGAAAACCCGGGTAAAGTTTTTACCAAGGAAAAAATCTATGAATATGCCTGGGGAGATAATTACGTAGTCGCAGATAATAACATAATGGTAGCTATAAGTAAGCTAAGATCAAAGCTTGACGATAACCCATCAGCCTATATCAAAACTGTACGAGGACTTGGTTATCGTATTGAAAAAGAATAAAACGATATTTTTAACCATTGCAGCTTTAATTCAAAAGCCCTCACCTACTACGGATTTCATATACAAATCCATGACTTTGAGAATAAAGAGACATTAGTTCAAATATGAGGTTATCATGGACAAACTCAAAAGCTTTTTAATAAAACGACTGATCCTGATTCTTATAATAGTTGTCACGATAGAATTAATTCTAAACGCAATAGTTAACTTTGCATTTTTTCCTTTAATACAGATGCTTATGGGAGTCTCCGGATCATCCGCCTTATCAATCACTAACATTCCATATTTAATCTGGGGAATTTTAACCGGCAACAACGCATTTATATTCGGTTCATTTAGAACATCCGCAGCCGTATTCCTCATTCTTTTATCAATTTTCCTTCTGGCTCTGCCTGTCATAATAGGCATACTTACATATGCAACGATAGTCACCAAACAGGTAGAAATCTTGGAAAAAGAACGTGATCAGGAACGAAAAGATTTTGAAGCCCAGCGTAACCTTATGCTCTCAGATTTCGCCCACGACCTGCGTACTCCAATAATGACAATAGGCGGCTATGCTACAGCCATAAATGATGGCATGGTCAAAGACGATGCTCAGAAAAAAGAGTATCTTACCGCAATAGCTTCAAAGTCAAAGAGAATGACCGAACTCATAACTTTACTATTTGAATACGTCAGAGTCGGAAGTGCCGGATTCACCTTAGACAGAAAAAAAATAGATCTCCATGCTTTCCTTACCGAAATAATCGCAAACAGCTATACCGACCTTGAAGACGCCGGAATGGAAGTAGATATAAACATCCCTGAAGATACCTTTTATATAAGCGCCGACGAACTACACCTAAAAAGAGTAATAGAAAACCTGATAATCAACATCATCCGTCATAACCCCTCCGGAATTAAAGTCGGATTTGAAATCACAAAACTTGCCGGCGTCGAATTCCTCGCCGTAGCTGACAGCGGCGATGCAATAACAAAATCCGAAGAAGAACTTTTTGAACCCTTCGTCAAAGGCGAAGACTCCCGCTCCCAAACTAAAGGTAGCGGCCTCGGCCTATCCGTTGCCAAGCAGGTCATGGATATGCATGGTTATGAAATACATCTAATACAGCCCTACAGAGAATACACAAAAGCATTCATACTTAAATTCACAGAATTATAATATTTTCATAGAAATACAATATATTTGCAAACTTCCCACATGATACATGTTTGCCCATCCAGGTATCATGTGGGAAGCGACTGATCATAATACCCTGGACAGAAATTCCTTAAGTCTGTCGCTCTTAGGAGTTTCGAAGATCTCTTCGGGAGTTCCCTGTTCTTTGATACCCTTTTCATCGAAGAACAGGACTCTGTCTGCAACTTCTCTGGCAAATCTCATCTCGTGAGTTACGACAACCATTGTCATGCCTTCATCTGCAAGTTCCTTCATAAGAGACAGAACCTCTCCAACCATCTCAGGATCAAGAGCTGATGTAGGCTCATCGAAGAGCATCACTTCAGGGTTCATGACAAGCGCCCTTGCGATTGCGATTCTCTGCTTCTGTCCGCCTGAAAGGCTATCAGGATATGAATCTTTTTTGTCATAAAGTCCTACTCTTTTTAAGAGTTGGGAAGCCTTGTCTTGCGCCTCTTTCTGAGACATAATCTTAAGCTTCACAGGAGCAAGTGTGAGATTCTGAAGGATCGTAAGGTGAGGGAAAAGGTTAAAATGCTGGAATACCATTCCTACTCTCCTTCTGATCTGGTTGATATCAGCTGACTTTGAAGTGATATCCTCGCCGTCAAGAAGTATATTGCCGCCTGTGACCTTTTCAAGCTGATTAAGAGTTCTGATAAAAGTTGACTTGCCGCATCCGGAAGGTCCGATGATAGCTACAACTTCGCCCTTCCTGATCTGCAGGTCTACATTTTCAAGAACACTTACATCATCAAAAGCTTTAGAAAGATTCTTTACATCTATTAAAATCTGATCATTTATATTTCCGCTCAAAATATTTACCTCTATATCTTATGCTATAAGTCTCAAAACAGCCTTAGAGACTATATGTCTTTTTCTTAATCTAAATTATGAAAATATTCCATTTTCCAATTATCTGTCGGATTTGCGAAGACTCTTCTCCCATCTGCCTACAAGCACTGTAAGGATCTCTACGATCACAAGATAGATAAGAGCTACAGCTATAAGAGGAAGGAACGGTTCATAAGTCTGGCTTCTGATAATATCTCCGCCTCTTGTAAGATCCATAAGGCCGATATAACCGCAGATAGAAGTCTCCTTAATAAGAGTGATGAACTCGTTGGCAAGTGAAGGAAGTACGTTCTTGACTGCCTGCGGAAGGATTATGTAGATCATAGTCTGCCTGTAATTAAGGCCAAGGCTGCGTCCTGCTTCTGTCTGACCTTCATCAATAGACATGATACCGCCTCTTATGATCTCAGCTACGTATGCACCAGAGTTAATGGCAAAAGCTATAACTGCAACCAGAATCTTGGATATATTAACTGACTGGAATACTACATAGTAGATGATAAGGAGCTGGATCATAGCCGGTGTTCCGCGGATGATCGTAAGATACAGCTTGCAGATAGCATTAAGTATAGGAAGTACACCGGTCTTATCATGAGCAACTCTTACGATACCTACAAGGAAACCTATGAACACACCAAGGATTACAGCACACAGCGCTATGATAAGAGTGTTCTTAAGTCCAGAGAGTACATATGCCCATCTGTCATTTTGTACGAAGTTCTGATAGATTTTGTCTACAAAACCCATGTTGGAAAAAGATGCATTGTCACCGCGAACTATCATGACCTGTTTACTTGTAACATATGAATCGGAGAAGTTGATGGACTTGGCTCTCTCCTGGGTCATAGTCATACCAGCGATACCAACATCAGCCTTGTGTGAGCTGACTGCACTTATGATAGCATCAAACTCAATATCCTCAATCTCGATATCCATATGAAGGATGTCACCTATAGCACGGATGATATCTATATCAATACCAACGACCTCATTGCCATCATAGTATTCATAAGGCTTAAATGCAGCATTGGTAGCTACTACCAAAGTTCCGTTCTCATAAGTAGTTCCTTCAGGACTTACGTATGGAGTCTTACCTTTAGTATCATCGCCTATATAATTGGCTATGATGCTGTCAAGTGTACCATCATCCTTGAGCTGAACCAGAGCATCATTGATATTGGCAAGAAGCTCATTATTGTCCTTGGCAACAACCATTGCATACTCTTCAAGAGCAAAAGGCTCATCTAAGATCACAAGACCGGGCTCTGTCTCTATAGAAGCAATAGCAGGCTGCTCATCTGCTATAACGCAGTCGATCTTGCTCTGCTTCAGAGCCTGAACAGCGTCTGTAATTTTATTAAATCTCTCTACAGTAGATCCATACTCCGGAGCTTCATAATCACTTGCATAGATATCGCCAGTCGTACCAAGCTGAACACCTATAGTAGCACCCGGAAGATCATCAACAGACTCGACGCTCTTACCCTTATCTTCTGCACTGCAGCCTGTTGCTGCCAGCATCATAATAATAGCTTGTAAAATTAATAATTTCTTCTTCATGTATATTTATTCCTATATAATTTATTTTTATGCAAAACAAACTATATCACAATTTTAACATTATGAAAAGTATAAATATGCATTTTATATTAATTTTCATCAAATCAGCAGGAGAGCACTATCATAAAGATCATAGAAAAACAAATACCTACAGCTAAAGTTATGATCACTTGTAAGCTGTAGGCATATATTATTTCCTAATTATCATTCCGCCACCTGCGATGAATTCACCATCGTAGATTACTGCTGCCTGGCCTGGTGTTGCGGCGCGGACTTTGCTTTCAAATTCAATTTTAATAGTGTTGTCATCAACATATTTTACGTGGCAAGGTACGCTGGTCTGAGAATATCTTACCTTCGCAGTATAAGTCTTATTCTCATCGAAGCGCTCCTCACCCATGTGATTGATGTCTGTTGCATATACAACATCGCTAAAAAGGTCATCATTAGAACCAAGGATAACATCTCCTGTCTCTGCATCTATTCCGGTTACATATACAGGGTGACCGAGAGCTATTCCAAGGCCTTTGCGCTGGCCTATTGTGTACTGGACTGTTCCTGTATGCTTGCCGACAACCTCTCCGTCTACCAGTTTAAACACACCTTTTTTGCCAAGAGTACCTGTCTCTTCCTTGATAAAGCGGGCATAATCGCCATCTTCTACAAAGCATATATCCTGACTGTCCTTCTTGTGTGCAACCGGAAGGTTTAACTTCTCTGCTATCTCTCTTATCTGGGGCTTGGTATATTCGCCTACAGGCATAAGGGTATGGGCGAGCTCTTCCTGAGTCAGGTTGTAAAGGACATAGGTCTGGTCCTTCTCAGCAGTCACAGACTTCTTTACAGAGAATCTTCCATTTGGGAGCTGTTCTACTCTTGCATAGTGGCCTGTTGCAAGGAAGTCTGCACCTATCTCGCTGGCGCGCTTTAGAAAAGCTCCCCACTTCACATATCTGTTGCAGGCAATACACGGGTTAGGTGTAAGTCCCTTAAGATATGAGCTTGTGAAGCGGTCGATAACATCCTTCCTGAACTCCTGCCTGAAGTTCATGACATAATAGGGGATATCCAGACACTCTGCTACTCTCCTTGCATCCTCTACAGCAGAGATTCCGCAGCAGCTTCCTTCTTTTTCTATCTTGCATTCATCAGACTGCCATATCTGCATGGTAGCTCCGATGACTTCATATCCCTGTTCTTTTAACAGATAGGCACAAACTGATGAATCCACACCGCCTGACATACCTACTACAACTTTTTTACTCATATATTACCTTACCTAATCTGAATACAAAAATGATCAAAGTACAATAACGATAAAAACAAATCCAAGTACAAAAAAAATTCATCAGGAAAAAAGCTCTGATAACACCTTCACAGTCTTATCTATATCATCCTGCGTATTCTCTCTTCCTATACTAAAGCGGATAGTCCTTCCGGCTTCATCCTCGCTCTTACCTATCGCAGTTAATACATGCGAAGGCTCTAAGGCTCCTGCGCTGCAGGCACTTCCGGCTGATGCACATATACCGTTTAGATCAAGCCTTATAAGGATTGTTTCGGCGCTTACATCCGGAAATGTTACATTTAAAGTTCCCGGAAGATGCTCATTTTCATTTTCATTAATAATGGCGCCTCTTATATTATTAAGAATCCCACTTTTAAGACTATCTCTTAAAGCACTTATAATAGCTGTATCTGCATCCATCTTGCAAGCAGCTATCTCTACAGCCTTGTCAAAACCTATGATATCAGCTACATTCTCAGTTCCGGGGCGAAGTCCAAGCTCCTGGCTTCCTCCAAATAAGAGTTTTGCAAACTTCTTCCTGTCTTTGATATATAAAAGGCCGATTCCTTTAGGCCCATACAGCTTATGTGCACTGGCGCTCAGAAGATCAATATTACACTCATTTACATCTATTTTCAAATGTCCAAAGGTCTGAACTGCATCTGTATGAAACAATATACCATGATCATGGGCTATTCTTCCTATCTCCCTGATAGGCTGGATAGTTCCAAGCTCATTGTTGGCATGCATTATAGATATAAGAACTGTGTCCTTACGTATAGCGTTTTCAAAGCTTTCAAGATCTATACGTCCGGTGCTGTCCACATCAAGATATGTAACTTCATATCCCTGTTCCTGCATGAAGCGGGCTGTATTAAGGACAGCCGGGTGCTCTATCCTGGTTGTTATAATATGTTTTCCCTTATCTTCACTTATCTTTACTCCCATGCGGATAGCCCAGTTATCAGACTCAGTACCGCCGCTTGTGAATATGATGCTGTCATATGGAGCATTTATAAACTGTGCGATATTCCTTCTGGCTCTCTCTACCTGCATTCTGGTTCTGACTGCAGGCTGGTAGAACGATGAAGGGTTCATATAATTATCAGTCAAAAAAGGAATCATAGCTTCTACTACAGCTGATTCCGGGCGGGTCGTAGCCGCGTGATCAAGATATATCATCATAATCCTCTATTTGGTTATTTTCCTACTACTTCACTAGGTATTTTAAAAACAAACATATACTACTGTCAACATGCCCTTAATAAAACATCAAGAAAGCCGCCCTCCGAATGACATTCGTCACCGGACAAGCGGCCCTCAGGTTATAAGGTATAGGAGATTTACAGACCAGAGTTTGAAAACTATTTCAAACAAGTATCGGCAATTATACTTTTTGGTATGTAGTTGGCAATTTATTAAGGATTAAAATGGCAAATTTTGTTGTTACACTGTACTTTGTTTCTGACTTACAAGTCAGATTTTATATAAGGTTTTGATACTATATCTTTGCTTTATATAGTTCGCAAAACTTATACTGCTTTTTCTACGAGCTCAGGGCTAACCTCTGCTACTGCCTTGAAGCCCTGCTCGAGATCCCAGAGAATGTCGTCGATGTGCTCTGTTCCAATTGAGAGACGGATTGTGTTCTGGTAGATACCAGCCGCCTCAAGCTGCTCAGGTGTCATCTCTGCATGTGTTGTGTCATAAGGATGGATTACAAGGCTCTTAACATCTGCTACGTTAGCAAGAAGTGAGAAGATCTTAAGTCCATCGATGAATGCATATGCTTCCTTCTGGCCACCCTTGATGTTGAATGTGAAGATTGAAGCGCCTCCATTCGGGAAGTACTTGTTATAAAGCTCATGATCAGGATGATCAGGAAGAGATGGATGGTTAACCTTCTCTACAAGAGGGTGATTAGCAAGGAACTCTACAACCTTCTTGGTATTCTCAGCGTGTCTTTCAAGACGAAGTGAAAGTGTCTCAAGTCCCTGAAGGAGGATCCATGCGCTGATAGGTGCAAGTGTTGCTCCTGTATCTCTTAAAAGGATAGCTCTTATGTAAGTTACGAATGCTGCAGGGCCTGCTGCGTCTACGAAGGATACGCCATGATAGCTTGCATTGGGCTCTGTGAACTGAGGGAACTTACCTGAAGCCTTCCAGTCAAACTTACCGCTGTCTACAATGATTCCGCCGAGTGTTGTTCCATGTCCGCCTATGAACTTGGTCGCAGAGTGTACTACGACATCTGCGCCATGTTCGATAGGTCTGATAAGGTAAGGTGTTCCAAATGTATTATCGATCACAAGCGGTATGCCGTGCTTATGAGCAAGCTCTGCAAGTGCATCGATGTCCGGAATATCCGAATGAGGATTTCCAAGAGTTTCAATGAAGACTGCTTTAGTCTTATCGTTAATAGCTTTTTCAACTTCGTCAAGGTTATGTACATCTACAAATGTTGTGCTGATGCCATATCCGGGAAGTGTCTGATCAAGGAGGTTATAGCTTCCTCCGTAGATTGTCTTTTGTGCTACTACGTTGTCGCCTGCCTTAGCAAGTGCAAGTATTGCATATGTTACAGCTGCTGCTCCTGCTGCAACTCCAAGTGCTGCTACGCCGCCTTCAAGAGCTGCTATTCTCTCTTCAAGTACGCCCTGAGTTGAGTTTGTAAGTCTTCCGTATATGTTACCTGCATCTCTTAAGTTAAATCTGTCTGCAGCATGCTGTGCACTGTGGAATACATATGATGTTGTCTGATAGATCGGTACTGCTCTTGAATCTGTAGTAGGATCCGCCTGTTCCTGACCTACATGTAACTGTAATGTTTCAAATTTGTAATTATGTTCGCTCATACTCTCATCCTCCGCTTACCTTATCATTTTTTGTTTGATGATTTTTTTGCAATGATCTTTATATTGATCATTTCGTTATTGTTATCTTTTGTGTTGTCCTATTCGAATTAGGTTTCTTGCTGTTGAAATAACAATACACTATAGAGATGAGCTTGTATAATTCCTAAATCCAAGAACTTGTTATAGCCTAAAGCTATAACTACGTAGCTATTATTACCAGCTAATCAATGACATATTGTTTTAACCATGGGATTTACAATGTGGTCCATGAAACGCATATCAGTTTCCTATAACACCGGCTATATGTATATTGTTATTCTATATAGGTCCAAACAATGGTATATTTATGTAGGATACCAGTACTAATCTAGTATTAGATAAAGCCAACTATTCAATAAATATAGTAAAAGGGCCGATCAAATTCACTTTAGTTAAAGGCTCTATTACCCACAAATTCACCACATCACGAGGTTGACCATGACACTACAGCAGATGAAATATGTAATAGAAATTGCAGAACGCGGTTCCATCAATGAAGCTTCCAAAGCTCTCTACATATCACAGCCAAGCCTGTCAGGAGCTGTGCGAGAGATTGAGAAGGAACTTGGGATCAGCATCTTTTCAAGAAGTAACAGAGGCATAACACTTACTACAGAAGGCAGTGAATTCGTAGGCTATGCCCGCCAGATCTTAGAGCAGTACAAACTCATGGAAGACCACTATCAGGGCAAGCCTGAAAACGAGAAGAAATTCTACGTATCTGCACAGCACTATACATTCGCTGTAGAAGCTTTCTCCAAGACTATATTAAAAGCAGGAATGGATGAATATGACTTCGCCATATACGAGACAAGAACAAGCGAGATAATCCAGGATGTCAAGAATATGCGAAGTGAACTTGGAATCCTGTATCTTAACAACTTCAATGAAAAAGTACTAAGTGATGATTTTAAGGAGAACAATCTGGTGTTCACAGAGCTGTTCACCTGCAATACCTACGCATATCTAAGTTCAGATCATCCTCTTGCCGGTGAAAAGAGTGTATCCATAAGCGACTTGGAAGAATACCCTTGCCTATCTTTCCATCAGGGAGAGAAAAATTCCTTCTATTATGCAGAGGAAGTTCTGAGCACATATCCTTATAAAAAAATAATCCATGTAAATGACAGAGCGACTGCCCTTAATATGATGACTCTCTTAGACGGTTTCACTCTGTGCAGCGGTGTCATCTGCAAAGAGCTCAACGGAGATGGATACACATCCATCCCTCTTCAAAGTGATGAGGTAATGCGCATAGGCTATATCAAGCGATCTGACACCAAGCTATCTCCAATCGCCAAGCAGTTTATAAAAGAGATGAAAAAATATGGGTAAAGAGAATAGACTCTTCACCCATATATGAAATACTAGCAAATATGCCGTACATAGAAATACATTCCTGTATTTCTGGGCATGTACTAGATACATCCTGTATCTCCGTACATAGAAATACATCCCTGTATTTCTAGGCATGTACTAGATACATCCTGTATCTACCTACTGTGTGAGCTATCCTATCATACCAAAAACTCACCGTAAGATCCCGGATAGCCCTTTTTAAGAGCTTTGTTGAACTGACTGCGAAGGCGTCCATATGCAAGCCATGCAGAAACATATTCCATGATAAGGATCATGGCAAAAATAGGGATTATGAACATAAACAGATGTGTTTTGTCTTGCACTGCTGTGTTACTTAACATCGAAACTGTCATGAATACAAACAGTATAAGCATAATAGCAAATGAAACGATCACATTCTTCTTTTTAGAATTAACATGCTCTGTTATGCTTGCATTTATCTGTGTAAGCTGGTTCTTGTTTAGCTGTCCGGCCTCTATGGCACGTTTAGTATTGTCATCTAATGATTTGTACTGAATTCTAACTAACATAAAGTATATCTCCTATTTCTTAACCCATTTGCAAAAACGGTTTTCATTTTTGCGTACAAATTCATATATTATCACGACAATAGAGGCTTGGCAAGCCAAAAGGACAAAATCCTCCTGTATCACACAAAGAAAATCCCACAGCTATGCGGCTGCCGTGTTGGAAATATCAACAATGCTCTTTTTATGAAAAACATCATTGCTTTATTAGAAGTTTCTTAGAATATCAAGTCCCAAGAGCAGCGCCTTTTCATGAGAATCTTTTCCGAAGTCTCTGGCGTCGTATTCGTGAACGTTGGAAAGAGAATCGGCGGTAAAAAGGAACTGACCAAAGCTTGCACCTCTTTTCCTGCAGCAGGCTGCAAGAGCTGCGCATTCCATTTCAACTACCTGGCAGCCTTCCTCCAGGCGGTAACTAACCATGTCTTTGGTCTCTCTAAAGAACCCGTCTGTAGTCCAGGTGGTACAGGGGATGAATGGTAGGTTATGCTTTTTGAAGGTATCTTCTATTGCTGCGATAGGTTCCTTATCCAGTTCTATATATCTTGATGCAGGCATGTAGTGGTAAGATGTACCTTCATCTCTCAGAGCCTTTGTTGGCACAAGGAATGCATTCTCAGGAAGCTCTGCAAGTACGCCGCAGGAGCCTACTGCGATTACTTTCTTGCAGCCGCAGGATACCAGGGTATCCATAAGTGATGTTGCTGCCGGTGCTCCTATAGTGGACTGCACAAGGCCGATATCCTCCTGGTCCTCATGGAGTATGTAGATGTTGACGTTGTGAGATACTGTTATAAATTCTCTTGCTACCTTAGCATTATGCGCCTTGGCATATTCATCTACTACGTCTCCAAGGAAGGTAAAAAGGCACTTCTCAGGGAGTTTTGTATCCTCAAAGTCATGGTCAGGTGCAATGACTTCAAGCGATGTGTCGTCGTATTCTAAAACCGGGATTTCATTTTTGGTTATCATATATTATTCCTCGTCAAAAATATTCGCCATGATTATCTCATCAATGTAAGTGCCGTCTTTAAGTTTGAAGGCTCTTGGGTTTACGCCATATTCCTTAAAGCCGAATTTCTTGTAGAGATGTCTTGCTCTGTCGTTGTCTGCAAATACGCCAAGTTCTACCTGCTCAAAGCCGTTCTCTCTGGCCTGTTCAAGGGCTGTCTTCATCATGAAGCTTCCAAGACCCATGCCGGTATACGTCTGGCGGATGGACATTCCAAGGTATCCGCGGTGGAGATATTTTACATGTGGTCTTACAAGGGTAACTCCAAGATCACCTACTACCTTGCCATCAACATAGGCTGTTACCATGAAGTCTCTGTCGCTTTCCGAAACACCTTTCAGGATTTCGGTAATTCTTTCCAGATTCATCTGACCATCTTCTGGTTCTCTTGCCATGAAATGGGTCTCGGAAGAAGTCAACTCTCTATGAGTTTTGATCTGCATGGCATCTTCAGGGCCTGCACTTTTTATAATGGCTATTTCACCATTGGGGAGTTGGTATTGCTGTTCTTTGATTCTCATGTTTTTTCCTCTTTTATAATGTGATCCAGTATCTCTGCAGAATTTCGCCGTCTTCATCTGTGACCTCATTTTCAAGGACTCCACCGTTATTCATTATGGACTTGGCAGAGCCTATATTGGTCTTATGGCAACTTATAAGGACATTTTCTATTCCAAGCTTCCTGCATTCTTCAAGCGCCATGCCAATCATCTTAGTAGCGTAACCTTTACGTCTTTCTGAAGGTCTTATGCCATCGCCTATATGTCCGCCTTCTCTAAGAAGGTGATCATTCAGGTAGTGTCTTATGTTGACTGCACCAAGGAGTCTGTTCCTGTCTTCATCCAGAAGGAAAAAAGTTGAGTCTGGAACAAGTCCGTCTCTTGCTTCCTTAAGTTCCAGATTCTCAAGATAGTAATCAAAATCGTGATAATCATTTTTAAAGATCGCATAAGGTGAGCGATCAGTATTATTTTTGACCTGGTCTTCTTTCCATTCATCGATCATCTCACCAAGCTGGTGTTCGTATTCTTTTGTTAGTTTGATCAGCTTAAGACTCATTTTTTCTTTTCTCCTATTCTGTATTCGTATTTCTTTTGGTAAAAAAAATCCTCATCAAACTGAATTAGTATGATGAGGAATGAATTCATAGGTATATCTTTTGAATTGCTTGTTTTTATATAATATACTGCAATTCTCTTATCCTCATCAGTTCAACACTTTTAAACCCCTGATTATTATTCACGGATTTGGTAGTGAGCATTGAATTGACGAGTCTAAGCATTTTCATTTGTTAACCTCTTGGTTCAATATTGGTGAAGCTTTCGATACCAATTTGTGGAGTTAATATAAGGATAACTCATCACCTCACATTGTAGGTATAATTGGTAATCGTTTGATTGAATTTCAGAAAAATATTAGTTGTAAGTATAACTGTCAGATTATTTTTGTCAATAATAAAAGGCATACAGTAGCTTTATTGCTACTATATGCCCTATATTTATGCATGAATTACTTTTTATGTTCTTTATCAGCAAAATACAATGGAATCAGCGTTACGAGTAGTACTATGAGCCCTGCGATAAAAACAGCATTTGTAGGCAGATACTCAGTAAATCCGTACTCATCTACAAATTCGCCGCTATTCTTGATAACAGGATTGGATATAAACGGCGCGATCACCATAGGTATCAGCACGTAAAAGACAATCCTAATCCCCTCAAACTGTCCTCTTGAATCCTCAGGGTAAAGACGCTTTGACCATACTGTGATGGTCTGTAGAAAGAGAATATATCCAACGCCAACAAACAGCATTCCTGCCATAAGATTTGGATTCCATATGGTACTCGGATCAACGTTTGTAGGTGATACGAAAAGCCCAATAGCAAGAAGCCCAATAGAATTCAAAATTATCGCTACAAATATCAGAAGCGACGATCTGTCAGCCTTTATAAGCTTAATAGCAGGAATAGTCACAAACATAGCAACAATAAGACCCACGCCTTCTATAAGTCCCATAGTGTCTGCTGTAAATCCAAGATAATAAATCATGAAGTTCCCAAGATGTACAAACAAGAGTCTTTCTATTACCCTTTCTGTCGGAGACACATCCAAAAAGAAATGTAGAAACTGTGGTTGCTGCTGCAGATATTGCAAGCATCCATGAAATGATAGTCGGGTCCTTGGCTATCTTGGCATATACAAAGGTGTTAAACCACTGATTCTCCATATTCCAACATAGCTGCCCCGCAAGTCCAAGAAGCCAGATAAGTAGCCAAAAACCAATACCGCTTTTTGCATTATTTTTACCCATATTAAGCCTCCCGTTTATAGATTGTGATGGCATGTTATAGCGACTGATCGATTGCCATCCTCTTTTTGAAGTACCTATACCTCATCCAGGCTGTGATTCCGCTTATCGCCCATACGATTCCGACAGACCACCATATTCCCCACAGGCCGATTGCAGGGATTGCTGTCAGCATGAAGGGAACTGTAAATCTTCCAAAGACTTCTACTATTCCATTAAATAGGGCAAAAAAGGAATCTCCAAGACCGTTCAATACGCCTCTTACAACATAGATCATTCCAAGCATCACATAAAAAAAGCTTGTTATCTTGAGGGCCTTCGCACCCATAACAATAACTGGTTCGTCTTCAACGAATAGCCTTATCATATACTCGCCGAAAAGCTGTATTATAGGCAGCATCAGTACTGAGAAGATGAACATAAGCAAAAGGCCTTTGTGGTAGCCTTCTGTAATCCTCTTTTTCTTGCCTGCTCCGTAGTTCTGGCCGGTAAAGGTTGAAAGGGCTGCACCAAGTGTCTGGTAGGGCTGGTGGATTATCTGCTCGATTCTGCTTGTAGCTGTGAATGCGGCAACAGCTATTTTGCCATAAGAATTAACAACCTTCTGAAGGGCCATACATGATATTGCGATCAGGGAAAACTGGAGTGACAGTGGAATTCCTAGTTTGAGAACTTTAATGGAAATCTGCGTGTCATACTTCATATCATCTCTTGTCATATGGAAGTATTCGTTTCTTGCTATCGCATATAAAAGGCAGCTGATGCCTGATATAAACTGAGAGATCACAGTTGCAATACCTGCGCCTGCTACACTCATATGCAGTCCGCATACGAAAAGTACGTCAAGACCAGTATTCAGAATACATGAAAAGACAAGAAAATAAAGGGGAGTCTTGGAGTCTCCCAGTGCTCTAAGCATTGAAGATGCATAGTTATATAGTGATACAAAGATAAGACCAACACACATGATCTGCATGTAGAGAACTGCATCACCCATGATATCGTCCGGTGTTCCCAAAAGAGCTAATGTGGGTCCTGCCAGAAAGAAGGCACAGATTCCCACGATCAGAGGAAATACCAGCATTATATAACCTGTATTTACGATACAGGACTTTATTTCTTCTACATTTCCTTTTCCAAAAAACTGTGATGTTATGATTCCGCCGCCGCTGCCAATACCATTGCAGAGCGCGAAAAACAGAAACGTTACAGATCCTGTTGCACCTATCGCTGCCAGGGCATCTGCTCCTACGAATTGTCCCACGATAATAGAATCCACCAGGTTGTAAAGCTGCTGGAACAGATTACCGATGAGCATGGGTATCGAAAATTGTATTATAAGTGCGACCGGATTACCCTCGGTCATGTTTAAGATTGATGTTTTTTGATTTTTCACTTTAGACCTCGTTTCTTTCAATCTAAAGTTTATATGAGTGGGCAAAGAAAAACCAGCAACTTTTTATCATATGTTGCCGGTTTTTTATCAT
The DNA here is from genome assembly GCF_023206215.1 of Butyrivibrio fibrisolvens. Taxonomy (NCBI): domain Bacteria; kingdom Bacillati; phylum Bacillota; class Clostridia; order Lachnospirales; family Lachnospiraceae; genus Butyrivibrio; species Butyrivibrio fibrisolvens. The sequence continues at coordinate 432,315 of NZ_CP065800.1, forward strand.
TTTGGGTGAAGTTTGAGTTTTATAATAATCTATAGTCTACTGATACGTGTTTTGGATAGATACTCTTGTATTTGTATATGCTAAGAACTATTCCTATTAGTATATACGTAACTATGATATAACTTCCGCCGGAAGACATAAGTGGCAGGAATGTTCTTGAAGGCGGGAACCATCCAAGATTTTGAAAGATGTTGATAAAAGTAGTTACAAGAAGCACCATTCCGCAGCCGCATCCCATGAGCATTCCAAGCTGATTCTTCTGCTTAAGTGATATTCCAAAGACTATCGCAATAAGAGCTGCAAGTGCGCATGCAATAAGTATTCCTGCGATCAGCCCGTATGTAATTGATATATATGAAAGAACGTATGCTGAGTTATATTCAGGTATTGTAATACTTGCATCTACTCCGTTACTTCCATAGAGTCTGCAGGATGCTGCTACATTTCTTAATACATTAGTAAGATAATTTGCTTCGCCGCTGCCTGTAAAAAAGGCTACGAGTCTTGCCTTCTGATAATCTGCTAATCCATTTCCAAAGAACATGACTATGGATCCGATCACCGGAAGTCCTACAAATACGCCCCATATTGATGCTATTGCTATAGGATTTGAAACCTTGAACCAGCCTTTTGCTATTGCAATCGTAAGTAGTGTAAGCATTGATATCAGCATCATAAGAGCTGTTACAAGTGCTGGCATCTGCATTACAAGAAAAACAGGGACGATCATCCAGAAAAGTATCTTAATAAAATCAAATACTGCGCTATGTTTTTTTATTGAAAACTTATTCCTTTTGATTGAAGAATCACTTTCATCAAGGCCATTGCCAGATATATCCTTACCTGCTTGAATGCTTACATTCCTGTATTTATAAAGTATACCTGCAAACACAGGTACATACAGCATCATCACCGCTTCAACATTAATATCTATAAAGAAAGCTCTGACCCATAACTGAGCTCCGTTAATGTATGTTCCAAACATTCTTGCATAGATACAAAGACCAATCAGACAAAGAGCAATCAATTTTGAAAATCTTGCAACATGCGTATAATCAACAAAATATATTGCAAGCATTACAAGAAAACCTGCTCCAAACATGATCATTGTTTTACTGGACTGGTTATAAACACTACCTTCAGCACCGCTTGCGATTGCAAAGTGTATAAGCGCTGCAGCAATACTTATAACAAATACAAGAGCTATCATCCCCCACGCAATACTAGGTCTGTGAACTCTATCTAGTGCAATTCCGGTTTCTATGGGATCTCCCATATCCTTTACTGCCGCCCTTACAGCTTCATCCTTATCCATTCCGCTTGCGATATTGTCATTAATCTGGTCTTCCAGGTGGTCACGCAGTTCTCTCTCAACATATGGTCTTACGTTCTTACACCGGATCTGTTCTATTACTGCCTTTAAATATTCTTCCATTTCAAGCCTCCATTACAAGTACGTTACAAACCGCTTTCTGATAGGTGTTCCATTCCTGAGTCTTTTCTTCAAGCTTTTTTTTACCTTGTTTGGTAAGGCTGTAATACTTCCTGACTTTGCCAAGAGCTTCCTGCTCATATACCGTAACGAAATTATTCTCTTCAAGGTTATGAAGAAGAGGGTAAAGAGTGCCTGCCTTAAGCTCAAATATATTCTGAGATTTCTTGCGAAGAGTGTCGATCATCTCGTAGCCGTACATGTCCTTCTCAGACAAGAGTTTTAAGATCAGCATAGTCATGCTTCCGGAAATTAAAGATTTATCAATAGCCATAGTGTCCTCCTTGTTGTAGTTATCTGAAATGTTTAGTTTTTATAAAATATATAGGCCGCCGATATAGTGTGTAGATTATCTATATACTATATCGGCAGCCTATATATGTCAACTATTTTATTCAGCATCAGATAAACATCTAAAAAACGAACAGGGTCCCAGGTATTTCTACCCGGGACCCTGCTGCTATCTTTATAGCAAAACTTCTGACTCGAGCATTTCCCCAAATGCTCATCCCCACTTTTTCCACACTTACGGATGTGAACTAATTCATCTGACTTTACTTAAGATAGTAAGTCTTTCAGTTTTCGGATTAGCCTCTTATGAAGGCTACTCCAATGAACCGTTAATAATAAATTTCTTGGGTGATTTACTATTACGTTTCACTTATTTGCAGCAGGCACAAAGCTATAATGTCATTGCTTTTCGGTCCTTCTAAGCGCCGGCTACATGTTCACTATACAATGACTAAAAATGTCTATCTCAATTTTCTGACGAAATGCACGTTTCACCCGACGAACTGCATAAAATGCGATATATCGTCATACTATTCGAAATATCATTTATGCGCAATCATCCAATCAAATCCTTATTAACTCTATGTTTATCACGTATTGTATATGTTTTAACGTTTTTTAAGCAAATATTTTGACGCTCTATTTACGTTATAACGTACGGTTTTTCCGATGAAATGCACCATAAATGTACTCAAATGCCCAAATCAAAACTCAAACTGACATATTGTATACACAAAGTATACATGTGATAATTAATATCAATTAAATTGAATATATAGGAAGGAGATACTTTTTATGGGGAACTATCGTAACTTCACTCTGACTACGTACTTCGTAGCTCAGGCAACTGCTACTATCACAGAAGAAGATCTTGAGAAGCAGCTTTCTTTTATACTTAAGCACATAAGACTTGATAAAGTATACCTTGAGCCATGGCGCGGTCTTATGGCTTCGCATGAACAGGTAGAGATGTGCAAGAGAGTATTTGAAAGACACGGAATCAAAGTCTCAGGCGGGATCACTACTGTAATCCCAACTCCCGAAGGAGACAAAGAAAAGGCCAGGCTTTTTGACACTTTCTGTTATAACGATCCCAAGATGAGAGCAAAGCTCAGGGAAGTAACAAGCTTTTTAGGGGCTCATTTTGACGAATTTATAATAGATGATTTCTTCTTTACTAACTGCATGTGTCCGGAATGTGTTAAAGAAAAAAATGCCTTTAATAAGTCTCATGGCATAGAAAGCGGATGGCAGGAATACAGACTTGATCTTCTAAAGAGAATCAGCAAAGAAGATATAATAGCTCCTGCAAGAAAAGAAAATCCGAACATCAAGATCACTATCAAATATCCCAACTGGGCAGAAAGCTACCAGGAAACAGGCTATAACCCTAAAGAACAGCGCGAGCTTTTTGATAACATCTACACAGGAACAGAGACTAGAGATCCTGTATCAACTGATCAGCACCTGCCAAGGTACCTTAGCTACAGCCTCATGACCTATTTTGAGAACATGTGGCCAGGTCATAACGGTGGCGGCTGGTTTGATACTTTTGATATGCATATCACAGAGCATTATCTTGAACAGGCTTACCTCACAGCCTTCTCACAGCCAAAAGAACTGATGCTCTTCTGTTTCCAGTCAATATATGACAATATGTTCACGCCGTCCCTTGGATTCCAGCTTGATAAGCTTGATGATGTTATGGACAAGGCCGGAAAACCTGTTGGAATCACCTGTTATCTTCCTGACAACTGCCAGGGCGAAGACAATATTCAGGACTTCCTTGGAATGGCGGGTCTTCCTATAGTATGCAGTCCATATTTTCCGGACAAAGAAGATCAGATCATGCTCACAAGATCGTCAGCATATGATCCCGATATTATTGAAAAGCTTGAAAAGTACCTTAGAGAAAAAGGCGGCAACGTCCTTGTAACAACAGGATTCTGGGAAGCAGTAGGTGAAAAGGGCTATGACCTTACATCAATAAGGCTTCGTGGAAGGAAGATAAGTGCAAACAGATACAGAATTGAAAGCGCCGCTGCAAAAGGGCATCCAACTTACTCATTCCCTTACAGCGATAAGCCTGTAACTATCCCTGTAGCTGAGTTTAGAAACAACTCTACATGGGCTGTTGTTAAAGCTTCCCATGACGAAGAAAGCTTTGGAATACTCCTGCGCGATGATTACTGCGACGGACATATCTGGACAATTGCAGCACCTGACGCATTCCCAGATTATTACAGAATGCCATCTCCTGTACTTAGCCGCATAAGACAGGCACTTTCTGTTAATGGAATATGGTTTGAAGGACCTTCAAGAATCAGCCTCTTTGCTTACGACAACGATTCCTTCATCATATATCCATATGTAATGGACAACGTACAGCATGAAGAAATACTCGTACACGTCGCAGGCGCCAAAGCCTTGGAAGCATCTCCCAAGCGCTTCCCTATGGAGAATAGCCGAATAGAACCGCTCTATTATGAAGGCGACGAAGCAGTGTTCAAACTAGGCACAGATCCTGGAGTATTCAGAATCTTTTCAATAATAAGATAAAACATAAAAACAAAAACCCCTTCGGATTTGCCGGAGCTGACAGCTCCGGCAAATCCGAAGGGGACGATACCTTAATATATGGACGATCTGGCTATTTTACTCTCTCACAGCCTTGGGTTTTGCAAGATTTATGATCTTGTTCGCTGCAAGGTTTGTAAGAAGAAGGAGCTCTACATCATCCCTGTACTCAGGCTTTGCGAAGTAGTAGGCATATGTCTTAACAAGAGAGAAGATGTTAGCTGTCCTACCCTCGATCTTGAAGTTCTTAAAACCCATGGGTATATATTTGTCCCAGATAGCATCAGGGCTTATGTGAGTTTTGTACTTCCTTGTAATGGACGGCATTGAGTTATCGCCGTAGGAGCACTCCCATGGAATAAGGGGTTTTTGCTTATCCTTTGGAAGCTTTCTGTTCTCTAATGTGATTCTGTTATTCTCGCCTATAACCCTGTAATGCTCTGCTCTTCTGGGGCAGTCCGGAATGCAGCAGGCGTTGATCAAAACTTCGCATCTTTCCTTGTCGATGATCTTGTCTAGTTCATCGAAATGGTTGTTCATATTGTAATCAAGAACTACGAGGTTATAGTCTTTTTTCAGCTCCTCATTAACACCGTCAATAGTTCTGATGCACTTGCAGGTAGAGCTGTTGAGTTTAAGGTTTGGATGAGTCTTTCTGATATACTCTTCAAGAATAGGAGATACTACAAGAACTCCGTTCAGCTTCTTTTTAGTATCGATCTGATCAAGGCAGAAATTGCAGTACTCGTTCTCTAGATCAGCTTCTGTGATAGTCGGATTGGTATAGGTATATCTTACAGCAACGTTCTTGGCATTAATAGCTCCTACAACGCCTGTTACATATTCTCTTGCGCACTGATCTCCTGCGCTGTATCTGCCGCTACTCCAAAGTGATGCTGGAAAATCGCCAAAGACAGACGAAATCTTAACGCCTTCTCTGAAATACTTCGGAAATCTTTCAAGCATGTCTATAAGTAACATATTAAGTGGAAAATTATACCTAAGCCCCGGTATATGAAATAGTGCCTCCATAGCTGTATCCCCCTAAAAAATATGGTCTGCCCACGAAATAGATCGTGAGCAGATAAGAAAAAAATACCTTATGCACTATTCATTTTACAATTATTGCTAATAATTCTCTTCCCATATATTGCTTTTTTGTACCAGTATTTATACCGCATCTTCTTTTAACGTTTCGATTATATTGTCATCTTTGATCTTATGGATACTTAGGCCCATGCTGATACCAAGTATTGCAAATACCGCAGCTATAACTACGGCATAGAAATCCAGATTGGGCTTAAAGGCATAAAGAGCCGAGTCAAATGAACGGTACATCATATAGCTTATGAAAAGTGATAATGGAATTCCCCATAATAGAGCCTTAAAGCCATAAAGGAATACTTCAAGCCATATCATCTTCTTAAAGCCTTTATTATCAAGGCCCACTGACTTGTACATTGCAAACTCTTTCCTTCTAAGGAGTACTCCTGTAGAGATAGTGTTAACAATATTGGCAACAGCTATGAGAGTTAATAGTATGGAAAAACCGTACATAGCAGTGTTCAGCATAAGAGTGATAGTGTCCATGATCTTAAGAGAACCTGTAAGATCCTGACAGAAATAGTTATGATAACCTTCCTCGTTCAAAATCTCATTGATCTTAGCAAAGACTTCTTCGTTATTACTACACTCTACGCCAAGATCGAGAGTGAGCTTATCAGCTGGCAGCACCTCTTTGGCCTTATCATAATATACTGACCTTGGTACATAGACTGTCATCATACCAGCAGGTGTGTACTTATAAACCTTATTGTCATCACTATACGGTACAATAGCTGCAACTTCGATTGCAGGTGGGAATCCTAAAGCTTCATCATAATGAAGGCTCTGACCTATGATCTTATCATTAAAAACAGGCGTATCATTTTCTTCATGGAAATAGCTGTTTAGAAGGACGCCTCGTAATTTTCCGGAATAATAATCATCCCTTGAAAGACCATTATCATCCAGTATCTTGTCAAAATCCTCATCATCAACTATTGCTACAGCCATAGTATAAAGGTCAAATGCATCCGGCTTATCCCTAAAGCTCTCTGTAAGGAAGTCTCTATTTGCTATATCTGTATTTGCAAGAGTTGTATGTATGTCATCAGGCTTTTTCTTAAATGTAAAATGGATCATGCCGGCGCTATAGACAGCTTCTACTCCGTCTATTTCTTGGATACGGCTTCTAAGTCTGTCGCTTTCATCAACCGAACAGGATGCTATGATCTTATAAGGAATATCAACGTCATATCTGTTAGCCCTTGCAATTGATCTGCACATAAAATTAATAGTAAGAAAAAGGATTATAGAAACTGCAATAGAGACTGTAATAACCTTGCCCTTTATTCCGTTTCTTTTGATATTCTTATAGGCAAGCTCTCCTTCGTAGCCGAATATCTTGCTAACAAGAGGATTTACGCGAAGCTTTCTTGCCTTTACCTTGATAGTCGTGCTCTGTCTAAGGGCATCGATAGGCATGATCCTGGCTGCCTTAATGCCGGGTACCAGCACAGATATCAGAATTGTAAGTGCAGCAAAAAAGACTATAGCTATAACCACAGGCATCTGTACTACTATCGGAATCGTACCTCTCATTCCTTCTGCGCCTGCAAGTATATCCGCTTCAAGGATCCTGCTTCCTAAAGCAGCAAGTGTAATCCTGGTTCCAATATAACCAAATAATAGTCCAAGAGGGATGCCGACCATTCCAAGGACGAATCCTTCGTAGTAGATTGAAAATCTCTTATGCCTGGCAGTTGCACCAACACTTGCCAGCATTCCAAGATATCGCATTCTCTCTGTAAGAGACATACCTATTGAGTTGAATATCAATATAATTGAAGTTCCAATAACTATAGCAAGTGCAATCCCCAGCATTACAAAAAAGTTCTTGTAAGATCCGCCGCTTCCTTCAAATGCAAACCTGCTTAGCATATATTCTGTATTTATAGTATACTTCTCTATTCCATACTTTTTTGCAAGATCTTTGACCTGTCTGATGGCAGAGCTGTCGCACTTATCCAGCATTATAAAAACCTGCGCTTTATCCTGAGAAGGATAATAATCTTCATCAAGTCCCCTAAGGATGTCCCAATCCTTGGTAGGCCTGTTACCATGCAAGATAGCAGTAATAGTGCAGGTCTCAACAGACTTTTTCTCAAAGCGTTCACCTGATCTGTAGTTACCTCCCAGATAAGAAAAGCCTTCAAGATCATCATCAATATATCTGTAGCCTTCCTCAAATGTGAGAGTATCGCCTACTTTCAGATCAAGGCCGTCATCTTTTAGGAACTGCTCTTCTACAGCAATCTCTGATGAATCTGATGGAAGTGTACCATCATAGTCAGAAACAACGCTCATAGAATAATCTCCCATGGTTGCATGCTCTATATTGCCAACTTTATATCTTTCTTCTGTATCTGTTATAAGACGTACGCCTGTCTTCTCCTCGTCGAGTTCTCTAAGTCCGACAGTTTTAAGGCTCTTATCTTTAAGCAGCGCCTGATACTGAGCTCTGGATACTTCATCAAAAGAAGCATGTGCAGAGCCGGAAGTCTGAACTGATATATAGCCAAAAAAGTTAAAGAAAGAGAAAACTCCCAGAAGTATCGCACTGATAAGGGCTGTTGAAGTGGCAATGCCAAGAATTGTAACAATAGATCTTTTTTTATTCTCAAGAAGATGCCTTAGGGTTAGTTTGGATATGATATTCATGATGCCATCACCCCGTCTTTCTTTGAATCTCTGGTAATATGGCCATCTTCTATAGTTATCACTCTGTCTGCTGATAGAGCTATCCTCTCATCATGAGTTATTATGATAACTGTCTGATTGTTTTCCTTATTGAACTTCCTAAGAAGAGAAATGATCTCCTTGCTGTTTTCAGAATCAAGGTTACCTGTAGGCTCATCTGCAAGAAGAAGAGCCGGATGATTCATGAGTGCTCTTCCTATAGAGACTCTTTGCTGCTGCCCGCCTGACAGCTGGTTTGGAAGGTGTGATAATCTTGCTTTTAGCCCTAGCTTGTCTACGAGTTCATTAAGAAGATCCTTATCAGGCTTCTTGCCGTCAAGAAGGATTGGAAGTGTCATATTCTCTTCAACGTTCAGGATTGGGATAAGATTGTAAAACTGATATATCAATCCGATATTTCTCCTTCTAAAGATAGCAAGTTTGGTTTCATCAAGCTTACCTATGTCAGTTCCTGCGATATTGCAGGTTCCTGATGTAGGTACATCTACTCCGCCAAGTATATGCATAAGTGTAGACTTACCTGATCCTGAAGGCCCCACGATTGCCACGAACTCTCCCTGTTCTACGTCAAAAGAGACATTTTTAAGAGCATCAACTCTTGTCTCTCCTTGTCCATACACTTTACATAAGTTTCTGATTTCTAAAATATTCATCGTATAAGTATCTCCTTTCTCAGTGCAAAAACATCTAATATCCAAGTGAACTTAATCGGTAATAGTTTTTCTATTAATTTGATGAAAATGCCAAAAGAATCATTCACCTTTGCAATCTTTTCTTGTTCACTTGTGTTTTGCTGTTCTGAGAATAGATTATCGTAAAGACCTTACTATCAAATGACTATTAGATTACAATTTAGTCATATATACTTATATCTCTACATTTATGATTAATGCCAGATAGATCTGCAATCCATTGTAGATACTACGTCTGTATACATATATTGTCTTCCTCTTTCACAGGATTGTCTTGTAGAATCTAACTTTGAACCTGGTTCCTTCTCCTTGCCTGCTCTCTACAAGGATATCGCCGTGCTGACTTGTGATTATAGTCTTTGAAAGAGCAAGCCCTATTCCAACACTGTCTTTTCCCGCATTACTACCCTTATAGAATCTTTCAAAAATGTGTGGAAGCTCATCTTCTGCAATTCCGCAGCCATTATCCTTTATTTCTATTTCTGAATAAATGTTGGTTTCGTTTGCAGATATTTCAAGACTCCCGCCTTCATCTATATGTTCAATGCAATTTTTCACAATATTCTGAAGAGCTTCTATGGTCCAGTTTCTGTCGCATTTTATGAGCATCTTTTTATTATCATGGTGATATGAGATGTTTTTAAGCTCAAGCTGAATCTCAAAAGGTTTCATCACTTCTGTGATAAGCTCGTCTGCCCTTGCTACTTCCGGCTTCATAGTGATAGTACCTGCATCTATTTTGGATAGTTTTAGAAGCGTCTGTATAAGCCAGTTCATTCTGTCAAGCTGATGGGACTGAGTCGTAAGAAATTCAGTTCGTTTATGCTTATCATCTTCTGTCATTAATAGATCATTCATCACTATCATAGATGTAAGCGGAGTTTTGAGCTGGTGGCTGATATCTGCAATAGCATTGGACAGAGCCACTTTATCTTTGGAAAGAAGTTCTTTTTGATGGCGAAGGGTTGATGTGGCTTTATAGATATTGGTCTTTAACAGTGACAGCTCACCTTCTTCCTGATCCAGGATATTGGGAGCCTCCCCGCCTGCAAGTACTTTCTCAAGATAGGAGCTAAGAGCACTGATGTCTTCATACCTTTTCTTGGTTATATAGACAAAGCCGCATGTTATAAGACTTCCAAGCCCGGTAAGTAGAATAAATGCGGCTATGCCATAAAGTGCATACCCGCATATAGAAGCTATAAGAGTAACCAGCGCTGCTGCCATGATCATTGTCCGTAAATCTTTGTTTTTAAGCATATAGGTTTTCTCCGGTTTTAGTACAAAAGGTTATTAGCAACCGTCTCACTTGGACGGACCAGCATCCCCAAAGCCTTTACAGTGATAGGCAGTATATAAGTCATTTTCACACTGTTAATCATTTTATGAATTCATGGCATGATATCTGTAGCTTTTTATTCTGGGGTCCAAACTCGCTTCGCTCAAACATGTGGACCCCTGGCAGAATAAAAAGCTCCATCTATCACACTCATGAATTCTATAAAATGATTAAAAAGCGTGACAATAACTTATATACTGCCTATCACTGTAAAGGCTTTGGGGATGCTGGTCCGTCCAAGTGAGAAGTTTTAGCAATTATATATTTTATTTATCAATAATATATCCAAGTCCTCGTACTGTCTTTATGATCTGAGGATTAGAAGGATCTTTTTCTATTTTATCCCTTAGTCTTTTGATATAGACAGTGAGTGTATTGTCGTTAACAAAATCTCCGTTAACGTCCCACATATCTTCAAGTAGCTGATTTCTGGACATGACAGTTCCTCTGTTATTGCAAAAGGCAAGAAGCAGCCTATATTCCAGTGCTGTTAGCTCAGCCATCTCCTCTTTGCCTGTGTCGTTGACTATTCCTACTTTGGCTTCACTTATATATATACGAACATTTTGAATCTGAAGAATGCCTTCATTATCTGCGTTATTCTCTCTGCCATGGCCACTTCTTCTGAGTACTGTTTTGATCCTGGCCATTAGTTCATTGATCCTAAAGGGCTTACATACATAATCATCAGCTCCCATTTCAAGTCCCATGACTACGTTGACTTCTGCATCGCTGGCTGTTAAGAAGATTACCGGTACATCTTCTTTTCCTTTAATATATCTGCAGACATCGTATCCGTTTCCGTCAGGAAGATTGATATCAAGTATGCAAAGGTCATATTCATTTTCTGCAAATGTGCTCAGCGCCTCGCTCTTGGTCCTTACATGAACCACTTCGTAATTCTCTTTTTCCAGCGAGTACTTAAGCCCCATTGCAATTGCATCATCATCTTCCAGCAAGAACAGCTTCATAGATATCTCCTCAAAATCAGTGTCCCGGTTGTTGTCTCTACCATCATATTACAATACTGAAGCTTTTACATTACAGTTTTGTCACAATTTGTTTTATATTACATTCTCTTATATAGTAAAAGACGAGTCATAAAAAGAGAATCGTATCATTCTACGATTCTCCTTAATCCTATAGATTTCAGATCAGTGAGAAAACTTGTTTCTTTCTCACAAGTAGTTATGGCATACAAAAAGTGACGCCAAATTGACGTCACTCACTTTATACTCTTGTAGCGAAGATTACCGTTTTGCAGAAGCTCAAATTTCCCTGCATATATTTCATCAAACACCTGCTCACATGGCACCTTACAAAATCTCATTTCCTTTGAAGCATCGTAAACTCTAAAAGTCGTCTGATTCTTACTGAGATTGTCTTTAAGATAAGAGTCTATGTATGGCTGCGCTTCTTCCCTTGTCATATGAGCATCTATGCTAAGACGCATAAAGGAAGACAGAACACTTATACACCTTGCTCCCCCGAGACTTACTATGCCATTTCTTGCATTTCTATCATCTGAACAAAAGACATATATCTGCTCTCCAAACTTTACAGCAAGCATCTGAAGCAGAACATAGCTTTTGAGTTCTCCAAGATTATTTCCTGCTCCGATTTCATCGCAGTCCTTCGAAAGCTCCTCCAGAAATTCATCCTTGGAAATCTCTGCATAATTAAGATTCTGCAATCTCTTGAAATTATCTACAAAATAAGCGCGCCTGTATGCTTCACATCCATTTTTCAACATGTTGGCATAAACTGCAGCAGCTGAATCTGCGTATATATCCCTGAGTTCATCAAAAATCTCGCTGTCAGTAATGCATGAAACAACGCCTGAAGATATCTTCGCATCAAGCCAATTAGGAGAACCTGCTATGTTATGCCTCCTAAGCTCTGTCCTGATCTGTTCATGACAGAAAAAGCGGTAACCCGGCATCTTTGTTATACGATCAATCAGCCTGTCCTGATCATCTTTTCTTACAAGATGCGTCTTAGAAATAAAGTCTGTATCAAGGAGTGCATACTTTTCTTTCACTATATGCCCACCTTAAACTTCCATACGAAAGCCCTTTCTGATTTTTTCCAGATACTCTGTATCCGACTCCTCACGACTTTTTATAAGAAGCTCCTGTTCTCTGTTATACTCCATATTGTCAAGTAGACTTCCGAAATAGGTAAGAGCTCTACTATTTTGCTGCCAGGCCTGAGCCTTTCCAGTGAGTTTTATTCTTTCGTCAATATAGTCAGATTCTGTTTCAAGAAGTTCTTTTGCCTTTGTATTTGAAATATTGTGATTCTCCAAAAGTCGCATGACCACAGCCTTAAATGGCAGGGCAAAAAGTTCCATAAGTATAAGTATGTCATCAACAGATATCTTATCCTGTGATATCCCATAAATCTTTATCTGCTCATCAAGCATGTTATCGGGCATCAAAAGAAGTCCTGCGAAGGCATTAGCTTCAAGATCCTCCTGTGACATTGCCTCATCATCAGCAGTTTTAGAATCAAGAAGTGACCCGACAGTTATTGTCTCTGGATCAATATCCTCCGCATAACAATGGATGTGGTACAGCTCATGTGCAACAGCAAATATCTGTTTGCACATAGCAAGTCCAGAATTAACACAGAGGAATATGGTTCCTTTTTTTACAAAAGTAAAAGCCCATAGCTCATCATCATCAAAAGGATATCTGAGTACTTCAAGGGGCAGATCTCTTTTCCTTGCATAGTTTTCAGCAATACCAAAGATAGAATCGCGGATTATTGTAGTTCCACAATAATTCACAGCAAATGACTTGGCTCTGGCATTAATGCTATCAAATTGCTTAGGCTGTCTTTTAAACAGACTCTCATCAAGTACACTTCCCATCAGTCATCCTCCCAAGGCTGCATCATTGTGTTTCCATTTTCACGTACTCTCTTATGAAAAATGATCATGTCTGAAAGTTCATCAGCAAGTTTCAGAGCACGCCTTGCCTCCTCTGACTGAACCTTGCCCATAAAAGCATGCACGATGTTAGTATCTTCACGTCCGGAAGATATCTTTGTAAGCTCCTCCATTTTAACGCCAAGGTAATCCGATATAGACTTAAGCTCGATGGCATTAATCATACGTGAGCCATTCATCATTTTGTTCACAGTCTGTTTATTTGTTCCAAGGGCTTCTGCAAGATCCGTCTGCTTTTTATTCTGTTTTTTCAGCAGGGCACTTATGTTGCCTGCGATAATCATATTCATATCAACCATATTGCTACCTCCATAGACAATATATGTTTTCTCAGCCTCATTATATTACGTGCACGTGCATCAGTCAATTTTTTGTTTACCAATTGGTGTCATCATCCTCGTTAGTAACTATTTTGAACACACAAGAATAGACCTCAGATACATCTCTGAGGCCTATCATTATGTGTTCAAAAAGGATCATCGTTTATCATTATCAGCTCTTGGGTACATATATTACAAAAGTAACTGTCCCATCCTCATTGAGAGTATATGTTTCTATCCAAAGATCTGATAATCCTTCTGATGATGCCCATCCAAATCTGTCACTCATGCCTGCCACACCATCAGGAAACAGATCATCGACTGCCACACACCCATTTCCGGAGCCGCCTGAAGGAATCACGTACTCATAATTTATTAAGCCATCCTTATCAGGAGTAAGTATCTGTCTTGTGGATTCTACCGGCTCGGCATATTCATCAATATTGTCTATAGTCAGCTTTGCCATGAATTCTTCTACATCTGCAGGCAGTTCCTGAGAAAGTTCATTCTCATCAGCCTCATCCGGATTGTTGATCTTCTCAAGAATAGCATTTGCTTTATCCTGATCAGCTTTTGAAGCTTCAATTGGAAGGACAAACAGGGCATTCACACCGCTGTAGTCACTGTTCCTTGATAATGAACCGGTATTTGTATCGTAAATATAAGCCTCAGAATTATAGAAAGATCCATCAGATACACCTAAGTATATTTTACGATCTGCAAATGCTTCAATGTTTTCAACTTCCATGATTCTATACTGAACTCCGTTTTCTACAACAGCCAAATACCCTCCTGCATTCAGTGAAAAAATATTATACTGGGCAGGATCTAAGCCCTCAATATATGGTGATACCAGAAAATCTTCTTTTCCATAATCATCGCTTGATGTGTCAGGCATAGGCGAACCATCTGTTCTACTGATCGCAACAGCAGCATATGTATTATCACTGATTATTTCTCCATTATCTATAGAGATGTATTCAGACAGATTTTGACCTGATACAAGCCCAAGGAGAGTTACATCATAGTCCTCAAAATGCTGAGTTTGAGCTTCCTTTAGAAGATTATCCGAAACAAAACCTTCAGCAAGTTTATTCTCAGATAGAGCTGATGCCACTTCCTGTGCTGATAAGTATTTCAGAGCAGCATATGCTGTTACGGAAGAAAGTGCAATCACCAAAGCAAAAATAGCTGCTGCAGATAATGAAAACTTATGTTTAAGCGGAACAATTCTTTTCATGTTAATCTCCTTGTTAGCTTCTAATATTTTCCGGTTCAGGTTGATAGATGGTTTCTCCATAGGAGAAAGTGCTTCATATAATACATCATCCATATTTTTCATCTGGCAATTACCTCCTCACCCGTGCTTTCAGTCAGTTTTCTAAAGAGCAAAGCCTTCGCCTGATGGAGCCGGCTCTTAACAGTTCCCTCAGGAATGCCAAGCAGTTCTGATATTTCTGCCATCTTTCTGTTCTCCATATAATAAAGCAGAACCACAATTTTCATCTTTTCCGGAAGTGCTGCTACACATTTTCTCACGAAAGCTCCATCTTCATTTCTTATGATGCGTTCCTCCAGTTGATCAGAATATTCCGGACTGATATCAAGCTGAGCTTGTGGAAGATATTTTTCTTCTTCAATCTTCTTTCTCCAGGCAAATTTCCTTTTCTTATCTTTCCAAAGATTTACAGAAACAGATAGTAACATGTTTTTCATATCATCATATCCGCTTTGAAGTTTTGGACTTTCCATGACTTTTAAAAAAGTGTCCTGATAGAGATCATCTGCTTCCTGCCGGCTTTTGGTAAGATAGCAGCAAAAAGAATATATATCCCTGCCATACTTTTCTATTACATACTCAAGTTCTGTTTGTTTCATTTGATCACCATAGTTTTTCAAGACGTCTTGTATTTTGAAAGCTTTCATTAATCCTTTCACAGATATATCGTAATAAGGCGTCAAAAAGGTTCATTTATATAAAAAATAGCCTCCGGATTTATAAAATCAGAAGGCTATAATCTTTATTTTTGTTCTTCCTTTATATATTTACATTCAAAAGTCCTCTGAGAATCGTCATACCATTCTCTTCTGTCAAGGTTCTTGCGTTTTACTTCCAGCAAATCTGTAACTCCGTTTCTTGCATATTAATCATTATCTAGCTCTTGGATTCATGGCGCTTCCTTACGATTACATATACTATTAGTATTATAACTATCGTAAGACACATTATCTGATTGGTACTAATAATCCTACCTTCATGTGTATCTCTTAGAAAATCAAGTAGTATCTTAGCTACAGCATATATAACAGATGCCACGAAGGGATTGTACATATCTTTATAATATATAATCATGGAAAAAATATATAACAATATAAAGATAACAACTTCAGTTATCTGCACAGGAAAAAGATTCCCTTTGTCTGTAGCAATATGAAATATACCATCGTAGCAAATTCCGGCACAGCATCCGGCAAAAGAGCAGCCTATTTTACCAACTCCGTACATAAGAGGAAGGCTTAGAGTATAAGCTATCCAAAAATCTTTTCGGTACTGAGGCGTTATAAATCCGAATACTATCACTCCAAGTATAAGTCCTAAAGCTCCTCCCGTACTATTAAGTCCGCAGCTCTTGGCGCCTGATAATATGACTGTTACGATAAGCGCCATATAAAATGTAAATGTCATCTCCAAAATAACAGATAATCCTATAATAGATGCTTTTACATTTTGTCTTTTAAGTACAAGTGCTGCAGACAAAAGTCCCAGCACAAATGATGTTAAAATCATTAAACGATACATGGTCACCCCATCTCCAGACAGGAAATAAATCCTCCGCTGCAACTACCAATCGCGCTTGAGCATGCGATAACGAGTAATAGCATCATCAAGAAAAATAATATAAGCTCCGTTATATAGATGATGACAAGCACTCTGGCAAAAGTACTTCTGGGATACCTGACTATCGCGACTATAGCAAGGACATATCCGGATATAAGCAACAAGCCCGGTACAGCTTCGGTGAACATAGCCATGACATCTATTAATAGATCAAAGAACTGATTACTCACGATAAGTATCAGATTGGCCAGTGCCCAGCACACAAGAGATGCAGTACATAAAGTCTTGCATGTAGCACTGTGGTTGTCATTATATTTTTTCTGTTGTTTGATAGCCTCCTTGGCAATATACTCAGGCACAGCCGGACCATTTGTTATATTAGTGTTCTGTTCGTTCTCTCCCATATGATTCCCTCTGTAAAAAAATGTCTTTTGAACCTCACGACATATTTTACATTATTATTGCTGAATCAACCACAAAAATCCCTTCTGCCTTGCCGAAACTGATAGGTTATAAACTGCCGGTTCCAAAATGGCCGAAGGGATATATTCATGAGATACATTTATGAAATATGATATGATCAGATCTGGTCTATAAGGTTTACCATTTCTATAGCTGAAAGAGCGCAGTCGTAGCCTTTATTGCCAGCCTTGGATCCGGCTCTTTCTATTGCCTGCTCGATATTCTCTGTAGTTACTACTCCAAAGAGTACCGGAACACCTGTAGACAGGCCTACCTGTGCAACGCCCTTGGATACTTCATTACATACATAATCATAGTGAGATGTTGATCCTCTTATAACTGCGCCTACTGCAATAACAGCGTCATACTTGCCGCTTGCTGCCATCTTCTGTGCGATAAGTGGGATCTCAAAAGCTCCCGGTACCCATGCTGTCACGATATTGTCTTCATCTACTCCGTGTCTTCTAAGACCATCTACTGCCCCTCCAACAAGCTTATTAACAATGATCTCGTTAAATCTGGATGCTACGATTCCGACTTTCATTCCTTCTTTTGCTACAAGTTTTCCTTCAAGTAAATTTGTGCTCATTTCATGTCCTTCTTTCTTTACTTTTTAATTTTATGCTATTGTTATTATTTTTATTAACTTTTTCAGATCTCAGCCTGCAATTATTATTAGTTCTTTGTTCTGGATTTTGTTCTGCAAGTTTTATTAGCTTTTGTTTTAAGAACTCATCCTGCATATTTGGGCTGTATCTTCTTGGTGCTCTCATTTAGGAAGATATGGCCCATTTTCTTTTCCTTAGTAAGCATATAGAACTCATCGTACTGCTGGGCTTCTATCTCTATTGGGATGCGCTTGTTTATAGAAAGGCCCAGTCCGTCAAGGCCATACACTTTGCTGGGGTTGTTGGTCAGGAGGTTAAGGGACTTAACTCCAAGGTCTCTTAGTATCTGGGCTCCTACCCAGTACTCGCGAAGGTCAGGTGCAAAGCCAAGTTCCAGATTAGCTTCTACTGTATCTCTGCCCTGTTCCTGAAGTTCATAGGCTTTTAATTTATTGATAAGGCCTATGCCTCTTCCTTCCTGACGCATGTATAGAAGGATGCCTCTGCCTTCTTTCTCTATCTGTGAAAGAGCCGCTGAGAGCTGCTTGCCACAGTCGCACCTAAGGGACCCGAACACATCACCTGTAAGGCACTCAGAATGCACCCTGCACAGCACACCCTCTCCATCTCCTATATCGCCCTTAACCAGTGCGATGTGGTGCTCACCTGTAACATCGCTGACATAGCCGTATGCCTTGAACATGCCATACTGCGTAGGAAGATTGACTGTTGCCTCTCTTACAACGTGCTTTTCATGGATTCTGATATAGTCCTGGATATCTTTGATCGTGATAAAAGTAAGTCCGTACTCATTTGAGAGTCTCTTAAGCCCATCTGCTCTCATCATGTGACCATCTTCCTGCATTATCTCGCAACAAAGGCCGCACTCCTTAAGACCTGCAAGTCGCATCAGATCTACGGTTGCTTCGGTATGTCCATTACGGATGAGGACTCCGCCCTTTTTGGCCACAAGAGGGAACATATGTCCAGGTCTTCTGAAGTCCTCGGGCTTTGCATCATCAGATACTGTCTTCATAGCTGTAAGCGATCTATCGTAAGCTGAGATTCCTGTGCTGGTATCTACATGGTCTATGGATACTGTAAATGCTGTCTCGTGATTGTCTGTATTGTCTGTTACCATCATCGGTATATTAAGCTTTGCTGCTATGTCGCCGCTCATGGGCATGCAGATAAGGCCCTTACCGATACTGGCCATGAAGTTGAGATTCTCCGGAGTTGCATATTCTGCAGCGCAGATAAGGTCTCCTTCATTCTCTCTGTCATCATCGTCTGCAACTACTATGATCTTGCCATTCTTAAGATCTTCAAGAGCCTTAACTACAGATGCCTGGTCAAAATTTGGGTTCATATTCTATCCTTCTTTCTATTCATTACTCAGTCTTGTTACTTTAGTAGAGTGGTATATTAAAATCCGTGTTCTTCAAGAAAATCCATTGTTATACCGCTATGCGACAGCGTATTTGTATTATGAGAAGATCCTGTTAAACCTTCCGTTTTTAGATCACTTCTGTTTTCTTTGACATGGCTGCCTGTCATTCCCAGAAGCTTCATGACATATTTTCCAATAACATCATTTTCCAGATTGACGATATCTCCTTTTTTCTTATCAAGAAGAGTTGTCTGGGATCCTGTATGTGGGATGACTGATACGCTGAAGGTCTTACTACCAACATCAGTAACAGTAAGGCTGATGCCATCTATACAGATGGAACCTTTTTCTATGATCAGGCTTAAGATATCTTCAGAAGCTTCTATAGTTACGCGAATAGCTATGCTATCTCGTATAAGTGATACGATCCTGCCCGTTCCGTCTATATGGCCACTGACTATGTGACCGCCAAACCTACCGTCTGCTGCCATCGCTCTTTCAAGATTGACATGCTCCATAGTTTTAAGGCTTCCAAGTCCTGTCCTGTTAAGGGTTTCCGGCATGACATCTGCCGTGAATGATGTATCGTCCATGGAAGTGACTGTAAGGCATACGCCGTTAACTGCTATGCTGTCTCCTATATTAGTACCTTCCAAAACCATGTGAGCTCCTACTCGGATATAGGAGCTTGTGCCTTGCAGATGCTTTGCAAGGAGCTTTCCCTTTTCTTCAATTATTCCTGTGAACATATGTTTTACCTTCTGTCTGGGGCATTATCATTATTGTTTTTTCGTTTTACTTCATACTCGATCAGCACATCTGTATCAAAAGCTCTTATCTCTGGATCAGACAATCTTATACTCTCTTTCATTTTGGTAATCCCGATATCTGCTACAGGTGTATATATACCTATACCTCCTACTATCTGCGCACCAACAAATGTGTATATCTTGTTGACTTTGCCGGCTTCAAGGAATGCTGCATTTATATGCTTGCCGCCTTCTACCAGTATCCCGTCTATATGGAGCAGGCCAAGCTGACGCAAAAGGTCATCAACACTTATATGCTCGCCTTCATCTACATGCCTATTCTTAGATGCATCCGTAAGATCATCCTGACCACATCTTACTTCACCATTAGAAGCTACTCCCAGCGCAGTAACTCCCATGGACTTAAGCGCAGATATCTTTTTTCTAATAGCATCTGAATATTCCAGATCATCGGCCCCATCATGA
Organism: Butyrivibrio fibrisolvens; assembly: GCF_023206215.1. Lineage (NCBI taxonomy): Bacteria > Bacillati > Bacillota > Clostridia > Lachnospirales > Lachnospiraceae > Butyrivibrio > Butyrivibrio fibrisolvens. Next base: position 452,314 of record NZ_CP065800.1, read on the forward strand.
AGATACTTGTCCAGGCAGGCAACTATTAATGGCGCCTCATTTACAGTCTTTACCAGATTGCAGTCAAGGGGGATCTTCAAGTGACTATCCATGACAATCCTTATAGGATTTCTGGTTCCCGGAAGCCGGCAGGTCAGCATCGGATCATCAGTAAGAACAGTACCTATCCCTACAAGAATACCTGTGTAGTAGTTCCTAAGCTCATGGACGTATGCCCTGGCACTTTCTCCTGTGATCCATTTGGAATCCCCAAAGTCTGTAGCGATCCTGCCATCAGCTGTCATCGCGTACTTCAAGGCCACATATGGTTCTTTGCCAGTAATATAATGGAAGAAAACAGGGTTTATAGCATCGCACTCATCCTTTAGGTAATCTTCTACTACTTCTATCCCATGCTCTCTTAGAAAGGCTGTGCCCTTACCACCTACAAGAGGGTTAGGATCTCTTGAGCCTATAACTACTCTCTCTATCCCCGCTTCTACTATGGCAAGTGTGCAGGGAGGCTGTTTGCCATAATGACAGCACGGCTCAAGAGTCACATATATAGTCCCACCCTGAGCGCTTTCCTTAAGATGCCTTATAGCATCCCTTTCAGCATGAAGATCGCCATATCTGTGATGATAGCCTTCACCTATAACTCTGCCATCCTTGACTATCACTGCTCCTACCATGGGATTGGGATTAGTACGTCCCTTGGCTGATAGTGCCAGTTCGATAGCTCGCCTCATATATTGCGGATCAAGATCAGATTCTATTGAGGAATTAACATACTGCGAAGCAGTGCATACTAGGTTGTTTTGATTCAATTGTTCCCCCTTTTCTTCGGGGATATGGGAATCCGATAAGATGATGAGTAAATGGCTTAGATATTATAAGCCCAGAAGAATACCGACTAATATGATAAGAATTATCCCCTTAGAACCAATAAAAAATGTGCCCCTTCGGAAAGAGACACATCACCATCTTAAAGATTCATATACTATATCTGTATTTATATCAATAAATAGTAATTATGATAATACTACTAATCCGATAATAAGTAGCTACATACAATAATAGCTATATCATCAATATTGATATAATCTTATAACTATAGATACAAGTACGAAGGTAATCCTACTTCTCTCATCCAGACTTTACTGTCGGCCCCGGAATCTCACCAGGTCATGCCATAAGGCTCGCGGGCTATACCGCCGGTTGGGAATCGCACCCAGCCCCGAAGTTTATTATTAGTATTTAATTTTATGTAAGCATAAGCTTACGCCACATAGTATAGATTAGTTTTTATATACTTGTCAAATACATTTTTATGCAACTGTTTTGGATTCAGAATAGTTTCCATCTACTGCTCCAAGAAGACCTGTCTTAAATAGAACAGGACGAAGTGCAAGATATATGATCACTCCTATTATGGAATTGGTAACAGCATTGATAACAGTCACTGTACTGGTAACTGCAAGAAGTGAACCGATGGCTGACTGGGCTTTGTCTGCATTAGGTATGAGAATGGTATACCAGATATATTTAAGGATCGGCTCAAACACGCAGTTAAAAGCAAGACCGGCTACTGCTGCAATTATGGACCATCTTACAATATAAGCCTTATCATGATTGTGGGATATGCTTGCAACTTTATGTGCAACAAGGCCTACGATAAGTCCTATAAGCAGCTTACAGATAAATGTTCTGGGAGCTGTTGCTGCAAATCCGCCGAGGATATCCGCTATTGAAAGTCCAATAGCACCTGCAAAGCCGCCATATACGCCGCCAAGAAGCAGTGCTCCAAGCACAACAAATGCATTACCTACATGAATCTTGGTTCCCGCCGCATCTATTGCAGGAAATACTGTATATCCTACATAACAAAGTGCAGCCATAAGACCTGCATATGCAAGCTTTAATAGTCTTTGGTTCTTTTCTGTCTTTTTCATAATGTCCTCCCTTTATAAGCGAATTAATATCATATGGGTCAGGTGTCATAAGTTTCCTTAGCCATCATATGACGATAGATAATGAAGCATGTCAAAAGATGGATGAGATATTATTCACTCAGACTTTTTGTTTCAGATAATATAACACTGATCTGATCTTGATGATATTACCAATTATGCAAAAATAATTAATACCAGTTTGATTGGTATGTAAAATTTTAACAAAAAATACGTCCAGCAAAGACAAATGTTTTTATGTATGGACATTTTTTCTCTTTATTTTGTTGTTTTAATGTGGTAAAGTAAAGAAGTGCATGTTTATGCATTACTTGGATATTGCTTTTTTAATGCCACATCGATGCCAGTGCACCAACTCATTCATATTTGGTCAAATATAAATGAGTCAGCACACTAGATTACAGGAACGGAGAGTATTATGAATAATTTTTTATCTACGGTAGAAAACGTCAACAACGCTGTAAACGGCTTTGTATGGGGACTTCCAATGCTTATCCTCTTGGTAGGAACCGGAATCCTTATGACATGCCTTACCCGCTTTTTCCAGATATCACATATCAAGCACTGGATATCCAATACCATCGGCGGAATATTCAAAGACTCTCATGTAACTGCGCATACTAAGAAGAATGACACGCAGATATCCCAGTTCCAGAGCCTATGTACTGCCCTTGCAGCTACGATAGGAACCGGCAATATCGCAGGTGTTGCTGCTGCCATCGTTTCCGGAGGTCCCGGTGCAATATTCTGGATGTGGATCGTCGCTTTCTTTGGAATGATGACCAATTTCTCAGAAAATGTCCTTGGTATCTACTACCGCAGAAGAAATGAACGCAATGAATGGTGCGGCGGTGCCATGTACTACCTTAGCGATGGTCTTGGTTCAAAGCCAGGATGCAGGTATATCGGTTCTATACTTGCTGTTCTTTTTAGTATATTCTGTATATTCGCTTCTTTTGGTATAGGCAACATGGGCCAGATCAATTCTATCGCTGTTAATATGAATACCGCTTTTGGTGTTCCCAGCATAGTCACTGGTATCCTTCTTATGATCATTGCAGCCCTTGTTATAGTAGGTGGTCTTAAGAGGATTGCTTCTGTTACAGAGAAGCTCGTCCCATTCATGGCTATCATCTATATGATATGTGCTATCATCGTATGCCTTGTGCACATCGATCAGTTCTGTGCTGTATTTACTTCCATCATCAAGAGTGCCTTTGGTATGCGCGCTGTAGGCGGCGGTATTGTAGGCAGCGGCGTAGCTATGGCTGTTCAGTGGGGTATGAAAAGAGGTGTGTTCTCTAACGAAGCAGGTCTTGGTTCTTCAGTTATGGTTCACTCAAGTTCTAACGTAAGAGAGCCTGTAGTTCAGGGTATGTGGGGAATCTTCGAAGTATTTGCAGATACTATTATCGTATGTACTATTACTGCATTTGCAGTTCTTTCAAGCGGCCTTGTGGATCTCGAAACAGGAACTGTTATATCAGATCAGGTGTCTACTGCTCTTGTAGCAGAAGCCTTCTCTACTGTATTTGGTAAGTTTGGATATGCATTTATCGCTATTGCGATCCTGCTCTTTGCCTTCTCTACAACTCTTGGCTGGAGCCAGTATGGAAGCAAGGCTTTTGAATACCTCTTTGGAAGAAAAAATATTAAGTTCTACCATATAATCTTCGTAGTGTTCATAGTATTCGGCGCTACTATGGATCTGACACTTGCATGGGATCTGTCTGATACCTTCAATGGTATGATGGCTATACCTAACCTTATCGGTGTCATCTCCTTAAGCGGTACTGTTATGAAGATCACACGCAACTATGTACAGCGTAATATCCTACACCAGAATATAAAGCCAATGCTGTCAGCTATTGATGATATTCAGGAACTTCACGAAAGGGAATTAAGAGAAAAGCTTGAAAATGATGAGGTAGAGACTGCATAAGTGCTGCAAACCAAAATCAGAAAAGTGTTCATCCCTTGGGATTTGCCAGTGCCTGCATTTTATAAATCATTATCACATCAAGAGAGTTTTAGTTTTATCATTACATTCTCCTAATGTGTTGTATAAAACGACAAATATTTAAAAAGCCTTGATAAGCTATGTTTTGAACTTATCAAGGCTTTTTGCAATGCTTTTTTGCAATGCTTTTTTGCAATGCTTTTTTGCAATGCTTTTTATCAGCGATAATAAGCTGTTACTGTTTCACCGTTGTCTCCAAGAGCTACAACATGATCAAGACCTATGAACTTGCCATTAGAACCATCTGTCGTACCATACGTCATCAAGAAGTGTCTGCTCAGTGAAGTCTTTTTTGAACCAGCTCTGTGCATATACAAATGGGCCATAGTCGTGAGGTGAGTATACAAGCTGACAGCATACCGACCAGTGCTCTATTTCGAATAACTCTTTTCATATTATGCATTGAGATTGTCCTTTCCCTCACTCTACTGTCACGCTGATCGATTCACTAACACTGCCTGCACCCTGAATACCGAATTCTGTAGATGAACCCGGCTGTAATGTAGAATTCCAGGCCTCAGGAGTTATAACATAGTAATCACCTGACTCTGCAACTTTGACGCACCAGCTTGAATCAATCGTAACTTCGCTCTTCTTAACTTTGACTGTCCAGCCATCGACTGTAGTATCGGAATTATTCTCAACCTTGATAATAACCTGATATCCACTTCCCCAATTGTTGACTGTATAATCAGCTGTAAGTTCACCTAGCTGCGTGGGTGTTGGATCAGGGTCTGGTACTGGCTCTGGATCTGGTGTTGGCTCTGGATCGGGAGTAGGTGTTGGATCAGGATCCGGTATTGGCTCTGGATCGGGTGTTGGTGTTGGATCCGGAACTGGTGTTGGATCGGGATCCTGAACAGGTTCAGGAGCATAGCCTTCACCTATTACAAGCTTGGATCCTTCGAACAACTGCATACCTGTTGGTGCTGTCATCTGGCTATTGCTTGTGCCGCCAAGGCCTGCAACGCAAGGACTCTTAGAATAGTCCCACTTGCCGGGAGCTGATACTCTTATCTGAAGCTCACACTTGCATTCGCTCTGTCCACCGGGATATATCTTAGCTCCATCAAGGTTAAGGTCTATATAATATATACCTTTTGTATCAGATTCCTTGAATTCGGAGATCTTAACTGCGTGCTGCATGTAAGTTGTTGATACTTTCATGTCTGAAGCACTGTATCACTGTGCGATAACATCACTAAGATCAAAGAACATTCGAAGTGTTAAGTTGTCGGTCAATCTTGCAGGCCATGCTGTATGGTTCTCCATAACAGTCTTGATCTCAACAAAATTGATCGCATTGTTCTTGTCTTCACAGTTGATGCCTGCTGTAAGGACGAACTCTTTGCCATCTGTCTCTTCTATAGCACTAGGGGTCTGAACTGCGCCATATCCGTTTTTCTCATAAAGGTATGCGCATGCGCCTGTAAAACCTGCATTGTAATCACATGCAACTTCGTTGGCCTGATAATCACTGCGGACATCCTTGTAAGAGCTGTCTGATGGAGCTCCAGGGCCGCCAACTATAGCGCCAACAAGTGTATGTCTTGAATTCTCAGGAGCTGCATTAAGGTTGTTGGACCAGCAGCCATGAGCTGCTCTGTGGTGAGGATTCTTAGGAGAGTTCTCATTATAGCCAACCATGAAGTTCTGACCGGAACTACCAAGTGTATAATTAATAGTTCTTTCGATATATGCATTAGCATCTGCGATATGAGCAGCATCTGCATTATCAAGTCCTACATAGATAGTATCTATGAAAGCCTGATTACATGCATAACGTACTGAGCCCCACTCGCTAAGGAATGATAATCCGCCGGGTGTGATTGTTATAGAATTGGAGCCTTCTTTTTTGCCATTCCAGCAGTCAATACTATTCTCAATAACATCATAGTATTCGTCCTTGCCAGTGAGTTCTGCAAGAAGGAGGCATGCTCCAAGGTGAGTATCATCCCAGGACATGGTCCATGAAAATGCAACCTCGTCACCGCCCTGGAACTCTTTGCCAAAGTATGCAGAGTACTGCTCAGCTTTTTCCAGATAAGACTCATCTCCTGTAGCCTTATACAGCCAGCATCCAGCAAGTGAAAGTTCATCATAAAAACCGCTATAAGATGTATAGAATCCATTAGCAGCCTTGTATCCGGAATCGCTCTTAGCTCTCTCTGCCATACCATAAAGAGTCTTTGCATGTTCAAGATATAAAGCGCTTAGTGAAGGATCAGAATCTTTGAATACAAGTGATGCTACTGCAAGGGAAGCAGCTGCTTCACCGGTAACGCAGGATCCGCCACCAGCTGACGTATCATCAACCTTGAATGAAGGTCTGTCCATCTTGAGTTCAACAAGTTCAGGTGCTCCCCAGAAGCCATGGTCCTTGCCACCATCGCCAACCTGATAATAATATGTGCTTGAATCGGGATTACATTTTACGAAATAGTCATTGGCCCACTTGATATCATGAAGCATCCACTTGGCCTGCCCAGACTGGGAATATGCGTCCGGGTTGTTAAGATATGACCAGCCAAGAACCATTGATGAATAAGACATTGGCAGATTGAACTTAACATTATCGCCTGCATCGTACCAGCCGCCTGTAAGATCCAGACCATTGTCAGCACCATCATTTAATCCTGAATCAGCTCTCCAGTTAGTCCTCGAAAGTGTCTCTTCGGACAGCTTACCTGACTCCTGAAGCTGATAGAAAAGCAATGATTTGGCGAGAGCATCCCCATAATTGTAATTGCCTGCAGCATCTGCCGTAACTGTTACTGATGGGAATCTGCAACATGTCGCAAGCAGGACTGCCGACAATGACCCCACTAGAACTTTCTTGCAAAAAGACTTTGTTTCTTTGTGCATTTCAAGGCTTCCTCCTTTAAATGGTTTTGTATTTAGTAATATCAGCGCGCATGATATTAGAATTCGGTATCTCGTAGTATGTATACATTCTCGAATAGTTTTACTACAAAAAGTAACTTGTTAAAGCACTATTATGTATCGAAAAAGCATTTAGTTTCCATCAAACAACTATACAATCAGTATATTTTAGAGAATGAAAAAATTCAGTTTACAAATAACGTAATTTTTACATCAATATCTTCACACTTATATTTTGAGCTAAAAACAAAGCCATCTATAGATGCCATAAATATCATAACTTAAACGTTTACTTTAGTAAATATAGCAAGTTAATATTTGTTAATATCTATTAATATTATTACGCTTTTTATAGATATTAATCACAAAATATCGTACTGTTTTTTCTTGTTTTGTGGATTTTAGTCATTAAAAAAGTATACTTTTAGTATACTTTTTAATGACTGCATCGAATTTATATAAGATAAGAGTTCCATCAAAATATGCTGTCAGCATCTGCACCTAGCGCCTTGACCTTATTTAGGAACAGGAGACAGTTATCAGCTTCCTCCTGATTAAATTCGTAGCCGCAAACTTTATCTTCGATTTTGTTCTATCCAAGAGACAGAATAATCAACCAGCTCTACCTGGCTCATCAATCTTGATTCAGCTTCTCCTATTTTTCCAATGTTAACTTTACTATTTTTTTCAAACTCTAATCCTATATCCTCAAAGTCCTCTCCATCAACAAATAATGTGGAGTATGCTTTCCACACTCGGATGCCGTTCTCTATGATTGCACTGTGTTCTATACAATCATGCTTTCCCGGATAATCTGCTCTGACATCGGCTAAATGTATTGAAGTATTTTTGTCGTAGCCTACCCCAATTAACAAAACCTTAGCATCAAGCTCATAGAGCCTTGCAATTGGAGAACCTTCTCCAAAAATATTAGATAATGAATGATTTTCAGTAAGATACGTAGCATATTTTCCCCAGGCACAGACTGACCTTGCGGGATGATTTGACCTTACACTTCCAGGCCATCTACGAAACATCTCAGCAACCGCTCCCATTGTATTAGTCGGAGTAATATTTTTATCATATGCCGGCCAATTTGCTCTGATTTTGTCCCACTCTGATTCATCCACCTCCCAGTGTACTCCCGTTTCTGGATCCAAATTCTTCCACGACTGGGTCGGCATCATGATTGTGCCTTCAAGACCAACCACATCTATCAACGCTTCAATTACTGTTTGTGCTCCTCCACATACATATCCGATTTTTTTTAAAGATGTATGTACAATAACAACATCTCCTTTTTCTAGTCCAATCCTAATAAAATCATTAATTAACTCTTGCTTAGTTATTGTTTTCATATTAATCACAGAATCCTCTCTAAAAATTATCAAGTAGTGTTCGAAAATAAGCCTATTCCCATTTTAAATTACATATTTACAATTTCATTATTATGCAAAATAATACTATTACTTGATTTAAGAACTCTAAAAAAATCAAGTTTACTGATTTTTTTATGTTGTTTTCTTTTTGATAACAAATACAGAAGGTTTTGATATAAAAAATAAATATATGCCAAACAGTATTTTTGTGATTGCATAGGCATATCCTATTGTTTTATTAACCAAAGACCGCATTGCTTTTTGTTATTAAACTCCAACTTATCCATTCTTCACCCTCCCAAGCGAATCGTTTTCACATATCATTTATGATATCTTTTTCCCAGGCAAATAGGAAGATATATCAAAAACATATTAATATTAAATTCCTACCTGTAACCCCCGGTATATATCAACATTTTAAGTATTTGTTGTTGTTTTTCCTGTGGTATCATATTATACAAATGCAAAACACAGCATGTAATGATTGATAATCGGGGATAAAAATGGAAAATCTGATCTTTAGCTTAAACGCCACTCTACCTATATTTTCACTTATGATCCTGGGATATTTTTTCAATAAAATTGGACTTATAGATGAAAAGGCCGCTTCATGGATGAACAAATTTGTATTTAAAGTTGCTCTTCCGGTTCTTCTTTTTGAAGACCTTGCTAATCAAGACTTTGCAGGAACCTGGAATAGCAAATTTGTCTTTTTCTGCTTTGTTGTCACTATGGTCAGCATCGCAGGAATATACTTGTTATCACGAGTTCTTATAAAGGATACTGCCAAAAGAGGTGAATTCGTGCAGGGTGCATATAGAAGCAGCGCCGCATTACTGGGAATCGCCTTTATACACAACATTTACGGCGAATTAAGTTCCGGTATGGCTCCCCTCATGATACTTGGAAGCGTCCCACTTTATAATATCTTTGCTGTGATAATTCTGATGTTTACTGCTGAGGATAACGGCGAAAGCCAGGATTCAAAGACCATTTTCAAGAAAACTGCTAAGGGAATCCTCACAAATCCTATTATTCTAGGCATCGTGGCAGGTCTTTTATGGTCACTTTTTCAAATTCCAATGCCCAAGATTGGAGAGTCAATTATAAATAATCTTGCAAAGCTCGCTACTCCTCTAGGACTTATGTCTATGGGAGCAACCTTTGATTTCAAAAAAGCAGCAAAGGATGTAAAGCCAGCTCTTACAGCCTCATTCATCAAGTTATTTCTACTGGTTGCCATCTTCATTCCAGTGGCTGTAAGCTTTGGATTTAGAGGCGAACAAATTGTCGCACTTCTAGTAATGCTAGGCTCCGCCACAACAGTTAGCTGCTTCATCATGGCAAAAAGCATGGGCCATGAAGGAACACTTAGTAGCAGCATCATTATGATGACAACCTTTGGATGTTCCTTCTCTCTGGCCTTTTGGCTCTTTTTGTTAAAAACATTTGGGATAATCTGAGGTGAATTCTATATATATTTAGTCATCAAACAATGATGCCCCCAAGGCACAAAACTAAATCCCTTCCTAGTTGCCAGTTAAATTGTCATTATTGTCACGAGTGACGAGATGATTCTAACATTGTCTCGCTCATTCGTCACCCATATTTTCAAAAATGCTTACAGCGTTTTCATCCATTTCTTTCACAGCAACAAAATATTTGAAACTATTATCAGCTTCCTGCCTGTCAAAGACGAAATTGCCATGTTCTGCCACCCATTTTGAAACGTCTATGAACAGCCGGCACATAATTTCCACGGCGCTCCACATGTCGTTTACATCGGTGCCGCAATAAGTGTCCAGATACTTCTGCCACTCTTCCTCAGAGAGCCATTTCTTCATATACTTTCCGGATTTACCGATGCTGACAGAATAATCGGTCAGCTCTCCTATTTTCCAGGAAAGCATCTTTTCAAGCTGCTTTCTGACCACGAAGTTCAACATATCCTGTGCATATGTCACTTCTTTTCTCCAAAGGCCCTTTGCGATATTGTTAAGGCACCACCAGAATTCGTTGCAAACGGCCGCATACTGTTCCTTTGTCGGTCGTTTAACAACATAAGTATCTTCCGACGCTTCAGGAATCTCAGGAAGAATTCCGTCTTTATCCAGCAGAATCTTGCATAAGCTGTCTTCCGTAACGTTTTCCTTTGCATGTGAAATCGATTTAACTGTAAGATCCAGCCTGTTTCCGTCCGTAAATATCATCAGCCAGCCATAGGAGTTTTCTTTATCACTCGGGTAATCCGGATGTTCGTCCGGGTACTGCATAAACAGTATATCCCCGAACCGCCGAATCCACTCCTTGTCCCGAATAAAGGATCCGGTTTCTTCTACGACATAAACAATGTCATAATCCTGAAAAATATCCTTTGGTGCATTGGGATTGGTTCGTGATCCATTCATATAAACGGCACGGATCCTGGCATCTTCCTTCGCTGTACGCAGGATCAGTTCCATCATCTCTTTCTCTGTACGCATCTATATTTTACCCCGCATTGTTGATTGAGAAGTCTTAGACATTTCTTTCAGTTCTTTCTTGCAATCGCAGTAAACTCACCCGGAAGTTTTTCATTCTCCCATGAAGGATGCTCATCAAAACGCTCCAAAGTAAATCCATTTCCTATAATGGAGTTGATGACCTCACTGATGGTGTACTTCCTGTAATGACACTTCGGGATCTGCTTACGGATCTCCTCATCGTAAAATCTTGCGTGAGCCATCTCTCCTTCAAAGATATCTGTGGAGAAATAACTCATGGTAGGCTGCTGTAACCCCAATATATCCGAGATTTTGGTAAAAGGATGAAAGTCACTGCAGATCATCTTTCCACCGGTTTTAAGAAGGTTGTTCATAACTTTCATAAAGGCGTCTATATCATGGAAGTAATGAAGAATTCCACCTTCCATGAATACTACATCAAAGAAACCTGCGTATTTGTTCATATCGATTTCCATAATGTCACAGACTTCGTAGCCCATTTTGACACCTGCTGCATCTGCTGTTTCTACTGCATATTTTTTGTTTGCTTCCGATATGTCAAAAACAGTTACTTCGGATCCCAGAAGTGCCAGCGGAATTGCTTTTTTACCACATGATCCGCATATATTGGCAACTTTGATTCCCTTATATGAATCAAAATAGTTTGCATACTGCTTGAGCATTTTTTCAGGATTTTCTTTATCCTTAGCAGCTCGTTCCTGTGGCGACCCTGCTGTTCTAACCCAGAAATCGTATGCGTCAAACTCCCAGGCTTTCTTATGTTGCATGCTATAATCTTCCAAATGTTTCTCCCCCTTATCAGTTCTTTTTACAATCAAGAATGATCTTCTGTGATCTTAACTGCATCAGTTTCTACCCATGCAGGTCTGAATCCGCTCTTAATGGCAATGTTTTGCGACATGATATTAGCTGCTGCAGTTCCGTAAAAAGGTGTATCGCCCATCTCAATAATCTTGTTCTTTAATAGTGTCACCAGGTAAGTGCCAATTCCTCTTGACCTGTATTCAGGAAGCACATCAATTCCAACCTGCTGCCAGTGCGGCGCATCTTCCGAGCAACCTGCCATTCCCATAATATTATCTCCATCGGTAGCAATGACTACAATCCTGTCAGGCCGCACCGGACAAGGCTCCGGATATGCAATTGCATTGGGGAAGCGCAAATCTCCGTAGAACTTGTTTATTTCACTATCATACAGCCACTTCACCTGAAAACGTTCTGGTACGATTACATCACAGCAGGGTAAAAACATATGATGTGTAGAATTCATCTGATAACCATACTGTTTCAGCTCTTCGTTTATCTTTATAAGATTATCAAGTTCAAACAGTCTATGCCCCTCAACATCTTTGATAAAACCGTGCAAGAACTCATGCAGGCATTCATCAGCCATGATCACTGTGCTTGCTCCAAGTGTCGCCATTTGCAAAAAAGGCATATCTGGGCTGTAGCTTCTTCTGCCATCATTCCATTCTGATTTTGTGATGATGATCTCACCCTTCTTCAAATCTTCCGGAGTACAGTTATAATCAATAGCTATCTGCTTAAAAAGCTTTTCATAATATTTTTTAAACATCTTTTATCATCCTTGCTTATCTTTTTCACTTATGATTTTTTGCAAATTCATATACCTTCTCAGACCATGCCCAAATATCGGCACAGTCGTTTTCTATGTAAAATACTCTATCTTTCAAATTAGCTGGAATGTATGATTCTAGTATATTTCTTTAACGCGAGGAAATGTATAGTTATGTTTCAGAGTTACAAGAACATATCTTTGTACTTTTCGAACAGATCATGAGAATACTCTTTTTTCATATCAGACTCTCTGACAATTTTCCAAAGAGCTGCAGCTGCTTTAAGTCTCTCACTATATATACCGGTTGCTTCGTCCGCGCAGAAATCTTTTACAAACTTATTCCACTGAAGAGCTGACTTATCGTATGTAGCATACGTCTTTTTTCCATAATAGATATCCAAAAGATCTCCAAGTGTAAAACTCTCATCGCCGCTTTCTTTAACTGCTTTTGCAGTAGCAACCATATCGACGTTAAACTTGAAGTTCTCTTCTCCTGTCTGCTGCCTGAAGAACTCACGGAACCTGTTTCCAAATGTGAAGCCGCAGGCTATAAGACTTGTATTCAGCGTGAGCTCGGTTACCACTGCTGTTTTCTTTTTAGCTGGTTTCTTCTTTTCCGGTAAGATCTTTTCACCTGAAAAATAGGCTTCGATAACCTTATTAAGTTCTATCTTGCTGCCGGTCGCTTTAAGCCCATGAGCCTTGCAAATCTTGATAAGTTCGTCTCTATACCAATAGTATTTGCAGAATTCTGTATAATCTTTTATGCTGTCAAATTCAGGTCGTTGCACAATTTATGATCCATCCTTTTGTTTTTCTTTATATAGCTGCAATTGTTTCGTCTTAAGTTTCAGCTAGCTATAATCAAAAATTCAATATATGTTTATTCTCCTAAACACACCCTACAATGATAACATAAAAAAATAAATCATTTCCTGTCTTGCGTTATTTTCTGATATTGTTTTAATATATAAATCATGAAATTAAGAAAGGTGGTAACACACATGGTTATGTTCTTAAAGTTAAGAAATATCTAATAGCATGAAACTTATAGAATAGTTTCATGCTTCGATCAACTCGAAACGAAAACTATTTTTATAAGGAGAATCCAGATGATATTTCAAGACAATATAATTAAAGAGTATTTACGCAACGTTTATTTTATTTCAGGCACTGCTTGCGGCGGCAAGACAACAGTTACTAAGGCGCTCAGTGAAAAATATGGTATTCCCGTTTATATTATTGATGATCAGTTCACAGTTCATCAGCTTATGTCAAACAAAGAACATCAGCCCTCTATGAATACCCGATTCAGAGATGCAGATGAGTTCTTTGGAAGAAGCGTAGAAGAATACAAAAACTGGCTTTTGGGAAATAAGAGAGAGCAGCTCGACTATGTACTTCTTGATCTTATCAAGCTTTCGAGAGATCAGATCATTTTGTGCGATCTCCACATCGTTGTAGAAGAAGCTGACATAATTACAGATCCTTCCAGAATTGCTTTCATGATCTCCAAGCCTGAGAATATTGTGGATACATATTGCAACCGTCCGGATCACAAACCATTCAGCGATTTCATCCACAGTGCAACTGATTACGAAAAAGCCAAGGCAACCTGCGAGCAGACTTTGACTGAACTAAACATTGAAGCATACAACTATATTAAGCAGAGCGATTACTTCAGGGTTGAGCGTGATAATAGCAGAAGTGTTGAAGATACTGCTGCTTTAGTTGCGAATCATTTCGGATGGCGTCTGCTGGATGATCTGTCTATCGAAAAGGTCGATAAAGGAACCGATCTTGCAAATGAACTCCTGTCTTTTATAGAGAACTGTTCTTGGGATGAAGCCAAAGATCACATTGCAGATCTCGTAAGGAACTGGGAATTCACCGATTGGGAGACAATGTTTGTTGCAAAGAGCAAGGGCAAAATAATCGGAATGGCATCCGCCATGAAAGAGGATTATTATCCCCTGCCTGATATTTATCCTTGGATATCCTGTGTATTTGTATCTGAAGAATACCGCGGACAAAGGATCAGCGGAAAGCTGATCGATCATGCAAATGAGTATCTGAAAGAGCATGAATTTAGAAAAAGCTATATCCCAGCACCTGTAGAAAATGTTGGATTGTATGAGCACTACGGATATTCGTTTGTAAAAGAGATCACTAATTACGGTGGCGGTGATGATCTTCTGTATTCAAAAGATATTTAATAATTCTTTTTACAGAAAAATAAGGATTGCATTTTTAAAGGATCGGAGTAAAATCCGATCCTTTTTGCAACCGATTATCCTTGCATCAAATTATATGGTCTGATATCAGACATATTTACAATCTTACCGGATACCTTAAGCATATCCAAGTCGTACTGATTCTGAATATTCAGCCAAAACTGTGGGGTAGTTCCAAAATACATTGCAAATCTCATTGCAGTATCTGCTGTAATTCCTCTCTCGCCACTTAAGATATCACTAATTCTTGACTGAGGAATATGAATCTCTTTGGCAAGTCTATATGCAATGTGCATTTTTTGCACATTGCTCTCTTTATCCAATTCACATTCTTTGAAAACATTGTTCACATGACGCGTTATAACTGTTCTATAGTAAAAAGAGCCGGGAGCAAATGCTCTCAGCTCTTGATATTACTGGATTTCCATACACTTGTAAATCACTTGGAATACTCACCCGTTACTCCAGCTCAATAGTTCCCGGCGGCTTAGAAGTAAGATCATACATTACTCTGTTAACGCCCTTAACTTCGTTGATGATACGAGTCATGCATATCTGAAGTACATTCCACGGGATCTCAGCAGCTTCTGCTGTCATGAAGTCAGATGTTATAACTCCGCGAAGAGCGATAGCATAATCATATGTACGCTCATCTCCCATTACACCTACGCTACGCATGTTGGTAAGTGCTGCGAAGAACTGACCCTTACCCATGTCTATGCCTGCCTTTTCAAGCTCTGAGCGATAGATATAGTCAGCATCCTGGACGATTCTAACCTTCTCAGGAGTAACTTCTCCGATGATTCTGATTCCAAGTCCGGGACCTGGGAATGGCTGACGGAATACGAGTTTTTCAGGTATTCCAAGTTCAAGGCCGACCTGTCTTACTTCATCCTTGAAGAGCATTCTAAGAGGCTCAACGATCTCTTTGAAATCTACATGATCAGGAAGTCCGCCTACATTGTGGTGTGACTTGATAGTAGCACCCTTGCCGATTCCGGACTCTACTACGTCAGGATATATAGTTCCCTGAGCCAGAAAATCAACTGCTCCTATCTTCTTAGCTTCCTTCTCGAATACATTTATGAATTCTGCACCGATTATCTTACGCTTGGTCTCAGGATCTGTCTGGCCTGCAAGCTTCTCATAGAAATAATCCTGTGCATTGACTCTGATAAAGTTAAGTTCATAAGGGCCTTCCGGACCAAAGACAGCCTCAACCTCATCGCCTTCGTCCTTACGAAGAAGACCATGATCTACAAATACGCATGTAAGCTGCTTGCCGATAGCTTTGGATAGAA
This sequence comes from Butyrivibrio fibrisolvens, assembly GCF_023206215.1. NCBI lineage: Bacteria > Bacillati > Bacillota > Clostridia > Lachnospirales > Lachnospiraceae > Butyrivibrio > Butyrivibrio fibrisolvens. The sequence goes on from NZ_CP065800.1 coordinate 468,163, forward strand.
GAACTGCACATACAGAAGAATCAACTCCGCCTGAAAGTGCACACAGAACCTTACCATCGCCAATCTTCTCTCTAAGCTCTTTAACTGTTGTCTCAACAAATGAAGACATCTTCCAGTCGCCAGAGCATCCGCATACATTACGAACGAAGCTGCTGATCATCTTGGTTCCCTGAGGAGTATGAAGTACTTCAGGATGGAACTGTACTGCGTAAAGCTTCTTATCAGCATTCTCCATAGCTGCAACTGGGCAGTTTCTGGTGTGACCTGTGATCATAAATCCTTCCGGAGCCTTAGCAATATAATCTGTATGGCTCATCCAGCAGCTTGTGTTGCCATCACCATCTGTCTCAACATCCTGGAAAAGAAGGCTGTCAAGTGCTTCCAAAGTAACTTCTGTATGACCATATTCTGAAACAGGAGCAGTCTTAACAACGCCTCCCATTCTGTAAGCCATAAGCTGTGAACCATAACAGATTCCAAGGATCGGTATTCCTGCTTCAAAGAGTTCACGGGAGTAAGTCGGTGAATCTTCTTTGTACACACTTGCGGGACCGCCTGTAAGAATTATTCCCTTGGGATTTTTTGCTTTGATTTCATCAAGAGGCATAGTATACGGGTGAATCTCGCAATATACATTGCATTCCCTGACACGCCTTGCGATCAGCTGTTTGTACTGACCACCGAAATCAAGAACGATAATAAGTTCCTGTGCCATAAACTCTCCTTATAAATAATATCTTTTTAATAAACCACTATTACTCTACATAAATTGCCGAAATTACGCAAGTAAAAAAAACAGGCTAAAAATCGAGATTTATCATGCAATTTTGAACAATTATTCAAAATATCTCATCTCTTCACGATATATTTGTAAAGATAGTCATACAAACCTTCTTACTGAGGTGATCGTGCGGTATGTTGCATATCCATACTTAATTCCTGTCTTTTCAGAGCTTGCATGTACTATCCTTCCATTACCAAGGTATATAGCGCAGTGACCTGCGTATACTATAACATCGCCCGGTCTAGCATCTTCATAGGCAACTCCCGTTCCGGCAGAGTTAAGTGCATACGAAGTCCTTGGCACAGTGATTCCAAATGCCTTGTAAACAGAATAAACAAATCCCGAACAGTCGCACCCATCAGTAAGACTCGTACCGCCAAATACATATGGATTGCCTACAAACTGACAGGCATAGGCTGCTATATTATCACCTGTAGCTTCTCCCGCAGGCGAATAAGTCTTGCCTGAAGAAGATGACGGCGTAGATGATGATGACGAAGAAGTCGAATCCGATCCGGAAGAAGCATTGGCCGACTCCTGGGCTGCTTTCTTGGCAGCTTCCTCTGCCGCCTTTCTGGCAGCCTCTTCCTCAGCTTCCTTGGCCTTGATCTCACTATCAAGTGATGCGATCTGTGCTGTCTGAGCCTTGAGCTGTTCTTTATAAGTGGCAGCTTGGGCACGGGCATTGGCAAGCTGAGTCTCATAATCGGCATATGCCAGCTTATATTCATTCAGCGTCTTCTGAAGAAGTTCCTGCTCCTGGGCAAGCTCTTCCTTGGTTGTCTCCAATTCTCCCTTTTCATCCTCAAGCTTAACTTTGTAGGTAGCCTTCTCAAGCTGCACCTCTACATAAGCTTCAAGCTGCTGCCTGTCATATTCATAGAGCTGTTCTACATACTCAGCCTTGGTGGTAAAATCCGAAAAGCTCGTTGCACTCATGAGTATCTCAACATATGTAGTCTCACCCTTTTCATACATATATTTGATACGTGCGCACATCTCTTGATAGAGCTTTTCTTCCTGTGCCTTGGCTTCATCATAAGCTGCCTGAGTTACTTCTATCTCGGCTTCCTTATCAGCTATTTCGTCTTCAATCAGGGAGATATCTGCTATAAGCCCAACAAGCTGGTCATTGGTATCATCGATCTGTTCACCAAGTTCAGTCTGCTCATCAGCTATCTCCTGCGCTGCGTCACTGGCGCTGTCATATGCATCCTGAGTCTGCGACTGCTGGTTTTGTAGCTCTTCTTTTTGTTTTTTCAAATCAGAACTGGTGGCTGCCCATACAGGTACTGCCACCAGTTGAATTGTCGTAAGTATAGCTATAGTTAATACGGAAAAAATCCTTTTGCCTTTTTTCATGGTCTCTCCCACATCAAAGTCTGAATGCTTTTAGTTCAATTTCAACCTCATATCGCGAATGAAACGAGTGACTACTGTTTCAACTTAATGGAGTTCGCGACATCAAGGCGGGTTTGAAAATGAAACATTTTCAAACTTCAAGCTTTGGTGCCTGTCTATGTTTTAGATTATTCCGTTCGATATAAAAATCCCCCGGTAAATGTAGTCCTATTAGAGTAATTTTATCACAATACTGTATCCTTCGCCATCCATGGCATATATGTAACATCTTTATGATCTGTATTGTCCATCATCATTTCTCGCCATTTCAAGATGTACATTAAAAAGAGGTGAATTTTGATCTTCACCTCTTTGCTAAAATTTATCTCTTATATCAATAGTTAAGGTTACCAGGTGTTCTTGGGAAAGGTATTACGTCTCTGATGTTCTCAACGCCTGTTAAGTACATGATAAGACGCTCAAATCCCATTCCGTATCCTGAGTGGTAGCATCCGCCGAACTTTCTAAGGTTTACATACCATTCTACCTGGCTTCTGTCTACGCCATGGATCTTGATAAGTTCTTCGAGCTTGTCCATGTCTACTTCTCTCTCAGAACCGCCCATAAGCTCGCCTGATCCGGGAACTTCAAGGTCAACAGCAGCAACTGTCTTGCCGTCATCGTTGAGCTTCATGTACCAAGCTTTGATATCCTTGGGCCAGTTGTAGATGAATACCGGAGCTCCAAAATGCTCTGTTATCCACTTCTCATGCTCCTTGGCAATATCAGACTCATAGTCAGGAGTGAACTCCCACTTCTCACCTGATCCAAGAAGAAGGTCTATTGCTTCGTGGTGTGTGATCCTTACGAAGTTAGAATTTGCAACCTTCTCAAGCTTCTCTTTAAGTCCCTTGGATACGAACTGGTTGAGGAATTCAATCTCTGCAGCACCCTTTTCAAGAGTATACTTGATGACATACTTGAGCATATCCTCTTCTGCATCCATAAGTCCTTCAAGATGAGTAAATGCCATCTCAGGTTCGATCATCCAGAACTCGTTGGCATGAGTCTTGGTGTTGGAATCCTCTGTTCTGAAAGTAGGTCCAAATGTGTAGATCTTCTTGAATGCCATAGCATATGTCTCGCCATGAAGCTGACCTGAACCTGTGATATAAGCCTCTTTTCCAAAAAGGTCCTGAGTGTAATCTACGCTTCCATCCTCAGTCTTCGGAACATCAGCAAGGTCAAAAGTTGTAACCTTGAACATCTGATTAGAACCTTCACAGTCAGAGTTGGTCATGATAGGTGTATGAACATATGTATAGTTGTTGTTCTGGAAGTACTCATGAATACCAGCAGCTGCGATAGATCTGATCTTAAATACAGCCTGGAAAAGCTTAGTTCTGGGACGAAGATAAGCCTGGCTTCTTAAGAACTCAACTGTGTGTCTCTTAGGCTGAATAGGATAATCTGTAGGGCAGTCACCGATAAGATTGATGCTTTCAGGCTTAAGCTCATACTCCTGTTTTCCATTAGATTCTACAAGTATTCCCTTTACTTCAATAGCAGATCCGGGATGAATCTTAGTGATACTATCAAAATTTGCAAGTTCCTTGGTATATACTACCTGAAGAGTATTAACAGAAGTACCATCATAGAAATCTATAAATCCAAACTCTTTCTGGTCACGATTATTTCTAACCCAGCCCTCAAGTTCTACTGTATCTCCGATCTTTTTGGTCTTAAAAACATCAATTAAATCCATACTGCTCCTTTCCTCCCGATCATGCGAGAGTATTGTGTATATATTTTTATTAATTATTTTAGTATTTATTCTGCTATTGATGCTGCCTCTGAAGCATCATCTGCCTCTTCTTCAAGTTCGGAAGCTTCAACTTCTACAAGTGTAGAATTCTCTGCAAGGAAATCCTGTGCCTTCTCAGCGATAAGCTGTTCAGCTGCAAGCTCCCTGACATCTCTTCCGTAAGTAGAATTATAGAACTCTGCAAAAGAGTCTACGTCTTCATATCCGGACTGAGTTGCAATATCTAAAAGCTCTGCTTCTATGTCTTCATCTGTAACTGTAAGACCTTCAGCATCTGCGATAGCTCTTTCGAGGAATATATATTTGAGCTGCTCTACAGCCTGCTCCTCTTTGTAGGATGCAACCTCTTCTGCAGCTATTCCATAGTTCTGGCTGATATAGTCATCAACAGATGAATATGATACGCCATAATAGTAGCTGTACATCTGCATGTAATACTCAAGAGTATCTTCATAGTCAGAAATGAATCTGTCTACAAGTACCTGAGGGAACTCCTCTGCAAATGTAGCATTTTCATATGCAAGATCAAGAGCGGATGATCTTGCTGTCTCCTTGTTTTCTTCCTGAGCCTGAGTGGTAAGGTCTTCTTTGATATATTCAAGAAGGCTATCCTTGTCTGTAACGCCTTCAATACCAAGAGCTGCTACCTCTTCGTCAGAATAAGCTGGTGCAGAGATCTTGTTAATTGTAACAGTAAAGATAACATCTACTCCTGCAAGCTCAGCTGCGCTGTAATCTTCAGGGAATGTAAGATTTATATCAACAGTTGTACCAACTTCTGCTCCGATAAGACTATCCTCAAAACCGGGAATAAAGCTTCCTGAACCTATAACAAGGTCATAGCCTTCTGCAGAATCATCAGTACCACCATCAAATGCTTCAAGTGTATCAGCATACTTGCCTACGTAGTTGATATTGGCTGTATCTCCCATTCTTACATCTGTACGATCTGTAACTTCTACCGGTGTAAATGATGATGCATAGGATGAAAGAAGAGTAGACTGAACATCTTCGTCAGTAATTTCCACTATCGGAACCTTGACTTCAAATCCCTTATAATCACCAAGAGTTACATAATCACTTGCTGTGTAGTATGAAAGATATCCATCCTCGGTAAGAGGCTCTGCAGAAGCTCCTGCAGATGATCCGTCAACAGCCCCCTGGAGAGACTGAGCATCAATTCCCTCTGCAAGTGAAGCAGACGATGATGCACTGTTTGCATTAGTGCTGGCATCTTCAGCTTTATTACATCCTGCGAGCAACACCCCACTTAAAACTGTTGCCATAACAATTGTCAGTTTCTTTTTCATAATAAAAATCCCTTCTTTTGTGCCTGTTGGCAATATATATCCGGCGTAATGCCGAAATTAGATTCAGAAAACCCATGATAATGAATCTTTTATTCAAGTCAACTTTTACCATATTACCATACCTTGGCGCCCATGTGAACTGCAAGTCAAAAAAGTAAGAACCCTTTTAAATAATTAATAGATAAAAATTTAGTAAATATGTAGGGAAACGTTGCCTTTTTTTTTTAAAAATGTTAATATGTACTACGCACCAACTATTTTTTGTTAATTATCTGGGAGGTTAAGTTTTGAACGTACTTAAAGAAAACTTGAAGGTTGTCATTGTAGACGCCGTTGTCCTTGCATTTGTAATCTTGCTCTTCGTATTCCATCAGCCGGTTTTGGCAATAATAACTCTTGTTCTTGCTATCGCCGGAACTGTTTTATACATTGTCGGATCCAAGAGACTTGCTCAGCAGGAAGAGTCTAAGGCACAGCTTGAAGCTGCCAAGCAGACAGTTTCAATGTTCATCATCAGCAAGAAGAAAATGAGAATGAGCGAAGCAGGACTTCCTGCAGCTGCACTTGAATCTGTATCCAAGCTCGCTCGTCGTCAGAAACTTCCAATCCTCAAAGTCAAGGTTGGTCCTCAGATCATGAACCTTATCTGCGAGCCTGAAATCTTTGATTCTGTTCCTGAGAAGAAAGAAGTTAAAGCTACAGTAGCAGGTCTTTATGTAACTTCTGTTAAGGGTCTTCACGGCAACAAGGGTGTTAAGAAACCTGAAGAAAAGAAGGGATTCTGGAAGAGAACACTTGAGAAAGCTCAGGAAAAGGCTGGAGCTAAGCAGATTAAATGATGCTCTTTGCATTATAATTATTTGATTTCTTTGTTTAATATTACAACCTGATAAGATTTTATCAGGTTGTTTTTTTGCGCTTTTTATTAAACTTTTTATTCTTAACTAAAACTTGGATGCGCCGGCATCTCCAAAGTGGGAAGTTTTTCATGCCCTGATATCTATTTTGATATCAGAATTCGAAGTCACCTGACCGTCCATCTCAAGCATGTACCTAACATGAGCATGCAGATGATTTTCATCACCATCCACTTCAAGTATATCAGTCTTAACCTTCATATCCATAGCGCCGTATGGAGTATTATAAGTTGATACGTGATCTACGCCCTTTTCAAAGACCATGACTGATGCAAAGCTTCCTTTCCTGACCATCTTGATCTTAGAAGATGATATGCGAAAAGAGGTTGTGACCATCTCTCCTGATTCGTCCCTGGATTCGTCACCTTTTATAACATTTATTCCATCATCAGTTATGTCCCAGGTACAGGTACCATTGGACTCAATCTTCTCGGGAGTCTTCTCTCCTCTGTCATGTATTCCTATAACACTAATATTTGCTTTTCTCTCCATATGATTCCTCATCTTTTTGATCATGTCATGGATCAAAGACATAGCTCTTACCATGCATCCGTTATCTTACTTAAGATGATACTCCATCAAATAGCAAATAGGCAAATACTTGGGACTGACTGTTCCCACAGGAAGGTTTGTGGGTTTTCGCATACGTCGCGCCATCAATTTGGTTTTGAAAGAGAAACACTTTCAAACTTAAAACCTCATGACTATAAACACTATCACAGCGAAAGATCAGCTTCTATTCCTTCAAATACCACTGCGTGCTGCTTTCCGTCTTTCATGGTTATAGTAACAGGTCCAAAAGCGCCGCTATTCCAGGGATCCGTGTACTCTATATTGCGTATTGGGAACAGCTCATCATCTGTAAAATCTTCATGACTATGTCTTGTGATAGTCTGAGATACAAGGGCATATGGCTTTGAGGCATCATAGAGCCTAGGTCCTGATCCAGCCTTAGCATATACTACGATAGACTTACACGAATCAGGATTGGTACCTTCTGATCTTACGATATCAATATCCTCCCAGCCGGAATATATTGTCATGGCAAGCTGGCATGGACTTCCCATATGGTCAGTTCCTTTAAGGATTATGGCCTTGGCTTCGCCCTCATTTTTACGGATAATCTGCGTATCATTATCCGGGAAGCCATAAGAACCTAGTGTTATAGTAACAGGCCTTTTGTAAAGTACAAGCTTATCGGCACGCACAAGTCCCTCACTTACGCCAAAATCTGCGAAGTCCATACTCTGAACCCAGTGTCTTTCATTCTCAATCTTGTAGTCAAAAAAGCCGCGTCTGTATAGTACGCCATCTCTATATCCTGCTGCAAATACAGCATTTGGATATAACCTATCACCATTATGATCATCTGTTATGACATACATCTGGGATTCTACAGCTGATCCATCCTGGTAGGAAGGCGTTGCTTCCCAAGGGAACTTACTGTTATAAGAGAGCTTGTTATAATTCCACATCCCATGCATGTCACCTGCTGTCTTGAAGACCTTGGCACTTCTAAGTATCGTCTCTCCATTATCCTTGTGGTTGGAAAAACACAGTGAAGGTCCTTTGAGAACTGTCTCCTTGACTTCATGATCACCAAGCTTGTCAAAAGAGTTCTCAGATTCCCTGCTAGTCCAGAAAGGATGATCTTTAGGAAGGTGCAGACATAGAAAAGCCTTACCAAGCCAAAAAGGTGACTCAGCACAGGAATATCCCTGAACAAGAGGCGTGAACTGGCCATAAAAGCCCAAAGTAGGCACTCCGTTCCATAGAAAATCATCTCTTGTAAGAAACTGTAACAAAGATCCTGAACATATGCGCCTTGAAAGCCCCGGATCAGCCTTAGAATTTCTAAGGAACATATTGGCATCAAATGCACTTGTTGCAGCATTTCTATATATACAGCTCCTGCCCCACATATTGGTGTATCCGTCATTGTCGAACATGTCTGCATAAGTCTTCATAAGAGCATTGGAAGCATCTTCTATTCTAGCCGCAACATAAGACAGCCTCTCATATCCGTACCAATTACACCAGATAGGCCCATATACATTGAACGCCCAGCATGAATAATAATCAAAGCACTGACCATCCCTATACCAGCCATCTCCTACATAGTAATTAATAATCGCCTGAGCATGATCTCCCATTATCTTTTCATCAATCTTATACCCATACTTATACAAAAAGGCCATATCCAGCATGTTAAAAAGGCGCCAGTTCTGCGGAACTGTAGGATTGTAAGCATAGCTTTTCAGAAAATCGGCGATATCATCTTTTTCCTGATCAGAATATGTATCCCAGATCTCAGATGCACACGCATCAAGGCCTATCACAAGGGCGCAGGTCTCGACAGTCTGCTGAAAAGGCTTTATAGGATCACTTGCAAATGCACCTGTATGAAGCTCTTCATAAGTCCCGACATATGAAGGGTCTTCCTTGTCACAGCAGCTCTTATAGATCTGATGCTTATAATAATCCGCAAGTTTTATGCCATTAATTGTGATATCAGGCTCATTATGGATCATCACGGATGCTATAAAAAAAGATCTTGTAAGTCCTTCAAATATCTCCGCTTTCTGCTCTGCTACAAGTCCCTCACCTGTGCTATATTTGTGGGGATACGTAACATCAGTCTCCTTGCGAGGGACAACTACAGGCCTTTCTATAGAATCAATATGCCTAAAAATCCCTTCAAGCATATATCTGCCGGCATCAAGCCAGCTCTCGCGCGTAAGTCCTGTATAAGGACTTAATTCAAAATCTGTATATTTAGGTTTCCAAGTATTGTTTATGCTCATCATATCTCTCCGAATATCTGCAGACGCAGACTATATATGATCTATATACTACTTGCCACTGTAAAGGCTTTGGGGATACTGGTCTGTCCAAGTGGGAAGTTATAGTTATATCTTTTACCAAATGTATGTCTCTTCGCCCGTGATTCTGAATATAGCTTCGATCAGATAGTAATCGCCATATATTATCGGGAACTCGTGTTCCTTGTCATGATATGCAGCTGTGCAGGATCTAAGTATATTGTCTGTCTCCGGATCAAAGTCGCTGTCGTTGTCTGTCAGATAGCGAAGAATCCTGAGGGCAGCCTCCTCATACCTGTCCGCAACAGATTCTGCGCCGTCAATTATATCTTTGCCTTCATTTCGAAGAGTCCTTGCCAGAAGGAGCAGTCCGCTTGCGCCGATAGAAGCTGCGCAGGAATCTGTATAGTCAGGCTCTGCTGGCTGTCTGAAATCAACCGGTATCCTGCCATTTTGAGGAGTATTCTTGACAAAAAAGTCTGCGCATCTAACAGCGGTCTCAAGATATCTCGTCTGCCCTGTGTGAAGAAAACTCATAGTAAAGCCATATAAAGCCCAGCTCTGCCCTCTTGTCCATACTGAACCCTTGCCATAGCCCTGGCCTCCCGGCTCATCGAGAAAGTCACCTGTCTCAGGATCGAATATGACTATGTGCCTTGCGGATCCATCTTCTCTTACAAAATGCTTTATTGCTGTATCAGCATGTATCATGGCGATCTTCTTAAATCTAGGATCACCTGTAAGCTCTGATGCAATATATAAAAGAGGCAGATTCATAAGACAGTCTATGATCGCCCAGCCTGCATTGTCACCCTTATCATCATTCCATGCCCTTATAAATCCTGCCGGATTGAAACGTCCTGCAAGATTGGCTGCAGCTAACAGTAACCTGTTACGTGACTCTTTATTATCTGTAAGCAGCATAGAAGCGTGGGATGTTGTAAGCCATTTAAAACCGCTGTCGTGATCCATTCCGTTATAATTCATAAGGTTGCCGTCAAGCTTATCTTCAAGCTCCATAGCTCTTTTCTTATAAATATCCTCTTTGGTGGCACCGTATAGCTGCCACATCATACCTCCCCAGAACCCATTGGTCCACCAGCACAGATTCTTAGAAGTCCAGTCATCAAAAACTCCGTCAACTGCTGTGTACGGAATCTTGTTCAAGGTCCTGCCTGCAACCTTTAGTTCCTTTTCTTTAATCTTTAAAGAAATCTCCTTAGCATATTCCAATGCCTTACTATCCATTTCATGCCCCACCCTTCTTTTTAGTTAGATTATCTTACTTATTATTTACAGTTCTCAAAATAGCTCATATACAATTCTATCTATTTGACTGGATTTTTATAATATCAGATAATACTAACTGACTAACATTTTCTGCTTTTTGCATGGTAAGGTGAGATATGTACGAAGTTTTCTATGGGGGAAGTAATAAGGTGCATCCGGAAGGATTTATGATGTCTAGGCCCAAGGGGGCGGGGCATTATGTGATCCTGCTTATAAGATCCGGCGGTGAATACAATATTGATGGCAGTATTCAGACAGTTCCTCCTGCAAGTGCGGTCATACTGGATCCTAAGGTCCCTTACTCTTATTCCAACCCTAAGGGGCAGTATATAGATGACTGGCTGCATTTTGGCTTTGAGGGGGATAATATTATTTCAAACAGGAAGCTCCCTCTTAATACTTTTTTCTCATTAAGTGATATAGAAGATCCGGCAACTCTCCTTAGGCAGATACTGTTCGAACTGTCCTATACCAAGGATGAGGAAGTTCAGAAAGATAACATAAATTGTCTTATGAACGTCCTTATAAATCATCTGCTAAGTGCCTACAAGATGCAGGGGGATGAGAGATATCAAAATCCATACTATCCTCATTTTCAGGCCATACGCCTTTCTATGCTGTCGGGGCGTCTATATGATATCAGCATGCAGAAGGTAGCTGATTCCATGTCTATGAGTGTATCCTATTTCCAGCACCTGTACAAAGAATTCTTCGGAATATCTTATCAAAAGGATGTTATACAGATGCGCATAGAGTACGCTAAGAGGCTTGTTAAAAGTACTGATAATAAGCTTGAACATATAGCCAGCCTGTGCGGTTACACAAATGAGATACATTTCTACAGACAGTTCAAAAAAATAACTGGAATGACTCCCGGGCAGTATAGACAGCTTAATAATTAACTCAGACTTCCCGTTTGGACGAACCAACATTCCCAAAAGATCACACAAAAAGACTTCTAAGCAAAAAGACTCCCAAAACCTTACTCATCAGTTACTAAGTGAGATTTTTGGAAGTCTTTATATTTTATATGTATATAAGAATTAATTTGTTGTTGCCGGCGCAGCAGTCGTTGCATTTGGATCAGGTGTTGTAGTAGAAGGATCTACTGCAGGCGCTGCGGCATTTGGATCTACTGTTGTTGCTGATGGATCCGCAGGAGTAGCTGTAGCCGGGTCGGTCACAGCAGGAGTTGTAGTCTGCGCGTTAGGATCCGGAGTAGTATTCTGACCACTTCCTGATCCTCCCGGATATACAACATTGCCTGTAGCAGGATCTGCCATTGCACCTGTAGGCTGTCCTGTAGCGGGATCTATAACAGCTCCTGTATACGGATCATACCAGACTGTGGCTCCTGTATTAGGATCAGTCATAGACATAAGTCCTGCATACGGATCTGTTGTAGTCGTAGTATCTTCCTGAGTAGTTGTACTTGGGGTAGTTGTAGTACCAGACGTTGTAGTAGTCGTAGTTGTAGAACTGCTCCTATAACCTGATACAACATTGCCATCTTCATCAAGAGTATATCCTGAATCGCTTTGAATCTTCTCACTATACTCAAGTACCTTGGATGATGGGCTATAATTCTCTTCTCCGAAGAGATATTCATGGAGCCATATAACATTTGCTTCAAGGGTTACGGGTATTACGCAGCTTCCCTTTCTGCCGACTGTAGCACCTGTTCTCATATCAGAAGTAGGTATACCTGTTGTATCTACTATGCTGTAACTTGTGATATTAGAGACATATCCGAGTATCTCCGATGTAGAAAGAGATGTATATATCTCATCTGTTACCGCATCGATTATAGAATTAAGTTCAGAAAGTGAAGCCTTGCTGGCTGCTTCAAATACTTTCTCAAGAACTTCTCTCTGCCTCTCAGTTCTCTTAAAGTCATCACCTGACGTATATCTGATCCTACAATATGCTGTAGCCTGAAGACCGTTAAGGTGCTGATATCCCGCCTGCGTTACAGCTATATATTCTTTGCCCTGCTGACGAGCCATTATCTTCTGATAATCATTAAGGTGCTTAACTTCAGCATCTGTAAGCTCTATATCTATACCGCCAAGAGCATCTATAACATCTACAAGGCCTTCAAATCCAACTGTGATGAAATCAGTGATATTAAGATCCAGATTCATATTGAGCATATTGATGGCCTGTGTAGGGCCACCCTGTGCGTAGGCACTGTTGGCCTTGTTATATGAATCATTGCCAAGATTAAGATAAGTATCTCTGAAAACAGATACAAGCTTAACTTCCTTGGTTGTATTATTGATAGATGCAATGAGAATAGTATCACTTCTTGTATTATTCTCAAGATCTCCTGTTCTGGTATCAACACCAAAAAGAGCAATGTTGGTATAACCCTTCATCTGTCCGCTTTCTGCGTTGGCCTTAACTTCCTCGCTTATGTTCTCCTGAAGCTCATCCACGGATATTGCAACTCTCTGCACCCTGTCAAGCTTATTAACAACATATAGAACAGCGCATTCCAATAAGATAAGGATTATCTCTACGATGATGATGGCAGTACGGATTTTTCTGGATCTGCTGGCTTTTGAAGCCTTCTTATGAGCATCCGCTTTATTATCAGTTTCTGTTATTTCTTCTTTTGTATCCACAATGTGACCTCGGTTCAATGATAAGGTTGCCTAACAGGCACCTCCGCAAAAGCGGTCATGCCTATTTCATTTTGTGATGCAAGTATTAAAAATCTGTTTTGATGCTTACATCATTTTATATTCAAGAATGTATGATAATATATTAAAACGCCTAGGTCAAATTACCGAGGATTTTTTCACACTTTTTTAAGAAAAAGAAATACGAAATACTATCGGATAATCTGACGTAATTTCAGAATATATGTGGAGGCCGTCGTTTTTGTGTTCAAATCTGCAATCACCCAAAAGAGCCTCAACATTGCTGATAACTCCCGTATAATGGAACTGCTCATGCTCAGGATTTCTTGCAAAACTTCTAACAAGATATTCTCCATCTTTGGAAGTCTTCATGGCTATGACATACATATGATCACCCTTGACTGTAAATCTGAAATCCTGTGATGTATACTCCTTGGAACTTTCTGTGAAGTATCCGTCTTCAATCTTGGTAGGTCCTTCTGAAGATCTCTCGTATGGCTTTGTACCATATATAGCTTCTCCATTGACCTTAAGCCAGCTTCCTATCTCTTTGAGCACCTTGGTCTCCTCTTCACAGATAGTTCCGTCGCCTTTAGGACCTACATTTAAAAGGAGCCTTCCGTTCTTGGACACAACATCAATAAGATTCTCAATAATCTGCCTTGAGCTCTTATAATGGTTGTCTTCTATATAGCCCCAGGACTTATCTCCAATGGATGTATCTGTCTGCCATATGTAGGGTTTAGCCTCTGCGAACTGTCCCCTCTCAACATCAGGAACACCGCATCCAAAAGGAAGGCAACCGTATTTGTAGTTTACAACTCCTGTAAGACCGAGGCTTTCCATATGATTATAATAATAAGCCATCATCTTCCTGACATATGGCCTTGCAGCGCTGTGGTGTATCCACCAGTCAAAATAAAGCACTCTAGGAGCAAAGCGGTCTATGATCTCCACAGTTCTTGCAAGCCAGTCCTCAAGGAACTCTTTAGATGGAACAGGCTCTGAGAAAGGATCCATCTGATCTTCACATTCCTTCATTGACGGCCAGTAGATATGACCTCTTTCTTCCATGCCGGTCATATCTGAATCAAACTCTCTTGCATGGGACAAAAACCACCAGTGCTCTATCCTGTGTGATGATACTCCTGCTATCATCCCGTGCTCCCTTATAGAGTCTTCCATCTCGCCGACTACATCGCGCATAGGTCCCATCTTAGCTGCATTCCAGTCAGATATCTTACTTTTGTACATCTGAAATCCGTCGTGATGTTCGCCTACAGGAACTACATACTCAGCTCCGGCTTCTTTAAAAAGGTCATTCCATTCATCAGCACTGAACTTCTCTGCCTTAAAAAGCGGAATGAAGTCTTTGTATCCAAACTCTTTGTGAGGACCATGTGTCTTGACATGATGCTCAAATTCTCTTGTTCCCTGAATATACATCCCGCGTGGATACCATTCATTGGCATAGGCAGTCTGTGAGCATACACTAAAATGAATGAATATTCCGAATTTTGCATCAGCATACCACTTGGGTACAGGATATGTAGAAATAGATTCCCAGGTATCTTTATAAGGCCCTTTTGCAATCTGATCATCTATACGGGCCATTTCTTTTTGAAGATCGAATTCCATATCTTAACCTCAATATATTTTTATAATCTCTGAGTCATATAACCCGATAAAGCGATTTGCAAAATACAAATCGCTTTATCTGATCATCTTGATATATTTGCCATAAAAATCATTATACTCTCTTAAATACAGGGATACTGTCTATAGGAGCCGGCGCCTTAACTGTGCCCCCGCCTTCATATACCTTGCCATCACGGATGTCTTCCCACTTTCCTTCAGGAAGGTATACTTCTCTTTGGGTTACACCTGCTTCAAGGACAGGTGCTACAAGGTACTTACTACCGAACATGTACTGATCATCAAGTTCCCAGCACTTCGCATCTTCAGGGAATTCAAGGAACATAGCACGCATGATAGGAAGGCCTGTTTTGTGAGCCTCTTTGTTGAGCTCGTCAATATATGGAACAAGACTTTCGCGAAGCTCTAAGTTCTTTTTCATAACATTAAAGACTTCATCGCCGCATGCCCACATCTCAGTAGGTGCTCCTGTGTGGAGGTATCCGCCACCCCAGTCCTTGGTGGTGTCAAGTGCCGGGATGTTCATAGGTTCTCTATCTCCGTGGAGACGAAGGATAGGTGTGAATATTGCAAACTCAAACCATCTCTGAGCCAGCTCTTTAAAATAATCTGTAGTCATATCACCATTCATGAAGCCGGCAACGTCTGTATTCCACCATGGGATACCTGCAATACCCATATTAAGGCCTTGACCAACTGCTGACTGCAGAGCTTCCCAGGTTGACTGGATATCACCGTTCCACAAAAGTGTGCCGTACTTCTGTGATCCAACCCAGCCGCATCTGATAAGCGAGAAGATCTTGTCATTGCCATCAGCTTTCTGACCATCGTAGAAAGCCTTAGCATAAAGCTTAGGATAGATGTTGCTGCAGGAAAGAGCAGTTCCCATACGGTAACGATAATTGTCAAAGTCATATACGCCAAAGTCAGGCTCAGCATTATCAAGCCAGAACATATCTATACCATAATCATAGTAGTTCTTCTTGCAGATATCCCAGATATACTGACGAGCCTCCGGGTTGGTGCAGTCAATCTCAACACAGTCTCCCTGATAATCATAAGTCTGGTTAGATCCGTGCTCTGTACGGATAAGATATCCCTTGTCCCACATCTCATAGAAGTGTATAGACTTCTTATCGACAGATGGCCATACTGATACGATGACCTTGGTTCCGCCTGCATGGAGCTCATCTATCATAGCCTTTGGATAAGGCCAGTATTCAGGATCGAACTGCCAGTCACCCTGTCTTGTCCAATGGAAGAAGTCTATTACGATCACGTCAAGCTTGATGCCGAGCTCTTTGTACTTTCTGGCAACAGACAGAACTTCTTCCTGAGTCCTGTAACGAAGCCTTGACTGCCATAAGCCAAATACATCATTTCTGATAACAGGAGCTCTTCCTGTAACCTCTGTATATCTTTCTATAATCTCTACCGGAGTATCCTCAGCTACTATCCAGTAGTCAAGTTCCTTGGTTGCATATGCTTCAAATTCTGTATAGTTCTTACCAAAAGAAGCTTTACCAACAGCCGGGTTATTCCATAAGAATCCAAAGCCCTTACTTGAAAGAGCAAAAGGAATAGATGTCTGTGAATTGCGCTGCGCAAGCTCAAGTACGCATCCCTTAAGATCCATGTACTTTTGCTGATAGCAGCCCATACCAAAGATTTTCTCATCATCATTGGGCTCAAAGCGCATAGTAAGCTTGTAATCTCCGCCCACTATAGGCTTAAAGTTCCTAGCAATGAGTTTAAGACATATGCTCTCCTTAGTTACAGAGGCATCATAGCTTCTGTAATATTCCTTGAGAATCTTCTGTCCGTTTTTGAAAAAAGTGATAACGCCTGAATTATTGATATGAGCAGATATATTGCCATTTTCAATCGTAGCATGGTCATCAAAAGTCTCGATCTTGGCACTTCCATGATCTATATCTTCTTCAAGTCCCCAGTTATTACCTGTAAATTCAGGATACATTGTAGAACGAACGCGGAGAGCATTATTGCCCCAAGGCTCGATTCTGAGAGTCTCTCCCTCTCTTTTTCCAATTAGGATATTTCCATCCTGTGCAAAAAACATACATTCCTCCTTGTGCTGTGATCTTATGAGATCATAACTATTATTTTCAAATAATCATTACACTCCAAAGGCTCATAAAAGCCTTATAACGAACCTATAGCATTAAATTGTAAGTCTTATATCACGTGAAGATGAACCTATCGCATACTTAACAGACTTGTTAAAGCTCTTGGAAAGCTCTGTCTCTGTGTCAAGTTCTATCGCTATATCCACACTTCTTTCTTCGCCCGCGCGAAGGTATACCTTTTCAAAACCTGCAAGTTCCTGGAATACTTCTGCGCCTTCCCTTCTTGCATAAACCTGCACGGTTTCAAAGCCTGATACTTTTCCTATATTTTTGATACTAACAGTAATAACCTTATTACCCTTATCATCAAGCGACAGCTTAGGATCTGAATATTCAAAGCTCGTATAAGACAGACCATATCCAAACGGGAATAAAGGCTCTACATTATCAGTATCATTAAAGCGGTATCCAACCTTGAAGCCTTCTGTATAATGCGCTGTTTCAGGCTCAGGGAATCTTGCCAGAACGTGACTTCCATAATCACTAAGGTCATGTCCTATAGTCTCTGCAAGCTTGCCGGAAGGATTGACATTACCAAGGATCACATCTGCAAGGGCATTGCCTCCCTCAATTCCGTTGTAATAGGTCCATATAAGAGTCCCAACCTTATCGGCCCAGGGAGTCATATTAAGAGGACTTCCTGCTACCATAACTACAACAAGATCAGGACGTATCTTAAGAAGCTCTTCTATGAGCTCATTCTGCTCATAAGGAATATCCATGTTTATCCTGTCTATTCCTTCAGAATCAAAATCGTGATTGATTCCACCTATGAATATAACCTGCTCATAAGACGGATCCTTGGCCATCGACAGGGCTTCCTCACGGAGCTTAGCACGAAGCTTTGACAGTTTTTTGTCTACTTTAATAACAGACTGAGTCTTACCACCACCATTTTCAAGGGAAGCTTCCTGCCAGTTAGCTTCTGCTGCCTTCCTTATAGCATCGAGCCTCTGCCAGTTGGTTCCGCCATCTTCGAAGGCTGACGGCTCATCTGCTCTGAACCTTGAAGTATAGCCCTCTGCATAATCGATCTTGCAATTACCGCCTATATGGCTTCTAAGTCCCATAAGAGGAGTTATCTCATATAGAGTCTTGATCTCTGCTGATCCTCCGGCATTAGAATGGATCCTGTCACCATTTTCACCAATTACAAGGATTTTTCTAAGCTTATCTCTCTTAAGAGGAAGTGTCTTATTATCATTTTTAAGAAGGATCACACCTTCTCTTGCAACATCAAGTGCTATCTGCCTGTGCATCGGAGTGTTGTAACTTCCGCACTTTCTTACAAATCCTTCCATCATATTAAGGCGATACATAAGAAGAAGGAGATGGTAGACTTTTTTGTCAATATATGACTCATCTATCTTACCTTTTTGAACCATCTTCTTAAGAGGCTTTGCCATAACATAATCATCGAAGTTGTCTCTTACAGACATCTCAAGATCAAGGTCTGACACGGCTGCTTTATCAGTATTGTGGACACCGCCCCAGTCTGATATTACCGCTCCGTCCCATTTCCACTCATCTCTAAGTACCTTGGTAAGTAGGAATGGATTCTCATTGCAATAATCGCCTCTGAACTTGTTATAGGCGCCCATTACGCTGTAGGCTCCGCCATCTTTTAACACCTTATGAAAAGCTCTTAGATATATGCGCCTAAGCACCTCTTCATCAACATCTACGTCCACTTCAAGACGCTGCGTCTCCTGATTGTTAAGTGCAAAATGCTTGACACAGGCTGCAACGTCCCACTCCTGAAGCCCCTTAACAAACTCTGATGCAAGCTCACCTGTTATATAAGGATCTTCACTAAAATATTCAAAATTCCTTCCGCAAAGGGGAGTCCTCTTGATATTGATACCTGGAGCAAGGCTTATATCCTTACCTCTTCCTCTGTTCTCTTCACCAAGGACGCTTCCCATATCCCTTGCAAGGCTTCTGTTCCAGGTAGACGCAAGAGCTGAATTGCATGGAAGGTAAGTAACTTCGTCACTTGCATGCTGGGCAGGCATCCACTTATCAGGCTCAAAATCTGCCCTTACACCCATAGGTCCATCCGACATTGTAAGCGGTGGAATATTAAGGTGATCCACGCTCCCGTTTTGAAAAAGATGTGCACCGTGGATCATTGCAATCTTGTCATCAAGAGTCATCTTGCTGATGACTTTTTCTATTTCCTCTTTAAAATCTTCTTTCATTAAAACCCTCATACCAATTATTATTTTTGTGCATCACAAAAAGCCCCAAGAATTCTTCCCTTTGATCAAGTCCTCTAAACCTTGATCCTGTAACGGGTTAGAAATCCCTGAGCTTATCATCATCTGTAAGCTCGGTATTCTCAATTTTTCTGATTATCACGTCATAGTTATAATCCTTGCTTATAACTATATTGACGCGGTCTCCTACCTTATGTCCCATCAGGGCTTTACCAAGCGGAGATTCCACGCTTATGGTTCCTTTAAGGGAGTCCGCTCTTATGGTAGTGACGATCTTATACACTTCCTCGACATCATCTTCCTCGACATAGACAGTTACAGTCTTGTTCATGCCTACCTGATCATCACTTGAGTCATCATCAATGATCTTGGCTGTCTTGATCATCCTTTCAAGAAAGCGTATGCGGCTCTCGTTCTGGTTCTTGGCCCTCTTGGCTGCATAGTACTCAAAGTTCTCGG
This sequence comes from Butyrivibrio fibrisolvens, assembly GCF_023206215.1. NCBI lineage: Bacteria > Bacillati > Bacillota > Clostridia > Lachnospirales > Lachnospiraceae > Butyrivibrio > Butyrivibrio fibrisolvens. Next base: position 487,578 of record NZ_CP065800.1, read on the forward strand.
ACAGATCGCCCTGAGCCCTTGCCTCTTTGACATCCTCAAGAAGCTCTTTCCTTATATTGATCTTGCGGTTGTCAATCTCAGCCTGCATATCTTCTATGTCTTTTTTAGTCAGTTCGTTGTGCATATAAAAAACCTCACTTATAATTCCTGCTTATTCAATTTTATGATAAGAAAAAAACCATTTCAACAGGATAAAAAATACTTTAATAACTGAAAAACTAAAGAAATTTTAAACCACAGATCTTATGAGAAAATATCTGATATTGCTTGGATCATCATCTACAAACAGCCTGATATAGGGGATGTCATGGAATGCTGATTTTCTTGACGTTTTTGCAATAAATCTTTATTATATAGGGAGTAAAAGGGAGTAGCTGATCTATATATTGGCAAGGTATATAGATTTCCGGTATTCGTCAGCACAATGGCCGGCAAAGGTCATTCGGAACCGGATATAACGCAGCAGATTTTTGTCATTTATTTTATGGCAAGAGACGACAAATATTATTCTGCTGATATCCACAAAAGCAAGACTTTTACCATGTAACTTTAGTAGATGACACTTCTATAATTGTCATTTGCTTACCGCTATATGCGGTCAACCACATGGCAAGGTCTTTTTTTATTTTGCCAAAATTCATTCAAAGGAGACAAAATGTTAACATCCAAAACCATCGCGATAGCACTTTTTGTACTTATGTATGTACTCATGGTGCTATTACCAAAGAAAAGAGCTGTTGTTGCTCTCTCAACTGCAGCAATCTATGTAATCCTTACACTTATAGGAGTAGGCGGTGATCCTATCCTTCCAATCACGCAGGTACCCAGTGCTATCGACTGGAACATACTTATGATGCTGGTAGGAACTATGGTTATCGTAGACTATTTCATCGAATCCAAGATGCCCAATGTTATTGCTGAGTGGCTTCTAAGACTTGCCCCTAATGTAATGTGGGTTACAATTCTCATGTCACTTTTCTCAGGTATCATCTCAGCTTTCATCGACAATGTAGCTACAGTACTTATGGTAGCACCTGTAGGACTTGCTATCTGTAAGAAGCTGAACATATCTCCTGTATCCATGATCATCTGTATCGCAGTATCCTCAAACCTTCAGGGCGCTGCAACACTTGTTGGTGATACTACATCTATCATGCTTGCAGGCGCTGCCGGCATGAACTTCAATGACTTCTTCGTATTCCACGGAAAAGCCGGTATCTTCTTTGCAGTTGAGCTTGGTGCTCTTCTTACTGTTCCGATCATGATGTTCCTCTTCCGCAAGGACAAAGAATCTGTTACATCAACAGAGCACACAGTTGTAACTGACTATGTTCCGACTATTACAATGCTGGGACACGTGGTACTGCTTATCATCGCATCCTTCATTCCGGAAGGGATGAAGCCGGAGACAACCAATGGTATCATCTGCCTTGTATGCGGCGTCCTCACTGTAGTATGGGAGATTGCCAAGCAGAAGAGCACAGATGGAATGTGGCACTCACTTAAGGCTATGGACTGGGATACAATGCTCCTTCTTACAGGTCTGTTCTGCGTCATAGCAGGTATCACCAATGTTGGTGTCATAGATGATCTTGCAACTATGATCTCCAAGGCAGGTAGCAGCAACGTATTCATTTTGTATTCAATTGTAGTATGGGGTTCTGTAGCTATATCTGCTTTTATAGACAACATACCTTACGTTGCAACAATGCTCCCTATTCTGGGTTCTGTCGCAGCAACACTTAATGTAGATGCTAACTTCCTGTATTTCGGTCTTCTCATAGGAGCTACTCTTGGTGGTAACATTACTCCTATCGGAGCATCTGCCAATATCGCAGGTGTTGGTATGCTTAGAAAAGAAGGTTATGAAGTTAAGTTCAGAGACTTCTTCAAGATTGGTATTCCGTTTACACTTACAGCTGTTATTACAGGTTATCTCTTCATTTGGTTTGTATGGAAGCCATGATGTAAATAATTATTTATTAATAAAATGGATATCAGCTTATTGTTGGCTGATATCCATTTTTGATATGGTTATTTTTTGAGTTTGTTCAAACTTAATTCAAATATGAATTAATATTATTGATTATATGCTGTCCAAATACCATTATCAGATGGTATTCTCAGATCCAAGTACATTCTTGATCTTATGAGCTACGATATCCTTGACATACTTACGGCCATCGCCAATATACTGACGAGGATCGAAGTGATCAGGGTTTGCTACGAAGTGCTCTCTGATACCTGCTGTCATGCCAAGACGAAGGTCTGAGTCGATGTTGATCTTGCAGACAGCGCCTCTTGCAGCTTCACGGAGCTGATCTTCCGGAACGCCGATGGCATCCTTTAATTTGCCGCCATGCTCGTTGATGATCTTAACATATTCCTGAGGTACAGAGCTTGATCCGTGCAGTACGATCGGGAATCCGGGAAGTCTTCTTGAAACCTCAGCAAGGATATCAAGACGAAGCTTAGGATTAGTGCCTGGCTTAAACTTATATGCACCATGGCTTGTTCCTATAGCGATTGCAAGTGAATCAACGCCTGTCTTGTTAACGAACTCTTCAACCTGATCAGGATCTGTGAACATAGCCTTATCAGCATCAACTGATACAGCATCTTCGATTCCTGCAAGAGTTCCAAGCTCAGCTTCTACTACTACACCGTGCTCGTGTGCGTACTCAGCAACCTTCCTTGACTCTTCTATATTTTCTTCGAAAGAGTGGCTTGAATAGTCGATCATAACTGATGTAAATCCATTGTCGATACAGTCTTTACATGTTGCAAAGTCTGCACCGTGGTCTAAGTGAAGTACCATAGGAACTTCAGGATGAATCTCATTGGCAGCCTCTACCAGCTTTACAAGATATACGGAGTTAGCATATTTTCTAGCTCCCTGTGAAGCCTGTAAGATTACAGGGCTCTTAAGTTCAGCTGCAGCGTCAGTGATCGCCTGAACGATCTCCATGTTGTTGATGTTGAAAGCTCCGATAGCATATCCGCCTGTATAAGCTTTCTTGAACATTTCTGTTGATGTAACAAGTGCCATAGTAATACCACCTTTCTTAAATTATAGTCCTTGGATTTGTGTAGGAAAAAAAGAACTCCTTCCCCAATTAGTTATATCTAACAATTGAATTAATTATAGCACCATTAAAAAAGTTACATATCAAAAATATGCAACTTTTTACTAATAATAGTTATATATTCAGAAAGATTAATTATAAAACTGAAACTTTGCACTTGCCAAACATACGCCACCATTTGAGGCAACGCCGATGCGGATGGTTATAATGCATTTTCATATCTTGAAGGTGTTATAATTCAGGGCATGATATCTGGATTTTTTTTATATTCTAGGGTCTGAAACTCGCTTCGCTCAAACATGCAGACCCTAAGAAGAATATAAAAATCCATCTCTCATGCTCCTGAATTTTATAACACCTTCAAAAGATATGAAAATGCATTATAAACTATCCGCATCGGCGTTGCCTCAAATGGTGGCGTATGTTTGGCAAGTGCAAAGTTTGAGTTATAAAATATGTGACATTAATTGTGTATGACATTTCTTTCGATAAGTATACATTCTTGAATTTTATATTCAAGAAGTCATACTTATCGAATAACTGTATTTCTTATGGTTCCTATTGAAATATAGCCATCGATAACAGCCTGCATATCACTGCCTTCCTGCGCCTTTTCAACCGGTATAGTTTTAAGAACAACTTCTTTCTGCGCTTCGTCACTGTCTTCCACAACATACTTATCGTCCCAGAATGCACTCTGGGCTGGGAATCTGTCAAAGAGTATACCTTTATAATCTTCTATCTTGCATGATGGGAAGTTTACGTTCCATGCAAGTCCTTTGTCCAGAGGTTTAGAGATAAGATCTCTTAGTATCTCCTCAATGTGAGCATGCATTACATCTGTATGACATTCATGCTCATCTGTAAAATAGTTCTGAGAAAAACATATAGCCGGAACTCCATAAAGAAGTGCTTCCATTGCAGCTCCAACTGTTGCTGAGTACTGTATATCATATCCGCAGTTTGCTCCCTTATTAACTCCGGACAGAACCAGATCAGGCTTTTCTCCATCCTTAAATAGTCCCAGATAGGAAGCTCTGACACAGTCTGCAGGTGTTCCTCCAAAAGCATAAGCAGATACACCAGGGACTGCAAAGTCGTGCTTCCTTATAGTCATCTTGTCGCGAAGGGTTATGTGATGCGACATAGCACTGCACTGATCTTCAGGTGCGATAACGATAACCTCTCCGAATTTCCTGGCAGTTTTTGCAAGGATCTCAATTCCTTCTGCATTTATTCCATCATCGTTTGTAACAAGTATCTTCATAGTATGATCCCAAACCCCGGACTTATCAGCGCATAGTTATATTTTATATTATTTCAAGCTTTCCACTTGGAAGATATAAACCATCAGCCGCTTTCTTTGCTCGCGGCATAAAGCCTTAGTTAATATCTTAATACAACTGATGAATAAGCAGGCATTGTCAAAGTAAGTGTCCATTCTCTGACTTTTAGCGCCTCCTTCTTAATGTCAAAGCCATCTTCTGTAGTTAATATAAGCCTTTCAAGCACGCAGTCTTTTGGTATTCCCAAAGGCTTTAAGTCCAGCGTTATTTCCTTTTCTTTTTTGTTATTATTTAAAATTATGACAGATGCTGACTTTGCTGTAAACCTTCCGTAGCTAAGGATTCCTTTAGCCTTGGTGTCGCCCAGCTGGATAAGAGCGCCTTCTGTGAACTCATCGTATTTTTTATGTATACTGATAATATTCTTGTGGAAATCTATAAGCTCTTTATCCTCATGTCCCCATGGATAGGTCCTTCTGTTATCAGGATCTGTATATCCGCATACTCCGGCTTCATCGCCGTAGTAGAGAGTAGGAGCTCCCGGCCATGTCATCTGAAGGACTACAGCTTCTCTGAATATGCCTTTATTGATGCCTTCATCTGCTGCCTCTGGCCCTTTCTTATCAGATGATCTTCCAGGTTTCATGTTGGTCCTTGTCATGAACCTTGAATGATCATGATTATCAAGCTGATTCATAGCAGTATACATAGAGAAGTTACCGAAGTTCTCTCCGATTGCCTTCTTCATCGACTTCCAGAAATAGGAGGTATTATTGAGTCTGTTTTTCCGGAAGCTGTCAGAATGCTTGTCTTCACCTGTAAGAAACCATGTAACAGGCTCCATAAAGGCGTCATAGTTCATGATGGTATCCCACTGATCTCCAAGGAGCCAGTTTCTTGAAGTACCATAATTTTCTGCTAGTATTATAGCTTCAGGATTAGCATCTCTTACAGCTTTTCTAAACCTCGACCAGAACTCGTGGTTGAAGCTCTCAGAATGTCCAAGGTCTGTAGCTACGTCAAGCCTCCATCCATCTGCATTAAAGGGGGCGCTTACCCATTTTCTTCCAAGTTTCAGGATGTACTGCTGCAAGGTTTCAGAGCCTTCAAAGTTGAGCTTTGGAAGTGTATCATAGCCCCACCAGCCGTCATAGGAATTGTTATAGGGCCACTTCTTTTTTTTCTTAAAATCAAAACAATTATGGTATGCGCTATCCTCTGATTCAAAGGCACCGCCTCCATATATAAGTTCTCTGTCAAGCCACTTATTAAAAGATCCGCAGTGATTGAAAACGCCGTCTATTATAACTTTCATCCCTCGCTTATGGGCTTCTTCTACAAGCTTAGCAAACAAAAGATCGCTTGCATCAAGATTTTTGATGTTAGTAACTCTATTTACGAATTGTGTTGCTTTCCTATTATCGGTAATATCTTTTTCCAGAGTATCGCCCTTATCTTCTACGATCTTGCCAAAGTGAGGGTCGATATGATCATAGTCCATGGTGTCATACTTATGGCTAGAGGGAGATGCGAATATTGGATTTAAGTACAGGACATCTACTCCAAGATCCTTTAGATAATCAAGCTTGTCTATAACGCCCTGAAGATCTCCGCCGTAGAACTCCTTGTAGCTTTCGGAAGGATGAGGATACTTGTCCCAGTCGCTTACTCTTACAGTATGACCACCGTTATAGTGGTACTCATCAGTCAGGACATCATTGGACTTATCGCCGTTACAGAACCTGTCTACGAATATCTGGTACATGACAGCGCCCCTTGCCCAAGAAGGAGCATGTGTTCCGGGGAAAAGGCGAAATGCCATATGATTATCTGCCGCGGGCTTTTTGGTAAATGCGCCCCTGTGGTCATAATAGACTATAGCCGGATCCTCTGTATTATCACTAGCAGCTTCGTCTTTATCTTTAGATGCGACCACCTTAAAGAAGTAGGATAAAGGCTTATCTCCAAGCTGTATCCTGACTTCATAATAATCAAATACTTCGCTTTCATATCCTGGAAGCATTTCTTTGACGCCGGTCTTATTCATAAGATTCATCTGGTACTCATATTCATCAGTGCATAAGAAAACCTTGTCAGCCTGCCCATGACCTGTCCTAAAATAGATGCTCACATCGCTGAATATATCCTGCTCGGCCTTATCAACATACTGCCCGGAAATATCATGGAATAACAAACTAAGATCAATCATAGCATCCCCTCTCCTGTCTATAGGTAACATATTGTATATAAGATAAACTAAGGTGCATCCTGTATCTTGTATTCTGCATCCTGCATACTGAACTGTTCATATTTTGATCAAAGTACTTGGCTAATTATTTGATATAAATAAACAGATCAGTATATATGCCTTAATAATTTTCGCATTTTTTCGTATATCGTCATTATAGCATATACCGCCATCGAAACTCCAGTATTAATACAAAATATCCCATCTGATATTAAAAGACATAAAAGCGCATGCCGTCTATATTTCAGGCAGCATACGCTTTTATTTTATATGGGAGTTATCATTTTCGTATATTTTCGTTTTTTAATTCCTTAACTCTATCTCTGAGGAGGACTTGCGTCCTTAGGGGGTTAACTTGCGTCCCTGGAGGGCCAAAATACGTCACCCCTTTACTGCTCCTGCAGTGAGGCCTTCTACTATCTGGTTACTGAATATACTATAGACGATAATAGTAGGAACGACCGCTATTACGATAGCTGCAAACATCTGTACATAGTTGGTTGCATACGGGCCTACAAAGTAGGTCAGTGTAACCGGAAGCGTCTTCTTCTCTGGATCTGATATGAATACCATCGATACCAGCAACTCGTTCCAGGTATTAACGAAGCTCATCATACCTGTTACGAAGATTCCTGTCTTGGACAGTGGAAGTGCGATTGAGAAGAATATCTTGTAGATGGAGCATCCGTCAATACATGCTGCTTCGAACAGTTCTCCCGGCATGCTTCTGAAAAAGCCTACAAGGATAAATATAGTCATAGGAAGAGCAAATGTAATATACGGGATTATGATTCCTATGAGGGAGTTGGTGAACCTGATCTCAAAAAGAGGCGTCTTTATTTTCATCTTAGAGAACATTACAAAAAGAGGAATCAGAACGCAGTGTACAGGAACCATCATTCCTATCATGAAATAGGTGAGAGTCGCATTATTAAATCCAAATCTCATCCTGGCAATTCCAAATGCTGCCATAGCTCCAAGAAGAAGGCTGACTGCCAGCGTGAATACACATACAAATACTGAGTTCCAAAGTGCTATTCCAAGCTTGCCCTTGGTCCATGCAAAGATATAGTTACCAAGCTGCCATACCTGTGGTAGTCCGAATGGATTGGAAAAGACCTCTGCATTGGTCTTAAATGATACAAGTACTATCCACACAAGCGGAGCTACATATAAGACAGCTATTATTGTCAGCACAATATATATGATGACTTTTGAAAGAGTTATCTTCTTCATACTTAACCTCATGTCGCGAGCAAAGCGAGTGACTAATGGTTCAAATTGGTGGAGCTCGCGACACCAATTTGGGTTTGAAAGTGGAACACTTTCAAACTTTTTGCTCCCCTTAGTTTTCAAAATCTTTAATGCTGATACATTTGTTTATGATAAATGTCACAAGAAGGCACATGATAAGAAGCACTATTGATATAGCACTTGCATAGCCGTATTTGAAGTATGAAAAGCCTTCAAAATAAAGCCATGTAGCCATTGTCTGTGTCTTGTTGTTAGGCCCTCCCTGTGTCATGTTATATACAAGGTCAAAGAATTTGAGTGATCCGATACATGTAAGCGATATAGTAGTTCTGGCCATAGGCTTTAATAACGGAAGTGTTACATAAAAGAAAGTCTTGGTCTTGCCTGCACCATCTATGTAAGCTGCCTCCAATAGACTCTTGTCAATCCCGGCTATTCCTGCCATATACAGCATCATAGTAGTACCTACGTAGATCCAAAGAGCAACTACGCCTATAACCCACATAGTAAGCGGTATATAGCCATTAACGGACATAAGCCAGTTAGGTCCCTGAATCCCAAATATCGCAAGGAGCTGATTAAGACCCATATTAGGTTTTAATATAAAGCTGAACAATAGTCCCAGTGCTGCCGAAGACAATACACACGGAAGATAGATGATATTCTTATAAACATTCTTACCATAGCGAAGTCCCGAAAGGATCGCTGCCAGGATCAGTCCTATTATCTGCTGAGTTATCAATGAGAAGATCATAAAGAAGATCGAATTCTTAAGAGACGTAAGGAATATATCATCCTTTGTGAAAAGAGCTTTAAAATTACCAAAACCAATAAATTTGGGTTTAGTTAATGCATTCCAATCACAAAGGGAAATATAGCCGGCGTATAATATAGGTCCAAACAAAACCAATGTAAAAAGAAGAGCCGCCGGTAGTATAAAAAACAGGATAGCTTTTTTATCCCTAAGTGCTTTATTCATAGCCTTCCCCCACTTATTACAGATGCACGGAGATATCCATTCATGGGGGATCATCCTAAGATAATCCCAAGATAATCTCCGTGCATCATAATGACTTGACTTAGTTTCTAATTGTCACTATTACTTCCACGCATTTTCTTTGTAGAAGTCTTCAATATTCTGAAGACCTTCTTCTATAGTCTCATCTCCCATTACGATAGAAACCATATTGTTATCGAATGTATCACCAGCTTCTACAGATACAAGTGACTCGTTATAGAATCCGATTGTTCCTGTAAGGTTTGCAAGAAGATCTGAAACATAGCCAAACTGCTTAGGAGCCTTGGATGTATCAACTTCTACCTTGGTTACAGGAATCTTACCAGCCTTCTCAGCTGTAGCCTTCTGAGCTGTCTCATCTGTGAGCATCTTAAGGAATGCAACACAAGCTTCCGGGTGCTCAGTTGTAGCTGACATAAGGACATTGTCTGTCTTAACGATCATATCGCCGATGCTGCCATCTACGCTAGGAAATGAGAATACGCCGCACTTATCTTCGATAGTTGTGGAGTTACCATTCATCTGAGCTATGCACCATGAACCCTGGATGAGGATAGCTGCTTCTTCATTATAGAAATGAGCTGTTGCATCATCATTGGAATCTCCAAGATATGTATCCTGGAAGAATTTGCTTATAGCAACGAGGTCTTCAACACCCTTTACACAGTTCTCATCTGTCCAGTGTGCTGTTCCTGCGTTAAGAGCTTTGGTATCAACACCTTCTCTGTTCATGCAGTAACCTGCAATCATAGAAAGACACCATGCTGTTGAAGCTGAGCATGTAAGTGGTGTATATCCTGCCTCTTTGAGCTTAGCGCATGCATCAAGGAAGCCTTCCATATCGGATGGAACTTCTGATATACCGGCAGCTTCGAACATCTCTGTGTTATAGAAACAGCAAGCGGCTGCAAAGTTTGTAGGAATTCCGTAGATATCTCCGTCATATGTAACTCTGTCGAACATACCACCTGCAAATGAATCTTTCCATTCTGTATCAGCATCAAGATACTGATTAAGAGGCTGTACAACTCCTGCGTCTACATATACATCTGCGTTAGGACCCGGATTACAGATAAGAAGATCAGGTGTATCACCTGCTGCGATAAGAGCATTAACCTTAGAATCATACTCTTCAAGATTAGTTGTTATTACATTTACATGATAACCGTTGTCTGCTTCGTTGAAGCGCTTAACAGTTTCAGCATACAGCTGTGTCATCTGGTCTGTGCTAGCTTCAAGATCATCCCAGAATACCCATGTGATCTCTTCTTCGTCAGCAGAAGCTGTACTTGTATCTGTGCTGTCAGTACCTGTGCCCGTATCAGTCGCACCTGAATCTGTGCCTGTGTCCTTTGCCTCATCCTGCGCAGGTGTAGATGTTTCACCAGTATCCGTAGAAACCGAACATCCGGTAAGAGCTGCTGCTACCATTGACAATGACAGCACGATTGATAATGCCTTGCTTTTCATAATAACCCTCCTTATCTTTTTTGCATCAGTTGTGTAACTGATGCCCCCTCATTTGTAATTACACCTTAAGGTTAGCAATATTACGTATGCTCATCTTTACAATGATTGCTAATTAATTACTAATTATTGCTATCCTTTTACCCACAATATTGATAATCTTTAAGACAAATGTTATATTTATGGTGCTTTCGGCAACGTAATGACTAATCTTACGAAAGTTTTTCGATTTTCTCAGTCATGTTGACTAAAATCGATGTGCAATTATTAGTAATTTTGTATTAGTAAAAGGGGGAGTATCATGATAGAGAATCTTAACGGGCTGCACGAGACCGTCAACTATGCGCCCACAGGCCGTGTCAGGCTCTATGAGAATGACGACTTCGAGGCATATCCTTCTCACTGGCATCTTCCTATAGAGATAATCATGCCCATCCAGAACAACTACAAGGTTGAAAGCTGCGGACATGTCTTTGATATAGCAGAGGATGAGATGATCTTCATATGCCCGGGTGTCATACACTCTATGCCTGCTCTTCCCGGCAAAAGACTCATATTCCAGATAGACATCTCTATGCTTCAGGCCATAAGCGGTTTCGATCATGTCGTATCACTTATATATCCTGTATATGTCGTAAGCCCTTCCAACTGCCCATGCTATGACCAGTTCCACAACCTGTTCAGGCAGATATGTGAAAGCTATACTCACGCAGGCCTTATGGCAGAGCCTGAGATATACACTTCTATGGCCCAGATGCTTCTGCTACTTGGTAAGAATTATCATCAGATCAATAATTCTCTTGCAGATACGAGTATCAAAAAGCAAAGAGAGTATGCTGAGCAGATCAACAGAATATGTGATTATCTTAAAATTCATTATGCAGAAGACATCAGCCTTGAGTCAGCTGCCAAGATCGCCGGTTTTAGCAAATACCACTTCTCAAGAGTATTCAAGCAGCTGACCGGTGTAACCTTCTACAGATATATCAATCAGGTCCGCATTCAGAAGGCCAAGCTTTTCCTTATGGACTCTGATTCAACTATTACCAACATAGCGATCAACTGCGGATTCAGCAGCATGTCTTCGTTTATAAGGATGTTCAGGATCATAACAGGATACACACCTACCAAATTCAGGAGCCTATATGACAGCAGTCTTACCATCCCCAGCGAGGATCCCGAGTCCTATGAACAGTTGTCTGGTTAATGTAATATTAGTAAGCGATATACTTCGCTTACTTCCTCTATAATCGAATCCTTCCTTTTTTGACAAAATCAGATCCCGCAAAAAGTGTTATAAACGCTCCTTGCGGGATCTGGTTTTTTAAACAGCAAAAAAGACAGCTTTAGGGGTTGCTGTCTTTTTTAGAGAAGGTATTTCTTTCTTATGGGGTATAGCAAAAAACTATATAATATTGGGGGTTACGAGTATTATAATAGCATCCGTACCCTATACTCACAATGAACAGGTTCAACAAAATTGCCAAATACATGTACGGGTTTTTGGTGATTTTTTCAGAGAAAAAATGTAAGCTCTTTCATTTCTTGTGATTTTAACCAATTATCCTGAAAAATCCCCGAAAATCTGCCTTTGGACAGTTCTTCGGGGATTCAAGTTTCTTATTGATCTAATAAAAATCAAAGTGAAAATGAAGGTTCAGCATCTAATATAGACTCGTTTCTATTGAAAAGAGCTTCAAACTCTTCTCTTCCGATCTTCTCTTTCTGTATAAGGAGCTCTGCTGACTTATGAAGCACATCCTGATTGTCCAGAATGATCTGCTTAGCCTTGTTGTAGCACTCGTCTATGATCGCTTTAACTTCTCTGTCTATCTCGCCGCTCATAAGCTCTGAATGGCTCTTTCTATGGCCTATATCGTATCCGATGAATACGTCATCTTCATTGTCATCATAATTGATAACACCGATATTAGTGGACATACCATACTTGGTAACCATATTTCTGGCCATATTGGTAGCTTTCTGGATATCATTGGAAGCACCTGTTGTGATATCGTCAAATACTATCTCTTCAGCGATACGTCCGCCAAGATCTACCATGATCTCTTCAAGCATCTTGGTCCTTGTAAGGAACATCTCATCCTTCTCAGGAAGAGGCATTGTATATCCTGCCGCACCAGCACCTGTAGGAATAACTGATACCGTATATACAGGTCCCACATGAGGAAGTACATGAAAAAGGATCGCATGTCCTGATTCATGATATGCAGTGATCTTCTTCTCTTCAGGAGAGATAAGATGACTCTTCTTCTCAGTACCGATACCAACCTGAACGAAAGCCTTCTTGATATCATCCTGAAGGATGTACGGACGCTTGTCCATTGCTGCATTGATAGCAGCCTCATTAAGAAGGTTCTCAAGATCAGCGCCTGTAAATCCAGCTGTAGTCTGTGCTATCTGTGACAGATCAACATCATCTCCAAGAGGCTTATTCTTGGCATGTACATTGAGGATCTCTTCACGGCCTCTTATATCAGGACGTCCTACTGTTATCTTTCTGTCAAAACGTCCCGGTCTTAAGATAGCAGGATCGAGGATGTCTACACGGTTGGTTGCTGCCATAACGATGATTCCTTCATTGACACCAAAACCATCCATCTCTACAAGAAGCTGGTTAAGAGTCTGCTCACGCTCATCATGGCCGCCTCCCATACCTGTACCTCTACGCCTTGCTACAGCATCGATCTCGTCGATGAATATGATACAAGGGCTATTCTTCTTGGCTTCTTCGAAGAGGTCACGGACACGGGATGCACCGACACCTACAAACATCTCTACGAAGTCTGAACCTGATATTGAGAAAAAGGGAACTCCCGCTTCACCGGCAACTGCCCTTGCAAGAAGAGTCTTACCTGTACCCGGAGCACCTTCAAGCAGTACTCCTTTAGGAATACGCGCTCCGACTTTAGTGAACTGATCAGGATTTTTCAAAAATTCTATGATCTCAGCCAGCTGCTCTTTCTCCTCCTGAAGGCCTGCAACATCATCAAGCTTGACTTTGTTGTCATCACCCACAGTCATTCTGGCTCTGCTTCGACCAAAATTGAGCATTCTGTTGTTGCTTGCACTTCCGGATGATTGTGATCCGTTCATCATAGACAGGAACATTACGAATATGATCACAACTACCAGTATAGGAAGCGCCCAGTTAAAGAGCCAGCTGTCATCAGATACATCTCTGACTTCTGCATCAATTCCGTACTCCATAAGGAGTTGTCTAACCTCTGTAACATTGGTCACATACAAGGTCTCGGTATTCTTATCATCATCTTTAAATTCGATGTTTACAGCACCTGTCGCATTTTCACCATTGGGAAGGATAACAGCGCTCTTAATGTCCCCTTCTTCAAGATCTGTCTGAAGTTTGCCAATAGTGTATGCCTGTGAGTCGGCCGTACGATTGCTGTCGCCGAAAAACTCAAGGACAACCAATAACAGGAGCAGAACTATGATAAATCCGAAGATCGTTCCAAAACTTCTTCTGCGATTTTCCACTACTTCCTCCTTTATATATCATCCGCTATACGCGGAAATGAACTTTTTTCATAGCACTTCACTATAGTTAAATTTGAAAAATCTGTTTTCAAAACCAAAATCAGTGCCTCGGTTAAAGCAAAAGCTCACGAGGTCCTCATATCATGATCAATCGAACTCAACAACTCCGATATAAGGAAGGTTACGATATCTCTGATCATAATCAAGGCCATAACCTACTACGAATTCATCAGGGATAACAAAACCTGTATAATCTACCTTAACATCTGTAACACGGCGATCAGGCTTATCAAGAAGAGTTGTAAGCTTGATGCTTGCCGGTCCTCTGTCTCCAAGCATCTTCATAAGATAGCTGAGAGTACGACCTGAGTCTACGATATCTTCTACAATAAGTACGTCCTTATCTTTAAGAGGCTCATCAAGATCCTTGACAATCTTAACTACACCGCTTGACTTAGTTGATGAACCATAACTTGATGCGCTCATAAAATCAAGAGTTACCGGAACTGTAATACGCTTAGCAAGCTCTGTCATATAGAAGCTTCCGCCCTTAAGTACACATATAAGATGTACTGTCTTACCTGCATAATCTTTACTGATCTGTTCACCAAGTTCTCTGATTCTCTTATCTACTTCCTCTTCAGTGAACATAACTCTAACTCTTTCTGCCATTGTTGTTACTACCTCATTCCTTTTTAATTTACTGATAACGCATCTATTTCAAGGATGTGTTTTGTACTAGCTGAAATCTCATATGCGCAGCTTGTGCGATAACCCAAGACCCACATAATGCTGTCGCCGTCTGCCATAAGTATCACGCTGTTTCGTTTATTTTCAGGGATTTTTGCATCTGTCATAAACTTTTTAAGACTCTTCTTGTGACCCTCTTTGTCTATGACAATATAATCACCGGCTCTTCGAAAGCGAAAAGTCGGGCACGATAGTATTTTATCATAATCAAACCATTTAGTATATGGCAAGCGCGGAACCTTTGAAATAAAATCTTCTGTGTCATCTTCTTGTATTTCGATAATACGCGCTCGGAAATCTGTATTATTAAAAGAAAAAATATATCCATTATCAGCTTTATTTATAGCCTCAAGATCAACAACCAGTTCATCATCATCTATAACAGCATCCCTGCCAAGAGCTATCTCAAGCTCATCATATGATCTTATAAGCCTGATACCGTATGGAAGATTCAGCTTCTTACTTCCTGCCTTGTCCATGCAAAGCCTGTCTGCAGCCTCTATATGAGCCTGGGTTATATCCTTGCGATGCATAGTCACAAGATCCAGCAGTTTCATGATGATATACTTACGGATGATATAGGGCTGACTTCTGTAGCCTTGAAGACTTAATCTGTAAGACCTATGCATGCCTTCATCATAGCCTGCGTTCTTGTTAAATCCCAAATCCTTACTATGTTCTATAGTCGTATTTAGTTCTGTAGTAGAATATGCTGTAGTCTTATTAAGTTCTATAGTTTTATCGGATCTTTCATCCTTATCAATACCGAATCCGTTGTCGTCAAGCCACCTTGCAGCCTGTGATTCGATATACTCCTGCGCATATGAAAGCTCAGCTGCCGCTCTGCTGATATGACTTAAGGTTTCTGAATTGATATCCCTTGTCATGTAAGGAAGGATATGATGCCTTATCCTGTTTCTGGTATGATCATCTTCAAGATTGGTCGCATCTGTTTTAAATAAGATATTCTGATCCTGTAGATATGCCTCGATATCTTCTCTGCTTGTCATAAGAAGAGGTCTTATGATCTTATCTCTAACCGCCCTTATTCCGGACAAGCCCCTAAGCCCGCTTCCTCTTGCAAGGTTCATGATAAAAGTTTCTGCCTGATCGTTCATGTTATGAGCAACTGCCAGCTTACCTGCCCCGATCTCATCCATCTTCTTATAAAAAAGGTCGTACCTTGCAAGTCTTCCTGCCTCTTCCTCTCCGATAGAAAGTTCTCTGGTCATACCGGGAACATCAATCTCTTCCAGATAAAAAGGCACTTTATAGTTATCACATAAATTCTTCACATAATCGGCATCCTCTGATGCTTCCTGCCGTATACCATGATTAACATGAAGAACTGACAGCTTAAAGGACAATTCATCCATAAGTGAATGAAGTAATACAAGAAGACATACTGAATCAGCCCCGCCGGATACACCTGCAAGGATGTGGTCGCCTTTTTGTATCATATTTTCTTTTCTAATAAACATTAGAACCTGCTGCCTTAGATCCATATATCATTCCCTTAACGTAAACAGTGCAAACTCCCTGACTTGCGGAAGTTTGCACCCCTAATTTGATTCTTTTTCAAAAATGATCTCGCCGGGATATACAAGCCCCAGCTTCTGTCTTGCTATGTCTTCTATATATTTACGCGTCTGCGTCTCTTTTACGAACTCATCGATCTCGGCGCTTCTTTGCTTCTCTTTGTCCATCTGAGTCTGAAGCTCTTCTATCCTTGCTTCATTATCACCAACCTGTCTTAGTAAATCTATACTCCTGACTGAAACTGCAAATGTAAGAAGCAGCACCACAATCGCTGCAAGTAGTACACCAAATCGGTTCTCCTTGCGTCTGGTTCTATATCTTGTCTTCATATAGAACTCCTCTCTGCGGTCTGGATTATATTATTTCTAGCTTGGTATTGATCAATTTCCGTAATTATGTAGACTAATAGCTACATTAATCTTACCACCTCGGGAGTTTCGGCGCAACGACGTTTTGTTATCAATATTAAATATATTTGTATAATTCACCTGCATTTTCCTTATGTACAGTCTCCTGCACATCAAGTACTTCTACACTTACGTCTTTGTTTCCAAACTGGATCGTAAGATGATCGCCTACCTTGACCTCGGTTCCTGCCTTAGCAACTCTTCCATTGATCAGAACACGGCCTGCATCACAGGCTTCGTTTGCAACACTTCTTCTTTTGATAAGTCGTGATACCTTCAAATATTTATCAAGTCTCATATTCACAGCTCCTTCTATGAACCGTATAAAACTAATCTCTAGCTTTACAAAAGCCTGCGAAGTATGAACTCCGCAGGCTATCAACTCGTGTCAAAACACTTATAGCTGATCTTTAGAAAAGGTCTATATACCTATTCTATTAAAATAATTCAAAGGAATTATTTCTTGTTTACAGCGTCCTTAAGTGCCTTACCAGCCTTGAACTTAGGAGCAACTGATGCTGCGATCTTCATTGTAGCACCTGTCTGAGGGTTTCTGCCCTGTCTTGCTGCTCTCTTAGCTACTTCGAATGTACCGAAGCCAACAAGCTGAACCTTACCCTTCTTCTTAAGCTCTGCTGTAACTGCGTCTGTGAAAGCCTTAAGAGCCTTCTCAGCGTCCTTCTTAGATAATCCTGCATCTTCTGCAATTGCTGCTACTAATTCTGTCTTGTTCATTAGGAAATTCCTCCTCTAAGATTGTAATGCGCTAAAATAGCGCTTCTTATTACCTGCTTCAAGCGGTATATATTTACTTATATACGTTTTCGCAAAAGCTGTCAAGGAAAATCCTTATTTTAAGCCATTTTTTAGCCTTTTTATTCCAATTTACTCCTAGTTTACTGCGTTTGAACAGATTCTTTTTTTCGTTTTACAGTAATAATCTGTGTTTAAAGGCGGACTCGATTTATAATAGCCAGATGAAACTTCGCACTTGCCAAACATACGACACTTCTTACGGCTGTACCGATGCGAGTAGTTTATAAAGTCTTTTCGTGTCTTGAAAGTGTTATAATTCAGGGCATGATATCTGGAGATTTATATTCCAGGGTTCGAAACTCGCTTCGCGGGGGCATGCGAACCCTATGCGGAATATGAATCTCCATCTATCACGCTCCTGAATTTTATAACACTTTCAAAAGAACACGAAAAGACTTTATAAACTACCCGCATCGGTACAACCATAAGAAGTGTCGTATGTTTGGCAAGTGCGAAGTTTCTGTATCTAATATATACACAACTTCCAAAAATCAGACTTTTACAGCCTCAAACTCCCTATTCTGTAGTTCCTCCTGTATTGGAGGAAGAAGGCGCAGTGGAAGATGATGTAGTAGCATTATCACTTCCTTCCTGAACTTCACTTTGATCAGCGCCTCCGGAGTCATCAACCTGACCTTGTTCGTCGGGGATGCTCTGATTATCTTCTTGATCTTCGTCGCCGCCATTTTGATCTGAGTTCTGATCTGTATTCTCTGTATTATCTCCCTGATTTTGGTCTTGACCGTTCTGATCTCCGCTACTTGACAAGCTGCCTTCATCAGATCCGTCCGTCGAAGCCGTATCTGATGCATCAGTACTTGCTGCTGACGATCCTTCGTCGGATGATGCCTCTGTAGATGCACTGCTGGCACTGTCAGAAGATTTGCTGCTTCCGGAATCAGGATCAGCAGATTCCTCTTTTTCCTGTCTGTCTGCATAGTAGTGGCTGTCTACGCCGTCATAGGTACTTACGCTAAGCTCTTCTTCGAGGGTCTTATATCCTTCAAGCTCAAGCCTTATAGTAGATGACCCTTGACTGTGAGCATCAGGCAGCTTTGCAAATCTGATAGCTTCATCGCCTTCTATCACGCCCATAGGCTCGTCGTCTACGAACACTTCGGTCCCTGCAAGAGCATATATATCTACATACCTTTCAAGTTCAGGGAATTCATACAGTTTGTCCTTCTTATTGCCGTCTACGTATATCGAATAGCTCTTGGTAGCATATCCATCACGGGTGAAGGTTATAGTATGGCTTCCCTTGACTTTATCAAAAGAGCAGGGAACTTCTCCAACTTCCTCGCCGTCCACATATAGATTAGCTCCAACCGGTGCATCCACATAAACGCCATATCCTTCTATCAAGGTTCCGTCCGGTTCTTCTGTACTTGCAGTGCTGGCAGATGCTGCAGGATCTTTTTTCAGTGCTTCAAAGGCGTACTCTTTATCTTTTTTCTCAGAATCAATACTAATAGTATAGTCCTTGGTGAGATACCCGTCTTTTTTCAGCCTTATTACATGATCTCCTGTTATCTTGGTAAAAGAACATGGAGATATTCCGATGTATTTGCCGTCGTCTCCTTTTTTGTTCTTGTCAGGATCAAGATATACTTCTACGTCAGAAGGGGCTGTTATCCTAATGTAATAGCCGCTTATAAGAGTTCCGTCCTTAACTGTTGTAGCGGTTGTAGATGCCTTGGCTGTATTAACTGTCTTGGCCTTGGACTTACTTGAAGCATTGTCACTGCTCTTATCAGACTCCTTGGATTTATCTTCGGTCGTTGTATTGGCAGTGGATGAGTCGCTTACAGAAGTCGCTGTAGTACTCTCATCTTCCTTCTCATCTTCCTTCTCATAATCTTCATCGACAAGAAGTGTTATCTCAACTTCTGCCTTGGAAGAGCCTACATGAAGATACTCCGAACAAGGAAGATACCCTTCTGCCGTCGCTTCGATCTTGTGAGTTCCATAGGCTAGTTCTATAGGCCACGACGGGTTAACCTCTTCGCCGTCTATATAGAGTCTTGCTTCCTGAGGGATGATATTGAAGGTGACAAGACCGAAGTTATATTCGATCTCTATCTGACTGGTATCCACTATGGTCTCTTTATCCCTGTCAACCGTTATAGTAGTCTCATAATCTACGCCGTTACCTGTCAAAAAGAGCTTGTAGGTTCCTTCAGGAACGCTCACAAGCATTCCGTCAGTTACGCGGTATATATTCTTATCACCAATCTCCAGATAGGATCCGGAGATGTCAGCATCTCCTACCATGTTGGATGAAAGGGATACATATCCGTGACCTTGCTTTACTTCTACACAGTAGATTTCTGTATCTATTCCGGTTACTTTGATATTGTCACCGGGGAGCACATCTGCGATGCGGCCTGACCTGCCATCTATCAGGATCAGTGTCTTATCAGTTATATGATAGTAACTGCTTCCTATCTGAGCTGTCTCAGTGCCTGCCTGAAGGTCATAACCGTATGACTTGTCGATAGTAAAAGCATCACCATTTATATCAAGACTGTTAAGGTGCCTTGAACCTGACAAAAAGGTGATATTGGCAATCTCTCCGACTTCAAGGAGCTGCGCCGAGAGTGCTCTTCCATATTCGCTATATATCAAAGTGGTATTGTCATAAGAAAGGGTATAATCACGTCCTGTATCATGATTACGGAACGTGATGGTATTGTTATCTGTATCGATTGATTTGATGATGGCAGTATCTGACGAATCATACTTGCCTACAAGAGAGACTGTGTTAACAGTCTGTGCATACGAGATGTCCGGGAAAAAAGTCAGCGCTACAACAAAAGCTATAATGGTTACGAATAAACTTCTAACATATCTACGCATATCCATCTCCCCTTTGAATAACCGTGGGCTGCACGCATTAAAAGCTGTGACCATAACAGGCAGGTTATGCCCAAGACTTTAACAAATAAAATCAACGCCTCATGTGAAAATTTGAACCATTAGTCACTCGCTTTGCTCGCGACATGAGGTTAAAAATGATTATCATTATCCGATAATATATCGGCTTTTTTATACTTTTCTTAATAGCAAGCTTGCGAATATTTATAATTTGGTGAAGGATCGAACAAGTGTAAATATTCAATAACCCTCGGTGCCAAAAGTTACTTTTGGCACCGTTCTTATTATTATGTCATTCAACTGGATTTTTGTAGTTAGCAAGGTGTTTTATCAGGTATTCCTTATCGTTGTGATTAGGGGTACCGATGACGTCTTTGAGCATGTTGTTAAGGATAATTCCTATGTCTTTGCCGGGGGTGATTCCTAAGTCTATAAGATCTTTGCCTCCGACTTTTAGCTCTTTAAGTGACAGGCAATCGCCTCTTTCTAAGATTTCGTGTCCAATGGATGCCAAAAGATCAAGGCGTCTTTCTTTATCTTCGCGGCGATATGTACTTTGAGCCAGCATATCCGCTTTTTTGACCATTAGAAGGTCTTCAAAGTTTGAAGGACCTACAAGGTAGAGGGTTTTTCTAACATTTTTTTCACTTGGTTCATCCTTCATGAGGATGTCGTGATACAGGATCAGGTTGCAGACACGGTCTGTGGTTGCATTATCGAACTTAAGTCTTCTAAGTATAGTCCTTGCCATACCAGTGCCTTCTTTGGCATGACCTTTGAAGTGATCACCTCGCTCATCGCTTGTCTTGCATGAAGGCTTACCTATGTCATGAAGTATCATGGTGATACGAAGGACTTTATCAGCCGGAACTTCCATTGCAGAACGGATCATGTGCTCTCCTACTGTGTAGCAATGGTGGATGGCATTCTGTTCACATTCCATACACTGATCGAATTCCGGCAAAAAAACTTTGGTAATGCCCAGTTCGTAAGCATCTCTTATAACTTCAGGATGCATGGATGTCATCATCTTGATAAATTCTGTCTGTATACGTTCTGCGCTTATATTAGAAAGTGTTGGTGCAAGCTCCTTGGCAGCTTTGGCTGTTTCAGGATCTATGGTATAACCGAGCTGTCCGGAGAATCTGACTGCTCTAAGTATTCTAAGAGCATCTTCTTCGAATCTTCTGA
Organism: Butyrivibrio fibrisolvens; assembly: GCF_023206215.1. NCBI lineage: Bacteria > Bacillati > Bacillota > Clostridia > Lachnospirales > Lachnospiraceae > Butyrivibrio > Butyrivibrio fibrisolvens. The sequence goes on from NZ_CP065800.1 coordinate 509,033, forward strand.
CAGGATCGCCTACACATCTTATTACTTTATCATCAAGGTCCTTAAGACCATCGAATTCATCTACAAGGCCTTCTGTGTCATTATAGGCCATGGCGTTTATAGTAAAATCACGCCTTTTTAAATCCTCTATAAGACTTCTTGTGAATGTAACTTCCTTGGGGTGTCTGTGATCTTCATAGACTCCGTCAAGGCGGTAAGTGGTAACTTCAAAACCTTCCTTACCTTTCATGATAGTAACCGTACCATGCTTGATGCCGGTATCAATAGTTCTTTTAAAAAGCTTCTTGACCTCCTGAGGAAGGGCACTGGTTGTGATATCCCAGTCACCGGGAACACGTCCTAAGATACTGTCTCGTACGCATCCTCCGACTATATAGGCTTCATATCCTGCCTCATGAAGTGTTTCAAGTATTTCTGCTGCCTCTATGGGCATTTTGATTTTTATATCTTCTTTACGCATATCTAAACTCCTATGCATATTCTAACACACGGGCTCAAAAATTGCTTTTATTATAAGATGAACCGCTCAAAAGCTGCAATAAAAGCAAATCCGGCAATAAAAAACTGCGCTAAGTTTATGGCTTAGCGCAGCATTTTATAAGATACAGATATTAAAATATCATCAATATGCTCTTCCCCAGTAAACCATCTTGGTTGCAGGCTTGCCACAGATTACGCAAGTATCTGAGATGTTCTCTTGCTCGAATGGAATACAGCGGCTTGTAACATTATAATCTTCCTTGATCTTGTCTTCACACTCGCGGCATCCGCACCACATAGCTTTAACAAAGCCCTTGGTCTCTTTGAAATCCTCTTCGAACTCTTCCTTATTGTGTGCAATATATGTATGAGCATCAAGGTGAGCCTTAGCTCTGTTATACATATCCTTCTGGATAGTATCAAGAAGTTCTCCAACCTTAGCAGGAACATCAGCTATAGCGCACTCCATCTTCTCACGTGTATCACGTCTTACGAGAACGCACTTGCCGGCTTCCATATCCTTAGGTCCGATCTCAACACGGATCGGGATTCCATGCATCTCCTGCTCAGCGAACTTGAATCCCGGGCTTCTGTCTGTAAGATCGATAGATGCTCTGAAGTCGTTAAGACTCTCATAAATCTTCTGTGCACAGTCAAGGACGCCTTCCTTCTTCTGCTGGATCGGAATTACTACTACCTGAGTAGGAGCTATCTTAGGAGGCATTACAAGACCTTCATTGTCGCCGTGAACCATGATCATAGCGCCGATTGTTCTTGTTGTAAGTCCCCATGATGTCTGGAATACATAATGGAGCTTGTTATCTTTACCTGCATACTGGATCTCGAAAGCTTTGGCGAATCCATCACCAAAGTTGTGAGATGTAGCAGACTGAAGAGCACGGCAGTCGTGCATAAGAGCTTCTACTGTGTATGTATGCTCAGCACCTGCAAACTTCTCCTTCTCTGTCTTCTGACCCTTGATAACAGGGATTGCCATATCATTTTCCAAAAAGTCAGCATATACATTGAGCATCTGAACTGTACGCTCTTCTGCCTCTTCCATAGTAGCATGAGCTGTGTGGCCCTCCTGCCATAAGAACTCACGTGAACGAAGGAAAGGTCTTGTCTCTTTCTCCCATCTTACTACTGAGCACCACTGGTTCAGTACCTGTGGAAGATCCTTGTAAGAGTGGATCTCACCCTTATAATAATCACAGAACAGTGTCTCTGAAGTAGGACGTACGCAGTATCTCTCTGCAAGTGGCTCAAGACCTCCGTGTGTTACCCATGCAACTTCAGGAGCAAAACCTTCTACATGATCCTTCTCCTTCTGAAGAAGTGATTCAGGAATGAACATAGGAAGGTATACATTCTTAACACCAGTCTCTTTGAATCTGGCATCAAGGTGTTTCTGGATAAGCTCCCAAATAGCGTATCCTGAAGGCTTTATTACCATGCATCCCTTAATGTTAGAGTAGCTGATAAGACCAGCTTTGATGCACACGTCTGTGTACCACTGTGTGAAATCCTCATCCATGGATGTGATCTCAGATACCATTTTCTTCTTTTCGTTTGCCATCTTTTTCTCCTTTTTTGTACCCAGGACCATCAGGCTTTATCACATAAAAAAACCTTCAGTCCATGTTTAATTAAAAACAGGGACCAAAGGTTATAAATTCATCTTCGGCGGTACCACCCTATTTAAATCTGCATGTGATAAAAACGCAGATTTCTCTCAACTATCCCTTAACGCGGGAAACGCTGTGTTTATGTTAATGAAGTAGGAATATAAACTATCATCAAAAAATTCAAGCTTATATCACAAAATCAACTATCACACAGAACTCCAAGGCAGGTTCACGGACATCACTGTAAAGACTTCGCACCAGATAAGTCTTCTCTCTGAGACAGGACAGTTCCATTACTATTCCTCTTCAACGTTACGTTTGATTGTAATCAATTCGCCGGTTTATGTCAAGCTTTTGATGCCTCGATGAGCTTGTCCTTGAGCTGTGACTCGATCTGGCCAAGTTCAGCTTCGGCAGCTCTTCTCTTTTCCTTGCCGTCCTTCTGGATTGCAAGAACTTCATCGATAGTGCTGATAAGAGTCTCATTGGTATGGCGCAGTGTCTCCATATCGATGATGCCTCTTTCAGATTCCTTAGCAGTAGCTATTGTAGCCTGTTTGAGCTTATCTGCATTCTTCTTAAGAAGAGCATTGGTCATGTCATTGACCTCGCGCTCAGCCTTGGCAGCCTGATTAGCATGCTCTACGCCTATAGCAATGACCATCTGGTTCTTCCAGAGAGGTATTGTATTAACGATAGTAGACTGGATCTTCTCAGCCATAATAGTATCAGAAGACTGTACCATTCTGATCTGAGGGCCTGTCTGCATAGCAATCGTACGAGTAAGCTCAAGGTCATAGATCTTCTTTTCAAATCTATCGCAAAGGTTTGACAGATCCTTGGCCTTCTCTGCATCTTCCTGAAGTCCTGATGCCTGAGCCTTCTGCTGAAGTTCTACAAGCTCGTTATTTCTTACTTCTTCAAGCTTCTTCTTACCTGCCTGGATATACATTGTAAGCTCTTTGAAATAGTTAAGGTTAAGAGCATACATCTGATCGAGAAGCGCTACATCTTTCATAAGAGTAACCTGATGCTGTTCAAGTCTTGAAGTGATCTCGTTGACGTTAGTTTCAACAGTAGAATATTTTGCTTTAATAGCATTTACTCTATTAGCACTCTTTTTGAAAAAAGACATAAATCCCTTTTCTTCTTCATCGACATCGAAATCCTTAAGCTCTGTTACAAGGCCTGAGAGCATATCTCCAACTTCTCCCATGTCCTTGGTTCTTACGTTATCAATGGCCTTCTGTGAGAAGTCTGCAAGCTTCTTCTGAGTTCCTACGCCATAATTCATAACAGCCTGTGAATTTGTTATATCAATCTGCTTTACAAATTCATCAACCATTTTCTGCTCTTCAGGTGAGAGCTGAACATCTGCTTCGAATTTTCTGGTGCTCTCTTCTTTTGACTCCGCTGCAGGAGCTGTAGCAGTAGCACTTGCTGTAGCTGCCTGAGGCTGTGGATCACCAAATGAAAGTGTTGGTGCTGATGGTGCTGCATTAAGATCTGAAAACTGATTTTCCATATTATCCTCCAAAGAACTGATTATTTCTATAGTAAACGACTTTAGAAAATGCCTTATGCCAGTTATCTAATGCTGGCATATAAGGCATTTGATGACTGGCAAAGTGCTTTTTCTTAAGTCGTTTACTATAACTATCCTTTTCTTTATATTTTTCTATATATCTTTTCCTTATTTTTCTATATATATCTTTTTCTTTATATCCGATAAAAACAATTCTGTTTTTGAATATGCTAATTGCCATTGTCATCTGTCTTCATGGAAAAAAACCGCTTATAATCCTGACTGGCTCTGCATAAGACCATCCTGGCTCATCATTGTCTGCATTACAGATATATCAGATGCTATATCCCAAGCCTGTTCTTCAAAAAGATCATCGAAGAGTTTCTCAAAAGCTGTATTAATGGTATCTAGAGCATCAGAGATCTGCTTCTTGGTATCTTTAATATTGTCTCCGACTTCAGGCTGAGCATCAAGATGAACATATGCATTCAGGAGCTTCTCTGTAGTAGGCAGGTAATAGTTCATGAACTTACGAAGATCCTGCGCTTTCTCCGGATGCTGGCCTACATGTTCGAATATCCTCTTCATGATATTTTCGAGATTATAGAGCTTGTCTGACATATGCTCTTCATCATTATCAGGGATCATATCGTTGATACGTCTTACTTTGACAAGGTATTCATTGCCTTCATCAATAACTTTCTGCGAATCAGAAGTCACATTCATACCCTGAGTATCAACCTGAGCTGACTGATCGTAGATCTCCTGCTGTCTCTGACTTTGAACGAATTTCTTGTACTCATCAAATGCATTCTCAGACAGGATCAGAGTTGTCTCTTCATCATCAAACCTTGCACCAATGAGCATTCCGCTTGATATCATCTTCTTCAAAGATTTCTTAAGATCATCTTCCGAAATCTGAACTATACTTGCAAACTCTTTAATTGATATATACTCTCTGTTACCGACTGCCTTTTTAAAAAGATTGAACTGCTTTATAAGCTTCTTTTTATCATGAGCTTTCTTCCACCACAGTCCAAATAAAATAGTGATCAAAGAGAAAAATATAAATCCTGATATCTCAGATGCTGATGTAAAAGTTATAGCTCCGGGAAGCATTATTAACGTAAAAAGCAAAGATGATATTGTAAAAAAGCCTGCGATTATACCCGATATAGTGCTTGATATACTACTAACATGAGCCTTCTGAAATACACTGATCTTCTTTTTGTTAAGAATATACTGCTCTGTCATGTTAACGCCGGAATTATTCCTTGCAGATGAGCCACCAGGCATATACGAATTGTATATACCGCTGCGCGCAGCCTGCTCTTTGAACCTCTTAGCCGTATCATTAAATGTAGCAGACAGGTCACTGCTCAAATTGCTGAAGTTTCCGGTTTCGACAGCTTTGGTTACTGTATCAGCCGCATTCATGACCCCCTGCATTATCTCATCACCGAATGCCATTTTGTACTCCAATCATAAACAATAATAAATCTATACATGAATACTATAAATCAGAATATATGAACTGCGTTCATCTCGCAATTCTACATAACATATTATACACAAGCATTCAAGTTAAAAAAACTGATTTTTCTCTAAATTAAATCCCTTAAATTGATATGACGTAAGGGTCAAAAGGTGTCAAAAGGAACTTTTGACACCTACCTCATTGATATATGACACTACAACCATTAGCTTTTTTATGCACACCATCCAAAAACTTGTATTATTACCAGTAACTACGTTAAAATGCTATTGCTATGAATAATGAATTAAACTTACTATATGAAAATTGCATGATATGTCCTAGAAAATGCCGCGTAGACCGCACCAAGGGCGAAAGAGGCTTTTGCAAAGCTTCCGGAACTATCGCTGCGGCAAGAGCTGCCCTTCACTTTTGGGAAGAGCCTTGCATATCCGGAGAGACAGGATCCGGAGCTGTATTCTTCTCAGGTTGCAACATGGGATGTGTTTTTTGTCAGAACTATGAGATAGCGCATGATGAGGTAAAAAAAGAGATTTCGGTAGATAGACTATCCGATATATTCTTAGAACTTCAAGACAAGAAAGCTGCCAATATCAATCTTGTAACTCCGACTCATTTCGTCCCAAGTATTATCAAAGCTTTGGAAATCGCCAAAGATAAGGGCCTTAAAATCCCTGTTGTTTATAATACAAGCGCTTATGAAAATGTTGACACCATCAAGATGCTTGACGGCCTTGTTGATATATATCTTCCGGATTGTAAGTACTATAACAGCGAATTATCGTTTAAGTATAGTAAAGCAAGGGATTATTTTGAAAAGGCACTTCCTGCTATCGAAGAGATGGTAAGACAGACTGGCGCTCCAACATTTTATTATCCCCATGTTCATCCGGGGATTTCTAGAAAAGAAGCCTGCCAAAAGAGCTTAAATGCTGATGAATATAACGATATAGTAACCGGCGAAGACTCATCTTTAGATGATGTCACCCAAACAGAAAAAATTGATCAAGACTCTACGAACTATGATATATCAGGGCAGGATGAGTCATCTGATTATTCCGGCCCCTTGATGAAAAAAGGCACCATCGTCCGCCACCTCTTACTGCCGGGGCATCTTGACGATTCTATAAACGTGGTTAACAGGATTCATAACAGATTTGGAAATGATATCTACATAAGTATTATGAATCAGTATACTCCAATGCCGCATAGTGCAGCATTCCCGGAGCTTACACGCACTGTAAGCGTAGCTGACTACGACAAGCTTGTAGACTATGCAATAGACATAGGCGTAGAATACGCCTTCATTCAAGGAGATGAAACTGATAAATCAAGCTTCATCCCCGCCTTTGACTATAGCGGACTATGATCAGATAGAATAGTCGTACCCGCCGGCGATCATCTGTTCCTGATCGATAAGATCCTGAAGTGTATATCTGTCTACGTATTCATTGATAACCTTATCAAGACCGCGCCAGAAGCCCAAAGTAGGACACTCTTCAGAACGTGGACAGTTCACGCCGTCTGATGTAGAGTCTGCAAGACATTCTATAGGCGAAAGACTTCCTTCCATAGTGCGCAGTATATCTCCAACCTTGTATTCAAAAGGCCTGCGTGCAAGCCTGTGACCACCGTTGTTGCCGCGCATACTGCGAAGAAATCCCGCCTTGTTAAGATTGGTCACGATCTGCTCCAAGTACTTGACCGTGATCCCCTGTCTTTCGGAGATGTCCTTAAGAGCTATGTATTCTCCGTTATCGTGAAGAGCCAGATCTATCATGACTCTGAGTGCATATCTTCCTTTGGTTGATATTTTCATATAAAAAACCTCTTACTGTTGTATAATAACATTAGTTTATTCTAGTGTGACTTATTATAACACAAAACCTACCAGAATAGTATGATTTGATTGAGATTTTATGAAAAAAATTTTTGATGATATTGAAAAAGAGCATAATTACTACATGAAAGAGGCCTTAAAGCAGGCTAAAAAAGCCTATGATCTTGGAGAAGTTCCTATAGGATGTGTGATCGTATATGACGGGCAGATCATCGGCAGAGGTTATAACAGAAGAAATACTGACAAGTCTGTTCTGTGCCATGCCGAGATATCTGCTATGAAGAAAGCAGGCAAGATCATCAAGGACTGGCGCCTTGAAGACTGCACCTTGTATGTAACACTTGAACCCTGCCAGATGTGCGCAGGCGCTATAGTTCAGGCCAGGATACCCAAGGTAGTCATAGGCTGTCAAAGCCAGAAGTCAGGATGCGGAGGCACTATCCTCAACATCCTCGAAAATCCAGACTTCAACCATCAGTGCGAAGTTGTATGGAATGTTATGGAAGAAGATTGCAGTTCTATATTAAAGAAATTCTTCTTAGAACTTCGTATCCGCAACAAACTTGAAAAGAAAGCAAGAAAAGAACTGGAATAATACTAGTTTGTGGTCTTACCTTCAAGATACTTTTCAAGCTGTTTAAGGTGCTCTTTACCTCCGGGGAGAGCATCTTTTTTGTGAGCTTTACGATAGTTTGAAGGTGACATTCCTTTATTCATCCTAAACGCCTTAGTGAAGACCAGCGGATCGTTATATCCTGATGATATAGCAATACTCTCTATAGGAAGATCTGTGACTTTTAGAAGGTCACAGGCTTTGGATATCCTGTATGAACTAAGATACTGCTGAGGAGATACTCCAAGCGCCTTTTCAAAAAGGGTATACAGATAGCTTCTGTTAACACAGACATAATCTGCAACATCAGTTATCTTGATTGGGTTATAATAATTGGCCCTTATAAAAGAGATAGCTTTCTGAACATAATTGTTGGCACTCTCCGATTCACCCTTCGAAGAAATAAGGCTTCCTGCAACAACTGAAAGGAATAGATGGAGCTGGCCATTTCGCTCAAGTATATCTGCAACACTAAAAGTATTATGCTCCATCATGTCATGAACTATGGAATATATCTTGTCTGATTCTGAGTTTCTGAATATAGGCTGATCGGGAGACAATGACAACTGCTCAACTATAGACCCTGCAAGGCTTCCCCCAAATCCGACCCACACATAAGTCCAAGGATCTTCTTCGTCAGCCTCATAATATGCAAGCTCATCAGGTGTTATAAGAAATCCGGCCCCTTCAGTAAGCTTATATTCCTTACCCTTAAGTCTGAATATTCCCTTACCGCTTAAGATGTAATGGATCATGTGATGAGGCTTTATGGCAGGGCCGAAGTGATGGTTCGGTCCGGTTTTGGACAGACCACAGCTGGTAACATATAAACTTTCATTTTCTTCTTTGGTGAATTCTAATTTATACGCTTTTTCCATAAAATAACCTCATCCAAAGTAAACCAACAAAATTGTAAAAAAACTGCGACCCTGTGACGGATGCACATACCCTGCAAAGTAACAAGGCACCTTACAACACATGAGATGAAATGCTTAGTGCTGCTTCGTTCCCGACCTGACACGTTTCGCAAAGTCCCATTGCATAAGACCCGGCTATTCACAAAATATATGCACCCTTCACAGAGCCGCAATGCTAGTAATATATCCTTTTTTCGTTTATTTGTCAATACTCATTAGCATCAAGATATTTGATATAGTTCGAAACCATAAGTGCAATCTTGAAAGTAAGCGCATCATCGAATTTGCGTATATCAAGGCCGGTACTGCGTTCAAGTTTCTCTATACGGTATACGAGAGTATTACGATGTACGAAGAGCTGACGTGATGTCTCTGATACATTAAGGTTATTCTCGAAGAACTTGGCTATAGTGCTAAGAGTCTCTTCATCAAGCTGATCGAGGACATCATTGTCACCAAATATCTCTTCAAGGAAAATATGACACAAGTTAACAGGAAGCTGATAAATAAGCCTTCCTATACCAAGAGTATTGTATGCATTGACATTCCTCTCAGCATAGAAGATCTTACCAACTTCAAGTGCCATCTTGGCTTCTTTATATGACTTGGACAGATCCTTGAGTTCTCCTACTATTGTACCATAAGCAACCCTTGCATTGAGCATTGCTTCTGTATTCATCATATCTACAATAGTTGTTGCTATCTGAGCGATCTCATCATAGCTGTCAGGATTATCAACTGACTTGATAAGGATCACACTGTTCTCATCAACTGCAGTGATATAATCACCCGCCTGAGTTGTATAGATGCTGCCAAGAAGCTCTGATACTGTATTATCATTGTCCTTGCCTGTCTCAACAATTATTACAACTCTGGGCCTTACTGCATCGATATGGAGCTTTTTAGCTCTATTATAGATATCTATAAGAAGAAGATTATCAAGCATCAGATTCTGGAAGAAATTGTTCCTGTCAAATCTCTCTTTATAAGCAACTATAAGATCCTGCAACTGGCAGACACATATTTTACCAATAGTATAGGCACCTTCATCATTGCCACTTGCTATAAGTATATATGCAGGCTCGTTGTCATCCATGATCTTAAGAAGGTGTCTGTTGCCTATAGCCTGTGAATCTACAGGAGAGTTAGCAAAGCTTACAACAAGGCTTGAATCTATATCTTCACCGTCCTTAGTACTTGCAACAATACCTCCTGCAAGATCCATGACTGTAAGATCAACTCTTGTTATAGCCTGCAGCTGGCTTATGCTCTGCTTGATTATCTGTGCGGAAATCATTCTTTTATCCTCGCTTCATTTACTGTAAGCACTTACTTAGTGCTACTTGTGCATATTATCGCTCACACCAAAGGTAATTTTAGCCTATTTTATGTATGTGTGCAAATCAAGAATTCGTTATAACAAATATGTTATTGTTTTATAGTTATACTACTGATCCAAGTTAATGCCGAAATAATCTATTATTCGACAACTATAAGGTAGCTGCTTACGCAGTAAAGAGTCTGACCGTTATAGACAACTCTGCTCCAACCGGTAGTTTCATTATATCCTGTTCTTGTTACTGTCTCGCCGTTTTTGATCTTGGCTATGACTACAGAAGCTTCGCCCTGACTGGGACGATCCCGCAGGTTTAGAACATCCTTACAGGTCACAGTTTCACTTACCTCTGTAAATGTCATACCTGACTCCATGTTGGCAGTAACACTTTCTGTTGCTGTATCAGACTTGGCAGAACTAGTTCCTGAGTATCCAAAATAAGCTATATCTATATCAACATTGCCTTCAATACCGGGCACAGAGCCTTTGCTTGTATACTGCCACATGCAGTAAGAACCTGAATATCCCGGGCTAGTAACCGATGGATCCGACGGATAGTAGGCAAGCCAGATCTTGTTACTTCCTGCAAGAGATGCTGTATCCCAGTCTGTACCTCCCGCAAGCTCGTTACGGGATGCATAAAACATCGGAGTATATCCTGCGTTTTTAACAGTAGAGAGGAATGTCTGTGCATATGAGGATCTATCCTGCATAGAGATACCATACTGGCGGCTCGTGGATTTATTATATCCCTCACAGTTATATGCAACGGGATAGGTTATGGAATATCCGCTTACTATACTAATACAAAGATTAGCTTCCTGAATTGCCTCATCCTGACTAGTAGCTCTGGAGAAAAAATATGCTCCTGTCTTAATACCATATTTGTTTGCTTCCTGAAGGTTATATCTAGCATTGGCATCTTCATGAAGTACGCCGTCATTGGACCTGTAACCAACCCTGACCATAGCAAAGCCAACTCCGGATGCAGCAACTTTCTGCCAATTAATAACACCCTGATATGAAGCCACATCAATACCATAGGTGACATCTCCTGTCTCTGAGGCTACAGTCTTTGACTGAGTCTGCTGGGTATTACCGGAATTACTGTCTTTATTGGACTCCTGAGAAGATTTATCTGAAGAATTATTATCTGATGATTCCGAAGATTTCTGGCTCTCATCAGTTGAATTATCAGCTACAAGCTCTGTTACACTTACATCTGCGCCGCTGCTTTGACCGTTCAGATTCATAGAGTCATCATCCTTGGAATCAGAATCACTTACAACGGCCGGCGTTCCCTCTACATAGAAAGTCCGTGCAGGAGATCCTGCTACTGTAAATGTGCTACTTTCTTCTGATGAGCTCTGCGCTCCATCTTCGATAGTAACTTCTACTACAGAATCATAAGAACTACTATCAATACTAATGTCTACGCCAGATTCTAGTACAGCATCAGATGTATATGAAGTCGCCGCACTCTCTGATAGTGCAGCTTCCTCCATGCTTGTGAGCATAACCGCACTGGCACCTGTCCCAGAGGATACATGCGCGCTCTCACACCCCGTAAGAACAAGAGCTGTTATCATAACAAGACACAGAGCTGTTTGAAGTGCCCCCACAATCAGTTTATCCCTATGTTTATCGTGCTTCATCTCCCATACAATCCCTTCATCTTATATATCAATACAGTCAAACATTATAATTATACTATATAGAAACATAAAAATGGCTGAAACACGCTAAAGTTTTATCATAATACACCGATATTATAGTTGAAAGGAAGTAACACTATGATAATTATAAACAAATGAAATGTCCTGTCTGCTGAGTATATCTCCGGGCAGGACGTTTTTTTGCTCAAAAAAGGCAGAGCCCGTAAGCTCTGCCTTTAAGTAAACTATTATTAGTTTGTGATTGTCTTCTCTGTCTCTTTGTCGAATACGTGGATCTTCTCAACATCGAAACCGAACTTAACCTTATCGCCAGGTCTAGCTGTTGTACGAGAATCAACTCTAGCTGTGATAGGGAATCCTTCGAGATCGAAGTACAGATAAACTTCTGCACCAAGAAGCTCGTATACGTTGATTGTAGACTCGAATACAGCCTTTGAAGTGTTAACGAACATCTCTGAATCATCAACATCTTCAGGACGGATACCGAATGTAACCTTCTTTCCGTCATAGCCACCCTCGATAAGCTTCTTGGACTTAGCCGGTGGAAGCTCGATCTTCTGGTTAGCGATCTTGAGGTATGCTGTATCACCTGTAACTTCTACGTCAGCATCAAGGAAGTTCATCTGAGGTGAACCCATGAATCCTGCAACGAAGAGGTTCTGTGGCTTGTCATAGAGGTTCTGAGGTGTATCTACCTGCTGAACAACACCATCTTTCATAACTACGATTCTGGTACCAAGAGTCATAGCCTCTGTCTGGTCGTGTGTAACGTAGATGATTGTTGTACCAAGTCTCTGGTGAAGCTTAGCGATCTCTGTTCTCATCTGAACACGGAGCTTAGCATCAAGGTTTGAAAGAGGCTCATCCATAAGGAATACCTTAGGATTACGAACGATAGCACGTCCCATAGCTACACGCTGTCTCTGACCACCTGAAAGAGCCTTAGGCTTACGATCAAGGAGATTTGAAAGATCAAGGATCTTAGCTGCTGCCTTAACCTTCTGGTCGATCTCTTCCTTCGGAACTTTACGAAGTTTAAGACCGAATGCCATGTTATCATATACTGTCATATGAGGATACAGAGCGTAGTTCTGGAATACCATCGCGATATCACGATCCTTAGGCTCTACATCGTTCATTACTTTGCCGCCGATTTTAAGTGTACCTGAAGAGATATCTTCAAGACCTGCGATCATACGAAGAGTTGTTGATTTACCGCATCCTGAAGGTCCAACGAAAATGATGAATTCCTTATCTTCAACATCAAGGTTGAAATCCTTAACAGCTACGAAACCGTTAGGATACTGTTTTGTAATATGCTCTAACTGTAAACTTGCCATATTATAATCCTCCCATTCATAAAAGAAATAGTCATCCGGATTTTTCAATCCTTACTCAGTATATCGTTTACTTTCTTTTTTTGATATGGAGCGATTTAACAAAATTAATCAGCGGTTATAGACAATATGCATATTGAGAATTATATTCTCTCTTTTTTATGTCAATCTGCCGAAGAAAACGAAAACTTTACGTCAAAATGACAATATACCGATATCAACATCCAAAAGAAATGCCAGGTTCATTACTGCAAGTAATAAACCCGGCACGATTCGATAAGTAAATGTTATTTACATCCCGTTTCAATAATGATATGTTCGCAAAACAATCAGCCTTAAACAACCCTTAATAGCTGTCATCAGAACTTTATCATTATCAATTATCCTCATCATCCATTCCATCATCCTGAATGATCTTTGCAACTTCGTCGTAGTCTTCGTCTTTAGCTCCCTGAATAGCTCTTGCAGCCTCAAGGAGTTCTTCTTCTGTGGACATCTTTTCTTCTTTGACTTCAGGCTCAAACCTCTTGAATAAAGGGCTGTAAAGAAGAGCGCACAAAAATCCCGGAAGTGATAATCCAAATAAAATGTATATAGGGAATATACGATAGATCAAAGTTGCACCAAGAACAGGAAGAGCAAATGATGCGCCTGTAATAAGTATCATTCCAAGAGTTCTCGGAAGTCCCAGAACTGACATAAGAAATGAATTCTTAATAGTATTAGCTATTGTATTTGAAAACCTTGACAATACCGGGAATACATAAATGTATATAATAAATATAACTATTGCAACAACACCTGTCATGATGAGCATGATCTTAGGGAAAGTATCTGAGCCCATATATATCTTGTAATCCGCAATAAGTAAAAATCCCGCAACTTCAAATATAAGCCATATCACTGATGCCTGCTTGAAGTTAAGTTTAAAAGACTTCCAGAAATCCTTGATAATATATGCTTCATCACCTCTAACCATCTTAAGAAGCACAAAATGCATTCCTGTAAGTGCACTTCCTATCGGTATGGACAATACTACGAACATCAGGATCGCAGGAAGATTGATAACACCTTCACTCATGTAGATCTGAAGTGCAACATAGCCGCTAAAAAGGCCCGGCACACAGAAAAGAAGCGTTGCAACATTAAGGATCATAAGATCCGCAACCTTATTAAGAATTCTCATCAAAGGACTGTCTAAATCAAATAACTTACTCATAACCCACCATTTTCTGTGACTTATTGTCACTCATTACAAAAATATAGCAATAGAGCTGCTTTTGGTGCTTGAACAAAAGGCCCTATTGCCTGAAAAGTCAAAATACCAATCACAATTTTAGTTCCATAGGGAGATATCTTATACCATCCTCGAACTGCTCGATTCTGGCTTCCTTGAAACCCTCATGTTTATAAAAAGGAACAGCGAAGCGCGAAGCGTTAACGCTTATCTTAAATCTTCTTCCTTTTTTCCTGACATACTTGGATGCACATTCTATAAGCATATGCCCTATCCCGCGGCCATGATAGTCTCCGTCCACGAATAGGAGCGATATGTGTCTGTTCTCTCTAAGAAGCAGCACGCCAACCAGAGTATCCTTGTCAAATGCTGTAAGAAGGTCATAGTTACCGATAGCATATTGCTGATACAGTTCCTGGCCAAAGAGAAATTTCCTGAAATTCTCCTGTCCTTCCGTGCTGTAATCAGCGGCATTAAATACTATAAATGTCCTCCACACCAGCTCCATTGCCTTGTCCCAGTCACTGGCATATCCCTTCCTGATAATAAACTCCATGATATCTCCCAAGAGTGGCCTTTTAATAAGCGCCAATCTCCTCCACATTGCTTATGTCAGTTCAAACAGATGTCAGTATAGATATAAAATAGATCAAAACAAAAACTGTAAAAATATGATTCCGGCTCAGATAAACCTATTAACAAATTCAAGGTAATCTTCATACACTTTGAGTCTGTCCGGTTCATTGTGTATCTCATGACGCATATGATCATAAAGCTTCAAAGATACGTTAAGGCCTATCTCATCTTTGTAAATATTATAAAGCTGTTCTACACCCTTACCATAGTTTCCTACGGGGTCTTCCCTTCCTGCAGACAGAAGGATCGGAAGATCGTGAGGGATAAACTGCATCCTATTCTTGTTACCCACAAGCAGTAGGAGTTTAGCCATAGTTTCAAATCCATTAATGGTAAAAGTAAATGTGCACCAAGGGTCACTCCGGTATGCCGCAACGGACTCTTCGTTATAAGAAAGCCAGTCAGAAGACGTCTTTGGATTCTCAATCTTAGACAGATAGGAGCCAAAAGATATCTTGTCAAGAGACCTGGCTATATGCCTGTCTCCGAAAAACAGCTTCTGAAGTCTTGCCACAAACAAACCGCTCTTTGCAACACTCGCCGGCTGATATGCTGTTCCTGAGATTATAGCCACATCAACATCTGATCCGAACCTGGCCAGATATTCTCTTGTGATAAAAGATCCAAAGCTATGCCCCAGTACTATGTACTTAAGACCTTTATATCTTTCTTTCATCATAAGTGTAAGCTGATGCGAATCCTCAGGAAGAACCTTCTCTGGATCCTGTTTGCAGAAATATCCGTAGCTTTTGCCATCTGCAACGCTTTCACCATGTCCAAGGTGATCTTCACCACACACAACAAAACCATGACCGGCAAAAAAACGTGCAAGCTCATCATACCTGTCAATATATTCCTGCATGCCATGGATTATCTGAAGGATAGCACGAGGCTCTCCTTCAGGTGTCCATATACTTGCATGAATCTTATCGATTCCATCGGCTGATTGATAGAACAGACTTTCTTTTTTGATAGCATCACCCATATAGCACTGTAACCTCCCCTAAGGCTCAAAGCCGTATTATATTAGCAGATCTCTGCTCCAGAAGGCATCTTCTTCTCAGGAACCATGAGTGAGAGATTGCCATCAGCATCCTCTGCGCACAGAAGCATTCCTTCAGAAGTAACTCCTGCAAGCTTAGCAGGCTTAAGGTTTACAAGAACCATAACCTTCTTGCCAACCATATCTTCAGGCTCATAATACTTATGAATTCCTGATACGATCTGAAGAGTCTTAGACCCAACCTTGACCTGTGAGCAAAGAAGCTTTTTGGACTTCGGTACAGCTTCACACTTGATAACTTCGCCTACCTGGAACTGCATTGCTGCAAAGTCGTTGTACTCTATTTCAGCTTTAGGCTCGATGTCGATAGCTTCTTCATCAGATGATCCATCGTCACCGCGAAGCTTCTTAAGATTGTCGCGGATCTTTTCAGCATCCTGAACTCTTCCTGCCTTTTCAAGGTTATTGGCAGCTGTCTCCTGACTTTCAAAAAACTCTGCTTTCTGCTTCTCGGTGATCTGGGCAGTCTGCTTAAGGACTGTCTCAAGATCTTTTCTTGCAAAGAGCATTACAGGCTCAGCTGAAACCTTGTTTCCATTAGGATATGAACCAAATGTAGAAAGGCTGTCAAATCCTCTAAGCTGTGTATTAAAGTTCTTAGCTGTCTGCTCAGCTGTTTCTGGCATGAACGGAGCAAGAAGTGATACACCGATCATGATGGATTCTGTAAGGTTATAAAGAACTGTTGCAAGGCGGTCCTTCTTGGAATCATCCTTGGCAAGTACCCACGGCTCTGTCTCATCGATATACTTATTGCATCTCTTGAAGAGGTTGAAGATCTCTGTAAGAGAATCAGCTACTCTAAGCTCATCCATCTTCTCTTCTACTACTTTGTATGTACCTGTAACAACGCTCTTAAGGTCTTCGTCAACAGCTTCTGCTACGCCCTTATCTTCTACCACGCCGTCAAAGTACTTGTTGCTCATAGCGATCGTACGGCTTACAAGGTTACCAAGAGTATTGGCAAGATCAGAGTTGAAACGCTCAACCATAAGTTCCCATGTGATAGTTCCATCGTTATCAAAAGGCATCTCGTGAAGTACGAAATAACGAACCGCATCAACACCAAAGAGATCTACAAGATCATCAGCATAGATAACGTTACCCTTGGACTTACTCATCTTCTCGCCGCCCTGCAGGAGCCATGGATGACCGAAGATCTGCTTAGGAAGAGGAAGATCAAGAGCCATAAGGAATATAGGCCAGTAAATTGTATGGAATCTTAAGATATCCTTACCTATAAGGTGAAGGTCCGCAGGCCAGTATTTCTTGAACTCTTCTGTGCTGTTACCATCACAGTCATAACCGATACCTGTGATATAGTTAGCAAGAGCATCAAGCCATACGTATACTACGTGCTTGTCATCAAAGTCTACCGGGATTCCCCACTTAAAG
The DNA here is from genome assembly GCF_023206215.1 of Butyrivibrio fibrisolvens. Taxonomy (NCBI): domain Bacteria; kingdom Bacillati; phylum Bacillota; class Clostridia; order Lachnospirales; family Lachnospiraceae; genus Butyrivibrio; species Butyrivibrio fibrisolvens. Next base: position 526,211 of record NZ_CP065800.1, read on the forward strand.
CTTGTTCTGGATACGCACAGATCCTGAACACCCGGAAGGAGGAAATTATTCATCATCTCGTTCTTACGGGACTCAGGCTGGATGAACTCAGGATGCTCGTTGATATAGTCAATGAGTCTCTGAGTATAGTTGCTCATCTTGAAGAAATAAGCTTCTTCTTCTGAATCATGAACATCGCCGCCGCATACAGGACACTTGCCGTCCTTGAGCTGAGAGTCTGTATAGAAAGCTTCACACTCTGTACAGTATTTTCCTTTGTATGAACCCTTGTAGATATCGCCCTGATCATAGAATCTCTTAAAGATCTTCTGAACCTGCTTAACATGATCCTCATCAGTAGTACGGATGAAACGGTCATAAGATGTTCCAACCTTGTTCCAGATATCCTTGATAACTCCGGATACCTGATCTACAAATTCCTTAGGGCTATCGCACCCTGCTTCAATAGCTCTTGACTCGATCTTCTGGCCGTGTTCATCAGAACCTGTCTGGAAGTGAACATCATAGCCGTCAGCTCTCTTATAACGAACGATAGCATCAGCAAGGATTGCTTCATATGTGTTACCTATATGAGGCTTACCTGATGTATAGGCAATAGCCGTAGTGAGATAATATTTGCCTTTGTTTTGCATGTAAAACTCCTTTATTTCATATCTTTATGATTTTCTTTAAATGCCTTTGTATCTGGGAATGATCAGGTTTTAATAGATCTTTTCCCGGATTATATAGTCTGCTATTAGCCTTGTCTTAGTATGTCAAAACTTCGCAGCCGTCTTCCGTTACGAGTACCTGAACTTCCCACTGCGCAGACGGCTTGTGGTCATTGGTATAGATAGTCCAGTCGTTCTCTTCGTCTACGAAGATACGGTCTGTTCCCATATTGACCATAGGCTCTATGGTAAAAGTCATACCGGGTACCATGAGCATCTCTGTTCCCGGCCTTGATACAAAGCTTACGAATGGATCTTCGTGGAACTCTACGCCGCAGCCGTGACCGCCTATCTCTCTTACAACTGTATATCCGTTATCAAGCGCATGCTGGTGTATAGCATGGCCCATATCTCCCATGAAAGTCCATGGCTTAACCATCTTGATACCGATCTCTACACATTCCTTGGTAACTTCTACAAGCTTTCTCATCTCGGGAGATACGTCTCCTATGAGGAACATTCGTGATGAATCGGAGAAATATCCGTTGTAGATTGTAGAGCAGTCTACATTGATGATATCACCATCTTTTAATATATCATCAGGGGATGGGATTCCGTGACATACCTGATCATTGATAGAGGTACATACACTCTTTGGGAATCCTTCGTAGTTAAGTGGCGCCGGGATGCCGCCCATTGCCCTTGTTGTCTCTGCTACTATATGATCTATCTCTTCAGTTGACATGCCTGCATGAATCTCTTTAGCTACGCGGTCAAGACAAGCTATGTTGATCTTGGCGCTTTCCTTGATTCCTTCTACCTGTTCTTTGGTCTTGATGATCCTGCGGGGTGGAACTTCATGCCCTTTAAGTTCAAACCCGATAATGCGCTCATCAAACTGCTCGTGGCACTTTTTGTACTTTTTGCCGCTGCCACACCAGCAGGGTTCGTTACTACCGATCTTTGTGTACATTTTACCTTCTTTCCGGCCTCACAGCGCGAATGATGCGCCTGGACCTGTGGTGATGCGGTTTATAATTATAATGTCCGCATCTTATAATTATCGATTATATATCACGCTATAGTATATCCTTTAAAGACAAAATATGCAATTCTTGAAATGAGGAGATTGGCATGAAGAATGGCGTAAGGACGGGCAATAATAAATAACTTCCCACTTGGATGGTTCAGTATCACCAAATACTTTGCCGTCCAAGTGGGAAGTCTGTAAAAAATATCCCTTACCTCATAGGAAATAGATTCGGCAAGGGATATTTTTTATCTCCCTGACTTTCGCAAAACCATTCACTATTTTTGAAGTATAATTAACCTATGAAAATAAACACTTTATCTGAATATCTGAAAAAAACATATGGTTGCAAGGTTTATAAGCTTTCGCTTCAGTCAGGATGCACCTGCCCAAACCGGGACGGAAATATAGGAACTGGTGGTTGCACTTTCTGTTCTGAAGGCGGTTCGGGAGACTTTGCTTCTTTTTTCCTGACTAAAGATGCTGATGGTAATGCCATCACTATCGAAGAAAACATTGATATGCAGATTGAATCTGCTAAAGAGAAAGTTGCCTCGAAGCTTAAGGGGCAGGATCACAAGTATATTGCTTATTTCCAGTCATTTACCAATACTTATGGAGATTCCAAAATTCTGGAGAGGATATACAGACAGGCGCTTTCGCACCCTGAGATTGTTGCGCTATCTATCGGAACAAGGCCAGATTGTCTTCCTGATGAGATACTTTCAATGCTTGAATCGCTGCGAGATGAGTATGGGAAGGATATCTGGATCGAGCTTGGGCTACAGACTGTTAATGAAGAAAGTGCTCGTCACTTTAGGCGGGGATACAAGCTGCCTGTATTCGAAGATGCATATAGAAGGTTAAAAGAAAGAGACTTTGTCGTTATCGTTCATGTAATATTAGGGCTTCCCGGTGAAAGTGAAGAAGATATGCTCTCTTCTGTCAGGTATCTTGCAGGCCTAACTCCTTCTCTTGACGGAATCAAGCTTCAGCTTCTTCATGTTCTAAAAGGTACTGATCTTGCAAAAGAGTTTGAAGAGACTTCATTTCATATTTTTACTCTTGAAGAGTATTGCGATATAGTGATCAAATGTTTGAAACTTCTGCCTCCGGAAATTGTGGTTCATCGTATAACAGGAGACGGACCAAAAAGGCTGCTTATCGCGCCCTTATGGTCCGCCAACAAAAAGGTTGTTCTTAATACTATAAATAAAGCTATAAAGGATGCTTAGTTACAGACTTCTAATATCCTGCTCTGACTGTACCAATGGGCAAGCCTGTGGGTTTTCACCTACGTTACACAAAAGTTTACTTTATAACAGGCACCACTACTTGGAGCATGTTGTAAAGGCTTCTTTTATATCAGTCTGATACATCTACATCCGGTGAAAACATGAATTTATATTCAGGGAATGCGTCCTTAAGGTCTTTATTGAGGATACTCATAGCTTCAGCCTGACCTATATCAAAGCTAATGACTACATCAAATCGTATCTCTTTGGCATCAAGATCTGCATAGAAACCGTGCATGGAAACAGCCCATTCATGGGATAATACTACTTTGGAAACAGCATTTTGCAATCTTGCTATATCATTATCACCGGTATTGTAGGAGTATACTCCCACTCCTACAAGAGCAACACCGGATTCTTCCATAACTCTTTTTTCAATACGCCTTGTAAGCTTATCAAGCTTGTCTACAGTCATTGTATCCGGAACTTCAATATGAACAGAAGCATAATTCTTGTCAGGGCCGTAGTTGTACATTATAAGGTCATATGCACCTCTTACTTCAGGCTCTTCTTTTATCAGAGCTTTAATTTTCCTGGTTGTTTCTTTATCAGCTCTTTCGCCAAGGATCTCATCTACAGTATCTCTCATCATTTCTATACCGGACTTGATGATGATCACTGATATGAGTGCACCTACATATGCTTCCAGGGATAATCCTGTCAAAAGAAATATCACAGCGCTGGCAAGTACAGATGTTGACAGAAGTGCATCAAAGGAAGCATCCTTACCTGATGCTATAAGAGATCCTGAATTAACCTTCTCTCCCTGAGTTCTAACGTATTTTCCAAGGATAAGCTTTACAACAATTGCCGATACGATGATCACAAGTGATACTGCGCTGTAATCAGCTTTTTCCGGACTTATTATCTTTTTCACAGATTCCACAAGGGAAGTAAGACCTGCATAAAGAACGATTCCCGAAACGATCATAGCGCTTAGGTACTCGATCCTGCCATATCCAAAGGGATGTTTTTTGTTGGGAAGCTTACCTGCAAGCTTGGTTCCTACGATAGTAATTATTGAAGATAAGGCATCTGAAAGGTTATTAACCGCATCCAATGTTACTGCTATAGAATTGGACACTACGCCTACAAAAGCCTTGAAGGATGCAAGGAATACATTTGCGATGATGCCGATGATACTGGTTCTTATAATGACGTTATCTCTATTATTCTCCATATATTATTCCTCTTATCTACTGATTCATATAAGTCACATAATTCACGTAATACACATGCAAATATTATATCACGTGATCAGCTAACCCATACTGTATATAGAGAAATACTTTTTACAAAAAGTCTCAAGAAAAATTAGTGTTAAAGCTTTGAGAAAAACTCATTCGCCTTTTTGATCTCAAGAAAATAACATATATAGTAGGCAGCTGCCCCGATTACGTATGGGATAGTTACTGAAATGAACATATCCTTGTAAGCAGATGGGGCCATGTCTGTGAATTTTGAAGCAAACCATATAGTAACAAATATCACTCCGATCAAAAATACATACTGACCTATCACTACAGGAATAAAAGGAAATCGCTGAAGATAGTAGTGAAGTGACAAGATAAAAGTTGCCAGCACACATACCAAAAGGCAGGTAAATATATTTTCAGTATAGAATCTGTCAGTAAATCCAATCAGCTTTTCATAAAGGAGCTTGCCGCATACTATCAGCGTAAAGCTGACGCAAACAACGGAAATAAAATTATGTCTGTCTATTATCTTCATATCTTTTTTCCTATATATTTATTCACTTCGTTCCAATAATCATGCAAATAGCCTGATTGAGAACGCCTTCGGTATTGAGGCTATTAACCTTAATGGGATTCATTTATTTACTACGTTTTTTGCCCTGAAGCTTATTAAGCGCTTTATAGAATTCCGCCCTGTAACCTCTGTTCATCACAAGGCACTCGTCATTCCTTAGATATATGAGGGTTCGCATGTTGAGATCACCCTGAAGCTTTTTTATCTTATAGAGATTTACTATCGATGACTTGCTGATGCGAACGAACCCGGCATCAGTATACTCATCTATTATTCCCTGAAGCGTTTCTTTGACTTCGATGCAGGTGTCTCTGGTGTATCCAAAGGTCTTCCTGTCTACAGTCTCGAAATAGAACATGTCAGCAATAGGAACTGTCAGCTTTTTTTCATCAAGCGTTCCTTCAATGTATTTAAGTGCAGATCTTAGTCTTTCAAGTACGCCGACTGTCTCATCGTCGATCTCGTCATAGTGAAGTTCAAGGTAGTTCTCGTCTAAATATTCTTCTTTTGTTTTTATAAGTTTCATCATCAACCCCATATTTTAGCTATAAGGCATACATGAGGTTAACCTACAAGGCCCGATACATATCAAAAATAATAGCATTTCGATGTACAAGGCCTATCAAACAATCCCTTGTTTCTGCGTATAACCCTTATTACATAACCTTACAGAATGAACATAATGCAGAGGAACAGGTATGAAAGCTTGATATTTCTATTTGTAAGAAGATATGCGCCTCCAAATACGAAACCACCGACTGCTGTATAGATTCCCACTCCAAGAGAACCTTTTGTAAGCCAGTGGCCAAGTCCCCAGGTAAGTGCTACCAGAATTCCTCCATATGGAATCTTATCATTTTTGAACCATTTTTCAAATGCATACTGTCCGAATACGATAATAAGAAGAACCATAGCTACTTCTACGAAATAATAGAAATACTGAGCAGGAAAAAGAAAACCATTACTCTTAATCTCTGCAAGTACTTTACTACCATTCCAGTCGATCCATGTAGATATAAGGCAGAGAACTGTACCTGTAATTAAAAGCACCCACTGAAGAACTGACATTTCTTTTGCACCCTTTAAAAGGCTGTTCTCTTTGAAATTCTTATAAAGGTCAACATCTGACTTTGCAGCAGCTTCTCTTACTACGTACCAGATTCCGAAGATCCATACAGCGCATGTTAAAGTCCAGTGAATAATAGTCTGAAGAGCCGTATAATTTGTGAAATCGCTGCAATTATATATATTGAATTCAATAACATAGGTAAGTAATAATTCCCAACCGATAAAACCAAAGATCTCAAGTCCATAACTAAGAAAATCAACTCCCTGGAAAAATCTGTTTTTGTTTTTGGTAAGTGTAAGTGTCTTCATTTGTATGCTCCTTTTATATTTGTGAGATGTGTTTCTGTGTCGTTGTCATCTGATATGCATAGGTTATCTCATAAGGATCATACCTACAATGCTTTTGGTGCTAAGTTGCAATCAGGGATGTTTAAGTTACAATTGGAAAAAAATAATATGAAAAATCTATTCGTTCGCAGGTCCTGCGCACAAAAAATGACGCCAGTACCCGCTATTACGGATTCTGGCGTCATCAATTTTTCCTGTATTATTAAAATTTTAATTAGTATAACTTAGCACCTGCAGGAATGTGGTTATCAACCATGAGAAGGTGAAGCTCTTCCTCTTCGGAATCCTTCTTGTTGTTAACTGCAGAAAGAAGCATACCACAGGATTCAATGCCCATCATAGCTCTTGGAGGAAGATTTGTAATAGCTACAAGTGTCTTACCTACAAGCTCTTCAGGTTCATAGAATGCATGAATTCCTGAAAGGATAGTTCTGTCTGTTCCTGTTCCATCATCAAGTGTGAACTGAAGGAGCTTCTTGGACTTAGGTACTGCTACGCAGTTCTTAACCTTAACTGCTCTGAAGTCTGACTTTGAGAATGTCTCGAAGTCAACGTTCTCTTCGAATAAAGGCTCAATCTTAACATTAGAGAAGTCAATCTTGTTGTTAGGTGTGAAGAATCCTGTAGACTCTTCTTCAGCTTCTGCTGACTTTCTTGCGTTTGGATCAAGTGACTTAAGTGCAGGCCACAGCAGTACGTCACGGATGCTTGGAGCATTAGTAAGGAGCATGCAAAGTCTGTCGATACCGTATCCGATACCACCTGTAGGAGGCATACCGATCTCCATAGCATTGAGGAAGTCTTCATCTGTGTGGTTAGCTTCCTCATCACCGGCTGCTGCAAGAGCATCCTGTGCCTTGAAACGCTCTCTCTGATCGATAGGATCGTTGAGCTCTGAGTATGCGTTACACATCTCCCATCCGTTGATGTAAAGCTCAAAACGCTCTACCTTTGAAGGATCAGAAGGCTTTCTCTTAGTAAGAGGTGAGATTTCAACAGGGTGATCCATGATGAATGTAGGCTGGATCATCTTGTCTTCACAGAACTCTTCGAAGAAGAGGTTAAGGATATCACCCTTTGTATCGTGACCTGCTTCGATCTCGAGACCCTTCTCCTTAGCAAGTGCTACTGCAGCTTCTGCAGACTCGATAGTTTCGAAATCAACGCCTGCATATTCCTTAACTGCATCAGACATTGTAAGTCTCTTGAAAGGCTTACCAAGGTCGATGACCTTATCACCATATGTGATCTGAGTTGTACCACATACAGTCTCAGCAAGATATCTGAACATGGACTCTGTAAGTTCCATCATTCCTTCATAATCTGTGTATGCCTGATAGAGCTCCATGAGTGTGAACTCAGGATTGTGACGAGGATCTGTTCCTTCGTTACGGAATACACGACCGATCTCGTATACTCTTTCCATTCCACCTACGATAAGTCTCTTAAGGTAAAGCTCAAGAGAGATACGAAGCTTTCTGTCTTCTCCGAGTGCGTTGTAGTGTGTGATGAATGGTCTTGCTGCAGCACCACCTGCATTTTCAACAAGCATAGGTGTCTCAACTTCCATGAAATCACGTCCTGATAAGAAGTTACGGATCTCACGAAGGATAGCAGACCTTTTCTTGAATGTCTCCTTAACGTCTTCATTCATTACAAGGTCAACATATCTCTGTCTATATCTTGTCTCTGTATCTGTAAGGCCGTGGAACTTCTCAGGAAGCGGCATAAGAGACTTTGAAAGAAGTGTAAGCTCAAAAGCGTGAACTGAAAGCTCACCTGTCTTGGTCTTAAATACAAAGCCCTTGATTCCTACGATATCACCGATATCCATACGCTTGAACTCAGCATATGCTTCATCACCAAGATCGTTACGTGATACATATACCTGCATACGTCCGTCTCTGTCCTGGATATTGCAGAAAGATGCCTTACCCATTACACGCTTGGACATCATACGACCTGCGATGGATACGATCTTCTCTGCAGGGATATCTTCTCTGCTTGGAGTTATAGTCTTGCCATCTTCTCCTACTTCAAGAACTGTCTCAAGCTTTTCTACGTTATCACGAATTTCCTGTGTGTGATGTGTCTGATCATATTTTACTATCTGGAAAGGATCCTTGCCGGCATCCTGTAACTCCTTAAGCTTATCACGTCTTACCTGACGAAGTCTTCCTACATCCTGCTCTTCTGCGGGAGCAGCACCCTTGTTCTGCTGATTGTTATCTGCCATTTCTTACCTCACTTACAGAATCTTTTTTATATCAGCCTGCATTAAATTCATGCAGGCTCATTTACGCAACAAAAGTCCTGTGCATAACACAGGACTTTTACTTCGAGTCATATTCTCACGAAACGTGCACAAATACGCGCTTCTGAAAAAAGTTCAAGAATCACACACAATTACCAGCCGATGCACACGGCCTAATACAAGTTAATCCTTATGCGATCTGAGGGCGCTCGATCTCAAGTACTTTGAACTTAAGAACGCCAACCTGAGTCTCAACCTTAACAGTCTGGTTCTTCTTAGCTCCGATAAGAGCCTTACCTACAGGAGACTCGTTAGAAATCTTGCCCTTGAGGGAATCTGCCTCTGATGATCCTACGATCTTATAAACAACTTCCTCGTCAAGCTCCATGTCCTTAACCTTAACTTTGCAGCCGATGGAGATCTTATCAAGATCAACCTCTTCTTCTACTACAACTTCTGCATTCTTAAGGATCTTCTCAAGCTCTTCGATTCTTGCTTCGATATCACGCTGCTCATCTTTAGCTGCATCATATTCAGCATTCTCAGAAAGGTCGCCCTGCTCACGAGCTTCTTTGATCTTCTCTGCAACTTCTTTTCTTTTTACAACCTTAAGGTTTTCGAGCTCGTCCTCGTACTTCTTCAGGCCTTCGTAAGTTAAAATCTTCTTCTCATCCATGGTCTGCTTGCGCCTCCTAAAAATCTTTATTTAAAACATTACTTTTGTCAAATATCGTATAAGTAGAATATAACTCGTATATTCTACATTAATATATTTCAAAACGCAATAGGATTTTTCTTTTTGCCGATAAAACACGGTAGTTTGACAGTTCAATAAAATAATAATACCTTACAGACCGCTTAAGGTCTGTATTTTTTATGTCAATTTTATGGTGTTATACTATCGCAATGTATCGCAATGTGTGTTATAATAAGGTGTGGAGGTTTTGCATATGAGAGTGATAACATCTAAATCCAAAAACGCCGAATCATTCTACATTTCTAAAGGGTATATCAATGATAAAGGTATCAACACTTCTACGATTATCAGAAAACTTGGAACCTTACAGGAACTAATAAAAGAACACGGGCCAACAAGAGATGATGTTATGGCATGGGCTAAAGAGGAAGCAAGACTCGAAACACTGAAATATAAAGAAGACCAGCAATCGAAGTCTGTCCAGATAACATTCCATGCCAACAGACAGCTCGATTATAATCAGCAAGTACTTCACCGCGGAGGATACCTATTCCTTCAATACATTTACTATTCCCTGGCATTAGATAAAACCTGCAGAAAACTTAGAGATAAATATAAGTTCAAGTACGATATCAATGCTATTCTTTCGGACATGATTTTCGCAAGAATTCTTGAACCATCAAGTAAAAGATCTTCATTTAAAGTAGCTTCTGAATTCTTAGAAAAGCCAACATATAAACTTCATGATATATACCGCGCATTGGATGTTCTTGGAAATGAATGTGAATTCATTCAATCCGAGGTTTATAAAAACAGCCATCTTATTGGCAAAAGAAATGACAAAATCCTCTTCTACGATTGCACTAATTACTACTTTGAGATTGAGCAGGAAGACGGCGATAAGAAATATGGCAAGAGTAAAGAACACCGCCCAAATCCAATCATACAAATGGGTATGTTTATGGACGGTGACGGTATTCCTTTAGCTTTTTCGTTGTTTCCAGGCAATGCCAATGAGCAGACTTCGCTTAAGCCTCTTGAAGAAAAAGTACTGTCTGAATTCGGATGCCAAAAATTCATATATTGTAGTGATGCAGGGCTTGGTTCAGAGAAGATAAGGAACTACAACCACATGGGTGAACGGGCATTTATCGTGACTCAGTCCATCAAGAAGCTTAACGCTGAAGATAAAAAATGGGCATTAGATGGCGAAGGCTTCAAAAGATTATCAGACGATACTCTTGTAGATATATCAAAACTATCTGATGATGATACTGATTTATACTACAAAGAAGAACCCTACACTCCCAAGAAACTCCATCAACGTCTTATAGTCACCTATTCTCCAAAGTTTGCCAAGTATCAGAAAGCAATCCGTGAGTCACAGGTGGAACGTGCGCAGAAACTTATCGATTCTGGTTCAACAAAACGGAACAGGAAAAATCCCAACGATCCGGCACGTTTTATCGGCAAGATTGCTGTAACCGATAGCGGAGAAGCTGCAAACATACATAATTACCTTGATACAGACAAGATTGAACAGGAATCTCTTTACGATGGCATGTATGCTGTTTCAACAGATCTTCTAGATGATCCTGTAAGCGATATATTGAAAGTCAGTGAAGGTCGCTGGGAGATAGAGGAATGTTTCAGGATTATGAAAACAGATTTTGAAGCAAGACCTGTATTTCTTCAGAATGATGTTAGGATTAAAGCACACTTTCTTACTTGTTTTCTTGCTCTAATCATCTATAGATATTTAGAAAAACGCATTGATAGCAGATACACTTGTAATGATATACTCAGCACACTAAAAGAAATGAACTTTGCAGGAATCAAAGAACAAGGCTATATACCAACATATCAGAGAACAAAACTAACCGATAATCTCCATGAAGCCTGCGGTTTCAGAACAGACTTTGAGTTCATCACCAAAAGTCAAAGAAAACAATTCAAAAAAACAGTAAAGGAAGATAGAAATTACTATACTTTAAAACGAAGAAAAAAGTCTCGCTATGCCTCTATATATGAGGGTTACGAGACTTTTTGTTATTCCAAACTGTCAAAGATGGGAATATAACACACTTTACCTGCATATGCTTAAAAAATAAAAAAACAGCTCTGACCATTTTGGTTTTAGGCCAGAGCTGCTTTATCTTTACTTTAAGTTACAATCTGAACTGCTTTATAAGTCCTTCAATCCTGTCAGAAGACTCGGATACTGCAGAAGCACTTCCATCAACTCCTCTGGAGTTTTCTGCAACCTGTTCAGCACTAGATGCAAGTGTTGTAGCTGTAGCACTTACTTCCTCCGTGCTGGCTGACTGTTCCTCAGAAATAGCTGCCATGGAAGTTGCGATCTCATCAACATTGCCGACTTTGGCGATCATTTCGCTTACAATATCACTGGTCTCATCAAGACTTCTGAATATCTCTTCAAAGGTTTCACCTGTTGTATTAACAGCTTCAAGGTTTGCACTGATCTCTTCCATATTGGCCTGGGACTTTTCTGAAAGATCATGGATCTGTGCTGTTATATCCTTAATGATCTCGGCGATCTGAGTTGTCGAATCTGCACTGTTATTTGCAAGCTGTCCAATCTCTGAAGCAACAACAGCAAATCCTTTACCGGCTTCTCCAGCTCTTGCAGCTTCAATTGATGCATTGAGAGAAAGAAGATTAGTTTCTGATGCAATAGAATTGATCATCTCAATAATAGAATTGATCTTATTAGCAGATTCTCCAACCACAACTACTACTTCGTTCATTTCTTCCATTGATGATGAGATATTGGACATTCCTTTTTGAACTATTTCCATATCTCTTTGACCATCTCTAGCCTTGGTAACCAGACTACTCATAGTCTCTTTGGTCTGATTACTCTTATCAGTAAGGTTACTAACTTCCTGTGCCAGTGTAGTAGCCTGTTCTGCAAGCTCTGTAACAGCATTGGCCATATCATTCATAGCTTCCTGGATCTGCTGCATTGCCTTGTTCTGTTCATCAGCCTGGGCATTCAGATCACTGGATGCATTCTTACTGTTATTGGCCTCTGTTGCAAGCTTTCCTGTAACTCCCTTAAGCTCTGCGAGGGTATCACGCATCTGGTTAACATAGTCGAACATGTTGTTGTTCATAAGGCCGATCTCGTTAACATTGTCTCCGCCTTTTTGGATATCAACAGTAAAGTCTCCATCTGCGATCCTTGTAATATTGTTAGTAAGTGAGCTTACTGGCTTAGTGATCATTCTTGTGATGATATTGAGCATGATGATAGCCATAATAAGGATCATTACAGCTGCCATAATAATACTTATCATGATGAATCTATTAAGTGATGCCAGAACCTCAGATACTTTTACAAAAGAAACAAGGTACCAGTTTGTTCCTTCTACCTGGTCAAATGCAACATAGTAGTCATATCCATCTGTTCCATGAATTGTTATGATCTCATCCGTTCCACCGGAACTTGTAATGCTTGCCACCTGCTGGATAAATCCATCATCAGGATAATCTGAAACATCTTTTCCTATCTGGTCCTCCGCCGGTGAAGCTACCATAGTAGTACCAGAGAACATCATTGTTGCACCTGTGCCAAGAGGTTTAAATGCACTGGTTGTCTTAGAAATATTATTGAGTACAATGTCTGCTGCAATAACACCGCTCCTACCATCTTTAAGTGTTATCTTTCTTGAGATAGATGCAACCATTTCCTTACTGTTAGCATCTATTGAAGGCTCATTAACAGTCATTGTGCTGTAGTTAAGGCCTTCTATATACCATGGTCTTTGTGTAGGATCGTAATCATCTTCAGGCACCCATCCCGAAGCATCTATATAGTCTTTATTGGATAATCCAATATAAAATCCAAGCTCAGTCTCAGAAAACTGTGACATACTAAAGCCATAGATATCCACTATTTCCTGATCGTTTTTAAAGTCTGTAGATTCAATAGTTTGTGCAAGGCCTTCAAAATATGATGTGATCTTTTGGACCTCTCCACTGGTTTCAGCAGCATTAGCCCTTGCTTCCTCCGCCAAAGCTTTCGTAGCTAGATCCTTAATGACAGATTTTGCACTGATAGCGATAAATGTAGTTACTATCGCAATAGCCAGGGTCATGATCGGCACGATGACCAGCAAAAGCTGCGCGCTGATATGCTTTCCTTTTTTTGATGTACTACTAGTTTTTTTAGCCATGGGCACCCTCCTTGATAAAAAAAGAAACAAAAAACCAATTACGATATAAGCCTTACGCTTATATTTCGGATTTGAGCTTTTGTTTCTTTATATCTCGAAGGATTGAAGAATCCTAAAAAACTCCTAATGTGCTTATATAAAAGCTTCGCAGAATATGTCTACCCTTACAGCATTGGTCAAAGATGTAGAAACGGAAGACAGAAAAGCTGATAGATCTGCTCTTCCATGGTATATTTCTATAACCATATCCTCCTACGCCCCGTTTGACACAGGAGATATGTATTATGAAGAAAAAACCATCCTAACAACTCATTCCAAAATCGATTATGAGGATGACATTACAATCTAATCTTTCCATCGTATAAGCAAGAGAGACAAACGTATTATTGTAAATCTTCTTAAGAATATGGCCATAAATAAATGAGTAGCGACGCTTGGGATCGCTACTCATTTATTTATGGCCATTTTGGTTTTAGTAGATTATGCCTTTACCTTCCATTCAGCCATCTGACGAGTTTCAGAGTCAAAACTTACTCCAATCTTATACAACGTTCTTTTATCTGCCGCATAAGTATCAGCATAGTGCATATCGTCTATCTGTTTTAAGGCATTATCAGCACTGTCATCTCGTTTGAACTCAAAGAGGTAGACATAATTATTGGTTTCTACTGTACAGTCTATTCTTCCAGCGTTTGTATGCTGCTCAAGACGTACATACTGTCCAAGTAATGTAAGTGTTATATAAAAAACTGATTGGAAATCATGCTCAAAAGGATCATCATTTGAAGAATATGGAATTCCTGCAAAGATAGCCATAAATACCTTTTTTATATCATCCAAATCTCCTGCTTCTATATGATTTTTCAAAGATAAGATATCTTTTCCTGTTCCAGTGCCTGCATCTCCAACGTATACCGGTAGCAGACTTTTAAAGAATCCATATTGTACTTCATTATTAGGAAATCCCAGCGTATATGACTGATCTCTTATATTATAATCTATGAGAGTCAGATAACCACTCTGATATAAAAGCGGAACAACATCAGGATTATCATCTCTGTAATCCTTTAGCATATCTTTGGTAGCGTAAAGGGTTTTATCATTGAATTTCCTGACATCGAAATTCATATTTCGTAGTCTTTTTACCAAAAAAGTCGGAGTGCCAGTCTCAAACCAATATGAATCAAATTCTCTGTTAAATAATGCATTCAAAAGGCTATAGGGATTATAAACGCCGCTTCCTTTTTGATGGAAATGATAACCGTCATATTCCAGCTTTAGTTTTTCAAGACATTCCTCTGTGGTTAAGTCCTGTTCCTTAGCAAGATTCTCAACTTCAGGCCCAAAGTTATCCCTAATCTCTTTCTCTGTTATACCGCAGATATCTGCATAGTCCATGCTCATAGAGATATCCATGAGCTGATTAATATCACTAAATATACTAACCTTACTGAACTTTGTAACACCAGTAATAAAAACAAACTGGATATGCGCATCCTCACTCTTTAAAACAGAGAAGAATCCCTTGAAAACAGCTTTATTGTGTTCTACCAATTGCTTGTTATCCATTGTCTCAAGCAGTGGCTTATCATATTCATCTACAAGAACAACGCAGCGCTTGCCAGTTTTTTCAAAAGCCGCCTTTAAAAGCAGACCAAATCTGGCACCAAGAGGCACCTTTTTTGATGTTTCTCCGTATAATTTCTCCCATTCCTGAAGCTGGACCTCAAGTATTGCCTCCAAGGCTCCATCTTCTGCAAAATTAGCTTTGTTAAAATCAAAATAAAAAACCGGGTAGGGTTGCCAGGCATCAGGATTATCTCTTTCAAGTTCCTCAATTTTCAAACCTTTAAAGAGTTCCTTTTTGCCTTCCCAATACGCCTTCATTGTGGAAAGGAGAAGGCTCTTACCAAAGCGACGAGGACGACTCAAGAAATATGGCATGCCTGTATGAACCAATCGATATACATATTCAGTTTTATCAACATATAGATTGTTATTATCTATAAGCTTTTCGAAACTCTGAATGCCAACAGGCAATTGTCTGTTATTTAGTATCATCTTCTGCGTATTCCTTTCCACCAACTACCCATATTATAGCATCACTTTGAGCAGCAAAGGAATGGTATCTATTTCAATATTCATCTTTAGGCTCGGTAGTTTGACAGTTCAATAAAATAATAATACCTTACAGACCGCTTAAGGTCTGTATTTTTTATGTCAATTTTATGGTGTTATACTATCGCAATGTATCGCAATGTGTGTTATAATAAGGTGTGGAGGTTTTGCATATGAGAGTGATAACATCTAAATCCAAAAACGCCGAATCATTCTACATTTCTAAAGGGTATATCAATGATAAAGGTATCAACACTTCTACGATTATCAGAAAACTTGGAACCTTACAGGAACTAATAAAAGAACACGGGCCAACAAGAGATGATGTTATGGCATGGGCTAAAGAGGAAGCAAGACTCGAAACACTGAAATATAAAGAAGACCAGCAATCGAAGTCTGTCCAGATAACATTCCATGCCAACAGACAGCTCGATTATAATCAGCAAGTACTTCACCGCGGAGGATACCTATTCCTTCAATACATTTACTATTCCCTGGCATTAGATAAAACCTGCAGAAAACTTAGAGATAAATATAAGTTCAAGTACGATATCAATGCTATTCTTTCGGACATGATTTTCGCAAGAATTCTTGAACCATCAAGTAAAAGATCTTCATTTAAAGTAGCTTCTGAATTCTTAGAAAAGCCAACATATAAACTTCATGATATATACCGCGCATTGATGTTCTTGGAAATGAATGTGAATTCATTCAATCCGAGGTTTATAAAAACAGCCATCTTATTGGCAAAAGAAATGACAAAATCCTCTTCTACGATTGCACTAATTACTACTTTGAGATTGAGCAGGAAGACGGCGATAAGAAATATGGCAAGAGTAAAGAACACCGCCCAAATCCAATCATACAAATGGGTATGTTTATGGACGGTGACGGTATTCCTTTAGCTTTTTCGTTGTTTCCAGGCAATGCCAATGAGCAGACTTCGCTTAAGCCTCTTGAAGAAAAAGTACTGTCTGAATTCGGATGCCAAAAATTCATATATTGTAGTGATGCAGGGCTTGGTTCAGAGAAGATAAGGAACTACAACCACATGGGTGAACGGGCATTTATCGTGACTCAGTCCATCAAGAAGCTTAACGCTGAAGATAAAAAATGGGCATTAGATGGCGAAGGCTTCAAAAGATTATCAGACGATACTCTTGTAGATATATCAAAACTATCTGATGATGATACTGATTTATACTACAAAGAAGAACCCTACACTCCCAAGAAACTCCATCAACGTCTTATAGTCACCTATTCTCCAAAGTTTGCCAAGTATCAGAAAGCAATCCGTGAGTCACAGGTGGAACGTGCGCAGAAACTTATCGATTCTGGTTCAACAAAACGGAACAGGAAAAATCCCAACGATCCGGCACGTTTTATCGGCAAGATTGCTGTAACCGATAGCGGAGAAGCTGCAAACATACATAATTACCTTGATACAGACAAGATTGAACAGGAATCTCTTTACGATGGCATGTATGCTGTTTCAACAGATCTTCTAGATGATCCTGTAAGCGATATATTGAAAGTCAGTGAAGGTCGCTGGGAGATAGAGGAATGTTTCAGGATTATGAAAACAGATTTTGAAGCAAGACCTGTATTTCTTCAGAATGATGTTAGGATTAAAGCACACTTTCTTACTTGTTTTCTTGCTCTAATCATCTATAGATATTTAGAAAAACGCATTGATAGCAGATACACTTGTAATGATATACTCAGCACACTAAAAGAAATGAACTTTGCAGGAATCAAAGAACAAGGCTATATACCAACATATCAGAGAACAAAACTAACCGATAATCTCCATGAAGCCTGCGGTTTCAGAACAGACTTTGAGTTCATCACCAAAAGTCAAATGAAAACAATTCAAAAAAACAGTAAAGGAAGATAGAAATTACTATACTTTAAAACGAAGAAAAAAGTCTCGCTATGCCTCTATATATGAGGGTTACGAGACTTTTTGTTATTCCAAACTGTCAAAGATGGGAATATATTTCAAAACGCAATAGGATTTTTCTTTTTGCCGATAAAACACCATCCCGCGATCAGTCTGGGATTGAATAAGTCCTAAACTATATTCCCTGCATTTTTAAACTTATTCTGCCAAAAAGACGTCCCTGCAAGCCTTCCTTAAACTATCCATATCTTCCATGGCATTGACTGCATCTCTTAGCTTGGCGGAATTGGGATATCCTGTCGTATACCATGAGACATGCTTTCTCATCTCTCTTATGCCGATATACTCGCCCTTGTACTGAAGCTGAAGATCAGCATGACGCATGATCATGTCATATACTTCATGCTTGGAAGGTCTGTCCGGGATAGGGTCACCCTTAAGTCCTGCAGCTATCTCTCTGAATATCCAGGGATTACCTTGAGCAGCTCTTGCTACCATAATGCCATCGCACCCTGTCTCATCTATCATACGCTTGGCAGATTCTGCATCTACAATATCTCCGTTACCTATTACAGGTATACTCAGAGCTTCTTTAACTTTAGCTATAATAGTCCAGTCTGCCTTGCCGCTATAGTACTGCTCCCTGGTTCTTCCATGAACAGCTACTGCATCTGCTCCGCCTTGCTGGGCTGCAAGAGCGCACTCTACAGCGTTGACACTTTTATCGGTAAATCCTTTTCGAATCTTAACAGTTACCGGCCTGTCTGTGGCGCTTTTTACACTTCTTACCAGTTCTTCTATTAAAGATGGACTTTTCATAAGTGCTGAGCCTTCACCGTTAGATACAACCTTGGGAACAGGACATCCCATATTGATATCAAGTATGTCATAAGGACGATCCTTTATCATAGTAACAGCCCTGGCCATAGTATCAGGCTCTGATCCGAAGAGCTGGAGTGATACAGGATGCTCGCCTTCATGGATCTCCATAAGATCTCCGGTCTTTTTGTTCTTATAGGTAATAGCCTTACCGGATACCATCTCCATGCATACAAGCCCTGCACCCTGCTCATGGCACAGCAAACGAAATGGCAGGTCTGATACACCTGCCATAGGGCCTAAGATTATATTATTAGGAATAGTTACATTACCAATCTGTAACTTGTGATAATACTGCATTCTTAACCTCATGTCGCGAGCAAAGCGAGTGACTAATGGTTCAAATTGGTGGAGCTAGCTACACCAATTTGGGTTTGAAAGTGGAACACTTTCAAGCTTTAACCTCCTTTAGTCCTCATCATCCGTTTCATCTTCGTTTAAAAGCTCTGATATATCATGATGGAGCACTATAACCTTGTAATAAGTCTCAAGTGCCCTGAAAAGATCCTGACGCTGTCTTCTGATCTCTCCTATAAGAAGACCGGCGCTGACTTCGTCATATGTAATATCCTCTTCATCAGCATTGGTCTCCATGGTGATAGTTCCGTCTTCTTCAAACTCTATAGTGAAGACACCGCCTGCATTCTGAGTATAAAGTACGCAGATAATGCGTAGTTCCTTCTGAATACTTTCAGGGACCTTTCTAAAAAGAGGATTGAAGTAATATTTTTCCTCATAAGCATTAGCACCACACAGGACGATCCTACCGGTTGATGATACAGAGCCAAGCATTCCGTCCTCGGTCACGATATCAATAGACTGAACCTCTTCACCTGTTTCAGCATTTATTACCTTACCGCTCTCCTTATTGATAATAAGGTGCTGAGGCTTTCTCTTCTTGCCCTCAAGAGTTTCAGAATGAATCTCTTCATCCACCTGATCTGGAGACATTCCTTCAGAATTTACATTATCATCATTTTGTTCAAAATCTTTATTACTCATAACATTCCTCTTTGTATAGAACTTATCAAAAGCCCTATGAACATATCAAAACCTTGTGGCCAAAGTAAAAATAATGCCACTTACCACATCAAATCGATTATCTTTTTTAATTTGCATTATCCTCATAATCGCTTTCTGTAGGTTTTACTTTTCTGTTTTTTTCATATAATATCCTGAGTCCTTCAAGAGTAAGCGCGGGATTGTATACATCTATCTCCGGTATATCATCCACAAGTACTCTTCCAAGTCCGCCTGTTGCTACAACTTTCATATCAGACAGACCTGACTCTTCTTTCATGCGGCTTATTATATACTTGGTCTGACCGATTTGTCCATACATAAGTCCTGCCTGCATGCTGGAGATAGTCTCCTTGGCAAGTATTGATGCAGGTTTCCTGATCTCGATCTCAGGAAGCTTGGCTGTATCCTGCCAAAGAGCCTTGGCAGAGATCCTGATACCTGGAGAGATGACACCTGTGAAGAACTCACCCTTTTCATTGATGATCTCATATGTAGTAGCTGTTCCAAAGTCTATGACCATGACAGGTCCGCCATAAAGCTCAAATCCCGCAACAGCATCAACTATAAGGTCAGGACCGATCTCCTTGGGATTCTCTGTTGTGATCTTGATGCCTGTCTTGATCCCAGGGCCTACTATATAAGGCCTTATTCCTATATACTTGATAAGTGCTGATATGAATGCATGCATCACCTGAGGTACAACACTTGCAACGATTATACCTTCAATGTCCTCTTTGTTAATGCCATTAGCACTTAGCATTGCGATAAGCTGTATTCCATACTCATCAGAAGTGCACGCATTCTGAGACATCATGCGGAAGGTTGCCTTCTGCTCTTTGCCTTCAAAAGCTCCGAATGTAAAATTTGTATTTCCAATATCTACTACAAGAACCAGTTTTTTGTTCATAATGGTCTCCTATACATTTTTTATTTATACTCAATGTTAGCACCTGAGCTGCGTTCTACCCTTAAAGCCTATACTGAAAAGGACTGACATTATAATCATACATATCCGTACAAGCCTCTGACCGAGACTTCGCCTGCATTTATAATAGCCTTATTTCCATCTTCTCTTGCTACAATCAGTTCACCCGTATCAGTTATGCCAAGAGCTGTTCCCTGATACTCACCCTTTGGATCAAGGACTCTGACAGTTTCTCCCTTGTTAAGAAGATGAGCTTCATAGCTATCCTTAAGGGACTTAAGATTCTCATTTTCCAAAAAGAGTTCATAATCTTTCTCAAAAGCGTTCATCACCTTAGCGATAACTTCATTCCTATCATACTCTATACCAGTCTGTGTGAAAAGAGATCCGGCCATGTCCGCTATATCCGGTGCAAAAGTCTCCTGATTGACATTGATGCCCACACCTATAACCACATCACATCTGCCATCATGAAGATACATCTCAGTAAGGATCCCACAAAGCTTATGCTTATCAAGAACTATATCATTGGGCCACTTGATACCTACCTTATGCCCGCATACCTCTTCTATACCCTGAGCAAGGGCAAGTCCCATTACTATAGTAAGTTCAGGTGCCTTGGCAGGCGGAAACTCAGGATGAAGAAGAAGGCTCATTGCTATATTCTTCTCCTTAGGAGTATGCCAGTACCTGCCATTCCTCCCACGTCCCTTAGTCTGCATATCAGCAACTATAAGCGTTCCATGGTCTTCACCCTTTTGCCCGGCCTCTTTGGCATCATCATTGGTCGAACCGGTTTCCTTCTTTACATAAAGATTCTGTCCAGCCCACTTTGTAGTAAGCATAGATCTAATCCTATCTTCTGTCATCTCAAGCATGTTAAAAACCTCTTTTAACTGAAGTACAGGGATGTACTTCTATATCCCTGTTACAGGATGTAACTAGGATATTCTTAGAAGTACACGGATGTACTTCTATATCCCATTAAAATTATACGCAAAAATCCCCTATAAGCAACTTCGCTTATAGGGGATTTTTTTATAATTCTAATAATAGATCACCTACTAAATATCAGATCGTCGCGTACATAACCGCCTTGATAGTGTGCATTCTGTTCTCGGCTTCCTGGAATACCAGTGACTGCTCAGATTCAAACACTTCATCTGTAACTTCCATCTCATCAAGCCCATATTTGTCCTTGATCTTCTGACCCATCTTGGTATTAAGGTCGTGATATGAAGGAAGACAGTGCATAAATACCGCCTTATCACCCGCATTAGCCATAACCTTACTGTTAACAGCATACGGAGATAAGTCCTTGATACGCTCTTCCCATACCTCTTCAGGCTCGCCCATAGATACCCAGATATCAGTTGCGATAACATCTGCGCCCTTAGTAGCGGCCATAACATCTTCTGAGAAGTCGATAACAGCACCTGTTTCTTTTGCAATATCTTTGCATGTATTTATAAGATCTTCTGAAGGAAAATACTTCTTATTAGAAACAGCAGTAAAATGCATACCCATCTTGGCACAAGCAACCATTAGAGAGTTACCAGTATTGTACCTGGCATCCCCAAGATAGCACAGATGTATATCTTTTAGATACCCGAAGTGTTCCCTTATAGTAAGAAGATCTGCCAGCATCTGAGTTGGATGGAATTCATTGGTAAGGCCGTTCCAAACAGGAACCTTGGAGTACTTGGCAAGAGTCTCCACTATCTCCTGATCAAAACCCCTGTATTCTATTCCATCATACATGCTTGCAAGAACCCTCGCTGTATCAGCAATACTCTCTTTATGACCTATCTGAGAACCCGTCGGCTCAAGATAAGTAGAACCCATTCCAAGATCATGGGCTGCCACTTCAAACGAGCACCTTGTACGAGTTGATGTTTTCTCAAAAATAAGAGCAACATTCTTGGTCGGGTATTCATTATGAGGAATACCTTTTTGTTTCTTGTCCTTAAAGTCTGCTGCCAAATCTAATAAATATTCAATCTCCTCGGGAGTAAAATCCAAAAGTTTCAAAAAATCCCTGCCATGTAAGTTAATCTCTGCCATAACCTCTGTTCCTTTCATCTCTAAAAGCCAAATCGTTTGTAAGATATTAAAGATTATAATGCATAATTATACTTTTAACAACCCCTACATGTATATTTATTTACAAAATATGCAAAAGATCACACCTTTGTTTTTCTCATGATCGATCAATTATAAAAACCTGATTTTACGCCGTGTATAATATATTATGAGGTAGGTGTCAAAAGTTACTTTTGACACCATATGACTACCGGATTGTTCCGTTTCTTTGAAACTCAAACTATCCAATCTATAAAAGCTGTAACCTCGAAATCTATTACTATGACCAAAATCACATAAATATAGGAGATTTTTATGAAAAGTCTTTCAGAAATAGGAAGAACCTTTCGTGAACTAAGAATCAATAATCACATAAGCCTTAAACAGGCCTCAGATGAAAACGTGTCCATGTCACAACTGTCTCGTTTTGAAAGAGGGCAGGCAGATCTGTCTATATCAAAATTTATATCGGCCCTTAAAAATATACAGACAGAACCCGGTGAATTCTTCAGCGCTCTTAACGGCCATCAAAAGTCAGAAACAATCGAATTCATGTCCAAATTATCAAAACTTGAGTATGAAAGAGATATAGAAGGATTCAGAAGTTTATATAAAGAACAAAAAGAGAAATATAGCAGCAATCCATCTGTATACCAATACCATTTAAATATGATCCTGGCTCAGAGCTTTATCTGTAAATGTGACAGAAGCATTCCTTTTCCAAAAGAATATGAACGTGAGATTGCAGACTACCTCTTCGTAACAGATGAATGGAATATCTATGAACTGATACTGATCGGCAACATCTACATGTTCATAGACATCCCTCTTCTCCACAAGATGGGCACAGAAGTTTTAACCAAAGTCACAAAAACAGGCGCCAACAAAAACCTCGCAACTATAGTGCTATTAAACATCTTCGAAACCTGTGTCTATAGAAACAGCAAAGACGCCGCCACCTACTATAAAGACAACATACCCGCTCTAATCTCCGATGAAACCAAACTATATGAGCGAAACCTCTACCACTTCTTACTAGGCATGTATACATACAAATGGGAAGATAAAACCAGAGGCAAAGAAATCATGGAAGAAGCAATCAAAATCTACGACTACCTAGGCTGCATCAACCTAGCCCAAAACTATCGCAAGGATATGACCGACTATATTTGATTACTCGAACTTCCCACTTGGACGAACTAGCATCCCAAAAGCCTTTACAGGGATAGGCAGTATATAAATTATTTCCACACTTTTTAATCATTTTATAGAATTCGTGAGCGTGATAGATGGAGATTTTTATTCTGCCAGGGGTCTGCATGTCTGAGCGCAGCGAGTTTCAGACCCCTGAATAAAAAACTACAGATATCATGCCATGAATTCATAAAATGATTAACAGTGTGGAAATGATTTATATACTGCCTATCCCTGTAAAGACTTTGGGGATACTGGTTCGTTCAAGTGGGAAGTTCAATTAAATATCTGAAGCAGCCAAAGGCAGTGGATCATCTCCACTGCCCGTTTTCGTAGTCAAGTATCTTGGATGTCTGACTGGGACTGATGATAGAATCTCCGGCCTCATTAATAACACATTTCATACCGGGGAATCCGTTAAGATAAGCGGTTATGATGTTGTGTACATGCACTCCCTCTATATCCGGAACCTCCATTGCACAGTACATAGGAATAGAATTATCCCTATTGTATAGATATACACCCAGACCTGCCGCATAGAAGGATGTAACATCATCAGAAACCTTGAAGGACGCGTAGCCGAATCTTTTCCCGTCAGGATTAATCCACTGCTTTTTGTCAGGAACATCATAAGGAACCTCACTTTGATACATGATGCAGGTTCCGCCGTTACCGTTCCACAGCGTCTGATATCCGTTAAAGTGCTCCACCATAAGAGCATACATAGTGACATTGTCGCCGTTTATGATGATACCGTTCTCGCAGGTATTACGATCCCAGCCAACATTGTCACCATGATCAGCTCTCCATACCCATAGATTGTCACCCACTGTATTATCAAGATCTATAGTGATGCATGCCTTAGTCTTACAAGGTCTGTCTGATGGAATACCGCCGACTCTAAAGTACATATCGCATAGAAGGGACGGCTTGGCACCATCTTTTTGGCCAAGATGAACTAGGTTATCAGATTCACTTATACCTGCATCTACAAGAAGTCCTGCAAGTATCAGATCATCAGCATTATCCGATACAATGCATTCGTTTCCATTTGCGGATCTAAGCGTTGCAAGGCCCATTCCAAGAAGGATAGTCCCTGAGTTTTTAATATTAATAGCCTTATCAAGTTTATATATTCCAGGAGTGAAAATAATACTTTTGCCCTCAGAAAGAGCCTTGTTTATGGTATCTGCATTATCTGTTTTTTCTTTTGCAATATAAAAATCACTAATAGGAAGGACCTTGCCCTCATTAGTATCCTTCTCCCAGCCATAAGATGCGCTGTCGTTCTTCCAATCAGGCACATAGACTCCAAAGCCGTCCTTGTCATCATATACAAGGAATGGCTTTTCTCTAACCACTTTTGTAGTATCTACTACGGTATAAGCAGCTTCAGGCCACGTCTTATCCGGCACTCCAGATGCATTGTCACCAGCCATTACAATGTTCCAGTTCTGACCTGTCCATCCTTTATAGCTGTTATTCCTAGACAGCCACTGCTGCTGACTTCCGGAATCCACTATCCCTTCAATCCTGGAATCTGCAAGAAATCCTCCGCTTGCCCAGCCGTATTCATCATGAAGAGTAAGGTTCCCATCTACCTGAACTCTTCTCATACCAGTTGCCTGAGACACAGCCCACACTACATCTGACGTGATCTCAACATTCTCAATGCTTCGCCAGAAATTACAAGTTGCGTTGTGATTAGAAGGGTCATCCGAAAGCCACCTTGCATAAGTATTGATAGCAGATATCTTAGTATCTGTAGGAAGCATGCCAAGTCCTGCTATCTGAGTATAGAAACCTGCACTTGTAGATACCTCATAGGATCCGGGCATAAAATATATGGCATAGCGCGCATTATCAAACTGCGCTGTCTCCTGCTTTTCATATATCTTATCAAGAGTTTCCTGCACTTTAGACATATCATCTTCCGGAGAAAAAATATAAACGTTATCTCCAAAGATGTCTGTGTGGAAATCTTTAATCTTAACTTTACTTTTTCCGCATCCAACAGCAATCCCAATAAGTGCCACAAGTCCTATAAATAACAAGTATCTCTTTTTTATCATGAGTGCATTCTCCCCTGCATACAGCTTTACTATTTTTATATAAAGAATATAGAAAATGCTCACTCCAAAAAAGGTTTCATTTTATACTATGGTGTTCTTTTTATTACAAATCAAACTCCCCCATACTAAGAATTTCATATATTTGCAGACTTCCTGCTTAGACGGTGCAGTTTATTATATCTTCGCCATTATCCATTTCTTCTTTCGATAGCCTTCAATATGAAAATGCTCATAAGTGATAAGATCACTATGCCGCCTCCGACTATTGCAAAGCTTCCCACACTCTTAGCATCTACAAAAGCAGAAAAAGAAAATGATCCTACAGGCATGAACAAGACTGCTACAGTGAAGATGATGCTGAACACCCTCCCAAGGAAGTTCTCGTCAACTGATACCTGAACATGTGACATGAATATAATATTGAAAACTGTTAGTGATATACCAAATATCGCAAAAGGGATAAGGCACAGATACATATTCTGTAAAGGTGCTATTATTGGTTCAGCCAGCATAGCAATACCCGTGCCTGACAAAAACAGTATCATAATATAGACATTATCCTTAAATCTGTCAGCAGCTTTAGAGATAACTATAGATCCAAGTATCCCTCCGGCAGCTTCCATAGCAAGCGCTTTACTATAGAAGTTATCAAAGACCCCCTTATACATCACATCCGTATATGGCAGTAGCAGATTGTATCCTGCCAGGAAGAAATTAACAAGAGCTGATAGTATCACCAAAAAGAAGATCTGCTTCTTGCTTACAAGATACTTTATTCCTTCGATTATATCTGTAAAAACATTATTACTGCTCTTACCTTTGGACAGCGCATCCGTAACTCTTACAAGACAGCATTCAAGAAGTGCTGATACCAAAAATGTCATAGCATCAAACAAAAGAGCTCCCCTTGTTCCTATAACAGCTACAAGCCCTACACTTAGTATTGGGCCTGTAATACCTATGATCTCGCTTCCTGCATGAGCTATAGAATTAAAAAAGCCTATACGATCTTTGTAGATCATCTCCCTTACAAGAGATTTATAAGTTGGTGAATTAAAGGCATATACAAGGGCAAGAAGCGCATTGGCAGCTATTATAGCCATAGCCATCCTGCCGGAATCAACCAAAAAGCTAAGGACAAAGCATATAAGAGCCGCCAGTAAATCCGTTATTACGACAAGCCTTTTTCTATTGCCATTGTCAGCCTTAACTCCGCCCACAAGATTGAATATGATCTGGATTATCGTTTCTGAGCTTTGATATAAGGCCAGTACTATAGGCTTTCCGGCAAAAAAGCTTACGATGCTTATACTATTAGCATAGTCAAATACAATATTTCCAAATTTTGAAGTCCAGCTGCCCAGCCAGAGAAGTGCTTCATTCTTTTTTATTCCCTTTTCCATAATAAAAAACCTCCGTCCGCTTGATTTATACTGAATATATCATCAAGGGACCGGAAGATTTCTATATTTGCATATATGCAAATTATTCCATTTCTGCCTCGTACTTCTATCATTATCATAAAATATATCCTTACTACTACCGGGCAGATTCTATATTCCCCTTAAGAAACCGGCAACATAATTAGCACAAAAAAGGGTTTCAAGCCTAAGCCTGAAACCCTTTATACAATAGATCAATATTTAACTGATAATGGAATGATACTTACATCAATGTCAGATCATTTCTTGGAATCATCCTTAACGATCTCTTTGAAAGAGGTTGCAAGTCCTGCAAGACCCTGGATTTCTGAAGGGATGATGATCTTGGTAGCATTGCCGTTGGCAGCCTTTTCAAAAGCCTCCAAAGACTTGATAGTAAGAACTGACTCGTCAGCTCCTGCCTCTTTGATCATACGGATACCTTCTGCATTAGCAGCCTGTACGGCACGGATAGCCTGAGCGCGACCTTCTGCTTCGCGGATCTCTTTCTCCTTCTGAGCTTCAGCTGCAAGGATTGTAGCCTGCTTCTTAGCTTCAGCTTCAAGGATCTGTGATTCCTTCTTACCTTCTGCTACAAGGACTGTTGACTTCTTCTCACCTTCTGCACGGAGGATAGCTTCACGTCTTTCACGCTCTGCTTTCATCTGCTTCTCCATCGCATCTCTTATTGCAACAGGAGGGTTGATGTTCTTAAGCTCTACTCTTGTAACCTTGATGCCCCAAGGATCTGTAGCAATATCAAGAAGTGATCTCATCTGAGTATTGATAGTCTCACGGCTTGTAAGTGTCTGGTCGAGTTCCATATCACCGATGATGTTACGAAGTGTTGTAGCTGTGAGAGTCTCAATAGCCATGATCGGATTCTCTACGCGATATGTATAAAGCTTAGGATCTGTGATCATGAAGAATACTACTGAGTCGATCTGCATTGTAACATTATCCTTAGTGATAACGGGCTGAGGTGGGAAGTCACACACCTGCTCTTTTAAGTTGACTCTCTTGGCAACTCTTTCGAAGAAAGGTACAAGGAAATGAATTCCGGCCTTCCAGGTACATTTGTAAGTACCAAGGTTCTCAATTACATATTCATAAGACTGTGGAACGATCTTAAAGCATGATGCTAAAAGAATTACGATGATGATTAAAATAATAGCGATTACTATTCCTGTCATAGTTCTCCTCCTTAATTTGTGTTTACTTTTTCTACTATAAGTTTTACACCGTCAATAGCTTTTATTATAACAGTTTGTCCGGCGGATATCTTAACTTCGTCAAAAGATGATCTTGCAGACCAGTCCATACCTTCAACATTGACCTGGCCTAATCCTTGCTGATTGTCTATATCAGATGTTACTCTTGCACGCTTGCCTACAAGGCTTCCTGCATTGGTCTCAACCGTCTTATTACCAAAATGCTCTTTGGCGATAGGTCTTATCACTGCCATGATAAGAGCTGATACGATTGCAAAAGCAACTACCTGAGCAAATATCGGAACTCCTATCTGAGCCATAACAGCTGCAACAAGGCACCCAAAGGCAAACCAGATGCTGACAAGAGATGCTGTTGCCGCTTCAACTATGATACATACAAGAAGCAGTACCAGCCAGACAACAACCATATTTATCTCCATGCAAAACTCCTTTCTCCCAAAAGACAGCTTCAGGAATCTCTCTGTTTTCTATAGTATACCCTAAACTGTACTTATGATAAATATATAACAAGTCAGTTTTAGCATATTCTAATTTGCTCTTTTCGCACATTAGATATCTAAAATATACAATCAATCCAAATAGTAGACTATGTCAAATGCTTATATACTAAAGCTACCTGGATTGGCCTGCATACAAGTGAGAGTTATATAAAAACTCCCCTGCCATCATCTTAGCAGGAGAGCCATGATCCGTCGCTTATGTAGCATCCGGATAAATATTTAGTTTTACCAGAATACATGATCCTGTATTACGTAACCACCGTCGTGGTGACCTACACGCTTAAAATGGGTAGCTCCACCTACGGTAGTCTCACCGTTGATAGCAGCCTGCGCTGCCTGCATACAGCTATCGCTTATCTTGCCGCTATTATAGACCTCAGCCACTTTGCCGTTAAGGGCAGGTGTGAACTGGCCTGAAGCGTAGATAACATCATATATTGTATTAGGATATGCAGCACTCTTGACGCGGTTCATAACAACTGCTCCGACGCCTACCTTGCCATCATATGGCTGGTTGCCTGCTTCGCACTGAATAAGTGCAGCAAGGAGCTTAACTTCATCGCCATCTGCCTGTACAGCTTCACGCTGACGTGTCATCTCGGCCTTCTTGGCTTCCTCTTCACGAAGCTTGATAGCAGCAAGAGTCTCTCCGGCATCAAGTCTGAAATCCGTAGTTACATATTTAGCCTGTACATAGCCTTCTTCATCGTCGTATTCAACGCTGATCCAGCCATTTCCAAGATCTTCGATTATATCCAGCTGATCGCCCTTTGTTATAACTCCAAGAGAATCTGAAGAAGTAGTTGCCTCACTTCTTACATAAAGAGCATTGGTAGTTACAGTTATGACTTCACTTCCAACTTCAGAAGCAAGCTCTTTAGCATCCTCTCCAAAGAGAAGATAATCATCATCTGCCCATCCTACCAGATCACCTGATTCTATTTTAGTCCATCCGTCCTTCTGTTCCAGAATGCGTCCGCCACAGTCCTTATAAAGTACTCCGGCTTTCTCCGCACTATCGCTCGGTTCGGTTCTGACATTTAGTGTCTTACTGACATTGGCCATGACCAGATCTGAGCTGTACCCTGCGACATATGATGTACCTGCACCATCTGTCTTCTCTGCGTTCTCCTGAATAGCTTGTGCTGATTCCTGCGCTTTTTCAATTTCATCCTGATCATCCTCATCGGATGCACCAATCACAGAAGCTACACCAACCCCACCGGCCTTTGCTGTTATTCCCAAATCGGGTGTGAGCATTAAAGCTGACAACAAAAGGCTCGTGAGAAGAACACTCGCTCTCTTCTTTTCATAAGCTTTGTCCCTCTTATGGATTTTTTGTTAATTTTCTTTTAAAAATCCACAAGAGACATCTTAACATTTGGACACAGCTTTGTCAAATCGGGAGTTTCCGCGCAATGGCTTCCAGTCTGGATTTACCTTGATTTCAAAGGGTTTTGTGGGCCATTTCCCAATAATATAGTTAAAGGTTTTTATGTAGTTATATTACCATTTTTTAGAATTATTAAGACCGGCTTAATTTGTATTCTCTTTATTTTCAGCCGAACAAGTCAGATGCAGTAACCACAGATTGGATAGATTCTATTTTTTATTTTTTCACTGTGACCTATATGCACTTGTCTCCGTCTCATATATTGAAAGCATCATAAGGACTATAATTCCATAATGCTAATGTAAAGCAAATATAATGATGCATGTGCCAAGAATTTCTTTTGACATCTTATGACTACTGCACTCGCTACTAATATATGTTAAAGGAGACTACTCATGAAAAAAAGAATAATATCATCATTCCTTACAATCCTGGCAATTTCAAATCTTATAACAGGATGTTCCAGCCCTGTTGTTTCGATGGAGGACAACAAGACTCAAAGCACTTCAAATACCACAGATATCACCGATGCCAATGATCAGTCTAAAAGCTCAACCACCTTCAATGATACCGATCTATCCAATGTTCCGGATATCACAAGTGACTATGACCCGTCAAATGTTTCAGCAGATACCACCTTAGCCGGTAGCGAAAACTTTAACACTGCGCTCATACAATACATAAGCGAAAACCGCCTAAAAGATGAGAACTTCATGATATCCCCAACTTCTTTTAGAGCCGCCATGGCACTAGCAATCGCGGGTGCTGATAACGATACCAAAGATGAACTGCTTCATGCTATGGGATTTAATGACATGGAAGAACTTGTAGCATGGTATACAGGTGTTACCGGATCTATTGACAACTTTAACAAGTTGTTAGAAGAGGACAAGGCATATTATAACGATAATAGAGAAGACTTCGATGATAACTCTTCAGAGCCTGATGGTGCATTCGAACTTGAGAATTCCATATGGCGTAACACCACAAGTGCAAGTGGTGAACTCTCACAAGATTATATGAACTATGTAGCCAAGAACTTTGATGCTACTGCGTGCAACGTATCTGCTGACGAGATCACTGATACCGTTAATAACTGGATCAAGGATAGCACAGACGGACTTATAGATTCCATCAGCGACGATCTGTCACTTGTAGATCTCGTACTGATCAATACCTTATATCTAAAAACAGCCTGGGCAGAAAGCTTTAATGAAGGGGGATCAGATGATTTTACAACTATTCAGGGAGATATAGTAAAAAAAGACTATATATATCAGGAAGATACATATAAATACTATGAGGATAGTGACTGTACATTCGTTGTAATACCTTTGAATGGCGGGATAGATGCAGTATTTATCCTAGGCGACGCTACAGATGTGATGACCAAAATACCTGAAGCATCCTATGAAGATGTCAATGTATGTATACCAAAATTTGAAACAGAAACAACATTTAGTAATGACGATCTTATAACATTTTGCCAGGAACGCGGCGCGTATTCTGCCTTTGGATCAGATGCTGACTTTTCTCTTATGAGCAGCGAGATGAACCTGTATATATCTGATATTATTCAGAAAACCAAAATAGAAGTTGATGAAAATGGCATCAAGGCAGCTGCTGCCACGGCCGTCATGATGAGCGAAACATGTGCAGAACCGGGAGAAGTAATAAATTTTATCGCTAATCAACCGTTTACATATATGATCCTCACTGACAGTGAAACTCCGGAACTCCTGTTCTATGGTCAGCTGGTAAAATAACTTCCCGGCTAAGATCTATCTGTATCTTAGCCAGGGAGCTATACATATTATAACTGCTTAGTCTTATCTATGCAGGCCTTGATAGCATCGATCACAGCTCCTCTGAATCCCTTCTCTTCAAGGACTCTAACTGCTGCTATCGTAGTACCTCCGGGTGAACATACCATATCTTTGAGTTCTCCGGGGTGCTTGCCGGTCTCAAGTACCATCTTGGCACTTCCAAGAAGGGACTGTGCAGCAAACTGATAAGCCTGCTTCCTTGGCATTCCGCCTTCTACGGCAGCATCGGCCATAGCTTCTATGAACATGAAGGCATATGCAGGGCTTGATCCGCTGACACCACCTACTACGTCCATAAGATTCTCATTGACAACACTTGCCTGTCCGAAGCTTTCGAATATAGTCATGGCAAATGCAAGCTCTTCATCAGATACAAGCTCGTTACGACAAACCGCTGTACATCCTTCGCCTACAAGGGCAGGTGTATTAGGCATAACACGGATAAGCTTGACCCTCTTTTCAAAAGCGCCTTCGATCCATTTAAGAGTCTTACCTGCAGCAATAGATATCACAAGCTTGTCTTCATCAACATCATCCATTATCTCAGCAATGACCTGAGTGAAGTACTGAGGCTTAACCGCAAGGATTATAACATCTGCTTCCTTTGCTACCTTGCGATTGGAATCTCTTGTCTGAATCCCGAATTTCTCGCTTACTTTCTCGCAGGTCTTCTTAGTAGCAGCTGAACCGATTATATCTTCACAGGATACGATATCCTTCTTTAAGATGCCACCAATCATGGCCTTAGCCATATTTCCAAGTCCGATAAAACCTATAACCATTGCTTGCCTCCTTATATACCTTTTGTATTAACTTAATCCCGGTTGTTTTTACTTATGACTATTGCCATCTCTGTAATACAACCGGGCAGTTTTCTTATTTAACCAATTCGTCTCTGCCTTGCTGCTTCAAATCCAAGTAGTGCTGCAGATGTTGCCGCATTCATGGACTCCACCTGACCCAGCATAGGTATCAGCAGATACTCATCTGCCGCATCTGCAATCTCTTTACTAAGGCCATTACCTTCATTACCTATAAGAAATGCTGTTCCTTTTGTAAAGTCAAGCTCGTCGTAGTTTTTAGTGCCCTTAAGATGAGCAGCATAGCTTACGATGCCTTTATCTTTCAACATATTTATAGTTCCAAGAAGATCGTCTGTATACCTGAAAGGTTGACGGAATATAGCTCCCATCGTGGATCTTACAACTTTAGAGTTGTATACATCAGCGCAGTCGCTGCTCATATAGATACCGGTAACGCCGGCTCCTTCAGCACTTCTAAAGATCGTGCCAAGGTTTCCAGGATCCTGAATGCCTTCAAGAATCAGAATCATAGGTGCCTGCCCTGTACTTGATCCATCTCTGTTTTTGGCTGAAACGAAGAGGTCCTTATCTTCATATTCAAGCTGCTTGACAAGAGAAAGAATCCCCTGCGGTGCCTTGGTATCAGACATCTTCTTGAACACCTGATCCGTCACCACTTCATATCCATTAGGAAGACTCATCAAATATTCTTTATCACTTCCCGATGCCTTATCCAAAAAAGATTCGGACACATATGTCTCAAGAATAAGCTCCGCCGGTATCTCCACCTGCATCCTTATTCCTTCAACAATAAAAACTTTATCCTCTCTCCGAAGACGATTCTTGGCATTATATGCTACTATTCTTTTTACTTTTTCATTAGATGGACTGCTTATCATATGACTCCGTTTTCATGGATACAGTTTATTTCAAAATACTATTTTATTAATATAATATCTTATTATCTCAAACTGCGCACACATATTATGCTGCTTACGTGTTGAAGATTCCTGAGGGCTGGCAGTTTATAAATGATTTTTGTGTCTTAAAAAGAATTTCCAACTTCAAGAGCTTGATAGATGAAATAATATATTCCGCAAGGGATCCACATGTCTGAGCGAAGCGAGTTTGGATCCCGGAATATATTATTTCAGATATCATGCCTTGAAGTTGAAATCCTTTTTGACACAATAATCATTTATAAACTGCCAGCCCTCAGGAATCCCCCCGATAACCCCATATTTACAAAAGACACCGGATTGCTCCGGTGTCCTGAAGTTTTAAACATAAATATTAGAGGATTCTTGCTATCTGATACATGTACTCGTCGATTGACTTCTCCATGTTAAGAGCTTCCTCGATATCGAAATCCTGGAACTTACCATCACGATATCCGACAACTCTATTGGTCTTGCCCTGAGTCATGATATCTGCTGCGTATGCACCCATCATAGAAGCGTATACACGGTCCTTACATGTAGGTGAACCACCACGCTGCATGTAACCAAGGATAGTAGCTCTTGTCTCAATACCTGTAGCTGCCTCGATACGACGAGCCATAGATGTTGAATGTCCGATACCCTCAGCATTGATGATGATGTGGTGAGTCTTACCTCTCTTACGGTTGTCGATGATGTTGTCGATAACCTTCTGCTCGTTGAAGTCATATTTCTCAGGAATGAGAATATCATCACCGCCGTTAGCGATAGAACACCAAAGTGCGATATAACCTGCGTGACGACCCATAACCTCGATGATAGAGCATCTCTCATGTGAAGATGATGTATCACGAACCTTATCGATAGCCTGCATAGCTGTGTTGATAGCTGTATCGAAACCGATAGTATAATCTGTACAGGAGATATCCAGGTCGATAGTACCCGGTATACCGATTGTATTGATGCCGTGCTGTGAAAGCTTCTGAGCACCTCTGTAAGATCCGTCACCGCCTATTACGATGACACCGTCGATACCATACTGGTGGCAGATCTCAACTGCCTTCTGCTGACCTTCCTCGGTCTTAAACTCCATACATCTGGCAGTTCCGAGGACTGTACCACCTCTCTGGATGATATCTGAAACAGAATGACGGTCCATATCTATGAACTCTTCATTAAGAAGTCCCTGATAACCTTTTTTGATTCCAACCACCTGAAGTCCGTTTGCGATTGATTTACGTACTACTGCTCTTATGGCAGCATTCATACCCGGAGCATCACCACCGCTGGTAAGTACGCCAATCTTCTTAATCTCTTTTGCCATAATCCATGCTTCCTTTCAATACTTCCTAGCCAATTTCTTTTAGAAGTTTGACAAAAAAATATCAATATAAATTCCAAAAAATACTTCTTTATAAGTTTATCGCAACAAGGTTCTTCTTGCAATGAAAAACTCAAAAATATGTTATGATTATAACATTAGGTCTACAAGTAGCTAATGGGAGATTTATATGGCATTTACACATCTGCACGTCCACACAGAATATTCCCTTCTGGACGGAGCCAACAAGATAACTGAATATGTAAAAAGATTAAAAGAGCTAGGCATGAGCGCCGGTGCCATCACAGACCACGGCGTCATGTACGGCGTTATAGATTTCTATAAAGAAGCAAGAGCAAACGGCATAAAGCCGATCATAGGATGCGAGGTATATGTAGCTCCGGGATCACGTTTTGATAAGGATACTTCAAGCGAAGACAGATACTTCCACCTGATACTTCTGGCAGAGAATAATAAAGGCTATGAGAACCTGTCACATATCGTAAGCAGAGGCTTTACAGAAGGATATTATTATAAGCCCCGTGTTGATATAGAGCTTCTAAAGCAGTACCACGAAGGCATCATATGCCTGTCCGCCTGCCTTGCAGGTGCTATCCCCAGGGCCATCACATCAGGCAACTATGAAAAGGCTGTGGAAATTGCCAAAGAGTATGACGATATCTTCGGTCACGGCAACTTCTTCCTTGAAATGCAGGATCACGGAATCCCGGAGCAGGCAGATGTCAACAATGCTCTACTTCGTATGTCAAGGCAGCTGGACATCCCACTTGTTGCAACCAACGACTGCCACTATACAAGATCTGAAGACGCTGCTGCTCAGGACGTACTTTTGTGCATACAGACGCAGCGCAAGGTATCTGACGAAGACCGTATGAGGATGAGCGGCAAGCCTGACTACTATGTTAAGAGCGAAGACGAGATGAGAGCCCTCTTCCCATACGCTCAGGAAGCTATAGATAACACACAGATAATAGCTGACAGATGTAACGTCGAGATAGAGTTCGGTGTAACCAAGCTCCCACATTTCGATGTACCGGAAGGCTACGATTCATGGACATACCTTAATA
Organism: Butyrivibrio fibrisolvens; assembly: GCF_023206215.1. Lineage (NCBI taxonomy): Bacteria > Bacillati > Bacillota > Clostridia > Lachnospirales > Lachnospiraceae > Butyrivibrio > Butyrivibrio fibrisolvens. Next base: position 562,240 of record NZ_CP065800.1, read on the forward strand.
AGCTCTGTGATGACGGATTAAAAGAAAGATATCCTGATGACGACGGAACAGTCAGAAAGCAGCTTGACTACGAGCTGTCTGTCATCAAGAAGATGGGCTATGTTGATTACTTCCTCATTGTATGGGACTACATCAACTGGTCAAGAGAGCATGACATCGCAGTAGGCCCTGGACGAGGCTCTGCAGCCGGATCTGTCGTATCCTACTGCATGCATATAACTAATATAGACCCTGTTAAGTATGATCTTCTCTTCGAAAGATTCCTTAACCCGGAACGTGTCAGCATGCCTGATATAGACGTGGACTTCGAATATACACGCCGTCAGGATGTTATAGACCATGTGACGAGAAAGTATGGCAAAGATAAAGTCGTCCAGATCATAACCTTTGGAACCATGGCTGCAAGAGGCGTTATAAAGGATGTTGCAAGAGCTATGGATATCCCTTATGCCTATGCTGATACCCTGTCCAAGATGGTTCCCATGGAGCTTAAGATAACACTTGATAAAGCTCTTGAGATGAATCCTGAACTTAGAAAAGAATACGAAGAAAACGACCAGGCTCATGACCTTCTTGAAATGTGCAGAAAACTTGAAGGCCTTCCAAGACATACTTCGATCCATGCTGCAGGCGTAGTTATCTGCTCCAAAAATGCCGAAGACCTGATCCCTCTTTCAAGATCAGCTGAAGGTTCCATAACAACTCAGTTCACGATGACTACCATCGAAGAGCTGGGCCTTCTTAAGATGGACTTTCTGGGGCTTCGAACCCTCACTGTAATAAAGGATGCAGTTAACGCAGCTAACGCTTCTATTGGAGCCCAAAAAGGTGATAAGAATTATATAGATATCGACAACATAGACTACAACGATCCCAAGGTACTTGCATCTATAGGAAGCGGTCATGCAGACGGTATCTTCCAGCTGGAATCCGGCGGCATGCAGTCATTCATGAAGGAACTAAAGCCAAGATCACTTGAAGATGTCATAGCCGGTATATCCCTATTTCGCCCGGGTCCGATGGATTTCATTCCTAAATATATCCAGGGCAAAAACGACCAGTCATCCATAACCTATGACACTCCTGAGCTTGAATCCATCTTAAAGCCAACTTACGGATGTATCGTATATCAGGAGCAGGTAATGCAGATAGTACAGCAGCTTGGAGGTTATACTCTAGGACGAGCAGACCTTGTAAGACGTGCCATGAGTAAGAAAAAGCAGCACGTCATGGAAGTTGAAAGGAACAACTTCGTAAACGGTAATTCCGAAGAAGGGGTTCCCGGATGTGCTTCAAAAGGTATATCTACAGATGTTGCCAACAAGATCTACGACTCCATGATGGACTTTGCCAAGTATGCATTTAACAAGTCCCATGCCGCCTGCTACGCCGTTGTAGCCATGCAGACAGCCTGGCTCAAATACTACTATCCTGTAGAATTTATGGCATCCCTTATGACATCAGTAATAGACGTACCTTCCAAGGTTTCGTATTACATATCCGTATGCCACTCTATGGGAATAGAAATCCTTGCTCCTGATATTAACCAGGGAGAAGTGGGATTCTCAGTTTGTACCTACGAGGATACAGATGAAAGTGCCACCTCTTCGACTAAGAACGCTGCATCCCCTAATGAAGAGCATTCCTCTAAAGCTATGAACGTGGCCTCTTTAGACAACCACAAGCACAAGGCGATATTATACGCTCTTACCGCAATCAAATCAGTCGGAACTCCTGTCATCGAAGCTGTCGTGGCAGAAAGACACTTAAACGGCAAGTTCAGAAGCCTTAATGACTTCCTCACAAGGATGTCCGGTGACGGTCAGATGAATAAGAGAGCCGTAGAAGCCTTCATCAAGTCCGGCGCCCTTGACTGCCTTGGAGGAACAAGACGCCAGTATATGTACGTATACATGCAGATCATGGATTCTCTTCATAACAACAAGAACACCATGGCAGGTCAGATGTCGCTTTTTGATTTTGCAGCACCTGAAGAAAAGCACCAGTTCGAGATACCGCTTCCTGATGTAGGCGAGTTTGATAAGGAAGAGCTCCTTAATTTTGAAAAAGAAGTCCTGGGCTTTTATGTAAGTGGTCACCCGCTTGAAGCCTATGCCTCTTTTATGAAAAAACACTCTACAAACCTCACAACAGATTTCTATCTCGATGAGGAGACAGGAACACCTAAAGTTACTGAAGGACAAAAGGTAACTCTTGCCGGCATGGTCACAGACAGAAGGACCAAGTATACCAAAAATGATAAAATGATGGCATTCGTAACACTTGAAGATCTGACAGGTGCTGTAGAAGTCATAGTATTCCCTAAGATCTATGAGCGTGCTGCCATGAAGATATCAGAAGATGCCCACGTGATAATCGAAGGCCATGTATCCGTCGAAGATGAAAAAGACGCCAAACTCATGGCTGACAAAGTCATGACATTTGAAGAGATCCCACGAACAGTATGGGTTCAGTTTGCAAACAGGGAAGCTTTTGATATAAGCGAAAAAGAAATGCTCAGCATCATAGAAGGTCACGGCGGTAAAGATTCTATAATCGCCTACCTCAAAGACACCAAACAGATGAAGAAATATCCCGGCATCAAATTCAATGCGGGAGAAGAAGTCATGACCATGCTGCAGGATAAATTTGGAAGTGAAAATGTACAGATGACATAAGGGTTTAACGGGCCGTGTACTTCTTGGCATTCCCTTAATAATGACGGGAATAGAAGTACATCCGTGTACTTCTGGGCATTCCCTTTTTACATCCTGTAATTACGGGACTTTTGACACCTGCCTTATACTATTAGCAGTTAATGAAAGCGTCCCCCTTAAGGAAAATCAGATCCTTAAGGGGGACACTTTTTATATTTTTACATTTTTTTATTTCTATTTTTAATCAAGCTGATCATGCATTAACTGCTGCCTTGAGCTCTTCAACCTTATCAGTCTGCTCCCAAGGAAGATTAAGGTCGTTACGTCCGAAGTGGCCGTAAGCTGCTGTCTGCTTGTAGATAGGACGACGAAGGTCGAGCATCTTGATGATTCCAGCAGGACGAAGGTCGAATACTTTACGAACAGCCTCTGTAAGCTTCTCATTAGAAACCTTACCTGTTCCGAATGTATCTACAAGAACAGATGTAGGCTGGGCTACACCGATAGCGTATGAAAGCTGGATCTCAGCCTTGTCTGCAAGACCTGCTGCTACGATATTCTTAGCAACGTATCTTGCTGCATATGCTGCGCTACGGTCAACCTTAGTGCAGTCCTTACCAGAGAAAGCACCGCCGCCGTGACGAGCTGCTCCGCCATAAGTATCAACAATGATCTTACGACCTGTAAGACCGGCATCACCCTGAGGTCCGCCGATTACAAAACGTCCTGTAGGATTGATATAGATCTTGGTGTTAGCATCAACCATAGCTGCATCAACAACTGCGTCGATAACATACTTCTTGATATCAGCGTGGATCTGTTCCTGGGTAATCTTTTCATCATGCTGAGTTGAGATAACGATAGCTTCGAGTCTCTTAACCTTACCATTCTCATCATACTCAACAGATACCTGGCTCTTACCATCTGCTCTGAGGTAATCAAGTGTTCCGTTCTTTCTAACTTCTGTAAGCTTCTTGGTAAGCTTGTGTGCAAGGCTGATAGCGTATGGCATGTATTCTTCTGTCTCGTTTGTAGCATAACCGAACATCATACCCTGATCACCGGCACCGATAGCTTCAAGCTGCTCATCTGTCATCTGGTTCTCTCTAGCTTCAAGAGCCTTATCAACACCCATAGCGATATCAGCTGACTGCTGATCAAGTGCTACAAGTACAGCACATGTGTTACCATCAAAGCCCTTAGCTGAGCTGTCATAGCCGATCTCGCAGATTGTCTCTCTAGCAATCTTGGCATAGTCAACTACTGCCTTAGTTGTGATCTCACCAGTGATGAGAACGAAACCTGTGCATGTTGCTGTCTCGCAAGCTACACGGCTCATAGGATCCTGTGCTATGCAGGCATCAAGGATAGCATCAGAGATGTTATCACAGATTTTATCCGGATGTCCTTCTGTAACTGACTCGGAAGTGAAAATAAACTTATCCATTAGTTTTCCTTTCTGTGTGTAAACACACCGCGCTATTTAGCGCATAAAAAATCCGCTTGTTGCGTGCACAAACAAGCGGAACTGATATTGGTCTCAGATCCTCTTATTGCTCGTAATTTGCACGCTCAGGTTGGCACCTTCCTGATATGATCAAGGGGTTGCCGTGGCTTCACAGGTCCTATGTACCTCCACCACTCTGAATAAGAGAATTAAAAATATGTGTGAATAACTTATTCTTAGTCATTCACACATATACTACAATACATTTTCTTATATATCAATAGACAATTTTCCGTTTTTATCCATTCAATCAGATCTATCACTATATATTTTATACATATTACGTGATATCACTGCGTGTTTTCTCCATCACCAGATCCTTCTTGCCCATCGCCTTCTGATCCACCATCTCCTTCGCCATTATCTTCTGGAATAGCTTCAGGTGTAGCATTGTCCTCCGGAAGTGCATCCTGTGATCCGCTATCCTGAGTATTATCTGCAGGTTCACTCTGTTCCGAAGTACTTGTATCCGGAGTGCTCTGTTCTTCTGACTTCTTGTTGGTAACCCAGCGGTAGAAGAATGCATGGTTACCTATCATGGTATATTCACTGATCCCGTAATAGTCAGCCCAATACTGGGTCATGAAGAAGAGATAGTCGCCCACACGGGCTCCGCCCAGAACTTCCTGAGCTGCCTGAATGCAGGTGGAATTGGGACCAGCCGATATGATAAGTTCAACCTTACCTGACCTGTAGGATGCAAACTGATTGGTCTGGGTTATAACACTTACAATATCATTAGGGAATGCTGAACTCTTAACCCTGTTCATGATAACAGAACCTACAGCAAGCTTACCTGTATAGGACTCGCCTCCAGCTTCTGCCTGTATTGTTGCAGCAAGCCATTCAAGCTCTGATGCAGAAGCGCTGTAAGAACCTGATGTATCTTCCTTGGTAAGAGCAAGTCTTTCTGCTATCTGCTTGGCAAGTTCTGCCTGAGCAGCTGCTGTCTGGGATTCAAGGGACTTCATCTTTTCATCAAGATCGGATAACTGCTTGTCATAATCATCTAGCTTACTTCTTTCAGAAGAAAGGGTACTGTTGGTAGAAGACAGCTGCCCCATTACCGTATCTGTCAGATCAGCAAGCTCTTCATGCTTTTCATCAAGCTGCGTTTGATATTCATCGAGCTCTGCTTCTTTTTTCTCTATCTCCGCTATCTGCGCAGCTATACTGTCTACGAGAGCCTGATATTCTTCCATCTTCATCTGGTCGTAGGCTACTATATCATTGATATATTCATATTTGGTCAGGAAGTCCTGAAGTGATGTTGAGTCAAAAAGGATCAAAAGAAGACTTTCATCACCGCCTCTTTCGTATGTCATCTGCATACGCTTTTTAAGGCTTTCATATCGCTCTTTTCTAAGAGTCTCCGCAGCCTGAAGGTCTTCATTTAGTGCAATGATCTGAGCTGAAACTTCTGCCATGGCACTCTCTGTCTCTGTGATCTCGGCGCTGAGCGTTTCTAGCTTGTCAGAATAGTCATCTACAGTATCCTGCAGCTGAGACTTCTGATTCTGAAGAGATGATACATTGTTCTGTGTCTGCTCTTTTTGCTCATTGAGCTCATCTATAGCATTCTGAGTTTCCTGAGTCTGCTTCTCAAGATCAGATATCTTCTCCTGAGTCTTGGCTTCCTCTTCCTGCATGCTGGCAATAGTATCATCCATAGAGCTGCCTTTACTTGCAAAAGACAACTCTGTGAACAAAACTGTTATGATTATTAACGCAGATAAGATTTGTTTTCTCATATCCCTCTATCCAAAGCTTACTTGCTCTGGTTCTTGATCTTCATTGTAAGTCCGATTCTCTGCTTCTTAATATCAACCTCTATAACCTGAACTTCGACGATATCGCCAACGCTCACAGCCTCCAGAGGGTGCTTAATATAGCGGTCTGTGATCTGAGATATATGTACAAGTCCGTCCTGATGCACACCTATATCAACAAAGGCACCGAAATCTACTATGTTACGTACTGTTCCCTTAAGGATCATTCCGGGCTTTAAGTCCTTCATATCCATTACATCTGAGCGAAGGACTGGTGCCGGCATGCTCTCACGAGGGTCACGGCTTGGCTTTTCAAGCTCAGATACGATATCTGTAAGAGTGATCTCACCTATTCCAAGATCTGCTGCAAGCTTAGCCTTATCTCCAAGCCTTGCAGAAAGAGATCCTGCTGTGCCTTTGGAAGATGATGCGCTGCTGCCATTATTTGCACTTGCTGATCCGCCTTTTGAACCTGAGCTTTTCTTGTTGTCCGATGATCCGTCAGCAACAAATGCTGTGCCAAATGCTGCTGCAAGAGCCGCGCCCATTGCTGTTCCTGTATTTCTTATTACGACTTTATTTTCATTTCTGCGGCGGTTGTCATTCTTAGATCCCTGCTTGGAAGCCTTATTGTCAGAAGCCTTGGCTTTCTGTGCTCCGGGAGCTATGCTCTTTGCTGCCTGCTTCTGAGCTTGTCTGACATCATCCATAGTGATTCCAAGTCTCTCCATGAGCTTTCTGGTAGCTTCATATGTCTCAGGATGAACTGAAGTATCATCAAGAGGATTGTCTCCATCATGGATCCTGAGGAATCCTGCACACTGTTCATAAGCCTTCGGTCCGAGCTTAGGTACATTAAGGAGCTGTTCACGGGATGTGAATCTGCCGTTCTTCTCTCTATACTCAACAATATTCTTGGCAATAGGCTTGCTGATACCTGATATATATGTAAGAAGTGGTGCAGATGCTGTATTAAGATCTACGCCCACCTTGTTAACGCAGTCTTCTACAACTCCGCCAAGTGCTTCTGCGAGCTTCTTCTGGTTCATGTCATGCTGGTACTGACCTACACCGATGGACTGAGGATCTATCTTAACAAGTTCTGCAAGAGGATCCTGAAGACGTCTTGCTATAGATGCAGCAGACCTCTGGCCTACATCGAACTGAGGGAACTCTTCTGTAGCAAGCTTACTTGCAGAGTATACGGAAGCTCCTGCCTCATTAACTATAACGTACTGAAGATTGGTATCGACCTCTTTGATAAGCTCTACTATAACCTGCTCAGACTCACGGGATGCTGTACCATTACCAACTGAGATAAGGTCTATGCCATACTTCTTGATAAGCTTCTTGAGTTCAAACTTAGCCTCATCCACCTTGTTCTGAGGTGCTGTTGGGAAAATAACCTTAGTATCCAGAACTTTACCTGTAGGATCTACTACTGCAAGCTTACATCCTGTTCTAAAAGCAGGATCCCAGCCAAGTACAGTCTTACCCGCAATAGGTGGCTGCATGAGAAGCTGCTGGAGGTTCTTACCAAATACTGTGATTGCAGAATCCTCAGCTTTTTCTGTAAGTTCATTCCTTATGTCTCTTTCGATAGCAGGAGCTATAAGACGATCATATGCATCCTGACATATCTCTGCTATTACAGGAGAAAGAGGAGTCTCTCCATCAGGACTAAGAGTCTTATTAAGGAACATCTGGATCCTGTCTACAGGAGCAGATATCTTAACATTAAGGAATTTCTCTTTTTCTCCTCTGTTAAGAGCAAGGACTCTGTGTCCTACAATCTTGCTTACAGGCTCTTCATAAGCATAATACTGCTCATATACACTCTCCGCCTTATCATCCTTGGCAGTAGATGATATAAGGCCTTCCTGCATAGTAGCTTCACGGATATAAGTGCGAACATCTGCATTATCAGACAGTTCCTCTGCGATTATATCTTTGGCACCCTGAAGGGCTTCCTTGACATTCTTGACTTCTTTATCTGCAGGTACATCACCTGATGTGACAAACTCTCCTGCCTTTACTATAAGTTCATCTATAGAGATCTTCTGCTGTCTTATGATATCAGCAAGCTTCTCAAGTCCCTTTTCTCTTGCTACGCTTGCCCTTGTCTTTCTCTTAGGTCTATATGGAAGATACAAGTCATCAACAGCTACTATAGTCTCTGCTGCTATGATCTTGTTCTTAAGTTCTTCTGTGAGCTTACCCTGCTCTTCTATGGACGCAAGGACAGTCTGCTTCTTGTCCTCAAGGCCCCTTAAGTATTTGAGCCTCTCATCAAGGTTACGGAGCTGCTCATCGTTAAGTGAACCTGTTACCTCTTTCCTATATCTGGAAATAAAAGGTATGGTATTACCTTCATCGATAAGCTTAATGGCCGCTTCTACCTGCCATTTGTTAACGCCAAGCTCCTGTGTGATTTTAAGTGCGATATCCATCTTGAACCTCCCTGATATGCATGTTAAGCACAATACTTTAAATAGTATATCACAACAAAGGCTATAACAATAACTTTTAGATAATGTATCCCCTGGCTGTTACTACCATCACTAATATATATGATGCACCTGATGCCAAAAGCTCTTTTGGGTCATTGCACAGTCTATTTTTTAACTTGAAAAAATAATCTTCAGCCGCTAAATAATTATGGCCAAAAACCCGAAATATCTTCTAGTCATTGGGTGTCTCTTTTCTCCCAAACCATACATTTATATGTTTAATAGAGGAAAATCTTATGAAAAATCTGAAAGTCAGAACAAAGCTAAGTATCCTTCTTGCAGTTGTAGTAATAGCCATGATCGGATTAAGCGGTATGGCTATAATAGGAATGAGTCAGATTCAGTCGACTTCAGTTGAGATCATCAAAGACTCCATCAGTCAGGACTATGATGATCAGATAAAAAACGAAGTTGATACGGCCTTCGCAATCTGCGATACATATTATGGATTGTATCAGGCCGGTGCAATGACACTTGATGAAGCCAAAGAATATTCCGCGACTGTTATAAGAGGTATAAGCTATGGCGAAGCCGGATATCTGTGGGTAGATACCTATGACGGCGTCAATGTAGTCCTCCTTGGAAACGATACAGAAGGAACCAACAGATTGGGATCCAAAGATAGTCAGGGATTTGCAATGGTGGCTGACTTCATTGAAGGTGCCAAAAAAAATGTAAACGAAGGCTACTTCAACGAGTACTATTTCCCAAAGGCAGGCGAAACTGAGCCTTCACCAAAGAGAGCCTATACCAAAGCTTATCCTAACTTCGAATGGGTAATAGGAACAGGTAACTATATCGATTATATAGAATCTACTACTGCTGAGCATGAAGGTGTCCTGTCTGCTAAAGCAACCAATATCTCTGCAATCTCCATAGGTACAGGTGTTGTACTTATCATAATATCTGTAGTACTGACAGTAATGCTCACAAGATCTATCGTAGGTCCATTAAAGGATACTTCTGTATGGCTTGATGAAATGGGAAGCGGAGACTTCTCAAGACATATAGATCCTAAATACACAGAGCTTCATGATGATTTTGGTATACTCATGCAGCAGCTTGAAAAGATGAGACATTCTGTCAGCAAGCTCTTAAAAGGTGCCAAGAACGATTCTATAAGTGTCCACGACTCCTCTATCGAACTGGCTCAGGGCGCAGCACAGACCAAGGACAACAGTGCTAACATCACTATAGCTGTAGGCGAGATTGCCGATGGTGCTACCAATCAGGCTGAAAGTGTTCAGGACGGTGTTAACGCTATTCAGGAGATTCTTCAGAATGTTGAAACTCTCAATAATGAAGTTGATGCTGCTGACGAGAAAGCCAATGCTATGGCAGAGTCTTCCGACAACATGCAGGCTAACTTCGAGAAGTTAAAAGCTGCCATGACCCAGTCAGCAGATTCCCTTGCTGATGTATCAGAAAAAGTAAAAGCAATGGGTGATTCTGTAGAAGAAGTTCAGAATGCTGTTGCAGCTATTAATGAGATAAGTTCCAGAACCAACCTCTTGTCACTTAATGCATCAATTGAAGCTGCAAGAGCAGGTGAAGCAGGTAAAGGCTTCGCGGTCGTTGCTACAGAGATTCAGGATCTGTCAGTTCAGTCATCTCAGTCCGCTCAGCGTATCGGCGAGATCATGAAGGGACTATCCGACAGCTCCGAATCCGCAGTAAGAACCGTAAGCCAGCTCAATGACGCAGTTGGAGGCCAGCAGCAGATAAGCGATGAAACAGCTGAGGCTGTACGAGATGTTATCAGTATGATCGCAGATGTTCGTGAGAACTTCAACAAAGCCAAGGATGCAGCAGAGATCACCAGAACCAAATGCGTTGATCTAAACGATACAATGAGTTCACTGTCAGCTATATCAGAAGAAAATGCTGCAAGCGCTCAGGAGACAAGTGCTTCAATGCAGGAAGTCAACAACACTGTTGAGAATATCAGCGATCTTTCTGCTACACTTGAGAATATCTCAACCGAGCTTACTGAACTACTGGAAGTATTCCATGTATCCGATCTGTAATATCATCTGCTCATTAGTACAATATCCCCCGGAAGATGTTCATTCATTTTCCGGGGTTTTTTATAATATCACAAAATATACAACCCTTGAAAATATAACTATTATAGTTTTTAATAATAGTATCTTTTTGATCACAAGATCATAGACATGTATATTGATAGTATATTTTTATAAGATACGTTCAATAGATCATGCTTATCTATTAATAAGAGGACTATTATGAAAAAAATACTTGCAAAAGCTTTGCTCGCATCTCTATCTGCTTCTTTTCTCATAGGATGCACTGACGCTAATATTGAAAATCTAAGTTCTACTGATGATGCATCTATAGTCATAACAACAGATGTAAATACTGATTCTAATAATTCAAGCTCGAAAGACGCATCTGACAACTCATCTGACGCTTCATCAATTGGTGCAAGCGATGATCTGGTAGATGATGAGTCCACCGCTCTTATCTCTTCTTCAGAAGACTATCTTGCAGCTTGTGACTTGTTCGAAGAACTTTTTAATGATCCAAGTATAGAAGTTGATGATTCAAAGCTCCAGACACTCAAAAACGGAGTATCCGATATAGATAACAGCAAATTCATCGGCACCTGGAACAGGACATATGTAGCTATGGGTGTAGATGGCTATGTCGAAATAGAAGAAGTTTCAAAAAGTACCTGCCTTGTAAATGGTAGTTTCGATCACTACGGCAACTGTGGAGATATAGATAATATTACAGGTTACTATCTTTCGGAGAATACTATGTTCGCTGTAGACGAAGAATTTGATGCTGTATACTTTTTCAAAATAAGCGGCGAATCAATGGAGATTGCTCAAAGGGGCTTTGGATGCATGGGAGGAGGCGTATCCGCCAATGGAACCTATGTGACGACCGAGCCTGAATATATTAATGAACATGATATTGAGTTTGCTTTTACAGAAGATGAGCTTACAGCTATCAATAAGCTTCTTAGTGATAACGGACTTGATTATGAAGAGTATTTTGAGACTCCCATTCTATATGGAATCTTTGAAACATCAATTGGTGAAGCTGTATTTGGTGATGGCACTACAATGTCCGGAAGATGGTTTACATCAGTAGCACCTCATGGAATAACCAGAAACCTTAATCTCTTCATCTCAGATGACGGCAATATCTATTTAGAATCCGGATGGAATGCATCTGACGAAGCCGAGTTCTATACTACAGATGAAAATGCCTCATCTATGCCAGGTGCTGTAGAAACTGAAGGCTGATTCCAAAAGATAAAAATAGATTCTTAAAAAGCAGAGAACAGCTGTCAAATAAAAGACTTCCAGAGGCAGAATTAAAGGGACCACTTCTTGGATCTTGAATCCAAAAATGGTCCCTTAACTTTGTCCCCGGTTTCTTTCCCGTATCCGGTGTTATTATGCTGTAATGAATGTTCCGGAGCGGCCTTTAAGTGCATCCGATACGTGATCCAGCGATGTTATAAGTACTGATCCTTCAGGATTTGCTTCAAGGAACTGTATAGCAGCTTCTATCTTGGGAAGCATGTCTCCTTCTCCGAATTCGCCTGCTTCTATATACTCTTTTGCCTTGGCGACAGTCATCTTCTCGATAGGAGCCTGATCGTCCTTACCAAAAGATGTATATACACAAGGAACAGATGTAAGGATTACGAGACGGTCTGCCTTAAGGTCTGCTGCAAGCTTACCTGCAATTGCATCCTTCTCGATTACAGCTGATGCTCCTTTTAATTTGTGCTCCTGTTCAAGAACAGGGATTCCGCCACCACCGCAGGCTATAACTTCTACTCCCGCGTCAGCTAAAAGCTTTATAGCATCAAGTTCTACTATATCAATAGGCTTTGGAGCAGCTACTATTCTAAGGTATCCTTTGCCGGGAACTTCTTTTACAAAATTGCCCTTCTTGATCTCTGCATCAGCATCCTCTTTGGACATGAATCTTCCGATTGCCTTAGTAGGTGAATAGAAAGCCTCATCATATGGATCTACTGTTACCTGTGTGAGGATAGTTGTAACTGTTTTAGATATGCCCCTTTGCTCAAGTTCGCTTCTAAGTGAGCTCTGAAGATCATATCCTACATAGCCCTGGCTCATGGCACTACATACGCTCATAGGAGCAGCCGTATAGTCTATGTATATTCTGTGCAGCTCAGTCATGGCCTTATGTATCATGCTGACCTGCGGTCCGTTAGAATGAGTTATGGTAAGCTGATAACCTGCCTGAGCAAGATCAGCAAGTGCTTTTGCAGTTCTAGATACTGCTTCTTTTTGTTCACCTGTTGTATATCCAAGTGCTTCGTGACCAAGTGATACAACTGCTTTTTTATTTTCCATGGCAAGGACCCCCGAAATTAGAATGATATGAGGCAATTATAGCATAAAAATCGGCGTTCGGCTTCCATGCCTCACTTCTTTCCGATTTTTATTCGTGATAACATCCTGTTATAGCATAAAAAAGTAATAACATCCCATCAATCAAGCTTCAGTATCATCATAAGTACACGCTTTGCGCATATTTCCAAGTCGCTTCTATGTATAGCTCCCATCTCCATGGCTTTCCTTACTCTGTCCGGATAGCCATTGGCCATCTTAACATCATTGCCTGCAAGGATCTCTTTGTACTGCTCTGCCCTGTTCCACCAGTCACTGGTTACCATTCCTTTAAAGCCCCATTCATCTCTAAGGATTCCTGTAAGAAGGTCCTTGGATTCTGATGCTCTCTGGCCATTGACTGCGTTATAGGCTGACATGATGGTCCATGGATCTGCCTCTTTGACTATTATTTCGAAGGCCTTTAGGTATATCTCTCTAAGGGCTCTTTCTGATACTCTAGAATCGCTGTGTTTCCTGTTGGTCTCCTTGTTGTTGGCTGCAAAGTGCTTGACACTTGCTGCTACGCCCAGAGACTGGATACCCTTTACAAGACTTGATGCAAGCTTTCCTGCAAGATATGGATCTTCTGAGTAGTACTCGAAGTTCCTTCCGCAAAGTGGACTTCTGTGGATATTAACAGCCGGTGTGAGCCAGATCTGGAGATTATTTTCCTTAAGTTCCTTGCCTCCTGCTTCGCCGACTTTGTAAAGCAGTTCCTTGTTCCAGGTAGATGCCAGAAGAGTAGCGCATGGCCATGCTGTTGTAACTACGCCGCAGTCAGGATTTATACGAACTCCTGCAGGGCCGTCTGCTGTCATGACGTTAGGTACGCCGTATTCAGGCTTATTGCCCATGCCCCAGGTATTGGCAACGCCTCTGTTGGGCTGACCTCCCAGAAGGTCTATAAGATCATCATCTCTTAGCTGTGCTATAAAGTCTTCAATAGATATTTTCCCTTCATAGACATCTATAAGGGGCTTTGTATCCTTGGTCTTATAAGGATCCATAAGAAGATACGGTTCTCTTCCTCTGTCCGCAGGAACTACAGCTTCTTCTGTTCCCGGAACCATCTTTTCAAATATGCACTCGTTAATATCAGCATCAGGACCTGTGGGGAGATCTTCATAGCTTCCGTCTGCAAGGAGTCTCTTTTTCAAAGATACCGGTGCAAGCTTTCTTGAAAGTTTCTTATAAACTATGTCTTCAGGTGCCACGAACTTATACTCTGTCTCGAAGGCATCTTCTACGCTTGACCCAAGGAAGAAACTGTATTCACCTTTTTCTATAACATAAGAGGACTCTTCTATCTTGCCAAGATCGTCGTAGGATGATAGCTGGTATCTGGATACATACAGCTCCATAACCTGAGCATCTCCTGCTTCAAGAAGTCTTGTCTTTTCGAATGCAACAAGAACTCTTGAGGGTTTTTGAAGTTGGCCCATAGGTGCTGACATATAGATAGCAGCAACTTCCTTACCGGCGAGCTTACCTGTATTGGTAACTCGTATTCTGAATGTGAAGCCGTCATCTTCTTCGATCACTTTGATCAGCTCTTTGTCAAAAGATGTATAGGAAAGACCGTATCCAAAAGGATATACTACGCGTTCTTTGGCACCTTTTATGGTCTCAAAATATCTGTAGCCAACATATATATCTTCTGTATAGTCTACATAATCTACCGATTCATGGAAGCCTTCTGTAGACGGGTAGTCATCTATATCTATGGCAAAAGAGTCAGGAAGCTTACCAGACGGGTTATCTATACCCATGAGTATCCTTGCAGCTGCAAGGCCTCCTTCCATTCCGCCCTGCCATGCAAGAAGAGCCGCACCTATCTTATCACCGCACTTGATCCACTTGGTATCTACGATGCCGCCCACATTAAGGACTACTATAGTCTTTGCAAATCTGCCGCTTACTTTGCTGATCATCTCCTGTTCAGCATCTGTAAGATAGAAATCTCCCTTTGGGAAGATCCTGCCTGCAGTTTTGGGCATGCTGACTTCTGTCTCCCAGGGATTGTACTCGCCGTTATACTCTACATCTGAACGGTCCCATCCCTCGCCGGAGAATCTGCTGATACTGATGATGGCTGTATCTGTATAAAATCCTGCTGATGTTAGTAGATCGTCAGGAAGCTCCGGCTCTACTGTCATGCCCGGCGCTGCACCTTTTTGATACTGGCTATCTACATCTTTTTTGTAATACTCGCATAAAGGCTCGAATACATCTACTCCAAGAGCTTTAAAGCCTTCATAGATATTCCTTACGTACTTGGTATATACGTCTCCTGATCCGCCGCCTCCTTTTACGTAGTCAAAAGTTCCTTTGCCAAAAAGAGCAACCCTGGTCCCTTTTGCAAGCGGAAGTATATCCTTCTCGTTTTTGAGAAGTACCATTCCTTCTGCTGCTGCCCGCATTGAAAGCTCTATATGCTCAGCGCTTGCTGTAACTTTCTTATCTCCTTCAAGAGGAAGATTTGGTTGAAAATTAGCTCTTGTCCATTTTTTCATATGTTCAAATACCTTTCCGGCGCATGTAACCTGCGCACCCCATGTGACATGGCTGTTTTGTACAATCAAAGCAGCTATGTCATCATCATACCATTCTATGATAAAATGTATACGCTACATTTTTTTATTTTTAGTGTGCAAATTTTAGAAGTTTGAATATCTTATTTTATAAATTTTGGGTTTAATAACACTTTGATCTTATGAAGCGGATCAAAGCTTGGGTATATGATGAATTGGGGGATTATGTTTAGTAAAAAAATAGCTCTTTTTATCTCACACATTTATGGCGAATATCAAAAGAATCTCACACAGGGAATAATCGATAAGGCGCTTGAACACGGCTATCAGACGCAGGTATTCACAACCAATGACGGCGAATCACTTGGAGATCTTTCTAATATAGAAGAGTGCATACTAAGGCTCCCAGTTTATGAGAATCTAAGCGGCGTCATATTCGCATCCGGAACATATGCATCCAGAGATCTCAGAGATAAGATCTCTGGTGCTATAAAAAAGTCCGGGCTTCCGGTTATTGAAGTCAATGATACGGATCCTTCTTTTCCAAATGTAACTATGGATAATAGTACGATGTTCTCGGTCATTACAGAGCACTTTGTAAGCATGCACGGTGCAAAGCGCGTATGCTACCTTGGGTGTAAGAGTGAATCAGATATTTCTGAATTAAGGCTTGGCATCATCAAAGAGACCCTGTCCCATCACGGTCTGTCATTAGATGATAACGACTACTATGTATGTGATGAAACACCTGATGATTTCGATAAGGCTCTTGATCATCTTACCCAAAAAGGGACTAATATCCCGGATGCCATCATCTGTTATAACGACAGGCTTGCCTATGAGCTGATAATCACTGCCGAAAATAAAGGATATAAGATCCCCGAGGATTTCGGCGTATCAGGATGTGATAACCTGCCTGCAGGACAGAACATGATACCGGCACTTACAACTATATCTTATCCTGTATATGATCTTGGACGTATCGCAGTAAGTAACCTTCACAGCCTTATCCGAGGACGCGAGAGGTCTAATACAAGCGTTTTTGCCAAAGTGATATATGGAGGATCCTGCGGCTGCAGCTACCCTTCTGACAGAAGAGTTCATATGTATACTCACACGCTTTTGCATCAGATAGCTGACCTTGAAAAGTCCATCATGATGTCTTCCAAGATAGCTTCTGCCTTCGGTCCTGCAAGTGATCTTGAAGATATGCTGGATCTCATTGAAGAGTATGCAAGGGAGATTGAAAACTGTAACGGATTCTACCTGGCTCTTAGCGACAGCTGGAACAATCTGTCTGACAAGATACTGACCCTGACCGCATCCACAGATTCTGTAAACTATGAAAAAAGCTCCGATACCCTTACTATGTATCTTGCTTTGCAAAACGGCAAAAGGCTCCCTTCCTGCACTTTCAAGAATAATACGCTGCTGCCTGACTTCCTAATGTCAGATAAGGAAAATGCCATAATCGTATCTCCTATATATAACCATGCAGGCTCTATAGGATATATAGTTATGACCTTTGAGAACAACAGGATAAAATATCCATTTAAGCTGATACAATATCTTGTGAACTTATCACAGCTGCTTAATAACATAAGGAACAGAAAGAAATCCGATGCCATGGCAACTCATCTTGAAGAGCTGTATATGAAAGACGCGCTTACAGGGCTGTATAGCAGCGCAGGATTTGAATATTATAAGAATAAAAACAGTTCAGATAGTATAGATGATAGCGATGCAGACAAGATCCTAATGATCGTGGATACAGAAGATCTTGATAGCATAAACAAAGATCACGGTCAAGAAGCCGGAAACTTTGCAATATCTGTGATCGGCCAGGCTATCAGGAATTCTGTACCGGAAGGTGCGATCGCAGGGCGTATAAATAAGGGAACATTCCATATACTGCTTAATAAGAATGCTGCATCTACTGATGAAGTTAAGAAGAAGATAATGACATATCTTGATAACTATAACAGACTTAATCCGAAGGAATATAAGATACGCGCGCGGATATAGTTTTCTTTCCGGTGGCAAGTGATCCCTTGGCTCTAAGTCATGAGATCATCTGCCACCATTTTGCCATCAGGTTGTCATATTCTTCCTATACTCTCCGGGAGATACTCCGCACATGGCTTTGAAGGTCTTCATGAAGTGCTTCTCGTTATCATAACCTACCTGTTGGCTTATCTCTATCACCTTAAGGTCGGTACTTGTCAATAGTTCCTTGGCCTTCTCTATCCTTATCTCCTTCAAATAATTCACAAAGTTCTTGCCGGTATATCCCTTAAATGAATAGGAAAAGAGCGAATAGTTCATTGACACATAGTTAGATACAACGGCCATGTTCAGATCTTTATTATAATTATCATTTATATACTTCCTGGCCAGTTCTATCTTCTGTCTTATGTTACTGTCATCCGGTCTATTGCCAAGCCTTTGGTTTAAATTAAGGAGCCAGTCCATAAAAAGGTTCTGATATTCGGACAGGTTGTCGTATTCACTAAGCTTTTTCAAAGACTCTACCATTTTAAGATCGTCATCTGTAACATTGTCTCTGTAAACCTGCGGTATCGAAGAAAGGCTCGCGTCCATTTCATCGCAGAACTCTTCAATATCTATCTGACCATTTTCCAGTACCTTAAAGAGCTGCTTCCATCTGTATATGACATCTTCTGTCTTATCAGTTCCTATGATCTGAATCCTCTTGGTGCGCTCAGTTTCTGTCAGAAGCTCTTTAGCTTTTTCTTTTAAATTAGGATTTACACTTTCAAACCTATCAGATCCATATACACATGTTTTTCCTTTGATAAAAGAAAGCTTACGCATAGATACAGCTTCCTTGTATGCATCCAACAGGCTTGACAGCCCTTCATGAACATCACTTAACCCCGCGCACTTATCAGGCATTTCATTATTGATAAAAGCTCTGATCATGTCCTCTTTTAGTATGACCACTGATCCGTCCTGATCGTCAAAAGAAATGGCTTCATACTGATCCGAGTAGTTATTACCATCCATTTTGGAGCCAGAATCTTCATGACCTTGATGCCTGGCATCGTCTACGCTGTTACCTGCTTTACTCTTTTCAGCATTATATATACATACCCTATATAAAGTATCAAAAAAGTATAAAGAATACTTATCTATTATCAGCTTCTTTTTCTGTTCATCAAGCTCCTTATCAAGCAGATCTCTTATCTGCCTAAGCCCAAGCTCTTTATCCTTATTTTGCTCATCAGTTCTTTCTTCAAGTTCATCATTAAGCTTTCTAAGGATTTCGGCTATCTTATCTCTCTCAACAGGTTTTAAAAGGTACTCTCTAACGCCGTTTCTAAGCATTTCAACAGCATATGAAAAGTCGTCATAGCCGCTTATTGCAACTATTAGAGGCTTATCGTCAAGCTCTCCTACCCTTCTTACAAGCTCGATCCCGTCCATCTTCTGCATTCTGATATCTGTGAACATGACATCAACATGGGTTGTATGCATTAGATTAAGCGCATCCTCCCCGTTAGAGCACTCAAGGATATTGTCAACAGGAACACCGCTTCTTTGTACCATAGCTTTTATGCCCTGTCGTATCATTTTCTCATCTTCTACGATCAATAATGTATGCATGTTCACCTGCCACTTCTTTATATACAGCTGACCTGCTTATATTTCACATATCTGTTATTTGAAATTTGAGCAAGTCAGTACACCAGTATTTACGAACTACTTTTTCTCCAGATCTCTTCTTGGAAGTACTATAGAAACCTTAGTATATTTAAGGGGCTTAGAATATACTCCCAGACCATACTCGGATCCAAACGTCAGCTTAATACGGTCCTCCACATTTTTAAGCCCTATGCCGTTTCCTCTTCCGCCGCTTTCTTCTATCTCACCATGTATACGTTTTAAAAGTTTTTGAAGCTCACCTTCATCCATGCCCTTGCCGGAATCCGTGATCTCTATACGGAATCTATCATCATCTTTCCAGGCTTTGATATAGATAGTCGTATCTGCTGCCACAGGCTCTATGCCGTGAAGTACCGCGTTCTCTACTATAGGCTGCAGTGACATCTTAGGTATCTCCTGACTTAGAAGATCCCCAGGTACATTCAGCGACAATATAACTTCAAAATCATACCTTAAGTTTATAAGGAGCACATAGTTCTTGATATATTCAAGCTCATCACTAAGATGCACATTGCCAAAGCCCTGCTTTATGCTATATCTCATAAGCTTGCCAAGAGAAGTTATGGCATCCGATATCTCATACTTTTCATCTATCTCGGCCATCATCTTGATAGACTCAAGTACGTTGTAGATGAAATGGGCATTGATCTGGTTTTGAAGAGATCTAAGTTCTGAGCTTTTGGACAGCACCTCTTTCTGGAAACGCCTTACAATCCTGTATATAAGACCCGCTGTGACGAACAGGACTATAGTCATTATAAAGACAAAGATATTGCGCCTATGATATACCGCCCATACCTGACTGGTAATATCCTGGACACTATACATAACACCATTAAGGCTTCGTATAGGATACCGCGCTATAGTCAGGTATCTTCCTGAGATCTTCTTGTATATTATCTGTCTGTCAAGATCTCCAAGATCTGTAGTAAATGCGTCTATAATAAGACTTTCATCCACTTTATCAGATCTATAATATGTACTATCATCAAGACCATCGCCAAAATCAGGCTCTTTGCTGTAACCAGTGCTTGCCTCCAAGCTTTCTGTGTTATCTTTAGTACTTCCAAACAGAACTTGTCCACTACTGCTTACAAAGAAGCTGTACAGAGTATCATCACCTTCATACACTCCCGGGAACATAGTCTTAAGCGGCATCGCCGCTTCCACATATCCGATAACGCCTCTGTCATAATCTGTAACCTGACTGCACAGACCTGCAAGCTCTGTCCCCTGATCTGTAGTAAGTGAGGAAAAGAGGGTATCGTAATATCCAAAATGCCAGCCCTCTTTGACATCGTCGTACCATGACAATTTTTTCATACGGGTATTATTGTACAAAACAGGCATCATCTCCTGCACATTGTCATTGACGCCATATACTCTTACTGCATACAGTACAGGATTATTATTAACAAGCCTTTCAAGGTCAGCCACCTGAGTATTATAAAAATCAATGATCTGCCTCGTATCCATAGTCTGACCATCATAAGCCATCGTAAGAATATCCGAAAGACCCTCATCTGACAAAAAGAACCTTGTAGACATATTGATCGATTCGATATTGGTCGAGATCATCGCATAGTCTCTTGTAACCTTGGCTTCCATGTAGTTATAGCTTTCTTTTATAGCATCTGTTTCAAGATTCCTAAAAAGGACACCTGCCATAACGCCAATAGGAACGAAGGTAAAAGCAAGGATCACAAGGGTGAATCTACTATTTATTTTTAAATTGCCAAAAAAGCTTCCTTCTTTCATCCAAGCCCTCGCACAATATAGCGACTTATTCCATTCCAAGTCTCTTCTTGTTCTCTATCATCTGTCTGGTCTCTTCTTCCATAAGTCTGTCGTAACCAAGACTCGTACGCTGACTTATATACTCTTCCAATATCTCATCGAACTCTTCATCTGAACCTGCCAGAAGAAGCCTTGGAAGCGTAGTCCCCCACAGCTCTCTGCAGGCAGAATATATCCTTCCTATCTCCGAGTCCTCATTGATGATAACATCGTACTGACCCAGATATGTAGTATAAGGATATGTCCACTCTTCAAGCTGCTTGAGAGGCTCTTCCGTCTCCATATGCCAGTCAAGCTGCATTACATTGTTCTGAAGCATCCAGTAGGTATCATCCGCTCCGTATATGGCATCATACGTCTCACGATCTGTAGAGAGTATCTTCTTAACATCCTCTTTCATAACAGGGACATCTCCTACCATATCGTAAGTCTTGCCTTCTATCCCCAGATACAAAAGCTTCTGCCCATCCTGACTTAACATATAGTCCATGAACTTTATAGCCCTTTCAGGGTCTTTACAATTCTTGGATATAAAAGTCAGCGTCCAGCCAACTATACCATTAGAAGGAAGCACAGGATCATCGCCATTAGAATTCCTTGGACCGTCTACTGCTATGTAGATCTTATCAGGATCCTTGGCATAGAGCTCTTTCTCCTGATCTGCAAGGTCAGTCCTTTGATACAGCATGCAGAAGTACCGCCCCTCGCTTACCTTCTCACTTGTCTGTGTCCGCCTGTCTACGAAGATATCATCAGCCAGATACCCATCCTGACATAGCTTTCTGAAGAGTTTGAGCCACCTTAGATACTCAGGGTCAGTCTTCCTGTCATACTTGACCCCGTCCTTCTCATAAGGAACCGCCAGGAAGTTCTGCAGATACTGGTCAAAAGATACGCACCCGTCCTGCTCAAATTCATGCGCGCCTATCGGTATAAGAGGCTTGCCGTCTACTTCCGGGAACATCTCAACAGCTTTGGCTACGGCATTATAGAAACCTTCCGGAGTACTCATATCAGGACTTCCTATAGCTTCATATATATCTTTCCTTACAAGAAAAGTCTGATTGGATGCGATATTGTCATGCTCTTCCAAGTCTTTGGGCGTGTAGGTAGAGTTGGGATATCCGTAGATATTGCCATCACTCATGGTATACCAGTCCCTGACCATATCATCAGTCACATCGTAAAAAGAAGCATCGTACATATCAGCAAGCTCGTTAAGAGGATATACCATCCCCCTATCAAGCATCGTCTGGATCTGCGGCTCCCACCATCCTATAGTTACAATATCAGGCAGTGAATCTGAATCGATAAGTGACTCAAGCTTATTGGTCTCATTGCCCATAGGCGTAATGAAATTTATATCTACTCCTGTATCCTTAGTGAACTTCTGAGACACCATATTCTCACCCCAGTCCGTAACGAACCAGGAATAGTTCACATACCAGTCAAAAGTTATGACATCTGTGTCCGCAGCAGGTACGTTTTCGCCATTACTTGCAGCATCCGCGCATCCTGCGAGCATGATAAGTGCTAATAAAAGAATATTAAATTTCCTGAAAATAAAATTTCTACTCATTTTCTACACTTATCCTTTCATATTGCCAAAAAGATCCAATAGATTTGGCATAATTATATCATGACGAAGAGTTTCATATCATTTCATTACTTTCCACTTGGTCGATGCAGTATCACCAATGGAATTGCCGGGTCAGGCAGTATATAGATCATTGCCATGCTTTTAATCGTTTTATTAAATTCATGAGTATGATAGATGGAGATTTCCATTCTGCCCGGGGTCCACCTGTCTGAGCGAAGCGAGTTTGGACCCCAGAATGGGAATCGCCAGATATCATGCCATGAATTATAAAACAATTAACAGCATGGCAATGATCTATATACTGCCTGACCCGGCAATTCCATTGGTGATACTGCACCATCCTAGTAGGAAGTTTTCGCCATTTCATCAATAAAAGCTGCCACCTAAGTGACAGCTTCTATTGGCCTTGTTTTTATTCTTTGACCGCACCTGCTGATATACTGCTGATAATATATCGCGAGAAGAAGCAGAATACGAGCAGGATCGGTATTACGGATATTGCTACTGCAAGATATGTAGCGCCCTGGTTCTTGGCAGCATCAATGGATGCACGAAGGGTTGCCATCATTACAGGGAGAGTGAATTTCTCATTCTTGTTTAGGATGATCATCGGAAGAAGGTAGTTGTTCCAGTTGCCGATGAATCCCATGATAGCCATAGTCGCCATAGCAGGTGATATTATGGGAAGGGCTATCCTGTGGAATGTATATATCTCTGGTGATCCGTCAATTCTTGCAGCTTCTACCAAAGACGGGGAGAGGGATGAGAGAATATACTGTCTTAGGAAGAATACTGTTCCCGGAGCTGCAATTGCAGGCACTATAAGAGGTATATATGAGTTAACAAGATGAAGCTTTGTACACAACTGATAGAAACCGATAAGTGACAACTGTCCGGGGATCATCATGAATGTGAGGATCGCACCGAATATAACCTTGTTACCCTTAAACTTGTACATAGCAAGTCCGTATGCTGTAAGAGCTGAGAAATATGCTCCAAGAAGTGTTGCAGGAACTGCAACTAATACACTATTGAACATACCTCTGAAGAGGTTGAAGTATCCAAATAGTATATCCCAGTTCTCTTTAAGGTGAGTTCCGGGTATGAAAGTGAATGAGCTTGATATTTCAGCTCCGCTTCTTGTTGCATTGACTATCATGAGAGTGAAAGGAAGAAGACAGGTTGCAGCAAGGATTATGAGAAGTATATACAAAATGCCTTTTTTAATAGTAAAACCCATATCACTTCTCCTTTCTGTTAAATAATTTGATCTGTAACAGTGATACTGACAGGATGATAAGGAACAGTGCATATGCTATGGCAGATGCAAAGCCTGTCTGTACAGTACCTGAAGTAAATCCAAATTTGTACAGGTACATCATTACTGTCTGAACTGAACCATAAGATGCTGTTGCCGGATTGACCATAAGGTATGGCAGATCGAACATCTGAAGTCCGCCGATAAGAGATGTAATAGCTACATACATCATGATAGGCTTTATAAGAGGAAGAGTGATCTTACCAAAGATAGTCCATCTGCCTGCGCCGTCAATAGCTGCTGCCTCGAAGTAGTCCTTGGATATACCTTGAACACCTGCCATAAGCATGATGAATGAGTTACCAAACCACATCCAGGACTGGATCACCGCAATAGTAGGTCCTGCTGTTGCTGAGTTTCCGATCCAGTCAATAGGAGCATAATGTGCTCCAAAAAGCTTATAAACCTGATTAAGCAAAATATTAAAAGTACCAAATCTCCAGTCCAAAAGAGTACTGAAAAGAAATGCTACAGATGTTGCCGCGATAAGATTGGGAAGATAATATACAACCCTGAATACTGAAAGACCTGCCATCTTGTATTTGACATCACTAAATACCATCATAAGAAGGAATGCAAGTCCCAGCTGAAGTACAATGTTAACAGTCCAGATACGAACTGTGTTCCACAGTGCTATCCAGAAAAACTTGTCTGTCACAACTCGAGTATAGTTGTCAAGTCCGATAAAATGAGCCTGTCCCATAACTTTAAGATCTGTAAAACTCAGATACAGAGTACGAAGAACAGGATATACGCTGAAAATAAGAAATACGATCACGAATGGGGCTACAAATGCGTATCCCCAGTTGTTATATGCAGTTAGTTTGCTTCTCTTTTTATTGATCTTACTCATAGTAACCTCGATTCTTTCTGTTTTAAAAAACCGGAGAGGGGATCGATATTGGCACATTTCTACGCCACCAATATCGAACCGTTAGTCTCTCCGGCGTGTTGTCTTTTAGCAGAAATTACCTTGTTACTTTGATATCAGGATATGTAGATTCAATTGTGTCATAGAAGGTGTTAAGAGCTTCTTCCTTAGTAGCCTGGCCAGTCTTGATAGCTCCGATCGCCTGACCCCATGCATCGCCGATAACCTTGTCATACTTAGTTACCTTAGAATAATCGATGCCTTCAGCCTGCTCAAGCCAGAAGCTGTAGAGCTTCTCACCGCCGTATACTGCGTTCTCGTCATCCTTGTGCTTGTCAAGAGCAGAGATCAGTGATACTGTGTCACCTTCAGATGTCTCGATCCACCAGTCAGCTGTCTCTTCGTTAAGTGTGCAGAACTTGATGAAGTCCCAAGCAAGTTCTTTTCTCTCAGAAAGGCTTGAGATACCGATGTATGTACCGCCGCCAAATCCGTAAGCAGGTCCCTGGCATACGCCCCATTTACCTGATGTCTCGCCTACATTGTCTCTCATTGTAAGAACACCCCATGAAGGAAGACCGAATGCGAATACTGTTGTCTTCTCAAGATCTGCTGTAGCCTCTTCGAAAGACTCTGCATCCCATACGTTAACTGAATCATCTTCGTAGTTCTGGATCTCAGCTGTAAGGATCGGAACCTCTCCGCTCATAGCCTGATACCATGGTGTTGACCACTGGTTAGCATATGCTGTGAGGTCGTCCTGGTAAAGTGAGATTACAAGGTCCATATAATCAAGTCTTGCCTGTGATACGTTAAGTGCTCCGTCAACAACCCAAGCGCTGTCACCTGAGAAATAGTTGATCTCAGAGTCTGATGCGAAGATTCTGTATCCTGCATCCTTAAGTGTGTTAGCTGTATCAAGGATTGTTCCATAATCTGCAAAATACTTGCCGATCTCTTCAGGATCATCTGTTCCGAATACTTCTGTTGCAATATCTCTTCTATAGTAGATTCCTGCAGGTGTGATCTGATATGAGATAGCTCTCTGGACGCCATCTGCATCCTGGCCGACTTTCCATACATAATCTACGATCTGGCCTTCATAATCCTTAGCTCCAAGCTCGTCAAGATCAGCAAAGAATCCATTATCATAGAAGTCTTCAAGCATCTGAGGCTCACCTACGATGATATCAGGCTCTGTCTCGCCGCCCATAAGAGCTGTCTGAACCTTGGTTGGATAGTCACCTGGCTCGATAACTACTGTCTCAACTTCTGTACCTGTCTGCTCTGTGTATCTTTCAGCAAACTGCTTAAGGTCAGATGCAAGAGTCCATACAACAAGCTTCTCGCCATTTGATGCTACTGCCTCACCGGAATTCTCTGTACTTGTTCCGTTATCTGCACCTGTTTTGCCATCAGATGATCCGGCGCATCCCACCATAGAAGCAGCCATAGCACCTACTAATGAGATTGCCATTAACTTTTTCAACTTCATAAAAATAACCCTCCTTGTTAAAGCACGTTTTGTGTTTATGCTTTGATTATAGGAGGGTTATAGGTGTCAAAAAATTATCCAAATTTTAAAATGGTGTCGTTTTTTTATATGGCAGGATGTTGGTGAAAAATATTTTTGATCAATATCTTTTGGTCAAAATAGCCATATATCATTTTCATATATCGTTTTTTTCTATCAGGCAAGATATATGTCTACTTTTTTATAGGCTCCGCTTCTAAGGGCTATAGCTGCATCAGCCTTCATAGCCTGGCCTGTGATCTCTTTTTCTTTGTCTTCTGCATCTGTTGCCACCATCTTAGTGATCTTGTATTCACCCGGGATATAATCTTTTCTTTCTCCAAGATGATATACAATATCAGTCTGTCCCATGAATCTGGCGCTAACTGTTCTACCTTCATCATCTGACTCAGGGATCAGATACTCCGGAATAACAGGACTTGGTGCAAATGCAAGTTCACCTGATTCAAGCATAAAAGGCTCATTTCCAAACATCATGATCTTCCACATACTCATGAATTCTATAGTAGATCCGCTAAGTCTTGCTACAAAGCCCTTGCCATGGATCTTGTCATCAGGACCTGCACTGCTTGCGATAAATGAAGAGTTCTCATATATACTTCTTCCATATACTGAAGGATCCATAAATGGAACTAGAGCTGTGCGAAGATCGTCTATATACTCTTTGTATAGACCTGATCTTACAAGTTCAAGAAGGTACTTGTACTCCATATGAAGCCATATAGACTCATTTTCAAGCCATCCCGGAGTAAAGCATCTGCATCTGCCAAGTTCGTATGAAGCATCTGATAGAGGTGCATTTATTTTATACATCTTGAGCTTGTCATCATACAGGTCACTTTCTTTGATCCTGTCATAAAGCGCTCTCTTCTTGTCAAGATCTATAGCTGTCTTAAGATATCTCACAGGACCTTCTAAGAAAAGAGGCACCATGTTGACCTTAAAGGATACAGGATGTATGCCATCATCATCCTTGGTATAGTAGGTCACATCATAATAGAAATATGTAGGACATATACCATTTCCAAGTTTTATGGCCTTCTTAATTCCCTCATCGACTATCTTTTTAAATCTTGTAAGAACTGCAAGTGCTTCTGTAGCAGAGACTGTGCTTACACTACCATCGATTCTTTCAAAGACATCGTCCCAGTATTTCTCTTTCCTGTCATTAACAAGATTCCAGTATATGTTACAATCTTCTACATTCTCAGTAATGTGATAAATATCACTCATAAACTCCCAGAGCTCTTTGAAGATAGCAACATCTCCCTCATAAGAAGAAAGTGCATCAATAGTCCATGCAAGAGTTCTTTCAAGCTCGTAGCTTTCTGCCATGGACGATCCCAAAAGTCCCGGAAGACCATTGAGCGCATCATACCAGCCAGGCTTACCGCCTTCCATCTCAACACCCATCTGCTCAGGATCAAGAGCTGCGAATTTGGTAGTACACAAAAGGATCAGCTTCTCAAGAAGAGTTCCTTTATAGATATGGCCGTCTTTGGTTCTAAGCTCCTTGCCGGTATCCTGTCTTACAGTATCTGTATCAAGTGCATAGTACTGTCTGATACCGCCTTCTGTCTCTTCATAGCGTTTGGATCTTTTATTTATTTTCTTCTGAGAGGCAAAATAGGTATAATCCTTCTCAAAAAGAAGCTCCTGCCTCTTCTCAGGGTATAGTGAGAGGTACTCTTCTACAAGGTCAAGGTTGTAAGTCCAGTGATCTGACCAGTAGCCCTCACCAAATGAAGCGTTAACATCAGCTGTGCTGCTATCCATGATCTTGTCAAAAACATCGCCGTCACATACAAGAGCAAGATGTCCCGGTGTGAAGTGCTTGTCCTTAGCTACGTCATATATAGTATTTCTAAACTTCTCTTTGTCAAAATTGTCACCATCATAATAGTCTTCAAGATGTGCGCTCAGAAGGTCTACATGGCCTTCTTCTATCTTGGAAATATATCCAGATAGTATATCTTCTAAAACAACTCTATCAATACTATAAGTAATCTTCTCTATACTAAGAGGATTGTAACCATCTGTCTGTATCAGAGAGTAGAACATCTTGATGCCTGCTCTGTCTGTATATGGAGCAAAGAAGCTGTCCATCCTGCGGTTCTGATTGACATCCCTGAAGTTACCGTTGCCCTGAGAATAGAACTCCGGTGACATGGCAAAATAGTTATATTCTCTTTCAAGATCTCCGTGCTTTCTTGAATATACGTAGAATACCTTGTTATCACCGATTTTTATAGGAAGACCGCCTCTAAGAACATTGTCCATAAAGGTGTATCTGGTATACTCATCAAAATTCTTGTCTCCGGTCTTAGTTGAAACTATATCTGTAAGATCATCAGTAAGTTCTATGACACGTTCAAGCTTTTTCTCAAAAAACTTGGGCGTAAGTTTTGTAAAAGTATTAGCCGAAGGTGCACTTTTTTCAGATGTGCTCTTTTCAGATACACTTTTTTCAGTTACGCTCTTTTTTCCAGATCCATCTTCCCCTGATAAGAATCTCTTTAGTACAGACACATCTTCTACCTGACCTATAAGTTCATAGATGCAGGTACTTTCGCCTTTTGATAGTCTATCTTTCTTGGCAAAAAAGCTTGAAGGAATAAGATTGGATCTGCTCTGTTTAGCATCAAGTACGCCGCCAAGGCCTCCTTCTATAAAGTTAACAGGCTTTGAAAGGCTGTTGTCATAGCCAAAGACTGCGTCAGGATCTATGACCGGCTTTAAGAACTCACCCTTTTCATCTATTGCAAGAGAGAGGTTGCCACCTGCAACAGTTGTGACACTTGCTGTATCTTCCATGCTGGCTCTGACTCTATAGTAGGATACATTCTCAAAAGGCTCTTCCACCTGCATCCAGGCTTTGGAGAGCTGTGCCATGTTCTTCATAGAGTCAAGTGATACTCCGTAAGGGATAAGGGCGGGCATACCGTCTATGATCTCGATTTCTTTATCTTCATCTGAGAGATTCTCTATACATACCTTTCTGACAAGGCCACCAATCTTTTCTTCCGGAAGGACGAAGTAGGTGACTTTGGTCCTAAGGCCTGTATCAGCATTATCTTCTTCTATAGACAGGGTGTTGGCTCCAACTAGCATCTTGTGGGCATTGTCTTCATCTGCAAAGCTCTCTGCAAACTTATCGCCTGATTTTATGAATGTTCTAAAGCCTGTTCTCTTAACATTCTGGTAAGCTGTGTGTGCCGGGTAGAACTCCATGATGGCGTGGTCTTTATTGTCTACTCCAAAGCTTACGACTCCTTGGCCTCTGTTAACGTAGTAGCACCAGATTGGGATGCCTTTTATGCCGGCGATTCCGGGAAGGAAGCTCGCAAAAGTCGTTTTCTTTCCATAACTATCTATAACAAAATTCTCCATGATTCCTCCTGAATGTGTGTGGTCGTTTCAGTCCGCAAGTACGGGAGCTTAAGTGGTCCATTTGGGCTGACGCTTTCGCTCCGTGAAAAACGTAACGGTACTAAGGGGGCAAAGTACGCCCCCTAAGTGCCGACGTTTTTCAAGGCAGCCCAAATGGACCACTTAAGCTCCCGTACTTGCTGGGTTTTGAAAACATTTACTGTATTATTTTTTATTAGCGCTTTAGTTCTTTATCTAAGCGCTACTTCGATTTGGGCTTTTGATTTTTATCCGAGTACTACTTTTATTTGTGCTTTGGTTTTTTATCTTAGTACTACTTCTATTTGTGCTTTGGTTTTTTATCTTAGTACTACTTCTATTTGTGCTTTGTTTTTTTCTTAGTACTACTTCTATTTGTGCTTTGGTTCTTTATCCCAGTATTACTTCTATTGTGTTTCTTACGTTTAGATCTAATGCGTCTATAACGTTCTTGCCTATAACCGCTTTAACTGCGCCATTTTCAAGTTTGACGTTTTTGCCTGCGACTTTGCATTCTTTGATGTGGTACTGGCCGTGGTCTAGGTGGGCGGGGTTTATGATTTCTATTCTTAGGGGGCGGAAGGCGTATTCCAGTTCTATCTGGCATTTTCCGTTTTGATCGAACTGTTCTTGTAAGAGGCCTGGTTCTATTACTAGGTTGCCGTACTCTCCTTTTATTCCGAACATATTCATGGTTACTGTCATGAGGTACCAGCTGGCAGCTCCTGTGAGGTATCCGTAGAGTCCTTTTCCATGTCGTCCGAAATATTCGGGGATTCCGGGATAGATCTTTGAGGTGTCATAGTCTGAGCTAAGTTCATATAGGGCTTTAAGTGATTTATATCCCTGCCTTGCATAGCCTCTTTGATACAGGGCGCTTGCGTACATGACTGCCATGTGGCTAAAGACTGCTCCGTTTTCTTTTTCTCCGAAGGCAAATCCGAACATGCGTCCCATGTCAGTCTTGACAATACCAAAGTCTGTATTGAGTCTGTATCCGCCTGCGTCCTTGTCAAAAAGTAGCTTATCTGCGCTCTTACATATCTTCTCTATCTGGTCATCTGTTGCTGTGCCGTTCATGATGGAGAAGACCTGGCCTGTGAGCATCATGTTCTTATGTCCGGGGATCGAGAGATCCAGTGCTCTGCCGCTGTTGTCATAATAGCTGTTGTACCAGCCAAGTTTCTCTTCATTGTGATCACACTGTTTCTTATCATAAGGATTTGCAGTATCAGGTTCTGTATGATCTTCTATCCACTCATTTTGTCTTATGTGGTTTATGATCCACATTCCTTTATGACGAAGGTTTGATGACAGGCTCTTTATATCTATACCGATAGTATTACCTGTGATATCTCCGGATACTTTTGACAGGAATCCTTCCAGTATATTTTCTTTACTTTTGATATCTTCATAGATAGTTTCATCATCTATAAGAAGGTCTCCAAGTTCTTCAAAGACGTATATCTTATCACTTTGAAGTCTGCCTGATTCCAGCATATCTGCAAGGTGTATAAGGTTTCCTGCATAGGCATTTGCAAATGCTACGCTTTCGCCTCTATCGCCTGCCATATCCAGAGCATCATTCCAGTCTGCATCTCGTATCTTTATGATATTGTGCTCGCCAACTTCCCAGAAAGAGGAGAGATTTTGAAGGAGTATGTGCTCTAAGACGCTGCCTGTATACTTGTCTCCATTTGCCTGTCTTAGCGCATTGTCATCTCTTGTAAGCTTAGGATTAACTTTACGTCCTCTAAAGATCTGCTTGTCGCAAAAGTATCCGCACTTCTCGTTTAAAAATTCTATGTCTCCTGTCTGGTCTATATAGAGTCTTGTTGTTATAAATGGCCATACGCCGTGATCCATCCATACTCTTGTGATGGAGTTTCTGTCAGCTTTGAACTCGCCGGGGCCATCTCCTATGATCGTTGCATTGGTGCCATCGATCCTGACTCCCTGATAGTTACCAAGCAGCATCTGCCTTACTCCGGAAGGGTCCATAAGAAGGAGTGCAAGGCAGTCCTGCCACAGGTCTCGCCAGCCTCTGCCACCTTTGCCATAGTCGTGGTGAGGAAGGAAAGAGCATCCGAATATCCTTCTAAGTTCCGGCTGAAAAGCTACCCATCTCATGAAGCCGTCAAAATATGCATCACCAGTTGTTATCTTGATATTGACTTTACTGATCCAGTAGCTCCTTGTTCTTTCAAGGCTTTCATATACTTTGGAAGGCGTAGCCAGATCTTCTTTGATTTTTCTAAACTCATCATCTTCTTTGCAAATACCTGCATATACTAGGTAAGTCTTATCTTCACCGGGCTTTAGGTGCGCCTTTTCAAAACTTATGGCACCTATTATCTCCTGGCCGCTTGCATCCTTACATTCGTGGAAGTTATGGACTGCCACTTCCTCGTCCTTCTTATCTGATATAGCCTTATTACCATCACGATCACCAAGTGAAAAATCATTTATATACTTTTGATCGTCATCATCAGATGCTGACTTCCTTATTACATACTCCGGCCAGTCGGGAGTTCCGTCTCCGATGAAGTCGTCAAGTACAGGTACGACCTTAACAGGATTCTCTGCAATTTCTTTACTTCCTATGCCGTATCCTTCGACGAAGTATCTGCTGTCTGCCAGATTGTGTCCTCTCTCGTCAAAAGACAGAGTTGGCGCATCTATTATGCCCTTATCCGTGATATATGTCCTTCCGAGAAGTGATGTTACGTGCCTGTGGTCTCTTAAGTTGTCAGCACTTCTTCCATATACAGGGATAGCCGGTATGAAGGTTATGTCCATATCCTTATCACCTGTATTTGACAGCTTTACTATATGAACTTCAACGTTTTGATCGTATGGAACGAATGAAGTAATCTCTGACTTAATACCAAGTTTTTTATTTTCTCTTTCTACTTTGTGCCACATGAATCCGGCAGTAACCTTACAAGGCTCCCTATCATCAGTTAGTCTATCTACATTCTGTGATGCACTGCTGCCGTTTGCGGACCATGGCGCCCCATTAACAAGGCACCAGAAATTCCTGGTAAGTCTGTTATTATTAAGGTTCTCAATGCTCATGGGTTCCAAGAGGAAGTGGTTCTGATCGATCTTGGAATCACCGGACAGAAGTGGTGTCACGCAGCTCTTAAGGCCGCGCTCGCTTGCAAGCGGATAATACAGATTGTTACAAAGATCCGCATCCTCAAGCTCAAATGTTCCGTTTTTATCAAGGAATTTAACTTTATTCATTCATCTCCTACCTTTTTCATAAAGAAATGATTATTTGCAAACTTCCCAATTGGTTCCTTATCATAATAAAAAAAAGAAACCTTATTATTTAGGCTTCTTTTTTTCAAATGGTGTTATTTTTTTATTGTTCGCCAAACTTGGCTATATAAATCATTAACGCTATAATAGTAGATGGGTACTTAATTTCGACAATATTGGGGGAATAAAAAATGAATACTGAGGAAAAAGAATCCAGGCAGCTTTTAAGACTTAACAAGGAAGCTTCGAGAAAAAAGCCTCTTCACTATATTGGAGTGGCTATGATCCTGCTTACGATCATATATATCGTAGATGAGATCACTTCTAACATGAATGCTGCCATGCAGCCTTATGTTCTATTCGATCTGTTTAATATCTCATCAAGAAATGTTAATACACCTGAGTATACCAAAGCTTTTAATGTTGTTGCTCCTATTCAGGTGTTCTCTAATCTGCTTCTTATCATAACGCCTTTTTATAAAGCTCTGTCCGATAAATACGGGCGGAAGCTCTTTCTTATGATCAATACGGTTGGAATGGGCATAGGTATGTGCATTGTAATGACATCGCAAAATGTTGCCTGGTACATTCTGGGAATGCTCTTTATGATGTTCTTTACTCCAAACGATATGCAGGTTCTGTATATAATGGAGACAGCGCCCAAGCAAAAGCGCGCCACATATAGCTTTATAGCTAAGGGCATCGCTCTTGTAAGTGTATCGCTTATCGGCGTATTCTCAAGGATATTCCTTAATGACAATGAGCCTTCAAGCTGGCGCCTTGTCTATGCGATCCCGGTAGTCTCTGCTATAGTGATTGGATTATTATCATATCTTTTCATGCATGAAACACCTGTATTTCTGGAACAGCGAATGGGATACCTATCTCTGACCAAAGATGAAAGAGAAAAGAAGCTAAGAGAAGATAAGGAAAAAGGCACTTCTGAAGAAGGCGGCGTTTTTAGAGCAATCCGCTTTATTTTTACTAACAAGCAGCTACGCTGGATCTTCATAGCAGGCTTTATCTTTTTTGCTACAACATTCTATACTTCTTACTATGCAACTGTACTTGAAGGAGCCATGTCTACAGATATGGTAGCAACTGCTCTTGTAATATATCCTTTCTTCAACGGGCTTGTTACAATATTAAGCGGATTCTTCTCAGATAAGCTTGGTCGTAAGAAGGTATGCCTGATACTAGGATCTGTTACGATAATAGGTCTTTTGATGTTCGTCCTCTCCTGCAGACTGGGGCTTGGACCTATAGCAGCAGGAATCTCATACGGATGCTCAATAGGTGGCCTTTGGTCCATGTCTGATACCTTGATACTGACCATGCCTGCCGAATCCTCTCCTTCCGGTATGAGATCTTCTGTAATGGGCACCATATCTGTACTGATCGGTGCCGGTATGTTCCTGGGGCAGACAATCTTCATCGTATGTCAGAACTTCCTTCCCATGGATGTACTGTTCATGATCATATGTCTTCCGTTTATGGCTCTAAGCCTTATCATACTGATAACCAAAGTCAAAGAAACCAAAGATGCAGATCTTGATAATATCACAGCAGATACCTATAAATAATCTACGTCCTTTGCATGAACTCACAGAAAGCGCTTACCATCCGTCTTTCTGTGATAGCAAAGGCTATTTCAGGCGCTGTTGTTTTGATCATAAAAGCATAGTGATCTTCACTTGCTATAACATACATGTTGTCAGGAATATTCTCTGCTTGCACTTGTTTATAGTACTTATACGTTTTGGCATATAGTTCACTATTTTCAATATGCGCTTTCCATTCTTCAGGCGTGTATGTCATACCTGCTGCCCCAATAAGGCCGGCACATGGAAGGGGAACATTTACTTTACTGATATCAGGTTTTGGGAGTATCTCTGTATAAGTCTTTTTAGATGATAGCGATTCAAAAAAATCTCTGAACATTGTCCAATAAGCATAGATGCTGCTCTGAGGAGCCCTGTCCTGCATACTTCTTGCAACCCACTGCGGCATTGTGATAAGGGTTGGTACTTTACCCATAAGCATAATATCAGCATCTACACTTGCCAGTTCTTGATGTACATTCCAAAATTCACCAGATCTTTGGGGCCCATATATTTCCATGAGCTTCTTGCTTCTGTCAAATATTTCTTCATATTCTTTTACCAAAGCATTTACAGCTTTGGGATCGGTTATAAACTCGTTAAGCATTCCTTCTGTGTTCATGCCAACAGAGCCGGATACTACTGCGGCACATGAAGGCGCAATAAATAATGTTCTTTGCAATAGTCCGTCCCTTAGTTTTGGATAATAATAAGGTTCTATCATGCCTGTAGAATAGACAGGGATCCATTTGGCTACGGCTTCTAAAAGCTCGTTTATATCACGCCCTAAGTTATGGATGATCTTAACCTTATTGCCTGCTCTTAATACCTTGGTGAATGCTTTGGCCCACCTTGCAGCAAAAAACGGATCATTATAAAGCCACGCCATATCTTCATCTGAAAATAAAAGAAGTGTCATAGGCGCTTTATTACTTTTTAAAATGTGGTCAAAAAACTGTAAAACAGCTTCTCTCTTACCGGACGGGCCATAATAATATCTTTTGGTTTTAGATAAAACCAGTTCTTCATCATTGTCTAAAACGATTCTTGCAGATCCTGTTCCAAAACTGTCTAAAAGTCCTGGTATTCCGTATCTTATATTATCTCCATTACCCAAAAACCAATTCTTTATAAGATATACTGCCCTTTGCTCATCCTGGGGCCACTTTGAAATATTCAGCTCTTTGCACATGGCATCCTGCTGATATCCAATGCTTATATGTGATGCAAAATAAGCGCTCATATCATCAAGAAATCCTGGATTTCTGGGAAGGTTCCTGGATCCATTTCTAAGACGACTTATATGAGAAGAGTCCACATGACATGCGGCTCCTAAAATATTGGCTCTTGTACCTGTAAGATTCATGATATAATCGAGCTTTTGAGCGAACATAATATACCTCTGTAAACTACTTGCATCTTAAGCTAAGGAAGTTTATGGGTTATTTATTACAAAACTTCACCACAAATTTATAACTCTTAATCTGTCGTAATCTCACAAAGAATCCTTCATATCTACCTTATCATAGCGGCTATTAAGAATCCATAGAATTGTCGTAATTTTGGCACGAATAATGCCAGAATTTTGTCAGTGTCAAATCATCTTTTTGTGTGCATTATTAAGGTTTATGTACCGAGATACAAATTGATTCCCTATGTTACACACAGGATAGTTTTCATGACAAGGAGGCCGTCTATGAAATGTTTAAATCACTTCTTGAAACAGGCATCATCTTTATCATTATGCATTCCGGTCGCTGGGATGATGCTCTCTTCTTTCAATGTCTGTGCTGCAGACTCTTATGATACCCTGGGCGAAAAATTTTACGATAATGGCGATGTTATATATGAAAACAGCAGCATTGCCGGTGTATCAAGTGGACCTTCTGAGGATGTCGTATTTGAAATAGAAGAAACAACTTTGATCACCGGAATCTGGACTTATCACTGGTATCCTGATGATGTTGATGAGTGGGAATATGCTTACGTCTGGATAGAATCAGAAGAAGGAGACGAATATGGTCCATGGTCAGTCCAGGCTGAACAAGGCCAGGGAGGCAAAGAAAATGTAAACTGGTATGCATTCCCCAATGTTACACTCGAACCGGGAACCTATTATCTTTATGACTCTAACGCTTCTACCTGGTCATATGCCTACGACACAGATAATAAAGGAATGTGCATGATAAGAGGAACTGTCGTTGATGGCAGCTCTTCATCCAAGACGTCTAAAAGCGGTAATCTTCTGACCAATCCCAGCTTTGAAGATGGACTTGATGGCTGGGAAGATCCTGATGGAATATGGAATAATGATCCTGATACGACAGCGCATGACGCTACTGACGGAGACCATTTTGCCTGGCCATCTGATGGTGCATCAGAAGATACTTACATATATCAGGATGTCTATGTAGATTCAGATGCTGAAGGGCAGACGGCAGTACTTAGTGCAATGCTTTCAACTTATGATCAGGATCCTACTGATCTTGCCCGCCTTGAGCTTATATTCCTGAATTCCAAAGGTAAAGTCATTGACTCATATTCTAAAGAGCAAAGGGCTATTGAATGGGAAAAGTTCACCATAAGTGCTGAAGTTCCCGATGGAACAACCACTATAAGAGTTATGCTTCACGGCATAAGATATAACGGAAGTCTTATAGATTCATATTTTGATGATGTAAGTCTTACCTTATCAGGTGATGCTGTATCATCCACTAAAAATAGCAAGTCCGATGATGATTCATACTATTATATGTTTAGCTACTACACCTTTACTGTCCCCTCCTATTGGGGCGAGCCTGAATATGACAATGATGGTACAGTTTATTTCTACGGCGAAGATGAATATGATCTTCCTCTTATTATGCTGACTTATGAACCAATCGAAAATTACTTCGATTCTGGCGAAGTAAACGGACTTACAGATGAAGAAGCTATAGAAATACTGGAATCTTTCAAGGATACGCTTGAAGAAGATTCTTACTATATATCAGAAACAGAAGAAATAACAATTGCAGGATACCCTGCAATAATATATACCGCAACAGTATCATTATTGGGTGACAATGATATACGAATAGCTCATTTCATGGATTCTGATTACTTCTATGAACTGTTGCTTATTGAATATGAGGATTCTGATACATCATATCTTGAAGATCTGGACTATATAGTATCAACCTTTGAATAATAGGAAGTATATATCTTTTTCTTAAAATATATACGGTAAGCTATCCCATATACCGATATATAAATAGAGTGTCCCCACGAGCTCAAGTTGTGTCAAGGAGCGTTTTATCGACAAGGAGGCCATCTATGATTTCTATCAAAAAGCTTATTAGTGTCACTGTATCAGCTTCTCTTTACATGGGCATCATGTTGCTGCCCATCACTTCTATTCCGGCATCAGCCAAAGGTTCCGGCTCTATTCAGGTAAATAAATCTTCCCAGACAGAAGATGACAATGTTGAAACCTTCGGAAGCTATACCTTCACTCTTCCTGAATCCTTCGATGATTGTGAGAAGGAAGGTGATCCCGATGATGAAGCTGTGTACTATTATCTGGGTGACTATGATGATGTCCCAGCTCTCATGATCCTGAAGGAATCGCTTCTGGATTATGTTACTTCCAGCGAACTTAAAACTCTGACCGAAGATGATGAATATGAGATACTTGGTTACTTCAAAGAGGGTGTACTTGAAGGTGAAGACTTCACTAATGTATCTAAGACCAGTAAGACCAAGATTGCAGGCAACCCTGCTATCACTTTCAGCTTCACAGGTGAGCTTTATGGCGAAAACGATGTCAGGATAACTGTCTTTATAGACAAGGAGGAAGTTAACATATACTGCCTGATGCTGCTTGAAGAAGCCGGTGCCAAAAAGTCCTATGTCAAAGACATGGAGAAGATAGAAAAGAGCTTCAAAAAATCCGGTGATTCAGAAATTCCTGAAGACCTTGCAGCCGCTGTATATGAAGCATTGGAAGATGTATCATCTTACTCTGCCAGATCTGTATTTGAGCTAGTAGCAGATATTACAGACTCAGGCGAATCCGCTGACCTTACTCTCATCATGGATCATGAGCTTGAAGCACTGCTTGGCAAAAACAAATCCTGCCACATGATCCTTACAGAGAGCATGTTCAGCGATGAACTTGGTATAAAAGAAGGCGATTATGTAACTGCAAACGAATTCTATATCCTTACTGATGGCAAGAGTACTTCCGCTTACTACAAAGAAGATGGTGAAGACTGGGAGACAGAAGATCTTGAATCAGACAGCGATGATCTTGAAGAGATAGAAGAATATATAGGAAGTGTATATGATTTCGAATTCTTCGAAAAGCTGGCAGATGGCTCTATAGATTATGAAGTTGATCCAGAGCTTTCAGAAATAGATGAATCCTCGTTCTATGTTATGCAGATGGATCTTACAGGAGATGATCTTAAACTTGCTGTTGAAACACAATTTTTCCTCTCCGGTGTCTTCCTTGAAGATGAGATTGACTATGATGATATCACATCACATATGATAATCTACGTTGACAGTGAAACCTTCCTTCCATCTACTGTAGAGATAGATCTTGCAGGAGTTGGTGAACAGATTCTTTTCGAAATGATCGGATTTGAAGATGCAGATATAAGTAACTGCTCTCTTGTTACAGATTATATAGGTTTTGATGAGTTCGATGAGATCGAAGCTCCTGATATTTAATAGGAGGATTATCTATGACAAGAAATACTATCAAAAAAATCCTGACAGTTATTGCCTCATTTATCCTTGTTACCTCACTTGGAGGCGTCCATACGGCATATGCTGCGAACGTTTCCACGATTGATATGGACATGCTGTATAACACCCTTATTGTAGGCGATATGTCATATGCAACATCTCTCTACTATCAGGGCACAATTGATGCCTACATGGCAACTGATGCCGACGGTATCGAAATATATGTTCCGGATGATCCTAAAGGCGGAACAGGTACCGGTGTAGGAATCTACAGACAGGATAACCTTATAGCAGAAAATCAACAATACGGAGTTTATACTATATACTACGGCGAATTCGTAGGTTTCAACAGGCACGGACACGGCTCTATCTTTAAGACCTACAAAGATGCATCTTATACTTTTACCAGATCATTCTACGGATATTGGGAAGATGATTATCCTAATGGTCAAGGCAATGAAAGTTATACTGAGGAAACTACAGGTCAATATAAAAAAGTAAGGGAAGTATCTGGAGTGTATATCAAAGATAGATTTACAGGAACAATAAATTCTATTACTTCTAAATTTGCAGGAAGCTCTACCGGCAATGAAGGGATTACCACATGGGTTTATCCTTTTGTCAATGGATATGCTGAGGGTACCGTATCCTGGACTGTACAAGATGCCGGAAAGCCTCTTGACTCCGGAACTTACCAGATGCTTGGCGGATACCTTGTAAATGACAGAACAAGCGAATACTTTGCTTCTCATACTGCCAATGATTTTGATCCTCAGACAATGGTTGTAGCTGCATGGGCAGAAAATAATCCTTACTATATTAGCGAAAGCAAAGTAGAACCGAAATCATATGATTATAGTGATTTCATGGCACTGAAGTAACTGAGTGTATTATGCTGTAAGCTAGTTTTCTAGATCATTCATATTGAGTCATATTAAAATATATATGTTATTGCAACAAGGAGAGTTTGTTAATCAAAACAGACTCTCCTTATTTATGACCTGATCTGTCAACAGGTTCTTCTCATCCTTCCCGGGATATCACAAGCTCTCTATGTTTTACAAGACCCCCCTGTTTATTAGAAGAAGGTCTTATTACAGGCGGGAAGTTACTTTCTAAACTTTACAGCTTGCATGCAGCATATCCAGATAATCCCTGTCCCAGAGCATAACATTTAATTTGTCAGCCATCATAGCTGCAGGAGTTGTAAAGTACTGGTTGCAAAGTACTGCTGCCACCATCCTGTCATAATAGTCCTTGGCTGCATATACTTCCTGAACCGCATGAACTCCAACATCCTTGTCATAGCACTTACATTGAATGGCATATGTGATTCCGTTTCTTTCACATAAGATATCAGCGCCAAAGTCTCCTGAACCTTTGGTTACTTCAACTTTTGAAAAGCCATTCATCTTCAGAAGATCAGCGCAGTAATATTCAAAGTCATGGCCTTCAAGCTCATCCACAAGTGGCGGCTTTGGAACCTTAAACTTTTTTAGTATCAGTACCAATACTACTACGCATATTAATGATACAAGAAGTATAATATACACTTTTTGATCCGGTGTTAATACAATATTCCCCATAACTAACCTCATGCCTTAGCGTGTTAAAAACGCCCCTGATCACAAGACCAGGGGCGAAAATATTTAAGATCTATTAAGCCATAGGATAAACTTTTTATTAGAGCTGAGGACCTGCAGATACAAGTGCCTTACCAGCTTCATTTCCTGTGTACTTAACGAAGTTCTTCTGGAATCTTGATGCAAGATCCTTAGCCTTCTCTTCCCATTCAGAAGCGTTAGCATATGTATCTCTAGGATCAAGGATTGCAGGATCAACTCCAGGAAGCTCTGTAGGAACTTCGAAATCGAAGAATGGAATCTTCTTAGTAGGAGCCTTAAGAACATCACCGTTAAGGATTGCATCGATGATACCACGAGTATCCTTAATAGAGATTCTCTTACCTGTTCCGTTCCAACCTGTATTTACAAGGTAAGCCTTAGCACCGGACTTCTCCATCTTCTTAACGAGCTCTTCAGCATACTTTGTAGGATGAAGCTCAAGGAATGCCTGACCGAAGCAAGCTGAGAATGTAGGAGTAGGCTCTGTGATACCTCTCTCTGTACCAGCAAGCTTAGCTGTGAAACCAGACAGGAAGTAGTACTTAGTCTGCTCAGGTGTAAGGATTGATACTGGAGGAAGTACTCCGAAAGCATCAGCTGAAAGGAAGATTACGTTATCAGCATCAGGACCTGAAGAGATCTTGTTAACCTTCTGTGCGATCTTATCGATGAACTCGATAGGATATGATACACGAGTATTCTCTGTTACGGACTTGTCATCGAAATCGATCTTGCCGTCAGCAGCTACTGTTACGTTCTCAAGGAGAGCGTTTCTCTTGATAGCATTGTAGATATCAGGCTCAGACTCTTTGTCAAGGCCGATAACCTTAGCATAGCATCCACCCTCAAGGTTGAATACGCCGTTGTCATCCCAGCCGTGCTCGTCATCACCGATGAGGAGTCTCTTAGGATCTGTAGAAAGTGTTGTCTTACCTGTTCCTGAAAGACCGAAGAAGATAGCTGTGTGCTTACCTTCCATATCTGTGTTAGCTGAGCAGTGCATAGAAGCGATGCCCTGAAGAGGAAGGAAATAGTTCTGCATTGAGAACAGACCCTTCTTCATCTCTCCGCCGTACCATGTGTTAAGGATAACCTGTTCCTTAGATGTTACGTTGAAAAGAACTGCTGTCTCAGAGTTAAGTCCAAGTTCCTTGTAGTTCTCAACCTTAGCCTTAGAAGCGTTGTAAACAACGAAGTCAGGCTTGAAGTTAGCAAGCTCTTCATCTGTAGGACGGATGAACATGTTCTTAACAAAGTGTGCCTGCCAAGCTACTTCCATGATGAAACGAACAGCAAGACGTGTTCCTTCATTAGCTCCGCAGAAACCATCTATAACATAAAGCTTCTTGCCTGAAAGCTCTTCTACTGCAAGCTTCTTACAAGCATCCCATGCAGCCTGTGATGCTCTGTGGTTATCGTTAGGATATTCTTCAGATGTCCACCATACTGTATCCTTAGACTTCTCATCTTCTACGATGAACTTATCTTTAGGAGAACGTCCTGTGTAAATACCTGTCATAACGTTAACAGCGCCAAGCTCTGTTTCCTGACCCTTATCAAAACCTGTAAGAGAAGGATCTGTCTCATCCTTGAAAAGCTGTTCGTATGAAGGATTGTAAACAACTTCTTTGACATCAGAGATGCCATACTGTGATAAATCTACATTGCTCATTTTTTAAGCCTCCTTTATGGACAATTAAAAATTTGCGGTTGAAATGTGGAGTGAGTTTCCACACGAAAACTTGTGTCTGATAACCTATCACAAATTCAATCGTTAGCTGCAAAAATGTTTTGCAGCATAAAGATTAGTATGATAAAAGTTTACCAATCTACACCCGTCATTATACATGGTTTTAAGGTCTATGTCATCATAAAATCCAAAATACAAAGTTAAAAAATTGTAAAATTCCTTGTATTTTAAGTATGTGGAACGTTAGCTTTTGTTAACGTTCCACATGGACATTCGCCAAGTATTATATCGGCAATTTTGACCAAAAACATTAGCCTGTTATTCAAGAATGAAGCTATCATGCCTCTATCTCAAAACACATGCATCCGTGAGGATTAAGAGCTATCTTGTCTCCGTTTTCAAGACTTCCCTGTCGTCCTGACCATATCTCTGTACAGCTGACTTTTGCATCTTTATCAAAACCATAGTCTTCAAACTTAAGCTTTACTTCTTTGACTTCATCATTAAGATTGAAGATCGCAAGATATTTTATGCCATCCTTGGTCTTGGACATCCAGGTTACTATGTCTTTTTTCCTTGAGATCTGACGAGCCTTACGTCCGTCTCTGTGCATCTTAAGGAGTTTCTTGTTAGTAAGAAGACCCAGTGTGAACGGGTCGTTGTCGCGAAGCTCTCCGCCGAACATAAGAGGTGATCTGAATATGCACCAAAGTGTCATGAGAAGTCTCTGCTCATCCTGAGTGAAGTTTGTCATCCTGTCATCATGCCTGTCAGGTGTAGTCCTTACTCCGATGTGACCAAGAGGAAGCATATCACAGTCCGGCCAGTGATCCTTGCATCCGATTCCTGCCCATGCATCAGCTCTTTCGAACATGCCATAGAGAAGTTCCCACTTGTCCCAGAAATCATCTGTCATACGCCACATATTGGCATTCTCTAACAGGAAGTCCTTCTGGTCAACTCTTGCAGGTCCCGGTGAAAGGCTAAGGACTATAGGTCTTCCGCACTTCTCGATTGCATTTCTGATAAGTCTTATCTCAGAAAAACCTGCTCCTGGTGCGTCAGGTCCTACGTCAACTCTTGCAAGGTCATCAACCTTGACATAGTCAACTCCCCAGCTGGCATAAAGCTCAAATATTGAGTCATAATATTCCTGAGCGCCTTCCTGACTTGCATCAACTCCGTACATATCTGTATTCCATACACAGATAGATGCAGGATGTGCTATGTCTCTTGCTGTCTTATCAGTTCCAAGTATCTTGGTATTTCTATGAACTGCCTGACGCGGGATTCCGCGCATGATGTGGATACCGAACTTAAGACCCATATCATGGATCTGATCGGCTATAGGCTTAAAGCCCTGTCCACCTTTAGATGATGGGAATCTGTTCTCTGCAGGGATAAGTCTTGAATACTCATCCATGTTGAGCTCTGCGAACTTGTGATACCAGCATGAATCTGCTGTTGGCTCTGACCACTGAATGTCACAGACTATATACTCCCATCCGTACTCCTTAAGATTCTCTGCCATGTATCTTGCATTACCAAGGAGTTCTTCCTCGGTTACACTTGCTCCATAACAGTCCCATGAATTCCATCCCATGGGGGGATATTTGGCTACATGCTTGTCTGACATACTGCTCCTCCTGGCTTTGATCTCTTTTCAAAGCTTGTTAGTCTTTTTTTATTAATGCCTGATAGATTTCACGTTTCTGAACGCCTCTATCTAATGCAACTTTTTTCATAGCATCCTTATGAGATACTCCCTGGCTTTCGTAGTACTCCATGTGCTCTTCTATTGACATGGAAAGCCACTCTTTTTGCTTTTCCTTTTTCTGGTCATTAAGGCTCTTTCCTTCTATGACCATGACATATTCGCCTCTTGGGTCGTTTTCATTATAATAATCTATTGCAGCTTTAAGAGTTGTCGGCATTACTTCTTCAAATCTCTTGGTAAGTTCTCTGCAGATAGCCATATTGCGGTCGCCAAGTGT
The DNA here is from genome assembly GCF_023206215.1 of Butyrivibrio fibrisolvens. Taxonomy (NCBI): domain Bacteria; kingdom Bacillati; phylum Bacillota; class Clostridia; order Lachnospirales; family Lachnospiraceae; genus Butyrivibrio; species Butyrivibrio fibrisolvens. The sequence goes on from NZ_CP065800.1 coordinate 606,743, forward strand.
TTCATACAGGTCTGCAAGAGCCGCTTTTAGATGATGAGGTGCTTCGTAGATTATCATGGTACGACTCTCATCCTTGAGATCTTCCAAGATATCTTTCCTGGCTTTCTTGTCATCACTTCCGGGCAGGAATCCTTCGAAACAGAATCTTCTGGTTGGAAGCCCGGAAAGAGTCAGGGCTGTGATGCATGCAGCCGGTCCCGGAAGAGATGTTACTGTGATGCCTGATTCATGGCACATCTTAACAAGGACTTCACCGGGATCAGATATTCCGGGAGTTCCTGCATCTGTTATAAGGGCGATGTTCTTGCCTTCCTTCATCTGATCTATAAGATAATAGGCCTTGTCTACCTTGTTGTATTCATGGTAGCTGGTCATAGGTGTATGTATATCAAAATGAGTCAGAAGATGTATGCTGTTTCTGGTATCCTCTGCAGCTATGATATCAACCATATTAAGAGTCTCTAAAACTCTTGCTGTTATATCTTTAAGATTGCCTATGGGGGTTGCACACAGATAGAGCATTCCACATTTACTATTTGTATTATTATTCATATTATTACTCATATTTATTGCCACTTGCTATTATAATTCATTAATACCTATATCATTAATATCCATATATATCATATACTTCTTTGGTATATTCGCCCGGTGCTTTATATATGACAAGCGGTCTTTCTACAGCTATCCTTGGCTTGCCGCCTCTGACAGCCTCGATCAGTACCATGTTAGGTTCCTTATCAATATAAGGGTATACCAATTGCATACGTTTGGGTTCAAGGCTGTGCTTTGTAAGTGTCACCATGATCTCAGACAGGCGGAATGGCCTGTGAACAAGGAACAACTTACCTGAAGGCTTTAACAGCTTCTTGGCCTGCTCTGCTACGTCTTCAAATGTACACATGACTTCATGTCTTGCAATAGCCTTGGGAGAATCCGGATTCTGAAGTCCGTGACCTCCTATCATATATGGGGGATTGCAGGTTATCACATCAAAAGAGGCGGCTCCGAATATACTACTTGCGTCCTTTATATCACCACGTACTATAGATACTCTTGGAGCAAGGTCATTTAGATCTATACTCCTTGCCGCCATTTCTGCACTATCTTCCTGAATCTCCAGACCTATCAGCTCACGGGCCTTTGTTTTAGAGGACAAAAGAATAGGAAGGATGCCTGTTCCGGTGCCCATATCTAGTACACGCTTTCCTTCCATGTTGTTGCCTACTGCTATACCCTTGACCGGATCTGCAGATACAGCAAAGCCGGACAAAAGTACAGCATCCATCCCAAAGCAGAAACGTTCAGGATCTTGTATTATCCTAAGTCCGTCTCTTTGAAGATCATCTATCCTTTCACCCGGCTTTAACTTAACTTCCATTAGAAAATCCCATCCAATTACTGATTTGAATCCTGACCAGAGCTCTGACGAGAGTTTGTCTGCTGATTACCATTTGACTGATCAGCAGCATTAGCATTAGGATTCTGACGTCTGTTATTATGGCGGTTGTTGTGACGATTACCGCCTCTTTGACCATTACCGTGGCCGTTATCATGTGAGTTTTGGTTGTCCTGCCTGCGTCCATTACCCTGTGAATTATTGTCGCGATTATTGTCAGATCTGTTTCTGTTGTCGTTATTTTTGTTGTTTACATTTTTGTTGTCATTATTTCTGTTATCGTAGTTCCTACTGTCTGAACTGCTGCCATGTTCTCTATTGTCGTAAGTTCTGTTATCAGCATTCCTTGTGCTGTTCTCTATATTGTCGGAATTTCTGCCGTCATTATTTCTGGAATCAGCGCTCTTGTTGTAAGCATTCCTATTGTCATTATTTCTATTATCAGAATTTCTGTTATTGTTATCGCTTCTTTGAGGTCTGGAGCCCCTTGAACCTTGATTTTTGTTATTTCTTCCCTGATTTCTTGGCTGCCCCTGATTAGGAGTCTCCTCACTGTCAAGGTCTCCGCTTGTACCGCTATCCTCAAGAGCCTTTAATTCTTCAAGGCTTACTTCTTCGATCCTATCAGCCTTAGCTTCATTACCATGCTTGGACTTCTTCCTTACAAAGTGTACCTGATCAGCTGTATAATCGTGAACCTCTTTTTCATCATTAACATCTACAAGGATACGGACAGTCTGACGCAGTACACCTACATTAGCAACCTCACCTTCAAATCCGTCATCTGTTCTTACGATATCTCCAACCTTAGGAAGCTTCTTGTTGAGCTCTTCATAGACCTCTTCTTCATTCTTAAGACAGCACATAAGTCTTCCGCACACACCGGATATCTTGGTAGGGTTAAGAGAGAGGTTCTGTTCCTTGGCCATCTTGATAGACACAGGCGCAAAATCAGAAAGATATGAATGGCAGCAAAGAGGTCTTCCGCAGATTCCATATCCGCCTATTATCTTGGTCTCATCTCTTACACCGATCTGGCGCAGCTCTATCCTGGTCCTGAATACAGCCGCAAGATCCTTAACAAGCGCACGGAAGTCAATCCTTCCATCTGCAGTAAAGTAGAAAAGGATCTTATTGTTATCAAAAGTATACTCAGCGTCAATAAGCTTCATATCAAGGCCGTGCTTACGGATTTTCTCCTGACATACCTTGAAAGCTTCCTTCTCTTTGACTCTGTTCTCTTTTTCCTGATTCTCATCAACTTCATTGGCAATACGGATGACTGTCTTGATTGGCTTTACAACCTTCTCATCCTCAACGTCATATGCAGGAGCCACAACAGTTCCGTACTCTATGCCTCTGGCAGTCTCCACGATAACATGGCTGCCTCTTTTAATTTCTAATTCTCCCGGATCAAAAAAATATATCTTTCCGGCAGTACGAAAACGTACGCCTATTACTCTGGTCATCTTAACCTCGTTTCTATGATGATTTAGGATCATTTTCAATCTATTAAATTTTTTTATTATTAAGAAACTTTTTGTCCACTTATAACTATATGACTTTCAACCTTGGCAAGCTATTCATGCCATATTATCCTTTATTCCGATCATAAGCATCTCAACTGCAATGTCGGGATTGACGTTAACTTGTATCCTTCTTCGCGTCTTAGTGATAAGTTTGACTATGGCATTTAAGCCCTCAAAAGTGCATTTTTCAGCCGTATCTCTAATATACGATAGGTCGCCTGCGAAAATCAAGCCCCCGTCACTTTCCGTGGCTTTATATACCAGTACATCCCTAAAAAAGAACAGCAGCATATCCAAAAAATCGGATATAACTTCCTTCTTGTCAGCATTCGCTTCATTCCCTGATTCGTCCAGAGGTGTCTCTATTTCTTTGACCATATCAAGGATCTCATGGAGCTCTTTTCGGCTTATCTTCTGAAGAAGGCCAAAGGTCTGCTTTCTCATCCTGTCGAAGTCTTCATTCTGAGACAGCATGATCGCTTTGCCCACATTACCCCTTGCAAATGAGACGCACAGATCCGCCCTATAATCAGGAGTATGGTACTCTTTCATGAGAAAATTCTTAATAGCATCATCCGGCGCCGGCTTCATGGGAAGCACTACGCACCTTGAAAGAATCGTTGGCAAAAAGACATCAAGATTGTCTGTAAGTATCAGCATGACAACGTAAGACGGCGGCTCTTCCAGCGTCTTTAAAAGCGCATTCTGAGCCTGAATATTCATTTTTTCTCCATCAGGGAAAATATAGATCTTGTAAGGCCCTGCATATGGCTTGATAACAACATCGTCACAGATAGCACGGACTTCATCAACACTTATAGTGTTTGGCTTGTCGTGGGTTACTGTTATTATATCAGGATTACTGCCGCTTTCTGCCTGAATGCAGGAATGACACTCGTGACATGGCTCTAAAAGGCCGTATTCTTCATGCCTGTCTGTGCACTGCAAAGTCTGCGCGAATATTCTTGCAATGAACTCCTTGCCGGACTCCTTTTCTCCTGTGATTATATATGCATGCGATGCTTTACCTGTACGCAGCGCATTCTGCAGATGATCTATCATCTGCTTTTGTCCGATTATATCGGCAAAATCAGCCATTCCCAGTCCTCTTTTTACAAATAATGATTATCGCTACATATGTACTGACACATTCATAGACTTACAAAAATACATTATTGAACGTAAAGTTCAATAACTCAAGTAAAAATATCAAGTATCAGCCCTTCAATATCGCCTATTCTCCCCATTATAGCGATATGATCCTTCTCATCTTTGAAAAGCTCCTGCGTAAGAGCATCAAGATTCTCATTAACAAGTCTCACTATTCCGTATACGCGGTGGCGCCCTTTTCTATCCAGAAAGTTCTCTCTGGAAAAAGCATGTGATCTTGTAATGACTTCGTTGAGGAATTCCTTGATAAGCTTCCTATACCTTTGCATATCTCTGATATCATGCTTCTTGCCAATAAGCTTGCCTTGCTGCTGTATGTCCTGCATCATAGTCGTAAGGCGTTCTGCAAGGGTTGAGTCTTCAAGTTTTGATGCCAGAGTGAACTTAAACTGATCATCAACTATCTGGGCAGCATCTGTCTGCTGTACTTGCTGAGTCTGCTGCACTTGACCGACTTTAATATCCATGCAATCGCCTCCTTACGCTTTATTATCACGCAGGAATAAAACTTATAAGATCACATCCAGATCCTACGCAAGGCAACCGATCTTTGATACTAAAAGTCCTCTTACAGATAACAAATATCAGACACCCATATCTTTTAGGTATGACGTTATCTCACCCAGTATCTGATCAATTGAGCCCTCGTTATTGAATCTGCGCGTGATTCCTGCTTCTTTTATCTTTTCTTCGGAAAAATCTTCCTCGTCTGCAAGATATCTACGGCACATCTCATCATACTTGGGGTGCTCTTGTTTATTCTCCCTGTGCATGGCTCTCTCCATGCGGATCCTGTCAGAGATCTCGATATAAACAGGAACCACCTTGTCGGCCCCAAAATATTCCTTCATGGACTCATAGGCTTCAAGAGTACCGATCATCAGAAAGCTTCCAAGGCTTAGATCTATCTGCCCGTCATCTACGGTAAAATATCGCCACGGTCCATAACATGTGTCGTAAGTACGTCCTTCTATTATCTTTCGGTCATTCAAAAACTTCTGATAACCCTCTTCATCACAAAAGTAGTACTGAACGCCATTTTCTTCCTTGTCTCGCATGGGTCTTGTGGTATATAAAACAACTTTTTTTAGATCCAGAATATGCTTTTCCAGAAGATTTTTATAAACTGTATCTTTTCCTGTAGTGCTCTTACCCATGAGCAGAACTATTTTCCCCATATTAAACCTCACAATGTATATTTAATTTCAGGTAATAACTCTTATCTTACCTGTCTCTGAAATTCCCTGAACATTAAGTCCTTTGGATAAACTGTCGCGGATAGTACTTACAATATCTTGAGAGATCTCTTCTCCGGGAACTATGATAGGTATCCCAGGCGGATATAAGTTCACGAAATCTCCTGCTATACGTCCTACTGCTGATTCCAGGATCACCTCTTCATAGCCGCTATCCCATGCATCACGCAAAGTCTTTATAGCTTTTGGAGCCGTATCCGTAGAAAGAGTATCATTCTTTAACCTCGTGTCGCGAGCAAAGCCCAGTCTTCTATCTATATCTTCTACGGCCTCTATAAGTCTATCTATGCCCTCTATGGTGTCCATGCCAGTGATTATCATAAGAACATAGGTTTCACATGCCATCTCAGGCTGCAGAGCGTATCTGGTCCTCAGCAGATCATATAGCTGTGATCCGCTTATAGATGTATTCCTGCAGGAGATAACTACCTTGCATGGGTCATTGACTATATTATCATCCGGGATCTCAAGGTGCTGTAACTGTCTTGTAGCATCTATGATCTTGTCATGATAAGACATAAGGCTATCGGCCCACAGATTCCCATTAGCAGTCATATAAGTGATGCAGTCATCAATAGACGCCATCATAAGATACGACGGACTACTAGTCTGATAGATCCTTAGAAACCTCTTAAGCCTGTCCCTGTCAACTATCGTCCCATTCACATGTAAAAGCGCTGTCTGAGTGATGCTGGGAAGTGTCTTATGAAGACTGTGTATTACAATATCAGCTCCCCCTTCAATAGCACCTTCACTTATACGATCACTTATTCCAAGATGTGCCCCGTGAGCTTCATCTACTATCAAAGCTGCGCCATATGAATGGGCTATGTCAGCAATAGCCCTGACATCCGAATACACACCCTCATAAGTAGGTGATGTGATAAACACTGCTTTGATAGAAGTTCCCGCCTTAAGCGCAGCATCTATATCTTCCGGCTTAACAGCGCCGCAGAAATCATAGCCGCTTATACGCTGAGGATATAAATATTCCAGCTTAAGATTTCTAAGATAGGCAGCATGATATAAAGACTTGTGACAGTTCCTTGCAGTAAGGATAGTATCTCCATCGCCTGTAACAGCCGATATGGCCGACAGAACGCCGCAGGTCGAGCCATTTACAAGGAAGTATGTCTCACCTGCCTTATACAGAGCATTAGCCCTGTTCTGGCAATCCATTATAATATCTCTTGCATCATGCAGGTTATCAAAGTCATCTATCTCTGTAATATCATGATCAAAGAAAAGAGCTGTATCCATGCCGCAGCCTGCATTTCTCTTATGGCCCGGCATATGATAAGGATACATATTGCTTCTGCTAAGATCACCAAGCTTATCCCATAACTGTCCCAATAGTATCTCCAAATGTATTATTATCTGCAAAACTTTGCACTACCACTATTAATAACTTATCTATTATACCATGACAGGACTATCTTGAATATTGTAAAGAATCTTCACTATTGCATCGTATATTTGAAAGAAAATAAGATCATCATATATCCCCAATAGGATATTTGATGATCTTATGAGTTTAATACCAGAAAATATGACATAAAAAAAGACATAAGATATACTTATGTCGAAAATAAAAAAAGTGCCTTGAACAGGAATCGAACCGGTGACACACGGATTTTCAGTCCGTTGCTCTACCAACTGAGCTATCAAGGCACAGAGTAGCGGGGACAGGATTTGAACCTATGACCTTCGGGTTATGAGCCCGACGAGCTTCCAGACTGCTCCACCCCGCGTCATTGAAGTTCTTCAAGAACTCCCACTATTGCAAATATTAAGTTATCAAGTGGGTGGCGGTGGATTCGAACCACCGAAGCAATTTGCAGCAGATTTACAGTCTGTCCCCTTTGGCCACTCGGGAAGCCACCCTTATGAAAAAAGCCGATGAGCGGACTCGAACCGTTAACCTGCTGATTACAAATCAGCTGCTCTGCCAATTGAGCCACATCGGCGTTTTCATAGAAAACTTTAGATAAAATCTAAAGCGTGGGACCTACAGGGCTCGAACCTGTGACCCTCTGCTTGTAAGGCAGATGCTCTCCCAGCTGAGCTAAGATCCCGTATTTAATTAGCTGGACTTCTACGATGTTCTGTAGAAGAACGACCCGAATGGGGCTCGAACCCATGACCTCCGCCGTGACAGGGCGGCGCTCTAACCAACTGAGCCACCGGGCCTTATATATTAAGCACAAAATGTATCGTGCCTTTGAACAAAAAAAGTGCCTTGAACAGGAATCGAACCGGTGACACACGGATTTTCAGTCCGTTGCTCTACCAACTGAGCTATCAAGGCACAAAGTAGCGGGGACAGGATTTGAACCTATGACCTTCGGGTTATGAGCCCGACGAGCTTCCAGACTGCTCCACCCCGCGTCATTGAAGTCCTTCAAGAACTCCCACTATTATCAGTATGAAGTTAACGAGTGGGTGGCGGTGGATTCGAACCACCGAAGCAATTTGCAGCAGATTTACAGTCTGTCCCCTTTGGCCACTCGGGAAGCCACCCTTATGAAAAAGCCGATGAGCGGACTCGAACCGTTAACCTGCTGATTACAAATCAGCTGCTCTGCCAATTGAGCCACATCGGCGTTTCATAAAAAACTTTAGATAAAATCTAAAGCGTGGGACCTACAGGGCTCGAACCTGTGACCCTCTGCTTGTAAGGCAGATGCTCTCCCAGCTGAGCTAAGATCCCATATTTAATTAGCTGGACTTCTACGATGTTCTGTAGAAAGCGACCCGAATGGGGCTCGAACCCATGACCTCCGCCGTGACAGGGCGGCGCTCTAACCAACTGAGCCACCGGGCCTTATTCTTTATTGTTCCCTGAAAACCGAACACTGAATACTATATCAGTTTGTTTCTATGTTGTCAACCACTTTATTTGAAAGTTCTTCAAGACTTTTTTGGTTAAGTCCTCGACCTATTAGTACACATCAGCTGAGAATGTTACCACTCTTACACCTTGTGCCTATCAACCTCGTACTCTCCAAGGGGTCTTACCACTTGCGTGGGGATATCTCATCTTGAGGGGGGCTTCACGCTTAGATGCCTTCAGCGTTTATCCCTGCCAGACTTGGCTACCCTGCCTTATGCGATTGCCTTCGCAGCAGATACACCAGCGGTCCGTCCATCCCGGTCCTCTCGTACTAAGGACAGCTCCTCTCAGATATCCTACGCCCGCGCCGGATAGGGACCGAACTGTCTCACGACGTTCTGAACCCAGCTCGCGTACCACTTTAATGGGCGAACAGCCCAACCCTTGGGACCTGCTACAGCCCCAGGATGTGATGAGCCGACATCGAGGTGCCAAACCACTCCGTCGATGTGAACTCTTGGGAGTGATAAGCCTGTTATCCCCAGGGTAGCTTTTATCCGTTGAGCGATGGCAATCCCACGTTCTGCCACCGGATCACTAAGTCCTACTTTCGTACCTGTTCCACCCGTCGGTGTCACAGTCAGGCTCCCTTATGCCTTTGCACTCTTCGGATGGTTTCCGTCCATCCTGAAGGAACCTTTGAGCGCCTCCGATACTCTTTCGGAGGCGACCGCCCCAGTCAAACTCCCCGCCAGACATTGTCCCCGGACCGGTTTCACGGTCCATGGTTAGAAATCCAGTACGGTAAGGGTGGTATCCCAACAGCGGCTCCTTTGCAGCTGACGCCACAATCTCTTAGCCTCCCACCTATCCTGTACATACAATACCGGATCCCAGTATCAAGCTGGAGTAAAGCTCCATGGGGTCTTTCCGTCCTGGCGCGGGTAGCCAGCATCTTCACTGGCACTTCAATTTCACCGGATGCATTGCCGAGACAGTACTCAAATCATTACGCCTTTCGTGCGGGTCGGAACTTACCCGACAAGGAATTTCGCTACCTTAGGACCGTTATAGTTACGGCCGCCGTTTACTGGGGCTTAAATTCAAAGCTTCGATTGCTCTAACCTCTCCTCTTAACCTTCCAGCACCGGGCAGGCGTCAGCCCATATACTTCACCTTTCGGTTTCGCATAGACCTGTGTTTTTGCTAAACAGTTGCTTGAGCCTCTTCTCTGCGGCCCTCATATACTCATACATGAGGGCTACCCTTATCCCGAAGTTACGGGTACATTTTGCCGAGTTCCTTAGCAATGCTTCTTCCGTCGGCCTTAGGATTCTCTCCTCATCCACCTGTGTCGGTTTACGGTACGGGCAGATATCACACTATAGCGGCTTTTCTCGACAGGTCCTCCGGACACTTCACTACTTTATTTCGCTCCGCATCACACAGCTCGATCCCGAAAGGGGTTTTCTCCCTTTCCTCTTGCCATGCTTGCCCCGGGCTGCTCTCCCGGGCTGTCCTTATTACCTGTGTCCCCACAGTTCTGATGATATCTGGTGCAGGAATATCAACCTGCTGTCCATCGGCTACGCCTTTCGGCCTCGTCTTAGGTCCCGACTTCCCCAGGGCAGATCAGCTTTACCCTGGAATCCTTGGATATTCGGCCTGAGGGATTCTCACCCTCATCTCGCTACTCATTCCGGCATTCTCTCTTCATAACGCTCCGCTGCTCCTTATCGGTACAGTTTCTACGCTCTTATGAATGCTCCCCTACCGATCACTTATACCCGTAGATACAAGCAATCCCTAGGCTTCGGTGTCGTGTTTTAGCCCCGGTAATTTTCGGCGCAGGACCTCTCGGCTAGTGAGCTATTACGCACTCTTTGAATGGGTGGCTGCTTCTGAGCCAACATCCTAGCTGTCTATGAAATCCCACATCCTTTTCCACTTAACACGTACTTTGGGACCTTAGCCGTAGATCTGGGCTGTTTCCCTTTTGACTGCCCAACTTATCTCGTGCAGTCTGACTCCTGTGCTTAACCTGACTGGCATTCGCAGTTTGATAATCTTTGGTAAGCGGTGAAGCCCCCGCGGATATTCAGTGCTCTACCTCCAACAGGCACGCTACAAGGCTAGCCCTAAAGCTATTTCGGGGAGAACCAGCTATCTCCGAGTTCGATTGGAATTTCTCCCCTATCCACAGCTCATCGCCACCCTTTTCAACGGATGTGCGTTCGGACCTCCACAGCCTTTTACGGCCGCTTCATCCTGTCCATGGATAGATCACCCGGTTTCGGGTCTATGTATACTGACTATTCGCACTATTCACACTTGGTTTCCCTTCGGCTTACGTGTCTTAAACACTTAACCTTGCCGGTATACATAACTCGCCGGACCGTTCTACAAAAAGTACGCGATCACTCGTATATAGAGCTTTCGCAGCTTGCAGGCACAGGGTTTCAGGTTCTCTTTCACTCCCCTCCCGGGGTCCTTTTCACCTTTCCCTCACGGTACTATGCGCTATCGGTCACTAAGTAGTATTTAGCCTTACGGGGTGGTCCCCGCTCATTCAGACAAGGTTTCACGTGTCTCGTCCTACTCTGGATTCTGCCTCGTCTCTTCCACTTTCACATACACGGCTTTCACGTTCTCTGGCAGGTCTTTCCAGGACCTTTCTGTTAGCAGATTTGAATCGATCATGCAGTCCGAACCCCGGAAAGCAAGCTCTCCGGTTTGGGCTCTTCCGCGTTCGCTCGCCGCTACTTACGGAATCACTTTTGTTTTCTCTTCCTCCGGCTACTTAGATGTTTCAGTTCACCGGGTTCCCGGCCTTAACCTATGGATTCAGTTAAGGTCAACCAGGGTCTCCCTGGTTAGGTTGCCCCATTCAGATATCTGCGGATCACAAAGTATTTGCCTCTCCCCGCAGCTTTTCGCAGCTTATCACGTCTTTCATCGGCTCTTAGTGCCAAGGCATCCGCCCTGCGCCCTACATAACTTAACCTGTTATGCAGGAATCAGTCCTGATCTTTCGATCATCTGGATTCTCTTCTTATCTTTCTCACAGCGATATGAGTAAGATAAGGCCCATTTCTTTCGAAATGGTCTTGATGAATTTCTTCATCTTTTTTGATGTCTTGATTTTTGGTTTGGACATAGAACATATCTTTGATCTTTTGGATCTTGATATAATCTATATTTCAGTATTCGGTTTTCAAGGAACAATCTGAGATAGCGAACTATCTCGAATGGAGATGGAGAGATTCGAACTCTTGACCCCCTGCTTGCAAGGCAGGTGCTCTCCCAACTGAGCTACACCCCCATTTAAACTGGCATCCACCTATCCTCCCATACCGTCACCAGTATAGTACTTTCGGCCGCTTAGGTCTTAACCGTCGTGTTCGAGATGGGAACGGGTGTTTCCCCCAAGCGCATCGACACCAGAAATGTTATGTTGTAAATGTTCAACGCTTTGATATCTTACTCTCAAGCATTTAAGCTGTCAAGTAGTATTTTCAAAGCTTTTAGCTTTAACAACTAAACAGTAATGCAACTCCCTACTTCTTCCTTCTTTATTTTCCTTAGAAAGGAGGTGATCCAGCCGCAGGTTCTCCTACGGCTACCTTGTTACGACTTCACCCCAGTTATCCGACCTGCCTTAGGCAGCTCCCTCCTTACGGTTAGGCCACTGACTTTGGGCATTTCCGACTCCCATGGTGTGACGGGCGGTGTGTACAAGACCCGGGAACGTATTCACCGCAGCATTCTGATCTGCGATTACTAGCGATTCCAGCTTCGTGCAGGCGGGTTGCAGCCTACAGTCCGAACTGGGTCGTTATTTTTGGGATTTGCTCACCTTCGCAGGGTTGCTTCCCTTTGTTACGACATTGTAGCACGTGTGTGGCCCAGATCATAAGGGGCATGATGATTTGACGTCATCCCCACCTTCCTCCAGGTTATCCCTGGCAGTCTCCATAGAGTGCCCATCTTACTGCTGGCTACTATGGACAAGGGTTGCGCTCGTTGCGGGACTTGACCCAACATCTCACGACACGAGCTGACGACAACCATGCACCACCTGTCTCAGATGTCCCGAAGGTCTTATGGCATTACCCATAATTCATCTGGATCTCAAGATCTGGTAAGGTTCTTCGCGTTGCTTCGAATTAAACCACATGCTCCACCGCTTGTGCGGGTCCCCGTCAATTCCTTTGAGTTTCATTCTTGCGAACGTACTCCCCAGGTGGAATACTTATTGCGTTAGCGCCGGCACTGAAAGACTATGTCTCCCAACACCTAGTATTCATCGTTTACTGCGTGGACTACCAGGGTATCTAATCCTGTTTGCTCCCCACGCCTTCGAGCCTCAACGTCAGTTGCTGTCCAGTAAGCCGCCTTCGCCACTGATGTTCTTCCTGATATCTACGCATTTCACTACTACACCAGGAATTCCGCTTACCTCTCCAGTACTCTAGTCTACCAGTTTCCAAAGCAAGCCCACGGTTGAGCCGTGGGGTTTCACTTCAGACTTGATACACCGTCTACGCTCCCTTTACACCCAGTAAATCCGGATAACGCTTGCCCCCTACGTATTACCGCGGCTGCTGGCACGTAGTTAGCCGGGGCTTCTTACTCAGGTACCGTCATCCCCTCTTACGAGGTCTTTCTTCCCTGCTGATAGAGCTTTACATACCGAAATACTTCTTCACTCACGCGGCGTCGCTGCATCAGGCTTTCGCCCATTGTGCAATATCCCCCACTGCTGCCTCCCGTAGGAGTTTGGGCCGTGTCTCAGTCCCAATGTGGCCGTCCGCCCTCTCAGGCCGGCTACTGATCGTCGCCTTGGTGGGCCGTTACCTCACCAACTAGCTAATCAGACGCGGGTCCATCTCATACCTATAAATATTTTCACACTAGATCATGCGATCCTGTGCGCTTATGCGGTGTTATCAGTCGTTTCCAACTGCTATCCCCCTGTATGAGGCAGGTTACCCACGCGTTACTCACCCGTCCGCCACTAAGTTTAACAAGAATCTGCCGAAGCTTCATCAGCGTTAAACTCCGTTCGACTTGCATGTGTTAGGCACGCCGCCAGCGTTCATCCTGAGCCAGGATCGAACTCTCACTTTAAAATAATTGTTCTTTCCGGTTCAGACTTATGCTGACTTAATCAGAATAATTCTGCTCCACTGTTATTTCTAACAGTTTGATGGTGGCTAAACCATCAAAAATTTACTTTTGGTTTTTGTTCTTCTGAACATTCTGTCCTTCTTCAAAAGAAGAACTGGAATTTTCAGGGTTGCATTACTGTTAAGTTGTCAAAGTGCTTTCAAAAGCTCTTGCCTTAAGGCTTTTAAGCTTTTGTGTCTTGGCTTTGTCCGCCGCAACGTGATTTATTTTAACTCGTTGCCAGTAACTTGTCAAGAACTTTTTGAATCATTTTTTGCTGCAGCTCGTTGTCTGATGAAGCTCTCGCTCTTCAAAACAGCTCGTTTCTTACGCAGCGAAGATGATTATATCTTGATGCTGATTTTTTGTCAACATCTTTTTTCGATTTTCTTTTTCTTATTTATAAGCGATTCGATCGCTCATATTTAAGGGACAAAAAAAGAACCTTGTAAACCTCTCAAGATTCTCTTTAAGCAAAAGCATTAAATCGAAAAACGGAGAAAGCGGGATTTGAACCCGCGCACCGGTCGCCCGGTCTACACCCTTAGCAGGGGCGCCTCTTCAGCCACTTGAGTATTTCTCCACATGTCTGAATAACCACTCTACCAAATGGTATAAATATTTGGTTCAGCATCTCTCCAGAAGCCGATCATACTACCTCGTATATCGAAATACTTCCTTCGCGACGCATCATTTATTATACAGATGACATTTCCTGTTTGTCAATCGTTTTACGCAATAATAATAAATATTTTTTTCAGACATTTACAAACTATTCTGATCCTCTTGAACTGTATTTACAAAATCACACATTCGTAAAAATGCTATTCATGAAAGTGTTAAATCTGTTCATACAGATTGGTTCCCTCTGAGTCTATTACAACTATACAAGGGAAGTTCTCTACGTGAAGTCTTCTGATGGCTTCTGTTCCAAGATCATCATAGGCTATAACCTCAGATGAAGTTATGGCTTTGGATAGCAGGGCACCAGCTCCGCCTATTGCAGCAAAATACACAGCTTTATTCCTGACTATGGCATCCTGTACTTCCTTGGTTCTCTTACCCTTGCCTATCATGCCTCTAAGGCCAAGATCAAGAAGTGAGGGTGCATACTTGTCCATACGGCTTGCTGTTGTAGGACCGGCTGATCCTATAGGTCTTCCCGGTCTTGCAGGAGATGGTCCCATGTAATATATTATATTGCCATCAAGTTCAAAGGGGAGCTTCCCACTTTTTGAAAGAGCCTCTGACATTCTCTTATGAGCCGCATCCCTTGCTGTATATATAGTTCCGGTGATGTATATCATATCCCCGGCTTTTAACTTAGATGTATCCTCTTTGGTCAAAGGAGCATTAATATGGTATTCCATTTTTTAACCTCATGTCGCGAGCAAAGCGAGTGACTAATGGTTCAAATTGGTGGAGCTCGCGACACCAATTTGGGTTTGAAAGTGGAACACTTTCAAACTTAACCTCTCACAGTGTTCTGCTTATATGTCTGTTGACATGGCAACAGATGTTAACAGCAACAGGAAGTCCTGCTATATGTGTTGCATAGGTGTTTATATTAACAGCAAGCGCTGTAGTAGATCCGCCCAGTCCTCCGGGGCCTATACCTGTTGCATTGATACGCTCTAGCATCTCCTCTTCCATATCTTTAATATATGGTATATCCGAATGCTCTCCTGCAGGTCTTGTCAGTGCCTGCTTGGCCATAATAGCGCATTTTTCAAAGGTACCACCTATTCCTACTCCGACAACCATAGGAGGGCATGCGTTAGGGCCGGCATCCTTTACGGCCTGAAGTATGGCATTCTTCACTCCCTCTTCTCCGTCAGCAGGTTTGAGCATATAGATCTTGCTCATATTCTCGCTTCCAAAGCCCTTGGGGGCACAGGTGATCTCAACTTTGTCACCTGGTACTATCTCAAAATGGATCACGGCAGGAGTATTGTCTTTGGTATTTTCTCTTATAAGAGGATCTCCTACTACTGATTTTCTAAGATATCCTTCTGTGTATCCTTGTCTTACACCTTCATTGATCGCATCTGTGACACTTCCTCCTACAAGGTGTACTTCCTGTCCGACTTTTATAAATACAACGGCCATTCCTGTGTCCTGGCAGATCGGGATCTTGTCAGTGTCAGCTATTTCAAGGTTCTTTTGAAGCTGAGTCAGTATGCTTTTCCCAAGGGGAGATTTCTCAGAAAGTGCATTATCATCAAGTGCTTTTTTCATATCAGGTGAAAGATGATAATTGGCAGAGATAACCATCTCTTTCACCGCAGTTGTTATATTACTAACATCAAGTTCGCGCATACTACCACCTATTATCAAAACTTAAGCTTTTTGCAGATGTCGCGAAGCTTGTCATCTTCGGGCTGCGTTGGTTTCCATGCTATTGTCTGTCCATCGTTAGTAAATCTTGGTATCACATGGAGATGAAAATGCTCTACAGTCTGTCCTGCAGCAGCTCCGTTGTTCTGAACAAGATTGACACCATCGCACTCAAGTGTATCTTTAAGTTTTTGAGCTACTTTCTTGGCAAGGATCATAGCTTTGCCAAGTGTTTCATCAGGAGTCTCAAAAACATTGGCGCTGTGATCTTTAGGGAGAATAAGTGCATGACCAAGGTTTGCAGGACCATTGTCCAGTATCACGTTGAACATATCATCTTCATAGATTGAATTGGTTGGGATATCCCCATTTGCAAGTTTACAGAAAATACAGTTATCGTTCTTCATACGCTCTCCTTTTGGTAGATTGTTTTTATTTTTTCTACATTATCATGTATTATACAGCTGCGACTTGCATCACAGCTGCATAGGTTTGATCTTACTGCCACGGATAAGGACCAGTGCTGTGCACACGATCATACCCATTATAAGTCCGCCTATATGAGCAGTGTTGTTAACACCGCCTTCAGTAAAGCCTGAAGCCACCATAAATACTACCACAAAAAGGCCCCTGTAAAGAAGGCTGCCTGCTGGTTTTCCTTCTCTTGCGGACCTTATTCTTTCATATGCAGTGAGAATGAGCAGAGCCCCGATAAGGCCAAATACTCCTCCACTTGCTCCTATTGAATAGCGCTCTATGTGTTTGAAATTCTCATAATATACAGATACAAGGTTGCCTCCTATACCGGACATGAGATATATGAGTGCAAAGCCGATATGCCCTACACTTATCTCTATAAGTCCTCCTATAAAGAACAGCCCTATCATATTAGAAACAATATGGGATATATCTGCGTGGAGAAAGGTTGCAGTTATAAGTCTGTACAGCTGACCGCCATAATATACATTATCTGTGATCAAGGCTCCGCTGTCTGTAAGTTTGTTGCCAAGGATCATCTGACTTACAAAAAACAATACATTAAGAAGTAAAAAAATTATCATAACAAAGGAAGTAAGATATCTTCCATAAAAATCCCTATACCACTGCTGATCATACTTGGCCATAAAAAACTACTGCAAACCTCACATCCGTTAAATTTCGCGCTGTCACTTATCCAAAAACAAAAATCTGATCAAGCCCGCGCAAGAGCTTGAAATCGCCTTTCATCTTCATATTACCTGCCATAAATGCTCTCTGGAAGGTCATACGTCCTGTAACTATCTCTTCAAGAGAATCCTTGGTCATAGAAAGTGCAACATCTATATCACTTGTTTCAGAAGCTATGACTTGTGTGACAAGACTATCCCTAATCGTTAAGAGCATGGTCTTCATGCCAGGTCTGTCCGTTACAGTTATAGCATATGTTCCCTGAACTTTATTATCAGGCCTGTAATGCTTTTTGAATGTATCTAAATAGTCTTCTGAAGTAGACGTGCGCTCATCATTTTTAAGTTTATCACGAAAAAGAGAAGAAAGCTCCTGAATATCAGCTTTTTGAGTTTGAACATATCTGTCATCAGAGACATACTTAGAAAGCTGTTCTGATTCCTGCGGAGTCAGATCGACGCTCTTGGTGAGAGAGACTTTCTGCTTTACTACCTGATTGCTTGCAGGAAGGGCGGGGATTTTCTGCGAGATAGTCCTATAGAAGTTCTCGGCCTTTTTTTCTATAAGACGTATATAATCCTGATTGCTGTCAAAAAGTGAAGTATCAGCGATATAGCCGCATACTCCGTCGCAGGGAAGGCCTCCAAGTATCTCCCAGGCCGTCTCAAGGCTGGTCACGCCTTCGCGCTCTCCGTATGTAGTAGACATGATAACAGGCATCATGTACATGCGTCCTATCTTGTCCTTATCGCCATAAAGCCAGCATGCATCTAAAAATTCCATGAGATATCCGCCGATACCGTACCATTCAACTGTAGAAGACAAAATGATACCATCGGCATCTTTAAGTGTACCAGGAAGTGCTGTTATTGCATTCTTTTGATCGAACAGATTGAATCTTTGTACCTCGACATTGAGTTCTTTTAATACATCCGTCATTCTGTTTATCACATACAAAGACGGATCGTCAACAATGCCGCGGCCTCCGTAGTAAATGTTGATCTTCATGGCTTATGTGCTCCTCCATTATTAACCTCATGTCACGAGTAAAGCGAGTGACTAATGGTTCGAATTGGTGAAACTCGTGACACCAATTCGGGTTTGAAAGTGGAACACTTTCAAACTTTAACCTCATGTCCCAACACAACAGGCTGTAGAAAGGGAACGCCAGACAGTACAGAAAAGTACTTCTATTCCCAAAGACCATAATCATAATTAAGTATAGCACATCCGGTACATAGAAATACATCCATGTATTTCTGGACATGTCACGTTACTTCCTGTAACGGTACATAGAAATACATCCATGTATTTCTGAGCATGTCACGTTACTTCCTGTAACGGTACATAGAAATACATCCATGTATTTCTGAGCATGTCACGTTACTTCCTGTAACGGTACATAGAAATACATCCCACCATTATCTATAGTCAAAGACGATATCTGAAAATCTGACTTCATCTCCGGGAACTATTCTTACAGGTTTTTGAGCCTGGAGTCTGCATCCGTTGTGGTATGTTCCATTGGTAGAGCCAAGGTCTATAAGGAACATGTTGCCGTTTTCTCTAAAAAGGCGCGCATGGATCCTGCTTATGGTCTTATGGGGTATCACGAAGTCAACACAGCCTTCCATCTTGCCTATTGTAAGAGGGAGCTTGTCGGTGCTTATCTGGATGCAGTTGTTAAGACCTCTACTGTAAAGGCGTCCCTGTTCCTTGACAGGACTGTCACTTAGGACTGTAGTTCCGGGATCCTTAGGGGCTGATGCATGTGCATATGTATCTGCCTTCCTTGATGCGAACATCTGGAGATTGGGCATAAGTACAGAGGGCGCTGCAGCTCCAAAAGCCTTCTCATCTGATTTTGCAAAAGCAAGGTTGCCCGGGCCGAATGCACTAGATTCTCCTTTTTCGCAAGCTCTTCCGAATCCATTTCCGATTTCTTCATCTATATCAAAATCATCGTCTTCATATGACTTTGATCTTCTTTTCTTTTTTCTATACTCGTTTTTATTGGTCAAAGCAGAGTTTTTCTTTTCTGCTTCTTTTCTCTTCTTCACATGAGAGATCTCTGATCTTATGTTGTCATCGATCTCCTGCATCTCTAAGGTTTTGCGTTTATGACTTGCATATATAAGAGCGGCAATACCCATAGTAAATGTCACGCCTATAATAGAAAGAGAGATGATATTCTGTCTTGGAGTAAGAGGATATCGATATCTTATAGCAATACCAAGTAATCCTATTATTATAGAAAGTATTGAAAAGATATAATAACTCTTCATATCATTATCTTTTGACTTTCCTTTTGATGATGTATCTTCCTCTTCTTTTTCATCAAAATCTTCATAAAAGTCCGGGCTGGGAGTAGCCTGTACAGCACTTCTATCTGCGATATGTTCTACAGGCTGCTGCCCTTCTACTTGGCTTACTGTTTCAAGACTCTGTGCCATCTTGTCACGCATCATCCTTGCAATAACAGAGAGGTTGTATCCATTCTCTTCGACAAGCATGCAGAATTCATATGCTGTATTTACCGCCTTCTCATCGTTATGATCAACTATATCTGTTAGTTCCATGGCAAAAGTTTCGATATCTTCTCTGTTATCTCCGGGAAGGCACATAAAGCGAAAGCTTCCGCGAGCAAGATCCACCATAACTGTATCCATTGTCATAACAAGACTGTCTTCTTCAAGAAGGTATTCCGCCATATCTATGCAGGTCTTCTCAAGATCCGTGAAAAAATCCATAAGCTGCGAATAGTTCATTTTCTTACTTGCAAATCTGTCTGCAATACTCCTAAGGCCGTCAGCTTCATAATATAGAAAGGAATCAGAATTGATGTTTCTAAGGCTGCAGGCCATAAGACCTTTGGTTTTCTGGGCTTCAAGCATCTTATACCTGTAATCCCCTGTATCTATATCACCAAGACCAACTACCATGTAATTATGTGACAAGTCTCTTTCATAACGTATATTGTAATTCATTCTTAACCTCATGTCGCGAGTGAAACGAGTGACTAATGGTTCAAATTGGTGGAGCTCGCGACACCAATTTGGGTTTGAAAGTGGAACACTTTCAAACTTAACCTCATGTCGCGAGTGACTAATGGTTCAAATTGATGGAGCTCGCGTCATCAATTTGAGGAGTTAATTCCTAATTAACTCCCTTGAAAATGGAACATTTTCAAACTACCCCTAACATATAATTGTAAGCAAAAAGTGATTTTTTAATCAGAAGTCAAAGCCTCTGTAAATACCTTATAAAGGTCGTAAGCCCTTGTGAAAAGCCGCACTCTCTTGGCAGGTCTTGTATAACTTGCCTTCCAGGATATGGAAGATGCCCATTTACCCTGAGGATTTATGCCGTAATAGCTGGTCCCTCCATGGTAAGTCTCCATAGACAGAGTTACTTCGACATTATTAAACAGCCAGTCGCTGGAGGTCTGAACAGAGGGTTTATCACTTCCAAAATACCAGGATCCAAACTGCCAGTCACTATTGTCAAGCGCATACTGCTCAGGCTCATCATCAGATATAACCGCACCTCTTAAAGCAAGAAGGTATGCATCCTGAGACATTATCACTCTGTCGTACATCATAAAGCTCCAGTGTACGACCAAGACTATAACAAGTAATATGATAGGAAATATCAGTGACAGTTCTATGGTAAGGTATGCGCCCTGCAGCCTTTGAACTATATCTTCAGAAAAAATCTCAGCTTTAGAGCCTTTTTTATAATATGCTTCTTTAGAAGAAATTATGGTATTAGATTCTTTTTTATCACAATCTACCTTCTCAGAATAATTATGATGTCTGTCTATAAGATCATATGCTGCAAAGTACACAGACTGCCCCCATTCCAGCCGTAAGGAAGGGAAGAAATGGTAACGACTCCTTTTTCCCGGCTTTTTTGAACATCAATAATCCTGCTGAAACAAAAGCTGATATCACAAGACCTGCGCACAAACCTATAAGCACATTGATAAGCCCAAATACAGGTCCCAGGAAAAGGATCATAAGTCCGTCTCCATAACCTATCTGCTCCTTGGTAAGATATGAAAGTGCCAGCATAAAAGCGCCCGGCAAAAGTGAGCATATTTCCATATAGATAGTAGAATCATAAAAGAGCTGACATATACCGCAGATACAAGATATGCATCCTGCTATAACAAGGATTTTGACAGAAACGGATTTATTTTTGATATCATAGACAGCTGATATTACAAGGATCAGCATCATTAGAATTATAAAGATCATATTATTCCTTTCCTATTATCCACCGGCGCATACAGAACACGGTCTATATCCTTGCTCCTTGGCGGCCGATAGTTTAAGCGTTATTATGTCGCGGGTAAGCTGATGACAATCAAGACTTGAATGGTATCTTCTTCCATAATCTGTGTAATATACCGTTCCGGATGTTCCTCCGCCGCAGGTACTACAGGGATAATATATGGCTCCGCTTTTATTCCTTTTATCTTCTATCTCTATGTAAGGACAGTTATGGATATTCCTTGTAAGATAGGTGCAGCCTTTGTCCGTGTGATATACAGCTCCTGCTCTCTTAGCTATATATACGTCAGGATCTTCATCTTCCTGCTCCTCTTCCTGGTCAGAAGCAACTGCAAATCCTGACCAGTCATGGCCATAGTACCTTGCTTCCATCCTGATGTCAGAAAGGCCAAAACACTTAAAATACGGATGCGTCGTATATACAGCTTCAAGCCCTACTTCACCTTCATTGGTCAGATTAAGAGGTGCTATGTATATCTCACCATCAAGGACTGGTGTTTCTAAGATACTCGATGGATCAAGATAATTCTTGACCATCAGATACGTAACTGCCGAATCGAATACATTCCTTCCGGCAGTTTTGTAACTGTCAGGGATACCCGCCAGATCATCGAATATGGTGCCGCTCTCATCTCCTGTACTAAGCAGCTCCTCTCCAGCGCCAAGGACCATATCTGCTTCGAATCTAAGAAGACATATCTCATTGCCCGTCTGATGGAGAGCAATCTCTACCGCATTCTGAAGACGCAGCATTTCAAAAAGTGAAAATACTGTGACAAAGAACATCAGAAAAAGAGGTATTAGGATCGATGCCTCAAGTGTAATGGCAGCACCTGGCGATATCCTTTTCTTAGCGCCATGATCTGCCCGGAGAGGCTTATGCTTTTTGTTTTTATATATTTTTGTGATCGTGTCCGAAAAGGACACCCCCAGGTGCTTCATTACATCTACCTCATATCGTGAATAAATATGTAGCCTGAAACATTAAAAGATCCAAGCTTAGAAAGCAGCTTCAGACCATTATCATCTAGGAGCTTCTTCATAACCGAAGAACCTTGTAAATTCATAGCTGTGACCACTCTCGCCGTCATAGGTTACAGTAACTTTATAACAGTCTATACAGCCGTCTATCCTGAAGTTTGAATACCCGGGGACTTTACGTATATCAAGTTCCATGATATCCATCATGCGCTTTGTCTCTTCATCAACAGATCCTATTGCTTCATGAAGGAGCATCAGGATAAGAAGATATCCTTTATAATCAGGGCCGTAAGAATTGGAACCCGTCACTCCGTGAAGACCTGATAAAAGATCAGTCTTCCAGGAATCATCTGTTTTTATGATGGGAACTTTGCCACCCGACATAAGCATGGCTACATCATTTCTGCCTTCTATAAAGGCGTAGACTGCTGTAAGAAAGAGCTTTACAAGTTCTGCCAGCGTAACTCCTATAACCGGAATAAGACATAGCGCTTCAGTTATTGGCGTTACCACAAGTCCGGGTTTAGAATCCGGCCTAAAAGCATATACATAATCAATGACACATCTTATAGCAAACAGCCACCATACGACTGCTGCCAGATTGCCTTTGTCTGTATTTTTTTTGCCGATAAGATATTCGACCTGATACTGAAGATGTGAATTTTCTTTGGGATGCTTGTAATAACCGAACTTTTCAAAAAGATATATATTAAAAAGTCCAAAGTTTTCAAAAACGTTGGCATCAAAATTATCAGAAAGACCTGTGCCTTGAAGACAATTGCTGCGTCCTGTATAAACTGAGCCTGTATCAAAACTTGCATCAGATACAGTCTCTGACTCAGGTATTACAAGATCCAGGATCGAGAACTTCTTGGTCTGAGCATCCTGACCTGCAATATCAGACATAGTCTCCTGAGTCTGTCTGGCATCCTCAAGATCTACTTCATCTTCTGTATGACCTCCAAGATCCTGATCAGAATTATCAGTAAATAAAGCTGATATCTTTTCAAATACACCTACGACATTTTCAAAAAATGATATGTCTTCGCCGCCGGCTCCTTGCCCTTCAATGTCTGCCTTGCCGCTTGTAGCTTCCTCGGCACTGCCCAACAGGCCTTCTAAAGGCTCAGCTTCAAGATATGAGAAAATCTGCCTCTGAACCACAGCGCTTCCGTTGTCACCTGCAAAGGTATACTCCGGAACACTGACATCCGCCAGAGAAAGCTCTGAGAAGTTACTGGTATTTAGAAGAAATTCTCCAATCTGGGATATGGTATTGCCATCGGTATTCGCACTTAGATAATAATCCAGTCTCTCTGTCATATTTGAAAGAGCGGGGGAGCCCTTGTCATAAGCGGTATCGACCATTAAAAGTCCATACTGCTGCCTAAGTGGTCTATTGTATTCACCAAGTACTGCGTTTCCAGCAATATCAGTAACTATCTCAACTTTCATCTTCTCTGCTCTTATTCTGGCGCCTGTAAAAAGCGCCAGTACAAGTGACAGAAGGATAGGCAGCATAAGAGCCATATAGATGGTAAGCGATGCACTTACTTTTGTATTAAAAGCTGCCTTGTTTCTACTCATTAGTATGTTGCAGCCTGGCTTACACCGCTATCAATTGTGCCGAATACTGTCTCAAGAACACCGTTGATGTTCTCCTTAAATACAAGAACAAGACCAATAAGAACTACGATGATCAGAACAATCTCAATAGTACCCATTCCGGCATTATCATCTGCAAGCTCTGCTGCAAAATCCCTGCACGCAAGACGATTCTGCGCCACTGCCTTCATAGCAGCAAACTTTGTTTTTACATTCTCCATTACTTTTTTCATGTTGTTTTCTCCTTTTTCGTATGAAATATTTTGTTGTTTTTGATATACAAGTTGTTTTATCTTATATATCTTTTTTATAGTCAGCAGTTTTAATACTGCGAGCTACCTTTGATCAAAATGACGTAAACGCCGGATACATGATGATGACCATCACTATTCCAAGCATCAGCATCATGGGTGCAAGGAGCTTGGTGGTAACTTTCTCACCCGCTTTTCTTGCGATATTAAGCCTTTCTTCGGATGCCTTGGCTGCCTCCTGCTTTAGAAGCGGAAGGAGCGAGCTGTTTCCTTTTCTAAGGTTCTGTGACAGAAGGTTCACAAGCCTCGTATAAGGCTGGCTCCTGCACCTAAGACCAAACATCTCATAGGCCCTTGATTCAGACTCTCCTGCTCTTAGCTCATTGACCATGACTCTTATCTCCTCGTAGGCATACCTTTTGGGAAGACCCCTTTGAAGACTCTTTTCATAATCTATGCAGAGCTTTTCGAATATGCCGCGAAGCGTCATGCCGGCTCCAAGATACAGAACAAGCTTTGAGATTATCTGTGAATAATCTTTGATCATCTCTTCCTCGCGATCTTTAATACTTGTTTTGAGCTGTTCGTCTTTGATGAAATATATGAGAACGCCTATGATCAAAACCATGATCATAAGAAGCATACTATTGTCCTGTATGTTCTTCTTCCAGATTATGTGCTGATCGTTGAAACTATCGGGAAGAGTCTGATAGACTCCTGTAGATGAATCGTCACTATTGGTCTTAATAAGATCCTTCATATAAGCATCTCTGGCTTCCTCATCGGTAAGGATCCTGGGATAGACCATGACGCTGAACTTCTGTTCAAATGTAAGATCCTGAGCTGTATACTTAGCTGTCAGATTAACAGCTATCCCTGCATCAGGAACTTCATCATTCCTGACCTGTCCTGTAAAGCCCAAAACTCTGTACTGATCGGATGTCCATTGGATCTTGAAGGGGTAACCTTCTATAGAACTGACAAGATTCAAGTCATTGTGAACTTCATCAAGAGATTTATTGTTTCCAAGGATTATCTTGTCCATGCGAGCTGCAAGATCTTTTTGCATATCTGTGAGCTCTTTATCTGTGTACTTCCTTGCTTCTACTGTGACGTTATAGGTTCCTATAGTGTCACCGTCTTTATTTTCTGCTACAAGACTCTGGGAAGATGTAGCCCCTCCATAAGAAGATCTGGGAAGGCCGGTCTTTGAATCGATCACCTTCTCTTGCGTATTCTTCATGGCAAGGAATATCGCCATGATGCAGCCGGCAGCAATTATGATTATCGAAAGACCTATTTTTTTGATATAGTACTCTGCCGCCTGCTCTTCACCTTTATTGGTAGGTGTTAGGGTACTTAGATCGCTTTTGATCTTACTGACTTCAAGAGTTCTCTTTCTTCTTATAAATCTTGAATAGATAAAGCAGGCTGCTCTGTATATCTGTCCGGATATACCGGTATCATCAATACTTTCAGGAAGCTCTTCATATCTTGCTATAAAGCACAAAACCATGATCGCTATAAGAATAAGGGCATAAAAACCTGTTTTAATATATAAGTCCATACTCATCCCCCGATCATACCTTGATATCAATTATCTTCTCGATAACTGTATACGCCGCAAGATACACTGCAAGGCATACTGTCATTATCGCTATGCCTGCAAAGTTGCCATAAAGGCTGTCAAAAAAGCCAGGGTTCATGATGCCTACATAAGCCATGATGGCAAAGGGAACTATCTCCATGATCCTTGCTTCCATCTTGCCTGCACTTATCATTACGTCGATCTCTTTCTCAACATCTGTCTGAGTAGATATCTGTGATACGGTCTCTTCCAGCATCTGAGTTATGTTGCCGCCGCTTCTTTTTGCAACTGCAAATACGTTTGCAAACTCTCTAATATAGGAATTCTGAGTTCTCTCACCCATTTCAAACAGAAGATCTTCTAAGACTATATTGTTCCTAAGTCCTTTGCATACACGCCTTAGCTCTTTGCATATAGGTGACTGTTCTCCGTAGAGCTTCTTCATATCCTTGTAAGAAACTGCAAATGCATTCTCGAGAGCATATCCTGCCTTCTGGCTTGTAGCTACGGATATAAGTACATCTTTGAACTGCTGCCCTATCTCGTGATTTTGTCTTGTGATCCTCTCTTTTCTCATCTTCTCTACAAAAGGTACAAGAAGCGGCGCAAGAAATACCGTTACTAAAATCGAATGATAAAAAAGATAGCTGATGGTCATAAGTATTAAAACACCTGCAACAATTGACGGAATATCTTCTTTTTGAGGCTTTTGAAATAATTCTTTAAGCCTGCGATGGGAGTACCAGTCCGGCAGCTGCAAGCTTTTCTTTGTTTTTAAGTTCTCCAATTTTCCTCCACTCTCCTATAACTTTGCCGTTATCGCTTTCTCCGGTTTCAACATATTGCCAGAGTACATTGAGCTTCACTTCACCAGTCTCCTCATCAAGGCCCCCCGGAACCTCGCATATCTCAAGGAGCTTCCTGCTCCTGTCTCTAAGTCTTCCAAGGTGGATGATAAGATCTATGCCTGATGAAAGCTGTCTTCTGATAGCACTAAGTGGAAGATCCATAGCCATCAGTATCATGGTCTCAAGTCTTGATAGCATATCCTTGGCGCTATTGGCATGGCCTGTACTCATACTTCCGTCATGGCCTGTATTCATGGCCTGCACCATATCAAGAGCTTCTCCGCCTCTGACTTCTCCGACGATGATCCTGTCGGGACGCATACGAAGGCTTGACTTTATAAGGTCTCGTATAGAAATCTCTCTACAGCCTTCTACATTGGCATTTCGAGATTCCATTTTGACTATGTTGGGAACGTGCAGAATCTGCAGTTCAGCGTTGTCTTCGATCGTGATGACGCGATCTGTGGATGGGATACTGTCTGACAACGCATTTAGAAAGGTTGTTTTGCCGGAGCCTGTTCCTCCGCTTATAAAGATGTTATATCCTGCTCTTACCAGAGTCTGAAGATCTTTGACTATATAGTCAGGAACAGAGCCAAAACCCATAAGCTTTTTCATATTGATGGGCTCGTCCGGGAATCTTCTTATAGTAACAATAGGTCCGTTAAGCGCTATAGGCGGAAGGACTATGTTAACTCTGGATCCGTTTTCCAGTCTTGCATCAACTATGGGAGATGCTTCATTTACGACTCTGTTACAGCCTGCTACGATCTTCTGGATCACATCTTCAAGCTTTTCCTTGGATTCAAAAGTAAGATCGTATTTGGAAAGGCGGCCGCTCTTTTCAATAAAGATATCGTCTTTGCCGTTGATCATGATCTCTGTAACTGTAGGATCATCTACAAGGTCCTGAAGTACGTCGAGCTTTCGCATTGCATGGAAAAGCTCTGATCGAAGCATTCTTTTTTCAGAAAGGGTCATGACCATCTCGCTGCAGCTGGATATAACTTCCTTATCGATCATCTCAAGGATCTCATCATCGCTTATATCCCTTGTCATATCCATTGATGCAACAAGCCTTTTTCTGATATCTGTTTTTAAAGTTTCAAGTTCAGCTCGCATCCTGTGCCTCCTTCATAGGAAGAGTCTTGGATGCTTCAAGGACATTTAATGCATAGACTTCCATGGCCTGATCTCCTGCTGTAAGGAGGCTGTCCGGAAGGTCGAATACCATGCTCTTATCAAGTATGCCGCCGTTACCTGTAAGGCGAAATGTTCGTCCGTAGTTTTCAAGCTTGGACAAAGAACATGGATCATCTCTTCTAATGGTGAATATCCTGTCGCACATATCAAGTATGTGAGTAAAGCCATCGGTTATCTCCGAAAGATCTATGATAAGATACTTATAAAGTCCCGTCTCTTCTATCTCTTTTAATAGTCTTCCCCATTCATCCCTGCCGACTCCTTTGAGTGTAAGAAATGATGTCGCAGGCGGGATTATATCAAGGCTTTCGTCCTTGACACAGACATTTTCAAGATAGAGTGAAAGCCTTTTGTTATCATTTTCAAAAAAGTATAGAAGATCCTGAAGATTCTGCCCTTTTCCTTTTGGTATTCCAAGATCTGATGCAAAAGGCTCAAGATTCATATAAAGACTTCTGTCTTTTCTGCTAAGGCTGCGTCCAAGTGCTCTTGCAAAGGTTGTCTGTCCGCACCTTTTGATTGGTGAATATACTCCGTATATTGTGAGCTTATCTTCACTCCCGCGCCTTTGGCTCAATGTATCAGGCTGATCCATACAAAAGCTCATTAGCTTTTGCATTATCTTGTCCATGGACTGGTACTTGGGCGTAGATCTTATCTCGATATCTTCATCATCTGATTCTATCCTGTTATAGCTTCCATCCTTGTCAGGCTCTTCAAGTACAAGGAGTCTGTCAAAACCTGCATCATGTACCTTCTCATATACGCTTTGGGATATGACAAGAGCTATGGTCCTACTTTTAAGGTCACTATCTGCTGCCATAAGATCATCCTGACTTGTAAAATCTACAATCTTAAAGGGGAGTTTTAAGTTCCTTCTTAGGTACTCATCCAACCTGAAACAATAATCAGCCGTGGTGTCGCATAGGGCGATAATATTCCTTTTACTCATTTCTTCCTCTCAAAAAGGGCGCAAAAAATGCGTTTCCAAAAATCTTATAATTAAAGGGATATGAATAACCGGCGATGCCGATCATCCTCACGAATGAATTTCGTGATCTTGTTCGTAATGAACTCGATGTATGAATACTAGCAGAAGATTTTTAAAAACGCAAGTTCTAATATGTAATTAATTTTTGACGTAATATCGCTTATTTTTATCCGTTATATTCTTTTTGAATATAATTATCTATAAATAGTATTAAAATATAGCCATAGCAGGCAAGTTAAGAATATGCACTTTGCCAGTCATTATAAAGAGAATAGAATCTGCATCGTATAGATATCAGGCTCTATATCCTCTATTAGTGTAAGGATCTGCTACAGTCTCGTTAAGATGGCCCGGGCCGTAGGTAAGACCTGCAAATACGTGCTGTGCTCCTTCTATAACAGAAGCTGCTTCATTGAGCTTTTCAAGCTCTTTGTAACAATTGCGCATTTTCTCAAATATACTGATTATGTCATCAATATAATCGCCTTCACGTCTTATGGCTGCTGTTATAAGGTGTCTCTTGGCAAAGATATACAGCTGCATGAAAGTATGTGCTATCTCATAGTTCATGTTAAGAGATCTTATAAGCTCTGTGATGCAGTTCTGTGCTCTTGTAAGCTCAACGTCATATCTGTCATAGTCCTTTGCAAAAAGAGCTTTCTTGGCATCAGCAAGGTAGTCCAGAGTCATCTCATATAGGATAGTTATCATCTGGGTTTCATTAGCTTCTGATATTCTTCTGGTATAGCTGTTTATCTGTTCTTTGGTCATGGGCTCACTCTTTCTTTTAAATATATATTTATCATTGACATTTATAATAAATATTTCTAATTGGATATATTTAATTCTTTAAGTATTTTTTTAATCCTTTGAAATATCACAGGTGTTGGAGCCTTAGATCATCACTGGAGAAGCTGTAATACTTCACTTGGTCTTTCATTGGCCTGAGCCAGCATTGAGATTCCGGCCTGATCGAGAACTGTCTGAGTTGAATAGGTTGTCATCTCTTCTGCCATATCTACATCCATGATCCTTGAATATGCTGCTGTCATATTCTCAATCGTGACATCAAGTGACTTATTGGTATGCTCAAGTCTGTTCTGGTAGGCACCAAGGCGGCTTCTTGCTGTTGAAACATATGCAAGTCCGTTCTTGATCTGCTCTATGGCAGCTCTTGAATCTTCTATGGTCTTGGTGTTGGTATTGTATATACCTATATTGGAAAGAGACATTGTAGGAATCCTGATATCAAGATACTGTCCTTCATTGGCACCAATCTGAACTGCCATGGCGCCGGTTGCTGTAAGTTCAAGTCCTATTGTTATAGGAGTTGTAGCAGGTATAGTCTCATCAACCTTGATCTGAATCTCCTGGCCTCTTGAGTTGTAGAATTTGATAATATCTCCGTCTACAGCTATATTGTCATATACATTACCTTTAGAATCCGTAAGAACTCCTTTGGGAGATGTCATCTGGCCGTCAACTATAG
The DNA here is from genome assembly GCF_023206215.1 of Butyrivibrio fibrisolvens. Taxonomy (NCBI): domain Bacteria; kingdom Bacillati; phylum Bacillota; class Clostridia; order Lachnospirales; family Lachnospiraceae; genus Butyrivibrio; species Butyrivibrio fibrisolvens. Next base: position 636,854 of record NZ_CP065800.1, read on the forward strand.
TAGGTACGATATTCCTTGTACCTGTTATAGGATCTTCTTCGAACTCACAGGTAAAATCTGTTATAGTAGCCATTCCGGCAGGAATCTCATCCGAGTATGTACTAACTGTGATATAAGGGTCCGTGACATATTTGCCAGTGCCGGGTTCACGGATAGTTGCATATCCTTTTAGATCAAAGGATCCGTCAAGGAGCTTCTGGCCGTTGAATTCTGTTGTATCGCAGACTCTCTGAACTTCACTTTTTAGCTGCTGTATCTCTTCATCGATGATGGCTCTGTCATCGTCAGTATTGGTCTCATTGCAGGCCTTTATGGTAAGCTCATTCATACGCTGGAGCATATCCTGTATCTCTGCAAGAACTCCGTCTGCTGTCTCAACTATGGAGATTCCGTCTGCGTTAGAGTCATCAGCTGTGTCAAGGCTCTTGATCTGAGAGTTCATCCTTCTTGACATTGCAAGTCCTGAAGGGTTGTCCTTGGCATTGGCTATCTTGAGTCCGCTTGAAAGTCTTTCCAGGGATTCTGTAAGCTTGTTGTCAGTTGTTTTGAGTGCATTGTTTGCTACTAGAGCAGATACATTGTAATTGATCTTCATGGTACTTCTCCGTGTTCTAACTCTGGGCTTTAAGATTCTTCCATCATAGTAAGAGAATCTGTAACCGCTTTAATAAATAGTTCCGCTGTTTTTATAAGTCTCTTGTCAGTAGTATCTGCTTCCCTGCTAACTGCTGCCTTAGTACTTCCTCCTGTCTTTGATGCTGCGCCGTACATAATACTTATATCCTGTGACGATGCATCTCCTGTCATTATGTACTTTATATTGTCCATAAAGCGCCTTGTCTGCGATCGTCCCTGAGCAGATGTCGTCAACATTCCGGTGACTTTGGGCGCTATAGTATCTTGGTTATTGCCACTTTCATCTTCGGAAGAAGAAAGAGATAAATCCGCCTTAACTGTTCCGAAGTTTTCAGTTTCTATACTTGCTTCTATCCTTGAAGATTGTCCGTCTCCCTGCCTAAAAGAAAGATGTAGTGAAACTTTAGAACTGCCCATATCAACCGGTACCTCATAACTTCCGGCATCAGACATTGCGCCTGCTATAGACAGCTGGGTGTAAAGGAGTTTATAAGCTCTTATGTCAATATATGTATCGGCAGTATTCATGGCTGTTTCAACTGTTTTAGACAGATTATCTATAGTATTTTTATATTCAGACAGGTTCTTAAGATTATCCAAAGCTTTATCTATGGCATCACCTGAATCTTCATCTGACTTTTCAAAAGTACTGTCATCTTTATCTTTGATCCTGCTTCTTAGCTGATTCCAGATATTTTTTGTATTATATTTGATCCTTGATGCTATTAGCTCATTCATTGCTTCAAGATTTCGAACTGTTACAGGAATCTTGGAATCTTTGAGCTCTTCTTCGCTTTGTGAGCAAAGCTCATCCGCAAGAACATCCCTTATGTCCTGAAGCTGTCTTTGGTTATATTCTCTTTCTAAAGCCTTGCTATCTTCACCTTCACTTTCTTCCATAGCATCTGCAAATTCGGGAAGTGTAGCTTCCAAGATGTCATTGCCCTTATCTTCAAAGGACATCATCTTCTCAGGGCTTATATGCTCATAGGCTCTGTCAGCCTTGCCTGCATAATATCTAAAAGCGGTCTCTATCTGCACATCTATTGAAACACTCTTAAATCCACCGCTTTCAAGACCTCCAAACTCATCATCAATCTTATAGTCCATGCCGCGTTTTGACCTTTGAAGAGTTCTGCTTGCGCCAAGGAGGTTGCCTATAGTCATTTCAGATCCTGACATAAGGACTGTTCCTATAGCTGCATGATCCGTTGCTTTGAGGTTTTCAAAAAGTCTGTAGATGCCTATATAGGACTCTTTCTCCTTATCATTAATCTGACCTGAATGCTCTAATTTGTACAAAAATCTCGAAAACTTCTCGTTTCTTTCATCCGGATTCTTGTCCTTATCTGAAAGATATGATGACAGCTCATCAAGAGTCATCTTAAGAGGATTGCGGCCTTCTCTTATCATGTCAAGGACAGCCCCTGGCTTTAACTTATCTATGGTATCAACAAGCTTAGAATCCCAGCTTCTTACTGTCTCTACGCTTATCCTTGTAACTTCTGTGTGATTGTATGAAAGAATGCGGACTGCGCGCCTGTTGTCATCGTTTGTCTCAAGATCCATATCTTTTAACAGCTCATCAACATTCCTAAAAGCCTTCTTGATACTGTCACCAAGATCTGCTCTTACCGCGGTGCCAACAGCTTCGTAGGTCTTCTGGGCTTTGTCATAATCAGCCTTTATAATCGATGATCTATTGAATATGTCTTCCAGAGTCGCTGACTTAAATTCCTTGGTAAGCGCACCGACTACAGCTGCAGGAGACTGTTTGACAGCCTCTATATCTTCATTAGTATTTCTATACAGATCGTATAACTTATCAGCATCACTTCTATCCGGGAAAAGAGCTTTGGCAATCTGAAGCTGAGCATTTCTGATATCTTCCATTGACTTCTCTACATAGGAAGTGTCTATCTCTATACCGCTTCGAAGAAGTCTAAGGTTAACCTCTGTGCTCATCTCGAATCTTATCTCTTCAAGATAAAGACTCTTTTTAAGGCTTACTGCCTTTTGTACAAGGCTTCTTGGATCTATGAGATTTCCTTCAGACGCTTTCTTTCCATCTGCTATTGACGCTGCTGCAGCTTCTATTATCTTTTCCTTAGAAAGAGGGAATGATAGATCTTCAAGGTCTTTTTTCTTTTGAAGAGTATCTGTTGTAAGTCTAAGGCCGTCTTTTAGAAGCTGCCTTGCCATATCTTTAATGTCTTCGTCTTGCGTGTCAAAGCCTGCCTCTTCTATGACTTCAAGGATAGAAGCATCAAGATCTTCATATGTATCATCCTGCGCAATCTTATTAAGATATCCGCCTTCCATGTAGTAAGAGCTGTGCCCTGTCTTTGGTCCTCCAACTGCATGCTCAGCAAGGTAAAGATTGTCGATGGAAGGTTCTAAATTGTTATCAATAAGGAAGTTTTTGGATTCATCTTTGGGCGCACTACTTAGAAGCGCACCCTTTTCAAGCGCGCCAAGAACATCTTCGATATTATCTTTGGTAAGAGGGATGTCATGGTGCTCAAAAGAAGCTTCTATATCTCTTGCAAGAGAGCTGCTGCCTGTGATCTTGGATAGAGTCTCAACATCAAGATCATCATTGAATCCATCTATAACCTGTCCCGACTCAAGAAGGGCTGTCTTGACCTTATCAAGTATAGTCACAGCTTCTGAAGGCTCAAGGTCTTTGGGATCAAAGCCGTCTTCTCTTGCCTTACGGTAGTCACTTTCTGACATTGTATGAGACATTACTACATCAAAATTATGGAAGCTTTCAAAATCCGCAGCTTCTCTTCCAAGGCCATTAACAAGTGTACTTGTCTTAGCGCTATAGCCTTCTGTATCATGCCTTATAGATCCAAGCTCCACATCAAGGCAAGGGTCTATGCTCATGGTTTTACTATACCCTGCGCCTTTGATACTGCCTGCTCCAAATGGTCTATAGAAATCGTTTCCAGGAAGGTGCGCGTTCTTTTCTGTTTTGTTATCTTCAGGGGATGCCATAAACTGCCCCAGTGCCGATACATTTGTCATATAAAACCTCAAAATGCTTTCTCTGCCGGCACATCCTGTTATGGCTTGGAGAAAAAAATAAAGTGCGGCTGCATATCCTTTGCAGTCACACTTTATTTCGGCACATTATATCAGATTCTTAACCGTATTTGATTTTTGGCTTTTATTTAATGATATACTTTCGTGTTTTGGAGCTTTTTGCGGAAAATTTTTTTCCTGTTACCGGCTCTTTAGTCTTTACTCTTTGAGGTAGAAGTCTTTTTTGTAGCAGTCTTTTTTTTAGCCGTTTTTTTAACTGCTTTGGAAGTTGAAGCTTTTGGGTCACTATCAGCACTTTCCTCTGCCTTTTCAGACTTGGATGTACGAAGGGTACGTTCCTTGCGCTGAGATCTTACTATAGTATCTTTGTTGGAAGGATCCTGGAACAGGAACACTTCTGCGGCATATGGTGGAAGATCGAAAGTGATCGAATAATCCTTGTAATCGCAAAGCCCCTGCTGCGCTTTGATCTTATCAGGAACTCCTGTTCCCATGCCGCCAAATCTTGGATCGGCACTATCAAGAAGGTGAGTATAGGTTCCTGCAAATGGAACGCCTACCTTGAATCCCTTCCACTCCATAGGGGTAAAATTTATTACGAATAAAAGGTTGTCCTTGCCATCTGATGCCTTGCGGACAAAGCTGAAGGTGCTTCTGTCAGAATCATCTGCATTGATCCATTCAAAGCCGCCCCAGTTATTATCAATCTCGTGAAGGGCAGGATACTTGTTATAGAGTTTTAATAGCTCTGCAACATAGTCCTTCATCCCTCTGTGAAGAGGCTCTGCAAGAAGTCCCCAGTCAAGTTCTCTCTTCTCACTCCACTCACGCTTTTGGCCAAATTCCTGACCCATGAAGAGGAGCTTTTTGCCGGCATGTCCGAACATAAATGTATATCCGGCCCTAAGGTTTGCAAACTTATCTGTCTCATAGCCCGGCATCTTCTCAAGCATAGAACACTTAAGATGTACAACCTCGTCATGGGACAGGGGAAGGATATAGTTCTCAGCCTCGTTATAGCTCATGGCAAAGGTCATCATGTTATGAGCACCCTTACGGAAATATGGATCAAGCTTCATGTATTCGCAGAAGTCGTGCATCCATCCCATGTTCCACTTAAATGAAAATCCAAGGCCGCCATCATCTAGCTTGCCTGTGATCTTGGGCCATGCTGTTGACTCTTCTGCTACAGTCATAAATCCCGGGTATGTACCGTGTATAACGCTGTTTAAGTGCTTGAAGAATTCTATAGCTGCAAGGTTTTCATTGCCGCCGTATTTATTAGGAACCCACTGGCCGTCTTTTTTGCCATAATCAAGATAGAGCATTGATGCTACTGCATCTACTCTTATTCCGTCGATGTGGAATTTACGGATCCAGTAAAGTGCGTTAGCTATGAGGAAGTTCTTGACTTCATTTTTTTCAAGATTAAAGATCTTGGTACCCCAGTCAGGATGCTCTCCCTTGCGAGGGTCCGGATCTTCATAGATACACTGACCGTCAAAGCGGGCAAGACCATGTGCATCAGGGCAGAAATGCGCCGGTACCCAGTCAAGGATAACTCCTATATTGTTCTCATGGAGAAGGTTTACAAGATACATGAAGTCTACAGGCTCGCCATATCTGGATGTCGGTGCATAATAGCCTGTTACCTGATAGCCCCATGAGCCGTCAAAGGGATGCTCAGCTATACCCATAAGCTCGATATAGTTATAGTTCATCTCTTTAAGGTACTCTACTATGCGGTCAGCGAACTGACGATAAGTATAGAAGCCATCTTCGGTTCCGTCAGGATGCTTCATCCAGGAACCGATATGGCATTCATAGATAGCTATTGGCTGTTTGTTGAGATCTTTTTTGGATATCTCACTTGTCCATTTATCATCAGACCATGTAAAAGCGGAAAGGTCTGTTGTGCGGGATGCTGTACCCGGTCTTAGTTCTGCAAAATTAGCATAGGGATCAGCTTTGTAAAGCTTCTCACCACTCGGCGTAGTAATCAGGTATTTGTATAACTCACCTACTCCTACTCCGGGAATAAATAACTGCCAGATGCCGGATTTGAGTCTTTCCATTTTGTGGACTTCTTCATTCCAGCCGTTAAAGGAACCTATTACATGAACACTTGCTGCGTTTGGGGCCCATACAGCAAAAAACATACCGTTTTTGCCATTTTCCACAGAAGGATGAGCGCCAAGTTTTTCGTAGATTTCATAATGAGTACCGTTACCGAACAGATACTCATCAGCTTCAGAGATAAATACCTTTTTAACCATACAAAACTTTCCGCCTTTATTTAATTAGTCTATTTATGATCTGCTCTTTCGAAATCTTTCTCTGTCAGAATGATCATATCCTCTTCATCATATCGCTTATTCAGTACTACGTCAAAGAAATGACTGATGGTCTTTTTCTCGGCACTTCGAATAGCTTCATCCACAATATCGCGCACTTCAGAGATAGTAACGTCATGGTCGATGGTCTGCATCTCTTCGATTCGTGAGTGAAGGGAGAGCATTCCGAAGTTGTCTATCTTGTATTCACGCTCAAGGGCGTACTGCTTGGCATAGGCTACCAGTGATTCGTTATCAAGAGCTTCTACATCAACTCTTACATTGAAGCACTTGGAAAGCTCAGGATGACGCTTTAGAAGGCGATCCATATCCTTGTGATTGTCTTCCATAACGATTATGATGCCATGCTTGTCAGCTGTAAGCTCCTTGTAGAGAGAATCTACTGTATCTGTCTTCATATCAGCTGCGCGCTGTATGATAAGAGCTCCTGAGTCGAGCTTCTCTATCACCTGGCTTACGCTCTTTCTGTTAAGAGCTTGTGCAGTGATCTTGGCAACCTTGCCTGAGAAACCTGAATTGCCTGCCTGAACGGACTTAATAAGACCCTTGGCAAGGTTGATGGTTCCTGTTCCCTCTTCACCTGTAACAATGGCATTGTTGGTTGCAGGTGACATATTGAGTGAATCAATTGCCCGAATGATCTGCTTTCTGGACTTACGATGGTGAATATAGGGTCCGAAAAGCTCTTTCTCCTCAGGCGTCATAACGCGTACCCTTGTATCCAATTCCTTCGCCTCCGACTCTGTCTCCGCTTCCCCTTCGGAAAAGCCGGCTCTGTGTGAATTGTTATCTGATTCTTCTACATCGTGTGACTTTAGTTTATCTTCGTCCTCTTTATCTTCTTTTTCTTCTTTTTCTTCTTTTTCTTCTTGGATAGCTTCCTTATCTTCTTCGTTGTCGCCGGATTCTGCGGCTACTGCATCAGATGTATCGCCATCATCTGGCTCTTCATCATCAGAACTTTTTTCATCAAAAGATTCTTCAGAAGGAGTCTCGTTACCGGATTCTTTTGCATCTTCCGCTTCATCTATGTTGTCTGAATCTTCATAGCCAAATGTATCGCCAAGACTCATCTCAACAACTTCTTCAGTATATTCAGGAACTTCAAGAGCAGAAGATTCATCCTTTTCAACTACTGTGATCCTGCCGCGCCTTGTACCTACCTTATCTTTAGAATCATCCTGTAGGTTCGTGCTTTCATCATCTGAATCATTGTCAAAATCCGAATCTGATTCAATATGCTGATCATTATCTTCTTCGATATCTTCGTCTGTATCTGATTCCTTTGCCAATTCAAGACTTGATTCTATATCAGAATCATTATTTTTAGAAGAATCAGTATATGTATCCTTATCAGCACTTTCTTCAGAATCATTATCTGCATCTATATCAGAGACGATCTCTTTGATCTCATCTGTAAGATCTGCCTCTTCTGTGATATCAGCCCCTTCTTTGGACTCTTCTAAATCTGCGGATATATCTGAATCTTTAGATTCATCCGTATCTTCTGAGTCTGCAGACTCTTCTGACTTTATTGAAGCATCTTGGTCTTTAGCATGATCAACTTCTTCAATATCTTTATCTGAATCTGATTCTGTATCTGAATCTTTATCTAAATCTTTATCTGAATCTGTGTCTTTATCAGAATCTGATTCTGATTCTTTTCTTGAATCTGTGTCTGATTCCGTATCTGAATCTATGCCTGATTCTGTATCTGAATCTATGCCTGATTCTGTATCTGATTGTTCATCCGGCTTAGTATCATCAGCAGCTGATACTGAGTCACTATCTGTCTTTTCATTTTCAAGATCAGCATCCGATTCAGCATTAGGATCAGTTTCAGAATTAGTATCAGCATCAGACTCTATGTCCGGAATATCATCCGGAAGATTATCAAGATCCATGATGTCGTCATCGTCCATGAGCTTTTCTTCATTAGCTCTTCTGATACCTTCTTCACCTGCCTTTACAAAAGGAGCTGTAGAAGGTCTTACGACATTGCCTGCATGGCTTAAAAGTGCTCTTCCTGCATTCTTCTCAGGCTTTGGACGATTGCCTCCCATGAGTTCACGTTTTACTTCTTTCTCCATCTCTTTCTGGAGATCGTATTTGACGTCCTCATCGTACTGGCTGATAACTGTGCTTATCTTGTCCTGTACTATCTTGGCAACTTCCTTCTCCTGACGTTCCCTTTGCTGCTGCTTGATGCGGTTCATGATGTCATCAATGCTGATCTGACCTGTGATCTGATCTTCGACCTTATCATTTTCAGGAACTACCATGCTTATCTGGCCATCATAATCCTGTTTCAGGATGTCATCATAATGGCTGGTTGCTACTTTCCTTGTAGGTCTTATGGTAACTCCCGGCTCTTCCTTCTGGTTCAGGGGAGCATCTGTCCTTGTCCAGCTTGCTGTATCCGAAGTTGCAAACTCTTTGGTAGCATCTTCATAGAATACTTCCTGTACAGTTGCCTTGGCTTTGCTCTGCTCCTCTTCGGCCATTATCTGTTCCATGCTCTCTGCAATGGCCTTTTGAAGATTGACTGTATCATAACCTACAGGTTTTGGAGGCGCTGATGGAATAGAGTCATCTACCCTTCTTGCAGTATTAACAGGTATAGGTTCAGATACATGAGGAGCTCTCTGGTATGCATTAACGCGTCCTGTATTCTGAAGCTGCAGCTGATCGTCATAGCCTGCATATGTATTCTGATATCCGCTCTGATATGTACTCTGATATTCATCCTGAGCTGCATAACTGCCTGTATCTGCATTAGAAGGATAGTATCCCTGATTCTGATACTGCCCGGTTACACCGGCCTGTTCGTTATAATATGCCTGAAGCTGCTCCTTGGTCGGCATTCCGGCTTCAAGTGCAGCCTTCTCTACAGCATCCCTTTCTTCAGGTGTGTTATAGAAAGGCTTGGTAGGCTGCTTCTCTTGCATCTGTGCATATTCTGCCGGCATATCTGAGCCATACATATAGCTTGGACTCTGACTGTATGCTCCCATCTGCGGCTGCTCATATGAACTGTACTGCTGCTGGGTATACATTCCAGTCTGAGGCTGCCCATATGCAGATGCCTTCGTCTGCCCCATAGATGGCTGCCTCAAAGGCTGCTGAGGCGGTGTATATATGCCAGGCTGAGGCTGTGTATATACGCTTTGCCCAGACTGAGTATACGCACCTTCCTGATTTCCAGACAAAGACTGCCTACCCATCATATTAGGACTTGTATCCGATACATCTGTGCCTATAGGATCTTCATCCTTTTTTAAAATAGCTTCACGGTCTATACTACCGTCAAGACCGCTCTTATATGCCTGATATCTGGCCTGCTGCTCCTGAGACAGCGGCTCGTGAAGTGCCTTGAGTTCCAAGGCCTTCATAACAAATTTGCCCACGCCGAACCAGAGGAACATCTCATCGACTTCCTCAATACACTCTGTTGTCAGACCTACGCGATGATACAGATATGCAAGCTCATAAGCCCACTTCTCTCTGTAATCATGCTTCTTGAACTCCTCAAGTACTGCTATACGCTCTTCAAGACTTACATCCTGTGCTTCATATAGTCTGTACTGGAGAATATAACGTCCTGTATCGCGAGGTGCGATGCGGACGAATTCTTTATAATATTCTACAGCCTGAACAAACTCTCCCATTTTAATGGAGAGTTCACAAAGCGAATATACAATTGCTCTACTGCTGGGATAACGCTCATATGCGAGCAGAAGGATCTCTTTACTTTCTTCAAAACGGCGATTGACCTTATAAAGGTCGCTTATAGTGCAGAGCATAGTAGTACTCTTGACACGTCTCCAGTCGATCGTATCTGCGATCTTGACTGCTTCCCCGTATTTGCCCGAAGAAATCAGGACTTTTATCTCCTCTGCCCGAACTTTATATTCATACTTATCCAAAGTCATAGCCCTCTTTTTAAGGATTTTCCCTTTTAAAATTTTAACATAGCTCTATCTGTCTGTCAAAAGACAAAAGCCCGAAAATAACAGTATTTTCGGGCTTTTGGTGCTTACGCACAAGCGCTTTTGCGAATATTTTATTACGAAAAGGTCATATTTTACTTTAAGCTTCATTTAAGAGTTTAATGAATACTTGAAAAAAACGGGCTAATTATCAGATTTTTTATTTTTTTAGTTCTATAAGAACATCTGAGAGCCTTCCAAATTCTTCAAGTGAAAGCTTCTCTCCTCTTTCAGTCCTTGATCTTCCTATTTTCTCAAGAGCATCTCCTGCCATATCCTTGGATACGCCCAGTTCCTTGTTATTAGAAAGGCCATTAACAAGAGTCTTACGACGCTGTGAAAAAGCAGCCTTGACCACCTGGAAAAAGAAGGCTTCGTCCTCTACTTCAACAGGCATCTGTTCATAACGTGTCATCTTGATAACAGCTGAATCTACGCCAGGCTGCGGTATAAAAGAAGATGGCGGTACTACGCATACAACTCTTGGATCTGAATAGTACTGAACAGCTATAGAGAGTGCTCCGTATTCTTTGGAGCCTTCCTTCTCCTGCATTCTGTCTGCAACTTCCTTCTGGACCATTACGGTTATTGATTCTACAGGGCTTCCAGCTTCAAGAAGTTTCATGATGATAGGAGTTGTAATATAGTAGGGAAGGTTAGCTACAACTTTAAAAGGCTTACCGTTATTCTCAGCCTCGGAAAGAGCCTTGATGTCAACTTCAAGGATATCTGAATTCAAAACCTTAGTATTATCATATTCAGAAAGAGTATCCTCAAGAACAGGAAGGAGCTTGTCATCTATCTCTACTGCTATGACATGGCCTGCTGCCTCTGCAAGATACTGAGTCAGAGTTCCTATTCCGGGGCCTATCTCAAGTACAGTATCATCCTTGGTTATGCCTGCTGCTGATACGATATCTTCAAGAACTGAAGTGTCTATAAGGAAGTTTTGTCCGAACTTCTTCTGTGCACTTAAGTGATATTTATTTATTATTTCCTTGGTTCTTGCGGGATTTCCAAGATATGCCATCTTATTCCTCAACTTTCATAATACCCCAAAAGCCTGACAGCTTCCGGGAAAAGGGTTTTCATAACAGATATCAGCTGCGTATACCATAAAATTTTCTGGCATTTTGCTCAGTAACATCTATAACTTCCTGCGGCGTGACACCTTTTATATCGGCTATTGCCTTCACAACATAAGGAAGATAGACAGAAGAGTTGCGACTTCCTCTAAAAGGTTCCGGAGCCATATAAGGGCAGTCTGTCTCAAGAAGGATCATATCAAGCGGAATCTTATCAACGGTCTGCTTTAACTTCTTGCCATTTTTGAAAGTGACAACTCCGCCTACGCCTATATAAAATCCCATCTTCACATATTCAAGTGCCTGCTCAGGACTATAAGAATAGCAGTGAATATCGGCGACTATTCCTTTACTTGCAGCTTCCTTCATGATCTCCATGGTATCTGCAGCTGCATCTCTTGAATGGATCACGACAGGGAGCTTTTCCTCAAGAGCAAGACGGAGCTGTGCTCTAAACCACTTGATCTGGGTATCTCTGTCAGGATTGTCAGGATAATGGTAGTCAAGGCCTATCTCTCCTATAGCAACCGCCTTGGGATCATGGGACTTGTCTCTAAGCCACAAAAGTTTGGAGTCATCAAGTTCGTAGGCATTCTCAGGATGAACGCCTACAGCGGCATATACAAAGTCATACCTGTGAGCAAGTTCTAAAGATGTCTCTACAGACTCAAGATCTGCTGCATTATTGACTATGGTTCCGATCCCGGCTTCCTTCATACTATCAAGAAGGCTATATCTGTCATTCTCAAACTGACAATCATCATAATGCGCGTGTGTATCAAATATCAAAACGTGTCCCTCTTATCTAAAAATACCTATACGAAAAAAGTACCGCCCCACGAGATATACTCATGAAACAGTACTCGGCGTGCGCTGCCAGGGTCTCGAACCCTGGACAACCTGATTAAGAGTCAGGTGCTCTACCAACTGAGCTAGCAGCGCATCTTTTATTTTGTTTGCCGCAGTTCCTTGCGACAAAAGATACTTTACTACAACCCAGGGACCTTTGCAAGTACTTTTTTCAAAAAAATTCAGATATGTAAAAACTGCACACAAAAATCCGGTTTCTTGTCTTTAAATTGTGCACGAACACAATAAAAAGGGGCTTAAGCCCCTTTTGTACTGTGCTCGAAAGCTGCAAGCTCTGGATGCAGACACTTCTCGGAGGTGTAGTTCTCATAGCTTGGTCTATGATGTGTCTGAGAATCCCAGATCTTATCTGCTACCTCGCCCCACTCTCTTGCATAATCATCACACTTGGCACACAGATGTTCCACAGACTCTTCTGACTCTTCATTGGTCTGATGTGCTCCTGTTTCTGCAACCATCTGACGCAGCAGCTGAGGATTCTCAAGCATAGGACATGGACGAAGGTGGTTTCTGTTAAAAGGCTGTCCCTCGTGATAAGCCATGAACAGTGGAGACTGAAGCATCTCCAGAATGCTGTTGTCATGAATATTGGTATTGGAGAAGTGAATGAATACGCAAGGCTCTGCATCTCCGCTTGCATTGATATGGAAATAGTTACGGCCTCCTGCGATACATCCTCCGACAGCTTCTCCGTCATTTTGGAAATCCATAGGGAAGAATCCTATGTCGCACTTATCTGAACGTATATATCTTATCTTGTCTATAATCATCCTGCGCTGCTCTACTGTGGGCATAAGCTCAGGAACTGCATTGTTGCCAACCGGCATATAATGGAAGAAAAATCCAAACCTTGCACCCTTATCTGCGATCATACGAAGGAACTTCTCATCTGTAACAGCTTCTATATTAGCGCGTGTATAGCAGATAGATGTTCCGAATATGATGCCGTATTTTTTCAAAAGATCCATTGCCTTCATAACAGCTTCATAGTGACCTTGACCGCGTCTTGCATCGTTGGTATCAGGGGTTCCCTCTATAGATAGCTGGAAGGTTATATTGCCAAGGCTTACAACCTCTTTACAGAACTCATCATCTATAAGAGTAGAGTTGTCAAATATTGAAAATTCTACATCGTTATGTTTTCTTGCAAGCTTTAAAATATCTTTCTTGCGAACAAGGGGCTCGCCTCCTGTAAGCATATACAGATATACTCCGAGCTCTTTGCCCTGAGTTACTATCTTGTCCATATCCTCAAATGACAGATTGTGCTTGGCTCCATATGTTCCTGACCAGCAGCCCTGACAATGCATATTGCAGGCACTTGTAGGATCAAACAGAATAAGCCATGGGATGTTACAGCCATATTTCTTACGATTAGCTCTTATAGTCTTGGTCCCTCTGAAGAATGCTTCATAGCCAAGGTTTAGCATAGTCATCTTGGCAACATGCGGATCTGTCTCATCTACAACCTTATTTATAAACTTAATCCATCTATTGTCAGGATCCTTAATAGCTTTCCTGACAGCATCCATATTCTTCTTGTCAAATCCATCTGCAAAGAACTTCTCTGCTTCATCCACAAGCTTTAAATATGTTGCCTGCCTGTCTGTAGTTTTACCTAGTTTTTTTAGAAACTGATCGATAAGAATGCTAAATGCCTGCCTTTGAGCAGCATGTGAAATATTCTGCAATGCGTCAGCCATAGTTTATCCTCCTTTTTCCTTTTTATATATTAATTGTATGGTCGGCGCCTTGATCAGTCATCGGACAATAATTCTGGTCTGAGCAATTTTGGGACACATCCTTGTATCTGTCCTATTATTAATTATTCTTAACCAGAAGCAATTCGTGTATTATATATAGTGGAACATTGAAATCGGCGTACCATAAGCAAAGGCTCGTCATATAACAGCACTTATTGAGGCATATATTTACTATGGACAAAAAGAAACTAACAAGACTCATGATAGATACTGTCGTAAAGCGTGGTATCGAAAATATGGCAGATGATCCCAGGAGGAGCATAAGAAGACTGGCAGATCTTGGAAGGCAGTTCTCCACCGGACGATTCCAGGATGACATAATAGATATCATACAGACAATTCTGGCTGATGATAACAGTCCCTACTATACGATGATGCAAAACTTACTCGATAACACAGACCATGCCTGCATCAGAAAGCTCGGCATCAACATAGGCTATAACAGCTGGACCTATGACGCTAGAATTCTTAGAAAATGTTCTGCAGAGCTTGGACATATAATTCCATGGCTATTGATATTCAGATTGGAAGATAATCATATAAAAGATAGTAATACTAACGATACTAATAATAACAATAGCAGTGCTAACGATATAAATACAAAAGACAATATAAATATAGAGTTTATAAAAAGAAGGATAAGCGAAGCAAGAGACCTTGGCATCAACTCTTTTTCCATAATTCAAAAAGGTGGAAATACGGATGCAGATAAGATCATTGATATATTTAGAGAAAATGAAGAAAGTGCCTTTTTCTACTTTCTTGATGATGCCATGCTTACAGAAAGCCAGATATCTGCCATAAAAGAATGCAAAAACGTTATGATATCCATAAACGCAGATGATCCTCAAAGCAGTAACATGTCCAGGAAAATGCACGATGATAAAATCGTATACAGTATATATCATTACTATGATGATAATGATTTTGATAATGTAGATTCTCTTGATGCCAATTCCGAAAGCCTCAAGAAATATTATGACTATCAATCAAGTATGATATTCCTCATGCCTGGTAAAGGATGCAAAAATCACGGAGAAACAGTCAAGAACATCCGTCTTAAAGGAAAGTTCCCTTGCTTTATATGGGATATGTACTACGATGCCCATCTTATAAGTAAGAGGCTGCTCGATGAAGAGAATGGATTCTTGGAATTTGAAAAAGACGGCAGTGTTATAAAACCTTGTCTTAAAAGCGGCTGCCAAGATAAAGATACAAGTCTTATAAATATAATAAAAGCTGTCATGCCAATGTGTAAAACAGCGTCTACCTGTCAATAACCAAGACTTTCCTATGGGACGGACTGCCTCCGCTGTAAAAGTTTTGAGGATGCCGATCCTGTAAAGGCTCTGGGAGTGCCGATCCGTCCAAGTAGAAGTTTTTAATCAATAACTCTTACGCAGTTACGTCCGTCTGATTTGGCCTGATATAAGGCCTTGTCCATCCTTTCGAACGCACTTGTAAGATCATCGCCAATCTTAAGAGCTGTAGTTCCAATACTGGCTGTAATATTGCCAACCTTCTCAAAGTGCTGTGACCTGATCCTGTCAAGCAGGCTCTCTGAAAGCTCTCTTGTCTTATCAATAGAGCTGTTATAGCATACTGCCACAAACTCTTCACCGCCCCATCTTCCAAGAACGCTTCCTCTTTCTTTAAAATAATCACCTACTACCTTGCTGAAGACTTTAAGAGTCTTATCTCCAACAGAATGTCCGAAATTGTCATTCACTTCTTTAAAGAAATCTATATCAAGGATCATGATAGATGAAGCTTCGCCTGTCTTCTTGACATTCTCGATAGCATTGGTTATCTCAGTCTCTATACGTCCATGGTTAAATACTCCTGTAAGGGCATCGATAGAAGCTTTCTCTTCAAATTCCTTAAGGTATGTGTTCATGTTGGTCATGGATTCATTGATATCCTGAACCATGAAGACAAATCTGTAGTCATCCGCATTAAGAGTCTGAGAACGGCTGAATATAAGCTTGACCCAGATATATACACCTTCAAGATTCTGCATCTTGACATCAAAAGACGAGTACTGTCCGGGTGCAAAGTGTTCTTTGAGATACTCAGGATCTGTCCTTCTAAGGAACTTCTCCTTATCCTGTGGCCAGATCATATTGACTATCATCAGCCTCCAGTCTGTATAGAGTATATGAGAATGCATGTTTTCATCGGATACTTCTGATACATTTATACTACTTGTAGTATTTTTTATAAGATCGATATACATAGAAAAAAGATATGTATTTTGAATGGTATTGACTTTGGTAGATGCAAGCATATCACTTCTGGAGTCTTCATAATCCAGTTCATTTAATACAAAAATATACATGCCTGTCCCCTTGACTGGATATATCGTCATCTGCACGATATGAGGCTCATCATTATGAACCATCTTGCAGCGCCTTGTATACTTATCATCATAGGTACCATAGGATGACAAGAATACCTTGTAGCCGTCTACAACAGTATCGCCACTGTCCTTCATATGGAAATAAAGTGTCTCTAAAAGCTTGTCATAATAACCATTAGGCGGAAGAAATTCATCCATAAATCCGCGGCTTATGATCCTTCTGTACCTATTAGTATTAGAATCTACTATAATAACCTGGTCTACCATTTCTGACATAAGACTCGTGACAGACTCAGATGTATACTCATCAATGTTATTAATATCCATACCCAATACGCCTCCCAGCATCTCTTCCATCCTAACCCGGCAATCCTGTATGTTGCATATTTCAAATTATAACCCCATAAAACTTCGAACGCAAAAAATCAGCAGGAATTTCCCGCTGATTTTATTTATCTTCATCACGTATAACTATTTTGGCAAGTCCTACACTTATAATCTTAAGCTTACCTACAAACTCTTCATCATTCATCTTCATGCCTTCCGAAAGCCACCTTGTGATGGCTGTAAGAAAAGCATCGCAGTAGAATGTAACAAAAAAGTCCTTAAGATCTGTATCCTCGATTATATCATTGATATACAAGTACATGATAGATCTTATGGATTCGATAACATAGTCATGAAAAGAGTTCTGTCCATGAATACTCAGAGCCGCCCGATAAAAATCTCTATCGGCGTAGAAATGATGGCATATAGCCTTAACTGCATCCCATCCCGTCTCATAGTCATCGATATTCATCTTAGAAAGAAAACCTACAAGAAAGATCCAATTCACAAGATCATACTTGTCTTTGAAATGATAATAAAAACTCTTCCTGTTCATTCCACAGGCATCGCATATATCCGATACACTGATCTTCTCGAAAGGTTTTTCTTTCATCAAATTTTTTAGTGATGTTGCCAGAGCATTTTTGGTAATATTAGAATCAGCCATTTCTCTATTGTCTTTTGTACTTATTCAAAACAGTCAAGATCAGATTTCGTTCTTTTCAGGGTGATCGAGTATCTCCTGCATTGTCTTCCATCCAAGAACAGCACATTTTACACGTGCCGGCATGTGGGATACGTCCTGAAGTGCTGCTGCCTCGTCAAGCTGCTCGATTTCTTTTTCATCAGTTACATCTCCGCGGATCATGCCCATGAAAGTAGATGCAAGCTTTAGAGCTTCATCCTTATTGGTGCCAATTATCTGATCAGCCATCATATCAACAGATGCCTGTGAAATAGCGCATCCTGATCCATCAAACATAGCATCTTCTATGATGCCATCATCACTTATCTTAAGCTGAAGTGTTATATCATCTCCGCATGAAGGATTAACTCCTCGAAGTTTAAGAGTCGGAGCCTCCATAACTCCTTTGTGCACAGGATTCAAATTGTGCTCATTAACGATCTCGCGATAAAGCTGCTTAATCTCCATAACCCATAACCTTTCTAACGCCTTTTAGTACTTCCAAAAATCTCTTGACCTCTTCTTCTGTATTGTAGAAATAGAGGCTGGCTCTTGCCGTTGAGCCTACTTTCAAGAACTGCATGAGCGGCTGAGCGCAGTGATGACCTGCTCTTACGCATACATGGTCTTCATTTAACACAGATGAGATATCATGAGGATGTACGCCATCTATTGTAAATGTCACTATGCCGCAATGCTTCTTTGGATCTTTGGATCCATATACTTTAATATACGACAATTCGCTCATTCCGTCCATAAGAAGACGAGTAATTTTATGCTCCTGTTCCTTGATAAAGTCAAATCCAACGCTCTCAATATAGTTAATAGCAGCTTCAAGACCCACTGCATCAGCAGCATTGACTGTTCCTGCCTCAAACTTGTGAGGAAGCTCCGCCCAGGTTGCAGAGTCTCTTGTAACATATTCGATCATCTCTCCTCCTGTAAGGAAAGGATCCATTGCTTCAAGAAGGTCTTTTTTGCCATATAATACGCCGATTCCCATAGGAGCCATAAGCTTGTGGCCTGAAAATGCAAGGAAATCTGCACCTATCTCATTAACATCAACCTTCATATGAGGTACAGACTGCGCTCCGTCTACTACGACAATAGCGCCCTTCTCATGAGCATATGCAGCTATCTCTTTGACAGGATTGGTAATACCAAGTACGTTGGATACATGGCCTATGGATACGATCCTGGCCTTGTCTGTTATCTTGGACTTATATTCATCTTCTGTGATAACGCCCTCTTCATCAGGCTCAAGCCATACAAGCCTTGCACCAGTCTGTCTGCATACCATCTGCCATGGAAGTATATTAGAATGGTGCTCCATTACTGAGATAACGATCTCATCGTCCTTGCCTACATTCTTAAGCCCGTAGCTGTAGGCGATAAGGTTCATGGATTCAGTTGTGTTTCTGGTAAATACTATCTCGCAGCTTTCCTTGGCACCTATAAACTTTGCTACTGTACTTCTTGCATGTTCATAGCGCTCTGTAGCATCTACGCTCCAGTCATAGAGTCCTCTAAGAGGATTGGCATTGGACTTTTGATAAAAGTCTGTAACTGCATCTATAACTGCCTGCGGTCTCTGAGATGTAGCCGCGTTATCAAAATATATATAGTCATTTCCCTTAAAAATAGGGAAATCCTGTCTGAAATCTTCTGCCTTCATATTGCCTCCAACCTATGAACTCTACACTTTAATTCGATGCTGCCTTAACCAATTTATAACTATGATCTTCTATAGTTTTTTATAATTATGCCCACCACCAAATGGCAGTGGGCAGCAATAATATCTCGTTTTTAGAGAATCTCATCAAGATATGAGGAAACTTTATCTTTTAACTTCTCATCAGGTATCATGCGGGCTATCGAATCAAGCCTTGCACGAACCATTATCTTCTTGGCGCTCTCTTTGTCTATTCCTCTTGCTTCCATGTAGAAGAGCATATCATCAGACAGCTGACCTATAGTAGCGCCATGTCTTCCGTCAACATTCTCTTCCTTGCAAAGGATAAGAGGCATGGATCTGTTAACTACGTCAGGCGAAAGAAGAAGTGTATCTTCCTGCTCATCACCTTCACCGCCTACAGAACCTTCACGGAAATCAAGTGAACCTCTCCAGTTCTTGACAGCTCTTCCATCAAGCACGCCTCTGTAAGTAGCCATAGAGCTTGTCTTAACGCCGCGCTGCTCAGCAACATAGTTGAAATCGTAGAACTGATCGTCTGTTCCAAGGAATCCTGTATTGTTATCAGATACAGCTTCTCTTCCAAGAAGACTTACATATGCTCCGGTGTATGCCTTCATAGCACCGATCTCCATCTGAACAAGTTCAAATCGGCCATTGTCCATAACCACGCCGCCAAGATCGTCAAAATGCCTTACCTTTTTGCCAAGCATCTGAATCTTGACAAGGCGAAGCGTAGCACCTTTACCTACATAGAATTTAGTGCTGACTGCCTCTATGCCGCTTGCATCCTCATCTGAATCATAGTCCATTATAACTGTAAGTGATGAACCATCAGGAACAACTATAACCTGGCGACTTATAGCGCTTCCACTGCTGCAAAGATGATCATGGAGCATTACAGGCTCTGAAACTGAAGTCTTGTCGGCAGCCTTAATGACAGTAGCACTAACGCCTGCACTTTCTAGCAAGGCATCAACTCCTGATCCCATACCTGTTCTTACTATCTGACCTGCATGATTGATTGAAGTATCGCCGTTAGGTCCTACAAGGTTCTCATCAGCCTTAACTCTTTGCTCATATGAAGGTGCAAAAACTTTCTCAGCTTCCTTACCATCGACATCTTCGGCTATGCTTACGCCTTCCGGAGTCTTGACTATATCCATGGCAAAAGAGGAAAAGGAGATATCCTGTTCATTTATATCTTCACCATTTAACTGAAGCCACCGGTAAGTTCTGGCCGGAAGCTCATTAACTCTCATATCTATATTCATGTGTTACCTCACATCTATATGCCTAATATATGCAACCAGCGTTACATATTGCCGGACATCTCAAGTTTGATCAGGTTGTTCATCTCTACTGCATATTCAAGCGGAAGTTCCTTGGATACAGGATCTGCAAAACCTGATACTATCATAGCTCTTGCATCCTCTTCCTTGATACCGCGGCTCATGAGGTAGAATACCGCATCATCGCTTATACGACCAATCTTGGCTTCGTGTCCTACATCTGCATCATTGGTACGAATATCCATTCCGGGGATCGTATCTGATCTTGACTTGGAATCAAGCATCAGTGAATCACAGGAGATAACAGCCTTGGAATGCTTGGCATTTTTATTGATAGTTACTGAACTTCTGTAAGTACCGATACCGCCGTCTTTACTGATGGACTTGGTGCTTATAACAGAAGAGGTATACTTACCGTTATGAACTACCTTGGCACCTGTATCCAGATTCTGACCTTTACCAGCAAAGGTGATACCTGTATATTCCATTCTGGAATGATCACCCTGAAGGATTGTCATAGGATAAAGGTATGAAGTATGTGATCCAAAAGAACCTGATACCCATTCCATTACGCCGCCTTCTTCTACAAGGGCACGCTTGGTGTTGAGGTTGTACATGTTCTTGGACCAGTTCTCAATTGTAGAATAGCGAAGTCTTGCATTCTTGCCTACAAAAAGCTCAACGCATCCTGCATGAAGATTGGCAACGTTATATTTAGGAGCAGAGCATCCCTCTATGAAATGAAGATCAGCACCTTCATCAACAATGATAAGTGTATGCTCAAACTGTCCTGCACCAGCCGCATTAAGACGGAAGTATGACTGAAGCGGTATCTCGACTTTGACTCCCTTGGGTACATATACAAATGATCCGCCGGACCATACTGCGCCATGAAGTGCAGCATACTTGTGATCTGTAGGAGGTACGAGCTTCATGAAGTGCTCTCTTACCATATCAGCATATTCGCCGTGAAGAGCGCTCTCAAAATCTGTATATACAACGCCTGAAGCAGCAACCTCTTCCTTGACATTATGATATACAAGCTCTGAGTCGTACTGGGCTCCAACACCTGCAAGAGATTCTCTCTCTGCCTGGGGGATACCAAGCTTTTCAAATGTATTCTTGATATCATCAGGAACATCTTCCCAGTTGCCCTGCATTCCTGTCTTCGATTTTACATATGAAGAGATAAGATCCATATTGAGTTCGCTGGTATCAGGACCCCAATTAGGCATCTGCATATTGTTGTATATATCAAGACATTTTAAGCGAAACTCTCTCATCCATTCCGGATCATTTTTTTCCTTAGAGACCTTCTCAACTATCTCTTTAGTAAATCCGGCCTCTTCGCGGTAAAAGTCTTTATCTGTTTCTACATCTTTAAAGTCGTACATTGACTGATTGATATCAGCAACAGACTTCTTTATATCATCGAACATATCAGTCCTCATTCTACGGCAGATCTTATATCTGCCGACTCTGTGTTATCTTAATATCAAAAGATAATAGTAACCATATATCTAAAAGGTCCATGATCCCAGGCCCTTGGATATTAACTGTCACCTTTTAATCAACTATCACTCTTTAATAAAACGCTCAAATCCGTTAGCGTTGATCTCATCAACAAGTGATCCGTCTCCAGATGCAACAATCTGACCCTTTACAAGGACGTGAGTGTGATCAACATGAAGTGATTCAAGGATCTTGGTTGAGTGAGTGATGATGATAAGAGCACCGTTCTCTCTCTTCTGATACTCTTCAATTCCCTTGGATACTGTACGAACAGCATCTACATCAAGTCCTGAGTCAGTCTCATCAAGGATTGCAAGGCGGGGGCTGAGCATAAGGAGCTGAAGGATCTCTGCCTTCTTCTTCTCACCGCCTGAAAATCCTACGTTAAGATCACGGTCAGCATATGAAGGATCCATATTGAGAAGCTCCATAGTTGACTCGAGAAGCTTCTTGTATGCAAGGAGCTTGATAGGCTTGCCTGTCTGGGCGTGGATGGCATTCCTTATAAAAGCTGAAAGTGAGATACCCGGAACCTCAAGAGGATTCTGGAATGACATGAACATTCCTGCAGCTGCTCTCTTATCTGTAGAAAGATTAGTAATATCCTGTCCGTCAAAAAAGATCTTGCCTTCATCTACTACATAGCTTGGGTTGCCCATAAGGGTGTTACCAAGTGTAGACTTACCGGCACCGTTAGGTCCCATGAGTACATGTGTCTCTCCGGGATTAACACTTAAGTTTAATTTATGCAGGATCTGCATCTCATCAACAGAGACTGAAAGATCACTAACCTGCAAAAGATTCTGTTCAGACATTGTTTCACGTCCTTTCTATATTTAACAAATAATAATTACAAAATATCCTTTATGTGTTTTCCTAGGTACTTACTAGGAATTAACTATAACACTACTATAATATCCTGACAATACACAGAGAAACATTTTATAAAATTTTCACCAAAAAAGCAACTTGTTATACACGGCAAACAAGCTTAATTTAGGGTGTTTCAGGTTACAGTGAAGGGAGCAGCATCCCCAAAGACTTTACAGGGGCGGCCAGGGAGTATATGAATCATCACAACGCTGTTAATCGTTTCATAATTCATGGCATGATATCCTGAGCTTTTTATTCTGGGGTCCAAACTCGCTTCGCTCAGACATGTGGACCCCTGGCAGAATAAAAATCTCAGGCTATCACGCTCATGAATTTATAAAACGATTAAAAAGCGTTGTGATGATTCATATACTCCCTGGCCGCCCCTGTAAAGTCTTTGGGGATGCTGCTTCTTTCAACCGTAAATTCTTAAAATAAACTCAGGATGATGAGCCTGGTAACTGAAAACTTTTTAATGTGAGATCATAGAATCATTCCTAATATTTTGCTGCTTAGGAGGATTGAGGTGATCTTGTTGTGGTAGGTTTTGAAAACGGTCATGACTTCTTCATCGCTGGAGGAGGTCATGTCTATGTGCATTTCTGCTGGAGTGAGTGGCATAGAGGCTGTTGAAGAGTTTTTTGATTCTATGTGGAGCTCTATGTTGCCTATGCGGCTTCCTGCATTGAAGGATATGACTGTCTCATCTTTGGTATTATCTTCTGATCTTGTGGTTGTTATCAGGGCTTTTGTGGTGTTTGATTTATCGCAGGCGGTTATTTCTATTGTGCCGTAGGATAGACCTAGGAGTGATGTGGCGGATTCAGGGGTTTCTGAGGGAGTTTTTAGTATGCTTATATATGAATCGTCCAGAGTTGCTGACATGTACATGGCTCCCTTAGATGCTTTTTCACAGGTCAATACTATGTTGGTGCCGTTACATATAAAGGAAAGGTTAAGGGCTCTTCCTGTGCCGGTATTGTCGCTTATTACGGACCAGGTAAATGCACTGCAGGAAAGGTTTGTAGCAATCTCCTTGGCTTTATTTTTTAGGCATCCGTCTTCGTTTACAAGGAGAGTCTCTATATCTAGTACAGTATCGCTTTTATCAGATATATTTCCTAATATGTTATGGATGTAGCTTCTGGCACTTTCGTGGGTATCCATATAGTCACATAGGTCATATAGCATATTCTCAAAATCATCTGCTGATGGCTGGCAGGTATAGGTGGTACCTGATATTGTCTCGTCAACGTGTTCAAGATGGAGGTTATCACTATATGTAGCGGTGACATTGTCCTTGGTAACGGCTGTTAATATGACATCTAAGATATTCATGAATTCGGAATCTTCTATACTTGTGTTGTCCGTATGGGAATCAGAATTGTCCTTGGCAGAATCTTGGGATGCATCTTCTGCATTACTAGTTGCTGCCAGCGAGATACCGGTGGTAGTCTCAAAACCGTTTATAAACTGTTCTTTGGTAAGATCATAGTAATACTCGCTTATGGAAGGGCTGTATAGTCCTGCTGTATCACCTTCAATATCAGCATATAGACTCAGGGTCTGTGACCCATTTTCCGTAATAAATGCATTGACTAGCGCTTCGCTATTATTTTTATCGTAATGGATCTTAAGATCAAGGCTGGTATCCTCTAACACGGTCTGAAATTCCGGATCATCAGACTTGGCCCATATTAAGATGTCGGTATCTGTATCAGGAATCTCCCTGCCTGTAAACATAGCTTCTAAAAAAACATCTCCGCTTCCTTGCACGATACTAGCAGCAGTCTGCGGCATAAGGTCCTGATTGACTGACAGGAACTCTTCTCTACTATCAATAGTTATATTGCCCTTATCATGTGTCTTATCATAGTAGATAGCGGCGCCTCCACTGACAATAGAAAGGCAGGTAATAGCCGCAGTTAGTGTGGTTACAATTTTAGAATTCATGTTTCGTACCTCTTTGTAATAATTAATGACAGCGCCTTCGTTATTGCCTTTATATATGAGTTTTGCAATAACGAAGGTACCAAGACCCTATCGCCTCTAAATCCTCCTTTTAAAGGCGCGGTGCAGATAGGTCTATGCTTCCCCCAATAATCTTTTTAGGAATAGGCAGACCTAGAAGAACATATTTTTGTGCGTTTCTTGCAAGCACAAAAAGCATTATAAAATATAAAAAAATGTTTGTGTTAATTTCCGACGAAACGTCATTTTTAAAGAGCAAAATCGAAGTATATTTGTTCTTTTTGATTTTTTAGTTCCCGTTTAATTTAACTTCTATTCTGGTTTTTATGAATGCTATGCTTTACTTGGTTTCCGTTTTTCAAAAAAGCAATCATTATCGTAAATACATCGGCATTTTATTGTTAATGCGTTTATAAAATGACAGTTTTTGCTGGGAGATTTTTTGGAGATTATTTTATGAATTAGTTTGCAAACTTCCCACTTGGTCGGGGGCATGCCCGAGAAAATTAAGTGGGAAGTTTACATTATCTAAAAATTTCGAAAATAATATTGTAGAAAGATTTAAGTTAGTGCTTGACATAACCCTGACACTTTACTAAAATAATCATTGTGCCGCGCAGGTGTAGTTCATTGGTAGAACACCAGCCTTCCAAGCTGGATAGGTGGGTTCGATTCCCATCACCTGCTTCTAAAGCCCTCAGGTCTTACCTGAGGGCTTTTTTGTTAAACAGGTGGGATCAGGCCTTTGAGCCCGATCCCACCTGTTCTTATCTGATAGTCACTTTACTTATGATGCTTTTTTTACTTTCTGAGCTCTCTGAGCATTTTGGATATCGGCAAATATCTGAGATATGATCTGAACATTTTCTTTCTGCCCCGGAAGATTTTTACCACCTCTTTCAGTCATTGTAAGCCTATACCTTACCTTACCAACTCTGAATTTTATGAAATGAGCACCCAGTGAACCTTTTGTATGCTTAACTTTAGTAAGTTCACCATATGGTATATCGAATACCTGCTCGACTTTACTTGTATTCCAGGTTCCCAGCTGTACAAGTTTAATGGTGTTATCAGTAGGTATCACAAAAACATTTTTATTAGCTGAACCTGCAATTGCACCTCCGAGTGCACCTCCAAATAATATTAAAGCCCAAAGTCCTGAACTGCTGCTAAGTGTCCCGAATGCAGCCGCTTTGTAACTGTCACCCGGGCGAAGCGCTGCTCCAAGGGCAATATTCTTGATCTCATCATTGATTTTTAAACCCATAGCATATTCCTCTTTTCTTAATATATTAATTTTTTATAAACTTAATCAACGTATGTAATTATAAACCGTATTCTATTTTCATCAACCATTTTCCGATAAAACGACACTTTCCTCGGACAAAATGCAGCTATCATAATAGTAAAAGACAAATGTCATAACCGATCGATCATATAAACATTACAAAATCTACTTACAACAATTCACCGGTCTGATCATACAAACCATCATACAATCACCATTCAATCATCATACAAATCATCAAAAAATCATTATGCAAATCTAATTGCAAATCATTTGCATTTAAATCAAAAGTGTGATATATTCTCTTTGCTCAAAATATATTTCGCAAAACCAAATGCAAATATAGCAGTATTTTTTTATCATGACTAAAAGGAAACGTTTGAAAATGTTTTATTTTCAAGGGAGTTAATTAGAAGTTACCTCCTCAAATTGGTGCCGCGAGCTCCACCGATTTGTAACATTAGTCACTTTATTAGCTCGCGACATGAGGTTAACAATGGAATTATTAGTAGATGTAATCTTAGATACAGTGATAGACGGAGTTAAGATACTTCCGTTTCTATTTATAACATATCTTCTCATGGAGCTTCTGGAAAGGCATACTATGGACAAGGCTGGTGATATTGTAAGAAAAGCCGGAAAGTCCGGTCCCTTATGGGGAGCTGTCCTTGGAGTACTGCCTCAGTGTGGATTCTCAGCTGCTGCCTCTAACCTATATGCAGGCCGTGTTATAACAGTTGGAACCCTGATCGCCATATACCTTTCTACATCCGATGAGATGCTACCTCTTATGATATCTGAAAGGGTTCCTGTTACTACAATCCTTCCCATTCTGGGTCTTAAGGCTCTGGTTGGAATCATAGCCGGATTCATTGTGGACTTTGCAGCCAATAAGACTAGGAAGATCCGCCACCAAGGAAGAGAAGATTTCAGAATAGAAGAGCTCTGCGAGCGTGAACACTGTCACTGCGAAGACGAGGAAGAAGGTAGCATCTTAAAATCCGCGTTTGTACATACTGTTCATATCTTCTTATATCTTCTGGTTCTTACTTTTATACTCAATTTCATAGTTGAGCTTATAGGTGAAGAGGCTATTATGTCAGTAATTACCGCTAATCCTCTGCTGGGACACATCGTAGCAGGCATAATAGGTCTTATCCCTAACTGCGCTGCTTCTATAATCATAACTGAGCTGTACCTTGGCGGAATGATAACAATGGGAACCATGATGTCAGGATTATTAGTAGGTGCCGGAATTGGACTACTTATCCTGTTCAGAGTCAATCCTGAATTCAAGAGAAATCTCCATATCACTGGAATTCTCTATGTTACAGGTGTATTCTTCGGAATACTTATTGATCTTATTTTGTAATAATTGTATCGCAGAGGATTCACAAGTCTTCTTGATATTTTAATCATATGAGGTCTATAAATCTTCGTGGCGTTATTAATCGTAAGAGATCTATAAATCTTCGCGTTTTTTATTTTAATGAGGTTGAATATGTCTTGCAAAATACATGCTGAAACCGTTGAACGTCAGATGGAACGCAACTGGCCAGAGGGAATCAAAAAGACAAAGCAAAGACTTGATATATATCATATTCTTGCAGATGCTGTTAAACCACTGACTGCAACTGAGATATATGAGGAGCTTAGCAAAAAAGAAGGCGGGAACAGCTACGCATTTTCCACTGTATACAGGTGCCTTCAGACTTTTGAAGATGCAGGTATCCTTACTAAGTCAACTGCCGTTACCAGTGAAAATGCCATGTACGAGCTGCGCCTTGCCCAGCACAGGCATTATGCCATCTGTCTTAAGTGCAAGGAGCGCTTCCCTCTAAGGACATGCTTCCTTGGAGATCTAAACAAAATGCTCCCTGCCAACATGGACGATTTCGAGATCACAGGCCACCAGCTTGAAATATACGGCTACTGCGCAAAATGTAAGTAACTAAAACTTCCCACTTGGACGGGCCTGCCCCAGCAAAGACTTTGGGGATGCCGGCCCGTCCAAGTGAGAAGGTTGCGTAGTATATCAGATTCTTGAAAGGCTAAGTGGTAGCTCTAACGAGTGTGATGTCAGGAGGTCTTTGTCTCGTAATATCACATCAGTATCACCATCTGCGATAATCCTGCCATCATCAAGTAAGATGGTACGTTTGCAGGTATCCATTACGAAGTCAAGATCATGTGATGTTATTATCTTTAGTGCTTTTATTTCATTTAGTATATTGATTAAATTCCTTCTGTTGCGGGGATCAAGGGCTATTGAGGGTTCGTCCATGATTATGATGTCGGGCTCCATGGCAAGGATCGTGGCTATTGATGCAAGCTTCTTCTCACCGCCTGACATCTTATAGGTCTGCTTGTGCCTTAGGTGTTCTATGTTAAGGAAGGAGATTGCATCATCTACTCTCTTTTGAACTTCATCTTCAGAAAGGCCATAGTTTCTAGGGCCAAAGGCTATGTCATCTTCTACTGTTGACAAAAAGAGCTGGCTGTCAGAATCCTGAAACACATAGCCAACATGCTCTCTTATGTGATTAAGATTGGCAGGAACGACTTCATGCCCAGCTACTATAAGCTTACCTGTATATCCGGTATTTAGTCCTACAAGGAGCTTCATAAGAGTTGACTTACCTATACCGTTAGCACCTATGATTCCTATACTTTCACCATCTGTAGCTGTAAGGTTTATGCCTTGAAGGACGGGAGTTTCGTTGTCATAGCTAAAGGATAGATTTTCTATTTTTAGTATCTGTCCGTGTATACCTGTTTTCATTAAAATCTCCAAATAATGGGCTTTGATCATGCACAAAAAACATTCTATGATGAAGACCCTTAGTTATATACTCTCTTCAATACGCTCTTCACTTCTTTTTATACAAAAATCCGAAGTTTGATAATCACCCAAATAAATATCCATACAAGAGGATATAGGATATCCAAGGGTCTTACAGCTTTATGCTTAAAAGAAAAATCGCCCTTAAAGCCTCTAAGAAGCATGCTCTCATAAACAAGTTCTGCCTTATCTATACTGCGAAGAAGCCATTGGCCCACAAGAGTCCCCCAAGCTTTATAATGAATCCCTTTCTGCGAGGGAGCTCTCAGTTTGTAAGCTGTTGTAATCCTGTCCGCTTCCTGTGCCATAACATCGAAGTACCTGTATATGAGCATTATGACAATCACTATGATCCTGGGAATCTTTATGCATCTAAGGGCATAGCAGATATCATCTATGGATGTTGTGGCTATTAGTATATACGCCGCAAGAACAGTGTAAAAGCCCTTGATTATAAGCGTGATCATAGATAAAAAGCCGCCTGATACATTGATGCTACCTATAGTTAATACTATCTCCCTGTCAAAAAAAGGATTAAAGATACCTACAAATAACACAAGCGGCAGGATGATCCTCATTCTATACAGGGCTTTCAAAACAGACAACTCTCCTATAAGGAAGGCAAAAATAAGATATACAGCCATAAGTATCAAAGGCGTAATATCGTATTTGTCAAAAGAGGTTACTAAAAATATGTATATAACGCAAACTAGCAGCTTCCCCAGAGGATGAAGTTCATTCATCCAATGGGTACGCTGCTGCAGATCCTGAATACTATTTAGTTCCTTAATTTTTTTTTCAATTGAGCTCATTTATTATATGAATCTAAGCACATCCATGTACTTTTGAATATTTAATCCCTAGGCACCTTAGGTTAATTACTTGTGCCTGTTTTTTTCTTGAAAAACTTAAAAGCGTAGCAGGCACCGACTGTAATAAGTACAACTACAAGCGCTCCTGCAATACCCGAAAAGCTTGTACCAATTGCAGATTCACTGCCTTTAAAGGCATAATCAGGAAGAAGGGATGTAGCTTCCTGAACTTTGGCTGCTGCATCATATGCTCCGCCTACAGCTTCAAGCTCAGCAGTTCCTGCAACCTTCTCCATGGACCATTCTAACCCATCAGGGAAGGATGAAGCAAATAGTGAAACAACACCGCCGCAAATAGCTGCAGCTACTGCAAGTACAGCGATTGTAGGAACAAAAGAAAGTCTACCCTTAACTGTCTCGTCATTAGAAGCACCCCATAAAAGCTCAGGTCTTGCTTCATGTACAAAAACAAGGACAGCTGCTGTGATAAGTCCTTCTACAAAGCCTATCGCAAGATGTATAGGCTGCATTGTTGCAAGAAATACTGTAAACGGAAGCTTTGTAACACCTGATAAAAGGGTCTCTATCGTAACAGAGAAGGCTCCCATCTGAAGTGTAAGAACACAGCCTATTATAGAAGCTGCTATTATCCTGCCTCTTGTTGCGCCTTTTTTCATAATAGGACGCCAGATAAGAAGGGCGCCTACAAAGCATCCGTAGAATGCCATATTCCAAATGTTGCAGCCAAGTGCCAGAAGCCCTCCGTCTGCAAATAGCAGGCATTGGACGAGCAACACCCCTATCATAGTCAAAAATCCCGCATACGGCCCAAGGAGAGCTGAAAGCATCATTCCTCCGCACAGATGTCCTGATGAACCGGTCCCTGGTATGGTGAAGTTGAGCATCTGAGTAGCAAATACAAAAGCTCCCATAACGCCCATCACCGGGATCTTCTTAGGATCATTTTCTTCTCTTACTTTCTTGACAGAAAGTCCTGCCACTGTCGTTGATAATACATACATAGTTCCTGCAACCGCCGGAACTACAAGCGCGTCTGCCATGTGCATAGTCTATACCCCTTATTCTCTTATTACATTAAAATCGCACAAGCCCAAATGACTTGTGCAATATTTAATCTCATATAAGTATAAGGGGTAGCCAAAGATACCCACAAGCCCCCCTGGGGGTTATATTTTGATCACCTTTTTCTAAGACGCCATTTTTTAGTCATAATATCATCATCTATCTCATATACTTCTTATTTGGAAAACCTGGCAACAAATCTTATGATATTATCGCCATCTCTAAGAGCTTCTATGCTTCCGCCATGAGATGTCACTATCGCTCTTGCAACAGACAGGCCTATGCCATATCCGCCGCTTTTCCTGTTCCTTGATGTGTCTGCTCTGTAGAACCTGTCAAAAAGCTTGTCCAGATCCCCTTCAGGAATATTGTCACAGGTGTTACGAACTTCTAATTCTATATGCTTGCCTCTTTGAAGCCTAACTTCAATACTCCCTTTTTCCGAAGAATACTTTATGGCATTATCTATAAGAAGTGATAATAGCTGGGTCATGGAGTTTTTATCACCTTTAATATGAACGCCATCTTCTATATCAGTTGTATATTTCTTCCCGGCACTTTCTGCAACTGCTTCAAAGCTTCCGGCTGTCTCAAGACATATACTGCTAAGATCTATATCTGTAAAAACAAGCCTGACATTCTCCTCTTCCATGCGGGATAGCGTCAACATCTTCTGGATAAGGTCTGTCATTCTCTTTATCTGATTCTTGATACTAATGGTCCACTCGCTCTTACCATTATCAAGCTCTATAACATCCACACTCGCTGATATGACTGCAAGTGGAGTCTTTAGTTCATGACCTGCATCGGTTATGAATCTTTTCTGCTTTTCAAGAGATTCTACTACAGGGGATACCGCATGTCCTGACATAATCCATACCAGGATGAACATGGCAAGAAGACATGCCAGCATTAGAAGGAATGTGTTTCGAAGAAGTTTGATGGCATTGTACATATCCGAGCTGCAGTCTTTGAACAGCAGTAGCGTATCTCCGGTATCAAGTCTTCTCACATAATATCTGTAGGTGGATTCGTAGCCCTTGGTCTTAGATGAAGCATAAATGCTCTCTGCCATCTCTCCGGCTGTCTCTTCCAGAATAGATGCTATGTGGCCTGTATCAATCTCTTTAACCTTTCCACTATCGTCGATCTTGACCCAGAAATATCTTGTAGAGAAGGGAGTTTCAACATTTCTATTATAGGAAAAGATATCCCTGCTACGCTCCTCACTCTTAGGAGCCGGAGGAGTAGACGATTCCTGAGTAGAATTCATAGTCTGGGATGAACCATTAGAAGGATCACTTTCCATGATTGACGCTTCTATGCCCGCGACTTTCATCTCGTTCATAGCCTGGCCAGGACCCATCTCAGGAAATGTTCCATCGTTATCTGCCAGGATCTTAAGAATATCGTCAGCACTTTTTGTAAACTCTACGAAATTGGCCACGTTGATGACACTTATAAGCACAAGAAGTATTACAAGAAGTGCACTCATCGCTGTTATTACGAACTTTCTACGAAGTTTACTAACCATATAGCCCTTTCCGCTTAACTGATCAAACTACACTACATGCCGCTTTTTTCAAAAATCAGAATATATAAGTCCAGCCTTGCCGGCTTTTAATAAGTGATTCGAAGACTATTTACTCATCCTTCTTCTCGTGGATTGAATAGCCAACGCCCCTTGATGCCTTAATCTCAGCGCTAGATCCAAGTGCTGTCAGTTTCTTCCTAAGATTAGAGATATAGACCCAGACTACGTTGATATCAGCTTCTCCATCAGACCAGATCCTGTCCATGAAATTGTCAACAGATACAACTCTTCCGGGAGATGTCATGAGCATCTCCATCATCTGGAACTCTCGTCCTGCAAGGCGTATGCTGTCATGCTCCGGGGTAGACAGTTCGTATGTATTACGGTCAAGTGTAAGATTCCCACAAGATAATGATGGCTGTGAGAAGTCTGATCTTCGCCTTGTCATTGCACGGATTCTTGCAAGAAGCTCTCCCATATCAAAGGGCTTAGTAAGATAATCATCTGCTCCAAGATCAAGTCCTTTGATCTTATCATCCACATCACTCTTGGCTGTAAGAAAAAGGACAGGGGTAGTGATACCTTCTTCTCTTAATCTTTTAAGTACCTGGGTTCCTTCCATGCCAGGCATCATGATATCAAGTATTATCCCGTCATATTCGCCGGAAAGCCCATAGTCAAGGGCTTCTTCACCGTCATATACAGCATCGACCGTATAGCTTGAGTGCTTAAGTATTGCAACAAGAGCATTAGAAAGCTCTTCTTCATCTTCTGCAAGTAACAGACGCATAGTGGTACTCCCTTCGTTTTTACCTATTATAACAAAATTTGAAAATTAGAGCATTGCATAGCTGTGCAAGCAGGACAAGTATATGTTTTCTTGAATTATACTTTAAACAATATATAATGAAGTAGGTGTCAAAATCTTCTTTTTAACATCAATTTGGATTTGAAAGCTGAACACTTTCAAACTTAACCTCATGTCACAACTTAACTACC
This sequence comes from Butyrivibrio fibrisolvens, assembly GCF_023206215.1. Lineage (NCBI taxonomy): Bacteria > Bacillati > Bacillota > Clostridia > Lachnospirales > Lachnospiraceae > Butyrivibrio > Butyrivibrio fibrisolvens. The sequence continues at coordinate 669,872 of NZ_CP065800.1, forward strand.
ACGCGAAGGAAAGGCATCAGTCTATCATGAACACATCATCTACTAAGGCTATCGATAATATTATCGGCAAAGAAATCTCTCTAGGTCACATATCCGGTGCAAATGTAATGATCACTCATAAAGGCAATATACTGTACCAAAACAGCTATGGTCTTGCAGATATCGAGAATAACATACCTATGAAAGAAGATACTATCTTCCGTATGTTCTCAATGTCCAAGATGATCACATCAGTATGCGCCATGATCCTCATGGAAAGGGGCATGATAGACCTTTTCGATCCTGTCAGTAAATACCTTCCGGGATTTGAAAACCAGAAAGTCTGGACAGGAAAAGGCCAGGAACTGGAAGATGTAAATAGACCCATGATCCTTAAGGATCTTCTCAATATGACAAGCGGTCTTACATATCCTGAAGAAAACAACTATCCTACTGCATGTTCTACAGCTCTGTTTAATGAGATGGACGCTTCTCATGCAGCTGGAAAGCTCATAAGCACTGTCGAATTCGCAAACAAGATAGGCAGACTCCCTCTTGAGTTCCAGCCGGGAGCACGCTGGAGATATGGAACAAGTGCTGATGTTATGGGTGCTGTTGTAGAGGTTGCCAGCGGCAAGCGTTTTGGACAGTTCATTGAAGATGAGATAACCCGTCCGCTTCATATGCATGACACGGGCTTCTATGTACCTGAGGATAAGGTACATCGTCTTGCCCAGAAATACAGATTTTATGCAGATGGTGATAATGCTCAGCCGGTTTCTGTTGTAGATTCTGTAAGTGGCAAGGTTAAGATCAAAGATGTGACAGGTAAGCTTGTAATAGAAAAAGGGCCCCATCTTGCTATGGAAGATACTATAACTAAAGCTCCGGCCTTCGAATCAGGAGGAGCAGGTATTGTATCAACTATAGGCGACTTTAGAAACTTCGGACAGATGCTTCTAAATGGTGGCACTTCTCAAGATGGAACCAGAATCCTTGGAAAAGAAACTGTTCGCTTCATGCGCACAAATCAGCTGACTCCTGAGCAGATTAAGACTACTCAGTGGGATAGTCTTCAGGGCTACGGATACGGTAACTTCAATCGTGTTCTTCTTGATCCTGCTGCCTACCAGACGAATGCTCCTGTGGGTGAGTTTGGATGGGATGGATGGCTTGGAACGTATATGACTCTGGATCCGTCCAATGACTTCATGTTCCAGTACTACATCCAGCTTGCGGATGCAGGCTCCATGGGCCCCACAAGACTCCTAAGACAGATCGCATACGGAATGCTGTAAACGTGGATTTCTCGCTGCTGTCGGTGCAGTATCCTCGAAGGATCTGAAAGGGCTGACAGACTATATATATAATTGCCTAGCTGTTAATTGTTTTTTAATTCATGGCATGATATCTGGAACTTTTTATTCTGGGGTCCAAACTCGCTTCGCTCAGACAGGTGGACCCCGGACAGAATAAAAAGCTCCATCTATCACGCTCATGAATTTACAAAAACAATTAAAAAGCTAGGCAATTATATATATAGTCTGTCAGCCCTTTCAAATCCTCCGAGGATACTGCACCTTGATAGTGTGAGATCCGAGTTATTCTGTGAATATCGCTTCTGAGGGCTCTAGCTCAAATGACATAGTTTTGCCTGTTATCGGGTGTTTGAATGATAATTTGTGGCTGCATAGGGCTATGGCTTTGGGGGATAGTGGGGCGTTTTCTAAGGGGAGAGGATGAGCGCCGTATCTTGTATCGCCTGCTATGGGGCAGCCTAGGTATGCCATGGTGGCCCTTATCTGGTGGAAGCGGCCGGTTAAGAGGTGCACTTCGATAAGGGATCTATTATTATTCGAGCTTATTATTTTATATTCTAGTTTTGAGATTTTTTTATCTTCAGGATTTCCTAATGTCTTTAGTTCATCTGCGGGTAGTCCTGTTACGATTCTTGCATTTCCATCGGATTTTTTTATGATCTCATCTTCTATATAGATTGTTCCGTCTTTAGATACTTCTTTTTTTAAATGAATCTTGTCATCGTTAGGAATTCCCTCTACTACAGCAAGGTAGCGCTTATCTATCCGGTTATCTGTAACCTGCTTTGAGAGGTTTGCAGCAGATTCCTTGTCTTTGGCAATAACAAGGATGCCTTCAACAGGCTGATCCAATCTGTGAATAAGGCCTACATAGGGCTCGGTGGTTAATCTGACTTTATTCTTTCTTGCCTGTCTTACAAGATGGATCTTTATAAGAGATACCAAATCTTTACTGCGAAGATCCGCTGATTGCGTCGCGGTTCCTGCGCTCTTAACACAGACTATTATATTGTCATCTTCGTATATTATATGGTCTTTTTTATCCGGAATATTTAGCTCTGTATTTTTCCCTCTAGATATATCTTCCATAGCACCCTTCTTTCATACGTTTTTCGTGAAATGTTTTTACTCAAAAAGCTTTTACTCAAATGAACATCGGTAAATTTGTTATAAAAGAATCACCAGAATTTATCAAGCCTGTTCGAGCCCTTTTTGTTTACATGATATAATAAATACGTAACACTTTTCATCTAATCCAACAACTCTTAATTAAAATAGGATCAGCATTGTGAAAGTCTTAAAGAATGAGCTTTTTGATGAATTCAAATGCCTTGCAGGGGAGTGCCCCGAGACCTGCTGCTATGGCTGGCGCATAATAGTTGATGATAAGACTAAGGAAAGGATTCTTGAAAAGGACGGTATCTGGGGAAAATGTCTTAGATTAAGTCTGTCAGGTCCTGACAAGAACTACTTCAACTATGACAGCGGCAGTTGTATATTCCATGGAATGAGTGGTCTATGCAACATCCAGAAAAAGCTTGGCGCAGAATACATGCCCGAAATCTGCCGCAAATACCCTCGCGAGATCAGAAATTACGGAACATTTGCCACCATGAATCTGGATCTTTCATGCATTCATGTTAGTGATATGCTCCTGTCTAGAGATAAGAGGCCTTCTCTTATAGAATGCGATGAAGAGATAGAACGCGAACGGCACGGCAGCAATGACGATCCTCAGTTTGAAGAGATAGTTCTTACTTCGCAAAAAGAGCTCATACAGATGCTCAACGTAAAGCCTCAGCTTATCTATGATCCTGTTACTATGGACAGGATTCTCCACAGCCTTTTGGCTTATTGCCAGTATGCACAGGATACTGTTCTGGAGCATAAAGATATGAAGCTTACCAAAGATGATGGGCGGCCTTTATATTTCTATGAACTATGCAAGACAGACGATATGCCTGATGCCGGAAGGTCATATTTTCCCCTTCCTATAATGGCTCTTAACAGACTTATCAATACCCAGTTTGATATGCAGGATTCCAGGCCATTCTCTATGATCAACAGAACTATAGAGTGGTATCATCACAAGTTTGACCTAAAAACAGAGATCGAGGGTCAGAAGGTCTGGAAATCCATGGTCACAGATTTTATAAGAGAAGATCCTACAAGGATGGAAGCACTCTTACGGTATCTTCAATATGATGTCCAGCAGTGCTACGGCGAGATATACGAAAACTATAGTTTTGTTCATTTTGCTGTATCTGCTATCATGCATGTGAATATGTTCCTGTTCCTGATGGTCAATTATAACAGGAGAAAAAAATTAACGCCCCAGAAGATGGCAGCTCTTCTATCAGCCTACGAACGGGCAGCCTGCCATAACCTTGGACTTCAAAAAGATATGTATGCAATTGTCTGCGACTATCTTCCAGTGCAAAAAATGGCAGTGCCGATATCGGCACCACAGACATTAGAATCTGGTTCACAGCAAAGTTAAAAGACTTCCCATTCGCTATATGATCGTGGGAAGTCTTTTTAGAAGATTCATCTAAATAACTTATCAGTCCAGATGCTGCATCATGTACTCAACAAGCTTTGCACAGTCCTTGGCAGCCTTGGCCTCAAACTCAGGATACTCAACCTCTGCAGATCCGTCAGCCTTGTCTGATATGGCTCTGATGATAACAAATGGAACTTTATTAAGGTAAGATGCCTGAGCGATAGCTGCTCCCTCCATCTCTGTACACAGAGCTCCAAACTCCTTCAAAGGCTCTTTGGAAACGCCTCCACCTATGAACTGATCTCCGCTTATAACGCGTCCTTCGAAGATGCCAAGGTCAGGATCTGCTGCCTTGATAGCTTCTTTGGCCTTATTCCTTAACCACTCATCAGCAGGGAACTCAAGTCTTCCCATCTGCGGAACTTCACCCTTCTTGTATCCAAAGATCGTTGCATCTACGTCGTGATAGCAGGCATCTGTAGAAAGAACTATGTCTCCTATATTGATCCTTGCATCCATGGATCCTGCAACACCTGTATTGATGATATGGGTAACCTTGAACTCATCTACAAGGATCTGAACACAGATACCGGCATTGACCTTGGCAATACCGCTTCTTACTACAACTACGTCAGTATCTCCGATCTTACCTTCAAAAAAGTCCATTGACGCGCGAGACAGAGTCCTTGCTATAGTCATGTCCTTTTTTAATGTTGCAACTTCAACATCCATTGCACCTATAATACCAATTTTATAAGCCATCAATTTCTCCTTTTACTATGTCAAAAAAGTCAAATACTCCAGTGAATCAGTACATCATCCAATATATCTTCTTTATATCGGTACTTGATCAGCCTTTATAATATCTCAGCAAAAAAGCTCATTACCTTTAGGTGGTGGGAATTAACTCACTCAGGATATACGAGTCTGTCATCCTTGATATCGTAGAGTGTATTCTCAAGATATCTGCGTGCAAGGAAGTTGGCCATAGGAAGATTCTGATCAAGGTAGTTGCCGCAGTCTCTTGCAGCTGCTCCAGGGATGTCTCCCTCAAAATCTCTTACAAATTCAAACATTCTGGTCACAAGGGATACGATATCCTTACTTGTAAGATCACCTGCCATTACAAGATAAAAGCCTGTCCTGCATCCCATAGGTCCAAAATAGATAACTCTGTCCTTGTACTCAGGATCATTTCTTAAAAATGTAGCTCCAAGATGTTCTATGGTATGTATCTCTGCTGTATTCATGACAGGCTCTCTGTTAGGAGCTGTCATCCTAAGGTCAAAAGTTGTGATCGTCTCTGCTCCGACTTTATCTTTCCTTGAAACATAAACTCCGGGCATAAGGTCCAGATGATTAACTGTAAAGCTTGCTATCTTCTCCATTATATCTCTCCATTTTCCATATAAAACGCATTTGATCGTTTGGTTTATCTTTCCGCTCTAATGGTCATTAAAAAACTTTTTGCCACTTTTCAGCATACAGTTTAACAGATTTTAAATATATTTTGAAGAGTCAAAACAGGCTTACTGCAAACTGCAATAAGCCTGTTTTTTAGATTGCGCTTTTCTTTTGATCACTATAATAATCTAGTGTGCTGACTCGTTCATATTTAATTCTAAGAAGCATTACAGCAATAACTTCATACTTTTTCAGTTGACACGCCATATGAATTCCAATAACATTAATTGCGGTAGGAGTAGCGCTTTTGGCGCAGCGCAGCGGCAGGATTAAAAGGCCTTGTCGTGGATAGGCGCAGGGAAGAGACAGCGCAGTGGCTTTATGGCTAAAGCACCCGCGATCTGTCTCTTTCACATTTTAGGGGATAATTTTGAAAATGACGTTAAAAGAGCTGTGCAATGAGCTTTCAATTTCAGAAGCAACGGGTAAGAACTGGCTTAGACTTGGCAAGGTCAAAGCCGATCTTTCTGACTCTATAGAGCCATCTTTTTCAAAAGAATATGTTGCATCAATCAAAAATGATATAGCCTCCGGCAGGATACAGGCGCTAAATAGTCGCCGCAACAAGAAGTTCATATCCGGATCTTTTTTCTATAGTTCTTATGTTCCAAAAAACTGCGATTGTCTTCCTAAAATCAAGGATCTTTCAGATTATCTGACAAGTAATGAAATCATATTATCAGGGGCTAATATATGCTGCATTCTTGCATATTATGCGGTGCAGCTTTTTCATGATGCCTTTGGCGAAGAAGTCTTCGATGAATACGTAGAAGAACTTATAGATGAACTGGCATTTTCTTATAAGATTTCTGATACGTTACCTTATAAAAAATCTGATTCTACTTTCGATACAGATAAGGCAATAAATGATACCTCTGAACCTTCATCTTACAAAGGTATATTAAAAAATCTTAAGGATCGCCATCCATACCTTGTATCACTAAGTTTCAAATACGAGCCGGGAGTTGATACTCTCGGTCTTCTATACATGTCTTTGAGAGATATAGGTAGCAGGAAGAATGCAGGCTCCTACTATACTCCGACTGATATTGTCAGAAAGTCCATTGACAACTTGCATATAGGATCCTGCTATGAAGACAATGATCCTAATAATGATGCGCCCTTTAAAGATGCGTCAAAAGATCTTACGATCCTCGATCCCTGCTGTGGTAGCGGGAACTTTCTGATACAGCTTCCTGATGATATAGAGTGTCAGAATATATACGGCTGCGATATAGATCCTATCTGTGTCTGCATAGCAAGGATAGGTCTTGCACTTAGATACGGTGCTGCGTACATCCCTGTTATCAAGAAGAACATAAGATGTGGCAGCTTCCTTTCTGATAAGACCTGTGATCTGTTCGAAGATGAGTCTTTTGCCCCGGATTATATTATAGGCAATCCGCCATGGGGATATGATTTTGGCGAATCAGAATGTAAGCTTTATAAGAAAACATACAAAACCGCCTGCGGCAGATCTGTTGAGTCATTTGCTATATTTACAGAGAAGGCGCTTCTGACTTTGGAAAAAGGTGGCAAGCTTTCATTTGTACTCCCTGAAGCAGCTCTTACAGTAAAGATCCATAAGGCTCTTAGAAAACTTATAATATCCTGCTGTAATATTACTTACCTTGCATATCTTGGTAATGTATTTAGTAATGTAGCTTGTCCTTGTGTAATACTGCAGCTATTAAAGACAGGCGATTCTATTAATACAAAAGGTATGATAGTGGAAGATCTCTCAGGGACAAAAGCTTCCTGGAAAGGGTCATCTTCTTTTGTCATAAATTCTAATAGAAAAGTATCTGCTGATAGTCTAAGCTTCTACTGCAATGATGAGGAATACTCTATTCTAGAAACCATGCGATCTCCAGATCGTGTATATCTTAAAGATAATGCGATATTCGCTCTGGGGATAGTTACAGGCAGTAACGAAAGATTCATAATAGACAGGATTGACGGTGCACGTGGGAACAGTATTGGAAGAAGAACGCCGTTATCTTCTTACGATATAAATGATTCAAATAATATAGATCATAAATACGCAAATATACCGGATGGCTACGAGGTAGTCCTTAAAGGAAGCGATATCTCAAGATATCACATATCAGTTCCTGACAGATTCATAAAGTTTGATCCGCAAAGCTTCCAGCAGGTTGCAGATGAAGATGTCTACAGGCAGCCAGAGAAGCTTGTGTACCGCTTCATCAACAAGGATCTGATATTTGCCTATGACAAGGACGGCATGTTATCTCTTAATAGCTGCAATATACTAATACCAAAGTTGCCGGGGCTTGATATCAAATATATACTGGCTGTTCTCAACTCATCTCCTGCAGGCTTTTATTATAAGAAGAGTTTTAATTCTGTCAAAGTTCTAAGATCTCACCTTGAACAGATACCGATCCCTGTTGTAAGCAAAGATGAGCAGACCAAGATCATAGAGCTTGTGGATAGAATCATGGATTTACAAATGCATGATCCTCCGATATCGTGTACTGATGCTCACTTTGATATTACTAATATGTCTGAATATGAAGAACTCGACCGCCTGATCGCATCTGCATATGGCCTTAGCAGTTCTCAGTATAGCTGTATTCATGGTAAAATCATGTATGAGTCATAATTCTTTTATTCAGACTTTCATATAATGAGGCAGGTGTCATAAGTTCCTTTGACCCTTACGTCATATAATGATTTATATACTGTCTGCTCCTGTAATGATTTTGTGGACGTCGGTCAGTTCAAGTGGAAGTTTTGTTAACCAGATTATTTGAGGTGTATATGGACAATAATTTTAATTTAGAAGCTAGTGTTATATCCGATGATATCAAGGTCAAAAAGGGGCGCTTTGCATACAATATATCAGCCTTTGGCCTGTTTTTATTTGGTATAATCTCAACCTTTTTCCAAATAATAATGCAGATCGCACTTATAATCCTCTCAAAAGGCGATCCGTCGATCGCATCTTCTGACTGGGCTAATTATGTCCTCATTCTGATCCCTATGTATGTTATCGCTTTTCCGCTTACTATGCTCTTTTTCAGGATTGCTCCCAAAGCTCCTTTTGACAAAAAGAAGATACCTGTATCAAAGCTGATATCATACTTTGTGATGATGGTACCTCTAACTTTACTTCTGAATATTTTTAGTATACTGCTTGCTTCTGCCCTTTCTGACGGATCTGCCACCAACCCTCTTAATGACCTGGTTACAGAAGTCAATATCTGGCAGATAGGAACTGTAGTCGTACTGGCTCCAATCGTTGAAGAGATGATATTCAGAAAATTCGTGATAGACAGGACAAGGCAATACGGGGAGATGCTCTCTCTTATCTTTTCAGCACTATGCTTTAGCCTCTTTCATATGAATATCTTCCAGATCTTCTATGCATTTGCACTTGGACTTCTGCTGGCATACATCTACATCCGCTCCGGCAACATCAGATATACTATCGGACTTCATATGGCTTTTAATTTCTGGGGATCTGTGATACCTCTTACGATAGGATCCCTTGTCTCTGACGAGGTGCTAAGTAGTTTGCAGTCAAGTGACGCTGCTACTGTTATACAGACATTATCACCTGAGCAGATATCAGGGATCACTATATATGGAATGTATATACTGGCTGAGCTTATCTTATTTATCGCCGGCATCATTCTATGGATCAAATCTTTTGCCAAAAAAGAATTCCGCATAGAACAAGCTTCCATGGAGCTTCCAAAAGGAAGAAGGTTCAAGACAGCCTTTGTTACTATCGGATTTGGATTCTTCCTGGCACTATGTCTGTACGGAACGATCACAACCTTTTTGGCGTAAATAATTCAAGCCTCCAGCTAGGGTAGTGATAAAGTATTAAGAGGTTTACCTATGAAAAATATACGTGGTAATGCAGACAGCTCTGCCATTGATAGACTATTGGTGGATGCTTCTGATAATAATAGTAATAGCAGTGCACCAGTGGATACACAATCGCAAAACGGTCCTTCGCCGGATACCAAGGGCACTACTTCTAAGAAAAAACGTCATAAGAAAAAGAACAAAGCCGGCACTCCTGAGCAAAAGCTGGAGAAGGAGCGTTTTGGCAAGGCTGTCGCTTATATAGAGAGAATGGATCCTTCGCAGATAATAATGCAGGATGAAGAGCTTATAGATGATCTGTCAAAAGAACTTGTTAATTTCTTTAAAACTCAGAAGGTTACGTATTTCAAGTCTGAAGCTCCAATTACAGCAGACAACTACTCAGTATTTCTAGATCAGCTTGAGAAAAAGAGCATGAGCATCCTTCTAAGCAGACAACTTAGAAATGCTCTCTACGGCAAAATGGAGGATAAGATCATAGCATCCTCCAAAGAGGTCAGCGATTATATAGATTCCTGCACTACGCCAAAGCAGTCTCTGCGTATCAGAAAGCTTATAAAATCCCGCGTTTACAACAGGGTCATGGATCCTTGCTATAACATGATAAGTGCTCCTTACAGTATCAAAGATATAAGGGATATGCTGTGGTACAATCCAAGATATCACGACTTTGAAGAAGCCAAAAGGCAAGAGGAATCTGCTGCAGAGCTTCTGACTGCAAATATACTAAAAGAAATACCTGACCACTATCCGGATCTATATCCTGCTGCAAGGAGGATGAAAAGGCACTTCATCCTGCATATAGGTCCTACAAACTCCGGTAAGACCTATGATTCCATACAGGCTCTTGAAAGAGCTGCTGTCGGCATATACCTGGGGCCTTTGCGCCTTCTGGCTCATGAAGTATACGAAAAGCTCACAGCAGATGGGGTACCATGCCGTATGAAGACAGGTGAAGAGGATATATGTCCTGATATACGGGATCATCAGGCATCTACCATCGAGATGCTGGACACCGCCAAACACTACAACGTAGCTGTCATAGACGAGATACAGATGATAGCTGACAGGCAGCGCGGCCGCATGTGGACAGCTGCAATACTAGGTGTATGTGCAGATGAGGTACACCTGTGCGGCGCCCCTGAAGGCAGAGATATCGCCATCAAGCTTATTGAAGACTGCGGAGATTCCTATGAAGTCATAACCCACGAAAGGGCTACTCAGCTGGTTGTTGAAAAGGATCACTTCTCCTTCCCGGATGATGTTCAGAACAAGGATGCTCTTATCGTTTTTTCCAAAAGGAATGTGCTTGCATGCGCTGCTGAACTTCAGGGTATAGGGATATCATGCAGTATCATCTATGGCGCTCTTCCATATGATGTAAGAAAAGAAGAAGTCAGGAAGTTCACAGATGGTGAGACAAGCGTGGTTGTAGCTACAGATGCTATCGGAATGGGCATGAACCTGCCTATAAGAAGAGTTGTATTCCTTGAATCCGAGAAATTCGATGGTATGACCAAACGCCCGCTTAGAACCGAGGAGATCCTGCAGATAGGCGGTAGAGCCGGAAGACGAGGTCTATATGATATAGGCTACGTCAATGCAGAGTTTCGTAAAAATCTCATAAGAAACGCTTTCAAATCAGCTCCTGAGCCTATAGAGAAGGTGGCTCTCCCCTTCCCTGAATCACTCCTTGGCCTTGATGGAAGTCTGTCGGATATCTTCACAAGATGGGGAGCTATACAGCAAAAAAACGATGCTTTCAATCAGACAGACTTGTCTGTGGAGATCAAGCTTTGCCGCTTCCTTGAGCAGAAAACTGATGACAAGGAGCTTATATATAAGTTCATCACTATGCCTTTTGATGAAGACAACGTCAACCTTTTTATGATATGGGAAGAGATGGCTGACTGCGAGATAGAGCATGATATCTTCGATTACAGGAGGTTCATTCCGGAGGTTTTGAATACTTCCTACAATGCAGAAGACTTATCTTTCCTTGAAGAGAACTATCAGGTATGCGATCTTCTGTGCTACTATCTGACGCGTTTCGGTCTGCCTGAAGAGTATGAAGAGGTGAGCGAGGCACGGTCTGATATTGCGGTGAAGATCATGGAGGTTCTGTCCAAGCAGGAGCTTGTAAAGAGGAAGTGCCGAAGCTGCGGCAAGCAGATCAAGTGGAACTCCCCCTATAACATCTGCTCCGAATGCTACGAAAAGCATATGCGCTCACCCTTCTACGGGGGATATTGAGGGGCATATGATTGTATTCTTTTATATCATAAAAATATTTATAAATGATTAAATATTGTTACATAAACTGGCGTTGTATATATTTTCGTTATCGTTTATTATATTTTTACGCGTTATTATTTCTGTTATTATCTTAAATTAATTACTGATACTGAATCTTGCGAAGCACTGGGAGTTTGTGTTTGATATTACTTATTCCTAAGGTTTTTGACTATATTATTTAGAATCGCGCAGTTTCGTATTTAACGCTGTATGAATTATTGAGGGTATGTAAACATTGCACAAGTATGTAGTATCAGGGATTTCATTATTAAATTCCTGATGGCTAACATGTAGCAAGTGAGGTTTTTATGGGAGAAAATTCTGTTAGGACTTTAATGGTCTATTATTCGTTTGAGGGGAATATCGAATATGTTGCTACTAAGGTTAAGGAGTATCTAGGCGCTGATATAGAACGCCTTATTCCTGATACCGAGCCGCCCAGAAAGGGCCTTGGCAAGTTCCTTGCAGGGGGGCATTCTGCTCTTTTTAATAAACTTCCAAATCTTGAAAGTCTCAAATATAATGTAAGTGACTACGATCAGCTCATTATAGCTTCGCCTGTATGGGCAGGCACTTATGCACCTTCTATAGGAGCCTTTCTTCGTGACAACAAGATACAGGGCAAGCGTATATATCTCATCGCTTCATCTGCCAGCGGCAATGCTGAGAAGATGCTTCTAAAGCTTGAAGATGCTCTTATTGGCAACAATGTTGTTGAGACTCTATCACTTCAGAATCCTTTAAAGAATACAGCTGATACCGATTCACAGATCCAGAACTTCTGTCACAGGATCAGCAACTGATAATTGGCAAGATTTTATGACGCAGTAGATAAATTCATAGACAAGTGATCTGATCAAATATGAATGAGTCAGTACACTAATATTAAGACACATAGCGAACGGCATCGATGGGGTAACATCGATGCCGTTCTTCGTTAGGGGTTAAGTGATTGGTGTTGTAACTATGACACTACAAAATGTAAGTCCTATAGATGTCGTAAGAAGACCAAAGTATGCGATGCATAAGAAGTCACGTCTTCTCCCAAGCTGTCTTAACTTGATGTCTTGTCATAAGTTACATAGGGATGATATATGGTAAAATCCGGATCGGGTAAAATCCGAATATATACCCTTAATGGGTTCTTGTATACTAATAGTATACTATTACAACTTTTTTAAAAAATCAAGAATTATAAAATCAAAAATTAGATTTTACAAAATGTAGTATTTTACAATATTTTGTGTCTTCGCTTATTTCCTTCGAAAACTATATTACATTATTTGAAACAGTTTGTCTAGTAAATATTTCAAAATTGTTACATTTATTTTTCCGCGTCGCTCAAACGCGCTGTATTACTGCACTTTATGATTTTCGAAAATCAGCTTGTTTTAAGCCTTTTTTATCAAAAATATAAAAACAATCAAATAAGGATCTTTTTCTTAATATATCAAAATGATTCTATGAGTATCTTATTGATTATAAATGATCATTTTGATCTTATATCGTATATAAAATGAGCAACTACCGGTTTACTATTACTTAACATCTAACTCCAATTTGGTTTTACATCCCGATAACGGTAATAGAATCTGTAAATTTATAACTATTTTATCAAGCCTTCACAGATTGTTCAGAGTCGCATGTTACCAACAGCTGCATTAAAATGGTATACTTATATTAATGTAAGAAGCGAAAGGATGGCTTATTATGCGTCTAAAAACAAAACTTACAATAACCGCAGTGACTATGGTACTCCTGCCTCTTTTTCTTATCACTATGGCATTCATACTGATTGGCGGTATCATGAATGAAGGCAATACCAAAAATCTCATATATGACAACACCAGGTACATGAGGATTGCCGATGATATCTTCGAGAAGATAGGTCAGGATATAGCTTCTAACCCGGATATTCTGACTGATAGCGCATACCTTGATAAGATCAATGAAGAAGTTCTTATGGAAGGTGGCTATGTGATCGTAAGGCAGTCAGGTGATATCATCAGTTACAATGGTTCTAGTAATGATGATAACGATCTAACCTTAATTTTACCTGAATACGGGAGTGGTCCGGATCATCTGAGTGGTTTTTTCTATAATGATGAAAAAAAACTCATACGGCAGTTCGATTTCACTTTGTCTGACGGAACTAACGGATCCCTTTTTATTGTGTTCTCATTGCAAACTCTGATAGCTCCTGAGTTCTTCGGATATATGTTCGTGGCTATGTGCGCTATACTGCTCCTTACGTCGCTAATACTGACTGCATGGACCAGAAGCGGTATCTTCAAGCCTTTGGGTGAACTCAATGTAGCTATGCAGAAAATCAAGGACGGCAACTTCGATTACAGGCTCAACGATTCTATGGAAAAGGGCGAGATCGGCGAGATGTATCGTAACTACGAAGACATGAGACTGCGCCTTAAGGAATCCGCCCAGGAAAAACTCGAGCACGAGCAGCAGAACAAGGAGCTGATCCGCAATATCTCACATGACCTTAAGACTCCTATTACTACTATAAGGGGTTATGCAGAGGGGCTTATGGAGGGAGTTGCAACAACTCCTGAGAAACAGCAGAAATACTTAAAGACGATCTATAACAAAGCCAATGATATGAACAATCTTATCAATGAGCTGACTTTGTATTCGTCAATTGATAATAACAGGATCCCTTATAACTTCAGGAAGCTCAATGTTGCGGACTATTTTGGTGACTGCGTTGAAGAGGTTGGAATGGATATGGAAGGCCGGGGCATCAAGCTCAACTATTCTAATCTCACTGCACCTGATACAATAGTTATAGCTGATCCCGAGCAGCTCAAGCGTGTTATCAATAATATAGTTTCTAATTCCGTCAAATACATGGACAGGAATGACGATCATGGACAGATCGATATAAGGATCCTGGATGAGGTGGATTCTATAAGGATCGAGATAGAGGACAATGGCCGCGGCATAGCCCAGAAGGACCTTGCCAATATATTCGAGCGTTTCTACAGAACCGATTCATCCCGCAATTCCAAGCATCAGGGAAGCGGTATCGGTCTATCTATAGTCAAGAAGATAATAGAAGATCATGGCGGTTATATATGGGCAACCAGCCATGAAGGTGAAGGTACGACGATGCATTTCGTACTGCGCAAATACACAGAACCAGTTACAGGAGGATACGATGAGCAGAATACTAATAGTTGAAGATGAAGAAGCTATTGCTGACCTTGAAAAAGATTACCTTGAACTTTCAGACTTTGAAGTTGAGATTGAGAACAGAGGAGACACAGGTCTTCAGAGAGCCCTGTCAGAGGACTTCGATCTTGTGATCCTGGATCTGATGCTTCCGGGAATGGATGGTTTTGAAGTGTGCAAACACATCCGTGAAAAAAAGGATATGCCGGTCCTCATGGTCTCTGCCAAGAAGGATGATATAGACAAAATAAGAGGTCTTGGACTTGGAGCTGATGACTATATTACAAAGCCTTTCTCTCCATCAGAACTTGTAGCCCGTGTTAAGGCTCACCTTTCAAGATATGACCGCCTTGTAGGCTCCGGCACTACCAAGAATGATGTCATTGAGATAAGAGGTCTTAAGATCGACAAGACAGCAAGAAGAGTATACATAGACGGCGAGGAAAAGAGCTTTACTACCAAGGAATTCGATCTTCTGACTTTCCTTGCAGAAAACCCTAACCACGTATATACCAAGGAAGAGCTCTTTAGAAAGATCTGGAATATGGACTCCGTAGGTGATATCGCAACTGTAACCGTTCATATCAAGAAAATCCGTGAAAAAGTCGAACTTGATACCTCTAACCCTCAGTATATAGAAACCATCTGGGGAGTAGGCTACAGATTTAAGGCATAAACCATATATTTGAGTTAATAGAAAACATAATATCCTCGATGGTTTTGCAAGACAACGTCCCTTACAAAGCCTTCGAGGATATTGCACCGCCGATGTTATAAGCGCGTATCAGTTTTAGTTAGCCTCTTCCTCTATCATACGTATGATGGTCTTGGTGGCATTGCGCTGACCGGAACCTGTCATACGGGCCATGTACTGGTCTCTATTTTCATAGATCTCGTGTATCTTCTCTATAAGTATGTCTTCATCAAGGTCTTCACTTAATATAACTTCAGAGAATCCCTGCTGCTCAAATGACTTGGCATTAAGTTCCTGATCGCCTCTTGAGTTCTTGCTGGAAAGAGGTATGAGAAGGTTGGGCTTATGAAGTGCCAATAGCTCGCAGATTGAGTTAGCGCCTGCTCTTGACACTACAATATCTGCAAGAGCGAAGAGGTCTTTGAGCTCAGCCTTAACATATTCAAACTGCTTGTAGCCAGGTACATCCAGACGCATATTGTCCATTTTGTCCTTGCCGCAGATGTGTATCACGTTGAAATAAGGAAGGATCCTGGGAAGGGCTTCACGTACAACTTCATTGACAGACTGCGCACCAAGGCTTCCTCCTATTACCATGAGAACAGGCTTGGAATCTGTGAATCCGCAGAGCATCTTGCCGGCCATGGCTTTACCTGTCATAAGTTCATCGCGGATAGGTGTACCTGTAAGAACTGCCTTGTCAGCAGGAAGGTACTTCATGGTCTCCGGGAAGTTACAGCATATCTTCCTTGCAGAGCGGACGCAGAGCTTGTTGGCAAGTCCGGGAGTAAGATCTGATTCATGAAGGATGCACGGGATCTTAAGTCCTGCTGCCGCATTAACAACCGGCACGCTTACAAATCCTCCTTTGGAAAAAAGAACATCAGGCTTTTCTTTTTTGAGGATTTTCCTTGCCTGGGCAAATCCCTTAATAACTCTAAAAGGATCCGTAAAA
Organism: Butyrivibrio fibrisolvens; assembly: GCF_023206215.1. Classification (NCBI taxonomy): domain Bacteria; kingdom Bacillati; phylum Bacillota; class Clostridia; order Lachnospirales; family Lachnospiraceae; genus Butyrivibrio; species Butyrivibrio fibrisolvens. The sequence continues at coordinate 686,131 of NZ_CP065800.1, forward strand.
TTCTTGGCATCAAAATATCTACGGAACTTACCTGTAGATATTCCATAATATTTAATGTCAAAATCGGCGATGAGTTTTTTCTCAATACCGTCATAAGATCCTATGTAGATGATCTCATATCCCTTCTCTTTGAGATATGGTATAAGAGCTATGTTGGGCGTAACATGTCCTGCTGTTCCGCCGCCTGTGAGTACTATTTTTTTTGCCAAATCAACACCTCTAAAATCCCGCATTTAAAGTGGCGCTATAAACATGATCCGGTGTATTGTCTCATCCATATTTGATCAGATATAAATAAGCTATAACACCTTTTTTCATCCGCCTTGCAGGAACTTTGTTTTCTTATGATGTACAGGTCAAAAGACTCTTTTGACACTCAGATAAATATGTATTCCCGAAATAATATTCTTAAATATCAAAGATATATTTATGCGTTAACTGCTGCTTTTAAAGCCTGTGCCAGCTGATCAGGGCATGATGTTGGCTTGAAGCCGCACTTAATGCCTTCAAGTCTTGCGATGGCATCGCTTGCCTTCATTCCTTCTACGAGCTTGGATATGCCCTGAAGGTTACCGTTGCATCCGCCTGTAAATGATACAGACTTTATGATATCGCCGTCCATATCAAGCTTGATCTGTGTTGAGCATGTGCCCTTGGTCTTATAAACTGTTTCCATAGTATATTATCTCCTAAGCCATTTAGAACTTTATATTACCGGTTCTTGAATTATCCTACATTTTGCAATTTTTAATTGTATCACATTAGCTGTTAAGATGCGACCATCATAATTTACAAACAAGATTAGTAAGTTGATCACGTAAATAGTACTTACAGATTCTGGCTTTCAACTTGAGCAGTGCTGCATCACCGATGGATCATCCAAATAAAAACCCCTGCCAAACGGGGAGATGGCAGGGGTTTTCATTACATCATTTATTATTGGTATCGCAAGCGATCAACACCTATAAGAAGCCAAAATTAGTTACCAGCTACTACGAATACGAAGTATACGTTACCAGCTGCATCAGAAGCAATGTGGCATCCAAGAGCTGTAACTCTATTGTGGCCAAGTACATCTGTTGATCTTGGATATGCAACCTGAATCATAACAGGTGCAAGTTCTTCATATGTAAGTCCCTTAGCATATGCTGCAGGAAGCTTTAAGCATGTGAATCCGCCAATTGTATAGTTAAGACCATACTGTGCGAAGAGAGCGTTCATTGTGTTTGTGACAGCATTAACGTCTCCACCAGCCATGTATGTGTTCATGATGTTAGTAGCCATAGAATCAAGGTTCTTGTCATGTGTTACTGCGCCAAGACCTGATGCTGCACGAAGTGTGCTGAGCTGACCTGCTGCATAGTCATGATATGTTGTTGTTGCTGCAGGTGCAGGTGTTGTGGATGTTGTCTTTACAGATGTAACTGCTTCACCAGCTGCTGCTGTAGCTGAAGGCTTACGACCTTCCTTCTGACCATATGTAAGGTAGTGGTTGAGAAGTGCCTGAGCATCTGTTCCGCATGCTGCTGCTACATCAGGATATGTTGTAGCATAGTAAGTAGGATCGAATTCTGCTGCAAATGTTGTGATAGTTGTAGCTGCTCCTGCTCCTGTTACGATCATTGCTGCTGCACTAAGTGCTGTGAATGTCTTTAAAAGCTTGTTCTTTAACATAAATATTCCCTCCGGCGTCTGTCGCCCCTCTTATTTTTTAAGTCAAAACTATTTTGACTTTGCGTTTTTGGATTGCGGTATTTCGCAAACCGTGATCTCATTATAAGTTAAAAAAACTGTTTGTAAACCCTTTTTAGATAGAACGTCATTTTCACCCGACGAAATGCATTTTGTCGTGACGAATGACATGTACGCATCCGATGCCATATCCCTTATCAGATAAAAAATCCCTTTATTTCATAAGAAATGTGGATAAATGTTATGGTTTCCATTTGCCTTACTGTATGCTATAATTTTCACTGTGATATTATTTTCACAAACACTTTTTTGAAACCGTTTTTTAAAAGGAGGATTTCATTATGTTAGTAAATGCAGCTGACATGCTTAAAAAAGCTAAAGCCGGACATTATGCAGTAGGTCACTTCAACATCAACAACCTTGAGTGGACTAAGGCTATTCTGCTTACAGCAAAAGAACTCAGAAGCCCTGTTATCCTTGGTGTATCTGAAGGCGCAGGCAAGTACATGGGTGGTTATCATGTTGTTGTAAACATGGTTAACGGACTCTTAAAGGATCTCGACATCGACGTTCCTGTAGCTCTTCACCTTGACCACGGTTCATACGAAGGATGCTACAAGTGCATCGAGGCTGGTTTCTCTTCAATCATGTTCGACGGATCACACTATCCGATCGCTGAGAACATCGAGAAGACTAAGGAACTTGTTAAGGCAGCTCACGACAGAGGACTTTCTATCGAGGCTGAAGTTGGTGCTATCGGCGGAGAAGAAGATGGCGTAATCGGTAAGGGTGAGTGCGCTGATCCTAACGAGTGCAAGCAGATCGCTGATCTTGGCGTTGACTTCCTTGCAGCTGGTATCGGTAACATCCACGGCAAGTATCCTGATAACTGGGAAGGTCTTTCATTCGAGACTCTTGATTCTATCCAGCAGCTCACAGGTGAGCTTCCACTTGTTCTTCACGGTGGTACAGGTATCCCTGCAGAGATGGTTAAGAAGGCTATCACACTTGGTGTTTCTAAGGTTAACGTTAACACAGAGTGCCAGCTTGCTTTTGCTGAAGCTACAAGAAAGTATATTGAGGCAGGTAAGGATCTTGAAGGTAAGGGATTCGATCCTAGAAAGCTTCTTGCTCCTGGCTTCGAAGCTATCAAGGCTACAGTTAAAGAGAAGATGGAAATGTTCGGTTCTGTTGGTAAGGCTGACGAATAATCCTTTTAATTTGACTATATTAAAACCGGTCGCTTGTTGGCGGCCGGTTTTTTGATTAATCTATTCAGTTTTTCTTATAAGATTAAATATCTTTCTGTACGTGCAGTATCAGATTATTTTTATGACTTACTGCATCAGATCTTTTTCTTGCATCGTCTTTTTCATATCTTATTGAATCAAATCTTTTTCTTCCATCGTCTTTTTCATATATTACTGCATCAGATTCCTCTTAACATGAATGAGAACTTAAAGGTCTTGCCCTTTTCTACAGGGAGTCTGAATTCGGGATGTGTAAGTGATCCCCAGGTATTGTCACCTGCTATTCCAAGCTGTCCTATCGATGCTCTTACAACCGTATGGTGGATAGGAGGAAGCTCGAAGTGGTGGGCTGCATTCTCTATCTCATGAGGCGTCCATGGGAGCGCAGAAAAGCTCATTCCTTCAGGAAGTTCAGTAGCAAGGAGCAGTCCTCGTCCCCTTTCGTCGGTTACAGATGCAAATCTTACGCCAGCATGGTTGCCTGATTCCTGAGGCAGAAGGTATGGTGCAAGCTGCGTAGCAGCCTTTCCTTCATACATAGAGAGCTTAGCTCCTGCCATCTTGTCAGAATATGTCTCTTCAGGTCCGTATCCATACCACTTAAGATTGTCGTAGTCGGCATTCATCTTGAAGATCATACCAAACTCAGGCATCTCTATAAGACCCTCGACAGGATCGTAGGAAAGAGTGATCCTGATACTTCCATCTCCGTATACATCATAGGTTACGAAGCACTCAGCTTCAGGACTTGTCTGGAGCTTATAATTGTAGCTGATGCTGACGTGATCTTCATGTTCCTTGACTTCGAATGGAGTTCCTCCAAGGAAGTGCTCATACTGGGTATAGATATCATATTTTGGCATGAGATACATGCTGGCAATCTTCCACTGGGCATAGCGGGCAGGTGCTCCGTTACCATAATCGTTCTGAGTAGGTGCTCTCCAGAAGTTAGGAAGAACCTTGGACTCAAGCAACTCTTTGCCCATATATTTATAACTTGTAAGTGCTGAGCCTTCTGTAAACAGAGCTTCGAAGTTCTCACCCTTGATGCCTACGTTGCAAAGACCGTAAGTTACTGTATATGGCTTATTCTCTCCAAAGGTTATATCTATGCTGTTTCCAAACTCGTCTTCAGGGATGATGATCTTATTAAGCAGTGCTTCATCATTAGCTTCACTATCATCAGATCCAGCATCCACAGCTTCTGATTCTGATTCCGGAAGCTGATCATTCATAGCCAAATCCAGTTCTTCTTCGCTTCCTACAATGTATTCAGGGCCATTCTCAACCATGAATACATCTTCGCCGAAGGCTACTTCATAGCCGGCCTTTGCGTATCTTGTGTCTTCTTTTAGAAGGAAGGATACTCTTATTACATATTCGCCTTCTTTGTTGCAGATCTCGCCGTAACCTATTTTCTCTTCAAGAGATAATCCGAATACTTCCTGCTGCCCGGGCTCAACAGATACGATGTAGTCCTTCTGATATTCAGTCTTACCATACCTTTCTACGCACAGCCTCATTATGTACTGGTCTGTGTTGGTAAAAAGAGTCCTGTTGCGGACTGTGACTGTATCTGCGTCCTCATCTACTATCACTGCAAAGGGCTGGTAGTTGTACTTGACGCTCTGCATCTTGGGAGAAGGCTTTCTTTCATCGCCGCCAAAGGCTATACCATTACCGCAGAAGTCGTTGTCATTGGGCCTTTCGCCAAAGTCTCCGCCATAACCCTGGAACTCTACTCCATAGCGGTCCTTCCTTATAATGGACTGGTCTATATAATCCCAGATAAAACCTCCCTGATACAAAGGCTCCTCTTCCGTAAGATCGGTATACTTGTACATAGCGCCGCAGGAATTGCCCATTGCATGGGTGTACTCGCAGCATATGAAGGGCTTGTCCCTGTGCTCTTTGAGATAATCTTTTATCTCAGCGACAGGAGGATACATGCGGGATTCCATGTCGGAAGTATCATTGTATCTTCTGTCATGGCATATGCCTTCATAGTGGACAAGTCTTGTAGGATCTGTATGCCTGAAATATTCGGACAGCTCGTATATGACTTTGCCGCCAAAAGCTTCATTGCCGCAGGACCAGATGATAACTGAAGGGTGATTCTTGTCACGCTCCAGCATCGATGTTCCTCTGTCTATGAGCATATCAAGCCAGTCCTCGTTGTCATATGGAACCATGTAGCTTTGGGGCTTTTTGCCCTGACCTGCCGCATCCCAGGTTCCATGTGTCTCAAGATTGGTCTCATCTATAACATAGAGACCATATCTGTCACAAAGCTTGTACATATAGCTGTTATTAGGATAGTGGCTCATACGAAGGGCGTTGATGTTATTCCTCTTCATGTTGATAACATCTGTCTCCATATCCTTTTGGCTAAGAGCTCGTCCTGTCCTTGCAGAGAACTCATGACGGTCAGTTCCATTGAAGACTATGCGCTTACCATTAAGATACATGATGTGGTCATCACCCATCACAAATTCTCTAAAGCCCACTTCCTGAAGGATAGTACCGCATTCTGCACCGTTTTCATCATATAAGGTTATGATAAGGGCATAGAGACTTGGATCCTCTGCACTCCAAAGACTTGGATTATCGGCTGTAAGTGTGACCTCTGTCTTTTTGGAGCATAGATTTCTTGAATCTTCTTTGATATCTTCTGTCCATTCGGTATCTATAGAGCATATCTCATCTCCGTCTGCTGCCTGAATATTAAGATCTCTGTCCCATTTTTCCTTAAAAAGGCTAAGGCTCATCTGACCACTTCCACAGCCCTTGAGGGTTACATGGAGTTTACCTTTTGTATAATCATCTGTAAGTTCAGTTACGACCTTAATATCATATACGTCCATGCCGCTAATGTCACAATCGCCGTTTTTACCAGCGGACGCAGCTGTTATTGCTCCCTCTGATCCTACTACGCCGCAGCCCTTATCTGATGCACTTGACGTTCTGGTAAAAAGGGTCACATCCCTGAATATACCGGAGAATCTGAACATATCCTGATCCTCCATCCAGCTTCCTGCATTGTACTTAAATACCTGCACGGCGAGCTTGTTCTCACCATCTTCCTTCATGCAATCTGTAAGATCGAATTCCTTGGCGTCAAAAGAGCTGGAGCTATATCCAACATATACTCCGTTAAGCCACAGTGCAAAAGCGCTCTCTACACCGTCAAATCTTATGTAAAGGCCATGGTTTATAAAGCCCTTTGGAATTGTAAAGTACTTAACATAATTGCCTACAGGATGGTCCTTGGTTGGGATCATCGGAGGGTCGATGTCCTCATGTCCGTCCCATGGATACTGAACATTGACATACTGCGCTACGCCATAGCCTTCCAGCTGCATATGCGCAGGCACTCTTATATCAGCCCATCCATGGCAGTCTACCTTTGGATCTTCAAAATCTTTGGGAAGGTCATTTAGATTAGCGGAATATCTGAATTTCCAGCTTCCGTTCAAAGACATGCGGTATGAGCTTACCTCATCCCATGCTTCCTGAACATTTTTGCAAATGATGTGATCTGAATGAGCCGGGAGACGCCCGTCTGCGAAGTATCCCGGATCTGTTAGTTTAGAATAATCAAAAGTCCCCATATTATATAACCTCATAATAATATATTTAAGTTGTCCGTTTTCAATTATAGGTGTCAAAAGATATATCTAAGTCCTGGTGTACCGCCCTATTCATATTTGCTCATACATGAACGAATCATCACACTGGTTAAAGCCTTATATATCTTCTGACACCTATTTCATTATAATTTATGTATCCTGTATTTGTTATTATTTATTTGCTTTTAATTATCAGAAATTATTGTGTGAAAGGAAGTCATCGACCTTCTTCCAGTATTTCTTGGAATCTATCCAGACTCCTTCTATGTGCTTTGCTCCCAGAGTCATACAGAACTCCTTCTTGCATGCTGCTGCATCGAAGAGCTCACGGCACATGTGAGGCTTAACGAATTCATCAGCATCTCCATGAAGGAAAAGAGTTGGAGTCTTGGAATTTTTGACAGCATCTATAGGTCTTATCTTATAGATATCGTATCCTGCACGAACCTTGACTTCAAAGCGAAGAAGCGGGATTGCAAGCCATCTTGGAATAGCTGCTATCTTCTTATCAAGACCTTCATAGACTTCTTCGAACTCGTCCTTAACACTTGTATAGGAGCTGTCTGATATCGCACATATGACGTTCTCCGGAAGAGACTCTCCTGTTACAAGGAGTGTTGTAGCTGCGCCCATGGATGTTCCATGAAGGAGTATCCTGGCATCCTTGTCTCTTTTGATGATCCAGTATATCCACTCTATTATGTCATAACGGTCATCGTGGCCATATCCTATATAATCGCCCTCGCTCTGTCCGAAACCTCTAAGGTCAGGAAGGAGTATGTTCCAGCCTTTCCCTGCATATTCCTGGGCATAAATTCCCATTCCTTCTGAACTGTCCCAGATGCCGTGGATAAGGACTACGTAGTGGTGCTCGCCATCATTGCCCGGAATATAGCTTGCATGAAGACGAAGAGAATCTATAGAACTGATATATATGTCTCTTTTGGATTCATGATTCCTGACCCATCTACGACCTCTTGTTACAAGTTCTGATGAATCGGGATCTTCATCTGTACGCTGCCTTGGCTTTATCGCATAGTCATAGAGTTTATTGCCTGCAAAAGCACCCCCAAATAAAATACCTGATATTACACTAAGAAGTACGAAACCTGTCTTTTTACTCATATATATCCTCTTCCTTAAGTATTATTCATTACGAATCATGAAGTTTTCTCTATAATCATCAGTATATCTTATTTACTGTCAAATTGCATCCCGGGCTCTTATTAGAATTGCGGATATATTATCTTTTTCACCTTCGTATTTGAGCTTTTCAATATGGTCCTTTAATACGCTTTCTATTTTATTGTCCAAATCTTTACCAGAGCTTAAATCGGAATTCTTATCATAACCTGATACGTTCATGATCCTGACCATATCATTTGGAGTAGTCTTGCGCCAGAATCCGTCGCAGCACAGAAGGAATGACTCGTCCCTTCCTATGATCCCTCTGGAAAAATATGGATCAAGCGTCCCTACAGCTCCTATGCACTGGAGGAGGACACTTTTCATAGGGCTTATCTGTGCTTCCTTAAGTGTCATACGCCCTTCGTCCATCTGTTTCTGGACATAGGAATGGTCATGAGTGATACAGGAAACCTTTTTATTGGTATACTTATATATTCTGGAATCACCTATGTTCATGGCAAGGTATTCTCTTCCGATGATGATGATCATACATACAGTGGTTCCTACACTTGCGCGCTTCTGGATTCCGTATTCCATGAGCCTTTCATTCATCTGGGTAGAGATATAGGTCCAGTTGCCTTTGATAAGCTCGATGGGATCATATCTGTTATCACTGGATTCATCCAGTTTTCTGGTATCATCTTCATTGGTAAGGATACCGGGAAGCTCATTATAAAACCAGTCTTCCATCCTCCTGACATATGAAGCACTGGCGATCTCTCCAAAAGACAGACCACCGCAGCCGTCGCATATAAGGCCAAAAGCGATACGTCCATGTTCTTTGGTCATGGCTACTTTTAGCATCATTGCGTCCTGATTTATTTCTTTTACTGTCCCTTTATCTGTTACTAGTCCGGTTGTAAAAAACATTTATTAGCTCTTTCTTTATTTATTGTTAGTAATATACACCTCGTCCTTCTCAACAACGAATGAACCATTATTATCAAAAGACTTAGAACCTTCCGCTTCAAGTAGTACAGTTTCTTCGCTGCCCATAAGACCGATTGGCATTGTTTCATGTTTTCTTTCGTTTTGAGAAGGATCTGCATTATAGTCTGATTGCTTCATGGGCATTGTCTGCATCTGTCCTATATTCTGAGTTATGTTGGAATCCATAAAGCCGGCATTTTGCAATACTCGCGCTCCGGGAGCGACATTGGATCCATCAGACAGGCCTTCTTCTGTTTCTCTTTTGGCCATTTTCTCTATTCTGGCCACTTCTTTTTTAACACCGATTCCTGTAAGAACTATTATTTCGTGCCTTATATGCATTTTGAACCACAGGAAAACCGAAATTACGAAAAACACTGCTGTCACGCCCAGTAAAATATAGGCTGTCCTGTGATACATCATGGAGGTTTTACTAATCGTCTCAACGCTCGCATCGCCGGTAAACAGAACATATAAATTATTGATATTCATAACAAACTTAATCCTTTATCTATTTTCACTCTTTACTAAAAGCTCCTTCAACAGCTTTATATGCAAGATCAAGATTCTTGTACAGATTCTGTTTGAGAGGATTGATCCTGTCTTCATCCTCAGCTGTAGCTATAATATCTGTTTCGAGTCTGTTACTTATATTATCAAGCTGAGCCATCATCTCTTCATATGTGATACCGGCCTTTTTGAATTTGGTAGCATGCTTGTTGATCTGGGCTACCATCTCTTTATAGACCATGAGTGCTGTTGTGGTGTTGTCCTGCGTTGCTATATCTCCCGTAGTTATCTCCACCATATCTTCCCAGTACTGGGCATAACTTACAACTTCATCGCCGCTTGGACGTGTCCTTCCGATATCCGAATAGTATGAAGCTATCTTGCCTAGTCTTTGGGCCCTTCCTACCTTGACCTCGTCAAGTGTCTCAGATGCCATGGCTATATTGAACCACTTGGTTGACATAGGCTTGTTGCCGGCTCCGTCATAGCAGTAAAAATACGCAAGCGCAAGCCTGTATGCAAACTCATCATATGCTTCCGGATTGGTAGAGAGCATCTGCTCATAGGTTCTCTTATCATCGTACTTGGTAATAAGAAGCTTTCTTAGCTGCTCTTCTTCCTCAGGAGTAAATACATCATCCATAAGATAAGACTGATTCAGAAGCTCTATAAATGCAGTACCATCGGTAGGATCTAATGAGATAGCTTCTTCGTATTTCTCGATCTGCTGGGAGACTTCAGGCCTGCTTCTTGCTTCTTCAAGATATGAATCGTAGCTTTCATTTCTGATCTTGCCTGCAGATGTCATAAAATATGCCGCTGCAGCAGCGCTGAAAACTGTAATAAAAGATGTGATGCCAAACATAGCGACTCTTAGCCTGGCTCTTTTTCTATAATTCTTATCAAGCTCGCTATAGTGTTCGAGATCATACATAACCTCGGCACTTGACTGGTATCTGTCTTTGGGATTGAGCTGGGTGCATTTAAGTATGATCTTCTCAAGACCTGCCGAAAGAGACGGATTCCACTGTCTTATGGGATACATCTCATAGGGCGCTTCACAGGGATTATGACCTGTGACCAGATGATACAATGTTGCTCCAAGGTTATAGATATCCGTCCTTTCGTCAGTCTGGCCTCTTCCGCCAAACTGCTCCGGTGCGGCGTAGCCTCTTGTACCAAGGCATGTGGTATCTTCTATACTGTCCTGTTTGTAGGTTCTGGCTGTTCCAAAGTCGATCAGGGTGATGGTTCCGTCAGGTTTTAACATTATGTTGGCGGGTTTTAGATCTCTGTAGATGATCGGCTGCGTCCTTGTATGTAGATAAGACAGAACATTGCACAGCTCCTTGGCCCACTCTATTACCTTGTCCTGAGGCTGAGCACCGTACTCAGCAAGGGTTCTGTAAAGGGTGTTGCCTTCTATATAGTCCATAACTATGAGGAAGCATTCATCTGTGTCTATAACATCGACAATACTGGGAAGATACGGGTGTGAGAGCTGTTTGAGCATGTCAGTCTCCATGACAAGGCTCTGTTTGACTACTTCATAATTTTTGACTCCGTTTTTCCTGACTTCCTTGATAGCCCAGGGTTTATTGGCTCTTTCATTGATCGCAAGATAGACAGTGCTCATACCTCCCTGTCCGATTATACTCAGTATCTTGTATTTTCCATCAATAAGTGATCCGATCTGTAACATAAAAACCTCTTATCTTTTTTGGCAGTTAACTGCCAGAAAAGAATTATTCCTAAAAAACAATGATTTAGATATGATATTATGTCATTCCTGTGCGATTAATTCAATACCAGCCTTTGAAGGCTCTATCTTATATGCTTTCATATTCGTCCTGATGATCAAGGATATACCTTATGACATCATCAGCTGTCATATCGTCAACGATCTCGCTAAGCCACTTGGTCACAGCAACTTCGCCTTCATAATAGCATTCTTCCCATTCATCAGCATATGCACAGTGGACCGTATCTCCTATTACGCCAGCATGTCCTAGGGATATTACTATGTCTTTTTCTCCATCAAAGGTAACATCTATGTACTCAGCTTCAAAATCGCAGGCATTGTACACATATCTGTCGCTGTCCATGGAATCTGATTTGGAAGGATAGCCAACATCGAAGGATACCTCTTTGCCATCATCGTCTACAAAAAAATGTCTCAAAAAAGGACAGGGTCCCAGAATATATTTACCCGGGACCCTGCTGCTATCTTTATAGCAAAACTTCTGACTCGAGCATTTCCCCAAATGCTCATCCCCTCTTTTTCCATACCAACGGATGTAACCTAATTCGTCTGACATTACTTAAGGTAGTAAGTCTGTCAGTTTTCGGAGCAGCCTCTTATGAAGGCTACTCCTATGAACCGCTAATAATAAATTTCTTGGGTGATTTACTATTACGTTTCACTTACTTGCAGCAGGCACAAAGCTATAATGTCATTACTTTTCGGTCCATCCAAGTGCCGACTGCACGTTCACTATACAATGAAAAAAATAGCCTGTCTCAATTTTCCGACAGAATGCACATTTCATCCGACGAAATGCATTTGGGGAGTAATAAATCAAAAAAGAGCCAGCCTTCGTGATATGATTAAAAAACAGAAGAATCCATCATAATGATTGATAAATATGATTGATTATCCATCATTTTGATGGTATTATTCCAATAGGAGGTGTTTTATGAAGAGAGAATATATTACTCCTACCAATTTAGCCCCGGAAGAATTTAAAGATATCAGACTCAAACTATCTATGACCCAGGCAGAGTTTGCTTCTTTTTTGGGATGCTCCAGACCTACCATCGAAAGGTGGGAGGAAGGAAAGTCTAAAATCTCAGGTCCGGTGATAACATTACTGGAGCTTATTAAAAGAGATCTTACAATTCCGAAGAAACTGGAAATTCCAGAGGATAGGTTGAAACTGCGCCTGTATTACATGTACAGATCAACGGTTTGCACTATCATCGACATTGATGAAACTAACCGTAAAGTAAAAATAAAAAATTACATTGATAATCCGCAGATGCGAGCGTTTGGAGTAAATACCGAGCCGAATTTTGAGGAATATGAGGAATTCATTGAATCCAGGTGTTTTCCAAGGAGCAGAGACAAAATGAAACTAGAACTAAAGCGCTTGGATATCCCATTTTATGATCCTATTTTAATCATCGAAAAGACAGAAGGCCGGATGGCGGAGGATGAGTTTTGGATAAAGATAGACAGGTAAATAACTCAGTGGAATTATTTGAATATAATCTGCAAGATGATGGCAGAAATTCATCCAAAGGAAATCAATTAAAATGGAAAAATAATGGCATCTGGTATAAAGCAGATTATCTTGGATATGAAGGTCTCGTTGAATATGTTGTGTCAAACTTATTGATAAAATCAACATTAAAGCCTGATGAATACGTTATCTATGAACCTATAAACATAAAATATAAATCGATAGCATATACCGGATGTAAAAGCAAGGACTTTACAAATGGTTGTCAGATCACCACATTAGAAAGGCTTTTCAAAAACCAATTTGGCGATGGACTGAATAAAGGAATTTATTCAATTGCTGATCACAAAAATAGACTTGAATTCATAGTAGACCAAGTTGAAAGGGTTACCGGAATCAAAGACTTTGGTATATATATGAATAAATTACTGACTATAGATGCCCTGTTTCTGAACGAAGACAGGCATACGCATAATATCTCAGTTATGATAAGGGATGGGAGATATAGTTTGTGCCCTATATATGACAATGGAGCATCGCTATTATCTGATATAAAAATGGATTATCCTCTTAACACAGACATATATGATGAGATAAAAAATGTTAAGCCCAAAACTTTTTCTGATAGTTTTGATGAGCAATTAGAATTGTCCGAAACTCTATACGGCAATAATCTGTATTTTAATTTTACTGATAAAGATATTGATAATATCCTTATCAAAGCAGATATATACTCTGACGATATCAAGAAAAGAGTTAAGGATATTATCATAGAGCAAAAGAGAAAATATTCATATCTATTTAAAAAATAGAAAATCCATCAAAATGATGAATAAAGTAACAATTTATATCATCATTTTGATGGAATACGCGATTGATTATAATTTTTTCAAGTCACTCAGATATATCTCCCAGACTTCTTCTGTCATTGAATACAGATCGGATCTTACCCTGTTAACTACATGTTCTGTAGACAAAACAAACAGGGTCCCAGATGTGTCTACCCGGGACCCTGTTGCTATCTTTATAGCATAACTTCTGACTCGAGCATTTCCCCAAATGCTCATCCCCTCTTTTTTCCATACCTAAGGATGTAAAAAAATCATCTGACATTACTTAAGGTAGCAAGTCTGCACGTTTTCAGTCCTTCTAAGTGCCGACTGCACATTCACTATACAATGAAAAAAATAGCTTGTCTCAATTTTCCGACAGAATACACATTTCATCCGACGAACTGCATTTATAATTCCACTTCTAGCATTTTTTCTATAAATCAAACCAGTAAAAAATACAATAAATATATATAATCATTGCTTTATGCCCGAATTGTTGCTAAATTTGAGATAGTATTTGTTTTACTTAACCCATAAATATTTTTGATTGTTCTGAAAGGAGCGCATTATGAAGATTGCAATGGCCAATGATCATGCAGGAACAAGGCTCAAGAATGAGATCAAAGCTTATCTGGAAAAAGAAGGATATGAAGTAGTGGATTTTGGAACCTATGATGAGGAGTCCTGCGATCTTTCGGATTTCGTATATCCGGCTGCTCTTGCAGTTGCCAAGGGCGAGTGCGACAAAGGGATATTTGTAGATGGCGTGGGTTACGGATCAGCGCTTATTGCCAATAAGATAAATGGCATCTATGCAGCTGTCTGTCAGGATACCTTCTGCGCTCAGCTATCACGCTGGCATACTGATTCCAACGTACTGTGTCTTGGAGCTAAGATAATCGGTGAGATGATCGCCATGGAGATCGTCAAGGCATGGCTTAACACAGATCCTCTTACTGAGGAAAAATACCGCCGCAGAGTCCTGAAGGTCAAAGAGATCAACGATAAACACTGCGTACCGGTCAAATGATCAGAAATCATTATCATATACCTCGGATGTCGCGAGCACAGCAAATGGCTTATGGTTCAAATTGATGGTGTTTGTGTCATCAATTTGGATTTGAAAATGGAACACTTTCAATCTTTTACTTAAAAAAATCAATTATCTGAAAGGCACACACATGCGATACTTATTTGACGGAGGCTGGAGGTTCTTAGAGACAGGCCTTGACGTACACTACGATGACTTACTAAGGAGAAAGGATGAATTCGAAGGCTCTTTTAACAAGGTTGAGATCCCCCATGACTTCCTGATCCATGACTCGGATAACTTATATAAAGATGCTACAGGATGGTATAGCAAGGATTTCGAATACAGTCCGGGTTCCGGTCATAGATGCTTTATTACTTTCGAAGGTGTCTATATGGACTGCACTATCTATGTTAATGACAAGTGCGCCTTTGAATGGAAATATGGCTATTCATCTTTTTCCTTCGAGATGACAGATTATCTGCATCAGGGTATCAACAATATCTCCGTATTTATAAGGCATCAGAGTCCTAATACCAGATGGTACTCGGGAGCCGGTATATACAGAGATGTGTGGCTTACGATAACTGATAGTACATACCTTGCAATTGATGGAGTCTACCTGTCTACGCGCCCTAAGGGGGATGACTATATCCTTAGGGTAGAAGCAGAAGTCTGCGGAGATATGGCAGGTGAAGCAGGTATTAGTGCTAGTATTAGTCGTACTAGTACCGGTATCAGCGCTTGTGAGAATATTGCCTATGAACAACTGCCTGTTACAGACCATCCCGGACCTGCAAAGGTTTCTGCACCTGCCTGCGATTACAAGGATCTTGAGTCAGGTCAGGTCAGATACAGATATATTCAGGAATACCTTGTGAAGTCCCCTCTAAAGTGGGATCCTTCTAATCCTAACCTTTACAATATTACAGTCACTCTCACTGCAGGTGGAAGAGCAGTAGATGAGTATAGGACAAGGCTTGGTTTTAAGCATGTAGTACTAGACCCTGACAAGGGATTTATCATTAATGGTCAGAATATTAAGCTAAACGGAGTCTGTGAACATCATGATCTTGGCGCTCTTGGAAGTGCTTTTAACAAAGCTGCCATGAAGAGGAAGTTTCTCACTCTTAAATCCATGGGCGTCAATGCCATAAGAGGAACCCACAACATGGTAGCTCCGGGCGTACTTGACCTTATGGATGAGATGGGTTTTATCTTCATATCCGAAGCCTTCGATATGTGGAGGAAGCCTAAGACTACCTATGACTACGCCAGATTTTTTGACTCATGGCATGAAAGAGATGTGGCAAGCTGGGTTAGAAGGGACCGAAACCATGTGTGTGTATCCTTCTGGAGTATAGGGAATGAGATCTACGACACCCATGCAGATGAGGACGGACAGCGGATCACCAAAGAGCTGTCAGACCTTGTGCGACAATACGACTATAACGGCAATGCAAGGCCTACTATAGGCTCTAACTACATGCCCTGGGAGAATGCCAGAAAGTGCGCCGATATACTTAAAGTTGCCGGCTACAACTACGCAGAGAAGTATTATGAAGAGCATCACAAAGAGCACCCTGACTGGATCATCTATGGAAGCGAGACATCCTCTATAGTTCAAAGTAGAGGTATCTACCACTTCCCGGCATCTGCCAGTGTATTGTCAGATGATGATGAGCAGTGTTCAAGCCTTGGTAACAGCCAGACAAGCTGGGGTGCAAAGAGCATAGAGAACTGCATACGAGTTGACAGAGATACTCCATTCTCTATGGGTCAGTTCTTATGGACAGGATTCGACTATATCGGAGAGCCTACGCCTTATCATACCAAGAACTCCTATTTCGGGCAGATAGATACGGCAGGCTTCCCAAAGGATGCATATTATGAATGGAAGGCAGCCTGGACTGATCATAAGAAGGCGCCAATGATTCATATATGCCCCTCATTCTGGGACTTCAATGAAGGTCAGACCATAGACCTTAAGATAGTAACCAATGCACCAAGGGCGCAGCTGTTTATAAATGGAAAAGACAAAGGATGCTGCGATTTCTCTAATAAGCCGGGATCCGGCAGCAAGATAGAATGGAACCTTCAGGTACCATATTCTAAGGGATATGTAGAAGCAAGAGCTTATGATGAGGATGGAAGAGTAGTAGCAACTGATGTTATAAGAAGCTTTACAGATCCTGTTAAACTGGTCCTTCGTAACGCCCTTGATGAGTATACCAATACAAAGGATTGTAAGAACTTTGGATCTGAGTCTACTTATAGTAATTATAATGATTCAGTAGATATGGATACCAATAATAATAGTATCTATTCAAATGACATACTATGTTCTAATACCAGAGACCTTGCCTTCATAGAGATATCTGCTCTTGATACAGATGGAACCGAAGTTTCTAATGCACAAAACAGAGTATCTGTAACTGTCACAGGCCCCGGCCGCCTTGTAGGTCTTGATAATGGTGACAGCTCAGATCTGGATAGCTATAAAGCTACAAGCAGAAGGCTCTTTGGTGGTAAGCTCCTTGCGATCATTCAGGCAACTGATGCAGAAGGCGAGATAGTAGTAACTGCTACAAGTAACGGACTTGAAAGCGCCACATACACTCTTAAGAGCATTAAAAATAAGTCTGACGCAACCAACTATATCGTAAGAGGTGAATCACATGAGCCATCTGATGATATCAGGTTATTAGATCCTAAAGATACGGCTCATAACGAAGTCCACTGTTACGAACCTTTAGAAGTTATAGATATCTGTCATAATGATGCCAATAGGCTTGGATCACAAGATGAGATCCCTATCAGGAAGATAGAGCTTGTAAACGAAAGCGGAAACAGCGTATTAACCAAAGGCTGTAATGAAGTAAGAGTATCTGCCAAGGTCTATCCGGCCAATGCAACCTACAAGGATATCACCTTCCAGGTTGTCACAGAGTTTGGTGTTAAGTCCAATATCGCTGACTTTCGTGCAGAAGGCAATACTGCCATGATCACTGCCAAGGGCGATGGAAGATTCTATCTTAGAGCCTTGTCCTGTAACGGAGGAGATAAGCCAAGGATCATCTCCTATATGGACTTTGAAGTTCAGGGTATGGGCGCAGCATTCTTCGATCCGTACAGCTTCGTAGCAGGAAGCCTCTACTCAGGATATGAAGGAGAAGTTGGCAATGGCAATGACAAAGGAGTAGCAACCGCAAGAGGCCAAAGGACACTTGTAACCTACGACAGACTGGATTTTGGCAGAGATACCTCTGACGAGATCACTATACCTGTTTTCTCACTGGACGGAGGTGCTAACAGGATCAGGATCCTGTCGGGAGATGAAGTGATCCTTGATAAGATCTATGACAAGCCGCCTATCTGGAATGTATATCAGGAAGTTACCTGGAAGCTTGATAAGCCGCTAACCGGCGTATGTGATCTTAGCTTCGAAACCTGGGACAAGCTCCACCTTAAGGGATTTGTATTTAAGAGAAATAGAAGAGCCTATGCCGAAAGCCTTGCCGTAGATGCAGATGAGATCTATGGCGATACCTACACCATCAAAGACGGCATGGTATCAGGCATTGGCAATAACGTATCCCTTGTTTATAAAGACATGAATTTTGGAGATGAGAAGCCATCGCATGTCACTATAAGCGGAAGAGCAGTAGGAGAGAAGAACACCATACACATACTCTTCGATACAGATAAGGGCAGTGTCAGAGAGATACTGGAAGTGGAAGCTACAGATGATATCACTGATCACACCTTTGATATCAGTAACATTGAAGGAAGCGGAACTATAACCTTCGTATTCCTCCCCGGCAGTAACTTCGACATGAAGAGCTTTAGATTCAGTAAGTAAAAAAGATCGCATGGATCCATTTTGGAAAATCCATGCGATCTTTTATTATATCTATTATTTCATACCGCTTGAGTCATATTTAATGGTTAGCCCACCAGATCATAAGTTTTATATTCCTTAAGCTTTATTTATTAACCTTAAGCTTCTTTACACGAAGGATATAATAAGCTGCGCCTGCGCCGCCTGATACCACTACGAATCCACCTGCAACTGCTGCCCAGATGAAGAATGCAGAAGGATCCTTGTCAGGATCGACCAAAGGCTTGATCTCATCATTTAACGCAATCTCATCATCTTCGATCAGTTTCTTGGCATTACGTGATACAAGAACATTGTTGTAATCACGCTCAGACTGATTGCCTGCAACATCGGTTGCCAGTATCATAACGTTCTGATAAGCATCCATTTCAGGAAGATTAACAGTTAGTGTACCTCCGGCAGCTTCGATATCTTCTGCTGTATAAGATACCAGCTCTGTAAGCTCATTCTGACCTGTATATACCACAAGACTTTCAAATCCCATGTTATCAGTAACATTTATGATGAAGTCGTGCCCCTCTTCCTCATAAACACCTTTTTCCTTGATCTCAGAAGTTACAATAGAAGGAGCTGTACCATCAACAGCGAACTCGATCTCCTTGCCTTCTGAACGGTTGTCCTGAGTATTGGTCGCTCTGTCTCTGGAGTATACCATTACAGAGTAGTTGCCGTCCTTATTGAAATTGTCGGCATTGACAGTATATGTCATGGACTTCCATGACTTGTCATCGCCCTGAACAGATACTGTATAATCTCTGCCCTCTTTAAGAACCTCACTGTCGCCGTCTCTGTCAACAGATACCTCTTTATAAGTAAGACTGTCAACATTGATCTCAGTGATAGTAACATCTTCAGGCTCATTGGTATAATATCTGTCTGTCAGCTCCTTGGTGCTGTCTCCTACGACGTATACAGAACCGAATCTGTTTACAGAGAATACCAGTTCATCCTCTGTCACATTGCCGGCCATATCTGTAATGCTGACTCTAAGAGTATACAGATCGTCCGTCTCCTTGGTATGAGCGAAGTCGCTATATGATACAGTCACAGTATCTACAACTTGTGTCGTCTTAGATTCAGGAGTTACCTCGCCGTGATTGGCTCCTGTCATAGTAACACTAGAGTTCTCAAAATCAATGTTAAGATCCTTGTATATAAGGACCGGAGCCACCTGACCATTGTTGGCAGAGTAGTTCTCAACTCCGCTGAATGTAATATCAGGAGCTGTCATATCTATAACGAATATATCACTTGTATATACTTCTGACTCATTACCCGCAAGGTCTGTTACCTTAATAGTATATCCATATCTACCATCTGCATTAAAAGACATCGTAGTAGTATATGTACCTACATCAGCATTACCACTAAATGCTGCTGCCTTAGGAAGCGCAGCCATAGGCTCTGCATCATCTGATGCCTGCGAGTTTATAACAACAAGACTATTGTCAAAAGACTTCTCATCAACCTTAACAGTTGCTGTCCTCTTAGCATTGTAATAGAATCCGTTCCTTACATCGTTGTTATCATAACTAACTGTAACAACAGGAGCTGTCATGTCTATGATAAAAAGACTTATAGTCTGAGTCTCAGACTCATTGCCAGCCTTGTCAGTTGTCTTGAAGGTGAAGTCATACCTTCCGTCAAGATTGAATGTAACCGTCTTACTATATGTCTGATCGGATACACCTGCCCAATCGCTCTGAGAAGGAGCATTGTCAGGAGCATTTATAACAAGCTCAGACTTACTGCTGTCAAAAGTATAATCCTTAACAGTGATAGTAGCAGTTCTTGAAGCGTTGTAATAGATCTCGTTCTGTGGTGAATTATTATCAAAAGTAATAGTAACAACAGGAACTGTACGGTCTATAGTGAATCCTGCGCCTGTATAAGTATCAGATACATTCTGTGCTCTATCTGTTGCCTTGGCGCTTAGAGCATACTCACCATCATCTGTAAGCTCTACCTTGGCAGTCCATGTATATGATCCCTCGTTGTAAGTCCACTCTGATACAGGAATATTGACACTAGTGCCATCAGCCTTGGTACCTGTAATAACAGCTTCTATGCCCTCCTGAAGCAGGTGTTTGTCTTCAATCACAAGAGTTACAACTACACTGTCTTTGTAATAGCTTGTATCCTTGCCTGCAGGAGTTACTGTCTCTCCACCTGATGTATATGTGACTGTGATAACAGGAGCTATACTATCTATTACAAAATACGGACTATCTACAGTATCAGCTGTATTGCCGCTCATATCTGTAGCATCTGCTGCAAAGAAATAGTCTCCGTCACCTACTGTACTAAATGTATATTCAGTCTGTGCTCCAAGTTCAGTACTTGTACTTTCAGGAATAGATAGTTCTGCTTTCATAAGACCTGACTTCTCTGAAAGCTTTACTTCCTTGATATATCTCTCTGTTACTAAGAGCTTACCTGTAACATCATGATTGTAGAAATATGTTGTTGATGCAAGATCTGTAGGATATCCTTCGGAAAGTCCCTCTCCGTTAAGATCTGTAAATTCGATAACAGGGCTTACGCTATCAATAACATAGCTTACCGGCTCTACTTTGCCTTCATAGATAAGAGTCTCATTGCCTGCAAGATCATAAAGTCTTACATCACCTATATATACAGGGCCCTGGCCTTCACTAACACCGGGAAGTTCGATCCTGATATCACCGCACTCGTCGATTTCCAGATCCTCTATCTCTATCTCATGATACTCACCCTTGCCGGATGTAGGATAATCATCATTGTAAAGGACATATGAAAGCTTAACAATTCCGGATGCAGGAACATCATCTTCCGTCTCCTTAGTATCACTTCCGGATATAAGCGGATCATAGCTCTTAGAAGTATCAACTGTAAGAGTCAGATCATTCTTTGAATATACAATTCTCTCTTCGCCCTGACCAAGGTTATAGGTTCCTGATACGCCATTACCATCTTCAGTATAGGTAACAGCAATATCCTGGGCTACAGGGCTTGTGCTATCAAGCTTTACGTACAAATATCCTTTTTTATTGAAGCTTCTGACTGCACTATTTATAAAACAATCTCCGCTTGATTCAAGCTTATAGACTACATATTGATCCTTGTCATCAGGAAGATCGAAAGTTACTTCAAATCTAGACTTTGGGAAACTCCAGCTGATATTCATCTTGCCTTCAACAGCTTCAGCACCCTCTATCTTGTTGCCATACTCATCAACAGGAACCAACGATATCTTGACATCGTCAGTATCAGTGAATATAGAGATATATGATCTAAACGATACCTTCAATGATATATCTGCATTATCTTCACCCTGAAGAGAGATCCAGTCATTGTCTTCTTCTGCAGATGATGTGTTATTACCTGCTGTAAGTATCCTGTTTAGATCCGTAATACAGTTTGTATAATGGCTATCTTCTCTACCATCATTATACTGATCACCTTCTATAGATATCTTGGAAAAAATATTGTTCTCATTTTTGGCATCTGCAGCATCACTAGAATCATATACTGTAGAATTCTTATTGCCATCTACTGCAGTTATTGACTCTACCTGATAGGCAGCTACATCCTGCGGGAATGTATATGTATAAGTTCCATCCCCATGTCCGCTCATAGTAGCAGTTGTAGTATGTCCGGTCTCAATATTTGTATACTTGATAGTAACTTTTTTGATACCGGTAACTTCTTCCCCGTCATCCAGTAGAGAAGCTGATCCTGCCGTTCCGGAAACTGGTGACTCATTTTCACCGGATCCCGAATCAGGATTTGGATTCGGATCTTTGACATCTACATTAATGGTAACTGCCTTGCTGGATCTAAGAACATTATCAGATTCCCATCTATGGTCATCATCTTCAAAAGTAATACAACCATTGGATATAACAGGGGCATGTTCGTCAGGTAGTAGCAATGAAGTTGTGAAATTCCTTGATGTTCTCAACTTAGACTCACGTATAGAATCATCTGCACTATCAGAACTTCCCTCTGTAGCTGCATCTGATGAACCCTCACTTGAAGCATCTGATGAGCCTTCCTGCGCAGAATCATCTGATGTATCATCTTCATCCTCTTCAATAGAAGCTGCAGATGCAGCATCTGCTAATTCATCACTTGCTTCTGATGATCCTCCAATCGTAGCGTCGTCACCTTCGCTGTCATCGTCCACAGAATATCCTGCCGAGCTATCTGAACTACCTGCTGTTGCCTGATCTTCTGTCTGTTCAGAACCTGATCCGTTTCCACTTTCAGCCAAGGTCTGAATACCGCTCATGCCAATAAACAAAAAGCATGCTGTCAGAAGCGATGTAACTCTTATAAACAAGTTACCTTTCTTACTACTAAACACCTTGTGTCCCTCCTTGAATAACCTCTTCTATAAGCATCCGTTCTTACACCTATAAGTTGTAACCCCTACGTGTTTTTGACACAAAAAAAGCTGCAAAGAATAATCTTTGCAGCTAAACCATCTTGCATTATATTTGTAATACCCGTTACTAATGTGGATCTATCCCAAATCCTAAAAAACTTTGATTACTTACCAAGATTTACAGCTTTGCGTCCGCCCGTCACCGGAAAGCGTTTGCCTATAAATTGCTTATTAAAATACTTTAAATATGATATATTGTTGATACTTTTTCGTCAATACCTTTATGGAAACTATCGTTTATTCGTTTATCTTTTCTTGCTTCAAACTCACATTCATAATTACCCATATTTGTTTTACTTTTCATTTTTTCGGGACATTGAGATTTTGTATCCTTATCGTTTTTCCGTTTTATTTAAATATACTGCCATTTATTTATCCTCCATTTACAATATCCCCTGCTGACGAATGTCATTCGTCGGATCACTCATCAAAAAAATCCAAAAACTTACAATCCCTTGTAGAATCAGGGATTAGCAGTATTTTCACGCGACAAAATAATTCGCTTTATAGTGTCTTTGTAATCGTTATAACGCTAGTGATGTCGTTCGTCGTGTAAATCTTACGTTCTGTCAGAATCTGTTGAATATCCGTTTTGGCCCGTTTATAATGGGGAAACATTACAAAACAGAAGCAATCCATTCCCTTATTTCTCTTACCCAGACGCTACATAAAAATGGTTTGATTTCATAAAGAATGTATTACTTCAGATATCCAATATCTACTGATCCTATATTCAGGAAGGAATATTATGAACAAGCACTTTTATAAAAAGTATTTGGCTGGTGTCATCACCACCTTAGCATTAACCACACTGGCAAGTGTGCCAGTGCATGTATCCAATGCTCAATCCTTAAATACAGCTGACACCTCTGATATATCAGAAGAAAGTCAGGCTCCTATTGCAAATTCATCTATAGCTGAATCTAATTCCGATGACAACGAAGCAGCTACGCAAGATACTTCCGCTGAGCAGTCTCTTACATCTACTGGTGCCACATCATCAGATGCATCCGAAGATTCCAGTGACGATGCTGATACAGGGAGTAGTATAGAAGACTCTGAAGAAGACCTCTTAGCTCCAATGACACAGAATGTATCTGATGCAACCAAGGGAATTGTACAAGTTAACAGCATCTATACAGATGATTCCGGCAAGGAATACATCATCCTAGGATGCACGGGATTCCTCATCGGTAATACAGACGACGGCGAATATGTCATCACTACCAATAGTGTTGTAGCGCCAACAAAGCCTACACGAGATGATGCATTTGCAACTATTGGAGTAGATGAAGAAGAGGACGAATGGGACAAGATAGATCTAAAAGCTCAGGTAGTAGTAGAAGGCGATGTCACGATAGAGGCAACAGTAGTCACCAGAAGTCCGGAACTTAATATAGCAGTATTAAAGCTATCTCAGCCCCTATACAACAGGACACCACTTACCATACTAACATCAGATGACATCACAAGTGCCAAGCCCTATAAAGCAACAGAAGCAGTATATGCTCTTGGCTTCCCCTTTGCCGTAAGATATGACCGCAACACTGTAATGTACGATCAGGATGATGTAACCATGTCATCAGGAAGTATTGCCAACAACAAAACCTATAAAGATATACAGGTAATAGAACACGACTGTCTTATAACCGGCAATAACTGTGGTGGTCCTCTTCTTAACGAGAACGGCTATGTAATAGGCATAAATGAACAGAAGAAGGACGGAAGATATTACTGCTCGGTTGATAGTTCAGAACTGGTAAGGATACTGGATGCACTTGGCATCAAATATAGCAAGCTCACAACAACTGATCTTATAGAACAGGAAGAAGCAATGACAGCTGCACTTGAAGAAGCAGCAGCTGAAGAGAAAGCAAAGGCTGATGCTGAAGCATCCAGACTTGCTGCAGAAAAACAAAATCACACACAGGAAGTTGTAGTAAACAATGAGATCCCTAAATGGATATATATAGTTCTGATCGCACTTGGGATAGGCTTCCTGATAGTCGTAGTCGTCATGGTGATAATGATCATTACGAGGCATAAAGAAAAAAGTCCCGGACAGCCCAGGAAAAAGAAATCTAAAAAATCAGCAGATAAGATTCCTGATGGAGCAGGAAGATATGATAACCTCCCTGAGAAAAAGAAAGCAGTGATCCCTGAAGCCGATCAGATAGTAAAAGGATCTTCCGGTGCTCAATCTCAAGGCATGACAGGCTCCTCAGACACATCAATCCTTGGAGGCGGTGACAGTGGTGCCACAGTAGTACTTGGAAGCGCAACACCGCAAAGTAAGCGTATGACCTATTATGGCAATCTCTTAAGACGCAAGAACGGGGAGAACCATGTAATAGATAAGACCAAATATACGATCGGTAAAGACAGTCTGCATGTAGATCTGTGTATCAAGGATAACTGTGCAATAAGCAGACAGCATGCAGTAGTGGAAGCCAAAGACGGCGCCATGTACATAACTGACCTTGGCTCTACCAACGGAACATTCCTGAATGGAAAGCGCCTTGCACAGGGTCAGGCCAATGAGCTCCATTATGGAGATACGATCCTTATAGCAGATGAGGAATTTGGCTATCGAAGATAAAGATATAACTGCCAATGATTAAGGCATTTATATAAAAGATATATAGCAATAGTGGCATAGTCATAAAGTGCATATATCAAAAACAATAAAACAAAAGTTTATAGGAGGAACAAAAACAATGGCAGAAACAACCGGATTCGTTGGAATGGACGTCAC
Source organism: Butyrivibrio fibrisolvens (assembly GCF_023206215.1). Taxonomy (NCBI): domain Bacteria; kingdom Bacillati; phylum Bacillota; class Clostridia; order Lachnospirales; family Lachnospiraceae; genus Butyrivibrio; species Butyrivibrio fibrisolvens. The sequence goes on from NZ_CP065800.1 coordinate 711,520, forward strand.
AGACGTTGACACTCAAGTAACACTTCTTGGTACAGTTGCAGACAATATGGATGAACTTGTAACAAGTGTAGCAGGACTTCAGGCTCCGCTCGAAGAGAACTGGAAAGGTATAGAAGCAACAGCAGCTACAGATTACCTCAATACCCTTGCTACAAAGATGGCAGATATGTCAGAGAACCTCAGAGCAATTGCTTCATGGGTTACAACAACCAAAGAAGGCTACGAAGAAGTTGCCGCGCAGGGTGCACAGGCATACGGCGGCGAAGCTTAACAGCTGTAACACCCGTCAAAGTTATGCAGATCAAATTATAAGATAAAGGAGAAAACAATTATGGGTTATTCAGATGGCACAATTTCTGCTCAGACAGAAGAGGTTTCCAGCACAGGAAGTCAGTTATCAACATTTGCAGAGAATCTGCAGGGATATATAGACACTGCCAAGTCAGTAGTAGATACAATCGTTGAAGATACAGAAGGTGCAGCAAAAACTACACTTGATGAGACATTCTACGATCTCTACAACGATCTTGCCAAGTATGTAACAGATCTTGAAACACTCGGAAGCAATGTCCAGACATCCGCAAGTAACATGGAGATGATTGACAGCACTGCATCCGGAGCACTTACATATCAATAAAAACATCATGGAACTTGCGCTATAGCAAGATCTATAATGCAAAGGCTACCCGAGTCCGGTGTCACAGCCGGTTTCGGGACTATTACAAAAATCAATTTGGATAAATTATGAAAAAAGAGGAGGAAGGTATGTCAAGAAGTAAAGCAGCTATAGAGGCGGACATCAAAAGTTGTAGTGATAAGATAGCGGAGTTAGAGGCAGTGTTGGAGCTCCTTACAGAATATCAGACCAGACTCTCAGAGGACCATACTGATTATACAGATAATGTAAAGACACCTGTTGATGAATATGACTTTGCAGAAAATGATGACTGGCTTGGTAAAAATGAAGGCGCCGCAGAAACTATCAGAGAGACACTTAGCCTGTGCATGACAAGTTATGATAACGATATCACAAAGCTTGAAGGCCAGATAGCAGAGGCTATCGAGATTATCAATACCATGATAGAAGAAGAGAATGAAAGACTTGCACAATTGCGGGAAGAACTGGACAATTGGACAGAAAATCCAGGTACATCAGAAGGAACAGAGTGAAAAAAATAATGATACTAGGAGGATATAAGTAATGCCGGAAGGAACAGATCCAATAAAGATAGACGTAGACACATACGAAACAGTCGTAAGTGGTATAGAAGAGCAAGGCAAAGAGATCATAGATGAGACAGCAGATACAGAAGAACCTGATGCATATGCTGCGGGTAATAGCGTAGTACCGGATTACCAGGCATATGATGAAAGGATCATAGCTGTGCTCAAAGACCTTGAGACAGAAGTAGCACAGCTGACATCACTTATGACTGATATTAAGGATGAATATTTAGAGACAGATGCAGACGCCGATAAAGAGCTTACGCAAGCACACGATGATCTGACATCCGGCTCAGCATCAGACGGAGAATGATCATATCTGAATATATCTGAATAAAAGGATATGAATTCATTGACAACAAACTAAAGAAGCATATACAAGAAACAGTTTTATAGGAGTAATTATAAATGGCAGGAGATAACGGGGAACTCACATGGGACCAGGCGAAGCTGGCCGAATATTTTACAGCATGTCAGGAAAAGTACAATACTTTCCTGTCAATGTCAGATACACTGATTCTGAAATTCAAAGCATTCGTGGATGACGATACACATACAGGACCTGAAGCAGAGGCAGCCAAGGCCTTCATACAGGACTATCAGATCAAGATGATAGAAGACCTCGTATGGGTAATACAGGAATTCATGACTAAGCAGGATGAACTTCTTGAAAACTTCAAGGATGAAGTTACAGAAGATGACACCGCCAGAATGAAGCTCTCTCGCCTTGAAGAGATAATAAATGACTTCGAGACCTATATCAGCAATTTCGAAACAGTAAGTGACGATATAGAAGAGGTATATCAAGGGCTGGTATCAGGATGTTCCATAGCAGGAGTCGAATTCACCCAGCCACTACCTGGTAATACCAAGACATACTTTGGTTTTATTACAAGAAATGGCAGCACTGAGGGAAGAGTACCCAAGACCAAAAATTACCTTTGCAGTTTCAATGATACCCATGCAAACGAGATAACAGGATCAGAAATCGATTCATTTCTTGCAGACATAGAATCAAACTTAAAAGGATTCCTTGAACTTACATCACAGCAGCTGCAGGATACTGTTCTAAACTACTCAGATACTACCCTCCTTCCTTGGTATAAAGATCCATCCTCATCACTTGATGAAGCTACCAAACAGGAATACGACACCTATATGCAGAACATGGCCGATTACCTTAATGGTAATAAGGAACGATGTGAAGTATATAAATACGATCCTGTAAACATGTGTACAGGTAACTATATAAATGAGCATGAAGATCTCAAGATAGGCGGACTCTATCCTCTTACATTCAAGAGATTCTATAACGCTCTTCCATCATCCAAAGAAGACTTCATCCTTGGAAACGGCTGGAGCACAACCTATTCAGAGCACCTTACAAGAGACGAAGAAGGAATCCGCATATCCTATGCAGACGGAAGTATAGGCCTTTATAAAGAGCGCATCATCAAAGGTAAGAAGTACTACGAAGAGATTCACGGCGAACCAGGCCTTTTGTCAGAGATAGAAGATGACTCAGAATCAACAGCCGAAGAGATAATAAAAAAGAAAACCTATATCCTGCGTCAGGACAATGGCCAGTACAAGAAATTCGATGAAAACGGATATCTTGTAGAACTGGGTGATGATAACGGAGCAGTTGCAGAACTTTTATATACTAACGTAAAGACATCTGAGGAAAAGTCTGAAAAACGTCTAGCATCCGTTAAGACACCGGGAATCGCAGCCCTTTTCTTTACATACAATGAATATGGAAATATAACATCCCTTAAGGACCATGCCGGAAGGGTTGTTAAGTATACCTATAAATCTGTCTCTGAGCCTGATGATCCCAAATCAGTTCAGGTTCTTGAGTCTGTAACCTATGCAGATGGAACTACAGCATCTTACGATTATTCTAAAGACGGTAAGATCTCAGAAGTAACTAATCAGCGCGGCATAAAAGCTATAACCAATACCTATGACAGTCAGGGAAGAACCATAAAGCAGTCATTCCCAGATGGCGGAGTCATGACTTATGCATATGATGACAAGAAGCGCACCACAACAGCAACAGAACAAAATGGCAACAAGGTAGTATATAAGCATGATGCCAAGATGCGCCATACAGGTACTAAGTACTATGACGGCGAAGAAAGCTTCACATACAATAAGCGCAACCAGAAGATATCACATACCAACAAGCTTGGATATACAACTAGATATACCTATGACAACAGAGGTCACCTTACAAGCATTATAGATCCCATGGGCCATAAGACCTGCATGACCTATAATGCTGACGGAAGGCTCATGGCCTTAAAGGATCCCAAAGGAAACAGCTATAAGTATACATATGATATACAAGGTAACCTCTTTGAAGTTAAGGATCCTCTTGGCAATAAGAAGCGCTTCTACTACACAGGAAGATACCTCAAGAAGGTTAAGGACGAAGAAGGAAACATAACCCTTCTTAGTTATGATGCAGAAGGAAACGTAAGCTGCATAACAGACCCAGAAGGAGTAAAGACCTTCTATGAGTATGACAGCCTTGGAAGGGTAATAAAGACAAGCGATATAGAAGGATCATCCAGGACATATACATATGATGATGCTGACAGGATAACATCCGTAACAGATGCCCTTGGTAACCGTACATCATATGAGTACAACGAGAGCGGAAAAGTAACAAAGATAACAAATCCTGACGGAACTACAAAGACATGGGAATACAACATCATAGGTAAGCCCTGCAAGGTAACAGATGAAGCAGGAAGAGTAACAAATGTTGACTATAACAGTATGTGGAAGGAAGAGAAGATAACCCTTCCTAATAGTGGAACAATTCTTTACGAGTATGATCCTCTCATGCGTATCAAAAAAGTCACAGATCCTGAAGGTAGGACCACCGGCTATGACTATGATAAGAATGGCAATGTATTAGCAAGGTATCTTGGAGATATAAAGGTAAACAGCCGTAAATACAACGCCCTTAACCAAGTGATCAAAGAAACAGATGCCCTTGGACATGAGAAGTCTTATGAGTACGATGAGAATGGCAAGATCACAGCTTTAACAGATACACTTGGTAACAGATATACACGAGAGTATAACGAACTTGGAAGAGTAGTAAGACAGACTGACCCTCTTGGACATGGCTCTTCTTATACCTACACAAAGTCAGGTGCCATAGAGACAGTAACAGACCCAGCCGGAAGAGTAAGAAAGTTTGAGTATACCAAGTCAGGAAAGCTTCATGCTATATATTTCTGCGGAAGAAAAGACCAGGAACTCATCTATGACAACGCAGGCCGAGTAGAAAAGAGAACATTCGCTGATGGCTATACTATCAGCTATTCTTATGATGCCCTTAACAGAGTAGTAAAGGTAGAAGGAAGTGACGGACGCACAGCATCATATGAATACGATGCCATGGGAAGAGCTACAAAAGTATCTAACGGACGTAGCACAACTCTTTACACATACACACCAACAGGAAAGCTAAAGAGCGTAGTAGATGCTCTTGGCAACGAGACAGCATACACCTATGATGAACTCGATAACCTTAAGAGTATCCATAGAGCAGAAGGCAGAATTACAGATGATATCACAAGCAAGAATGTAAATGGAATCTCTATTGATCCTTCTAATGTAGATATAAAGCGTGATGTATTTCCTAAAGTTGGAGAAAACGGCCACGTAACCCTCTACTCCTACAACCTTGCAGGTCAGCTCACAAAAGTAACCGATGCCCTTGGTCAGGAAGAGACATATGAATACGACCAGTATGGCCGCCTTATCACAAAGACAGATAGAGACAGCTTCGATACAACCTATGAATACAATGATCTTGGCGCAGTAACCAAGGTAGGATATGCAGATGGCAGAAGTGTAGCATTTAGTTATGATGAGCTTAACCACCTGAGTGAGATCAACGACTGGCTTGGAAAGACCACACTTGAAAACGACATCTTCGGACGCCTTTCAAAAGTAACAGACTATCAAAACAGAACTGTAGGCTATGAGTACAACTCCATAGGAGAAAAGACAAAGCTCACATACCCTGATGGAAGACAGGTTCTTTATAGCTATGATGAAGAAGGAAAGCTTTCATCTATAACATCAAAAGGAATAGACACAGGTTTCGATGAGCATACATCCTATGCTTATGATGAAATAGGAAGACTTATAGAAAAGCTCCTTCCAAATGGAGTAAAACAGGCTTACTCATACCTTCCAGGTGGTAACCTTGAGAGTATGACAAGCACTGATAAAGAAGGTATACTTGATAAGTACTTCTACAGCTACAACAATTCAGGCCTTATCTCAGGAATAGGCAGAGAAAGAAGAGATCTGGATGCAATATCAGGTCAGTATGACTACCAGTATGATGCAATAGGAAGACTTACAAGATCCAGCCTTAACGGACAGTTACGAGCTTCTTATGAGTACGATGCATTTGGAAACAGAGTAAGCCTTGTTGAAAGCGATGCTAAGACCACATACAGATATGATGCTCTTGACAGACTTATAGAAGCAAAGGAATTAAATAACAGTCAGGCGATAGTAAGATCCTACGATTACGATAAGCGTGGCAATCAGACAAGTGAGTATGTAGATGGTCTTTTAAACAAGACCTTTACTTTCGATGCTACAAACATGCTGTCTAAAGTAGTAGACTCCGAAAAAGGCGAACTTGAGAACCAGTACAACGGCCTTGGCTTCAGAGTTGAATCAACAAGACCAGAAGAAAGAATAGAATACCTCTGTGATCTTTCAAGAGACTGCTTTAACCTTCTTGAGCGCACTGTAAACGGTGAGACAGAGAGCTTCATCTACGATAAGAACGTGATCTCCATGTCAAAAGCAGGAAACAGCTACTATTACCTCCAGGATGAACTCGGCTCACCAATGTACATGACAGGTACAGACGGAGCACCTGTATCATCATACGCATTCGATGACTTTGGCCGTGGCATTGATCCATTTACTGGAAAGATCAAGAAAACAGGAAATAAGCAGTCAGACAATCATGCTTATACAACAGATGGTAACATCATCCAGCCATTCGCATTCACAGGCTATCAGGAAGATGAGGTATCAGGTCTTAAATTTGCACAGGCTAGATTCTACGATGCAGATACTGGAAGATTTCAGTCAGAAGATATCGTAAAGGGATTTACGAGTAGTCCATTCACCTTGAATCATTACAGTTATTGTTTTGGAAAACCAGTAGGATTTGTTGATAGAAACGGAAAATTATTTGAGTGGGCTGCTGATGCGTGGGATAAAGCATGTGATGTATGTGATTCAGTTGGCGATGCAGTAGATAATGCAGTAGATAAAACATGTGATAAAGTAGGTGAGATCTATGAAGAACATAAGGAAATTATTAATGCAACAGTAATTACAGCAGCTGCTGTTACTGTGACTGTTGCCACTTGTGGAGCAGGAACAGCTCTTGCAGTTGGAGCGATGAGTGTTGGTGGCGGGTTAGTCATGGGGGCAACAAGCGAAGATGGCTTCGAGAAAGGTTTTGCAAGAGGTATGGCAGATACATCGGTCGCATTAGCTTCTTTTGCAGCCAATCCAGGCGGTGCGATTTTAGGCGTTGGTGGACAAGTTGTGGTGGACATAAAGAATGGGCAAATATCATCGCCAGAGGCTTATGCAGCAGCAGCTTTTGGAGGAGCTATAGCTAATTCAAAAATTCCTATGCCTAATACAGTGGGAGGAATAGCTAGTTCTCTGATGAGTGATTATCTTACGAATTCCGTAACTGATGGAGAAGTCAGCGGATCAAAAATGTTAATGCATGCGATGGCCGCTGGTTTTGTTGGTGCAGGATTTGATGCTGGTATAGGACTTCTGAATAAATTTTCACCAGGACTAATTAAAGCCGCAGTAACATCAGTGTATGATCCATTATGGGTTTTCAAAAACTTTAATACAAGAAGTTTTTGGTCTATTATAGATGATTATGGCAGAGCGGCTTTGGGTTTAAATGGGGGTGCGAATATGATTGCTAATTTCTTAGATTCATATTTAACAAATGAAGCTCAAAGTTGTGGTAATTAGGAGACGTGATAATTATGTATTATGCTATTTTTGTAAGATATATTATTTTTTTATCATATTGTATATTGTTGGCATATTTGCTTCTATATATTTTCTATTAAATAAGTCGTATTGGGATAAATTTGATTTTTTAAGAGATGATCGATTACTTAGAATACTTTATAAATCAATAATACCAATATTAGTTATAGGATATACATGGTTTGTAGCTATTCCGATAATTAGAGATAAACCAGTGATTGATTCAGGAGAGTATTGTGTTCAAGAAGGCATAGTATCTCAGGCAGTTACAGATGGAGGATTGTTAGGTTTATTTAAAACTATAATTGTTACTATTGATAAAACTGATTATGAATTTAACGTGGCGTATGCAGAGGAAGGGATAACTAAAGGAGATATTGTGAATATTACGTATTTACCGCATTCAAAATATGCAGTGATAGAAAAGCCATAAATATTATTAAGATGATGATTTGTGTTTAGTTGTTTAAAATATCAATCCTATTTTGATTACTACTAATTAAGGATCAAAATTATGATCATTTTTAAATCCTTCTCTCACATCTCCTACACATTAGAAGATGATGAGTATTCAAAACTTGCGCTGAAGATGTTATCAAATTCAGCGTCTATAAACATCATAAAACCTGTCTCCAGCAAGGCCAATGGTGCAAAGCGTTTTATGTATTCCGTAAAGGAATTAACATCGCTTTCATCCATGGGCTCTGCCCTGGAAGATGGGCTTATTTGCCGTATTTTTGGGTGCCACAAGGAAGTGCTGCAGGATATTGATGCTCAGACATTTCTGAAAAAGTAGTTTCTAGAGCTTGATCCTGAGAGGGTGTTTATTGATAGTGCCAAAGGTGAAGTTAGGTTTATTATAGTCCCTGTATTGTCGCAAGGAGATAGCGACAGTCATCAGGAGTTTATTAACAAGAATTAAAACTTCATAAGTACTGTTCTTGGAAACGGGGATCATTTTGATGATAAGAGGCTCCGTGATCTTCATGCGATGTGCAGCGCTCTGCGCAAGTATGATGACGACATGGTACGACGCAGAGCATGGCTTGAAAATCTCTATATTTACAAAAACTTCTTATGCTTATGATGAAATCGGAAGACTTATAGAAAAGCTTCTTCCAAACGGAGTAAAGCAGGACTATTCATACCTTCCGGGTGGAAACCTTGAGAGTATGACAAGCATTGATAAGGAAGGTATACTTGATAAGTATTTCTACAGCTATGATAACAGCGGCCTTATCAGTGGTATCAACAGAAGCCGTAGAGACCTTGATGCTATATCAGGTCAGTATGAATACCAGTATGATGCTATAGGAAGACTTACAAGCTCTATTCTTTACGGACAGCTTAGAGCTTCTTATGAGTATGATGCATTTGGCAATAGAACATCTCTTATATAGAAAGATACTCAGACTATATACAAGTACGACTCTCTCGACAGACTTGTAGAAGCAAGAGAGCTTAATAATGCGCAGGCAATCGTAAAGACATATGATTACGATAAGCGTGGTAATCAGACAAGAGAATTCGTAGATGGACTCCTACAGAAGACCTTTACTTTTGATGCTACAAACATGCTGTCAAAGGTAATGGATACAGATAAGGGAGAACTAGAGAATCAGTACAATGGACTCGGATTCAGAGTAGCATCCACAAGACCTGAAGAAAAGATAGAGTATCTCTGTGATCTTTCAAGAGATTATTACAACCTTCTTGAACGTACTGTTAATGGCGAGACAGAAACATTTGTATATGATAAGAATGTAGTATCAATGTCAAAAGCAGGAAACAGCTACTATTACCTTCAGGATGAACTGGGATCACCAATGTACATGACAGGAACAAATGGAGCACCTGTATCATCATATGCATTTGATGACTTTGGCAGAAGCGTCGATCCGTTCACCGGAAAGCTCAAGAAATCAGCTAATAAGCAGTCTGGCAATCACGCCTATACAACAGAAGGAAACATCATCCAACCATTCGCATTCACAGGCTATCAGGAAGATGAAGTATCAGGTCTTATGTTTGCACAGGCAAGATTTTATGATGCAGCTTCAGGAAGTTTTCTGTCAGAAGATCCAAGAAAGGGATTTATAAATAAACCCCTTACTATTAATCATTATGGATACTGTTTTGGTAATCCGGTTGGATTTTCAGATAAGAATGGTAAGTTACCTGGATGGATGGAAGATGCATGGGATGCAGCTTGTGATGTTACAGTAGATGCATGGGATGTAGCTTGTGATGTTACAGTAGATGCATGGGATGTAGCTTGTGATGTTGCGAGTGATGCATGGGATACAACATGTGAAGTTGTCAGCGATGTTGCTAAGGATACTGTAGATGCAGTTAAGACGGTAGGTACTTTTGTTGCTGAACATCCTATGGAAGTCGCAGATACTAAGACTGACGATCAAGATGTAACCTACATTTATAGGATGGGGTCTGGTAATGGCACAAATTTGACACCACGCTCAACAGATGTTGATGGTTTATCATATTCTTTAACACCACCAACATCGGGAAAATATACCGTAACGACAATTGAGGCCGTTAATGCGACAGGAGTTCTTGTCGCTGAACAAAATGGTACTAATCATGTTAGTGTTTATCCTAGAGATATAAGTCAATTAGATGATTGGATGGCATCACGTGATACAGCAAATACAGATCCTTATTACTTAACGGTAATGTTGCAATCTATTAGCGTAAAAATGAAATGTGGAGAATAATAATATGGATGATAAAGTGATTAATAAAGGAGATTTATTAAGTCTTGTACCTAAGAATAAATTCGATGATAGTAAGCTCGATGTAATCGATGGGTTATCAGATTCGGAAATGCAGATAATTATAAAAGAATTGTTTGAATGGACCAAAGATATTAATTGGCCAATTGCTATACCGTTAATGAATATTCTAAAGAAGAGAGAGCAAATATCTATTCCATGCATAAAAAGTATATTGAAGAGCAGAGATTGGGAATGGACAGAATGGATTCTAAAATATTTAGTATCAAACTTTTCTGACAGTTATATTATGCAATTAGAAAAAGAACTGGAAACTATAGTAAATATAAAAGATATAGATGATGATTATGAGGAAATGCAGATAATAGCTCGAGAACTATATAACAGAGCTAAAGCAAAACACAGCTGAGAAAAAAGCATGAAATAAGCAGTCTGGTAATCATGCCTATACAACAGAAGGCAACATCATCCAGCCATTTGCATTTACAGGCTATCAGGAAGATGAGGTTTCAGAACTTAAGTTTGCACAGGCTAGATTCTATAGCTCTGATAATGGTAGATTTGTTGGCGAGGACCAGGTTAGAGGATTTATTGAATTACCAGAAACTCTTAATCATTTTGTGTATTGTGTTAATAATCCAAATGTATTTATAGATGCTAACGGAAAATTTTTATTAAGTGCTGCAATAGGTGCTGGAATAGGAGCAGTTATTGGTGCAGGAGCTACAGTCGCATCTTCTATTGTGAAAGGTGAAAAAGTTGACATTGGCGAAGTCGTGAAGAATGGAGCTATAGGAGCGGGTACCGGAGCTCTAATAGGATCGGGAGTTGGAGCAGTAACAGCAGTTGCAGAGGCTGTTGTTGGAGGAACAGCTGGGGCGGCTGTTGCATCTGCAATGTCTACTGGAGCAGCTATTTGTGGAACGATGAGCGCAACAATGGAAGCAGGATTAGAAATAGCTACAAATCCAGATCATGATATTCATTTAGGTCAAATAGCTGTTTCTGGAGTGGGTGGCGCCATTGCCGGGCTGATTACTGGTTCAGGAGTTTGAAGAGCTGCTGCATCAGTATTAAATGGTGTTAATTCTATAGGAGTATCTGTTGTAAACGACATACAAAAAGGAGAGAGTTTAGATAAAATAATATATGATGCTACGATAAATGGTGCAGCAGGTGCGATTGCTGGCTTTGCGGGAGGTTCAGGTGCTACCAAGGGGGTATATTCGGCAGGACAACATCAGTATATGTTTAAAGCTGGAGGACAATTGATAATTGGACAATCTAGTTATGTAAACATATATGGCTACGCAAGTAATGCACTTCAGAAGATAGGATACGATTTAACTAAAGGATTGGGTGTCTCTGCACTTACAACAGCTATAGGTGGTCCAGTAACGTCATTTTTGACAAGTTTATTCAATGGGAATCAAGATAACAATGTTGAACCAACAGAGGAAATTATTGTAGAAGATGGTGAATGTGATGAATAATTGTTTTTTTGTAATACTAATTTGGGGCGCCATATATTTTTTTAGTTGTATAGATAGTGAACTAGGAGATAACTATGACTATTTATCGCCGTATTTTGTCAAAATTCTAGGAAATCCTTTGTCAATAAATAAAGATATCAAATTATCAACAGGAATAATACGCATCTGTAATAATGCTTTGCTTTTAGGATCATTTATAGGTCGCTTTCTTTTGCCAAATAGTAAAGATTATTGGAAATATAGTGGTGCTATTAATATTATTAGTATATTCTTGTTGTCTTGTATATCTATAATAATAGAACAAGTGTTTGTGTGTACTAGAAAAAAAAGACAAGGACATAACATGAAGGGTAATGTAGCACTTATCTGTATATTTGTTTTTTGGACTATTGCTCTATCTTATGCCTTTTTTAAAATGTCTTTGAGTAGGTAAAAGTTTTAAGACAAGTAAATCTATAGGGCTTGCAGTTCATTTAGAAAAGTGATGGCAGAAGCGTGGCCTTTAGCTATAATGAGCTTAATAAGCTAAGTAAGATAAACGACTGGCTTGGAACAACAACTATTGAAAACGACATCCGTGGTCGTCTTTCAAAAGTAACAGACTATCAGGACAGAACAGTAGCATACGAATACAACTCCATTGGAGAAAAGACAAAGCTTACATACCCTGATGGAAGACAGGCTCTTTATAGCTATGATGAAGAAGGAAAGCTCTCATCTATAACTTCAAAGGGAATAGATACAGGCTTCGATGAGAAGACATCCTATGCTTATGATGAAATAGGAAGACTTATAGAAAAACTTCTTCCAAACGGAGTAAAGCAGGATTATTCATACCTTCCAGGCGGTAACCTTGAAAGTATGACAAGCACTGATAGAGAAGGTATACTTGATAAGTACTTCTACAGCTACAACAATTCGGGTCTGATCTCTGGAATCAATAGAGAAAGACGTGAACTTGATGCTATATCAGGTCAGTATGACTACCAGTATGATGAGATTGGAAGACTCACAAGGTCCAACCTGAATGGAGAGTTAAGAGCATCCTATGAGTACGATGCTTTTGGCAACAGAACCAGCCTTATTGAAAGCGATACTCAGACTACATACAGGTATGATTCTCTTGACAGACTTGTGGAAGCAAAAGAATTAAATAACAGTCAGGCTATAGTAAGATCCTACGATTACGATAAGCGTGGCAATCAGACAAATGAGTATGTAGACGGCCTTCTAAACAAGACCTTTACTTTCGATGCCACAAACATGCTGTCTAAAGTGATCGATTCTGAAAAGGGAGAGCTTGAGAACCAGTACAACGGCCTTGGCTTCAGAGTTGCATCCATACGCCCTGAAGAAAGAATAGAATACCTCTGTGACCTTTCAAGAGACTGCTATAACATGCTTGAAAGAACAGTCAACGGCGAGACAGAAAGCTTTATATATGACAAGAATGTAATCTCTATGTCTAAAGCAGGTGATAACTACTATTATCTTCAGGATGAACTTGGCTCACCAATGTACATGACAGGTACAGATGGAGCAGCAGTATCATCATATGCTTTTGATGACTTTGGACGTGGCATTGATCCATTTACAGGCAAGCTCAAAGAGCATAGAAACATGTATTCAAATGGTATAGCAGAGTCCGGCAATAAGAAAGACTACACAAAAGAAGGAAACATCATCCAACCATTTGCATTTACAGGCTATCAGGAAGATGAAGTATCTGAACTTAAGTTTGCTCAGGCTAGATTTTATAATGCAAAAGCAGGACGATTCCAGTCAGAGGATATTATTAAAGGATTCAAGAATGCTCCATATACATTGAATCATTATAGCTACTGCTTTGGAAATCCGGTAGGATTTTCAGATAAGAATGGTAAGTTGCCTGGCTGGATGGAAGATGCATGGAATGATTTATGTAATGATTTTGAAGAAATAGGTAAATCTATTGTTGGTTATGATGTAACTTTAAAAGATGATACCATTATAAAAGACGGTAATGTAGTTGAATTTGAAACTATAGCGCACTCTGGAGGAGATAACATAGTTTTAAATTATACTTCTCAGAATGGATATGGTGCAACTTTTGCTGGAGCTACCTTCAATCTGTATTCACCAGCTGTGTATGGGAATGATGCGTGCTTTTCTTTGACACTAGGGACTAATTTTTCGGATAGTAAACTTGAGGTAACAGCTGGAAATACAACGGAATTTGTCCAAGGGGGATCAGGAAAAATATCCGCGGGTAGAATAATAGATCTTGACGGATCAAGTGTTGCTGTTATTAATGAGGTATCATATGGAGAAACTATTCAACTTGAAGGTTTTGAAGGACCATTTACTGTTACAGAAAAAACGACTATTAAAGGAATTACTAAGAACTGGAAGGATATACTTGATGATGCCAAAAAAAAGGTTGCACTGGGAGCACTAATTGCAGCGTTAATATTTACAGTAGCGGATCTTGCTCTAGGGGATGAAGAAGTAACAGCAGCTATGGTAATAAAGTATATCAATGCAAACTATCCAGAATTAGCTCAAGTTTTGAAGCAGTATCCAGAGATACTTCAGAAAATATGTCAAACAGCCACTGCTTGCACGAATTAAAAGGAGAGATATGAAAGACATAGTTAAATTGTTTAAAATATTACTAATTGCAATTGGATTATTTTTTGCATTTTTTATTGGAATGATTATCTTTGTTATCATACGTGGGAGTGATGTGAGTGATGTCACTAGTTCTATTTCTATCAATAAAACAATTATTCAGGATTCGGTATCTGAAGATCAAGAATCAAGTAACTATGAATATAAGAATGATATGAAATTAACGTATTATGACACTGTTGAAGAGGCCATATCTAATAAAGAAATGTTGGAGAAAACAACAGAAACATCTGAGTCTGTGATTTTAAAAATACTACAATTGGAAAATGAAGAAGCATATATTGTTTGCGCCGAAAAAGATGAGTGTGTATCTGGACAGGCTATTTATTGGTATAAATTGAAAATAACAGATGGAAAGTATTCTCAACCATATGATTATTCATTTACAATTTCAAATATGAAAAAGATGCCCCCATATCGATATGATTTTGATGATTATATTTCTCAGATTGTTGTATGGTCTATTGTTTCTCCTCAATATCTTATACAAACAGATTGTGGAGATAGTATCTATATTTTCGGGTGGGACAACAAGGAAGAAGTCTATGGTTTAACAATCAATGGTGTTAAACCAAATGATATCATAGAATATGAGCTTGGAGGAAAGACCTACTATTATTTCGAGTATATGAGATCAGATTTCATACAGCTATTATTTAACAAAGTAAATTTTGGAAGTTACACATTGCAACAAGTAAGCGATGCGATTGAAATCAAGTATAAGAAATAAATATTGATCTTATGACAGAAAATGTATCAATGTTGACCCAAGAAATTGAAAGCTGGAAATAAAGAATAAATATAACATAAGATTGCCCCAATCGGCGGTCTTATGTCATGGATTGGCATATATTTTAAAATATCGAAATAACCATAAAGTCTTAAGAAGAGATAGTACAAGGAAATAAAGTATTTATGATCATCCAGAAATCATTTTCTCACATCTCCTACACATTGGAAGATGATGAGTATTCTAAGCTTGCGCTGAAGATGCTATCAGGTGCAGTCTCTCCCAGCATAATAAAGCCAGTAACAACCAGAAATAACGGAAGAAAGCGCTTCATGCATTCTGTAAAGGGCCTTACTGAGATATCCTTGCTTGTTTCGGGGATGGATGAGGGCCAGAATCTGAGTGCCTGACTCCAATGTGCGGACGTCTTTCAAAGGTAACAGACTATCAGAACAGTAGCATATGAGTATAATGCACTAGGTGCAAAGACAAAGCTCACATACCCTGACGGAAGACAGGCTCTTTATAACTACGATGAAGAAGGAAAGCTCTCATCTATCACAGCCAAGGTAATAGAAGAGAACTCCAATGAGCATACATCCTATTCCTACGACGAGCTCGGAAGACTTATAGAAAAGCTCCTTCCAAACGGAGTAAGACAGGATTACTCATACCTTCCGGGTGGTAACATCGAGAGTATGACAAGCTTCGACAAAAAAGGTCAGCTTGATAGATATTTCTACAGCTATAACAACACCGGTCTTATCTCTGGAATTAACAGAGAAAGAAGAGATCTTGATGCAATATCAGGTCAGTATGACTACCAGTATGATGAGATAGGAAGACTAACAAGGTCTAGCCTAAATGGAGAGTTAAAAGCCTCGTATGAGTACGATGCCTTTGGCAACAGAACCAGCCTTATTGAAAGCGATACTCAGACTACATACAGGTATGATGCTCTTGACAGACTTGTGGAAGCAAAAGAATTAAATAACAGTCAGGCTATAGTAAGATCCTACGATTACGATAAGCGTGGCAATCAGACAAATGAGTATGTAGACGGCCTTCTAAACAAGACCTTTACTTTCGATGCCACAAACATGCTGTCTAAAGTGATCGATTCTGAAAAGGGAGAGCTCGAGAATCAGTACAACGGCCTTGGCTTCAGAGTTGCATCCATACGCCCTGAAGAAAGAATAGAATACCTCTGCGACCTTTCAAGAGACTGCTATAACATGCTTGAAAGAACAGTCAACGGCGAGACAGAAAGCTTCATCTATGACAAGAACGTAATCTCTATGTCTAAAGCAGGCGATAACTACTATTATCTTCAGGATGAACTTGGCTCACCAATGTACATGACAGGTACAGACGGAGCAGCAGTATCATCATATGCATTTGATGACTTTGGACGTAGTATTAATCCATTCACAGGCAAGATCAAAGAGGCAGGCAATAAACAACACACTAAGCATGCTTATACCACAGAAGGAAACATCATCCAGCCATTTGCATTCACAGGCTATCAGGAAGATGAAGTATCAGGACTTAAGTTTGCACAGGCAAGATTTTATAGTGCTTATAATGGAAGATTTGTCGGAGTCGATTTAAAAAAGGGAATAATAGAGTTTCCAAGTACACTTAACCAGTTTAGTTATTGTATTAATGACCCATACACCTTTGTTGACAAGAATGGCCAATGGTTGAGTCTAAAAGATTTCAATGTAAGTGATGCGCTTGCTACTGCTGGAATGGCTGTTGCAACTACTGCAGCAGTTGCTGGTGGAGTTATTTTGGCAACGGCTACTGCTCCCGTTTCGGTTCCATTAATTGCTGCAGGAGCAGTTGTTGGTGCGGGAGTAGCATATGATGCTTCTGTAATTTCTGATTGGAAAAATGACGAACATGCTAATTTGCAAAAAGCCGTAGATAATGCTACTGCAGGGGCAATGATAGGAGGAACGTTAGTTGCAGGAGCAGGTGCTGTAACAGCAGCAGGCGGCGCATCGCTTGAAACAGTTGGTACAGCAATGTTAGAGCACAAGGATGTAGTTACTGGAACCTTTGGCGGCCTTATAAGCATGGCTAAAGGTGATTCATTTAGCTCAGGTTTTTGGCCAACATATGTAAATAGCAAAGTTACTACTAAATTTAATGGAGGAGTCTTTGGCAATTTAGTGGGAGGAATAGCTGGATCAGCAACAAGTGAGCTTACTAATTTTTCAGAAAATGGTGATAAGACATTTCATGTAGGAAAAGCTTTTGCAAAGTCTGCGACAACTGGATTGGTGCAGAGCGTATTAGGAGGAATGGGAGATGCATATGGTTCTGTTCTTGAGGAATGTGGCGCAGATACAACTACCAAACTGTTATGGTATGGCATAAATGATTTAAAGAATCAAAATTTGTTAGGAGAGACAGCATCGTTTGTTGTAGAAGAGATAACAAACAACAATGCGTGTCCTAGTGACAATAATTAAAGGGGATGTACATATGAACCAGGATTTTGAGGCAGCTATATATATTATCATTCATTTTATGATTTTATATTTTAGTTTGGCAGTGAATCTGTATTGTATTACACAGTATATTATAGGAAAAAAATTTGATGTAGAAAGGGAAAGCAATTTTATTGCTAAACTTATAAGCATTCCAATATTATATATATCCATAAGATATGGAGTATATAAATATGCATTTCTTTTCTTGTCATGTATACTAGAGCGTTATCAAAGCAAAAGGATTTTTATTATATGTAGTTTAGGGATTCTTTTTTTGGAATGCTTTTCCTATCTAGGTTTTATGAGTGATAATGAAAAAAAAATATATATTTTTAGGTTTGATTTGATAAAGCAAATACTAAAGATAATTCAAATGCTTTCTGTAATTGTTCTTGTAATACATTTGTTTTTAAAAGGCATAGGCATAATTGATATTGGAACTGTTGTTTGGCGTATTGAATTAGTAATTAATCTATTCGTACTAATAAGCTTTGTGATTATATCATCATTTAACCTTACGGTATCTTCGGATAGAGAATACATGTGCATTAATAACGGGTTAACTCAGGTCTTGCTCGTTATGGATGATTCTCATCCTTTGAAATTCAAGAAGAATGATGATAATTCATATTATATTAGCAATGGTGAGGATAGTGCAGATACTTTTGTATTAAATAAAGAACACTTATTGACATTACAGAAATATTTTCAGGAAGAACTGAGTTTGTGAAAGAAGGATAAAACGTATGATAGATAAGAAAAAGATGATATATAAAATTGTTGGGGGTATATTTTATGTAATTATGATTCTGGTTCTTTCGTTTATATGCTGGAAAATGGAGAAGAGAGTATTAAGTATATTTTTTATACTCTTACCTATTAGTCAGTTTTTATATTATTATATGGAGTTCGCTCAGATAAAAAAATAATAAAAATCAGAAGTAATTAGTAGCTTATTCTAGGCTTTTTTGGAGTAAATGGCGAAAATACTATTTTAGCAAATCAAAGGAGAAGCAACATATAGCTACAACGGCTTTGGAAAGCGAGTAGCTGTAACCCGTCCTGAAGAAAAGATTGAATACCTTCTAGACCTCACCAAAGACTACCATAATATGCTTGAGCGTAGTGTAAATGGTGAGAGAGAAAGCTATGTATATGATAATAACGTTGTGTCAATGTCTAAAGCCAGTGATGACTATTTCTATATGCTGGACGAACTGGGTACAGGCATGTATCTGACAGGAACAGATGGAACAGTGTCGGACACATATGCTTACGATGAATTTGGAAGGAATCTGGATCCTTGCACAGGAAAAGAAAAACCTCAGTACCAAAAACAGGGAAATATCCTTCAGCCACTTGCATTCACCGGGTATCAGACCGACGAGATGACAGAAAGTTACTTTGCTCAGGCAAGATTCTATAATGCAGGAAATGGACGCTTTGTAAGTGAGGATAAGGTTAGAGGTCATAAGATTCGTCCAGACAGTATAAATCATTATTTATATTGTTATAATATGCCTATCAAACTTGTTGACTTAAATGGTAGAGAACCTATTGATGATGAGTTTGTTGATTATAAAGAACATGTCGAAGAAACGTCAAATGCCATAGAGACAGTAGATAATTCCATAGATAGTTTTATGGATAAACTAGATGAAAAAGATCATCCTATTATTATAATAGGCGGATCGGGATCCGCAGGATCAGGAGGAGTTGGTAGTTATGGTGCTCAGCTTGTGATAGATACTACTAAAATATTTACAGATCCGCTTTATTGCTTTGGTGTTCAATTAGCAGGTGGACTTGGCGTTCAAATGGGTTCGTCTGCAAAAGGGTCACTTTATGCTGGGATGATGTGGGCGGATGATATAACTTGTGCTCAGGGCTATGGAACAGAAGTAGGAGTTAGCGGAGGTGAAGTTATAGTATATGGTGCAGGTATGTGGGCCTCTGGTGATGCTGATCCAACGGGTGAAAAAAATAAATTTGGAGGATATTTGTCATTGGGGGTAGGAGTTGAAGGACAAGTTGCAGAGTTACACGTTACTGAAACATATGGATCGCCTTTGTTTTATCCATTTCAAGCATTATATGATGGTGCAAAATATGTGATTGAAAATTCATATAAAGAAGTAAACAATGAATTATCATTGCCTAAGGCAAAACTAAAAGGTCTTCAAAATGTTGCTGCTACTGTTTTGAAAGCAAAAGAAAAATCTAGGTTGATAACCAATAATATAAATGGAGAGTGCGAAGATTAACCTTTGAAGTACTAATATCTAATCCAGTGATTTATACTATGACATGTTGGAAAAGTCTTTACATATATTTTATATTTTTAAATCACCAGTTATTTAGGAGCATAAATGATTATATTTTATTTATTGATTATTATATTTATCATTAGACATATCGTTATTGAAATAAATAATCAAAAGCTTAGAAATCCCAAGAATGAGAATGAGGATATAAAAACGATTGATGGAATTACATATTTAATTAAGGATAATAGTTCCTATGTCATGTACAAACTAGATTCAGCTTTTACTAGTAAGTATTTAAAATCTTGGACTTTTACTAAAAATCCAATACTGAAGGGGAATTAGTTTTTGGCGCTCTTAATATTGCTACTAATGGGAGTGGTAACAAAGATTATGGTCATACTTACAATGTTAAAATTGAATCATTTGGTGATAATACTCTTTTACATATGACATATATAGGAAAAACCGGAATAGGTACTATGGGGCCATCTAAACTACTTACTCAGGCATATCATTTTTTTATGTTAGAGCAATTTGATGTGCTTGAGATAAGAGAAAACAGCAACGAACATGATTAGAGTAATTGCAATTGGTATTTTTTTGTGACTTAAGTAACCGATGCCCTTGGCCAGGAAGAGACATATGAATACGACCAGTATGGCCGCCTTATCACAAAGACAGACAGAGACAGCTTCGATACAACCTATGAGTATAATGATCTAGGCGCAGTAACCAAGGTTGGATATGCTGATGGCAGAAGTGTAGCATTTAGCTATGATGAACTGAACCACCTTAGCGAGATCAACGACTGGCTTGGAAAGACTACACTTGAAAACGATATCTTTGGACGTCTTTCAAAGGTAACAGACTATCAAAATAGAACAGTGGGCTATGAGTATAACTCCATAGGTGAAAAGACAAAGCTCACATACCCTGATGGCAGACAGGCTCTTTATAGCTACGATGATGAAGGAAAGCTCTCATCCATAACGTCAAAAGGCTTTGAAGAAAGCTCCAATGAGCATACATCCTATTCCTACGACAATCTCGGAAGACTTATCGAAAAGCTCCTTCCAAACGGAGTAAGACAGGATTACTCATACCTTCCGGGTGGTAACATCGAGAGTATGACAAGCTTTGATAAAGAAGGTATACTTGATAAGTACTTCTACAGCTACAACAATTTAGGCCTCATCTCTGGAATTAACAGAGAAAGAAGAGATCTTGATGCAATATCAGGTCAGTATGATTACCAGTATGATGAGATAGGAAGACTCACAAGATCCAGCCTGAATGGAGAGTTAAGAGCTTCCTATGAGTACGATGCCTTTGGCAACAGAACCAGCCTTACTGAAAGAGATGCTCAAACAACATACAGATATGATGCTCTCGACAGGCTTATAGAAGCAAAAGAATTAAATAACTGTCAGGCTATAGTAAGATCCTACGATTACGATAAGCGTGGCAATCAGACAAATGAGTATGTAGACGGCCTTCTAAACAAGACCTTTACTTTCGATGCCACAAACATGCTGTCTAAAGTGGTTGATTCTGAAAAGGGAGAGCTCGAGAACCAGTACAACGGCCTTGGCTTCAGAGTAGCATCCCCATACGCCATAAAGAAAGAATAGAATACCTCTGCGACCTTTCAAGAGACTGCTACAACATGCTTGAAAGAACAGTCAACGGCGAGACAGAAAGCTTCATCTATGACAAGAACGTAATCTCTATGTCTAAAGCAGGTGATAACTACTATTATCTTCAGGATGAACTTGGCTCACCAATGTACATGACAGGTACAGACGGTGCAGCAGTATCATCATATGCATTTGATGATTTTGGACGTGGCATTGATCCGTTCACAGGCAAGATCAAAGAGGCAGGCAATAAACAGCACACTAAGCATGCTTATACCACAGAGGGCAACATCATCCAGCCATTTGCATTCACAGGCTATCAGGAAGATGAAGTATCTGGACTTAAGTTTGCACAGGCAAGATACTACAGTGCAGATATAGGTAGATTTATAGGTGTCGATTTAAGGAAGGGCATCATAGAATATCCTAATACACTTAACTCGTTTAGTTATTGTATTAACAACCCATACTCTTTCGTTGATAGAAATGGACAATGGCTAAGCTTAAAAGATTTTAATGTAAGTGATGCACTTGCAACTGCCGGAATGGCAGTTGCAACTACAGCTGCAGTTGTTGGAGGTATAGCATTAGCTACAGCGACTGCTCCCGTTTCTGTTCCATTAATTGCTGCTGGCGCTGTTGTAGGCGCTGGGGTGGCATATGATGCTTCTGTAATATCTGATTGGAAAAATGATAGCCATGCTAATCTTACAAAAGCAGTGGACAATGCTGCAGCTGGTGCTATGATAGGAGGAACTATAGTTGCTGGCGCAGGAGCAGTTATGGCATCTGGAGGTGCAACACTTGAAACTGTAGGTACTGCATTATTGGAAAATAAAGATGTTGTTACTAGTACAGTAGGTGGATTTATTAGTACAGCAACAGGCAATTCATTTAGCTCTGGCTTTTGGTCAACTTATGTAAATAGTAAAGTAACTTCAGCCACAAGGGCTGGATTCTGGGGAAATTTCTGGGGAGGTGTATCTGGTACAGCAACTAGTGAATTTATTACTAACGTTGAAAACGGAAATCGTAATCCTAATTTTGGTAGGCTCGCATCAAAATCTCTACTAAATGGGATGGCACAAGCAGTAATTGGAGGAATGGGCGATGAATACAGTAATGCTTTACAGTCAACTGACCCTGATATTGGTAGCCAAATAGCATGGTATGTAATAAATGATTTAAAAAATCAGAGTTTGTTAGGTCAATCTGCATCCTATATAATTGACAATTTAACAAATGATAATGAATGTCCTCTCCATATAATCAAGTGTTTTCTTCAGTAATTTCAAGTTTTTTTCTATCCTCAGTATGAGTAGAACTTAGGTTATGGAGTAATCCTTGTCTATAAATGACAGATATATAGGTATAAATGGGTACTCCAAATAAAACGTCTTATGATTACGATTTAAATGGCCTCGATGTATACCCATCCCTATATGGCAGCTCACCTCTCATGTCCAACAGGATCATCCCAGCAAGGGGAGTCCTCACTTCCTTCGTTCTGCCTATCCATAACCAGGGTGCCAGCTCAGCTAATCAACAGGGTCAAAGCCCTCCGGAAAAAATTCCTGCTGGCTACCAGCTCACTCTTTGTTTGTTACTGATCCAAAACACTTTGCATTACAGCACCTTGCGGTGGACGCTTCCTGTAATAGCTGTGAGTTGTGGGATTATGCAGCTATAAGCTTTGCTCCTCCCGGATACTTGATGTCCTCAAGCATCTTTGATGCATCGTAGCTGACTCCTTTTACAAGGACTACATGGAATACTCTTATCAGCTTACAGGCTACTGCTGTTACCGACTGCATCTTCTTTAACGGATTGTCATTTCTGGTAGTGTAATAATTATGGATCTGCTTGAATTCTGCATTCTTTCCGATAACCGATATGGCTGCCTGAATGAGCAGATATCTCAAGCGCTTTCGCCCTCTTTTACTTATCTTGGTCTTGCCATTATGCTTTCCAGAACTGTCTTCTACCAGTTCCAATCCAGCAAGTTTCTGAAGTTCTTTGGAATTATCAAAGCGCGTGATATCTCCAACTTCCGCTATAAAACCTGCTACTGTTATTATCCCTACACCCTTTATCTCAAGCAACTTATCCACATGCTTTATCTGAAGGGTGAGGTTCTTGATCAGATCATTGATCTGTTCAAGCCGTTTTGTCTGTGTCTCATAATCCTCTATGAGATCCTTTATTTCGATTCTGGCCTCAGTAAGACCTTCCTTAAAGCCTATACTGTTCAAAGCCCTATTAAATATGGTTATGGCCTTCTTATGACCATTTCCACGCAGTTTTGCGTCCTTCCATATCTTAATGATACCTTCAACACCAATCTCTATTATATCTTCCGGAGTAGGTGCATTCTTTAAAAGGAGTATGCCTCCCTTGGCATCTATATGTGTATAAATTCCTTTGTATTCAGGGAAATATACGCTGATCCATTTATGAATCCTGTTCTTACAACGTATCTGCTCCTCTACCAATGTAAATCTACGGTTTGAAGCATTTCTGAGTTCCGCATATATTCCTGATGGCATATATGTGTAGAAGTAGCGGCCATCTCTTACGAGATTAGCAATGACCTTAGGATCTTTACAGTCATTCTTTGACGGACTGTTATCGTCAAGCTCTTTGGACTTATGTACATGATGAGGATTAACCATGACAAACTTTATATTTTTGCCATTCATATACTGCCCAAGGTTAAACCAGTAGTGCCCCGTGGGTTCCAGACCTACAAGGGTAATCTCAAGGTTGTTCTTGTCCATCAGGTCATTTACTACATCATGGAAAGCGTTGAATCCCTCCATTGAATTGGTGAATGGGATAGGTCTTCTGGTGAGTTCGATTCCTCTCCAATCAAAAGCCCTGAAATAGTGCTTAACGCTTCCAACATCAATACCGACAATCATTGTCTTTTCTGTCACTTGTCTAATCTTTTTGTTTTGTGTAGAATTCATTTGTAGATACCTCTCTTTTTCTGTTTTTGCCAACTTCGACGGGTCAGCAATAAACAGTTTAACTGAGGTATCTCTTAATATCCAGAACTACTTGTTTCATCTACACTTTGAATTATACAGGAAGCTAGTCAGAATGAATGACCGATAGAAGGGAGTCTAAAACAATATATGGAAATTATTTTACGATACTTGTATTCGTTTTTTTTATGGATTTATTGGCCGGGTATGGTTATTTATATAGTTTTTCAATTTTATACTAACAATAATATTGAAAATTCCCAAAAGAAACAGGCTAATTTTATTGGAAAGATCATCATGATTATATGCACATACTGTTTAATAAGCGGAGGTGTTTACCAGTATACTTATCACAACTTATTAAGTTTTATCGAATATGATCAAAGCAAATACACTTATATTTGGTGCTCTATAGGTATCGTGTTATTAGAAGTACTGGCTTTTATTGTTACAGAAACAGATAATTATTCCAGAATCGTTATAGCCAGATTTCCTGTGACAAAGAAATTATTATTATTTTTACATTTGTCTGTATTAGGCGTTTTAATCCTCCATCTATTGCTTAAGGCATTTTATAGAGTAAATTTTGGAATTGTAATATGGCGTGTGGAACTGTTCTTATCCTTTTTCATTCCCATTATTTATGAATTCATATCTTCATTTAATATAATGTTATCTTCTAGAAAGGAGTATTTGTGTGTTAATAATGTTTTCTCGCAATCATTACTGATTAGTGATGATTCACATCCTTATACATTCGTTCAAAATAGTGATAACTCCTTTACTATTAGCAATGGAGAAAATAGCATTAATACATTCCCTTTAAAAGAATATCAGATTGCAAAGTTAAAGGAATTATAAATTGATTTGCTTTATACAAAAGGATTTATATTTATGGATAAAAAAGGCTATTGCTTACTATGGGGCAGGTAATGATAGGAGCAATATTTACACTAATACTCGCATTTCAACTGTGGAAATATGATATGAAAGTAATTAGTATCATTTTAATATCTACCGCGATTTGTCAGTACATTTTTATATTTAAAAAGGCTCTATCAAGTCCTAAAAAGCGTAAATGAATAAGTTGAGGAATAATAACAAGTTTCAAATTATATACCAATTCCCAAAGCATACATAGTTGTGATTTATGTTTCGGCCATATGTCAAGAGGCAACTACTTGCATGAAGTTAAAGGAGCGATAGGAAAGATTTGGTTAAATTATTCAAACTATTATTGATTGCAATCGGAATGTTTTTTTCATTTTTTATTGGATTGTTTATCTTTGTTACTATACATGGGAGAGATGTGAGTAATGTCACGAGTTCTATTTCTATCAAGAAAACAATTATTCAAAATTCGTTTTCTGATAATCAAGAATCAAGTAACTACGAATATAAGAATGATTTGGAATTGAAGTATTATAACACTATCGAAGAGGCTATATCCCATAAAGAAATTTTAGATAAAACAGCAGAAGTGTCTGAGTCAGCGATTTTAAAAATAATGCAACTAGAAAATGAAGAAGCGTATATTGTTTGCGCCGAAAAAGATGGGAGTGTATCTGGGCAGTCAATTTATTGGTATAAATTGAAAATAAAAGATGGGATGTATTCACAACCATATGATTATTCAGGGACAGTTTCAAATATGAAAAAGATGCCCCCATATCGATATGATTTTGATGATTATATTTCTCAGATTGTTGTATGGTCGATTGCTTCACCTCAATATGATATACAAACAGATAGTGGAGATAGTATTTATATTTTCGGGTGGGACAACAAAGATGAAGTCTATGGTTTAACAATTAATGGAGTTAAGCCAAATGATATCATTGAATATGAGCTGGGAGGAAAGACATATTTTTATTTTGAATATATGAGATCAGATATTGTCCAACAATTACTAGACAATGTTAACTTAAGTAGTTTTACATTGAAACAAGTTAGTGATGCTATTGATATTAACTACTAATTGAACTAAAAGACATATTTAGTGTTAAAAATGAAGATATCTTACATATAGGCACAACAGATAAGCCAAGTTTCCAAAGTTATATGCTTGTATATGAGAAAGATACTATGATTATTTCCGTATTCGTCTTTCATAAGGATAATCGAAGCATGTTTCAAATTATATCATCTGAAAAAGAGTATTTTTCAGATGAAGAGTATATGAAAATGTATGACTTGTTGCATTATTGAAATATTTGCAGACTTCTCATCATAAGGATAATAATACCGCTTAGCTATTGAGAGCTTAACAGAGATCAGATATCTAACAATGTCCTTTCACTAACAAAGGAAATCTTTGGGATAACTGGCTAGATTGGGCTGAAAATGGTACATCAAATCAAAAGCGACATGGGCTTAAACAATTATCAAAATATGCAAGACAAGCAGCAGAAACTGCTGAAAACTATGCTAAGAATAGTTGGGTTAGTAAGACTATAACTGGTAGTACTATTAAGTTTATTGAACCTGGTTCTATTAATCCACATCAGTAAAAGCAGCAAAAAAGATGGCTGGAATACCTGATTCGTGGCTCGGAGCACTTAAGGAAAAAATCGATTTAGCTAAAAGCAAAATTAAGACAGAGTGCTAGAACTTAGTATTTGTACTAGTTATTGTAAGTTATATATAGGAGCTAGAGAAAAAGAATTATGATAAAAAAATCTTTGAAGGATAGAATGGCTACAATTGTTTATTGCTTATTTCTTATCATTATCTTTGCAGTTTGCTATTCCGGTAATATAGATACAAAAAAAAATTATAAAGCTGTGAAAGTCGGAGAAGGTATAGCGTACATTCCAATAGATTATTACAATACAAGTACGCGAAAAAGACTGGAAGATTATTATTATTTAGAAACAAGCGAATGCAAAATGATAATAATTGACTATCCAGTGAATTATATTGAACCAGATATTCTGGATAAAATGGGACTCTCTTATGATATTTTATCTAGTATGAATATTATTGAATCCGAGTATGAGCTTCAGGATGTTTTTGACATAGAGGATAGCAATGTAATAAAAAAAGGTCATACAGACAGGAGTAGTTTTCAAAAGTATAGGGTCATATATGAGGCAAAGGATAATATTGTAGCTGTATATGTGTATCACGAAGAAAACAGGAGTGTTTATCAAGTGATTATTGCTGATAAGGAGTATTTTACAGAAGAGGAATATAAAAAAATGTATAGTTTATTGAAATATTGAATTAAATATTATAGTCTTCCAACATCTAAAGTGTGATAGATGTGATTGAAAAAATCATATATTTATGGGGCACATGATGGGTTAAAGAGTATTCATTGTGCATAAATAAGAATCTAAGACTATGACAACATTGCAGAAACAAGTGAAAATCAGATGAATTTATCAGGAAGACTAATAAAAAGTATCCTCCAAATGAAGAAAAGTAGGAGTTTAATACCCTCTAACAGATGATCTTAAAAGCGTGAAAACCCCCAGCTGTATAGGTGTTTTTAATTTTAAGAAATAATCATTGTGACAGAATAGGATCGCCTTAACCGGCGATTCTATTTTTGGGAATTGTTCATTGCAACAGAATAGGATTGCCTTAACCGGCAATCCTATTTTTTGTGAAACATCTTTTAATACCCCCTGCTATGCAGTGGGACAACAGATGCTTTAGCTTACAGTCAAAAACCTCCCGTGATTTTCTCCAAGTCCGATACTCTCAAAAATGCATTTCGTCGTCCAAAAGATGCATTTCGTCAGAAATCAGTTTACAAGACTCTAAACGCATGTATAATGTACAAAGCATCTGTCAAGATTCGCCACAAACGCAAATGAATAATACAACGAAACAAAGATAAAGTAAAAGATAGTACAAGGATATAAAGCAGTTATGATTATCCAGAAATCATTTTCTCACATCTCCTACACATTAGAAGATGATGAATATTCCAAGCTTGCACTGAAGATGATATCAGGTGCAGCGGCTCCCAACATTATAAAGCCAGTAACAACCATGAATAACGGAAGAAAGCGTTTTATGTATTCTGTAAGGGATCTGACGCAGATATCTTTACTTTCTTCGGAAATGGATGAGAAGCAGGCTATACATGTGCTTAGCTCTTACAAGGATGTTTTAAACAGAATTGAAGCTCAGACATTTCTGAAAAAAGATTTCCTTGAGCTTGACACTGATCGCGTTTTTGTTGATGTTAAGACCGGAGATGTCAAGTTTATCATCGTACCGGTTATGACGCATGATAACTCTGGCGGTCATAGATCTTTTCTTAAAAAGAATTATGACTTTATCAGTGCAGTTCTTGATAAGCTGCAGCTTTATGAAGACAGCAGGCTATGCTTCATGCATGATATGTGCTTGTGTATTAGTGGCATGAAAGATGATAATCCGGGTATTCTCTGCGAACTTGAAGATCTTTATACATATCTTATTAGTGAATTTGATATAGAAGCAGATGCTGATATTAAGCAGGAAGATAAGAGATATATAGAATCTTCCCAGGATGAACTTAAGAAAAAAGATAACAAAGCTATAAGTGAGATTGAACTTCACTACGATGGAGATTACGGCACATTTACTTTTTATATAACTAAAAATTCTTTTACTATAGGCAAGGCGCCTGATAATGATGGTGCTCTATCCATGAATCCGGTTGTCAGCAGATATCATCTTGTTATTGAGATTGATGGCGATAAGGCATATGTTACTGATCTTAACAGTAGTAATCATACTTTCATTAACAGGATGATTATTCCTTCGAATCAGAAAGTTTTATTGGAAGACCAGAGTGTTCTCAGAATAGCGAATATGGATTTTGAAGTTAGAATATCAGCATGAGGTTAATTATGAAGCATAACATCGTCCTTATTGTATGTATGGACCAGGAATATATAAGCAGCGTTGAATATGATCTTGCCAGCGTACTTGGCATGGATTATGTGCTGGAAACCATTGATGATACGGCATATCTTGAGGAATATCTTAAATCTTCCCACAGAATAGACACACTTATCATCGACGAAGAACTTGCAGGTGAATTCTGCCAAAAGCAGAACCCGGCTCATGTGTATCAGCTGTCAGAAGGTGATGAGAGTAGCGGGAAGATCAATAAGTATGCAGGATCTCAAGGCATAGTACAGGCCCTTGGAGATATGTATCTTTTAAAGGATACTAATGAACAGGCGCATCTGACGCATCTTATAAATGTCGTATCCGTAAGCGGAGGAGCCGGTAAGACAGTGACAGCCCTTGGAACAGCGTATTGGCTTTCAAGACAAGGATATAAGACCTTGTATGTGGATGCAGAGGATTTCCAGACTTATGATCAGATCCTTGGATGCAGCACCGGAGATGAGGCTTGTGACAGGAAGCTTGCATCTGCGATGAGAGATTGTTCCAAAGAGAGCATTGAGAGCATTATTCAAGCAGATTTTATGGATTATATAAGACCATTTCATGGAATACCTGCTTCTTATGGTGTTGAGATATCCAGGTACTATGAACTTGTAAATATCCTGGTAGAGAGCAGCGATTATGATTATATAGTTCTAGAGCATGGAGCAGGTGTTATAAGTGGCGCCATCATGAGGCAGATCCTTGCAGGAGATCGGCTGATAATAGCAGCTACGCAGAGCGCCAATTCAAGAAAGCGCCTTACAAGATTTCTTGAAAACATCGGTCAGTACTCCGGCCAGAGTTTTATTGTATGTGGAAGATATATAAAGGATAGACCTGACTATCTGCAAGATCCTGTCATTGACGATGACATCCCTATTGCAGAGTACATCCCTGAAGCTGATAAGGAGCTGACTATGAAGGATATATTTGAAAGAAAGCTTCTTAGAGATACTGCAGAAGCAGTTGTGTGAGGGCATATATGGAAGAGAAGATAATAGTCATATTTAAAAATCAGATCACTGGCCAGAGCATAGACCTTGAGATTCCCCTGAACCTTTCAGCAACGGAACTTATAAACGGACTAAACAAAGGCTTTGACCTTGGAATAGACATGGACAACCCTTCAAGATGTTATTTAAGATCCAAGAATCCCACAGCTTTAATAAGGGGTGAAGTAACACTTGAAGAGATCGGACTTAGGAATGGTACGATCATATATTTTGATGGAGTATGGCAGGAAAGACAATGAATTATAGAGTAACTATATATAATTCACGTATCTACAGGGAAGTAACGATAAGTGATAATAGTTTTAATACGCTGAGCATCGGTACCGGAGAGGAGTGCCATGTTGCACTTATAAGAAATGATTATTTTGAAGATTTCAAAATACTTATAGAAAAGCATCAGGACAAGTTTACCCTTTTCTGTGAAGGGGGTATCTATATAAAGAGTGAGGCATCTTTTAATGAGAGTATCCATGATCTTGTACCCGGCGACAGCATAACTGTTCGCTACAAAGCATCAGACGCAGATGTTCTGTATATAGATTTCATGGCCGATTTTGGCATAGTGCAGGACAATTATAACCTGGCTATCCTGATGCCTGTTGGCCGCATGATATATGTTGGCGGCGCCAGCGGAAGCGATATCTTCATCAATGACCTTGTTACAGGCGGTGAATCTGCAGGACTTATCTATAATGGCGATAACTATATACTTGACCCGTCGAACCTTTCATATGGCGTAATGGTTAACGGAGTCTATAAAAAAGGCGATAAGATCAGCCTCTATGACAACGACTTCATATGTATTAACGGCTATTTCTTTTATCTGGAAAAAGGAACTGTCTATACAACAGACTCCGGCAAGGTAACCTCGCATCTGTCTTCGTCTTTGGTGGAGCTGTCAGAAAATCATCTGAATTATCCAAGATTTTTTAGAAGTGTACGTCAGCAGTACAAGGATCCCGATTACAAGATCAAGGTACTGCCTCCTGAGAAAGCCCCTGAGAAGCAAAAGCGTGGTCTTCTTATAACACTGATCCCATCTGTTACCATGTTCGCGGCCATGATCCTCTTAAGAGGTGTTATGGGTGGAAGGAATATAACATACGTCCTGTACTTTGGTATCTCCATGGGCGTTGGAATAATCATGTCCATCGTCAACTATTTTAAGGAGAAAAAAGAATATAAGCAGAAGATGATCCACAGAGTCGAGAAATACAATGAATATCTCGATGATAAGGAAAAAGAGATCATAGAAGCAAGAGAGAATGAGAAGACTATATTCAAAAAGAGAAACCGGAGCCTGAAAGATACTGTAAGCTCCATCGAAAAGTTCGATGCAAGTCTTTTTGAAAAAGCACCCTCCGATGTTGACTTTCTTGATATATGTATTGGCATGGGCAGCGTTGAATCTGTGTGCCAGGTTGAATTCAACGAGAAGCAGTTTGTTGAGATTGAAGACCCAATGATGGAATACCCTGAGAAAGTACATGATAAGTACAGATATATCGATGATATGCCGGTTGTGCTTCACCTGTCAGACAGCAACGCGACAGGTGTTATTGGCGTACGGTCAAAACTGTATCAGATGGCCAAAAACCTGCTGATAGAAATCTGTGGTCAGCATTTTTATAAAGATGTCAAAGTGTTCATGATAATGGATGAGATTGATAAGCAGGACTTTGAATGGATCAGATGGTTTAAAAACATGTCATCTGATAACGCAGCCATGCGTAATCTCATATTTGATGACAGAAGCAGAAAAAGCGGCCTTGCCTACCTTTATGGAGAACTGTCTGCAAGAGAAAACCTTAAAGCTGCTGAAATAGAAAACCTGCCATATATAGTCGTATTTTGCTACAGAAGCGATGCGATAATGAACCATCCTGTGCTTAACTATGTATCCAAAGCCAAGGATCTTCGCTTTGCCTTTGTTTTCTTTGAAGAATATGAAGAACTGTTAAATGCAGGCTGTGATGTTAAGGTGTACTTAGAGCCTCAGGATAACAGAGGTTATATTCAGGATTCCAAGGACGGACAGGAAGTTCAGAACTTTGTATATGACCATGTTGAGCGAATTGTGGCAGAAAAGTGTGCGCTTCGTCTTGGAAGCGTGTACGTAGATGAAGTAAGTCTTGAGAGCACACTTACCAAGAATATCACCATGTATCAGCTTCTTGGCATCATGAATGCTTTTGATCTTGATCTTAATTCAAGATGGAATGCTTCCAAGGTATATGAGAGTATGGCAGCACCTATTGGAGTTAAGAGCGGTGGTGAGATCCTTGCCCTTGACCTTCATGAGAAATTCCATGGACCTCACGGCCTTGTTGCAGGAACTACCGGCTCCGGTAAATCAGAGCTCTTGCAGACATATATACTGTCTGTTGCTACTCTTTTCCATCCATATGAAGTCAGCTTCATAATCATTGACTTTAAAGGTGGTGGTATGGCCAATCAGTTCAGGGATCTGCCTCATCTTAACGGTGCCATCACCAACATCGATGGCAAGCAGATAGACAGATCGCTTATGTCTATCAAAGCTGAACTAATGCGTCGTCAGGAATTGTTTGCCAAGTATGATGTCAACCAGATAGATAACTATATCCGCCTGTATCGTGATGGCAAAACAGATATACCGCTTCCTCACCTGATACTGATCGTAGATGAGTTCGCCGAACTTAAGAGTGACCAGCCTGAGTTCATGAAGGAACTTATATCTGCAGCACGTATAGGTAGATCTCTTGGTGTACATCTCATACTTGCTACTCAGAAACCAGCCGGCGTTGTTAATGACCAGATCTGGAGTAACTCCAAGTTTAAGCTCTGTCTTAAGGTTCAGAGTAAGAGCGACAGTAATGAAGTATTAAAGTCTCCACTTGCTGCAGAAATAAGAGAGCCGGGTAGAGCTTATCTTCAGGTAGGTAATAACGAACTGTTTGAGCTCTTCCAGTCAGCATACAGTGGGGCTCCAACACACCTTGGTAATACAGACAACAAGCGAAAGTTTGAGATAAATGCGGTCACTCTGTCAGGTGCAAGAATCCCTGTATACAGTCAGAAGCCTGAAAAGACCAAGGGAACAGAAACTCAGCTTGAAGCACTTACTCAATATATCCACGACTACTGTGATAAGCAGAATATAGATAAGCTTCCCAGCATAGTCCTTCCGCCGCTTGGAGAGATCATACCCTATCCATCTGATCTTAAGGTATCAGGAACAGACATTACTGTTCCTATTGGTATATATGATGATCCTGCAAGACAAGCGCAGAATGAGCTTGAACTGAACTTTACCCAAAACCATATCTTTATCTTGGGTTCATCACTTAGTGGTAAGTCATATCTTCTTCAGAGTATGATCTATGGTCTTGCGACCAAGTATTCACCGGAAGAGGTCAGCATATATATCATTGATTTTGCATCAATGATCATGCGCACTTTTGAGAAGATGAATCATGTGGGCGCTGTAGTTACAATCAGTGAAGATGACAAGCTTAAGAATCTCATGAAGTTCATGCTGAGCACAATTGATGAGCGAAGAGAGAAGCTTGCAGACATAGGTCTTAGCTCATACAGCGCATATCGTGAGGCGGGCTATAAGGACATGCCACAGATAATCCTCTTTGTGGAGAACTATACTGTATTCAGATCAACTTATGCTGAGCATGAAGATAACTTCCTTAAGATATGCAGGGACGGCGTAGCTGTAGGTATATCTATAGTAATAACCAACCAGCAGACATCCGGTATAGGATACAAACTTCTTACTAATTTTGCAGTTAAGATCGCGCTCAACTGTAATGACCGCTCACAGTATACAGCGCTCCTTGACAGATGTCGTAT
The DNA here is from genome assembly GCF_023206215.1 of Butyrivibrio fibrisolvens. NCBI lineage: Bacteria > Bacillati > Bacillota > Clostridia > Lachnospirales > Lachnospiraceae > Butyrivibrio > Butyrivibrio fibrisolvens. The sequence goes on from NZ_CP065800.1 coordinate 745,621, forward strand.
AAGACCGGACGATGTACCGGGACGAGGCCTCATCCCGATAGACAACGAGATCAAGGAATTCCAGTCATACCTGGCATTCTCTATGGGCAAAGAAGTTGAAAGAATATCAAAGATAAATGAATTTATAGAAAAAGTAAATACAAAGTATGAAGGAAGTATAGTAAAGACAATCGCTTCTGTTCCGGCTCAGGTAACAAATGCATTCCTTAAGAATCAGTATGGAATTAAGGGCTTTGATAAGTACAAGATGATAGAAGGTGTTGCCTACACTGATACAAGAGCTGTACAGACAGACCTTATAAGCAGACCTCTTATGGGAATTCTTGGACGAGAAGACCTTGGAAGGATCGGTTATCTTAAATACTGCATAAATGAGATGGAAGATGGCAATAAGACATCGCCGGTTAAGCTGTACCTGATCGATGATACTGAAGAGAAGTTATCATTCGCAGAAGGACTTGGCATAACAGATAACTATACTACAAGTAATACTGAGATAATCGATATCATCGAGCAGATCCATGACATCGCTAAGACCCGCCACGAAAGACTCACAGCTGATGCAGGAGCACTTGAAGGTGAACCTCTCATAATGCTTATGATCAACTCTAAAACAGCCATGGATACAATTGCATCAAATGAAGATGTATTCAATAAGTATAAAGAGCTTACAGATACCTTCAAAAAGTGCAGGATCTGCATATGGTTTACTAACGTGGACAATAAGGCAATCTCACCGGTAGGCTCTAATCCTATCCATCGTCAGGTAAGAGATTGCGGTAACCTTCTCATGTTCGAGAACATAGGAGATATCAAGATACTGACTATCCCTATGGCGATAGTCAAAGCTGCAAAGAAACCTTGCGTATTGGGCGATGCTTTCTGCATTGCAGGCAATTCGATCACAAGGGTCAAGACACCGCAGGCATAAGTTAAGAAAAATAACAATAATAAATTAAGACAATATAACAATAACAAGACAAGCAACATAGGAACGACAAAAGGAGATAAAGTTTTATGGCAGGAAATAACGGGGAAATAACATGGGACCAGGCGTGAGCTGGCCGAATATTTTACAGCATGTCAGGAAAAGTATAATGCTTTCCTGTCAATGTCAGATACACTGATTCTGAAATTCAAAGCATTCGTAGATGACGATACACATACAGGACCTGAAGCAGAGGCAGCCAAGGCCTTCATACAGGACTATCAGATCAAGATGATAGAAGACCTCGTATGGGTAATACAGGAATTCATGACTAAACAGGATGAACTTCTTGAAAACTTCAAGGATGAAGTTACAGAAGATGACACCGCCAGAATGAAGCTATCACGTCTTGAAGAGATAATAAATGACTTCGAGACCTATATCAGCAATTTCGAAACAGTAAGCGACGATATAGAAGAGGTATATCAGGGACTGGTATCAGGATGCTCCATAGCAGGCGTGGAATTCACCCAGCCACTGCCCGGCAATACCAAGACATACTTTGGTTTTATCACAAGAAATAACAGCACTGAGGGAAGAGTACCTAAGACCAAAAATTGCCTTTGCAGCTTCAATGATACCCATGCAAACGAGATAACAGGATCAGAAATCGATTCATTCCTTGCAGACATAGAATCAAACTTAAAAGGATTCCTTGAACTTACATCACAGCAGTTGCAGGATACTGTTCTAAACTACTCAGATACTACCCTCCTTCCTTGGTATAAAGATCCATCCTCATCACTTGATGAAGCTACCAAACAGGAATACGACACCTATATGCAGAACATGGCCGATTACCTTAATGGTAATAAGGAAAGATGTGAAGTATATAAATACGATCCTGTAAACATGTGTACAGGTAACTACATAAATGAGCATGAAGATCTCAAGATAGGCGGACTCTACCCTCTTACATTCAAAAGATTCTATAACGCTCTTCCATCATCCAAAGAAGACTTCATCCTTGGAAACGGCTGGAGCACAACCTATTCAGAGCACCTTACAAGAGACGAAGAAGGAATCCGCATATCCTATGCAGACGGAAGTATAGGCCTTTATAAAGAGCGCATCATCAAAGGTAAGAAGTACTACGAAGAGATCCATGGCGAACCAGGCCTTTTGTCAGAGATAGAAGATGACTCAGAATCAACAGCCGAAGAGATAATAAAAAAGAAAACCTATATCCTCCGTCAGGACAATGGCCAGTACAAGAAGTTCGATGAAAACGGATATCTTGTGGAACTGGGTGATGATAATGGAACAGTTGCAGAGCTTTTATATACTAATGTGAAAGTGGCTGAAAACAAAGACCAGGATGCTGATAGTCAGGCAGACGATAGATCTCAGGTAAAACGCCTTGCATCTGTTAAAACGCCGGGAAGCGCAGCACTGTTCTTTACATACAATGAATACGGTAACATAGAAACCCTTAAGGATCATACCGGAAGGGTTGTTAAGTATACCTATAAAACCAGGGACGTGTCAGTTGAAAATAGTTTAGACGAATCATCTGTAAACGGATCATCAGAAAACTCACAACAAGGTACAGAGTCTTTAGAGAATCTTTCTAAGGCTACATCTTTAGAAAACACGCATACTGAGATTGGTTCTTCTAAACAGAATCGTTCTAAATCCGTTCAGGTTCTTGCATCAGTTACATATGCTGATGGCACAACAGCCTCTTATGATTACTCAGAGGATGGCAAGATCTCAGAAGTAACTAATCAGCGCGGCATAAAAGCTATAACCAACATCTATGACAGTCAGGGAAGAACCATAAAGCAATCGTTCCCGGATGGCGGAGTCATGACTTATGCATATGATGACAAGAAGCGCACCACAACAGCAACAGAGCAGAACGGCAACAAGGTAGTATATAAGCATGATGCCAAGATGCGCCATACTGGTACAAAGTATTATGACGGCGAAGAAAGCTTCACATACAATAAGCGTAACCAGAAGATATCACATACCAACAAGCTTGGATATACAACTAGATATACCTATGACAACAGAGGTCACCTTACAAGCATTATAGATCCCATGGGCCATAAGACCTGCATGACCTATAATGCGGACGGAAGACTCATGGCATTAAAGGATCCAAAAGGAAACAGCTATAAGTATACATATGATATACAAGGTAACCTCTTTGAAGTTAAGGATCCTCTTGGCAATAAGAAGCGCTTCTACTATACAGGAAGATATCTTAAGAAGGTTAAGGACGAAGAAGGAAACATAACCCTTCTTAGTTATGATGCAGAAGGAAACGTAAGCTGCATAACAGACCCGGAAGGAGTAAAGACCTTCTATAAATACGACAACCTCGGAAGAGTAATAGAAACAAGTGATATAGAAGGAAACACCAAAAAGTACACCTATGATGATGCTGACAGGATAACATCCGTAACAGATGCCCTTGGTAACAGAACATCATATGAGTATAACGAAAGCGGAAAAGTAACAAAGATAACAAATCCTGACGGAACATCAAAAACATGGGAATACAACATCATAGGAAAGCCATGCAAGGTAACAGATGAAGCAGGAAGAGTAACAAATGTTGACTATAACAGTATGTGGAAGGAAGAGAAGATAACCCTTCCTAACAACGGAACAATACTTTACGAGTATGATCCTCTCATGCGTGTCAAAAAAGTCACAGATCCTGAAGGAAGAACCACAGGCTATGACTACGATAAGAATGGCAACGTATTAACAAGATACCTTGGAGATATCAAGGTAAACAGCCGAAAGTACAACGCCCTCAATCAGGTGATCAAAGAAACAGATGCCCTTGGTCATGAGAAGTCTTATGAGTACGATGAGAATGGCAAGATCACAGTTGTAACAGATACACTTGGTAACAGATACACAAGAGAGTATAACGAACTTGGAAGAGTAGTAAGACAGACTGACCCTCTTGGACATGGCTCTTCTTATACCTATACAAAGTCAGGTGCCATAGAGACTGTAACAGATCCTGCCGGAAGAGTAAGAAGATTTGAATATACAAAGTCAGGAAAGCTTCATGCTATATATTTCTGCGGAAGAAAAGACCAGGAACTAATCTATGACAATGCAGGCCGAGTAGAAAAGAGAACATTCGCTGATGGCTATACTATCAGCTATTCTTATGATGCCCTTAACAGAGTAGTAAAGGTAGAAGGAAGTGACGGACGCACAGCATCATATGAATACGATGCCATGGGAAGAGCTACAAAAGTATCTAACGGACGTAGCACTACACTTTACACCTACACACCAACAGGAAAGCTAAAGAGCGTAGTAGATGCTCTTGGAAATGAAACAGTATATACTTATGATGCGCTTGATAAGCTTAAGAGTATCCACAGAGTAGAAGGAATGATCGAAAAAGATGAAAAATCATCAGATGACTTCCCAATAGTAGGAGAAGACGGTCATGTAAACCTCTATTCCTACAACCTTGCAGGTCAGCTCACAAAGGTAACAGATGCTCTGGGTCAGGAAGAAACATATGAGTATGACCAGTATGGCCGTCTAATAACTAAGACTGACAGAGACAGCTACGATACAACATACGAATACAATAACCTTGGAGCTATAACTAAAGTTGGCTATGGTGATGGCAGAAGTGTAGCCTTTAGCTATAATGAACTTAATCAGCTGAGTAAGATAAATGACTGGCTCGGAACAACAACTATTGAAAACGACATCCGCGGACACCTTACAAAAATAACTGATTATCAGAACAGAACAGTAAGCTATGAATACAACTCCATAGGAGAAAAAACTAAGCTTACATACCCTGATGGAAGAGAAGCTGTATATATTTACGACGAAGAAGGAAAACTATCATCTATCACAGGTAACGGAGAAGAGACAAGTTACTTCTATGATGAACTTGGACGTCTGTCAGAAAAACTACTTCCAAACGGAGTAAAGCAGGACTATTCATACCTTCCGGGTGGAAACATTGAGAGCATGACAAGCATAGATAAGGAAGGTATACTTGATAAGTACTTCTATTGCTACAACAATGCAGGCCTGATTTCAGGAATCAATAGAGAAAGAAGAGATCTTGAGAATATATCAGGTCAGTATGAGTACAATTACGATCCTATAGGACGCCTTTTACAGTCAAGCCTTAACGGTCAGGTTAAGTCAGCATATGAATATGATGCATTTGGTAACAGAACAAGCCTTATAGAAGGAGAAACACAGACAACCTATAAGTACGATGCTCTCGACAGACTTGTAGAAGCAAGAGAACTAAATAATGCGCAGGCAATCGTAAAGACATATGATTACGATAAGCGTGGTAATCAGACAAGAGAATTCGTAGATGGACTCCTACAGAAGACCTTTACTTTTGATGCTACAAACATGCTGTCAAAGGTAGTAGATACAGATAAGGGAGAACTTGAAAACCAGTACAACGGACTTGGATTCAGAGTAGCATCCACAAGACCTGAAGAGAAGATAGAGTATCTCTGCGACCTTTCAAGAGATTATTACAACCTTCTTGAGCGAACTGTAAATGGCGAGACAGAAAGCTTCATCTATGACAACAATGTAGTATCAATGTCAAAAGCAGGAAACAGCTACTATTACCTCCAGGATGAACTTGGCTCACCAATGTACATGACAGGTACAGACGGAGCAGCAGTATCATCATATGCCTTTGATGATTTTGGACGTAGTATTGATCCATTCACAGGCAAGATTAAAGAGGCAGGCAATAAACAGCACACTAAGCATGCTTATACCACAGAAGGAAACATCATCCAGCCATTTGCATTTACAGGCTATCAGGAAGATGAAGTATCAGGTCTTAAGTTTGCACAGGCAAGATACTATGATACAACCACAGGAAGGTTCCAGTCTGAAGATCCAAGAAAGGGATTTATAAATAATCCTCTTACCATAAACCATTATGGATACTGCTTTGGAAATCCGGTTGGATTCTCAGATAAGAATGGTAAGTGGCCCGGATGGATGGAAGATGCATGGGATACAGCTTGTGATGTTGCAGGTGATGTGTGTGATGCGACGAGTGATGCATGGGATACAACATGTGAAGTTGTCAGCGATGTTGCCAAAGATACTGTAGATGCAGTTAAGACGGTAGGTACTTTTGTTGCTGAACATCCTATGGAAGTTGCAGTTACAGCTGTTGCAGTAGCAGCCACGGCCGCTACTGGAGGCGCTGCACCAGCACTATTTGTTGCAGGAGCAAGCCTTGTCGGAGGCGGAGTATTTGCCGCGTGTAGTGATGGAGATAAGGGAGATGCATTTGCTGAAGGAATGGCAATCACAGCTTCAGCTACAAGCATCTTTTATATGGGTGCTACATACCTGCTAGGTGGAGGCCTTGCGGCCGGAGCAACCGGAACTGAAGCTGGAACACTTACTTATTGGGCAAATTATTCAACCCAAGAAACAGTTGCGTATGGTGAAACATTTGGAAAGATGGGAACATACGTAGAAAATCCTAATATACTGGTAGATTGGGAGCAATATGCATTTCATGGTTCAGAACGAATGATGGAACGAGGAATTACGCGAGAGATGATAGAGTATTATATTTCAGAGGGAAAAGTTTTGATGCAGGGAGCAGGAACAAAATTTGCATATGTAACAACAGAAGGAGTAGCAGTCGTTAGTAACACTGGGAGATTGATTACTGCTTGGACTAAAGATACTTTTGATGCAAACATGATAGAGATTGTTGAAAGGCTTTGTGGCGAATAGAAGAGGTTATTATGGAAGATAAAATAAATAGTATTAAAGAAATAATCAATTCATGGGATCCAATTGAGTTATTTCCCATGGCACCAAGTGATGAATATGAATATGAAATATATGAAATATACAAGTATATACATACAAACAAGTGTATTCAGCGTAAAGAACTAGCAAAGTATATCTATGATCTTTTTATTAAATCGTTTGGAGATGATGTTTTTTTACTTAAACAGAGTGATTGTTTGATAATTGCAGATGAGATTCTTAATTTAAACGCATAATTTCTGTCAAGTAGTGCGGTAGTGCTTCCTTAATCAAGGATTGTGTTGTGCGTTCTAAGCGTGATTAAAAGTGAGTTAAAGTTGCATGAATTTGATGGCGCTGTATCTGAACAGTATGACTACCAGTACAACGAAATAGGAAGACTCACACGTTCCAGCCTTAACGGAGAGTTAAGGGGTTCTTATGTATATGATGCTTTGGCAACAGAACATCTCTCACAGATAATGACACTAGGACAAGCGTTTTATGTATTTCATAAAAAATATCAGTATTTTGCAGAATAGGATTGCCCAAACAGGCGATCCTATTCTTTATGCATTTCGTCGGATGATAGATAGATGAAATGCAAATTAGATTAAAATAATATAGGTTTTTTACCATAAAATTCGGATACCAGACAGGGAGACATGTATGCCACAGGATATAAATATGTGGCTACAGAAGGAAAAATGATCGTAGAAAAAGCATTTTCTCACATTTCATACACTTTAGATAATGACAAGTACTCTAAAGATAATAGTAATATTTCACAATTTGGTGAGCGGAGAAAAAATAGATATTGAGATACCAATTAACCTTTCAGCTAACGAGCTTATAAACGGTCTTAATAAGGGATTTAATCTTGGTATAGATATATCTTGTGCTATCATCTATGCATCAAAAGTAGTACATGAACATAGACCTTATGTGTTTGATTTTTAAGGAGCAAGTATATGAACAAAACATCAGTGATAAAGAAGATAATTGGGAATGCCATAAAAGAGTATGGATTTGAATATATTCGTTGCGATCAAAAGATCGTATGGATATTTGGCAGAATTATAAATGATGTTGAAGAGCATATAATAATTCAACAGCACAAAAGAGACGTTTTGGAATATAAGCTAATGTTTTCTACCACGGCAAAGGGAAATGGAAGGAAAGAAATAGGTAATATATTGCCGGAATATAAAGAAAACGAATATTGGAAAGCAGAGTCTGATAAAGAGTTTGAAGCTACAATGTGTTTCTTTGCAGAATTTATCAAGGATAAAGGAATTAGTATTCTGGATGATATGCTTGAAGAAAAACCGGATTCATTCGAAACGCCAGAGAGGAAGAGGTGGTTTAAGGAACACAGATCAGAACTGATTTCAAAATATGAAGAAAGATATCATATTCTTGCAGAAGGATCTAGTTTTGAACAAGTTTGTAAAATTGATGAGGTGTTGTATAAAAATAGATTTAGTGAAGAAGACGATAAATCCGTCGAGAAAGTTTATGAACTGATTCTTGGAATGGCAGCTATTTTAAGTGAGATAATGCTTCAAGAAGAAAATTCAACCATTACGTATGATACATATTTTGTAGAAGTACAAATCCCTTATGAAGATAGATTTTTATCTGCGCGGCCAATTCGCGATGTGGCTCAGGCTTGGATAAGATATCATACTGGAGAGGCATTAGAGAACATGTTTGTATGGTGTTCAAATAAAGGACATCTTACAGATAGTTCTGTCCGTATGAAAGAAGAGGAGTTTAAAGAATATGTGGAGAGAATAATTGCTAGAAGTGGAAAAACAATTGATGAATCTTGCAATGATAAGAGCGGAGCGGATTATATTATCAATGGAAACGATTTTAGGATATTAATAAAGCGTGTTTATACAGACACTATTGTAGATCTACAAAAAATAAAAAAGGAACTTAAAAGTATTACTCCAAATGATTACGATAAAACAATATTTGTTTTGAATCAGGATATTACTGATCAAGCAATAAGTTTTGCTGTAACTAGGCCACATCGAACAAAGGTTGTTACTTGTAGAAATACTTATTCGTTGAGTTCTATGATTAGTAATTGGTTAGTATAATGGTCTTGGCTTCAGAGTTGCATCAACAAGACCAGAAGAAAGAATAGAATACCTCTGCGATCTTTCAAGAGACTGCTTTAACCTTCTTGAGCGCACTGTAAACAGTGAGACAGAAAGCTTCATCTACGATAAGAACGTGATCTCCATGTCAAAAGCAGGAAACAGCTACTATTATCTCCAGGATGAACTTGGCTCATCAATGTACATGACAGGTACAGACGGAGAAGCGGTATCATCGTATGCATTTGATGACTTTGGACGAGGCATCGATCCATATCATTAGCAACAACAATTGCGACTAGTATTACAGCTGGAGCGTTAGGAGTTGCAACAACTGCAGCCGCACCGGTATTGGTAGGAGCTGCAGTTGGAGTGGCAACGGTATATTTGGCATCAAACGTAGTTGATGATGTTAAACTCCCTGATGGAAAAACTATTAGGCAAGAAGTTAAAGATTTATATTATGAAGGGGCAAAAAAATAGGAGGATGGCTTGATAAGACATTTGGATGGGCATGAAAATTCAATTTGATAGTAAGCTAAATAGTTTGTTTTATAAAGGCTCTTTTTTGTTTGCAATACTAATATGGTCGCTTAACTTACTTGAGTCATATTCTCAGAATTGTGATTTCAAATTAAGCCTGTTTATACATTTGTTTGGAGCATGTGTATTACTGTTTATGTGGATGATATCTAGAGTCTCCCCCAAAATAGAGGTAACATTGATTGTCTCAACGATAGTTATGATTGCTGAGTTTAATTGGGTTATTTTTAATCTTTCAAATGTATTTGATGTAAGAGTATTATGTATATTTGCAATTGTTATACAAATTATTGTTGGTATAATAGGTTTTTTTATGGGAAAAAGAGCGAAATCATTTGAGAAAGACGATCAAATTTCGAATGCGGCAATACCTATAGGCTCTTCAGCCTTTGCAGGCAGCGCTTATTTGTTGAGTAAGATTATTATGCCATACGATACAAAGAATATATTTATCATTATTAGTGTAATTATTATATCTTTGATATATGAATACATATTTATACGTACAATAGCTTTAAATGTCTAACGTGTGAGCAGTCCCATAAGTATGAATAGAGGCAATAGCAATTATTATCATCATGATGAACTTGGAAATATATTATATCTTACGGGGGCAGATGATCATATTGTTGATGTTTAAACATATGATTTCTTTGGAAGCAGAAAAGATCCATATACAGGTAAGCTAAGAATTGGATTGAATCTATTGTTTACCAGACCCAGAACTTCTTTAGACAGTACCAACGGCCCCGTAGGGTTCAAACCACTATCAGGGATGGTGGGACATGACTTTATGTAAGTGCCTGTTACCCTAAAAATCGAGACAGCTTCGATACAACCTATGAGTATAATGATCTTGGCGCAGTAACCAAGGTAGGATATGCAGATGGAAGAAGCATAGAGTTTTCATACAATGAACTAGGTAAGCTGCGTGAATTTAAAGACTGGCTTGGCATCACATCCATCGAAAGAGATGCTTTAGGTAGAGCATTGTCAGTAAACGATTACAATGACAAGACTGTTTCATATACTTATGGAAGAAATGGAGAGCGTACATCTATTACGTATCCTGACGGAAAGAAAGTAGATTACTTATACGATGATAATCTTCGATTAAGTAAACTCGTAAACGGAGAAGATGTTACAAGCTACTCTTATAATGAGTATGGTAGATTGATAGAAAAGCTTCTTCCTAATAATAACAGAGAAGTAATGGATTACCTTCCGGGCGGACATCTGAAGAGCCTTGAGATGTTTGATAATGCAGGCCTATTGGATAAATATATCTATAGTTACGATGGACAAGGGAACAGAACACAGATTGAAAGATCAAGAAGAGAATTAGATGACATATCAGGAATGTACTCATATGAATACGATCTTGTAAATAGGCTTACGCAGGTAAATCTTAATGGTAATCCATTAAGAAACTATAGCTATGATGCTTATGGAAACAGAAGGACACTTGTAGAAAACGGCGTTACGACTAAGTATAATTATGATGCTCTGGACAGACTTCTTGAATCAGTTAGCGATACAGAAAGGAAAGTCTATAATTACGATAATCGCGGTAACCAGACAAGTATTATTGAGAATGGCACAATAACAAAGACATTCACTTTTGATGCAGCTAATATGCTTGCAAAGGTAACAGACGAAGTTAAAGGAGAAGCAACATATAGCTACAACGGCTTTGGAAAGCGAGTAGCTGTAACCCGTCCTGAAGAAAAGATTGAATACCTTCTAGACCTCACCAAAGACTACCATAATATGCTTGAGCGTAGTGTAAATGGTGAGAGAGAAAGCTATGTATATGATAATAACGTTGTGTCAATGTCTAAAGCCAGTGATGACTATTTCTATATGCTGGACGAACTGGGTACAGGCATGTATCTGACAGGAACAGATGGAACAGTGTCGGACACATATGCTTACGATGAATTTGGAAGGAATCTGGATCCTTGCACAGGAAAAGAAAAACCTCAGTACCAAAAACAGGGAAATATCCTTCAGCCACTTGCATTCACCGGGTATCAGACCGACGAGATGACAGAAAGTTACTTTGCTCAGGCAAGATTCTATAATGCAGGAAATGGACGCTTTGTAAGTGAGGATAAGGTTAGAGGTCATAAGATTCGTCCAGACAGTATAAATCATTATTTATATTGTTATAATATGCCTATCAAACTTGTTGACTTAAATGGTAGAGAACCTATTGATGATGAGTTTGTTGATTATAAAGAACATGTCGAAGAAACGTCAAATGCCATAGAGACAGTAGATAATTCCATAGATAGTTTTATGGATAAACTAGATGAAAAAGATCATCCTATTATTATAATAGGCGGATCGGGATCCGCAGGATCAGGAGGAGTTGGTAGTTATGGTGCTCAGCTTGTGATAGATACTACTAAAATATTTACAGATCCGCTTTATTGCTTTGGTGTTCAATTAGCAGGTGGACTTGGCGTTCAAATGGGTTCGTCTGCAAAAGGGTCACTTTATGCTGGGATGATGTGGGCGGATGATATAACTTGTGCTCAGGGCTATGGAACAGAAGTAGGAGTTAGCGGAGGTGAAGTTATAGTATATGGTGCAGGTATGTGGGCCTCTGGTGATGCTGATCCAACGGGTGAAAAAAATAAATTTGGAGGATATTTGTCATTGGGGGTAGGAGTTGAAGGACAAGTTGCAGAGTTACACGTTACTGAAACATATGGATCGCCTTTGTTTTATCCATTTCAAGCATTATATGATGGTGCAAAATATGTGATTGAAAATTCATATAAAGAAGTAAACAATGAATTATCATTGCCTAAGGCAAAACTAAAAGGTCTTCAAAATGTTGCTGCTACTGTTTTGAAAGCAAAAGAAAAATCTAGGTTGATAACCAATAATATAAATGGAGAGTGCGAAGATTAACCTTTGAAGTACTAATATCTAATCCAGTGATTTATACTATGACATGTTGGAAAAGTCTTTACATATATTTTATATTTTTAAATCACCAGTTATTTAGGAGCATAAATGATTATATTTTATTTATTGATTATTATATTTATCATTAGACATATCGTTATTGAAATAAATAATCAAAAGCTTAGAAATCCCAAGAATGAGAATGAGGATATAAAAACGATTGATGGAATTACATATTTAATTAAGGATAATAGTTCCTATGTCATGTACAAACTAGATTCAGCTTTTACTAGTAAGTATTTAAAATCTTGGACTTTTACTAAAAAATCCAATACTGAAGGGGAATTAGTTTTTGGCGCTCTTAATATTGCTACTAATGGGAGTGGTAACAAAGATTATGGTCATACTTACAATGTTAAAATTGAATCATTTGGTGATAATACTCTTTTACATATGACATATATAGGAAAAACCGGAATAGGTACTATGGGGCCATCTAAACTACTTACTCAGGCATATCATTTTTTTATGTTAGAGCAATTTGATGTGCTTGAGATAAGAGAAAACAGCAACGAACATGATTAGAGTAATTGCAATTGGTATTTTTTGTGACTTAAGTAACCGATGCCCTTGGCCAGGAAGAGACATATGAATACGACCAGTATGGCCGCCTTATCACAAAGACAGACAGAGACAGCTTCGATACAACCTATGAGTATAATGATCTAGGCGCAGTAACCAAGGTTGGATATGCTGATGGCAGAAGTGTAGCATTTAGCTATGATGAACTGAACCACCTTAGCGAGATCAACGACTGGCTTGGAAAGACTACACTTGAAAACGATATCTTTGGACGTCTTTCAAAGGTAACAGACTATCAAAATAGAACAGTGGGCTATGAGTATAACTCCATAGGTGAAAAGACAAAGCTCACATACCCTGATGGCAGACAGGCTCTTTATAGCTACGATGATGAAGGAAAGCTCTCATCCATAACATCTAAGGGTATAGAAGAAAAATCCAATGAGCATACATCCTATTCCTACGACAATCTCGGAAGACTTATTGAAAAGCTCCTTCCAAACGGAGTAAGACAGGATTACTCATACCTTCCGGGTGGTAACATCGAGAGTATGACAAGCTTTGACAAAGAAGGTATACTTGATAAGTACTTCTACAGCTACGACAATTCAGGCCTCATCTCTGGAATTAACAGAGAAAGAAGAAATCTTGATGCAATATCAGGTCAGTATGATTACCAGTATGATGAGATAGGAAGACTCACAAGGTCCAGCCTGAATGGAAAGTTAAGAGCATCCTATGAGTACGATGCCTTTGGCAACAGAACCAGCCTTACTGAAAGAGATGCTCAAACAACATACAGATATGATGCTCTCGACAGGCTTATAGAAGCAAAAGAATTAAATAACACTCAGGCTATAGTAAGATCCTACGATTACGATAAGCGTGGCAATCAGACAAATGAGTATGTAGACGGCCTTCTAAACAAGACCTTTACTTTCGATGCCACAAACATGCTATCTAAAGTGGTTGATTCTGAAAAGGGAGAACTCGAGAATCAGTACAACGGTCTTGGCTTCAGAGTAGCATCCATACGCCCTGAAGAAAGAATAGAATACCTCTGTGACCTTTCAAGAGACTGCTATAACATGCTTGAAAGAACAGTCAACGGCGAGACAGAAAGCTTCATCTATGACAAGAACGTAATCTCTATGTCTAAAGCAGGCGATAACTACTATTATCTTCAGGATGAACTTGGCTCACCAATGTACATGACAGGTACAGACGGAGCAGCAGTATCATCATATGCATTTGATGACTTTGGACGTAGTATTAATCCATTCACAGGCAAGATCAAAGAGGCAGGCAATAAACAGCATACTAGGCACGCTTACACCACAGAGGGCAACATCATCCAGCCATTTGCATTCACAGGCTATCAGGAAGATGACATATCTGGACTTAAGTTTGCTCAGGCTAGATTTTATAATGCAAAATCAGGACGATTCCAGTCAGAGGATTTAGTAAAAGGATTTACAAATATTCCTTTTACATTAAATCAATACAACTATTGTTTTGGTTGTCCAATTGGTTTTGTTGACAGAAATGGACAATTTTTAGATTGGGTTGTTGATAAAGCAAAACAAGCGGTTGACTACGTAAAAGAAAATCCAAAACAAGTTGCAATAGGTGCTGCAGTTGCTGCTGTGGGTGTGGGAATTGCAGTTGCTGCTGCGCCACTCGAACTAAGTGTTGGCGCTGCGGCAGCTTTTGGAGCTGTATCTTCTGCGGCTATTGATGCAGGTTTTCAGGAGATGACTTCAGGTAAAATAGATGTTAGTGAGGTGGTTGTGTCAGGCGTATTTGGTGCTCTTACTGCAGGTACACTATCTGCAGGGGCTAAAAATATAACAGATAAAGCTACACAATGGGCTACTTCAAAGTTAGGTCAATCTGTTGCGAAATTGGGTATAGAAGGTGCTATAACTGGAATTTATGGATTTGCTCAATCTGTTACAAATGATGTCGTTAATTTATTAGATAATGATAAAGAAAATGACTACGATGCAGAAGAAATAATAGTTCGAGGAGGCGTAAATGGTTTGCTTGAAACGGGAGGTTCATTTTTAGAAGGTGCTTTTAAAGGAATAGCAAAAAAGATTGTCAATAGAAATACAACTAATGATGTGATCAAAAATAAAGGAGAATTATGGGAAACATGGGAAAAATGGGCTGAGAATGGAACAGCGAACCAAAAAAGACAGGGAACTAAGCAAATAACTAAATATACAAGACAAGCGTTGAAAGCAGCAGAAGAATATGTTGAAAATAGTTGGGTTGGAAAGACCATAACTGGTAGTACTATTTTAGGAACCAATGTTGCAGAACAGATATGTACGGAATAATAGATGAATAAGAAAGAGATAACGATAAAAAGAAAAAGAACAGGAATATTGTTTTTTATTTTTATATGGTCCTTGTTAGAAATAATGGTTGGAGCTTGCTTTGTGTATATGTTGATATATATGCCCAGTATATTTCTAATACTAACATTACTGTTCTTTTTATCTGGTCCCGCCATACTAATAATGATTTTTGTAGAAGAATTAAACAAAGAAGTGAAGATTTGTGATGGGAAAATATTCATAAAATATGATAGAAAAAAACATTCGATAGTATTAATATTTGTGAATATGAGAGTGGTCAACGAGTTGTTAGTAATATTAGAGGGGATGTTATTACTTTACGTTTTGATCAAAAGCATTTTATCAGAATAAATGATAAGGAATGGGATAATTATGAGGCATTGTTGATATTTATTATCAATAATGACATTAAAGTAAAAACAAATTATCCTAAAGAATTTGCAAAGGTCAAAAAGAGAATTCTTAACCAATACAAAAGTTCAATAAATTCGTATTCGCAACAACGACCTAGCGAAAAGGGAAAAAAGCAAAGTATTAGGGAAAGAATATTGATGATATTATTAGTTTGTTGTTATTTGATTTTTGGATTTTATATACAATATTTGGCAATAACGGAGAATGAAATAACATACAAAACTATCCTAACCTTTACAGTTGGTTTATTAATATCTCTTGTAGGGTTACTTTGTCCTATTGCTTTTCGCAAGAAACATTGAATTGCAGAACTGTCTGCTAAAAATAACTAGATCGCGCTTCTTCAAGAATAGCAATGAAAAGGAGGGCTGGTGATAGCTACTTTTTCGTTGCCTTCAAGCCGTATACTTTCAAAAAGCATATGTCAGAAATCAGTTTACAAGCCTCCAAACGCATGTATGATGTACGAAGCTTATGTCAAGATTCGCAAAAATATAATAATTGTGGATTCATATTACCAATGAAGAAGGAGAGGCAATGTATGCTAAAGCTATGGAGTTACGTCAAGATTATATTCAAAACGGCACACATTACAATGTATTTACAAACAATTGTAATCAAAACGTACAAATGATACTAGCAGCAGGAGGAAAACAATTTGCGACAGAAGAATTTGATTGGATTGATACAATGCCTAATTGGGTATACCTAAACATGAATGATAAAATTAGAAAAGGAGAGTATTCTGGATATCTTTATGGAAATTTATCTGATTTAGGTATTGCATATATGGAGTGTACGGAATGAAAAGAAAAATATCTATTTTTGTGTTGATTATTGCTTTAGGGCTTGTTAGTTGTGGAGGTAAAGCTGTGGATATTAAAATTACTTTCTATGACAGTAGTAAAGGAATTTGTTCATTCTATGATAATGCCGTTACAAGCTATAATATCCAGAATATAAACCCTGCATTCTACATTGATGATAATACATTGATTGGCTACAAAAGTGATGGTTCACAAAATAAAATAGTACGAATAACTATCTCTACTAATACCGTCGAGCCATTGGTGGATGTCAAAGAAATTCATTCAAGGATAATTTATAATCCTGGTCTCAATGCATTTTATTATGTCGATTATTCTAAACTATATAAGTATGATCTTGCCTCATCTAATGTGATAGAGCTTTCTGATTGCAACATCAAAGCTAATAGTTCTTTTGATTCATTCTATGTTTCTGAAGACGAGCAGCGGATAATTTATTTAAAGCAGGAAAAATCATCTTTCAATATAGTATTAAAAATTCTTTCAGATGGAACGGAAGAATTATTAGCAGATAATTCCTGCCAGTTTACTATGTCTGAAGACGGAATGCACTTGGTTTATCAGAAATCTGGTAGTGAGAATTTTACCATATATGTTCTTAATCTTAATAATAATACGGTCGAATCAAAGATAAAATGTAACACATCATCAAATGGCTTGGCAATTTCGGATAACGGAGACAAAATAGTTTATACTTCACATGAGAGTGGTTGGTTTTATGAGAACGGAAAAGATTTAATCCATGTATTTGATGCAAATAATAATGAAGATAATGTTGTTTATAAATCTGAATCTAGCGCTACTATAAAAATATTGCATTGTAAATAGCTACTACTATAACACAGGTATTATATCAGAAAAAAACAAAGAAATGACCTTGGCTTCAGAGTAGCAACTACACGTCATTAAGAAAAAGTAAATTTCATTAACGACAAAAATGTAATATCCATATCAAAAGCAGGAGATAACTACTATTATCTTCATGATGAACTTAGCTCACCTATGTACATTACAGGTACAGACGGAGCAGCAATATTTTTCCTGTCACTATTTGGATACGACGTTTTGAATAATGAGTGTGATACATCATTGTAGGAGATTAAAAACCATGAATAATAGTTTGAAAAGAGCATAAGAATGAATAACACGAGAAAAATCAAAGAAATTATTGGTGGAGTAATTAAAGAAAAAAATTTTGAATATATTCGCTGTGAAAAGAAGATAATATATGATTTCAAAAGGCAGGTTGATGATGTTGAGCAGCATGTATATGTTCAACAACATAATATCGTAGATCAAGAATATAAGATAATGCTTTATACTACGGCAAAAGGTCATGGAATGAAGGAAATAGGGACTATACTTCCTGAATATGAAGCCAAGGAATATTGGAGAGCGGATTCAGATGAAGATTTTGTATCAGTTATGGAATTTTTCGCCAAATTTCTTAAGGATTATGGTTTAGAAGAACTTGATAAAATGCTTGTAGAAAAGCCAGATTCTTTTGAAACACCCGAAAGAAAGGCATGGTTCAAAGAGCATAGAGAAGAATTATTTGAAAAGTATGAATCCAAATATCATGTAATGGATGAAGCCAAGACATATGATCGTCTTATGAAGATAGATGAGATCTTATATGAGAACCGAGAAGCTGACGAAGATGAAGAAAGCGAAAAGCAAGTTCAGGAAATTTGGCTTGGAATGGCCGCAATTTTAACTGAAATTGTTTTGCAGATACCAACGGCAACTATTCTATATGATACTTATCATATAGAAATTCATATCCCAGCCAAGTATAGAGACTGGATAATACGCCCTGTTGATATTGTTGTGCAGGGATGGCTTAGGTATCATTTTGATGAATTCCCATCAAAAAATTTTGTAAAAGTATCCGTTTTTCGATTTGTTACAGATTTCTTGAAAAATTAAATGTAAAGATATCAGAAAGTTTAATGAATAAAACAAGTAAAATTAAAGAAATAATAGGCAATGTTATAAAAGAAAAAGGGTTTGTATATAATTGCCGTGATAAAAAGATAATATATGATTTTAAAAGGCGGGTTGATGATGTAGAACAGCACGTATATGTTCAGCAGCACAATATAGTGGATCAGGAATATAAGATTATGCTCTACACATCAGCTAAAGGTCATGGTATGAAGGAAATAGGTACTATACTTCCTGAATATAAATCCAAGGAATACTGGAAGGCAGATTCAGATGAAGAGTTTATATCAGTTATGGAATTCTTCGCCCAGTTTCTTAAGGATTATGGGTTAGAGGAACTTGATAAAATGCTTGTAGAAAAGCCAGATTCTTTTGAAACACCCGAAAGAAAGGCATGGTTCAAAGAGCATAGAGAAGAATTATTTGAAAAGTATGAAGCAAAATATCATGTAATGGATGAACCCAGGACATATGATCGCCTTATGAAGATAGATAAGATCTTATATGAGAATAGAGAAGCTGACGAAGATGAAGAAAGCGAAAAGCAAGTTCAAGAACTCTGGCTAGGAATGGCAGCTATATTGACTGAAATTGTTATGCAGATACCAACGGCAAATATTTTATATGATACTTACCATATAGAAATCCATATCCCGGCAAAGTATAGAGATTGGATATTAAGACCAATTTATATAGTTTCTCAAGGTTGGCTTAGATATCATTTTAACATGAGGACATCTATTAATTTTGTGAATGCGCAAGTTTTTACGTTTATAAAAGACTTTATTAAATATTAATCTAAAATGAGTATTTGAAAGTGGATTAGTTTTTAAGAGAGCAAGTAGATGCTACTGAGCAGCATGTATAAGCAGAGCATTTGTGGAAGATAAAACAGGCATAACTGATTTTGATGCTTCATTAGTATCGAATTATGTATATGTAGAAGAATACGACATTTTCTTTTCACAAGTAAGTGATTGTTATATGAAAGATGTAAGGTGTGAGGCGGGAGTAAGAAATGGAGATGTGCTCCAGATCATTTTCCATGTTGGATTCCAGACCAATAACAGGCGTCTCACAATAGAGGCAACTGGAGATTCTGATAATCCATACAGATTTTTTTCCAATCGTGAATTGTGGGAAGAAAATGCTGTAAAGGTAATAGATGCTACGATATACCAGAATACTGGTACGATCACATGTGCAGTTGTAGATTCAGACGAGGGACCGGATATCGAGATCATTGTGGATAATGTTGTTGCCTGTGTTGCTCATCCACGATTTAAAGATTCTGAAGATATAAATATAGAGCAGTACAGCGATGTGGTAGAGGTTGAATTCTGGGATGTGGATGACGATGGAGTTGCAGATATGATCGTTATCTTGTCAGATGGAGATGATTCTGTTGCTGTATTGTGTAAGGGTTATGTAAATCAATGGAGTGAGGGCTATACCAAGCCTAAAGCGGAAGTGACTAAATGGCTAAGTGAAAATGTCAGTGATATGACGGCAGATAATGCTATAAGTTATATTCTGGATCATAAGGATGAGTTTAATGATATATAATACTTACATTTTTTAAGGCCTAATTGTAAACCTGTCATACATTTTTTAAGGCCAAATTGTAAACCTAACATACATTTTTTAAGACCAAAATCTATAAGGGAGTGATGCCACCACTCCCTTACTTATCCTTATAATGGGTTCTGCATTGGGCAATCTCTAGCCCAGCTTCAGATATCCTAAATACAAGTCTGTTTTTTTCATCTATATGAACGCTCCAGAATCCAGATAAATCACCTTTGAGAGGTTCAGGCTTTCCTTTGCACTTGTATCCGTTCCTGTTGATGTCCTTTAGAAGCTCGTTGATTTTCTTTAGTGTTTTTTTATCTTGTCCCTGCCAATAAATATAATCATCCCAGGCGCAGTCAGACCAAATCTTGTTCACTCATCCACCTCGATAAGATCATGCATTTTTCCTTTTCCGGAATCGAGCTGTTTGATTGATCTCTTAAGTGCAGCCATATTTTCTTCACTGTAAAAAGGGTCAGCTTTAACCTCAAAGGGGAGCTTTTGCTCACGGATAACGTTCTTTACAAACATATTAATCGCAACGGATATATTCATGCCAGTTTGTTCACAGAACTCTTCAAACTGTTTTTTATCTTCACTGTTTAATCTGACGCTGATAGTGGATTGGTTCATGTAGAATACCTCCTATTGACCTTTTCTTGAATACATTATATATCTGATGTAATACAAATGCAATACAAGGTAGGACGCACACTGGCCAAGTCCAATTATACTGAAACTGATTTGGCAAATTTTCGAAAAACCGCTAGCATGTATGGTGTTAATGTAATGACTTTTTCTGATAAACAAGATCTTGATTTTTCAAAATGGTATTCTGTGTGGGCTTCCTATTTAATGCTTACGGATGATTTTGAAAAAAGATAAAAATAATGCAAAGTTAACTTGACATAATATGCAAAGTAAACTATACTAAATTTGCAAAGCGAACTTAGCAAGAGTATGGAGGCTGTCATGAAAAACAAAATAAAGGAGTTAAGGAAAGTGAATAAACTTTCGCAATCAGAACTTGCTGATATTGTTGGAACTACGCGTCAGACAATTACCTCTATAGAGGTAGGAAAATACACAGCGTCTCTGATATTAGCGTATAAGATTGCACATCACTTCAATATGAACATTGAGGAAGTATTTGATTTTGAGAGCTTGGAGGAAGAAGACTAATGAATAACAAAAAAATGAATCAGATGAGAGAATCAATTAAAAAACAGAATTTTGCATATGTTGGAATTATACTATTTAGTGCAGCATTGTATTTTGTGTCACAAAGACCAACTATAACTGCAAGGTATGCAACATCTAATTATGCTGATTTCATGCAGGGATTTGTAATAGGAATGGTAATCGTATTAGACATCATAAGTATTTATCATCTTGTAAAGTATTCAAATGCTCTTAAGGATGATAAGAAACTTACACAAATCTATAACGAAATGCATGATGAGCGTATGTGTCATATCGAATCACTATCTGGGAAGTTTACAGTAAAGTTTACAGCTATTTTCCTATTATTATTTGCAATAGTAGTAAGCTTTTTCAGTTTTGAAGCAGCAATTGCTATTATGGCAACATTGTTTATACTGGGGATTACCAAGAAAGTAAGCATGGCACACTATACTAGAACATATACGGGCGAGGAATAAAAAGAAAAGGCTCAAGTTTCTACGAAGCTTGAGTCTTTTCTTTTTGTACTTTATTTGTAAGCAACCAACTAGAGGGCTTTATATTTACCGCTTACGTCTCACCTTCCAAGGCTCTCAAATATGCATTTCATCCCCAAAAATCGGCTATCTATCAAGATATTATTACTTTCTGCGCCAATCGATATATCATGATATCTAGTGTAGTGCACTAGCTGTGACTACACACTTCCTGATCCCGGAATCATTGATTCCGGGATACTCACCATAACAATGGATGTCAATATTACTTTATACCACGAAAGATGAGGCTTATCATGATTCTATCTTGTAAGAACTGCGGTGCCAGAATAGTTTATAATCCGGGAACAGGTCGCTTGCAGTGTGAATACTGCGACAGCTCTTTTGACATAAGTGAATACAATATTAAGGATGACTATAAGGAAGAGGCTCCCATACATGAAAGTAAGATCTACGGCGGAGATATCAATTCCGACAATATGGAATGCATGATATACAGATGCAGTGCCTGTGGTGCGGAGATTTCTGTTAACGGGGTAGAGGCGTCTACCTTCTGCGTATATTGCGGAAGCCCTAATGTCATATTCTCAAGAGTTGCAAGACTCAAAAAGCCGCAGAAGATCCTCCCATTTTATCTTACCAAGCAGCATGCAGAGCATCTTATCCGTAATAAGATAAATTCCGGATTTTTTATTCCTAATGAGATCAAGAATTTCCATACAGAGATGATCAGAGGTATATATATTCCTTACTATGTTACCAACGTAGCTTACAGAGACTCTGCTGTTGTAGAATCCGAAGTTGGATCCGGCAAAACCAGACATAAAACCTATTCTCTAAGAAGTGGTTACTGCATATTCGATCATATGACTACAGACGCTTCTACAAGACTAAGTGATAGTTTAAGTGTCAAGCTTGAACCCTACAACCTGACTGTTCTTAGAGATTTTAATATCAATTATCTTACTGGTTTTTATTCTGATATATCTGATGTTGCGCCCAAGGAAGCGTGCCGAACTGCTATTGACCGCTCAGAACATCTGTTTACTGATGCATTATTGGGATCCGTTAGAGGATCTGACAAGAAGATCATCAATCATAATCCTGAGTACCTTGTCAAGGATGAACCTATGAAGGTCATGCTTCCTGCCTGGTTTCTGACCTTTAGATACAATGACAAGCCCTATACAATACTTGTTAACGGCCAGACAGGCAAGGTTATCGGTGGTATTCCATGGGATCAAAAGCGCTTCTGGGTTGTTTTTGCAATACTGGCTGTGATCCTAAGCCTTATAACACTGCCTATAATAGGATCATTTCTGGATTATGAATCTGTGAGAAGATCAAGTAGTAGTATAGGTAAGATGATCATTTCAATGGTATTTACGATCATTGCAATATCAGTAACCGGAATTAAGAAGCTCAAAAAAGTGCTTAGTTCCATTAGACTTACGTCAGAAAAAAGTCTTACACGCTACGTTAGTAAAAGACAAAATGGAGGTTGAAATTCAAATGCTTATTATAAGTATCATACTCAGTATTGT
Source organism: Butyrivibrio fibrisolvens (assembly GCF_023206215.1). NCBI lineage: Bacteria > Bacillati > Bacillota > Clostridia > Lachnospirales > Lachnospiraceae > Butyrivibrio > Butyrivibrio fibrisolvens. The sequence goes on from NZ_CP065800.1 coordinate 768,870, forward strand.
TACGGGACTCTGCCTGTCAATATATATCACTTCTTATCTGCTGGACAGATCCAATAATCTGGGAGACTTTTCAGGTAATATCAATACTCTGTCTAATAGTGGTATCGTCTATACCAATCAGAAAAACCGTGTAAAGAAAAAAGCTCCTATTGATTATTATTATCCCGGTTGCCCCTTTAAGATAAACGGCAGATAGACATATTATCAAAATCCCCTGTAGCTTCTTTATATGCGCTACAGGGGATTTTCATCCATACTTGTCTATATCTAATAACCAAATACTAAAAAGGAGATTTCTATGGTTCTAAGAATCCATGACATGTTATAGTCATGCGACTCTTATGACCTCTTCATATCTTTACTTAGCAAGTCTTATTACATTCCAGCTTCTTGCAGGAAGGAGGCTTGTAAGAGCTCCGTTGTCGAACTTAGTACCGTTGTAATTAACAGGTGCTACGTTGTCAGGATTCTCTTCTGTATTAACTGCCTTAAGATCATCATGAGTGAGCATGATGTGCTCTACAACCTTATAATCAGCGAACTGACGCAGGTCCGCAGACAGCTCGAAGTCATTCTCAAGGTCTTTATTAACTGCGAATATAGTAACAGTCTCGTTCTCTTCATCCTTAACAACTACGCTGTCGATATATGGTGCATCGCCGTGCTTGGACTCATATGTAGGAGTCTTAACAACTGATGTAAGAACTGTACCTCTACCGAACTGGCTTGCATGCATATATGGATAGAAGATTGTCTGCTTCCAAGCGCCTGTGTCAGATGTCATGATAGGTGCGATAACATTAACCAGCTGAGCCAGACATGCGATCTTAACTCTGTCAGCGTGGCGCAGGAGAGTGATGAGCATGCTGCCTACAAGGAGAGCATCTTCGAAGTTGTAGATATCTTCAAGCTGATGAGGATGCTCGATCCACTTCTCAAGTTTCTTGTCCTGCTCGTTGGAGTGATACCATACATTCCATTCGTCAAAAGAGAGATTGATCTTCTTATTGGACTTCTTAACAGCCTTCACATAATCACATACAGATACAACAGCGCTGATGAACTTGTCCATATCAACTGATGATGCTAAAAAGTCAGGTGTGTTGTTCTCATGGTTGCCATAATATGTATGAAGTGAGAGATAGTCGATTGTATCATAGCTCTCTTCAAGAACTGTAGCTTCCCACTTACCAAATGTAGGCATGCCCATGTTAGAGCTTCCGCAAGCAACCAGTTCGATAGAAGGATCGATCCACTTCATGAGCTTACCTGCTTCATTAGCAATACGTCCATACTCATAAGCTGTCTTGTGACCCATCTGCCATGGACCATCCATCTCGTTACCAAGGCACCATAACTTGATGTTGAATGGATCCTTAGCACCATTTGCACGACGCATATCAGAATAGAGAGTATTCTTCTCGATATTGCAGTACTCGATTACGTTCTTGGCATCTTCGATTCCGCGTGTACCAAGGTTTATGGCATACATACACTCTGTCTGTGCCTTCTTGGTCCAGTCCATGAATTCGTGAAGGCCGAACTCGTTGGTCTCGATAACTCCCCATGCAGGCTCGATACGGTGAGGACGCTTATCTACAGGTCCTACGCTGTCTTCCCAGTGGAAATCTGATACGAAGTTACCGCCCGGATATCTTACGATCGGAACGCCGATCTCTTTGATAAGCTTTATAGTATCTTCGCGAAGTCCGTCCTTGTCTGCGAACTTGTTGCCCGGCTGATAGATTCCCTCATATACTGCACGTCCCAGGTGCTCGATAAAAGAACCATAGATTCTCTTGTCAACTTCGCCAACTTCTATGTTTCTATCCACATAGAGTATCGCCTTTTTAACTTCTTTGCTCATTTAAACCTCCCGTTTAATATTATTAAGTTCAATGTCATTTTGTTTGCTGGTATTACGTCTGCATACGTATTGTAAGTATCCCTTATTATGGGAAAACACAATATCAGTTTTTATCATACGCAGTTTTAACATGATCATTTCTGCATTATTGTGACGTTGAGATTATTCTAAAATACTTTAGCTTATAAATATAGTCATTTTTTGCCTTATTTATCTCAAAAATAATCATTTTTAAACCGTTTATGTTTGTGATAGTATATATTCATGGTTTTTAATTCATTTGGGTTTATTTTCATATTTATGCCCCTGCTACTTGCAGGATATAACCTGTTGCTGCATTTTGGCTACAGGCGACTTGCTATACTCTTTATTACCGCAATGAGCGCCGTTTTATACGGTATGTTCAACTACAAGTACCTCGTGATAATCGGTATCTCCATGGCAGTCACATACCTTTTTTCCTATATCATAGAAAAAAAAGTATCACCACTTATCCCTGCTGCCGCCGTTATGTTCCACGTGGCAGTCCTTGGATACTTCAAGTACACAGGCTTTTTGGTAGATAATATCAATTCGATATTCAAAACAGATTACACCTTTACGGCATTCCTTTTGCCTGTTGGTATAAGCTTCTATACCTTCTCCCAGATTGCTTTTGTTATAGACAGATACAGAGGCGAGATACCGCATTATGACTTTTTAAGCTATGCTTTCTATATCCTCTATTTTCCCAAGATCATGCAGGGTCCTATCGCATTCCCTAAAGAGATCATCGATCAGACAAGGGATATAGAATCTCTTCGCTTTGATGCTGACAGGTTCGGACGTGGCATCATCCTTTTTATCATAGGTCTTGCCAAGAAGGTGCTGCTGGCTGATACCATCGCTCTTATCGTAACTTATACTTATAGTCAGGCTTATTATCTTGATACTCTGTGCGTCATCGTGGCAGGCATTGCTACTGCGCTCAATATCTATTTCGACTTCTCGGGCTACTGCGACATGGCTGATGGTATATCTCAGATGCTAGGAATAACCCTTCCTCAGAACTTCAACTCACCGTTTAAGGCATCTACTGTTCAGGAGCTGTGGCAGCGCTGGCACATGACTCTCAGCAGATTCCTGACCAAATACATATACTTCCCTCTTGGTGGTAGCAGGAAGGGCGCGGCCCGTACTATTATCAATATCCTGATCATCTTCTTCATATCAGGATTATGGCACGGAGCAGGCTGGACCTACGTTGTATGGGGGCTTGTCAACGGCATCCTTGTAATATTCGACCACTTCCATAAACGTAAGCTGCTGCCGGTTAAGATAAGACAAGTGCTGACTTTCCTTTTCTTCTCATTCAGCGTTATCATCTTCCAGGCAAGTGACCTTACTACAGCTGGAGTTATGATAGGGAAGCTTTCATTTTTTACTTATCCGGGATTTTTGTACAGGACTGCTGCCAACTTGACTCTCTCTGAGACCTACGTGCTTGAAGAAGCTGTGCAGCTTTTTGCCCCGAATATGCTTAATATTTACTACTTCATACTGATGATGATAGTCATCGCATTTTCCCTATTTCTCATGACAAGGCCAAACGCCAGAGAGATAGCAGCAAAGACTACCTTTAAGACATGGCAGATAGTAGCGCTTTCGGTACTTGCCTGCCTGTCAATACTATCACTGTCCAACGTACAGACCTTTGTATACTTTACATTCTAACCTGTTACAGAATAAAGAATGAAATAAGAAAACCTTTTATGAATACACCTAAACAATTTATTATCAAAATACTCACAAGCATACTGGCGCTCCTTGTTATATGCGCCCTTGTCGTAGTCATATTCGACCCTTTCTATCACTACCACGGACCCTTGCCCGGCATGACTCCCGTTCTTACTGAGAAGGAGTACCAGTGCGTAGGAACTCTTAGAAACTTCGAATATCAGGGTCTTATAGTGGGTTCCTCTGTTGCTGAGAACAATAACAACAGCTGGTACGAACAGGATTTTGGCTGCGATACTGTACTTAAGGCTATAAGATCTTATGGCGCAACAGCAGATCTGTGCTATCTTCTGGACGTTGCCTTTGAAGAGCATAGTCCTGAGTATGTCTTTTATTCAATAGATACGACATCTCTCTCGGCATCCCCAGAGCCTACCTACGCAACTACAGGTTCGCCCCTATACCTTTATGACAAGAATCCATTCAATGACTATACATACCTTTGGAACAAGGATGTCCTTTTCAAAAAGGTTCCTTATATGATAGTTCAGTCCGTTTTTGCAGACTATGACGACAACCTCTCCTATAACTGGGAAGAGGGCAAGATCTTCTCAGAAGCTGCCATGCTAAGCCACTATGCAAGACCATCAACCATCACTCCTATGAAAAGAGAAGATGAGTACGCAGATAATCTTGCAGCCAATATAAAGCTTCTGACTGATCAGGTAGAAAACCACCCTGATACAAACTTTAAGTTCTTTTTCCCTGCATACTCTATGTTGTTTTGGGATAGCGCTTATAGAGGAGGCGACTCTGATGCATACCTCTATAATGAGAAAACTGCCATAGAAGCTCTCTTAGAATATGACAATGTCGAAGTTTATTACTTCAAGAACAATGAAGAGATAACTACCAATCTTGATAATTATATGGATACCCTCCACTTCACATCTGATATCAACCACTATATGGAGCAGCAGATGGCGGCAGGAGAGGACAGAGTTACTAAAGATAACGTGGATGAGATATTCAAGTCCATGCATGATTATGTTGATAAAATAGAAAATGAGTACGTCAAGTACTACGAAGACAACGATATGTTCGTATATGACGTAGCATTCTAAAGAAAAAGAGATTTTTAGATATATCAATCTAAACAAAGACCCAATAATAATAGCCATGATGAATCTGATCATCATGGCTATATTCATCTACAAATATATCATAAGGCAGGTATGCCTTACGTCATACTATATCTGTACGTCCTGTGCTATCACTTTATATTCAAAATGATTACAGTGTCTGTCCACAGTTCTGGCAGAACTTGTCGCCTTCGTTATAAGGTGTTCCGCACTGAGGGCACATGTGAACAGGTGCCTCTGCTGCTGGTGCTTCTGCTGCAGGTGCTGCAGGTGCTTCCTGATTAAGAGGTGTTCCGCAGAACTGGCAGAACTTATCTCCAGGTGTATTCTCCTTGCCACAGCTTGGGCATGGATTTACAGGCTTAACTTCAGGTACAGGCATTTTGTTGCCGCAGTGAGGGCAGAATGCTGTTCCCTTAGCTACTGCGTTGCCACAGTTAGGGCAGATCTGCTCGTTACGAAGATCCTGAAGCTGCTTCTTAAGAGAAGCAATCTTCTCATCGATGCTGTCCATATCAGCGATTACTGCATCATAATCAGGTTCTGCAGAGTCAGGGTTCTTCTTGAAGTTGTATAACAGCTGACCGAGCTTCACGATATCAGCGTCCTTCTGAGCCTGTGCAGCCTTGATATCCTGATTGAGTTTATTGGTCTCCATAAGGTCATTGGCCTTCTGGTTAACTGTTGCTGCTCCCTTAGAAATGCTGTCCCCAAGTTTTTCAAAGAAATTTGCCATTGTTGTTCTTCCTCCTGAAATAATACTTTCAATGTTTTTGTTAAAGCTTTACGACTTAGCTACAGAAATTATAGCATATAGAAAAAGTCAATGTATGGTTTTTTTGACGAATTAACATTTTTAATTCGTGAACGACATCGAATTATAAAAAAAGAATATTTTTCTTAAATTTGCTATCTGCCAGATTAAAAAATCAGTTTGCTTTCCTTACTCCGTCTTTAAGTTCTTTGACAAATTTGCTTACATAAGGTACGCAGTCCTTGCCGTACTGACCTACTATCTTGACGATAGCTGATCCTACTATAGCGCCGTCTGACTTTGCTGCCATCTCTCTGGCCTTCTCAGGATTGGATATTCCAAAGCCTACTGCTGCCGGGATATCAGATACTTCCCTTACAGCGCTTATCATATCTTCTATGTCGGATGAAAACTCTTCTCTGATACCTGTAACTCCCATAGATGATACTACATAGAGGAATCCCTTGGCGTCTTCTGCAATCATCTTGATGCGCTCTTTGGAAGTAGGTGCGATCATTGAGATCATAGATATTCCATACTCATCAGCGACATCTTCGAATTCTTCTTTTTCCTCATAAGGGATATCCGGTACGATCACGCCCAGCATTCCGCTTTCCTTACACCTTTTCATGAACTTCTCTTTACCATAGGCAAAAATAGCATTGGCGTATGTCAGGAATACCATAGGAACCTTAATCCCGCCTTCTTCATACAACTCTTTTAACATATCAAAAAGCTTGTCTGTTGTTACTCCTGCGCTAAGAGCCCTCTCGTCAGCTTCCTGAATCACAGGGCCTTCTGCTATGGGGTCTGAAAAAGGTATACCTATCTCGATGAGGTCACTGCCTGCTTCCTGCATAGCTATTATGAGTTTTTTGGTAGTATCAAGGTCGGGATCACCGCCTGTTATAAATGGTATAAATGCCTTGCCGTTTTTGAAGGCATCTGCAATCTTAATATCTGACATATCTATTAAATCCTCCCTTAATCCTGAAGATTCTCGCCGCGGTAGCGGGCTATTGCTGCAACGTCTTTGTCTCCGCGCCCTGATAAGTTAATGACCATGATCTGATCCTTGCGCATCTTGGGAGCCAGCTTCATCGCATATGCAACTGCGTGTGAACTCTCTATTGCAGGAATTATACCCTCTGTCTTTGAGAGATATTCGAAGGCATTAACAGCCTCCTCATCTGTTACAGGTACGTACTTAGCTCTTCCAATATCTGCAAGATATGCATGCTCAGGTCCTACGCCAGGATAGTCGAGACCCGCTGATATAGAATATACCGGTGCGATCTGTCCATCCTCATTCTGGCAAAAGAGTGACTTCATACCATGGAAGATTCCAAGCTTGCCGGTAGCCATTGTCGCAGCAGTCCTTGGCGTATCAGCTCCCTCACCTGCTGCCTCGCATCCTATAAGCTCAACTTCTGTATCATCTATAAAGTCATAGAATGCTCCTATAGCATTGGATCCTCCTCCTACGCAGGCAAGAACTGCATCGGGGAGTCTTCCCTCTTTTTCCAGCATCTGAGCTTTGATCTCTTTGGAGATAACTGCCTGAAAATCACGAACGATGGTAGGGAACGGATACGGTCCCATTACTGATCCAAGTACGTAGTGAGTATCTGATACTCTGGTACTCCATTCTTTCATGGCTGCATTGACAGCGTCCTTGAGTGTGCCTGTTCCTGACTCTACAGCATTGACCTTAGCTCCAAGTAGCTTCATCCTGTATACGTTAAGGGCCTGCCTCTCTGTATCCAGCTTGCCCATGAAGATCTCACATTCAAGACCCATGAGAGCAGCAACAGTGGCGGTTGCTACGCCGTGCTGACCTGCGCCTGTCTCTGCTATGACTCTGGTCTTGCCCATGCGCTTTGCAAGAAGGCACTGTCCCAGTACGTTATTGATCTTGTGGGCGCCTGTGTGGTTTAGGTCTTCTCGCTTAAGGTATATCTTGGCTCCTCCAAGGTCCTGTGTCATCTTCTTGGCTTCATACAGTAGTGATGGACGACCTGCGTAGTTATTAAGAAGATCATTCAGCTCCTTGTTAAAATCCGGGTCGTCTTTATATTTGTTATAGGCATCTTCCAGTTCCTTGACTGCATTCATGAGAGTCTCCGGAATGTACTGGCCGCCAAATTGTCCGAACCTGCCTTTAGTTTCCATGTATGTTTGTTCCTTTCATCATTTTAATTGGTGATTCAAACTTCCCACTCGGACGATGCAGTATCTACAAGTGGAAAGTTTGAATTAGTATTAATATTCTTATTATCTTTTCTTATCCTTTTACTCACACGAGTTGTGATTGTGGCCTGTAAGGCTCTATAACTCTCATGAGTTTCTCAACCTTTTTCCAGTCTTTATGGCCGTCTGTTTCGATGGAAGAGGAGACATCAACGGCATATGGCCTTGACTGTGCAAGAGCTGATGTTATGTTATCAGCTGATAGTCCACCTGCAAGGAAGTAAGGCTTATTAAGTTTGGGGATCATGGAGAGTTCGAAGCTCTTACCTGTTCCTCCCGGGAGGTTCTCCTGAAAATTATCAAGTAGCAGCATATCTACAGGAAGACTGTCAGCATCCTTGAATTCAGATCCGTCCTTAACTCTTATCGCTTTCATGATAGGAGCTCCAGGTCCAAACTCATCATAATGCCTTTTCTTATCAGGCTTGGACTTGTCAATCCTGTCTCTTAGTTCTTGGATATATGCAGCATCTTCATGCCCGTGGAGCTGGATTATCTGGATTATGGCGCTGTTATAAAGTTCTACGATATGATCTATATCATCATCTACAAATACTCCAACTGTTGGAATTGAGATATCAAGAGTATTCCTTATATCCCCTGCCATCTGATCCGTAAGATGATGCCTTGTGTTTGCAAAAACAAGTCCGCAGTAATCCGGTTTGAATCCGTTCATTATTACGCAGTCTTCCTTAGTCATAAGACCGCAGATCTTTAACTTTACCATTTCCATTTCCTCTTTATAATTATTTGCTGTTCTTATCCAATAAAACCATTTTATTTGTATCAAAAATATGATGTAGGTATTATTGGTTCTACAATCTTTGTTGTTTAAGTAATTTCTTATCTGGATATTAGATACCCTTAAGCCTTTTTATCATGCCTCTTTTATCATCAGCTCTCATCATAGTCTCGCCTATAAGTACAGCATTTACTTCTGCATCTCTTAGCTTGATCATATCAGCCTCTGTCTTGATGCCGCTTTCTGCTACGAATATCTTGTCAGCAGGGACCAGCTCTCTAAGCCTTATGCTGTTACCAAGATCTACTGTGAAGTCTTTCAGGTTCCTGTTATTGACACCGATGATCCTTGCATCTATGTTAAGAGCCCTTCTAACTTCCTCTTTGTCGTGCGCTTCAACTAGTACTGACAGTCCAAGTGATGTTGCAAGCTCGTGATACTCCTTTAGCTTCTTATCATCAAGGATTGCGCATATAAGGAGTATCGCTGATGCCCCGTATACCTTGGCCTGATATATCATGTACTCATCTATGGTGAAGTCTTTTCTAAGTAGGGGAGTAGTAACCCCTGCATTCTGTATATCTTTTAGATAATTTATATTACCTTTGAAATAGTCAGGTTCTGTTAGTACTGAGATGCAGTCTGCACCTATATTCTCATACTCCCTTGCAATATCTATATAAGGGAAGTTGTCTGCGATTATCCCTTTTGAAGGAGATGCTTTCTTAACTTCGCAGATAAAGTGGATTCCAGGACCTTCAAGAGCTTTAGTGAATCTATAATCTGATGCTACAGATTTTGATGCTTTTACTTCTGGTGCTTCTGATTCTTTTAATTCCGTTTCGTTTGTTTTATCAGCTCTTGTTTTATCCGCTCTTGTTTTATCAGCTCTTGATTCATTTAGTTCCATGCTCCTTATATTAAGAGCCATCTCTTTCATCTTATCGAAAGGTATATCGTTTTTTTCTGTAATTAGGCGCTTTTTAGTAGCTGCCACGAGATCATCAAGTATCATATATATCTCTTTTCCCTGATTTATTAATCACAGATTTACTTCTGTAATTACATATTTCTTCCTGAGTTTATTATTACTCGACCTTCCTACTTAAACAGTGCAATACCTTTGGTGATACTGCACCATCCAAGTAGGAAGGTTACGAGTATTTTTCAATCTGTATCAGGCGCTAAGTTCTGCATATTTGTTGGTTGCAGCTACGAATCTGTCAAGAGTTTCTATCGCTTTGCCTGAATCGATAGTTTCTTTTGCCTTAACAACTGCTTCTGCCATTGATATTCCGTCTATTCCGAGGTAGATAGCAAGAGCTGCATTTAAGATTACATCATCTCTCTTTGGTCCCTGTTCCTTGCCTGAGAGGATATCTCTTGTGATCTGGGCGTTCTCCTGCGGAGTTCCTCCGATCAGGTCTTCAAGCTTGCAGAGCTTTAAGCCGAAGACTTCAGGTGAGAGCTCATAGGTGTGAAGGTTACCTTCTCTTATCTCACATACTGTTGTAGGACCTGTAAGAGTAACTTCATCGATGCCATCGCTTCCACACACTACGACGCCTCTTGTAACTCCAAGATTGGACAGAACCTGGGCAAGGGGTTCTACGAGTTTCTGGTCATATACGCCCATTACCTGCATCTTGGCTGCTGCCGGATTGGTAAGAGGTCCGAGGATATTGAAGATAGTCCTTATTCCAAGCTCCTTACGAACAGGCGCTGCATATTTCATAGAAGAGTGGTACTTCTGAGCGAAGAGGAAACAAATTCCTGTTTCATCCAAAACCTTCATCATCTGATCAGGCTCAAGAGTAATTGTAGCTCCAAGTTGCTCAAGAACATCGGCAGCACCTGACTTGGAAGACACAGATCTGTTACCGTGCTTAGCTACAGGTACGCCTGCTGCCGCGATAACGAATGCAGAAGTTGTAGATATATTAAAAGTTCCAACAAGATCTCCGCCTGTACCTACGATCTCCATTACATCAGTACTTGGCTGAACTCTGATACCCTTTTCTCTCATAACATTGGCACATGCTGTTATCTCAGTTACAGTCTCACCCTTCATACGAAGCCCTGTGATGAAAGCTGCAATCTGAGCCTGAGTTGCTGTTCCATCAAACATCTCGCTCATTGCCTCTTTAGCTGTCTGTGCGTCAAGATCCTTACCTGCTACTACCTGTGCGATTGCTTCTTTGATCATATTAGATCCTCCATTTTAGACTAAAATCCTTGAAGCATCGGTTTTCTTTAGTAGCTGCATGAGATGTATCTTTTCATGATATCTATATAAATATCCTTATATCATGCCCAAACGTCTCTTTTTATCTATTAAAAAAAGCCTCTGCCTCAGTTACTTTAACTGGGACAAAGGCTTTGAATTTACATTCACAGCTTCTGCGGTACCACCCATTTTGATCCGTGACCTTCCGGCCGCGCACCCACTCTTTCAAATACTTTGTATCCTCGTTGCACATCACTAAATCGCACTATGATCGCAACTAGACCAACATATCTGCCTGGCTGATAACGGTTCAGGTTCCCGTCAGCTCCTACTCGGTATCCCTTTCAGGCTGCCCTCACAGGTCCATTCGGTATTTCGTTACTACTGCCTCACACCAACCGGCAGCTCTCTGATAATAACAGCCATACGTACTCGTCCTGTTCAACGGTTTGACTCATATTATGAGTAAGATGTCAAAAAGCGCCTTTCGACTCTTACGTCATGTTTTGAATTTGTTTTGCTTTAATGAATTAAAGTATAAGTGCAGCGATAATAAAAGTCAATCAAAAATATAATAATATTCAAAAACATTAAATTCGCTACACCGTACATTAATTTTATAATGCTTTTGTTACACTGGTTTACTACGGATTTATATATTCCGTATTATACTTTTATATGATTTCTCGATAGTTCTAATATACCGTTTCTTATAATGTATTACTCCAATTAAACCGATAAATATATGAAACTTATACTTAGCGCTTGGACGTTGTCGCATCCCACACGTTCCTTTTTTCTTAATCAGCAGTCAGGTTACATTGCTCTTAGAAAGGGAGTATAGCCATGCTTAGAATAGGTCTATTAATATCTGATTTTAAAAAGAAGATATCTGTGACTTCTGCGTAGGTGCCATCCGCGCCGCAGAAAAAGAAGAAATCCTTCTTACCATTATGCCCGGCGGAAGTTTTCTTTCAGATGAGCAGAAAGAAAAAAACAACAATTATGATTATCAGCAGACTGTTATCTTTGACTATGTCAGCGAAGATAACTTTGACGGACTACTCATAGATTTAGATAGCATTGGAACTAATATTACTGACTATGCCAAGGATGTATTTCTTGGAAACTTTATTGATCAAAAAATTCCATTTCTTCTTTTATCAGAGTTTAATGGCAATAAGACCATCAACAATCCCTGGATGAAACACGATAGAAATCAAGGATACCAGGCCATCCTTGATATAGAGAATTATGTCACGGCAGGTGAACTTCCTGTTCCTTCAAATGATCACAATGTTCCTGCTATAGAGATCTCGGAAGCAGAGTCTATGAAACAGCTGTCTATCATAGCTGAAAAGCTTCTTCGCAGACTTCCGGACAGTACTCCTGTTTATTCTAATATTATGGAACTTCTTTCGCTTGGAGGTATCAAGGATGCATTTATTCTTGTGTATGGAGATGGTATACCCAATACTATTAAAGAGCCTTGGATCATGCCAGAGAAGATCCTAGTCAAAGGACTTCTTCATGATGGTAAGAATATCGATCTGCCAAGTGGAACTATTGTCGATACCATGAACCTTCTTGACGAGTCCACAGAAGAAGCCTTGAACCCGGGCGGATGGATTGCCAGAACACTGTATTTCCATGAGAATCAAAATGGTGTTATGGCTATTAAGATCAATAGTAATTTCATGGTTCCTAATTTCGAAAACATTATGTTCGAGATCATTCACTCTGCCATTAACAGCGCCTTTAAAGATATCATCTTCCAGAATATGGCAGAAGAGATAGTATCCCTTCAGGTAGAAGTCGAAAGGGGCGATTCTATTCTCGACCGCCTCGGTGAAAAAGACTATATGACCGGTGAGTACAATAGGCGCGGATTCTTCACTCACGCCTACGATTATATGAGAAGGGATTATGTAGAGGGAACCTATGCAATCATCTCTTATGTTGATCTTGATACTCTAAGAAGTATCAATGAACTCTACGGCAGGCAGGAAGGCAATCTTGCAATAAAAAGAACAGCTGTTGTCCTTCATAACGTATTTGGTGAACAAGCCCTTGTTGGAAGACTTAGGGGCAATGAATTTGCTGTACTTCTTATAACTAATAGAAAAGATAAGCTCGAGTACTTAAGAGCTTCTATGCAACAGCAAAATGCAAGGCTCATGGCAGAGCAAGATAAGCCTTACAGTATCCATCTTATGTTCGTTATCAATCAGTTCGAGTATAGCAGCTCTATACGATTTGAAGACATGCTCAAAGAGACTGATATAAACCTTAAGAATATGAAGAACATGATGTAATCACATATAAACTTTCCGAATCTAAAAAACAGAGAGATAAACTTATCAGTTATCTCTCTGTTTTAGTATTATGATCTATTTAGAAGTTATCGTCTGAATCATCTTCAGATTCGTCGCCGTACTCCTCATCTGATTTCTCTTCGATATTATCCTCATCTTCGATCATATCTTCTTCATCAAAATCATCCTCAGATGATACTACATCTTCTTCGCCTGTATCTTCCATGGCATCGTCCATATTTTCATACTCAACGTTTCCGTCTGATACCTTCTCACGAACCTTGGCGATACTTACAACACTTGCACCATCATCAAGCTTTATAAGCCTTACACCAGATGTGATACGGCTATATATAGATACATCGCTCATTCTAAGCTGGATGATAGTACCCTGATCAGTGATCATCATGACTTCATGCTCATCGTTAACAGCCTTGACACCTACAAGACGACCTGTCTTTTCTATGATCCTGTAGCACTTAAGTCCTTTACCGCCTCTGTACTGAGTCTTGAACTCTTCAAGCTTAGTACGCTTACCGTATCCTTTCTCTGATACTACAAGAAGAGAAGAACCCTGAGTATCTATCTGCATTCCGATGATCTCATCATCATCGTCCAGCATCATACCACGTACACCCATTGCATCACGGCCCATGGCACGAACATCTGTCTCTTTAAAGCGTATACACATTCCGTTCTTTGTTACAAGGAAGATATCTGAGCTGTTTCTGGTAGTCTTAACTTCGATAAGCTCATCATCCTCTTCAAGGTTTATGCATCTAAGTCCGTTCTTACGGATATTGGCAAAATCCTTGATAGGAGTCTTCTTGACTGTTCCTTTCTTAGTAACCATGAACAGGTGCTTGTCTTCTTCTTCGAAGCTTCCAACAGGGATGATAGCTGTTATCTTCTCATCAGGTCCCAGCTGCAGGAGATTGACAATAGCTGTTCCTCTGGATGTTCTGGATGCTTCCGGAATCTTATAGGTCTTCATAGTATACACACGACCTGTTGATGTGAAGAACATCACATTGTTGTGTGTTGTAGTCATGAGAAGATCTGTTACATAGTCTCCGTCAATAGTACTGATACCCTTGATTCCGTGACCGCCTCTGTTCTGAGCTTTGAAGTTATCAATAGCCATTCTCTTGATATAACCAAGAGATGTAAGAGCGATTACTGTATTTACATTCGGGATGAGGTCTTCATCTTCGAATTCAGCCTCATCATGTCCGATCTGTGTCTTTCTGTCATCGCCGTATTTATCAGCAATCTCTGTGATCTCTTTTTTGATAACACCAAGAAGGAGATTGTGATCAGCAAGAATAGCCTTAAGTTCAGCGATCTTCTTAAGGAGTTCTTCGTGCTCAGCCTGAAGCTTGTCTCTTTCCAAACCTGTGAGAGTACGAAGTCTCATATCTACGATAGCCTGAGACTGTGCTTCAGAGAGTCCGAAACGAGCCATTAACTGCTCTTTGGCGATCTGAACTGTTTCACTTCCTCTGATGATCCTTATTACTTCATCGATATTATCAAGTGCTATAAGCAGACCCTGTAAGATATGATCTCTTTCTTCTGCCTTACCAAGATCATATTTGGTTCTTCTTGTTACTACATCTTCCTGATGGAGGATATAATATCTGAGCATCTTATCAAGTGATAAGATTTTGGGCTCATTATTAACAAGAGCCAGCATGATAACACCAAAAGATGCCTGGAGATCTGTATGCTTATAGAGCTTGTTGAGCATAACCTGTGCATTAACATCATGACGCAGCTCTATAACTATGCGCATACCGTCCTTATCAGACTCATCGCGAAGAGCAGTGATACCGTCAATCTTCTTGTTCTTGACAAGTTCTGCGATTCTCTCGATAAGTTTAGCCTTATTTACAAGGTATGGAAGCTCTGTTACGACGATCCTGTTCTTGCCGCCGTTCATAGGCTCTATGTCTGTTACGGCTCTGCAGATTACCTTGCCTCGTCCTGTTCTGTAAGCTTCCTCAGCACCTCTTGTTCCAAGGATTATACCGCCTGTAGGATAGTCAGGTGCCTTGATGATAGGAAGCAGCTCATCTATCTCTGTCTCTCTGCCTTCATTGACCTTATTATCGATCATAAGATTTATAGCTCTTACAACTTCTCTAAGGTTATGGGGCGGGATATTAGTAGCCATACCTACAGCAATACCTGTTGTTCCGTTTACAAGAAGATTAGGTATTCTGCTGGGAAGTACAGCAGGCTCTTTCTCTGTTTCATCAAAGTTAGGAACGAAGTCTACTGTATCCTTGTTAATATCAGCTACCATCTCCATGGAGATCTTGGTAAGTCTTGCCTCTGTGTATCGCATGGCAGCCGGTCCGTCGCCATCGACTGAACCAAAGTTACCGTGTCCGTCTACGAGACAGTATCTCATGTTCCAGGGCTGGGCCAGATATACCAGCGCTCCGTATATGGATGTATCGCCATGAGGGTGGAATTTACCCATTGTATCACCGACGATACGGGCACACTTACGGTGCGGCTTGTCAGGTCCGTTATTGAGTTCGACCATGGAGTAGAGCACACGCCTTTGAACAGGCTTAAGTCCGTCTCTTACGTCAGGAAGTGCTCTTGATGCTATAACAGACATCGCATAGTCTATATAGGATGTCTCCATTGTCTTCTTTAAATCTACTTCCGTTATATCTGTCGTATTGGTCGCTTCTGTCTGATCAAAGACATCATCTGGAAGATCATTTCCGGCGTTTATTCCGTTCTGATTTTCATTGTCAGCCATTCTTTTTTTCCTTTTCTTTTTTCATGAAAAAATAAATCTATTCCATGAATTTATATATTATCTTCAAGATTTCTGATTCATAGGTTCAAATGCATTTTCACAGATATCTTATATATCCAGGTTCTGTACGAACTTAGCGTTTGCTTCTATGAACTCTCTTCTAGGCTCAACCTTATCACCCATAAGAGTAGTAAATGTTACATCAAGTTCTGACTCTGCATCATCGTCCATATTGACACGAAGGAGAGTTCTGGTCTCGGGATTCATAGTTGTCTCCCAGAGCTGCTCGGCATCCATCTCACCAAGTCCCTTATAACGCTGGATCTTATTGTTCTGGTCACGTCCTACCTGAGCTATGATATTGTTAAGCTCTTCATCAGAGTAGGCATACCAGGTCTTCTTGTTCCTCTCAAGCTTATAAAGCGGCGGCTGAGCCAGATATACATGGCCCTGCTTGATAAGTTCAGGCATGAATCTGTAAAGGAATGTCAGCATCAGTGTAGCGATATGAGCACCGTCTACATCGGCATCAGTCATGATGATGATCTTGCCATAGCGAAGCTTGGATATATCAAAATCTTCATGGATACCTGTTCCGAAAGCTGTGATCATGGTCTTGATCTCGGCATTACCATAGATACGGTCAACACTTGCTTTTTCTACGTTAAGGATCTTTCCTCTAAGAGGAAGGATAGCCTGTGTTGCACGGCTTCTTGCATTCTTGGCAGATCCGCCGGCGGAGTTACCCTCAACGATGAAGATCTCGCAGTTCTCAGGATTCTTGTCAGAACAGTCTGCAAGTTTGCCGGGAAGTCCAAGTCCGTCAAGTGCTGTCTTACGTCTTGTAAGATCTCTTGCCTTTCTGGCAGCATCTCTTGCACGCTGTGCCAGAACAGCCTTTTCTATGATAGTCTTAGCTATCTGAGGATTCTGCTCCAGGAAGTATGTAAGCTGCTCTGATACGATACTAGCTACAGCTCCTCTTGCTTCGGAGTTACCGAGCTTTTGCTTGGTCTGACCTTCGAACTGAGGATCACCTATCTTAACAGAGATGATAGCTGTCATACCTTCACGAATATCCTCACCTGTAAGGTTCTCGTCTGTCTCTTTTACAAGCTTCTGTGCCTTGGCATAATCATTGAAGATCTTGGTAGTAGCTATCTTGAAGCCTTCAAGATGTGTACCGCCTTCAGGTGTATTGATATTGTTTACAAAAGTATAGATACTTTCGTTATAGGCATCATTGTGCTGAACAGATACTTCTACATGTACTTCGTTCTTGTCGCCTTCAAAATACATGATCTGATCATACAGTGGAGTCTTGGACTTATTAAGATAAGCTACGAACTCGCTTATACCACCTTCGTAGTGGAAGTGCTCAACTCTTGGCTCCTTGATCTCAGCATCTTCAGGGATTCTCTCATCTGTAAGAGATATCTTAAGTCCTCTTGTAAGGAAAGCCATCTCACGAAGTCTCTGCCTTAGGACATTGTAATCAAATACTGTTGTCTCTCTGAATATCTCTGCATCAGGCTTGAACTCTACACATGTTCCTGTATCTTCAAGTTCGCATGTTCCTATCTCCTTAAGTGGATAGCATACATGACCTCTTTCATAACGCTGCATATAGATCTTGCCGCCCTGTTTAACTTTAACTTCAAGCCATTCAGAAAGGGCATTTACTACTGACGCGCCTACGCCGTGGAGACCACCTGATACCTTGTATCCTCCACCACCGAACTTTCCACCTGCATGCAGGATAGTGAATACTACCTCAACACCTGTAAGTCCTGACTTGTGGTTGATACCTGTAGGGATACCACGTCCATTATCTTTTACGATAATAGTATTTCCGGGTGTTATTGTAACTTCAATATGGTCGCAGGCACCTGCCAGAGCCTCATCAACTGAGTTATCAACAATCTCATATACAAGATGATGAAGACCTCTTGCGGCTGTTGTTCCAATGTACATACCAGGTCTTTTACGAACTGCTTCTAGTCCTTCAAGAATCTGGATTTGATCCGCACCGTACTGTACTTCTTCGTTATTAGACATTTATGAACCTCTTTTTTTATCTGCTGTATTTTGGAATCAGTTCTCTGATGTAACAGTTCCGTTTACTACTTTAAACAGCTTATTTATTTCAAATCTATGATTAACGAACTCGTCATAACCTGTGCAGGTGATTATGGTCTGTATATCACCTATTGTATCCAGCAGATAGTTCTGCCTGTTAGAATCGAGTTCGGATAGCACATCATCAAGGAGCAGTACAGGATTTTCCTTTTTAGCCTTTTTGACGATCTCAATCTCTGACAATTTTAGTGAGAGAGAAGCGGTCCTTTGCTGGCCTTGAGACCCGAATTTCCTGATATCTATAGCTTCGTTTTGTGATGCTCCCTTAACAATAAAAGAGAAATCGTCCTTCTGCGGTCCTACACTGGTCTGCTTCAGGAACAGATCTCTGTCTTTGACTTTCTTTAGCTTGCTTTCATAATCGTCTGCAGCTACATTGGGCTCATAGAAGATCTTAAGATTTTCACGGCCTCCCGTAAGCTTGTCATGTATGGGCTCTATTATGCTGCACAGATCTTCTATGAACTGCTGCCTTGCCTTTATTATCTGAGTTCCGTACATGATCATCTGATCATCCTGCACATCCAGAAGTGGTCTGTATTCCGGATGATCATACATATCTTTGAGCATCTTGTTACGCTGAACCAGAAGCTTATTGAATCTCGTAAGATTGTACAGATATGTCTCATCAAGCTGACACAGCTCCAGATCTATAAACCTGCGCCTCTCCGAAGGGCCGTTCTTGACTATTGCAAGATCCTCCGGTGAGAAAAAAACTGCATTCAGCTTTCCAACATAATCAGCTGCCTTTTTAAGCTTCTGACCATCTATTGCAAGGCCTTTGGACTTACTCTTTCTAAGATGCATATCAAGCCTGTATTCTGCATGATCTCTTTCAATTATGGATCTGATATGAGCTTCATCTTTTTGGAAATTGATTACTTCCCTGTCTTTAGATCCCTTGTGAGATTTGGTCGTTGCCGACATGAATATTGCTTCGAGTATATTGGTCTTGCCCTGAGCGTTGTCGCCGTACAGGATATTGGTACCCTTATCAAAGTCTAGATGAAGTTCTTCGTAGTTTCTGAAGTTTGAAAGCTCCAGCCTTTTAATAATCATCTTTCGACCTTAAAACTCCTGCCTCTGTATTCAACAACATCTCCCGGAACCAGTTTCTTGCCGCGTCTTGTATCAACTTCTCCGTTGACCTTTACAAGACCTGCCTGGATATCCTCCTTGGCATCAGCTCCTGATTCTTCATAACCGGCCTTCTTAAGGGCCTGTCCGAGCTTTATATAATCATCTGTTTCTCTTAACTTAACTATATCCATTACTAACCTCTATTTTTATTTCTATATACCGACTTCAGGATGTAGTCAGTATATGTCCAGAAATACATGGATGTATTTCTATGTACCGACTACAGGATGTAGTCAGTACATGTATAGAAATGCATGGATGCATTTCTATGTACCGACTACAGGATGTAGTCAGTATATGTATAGAAATACATGGATGTATTTCTATATACGTCAGTCCACCGTTGTAAAGTTAACCGGAAGGATCAGATATGTGTAGCTTGCATCTGCATCCTTGATAAAGCATGGAGCCTTAGGATTAACCAGATATATATCCACATTATCATCATCGATTGCACGAAGAGCATCGATAAGGAACTTTGGATTGAAACCGATCTTAAGATCTTTACCCTGCTTCTCGATATCAACCTTTTCATCCATGGATCCTACTGCAGAGTTAATCTTCATCTCAAGGAATCCGTCCTCAATTGAGATGATAACAGGTCTCTTATCACCTTCCTTAACAAGGAGAGTAGCACGATCTATACAATCAAGGAATTCCCTTCTGTTGATCGTCAGCTTAGTCTCATAATCAGAGGAGAGCATCTGATCGATATTGAAATATTCACCCTCAAGAAGTCTTGATACAACTACAGTCTTATCAAACTCGAACAGAACATGCTTATCTGTGAAGAAGATACTTACGATGGATTCTGTAGAATCTGTAAGGATCTTTGATACTTCAGAAAGAGCTTTTCCAGGTACGATAACTTTCTTAAAACCATAGCTGCTTGCAAGTTCAACTCTTCTGATAGAGATTCTGTGTCCGTCAAGAGATACCATCTTGAGCATATTGCCGTCTACTTCGAAGAGCTCACCACCCATTACCTTGTTAGTATCATTGTCAGATATTGAAAAGATAGTCTGAAGGATGATATTACGAAGTGTATACTGTGAGATCTGGATTCCGTCTATCCTCTCAATTGCAGGAAGATATGAGAAGTCATCACCACTTCTTCCAAGGATAGTGAACTTTGCCTTCTCACAGCTTATAGTAACTTTAATATTGCCTTCTGTATTCTGTGATTCGATAGTTACATCATTGTCAGGGAGCTTTCTTATGATGTCAAAAAAGATCTTGGCATCAATAGCGATATAACCTCTGTCGAGGATATTGCCATCTACTATAGTCTCTATTCCAAGCTCCATATCATTAGCTATGAACTTTATAACTCCTTCTGTAGTGTCAATTAATATACACTGTAGAATAGACATTGTTGTCTTTGCAGGCACTGCCTTGGAAACAATCTGAAGTCCACTAACAAGATTTGATTTCGAGCATACAAATTTCATAGCTCCGATACTTCCTTTCTGTCTATAAAAAGTTTATATGTGTAGGTATTAATTTTATCCACCTAAAAAATCTTTTGGAATGAATTCCGGTGCAGATAAAAAGAAAAAGAATAAAATAATATTCTAATTATTATAGAATGTTGATAAGTGCAAAACCTTTATTATTATACAATTTTACTTGCTTTTTTACAACGAAAAGACTGTTGATAATAAGACTTATCAATGTGAATTTAGCGTATATTTTTCACAATTAATCTATAATTTTTTTAATCTTATGATGTGGGTCCGAGTTTCTTTTTGATTATATCCACATTTTTAACAAGATCCCCATCTGTGGATAGCTTTCCTTTTATACGGCTTATACCTGACATGACTGTAGTATGGTCTTTTTTGCCAAGGATCCTTCCGATCTCTTCCAAAGAGATATCAGTCATCTCCCTGCACAGATACATGATGATCTGTCTTGGAAGGACTATCTCAGAGTTACGCTTTCTTGATACCACATCATCTATCCTTATGCCGTACTGCTCGCATACAGTATTGACGATAAGCTGCGGAGTTATGATCTTGTTTTCTTCAGGAGATATGATATCTCTGAGAGCTTCTTTGACATTATCAATATTGATCTCCACATTATTAAGACGCGAATATGCGATTATCTTATTAAAAGCACCTTCAAGCTCTCTGATATTGCTCTTAATATTAGTTGCTATATATTCAAGGATCTCATCATCTATATGATTGCCAAAATTCTCAGCATTCTTGCGAAGGATAGCCATTCTGGTCTCGTAGTCAGGTGCCTGGATATCAGCGATAAGGCCCATCTCAAAACGGGATCTGAACCTTTCTTCCAGAGTCTCCATCTCCTTAGGGGGACGGTCAGATGACAGGATTATCTGTTTGCCGGCCTGATGGAGCTCATTAAAAGTATGGAAGAACTCCTCCTGCGTAGATTCTTTACCTATGATAAACTGAACATCATCTACCATAAGTACATCAACCGTGCGGTATTTCTCACGAAGCTTGGACATTGATTCCTGCTTACCAGAACGGATTGATTCGATAACCTCGTTGGTAAAAGCCTCTGATGTTACATATAGAACCTTGGCAGATGAATTATGCTCCATGATAAAATGACCTATGGAATGCATAAGGTGAGTCTTACCAAGTCCGGGACCTCCATATAGGAAAAGAGGATTGTAGCTTTCTCCCGGAGATTCAGCAACTGCAAGAGATGCTGAATGAGCGAACTTGTTATTAGATCCGACTACAAAAGTATCAAATCTGTATTTGGGATTAAGATTTGAATTCTCATAGCTCTGGCTCTCGGATACAGACTCTTTTTCCGCAGAAGGAGTTGATGTCTTTTCATTATTAATATTTACATCCTTTTGAAGGACGAAGGAAACATCAACAGCTTCTCCTATAAGCTCAGAGATAGCCACCTTAAAGAAGTTCTGATAATGCGTAGTTATGTAATTGTGGGCGATTGAATTATCAGAAGGTATCAGAATAAAAACAACGCCGCCGTTATATTCATAGAAAGATAAAGGCTCGATCCAGGTATGATAAGATATGTCTGTTATACCTGATTCTTCTCTAACGGCATCTTTGATATGATCCCAGCTGTCATTTAAGATAGATGTGATTTCGTCGGATAACATAGATTCCCCCATTAATAATAGTAGAATAAATTAATTTTATCGTAAAAAAACCTAAACATCAATTTTGCACGATTGTGGATAACTTTTTAAATTTTGATAAAAAAATTTATTATAAAGTTATACACTGACCGTGTTAAGAACAAAATCAACTATAAAAAGGTGGATAAAATCACTCATCACCACTTTTTACCATCTGAAAAAAGTACTTTATCCACATTTTTTCCACAATTTGTGGATTTTTATGATAAAAAACAAATAAAACACAAGTTATCCACATAATCCATATTTAGCTGTGGATAATTAATTTATATACAAGATATTGATAATTATTTTGTGGATAACTTTTTTCAAATTTTTTAAATCCGTAATATACGGACATTTTTGCGTATAATCATACTTGACTAAAAAGATGATTTTATATATAATTAGAACGATTTTTTCCACACAGGAATTATTACAGACCTATCGAATCTGTTTTCCTGTCAGGGAAACAGATTTTATTTCCAGATCCAAGACCTTATCATTACCGGATCTTGGACGTGCATTATTTTGGTAAAGGAGGTGTTATAAGACATGGCAAAGATGACATTTCAGCCGCATAAGCTTCAGCGCAAGAGAGTACATGGTTTCAGAGCTAGAATGAGTACTCCAGGTGGAAGAAAAGTGCTGGCTGCCAGAAGACTTAAAGGTAGAAAGAGATTATCCGCTTAAGGATACTTGACTTAAAGGCTGCATTTAATATAAATGTAGCCTTATTTTTTAATTACATGAAATCACTTAGAAAATCATACGAATTCAAAAATGTATATAACAATGGAAGATCCATTGCAGATAGGTATCTGGTCGTATATGTGTGGAAGAATCAGACAGAAGATAGCTATCTTGGTATCTCCTGCTCTAAAAAGATCGGAAATAGTGTTGTAAGACATCATTTTGCAAGACTTATCCGTGAGATCGTGAGGCTACATGAACAGATGTTTAATAGTGGTTTAAACATCGTAGTCGTTGCCAGATCAGCAAGTAAAGATGCTGATTATCACACGCTGGAGGATTCATTCCTTAAGCTCATGGCAAAAGCTCATTTAATGCAAAATAATGAGCAGATCTGAAAGTAGTTGCAGGTGTTTTTATATAAAGAAGCGAACATTGTGGTTATTATATTATGTTTACTTCTTATATGAAGATATTACTTTTCGGATTATGCTACTTATTGTAGTATTTACTGCATGTAACTATGAAAATATGTGACATTCCTTGACTTATGGGAGGTGCACATGAAAAAACTATTTATTTTTCTTATCAGGTTTTACCGGAAATACATATCGCCTTTTAAGAGCACTAAATGTCCTTATATACCGACATGTTCAGAATATGCTCTTGAAGCGGTTACCAAATACGGCGCTTTTAAAGGTGGATTACTTGCACTTTGGAGGATATTAAGGTGCAATCCTTTTTCAAGCGGCGGATATGACCCGGTTCCCTGAGGGGGAAGGTAAGCGGAGGACTGCTTAAATGTTCGAATGGATTGCGGTAATTCTCGGTTATATCATGAACGTTATTTATATCGTTCTGGCCGGAATTGCAGGGTTATTTACTAATAGCGACGGTAGCGTTGCTGTCGGCAATATCGGTATTGCCATTATTCTTTTTACACTTATTATTTATGTAGCTATGCTGCCTCTTACTTACAGACAGCAGAAGTTCAGTAAGCTTCAGGCCAAGATGCAGCCTGAGATCAAAGCTATTCAGGACAAGTACAAAAATAAGAAAGATACAGATTCACAGATGGCTATGAATCAGGAGATTCAGGCTGTATACGGCAAGTACGGCGTATCAATGTCAGGTAGCTGTGTACAGATGATTCTTCAGATGATTATCCTTCTTCCTCTGTATCGTGTTATTTACAATATTCCGAAATACGTTCCTGCTGTTAATGACGTATTTTCAAAACTTGGAAGTGCTCTTGTAGAGCTTGGCGATTCTGCTTCTGAGCAGGTTACAAGCCTTGTATCAGGTTCAACAAGTGCTGCAGCCATTGTAAAAGAGATGGCTGAAAATGGAGCATCCAGCGATTATTATGCTCAGCTCCTTAACAAGTTCTCAACAGCAAACTGGCAAGATCTTTCAAATTGGGCTTCTTCTACAGGCAACACAGATCTTGTTAATACAATAAACACAACTTCTTCTAATGTAGAGACAATGAACAGCTTCCTTGGACTTACAATTTCCAATTCACCACAGTACATGTTCTCTGAGGCTATTGAGAAGTTCAATTCTGCAGGATTTTCTGCAGGTGTTATTGTAGCGATCATTCTTGCTGTCATAGTTCCTGTACTTGCTTTCCTTACACAGTATCTGTCAGTTAAGCTTACAACATCTATGACTCAGACAGGACAGAAGCTTGATCCTAACGATCCTGCAGCCCAGATGCAGAATTCCATGAAGACTATGAACGTAGTAATGCCTATATTCTCTGCATGGATCTGTTTTACACTTCCTGCAGGTATGGGTATCTACTGGATTGCAGCTGCTGTTATCCGTACGATCCTTGCTATCATCGTCAACCACCGTATCGACAAGATCGATATCGATGCTATGATCGAAGAGAATCAGGCCAAGTATCAGAAGAAACTTGAGAAGAGAAAAGATCTTACACCTAATCTTTCAAACTATGCTAATTTCTCTAACAGAAACCTTTCTACACTTGCCCAGGAGGTTACTACAAGTTCCGTTTCTGAAACTGAGCGTTCTGAAAGACTTGATCAGGTTAGCGCTTTATACGATTCTGGTAAAGCACGTAAAGATTCGCTCTTACATGCTGCCAATATGGTCAAAGAATACGACAGAACTCACTAATTGAAAATTGTAAACTAGGAGACTAAAGATGAGTGAATATAAAGAATATGCTGCCAAGACAGTTTCCGAAGCTATAACAGAAGCTTGTGCGCAGTTATCAGTTACATCTGACAGACTCGATTATCAGGTTGTCAGCGAAGGATCTACAGGTTTCCTCGGAATGGGAATAAAGCCTGCTATTATCAAAGCTCGTATTAAGGAACAGGAGATTAAAGCCGAAATCTCTTTTGATGATATTGATGTCAAGGAAGAAAAAAGCTCTGAAGCTCCAGTAGCCAATACTTCAGATTCTGTTGATGTTGCAGATGAAGCTAAAGATACAGCCAAAAAAGTAGTCTTTTTTGACGAGGATGCTATTGTAAATTCTGCAAAAGTATTTCTTGAAGACGTATTCAAGGCAATGGATATGCCTGTTGAACTTGGTATTTCTTTTGACAAAGTAAATACAGTTCTTAATATTGACCTTAAGGGTGCTGACATGGGCGTACTTATCGGCAAGAGAGGTCAGACACTTGATTCTCTTCAGTACCTTGTATCACTTGTTATAAATCGTGATCAGGAAGAGTACATTCATGTAAAGGTTGACACTGAGAATTATCGTCAGCGTCGCAAGGCTACACTTGAAAACCTTGCCAAGAATATCGCTTATAAGGTTAGAAAGACCAGAAGAAACGTATCTCTTGAGCCTATGAACCCTTACGAAAGAAGAATCATACACTCCGCTCTTCAGAATGACCGTTATGTTACAACACATTCAGAAGGCGAGGAGCCATATCGCAGGGTTGTTGTTACATTTAAGAAATAATAAAGGCAGGATTAAGGTTTCTTTTAATACCTTATGACGACCGGATTGTTGCGTTTCTTCTATAGATATGAAATAGAAGATAACTCAGACTTTTTGATACACCCCGCTTTTATAAGTGGGGTGTATTTTGTGGTTTTTAATTGGCCTATTTTATACATTTTTGTTTTTTATTCAAGAGTCAGTAGATATTGATTTAGAGGTACATATGATTCATTCAAATGACGATACCATTGCTGCTATAGCCACCGCTGCCAGTGATGCCGGAATTGGCATAATAAGAGTTAGTGGTACCAGAGCAATAGAAGCTGTATCACATTTTTATCAAAATGCAAAACATGAATTTGACTTACAGTCGCACCAAAGCGGTACTATACGTTTTGGATATTTTTGTGATACTAAGGGTGATCTTATAGATGAAGTTATGGTATCAGTTATGAGAGCACCACATTCTTATACCAAAGAAGATGTGGTTGAAGTAAATACTCATGGCGGAACTATGGTAATGCAGAAGATCCTCCATGAACTTATATCTGATGAGAACATATGCAGACTTGCAGAACCCGGAGAGTTTACAAAAAGAGCTTTTCTAAATGGACGTATAGACCTTACAAGAGCAGAAGCTGTAATGGATATAATAGAAGCCAAGTCAGAATTTGCTCTTAACAATTCTGAGAAGCAGCTTAGAGGAGACATGCGTAATATTATCGAAGATATGCGTTCCAAGATAATATACGAGATGGCTTATATAGAATCTGCTCTGGATGATCCGGAGAATTATGATCTTACAGGATATAAAGATCGGATCATGCCAATATGCGACAAAATTATACGAAATTGCGATAAGCTTATAAAAAGCGCCGATGAAGGCCGAGTTAGAGCTACCGGTCTTAGCACAGTTATAATCGGTAAGCCCAATAGCGGCAAATCATCTCTTCTTAATGTCCTGACAGGAGAGGAGACTGCAATAGTTACTGATATCGCCGGTACCACAAGAGATGTAATAGAGCATGATGTTAAGCTTGGCAATATACTCCTACATGTAATTGATACAGCCGGCATCAGAGATTCTGCTGATAAGATCGAAGCAATCGGTGTTGAGAAAGCAAGAAAATATGCAAGAGAAGCTGAGCTTATCTTATATATGATCGATTCTACTTCACAGATCAATGATGAAGATATAGAGATCCTTAACTCTGTCAAAGATAAAAAGATAATAGTCCTTCTTAATAAGACTGATAAAGAGGATGAGATCATAATAACCAAAGATAATATCTCTAAGCTTTTAGAAACTGTAGGTGTATCATCTGATGTCCCTGTCATCACCACATCAATGATACTTGGAAATGGAATTGATGAACTTAAAAATGCGATAAGTGACCTTTTCTTCAATGGTAAGCTTGTCCCTGAAGATGAGATCTATGTTACGAACCTTCGTCACAAGAATCTCCTTGAAAAAGCCTACAGATCTCTATGCCTTGTAAAAAACTCTGTAGAGCAGGGACTTAGTGAAGATTTCTACACCATAGATCTTCATGATGCATATGAAAGCCTTGGACTCATAATAGGTGAAGAAGTAGGAGATGACCTTGTAGAAGAGATATTCTCCAAATTCTGTATGGGTAAATAAAGTGAAGACATAAGTGGCAAATGAACTTTTGGCACTCATTTCATATGATAACTTAAGGGTAAATAATCTTTTATCACTTACTACATATAATGTTGTAAGAACAAAGGGACTTTTGACATCTACTTCATATAATGACGTAAGAGGCATAGGGATTTTGAGAACCTGCCTCATATGATTATTTATATATAATCAATATAATTAAAATATTTTAACTAATATTATATAAACTTTTCAAAAAGTTGGGAAGTTTGAATTTTAATATATTATAGGTATGAACATGATTAATTCTAACTTTGATAATGTTGATGTATGTGTAATAGGTGCCGGACATGCCGGATGTGAGGCAGCTCTTGCCTGTGCACGTCTTGGGCTTGAAACAGTTGTATTTACTGTTAGTGCCGACAATATTGCTTTTATGCCCTGTAATCCACACATAGGTGGATCATCCAAGGGACATCTTGTTAGAGAGATAGATGCACTCGGCGGTGAGATGGGCAAGAATATAGATAAAACCTTCCTTCAGTCCAAGATGCTCAATGTATCCAAAGGACCAGCCGTACATTCTCTTCGTGCTCAGGCTGACAAACTTCAGTATTCTCTTCTTATGAAGAAAAAGCTTGAGGCTCAGGAGCATCTTACTATCAAACAGACTGAAGTAGTAGAACTTATTACTGAAGAAGTCACTTCAGATACTACGGATGAATTTGGAACCAATCTTTCTCATGAAGGATATAAATATAGGATCACAGGTGTTAAGATCGCTACAGGTGGTATATATAACTGTAAAGCTGTTATTCTTTGTACCGGAACATATCTAAAAGCAAGATGCTTGTGTGGTGAAAGCATTACTTATACAGGACCAAATGGAATGCAGCCATCCAACAATCTGTCTGCTTCATTAATAAATGCCGGAATTGAACTTAGAAGATTTAAAACCGGAACACCTGCCAGAATGGACGGTAATACCATTGACTATTCCAAAATGACAGAGCAGTTTGGTGATGATCCTGTAGTTCCTTTTTCCTTCTCAACAGATCCTAAAGATGTGCAGAAGCCTCAGGTTTCATGCTGGCTTACATATACTAATGAAGAAACACATAGGATCATCCGTGAGAATATTGGAAGATCTCCTATGTATTCAGGTGTTATAGAAGGAATAGGACCCAGATATTGTCCTTCTATCGAAGATAAAGTCGTCAAGTTCCCTGATCATGACAGACATCAGGTATTTATAGAGCCGGAAGGAACCTTCACTAATGAAGTATATGTTGATGGTATGTCTTCTTCTATGCCTGAAGATGTACAGCTTCAGATGTACAGATCTGTTCCTGGTCTTGAGAATTGTAAGATTGTAAAGAATGCATATGCAATAGAATATGACTGCCTTGCATCCGGTCAGCTTTCTCCTGTACTTGAGATCAGAACTATTAGAGGATGTTTTAGCGCCGGTCAGTTCAATGGAAGCTCTGGTTATGAAGAAGCCGCTGCCCAGGGCCTTTATGCAGGTATCAATGTAGCTAGACAGCTAACAGGTAAGCCATATATAACTATCGATAGAAGCGAAGGATATATAGGAGTACTTGTGGATGATCTTGTTACCAAGGACAATCTTGAACCCTACAGGATGATGACATCACGTGCCGAGTACAGACTGTTCCTAAGACAGGACAATGCAGATCTTCGCCTTAGAAAAAAGGGTTACGAAGCAGGTCTTATAACCAAAGAGCAGTA
Organism: Butyrivibrio fibrisolvens; assembly: GCF_023206215.1. Lineage (NCBI taxonomy): Bacteria > Bacillati > Bacillota > Clostridia > Lachnospirales > Lachnospiraceae > Butyrivibrio > Butyrivibrio fibrisolvens. Next base: position 798,075 of record NZ_CP065800.1, read on the forward strand.
TGATCATCTGCTTCTAAAAGAACAGCAGATAGAAAGTGAAATACAAAGGTTAAAAAATACGAGAGTAGGAGCCTCTGCCAATATACAGAAGTTTATGACAGAGCATGATTCATCAACTCTAAAGACAGCATGCACTCTTGCAGAACTTATCTGCAGACCTGAACTTTCATATGATGTTTTATGTGAAATTGATCCTGAAAGACCTCAGCTTACCAAAGATGTTACAGAGCAGGTTGAGATCAATATAAGATACGAAGGATATATCACAAGACAGGAATCGCAGATTGCTGCCTTTAAGAAACTTGAGAACAAACTCATTCCTGCTGATATTGATTATGATAAGGTATCAAGTCTTAGAATAGAAGCAAGACAGAAACTCAAGAAGTTCAAGCCAATCAATATAGGACAGGCCAGTAGGATAAGCGGAGTTAATCCAGCCGATGTATCAGTACTACTTGTATATATTGATTCTGTATATAAGAAGTAAATGCAAGGCATTTTTAAAATATGAGGTAAGGTTGAAAATGTTCCATTTTCAACCCTAAATTGATGTCGCGAGCTCCATCAATTTAAGCCTCGTGTCACTTCCTTTGCTCGCGACATGAGGTTAACTATGAACAATTATAGTAAGATGATCAGTGATCTTAAATCTATAAATATTGAATTAACTGATCATCAGATAGAACAATTTGACAAGTATTATAATCTGCTTGTTAAGTGGAATGAAGTAATGAACCTGACTGCTATTACTGAGTTCAATGATGTATGTCAGCTTCATTTTGTTGATTCACTTATGGCAGTACCATATTTTGATTTTAATAAGAAGGAACTGTCTTTAATAGATGTTGGAACAGGTGCCGGATTCCCAGGTATACCTCTTAAGATAGCATTCCCTCATCTTAAAGTTACCCTTCTTGACTCACTCAATAAGAGACTTAACTTCCTCAATGAAGTTATTAATGAACTTGGCCTTAATGAAGATGGCGGATCTATAGAAACTGTTCATGGAAGAGCAGAAGATTATTCTAATTCCAAGAACGGTGTTCTACGTGAAAAATTTGATATTGGAACAGCAAGAGCAGTTGCTAATATGTCAACTCTTTCTGAATATATACTTCCTTATGTAAAAGTAGGTGGTCATTTTGTTGCATATAAAAGTAACAAAATTAATGAAGAAATAGAGTTGTCTAAAAAAGCCATAAAAACTCTTGGCGGTACTATAAGCTCTGTCAATAATACATTCTTACCTGGTTCTGATATAGAAAGATCTATTGTAATAATTAACAAATCAAAAACAACTCCAAAATTATACCCCCGAAAAGCTGGACTACCTTCAAAACAACCACTATAATAAATAAGTGTTAAACACGTGAAGCAAAAATTTATACCTTTGTTTCACGTGAAACATTCCAAAATACAGTTGTGTTATTCCAAAAAAGCACAAAACTTTGTTTCACGTGAAACAAAATAATCAATATTTAGTATAATCTTCCGTGAAACATAGTTAAATAACGTTTAATTACAACGTGAAACAAGGTAAAAGCAGTAAAAAATGGGTGAAAAAGCTCAAAAAATGACAATAAAGTCATTAAGAAAAAATTGGAATCTAATAATTCCAAATAACACCCATAAAAAATCTGAGTATATGAAAAGGCCACTGATTCATTAAATGATCAACCTTTTATACTCAGACAAAGTGTAAATACCAAAGATACTGGTAATGTTTGTTTTAAAGAGGACATAAACCATATCCAAACAAAATGATCGCAGGCGCCGTTTGCGATTGTTTTTTAACGTTAAATGACGTTTTTCAATGAATCAGTGACGTATCCGCCGCTGATTCAAGTGTGAGAGTGGAATCCAAAATAAAACAGGAATCTAATATTGTAAGTAATACTCTCGATTCATTCAGGAACATGTTTTAAATTGGAATATTCTCAAAATAATACGTGAATTTTGGAATCATAATCATAATATCGGCGCAGAAATGGGAGATATATGGGAAGAATCATAGCGGTAGCGAACCAAAAGGGAGGAGTTGGTAAAACAACAACTTCTATCAATCTATCAGCAGCTCTTGCTGAAGAAAACAAGAAAATTCTCGTAATCGATGCAGACCCCCAGGGCAATACAACAAGCGGATTCGGTTTAGACAAAAATGAAATAGACAGAACTATCTATCATCTTATGATAGGAGAATGTTCTGTAACAGAATGTATCAGACACGATATAGTAGAGGATCTTCCGGGAATCGACATAATACCTTCTAACATCAATCTGTCAGCAGCAGAGATTGAGCTTATAGACATAGATAAGAAGGAATATATCCTCAAAAACGAGATAGACAAGGTCAAAGATAATTATGACTTCATAATCATCGACTGTCCTCCATCACTTAGCATGCTGACTGTTAATGCGATGACAACAGCTGATAAAGTTCTGGTGCCTATACAGTGTGAATATTATGCACTCGAAGGACTGAGCCAGCTAGTACATACAGTCAACCTTGTAAAAGAAAGACTTAATCCAAGGCTTGAAATGGAAGGCGTTGTATTCACTATGTTCGATGCCAGAACAAACCTTTCATTACAGGTAGTAGAAAATGTCAAAGATCACATTGATGAAAATGTATTCAAGACAATAATTCCAAGAAATATAAGACTTGCAGAGGCTCCAAGCTACGGACTTCCAATTAATTTATATGAACCAAAATCTGCAGGAGCAGAAGCTTATAAATTACTAGCAGAAGAAGTAATTGCTAATGAAGGCTAAACAAGGGTAAAGGATAGGAACGGAGGAAAACATGGCAGTTAAAACAAAGCGAGGACTTGGAAGAGGTCTGGACAGTCTGATACCGGCAGGAGAATCCAAAAAAGAAGTAAAGAAAGCTACTGTACTTGTCAAAGAAGAAAAAGCATTAGAAAGCGATGAATCAAAAAAACTGATCAAGATCACAAAAGTTGAGCCCAATCACGACCAGCCAAGAAAACAGTTCGATGAGGATGCTCTTCAGGAACTTGCAGAATCAATAAAACAGGTCGGAATCCTTGAACCATTGCTTGTAAGAAACAGGGATGACCATTTTGAGATAATTGCAGGTGAAAGACGTTGGCGTGCAGCCAGAGCAGCAGGTATCAAGGAAGTTCCTGTAGTAATCAGGAATGACCTTACAGATCAGCAGATTGTAGAGATACAGCTGATTGAGAACATCCAGAGAGAAAACCTTAATCCAATTGAAGAAGCTAAGGCATTCCACAGACTCATCACAGAATTCAATCTCAAGCAGGATGAAGTAGCAGAAAGAGTCTCCAAATCCAGAGTTGCGATCACAAACTCTATGAGACTTCTAAAACTTTCAGATGAAGTCCAGCAGATGATAATAGATGGTAAACTCACAAGCGGACATGCAAGAGCTCTTATATCAGTAGAAGACAAAAAGCTCCAGCTCGAGCTTGCAGAGAAGATATTTGACGAAAAGCTCAGTGTACGTCAGGCTGAAAAACTTGTCAAAGATCTTGGCAAAGAAAAACCGGCACCAAAACAACCTGTAGTTATAGACAAGAACCTTGAGAATATCTACAGAGATCTTGAAAAAAGGTGTAAAGAAAAGACCGGAACCAAGGTTGCAATAACACCAAAGGGAAACAATGGCGGTGGCAAGATAGAGATTGAGTTTTATAACAACGACGATCTTGAAAAGATAACACGTATGCTTCTTATATAAAACATTGTATGACCAATAATACCAAAAGAAGGAAAAGCAAATGAACAGTAATATATTAAATTATATGGGACTTTCAAATATAGATCCCGGAATATATGTAATAGCTATAGCAGTTCTTCTTTTATTAGTAGTGATCTTACTTATATGCACTATTAGACAAGGCCGTGAAGTATCAGTCTTAAAGAGAAGGATCTCAAAGTTCATGTCAGGAAGAGATGCAGAAAGCTTAGAAGATCAGATTGTAGAGCTTTTTGAAGACAATCAGTATATGAAAGCAGCATCTGACAAGAACAAAAATGACATAATCGATCTTAACAAGAGAATGAGACACTGCTTCCAGAAAGTAGGAATCGTCAAATACGACGCCCTCAATCAGATGGGCGGGCAGCTGTCTTATGCGCTTGCACTTCTTGACGAAGAAGATAATGGATATATAATAAACTCAGTGCATGGCAACGAAGGCTGTTATTCATATACCAAGGTCATAAAGAATGGAAGAAGTGACATAGAACTTGGTATAGAAGAAAGAAAAGCCCTTGAAAACGCTGTTATGAGCAGATAACATATTTTTAAACGGATTTGTAATTTTATTTTTTATAATGAAACGGAGACAGTCATGATCGATATCAAATTTTTAAGAGAAAACCCAGATGTAGTAAAGGAAAACATCAAAAAGAAATTCCAGGACCAGAAAATAGAACTTGTTGATAAAGTTATTGAACTTGATAAGGAAAGCCGCGCTATCAAGCAGGAATCTGATGACCTTAGAGCCAGCAGAAATACAATCTCCAAGCAGATTGGTGCTCTTATGAAGGAAGGTAAAAAAGAGGAAGCTGAAAAGGTCAAGGAGCAGGTTACCAAGAATGCCGAGAGACTTTCCCAGCTTGAAGAAAAGCAGAAGCAGGTAGATGAAGAAATCCTTAATATCATGTACCAGATCCCTAACATCATCGATCCTTCTGTTCCGATCGGTAAAGATGATTCATGTAACGTAGAGATAGAGAAATTTGGTGAGCCTGTTGTTCCGGATTTCGAAGTTCCATATCACACAGATATAATGGAGAGATTCAACGGAATCGATCTTGATGCTGCCAGAAGAGTAGCAGGTAATGGTTTCTATTATCTCATGGGTGATATCGCAAGACTTCACTCAGCTGTTCTTGCATATGCAAGAGACTTCATGATCGACAGAGGATTCACATATGTAATACCTCCGTACATGATCCACGGCAATGTTGTATCAGGCGTTATGAGCTTCCCTGAAATGGATGCCATGATGTACAAGATCGAAGGTGAAGACTTATACCTCATCGGAACATCTGAGCACTCAATGATCGGTAAGTTCATCGATCAGCTTCTTCCTGAAGATGAGATGCCATATACACTTACTTCTTATTCACCTTGTTTCCGTAAGGAAAAAGGTGCTCATGGTATCGAGGAAAGAGGCGTATACAGAATCCATCAGTTCGAGAAGCAGGAGATGATCGTAGTCTGCAAACCTGAAGATGCATGGACCTGGTATAACAAGCTCTGGAAGAACACAGTAGATCTCTTCCGTTCACTTGATATTCCTGTAAGAACACTTGAATGCTGTTCAGGAGATCTTGCAGATCTTAAAGTTAAGAGCTGCGATGTAGAAGCATGGTCACCACGTCAGAAGAAATACTTCGAAGTTGGTAGCTGCTCTAACCTTGGAGATGCACAGGCTAGACGTCTTAAGATCAGAATCAAGGGCAAAGATGGAAACTATTTTGCACATACACTAAACAACACAGTAGTAGCTCCGCCTAGAATGCTTATCGCATTCCTTGAGAACAACCTTCAGGCTGACGGATCAGTTAAGATTCCTGTAGCTTTAAGACCATACATGGGCGGAAAAGAAGTACTTATTCCGGAGAAATAATGCATAAATTTATGAGAGCTGTCGGCCTTGCAGGTTTGCAGGGCCGGGGCGCGCTCGAAAAGCTACTGGAATACTGCGTCCAGCATGCAGACGAGCGAGAATATATAAAAAATGAAGATGACGAAGTGTTTGCACAGTTCACCAAAGAATTCGCGCCGGGACTGGGAGTGGTCGTTTATGGCCAATTTAAGAGTGGAAATCACTTTATATATGAATACTATTATCCTTATATAAAAAGTGAAAGCATCTCATCGTCAGAAGACATAACAGTCGAACAGCATGCTGCTACAGATTCTTATGCAGGAGTATGCGATGATCCAAGAGTTGGTATCACTATGATATTCTATCTTCAGAATATGATGGATTATCTTAAGATATCTGAAAACGGACAGAAGAAAACAACCGGAACATCCGTAGCACTTTCTGCACTGTCTACACAGGGAACTATAATGCTCCCTATTGCCAAGACTCCTAATCAGAAAAGACTGCTTAAAAAGAAAAGACAAGCAAGAACAAAACTTGTAAGCTCAGCAAGAAATGGAGATGAGAATGCGATTGAATCGCTGACTCTGGATGATATGAACATCTATACAACTATCTCCGATAAAATCCTCAAAGAGGATGTATACACTCTTGTTGACAACTATTTTATGCCTTACGGCGTAGAATGTGATCAGTATTCAATGATGGGTGAGATAACTGATTACAGGCTTACTATAAACACCTATACCAAAGAACCTGTATACATACTGTCTGTAAAATGTTCTGACATCGACATAGACATAGCTATAAACAGGAAAGATCTTTTGGGAGAACCTGCTGTAGGTCGAAGATTTAAAGGCAACATATGGTTACAGGGGCATATTATTTTCCCAGAAAAAAATAATAGATTGAAAAAATTCTATTATTGTGTTAAATTGATAAAGTGCCTTTTACAAATGAAGGCACTCCTACGTTTGGGTAGCTCAGCTGGATAGAGCGTCCGCCTCCTAAGCGGAAGGTCGGGGGTTCGAATCCCCTCCCGAACATTTAGCAATACTTTTATATACACATTCATAAAGTTCTATCTGTCATAATTTTCATTTCTATCATCTGGTTTTTCTAAATTTATTCGCAAATTATCAGGTAGCATAAGGCTAATAGTAAGTATTTAAAACGTATATTGTGCTCTTTAAGTGTTTTTGAATACACCAATATGACAAAAGATATATACATCTTGGGCCTACCTTATTCATCATATTATTATTCAAAATCATGATTAAAACAGTAAAACAGGAATATGTAACTTTAGGGGGAAAGTTATGAGGGGTAAAAAATTTCTTCTGTACGATCGTGATAAAAGGCTAATAAATTTTTTAGAAAAGATAGCTTTACCATATATAAGATTCAGATATAATTCTACATATAAGCTTGAAGTATGTGATAGTCTAAGAAGCGTAAAAGATAACCTTGAATCAATAGATTACAGGGTTGATTTTTGTTGCTTCCATATGCAGGACGAAAGTGATATAGATATTTATTCAGCTATAAAAAGACAATATATAAATCTTCCGATCCTATTATGTGCATATTCCAAAATTGATCAGAACTTATTTTTCAGACCCGGCCTTTTTCCGGAAGAGCTTATCACAACAGGCGATGTAGATGAAGAAAAAACAAGAACCATCACCCAGATAGGAGAGGCTCTTTATAATATTAAAGATTATCTTGACCGTAATCAACCGGATGAACTACAGGAACAGAAGAAATGCATTAGGATCAAATCTGATGCTGATACAATCTCATTCATTAATGGACAAGATATAATTAGTATAGAATCTGAAAACATTGCAGGTAAAAAGATACAATGGATAAAGACCATAAGAGGAATCTACCCCTGTAAAATAAGCCTATCTGAATTGGAAAAGATTTATAGTACAATACTATTCAGGTGCAGACGAGATGCACTTGTTAATAAGAGTATGATAAGAGGTTTCAACGAACAAACTCTTGATATTATACTGGAAACTGAAAATAAATATTATACTATGCATGCTTCAAACGCCAAATACAGGCAAATAAAAGAAGCTTACAATTTATTTTACAAGGAATGTGAGGCATAAAGTTTGAAAGTGTTCCATTTTCAAACTTAAAAACCATTAGCCTCTTTCTTTGCTCGCAACATGAGGTTAAGTTTAAAATGCAATGTACTAACTGCCAGAAAGATATACCGGATAACATTAAATTCTGCCCTTACTGTGGTCAGCCGGTACTCATAAGACATAAGGAAGACAACACAACTTATTACAATACATTTGAAAATGTACCTTTTAGCTATGGTAGATCAGAAGCAGTAGATGAAAAAGAGGCGCCGGTTAACGTCACCAAGATCAAAGATTCCGGTATCAATGATACCGGTAATACAGAATCCGGTAATAAAAAAACAAAAGTAATCTTTGCTATATCAGTGATATTAGTAATAGCATTAGTAGCAGGGATCATAGGTTACAGATACTATATATCCAAGGATAAAACAGTAGATGAATCGATACCAGAATATATAAATGGTATAACCTATTGCGAGAAAGGTGTTATCTATGTAGATACCGATGTAACGGATGATGCTCCTTCTCTTAAACTGGCAACAGTGGATGAAGCGCTGGTTAAAGACTGCGAATTCTATTATCTGTCTATTTTTAACCCGGATACTACAAGGATATATTACATAACAGACCTTGAACAGAAGAAGACTACAATCTGCGGATCTTTGTACTCTATAGCCACCAAAGATATAACTAATGATCCTGATGAAAATAAAAAAAGATCTACACTTATATCCAAAGAAGTAAAAGGATACTTTACAACATCAGGTGATGACAACTCTATTTTGTACGACACCTTAAGTGATGAAATATACATCTATTCAGATAATGGTAACGAATATCTTATGGATGGTAAGGATATACTCGTCATCAACACCTTCTATAACACAGAAAGCTCTCATCTTATCACAGTACAGCGAGGAAATCTTAAAAATGTGACATTATCAACAGGTTTATATATGGGCGCAACCTACGAGATATACCATTACGATACTGCTACCAAAAAACTCCGACTTATAGATGATGATGTTGCTATGATCCCTACAGGAAAAGATGACAAATTGGTATATCTAAAAGGCGAAAATTATCTGACTGAAGGCGCAGATATGTATATGTGCGATATAACACCTGAAGGCATCAAGACAGAAAAGCTTGCAGAAGACGTCACTGATCTGGTATCAACAACGATCACAGATGACATAACACATATCGCTTATGCAACCAAAGGTGAACATACTGACGATTATACCTTTCATCTGTACTCCTATGATAACGGTGTTGTAACAGACATCGGAGAGACAGAAAATGTAGATATTTATTCCGAATATGTAACTTTTTTTGACTACTATGAACCTGATGATGAGGAAGAAGACAAGACTCAGTATTATAACACTGGATCCTCAGAAATATACAAATCTCCTTTTGGAGAAGTTATAGAGATACAGGAAGCTCTGCAAAGAGGCAAGCTAATGATCCAGGCCCTTGATGATAACGGTATAAGCTGCGTCTATATGTGTGATATAGAATACGGTAAAGAAATCACAGACTATGAACTTCTAGCTTACAACGCTTCCATATCCGGTATATATGCAAAAAGGTATCTATTCTATGTTTCAGGTCAGAAGACCAGAAATATGTATCTTTCATCACAAGAAGGGGACCGCCTGATACTGCGCGATGTCCCAAAGGATGAAAGCCTGTATTTCAAAGCAACACCTTATATAGATGATAATTTATACTATTTTGTCGTAGATCTGCTGGAAAGCGATGGAAACTCCAGTATATACGATCTGTATGTTAGAAATGATGAAGATAAATCCTTAAAGCGACTGGATACAATGGTAGAAGACATATCCATAACCGGAAAAGGTGCTGTCTACTGCAAAGATGAAGCCTTATACTACTACGGAGCAGATACCAAAAAAACAACCAAGATAGCTGATAGTTATTATTATTGTCAGGTTGGAAACCAGTACGAAACAAGCGCTTCAACACTTACGTACATAAATACATATTAAAGAACTGGTGAATTTTGGAATATATGTAACTTGTGGTGTAAATTGGAACATAATAATGTACAAACCTATAGCTACTGTAAAATAAAGCTTTCAAAACCACTATATCTTGTATAACAATTATTTTTTGGTACAAATAACAGCTTGTATCGGAATAATGTATTGTATATAATGAAAATATGGTGAAGAAGAAAATATTTGCAAGTCTATCAAATAGAATGCAATTTCCAAAAAGGACATGAAACAGGGTTCTCCTGTGTCATGTCCTTTGCGCATTTCAGGGGGCGCGACATAGATTTTCTTCTTAAATAGGGAGATTGGAGGAATCTGCACGTATGAAGAAGACATATGTAATCGACACTAATGTTCTGATTCAGGCTCCGTACGCGCTTGAATGCTTCGAGGACAATAACCTTGTACTTCCACTGGTAGTACTCGAAGAGCTTGACAGACTCAAGAATGCAGATGGTGAGAAAGGAGCTAATGCTAGGGCTGCAGTACGTTATCTTGAAAACTTGAGGATGAACGGGGATCTATTAAAAGGAGTTGAACTAAAAGGAGGAGGAAGTGTCAGGGTTGAAAAGAACTGCATAAATGTAGAGCTTCCGGAAGACCTTCCTGATGACAAAGCAGATAACAGAATCCTCCAGGTATGTAAGGGCCTTATAGTTGAAAACCAGGAAGGCCAGCAGATAGTACTGGTAACCAAAGATCTTCTGCTTAGGATCAAAGCCCATATCATAGGTATCAAGGCAGAAGACTTCACAACAGAGCAGATAACAGATGAAGACGAACTCTACACAGGACGAAATGAAGTATTTGTACCTGAAGAAGAGATCGACAATTTCAAAAAAGACGGGATACCTGTAGAATGCCTGTATGATACAGACGAGCAGGGAGAAAGAGTCGAACTTATTTTCCATGAAAATGAATTTGTAATACTAAAGCCGGATCAGTCAGACAGGAAGTCACTTCTTGGACGAATACATAATGGCAAAGTCGTACCTTTAAAGTACAAAAAGTGTAAGCCTTACGGAGTAACCCCAAGAAACGTAGGACAGTACTTCATGCAGGAAGCCCTTATGGCAAGTGCTCAAGAAGCACCTCTTGTAATAATAAAAGGTATGGCCGGCACCGCCAAGACCTTCTATTCACTTGCAGTAGGCCTTGAGAAGGTATTCAACAATGTAACCGGCGAATACAGAAGGATCATAGTATGTCGTCCAAACGCACAGTTTGATGATGATATAGGCTTCCTTCCGGGAGACGAGCAGGAGAAGATAGCTCCTCTCATGAGGCCTATAATCGATAACCTTGAACAGATCCTTGACTCCGATGAAGCAGAAAGGTACGAAGACGAAGAACAACTTTCTGACAAGATAGCTGAGATCTTCGATAGAGGCATCATCCAGACAGAAGCCCTTAACTTCATCAGAGGCCGCTCCATTGCCAAGACCTATCTCATCATAGATGAAGCTCAGAATATGACCCCTAATCAGGCTAAGGGTATCATCACAAGAGCAGGTAAGGATACCAAGATAATACTCCTTGGTGATCCCAACCAGATTGATAAGCCCTTCCTTGATAAAAGAACTAACGGCCTATCCTATGCAGCCAAGTGTATGAAAGACAGCCCTTACTGCTGGCAGCTGACCCTGTCCGCAGAAGAATGCGAAAGATCCAGCCTTGCAATGGATGCGATCAAGAGATTATAAAATATACGTGATAGGCGTTGTATTCTCAAAGCCTTAGATGATGCAGACAGAATATAGATTATTACAACTCCAGTCAAGTGTAGCGAATAATAATTATTATAAGTTAGTCAAAGTCTTACTGCTCTGAGTAGCAGTATTAACAGTATAGTGTGCAAAAAGCGTCTGTGTCTGAAGGCATGGACGCTTTTTGCGGGTTCTCAGTTGGGCATGCTGATATGCCCAAGTATAAAGTTTTAATATACAATACAAAATATGAAATAGATATAGTAAGTAAGAATGTTCGAATTGATAATGGTATGGAATATCGTTAAAATATAAGATATAACCTAAATCTGATATATAAAATCAATATAGGGAGCGTTGGGGATGATCAAGAAAAGACTGCTGGAACTTCTGGAAGATGCGCTTAAATATATCAAAGAACAGATCATATGGAAGGTGCTTGGTCTTATAAGTCAGATAGTGATCGTTATCTGTATATCAAGTATAATCTCTAAAGTCGTGACTGTAGGCATGACTTTGATTAACGGAAGAGAAGCATCCGTTAGTGCAGGTTCATTTATTAAATATATAGTTCCTGCGATTATTTGTATAGTTCTAAGATTTATTTTTGACAAAAAAGAAACAGAAAGCTCTTTTAACGCAAGTGCAGATGTTAAGAAGATTCTGAGACAGAAGATATATGATAAACTTCTAAGTCTTGGTTCTTCTTATAAGGAGAAGGTTTCATCAGCCGAAGTAACACAGCTTATGACAGAGGGTGTGGATCAGTTAGAGACATATTTTGGACTGTATCTGTCGCAGCTTTTCTATGCACTTATAGCGCCTGTCATTCTTTTTATTGTCACTTGTTTTATCAGTATACGGGCAGCTGTCATACTCCTTGTATTCGTTCCTCTTATCCCAATCTCAATAGTTGTAGTCCAGAAGATCGCAAAAAGGCTTCTTAACAGATACTGGAGCATGTATGCAAGCCTTGGAGACAGCTTCCTTGATAATATTCAAGGTCTTACTACTCTTAAGATCTACCAGAGCGATCAATATGCAGCCAATAAGATGGATGGCGAATCCGAACACTTCAGGAATGTCACAATGAAGGTTCTGACTATGCAGCTCAACTCCACAAGTGTCATGGACATCATGGCATATGGCGGCACAGCAGCAGGTATCATCGTATCACTATCAGAATATTCCAAAAACAGTATCACGCTTTCAGGAGCGCTTACTATAATCCTACTTGCAGCAGAATTCTTCCTTCCTATGAGGAGGCTTGGTTCATATTTCCACATAGCTATGAACGGAATGGCCGCAAGTGACAAGATATTTAACCTTCTGGATCTTGAAGAGCCGGCGGAAGGGGAAGAGGATTTTCCAGAGGATGCTGATTGCATAACTTTTGACAAGGTATTTTTTTCCTATGATAAAAATACTAATGATAAAGATAGCAGTGATAGAGATATTGGTAATAAAGATGATAGTAATAAAGAAACCAGTAATAAAGAAGCTGTAAGTTTTGGAAAAGTTCCTGTCACAGATACAGCACTGTCACCCTCTGATAATCCTGATGATATAGGTCTTATTAATAGACAGAAGGAAAAAGGAGCTGTTCTTAAAGCTGTAAACATGAAGATCCCCAAAGGAAGCTTTACAGCTATAGTCGGCGTATCAGGAAGCGGCAAGAGCACCATTGCATCTCTTCTTATGGGCAGGCAAAAGAATTATCAGGGCTCCATCAAGATAGGCGACAAAGAGATATCTTTAATAAAAGAAAATGAGCTTTTTAAGAATATAACGCTTGTTTCATCCGGAGCAATCCTGTTCAAAGGTACTATCAGAGACAATCTGGCAATCGCAGGGTGCAACAGATCAAAAGATAAAGAATGTGCAAGTAATGAATCTACAGAACAAAAATCTGCTCATAATGAATCAGCCAATACAATAACCGACGAGCTGATGCTAGAAGCGCTTAAGAAAGTAAATCTCTTAACACTAAATAGTAATGCTGCTGAGAATATTCTGGACATGGAGATCCTTGAAAACGCGTCAAACCTCTCAGGCGGCCAGAAGCAAAGACTTGCAATAGCAAGAGCCCTTCTACATGATACCGACATCTATATCTTCGATGAAGCAACCTCCAATATAGATGCCGAGTCAGAAGAGATGATCATGACGGCTATTAAGGATATAGCCAGGGATCACACAGTTATTCTTATAACTCACAGGCTTGCTAATGTAGTAGATGCTGACAAGATATATATGCTCAAAGATGGATGCATACAAGAAGAGGGAACTCATAAGGATCTTATGAACCACTTCGGAAGCTATGCACTGCTTTTTAATGCACAGCAGAAACTTGAAAATTACAACGGCGGCAAGTGTAAGACAGGCAAGATGCCGGTTCACAAGGCTGCAGCGACATCCGGCAATGCAGCAGCTATACAGGTTCCTATCTCCGAAAGCAAGAATGATAGAAATAAAAAGAATCTGCGCACGATAAAAGACCTTGCCTCTTTGGTAAAACCGCTTATGCCTATAATGATCCTTGCGATAACTCTTGGAGTTTTGGGATTTTTATGCGCTGTATTCCTGACGGTGCGAGCAGCTATGATCCTTGCAGGAGGAAGTGCTGCAGCAGATAGCGTATCCGGCAATATTACCGCCATATCTTTTTCCAGAGCAGCTGCTATATCACTTGTAATAATGGCAGTTCTTAGAGGATTACTCCACTATGCAGAGCAGTACTGTAACCACTTTATTGCATTCAAGCTCCTTGCGCTTATAAGGCACAAAGTCTTCTCTGCTCTTAGAAGACTGTCACCGGCAAAGCTCGAAGGACGAGACAAGGGCAATATAATTGCTATACTCACATCTGACATAGAGCTTTTGGAAGTGTTCTATGCACATACTATATCGCCTGTATTTATCGCTATTATCATGACGATCATAATGGTGATCTTCGAATGGCGCATATATCCCATAGCCGGAGTCATCGCTCTTATAGCATATATAGTTGTTGGAGTCGTGATCCCTGTTATAAACGGAAAACGTGGAAGTGATGAAGGCAGGGAATATAGAGAGAACTTTGGAGAGCTTAATTCCTACGTCCTTGAAAGCCTTAGAGGCCTTGATGAGACGATCCAATATGGAAGCGGCGAAATAAGACAAAAGGCAATTATAGATAAATCCACAAAACTTACAACTATATCCAGGAAACTGTCCGAATATCAGGGTGACCAAACCGCAGTAACAGATATAACTATCCAGATATCGTCCTGGATCATGCTCCTTGCTGTCATATATGCAGGATCTGCAACCTTTGAAAATCCGGGACATATAATAATCGCAGTAGTAGCCATCATGAGTTCCTTTGGACCAGTGATCGCTCTTTCCAATCTGTCCAACAACCTGGTGCAGACTATGGCAAGTGCTGCAAGAGTCCTTGATCTGTTAAAAGAAACTCCTGTTGTTTCGGAAAATACGGATGGCAAATGCCTATATCCCAAGGTTGAGAGTATATATACCGATAATATATCTTTCACCTATGGCAAAGAGCCTGTATTAAAAGACTTAAGTATAGGCTTCCCAAGAGGCCAGATATTGGGAATCCACGGTCCTTCCGGCTGCGGCAAGTCAACACTTCTAAAACTCCTAATGAGATTCTGGGATGTCTCAGCTGGAAGCGTAAGGATCATAGCAAGTGATACTGATCCTACTGCCGGAAATGAAGATCAGAAGGATGTTAATAAAGGTTCAGGCACTGATTCCAAAGATAGATCGCCAAATGCAGATAATACCGGCTTAAAAGGATCAGACACAGCTGATAAATCGCAGAAAAGCGCCACAAACAAAGGCGCTATAACTGAAGGAAATCCTGCAGATAATGAATCACCAGCAGAGCCAAAACCGCCAAAGCCAATGACTGCGATCGAGATGCTAAAAGCTATGCAGGCTGCCAAGGAAGAGCAGATAAGGGTCAAGAAAGAGCATGAAAATGCCTTCCTTGAAAAATCCAAAGCTCTTGCAAAACAAAAAGAAGAAGCCAGAAAAAAGGCAACTCTTGAAGCTGAAAAAGTTGAAAAGCAAAACCGCATGACATTATTGCAGCGAATCAATTCGCTAATGCCAAAAGCTGAAGATAAGGAAAGATCTAAAGACATTAAAGATGTACAGACAAAGAGCCTTAGACATCTCGAATCTTATGTAACACAAGATACCTATATCTTCCACGATACAATCGCTGCCAATATAGGTATTGGCAGGATCAATGCCACTTTGGAAGAAATACAGGATGCTGCCAAAAAAGCCTCACTTCATGACTTTATCATGAGCCTCCCTGATAAGTATGAAACCCAGGTAGGAGAACTTGGAGACACCTTATCAGGCGGGGAACGCCAGAGGATAGGTATAGCCAGAGCCTTCCTTGCAGATGCTGACATTATACTCCTTGATGAGCCCACCAGTAACCTCGATAGCCTTAATGAAGGCATAATTCTCAAGTCTCTCAAGGAAGCATCCAAGGATAAGACAGTGATAATCGTATCTCACAGAGATTCAACAATGGCCGTTGCTGATAACGTATACAGCTTCGAACAATGATCCCTGGAACGTAGGTACGGGACCATTTTACAAAAAGATCCCTTAGGGCGTAATTAAGAGATCAAAAAAGGTCCCTTACCTACGTCCCCAGGGTTCATTTATTTTTGACAGTAAAGCTTTAATTTGCTACAATTACGACAGTTTTTGATGCCTTGGAACATACACCATCTTCCGAGGCTTTTTATTAGATTAGTATAGAGCAGGGCGCTTTTATATTTATAAAAAAGAGCACCGGTGCCGGAATGGAGATCGCAATGGAATACAATCCGAAAGCCATAGAACCCAAGTGGCAGAAATATTGGGAAGAGCATGAAACTTTCAAAACAGATGTATGGGACTTCTCTAAGCCCAAATACTACGTACTCGATATGTTCCCGTATCCGTCAGGCGTAGGTCTTCACGCAGGACATCCTGAAGGATATACAGCAACAGATATCGTATCACGTATGAAGAGAATGCAGGGCTACAACGTCCTTCACCCAATGGGATACGATTCCTTCGGACTTCCGGCTGAGCAGTACGCTGTATCAACAGGCAATCATCCAAACGGATTTACTGAGAAAAATATTGAGACCTTCACTGGTCAGCTCAAAGAGCTGGGATTCGACTATGACTGGTCCAAGATGGTTAAGACATCTGATCCTTCTTTCTATCACTGGACACAGTGGATCTTCAAGCAGCTCTATCTTGACGGATATGCCAAGTATGTAGACATGCCAGTTAACTGGTGCGAAGAACTCGGAACAGTTCTTTCTAACGACGAAGTTATTGATGGTAAGTCAGAGCGTGGCGGATATCCTGTAGTTCGTAAGAACATGAAGCAGTGGGTTATCGACCAGCAGGCATTTGCAGAAGAGCTCCTTTCTGGTCTTGATGAGATCGACTGGCCACAGTCTACCAAGGAGATCCAGAGGAACTGGATCGGCAGATCTGAAGGTGTTGAGGTTGATTTCAAGATCGTAGGAGGCGGAGACTTCTCCATCTATACTACATGTATCGAGACAATCTACGGTATTACATTCATGGTACTTGCTCCCGACGGAGAGACAGTCAAGGAACTCATGCCTAGAATTGAGAACAAAGAAGAAGTTGAAGCTTATATAGCCGAGACACTTAAGAAGACAGAGATGGACAGAACTGAGCTCAACAAGACTAAGTCAGGCTGTGAGCTCAAGGGAATCCATGCAATAAACCCTGTTAATGGCAAAGAAGTTCCTGTATTCATCGGTGACTTCGTACTTGGCGGATACGGAACAGGTGCCGTTATGGCAGTTCCAAGCCACGACCAGAGAGACTTTGAATATTCTGAGGTTCACAACATTCCAAGGATCCAGGTTATCGACGGCGGTGACGTATCAGAGCACGCTTTCGAAAAGGGCGACTATCTTGGCAAGGGCTGCAAGCTAATGAATTCAGAAGAGTTCAACGGCCTTACAGTAGAAGAAGCAAAAGAAGCTATCACAGATAAGCTTGTGAAGATGGGCGTTGCAAGAAGAACTGTTAATTACAGATTCCGTGAATGGATCTTCGCTCGTCAGCGCTACTGGGGTGAGCCAATGCCTATCGTATATCTTGAAGACGGCTCAATCCACGTACTTGATGATGATGAACTTCCTCTTGAGCTTCCTGAACTTGAAGATTATAAGGGCAAAAATGGTAAAGCACCTCTTGATAATGCGACAGACTGGAAGAATTATGATCATAACGGCATAAAAGGAACAAGAGAGACCTCAACAATGCCAGGTTCTGCAGGATCTTCCTGGTACTATTTCAGATATATCGATCCTGATAACAAGGACGAGTTTGCAAACCAGGAACTTCTTAAGCACTGGATGCCTGTAGACCTTTATGTAGGCGGACCTGAGCATGCTGTAGGACACCTTATGTATTCAAGAATCTGGAACAAGTACCTTTACAAGAAAGGTCTTTCTCCAGTAAGCGAGCCTTTCAAGAAACTCGTACACCAGGGTATGATCCTTGGATCTAACGGTATCAAGATGGGTAAGAGATTCCCAGAATTCGTAGTTAACCCAAGTGATATCGTTGAGAAGTATGGCGCTGATACACTTCGTCTTTACGAGATGTTCATGGGTGCACTTGAAGCTTCCAAGCCTTGGTCTGATCAGGGCGTAGAAGGTGCTAGAAGATTCGTTAACAAGGTTTGGAACTATTTCTCCAATCCTGATAACATCTCTGAGGATAATGCAGACAGACTTACAAGACTTTATCACCAGTCTGTTCGTAAGATCACACACGACTTTGAGACACTTGGATTTAATACAGCTATCGCTCAGATGATGATCTTCATGAACGAAGCAACCAAGGGAACATGTCCTAAGGAATATGCCGAAGGATTTGTAAAGATGTTCTCATGCGTATGCCCTCATGCAGGTGAAGAGCTCTGGAGCCTCCTTGGACATAACGAAACAATTGCTTACGAAGCATGGCCTACTTATGAAGAAGCTCTTTGCAAAGAAGACGTTATCGAGATCGGTGTTCAGGTTAATGGTAAAGTCAGAGGCGTTGTAGGGCTTACAGATGATGACACTCAGGAGAGTGCACTTGAGAAGGCTAAAGCAATCGACTCTGTTAACAAGTTCATCGATGGCAAGAACGTTGTAAAGGTAATCTATGTTAAGGGCAAGATCCTTAATATCGTAGTAAAATAAGATAATTATTATTCAGGCACCCCACTTCAAACAAAAGGGGTGCCTGATTTTCTATTAAAAAGGATTTTGAAAATGATGTCCGGGAGTGTTATCTGTAATCTTATTATTTGTCTTACTTCCTACTTTCTCTTGGATAAATATTCTCCAGGATCTGACCCTCTCTAGCATCTCATCTTTATTTAAAACTGCATATGCAAAGCCTTTTCGTACAAGTTCTTCAGGAAGGATATCGTCATATTTTTCAAACACAGGGACTTCTTTAGGATAGAGAAGCTCCATTGCATCAAGTGGCTCATCAGCCATATCGCAGACAACTTCAAAGAAAGTATTCCTGTCAGCTTTCATAGTAAACTGGATGAAATACGGGCGTGAAGAATCAAGACCCTTAAGTGCTAGATACGGAGCACACTTGATTTTAAGGAACCTTTCCAGCGCAAGGAATGAATAGCTTCCAAGCCATGGGAATAGAGCCCACATGTTACCCCCAAGGGATATCAGAGGATTATCTGTAATACCTGCAGCTCTGGCACTCTTTCTTCCAAGTGAAAGCCTCGCCCTTGCATTTTGCATAAGATATGGATAGACCTTATCTTCAAGTAGTACCTTTTTCATACGCTCTAATATATGCGTGTTGATATCACCGGGGCATTCGCCAAAATATGCCGGAACCTGACCCTTAACCATCTGGCAATAGACAGTGTGTCGCTTATGATCTATATCTTCTACAACCCAGGTACGACCTGCGATAGCGATCTTTTCCCCAATAGGAGGCGGGGCGCAGAGTGTGCCAAGTTCCTGGGATTCGCACCTGACGGTATACTCGACATTCTCCTGGAAGACCGCATAGAACTTGTAAGAGTTCGTGATCCTCTCGCCCTTAAGGCCTACGATAAGTCCTCCTCTTTCTGTCTGCTGGATATGATCTATCTCTATGAGGTGTCGCAGCAGCACCCTGTAATCATCTGTAGATACCCTGTGAAAATAAGACAGTGACAAGACTCTTCCTGCCAGTTCTCCCAGAGTCATCTCGCCTCCGGAAGCCAGTGTAGACATGGTCTGGTGGTAGAGTAGTGAGTATGGGAGCCTGTCAAGGACAGGAGGCTCGACCCACCTTTCTTCTATATAGACCTGTACCAGAGCGATACCCTGAAGGAGCTTCCATGGAATAGTCTCTGGTAGCATAGCCCTAGCCTCAGGCTCGTCCTCACGCATTACAAACCACATCTCCGGCGGATCATCACGCCTTCCTGTTCGTCCCATTCTCTGGAGAAAAGATGATACTGTAAAAGGAGCATCCATCTGGAATGCGCGCTCAAGTCTTCCGATATCGATTCCAAGTTCAAGAGTAGAAGTTGTAACAGTAGTAAGATAAGACTCTTCATCCTTCATGGCTTCCTCTGCGGTCTGCCTGTAGGATACAGACAGATTGCCGTGGTGGATCAGGAACCTTTCAGGCTCATGTTTTGCTTCGCAGTACTGCCTTAAGGTTGTGGTAACAGCCTCGGCTTCCTCTCTTGAATTGCAGAAGACAAGGCACTTTTTGCCCCTTGTATGTTCAAAGATATAACCCATACCGGGATCAGCAGCCTTGGGCGCTTCATCCGTAGCCGGTGAAATATATGGAAGAGTTTTGATTTCAGGTAGAGCTTCTTGCGGCTTTACTGCGCTTACCACATCTGCATCAATAATCTCGCCCTCAGCTTCCATCTGCTGAGCTCTCTTTGACTTCGTCGCAGCTTCCCCAGCCTGAGGCCCCTGAATATAGAAATGCTCCATAGAAAGTCGCCATACCTGGCCCTTGTCTTCAATCTTCGGTATAACGCAGCCGCGTCCTGTTCCTGAAGATAAGAATCTTCCGGTCTGTTCGAGATCTCCAATAGTTGCAGAAAGTCCTATACGCCTTGGATTAACCCCAGCCATGCGGGACAGCCTCTCCATAAGGCACAGAGTCTGACCTCCGCGGTCCCCCCTCATAAGAGAGTGGACTTCATCAACAACAATAAATCTAAGGTCGCCAAAAAGCCTTGCGATATCTCCGTGTTTATGAAGCAGAAGAGCTTCAAGAGATTCAGGAGTTATCTGAAGGATACCCGAAGGCTTTTTTAACAGCTTATTCTTATGAGACTGATTAACATCGCCGTGCCAGTGCCAGACAGGAATCTCAGCTTCCGCGCACAGATCGTTAAGCCTAGAAAACTGGTCGTTAATAAGAGCCTTCAAAGGCCCTATATACAGCGCCCCAACAGATGCTGGCGGATCTTCATTAAAAAGTGTCAGTATCGGAAAAAATGCTGCCTCAGTCTTACCTGAAGCAGTAGAAGCACACAGAAGAAGATTATCTTCTGTATTAAAAATGGCATCGCCCGCAGCTACCTGAATTGCGCGGAGCGATTCCCAGTTATTCCTATAGATAAAGTCCTGAACAAATGGTGCGTATCTGTCAAAAACATCCATGATTCGTCCTCTTATGGCAGGTGCTACAAAGGGTTAATAGTAAATAGAGAAAAATATGTAAGAAACTATTTTTCTCTATTTTACTATTATTCATTAAACTTTATCCACTCGACAACAGTATCGTTTCTATTATCACCTGTTTTCTCTTCGACTGCATCCTTGGATTTGAATGGGAGCTCATAGATAGTACCATACTCATCAGGATGACTTTCATCTTCGATGACATAATAGCCGTATACATCGCTTTTTTCATCAGAAATTAATCCACGTAGCATCTTTTTCTTCTCTATTGTCTTCTGTTAGTTCAGTAGCATAATCACTAGATAAAAATGCCAGATCATATTCTTCTGAAAGATGCTTTGAATATGTTGTGTTCTCTACTACATAATAAGTATTAAAATATCCATTTTCTCGAATTTCATACTTATCCATTCTAGTATAACCTGAGTCAGAATGCTCTTTTACAAATCTATGTAATTCTGAAAAATCTCCATATGAAAACAGGGAGAGTTCTTCTGTTTTTGAGAGTCTTGAAAAATCTGATTCTCTGGTAATTCTATGATCAAGCTTTAATATACCATCTGTGTATAACCTGTAGTATGTATCTGTAGTAATACTTGAGGTAATCCTGTGATTAATCCATATGGTTCCATCTTCCCATGCAAATAATTCATCACCAGCAAATATTAATATATTGTTTTCGTTGCAAAGCTGGGCACTATAGACTGTAAGCGGCATTAAAATATAGCCTATTTCATTTTCATCCTGGGTTATGAGATATCTTATGTAAATAGCGTTCTCATATTTATTCATATAATAGTCTTTTTTACAATGTTCATACCGTATTCAATAGCATTATATGAAAGACTTTCTGAAATCTCATCAACGGTACATGCCTCTTTTGGTATTGAGGAAACAGCATTTTGCCAAATATTTGAAATAGTACTTGAAAGGCTGCTCTTTTCAGAAGCATCGTTTCTAATAACAGAGCTTGGTTTAAATGTTCCTTCTCCTGTAAGAGCACCACTTAGGATAGAATTATCGCATACCATATTGGGAACATCTGGTATTTCGTAATCACCATAGGCTAAATCGTTAATTGTCAGTTCCAGACAACTACTCTCTTCATGATATCCTCCAGATGAATATATATCTTTAAGCGTAACCTTAACAAGCTTTCTTGTTTGGGCATCAAATGTATATTCAGCTTCATCAAAAGGAGAGTATGAACCATCCCCCCCAAAAGCAGGTGCAATACAAGGAAGTTTATTTCCTACAAATGTCACTACAAAATGTCCCTGCTCATCTACTGATCCATCAAAATAAATTGAAACATCTGTCAAATTATCTAAGTTAGGCATAAGAATTTTATCAACTTCAAAACGTTCACTATATTCATGACCAGAGTATCCGTAAGCTGTTTTTTTATATCCATTGATTATTCCTACATAATAACTGTAAGTTGAGATTGTGCCTTGTTCGTCGATATCGCCATAACACGTAAACTCATAATAAGGTTCAATACATTCTCCATACAATATTCCCAACACATTATCTTCATCTTTATAGTAATGGTCATATTTGATATTGATAGATTTATTGAGTATTTCATATGGTGATGAACCTGATGCTCTATAAGAAGAATGATAAGATTCAGTCCTTTCACTATACGATCCAGTAACAGACCAATAAGCTGAATAATGGAGATCTTCATAAGATGCCTCAAAAAGCTTCCTTACAGATATTTCCTGGTCATCATATTCATAGATTACATCTAATGGATCTAATGGATCTACCGGGGTAATAAAGATATTACAAATTTTATAGATAACAACGAGTGACAAAAGAAATATTACAATTCCCCATAAAACTTTTTTCGTCTCCAAAAAACAAAATCCTCCAATTTAAAATTCCACTTTTTTCATAAAAGAGATTATAACATAGAGCTAAGAGAAAGGTATTCCAAATAATCCCTGCCTCCTTCCCAAGGGGTCATTTTAGTTTTATTTCAAAGAAAAAGATGGTTGCTTCTATGCAGCGGCAGTGACAAAAGCAACTCAACCAGTGGTGGAGCCCCGCTAAAATAGGGCGTTTTCGCCCTGTCAACCAACAGTTCGTGTTAAAATAGATCCTGATAATGTAAGGTGGAAGCATGAAAGGAGGTGCCCGATATGGACCAAATCAAAATCGGAAAATTTATAGCATCATGTAGAAAAGAGAAAGGGATGACACAGGCTTATCTTGCAGAGAAACTTGGAATAAGTGACAGAGCTGTCAGTAAATGGGAGACAGGTAAGTCATTACCGGATACAGGTATAATGCTTGAGCTGTGTGAGCTACTTAATATCAACGTCAACGAACTCCTGTCGGGTGAAAAAATCATGACTGAAACTTATAATAAGAAAGCTGAAGAGAACCTTTTACAGATGAGGAAAGAGGTTGAGGAAAAGGACAGACAGTTACTAAGTCTAGAGATCCTGATAGGAGTACCGGCTACAGTTGCCGGAATAGTATTATGTTTTGTTGCATCCTTTGTAGAGATGTCAACAGCTCTTAGGATCATACTGATCGTATTTGCAATGCTGATCATATTTACATTTGCATTTATCGCTGTAGGTATAGAGCAGAAGGCCGGATACTATGAGTGTCAGAAATGCCATGACAGACACGTACCCACTTATTGGCAGACCAACCTTGCCATGCATAAAGGACGCACCAGATACATGAAATGCCCTGTCTGCGGCAAGTGGAGCTGGCAGAAGAAGTACCTTACTAAGGAAAGAAGCGATGATACCCCTGTCAAGATTATCAGATAAGATATAATAAAAGGGTTGTTGAGCCAGAACAATTTGCTTTACAATCAGAAAAAAGAAAGACAATCCCTTGATCATATAAATAAGTCATAGGGATTGTCCTTTTTTATTCTACTGAAGCATTGTTAATAATATAGTTCATATCATCAAGAACAAGGGCAGAGCATCTAGGGAATGTCGCCATAGTATCTTCCGGATACAGCATAAGCCCTGCAAATATTGTAGCATAGAACTCAACGGAAGCTGCAGTGCGGCTTATGTTCTTCTTATATCCTTTTGGAAGTTTGCAGGAAGATTTATTGTAGTTGGACTTCTCAGCTTTGAAAGCCTCCTCGAAATCATCAGATATTCTATAGTCTGTAGATATCCCTCTTAATATGTTAGACTTTATGGTAATATAGTGTCCGAATTCATGGCATATTGATATCTTGGCCTGATCTGTTACGCAGGCACTAGCCCTTTCGACAGGTTTAGTGCTAAGCATTATAAGAGGGCCACTGCTCCATTCGAAATAGCCTATAATATTGCCAATATTGGACCAGCCTGAAGTGTCGATCTCAGGAAGCGGATCACTTTCATGATATATACGGATATTGCCGCCATCAGCTGCATAAATATCCTGAAGAGATGCTGGAATATAACTCAGGTAATAGGTAGAATAAGTAGTGACAGTAGAATCCAAAACCACGTTACTGCATTTTGATATATTGCACCCATCAGCATAGGATCTGATAGGAAGCCATATAAGCATCAAAAACAGAACCAGCACGGCTGTGGAAAATAACGATTTTTTAGTACGGATACAGGTATGTTTGGACATATTATTCCTCCTTTCTAAATAAGTCAAAACCAAAGATGTCAACAGTGAGTAAATAGCCAAATAATCTGTAATAATATCGACATATTATCGATATAACATTAGTTTGCGTTGTAATTAAATGATAATACTTATCATTATTTCGTGCAAGTTATCATGGTTCATTGTATACACCAGATACTTATATGAGTAAATCATGTAAACATGGAATATCATAGCTAAACTGCAAAAGATAAACAGATTCAGTGAATTTGTAAAGGCTTACAAGCCAAGAAAAAAGTCTATAACAAATGTTTTATAATTGCAAGTATAAGCAGATATTTTTTATGATCTATGTTTGAACATATATACCAATTGTATATTTTCTATATAATTATTCATTAGGTCAAGAGTGAATTTTATTTTTGGCATAATGCAAAATCAGCATGGCAAAATACTGTAAATAATTGACTACAATAATTTTAACTATTGTTAGAAACAGCCTTATACAATCATAAATAAAAAATATAGTAGATTTAGTTCATCCTTGGTGGAGGCGAATTAAATTGGCTCTATTGCTGAATTTTTAACTTATATCATATCAGTTGATCATTTTACATTAGATAGGAAAACTTGAGGTTAAGATGGAAAAAAATATAAATACAACAAGAAAAATTCCAAAGAGAATAGCAAGCACTGTCATACAGTCGCTAAAAGGCGGCGTAGTTCCGCGTATAGGACTTCCATATATTACGGTAGGACGTAAAAATGAGATAGATGCACTTCTTCACGATGTAGATATAATCGCAGATGGCGGAGCCTCCTTTAGATTTATAAATGGTAAATACGGAAGTGGTAAAAGTTTCCTACTCCAAACTATACGTAATTACGTTATGGATAAAGGCTTTGTAGTGGTAGATGCAGACTTATCCCCCGACAGGCGTCTTCATGGCAACAAGGGTCAGGGCCTTGCAACTTACAAGGAGCTTATCCAGAACATGTCCACTAAGACAAGGCCGGAAGGCGGAGCACTCACCCTTATACTTGATAAATGGATACAAGGTGTCCAGTCCAAGGTGGTAGCAGAAGGTATACTTCCTGACTCAGACTCTTTTGCCACAGAAGTGGAGAAGAAGATCTTCACAGTCATATCATCTATGAACGAGCTGGTGCACGGATTCGACTTCGCCAAGATTCTGACTATGTACTATCGCTCATATATGAACGGAGATGAAGACACCAAAGCCAAGGTCATCAAATGGTTTAGAGGTGAGTATCTTAATAAGACTGAAGCCAGGTCTGAGCTTGGGGTTAACATCGTGATCACGGATGACGACTGGTACGAATACATGAAGCTCTTTGCAAGATTCCTGCAACAGGCAGGATACGCCGGGATGATGATCATGATAGATGAGCTTGTTAATATCTATAAGATCCCGAATTCTATTACAAGGCAGTACAACTATGAGAAGATGCTGACCATGTACAATGATACCCTCCAGGGTAAAGCTAAATATCTTGGTTTTATAATGTGCGGAACACCGCAGTCCATAGAAGATCCAAGAAGAGGCGTATACAGTTACGAAGCTCTTAGATCCAGGCTCGCGGATGGCAAGTTCTCCAAGGAAGGTGTAAGAGATATGCTGGCACCTGTTATACGGCTTGAACCTCTTACAGCAGAAGAGATGCTGGTACTGTGCGGCAAGCTCTGTGAGATTCATGCACAGCTATACGGTTATGAATCTTCACTCACAGACAATGACCTTGCAGTATTTATAAGGATCGAATACGGAAGGATAGGAGCAGACTCTCACATCACTCCAAGAGAAGTTATAAGGGACTTCATAGAACTTCTTGATATCCTGTACCAGCGCCCTGATATAGACGTGGAGAGCCTTCTTTCATCAGATGAGTTCAGCTATGCAAAAGATGAACTTGCACAGCAGGAAGATGATGTCACATCCGGTATCAGGATAGAAGGCTCTGCTGCCCCGGATGATGGTAAGGGATTCGCAGAGTTTAGACTTTAATGTGTGTTTGATTGGAAGATTACTACAGAGGCAGTGGCTTTTAAGAAAAGGTCACTGCCTTATTTTGCATTAATTGAGTTTTGGGCAGTGTTTTTAAAGCAATAAGGAAGCCCACTAAAAGCAACGTACTATATATTTTTGTAAAAGTATATATAATTGTAGTATATATTTGTAATAGATTATCTATATCTCCATTACCTTCAGACAATGGGTAATCTAACCATCCACTACAACAGTCTTAAATAAAGCTGTTGCCAGAACCAAAAATGAGGGAATCATTATGAGAAAAAATCTAAAAAAGGCAGGTTCAGTACTACTTACAACCGCGCTCCTGACTCAGTTAGCAGGTTGCGCTGATCTGTCACTAAACAAGTCAGACACACAAGCATCCAAAGAAGAGCAGGATAGCGCTTCATCAGATGGAACAAGTACTGCCTCCGGCACATCATCTACTACGCCGCAGGAATCTTCCAACGAAGGCTCAGGCGACATAACCGTAACTTCTATAGAAAGGACCAACCTTTTAAACGGTCTGTTCTCAGAAGAAGCTCCCACTTATACAACCAAGGAAGATACACTGGTTCCTGCAAGTGATCTGTCCAATGTAGTAAACATGGAAGATTATAGCTATTATTCAGAAACATTTTTACAGGCTCTTGCATCTGACGGTTTTGTAATATCCGACTACAACTCCGGCTATGAGTTCTTCGAAGCTTATGAAGACAACAGGTATTTTCAAATACCTAACTTTGTAACAGTTGATTCCATGATGCACACCTATCATCTGTACTTCACATATCTTTTGAAAAAGACAGAGAAAGAATACCTCACATCAGAACTTTCTGAACTGGGCAAAGAAATGCTTGAAGCATCCAAATCCCAGTACGAAGCCTTAAAAGGAACAGACTGGGAGAAGGCTGCACTTATGAACGTAGCATATTTTGCAGCAGGAGCATCCCTTCTTGATGAAAATACCGAAGTTCCTGACTATGTAAGTGACAATGTAAAAAGTGAGTTGTCTCTTATAAACAATGCTGCCGGTATAACTACGTCTCCTATATTTGGATTCGAAGAAGATTACAGCCAGTACAAGCCAAGAGGCTACTATGATCAGGATGAAGCATTAAAGCCATACTTTAGAGCCATGATGTGGTATGGAAGGATTAACTTTGACACATCAGACGATGACCTTTTAAGATCCTCAGTTCTCATGACAAAAGCCATGCAAGAAGGCCCTATAGACAGATGGCTTAAGATATACACAGTCACAGCCTTCTTTGCAGGAGAAGCAGATGACCTGTCCTACCACGAGTATCAGCCTGCTATAGAGCAAAGCTTCCAAGACTATTCAGATGTAGAAGCTATGGCAGCAGATACACAAGGCTTTGAAACCTTCAAAGGACTTGTAGAAGCTATGGACGGCCCCAGCATCAATTCTACGATCACAATGGACGATGGCGGAGCTACAGACCACGTAGAAGAGAGCAAGGGTTTTAGATTCATAGGTCAGCGCTTCTCCCTTGATGCTGCAATATTCCAAAACCTTATGTATTCAAAAACCCTGGAGAATTCTCAGGGACAGACCAGGAACCTCCCAGATGCCCTTGACGTACCAGCAGCACTTGGCTCAGACAAGGCCATGGAGCTACTTGAAGAGCAGGGCGATACAGATTATAAGAACTATACTGAAAATATGGAAAAGCTCCAGACCGTAATATCTGAAAAAGATAACACCTTCTGGGAAGCAAGTCTCTCATCAGCTTGGCTTAAAACACTTACACCTCTACTTGATGAAAAGACAAGCGCTCACCCCTTCTTCATGCAGTCGGAGAAATGGAAGATCAAGGATATTGAAGGTTTCCTTGCAAGCTGGACTGAACTTAAGCATGATACAGTTCTATATGCTAAGCAGCCAGTTGCAGAGATGGGCGGCGATGATATAGTCAAGGACGACAGAGGATACGTAGAACCGGAACCTTTGGTATATTCAAACCTCAAGAATCTCATAGACAAGACATCAGAAGGCCTCGATGCCTATGGATATATATCAAGTGATGAAAAAGATAACTTAAAGCTCCTTTCAGACCTTGCAGATAACCTCTATACAATATCCGTCAAGGAGCTGGGCGGCGAGACTCTTACAGATGATGAATACGAACTTATAAGATGCTACGGAGGATCACTGGAACACTTCTGGCAGGATGCTGTTAAGACTCCTGATAATACAACACCTGCAGCTGCAGACTTCCCTGCATCACTTGTTACTGATGTAGCAACTGATCCAAGCGGCGGAACATACCTTGAATGCGCAACAGGCGGTACAGCAACGATTTATGTAATAGCTCCTGTTGACGGCCAGCTCAAGATCTGTCAGGGAGAAGTCTTCGCCTTTTATGAGTTTGTTTATAACGAAAGGCTTACTGATGATGAGTGGAGATATGGTATGGGATTTGCAAGCGAGATCGATCCCGAAACCTACGAATATGTAGAGCATGAACAGCTTGGAATCGAAAGACCCTGGTGGGCACAGGATCTAAGAGTTTCTATGTGGTAACTCAAAATTAATTTAAGGACTGTTTTAATGAAAAAGGGCACTTTTTTTAGAATAATAATTTCGATTATTTTTATAATAGTCACTTTATTATCTGCTATGTTTATAATCCCAAACAGCAAACTTACTATTCCTGAAAGTATAGTCTTTAATTCTAAGAGTGCATCTGTTTTCAATATGAATGCCTGCCTTCAAAATGGCTATTTTGAACTATCTGATGAAGGTGGAGCGGTAGTCTGGAAGAGCAGCAGCAGCTGGAAAGTGCAGGACTTCCTGATCTGCGACATTGATAATGACAGTCAAGACGAGCTCCTCCTTCTAACCTGGAAGAAAGGAAGCTTTGGAAGGCACCTTCCCTTTTGGATAGATAAGAATGATACCGAAACAAGTCAGCACATCTATATTTATGAAAAAAGGGAGCAAAATGCTGATAAAGACGGCTTCCTTAGAGCATCATGGATGTCATCAAAACTCCAGGACATAATAAACTCCTGGAGTTTTGATAATAAGACAAAGCTCCGCGTAACTTATGAGAGCGGCCAGGTACAGTATTTTAGCTGGATAGGCTGGGGGCTTAAGGCTTATGATCTTCCATCTTCTAAAGTGACCTTTACAGCGGTAGGAGATACTATAGCTCACAAGCAGATCTATACTTACGGAGCTATGTATGAAAACAATAACTATGATTTTCTCTATGATAATGTCAAAGAAAAAATATCTGAGGCAGACCTTTCCGCAGTTGTGCAGGAGACTCCATTTGCAGAAGATAAAGATTTCTATAATGCCGTAGCAGATAACATATCAGATGACATAAAAAGCACATCACTAGAATCCAAGATCAAAGACCAGATAAACCGTCTTTACAGCGAATATCCCAGATTTGCATCACCACAAGGCATCGCTTCTTCCCAGGAGGCAGCAGGCTTTGACATCATAGCCTGTGCCACCAATCACATGATGGATCAGGGCATAGAAGGCATCGACAGGACCTACTATGCCTATAAGGATGATACTAATGTAATAGGCATCCTCCCCTCTGACCGTCAAGAATCAGAGAATTATATTGTCATATCCAAAAACGGAATCACCATAGCCCTTTTTGACTATACCTACGGTATCAATGACCTTGGCATCCCTTCAGGGTATTCTAATTGTATAAATATACTATCAGATGAAGATAAGATAAAAAAAGACCTGGAAACAGCCAGACAAGAAGCTGATGCTGTAATAGTATTCGTACACTGGGGAGAAGAGTACAAAAGCGATATAACCGATTATCAGAAGAAGTGGACCGATATCTTCTATGAAAGCGGAGTTAATGTAGTAATAGGCTCTCACCCGCATGTACTTGAACCATACGAACTGATACAACGAGAAGGCGGGCAGCAGATGCTGGTATATTATAGTCTTGGTAACTTCGTATCAGGCCAGAACGAAATAGAACGTATTCTTGGCGGCATGGCAACCTTCACGATCAGCAAAACAGTTACACAGGATGGCATGACCATAACCCTTACAGATTACGAACTTGAACCCATAGTAACTCATCAGGAAAAAGAAGGAATCTATACTGCCTACTTCCTTAGAGACTATACAGATTCCCTTGCTTCTATGCACAGATTAAATCCTTCTATTGCCGGGCTGTGGGTACTATATGATGATGAGACCAAGATCACAATCGATTAATTTAAAATATCTTTTTGCAGTTTTTTTACAGATTCTCTCTTGTTTTTTCAATTTTAATTCCCCAAAAAACTTTCTTTGAACTAATAAAAGCCGATACTTACAGCATTATACATGTCATTTGAACTATAGTCCCTTTTTTCTGATAGACGTTATACGAAATATGCAATGAAATGCATATACCTTTACAATAGTTATAAAAAGTTATAAAATTGTATCAAAGTTATAAAAACTTATAAAAGCAATCAAAACATATAAAAAGTTATAAAAATTCGCTTCATAAAATCATTGAAAGGACTGCCATGCCAAATCCATTCACTATTACCTTTGGTAAAAAGCCAAAACAGTACATTGAAAGAATAATTCAAACCAAAGAGATTATAGATACTTTTACAGATGAGGAGCCATCAAATCAGGTATATATGCTGACCGGTGTAAGAGGCAGCGGTAAAACTGTAATGATGACAAGCATCTCTAACTATCTTTCCAAGGAAAAAGACTGGTACTGTATAGACCTTAACCCAGGCAGAGACATGCTCAGCAGCCTTGCGGCAAAACTATATGCTCTTCCGAATATGAAAAAGCTGGCACTAAAGGCAAAACTTGACCTTTCGGCATTTGGTTTTGGAATTTCTATAGAAGAAGGGTATCTTATAACTGATGTTGAAGATGCAATAGCAAGAATGCTTGAACAGCTTAGAAAGAGCAAAAAAAGACTCCTAATAACCATAGATGAAGTCATTGCTAATGACTATGTTAAGGTTTTTACCAAGTCTTTTCAAAGCTTTGTTAGAACGGAATCCCCCATATTCCTGATAATGACAGGATTATATGAAAATATATATGAACTCCAGAATGATAAGGGACTTACTTTTTTGTACAGAGCGCCCAAGATAGTCTTATCTGCGCTTAATTTTACTGCTGTAAGAGACACCTATAAAAAAGTATTGAAAAAAAGCGATGATGATGCCAGAGAGATGGCATCAATATGCAAAGGTTATTCATATGCCTTTCAGATACTTGGATATTTATGCTATGAAGAAAAGGATAAACCTATAGAAGAGCTTATCCCAAGATTTGATCAGATTCTAAACGAGTATGTGTATAGTAAAATGTGGTCTGAACTGTCCGGTAAGGATAAAAAGATTGTCTCTATTATGGCAAGACAGAACCTGACCAAAATAAAAGACATAAGAAAAGCTTGCGGCAATATGTCTCCAAACGAGTTTTCTGTTTATAGAGACAGACTAACTAAAAAGGGACTTCTGGATGGAAGTACCTATGGAGAACTGAACTTTGCCCTTCCAAGATTTGATGAGTTTGTAAAAGATCAATATTTTTAAAAGAATACTTTTTATTTGCAGACTTCCCAGAGAGTTTGAAATTTAAATTTCCATAACTATCAATATTAGAATAGTTATGGAAATAATGCGGACAAGAGACTTTCAAAAGTAATACAATTCAAAGTTGATAGAATAATGCATGAATACACTTTAACTATCAGGATAACTTAGAACAACAATCGAAATTTGTAGAGGAAAAGAGAATGATAGACGGCCATATTCACATAGAAAGAGGTGATTACACTCTGGAATGGATCCAGCAGTTCGTTAATAGAGCTGTTGCGATGGGAATTGATGAGATAAGGCTTCTTGAGCACAATTACATGTTCAAAGAGTTCGAGCCAATGTATGACACAGTGCGTGCAAACTCCGATTTTGTGAATGACTGGTTTGTTCGCAAGGCTGGCAAAAAAGACTATAAAGAGTACCTTGATCTGATAGATAAAGTCAGGGCAAATCAGTATCCTGTCAACATTAAGTTTGGCCTTGAAGTATGCTATTTCAAAGGCTGGGAAGAACTGATAAAAGATCAGACCAGGAATAAAGGATTTGACTTTTTGCTAGGTAGCATTCATTTTGTCGGCAACTTTGCTTTTGACCACACCGCGCAGTTATGGGATGGAATAGATGTAGATAAAACCTATATAGACTACTTCGAAGACTCCATAGAGCTTGCAAAAAGCAAAGTTTTTGATGGACTTGGTCATCCTGATAGTATTAAGCTTTTTGGGCACAAACCGTCTTTTGATCTGACAGATTATTACGAAAGGCTTGCTGCAGCACTTTCAGATAGCAACATGTATGCAGACCAAAACAGCGGAACGCAAAGAAGATGCCCAGATACATCACCTCTTGGCATGGATAAAGAACTGATAAAAGCGCTTAGAAGACACGATGTAAAGATCATAACGTCTTCAGATGCACATTCCCCAGAAGATGTTGGATATAAGATAAGAGAGCTCGTTGAATGTGTTAATCTCCGAAAGTGAATTACATAAACAGGAACTTGTCGGGATGAACGTTGGAACATAAAACCGGAACTATAGATGACAAGGAGGAATCTGCCCCAAAAGAGGTAACCAGATTTCTCAAGGATCATAATGTCGATGATAAATGTCCTGGCAGATGGATTCTTGGCTGCGCGTTGTCATGTGATTTCTTATGGTTACAAATAACTTGAAAGTGTTAAGGTGAAGAACAATGGCGGATTTTGGTATTAATGAAATGCTTGATATGCAAAGAACATTACAGGAGAGATACAAAGATAAGTGGGAAGGTATTTCTCCGGAAGTCGGGAAGAATAAGTTGCTGTGGATGATTGGTGAAGTTGGGGAAGTAATTGATATAGTTAAAAAGCATGGCCCAGAAGTTTCTGATGCAGATAACCCTGAGCGTGATCACTTGATAGAAGAGCTTGCAGATGTCTTAATGTACTATAACGATGTGCTTCTTTGCTATGGAATAACTGCAGAGGAGTTAAGGGAGACATATAAAAACAAGTTTCATAAGAACATGAATCGCTGGTGATTGAAGATAAAGGATAAAAAATAAATTATATGAGCAACGTGATATTTCTTGATGGGGATGGAGTCCTTAACTCAAAGTTTTGGGATAACGAGCATCAACGTGAAATTAGTAATGGCAAATATATCGATTCTGAGGCTGTAAAGCTATTGGGAAGCCTTGTGAAAAGAACTAATGCTAAGATAATCCTTCATTCAGGTTGGAGGTTTTGGTTTGATGAAACGATGAAACCACTAAGGCCGGAAGCAGAGTTTTTTGCTAATGCTATGAAGAAAGTGGGAATTACGATTGCGGGAGTCACACCAGATTTGACTACAGAAGAGATAAGAAAGACCAAGAAGTTTAGTCTGGTTAAAGCTGATGAGATTCTTTTGTGGTTAAAAGAAAATCCCTCTGATAATTGGGTAGTACTTGATGATCTTGAACTTCATAATAGTGAGATTACAAAACATCAGGTAAAGACAGATGCTGAAGTTGGTCTTACTACAAAAGACGTTGAAAAGGCAACAGCCATACTACTTAGTGACATCAGATGAATTATGCAGCTATTATTTTGGAGGAACAGACGTATGAATGAAGATCGGGATCTGACTAAGGGGAAACCGTTATCACTGATTTTAAGTTTTGCTTTTTCGTTGATAGTTGGTAATGTTTTTCAGCAGCTCTACATTATTGTAGACAGCATCATTATAGGCCAGAAAGTTGGTGCCAAAGGGCTCTCAGCCATAGGCGGAACTGATTGGTATATATTCCTGGTGAATGGATTTGTCATAGGCTTAATCCAGGGATTTTCAGTTTTTTTGGGTAATAAGTATGGGGAAAAAGACGAAGCTGCTTTTTCTCAGTACTATAAAAAAGCTAAGGCAATCTGTTTCGGTCTAACCATATCTCTTGTGGCGCTTCTGCTTGGCACTTCCGGATTTGTACTAAGAGCGCTTGATACAAAAGATGAGGTGTTCTCTTTTGCTAAAACCTACGTTGATGTCATATTTGCAGGGCTTCCTTTTCTTATTTTTTATCAGCTTTTTGCTGCGGTTTTAAGAAGTAGAGGAAACAGCAAAACTCATCTTATGGCGATGACTGTTTCTTCACTGTGCAACATTGTTTTGGACATATTGTTTGTAAGCGCCCTGAATATGGGGATAGGAGGAGCGGCTCTCGGTACAATCCTTTCGGAATGCCTAGTTATGCTTATCTGTGGTTATAACGTATATAAAAACAGGCAGGGCATTGCTGATGCGACTTCCGCAAAGAGCTCCGGATTAAAGAGTGGATTTACCGTGGTAAAAGAGCTGATGACAATTGGCCTTCCAATGGCGCTTCAGAGTGTGATCACTGCAATAGGGGGGCTTATCGTCATCAATAGGATCAATCAGTATGAGCTCTCTTTTCTCACCGGATATACCATAGCAGGAAAAATATATGCACTTCTTGAGATTGCAGCATCTTCTTATGGATTAGCTGTAGTTGCATATGTGTCGCAGAATATGGGGGCAAAAGATTATGAACGTGTACGCAGCGGAGTAAAAGTAAGCGTACTGCTTGGTATTATAACGGCTATTTTATGTTCTGTGGTGATGATCATTTTTGGGCAGCCTTTGATGAAACTATTCATAGATACAGGGACTGCAAACGCCAAGGTATTTTCATATGGATACAATTATCTGCAGGTACTGGCTGCATTTTTCCCGCTTCTCTACATTTTGTATATTGTCAGATCAACCTTGCAGGGTATGGGAAACAGCATAATTCCTATGCTTTCAAGCTTTGCACAGCTGATAATGAGGGTGGCCTGCGCGATTTTCTTAACTCGTATCATAGGATATTATGGTATCTATTTTGGGGAAATCTGTGCCTGGGCACTTGCTGATTGTATTTTGATAATTACATATTTTGTGTCTTTGCGGAGCTTGAAGATCAATAAGTTGGCCGCTGACGGTGTAATAAATTGATTCAGCATTAAGATTACTTTAAGATGCGCGTAATATTGGAAGATATTTTATAATGTGGTAGTTCTTTGCTTCATAAGCGGTGCATAATCTGAATAAAAATACAACAATACAATATTAACTTCCCCCAAAATGTGCATCAAAAGAATAAGATATGGAGGAAAGTTGTAGGCTTTCTAATTTTGAGGAACTATTGTTTCAATTGAGCGCGGAATAGGATATTTGACAAAGGGAAGATTTTTACATCTTGAACTCTTAGCAAATTTGAGATATTATATCCACGTAATCAAATAGCAAATACCAATGAAAGGGGTGATTAACATGAGAAAATCATATAAGACGATTTTATTACCGAATACAGTCTATGACATGTTAATCACACCGAAGTTATAATAAAGTGATTTAACGCGCATCCGACAAGTTCGGGTGCGTTTTTTGTTTAATAGAATCGTCCTTTTCTGCTTTTGGTTACAAATTCAGAGAGAAAGAAGGATGATCGATTGAACAAATTTAAGTCAGTAATTATGAGTTGCCAAGGGAAGAACAAGTCTTGTTTGCATTGGCTGTATAACACTCATGCCGACAATGAAGATGAAGAAAAGGTATTTGCGTACCAAGAGCTCAGCTTTTGGTTTAGGGGGACTGGTTTTAGAAATCCGGAAAAGATGTTTTTATGTATTGGTATTTCACGAGAATATATTGTTTGCGATAAAGAAGATTTTGCGATACCGACTTCCAACTACATTTTATATCACCTTTTTCCTGTCATGTCGGAGCTTGGTAAGGAATACATAAATGACAAAAAAGATGCCAGAGAAAAGGCAAAGTTCGCTATTCAGGCACCAGATGGCTGTATGGGCAAAAAAAGCGGTTGCTTTTATAACAGTGAGCTTGATAGTTTTGTTCTTCAGATGAGCTTTAATGTGCCGCTGATAAATGGCACATCTGTCAACTCAAAGTCTGCATTTCGTGCGGTGAAGGATATACTCGAACATGTTGATGCAGCACTTGCCAATATCAATAAGGAGGAGCTTGAAAGTTGGCAGAAAACATTCATCAATCAAAGAAGTATCCGTAAATTTATGAAGAACAATCATTTGTGCGCCTTTGTGGCTGACGGAAGTATATTGCCCAGGCATAACGGTACAGATGAACCTATGACTGATGCAAAACCATTTGAATCGCCTGATAATTTAAGAGTAAGTATTACAACAGATGATGGCGATTTCATAACCGGTATGGGAATTAAAGAGGGAATAACTGTAATAACCGGCGGCGGATACTCTGGCAAAAGCACGTTGCTGGATGCAATAGAACTCGGGATTTATGATCATACACCGGGAGACGGAAGAGAGTATGTTCTTTCAGAAAGGTCGGCACTAAAGACAAACGCAGAGGACGGGCGCCCTGTTGAAAATGTGAATCTGAAGCCTTTTTTTCACAGACTAAGTGGCAATATAGATTTGAGCCACTTCAGTACAAGGCATGCCAGCGGAAGCGTATCTCAAGCCGCAAACATAGTTGAGGCAATCGGCTGCGGCGTTAAGCTGATCTTGATTGATGAAGATAAGAGCGCCACGAATTTTATGATTCGCGACAAGGTCATGCGAAAGATAGTTCCCGATGAACCCATTATTCCTTTTACGGACAGAATTGAGGAACTGAATAAAAAAGTTGGAATGTCCATAATTTTAGTCATCGGAGGTTCGGCGGAGTATCTGGCATACGCTGACACGGTTATACTTATGGAAGATTATGAAGCGAGGGATATTACGGAACAGATCAGTTATTTCGGAATAGATAAAAAATCTGAGACTGCTGCAGCAATGTGGGGAGATTCGCGAAGACTAATTCCCAAAGCAACAACACAGGAGTTTCTCTATTTCCGATCAGCCATAACGGAAAATGAGAAGAAAATTATTTTGGACGATTACAGCGCCGACATCACAAGCTTAACAGCGCTCACAACACCGGAAAGGCTAAACACGCTTATGAGCATTATGGAAAAAACTCTTACAGACAAAGAAGCAGATTCCGATGAACTTATCAGTAAGCTTGTTTACTACACTAACCGCACCCTTGGTTTCGAAGATGCGAGGGGAGAATTCCGCACAGGCGGGGCTGGACAAAGCTTTTATAGTGAGATAAGGCCAATTGACGCATGGTGCTGCATCAACAGAATGCGAGGAGTTAGTTTCACAAGATTATCGGAAGATCAAAATTAGTGATATTAAGAGGATTTCTGAGGATGATTCTTCAGGAATCCTCTTTTTTTAGGCGTTTGGATATAGTACCTTCCAAAACATTCGAAAATTCTTTAAAAGATTAGGATTTAAAATCCTAGAATTATACCTTTACATCATTTCATCTACTATCTAATCCCAAGGATTTGTTTTATATCATCTATATAATCTTCAACAAGTTCAGGCGTATCCCCATCGAATTCTATGACAGTATCACCTATTTCATCGTACAATGCTTCGTTGATGGCATCGATCTCTACGGCTAACATTAGATGATTAGATGCAGCATATTCAATGACATTTTCGCCCGCAAGAAGGAGATTAACAATATTCATCTGATGTTCACTGATAAGTAAGTTACCGGATAGCTGATCATTACTTACAGTTTTATCATTAGAAATATTATCGTTAGAAATAACTTCCCTAATATCAATGTCATCTACGCCTATCTGTAATTTAGAATCAGATAATGCAACGCTCTTATTTGACACAGATTCAGTTATATTACTAGCCAATACTTCATCTTCAAACTTCATAAACTCATCTTCATCAGACATTTCTTCTTCGGTGATGAGCTGATCTCTAGTGTATGCAGCGTCTTTTCTGATTCCGGAGAGTTTGCCAAAGTCTATATGTATCTTAGG
The DNA here is from genome assembly GCF_023206215.1 of Butyrivibrio fibrisolvens. Classification (NCBI taxonomy): domain Bacteria; kingdom Bacillati; phylum Bacillota; class Clostridia; order Lachnospirales; family Lachnospiraceae; genus Butyrivibrio; species Butyrivibrio fibrisolvens. The sequence continues at coordinate 836,808 of NZ_CP065800.1, forward strand.
CTTAGCAGCTTCTTCTTTTTCCTTGATATAAGTATCTGCAGCATCAGATATAGCCTGGATTATAAGAGGGAGGTTAAGCTTTTGCTGCAAGGGATGTCCAAAGGAGAACTTCCTGCGGCAGATCCTGTCTATCTCTTTGCAGATAGCGCCAAGGTCGCTGCTCTTACTATCAGCCTTGTAGAAGGTTTCAAGGCTCCAGTGGCCGTCCCTGCACCTATAGATCCTTGCATCACTAAAGACATATTCATAATCTTCATAGTGGATATGATCATAGAATATAGCCTTCCTGAACATGTGATATGGATACACGCCCTTTGCCCCAAAGCACTTTTCAAGGAGCATGGGCTTATTGTGTTCCTGATAGAAGAGTGATACATTTCTATATGCTCTTACAGTGATCTCTTCCATGTCTTTGGGATTTTTTTTGTAAAAAAGTGATCCCTTCAGACTATAAGAGGACAATGCATCTATGGCTTCAAATATCTTATGTATATCATCGTCTGATAATCCAACACCGGGATCTTTGGATGTTTTATCATCATTTATGATATTTTCTGAAGGCGAACTTATTTTATCGTCTTTTATATCCCTTATATAGTTTTCATATGTCAAAAGAGTAGACAGGCTGTCATCAAAGTTCTTGTCATAGACCCCATCTATAAGGCTCTCCGGAAGGTTATAATAGACCACATAGTCCTTAAGCCAGTCCTGTATATGTTCGTGCATCGAAGGATCCTTATCACCGAATACTTCGTCTATATACAAAAGCTTCCTAAAACCTTCCTCAGGATCTGGTATGCCAATATTACATAATATTTCGTATAAATATACATAAACAAAGGATAAAGAAGTAATAGAAGATCCTGATAAAGAATATGCATCTATCTCCCCGTTTCTAAAGCGCCTTCTAAAGTCAAAATATCCCTGCAGCTGATCATTATTCATAACATGATAAGTCGGGAAATATCTTGTGAACCTTCCGTGAAAGTCATAAGGCTCTTCATAGTCTTCCATGAACTTGCCCTGCTTATAGAAATAGTAGCCATCAGCTCCCGGTTTTGAATCAAGGACATTATAAAGCTCCTTCATCTGGGCAATCTTTGGTGGGAGACTTTCATCAGCACGCCTTCTTCCGCCAAAAGAAAGGGGCTGATCTTTGTAAGTACCTGTAAAAGTAACCTTTGCCGGAATCTCTATATCTTTTGATATATTATAGTCATAATTTTTATCAGCATAAAAAGACCTGTTATACTTTGAATCATTACTTATATCAAAAGACTTATTATAATCTGAAGAAGATGATAAATCCTTATGATCCCTTGTGATCTCAAAGCTTATATCAAGAAGCTCAATTATCTTTTCAAGATCAACGCTTCCATCAAGAAGTATCGTGATCCAGTCCTTCTTACTCATATGATACGCCGGAAGAAAACCTCTTTTTCCAAGGTAAGATGAAATGTCCTCTTTGCGGCATCGTAGATCTATGACATCATAAATACGCCCGGGGGTAAGTCCCAGGCGTTGTCCGTCCACGTTCATAAAAAGAGCGTACCACTTAAGTGAGCTCTCATGCCTTAGAACTGCATACTCAGGCAGCAGAGTCCACGGATATATTGGCTTTGTATTATATTTATTAAGGGAATATTCTAGGATTTCATGACGAAGAGAATCTGAAGGGATCATATAGCTTTTCTCTTAAGTCATTTACTCTTTTTGGAGGATTTCTTGATATGCTCTAAGTTAAGCTCAGGCATAAGTTCTGTATCGATTATATTAAGCATCTCCTGAAGCTTGTCATAGTCCTCTTTAGAAAAGCGTTCCTTACATCTTTCATCTATAGTCTTAAGATATGACTCATAGATGTTGGAGTAATTTATATATTTTTTGGTCGGACGTATATGGTATTCACGCTGATCTTCCTTGGACTGAATCTTCTCAATATAACCTTTCTGCAAAAGGCTGTTAACTCTATATGCAGCATTAGGTGCAGAAATATTCATCATATGAGCAAATTCAGCTATTGTTGGATTCTTAAGAGCGCTGATACATTCCATACTGAAAGTCTCAACTGTTGTAAGAGTAGCCTCACGGGTCTCAAAATTTGAAAAGATCTGCATATAAAAATGAATCCTGAATTTACTGTAAATGTCTGAAAGAGCTTTGCCAAGCTTATCCATCTGTGCCTCCTGCTATACTAAAACTCATAAAAGAACCGTTCTATAACAATAGTCATAAGACGATGGTTATAGAACAATTCATTTATTATGATAATTAAAAAATTTGTTGTACTACAAGTATAACAGTTTTGAAGATTAAAAAGAAGCTTTACAATAATTGTTTTTAAAGCATTTAGTTATATCATCAGTCCATAGACACTGCAAACATAAGTTCAGCCTTAACAGCGATTTTGCCACCAACACGTGCCTCGGCGCTTGCAATTCCAAGAGGACCTTCCTGACGGATGAGCTCGCATTTAAGCTCTACTACATCTCCCGGAACAACCTGCTTCTTAAAACGTGCCTTATTAACTCCTCCAAAAAGAGCGATCTTGCCCCTGTTCTGCGGCATAGACAAAAGTGCAACAGCACCTGTCTGAGCCAGAGCTTCAAGAAGGAGTACTCCCGGCATTATAGGCTCACCCGGGAAGTGTCCCTGGAAGAAAGGCTCGTTCATAGTAACGCACTTTCTTCCAATAGCCCACGCTCCCGGCTCATAATCTTCGATAACATCTACAAGAGCAAAGGGGTAGCGGTGTGGCAGGATTTTTGCTATTTCTTTAGCAGAAAGTATATTTGGATTTTCTCTTGGTTCTTTTGGTAATGACATAATAACCTCGCAAAACTAAATTCAAAAATTAACAACTACCACCGTTAAGCTGTAATATTACAGCTTAGTCCTCAAATTTCTTGAATATAAGACAGGCGTTATGTCCGCCAAATCCAAGAGAATTACTCATTGCATACTTAACATCAGTATTTCTTCCTTCGTTAGGAACGATATCAAGATCGCACTCAGGATCAGGATTCTTGTAACCGATAGTAGCAGGGATGAATCCCTCATCAACAGCCTTAACACAGAATACTGCCTCAACGCCGCCTGCGCCGCCAAGAAGGTGACCTGTCATAGACTTAGTGCTGGATACAGGAACTTTGTATGCATCCTCGCCAAAGACCTTCTTGATAGCCTTGGTCTCGCCTGCATCGTTAAGATGAGTTGATGTACCATGCGCGTTGATATATGAGATATTTGAAGCTTCGATACCGGCATCTTTAAGAGCAAGTCTCATACAATCTGCAGCGCCGTTACCTTCTGGATCCGGAGCAGTGATATGATAAGCATCACAGTTAGCACCGTATCCTACGATCTCAGCATAGATCCTGGCGCCACGCTTTTTGGCATGCTCAAGCTCTTCGATCACAAGTACGCCGCTTCCTTCACCCATTACAAATCCGTTTCTGTCAGCATCGAAAGGAATACTTGCGCGCTCAGGATCTTCAGAATAGGAGAGTGCTGTCATAGAAGAGAATCCGCCGATAGACAGTGGAGTGATAGAGCCTTCAGCACCGCCGCATACCATAACATCCTCATAACCGTCTCTTACTCTGTGGAAGGCATCACCTACAGCATTAGATCCGCCTGCACAAGCTGTAACAGGACATGTACACATACCCTTAAGACCATGAGCTATAGCAACTCTTCCTGCCGCCATATTTGAAATGGACATAGGAATATAGAAAGGAGATACTCGCTCCCAGCCCTTTTCCTGTCCTCTTGTATGTTCCTGTTCGATGATACCGATTCCGCCAATACCACTTGAGATGATAACACCGCATCTTGCAGCTTCATCATCACTTACCTTTGACTCATAAAAAGGTATCTCTTTACCCTCAGCATCCTTCTGACCCTCTTTTACAAGACCAGAATCAAGGATTGCTTCTTCTGCGGCATACAGAGCATACTGTGTGAATGGGGCCATACGTCTTGCTTCACGCTTGTTAAGACGCTTTGAAACATCGAAATCCTTAACTTCACCTGCAACCTTAACTTTAAAATCTGTTGTGTCAAAATAAGTTATAGGACCAATTCCGCACTTGCCGTTTTTGATAGCATCCCAGCTTTCCAGGACGCTGTTGCCGGTAGGGTTAACGGTTCCTATTCCTGTTACAACTACTCTACGCATAAAAACTCCTTTTAAATTCTCAAAACCAATATTAGTAATAAAAACCAAGTAATGTCATCAAATATCAGCATCCCATACCGCCATCAACGCCAAGTACCTGACCTGTGATATAGGACGACTTCTCTGATGCAAGGAAAAGTGCAGCATTGGCTATGTCAGAAGGTTCGCCTGCCTTCTTCATAGGGATAGTAGCAAGGGTTGCCTCCTTGGCAGCATCTGTCATCTCCTTGGTCATATCTGTGCCTATGAATCCGGGAGCTATTGCATTGCAGGTTATATTCCTTGATGCAAGCTCCTTGGCAGTAGACTTGGTAAGACCGATTAGGCCAGCCTTACTTGCAGAATAGTTGACCTGACCTGCATTGCCGTGAAGACCTACAATACTTGATATATTGATGATGCGGCCATAGCGCTGCTTCATCATAGGCCTTGCAACTTCTCTTGTCATAAGGAATGCACCTTTAAGATTGGTAGCAATAACATCATCAAAATCTTCAGTGCTCATCCTCATAAGAAGACCGTCTCTTGTAATACCTGCGTTATTAACAAGTACGTCAATTCTTCCAAACTCGTTCATGGCAGCTTCTACCAGAGCTTTAGCTCCTTCCTGAGTAGCTACATCTGCCTGAACTGATATAACTCTTATCTCTTTACCATTTGTGCTGGCAGCATTGAAGCAAAGTTCTCTTGTCTCGTCTGCCTTGGCGCTGTTACCTGCGTATCCGATCACAAGATCATATCCTTCGCCTGCAATTGAGACAGCGATAGCTCTTCCTATGCCGCGGCTTCCACCTGTGATCAGGGCACATCTTTTTGTTTCACTCATTCGTTATTCCTCATCTTAATTTCTTATCAATAACAAATCAGCTTTCCAATCTGTAAATACATGATTTCTGATAATCTATCAATTTCTTATAACGATCCAGATCACGCACTTAAAGTTTTCTTTGAAAGCATTTCTTCGAATTCTTCAGCTGTCTCTACGGCGTAGATAACATAATCATCTACGCCAATAGCTTTTGCAGTCTTTTTGATAAATCCGGAAAGTGCATGTCCCGGACCAACTTCTACGAATTCTCTAACGCCGTTTTCAAATAAGCGTCTTATGATTGCTTCCATACGAACAGGGCTCTGAACCTGCTTTACCAAAAGATCCTCTATTGAGAGTCCTTCTTCATTTTCTTTGCCCAGATAATCGTATAAAACCGTGATAGACTCTTTGCTAAAAGAGATTTCTTTGAACTTGTCTGAAAGTGCATCACCTGCACTCTTCATGAAGCTTGTATGGAATGGTCCGCTTACAGAAAGAGGAAGAACACGCTTGGCACCTGCCTCCTTTGCATACTCGCCTGCTTTATCAACAGCAGCCTTCTGACCGCTTATAACGAGCTGTCCCGGGCAGTTGAAGTTACAGATCATAACTATTTCGCCTGTTTCTTTGCTTGCCTTTTCACAGCACTCATTAAGAACACCTTCTTCAAGGTTAAGTACAGCGCTCATGCCGCAGTCGATACCTTCTGCAGCCTTAGCCATTGCCTTACCTCTAAATGCAGCAAGTTCGATTGCCTGCCTTGCGCTAAGAACTCCTGCAGCTTCTAAAGCTGAGTATTCGCCGAGTGAAAGACCTGCAACATAGTCAGCTTCATATCCGTTTTCTTTAAGAAGAGCTGTCATACCTGCAGCAAATGCAACCATGCAAGGCTGTGTATACTGAGTTTTGATAAGGTCTCCATCAGGATCTTCGAAGCAAAGCTTATGAAGATCAAAATCAAGAACATCGTTTGCGCAGTCAAAAGCTTTTGCAAATGTTGTATACTTCTCATACAGATCTTTGCCCATACCTGCATGCTGAGCACCCTGACCCGCATATAATATAGCTTTTTTCATATATAATCCTTTCTAAAGTCGTTTACTATAGATCAACTAAATAAAAATCATAGAATTAAAATACAAATATATTTTCCTCAAGTTTCTACAGGCATTCATACTTTATTTTTTACATAGCTTCTTTGACAGCGCTAAAATCAATTCCTGCGCATAGATCAGCGAAGATATCTGCTACAGGTCTTATTTCTTTAACCTGACCGCAGGTCTGGCCTGTCATAAGTGAGCCGGTCTGAGTATCTCCTTCAAATACAGCTCTTCTAAGAGAACCAAGAGTATACTTTTCAAGCTCTTCAAGAGTTGCACCTTTTTTCTCCTGAGCTACATATTCACGAGCCATCTTGTTCTTAAGAACACGTACAGGAGTTCCGCCTATGCGGCCTGTAACGATAGTATCGCTTCCCTTGGCCTTAATGATGGCATTTTTATAATTGTCATGAATAGGACATTCAATAGATCCAAGAAGGCATGTACCAACCTGTACGCCACATGCGCCAAGTTCAAGTACTGCACGCATCTGCCTGTTGTCAGCAACGCCGCCTGCAGCTATTACAGGGACATTTACAATGTCGCATACCTGAGGTACCAGAGTCATTGTTGTCATCTCTCCGATGTGACCGCCTGATTCGCAGCCTTCTGCTATGATAGCGTCAGCTCCGCAGTCTTCAAGGTGCCTTGCAAGGATAGGAGCAGCAACTACAGGCATTACGAAGATTCCTGCCTTTTTGAAGCTGTCCATGTACTTACCGGGATTACCTGCACCTGTTGTTACGAATGGAACCTTCTCTTCACATACGATTCTTACGAACTCGTCTGTCTGCGGATGCATGAGCATGAGATTTACACCAAATGGTTTATCTGTAAGAGATCTGCATGTAGCAATTTCCTGTCTTAATACTTCAGGATTCATGCCACCTGTAGCTATGATTCCAAGACCACCAGCATTAGAGCAGGCTGCTGCAAAAGTGCCTGTTGCTATATTGGCCATAGCCCCCTGAATTATGGGATATTTTGTTCCCAATATATTATTTAAATAAATCATACCTTTCCTCCCTTTATATCCGTATATCATTTATATAGACCAAAAGCTGTTTTTATTCTAAAATCCAAAATTTATTTATAATCAGTCACCAAATGTGATCATCACACCGCCCCAGGTAAGTCCTGCTCCAAAGCCTACAAGTATGAGCCTGTCACCTTTTTTAAGGCTTCCATTTTCATATAATTCTGACAAGGCAAGAGGGATAGATCCTGCGCTGGTATTACCGAAATGATCCATGTTTTTATAAAATTTGGACGGATCTTCCTTGGACTTTTTGACTACGTGATCGATTATACGGGAGTTAGCCTGATGGCATACCACATGGTCTATATCTGTCAGAGATATGTCACATCCATCATCTGCCTTAAGAAGCTCATCTATGCACTTTGGCATAGCCCATACTGCGAATCTGAACACAGCCTTTCCATCCATCTGAATGAAGCTGTTTGCATTGCCTGCACCAAGGCAGGATATTTCTTTGCCGCCTCTTGCACCGAGAGTTTGGCGAAAAAGAGCATTAGGATCTCTTTTTATAACAGCAGCGCCGCCGCCGTCTCCAAATAGTACACAGGTAGTTCTGTCTGTCATATCAAGAAGGCGGGAGAGTTCTTCCATACCTATTACAAGACCATATGTCTTTCCACTTGCTTCAAGAAGCCCCCTGGCTACGCAAAGAGCATATATAAAACCGCTGCATGCTGCGTTAACATCAAGTACCGGAATATCTTCCGGAAGTGAAAGTGCCTGCTGCACCATACATGAAACAGATGGAGTTGCATAGTCTCCGGAAATAGTAGCGCAGATGACGCATCCTATATCTTCTTTGGATATTCCGGATCTTTGAAGGGCTGTGCTACAAGCCTCTATAGCCATAGAGACACAGGATTCATCATCTTCGCAAAAATATCTTGAACGTATACCGGTCCTTGTGGATATCCACTCATCATCGGTTTCAACGATTTTTGCCATATCATCGTTTGTAACCTTCTTTTTTGGATGACAACCGGCAACGGATAATATCTTAATTCCCTGCATTATTAGTTAATATTCCTTTCAGGCCTTTTTGCGGAAAAAAGATGCAGGCTCCTTAACCTCACCTATATTCCTGTATTTTTCATGCCTGTCGGCAATTATATCCTTGGCATTCATTCTGGAATATGCTGTAAGAGCCTTTTCTATAGAAAGAGAAAGTCTCTCATATACATCTTCAGAATCTACCTGCATTCCGCCTTCCGGCTCCTCAATGATCTCATCGCAAAATCCTGCATCTTTAAGGTCATAGGAAGTCATCTTCATAAGATCGCAGGCTTCTTCAGCGCGGCTTGAGTCCTTCCATAAGATAGAAGCAAAGCCCTCAGGTGAGAGTACAGAATATACAGCATTTTCAAGCATAATGACCCTGTTAGCGACGCTTATTGCAAGAGCTCCGCCGGAGTTACCCTCACCTGTTACAACTGTGATAACAGGAACATTAAGGTGTGACATAGCAGCAAGGTTTCTTGCAATAGCTTCTCCCTGACCGTGCTCTTCAGCTTCCTTGCCGGGATAAGCGCCTGGTGTATCTACAAAAGTGATGATAGGGCGGTGGAACTTATCTGCCTGCTGCATGATACGAAGAGCCTTACGATAGCCTTCAGGACGAGGCATTCCGAAATTGTAGTCCATGTTCTCCTGCACAGTATGTCCCTTATGATGACCAAGGACTGTTACTGGACGTCCGTTAAAACGGGCAATACCGCCGAAGATACTCTTATCTTCATCAAAAAGATGATCACCTTTTTGCTCAAAGAAATCTGAAAACAGATGCTCTATAAAGTCTTCAATATGAGGTCTGTCAATTGAACGTTCGATAGAAACCCTCTGAAGTGGTGATAGATTTTTATTCATTAAATGCTACCTCCTTTCTCTGAAGAAGAGTTATACCATGGTGCTCGCTGCCTTGATGGAGCTTTAGAAGATCGATCAATGTTGCGCGCATATCTTTTCTCTCAACTATCTTGTCTACAAAACCGTGGGACTCAAGATATTCTGCTCTCTGGAATCCCTTGGGGAGCTTCTTGCCAATTGTCTGTTCGATAACTCTTGGACCTGCAAATCCTACAAGAGCTCCGGGCTCAGCAAGAGTTATATCTCCAAGTGTGGCAAAAGAAGCTGTGACACCGCCTGTAGTAGGATGTGTAAGATAGCTTATATATAGACCACCTTGCCTTGAGAACTCCTCGATAGCATCAGCTGTCTTAGCCATCTGCATGAGAGAGTAGATACCCTCCTGCATTCTGGCACCGCCACTTGCTGAGAAGATGATAAGAGGTCTTTTCTTTTTAGTTGCATATTCAATTGCTCTTGTAACTTTCTCTCCAACAACGCTGGACATAGATCCCATGAAAAAGTGTGAATCAAGAACAACGCATACGGCTTTAATACCGCCGATGCGGCCTTTTGCGCAGACAGCGGATTCTTTCATGCCTGTCTTTTTTTGTTGTTTAATTACTTTTTCTTCATATTCTGGGAAATTAAGCGGATCTGCCGGAGACATATTTGCATCCATAAGTGACATCGTACCTGTATCGAACACAGCCTTAAGTCTTGTATCTGCACTTAATGGAAGGTACTTGCCACATACGGGACATACATAAAGGAGCTTCTCCCATTTGGGGATGAGCTGTCTTCTTTCACATGAAGGACATGTAATGAAAAGTTTATCCTGTATACTCATTAGAATAAAATCCTTTCAAAAATAAATGTAGTGAACACTCATAAATAACCTCATGTCACGAGCAAAACGAGTGACTAATGGTTAAAATCCGGTATCCTGAAATATGTTCATGCATATCTCCGAGGAAGGATACCGGATAATGATAGTTGTTCACATGGTTTTAATAATCTTTGGACTTAGGCAACCTTGTTCTCTTTAAGATAAGCAACTACCTTGCCAACTGTATCAAGCTTAGCGATAACTTCATCAGGGATCTTAGTGCCGATAGCATCTTCAAGTGCCATGTGAAGCTCAACAAGATCAAGTGAATCTGCCTCAAGATCTTCTGTAAGAGAAGCCTCTTCTGTAACCTTATCCTCGTCGCATCCAAGTGTGTCTACAATAATCTTCTTAACGTCTTCAAAATTCATATTAGTTTCCTCCTTATAATAAAGAAAAAATTGGTTGTATTTAATTTAAGAAAGGAATTACTTCTTTGAATCCCTGTACTTCATTATGTAGTTCAAAAAACTACGTGATAAAGTTTCTTTAATTAAATATTTTTAAGCATCTTAAAACTGATTAAAATATTAAAACCAGTTTCCTTTAATGTCAATAGATAACTTTAAAATTTTTTAATATTTAATTGATAAATATTTGATGGGATTATATGGTTGTTTTTTATTTGCCTAAATAAAAAAAGCTTTTACCCGGTAACAGGGCCAAAGCTTTTATAGTTCATTTTCTTTTTTCATATTTTTGTAAGTATTATGAATTGGAATATTCCAATATATATGGCGACATTTTTCTCATAGAATATGTCATTTATAAATATTCACTGGAGTATCGTCAGGATATGCGATGTTCCAAGCAAACAAGTAGCATTTATTTGTATACAGCAACTTTGATCATGAGTCGTCCTTTTCTGGTGCTGCCTGTTTGTCCGAGATATTTGAATTTACCATGTCCTCTTACAGAAACTCTTGAGCCCTCTTTGAGATCATAGCCTGCACTGAAGGCGCATCTTCCATCGATGAAGACCAGCTGTCTTGACACAAGTTCCTGAGCCTGGCTTCTGGATATTCTATAGACGAGTGCAAGCACGGCATCAAGTCTTTCAGATGCAACTGATCCAGATATTTCTTCAAAAGAAGGCCTTATATCACATTCTTTATTTGAAACCGGTATGCATTTAACACAGGTGTGTTTTATCCGGATGAGCTCTTTACATATTAATTCTTCCATATCTTTTAATATGAATAAATATGCAACCTGTCCATCTTCTGACACAAGGATATCACCTATGATATCTCTTTCGATTCCGAGGTTCATTAAACTCCCAAGAAAATCTCTGTGAGTAAGTTTATCTGCAAATTTTGCATTTACCGGCACAACTTTAAGGCATGATACGATGGAACCTCCTTCATCTTCCTGAAGTTTTAAACTTTCAGCATCGAGATAAGAAGGAAGAAAACAAAGGACATTTCTTTCACTGTCTTCATAGCCGCCATATAATGTAAACTTTACGCCGTTGTAAACCTGGTTTGCTGCAGAACCGCCGCTTTTATTAATTTCATCAAGCACAGCTGCAAGTTCTGAAAGCCCCAGGAAATTAGTGTGCGTTGTGTAATCATTTTGATATGCTCTTGATGCCAGATCTTTGATATGACCGATGAGCATTGAATTATCATTTTCCATGAGGTTCCTCACTAATTTTTATTAAAAGTAGTTATAGGCATAATTTTAATCCTAAACAGATTTTAACATATTTTCTAATTATTGCTCCGCCGGCCGTCCCTATCATGATCCCCTCATAGCATATCAATGTATATTTTGGCTGATATATTATGGCGCCCCCGGCGCCCTTGTTTATTATCCCGCCGCCCTGCATAATGTAAATTTTATGCATATTTATACTGCGCCCCGCGCCCTCTTGTATTTAAACCCGGCCCTGCGCTTTGTTCGCTTTTTCGACAGCTTTCGCTTCTCCACACCCCTTTCCTAAGTGCCGAACAGATTTTTTTTAAAATATACGGATGCGTATGTGTCACTGTTGCTTAATTAAAGATTAATACAACAATTCTTTTTTTCTTTAGGACAGCTCTCAAACCGCGCATTTTAAGGCTTTTCTCGATAAAGATATGGTGTAATTTGGAAAAAAGAGAGCTTATTTTTGGATAAATTTTTGGTGATCTGCGGAAAACGTTATGGTGAGTTTTGGAAGCCTCCGGAAGGGCTAAGTTCTGGTGATTTTTGGAAAAAGAGCTTGTTTTTGGCGGGAAAATATGGGTTTACCTCTGGAATCCAGAACTGAGCAGGTCTTGCGGGCTTTTAAAAAAGCCAAAGTTTTGCTTTTTTTGGAATATTTTGATAAAACTTGTGGGTGAAAATGGAATTTAGAGAAGAAAGAAATGGTATTTTTGGAAAAAAAAGAGGATAAAGATGTGCGTAAATATGGAATAAAAATCAAAAGATGTGATGAAATTCGGAATAAGTCCCCCATAAATTATGCTGTTTTTTGGAATAAAAAACACTAAGTTTTGGTGATATCTGGAATAAAAATACGTAAGAGATGGTGAATTTTGGAATAAAAAACCGCCGTAAAATGAAAAATTAATGGATCCGGGGCCTATACGTTTATTATGCTAAGAAGATGTGGTGAATTTTGGAAAAAAGATATGGAATTAATTGGAATTTTGGCGTCTTAAAGTATGGTAAAAACTGGATTCTTCATTCCAATTTGGTCGTATCTTGTGCATTTTTGGAATAAAGTACATCGAATTGCTAAAAATGTAATTGCTTAAATTATCATTGAATGCATGTCTATATTAATGTTCTGGTGTATTTTGGAATGTATTAATGTTCTATTTGGAATTTAATGTGGTGTATTTTGGAATATAGATCACCAGGAAATATTTTTAAAATTTTTTTTTAGAATTAGTTGTGGTTAATTTTGGAATGAAATTGGTATACATCTGTCTGATTTTGGAATGAATTAATTAACACCTGCCGAATTTTGGAATCAGACCTGTCGAATTTTGGAAGATTTCGAAAGTACGAGAAAAATGGAATGCTATTGCGGGAGGGGATTCTTTTGAGTATAATAATTTTACTTAAAAGTAAGACTAAATTGGAATGTAATAGGGGGTTAGTAAGAGAAAATTGGAATCTAAGACGAAAAATACTGAAAACAGTACGATGCTCAGCAATGTTACGTACAAGAAGTCCAATACTCTGATCACCGCAAAGGGTAAATCTACACTCCTTGGCCAGAAGCTTTTTGCTATTGGAATCCTGATGGCAAAAGAACTGGACGATGGAAGTCTGGAAGCGATTATTCCCGGAACATATTTGCGTAAAGCGCTTGGCCGTAACAATGGTTCTTTTTATGATCAGATTGTTGCACTGGTTGAGCCTCAGAAGAATAAGGCATCACTCCTTGACTGGCGTATTATTTACAAAGACAAGGAAGAACAGAAGATAGAAGCATCAAATGTTATCACTGATGTTTCTTTTCATGATGGAAGATTGACACTTCGTTACAACAGTAAGATCAAGAAATATATTACAGGTCTTAAGAACAACTATACTGTTCTGAACTTATCGGAGTCTCTGACATTCACAAGTATATATACATACAGACTTTACGAAGTTCTCAAAGCTGAGATGGATTATCAGCGTGCGATCAGTCATTCAGAAGGTCCTTATGAAGTGACCTATGAACTCACTGATCTTAAGCTCATGCTCGGAATCATCGATCCTCAGGAGAATGCTGATATTGCCAAGGCACTGAAAAAAGAATCTCCTGATTATGAGAAGATTGAAAGAAAAGCTGAAGAGAGCGGTATCAACAAGATGTCCAATTATACGGACTTCAGAAGATACGCACTTGAAAGAGCTAAAAAAGAGCTTAACAAAAAGTCAAGTATCCGTGTAGAGTACAAGCCTGTAAGAATGGGACGAGGCGGAAAGGTAGTAAGTATCTGCTTCAAACTTTCCAGAGTAGGACACGAAAAGTCTAAGGAAGTAGAGGCTGCTCCCAAGAAGGATATCTTCGAGCAGATCGATGAGATGCAGCAGCTCTTTAGTGAGAAGATCACTGCAAGTGATGCAAAGGCAATTCTTGAAGCTGCAGGCATGGATATGAAGAAGGTTCGTTACGCTTATGGAATATCCAGAAAGTCAGGACGAATTGATAACATAGTTGGATGGATGATCAGTGCTATTAAGAACGGCTATACTGAAAACGCTTCGGGCGTACAAGATGCTGATTTTGAGCAGAACACCTACGATTTTGAAGAACTTGAAAGAAGATTCGTAGAGAACTAAGATCTATGCGCCGACATTTAGTCGGCGCTTTTTTTCGGGTTAGTGAAGCTATTATAATCATATTCCATTTTTAAACGGGATATGTAAGAGTGTTTTTGTAAGAAGCTAAACAATTGTAAAAAAGTGGGGAATTTAGGGGACCTTCAGTTATTGCGGCCTTTTTTGGGAGGATAGAAAAGTGCGACTAATGCATTTATCAGATTTGCATCTTGGGATCAAGGTATACGAATTTGATCTTTTTGAAGATCAAAAGTATATGCTTGACAATATAATCAAAATTGCCATAGCCAAAGATGTAGATGGAATCATGATAAGCGGTGATGTATATGACAGACCTATTCCACCGGCAGAGTCTGTTGCACTTTTTGATTCATTTCTCACAAGATTATCAGATGAGGGCATAAAAGCATATATTACTTCCGGCAATCACGATTCCCAGGAGAGACTATCTTTTGGCTCCAAGCTTATGAACAAAAGTGGGATCTTTTTTGGCGGAACTTTTGACGGAACTGTTCCAAGGATGGATCTGGAAGATGAGTATGGTCAGGTTCACCTGTATATGCTGCCTTTTTTAAAGCCTTCTATTGTCAGAGCGCATATGGCAGATGATACCGGTAGCTCTGATAATATGAGAAGTGTTGAAAACAAAACTAATAGTATAACTGAAGATAATAAAAGCACGGATAACAATACCGGCGATATAAATGCTAATGATATATGTCCTGATGAGAACAGTGACTTGGATATTGATTCTAAGGATGCAATCAGCGCTAGAATATCCAAAGATGATATAACATCTTATCAGAAAGCGATAGATTATGTTTTATCCGGATTGCAGATTGATGAAAGTGCCCGCAATATAATCATGGCTCATCAGTTTGTAACTGGTGCAACCAGAAGTGATTCTGAAGAGATAAGTGTAGGCGGAGTAGATGAGATTAGTGCAGATAGCTTTGATTTATTTGACTATGTCGCACTTGGTCATATCCATACTCCCCAGATAATCGGTGGTAATGAGCATATAAGATATTGCGGAACTATGCTCAAATACTCCTTTTCCGAATGTAAGAAAAATAAAAGCGTTCCAATAATCACCCTTAAAGAAAAGGGCAATATTGATATTGAGCTTGCAGAACTTATCCCGCAAAGGGATATGAGAGAGATTAAAGGGACTTACCTTGATCTTACAGCAAAGAAAAATTATGCAGATACAAATACTGATGATTATATTCATGTGACACTTACTGATGAGGATGATGTT
The DNA here is from genome assembly GCF_023206215.1 of Butyrivibrio fibrisolvens. Lineage (NCBI taxonomy): Bacteria > Bacillati > Bacillota > Clostridia > Lachnospirales > Lachnospiraceae > Butyrivibrio > Butyrivibrio fibrisolvens. Next base: position 852,199 of record NZ_CP065800.1, read on the forward strand.
CCGGATGCTCTGGGAAGGCTCCGCTCCATATATCCCAATATCATGAAGCTTGATTATGACAACCTTCGTACAAGGGCTGTTTATAACAGTGAGATTCCAGATGAAGTCGAGAAGAAATCTCCTCTTGACCTATTCCAGGAGTTTTATAATCTGCAAAATGGACGTGATCTTACTTTGGAAGAGTCAACTTATGTTCAGTCACAGATTGAGAAGCTCTGGGAAGGAGGAGTCTGATGCGTCCGCTAAATCTTACGATTTCAGCTTTTGGTCCCTACAAGGATGAGACTTTTATAGATTTTACCAAGCTTGGCGAAAAAGGTATGTATCTGATCACAGGAGATACAGGTGCCGGCAAGACTACGATCTTTGATGCAATCTGCTTTGCGTTATACGGAGAACCCAGCGGAAGCAGCCGTGATCCCAGGATGTTTCGCTGTAAATATTCTGATGCTAAAGTCCCGACTTATGTGGAACTTCTTTTTTCATATCATGGCAAAGAGTACCGGATCAGAAGAAATCCGGAGTACGAAAGGCCTGCCCTTCGAGGCGGCGGAACTACAACCCAGAAAGCCGATGCACTTTTAGAACTTCCTGACGGGAGAGAGGCTGTCACCAAAACAAGCGAAGTTACCAAAGAGATTGAGAAGATAATAGGACTGTCCAAGGATCAGTTCACTCAGATCGCCATGATAGCTCAGGGCGATTTTATGAAACTGCTCTTATCAGATACCACAGAAAGGTCCAAGATATTCAGGCAGATCTTCATGACCGGCAGATATCAAAGGCTTCAGGAGATATTGAAAAAAGAGGCTAATAAAGCCGAAGATGATTATAAATTAAAATTGGCTATCGCTACCGAAAAAATAGCCCAGATCCAGGTAAAAAGCGAGGATCAGGAAGAGCAAAAGAGATTTCTTGAGTGCAGTAAAACTGATGAGATAGAAGCTTTTATTGATGATATAGATAAAGAGGACAAGGAAGATCTTAAGCTTTTTAGCAAAAAAGAAAGTGAGCTTAGAAAAAGCCTTGCAGATCTGAATAGATCTATCGGAGTAGCAACTGAGAGGAAGAAATCAGAAGATCTTCTTAACAAGAACAAAGCTGCACTTGAGAAAGCAAAGCCGGAATACGAAAGTGCCAAAGAAGATCTGAAGAATAAAGCCAAAGATTATAAAAAGAGCGAACCCCTTGCTATTATGATATCTTCTGAGAAAGAAAATCTATCATCCTATGACAAGCTCGATGAGACTCAAAATAGTATCCTTGAAGCTGAAAAGAAGTTATCAGCACTAAAAAAATCCAAAGAAGAGCTGGTAAACAAGGCAGCAGAACTTGAGAAAGAATATGCTGCTAAAAAGAAGGACCAGCAAAAACTCAAAGATGTTCCTGCAAGGAAGATCAAAGCTGAAGAAGAACTTGGCAAAATTAAAAATAAGGGCAAGGATGTTCAGGATATAGTTGTAGCTATTAAGAATGAATACCCTAAGGAAAAAGAGGAACTTTTAGATCTCCAGAAGGAATATCAGGATCAGGCAAAAAAATACGAACTGATCCAAAGAGAATATGAATCCAAAAACCGCCTTTTCCTTGATGCTCAGGCCGGAATACTGGCTGAAGGTTTATCTGAAGGTAAGCCTTGTCCTGTGTGCGGATCCACTGTTCATCCACATCTGGCAGTTTTGAAGCAGGAAGTTCCGCTTCAAAAAGATGTTGATGATGCTATGAATAGAGCAGAAAAGCAAAGAGCCTTAATGCAAAAGGCGGTGAGCCGCGCATCTGCAAAAAAAGCGGAAGTTAACAAGCTCTTTGATACGATCATTGATGATATTAAAAGCTATATAAATAAAGGCTTTATTGAAGATATCGAAGATGAACATAAAGATAATATTGAAGCTATTGATAACGGCGATATATCAAGAAGTGAAGATAAGAACATAGCTTCTGATAAAGGTGATGTATCAAGGCATGAAGATAAGGCAGATATTAGTTCTAACATAAGTAATATTGCAGCTATTTTAAGCGATGAGGAAGAGTTAAGATCCTCCAAAGAAAAGTATGAGATTCCTGAAGGTCTTTCAGATAGTCTCGGTCTTGAATTTGATAGTCTCAAAAAAGATCTTAAAGATGTAACTGCAGTTATTAAAAGCCTCAAAGAGGCTTCTGATCTTCTTGAATCTCTGACTGCAGAAATACCTGCATTTGAGAAGTCGATAAAAGAAGTATCTCAGATGCAAAATGAAAATGCGCTATCTTCAAAGGAACTTGAGACAACGATAACAGGACTTAAAGTCAGAGAAAAAGAATTAAAGAAATCTCTTACTTATGAGTCTAAAGAAAAAGCCCTTGAGCATATCAAAAAGCTGGAGCTTGAAAAAGAAGCAATAGATAAATCTTATAAAGATGCTGATGCAAAGGCAAGAGACTGCGAAAAGAAAGTCCAGGATCTTACAGGTCAGATAGCTGCTCTATCCAAAAATCTTGCAAAGGGCAAATCTGAAAATCTCGAAGAGCTTGAGGAAAGAAGGTCAGATCTTAACAAAGAGTATACTGATAATAACAAACTTCTTTCTTTAGTAAAAAATAGAATAGATAACAACAAAGAACTTAAAACCAAATTGTTATCACTTGGAACAGAGCTTGAAACTCTGGAACATGAGTTTACATATAAGAAGATAATATCCCAGACAGCTAATGGTAATCTTAGTGGTAAAGCTAAGATCATGCTTGAAACCTATATACAGAGAAGCTTTTTTGACAGGATCATAAACAGGGCCAATGTGAGATTTATGACTATGTCAGGTGGCCACTACGAACTTGTAAGAAGAGATGAGGATAATATCAAATCCCAGTCGGGACTTGAGCTTGATGTTATCGATCATTATAATGGCGGAACCAGAAGTGTAAGGACATTGTCCGGCGGTGAATCCTTCATGGCTTCATTATCTCTTGCGCTGGGACTTTCTGATGAGATACAGAGAAGTGCGGGCGGAATCCAGCTGGATACTATGTTTGTAGATGAGGGCTTTGGATCACTTGATGATGCAACTTTGGATCAGGCGATCAGTTCACTTGCGTCACTTTCTGAAGGTAACAGACTTGTGGGTATCATCTCACATGTCGGAGAACTTAAGGAGAGGATCGATAAACAGCTAGTGGTAACTGTAACGCAGGGTAAGGGAAGCTTCATTGAGTGCCGCACCGAGTGAGAATCGCGGGGGGATCGCGGCAGGATATTGAGAATCAGCTAGAAGGTATATATATGTATAATTTAAAAAAGATATTATCAGTAATAATTATATTGGCTTTTGGACTTACTGGATGTAGGGCAGCAGATATTAAAGTTGATGAGAATTCCGATAAGAGTGCGGGTGTTGATGTTACTTCAGTTGCTGGTGTTGAAGGTACAGAAGATAGCGCTAGGGAGCTGGAGTATTTAGAAGCATCTGATGAAGACGATTTGGAAGATGGCATTGGCGATGGGCTTAGTGATTCTGATGAAGATGAGAATGTCACTTCGGCGGGGGATCTTAACCAGCTTGATGAAGATGGATATTATTATGATGTCGAGAGTGTTGTCCTATATCTTGATACATTTGATCATCTTCCAGGCAATTATATTACTAAGTCTGAAGCTAAGGCTCTTGGCTGGGAAGGTGGTTCTGTTGAAGATTACATGGAAGGCGGTGCCATTGGCGGCGACAGATTTGGTAATCGTGAGGGGATTCTTCCTGACAACTCCTATACAGAATGCGATATAGATACAGACGGTGAGAGTAGCAGAGGTGCCAAAAGGCTTGTTTTTACAGATGATGGCCAGTACTATTACACAGAAGATCACTATGATTCATTTACCGAGATTATCATAGTCGATGGTGAGATTGAATACGGTGAGGTATATAATTAATTAAGACTTTTGCCTGAACAGGGCAGTAAAGTGTGAAAATGAACTATATACTGCCGCTCCTGCAAAAACTCTGGTGATACTGCTTTGTCCAGGCAGATAGCATAAACTTACGTACATGATGAAAGATAGAGAGGTTTGATATGCAGAAAGTTTATACGATTGATCTAAGCATGTTGGTAGAACTTGATAAAGAAGAGATATACGATCTTCTTAAAGAAAAGCTCCATCTTCCTGATTATTGCGGCACTAATTTAGATGCTCTCTATGATGCGCTCACTGAGATTGGAGAGTGTGATATTAATATCATCGACTGCAGGAAAGATGATAATGAAGGTTCACGTGATGATAGCAGCAAGTCACCGGATAGTTCAAATACAGGATCCAAGTATAGCTATATAGATAAGATCAAAAAGGTATTTGAAGATGCATCTGAGCTTAATCCTGATATCAATCTCCATATCATTACCGGTAAGTATCTGTCCAGATATATAAGCCTTTATGACTATGAATATCAAAAAGGCAGGCATTATCTTAATGCAAGCAGAAGATCTCCCGAGCGCCTTGTATGTACCAAGTCTTCAGAAGAATTTAAAAATATGATTCCGGATGCAGTCAGCTGTCTTGTAATAATAGACAATGGCCTATATGATGAGCCAAGGCTCTTACTATCCAGAGAATACAGATATCCTACAGGGCAGTTCCTTTTAAGTGTTCCTGCAGGTTTGATAGATGCAGATGATGCTAAGTCTTATGATAGCAATAGTTCATCCTGCAAATGTAATGATGAAAAAGCTGTAGATACTTTTTCCAATATGACTCCTGCTATGAGGGCAGCAGTCAGAGAGATCAAGGAAGAAACCGGAATAGAACTTACAGACAAAGATATTATAAAAACTGTAAATCCGCTTGTATTCAGTACTCCCGGCATGACTGATGAAAGTAATGCTCTTGTATCTGTCATCATCAGGTCCGATATAGAAGGACAGCTCTCACAGGACGGTGCTGAAGGATCAGAACTCTTTGACGGATTTGAACTTCTTACCAAAGAAAAGGCAAGAGAGATCTTGAAAAATGGCGTTGATGATAACGGGATCTTCTACAGTGTATATACATGTATAGCTTTAATGTATTACGTATCCGACCTGTGGAAGGAGTAAAATAATCATAAATAACCTCATGTCGCGAGCAAAGCTAGTGTGCTGGCTCCTTCATATTTGATCAAATCATAAATCCATGGGAGGAAAGATAATGGGAAGCGTATTTGAAGTAATCAAAGAAAGATCATCAACCAGAGGCTATACAGAAGATAAGCTATCTGAAGTAGAACTTAATACTGTACTCGAAGCAGGTCTTCATGCACCTACAGGTATGAACAAACAGGAGATCCACTTTACAGTTGTAAGCGGAGATAATGAGATTCTTGCCCAGATCGAAGCTGAGAAGAACCGTTTAAGAAATCTTGATAAAGTAGAGCATAACTTCTATTATGAAGCACCTACAGTTATCCTTCTTAGTGCTGAGTCAGGATTTAAGTGGAGTCACGTTGATGCAGGAATCGCTGTAGAGAATATGGCACTTGCAGCAACAGAACTTGGCCTTGGCAATCTCATCATTGGATGTATCTACGATGTTCTTCATGGTGACAAAAAAGACTATTTTGCCAAGAAGCTTTCACTTCCTGAAGGCTATGAATTCGAGATAGCTCTGGCAGTCGGTCACAAAGCAGTAACCAAAGAGCCTCACACATTTGATAAGGACAAGCAGGTAACAATACTTTAAGACATAGAAAAAGCGTCGGCAAAATGCTGACGCTTTTTCTATATCAATTTCAACTATTAAACAGACTCCATTCCTTGGAACAGCGTTTGGACGGGTGTTTAAAAAATATTTTCATGTTCTTTTGAAGGTGTTATTAAATTCAAGAGCTTGATAGATGGATATTTATATTCTTCTTAGGGTCTGCATGTTTGAGCGAAGCGAGTTTCAGACCCTAGAATATAAATATCCAGATATCATGCCTTGAATTATAACACCTTCAAGAACATTAAAATATTTTTTAAACACCCGTCCAAACGCTGTTCCAAGGAATGGAGTCTGTCCTTTACGATAAGGTTATAGTATCAGATAAGAGATGCAACGCACTTCTTTACATCGTCCATAGAAGCTGTGGGCTCAAATCTTGCTACAACTTCGCCCTTGCGGTCAACGATGAACTTTGTGAAGTTCCATTTGATATTAGGATTTTTCTTGTAATCCTTGTCTATAGTCTTGAGCATTGCGCTCATAGCCAGTGCCTTTGCACCCTTACCAAATCCTTCAAAGCCCTTCTGGCTCTTGAGGTATTCATACAGAGGAAGCTGATTGTCACCATTAACGTCAGACTTCTTCATCTGAGGGAACTGTGTGTTGTACTTAAGTGTGCAGAACTCATGGATCTCTTCATCAGAACCGGGTGTCTGTCCTGCAAACTGGTTACATGGAACATCTACAACTTCAAAACCCTTGTCATGAAACTCTTCATAGATACTCTCGATATCTTCATACTGAGGTGTGAATCCGCATCCGGTTGCGGTATTAACAACCATAACAACTTTGCCTTCAAAATCCTTCATAGAAACTTCTTCACCTTTGGTATTAGGTACACTGTAATCATAGAATCCCATTTTAATCTCCAATCTGCGGGATAGGCCCGCGCTATAATATTACGGCAGAATATATATCGGTATACTCTGTCAAAGGATCAATTATCATGATGCAATTATATTGCACACAATATAAAATGTCAATATCATTTTTCCGATAATATTTTTAGTATAAATAACGCAGCTTTGTCCAGGTTTGAAGTCTGGAAATAATTCGCGCTGCAGCACGACAAATCTTTGCCATATACTACAGGTTCACTGTATAATATATATGCTTATATAGAGGAAATGATTTATGTCGAATTATATTGTTTTTGACCTTGAGTGGAATCAGGGTGAGACCGTAAGGGAGCAGGAACTTAAAGAGCTACCCTTCGAGATAATTGAAATAGGCGCAGTAAGGCTTAATGAAGACCGTGAAGTGACCGGAACTTTTTCAAAGCTTATACATCCAAAGGTCTATAAGACCATGCACCAGATAACCGGCAAGATCATCCATCTTACAATGGACGATCTTAAAGATGCGGATCCTTTTACTACAGTTATTGCTGATTTTCTTGAATGGTGCGGAGAAGATCCTATATTCTGCAGCTGGGGAACGCTTGACCTTCCGGAGCTTCAGCGCAACATGGATTATTATGATCTCGAGCCTTTGTCAGACGGGCCGATCGAGTTCATGGATGTTCAGAAGCTTTTTTCCCTGGCGTTTGAAGATGGTAAATCCAGAAGATCCCTTGAATATGGAATAGACTTCCTAAAGTTAAGTAAGGATCAGGCTTTCCATAGGGCATTGTCAGATGCAAGTTATACTGCAGAGATCTTTAAGGCGATTCCGGACAAATTTCTTCGCTATGTGTCTTTTGACAATTATGTGACTCCCAAGGATAAGCGCCAGGAGATCCACATAGTCTTTGACAATTACGCCAAGTATATATCAAGAGAATTCTCTGATAAGGAAGAACTTTTAAAAGATCCTGAGGTTATCAGTACCAGATGTTATCTGTGTCACAAGAATCTTCGCCGTAAGATCAGGTGGTTTTCACCAAATGGCAAGCACTACTATGCATTGTCCACATGTCCCAAGCACGGCTTTATGAAGTCCAAGATAAGGGTCAAAAAAGCTGAGGGTGGCGGCTGCTATGCTGTTAAGACCAGCAAATTTGTAGATGCCGACGGAGTGCAGGATATAAGGCAGAAGCAGCTTAGAGCCAAGGCTCACTCAAGGCGTGTCAAGAACAATGCTGAGAAGAAAAAGAGCAGCAAAGATCTGTAAATATTGAAATAGAAGTTCGGTAAAAAGCTGACACTTGTAATAATAAACGCCTGTCATTGCATCCGCATTTGTGTGGCTGCAGTGACAGGCGCTTATTTTATATGATCATTATTTCTTTCGTGGCTTTTTATAAGTAAGCTTGTGCTGTTTTAAAAGTTTTTGTCTTCTTTTATATCTTCTCCTCTCCTGGGGATCGTTGCCTGCATAATGAAGGGACTGTATGAAAGCGTGCAGGTTGAGGACGAAGATTATACTTCCGGCAACAACAGATACGATTATGATTATGAGCTTCACGTCAACATAGATCGACTGATTAGGCGTTATCTTACTATCTGTTTTAGTATTTGAGAAAGAGAACGAAGTCTGGGAGCTGCCGGTAATGATCCTTGCAGTTCCTACGCTTACGCCGTTGTACAGGTAGTTCACAACTGCGATGGTTCCCGAAGGCTGACCTGTAACATCAGTCGATACTTCCGAAGTGCAGTCATCTATAGATGCTGTGATTGGAAGTATTATAGAGTCATCATCGTTCCACTGTATAACATTGCCTGAGTATCCGAAGATGTCATTATCTGAGGCAAAAAAGCTCGTGTCTTCAGGAATGTAGTAATTATCAGTCTCTGCAACGTTTACTATTTGGAAATTATTGAAGCCGTAATCAAAGAGTGTTGCTGTATCTGTAAACTGATAAGGGGACTCTTCTTTTAGGACAACGCATACAAGTTTCATTCCATTGCGTGATGCGCAGGTTACAAGTGTCTCTCTGGCTTCATCGGTGTAACCGGTCTTGCCGCCAAGTATGCCGTCATAGGATATCTCACCATTTATAAGTTTGTGCTTATTGGTTATATAAAAGTCGTCAGGCTGAGTATCAGTCGGTGTGAAGTGGTATCTTGCAGTATTGCCTATACTAGAAAGAAGCTCGTTTGAAAAAAAGGCACCGGCTATAAGCGCCAGGTCATGAGCGCTTGTATAATGGTCTTCATTAAAAAGACCGTTGGCATTAACAAAATGAGAATGAGTACACCCAAGTTCTTCAGCTCTTTTGTTCATAAGATCAGCAAAATCATCCAAAGATCCTGCAACATGCTCTGCTACTGCATTGGCACATTCATTTGCAGAACCGACCATGATTCCGTACAGACACTGCTCAAGAGTCATTGATTCTCCTGCATCTATTCCTATATTGGAACCATCTCTTGGAACAGAATGAACAGCATCATAAGAGAAGGTTACCATATCATTCATGTCTGCATTCTCTGCAGCAATAAGACAAGTGAGCATTTTGGTCGTACTTGCAGGATACAGCTCTTCGTCTATGTTTTTGGCATAGAGGATAGTACCTGTGTTGACTTCCATAAGTATGGCAGCCTGAGCTCCTATTGCCGGACCTTCCGGCCAGTTGTCAGTATTATTGGACTGGATCTCGAGCTTTTTGCGCTCTTCCATGGCAGCAGTATAATCGGGCGCCGCTACTGCTTCTATATAGCATCCGGGCACAGACATAGAGAAAAACAGCAAAGCCGCAGCCACAAATAAGATGCTTTTTAGAGAGGAAAAGAAAATATTTTTTTATTATATCTATAAATATATTTATAAAAATCAGAAAACATTGCTCATCTGACCTTTCGCATTTGTAATATATTCTGTTCGTTTTGGTACATCCTTCATTAAGTTTGAAAGTGTTCCACTTTCAAACCCAAATTGATGACGCGAGCTCCATCAATTTGAACCATTAGTCACTCGTTTCACTCGCGACATGAGGTTAATGGCTTAGAAAAAGCGCATATTGAGGATCCGTACAAATGTTTACGAACAGGTAATAATTTGTTTATCAAATAAGTTTGACATATACTAGTAAAATTATACATAATAGTTGGTGAGTTTGAAAGTACACAAACATAATAAAAAGTAAGGAAATGTAATAAATATGCGACTTAGAAACATACCCGGAGCGCGTGAAAAAATAGCTGAAAATGAATGGTCCATCAAGGAACCTGAACAATATAAGGGAAAATGGAACGAAGTTTTTGGAAACGATAATCCTATAAGGATCGAAGTTGGAATGGGTAAGGGCCGTTTTATCATGACACTTGCTCAGATGAATCCTGATGTTAACTATATCGGAATCGAGAAATATTCAAGCGTAATGCTTAGAGGCCTTCAGAAGCAGGAAGAGCTCCAGCTTCCCAATATCCGTTTTATCAGAATGGAAGCCGAGGTTCTGACAGAGGTTTTTGGTAAGGGCGAGATTGACAGGATATATCTTAACTTCTCAGATCCATGGCCCAAGGACAGACATGCTAAGAGGCGTCTTCCTTCAAGAGAATTCCTTCACAGATATGATGAGATTTTGAAAAAAGACGGAGTTGTAGAATTCAAAACTGACAACACAGATCTTTTTGCATTTGCACTTGAAGAAGTAGAGCCTGCAGGATGGCATCTTGATCAGGTAACACATGATCTTCATAACGATCCTGTTATGAACGAAGGGAACGTTATGACAGAATATGAAGAGAAGTTTTCATCGATGGGTAATCCTATCTGCAAATATGTTGTAAGCAGGTAAGGAAATAATTAAAAAGTGTTTATTCTATTTTTTTATATGACATGTCGCTGGTGTACTGTCTTATTTGCATTTGATCATATATGAGCAAGTCAGCACCGGGAGTTATATATAAGGCCGATATCAGGTATAGGGGTGTCTGATGTTGGTTTGGGTAGAAGCTATATTGGGAGAGGAACAAGAGGACGATTATGGCAGAGAAGATTCTCAACATTAATGATTTTAAAAAAGATGAAGCCGGTATTGATAATAAGGCAGGTGTGCCATCAAAGACCGCACCACTAAGAACACCCTATGTTAGACCTGATGAAATGAATCCCGACGATATTCAGATTGAGGATCCTATGAATTTCCTGACATCTGAAGAGAAACAGGAATATATAAAGGCTCATCAGGAGACCATCCTTAGAAATAGAGCTGTCAATGAAGTAAGGCGTGAAGTTAACAACCAAAGGAATGCCCAGTATCAAAGAAAACAGGCTATTAATCAGGGTTCTTACAGTCAGGATCAAAGATTTTCTTATCCAAACGGTTATCAAAATGGTGGCCAGTCAGGATATAACGGAACCGGATATTCAGGCAGACCTTCTGATAATTATGATGAAAGTTATGATGATAACTATCAGGATGAATACTATGAAGATTATCAGGGTAGTTATGAAGATGGCTATGATAACGGCGGATACTACGAAGGTGATCAAGACTACAACGATGGATATCAAGTCAGTCAGCAAGGCTATGACCAGGGATATGAAGATCAGATGTATCAGGACCGCGCTGATTATGAAGAATACGAAGAGGATATGGAAGGCGGCCAGGACAAGATGGCTGTTATCACCAAAATCCTTGCAGGTTTTACTGCTATTCTTATAATCGTGATTGCTATCATGTTCATATTTAATAAAGTCAATGACCCTGCAAATGAGAAGGAAGCCGGAGATGAATTTGCATATACAGGTGATAATACAGTAGCAGAGGAGTCTCAGGGTCAGTCTGAAACTAATACACAGGAGACTGTATCCGGAACAACCGTATATACTACCAATGGTCTTAACCTTAGAACATCTCCAGAGAAGACTGATACCAACAAGGCTATGTCAGTACAGGCGGGAACAGAGCTTACGCTTGTAGGTGAAGAGAATGGCTGGGCCAAGGTTTATTATCAGGGCCAGTACTACTTCTGTTCCAAGGATTATCTGTCAGAGATTAAGTAACTAAAGATTTGTGCTTGGATATCAGTATGTACAAGTGGGAATTTTTTTAATAATGTCAGAAAAATATTACACAGTAAGATACACAAAGAAAAAGGACAGAATAGTCAAATCTACAATAATAAATTAATCTTAACGCAAAACCGTTTTCTGGTGTATTTTGGAATATGCCCATATGCGCGGCTTTTGGAGCGCTTTTTGGTCAGGATTAATCAGAATAACATTTCAGCACTTTTATACATTGTCACTGATTGTGGAATAGAATATTATTAATGAGGACAGAAACGGAGGCAGCAGTTACTGCCTCTATTTCTATGCCAGAAGGCTTTAAATACAAGCATTTGTGACATTTCAAGCATGATTTCGCAGGCAAAGAAGAGTGATCGTATGAAGATAGGAATATTTGATTCGGGTTTTGGAGGCCTTTCAGTATTACACGAGGCATACCATAGACTTGGCGCAACTGAATATCTTTTTTATGCAGATCTTGATCATGTTCCTTATGGTCTTAAGACTTCGGACCAGATCAAAGATTATACAAGGCACATCACAAGATTCCTTATAGATAAGGGAGCAGATGCTATTGTAATAGCTTGTAATACTGCAACTGCAGTAGCTGTAGAGGATCTTAGAAGAGAGTTTTCTCTTCCTATTCTTGGTATGGAACCTGCTGTAAAACCTGCAGTGGAGGAGACTTCTTCCAAAAAGCGTATTCTTGTTATCGCTACTCCTGTGACTATCAGGGAGAAGAAGCTTTCACATCTTCTTGAGAGAGTTGATGAGGATCACAGAGTAGATCTTCTGGCTATGCCGCACCTTGTAACATTTGCAGAAAATGAGCAGTTTGAAGGTCCTGAAGTAGACGAGTATATCCACGAACAGTTTGCTTCTTTTGACTTGTCCAAATATCAGGCTCTTGTACTTGGGTGCACACATTTCAATTATTTCAAGCCTTCTTACAAGAAGGTTTTTGGTGACGATATCCATCTTATAGATGGTAATGTCGGTACTATAAGACATCTGGCTGATGTATGCGGCCTTGAATATAATGCCAGAGAGGCAGCCAGAGTTTCATTTTCAGATACGGATAGTATGCTTCATGATATAGAAACACAATATTTTGTGTCCGGTAATCCGATAACTGAAAAAAATCTACTAAATCATGTACTTCGCATGCATAATAGGCTGGAAGCGGTAAGAGACCTGTAAGGCAGATGCTTTTTATACATCAATCGTCTTAATTTTGTGCAATATTACACGGAATAAAGTTTCTCTAACCACTTGAAAATGCCCACATTTTGTATTAACATTTATGTGTAAACACAATATATAGTAATTAAGTATCAATTCACGATAGTTTTACTTATATATTTTCCAAAATTTTTCAAGTACAATTTATTTTTCCAAATAAATAAAATCTTAGATCTATGGTCTAAGTGATTATATCAGCATGAAGTGATCAGGCGGGTGTTTTGGAACCGTGATAGGGACTGGTTTGTCTTTTTTGCTGTGCATTAATAAAAAGGGACTAGGAGGGGCTCCATGAAAATCATTAAAAGAAGTGGCGAAGAGGTTATATTTGATGGTGGCAAGATAATTGCGGCTATTAAGAAGGCTAATCTCACTGTCACTGAGGATAAGCGTCTTTCTGATGAGGATATCATCCGCATTGAGAAAGAGGTTGAAGCTAAGTGCAATAATCTGACACGTGCAGCTAACGTTGAAGAGATCCAGGATCTTGTAGAGAACGCACTTATGGATGCCGGCAGCAATGATGTTGCACGTAAATACATAACATATCGTTATCAGCATGCTCTTATGCGTAAGTCCAATACAACTGATGATAAGATCATGTCACTTATCGAGTGCAATAACGAAGAGGTTAAGCAGGAGAATTCAAACAAGAATCCTACTGTTAACAGTGTTCAGCGTGACTATATGGCAGGCGAAGTAAGCCGCGATATCACAAGGCGTTTCCTTCTTCCTCCTGAAGTAGTCAAAGCTCATGAAGAGGGTATCATCCATTTCCATGATTCAGATTATTTTGCACAGCACATGCACAACTGCTGTCTGGTCAATCTTGAAGACATGTTGCAGAATGGTACCGTTATCTCTGAAACTCTTATCGAGCCTCCAAAGAGCTTCTCAACTGCATGTAATATCGCAACTCAGGCTATAGCCCAGATTGCAAGCTCCCAGTACGGTGGACAGTCGATCACACTTTCACATCTCGTGCCCTTCGTAGATGTAAGCCGTCAGAAATTCCGCAAGCAGGTTCGTATGGAACTTGAGCAGGCCGGTATCGAGGCTACAGACGAGAAGATTGACGAGATCGCTGAGATGCGTGTTCGTAAGGAGATCAAGGACGGTGTTCAGGAGATCCAGTATCAGGTTATCACTCTGATGACAACCAATGGTCAGGCTCCATTCATCACAGTATTCATGTATCTTGATGAGGTTCCTGAAGGACAGCTTCGTGACGACCTTGCAGCAGTTATCGAAGAGATGCTCAAACAGCGTATACAGGGAGTTAAGAACGAGAAGGGTGTTTATATCACTCCGGCTTTCCCTAAGCTTATATATGTTCTTGACGAAGATAATATAACTCCTGATTCCAAATACTGGCACATCACACAGCTTGCAGCCAAGTGCACAGCTAAGCGTATGGTACCTGATTATATATCCGCCAAGAAGATGCGTGAGTACAAAAACGGCGATGTATATCCTTGCATGGGATGCAGATCTTTCCTTACACCTGATACAGAGGGCCTTGGAGTAAATGGCGCCCACAAGTATTACGGACGTTTCAATCAGGGCGTTGTTACTTTAAATCTTGTTGATGTAGCCTGCTCTTCAGGCCGGGATGAGGATAAGTTCTGGAAGCTGATGGAAGAAAGAACTCAGCTGTGCTATGAAGCTCTTATGTGCAGACATAAAAGGCTCCTTGGAACTCCAAGTGATGTAGCTCCTATCCTCTGGCAGTTCGGCGCACTTGCAAGACTTAAAAAAGGCGAGACAATAGACAAGCTTCTTTTTGGTAACTACTCAACAATAAGCCTTGGCTATGCCGGTCTATATGAATGTACCAAGTTCATGAAGGGTGTATCTCATACAGATGCAGATGGCAAGGAGTTCGCACTTAAGGTTATGCAGTTCCTCAATGATAAGTGCGCTAAGTGGAAAGAAGAGACCAATATCTCATTCTCACTTTATGGAACACCACTTGAATCAACAACTTATAAGTTTGCAAAGTGCCTCCAGAAGAGATTTGGAATGATCCCCGGAGTTACAGACAAGAACTATATTACCAACAGTTATCACGTACATGTAGCTGAGAAGATAGATGCCTTCTCTAAGCTCAAGTTCGAGTCAGAGTTCCAGGCATTATCACCCGGTGGAGCTATCAGCTATGTAGAAGTTCCTAATATGATGGATAACATCGATGCGGTTCTTTCTATTATGCAGTATATATACGAGAACATCATGTACGCAGAACTTAATACCAAGTCAGACTACTGTCAGTGCTGCGGTTATACCGGAGAGATCCAGATCGTCACTGACGAGGATGGTAAGCTTGTATGGGAGTGCCCTAACTGCGGCAACCGTAATCAGGACAAGATGAATGTTGCAAGACGTACCTGCGGCTACATCGGAACTCAGTACTGGAATCAGGGGCGTACTCAGGAGATCAAGGAAAGAGTTCTGCATGTATCCAATGAAACATTAGTACCTGAAACAAAAGAGGCAGAAGAAACAGTTAACGTATAATAAGATCTTTGCAAAGATCTGAAAACTCTTTTTAAAAAACGAATACCCAAAACTGTGAATAAGTTATGATATTCACAGGTCAAAGGATTATTATCTCGTAGCGAGTTGCGGTATACTCGGTATGGAAATAGTGGTATGGGGAGCATGAGGCCGGATTTATGATCCGGCCTCATGTGCGTTAATAATAAAACTACGCGCAGCGTGAAGTTAAGTTTGAAAGTGTTCCACTTTCAAAACTAAATTGGTGACTTTAGCTTCGCCAATTTGAAACATTAGTCACTCGCTTTGCTAGCGACATGAGGTTAAGTTTGAAAATGTTCCATTTTCAAACCCAAATTGATGACGCGAGCTCCATCAATTTGAACCATTAGTCACTCGCTTTGCTCGCGACATGAGGTTAAAATATGAACTACGGACAGATTATAAAAAATGATGTTGCCAATGGTATTGGATGCAGGACATCACTCTTTGTGTCAGGATGTACTCATCACTGCAAAGGGTGCTTCAATGAGATGACCTGGGATTTTGAATACGGGCTTAAATTCACTAAGGATGTAGAAGATGACATCATAGAGTCTTTGAAGCCTGCATATATATCCGGTATCACGATCCTTGGCGGTGAACCTATGGAGATCAGGAATCAGGAGGTTCTAAGGCCTTTCATAGAAAGGATCAAGAAGGAAGTTCCAAAAGCAACTGTGTGGATCTATTCAGGTTATGTCTGGGAAGAGCTTACGGATCCAGACAATAAGAGGTGTCACGGCGCTGATACGGATGCAATCTTGTCAATGACAGATATTCTGGTTGATGGGGAGTTTGTACTTGCCAAAAAAGATATGATGCTTAGATTCAGAGGCTCAAGTAATCAAAGGATTATAGATGTACCCGCCACCCTCAAGGAAGGACAGATAGTAATGTCGGAGTATAATCAGTAGACTGCTGCGC
This sequence comes from Butyrivibrio fibrisolvens, assembly GCF_023206215.1. NCBI lineage: Bacteria > Bacillati > Bacillota > Clostridia > Lachnospirales > Lachnospiraceae > Butyrivibrio > Butyrivibrio fibrisolvens. The sequence goes on from NZ_CP065800.1 coordinate 868,508, forward strand.
TGAGGATATTGCTACTGTTAGGGCAGAATATATAAAAGCATAGCTATAAGATTGTAAATATGTATGGTGCAATTAAAAGAGCATGTATGGTATGATAGTAACTGCTTACAGAAGCGAACGAGAATGCGCGTAAAATTGCGTAATGTAAGCGGTTACTTTTGCACGTTGACTAATCGAAATAATATATATATGTTTTCTAAATAGAGCGCAGGGTGGCCAGACTTCCCATTTGCTTTGGGAAGGCCAAATGTGAACCGGCAGCCTTGGCAGATATAATCCTCGAGCGTAATCCGGACGAGGAGTGTCCAGGGGCGTAGCCCCTACGACGAGAGACAAGGTAGATCGAGGATTATATCTGCTAAGGCTGTCTACGACAACATAGAACTTCCCAAAGCAAATGGGAAGTCATCAACTAACAACTAACAACGAGCGGGGAGAGACTGATTATGGATAGAACTGAGACGATCAGCATGTTAAATGAATACGTGGATATGCTCATGGACAAGTCAGATGCAGAGCATCCTATGTGGAATATTGAGAAGATATTAAGCGGTAAGCCCAATAAATGGAACTATATAGATGGCTGCATGATCACAAGTCTTCTTAATCTATATGACATTAGTGGTGATAAGAAGTATCTGGATTTTGCAGATCGTTTCCTTGGATGGTTTGTAGAGGAAGACGGATCTATCAAGACTTATGACGTAGCAGAATACAATCTTGATAATATCAATAGTGCCACATGTCTTTTTAAATTATATGATCTTACAGGTAAAGAGAAGTATAGAAAGGCTATGGATACTGTAAGAGCGCAGCTTGAGACTATGCCAAGGACCAAAGAAGGGAACTTCTGGCACAAGAAGATATATCCATATCAGGTATGGCTTGACGGATTATATATGGCTCAGCCTTTTTATATAGAGTATGAGAGAAGATACGGATCTATTGAAGGCTGCAAGGATAGCTTCAAGCAGTTTCATAATGTAGAAAAACATATGAAGGATCCCAAAACGGGTCTTTATTATCACGGATACGATGAAAGCAGGCAGATGTACTGGGCAGACAAGGATACAGGCTGCAGTCCAAATTTCTGGCTTCGTGCGCTTGGATGGTTTGCAGCATCACTTGTTGATGTATGTGAGGCAGCGGGTGACGTACTACAAGAAGAGCAGGAATATCTACATGGGCTATTAAAGGATCTTGTAGAGGCTCTTACAAAATATCAGGATGAGAGCGGTCTGTTCTATGATATAGTGAATCTTCCGGATGATGAGAGGAACTATCTTGAGACTTCAGGAACAGCGCTTATATCATATGCGATACTTAAGGGTACAAGGCTTGGGTATATAGATGCCAGGTACAGAGAGTATGGTGTTAAGGCTTTTGACGGAATTGCTGCAAAGTACCTTGGAAGAAATGAAGATGGAACTCCAAAGCTTGGAGGTATCTGCCTTGTATCAGGACTTGGAGGAGCAAACCATAGAGATGGATCTTTGGAGTACTACTTCTCAGAGCCTGTAGTTGAGAATGAAGCAAAGGGTGTAGGTCCTTTTATCTACGCTTATACGGAGCTTATAAGAGAGTAAGACTATATATATTTGCGCATAACAAAAGAGACGATTTACATCGTCTCTTTTGTTAATACTTAATATTCTCGAAAACGGTGATCACATTCTCCGGTTCCTTATCATTCGATCCAGCAGTCACACCACCTTTTCTTGAGTTTGAACCTGATTCCCAATCCGAATGAAGCGAAAGCCATTCTTCTATGAATCGAGAATACGATCTGACATTTTGTGTGCAGGTCCAAGTGAAGCGTAAGCCACTTTTTCTCTGCTTATGTCGTTTCCGTTTGTATTAAGTAACTTTAATATACCATGCAGATTTACAATTTTCAATCACTTTTTCAAAAAAAGTTATATTGTCTGTAAATTCAGACTTATTATGACAATATACTGTAAGTTCAAGAACTTTTAACTTTTATTTTCAATAATTAGTGTTGATCAGATAGACACTGCACTATATATAGTATTTAAAATTGTCGGAAAATAGTAAAAACTGTCAGAAATTAAACCTGTATCTTCTTAATAAATACAAATATTAGGTTAGAAATCTCATGATGCTGATATGGGATGACTTCTTGAATATAAATTTCAGAAACGCGCATTTACTGCGTGTTTCGTAATTCGATGAATCGGTTGGCAATAGAGCCTTCGACGAAGTCGAACTCAATTGGCTCTATTGCTGCATTCTTGAACTTTATGTTCAAGAATGTATAGATTTTTATTCTGAGCTGTAAGAAGATCAAAGAAACCCCACCGTATGGCAAGTACGGTGGGGTTCAGGTAGGAGATTTACAGACTATGTTTGTTGGCGATACGGATTGGCAAGATCCATGCCCATAGGGGCTGTCGGCTAAGCTCTGAATGGTTAGCCATCGCTAACGATATTTATATTAGCATATGCTAACACGATATGCAAGCACTTTTTTAATTTTTTTCAAACATGCAAGATGACCCCTTTGGACAGAGGTATGGGACCACTTTCGCCAAAATCCGGGTCACAAAATGGTCATTTACTTCTATCCAAAGGGGTCATCCTGGAGAGGCGTCAGCCTTTTGCGTAGATTAGTGTGCCTTTGTGGCACTTGGGACACGTATCACCTTTGAGACATTTTAATCCGTTTTTGGAAGGTTCGAAATAGCAGCTGTTACATACAAGATCTTCCTGATCATAATAAGTGCTCTTTTTGTTAGCAGCGCCTGTGATACCTCCAACGATATTTTCCAGTTCTTTATCAGATAATGTATTCATAAGACCTTGCCTCCTTTTTGATTGTCATTATATCACATATTTATATATTTAAAATCACAACACCAATATCACGGTCATGCGTAAAATTAAAGAGATTATGGTTAAAGATAATATGATTGCTGCATAAACACAAGAGTTGATAGAATAGAGTCAGAGATTCTAACTTGGAGGGAGAAGGTATGAAGGCAGGATTTAGAAGATCATTGTCAACAGGGTTATCTATAGCACTACTGTCTTGTCTTTTAACAGGATGTGATAAGGCGCATGGATCAGAGGCTTTATCAGATAGTGCCGGCAGCAAGGATTTAGAACAAGACACATATATTACGGCGGAGGATGTTACAAGTATGGAGATTTCCAAGACAGTTACACTGTCGCTTCAAAATTCTCAGAAATTTAATGATACCAACAAGGACGGCTATGGTGAATTCCAGGGATGGGGTACATCACTATGCTGGTGGGCCAACAGGGTAGGATATAGTGAAGAGTTAACCTTGCTTACAGTCGAGGCTTTTTTTGACAAGGAAAAAGGACTTGGTATGAATATCGGAAGATATAATGTGGGTGGAGGAGACGATGTGTGTAAGGGAGCTGTATCCAAAGAGGCCAAGGAGGCTGATCCCTTCCTTCATCAGCAGCACATACAAAGGTCTGATTCTGCTGTTCCAGGTTACTGCACAGATGTTACTAAGATAGATCTTGAGAGTAATCCTGAGTCATATTATAAGGACAATTTCGACAGGGCGGATTTTGAATGCGGATATGCCTGGAATTATGACTGGGAGGCAGATGCTAACCAGATGAATGTATTAAAGGCGGCAGCAGATGCGGCAGGAGATGAGTTTATCGCAGAGGCTTTTTCCAATTCTCCGCCATATTTCATGACAGTCAGTGGATGTTCGTCAGGAGGAGTGGATCCGTCGGTGGACAATCTCAGAGAGGATTCCTACACAGCTTTTGCCGCGTACATGGCAGATGTCATAGAGCATTGGATGAAGGAAGGCGTAATTACCTTTCAGAGCGTCGATCCTATGAACGAGCCTGCTACAGATTATTGGAGCGCATACAGCCCCAAGCAGGAAGGGTGCCATTTCTCGCAAGGAGATTCTCAGTCCAGGATACTGACAGCGCTTAATGATGAGCTTAAGGCTAAAGGGATAGATATAATCATATGCGCAAGCGATGAGACAAGCATTGACGCAGCAGTTAATTCATATAATGCGCTTTCGGATGATGCCAAGTCTGTTGTCACCAGGATAGATACACATTCTTATCAGGGGACTCAGTATAGCCTGTTAAAAGAAACTGCGCTGGAAGCAGGAGTTAATCTGTGGATGAGCGAAGTGGACGGAACATATACAATTGGTAATGAAGATACCAAAATGCAGGCAGCGCTTGGTTTCTCCGGTCAGATAATCAAGGATATAAATGGCCTTATGCCTACTGCCTGGATCATGTGGGATGCAGTTGATATCCATGTGGATACTGACAATATATATGACACCTGCACGATCAAAGAGGCAGAGGATATCGTATCAAAAGGTGTCCCTTTCTGGGGGATAGCTATAGCTGATCATGATAGTAAGGAGCTTTTACTTAGTAAAAAATACTATGCCTTTGGCCAGTTCACAAGGTATATAAGGCCCGGATACTGCATATTAGGAACTGATGATAAGGCAAATCAGGTAACAGCAGCATATAACCCCGAGGACGGAAGCATCGTTATAGTTGCTATGAATACAAGAGATGAGGATGTCAAATGGGAGATAGATCTATCTGAAATGAATATTAAAGATGATAATAGTATACAGATCATCAGAACAAGCGGTGATATGGAAAGTGGTGAGAACTGGGCTGATGTAACAGACAGTTCATATGCTCAGCTAAATGATGATAGAACTAAACTTACTATAGTTTTGAAAAACAGCAGTGTTACCACCTTTGTGATCGGATGATAAAATGACGTTCAATATTGTACGAAAAGATGTTGCGAAGGCGCATGCGGTAACGTACAATAATATTAACGAAAATCCAATTACAGAGGGAGGTATCTTATGAGTGAGGAAATGACTTATGTAACAAGTAATAATCTTCAGGAAATGCAGGACTATTTAAAAGAACATGTAGACGACTACTCACTCAGAGATATGGCTGATCGCTTTGCCATGTCCCAGACCAATCTCCAGACCCATTTTATGGATGAGTACGGTATGTCTATCTATAGCTATCTAAGGACTTTATCTGATGATGGTAAATGATAATATGACGTAAGGGTCAAAAGTCATAATATGTATACTAAAACTATATTTAATTATTTGCTCTGATCACTTGAATGATCCAGTATTATATAATCTATGTGATAAGACCGGTTAAGCGAATATATTATTTAAATGTAACTTTGAAGTATAATGATATCAGCAGGAGCAGATTTGTATCTGCTCCTTTTCTTTAAAAACAGTATATGACGTAAGGGTCAAAAGGAACTTTTGACATCTGCCTCAGTATATATAAAAGATATAGGATTCATGTACGAAGGTATCAATAAGTAGGCATAGTAATGAGAATCAGTAAAGAAGTAGAGATAAAAATATATCATGACAATAAGTCCGTGAAAGTACTTCATGCCCCAAGAGGCAAGAAGCTTTTGGATCTTCTAAGAGACAATGATATTCGTATAAGTTGTCCTTGTTCGGGATCCGGAACCTGTGGTAAATGCAAAGTACAGTTTCTTAATGATGGAGTTCGTATTACTACAGCTGATCTAAAGCATATACCAAAAGAAGACTTAGAAAGAGGATATCGTCTTGCCTGCATGAGCATTCTCACAGAAGATGCCAGGATAGCTATCCAAGACTATAACGAGGACAATATCGTATGTCCTGAAAGCACATCATCTGAAAATGAAGTGATCAAAGTCGCCAATCCTGATATCGCTGTATCACCGGATATTAGAGCATATTCGGAAGGCTTAGATAATATCAGTAAGACGGACTTTTTCTATGGAATAGGTATAGATCTTGGAACTACAACTATAGCCGTATCACTTATAAAGCTTCCGGATTCTGAAATCGAAAGTAGAGGTGTTAATACAGATGTAAGTAAGCTGAACCCAAATCGGTGCCGCGAGCTTCACCAATTTGAACCATTAGCCACTTTCTTTGCCCGTGACATGAGGTTAAAAAATGGAAATTCATCAATATCTGCACCCGGATCAGGATTTACAGAAGATTCCTGGTCCCACAATATCGTACATGTTGTAACAGGAACCAATCATCAGAGAAGCTACGGAACAGACGTAATATCAAGGATCAAGGCATCTAAAGAAAAGGGTAAAAGACTAAAGGAGTTAGTGGTAAGCGATATAGAAGATCTCATACAAAAGCTTCTGACACAGACAGGATGCAGTTATTCCAGAATAAAAAGAATAGCAATTGCAGGAAATACTACAATGCTGCACCTTCTAAGAGGATATAATTGTGAGAGTCTTGGAGTATATCCCTATACACCTGTAAATCTTGATATAGAAGATCTGAAAGCAGGAGATATTTTTCCAAAACTGGAAGATAATATTTCCAATATACCTGTGACTATCCTTCCGGGTTTTAGCGCCTTTGTGGGAGCAGACATATTATCAGGTCTTTATGCTACAAGACCATGGAAGATGGATCATGAATATATTTTTCTGGATCTTGGTACCAACGGAGAGATGGCTGCAGGTTTTGGGGACAAGATATATGTAACATCTACGGCAGCAGGGCCTGTATTTGAAGGTAATGGCATACGTTACGGAATACCGGGTATCCCAGGCGCTATAAAAGGGGCAGAGTTTGCAGGCGGGAAGCTCAAAGTCACAACAATAGAAGACGCACCTCCTATAGGAATCTGTGGAACGGGCGTACTTGAGATAATAAGTGCTCTTGTAAGAGAGGGACTCGTGGATGAGACTGGGCTTTTGTCTGAAGAGTATTTTGATAATGGCTACCCTGTCAGCAGGGATGAAGACGGAATAGGTATCGTCATAACCCAAAACGATATAAGACAGGTGCAGATGGCCAAGGCAGCAGTTAATGTAGGTCTTGATCTTTTGTATGAAAAAATAAGATCTCTTGATGATCAATTCCCTTCTTCTAAAGAAAGATTAGCAAGGAATAAAGATAAAGCAGGTAAGCCTTATGTTATAATATCAGGCGGATTTGGAGCAGGTATTTCTTTTGACAGGATCAAAGAACTTAAGATGTTCCCGGCAAGTATCACTGATAATGGTGATAACATATATATAGCCGGCAATACATCGCTTCTTGGCACAGCGAGGTACTTGTGCATAGCATCTTTATATGGTACAAAGATAGCTCGGGAAGAATTATGTATGATACAAAGGATGGCAAAAGAGATAGAGCTGTCGCAAGATGACAGCTTTAGCGACAGATATTATGAAGCGATGAACTTTTAAAAATGGAAGATCATATATAAGATATTTTATTTGAGATTTTTTATTTGAGATATCTTATTTGAGCAGCATTCGATCATTGCGAAAAAGATGCAAAGTTTCCATGAATTGATGCGATAATTAACTTTTTGACGGAGGTTAGACTATGGACTGTGATACATGTGCATATTATGAATATGATGAAGAAGATGAATCCTACAGCTGCAGTGTGAACCTTGATGAGGACGAGATGTACCACTTCCTTACAAGGCGTACCAAGAAATGCCCATATTGGCGCAGCAACGATGAGTATGGCGTAGTAAGACACCAGATCTGATATTTGTTTTTTATAGTCTAGGGCTCGACGCACATTCTAATGATCAAAGCTTTTTTATCGAACTTTAAGAAATTGTCGATTGCAGTTTAATTGCACTTAATCCAAATAACTTTTATAATTCAATATGGGGAAGATTTTAATAAAGCGAGGATATAACCTTAATGGATAACGAAAACAATAACGAACGAAAAGATAAGGGCAGCGGTAACTCATCCGGCAACAGACAAAGCCTTCTGATGCTCCTTTTGGCAGCGCTTGTATGTATGTTTGTGGTGTCTTATCTGACCAATGCTCTTAGCAGCGCTTCAACTATCGAGATCAGATATGACCAGTTCATAGAGATGCTTGATAATAAGCAGATAGAATCTGTAGTCATTGAGTCTGACAAAATCACCATCACACCCAATGAAGATGGAATCATAGCTTATAACAAGAATAACAAAAAAGAAGAGATAGCAACTCCCGATACCAAGTTCTATACCGGTATAGTAACGGACTTTGAACTTCAGCAGAAGCTTGAAGATGCAGGTATCGAGTATACATCCACAGTTCCGGATTCAAGGAGCTACATTATCTCACTTGTATTGTCATATGTACTACCTGTAGTGATCTTATGGATACTTCTTGGGTTCCTCTTTAGGCGTATGTCCAAGGGAGCAGGCGGTATCTTCAATGTAGGTAAGTCCAATGCCAAGGTATATGTTCAGAAAGAAACCGGTGTTACCTTCAAGGATGTAGCAGGTGAAGATGAAGCTAAAGAGTCACTTGTAGAAGTCGTAGACTTCCTTCATAACCCGGGCAAATATGTCAAGATCGGAGCTAAACTTCCTAAGGGAGCACTTCTTGTAGGACCTCCCGGAACAGGTAAGACACTTCTTGCCAAGGCTGTTGCAGGTGAAGCACATGTTCCTTTCTATTCACTTGCTGGTTCTGACTTTATAGAGCTGTATGTCGGCGTTGGTGCAAGCCGTGTAAGAGACCTATTTGCAGAAGCTAATAAGAATGCACCTTGTATCATCTTCATCGATGAGATCGATGCTATAGGTCGTAGCCGTGATTCCAAGTTTGGAGGCGGCAATGAAGAAAGAGAACAGACCCTCAACCAGCTCCTTTCCGAGATGGACGGTTTTGATTCAAGTAAAGGTGTTCTCATACTAGGTGCTACCAACAGACCTGAGATACTTGATAAGGCTCTCCTTCGTCCGGGACGTTTTGACAGAAGGATCATCGTTGATAAGCCTGATCTTAAGGGCCGAGTAGAGATCCTCAAGGTTCACTCCAAGGATGTCAAGATGGATGAAACTGTAGATCTTGAAGAGGTTGCACTTGCAACAAGCGGCGCTGTCGGTTCTGACCTTGCCAATATGATCAATGAAGCAGCCATCAACGCTGTTAAAGGTAAGCGCGACTATGTATCCCAGAAAGACCTCATGGAAGCTGTAGAACAGGTTCTTGTAGGTAAGGAGAAAAAAGACAGAATCCTCTCCAAGGAAGAGCGTAAGCTCGTATCTTATCATGAAGTGGGACATGCACTTATCAGTGCTGTTCAGAAAAATACAGAGCCTGTACAGAAGATCACTATCGTGCCACGTACCATGGGTGCTCTTGGATATGTAATGCAGGTTCCTGAAGAAGAGAAGTTCTTAAGTACAAAAGATGAAATGCACGATGATATAGTTGTGGCTCTGGGCGGACGTGCTGCAGAAGAGGTTATCTTCAACACAGTCACAACCGGTGCTCAGAACGATATAGAGAAGGCTACAGAGCTTGCAAGATCCATGATCACTATGTACGGAATGAGTGATAAGTTCGGACTTATGCAGCTTGAATCCATTCAGAACAGATATCTTGACGGCCGCAAAGAACTCAACTGCTCAGACCAGACAGCAGCTGACGTTGATAAGGAAGTTATGAAAGTTCTTGCTTCCTGCTACGAAGAAGCTAAGGAGATAATAAAGGCGCACCTGACAACTATGGACCGCCTGGCAGAGCATCTTATCAGCAAAGAAACCATTTCAGGTAAGGAGTTCATGAGAATCTACCGTGAGGTAGAAGGTCTCTCAGAACCTACCGAAGAAGAGAAGAATCAGTCAAGACTCAGAATATATGCAACAAGACCGGAATCAGCAAGAGTTGGAGAAAGCAGCGCAGAAAGTGATAATGCTGCAAGCAATAGCTCTTCGATGCAGTCTTTAGGAGGACTTGGATCTGAAGCTTCTAATGAACCCAAGAAGCCAAGTGCTATAGATCTTCTTTCATCAAGAAAGACATCATCTGATATAGCCGCAGAAAAGCCTAAGACCAAGAGCTCATTTGACGAAGCCATGAATGATGCTCATAACTGGATGAGCGGACAGTCATCTTATAGCAGTAATAATGACCAGACAAGCGAAAGTCAGGATACATCTAAAGATGCTGATACGTTACCTTCAAGTGATGGTCAGGCGATTGCAGATACAGACTATGTTCAAAGGCCAAGCACCCTTTACGGCAGTGATGCCAACAAAGGCAAGGATGATAAGAAAAATGAGCCTGATCCTATGGATATCCTGACAAGGCAGGGAGGATTTGACTCAGCAAGAGACAGTAGATACATCTGGGCTAACCAGCCTGAGAACCTGTGGTCTAATGAGAAGAAGGATGATAGTGAAGATTCTTCCAAGCAGTCAGGCGGAAGATTCTCACATGTTCCGGATGACTTTGATTCCAGATCAGATAAGTCTGATGAAGGTTCTGACAACTAAAGTTATATTTTAAAATGAAATAAAAGCACCGAAGATAAATAGTGCATCTGCATTACAGTTTGAAAGATAATTAGTGGTGTAGGTGCACTTATTGTATTAAGAAGTAAGCTTACGTGTTCATCAGCCTCTGCATATAGGTAATATGTGAGGCATGAGGTAGTATATGGAAGAAAACAGATTTGATGTAAAAGAAGAACTCAAAAAACTCCCCCACAGTCCGGGCGTATATATAATGCACGACGCAGATGATGTAATCATGTATGTGGGCAAGGCTATAGACCTTCACAAGCGTGTTCAGTCCTACTTTAGGAAAATAGTAGGCCGCGGCCCCCAGATAGATCAGATGGTCTCTAAGATTGCGAGATTTGAATATATCGTTACGGATTCAGAACTTGAAGCTCTTGTCCTTGAGAACAATCTGATCAAAGAGAACAGACCCAGATACAATACGCTGCTCAAGGATGATAAGACTTATCCCTATATCAAGGTAACAGTACAGGAGGAGTATCCAAGGATTCTTTTTTCAAGACTTATGAGAAAAGATAAGGCCAGATACTTTGGCCCTTTTACCAGCGCTCAGGCTGTTAAGTCTACTATAGATCTTATTAACAAAATATACGGTCTTAGAACCTGCAACAGGTCTCTTCCCAAGGATATAGGCCAGCAAAGACCCTGTCTTAACTACTATATGGGAAGATGCTGCGGGCCATGTACAGGTAAGGTAAGTCAGGAAGAATACAGGCAGCATATAGATAAGGCTCTGGACTTTCTCTCCGGCAATTATAATGTCATCTTAAAAGACCTTGAAGATAAGATGTATAAGGCTTCGGAAGAGATGGACTTCGAGAAGGCAGCGCACTTTAGAGACCTTCTAAGTGATGTCAGAAGCGTTGCCCAGAAGCAGAAGATGACTGACTCTTCTATGGAGGATAAGGATATCATAGCTATAGCTTCTGATGAAAGCGATGCTGTTATTCAGGTATTCTTCGTAAGAGACGGACGTCTTATAGGACGTGAGCACTTCTACATGACGCATGTAGGAGGTAATCCGCAGGAAGAGATACTGCTTGATTTTGTGAAGCAGTTCTATTCGGGTACTCCTTTTATTCCAAGAGAGCTCATGCTGCCTGTTGCTATAGAGGATCAGGAAGTGATAGAGAAGTGGCTATCCGGAAGGAAGGGAAGCCGCATGTATATCACTGTCCCTGAAAGAGGTCAGAAGGAAAAGCTCATGGAGCTTGCTGCAGAGAATGCATCTCTTATTTTATCCAAAGACAGGGAGAGGATAAAGCGCGAAGAAGGAAGGACTATAGGCGCTGTCAAAGAGATAGAGAAGATCCTGGGCATGAAGAATCTTGTCAGAATGGAAGCTTATGATATATCGAATATAAGCGGCTTTGCCAATGTTGGATCTATGGTCGTATTCGAAAAGGGTAAGCCCAAAAAGAGCGACTACAGAAAGTTCAGGATCAAGTCTGTAGAAGGTCCTAATGATTATGCCTGCATGCATGAAGTCCTTACAAGAAGGCTTCTTCACGGACTTGAAGAAAGGCAGGACATGGAGCTTAGAAATATAGATGCCCAGTATGGAAGCTTCACCAGATTCCCTGATCTGATCCTCATGGATGGTGGACGAGGTCAGGTCAATATCTGCCTTCAGGTCCTTGATGAGCTTGGTATCAATATACCAGTATGCGGTATGGTCAAGGACGACAATCACAGAACAAGAGGCCTTTATTTTAACAATGTAGAGCTGCCTATAGACACTCGCAGCGAAGGCTTTAAGCTTATAACAAGGATCCAGGACGAAGCTCATAGATTCGCCATAGAATATCACAGATCCTTAAGAAGCAAAGCTCAGGTAAGATCTGTCCTTGACGACATACCCGGAATCGGAGCTGCCAGAAGGAAAGCTCTCATGAGAGACTTTGAGTCGATCAAGGATATTAAAGAGGCTTCTGTAGAGGAACTTATGAAGGTCCCTGAACTTAGGGAAAAAGAAGCTTTGGCAGTCTACGAATTCTTTCATAAAGAAGAAAAGTAAAATGTATTAGTTATTGAAACTTCGCACTTGCCAAACATATGTCACCCCTTGAGGCAGCGCCGCTGCGGACAGTTTATAATGTATTTTCGTATCTTGAAGGTGTTATAAATTCAGGGCACGATATCTGGAGCTTTATATTCTAGGGGCTGAAACTCGCTTCGCTCAAACATGCAGCCCCTATGCAGAATATAAAACTCCATCTATCATGCTCCTGAATTTTATAACACCTTCAAAAGATACGAAAATGCATTATAAATTGTCCACATCGGCACTGCCTCAAGGGGTGACATATGTTTGGCAAGTGCGAAGTTTAATTTAGTTATTTAAAAAATGGTTTTGATATAAAAAGTATTGATGAGGTATTTTGCAAAATCAGCAATGAAATTTAGTTGATAATAAAAAATGATATATATTGAGTAAAAAATATAAGTACATATGCAATCCGGAAAGGATAAAATAGTATAGTAAATACCAATCATATAGACACAAGGAGAGAAGGTATATATGACATTATATGTTGATGTAAATGCAAAGCATGATGGTAATGGCTCGAAAGAGCTTCCGTTTAGAAGGATAGGTGAGGCTGCTAAGGTTGCAATGCCTGGTGATGAAGTTCTTGTAGCTCCGGGAACATACAGAGAGTATGTTGATCCTGTAAATGCAGGAACAGAGGATAAGAGGATCGTGTATAAGAGCACTGAGCCTCTTGGAGCGATCATAACAGGAGCAGAGAGGGTTACAGGCTGGACCAGATATGAGGGAGATGTCTGGACAGCAAGAGTTCGTAACGGAATCTTCGGATCATACAATCCGTATACAACACTTGTATACGGAGACTGGTACTTCGCAACTCCCAATAAGCATACAGGATGTGTATGGATGGGCGATGAAGCTCTCTATGAAGCTCTTAGCGTTGAAGAAGTTATAGAAGCCAAGGTATATGACTGCTCATGGGATCCTGAAAGATCTACAAGAAAGTGGTATGCCCAGCAGGATACAGAGACTGATGAAACAGTATTTTATGCAAACTTTGGAGGAGCTGATCCTAATAAAGAGAATGTAGAGATCAATGTAAGACGTGAATGTTTCATGCCTAGTCAAGAAGGCATCAGTTATATCACAGTAAGCGGATTTAATATTAATAAAGCTGCTACAACATGGGCACCCCCTGCAGCATATCAGGACGGAATGATCGCTCCTCACTGGAGTAAGGGCTGGATCATAGAAGACTGCGAGATCTGGGGCAGTAAATGTGCCGGAATCTGCGTAGGACGTTATTACGATCCGGAGAATAGTAACTTCTATACTACAAGGCATGTTAAGAGCCCTACTCAGATGGAGAGAGATTCTGTATGCCGTGGTCAGTATTATGGATGGCTTAAAGAGAAGATTGGCGGCCATATAATCAGGAGAAACAACATCCACCACTGCGAACAGGGCGGAATCATAGGCCGTATGGGCGGCGTCTTCAGTATCATAGAGGACAATCATATCCATCATATCAATAACATGATGGAACTTGGAGGAGCAGAGATAGCCGGTATCAAGATGCATGCAGCTATCGATGTAGTCATGAGAAGGAATCACATACATCACTGTACTATGGGTATCTGGTGCGACTGGGAAGCTCAGGGTACCAGGATCACTCAGAACCTTCTTCATGATAATGAGAGACCATCTTTTGCCAAGCAGCTTGAGGGCGGTATGACTTGCCAGGATATATTTGTTGAAGTAAGCCATGGTCCTACACTTATAGATAACAATATCCTTCTGTCAGATGTATCACTTCGTATCGCGACTCAGGGCGTTGCTATGGTTCATAATCTGTGCGCAGGCTCTTTTACCATGGTAGGAGATGGTACATCATGGAGATATACTCCATATCACATGCCGCATAGAACAGAAGTCATGGGCTTTATGACTATACTCCACGGAGATGACCGTTTCTACAACAACATCTTCATACAGAAGTGGCCGTCAGAAGACCTGGTACTTCTAAGTGATTCTCAGCCTGATCAGAAGATTGTAGAGAACAGGAAAGTTGGCACATACTGTTTTGACGAGTATCCTGTATATGATGAGTGGCTCTCCAAATTCGATATGGAAGAAGAACATCCTAACATGATGAAGCATGACCCGTTCCACTTCGCTCATCTGCCTGTATGGATCGATGGAAATGCATACTTCGAAGGTGCAAAGCCTTGGAAGAACGAGAAGAACTTCTTCACAGACGATTCCGGCAAGGTCTATGTAGATGTTGTAGAAAAAGACGGTGAGTACTATCTTGATACCAATATCTATGACGTACTTAAGGATTTCAAGGCAGGCATGATCTCAACAGATACACTTGGCGAAGCCTTTGAGCCATCACAGAAGTTCGAGAACCCTGATGGAACTCCTATCACATTTAATGTGGATTATCTGGGTGGTCACCGCGGCGCAGATGTGATCCCGGGACCTTTTGCAACAAGTGATAGTGCGAAGGAAAGACTATATTGAAGATAGAGTAAAAATATAACGGTGACCGGTTCGATCCCGGTCGCCGGCAGTAGTGTGTTGGTCGCAAGCTTAGACTTTATCTGAGTTTGCGACCTCTTTCATTTTTTATACATTTGGTTCGAACTGGTTCAAATTTGGTCCAACTCAGTAAATATCAGCATCTAGACGATTTAAGTTGCACACAATGTTATGCATTAAATTTGCATAATCACTCATGATACACCAAGTATCAATCCGAGCTGTTCTTCCATATCCTTAGGATCCTCAACATCTTCATAGATATAGTGTTCTGTCATTCTTCTATTGGAGTGACCAAGATTTTTTTGTAAAAATGCAATATCTACACCGGATGATCGCATTATTGATGCTACAGTGAAGCGAAGTTTGTGACTTGAGAGATATGGAACACCTGCTTCACCACAATACTTTCTAAGGCGCTCATTAAACGTGTCGTTGTTGATTGGCCTGCCATGACACATAAAGAGATATTCCCCATCAGGGTTTATTTCTTTTGCCATATTTAGAATCTCGACAGCTTCAGAAATAAGAGTAATCTCTCTTACTGAGTAGTGGGCATTTCCCTTTGGAAGCTTTTCATTTACTCGTCTCGGAGCTTTGTCAACCTTAAGGTATTTGGTATTGACAGCATATTCAGATTCTTCTACAAGCTGATGGCGTATTGTCAGAGTATTACCTGAAAGGTCATCATAACGTATTGCCCTTAATTCTCCAATTCTAAAAGTAGAGTATAGTGCAAGTTGGATAGCAAGGGTATAACCGTCCTGCTTAAGCGTCCTGAGGTATTTTAAGAGCTTTTGGCGTTCATCTTTTCTGAATGCCTTATTCTGATGATTGGGTTCTTTGAATTTGAGCTCTGTAGTGACAATAGATGGGATGAAATTAACCGCAATATATTCATTTTCAGCTGCAAAGGTAAAGACTCCGTTAAGTGCAGATTTTCGGTTAACAAATGCCTTTCTTGTTATAAGACCCGGACCAGTCCAGCGCTCATACATATATTTGATATCTCTTTTCTTGATATCGCTTATCTGCATTTCAGCTATAGGCTCATTCTTGAAGACATTTTTTAACATGGACAGATCTTCTTGTATTGTCTTAGAGGGACTGCAAAGAAATGGTTCTCCCAGAGCAACGTTTGAAACAGATGAAGATAGGCGCGTGTTATGGGTGACGATACCAATTCAGCCGGACTACTTTGAAAGTTTAGATAGTTTGGATAGTTTAGATAGTTCGGATACTAACCAAAATGATATATCTTCAAAACAAGATATCAACGACAAAGAAATACAATTGCTAGAGTTACTGGAACAAGAACCAACAATTACCTTAGTTAAAGCTGCAGAAAAATTAGGTTGGAAAGAAACTCTTGTAAAATATTATGTTGCTTCTTTGAAGAAAAAGAAAATGCTTTCGAGAAATGGAACAAGTCACAATGGTGTTTGGGTAGTAAGTAAAGATTAACCCTTATAGCTTCGCGTCTAACTATAAACTTGCGAATATGAAACATTAAACACGGAAGCGGTAGTTTTATAGTCACGGTCATGATTTATACATTACTGGACTATTTGCTGCCGCTATTTTTTGCCGTTTTCAAAGTCGTTGGTGGCGCTTGCTGAGCACAGCCGGAATATAGCAGAATCATTGTTGTGACAGTTATTAAGTTTATATTCGTGGTTATTATGTAATGCGAGATGCTGATTTGGCTATGCATTATATATATGAGTATACAGAGAGGGTTACGCGATTAACCCATTGCAAAACCGGCGCTTCTGTTGAATAATCAATTCAAAAGGAGCGCTTTTTTATGTGGGATGAGAATAAAGTCAGGATAATAGATATTGCAAATGAACTGGGACTTAGCACTGCAACTGTTTCCAATGTGCTTCACGGCAAAACAAAAAAGATTTCAGATGCAACAGTAAAAAGAGTTGAGAACAAGCTTGAGGAGATGGGATATATACCTAATATGGCGGCGACACTCCTTGCAAGGAATAGCTCCAGGATCATAGGTGTTGTCGTCAATGATCATGAGAAATATGAAGGACATGTATTTGAAGACTCGTTTATCAGCGCTTCTATCAACGCACTTTCTGATTCTATTGAAGCATATGGTTATTTTATGATGCTGAGAAAAACAAAGGATATCCGGGACATTATCCGTTTTTCAACTATGTGGAATATTGATGGCCTTGTGGTGATTGGGTTTTGTGCAGAGGATTATCACGATCTCAGAGAGCACATGAGAGTGCCTTTTGTTGTTTATGACGGATATATGGATCAGCATGCCGGAATAAGCAACATAAGTATCGATGATTTTGATGGAGGAAGGCAGGTTGGTCAGTATTTAAAAACTCTTGGCCACAAAAAGGTGCTGTGCATTGCAGACAATAATGTCTGTATGGATTTAGATCGCTACAATGGCCTTTGTGATGGGCTGGGGCAAAAAGCAGACTTTCTTTTGATACCGATGGATAAGGATAAGCGAAAGATCTTTTATCAAAAGAAACTAAAGACGATTCTCAGGTATACGGCAATCTTTGCAGTGTCTGATTACTACGCAATAGATCTGATGAAGATTTTGTTTGAGAATGGGATCAGGGTTCCTTACGATATTTCAGTGGTGGGATTTGATGGTGGCAGAGACAGTCTTATGACGGTGCCGGCGCTTACATCTGTCTATCAGAACAATGAAGCCAGATCTCAGATGGCGATGGAACTTCTTGTGAAAATGATCGCAGATCCGGGCTTTTTTGAGAGCGTTAGTGTTCCGGTTAAGCTGGTGATAAGAGACAGTACATGTAACTATTCAGTCAGTAGCCAGCACGTGCAAAATCTGACAGAAATATGAGCATGAACGGAGGAGTTTTTAGTGGATAAGTCTTTTCAAAGTGAAGTTGCAAAAATAGCCATACCTGTGGCGCTTCAATCCATGCTGCAGTCATCATTTTCAATGATTGATCAGATTATGGTGGGGCAGCTGGGAGAAAAGAGCATAGCAGCTGTGGAGATAGCAGCTAAACCAAGCTTTATCTATGCATTTGTCATTGGCGCAGTTGGGACAATTGCCGGGATTATGATATCTCAGTACATTGGAAAAAAAGATATCCCGGCAGAAGAGAAATCAGTTTGTGTTAATACACTTATCATGCTTATCGTGGGCTTATTATTCATGGCAATATCAGGCCTTTTTGCCAGACCCTTTATCGCACTTTTTACTGAGGATAGTCTTGTCATCACTGAAGGAACACATTATCTTCAGCTCATAGGACTCACCTATATCCCGTTGGGGATAAGTAACATTTGCGGTGTTGCAATAAGATGCAGGGGAAGATCTTCCTGGCCGTTATATGTGGGAGCATTGTCTGCAGGCATAAACACTCTTTTTAATTACTGCCTGATATTTGGCAATTTTGGTATGCCCAAGCTGGGAGTGAGAGGAGCGGCCATCGCAAGCGTCATATCTCAGCTTGTGGGTGCTTTAATTTCGCTTTTGCTGCTTTTTAGGCTCTATAAAAACATGCACATATCAATAAGACTTGGAAGAGATGGGTATATTCAGTATTTTGCAATGCTCTTGCCGGTTGTTGTGAATGAGTTTTTATGGTCCGTGGGCCAGAGTATCAATACCTTTGTCTATGGACATATTGGGACAAAAGAACTGGCGGGTATGTCTCTGACAGGTTCTGTTCAGGGGCTGACTATCGGCGCCATGAGTGGTCTTGCTCAAGCGGCAGGGATTCTAATTGGAAAAAGACTTGGTGAGAGAGAATACAAAAAAGCCTATGAAGAGTCTAAGAAACTCTGCATTTATGGATTTATTGGTACTGTTTTCTTTTCTATGATGCTGGTAATACTACGCTATCATTATGTAGGTATCTTTAATGTGAGCGGTGACGTACGCCGTATTGGAGCTGAAATTCTGCTTGCTTTTGCAGTACTTATGCCTGTCAAGGTTCAGAACATGATACTTGGAGGCGGCATTATAAGAAGCGGTGGCAGGACCAAATATATCATGATAATAGATATACTGGGAACATGGCTTGTCGGGGTGCCACTGGCTCTTTTCACAGGACTGTACTTAAGGCTTCCCATTGCGCTGGTGTACTTTATTCTTTCTCAGGAAGAGTTGGTGAGATTTGTAATATCTGTATTTATGTTTCGAAGCAGAAAATGGATGAATACTATTTAAGTTTTGAGTCATTCCTGAGGTCGAAAGAATATAGAATATGATTATTCATTTTTTATGGCATTTGTCCATTTGACAAAGTGGTTCAAAAAGTGGTTCAAAAGAAAATACGAGACCAGAACTCCCCTTTCTTACTGGATTTGCCAGACGCCAGAAAGTTCGATCCCGGTCGCCGTTAGTAATAGTATATTTCGTGATAAAAATTTCCAAATCTCATTTATATATAGAGATTTGGAAATTTTTTGTTTTGCCAACGATTTAAGACGATATTTAATTATTGCGGAGATGTTCTCAGATGCAGCTATTTTATGGGAGAATCCCCATGGTTATGCTAAGATATATAGGTGTTTTCTAATATTCAAAGCATAACTATATATGGGAGGATTGTAGATGCGGGATTATAGTGAGCAGCATAAAAAAGCATGGGAGTATGATGCCTATGACTTTTGGGTTAAGATAAGCGGAACACCACAAGAAAGAGCACAGAAGGATATAGCGGATCCTATAGGAATGCTCAAAAAATATGCCGTATATTTTGATTCCTTTGAAGGTATAAAGATTGCAAATATCTGCGGATCTTGCGGAAAGAAAGCAATTCCGCTGGCACTTCTTGGGGCAGATGTCACTATTTTTGACATTTCTGAAGATAACAAAAAGTATGCGATGGAAGTAGCTGCTTCTGCGAATGTCGAGATTGCTTTTAAAGTTGGGGATGTGCTTGACATAGACCTTGGTAGGTATGCTGAATACTTTGATGCTGTTTTTATGGAGGGAGGAATACTTCACTATTTTCACGATATAGATGAGTTTATGAAAATGATGAATGCTATTCTTAAGCCAGGCGGAAAGATAATCTGCAGTGATTTTCATCCTTTTACAAAAATCTATGATAGTTTAAAGCTGGAACAGCCCACGGGGAGCTATTTTTCTACTGATATATTTGAGGGTGAAATGGCACATGCCAGATTTTACGATGAAGAAATAAGAAAAAGCATGCCCAAATGCAGTTATAGAAAATACACGGTAAGCGAAATCATAAACTCTATTCTAAGAAATGGATTTTCATTAAAACAGTTTGATGAGCACCCTTCCTGGGAAGATGAAAGGCTGCCTGGGGAGTTTACTGCGATAGGAATTAAGTACTGCTAAGAAGTGATTGTCTGATATATAAGAATTAAATAGACAAGGCTGTCTAATCGAGAAATCGGCATTTTCTCGCTTTATGTCGTGTACTGATCAGGCAACTTTTTATATTCTGTGAGTGAGAGGAGGAACACATGGATTCACAGAAGATAGGAACATTCTTACGCGAACTTCGTAAGGAAAAAAACTTAACACAGGAGCAACTTGCTGAAATATTAGGAGTGTCAGGGAGAACTGTATCAAGATGGGAGACAGGATCAAATATGCCTGATCTTGCTATCATGATAGAACTCGCTGATTACTATGATATTGACATTAAAGAGCTCATTAATGGAGAAAGGAAAAGCGAGATGGATAAAGAATTAAAAGAAACATTGAAAACGGTAGCTGATTACACTGATATTCAGAAACAGGAAGCGGTAAAAGCAAGCAGTTATGGTTTTATTACAGTTTTTATGGTATGTGCAGCTGCAATTTTGGCTCAATTGGTAACGTATGCTGACATGAGACTGGTAATTGGAGAAACTGCAGCTATATTAGCCGGAGGCATTATATATCTGACGCTTGTTGTCAGAGCAGGTGCGTGGAATGGCTCAAAGAAGGAGTCGGAGGCCATAAGCAGGGATCTTCTTGTCAGCGCAGTTACTTCATTGGTGTTTACAGTACCCTTTTTCTTTATAGCGCTTAGATATTCTGTAAGAAATGAATTTCAGCTCTCCATTGCTTTCTTTGGTATCATCTTCATCATATCATTTGTTGTACTAAGGGTTTTAGCGGCTATTTCATCCAGACACAGAAAATGATGTATTGTCGTATGAGAGCGGAGGTGCATTATGACATTTGAGGATGAAAAAGATTATATCATGCGTATCATTAAGGAAATGGTAAGGGTACTTTTTTCATTGATGCTAGGTAAAAAGTATGTTGCAGTAGAGATGGAGCGTGATAATGGCTATGAGGTTTCCGGGAGAAAACTTGCTGAGCTTCTTGAAATGATAGATCGCGGAGAGATAAATAAAGCTGAAAATCTCCTTTTGGAATCTCTTGATTATTCTGATAAGAATAGCATTGCTGCTGCGGCAATGTTCTATCAATATTTATCTGAGAAGGAGGAAAAGTTCCTTATAGAGCATGAGTTCTCCAGGGAAGAAGTGCTTGATGGAATAAGCCGCTTAATGCGACAGGCAGGCTATGCTGATGTTATCGATATTGTAGAAGGTACTGTTATAGGAATAGACACATATTCAGAATATAATAAGATTTAAAGTTCAAAAATGTATTGACCTTGCCCTTGGGGCAGCCCTTAACATTAAACAGCACAGGATAAGAAGGTTTAATGTCATGTGTTTTGCTTAATGGTTATGGAGTTTTTTTAATGGAGGGCAGCAGTATGAAAGAAAAAATTACATCCGGAGAAATCGCAAAGCAGGCAGGAGTATCAACAAAGGCGCTTCGTGTTTATGACGAAAAGGGGCTTCTTAAGCCTATTGGGCTTTCTGAAGGAAATTACAAACTCTATGATAAAAGCTCACTAATTATTCTTGAAAAGATCATAGCTCTTAAGCACATTGGATTTAGTCTTGAAGAGATTAAGAGCAGTCTTGAAAATGATGATCAGAGTTCTATAAGAGAAATCCTTGAAAAGCAGCTTGAAATGATGAATCAGAAAATATATGAGCTTCAAAAATCTGCAAATTGCATTAAATCTGCACTTGCAAGATTTGATGAGAATCCGGACTGGGATGATATTGCTGACATCATCAGGAAGATGGAGATGAGTCAGGGGGCGGATGAGCGCAGATGGTATGCTGAAGAACATGCAGCTGACGGAATCGAGTGGTATGAAAAGATTTTTAATTCGCTATCATTTAAGGAAAAAGATACTGTTCTTGACCTTGGTTGTAGCTATGGTCTTTTGTGGAGAAAGAACTGGGAACGTATTCCCAAGGATTTCAACGTGGAAGGCGTAGACATACACGGAAACTGGGCTGATGATCTATATAATTATCTTGAAGACAACCGCAAGACGCTTCCGGAAGGCTCTGATATACAGGTCATTTTCAGTAATCTAGAAAAAGATGAAACTTGGGAAAAGATAAGAGAGAAGAAGTATTCAAAGATCATAGCACATTATCTTTTATCATACCTGCATGATGATGCATATTTTATCCAAAACGTGGTACAGGTGCTTGCGCCTGGTGGAATGTTTTCAGTTAATCACTATGGTGAAGCGGTTAAGGAATATGATTTTTGGGAAAATTGTTTAACAGAAGCGGGACTTGATATTTCTTTTGCTCATAAAAAGAGAGATGAGAGAAGGCAGGCAGACGTAGAGTTTGAAGCGCTTTTATCAGAGAATTTTGACAGAGTAGAAAAGATAGCGCTTCCGGGACCACTTGTATTTGATAATTCAGATGCTCTTTTTGACAGAGTGCTGAAAAAGTATCCAGAAGGCGGAAAATACCTTGAGGATAACAGGAATCTATTAGAGAATTATTTAGAAACTGTGCTACTTAAAGACGGACCTGTAACTATAGATATGGACACGGTGTTCTATCACTGTTTTAGGTGACAAGTGATATGAGAAAGTTTGAAAGTGTTCCACTTTCAAACCCAAATTGGTGTCGCGAGCGTCACCAATTTGAACCATTAGCTGCTCGCTTTGCTCGCGACACGAGGTTAAAAATGAACCTGAGGGACGGAGGCAATGTCATTTAGATAAGCCCGTCCCTAGGGATCATCATATATAGGAAAACGCAGAAAATGTATGTGGCTTCAAACTTAGAAATCATCAAAGTTTGAAGCTGTTTTGTTTGTATGAAAAAAATATTTTTAGTATTGCCCGCACATTCTGTATTATTAATTCGTTATACATTACAGAGGGAGGTGCAAGACAACAATCCATGGATATAGAAGAACAGTACGACAAAATATTTCGCTTCTGCTATTACAGAGTTCACAACACAGATATTGCGCAGGATCTGACCCAGGAGACATTTCTTCGTTTCATGAGTAGTAATTATAAAGAGCGCGGGCAGCAGATTCGCTATCTATATACGATTGCCAGAAACCTCTGCATCGACGAGAGTAGGAAAGCTAAGTCGGAGGAACTTCCGGAAGATTATTCAGATGAAGGTGATGGAGCTGACAAGCTGATAAGAAAGATTGAGGTGAATCAAGCACTTGATAAATTGCCGGAAGAGGACAGAGAGCTTTTGATACTGCGGTACATGAATGATGTGCCGCTTGCAGATATCTGCAAGATCATGGACATTTCAAGATTTGCCCTGTATAGGAGACTTAAATCTGTGAAAAGAGAGTTTATAAAGCTGATGGAAGGAGGTAATCTCCATGAGTAAAAACATAAGAAAGATGATGCAAGGTGCAGCGCCAAAGCCGGATGCTGCAGTAAAGGATGTGTTCATAAGAGAGTATCGTAAAAAGAGTGAGTGTGTAGAGCTTGGCCTTTTTGACCTGTTACAAAGTCAGATTACCTATATCAGAATGCCGGTGTGGATCTTCTCTATTGCAGCTCTTATTGTTGCAATCTTTGGGACCTATCAAAACCGTGAGACAGTTTTTTATGTGGCTGCGATAATGCCATTTGTATCAGCAATTGCAGTTTTTGACTCCATGCGATCAAGGATGTATGGAATGGACGAGCTGGAAGGAGCGACAAGGATCTCCGGAAGGGGAATACTCTTTGCAAGACTTATCTGCATTGGGACCGTTCACTTAGCTTTACTACTGGCATTATCAGTAGTTGTGGGCAGGGGCAGCGGGTACGGATATGCCATGACAGGCGCCATCATAACCATACCATATCTTATATCTTCCACAGCCTGCATGATCCTGGAGAGGACGGAAGTTGGAAGAAGGAATGCTTTTGGATGTGTTTTGGTTTCTGCGGTTACGGCATTTATTATATTTGCGATCAAGGATGAAAAAGCTCTCTTTGCCCGTAATTACAGATGGATATGGTTTGTACTGTTTACTTTTTTTGCAGCTCTTGAATGCATTGAGATTAGAAAGACATTTCGTTTGGAGGAGTATGAATGGAACTGAAAATTGATAGACTTACCAAGCAATATAAGAATAAGATCGCGGTAGACAGGCTCTCTTTTTCCTTGGAAAAAGGTGTTACGGGTCTGCTTGGTGCTAACGGCGCAGGGAAGACTACGCTTATGCGTATGATCTGCGGGATCCTAATGCCAACAAGCGGGGACATTACTTACAATGGAACTGCTGTATCTGAGGAGAGCTACCGCGACGTTTTGGGGTATCTGCCTCAGGACTTTGGCTACTATCCGGAGTTTAGCGGAAGGGATTTCCTTATGTATTTCTCAGCTCTTAAAGGACTTGATAAAAAAGCTGCCAAGGCAAGGTGCGATGAACTTCTTGAAATAGTGAGCCTGTCCGACGTTGCCAAAAAGAAGATAAAGACCTACTCAGGCGGTATGAAGCAGCGCCTTGGAATTGCACAGGCGCTTATTAATAGGCCTCAAGTGCTGATACTGGATGAGCCTACAGCAGGTCTTGATCCCAAGGAGAGGGTCAGGTTTCGTAACCTCATCGAAGAGATTGGGAAGCATAGCATAGTTCTTCTATCCACACACATTGTATCCGATATTGAGCATATCGCAGACAGAGTCATCATGATGAGATCCGGCCAGATTATCTGGCAGGGACCATGGAGAGATGAAGATGGAAGCCTTGAAGACTTCTATTTGAAGGAATTTGAAGAGGAGGATTGATTGATGGGGAAGAAGAGCTTATTTGGCACACTTTTCTTATTTGAGATCAAAAAGATATTAAAGAACAGGTTCACTGTTATACTGCTGATTGTCATTGCTGCATATTCCCTCCTGCAAGGAGTGTTCCAGGCGGAGCAGATGGGAGATTACGAAAGTAGGACCGTAGACCTTGAAAGGGCAATCGATGACCGCGAGATAGACAACACGCTTTTTTCAGAGCTTGTGGAGGCGGCAGATGAATATGGAACCTGGTGGAATGAGTCTAATTGCACATATAATGCGCTATGCGACTGGGTGAGGAAGATAGTGGATTATGGTAAGCCCATTGCTGACTACGATGCTGATTCTATCTATCAGATCAGGCAGGATACCATAAAGGACGGCATGGAGATGTGCGCCCTTACAGAAGGCGAAGAGAGATACTGGGAAGAAAAGGAAGCTCTGATTGATAAGCCGCTAGTGTGGCATTCTTTTGATGAGATGCTGGGGCTATATGATATCGTACAGTCGATACCGCTCATTATGCTCTTTGTGATTACTTTATTGCTAAGCCAGATCTTTGCAGGAGAGGTAAAAGACAAAACGGATCCTCTTCTTCGCTGTACTAGGGGCGGATGGGGTATCACCTATGTTGCCAAGATAGCGGCAGCAGTGGTAAGTACCTTTTTGCTGACAGTTTTATTTGGCGGAATATCTGTTACGACAAGTCTGCTCCTGTGGGGCAGTAATGGCTGGAATGGGGTGGTGCAGAACCTTATGCCCCTGACTTCCGAGCCTCTTACCATGGGTGCGTTCTTTGGAAGACAGATACTGGTTGCTTTTGCTGCATGTCTCCTTTTGACCGCTGCAACCTGCTTTTTATCAGAGTGCTTTAATAACCCGGTTGTGGTCATGGGCGCAGTCTTTGGAGGATTCCTACTGATATTGGCCGGCTCCAGAGAGATACCGATGGTTATCAGGCCTTTGTCCCAATTTTTGTATCTATTATCACCAGTCGATATGACATCTCCTAATGTGCTTTACGAATTCAGGCTTGTGGGCTTTGGTGGCCACTACCTGACAGCGCTGCAGTTCGCACCGATACTGTACGCATTTATATCAGTTTTAGCCGTATTCGCCGGATACTTTGTTTATTTGAGAAAAAATAGGGCATGATAAATAATTCCGTCAGGGTTTGACTCTTTTGTTTACTATAATATTAAAACAGGCTCACCTCTACGATGCTCATCCATAGTATACGATTCTTGCTATTATGTTGAAACGCTTAAGCCTGTATGATAAACTGAAACTGATTTAATGGGGACTTTAATTGCCTTGTCTTTTATACAAAAGTCAGGGCAATTGTATCTAAACTTCCTAAATATATGGAGGGATCTTATTATGGCTAGCGTTAAACTTAAAACTATCATCGAATGGATCAAACTTGATAACCTGACACCTGATATACCGATAGAGAAGATCAGGATCACACAGCCGGATATCAACAGACCTGCGCTGCAGCTTGCCGGATATTTTGAACACTTCGAGGCAACAAGACTTCAGATTGTAGGATTCGTTGAGTATACCTACATGGAGTCACTTCCACAGGAGCAGAAAGAAAAGGCTTACAGAGATTTTCTTTCATTTGATATACCTGCTGTTATTTTCTGCAGAGAGCTGGTACCTGACAATCTGTTCCTTAAGATTGCCAATGAAGAGCAGGTTCCTGTTCTTATGACCAGAAAGCCTACATCTGCTGTTATGGCTGAGATCATCAGATATCTTAATGAGAAGCTTGCACCTTGCATCTCTATCCACGGAGTACTTGTCGATGTATACGGTGAAGGCGTTCTTATCACAGGTGACAGCGGTATCGGTAAGTCAGAGGCTGCACTTGAGCTTATTAAGCGTGGACACAGACTTGTATCCGATGATGTAGTAGAACTTAGGAAAATAAGTGACGAGCTTCTTCTTGGAAGTGCACCTGATATCACAAGGCACTTCATCGAGCTTAGAGGTATCGGAATCATAGATGTCAAGACACTTTATGGTGTATCAAGTGTTCGTGACAGTAAGGCTATAGACCTTGTCATCAAGCTTGAGGACTGGGACAAGGACAAGGAGTATGACAGACTGGGACTTGAGGAGCAGTATACAGAATATCTTGGCAACAGGATAGTATGTCACAGAATCCCTATAAGACCCGGTAGAAACCTGGCGGTTATATGCGAATCTGCCGCTGTTAACCACCGTCAGAAGAAGATGGGTTATAATGCTGCTCAGGAGCTTTATAATAGAGTGCAGAATTCACTCCAGCATCATGGAGATGAGGACGCTGACTAAATTTTATAGGAAGGTTATGGGATTACATTAATGAAGTATGCATTTGGAGTTGATATAGGCGGAACGACTGTAAAGATGGGTCTTCTGGACTATGAGGGCAACATTGAAGAGAGCTGGGAGATACCCACAAGAACAGAAGATAACGGAGAGAACATTCTGCCGGATATCGCTTCTTCAATCAAGGCTAAGATCGAAGAAAAGGGACTTAACAAAGAGGATATTGCAGGTGTCGGAGTAGGAGCTCCCGGCGCTGTAGACAGTAACGGAGTTATATTCCAGGCAGTTAATATCGGATGGGGCAGAAAGAATCTTCAGGAAGAACTTGAAAAGCTTGTCGAGCTTCCTGTCAAAGCCGGCAATGATGCCAACGTAGCAGCTCTTGGTGAAGCCTGGAGAGGCGGCGGACGCGGACATAGCGATATGCTCATGGTAACTCTTGGAACAGGTGTTGGTGGTGGTATCATCATCGGCGGCAAGATTGTTAACGGTGTTGCAGGTTCCGGCGGAGAGATCGGACACATCCATATAGAAGACAATGAGACTAAAAAGTGCGGATGCGGTAATAAGGGCTGTTTCGAACAGTATGCATCTGCTACAGGTATAGTACTTCTTGCATCACGTATACTGGGAGCAACAGACAAGGATTCTGTACTTAGACGTGGCCAGCTTTCAAGTAAAGGAATCTTCGATGCTGCCAAGGCAGGAGATGAGCTTGCTGTAGAGATAACCAAGAAGTATGGTTACTATCTGGGAAAAGGACTTGCTATATGTGCTACAATCCTTAATCCTGAAGTTATAGTAATAGGCGGCGGAGTATCAAAGTGCGGAGAAATTATTTTTGATCTTTTAAAGCCATCATTTGAAGAGTATGTATTTGAAGGCTGCCAAGAGACAGCTTTTGCTCTGGCAGAGCTTGGAAACAACGCAGGTATCTGCGGCGCAGCGAAGATGGTCATAGGAGATTAAATTTTCTTTGAAAATTTAACTCTTGATAACGAACCAATCATCTTCGTCAATCGGAGGAAGTATATTGAATCAGGAAATACTTGATCAGATTAATGCAATCATCCCCAAGGAGAATATCCTTGGGGATGAACCTATGAGCAGGCACACTACATTCAGAACAGGTGGGTCTGCTGACTATTTTATTAGAATAAGTTCTAAGGATGAGCTTTCTAAGCTTATTACGGTTCTCAAAAAAGAGAATATAGATTTTTTTGTCACAGGTAATGGAAGTAATCTTCTGGTATCCGATAATGGATATCACGGAGTTATCATATCTATGAGCGGGCTTGACACACTTCAAGTGGATGGAAACCGTATCTTGGCAGGTGCCGGAGTCCTTAATTCCAAGGTAGCGCAGGAAGCTTTGAAACATTCGCTTACAGGAATGGAAGCTCTTGCAGGTATTCCGGGATCTGTAGGCGGATGTCTTCGTATGAACGCAGGCGCTTACGGGTCTGAGATGAAGGATGTCGTAGAGTCAGCTGATATTATGTTTGAGGACGGACATGTAGAGACTATGTCTGTTGATGACATGAAGCTTCGGTACAGAGGCAGCAGGATAGGCGATGAGAAGCTTTATGTTCTTGGAGTTACTTTTTCTCTTTTTAATGGAGAGAAAAAGGCCATAGAAGAAGCAATGGCTGATTATGCTGCAAGAAGAAGAGACAAGCAGCCGCTTGAATTCCCAAGTGCAGGATCTACCTTCAAAAGGCCTGAAGGATACTTTGCAGGTAAGCTGATACAAGATGCAGGTCTGCGGGGATTTGCCATAGGCGGAGCACAGGTATCGGACAAGCATTGCGGATTTGTAGTTAATAAAGGCGGAGCAACTTCCAGGGATGTTATAGATGTAATAAGACATGTCCAGAAAACAGTGCTTGAAACCAGCGGCGTAGAACTGGATACAGAAGTGATCCTTCTTGGAGATTTTGAGTAAAGAATAAGGTGTAAAGGGTAGTAATAGAGCTTTCACCGAAGGTGAACTCAACCTACTCTATTACGGCATTTTTGAATCTTTGATTCAAAAATGTATAGCGATTTAGAAAGGAGATTTATATGCGCTTTGTTATAGTTACAGGTATGAGCGGCGGCGGCAAGTCAACCGCGATTCACATGCTTGAGGATTCGGGATATTATTGCGTAGACAATCTCCCCATATCTCTAATAGAGAAATTTGTAGAACTGATCCTGGTACCGGAGAGCGATATCACCAAGGTGGCTCTTGGTATGGACGTAAGAGGCGGCGAAGCCTTCCGCGAAGTTCCGGCCATGATAGATTCCTTAAGGCAAAAGGGAGTCCCGGTAGAAGTCCTCTTCATGGAGACTAGCGATCAGGTCCTTGTCAAAAGGTACAAAGAGTCAAGACGTCTTCACCCACTGGCTGCAGGCGGCAGGATAGAAGATGGAATTAAAAGAGAAAGAGAGATTCTCTCAGGACTTAAGGAGAAGGCGGATTATATAATCGATACATCCAAACTTCTTACAAGAGAGCTAAGGATAGAACTTAATCGTATTTTCGTAGAGAATGCCTCTTATAATAATCTTATAGTCACGATCCTTTCTTTTGGCTTCAAATATGGAATACCTGATGATGCGGATCTTGTATTCGATGTAAGATTCCTTCCAAATCCGTATTATGTAGAGGAGCTTAGTCCTCAGACGGGTAATGACAAGCCGGTTCAGGACTATGTCAAGAGCTTCCCGGAATGCGGACAGTTTGTAGACAAGCTTGAAGATATGCTTACATTCCTGATCCCGGGATATATCAAGGAAGGTAAGTATCAGCTTGTAATAGCTATAGGCTGTACCGGAGGCCAACACAGAAGCGTTACGATAGCCAATGAACTTTTTGCCAGAATGTATGGCAAGGGCAATTATGGACTTAAGATTTTCCACCGAGATGTGGACAAGGCCAGAAAGAGCTTTGTTCCGCCCCAAGCCTGACAGAAATGAGGAAGGACTGATATGTCTTTTTCTACAGATGTAAAAGAAGAGCTTATAAACCATACAGGAAAAGCAAGGCATTGCCAGCTGGCCGGACTTTCGGTTATATTTCGTATGGAGTGCATATTGGAAAAAGATCCGCAAAGCCAGGAATTATCGCTCTTCATGCAAACAGATAACGTTTTTTCGGTTAGAAAATGCTTTACAATATTAAAAAAGCATTTAATATAGATACTGATATTCTGGAGACGGAACGAGAGATACACGTAAATGGGCGCTATTACAAGAAGGTAGATCTTGATAGCGGCATTTTGAAGACGATACTCATGGCGCTTAAGGAAATCGATGGGGACGGGACACTTCGGGTTCCAAACGGAGTAGTGAGTCCTCTTTTGTTGCGCAGTCAGTGCTGCAAGAGAGCTTTCCTTAGAGACCTGTTTATCTGCTCCGGTTCTATATCAGATCCTACTAAGTCCTATCATATGGAATTTGTATGTGATAATGAAGATCAGGCACATCAGCTCCTTGATGTTCTTGAGGATTTTAGTATTAAGGGCCGATTGATACTTCGGAAGAAGTATTACGTAGTATATCTCAAAGAAGGTGAGGAGATCGTAGATCTTCTTAATATAATGGAAGCCCACGTAGGTCTTATGAATCTTGAAAATCTCAGGAT
The DNA here is from genome assembly GCF_023206215.1 of Butyrivibrio fibrisolvens. Classification (NCBI taxonomy): domain Bacteria; kingdom Bacillati; phylum Bacillota; class Clostridia; order Lachnospirales; family Lachnospiraceae; genus Butyrivibrio; species Butyrivibrio fibrisolvens. The sequence continues at coordinate 899,423 of NZ_CP065800.1, forward strand.
TCTTAAAGATATGCGCAATTCCGTTAACCGCCGCGTTAACTGTGAGACTGCCAATATTGCCAAGACTGCAACAGCAGCTTCAAGGCAGATGGATGACATCATGTATATCGAGCAGCATTACGGTATCGCAAAACTCTCAGAAGGCCTTAGGGCCATAGCAGAGGCTAGACTCGAACATCCGGAAGCAACATTGTCCGAGCTTGGAGGATATTTAAGTCCACCTGTCGGTAAATCCGGAGTCAATCACAGACTTCGTAAACTCAGCGAACTTGCAGATAAGCTGCGAGGCTGATAGAAGTAAGGTTTTAGTACGCTTAAAAAGCGCAGAGGAAAGAGGAGTTATGATTAAAAAATCTATCGAAATCAAACTGCCACACGGACTTGAAGCACGTCCTGTCGCTGAACTTGTACAGGTTGCAAGCAAGTATGACAGCACTATTCACATCGAAGTACAGGAAAGAAAAGTTAACGCCAAGAGCATAATGGGTATGATGACTCTTAATCTTAAGAGTGGTGAAATGATAGACGTTATCGCTGAAGGCAGTGACGAAGCTGCTGCTGTAGCAGATATGGCCAACTATCTTGAGGGTGCTACTTCACTGGCCTGAAAAATATTATAAAAGGGCAGACTATTAATATATGAATGCTCAAAAAATGTTATTTGTCTATAATCCTCATGCCGGGAAGGCTACTATAAGAGGACATCTCCTTGATCTGATAGATATTTTTACCAAAGCAGGATATGAAGTTACTGCATATCCTACTCAGAGTCAGGGAGATGGCGAAAGACGTGTCCGTGAACGTGATGATGGCTATGATATAGTTGTGTGCTGCGGCGGAGACGGTACTTTGGATGAAGTGGTTTCCGGCATGATGAATTCTAATGTCAAAGTGCCGATAGGTTATGTCCCGGCCGGTTCTACCAATGATTTTGCAAAGAGTCTTGGTATCCCTTCGTCTATGACAAAGGCTGCTGAGATAGTAGTGAAAAGTAGTGAGTTTATGTGCGATGTCGGTACGATGAACGATAAGAATTTCGTTTATTGTGCTGCTTTTGGCATATTTACAGATATATCGTATTCTACGGACCAGACACTAAAAAATGCTCTGGGGCATGCCGCTTATATCCTTCAAAGTGTCAAAGAACTTCAGGATATAAGGTCTTATCATATGAAGATAACCTACGGTAATGGTACTGTGATAGAAGATGAGTTCATCTATGGTATGGTTACTAATTCTATACAGGTTGGCGGCATTCAGAATATAACCGGCAAGAACGTAAGGCTTGATGATGGCGAGTACGAGGTTACACTTGTAAGAAGACCTCAGAGTCTTATAGAGCTGCCTAATCTTGTAGGAGCACTTCTTGGTAACAGCAAGTTTAGTAGTAATGATCTTATAAGCTTTAAATTAAGCCATATCACTTTCGAATCAGATATTCCCGTTGCATGGACAAGAGACGGTGAATACGGCGGTGAGCATACGAAAGTAGAGATTAGCAATATACCGCGTGCTGTTGCAATTAAAGTTCCGTGATATGAAAATAATAATATAAAGAGGAAGGAATTATAAAATGTCTAATCAAAATCCTATAGTTACAATCACAATGGAGAGCGGAGATGTTATTAAAGCAGAGCTTTATCCGGAGATTGCTCCTAACACAGTTAATAACTTCATCTCTCTTATAAATAAGGGATTCTACAACGGAGTTATATTCCACAGAGTAATCAAAGGTTTCATGCTTCAGGGCGGAGATCCTGAAGGAACAGGTATGGGCGGCCCTGGATACTCAATTAAGGGTGAGTTCTCACATAACGGATTTAAGAACGACCTTAAGCACACACCAGGAGTACTGTCTATGGCACGTACTATGATCCCTGATTCTGCAGGTTCTCAGTTCTTCATCATGCACAAAGATGCTCCCCATCTTGACGGTGAGTATGCAGCATTCGGTAAGGTTACTGAGGGTATGGACGTTGTTAACACCATCGCTGAGACTCAGACAGACTGGAACGACAGACCTGTTAATGAGCAGAAGATGAAGAGTGTTACAGTTGATACTTTCGGCGTAACATATCCGGAACCGGAGAAGTTTCCTGAAAGATAAGAATTAATATAATGAGACAAAGGGCGGCTGTATTGACTTATTATTTGAGCTGAATAAGTCTATAGAGCCGTCATTTCTTTATCCCGACCAATATAGGGAGTAAGTTTGAAAATGCTTTATTTTCAAACACGAATTGGTGTCGCGAGCTCCACCAATATCGGACTATCAGTCACTCGTCTTACTCGCGACATGAGATTATTTATGGATATAGGTGAGAAATTTAAAAAAATACGCAAACAAAGAAAATTAACTATACAGCAGCTAAGCGAAATAGCGGGTTCAAAAGCAAGTATATCAGCCTTTGAGAATGGTAAATCTTCATTATCTACCGATGTTTTATTATCGTTGGCTTCTGAAATGTGTTTGAATTATGACGAAATTCTTGATATGCAAGAGAATAATATAAAAATAATTGCTCTTGATCATAAGATTCAGAAGGCATTAGCCACAAAAGATGAAGAACAGTTTCGTGAGTGCATCGCCTCAATATGGGAAAAGTATCATAAATCAGGCAATTATCAATATTGGATGTTAGCAACCAGTTGTGAAGTCTTAGGAGAAGATGTCTTTGGCTGGACGGCTTCGGAAAATCTTGTCGAATCGCTTAGAGATTACTTTTTTTCAATTGAAGTATGGACTATGTTTGATATTGCTCAATTAGGTTTAATAGTTAATAAATTGAATAATGAAAGCATTTATCTATTGGCCAAAGAAATACATAAACAGCTACATTCTCCCCTTCGTAATGGTTATGATAGAGTCGGAGTCGATACCATATTAGAAATGATAACTATTTTATTAAAACGTAAAGATAAGAATGATTCTAACAAGCTTATAGAATTATTAGAGAAAAGCGCTATGCCATTTTATTTTGCATATCAAACAGCAAGATTAAAGTATCTAAGAAGTATCTGGAACTGTCTTTTTACTAATGATGACTTGGCTATATCTAAAAAGGAAGCAATATTATCAGCGGTTGAAGTTATTTTATCCTCCGAAATAGCAGAAAAATGGCAATCAGATTTCTAATTGCCATTTCTTTCGCCAATACCCCAATTACCAACATTACCTATCTACGATACGTTATAAAGAGAATAGAAATATTCTTTCTTACTCATCAGTTCATCAAAGGTTCCTTGCTCAAATATGGAACCATTCTTAATGACAAGGATATGATCAAACTTAGTTAGCAACTTCTCATCCAATTTATGCGTTATAATTAGTTTTGTTGAATCCTTTATATTAAGAATTGCGGTCATTACATCATGAGATGTTTGATTGTCAAGTGCTGCAGTGGCTTCATCAGCAACAAAGAGCTTACTTTGCTTTAATATACTCCGGGCAATTGATATACGCTGACGCTCTCCACCTGAAAGGTTACACCCGCAAGCTCCACAATGATAATTAATTCCTTTTTCATTTACAATTGATCTTAATCCGGACTGGTCTATTGCCCAATCTATTAAATCCTTATCGAATTTTTTAAAAAGAGTGATATTATCAAGGATGGTTCCATCAAAGATAAATACATTTTGTTGAATGATGGAAACTTGTTCAGAAATAGAATCTAAATTATAATTCTTTAGGTCTGTGTCGTCATATAGTATTTCACCACTATAATTATCCATCATCCCGGCAATCAAACTAACCAAAGTGGTTTTTCCACTTCCTGATTCACCAACTATAGCGTATGATTCGCCATTATTGAGTTTAAGATTGATATTATTCAAAATGGTATTGTCTTCATATCCAAAAGATACATTATTTAGGCTAATGGCATCAGGGAACTCCTTTAATACTTCTCCAGAAGCAAGTAAATTATTTTGAAGTTCTTTTTCCATTTTATCAATTAGTGAAGAGGCTGCTTTACGTGTAGACAAAAGCTGTGGAACACTCATTATAGGTTTCATAAAATTACCAAGTAAACTTGTAAAACTAACAAGAATACCTACAGTTAAATTGTTTCCACGTAAGATAAAATATGCACCAAATATAAGAACCCCCAATTGTGGAAGAGTACCTCCTAATGAAAGAACCGTCTGAATTCTACCAATCTCACAATTCTTATTAAATTTAATTCTCTCTAATTTACGATCCCTATCGCAAAATAAACCTGTAACTTCGTGTTCTGCCTGAAAGCTTTTAATGACACTAAATCCATTTAACAGATCCTGAATAAAAGCCATGAAGTTTGAGTTTTCTAAAGACACGGCTTTTTCTTGTTCTGATAATCTGTTTCCTAAGATAGACGATAGTAATAAAGGAATAGCAAGAAATACAATAGTAACGATTGATAATAATGGACTGTAATATAACATGAGCCCCAACGCTCCGAAGAAGAGTACTATATTAGCAACTAATGAAGCAGTCCCTTTTATGTAATTGTTCTCGATTACAGCAACATCGTTAGTCATTCCGGATAGATATGTGCTGGTTTTTTCGTTATAAAAAGTTCTGGGAGCTTTTTTTATTAGTTCTTTATAAAGAGTATCTTTGTAAGTTGTTAAAGATCTTTTAACAACCAAAGCCTCAAAATAATACAAAGAAATAGATATAAGACCTATAAATGCTATAAGCAATGAGCATCTAAATACAACTAATTTAAAAGATGATAAACTACTAGATGATGCTACATCAATAATATTCTTTAAAAGTGCAGCTATTACGAGTGATAATAGACTATCTATCACTACTAATAATACATATATGCTGTATGTGATTCTATTATTCTTATATAAACACTTTTTTAAATTCATAGTATACCTCCATCAAGAAATAGCAAGTTCAATAACCGTAATATTAGCTATTGAACTTGCAACTTTCCATTTAGCAACCAAAACCACAAATGATGTTCTTGAGAGCTTCAAATGATCTTATAACAGAAGAATTTGTTTTCACTTTCATTAAGTTTTCCCCCTTTCGTTTGGCATATATAGAATATACAACTAATCAGCTTAAACTTTATGAAAGTTCGGAAATCCGAAAAAAGACACAGGGAAAAAGAAAAAACGCTTATAATTGGAGATTTTTGTTTTTGGAAGATGATGTATTGCAGGACAAACAGGAATAATACTTAATAGGAAGAAAAAAGCTGAAAGATATAAGCAGTGCATATACTTATTCGCTCCTTGCTAAAATCCATAACTAGTGCTACACTACAGTAGCACGTTAAAAAATTATGTATAAAATATAATACATGACAAGGGGAGCTGGTTACCGGCTGAGAGGTGTGAAGAACACGACCCTGTACCTGATTTGGATAATGCCAACGTAGGAATCGTCGACAAGTAGCATGCTACTTGTAACTATAGCAATACTTAGCGCCATCCAATTAGATGGCGCTTTTTTATTCGATAAGATTTCTTTATTGAATAAAGAGTATCTCTATGGATGAAGCAGTACTAAATGTTGTATGTAAGCTAAAACAGCGAGCATCTATAGTACAAAGCTTTCCTTCTATCCTCAGGTATGAGGAATCTAGCACATATTCAGCCAGCCACGATATGAATATGAAAAGTCTTATACGAAAACACAATCCTCAGATTCACATTATCACTAATAATATAACTGCTGAGATATCCGTTAATGCAGTACTTGCATTAGGTGCTGCTGCAATAGGCGCGGATAGCCTTCTTGAAGTGTCCGAAATCACTTCATCTTCTGATGCTCTTGTACTTAATACAGGAACTCCATCTATAGACAGATACGAAGCTTTTCGCCTTGCGGGGTTAAGCGCCAATACTAAAAACATACCTGTTGTTCTGGATCCTGTTGGAGTTGGAGCATCCACTTTTAGAAAAGAAAATATCTTACGTCTTCTTAATGATATCAATGTTACCTGCATAAGGGGTAATGCCACTGAGATTATGAATCTATGTGATTTGATCGTTGATAAAAGCTGTGATGAAAGACTTGATCAAACAGATGGAAGATTAGAACAACCTGATAATATAATGCCCTTTAAACTCCAATCTGATAAAGTAATCTCACGCGGCGTTGAAGATGCCGGCCTTGGATTTAGTAAGGATGCAGTTATCTCTTTATCCAAAAAGCTTGACGCTATCATTGTAATCTCCGGAGAAACAGTAACTGTAGTATCTGCAAGAGACGATTTCTATAAAGAATATCCGGGCGGATCTATTTTCCAAAAGCAGTTTACAGGTGCAGGCTGTATGATGTCTGCCCTTGTTGGTACTTACCTTGCTGCAGGAAGAAAAGGAAACATAACTGATATAGACAGCGTAGAAAGCTGCATTAGGGATTATGAAAGCTGTGCAAGGAAAGCTGAACGCAGAGTATATGGAAGCAGGAATATAGGCACGATGAATTATCGTAATACTCTCATTGATGAACTCAGCCTTCTTGATAAACCCTGGAGATACCGATTCGATAAAAGTGATCTTAATCTATATGCCATTACAGATAGAAGCTGGATTTTAAATGACAACGATTCTTGCAGTGAATCCTCCTTAGAAGATAACTCTTGTAATAGTAATAAAGCTTCAAAAGAATCATTATATTGCAAATCTTTGGAAGAAGCCGTAGAAAAGGCAATCCTTGGAGGCGCCACAATAATCCAGCTTCGTGAAAAGAATATATCAGATGATGAGTATATTAAAAGAGCAGAATCTATAAAATCAGTATGTGATAAATACAATATCCCTCTTATCATCAATGACAATGTTGACGTTGCCCTTAAAGTAAAGGCTGCAGGAGTTCATGTCGGACAGGGCGACACTTCTGTAAGCAAGGCAAGGAGCATCCTTGGAAAAGATTACATAATAGGTGCAACAGCCCATAACCTTGAGGAAGCAAAGATAGCTCAAACATGTGGTGCGGACTATCTGGGAGTGGGAGCTGCCTTTGGCTCTTCAACCAAGAAGGATGCCAAACCGCTTACAAGTCTTGAAACCTATAAAGAGATCACCTCTAACATTTCGATTCCGATTGTAGCCATAGGCGGTATCAATGAGTCCAATATGGATCTTCTTACAGGAAGCGGGATAGCGGGAGTAGCTATAATATCAGGCATTTTCAGTGCTTTAGATATAGAGAAACAGGCTAATATTTTAAGCCGGAAGGCAAAGGAGGATTTTTTATCATGAAAAAAGCTGAAGTTAAAAAACTTGTTGTTGCTGCAATGTTTGTAGCTCTTGCAGTATCACTGTCTACATTTTCTTTTCCCATAGGAGCATCCAAGTGCTTCCCCATACAGCATATGGTAAACGTACTGAGCGCTGTGTTCCTTGGACCATGGTACGGGGTACTGGTAGCGTTTTGTACATCTCTTATCAGGAACCTTCTTGGAACAGGAACACTTCTTGCATTCCCCGGAAGTATGGTAGGTGCCCTTTGCTGCGGTCTTGTATACAAGATATCCAGAAAGTTTATTCCTACTTATATAGCTGAAGTTGTAGGAACAGGTATACTTGGAGGCATCATTGCATTCCCTGTTGCAAGCCTTGTTATGGGAAAAGAAGCTGCTCTATTTACCTATGTCGTTCCATTCCTTGTAAGTACTGTAGGAGGAACTGTTATAGCAGCGCTCCTTATCACATTCCTTTACAAGACCCATGCCATCAATACACTTACAGCTCTACTTGATGATGCAGATTCTATCAGGTCCAAGGCATAATATCTCTTCCATTTCTTTTACATAAAAAATCACTCTGGATATAAAACATAGAGTTAAAAACATGAGGTTAAATATGATAAAACACACAGCACTTACAATTGCAGGAAGCGATTCATCGGGCGGCGCGGGAATCCAGGCTGATCTTAAGGCAATGCTGGCCTGCGGCGTATTCGGTATGAGCGCTATAACAGCGATAACTGCCCAGAATACAACAGGTGTTAAGAGCATCATGCAGGTCACACCTGATATCCTCTCTGATCAGCTCGATATGGTATTTACAGATATATACCCGGAAGCTGTCAAGGTCGGAATGACATTTAACTGCGAGCTTATCAAGGTTATCTCTGGTAAACTTTCTGAATATAATGCCCGGAATATCGTAGTAGACCCTGTCATGGTCGCTACAAGCGGAGCAAGACTTATCGATGAAAAAGCCATCGATAGTCTATGCAAGCTCTTACTTCCAAAGGCTGATCTTATCACCCCGAATATCCCTGAAGCAATGATACTATCAGGACTATCCAGCATATCTAACGAAGAAGATATGCTAGCAGCAGCAAGGATAATGGGTGAAACATTTGGCTGCTGCGTCCTTGTAAAAGGCGGTCATATGAGCGGTGATGAGTCATCTGCTGATGTATTGTATAAGACTGATAATTCATACTTCTGGTATACATCGCCAAGGATTGATAATCCCAATACTCATGGAACAGGGTGCACCCTTTCAAGCGCGATTGCATCATACCTTGCCAAGGGAGATCCTATGGAAATAGCGATTTCAAAAGCTAAGAATTATCTGAGCAAAGCAATCGCTGCAGGTCTAAATCTAGGCAAGGGGTCAGGTCCTTTGTGGCATATGACAGCTAATGTATCAGAACGCTCATATTCAGAAGATAGCAATAGTTCACATAATATTTCAATTTCATAAATATGACGTAAGGGTCAAAAGTCATTTCGATTCGAGCTTGCTCGAAATCGAATATGTATTTCTGTAACATATAACACATAATAGATTAGGAGAATTCATGAACAGACAGTATCACACACAAATGGAAGCAGCACGCATGGGAATCATAACTCCCGAAATGAAGATCGTTGCAAAAGATGAGGGAAGGACAGAAGAATATATCAGGGATCTGGTTGCCAAAGGCCAGGTAGCAATCCCTGCAAACCCCGCCCACAAAGTCCTTAAGCCAAGCGGAATCGGTAGTATGCTTAAGACCAAGATCAACGTCAACCTTGGTGTAAGCCGCGACTGTAAGGACTATGATATCGAGATGGAGAAGGTTATGAGTGCTGTAGATCTTGGCGCAGAAGCCATCATGGACCTTTCAAGCCATGGTAATACACAGCCTTTCAGACAGCTTCTGTGCAGTAAGTGCCCTGCCATGATCGGAACTGTTCCGATATATGACAGCGTGATTCACTATCAAAGAGACCTTGCTGAGCTTACTGCCCAGGATTTCATTGATGTTGTAAGACTTCATGCCGAGGACGGCGTAGACTTTGTAACTCTTCACTGCGGAATCACACGTAAGACCATCAGCCAGATAAGAGACGGCGGTCGTAAGATGAACATCGTAAGTAGAGGCGGAAGCCTTGTATTTGCCTGGATGGCTATGACAGGACATGAGAATCCTTTCTATGAATATTATGATGAGATTCTCGATATCTGCAGAGAACATGACGTAACTGTAAGCCTTGGTGATGCCTGCAGACCGGGATGCCTTGCAGATGCCACAGACGGATGCCAGATTGAAGAGCTTCTAAGACTTGGAGAACTGACTCAGAGAGCCTGGGATAAGGATGTACAGGTTATGGTAGAAGGCCCCGGACATGTTCCTATGGATCAGATTGCAGCCAACATGAAAGTCCAGCAGACAATCTGTAAGGGAGCTCCATTCTATGTCCTTGGACCTCTTGTAACAGACATCGCTCCTGGTTATGATCACATTACTGCTGCTATTGGCGGAGCTATCGCTGCAGCATCAGGAGCAGCTTTCCTGTGCTACGTAACTCCTGCTGAGCACCTTGCTCTTCCTAATGTTGATGATGTACGTCAGGGTATAATTGCAAGTAAGATCGCTGCTCACGCTGCGGATATTGCAAAGGGACTTCCTGGTGCAAGAGACCAGGATGACAGGATGGCTGATGCAAGGCGTAAGCTCGACTGGGATGCTCAGTTCTTAGAAGCTCTTGACCCGGAAACTGCCAAAGCTATAAGAGACAGCCGCGCTCCTGAAGATGATCACAGTGATACCTGCAGTATGTGCGGTAAGTTCTGCGCAGTACGCAGCATGAACAAGGCGCTGGCTGGAGAATATATAGATATTTTATAAGCAAGTATTTGATTTTTGACACCTTGTCAAAATGATAAATGTTAACCAAAAAGGGTATTATTCAATGATAAGATTGAAAAAATACCCTTTTTTGATTTATATATGAACTTTATTGTTTGTCAGGCCTTGCGAAGGCAGAAGTTTTCAGAAAACATTGAAATGCCAGCATAATCAGGCTGCCACTCGTAGCTGCCTTATGCTACAATTTAAACCATTGCAAATCTATTTTATCATTAGAAAGAACAGATTCTTTCCAGGATAGGTAATCATTTATATCTTTATATAGTAAGCAATCATTTTGATTAACTAAATATAATATCTTATCACTGTCATGGTCATATTCAAAAGGAAATACCCCCTCATATTCTGGACAAGTGTTAATATCTAGTTCTTCTACGCTTGCTATTTCAACATATTTTCCTTCCTTAAGATCAAACTCATATAATTCATAAGGCCAAAAATCATCATTATACATATATTGTGAATGTGGCACGTTTGCATAAATTATTCCATTGGAATAGAACTCTAATCCAATGTAGTAGTCAAATAATAGCTCAAAACCGCTTTGTTGGTCATAAACAAATATATAATCAGCAGAATCACTGTTATTAGTTCCACCTATTCGTATAAGTAGTTCGTTTTTGGAATCACCATTAATATCATATATGGAGATATAGTCTTCATAAGCTCGTTTCTTTTGCGTTTTGAAATCTGATTCATTATTGGAATAACAATATTGTCCATTGGGAAGATAGCCGGTAGCTTCAAGAATTACAATACATTCGTAATACTTGCGATTTATAGTAGGATCATCTGAAAAAATTGGCAAATCGCTTTCTGTAAATGAAACAGATTTTTCTAAGTCATGGATGTCTATGTCCTCATTTGTAGAAGGCTGTATACTAGCATTGGTTGTATATGCGGCTGATGAACTATCGGAATATGAAATGGCACTATACTCATAAGAACTGTTTTCGTTACTCGTCGTTGGTGAGTCTGTTTTTGTACATGCATCTAAAGTTATTATAATTAGTAAAAGTATACTGATAATAAATAACTTTTTCATCAAGCACCTCCAAAGTTGTTATTTTACATAGTATAGCATATGTTTGGGTTTACATTTTTGGGAAATGAAGATGCAGACAGTACGAATACAACATAGGCTCCTTCTAGATTAGAGTTTTTATGAAAAGATCCCTAAAAAGGGAGGATGCCAGGTAAGTCCCCACTTACCTGGCATTATTATGAAAAAGTTTTTATTAGTATTGCTTCATCTGACAATATTAGTGTATCGCATCAGTGTGACCAATAAATGATTTGGCGTAAAGAAACGTAAAACAAATTGTTAACAAAATATTAAGGTAATCAGTAGAAGACATTTTCCATCATCGTTAGTTGATATACTTTGAAAAGAATACAATTAACTATTTGGACTAAAATAAAAAAGTTTTTTGATACGATGTGTAAGATTTAATATGCTTTCCTGTCTATATAAGTGTAAGCTTACAAAAAATATGACTTTTTAATGGAATCTAACAAGTATTTCTATGTAAGAATAAGGAGAAAGTATGAGAGACGAAGAGATTGTGGAGTTGTTTTTCTCCGGGATGAAAAGGCCATAAATGAAACGAGCAGGAAATACGGAAATTATTGTCAGGCAATTGCTAATAATATATTAGGAAATATGCAGGATGTTGATGAATGTATTGACGATACTTATTTCAAATTATGGAACAGTATACCGCCTGTAAGGCCTCGTATTTTTAAAGTTTATCTTGCTAAGATCACTCGTAATATAGCGTTTAATATGTTTGAAAAACGCTGTACACGAAAACGGGGAGGAGGAACCATTATGGAGGTTCTTGATGAACTATATGAATGCATTCCGGATGAAAATAGTGTCGAGCACAGGGTTCTTGAAAAAGAACTATGCGCGATTATTAGGGATTACGTAAGAAATCTTTCAGATAGAGATGCAGATATTTTTACCTGCAGATATTTCTATACTGAAAGTATTGATGAGATAGCAGCTAAATTTGGATTAAAGAAGAATAATGTATCGGTAATACTTAAAAGGCTTCGCGATAAGTTGGCTAATAGACTTATGAAGGAGGAATATCTGATATCATGAAAAGAGAAACATTATATAAGGCAATTGATGCAATTGATGATGAGATAATTTATAGAAATGGTAAAGTAGAAAGAATTGGAGTCGCCAAGATCAGGAACAGAAAAAAAATTTTTAGACTTGTTGCGTCTATAGTTGCAGTAGTAATTCTTTTTATTGGAATCGATTTATACAGGTCTATAGATGTTTTTTTTGCCCCAAAAAGATGTGGAAGATAGCTCAATTATAGATACTTCCAATGATGAAACATATATATCTTCTGTTCAAAATACTAGTAACATGTTCGTTATAACTGCTAAAGCAATGGAACTAGACGCAGATGCTGGAGATAGTACAATCTCTTCAGGTGACGTAATGGGGCTAAGAGACGTGTCGGCTCTATATGGTAGTTCTGCATACCTTACGCAGAGATTTACCATTTCAGGAAAAAATATAAAAAAAGTAGAGGTGACTACAGATAAATGCTATATATATTCATCAGTTCCTGTTTATGAAGGAGATCCTGATTTCGAGAGAGCCATAAGTGGTGAAACCAAAGATAACGAAGAATATGAAATGATAGCAGATGTGGATTTCGATTATGATGAAGATAATGCATCAGAGCCAACACCATACCATTATGAACATATAGTCATAGAAGGGAATACATATGATGGTATTTATAATAGCGAGATGTCATTTGGTATGTCTGTCCCAGAGGAATTATGGAGTTCAAATGAAGATATGCAAGAGAGCTTCCATGAAGATGTTGATCAGGTTAATGGAGCGATTCTTACAATATCTGTAACTTATATGGATGAAACCGTAGAAGAACACCATTATAAAATAAGCACTGGAAAGATTTTTGTTCCGACTAATGAAGATGGTTTTTGTCAATGGGATAATCTTACCAGATTTTTAACAGCAGAGGAGGAAGCGGCCGGAGAAGCTTACACTTATGGATATCTTATGGAAAAAATAGATTAATACAATAGAAAAAGAATTTTAGGTCGCAATTTCGGAATGTACTGAAATTGCGACTTTTATAGTGCGTTACTTTAAAATATCTTAGAAATATTGCCTTAAAGTTCTTGTTTATGATTGGGACATGTACAATAAGTATATATGATGCGAATTATTATATTTTTGTTATAATATCGCAGTTGCGATACCATTTACAGATACTTTTTTGATAGAATAGTATATAGAAGTTTTGTCCTTACAACTTACCAGGTTACAAATGAATCAGTACACCAGATGTGGTAAAATAGTTTCCAGAAGAGAGTAGCATGTATGCTAAAAACAGTAGTTTATATTTTTCATGATAATGCAGATTCATCATTTAAAGAGCTGGAAGAAGAGAAAGCTTATCTTGCAGATTATGGGATCTTGCTTGAGACAATATCATCTCAAAGAATCCAGGATATATGGGCTTTGTACGTAGGAAGTACAAAGGCGGCCCTGGAATCTGACAAGCTTCCCCAAAGCGTTAGAGAAGTTCTTTTCCTATGTGATGATCCGGATGACTTTGCATATATAAAAAGTAAAGGTGCTTATGCCTGCGGAATGATAACTCCTGTGTCTAAGCAGGGTATATCATTTGAAGGAGCTCAGTATATCTTCAGCGAGATAGATGATGTAGACGCAGATTCTTTTATCAAAGCGTATCAAAGACAGGCAGGGGAGCCTTGGGACATACTGGAGACGGATAGGCTCCTTGTAAGGGAGACCACAGTCCAGGATGTGGATGCTCTATATGAGATATATGCAGAGCCGTCCATGACAAGGTACATGGAAGGACTCTTCGAAGATCCTGCTGATGAAAAAAGGTACATGAAGGATTATATAGAAAAGGTATACTCTCTCATGGGCTTTGGTGTATGGAGTCTTGTAAGTAAAGAAGATGGAAAGCTTATCGGCCGCGCGGGATTTAGCGTAAGAGGCGGATTTGATGAGCCTGAACTGGGATTTTTTATAGGCGTGCCATGGCAAAGAAAGGGCTTTGCCACAGAAGCCTGCGAAGCCATCATGGAATATGGCAGACAGGTACTTATGTTTGATAAAGTCCAGACACTTGTAAAAAAAGAAAATGAAGTATCGATTCATCTATGCAAAAAGCTTGGATTCAAAGTGGTAGATGAAGTAGAAATAGAAGAAGATATATACGGCGGAACATATATTACGGATGGACGCGTGTCACTTGGGCCGGATAAACGGGGGCGTTATGTAAGGCTTAAGTGGACAGCTTCATAATAAAGAGGTAAAGGGGAAAAAACTATGTCACAGGAAAGTTACATCTTAGCCCTTGATCAGGGCACTACATCTTCTCGTTGCATCTTGTTTGACAGATCAGGCAAGATCGCATCTATGGCGCAGAAAGAATTTCAGCAGTACTATCCGCAGCCCGGCTGGGTTGAACATAACCCAAGAGAGATATGGTCATCACAGCTTGCTGTTGCAATAGAAGCTATGGCCAATGTAGGTGCTACTGCCAAGGATATAGAAGCTATCGGCATCACCAATCAGCGTGAGACAACTATAGTATGGGACAAGGAGACCGGTGATCCTGTCTACAATGCAATAGTATGGCAGTGCAGGCGTACAGCCGATATTATAGAGAATATCAAAAAGCAGGGACTGTCCGATAAGATAAGGGATAAGACAGGACTTGTTCCTGATGCATACTTCTCTGCAACCAAGATCCAGTGGATACTTGAAAACGTACCGGGAGCAAGAAGGAAGGCTGAGGAAGGGAGACTTTGTTTTGGTAATGTGGATAGCTGGCTTATCTATAACCTTACTAAAGGCAAGGTCCATGTAACAGACTATACCAATGCATCAAGAACTATGCTTTTTAATATACATACATGTCAGTGGGATGAAGAGCTTTTGAAGCTTTTTGATATCCCTATGTCTATGATGCCTGAAGTTAAGCCTTCAAGTTGTATCTATGGCGAGTCTGATCCTTCTGTTCTTGGAGGACCTATAAGGATAGCAGGAGCAGCAGGAGATCAGCAGGCTGCACTTTTTGGACAGAACTGTTTCGAACCGGGACAGGTCAAGAACACCTACGGAACAGGCGGATTCCTTCTTATGAACACAGGAAGGGATGCTATTAAGTCAGAACATGGTCTTATCACTACCATAGCAGCAAGTATTGGAGGTGAAGTCGAATACGCCCTTGAAGGCAGCGTATTCGTAGCAGGAGCTTCCATTCAGTGGTTAAGGGATGAGATGCGCATGCTCAAGTCATCAGCCCAGTCTGAAGAGTATGCCGACAATGTCATGGACACATCAGGAGTGTATGTGGTCCCGGCATTTACAGGTATGGGAGCTCCATACTGGGATCCGTATGCAAGAGGTACTATAGTAGGTATCACCAGAGGCTGCAAGAAAGAGCACTTCATAAGAGCAACACTTGAGTCCATATGTTATCAGTCAGCAGATGTTATTAAAGCTATGCAGGAAGATGCTGCATGTCCTTTAAAAGAGCTCAGAGTTGATGGAGGTGCCAGCGCCAACAACTTCCTCATGCAGTTCCAGTCAGATATCTGCGGAGTTACAAGCTACAGACCTAAATGCATTGAGACTACAGCTCTTGGAGCAGCATATCTTGCCGGTATAGCAGTTGGCTATTGGAAAGACAAGGAAGATGTCACAAGGAACTGGCAGCTTGGCAGGAAGTTCGAATGCAAGATGGAAGATGAAAAGCGTATAGAGCTTCTCAAAGGATGGCACAGAGCTGTAAGATGTGCCATTGCATGGAGTAAGGACGATGAATAGCCTTGTTAGAAGAGCAGTAAGACCTTTTTTTAACTTATTTAGTGCTATAGGAAAAACGGGACTGTGGTTCACAGTCCCAATGAAGGGCAAGTACAGGCTCCGTTTCTATTCAAGGAAGAAATGCATTGATAGAAACTTTGACAAGAACCTGTCTGCTTTTGAAAACCATATATCTAGGATAGATAGAGATAGAGGCTTCATAGAGGATCAGAATCTATATAAAGATATGTACTACGGCGCCTCAACCATGGCAGAATCCGGGTGCGGAGTAATTGCAGTATACAATGCGCTTAAGGCTCTTTCAATTAATGAAGCGGGAAGTGAAGGATCTCCTTCACTTCCCAATCTCATATCCATATTTGAAAACAGCGGGATCACCATGGCGGGGCAATTCGGTACAGGCCCTAAGTCTATAGCGGATTTTTTTAGAAAAAGGGGTTTTGATATAAAAACGGCTACTGATCAGAGAAGGTACGCCCAGATAGCAAGAAGGTGCAACGTATGCATCATTACTATATTTAATAATAAGGACCGTCTTCACGATTTCCTTCATACCATGTGTATCACCAAGCAGGGCGATTTTCTGGTACTTCATAATACAAACGGTCGCAAAGCTCTATACAGATCTATGAAGGACTTATTGCAAAACTGTGGCATAAAAGGTAAGGCTCAGGGGGTTATGATAATAGGAATAGAGGACAAAATTAACAAAATTTAGTAAAATATAATTGAATATCTGTTTAAGATTTTGATCGTCATTTTATTGTAATTTTTAGTTTCATCGAATATGATAAATGTGTAAATTAGGCGAAGGGATTAAATAATTGGTGGTCAAAGATAAGACCACAACGGAGATCAAATGAATACAACAGAAATTTTTGAACTGATCGCCGGCATTATCGGCGGACTTGCGATGTTCCTTTATGGAATGAATATTATGAGCGGAGGCCTTACCAAGGCAGCAGGAGGTAAGCTTGAGAGCGCCCTTGCCAAGGTGACTTCCAGAAGATGGATTGCCTATTTTTTTGGTATAGGTATCACAGCTCTTGTTCAGTCATCTTCAGCTTCAACCGTTATGGTTGTAGGCCTTGTTAACTCAGGAATCATGCAGCTGACACAAGCTGTTAATGTTATACTTGGTGCCAATCTTGGTACTACTGTAACTGCCTGGATTCTGTCTCTTAACGGAATCGAAGGTGGTAACTTCTTTACTAATCTTTTAAAACCTACTTCTTTTACACCTTTCCTTGCACTTGTCGGCATTGTCTTCCTAATGTTCTCTAAATCTGAGAAAAAGAAAAATATCGGAACAGTCCTTCTTGGATTTTCAGTTCTTATGTTCGGTATGAGCATGATGTCTGAAGCAGTTGCACCTCTTAAGGAAAGTGTAGAGTTCCAGAACTTCCTCAGAAGTTTCTCTAATCCTATAATCGGCTTCATCATCGGTATGGCATTTACTATGATAATCCAGTCATCCGCCGGTACTATCGGTGTAGTACAGACCTTTGCCGGTGAAGGCATGATGACCTATGGAATGTGTATCCCTGTAGTCATGGGAGCTGAAGTTGGTACCTGTATCACAGCTATCCTTTCTTCTGTAGGAGCTGGCAAGAACGGTAAGCGTACTGCTCTTATGCATCTGTATTTCAATGTTATCAAGGCGGGCATTTTCATGGTGGGATTCTATCTCATCAATGCATTCGTTCACTTTACTTTCCTTGACGATATGGCAAGTTACTCAGGCCCTGCTATCATACATACTCTTGTAAACCTTGTGGCATCACCTCTTATGGTTCCTGTTTCAGGTATACTTGTTGCTATGGCACTTCGTACTATCCCTATTGATGAGAGGGAACAAAAAGAACTGGAAGAAAGCCGCGGCATCACTACTCTGGACGATCGCTTCCTTTCCAATCCTCCATTTGCATTGGAGCAGGCAAGGAATGCTACAGTTACTATGGAGAATCTTGCACAGAAGTCACTGTTCCTTGCAATGGATCTTATCGATGAGTTCGATGGCGAGAAGTGCGCAGAAGTAGAGCACCTTGAGAAAGAGATCGACAGATATGAAGATCAGCTCGATACCTATCTCATGAAAGTCAGCCAGCATCATCTTGCACCTGAAGATAACCATACATTGTCAGTGCTCCTTCATACTATAAGCGACTTTGAGCGTATATCAGATCATGCTCTTAACATAGCACAGGTAACTCAGAGGATGCGTGAGAACGAAAGACAGTTCTCCAGCAAGGCTCAGGAAGAAGTTAAGATCTTCGCAGAAGCTGTCAAAGAGATCGTATCTACTACTTTCAAATCATTTGAGAACAATGATGTAAGGCTTGCCAAGACCGTTGAGCCTTTGGAAGAAGTTATAGATGGACTTCATATGGAAGTTAAGCGCCGTCACGTAAGAAGACTTCGTAAGGGTAAGTGTACTGTAGAACTTGGATTCGACCTTTCTGATATCGGTACCGATTTTGAAAGGATCGCAGATCACTGTTCCAATATCGCAGCAGCCATCATTCAGGTAAGTGAGGACGGTTTCGATACTCACGGATACCTTGAAATGGTAAGAGCCGAGAAGAATCAGGAATTCGAGCAGGCTGTATTCTATTTTGAAAGCAAGTATTCTCTTCCTAAGATGAAGAAGTCAGACGCGATGGAAGAAGACCGCATAGATACAAGCTTCAAGGAAGAACATCCTGTACTTGTAGATCTTAATGTACTTGATGATGAAGGCGATAATAGAATCATCAGAGTACCTGCCGAGGGCGCAGAAGATTTCGATATGGCTCTTGATGAGCTCTTTAAGGACAAAGGGAAGAAGAAAGACAAGAAAAAGAAAAAAGACAAGAAAAAGAAAAAATAATCCCTGACAAAGAGCAAAAAATAGCAAGAAAAAAGAAAATAGAAATAATATAATCATAAGACAGATAGCAATAGTATGGTTGCTATCTGTTTTGGTTTATAAAAACAGATAGGCCACTACATATTTGTGAAGTTTTTAGAGTAATAAACAGGTAGAATCTTTTGGGATTGTCCTTGCTGGCAGGGTTGTAATATAATTTTTCATGAGAATCTTGAAAAGATCAATGATCATGAAATTGAAATTAATGACCAATAGTTTCGGAGGAATTATTTAAATGAACATTAGAAAGCTTACAAGGCTTGATGATTATATGCAAAAGCGCGCCGCCAGCATACCCGGTGCGACAATTATAATAGAGCACAATGGCAAAAGAGTCTATGAGAACAATTTTGGAATGGACAGAAAAGACAGTATCTATCGTATTATGTCTATGACCAAACCTATTACAGCTCTGGCGGCAATGATCCTGTATGAAAGAGGAATGCTGGATCTAATGGAGAATGTCAGCACCTATATTCCTTCATTTGCTGATGTGAAAGTCGCATCTGTAGGCGGATTCAAGAATCCTGACAGGCAGATCATAGTAAGGGACCTTCTCAATATGACTTCCGGAATAGTCCTGCCCGGAGATTATGGTCAGGCAGGACAGTCTATGAGCAAAGCTTACCGCGAAGCCCGTGTTCAGAAGAGGTCAGGGATACTGAAAAGTAATATAGATATAACTTCCAAGTTTGCAGAATCTGTCCTTATGTTTGATCCCGGAACATCTGTTCATTACGGTCTTAGTGCAGATATTCTGGCAGCTATAATTGAGATAGTATCAGGGATGAAGTTCTCAGATTTTCTTACAAAAGAGATCTTCACACCCCTTAACATGTCAGAGACAGATTTTAAGATTGATGGTGATAAGGCATTCAGACAGGCAGTAATGATGGGAAGACCCGATGCTAATGGCAAGGTTACAAGAGCAGACGCAAGCACGCTTCAAAGATTCGAAATGGAAGCTCCCTTCGATGAGCCATGGTATGAGTCAGGCGGAATCGGACTATATTCTACAGTAGAAGACTATGAGCACTTCTGCCAGATGCTGCTTAATAAGGGATCCTTCCATGGCAAAGAGCTTATAGGAAGAAGAACCTATCAGTTCATGACATCCAATCATCTTACAGACGATCAGCTAAGGGAATTTGGAAGAGATGGTTATGGATATGGCTGCTATTATAATGTACTCATAGATCCTATTAAAGCGGCATCCAATGGATCTGCTGGTGCTATAGAAGTTACAGGAGAAGCCGGAACATATTTCTGCGTAGATCCTGAAGAAGATCTTATAATTATGTATATGTCACAGATGGACGGCGGCGCAGATCCTGCTTTTATCAGAGGAATTCGCCAGATAGTATATGGGGCTATGTAATTTTATTATATAAATAGCCTTATGTTGTGAGTGAAACGAGATTAAAGGAAGCATGCAAGATGCAATATAAATCAATAAAGAAGCTCGAACAGGGCAAATTCATCACACGCTATGATGTAGAATACGAAACCATAGATCATGAGAAGAAGATATATGAGATTATAAGTCGAAATCCTGATATCAAAGATGAAGATGATCTTCATAACAATGATCCGGATGCTGTTGTGCTAATAATACAGGACGAGGCTCATGAAAGACTTCTTATAAATAAGGAATTCAGGCTGGCAGTTGATGACTGGATATACAACTTTCCGGCAGGTCTAATAGATCCCGGCGAAACTGCTGATCAGGCTGCAAAGCGTGAGCTGTGGGAAGAAACAGGACTAGAGCTCATATCCATAGATGATCATATTGGTAGATCCTACAGCGCAGTCGGCTTCTCTAACGAAGTCAACGTATGCGTGGTAGGCACAGCAAGAGGCGAGTTCAGGAAGAGCACGTCAAGTGTTGAGGAGATAGAACCCGGCTGGTATACCAAGGCTCAGGTAAGAGAGCTGTTAAAGACACAGCCTTTTGCTGCAAGAACACAGGCATATGCGTATCTTTGGTCTAAGGAATGAAATAAGGAATATAGAAAGCTATTTATATGACGTTGAATCTAAGTAAAGAGGAGGATTTTATATATGACATTTATATATCCATCAGTAATTAAAGAAGAAAACGGAAAGTTTGAGGGATATTTTCCGGATCTTGATAAGGTGACATTTGAAGGTGGGGATATCAATACAGCAATAGACGATGCTCAGGCAGTGTTATATGACTATATCAGAGTCGAGCTTACAGAAGAAGATTCACCGCATCTTCCATCAGTATCAGATGAATCTGAGCTCAAGCTTTCAGATGGAGAATTTGTAAGAAACATATGTGTTCATTTCAGATATACAGAGGGCTGGGACGAGTGATTGACACTTTGTCGCAGTAGCTCGTTATATAAATATTATGGAGGCGTTACATGAATAAGTGGAGTAGAATCAACTACCTTCCAAATCTTCCTCTTTATGAGGGCAAAGAGAGGGTTACAGAGAGCAAGGCTCATATAGAGCTTTCCAAGAATGCGGCCAAAGAGGGTATGGTCCTTCTTAAAAATGAGGAGTCTGTACTTCCATTAAAGCAGGGAAGCAAGGTTGCTCTTTTTGGTAAAGGAACTTTCGATTTCGTAAAAGGCGGCGGAGGATCAGGAGATGTAACAGTATCCTTCGTTCACAATATTTATGACGGATTTAAAGCACTTCCTGAATACGTATCTGTATACGAAGAAACAGCTTCTTTTTACAGAGATAATGTAGAGAAGCAGTACAAAGAAGGTAAAGTCCCGGGAATGCTGGAAGAACCTAAACTTCCTAAGGATCTTCTTGCAAAGGCAGCAAAAGAAGCTGACGTAGCAGTTATATCCATAAGCCGCTTTTCAGGTGAGGGCTGGGATCGTAAGATAGCTGGAACCAAGGCAACTGAAGGTCGCAAGGAAGATTGGGTATCACCGCTTGTAGAAGAGTCTGAGCAGCTCTTTGAAAGAGGCGACTTCTACCTTACCAAGGCTGAAGAAGACATGGTCAAAAAAGTTATCAAGGCTTTCTCTAAGGTTGTTGTAGTATTGAATGTAGGCGGAGTTGTAGATACCAAGTGGTTTGCAGATGAGAAGAAGATCCAGAGCGTCCTTCTTGCATACCAGGGAGGTATGGAAGGCGGCGCTGCAGAAGCTGAGCTTTTATGCGGCATAGGAACACCTTCAGGTAAGCTGTCAGATACTTTTGCCATGGATCTTACAGACTATCCGTCTACAGAAGGATTCCATGAATCCAATGATTATGTTAACTATACAGAAGATATATATGTAGGTTACAGATACTTTGAGACCATTCCGGGAGCAGCTGATAAGGTTGTATATCCTTTTGGTTACGGTCTGTCATACACTTCGTTCCAGATCGTAGATCCGGCAGCAAGAGTAGAAGATAAGAGTAAGGTATGCGAACAGGATGCAGAATTTACTTTCACATTCGAAGATGATCCTGACAATGTAGAGCTTAAGCCATCTGATGTCAAGAAGGCATATATCACAGCTACTGCACGTGTTAGAAACACAGGTTCATATCCGGGACGTGAAGTTGTCCAGGTGTATTTCTGTCCTCCTCAGGGCCAGCTTGGCAAGCCTTCCAAGGTTCTTGCAGGCTATAAGAAGACAAGGGTTCTTGAGCCCGGAGAGTCAGAACTTGTCAGCATCTCATTCCCTGTAAGCCAGATGGCATCATATGATGATGAAGGCAAGGTTTGTAAGTCTGCATATGTTCTTGAAAAGGGTGAATACGGTATTTTCCTTGGCACATCTTCAAGAAATCTTATCTGCGTAAATGTAGTAACACTTTCTAAGGATACTGTTACGCAGCAGCTTACAGAGCGTCTTGCGCCTGTATCACTTCCTAAGAGACTTCGTGCAGACGGAAGTTTCGAGAAGCTCAAGACTTTCAAGGAAAGAGATATTAATGCTACAAATCTTCCTGCAAATCCTGAGAAGAACATGGGATTTAAACCTCAGGTAAGGCGAGTAGATGCGCTTCCTATGTGGGGTGAAGCTCCAAAACACCAGCTTATTGAGGTTGCAGAAGGTAAGATATCACTTGATGAGTTCATAGCTCAGTTTACTGACGAGGATCTTGCAGATCTTCTTGGAGGTCAGCCTAATACAGGCGTTGCCAATACATTTGGTTTTGGTAACTTCCCTGACTTTGGCGTTCCTAATGCTATGACAGCTGATGGTCCTGCTGGCCTTAGAATACAGCCTGAAGCCATGGTTCATACTACAGCATTCCCTTGCTCTACACTTCTTGCATGCAGCTGGGATCCTGAGATTGTATATGAAGTTGGTAAGGCAGCAGGTGAAGAGGTCAAAGAGAACAATATCGCAGTATGGCTTACTCCCGCTATCAACATCCACAGAAGTCCTCTGTGCGGAAGAAACTTCGAGTACTACTCAGAAGATCCTCTTCTTGCAGGTAAGCAGGCAGCAGCAATGGTAAGAGGCGTGCAGTCCAACCGCATAGCTGTATCTGTCAAGCATTTTGCACTTAATAACAAGGAGACCAATAGAAACGAGAGCGACTCACGTGCATCCGAAAGAGCTATCCGCGAAATCTACTTAAAGCCTTTTGAGATCGTGGTAAAAGAGTCTGATCCATGGACTGTAATGTCTTCCTACAATGCGATCAATGGCGTGCGTGCATCAGAAAGCCACGAGCTTCTTACAGACATCCTTCGTGATGAGTGGGGCTTCAAAGGTATGGTTACAACAGACTGGTGGGGACACGGCGAGCACTACAAGGAAGTAGCAGCAGGCAATGATGTCAAGATGGCCAACGGATTCCCTAAACGCCTACTTGAAGCCAAGAAGAAAAAGCTCCTGACAAGAGAAGAGATGGAAATCTGTGGCAAGCGTATCCTTGAGCTTATCTTAAAACTCGATTGATTATTCAGACCAAAATGCATTAAAATCAAATAATGAAGTTTATGGAGCACCGGTTGGAAACTTCCGGTGCTTTTGTTTTTAAGTGATAAGGCATCAAATATATGGCTAAATAAAAGAAACATAAATGAAGTTGGGATTCTGAAGGAAAAAGAGATTCAAAAATGATAATAGACAGAGAGAAAGTTAAAAATGTATTTGCAGATTATGTGGCAGATTATGATATTACAGATACTAAGGTAAGGCTCAAGGTTGAGCACACATACAGGGTAGCGGACCTTTGCGATATGATCGCAAAAAGTCTTAAGTTAAGCCGGGAAGATGTTGATCTTGCATGGCTTCTTGGTATGTTCCATGATGTTGGAAGATTCGAACAGTTAAGGCGCTTTAATACTTTCGAAGATTCTATCTCCGTCAATCACGCAGCTTTAAGCGCAGATATTCTTTTTATAGATGGTCACGTCCGTGATTATATAGATGATGCGAGCGAAGATAAGCTTATGGAGAAAGCTATAAGGCTCCACAATGTGTACGAACTTCCCAAGGCACTTACAGACAGAGAGCTTATGTATTCACAGATATTAAGGGATGCGGACAAGATTGATATCCTAAAAGTCAATTGCGACTTCCCTATGGATGAGATCTACAATACCACGATGGAAGCTTTTTATACAGATGATATAAGCCCTAAGGTTCTAGAAGATTCTCTTGCTCACCTTAATGTCAACAGATGCCATACTGTAACATCTATTGATCATCTCGTAGGACATATATCACTTGTATATGGACTTGTATATCCTGCCAGCGTAGCAGAAGCAATGAGGCAGGGATACATCGAGCAGATGCTTTCTTTTGAAAGTCATAATGAGAAAACTCGGGAAGCTATGCAGAAGATCAGAGACTGCGTTCATAAGTATATGGATGAAAGAATTAGTGAATGAGTATTTGGCAGGGCATATAATCATGTATTTTTAGATGTTTATATGATATATAGATATTATCGAAAGGGGCTATCATAATAGATTACTATAAATTATTTAATGAATATTTCATTTTGCATTTAGTTGCTTTTTTATTTGTTACTATATGTACAGTTTTGGTATGTCTCAACGTTTTCTCGATTAAAATTAAAACTGGAAGAAAAGAAGCTGAGATTGACAATGAAACAAGAACAATATACAAAGTGTTTTTAATCGTATGCGTTGTTATTGTGTTTGTGGGCATGATGTTACCTATAGCTAAAGATTCAAAGTATATATATAACAAAGAATACAAGGTTGATCATGGGATAGTATATAGAGAAGCGATGCGAAAAGGTTCGTTGGGATTATTTAAATCAATAATAGTTACCGTAGACGGACAGGAATATGTATATAGAGTTTTATATAATGATGATAATATTAAAAAAGGCGATTCGGTGAGAATTACATATCTGCCGAATACAACATGGTCAGTGGTGGAGAAAGAAGAGTCTATACCAAAAGTAGATTGAGCCTAGTATATTATTGTAGTGTGACCTGATTCGTTTATTATCCGTCATTATAGTAAGAGGGGACAAATTTTTATGGGAAATCTTATGGAAGACAGTGCGATCATCGAACTGTACTTTGCAAGGAACGAGGATGCCTTGGTGCAGACCAAAAATAAATACGGAAGGCTCTTAAAGAGTATATCCATGCGCATCCTTCATAGTATTGAGGATGCGGATGAGTGTGAGAATGATACCTATCTTAAGACTTGGAATGCAATACCTCCTCAAAAGCCTGATGTATTCTCTGCCTTTTTGTCCAAAATCGTAAGGAACTTGTCCCTTGACAGGTACGATATGATGCACGCAGATAAGAGAGGTAATGCGCAGGTGGGAGTATTACTTGATGAGCTTGCGGAAGTGATAGCTGATGACAAAGTAGGTAGTAGCCAGGAAGCCAGAGAACTTAGCGAGATTTTGAATAAATTCTTGTATGAACAAAAAGAGCTTACGCGCAAGATCTTCGTAAGAAGGTATTATTTTGGGTATAACATCACCGAGATTGCAGATAAGTACAGCCTTTCAGAAAGCAAAGTCAAGATGACGCTATTAAGAACCCGTAATAAATTAAAGGATTATCTTGAGAAAGAAGGTGTCACGATATGAAAAAATCCAAAGAAGACCTTTTAAGGGCCATGAGTGACATAGATGATAAGTATATACAGGAAATCCTTGATGAAGATGAATCAAAGGTTACAGATATAAGATCATCAAAAAGGCGAAGCTATAGCAAGAAGATAATAAGCTATGTGGCTGTTGCAGCGGCGGTGTGCCTTGGTTTTGCAGTTATTAATGTGGTCTGGATCAGTGTTAAGCCGTCCTATCAATCAGCTGACGGTAGCTACGAAGATGTTGCAAGTTCATCTTACGAGGAAGCACAAGAGAGTGAAGATGTATATAGCGATGCAGAGGAGTATGAGTCAGAAGATTCTGACGAGGGTGAAGGAGCTATGGAAGGAGCAGCAAGTAGCTATGACGAGGAAGACAGTGATGGATCTGATACTATAGCACTGGAACCAAAGACCATGGAAGGTTCGGAGAACTCTTTGGATGATGAACAAGCTGGTGGCATGGATTTTGATTCTTCGAAAGAATCCGGTCAGGCAGATGTAATGAATGAAGAAGCAGCTGTATTATTTGAAGGTAATATAGATGATCTGGGTCTTACTCTTGAAGTACAAGATGTATCTTCCAAAGGAGCAACTGTAGTATTTACCCAGAGTGGCGGCAGTGCTACAGGAAGCCTTGAATATTCCAAGTCTTATAAGATTGAAAAGCTTGAAGACTCCGGATGGGTTGAAGCTAATATGATGGATAATGTCATATTTGAAGACATCGCTATGACCATAGCATCAGATGATACTACTGAGTACAAGATCAACTGGGCGAATGTATATGGCAAGTTACCTTCCGGAACATACAGAGTAGTACTTACAGTTACAGATTACAGAGGCGCCGGAGACTACGATACATATACAGTAGCAGCAAGCTTCGAGATAGACTAAATGAGAGAATCTTAGTGAAACTTCGTACTTGCCAAACATATAACATTAAAGGACTTCTATGATGCCAATGTGTATCATAGAAGTCCTTTAATGTTATATGTTTTTGATAGAAATGTAATTCAGTCTTCGCGCTTACAAAAAATGTGTCGGTTACTTCATAAGTACCAGTGCATTATGAGAGAAAGGCGTAAAGTCTGCCATTCTGAAGAAGTACATGCACAGATCCACAAGATCATCTTTACTTGAAATATGCTCTGCATTTGAATACAGTAACATCTGTAAAAAACGTACCTCGCATTCAAATAAAGTACCTGCCTGTGTCATAGACATCTCCTCACCGATATAAGGGAACTGCGTATAGAAGATATCATTTACAAACATCTTACAGATCCACATGTCAAGATCAGGGAACAGGGAATGAAGCTTGTCGCAGCCTGCCCCTAATGCAGCTGATGGATCATCACTTTGTGCAGCCTTAAGGAATGCATCGCAGTAATCTGACATTGTGTAGTACTGATCTTTGACGAATTCTGCGATCTTTTTTAGTTTTATAATATCAATGGATTTCGCATGATCGTTTTCTTGACTTCTTAAGCCGGATATTTCTTTTGACTTATTACTTTCAAGAAAGTCTTTAATATCCGTAATCTTGGTATCTAAAGATAGCTCTTTATTTTGTAGAATGTCAAAGAGGCAGTTCTGTATTTTTTCAAGTTCATCTTTGGTATAGGCTTCCGACGTCTTCTCCTCACCAGCGAGGTCAAAAGAATATAAGCCTGATGTAGTCTTGATTCTATCTTCAGATTCCATCAGCATCTCGATGGTCTTCTCGCATCCGCAGGAGCAGGACACTCTTGGCGCAATGTTAAGACGAGGGCTTCTTGGAAAATATCTGCAGGCATAGGTCATAACATCTTCGCCGCATTCATACTGGAGGCGGCACCATCCATTGTCCATAAGCATACGGCAGTTACCAAAAAAGTCATGGCACAGCTCGGCATATTTGTATGGATCAGGATTTGAAAGAGGTTTAATCGCAAGATCCAGTCCCTGTCTTAGCTCATCAGAGCATGACAAACCAACCAGCTTGAAATATTCCTGCTGGGACATGTTGATGGTAAGACCATTACAACAAGTATGACGGCACTCCGGGCCTTTACATGAGAAACTGGGATAGTAATCCGGACTTAGAAATGTGTCTTTAATTGTCATAATATGAACCGGATTCTGAGGCAACGGATTCAGATATTACAAAAGTCGCACTGTCACTCTGTGCAGCCTTGGTGGTTGACATACCATTACTGCAACCTGTCGCAAGCAGTGAAAGCGCTGCTGTTAGTACAACTGTGGCTATTATACTTACAAATTTAAAGCTTGACATAAAAACCGGGACCTCAAAGAACTATTACAAAATATTACAAAATTGTTTACAGGTGATTCTATTATAATCCTCTATCCATAATTTGCAACAAAAAAATAAAAGAAAATTTGTACAAATTTTAAGCCTTTAACCCACCCTTTTTAACGCATATTTCGCTAATATACTGAGGCGTTGAAATGATTATTTTTTCTGATATTATAGATTGGCATTTAATAAGAACATAAAAAAGCTAAAAACGATTAATCGATAATTGTTTTGGCTGTAACATAAGGTGGTAATAGATAACAGTTGCAGTATGACATAAAACACCTAAGGTAGATGGAGGTAATAAAGATGCAGTCCCGTACACATACATGCGGAGAATTAAGGCTGTCAGACGCAGGCAAGAAAGTTAAGCTGTGCGGATGGCTTGAGAATTTCAGAGAAGTCGGAGCAGAACTTGGATTCGTAGTAATCCGTGACTTCTATGGTACAACACAGGTTGTAGCAGAAAATGCTGATATGATGAAGCAGTTCAAGGCTATAACCAAGGAATCAACAATATCAGTTGAAGGTGTTGTAAGAGAGAGAAGCTCCAAGAACCCTAAGCAGGAGACAGGTGAGATTGAAGTTGTCCCTGAGAAGGTAGAAGTTCTTGGACGTTGCCGCTACAATGAGCTTCCTTTTGAGATCAATCACAGCCGTGAAGCAGATGAGACAGCAAGACTTAAATATAGATATCTTGATCTTAGAAATCCTGAAGTTAAGAAGAATATCATCTTAAGATCACAGATCATTGCAGCTCTTAGAAGCTCTATGATAGATCACGGTTTTATGGAGATCACAACTCCTATACTTACAGCATCATCACCTGAAGGAGCCAGAGACTATCTTGTTCCTGCTCGTAAGCACCCTGGTAAGTTCTATGCACTTCCTCAGGCACCTCAGCAGTTCAAGCAGCTCCTTATGGTTTCAGGTATTGACCGTTACTTCCAGATAGCACCTTGCTTCCGCGATGAGGATGCAAGAGGTGACAGATCACCGGGAGAATTCTACCAGCTTGATATGGAGATGGCATTTGCTTCTCAGGAAGATGTATTTGCAATAATCGAAGATGTACTTCCTCCAATCTTTGCCAAGTATGGAACATATGACAGAGCATCAAGTGCTCCTTTTGTAAGAATTCCTTATCTTGAAGCTTTGGAGAAATATGGAACAGATAAGCCTGACCTTCGTATTGACCTTACAGTTACAGATGTTACAGAGCTTCTTCGTACACCTGACTTTGCTCCATTTGCTGACGGTGTTATCAAGGCAGTTGTAGTTTCTAACTTCCATGAGAGCCGTAAGTTCATCGACAAGACAATGGAAGCTGTAGAAGTTCAGTCAGGTAATAAGGGCTACTGGTTCAGAGTAGATGAAAATGGCGAACTTGTAGGTGGTATCTCCAAGTTTGTAGCACCTAAGAAAGATGAAGTTGTTAAGGCACTTTCACTTGAGCCTAACACACTTGTAGTTCTTTCTGCTGGTGAAAAGGGTGCTGCAGTTAAGACAGCAGGTGTACTTGTTAAGACATTTGGTGCAGCTGTTCCCGGACACATGGACAAAGAGCAGTATGCATTCTGCTGGATAGTAGACTTCCCTATGTATGAGATAGGCGAGGAGTCAGGAGAGCTTGAGTTCTGCCACAATCCTTTCTCAATGCCTTCAGGTGGTCTTGATATCCTTCTTAAGGCAGAAAAAGGTGAGGTTGATCCTCTTACTATCATGGCAGATCAGTACGACCTTGTTGTTAACGGCGTAGAGCTTTCATCAGGTGCTGTTCGTAACCACGATCCTGAGATCATGATCAAGGCATTCGAACTTGTAAAGCTTGGTGAAGAGGACGTTAAGAAGAAGTTCCCTGCTATGTACAACGCATTCTGCTATGGTGCACCGCCACATGCTGGTATCGCTCCCGGAGTAGACCGTATGGTAATGCTCCTTGCAGCAGAAGATTCAATCCGTGAGATCATTCCGTTCCCTATGAACAAGAATGCTCAGGACGTAATGATGGGAGCTCCGAGCTTTGTAACAGACAAGCAGCTTGAAGAGCTTCACATCAAGACTACAGCTACAGAAGAAGAGTAAATCATGTATAAATAACGAAAAGCCATCCTAGGTAAGTTGGGATGGCTTTTTTATTTAAAATAAAAACTTCCCACTTGGACGGGCCTGCCCCTGTAAAGACTTCGGGGATGCCGGCCCGTCCAAGTGGGAAGTGCGACTGCTTGAACACAGACTGTCGTTTTTGTGACAGCCTTGCACATAAATTAACCACTATGTTAAAATATTGGTGAACATGCGTGTTTTTATATTTTTATTATGAAAGGTATATATGCGAGATTGGTCTAATGCATTTAAATATCTTGTATATGTTGGCCAGCTGGGGCTTGATCTGATCATGCCTGTGCTGCTTTGTCTTGCAGGATGCTGGTACCTTGATACACATTTCGGATTTGGAATGTGGATTTATTTTGTTGGGCTTTTTTTCGGTCTTGGCGCAGGTTTTATGACTTTCTGGAAGTTTTACACCAAGATAGTCATGAAAGGTCAGAAACGCCCTGACAAGAACAAACCAAAAAGTCATTCTTTTTCCAAACATTACTAAAAAGGCTTTTTAGCCGAAATATAATAATGTGGACACTTACTTATGACAGATTCAAGAGGACATTTTAAGGGGAGGGAAGTTTCATGCATTTAGATGATGATATCAAAGGACTCGTTAAAGGAGTTTTTGCCTGTTGCGGGATTTTGTGTGTCATTGAGATCGTGGTCGGTTTTTTGATTTCATTTACCGGCTTATACGCGTTTGATGTGACTATTGTTATCGGTGCAGTTGGCGGTACTCTTATTGGAATGATCTGCTTTATCTGGATGGCAGTTTCTCTCCAGAGATCGCTCAACGCGGCACAGAATGGAGGTGCAGAAGTAAGAAGAGGCGTTCAGAAAGGCTACACTCAGAGAATGGGGCTTCAGGGCTTATGGATTGTAGCTTCTGTTTTTGTACCCTTTATCAATGTTATAAGCGCTCTGATACCGCTTCTCTTCCCGAAACTAGCTATTTATATACTACAAATAACCGGCAAACTGAACCTGACCGGCAAGGTTGGTTCAGAGCCCGGAGTAAAAGGAGGTGAATCCTGATTTATGGACATTGATCTTCATGGCGCGAGGATCTATACGATAGTAGAAAACTCGCCGATTGGGGAGATCCACATCACTCAGACCATGATCATGGGCTGGATAGTTCTGATCGTATTGTCTTTTATCTGCTGGATCCTTGGAAGAAATCTTAAGGTAACCGGCATCAGTAAGAGGCAGGCCATTGCAGAGTGGATAGTAGAGCTTCTTAATAACTTTGTAAGAGGCAATATGGGCGATAAGTTCGACTACTATATTCCATTCATTGGCGCTTTGTTCGGGACTGCTATTTTCAGCAACATGATAAGTCTTGTAGGAGGATGTTGGAGTCCGACTGCTGACCTGGCAACAGAGGCCGGATGGGCGATCATTGTATTGATACTCATAACCAAGCACAAAATCAAGGCTAATGGATTCGGCGGATATCTCAAAGGATATCTTGATCCTATGCCGGTAATGCTACCTATGAATATCATCAGTGAATTCTCCACGCCTATATCTATGGCTTGCCGTCACTTCGGCAACATACTTTCGGGTATGGTTATCGGAACCCTGATCTATTCTTCACTGGGGCTTGCCAGTGCTGCGCTGCTGGGACTTATCCCTGTAGTTGGAGGATGGCTTGCAGCTAATATTCCGATCCTTGAGATTGGTTTACCGGCTGTGACATCACTTTACTTTGACTGGTTCAGCGGACTGATCCAGCCGTTTATCTTCTGTACACTTACGTGTATATTCATTAAACAGGCATCAGAATAAGTTACTTACAGGCAATAAACCTATTACAGTAACGAATAATTCTTAGGAGGAATTAAATATGGATTTAACAGTATTAGCTAAAGGTATTGCACTTGCAGGATGTGGTATTGGCGCCGGACTTGCTCTTATAGCAGGTATAGGTCCTGGTATTGGTGAAGGTAATGCGGCAGCAGCAGCAGTTTCATCAATCGCACGTCAGCCGGAAGCATCAGGCGAGATCAGATCAACACTTATCCTTGGTGTCGCTCTTTCAGAGACAACAGGTATTTACGGTTTCGTTACAGGTCTTCTTCTGATCTTCGTTGCACCTGGTCTTTTCCTTGGACAGCTTTAATAAGGTCAGGAACAAGGACACTTAAACCAAGAAAAGGAGAATACCATGGAAGCAACATACAATTTATTGGTTTCGCTGGACTGGCAGACAATTGTTGTTCAGCTGATCAACCTGGGTATTCAGATTCTTTTGTTCAAAAAGTTCCTGTACAAACCTGTAATGGACATCTTGGCCAAGCGCCAGGGACTTGTAGACCAGCCTTTAAAAGAGGCTGAAGAAGCCAAGGCCAAAGCGCTTGATCTCAAAGCTCAGTACGAGACAAGTCTTTCCAGAGCTAACGACGAAGCTGATCGTATAGTCAAGGAAGCAACAAGTACTGCGACTAAGAGAAGCGAGAAGATCGTTGCAGATGCCCAGTCAGAGGCTGCCTCAATTAAGAGACAGGCAGAGAAGGATATTGAGCAGCAGAAAAAGCGCGCGATCAATGATGCCAAAGACGAGATCGGTTCTATGGCAATGAGCATCGCGTCTAAGGTTATCGGCCGCGAAATCAACGAAAAGGATCATGAGAACCTAGTTGACGAATTCATTCAGAATGTTGGAGATACGTCTATATGATGACCGAAACAGCCAAGAAATATGGTGGAAGCTTATATGAGCTTGCTTCGGAAGAAAATCAGACGGATCTGGTTTTGGAACAGCTTGGGACAGTTCTTTCTCTCATGAAAGAAAATCCCCTTTACGAAAAGCTTCTTTCAGAACCCAGTATCAGTAAGGATGACAGGGTCAGACTCCTTGATGAAGCATTCGGAGC
Organism: Butyrivibrio fibrisolvens; assembly: GCF_023206215.1. Taxonomy (NCBI): domain Bacteria; kingdom Bacillati; phylum Bacillota; class Clostridia; order Lachnospirales; family Lachnospiraceae; genus Butyrivibrio; species Butyrivibrio fibrisolvens. The sequence continues at coordinate 932,617 of NZ_CP065800.1, forward strand.
TGACATGTGGCCTTACCTTCTGAATTTCCTAAAACTCATGTGTGAGAAGGGATATATGGGCGAAGTTAAGGGCTGCGCCAAAGAGTATCGCAGACTTTACAATGAAGCCCATGGCATTGTGGAAGCAACCGTTACAAGTGCTGTAGCACTAACAGATGCTCAGAAAACTGCCCTTCACGATAAGCTTGAGAAGATGAAAGGCAAGAGGGTCGATATGACCTGCTATGTCAATCCCGCGCTTATCGGCGGTATCCGTCTCGACATGGATGGCAAGCGATATGATGGCACAGCAAAAGAGCGTATTGATGCTCTTAATTCCATCATCAAAGATACAGTTGTATAACCCTGAAAGGGTAAGTATGCGCAGTAAGCGCAGGAATAAGAGGATGAGAAATGGCGCTGAAACCTGAAGAAATTAGTCAGATAATAAAAAGCCAGATCAAGCATTATTCCGCCGCTATCGAACAGGCAGAGACAGGAACTGTTATCCTGGTCGGTGACGGTATCGCACGTGCCAGCGGAATGGAAAAATGTATGGCCGGAGAACTTGTAGAATTCTCTAACGGTACTTACGGCATGGCACAGAATCTGGAAGAAAACAGCATTTCAATAGTCCTTCTTGGTTCCGATGTAGGAATCAAAGAAGGCGATATTGTAAAGCGTACAGGAAAAGTTGTATCTGTTCCTGTAGGCGATGATGTACTCGGAAGAGTAGTCAATGCCCTTGGCCAGCCAATAGATGGCAAGGGTGATATTACGCCTGTACGTTTCGATCCTATCGAACATACAGCCCCCGGAATCATCGAACGTCAGCCTGTTAAGGAGCCTCTCCAGACAGGTATCAAAGCTATCGATTCAATGATCCCGATAGGTCGTGGTCAGCGTGAGCTTATCATTGGTGACCGTCAGACAGGTAAGACAGTTATTGCTACAGATACTATCATCAACCAGAAGGGCAAAGATGTTATCTGTATCTATGTAGCTATAGGTCAGAAAAATTCCACAGTTGCCAACCTTGTTGCAAATCTTGAAGCAGCAGGCGCTATGGAATATACAGTAGTTGTTGCAGCTACTGCATCAGAAGGTGCTCCTCTTCAGTACATTGCACCTTATGCAGGAGCTACTATTGGTGAATATTTCATGAATCAGGGCAAGCATGCACTTATCATCTATGATGATCTTTCCAAGCATGCGGTTGCTTATCGTGAGCTTTCACTCCTTATCAGACGTCCACCGGGACGTGAAGCTTATCCCGGAGATGTATTCTATCTGCACTCACGTCTTCTTGAAAGAGCTGCTAAGCTTTCTGAAGCTAAAGGCGGCGGATCACTTACAGCTCTTCCTATCATCGAGACACAGGCAGGCGATGTATCGGCATACATTCCTACCAACGTTATCTCTATTACAGACGGACAGATATTCCTTGAGACAGAGCTGTTCCACGAAGGTGTACGACCTGCCGTTAACCCCGGTATCTCCGTATCCCGTGTAGGTGGTAATGCTCAGGTCAAGGCCATGAAGAAGGTTGCCGGAACACTTAAGCTTTTGTACTCACAGTACAGAGAGCTTCAGTCTTTCGCACAGTTTGGATCTGACCTTGATGAAGATACCAAGGCTCGTCTTGATAAGGGTGCCAGAATTGTGGAAGTTCTCAAGCAGAACAGAGGAACTCCTGTTCCTGTTGAGAAGCAGGTAGCAATTCTTTATGCCGTTAACAATGACTACCTTAAGGAAGTTGACACAGCTCAGGTAGCAGAATATGAGTCAGGTCTTTATGATTTCCTTGATGCTAATGAAAAAGGCAAGGCCGTAATGGACAAGATTGCCGCTACAGGCGCATGGGATGATGAGATCGAAGGTGCTCTTAAGGATTCACTTTCTGAGTATACAAAACGGTTTACAAAGAATGCATAAGCGGAAAGGAGAACTGACATGGCTTCGATGAAAAGCATCAAGCTCCGCATAAAATCAGTGCAGAGCACCATGCAGATTACCAGAGCTATGAAGCTGGTAGCTTCTTCCAGACTCCGCAAGGCCCAGGAACGTGTAGAGAACAGCCGTCCTTATTACGAAGTCCTTTCTAAGACGCTCAACGATATAGCTAATTCAAACTCTGATTTTGATTCTGTATATCTTAAGAAAAGAGAGATCAAGAAGAGGTTATATATCGTATTTGGCGGAGACAGAGGACTTGCAGGCGGCTACAATGCCAACATGTTCAGGATGATCGAACAGGAAACCAAAGGTAAGGAATGTGCATTCCTTCCTGTAGGTAAGAAAGCACTGGAATACTTCCGTAAGAGAAACAGGGAGATCATATCCGATGCTTTCCCGCTGGTAGGTGAAGTATCTGTCAGTGACTGCTTCGAAATGTCAAGACTCGTATGTCAGGGCTATAAAAATGGCGACTACGACGAGATCCATGTGGCCGGAACTGTCTTCAAATCGGTTCTGTCACAGGTACCTACGACCTGGCAGCTGCTTCCGTTTACACCGGATCCGCCGTCAGAAAACGGTCGTGAGGTTATCATGTATGAACCGAGTTCTGAAGAGACATTCAATGCGATAATACCGGAATATATAGCAGGTATCATCTTCAGCGTAATGTGCGAAAGTGCTGCATCCGAACAGGGTGCTCGTCGTATGGCTATGGAGAATGCTACCAACAACGCTTCCGACATGATCGACAATCTCAGCTTGTACTACAACCGTGCAAGACAGGCTGCTATCACGCAGGAGATCACGGAGATCGTATCGGGATCCGGTTCATAACGCTGGAATGAAGCGTGTAACTGTAAACATCTTTTGTCTAAATATAAAGGAGATAATCATTGGCTACAGAAAATATAGGTACAGTAACCCAGGTAATGGGACCTGTACTGGACATCAAATTTGAAGATGGACAGCTGCCGGATCTGATGAATGCCATTGAGATTGATAATAATGGCACACGTCTGGTAGTAGAAGTTGCCCAGCATATAGGCGACGACAAAGTCCGCTGTATCGCCATGAGCAGTACCGACGGCCTTATGAGAGGAACTCCTGCCAAAGATACCGGAGCACCTATTAAGATGCCCGTTGGCGAAGAGTGCCTTGGTAGGGTATTGAACCTCCTTGGTGAGCCTGTAGATAACAAGGAGCCGATTCAGGCTTCAGACTACTGGCCTATCCACAGAGAGGCTCCTGCTTATGAAGATCAGCAGACGGCAAGTGAGATCCTGGAGACAGGTATCAAGGTCGTTGACCTTATCTGCCCTTATCTTAAGGGTGGTAAGATAGGTCTGTTCGGCGGTGCCGGCGTTGGTAAGACAGTTCTTATTCAGGAACTGATCCACAACGTAGCAACAGAGCACGGTGGATATTCAGTATTCACAGGTGTTGGTGAGCGTACCCGTGAAGGTAATGACCTTTATGGTGAGATGAGCGAATCAGGAGTTATCAATAAGACAGCTCTTATATTCGGTCAGATGGACCAGCCTCCGGGAGCTCGTATGAGAGTAGGTCTTTCAGGACTTACTGTTGCTGAGTACTTCCGTGATGTTAAGAAGCAGGACGTGCTTCTGTTCATCGATAATATCTTCCGTTTCACTCAGGCAGGTTCTGAGGTTTCGGCGCTCCTTGGCCGTATGCCTTCAGCCGTAGGTTATCAGCCTACACTTGCTACCGAAATGGGTGAACTTCAGGAACGTATCACATCAACCAAGGACGGATCTATTACATCTGTTCAGGCTGTATACGTACCTGCGGATGACCTTACAGACCCTGCTCCTGCAACAACATTCACACATCTGGATGCTACTACGGTTCTGTCCCGTGAGATTGCTTCTCAGGGTATCTACCCTGCAGTTGATCCGCTGGATTCAACAAGCCGTATCCTTACACCTGAGATAGTTGGTAAGGATCACTATGAAGCAGCCAGAGGCGTACAGCAGGTTCTTCAGAGATACAGAGAGCTGCAGGATATCATCGCTATCATGGGTATGGATGAACTTTCTGACGAGGATAAGCTTACAGTTAGCCGTGCTCGTAAGGTTCAGAGATTCCTGTCCCAGTCATTCAGCGTTGCTGAGCAGTTCACAGGTATCCCCGGCAAGTATGTACCACTTAAAGAGACTATCAGAGGCTTCAACATGATCCTTAACGGTGAGTGTGACGAGCTTCCTGAATCAGCATTCCTCTTCTGCGGAACTATCGATGAAGCCTTCGAAAAAGCAAAGAAATCATAAGATGAAGGAGGGATGAGCTATGGCAACTCCGTTTCATCTTCAGATAGCTACTCCTGACGGGAGTAAGCTGGACGGACAGGCTACAAGGATTATCCTTCGCACCATAGACGGTGATGTCTGTGTTATGGCAAAGCATACTAATTATTGCTCTGCACTTGGTATGGGACCTGCTAAGGTTGAATTCGAGGACGGAACAGTAAAAACAGCTGCCTGCATGGGCGGAATGATAAATGTCATGGACGGCGAGTGCCGTGTTGTTGCTACAACATGGGAATGGAAAGAGGATATCGATCTTGAGAGAGCTATGGATGCCAAAAAGCGTGCTCAGGAGCGACTTGCAACCAAAGACAAACTTGGAGACAAGGATGTCATGCTTGCAGAAGCTAAGCTCAAGAGAGCCCTTATAAGATCCGATGTAGCGAACAAAAAATAATAAGTTGTACACATAAAAAGAGCTTGGAGACATGTTATTTTATACAGTTTCCGGGCTCTTTTTTTGTTGAATAGATAGAAAATTAAAATTGAGGACTAAATAGCAATAATTAAACATTAAAAATTCAAAATGTGTTGTAAAATAATTTTGTATTAAAGACAAATAGTATATCAGTTGTATTAATAATAAATACATGTAATACCGTACAACTGGTAATTGGCTTGAGAAGAAAAAGTTAATGTTATAAGAGGTAGGAGGCAAAAAAATGAACAACATTCCAGAAATCAAAATCGGAATCGTAGCAGTTAGCCGTGACTGTTTCCCGGCTAGCCTTGCAGAAAACAGAAGAAAAGCACTTGTTAAGGCTTATGCAGACAAGTATGATGCTAAGGACATCTATGAATGCCCTATTACAATCATTGAGAGCGAGATCGATATGGTTAACGCTCTTGAAGATGTTAAGAAGAACGGATGCGAAGCTCTCTGCGTATTCCTTGGAAACTTCGGTCCTGAAATTTCAGAGACACTTCTTGCTAAGCACTTCGACGGACCTAAGATGTTCTGCGCAGCTGCAGAAGAGAGCCAGAACGACCTTATGGACGGAAGAGGCGATGCATACTGTGGTATGCTCAATGCAAGCTACAACCTTGCACTTAGAAATACAAAGGCATATATCCCTGAGTATCCTGTAGGCGATGCTGAGGATTGTGCTGATATGATCCACGAGTTCCTTCCGATCGCTAAGGCTGTATATGCACTTCAGAACCTTAAGATCATCAGCTTCGGACCTCGTCCTATGAACTTCCTTGCTTGTAATGCTCCTATCAAGCAGCTTTACAACCTTGGTGTAGAGATCGAAGAGAACTCAGAGCTTGACCTCTTCGAGAGCTTCAAGAACCACGCTGGCGATGCTCGTATCCCTGAAGTAGTAGAAGATATGAAGAAGGATCTTGGATCAGGCAACAAGAAGCCTGAAGTTCTTGAGAAGCTTGCTCAGTATGAGATTACACTTCTTGACTGGATCGAAGCTCACAAGGGCTACAGAAAGTTCGTAACACTTACAACAAAGTGCTGGCCTGCATTCCAGACACAGTTCGGATTCGTTCCCTGCTATGTAAACAGCCGTCTTACAGGAAGAGGAATCCCTGTATCATGTGAGGTTGATATCTATGGAACACTTTCAGAGTTCATCGGAACAGTTATCAGTAACGATGCTGTAACTCTTCTTGATATCAACAACTCTGTACCTAAGGATATGTACAAAGAGTCAATCGAGGGCAAGTTCCCTTACAAGCACACAGATACATTCATGGGCTTCCACTGCGGCAATACATGCACAAGCAAGCTTTCATTCCATGAGATGAGATACCAGAAGATCATGGCTCGTAATCTTCCTATCGAGGTTACAAACGGAACACTTGAAGGAGATATCATCCCTGGCAAGATCACATTCTATCGTCTCCAGAGCACAGCTGATGCTAAGCTTCGCGCTTACATTGCTGAGGGTGAAGTACTTCCTGTTGCAACTAAGTCATTTGGTTCAATCGGTGTATTCGCTATTAAGGAGATGGGCAGATTCTACAGACACGTACTTATCGAGAAGAACTTCCCTCACCACGGTGCTGTTGCATTCGGTAACTGGGGCAAGCAGCTCTTCGAGGTATTCAAGTACATCGGTGTACCTGTAGAAGAGATCGGTTACAACCAGCCTGCAGAAGTTAAGTATCCTACAGAGAATCCTTGGGCATAATCTTAGATAGTATAAAATTTATACAAAAATAAGGTTATAGAAAAGGTATAGTTTAGATTTTTCAAGGGTCTGTGCATGACAAGGTGCACAGACTCTTTTTTGTAAAAGTTTGACAGTAGCCCTCCATGACTTTGCCCCTTAGTCTTCACAGGAAAGCCTTTTATCGGTATAATTAAAATATATGTCAGTTAGGGAAAAAGCTTTATTAAAGGAGGAGGACAATGTCAAAAAAAGTCATCAGACGGCTAACAGCTATGCTGTCAGCTATTGTCATTTCTCTTGCATCAGCACTTGCGGCGCCTCAGGCAGTTGTTGATGTACAGGCAGCGCCTGTAATAGCAAGAGGAATAGACGTATCTCACTATCAGGGTGCTATTAACTGGACAGCAGTTGCAAATAGTGGTATCACATTTGCATTTGTTCGCGTAGGAACTTCCAAAACTATCGACACACAGTATATCAATAACCTTCAAGGCGCTGCAGCAGCAGGTCTTAGAGTAGGTGTTTACTGGTATACATATGCTATGAGCCCGGAGCAGGCAGCTAGCGAAGCTAGTCTGTTACTACAGCTTATAGCACCTTATCAGGTATCTTTTCCTGTAGTAATTGATATCGAAGCTCAGTGCCAGAAGGCTCTTAATATGGCTCAGCAGCAGGCGATCGTCAATACATTCTGTACTATAGTATCTGATGCAGGATATATGCCAATGGTATATGCAAGCAGAAACTGGTACGTACAGCGTCTTGGCGATGTATCATGGCAGAAATGGGTAGCTCAGTACTCTGATACCAATACAATGCCTTACAGCTATGGCGTATGGCAGTATACAAGCAGTGGTTCCGTTCCGGGTATAAACGGCAGAGTTGATATGGATTATCTCTTCACAGATTATTCATCAGTGATCATCCCTGAAGGATTCCTTACAACAGCCAAGGGTACATATTATTACAACAATTATCGCTGGCAGAAGGGATGGGTCAGACCGGCAGCAGGCGGCAAGTATTTCTGTGATGCTTCTAACGGCCTTGTATGGAAGGGCTGGATGAACGATGGCGTCAATCAGTACTATCTTGATCCTGCCAATGGCGGTAATGCTAAAGTAGGACTTGCTGATATAGAGAATTCAAGATACTACTTTGATGCAGAAGGAATCATGCAGACAGGTCTTCTTACAGTAGGAGAAGGCATCCAGACATATTTTGGTGCTGATGGTAAGGCTGTAAAGGGATTTGTACCACTTCCTGATGGCACAAGATATTTTAACGACGATTATGTAATGCTTACAGGCCTTCAGAGCATAGGAGATAATCTCTACTATCTCGGCGCAGACGGTATCATGAGAACAGGTCTTTTAGGACTTGATACAGGTATCTACTATTTCGATGCAGAAGGTAAGGCATACACAGGATTCTATACAGATGCTGCTTCAGGTAAGACCTATTACTTCGAGCCTCAAACACGTACTGCAGTAGTAGGACTTCAGACTATAAATAATAATCTGTACTATTTCAACGAGAATGCTGTAATGCAGACTGGCATGCTTGGAGTTGGCGGAGCAAAATATATGTTCGGCGCAGACGGCGCAGCAGTCAGCGGATTCTATACAGATCCTGCAACAGGCGGAGTATACTATTTCGATCCTAAGACACATGCAGCAGCAGTTGGTAATGTAACAATTGATAAGGCAAGCTACTTCTTCAACGCAGAAGGACTGATGCAGACAGGATTTGTAGGCGACTACTTCTTCGGCGCAGACGGCAAGATGGTAGCAGGGCAGATGTTTAGCGATGGTGTTAATTTCTATATCGCAGGCAAAGACGGTCTGATCCTTAAAGGTCTTAACAAGACCAAGGATGGCACATACATGCTGGATCCTGTAGATGGACATATGGTCATCGGATTCGTACAGATAGGCGACGGATTCTTCTACTTCGCAGAAGATGGCAAGATGGTTGCAGGGGCAACTATCAACATAGCAGGCCTTGACTGCACATTTGACAAGAACGGTAAACTTATAGCACCTGAAGGACTCGTACCTCCTGTAGTTGCTGTATATTAAAATTTCATTAGCATATGGGATTTTCGATTAGTTTTAATTAAATTATTATTATAAAAGAGCGGTTGTTGTGTTTTGGTAAAAGTTTCACATCAATCGCTTTTTTATATGAAATGCAAAAAACATGCGCAACTCTTAAGTGGAAACTTTACGAAAAATGTGATAAAGTAAATAGGCAATTTTGAAAAAGGGAGTAAGTGGTGCTGCACTATATAAAATATGGTGGACAGCAACCAATTTGGAGGTGAGTGAAAAAATGAATTTAGAACAGGCTAAAGAGAAACTGGCAAAATACGGACAGGAGCATGTCCTTAAATACTATGATGAGCTTTCAGAAGAAAGCAAAAAGGCACTTCTGCAGCAGATAGATGAAACAGATTTTGCTGTACTTTCTAAGTGCTCAGAGCTTGGAAAGGGCGGCGACCGCGGCAAGTTCAGCCCGCTTGCAGCTATGCAGCTTCCTGAGATAGAAGCAGGCAGAGAAGAGTTTGAGAGAATCGGTATTGAGACTATCAAAGCCGGCAAGACAGCAGCAGTACTTCTTGCAGGCGGAATGGGAACACGTCTTGGATCAGACAATCCAAAGGGAATGTATGATATTGGTCTTACCAAGAACGTATATATCTTCCAGAGACTTTTTGAGAACCTTATGGACAGCGTTAATGCTGCAGGTGGAGCTTATATACATCTTTTCATAATGACAAGTGAGAAGAACCATGAAGCTACAGTTAAGTTCCTGACAGAGAAGAAGTTCTTTGGATATCCTGAAGATAAGGTTACATTCTTCAAACAGGATATGGCACCTGCTTCTGACTATGAAGGTAAGGTATACATGGAAGGCAAGGACCGCATCTCTACATCACCTAACGGTAATGCAGGATGGTTCTCATCTATGATCAGAGCAGGCCTTCTTGATGTGATCCATGCAGAAGGAATCGAGTGGATCGATGTATTTGCTGTAGACAATGTACTTCAGAGAATCTGTGATCCTTGCTTCGTAGGTGCTACAGTTAAGCGCGGAGTAAGCGTTGGTGCCAAGGTTGTTAAGAAGAATGCTCCTGATGAGAAGGTTGGTGTTATGTGCCTTGAAGATGGTAAGCCTTCAATCGTAGAGTATTACGAGCTTTCACAGGAGATGATGGATGCCAAGGATGAGAACGGCGATCCTGCTTATAACTTTGGAGTAATCCTTAATTATCTTTTCAATGAAAAGGCTCTTGAGGAGATAGCTTCTAAGGAACTTCCTCTTCACGTAGTTGAGAAGAAGATCCCTCATATAGATGAAAATGCGCAGCTTGTTAAGCCGGAAAAGCCAAACGGATGCAAGTTCGAGCAGCTTGTTCTTGATATGATCCATATGCTGGATTCATGTCTTCCTTACGAAGTAGTAAGAGAGAAAGAGTTCGCACCTATCAAGAACGCTACAGGTGTTGATTCTGTAGAGTCAGCAAGAGAGCTTTGCAAGCTCAATGGAATCGAGCTTTGATAATACTTTAGGCCTATTTAAAGCCTAAGTTAAGGTAGCCATAATATGATTTTCAAGGCGATGATGCCTCAGACGATTATATTATGGCTATTATCGTTTGTGTGGTTGTTAACATTTTGACAGCTTTGCATAACATGTTGTTATTGAACGGCCAACTCGTGTTATTTATAATTACGGATAGTAAGAGCGAGTTTGGTAATAGTGAGCATACATATGTTTTTTGTGTATCCCAGGAGGTAAACATTATGACAATTTTAGTAACAGGTGGAACAGGTTATATCGGAAGCCATACAGTAGTTGAACTGCAGAACGCCGGATATGATGTAGTAGTTATGGACAACCTCTGTAACTCATCAATGAAGGTTCTTGACAGAATTGAAGCTATCACAGGCAAGAAAGTTCCTTTCTATGAAGCAGATATCAGAAACCGTGAGGATCTTGAGAAGATCTTTTCAAATGAGAAGATCGATGCAGTTATCCATTTCGCAGGACTTAAGGCAGTTGGCGAGTCTGTTCAGAAGCCTTGGGAATATTATGAAAACAACATCTCAGGAACATTGACTCTTCTTGATGAGATGAGGAAGCATAATGTAAAGAACATCATCTTCTCTTCATCTGCAACAGTTTATGGCAATCCTGCCATCATCCCGATCACAGAAGAGTGCCCTAAGGGAGTATGCACCAATCCTTACGGCTGGACCAAGCATATGCTTGAGCAGATCCTTACAGATATCCAGAAGGCAGATAATGAGTGGAATGTAGTACTTCTTAGATACTTCAATCCTATCGGAGCTCACAAGTCAGGAACTATGGGAGAGAACCCTAACGGTATTCCTAATAACCTTATGCCTTATATCACACAGGTTGCAGTTGGTAAGCTTGATCACCTTAATGTATTTGGTGATGATTATGATACACCGGACGGAACAGGTGTTCGTGACTATATCCATGTAGTAGATCTTGCTAAGGGACATGTTAAGGCTCTTAAGAAGCTTGAACCCGGCACAGGACTTTCACTTTACAACCTTGGAACAGGCGTAGGTTACAGCGTTCTTGATATCGTCAAGAACTTCGAAGAAGCTAACGGCGTCAAGATCCCATACGTGATCGCTCCCAGAAGAGCCGGAGATATCGCAACCTGCTATTCAGATGCAAGCAAGGCTGAGAAGGAACTTGGCTGGAAGGCTGAGAATGGTATCCGCGAGATGTGCGAAGATTCCTGGAGATGGCAGAAGAATAATCCTAACGGATACGAAGACTAAAAAAAGACTGATATAAAGATCGGTATAAAGGGCTCGCCTTGTATTAAGGCAGAGCCCTGATTTTTTGGTAACTGTAACTTCGAACTTATCAAACATACGCAGCAATTAAAATCATTAAAAGCTGTCTTTGCCTATGACATGAGGCTATATTTGTTGGCAATATGCAATCTGTCATCTAAAATATGCATTTCGTCGCATTAGGGAACACTTCTTTAAAAAAGATGATAATATATACTCAGTCTCGACATTAAAAGGAATGTACTTCTATTCCCGTCTTTACAGGACGTAATAGGGGAATGTCCAGAAGTACATGGATGTACTTCTATTCCCCATTTGCAATTTTGCTCATTTTAGTGCAAAGTAATAGAAGCATGGAAGGAGCAGAGATTACAAAATGTTCAGATTATGGGTGAGACTATTCAAAGACAATCATATGTTACAAGATACAGTGATCTGCAATGACGAAGAAGATACCAGAACTCATAAGGTTATGGGAAGTCTGGAGAAGGCATGCTATGAGCTTGATCTTCCAAAGCCTATATGGCTTTCGGTCAATGTTAATGACTTCAAGAAGACCAGTAAATGCAGGTTCACGCAGGACAGCTTCATTGAGGAAGTTCCATTTGACTACATGGAGATTAATGTAATCGAAGAAGATAATACATGGTTTTGAAAGGGGAAGAAAATGAATAACACACAAAATCCTAATAATAACGGATTGAATGCAGCCGGCACCGGTACGCCTGGCGCTCCTTTGCAGGGCACATACCAGTATACAGGTAATGCAGGATACAATAATTACAATCCTGCAGGTGCTAATAATCAGGGAGGCACTCCTCCTAAGAAGAAAAAGAAAAAAGGAAAGAAGATCCTTGCTGCGTTTCTTGTAATTGCCATGATAGCAGGACTTGGATGCGGCGGTGTATATGTAGCCAAGAAGAAGGATATCTCAATTAGTGATCTTCTTAAATCCAAGGACAAAGAAGATACAGCTACAACTCAGACAACAGAAGATACCAAGGATCAGCAGGAAGAGCAGCTTGTAGTAGCAACTGATGTATCAAGTCTTGTTGAGAAGGTAATGCCTTCTATAGTAGTTATCGAGAATAGATATACTGTCAACCTGGAAGACTATGGCTATGAAGAGGGAGAAGCTCTTAACGGAGGATCAGGTTCCGGTGTTATAATCGGACAGAATGACGAAGAGCTTCTTATCGTTACTAATTATCACGTTGTAGAAGGTGCTGACGATCTTACTGTACAGTTTGTTAATGGTACCAACAAATCAGCTTTTATCAAGGGAACTAATTCAGGAATGGACCTTGCAGTTATAGCAGTACCTCTTACAGAAGTAGATGATGCTACTATGAATGCTATAAGTTTTGCTACAATGGGCGATTCAGACGATCTTAAACTTGGAGAGCCTGCCATAGCTATCGGTAATGCTCTTGGTATGGGTCAGTCAGTGACAGTTGGTGTTATCAGTGCTTTGAACAGACGACTTCCCAATGAAGACGGATCAGAGGGATTGTTCATTCAGACAGATGCGTCCATCAACCATGGTAACTCCGGTGGAGCACTTCTTAATGTCAAAGGTGAACTTATAGGAATCAATTCAAGAAAAGTGGTAGCAGATGAAGCAGAAGGTATGGGATATGCTATTCCGATATCTGTTGCAAAACCTATAATTGAAGATCTTATGGATTCTTCTACAAAGTATAAGGCATCTAAGGAGAACAGAGGATATCTTGGAGTTACAGCTTATACACCTACAGGAGTAGAAGGAGCTTATATATCATCTATAGAAAGTGGTAGCGCTGCCGAAGCTGCAGGCCTTGAAGTCGGAGATGTTATCATTAAGGTAGAAGATGCTAAGATAGCTTCAAGAGGAGATCTTGATGCAAACCTTGCTTATTATGAAGCAGGTCAGACTATTACTATCACAGTTCTTAGAAAAGGTGATAACGGATATACTGAAGTTGAAGTACAGGTAACACTCAAGGAGCAGAAGGCCTCTAAGTCAGGAAGCTCAAGTGATAAGGATTCATCTTCTAAGAAAGAATCTAGTGATGATAAAGGTTCAGACGACTATGAAGATGGCGGCGACTACGAAGACGGAGGCCAGGAAGGCGGATCTGATTCTGAGGGAAGCGGAGATGAAGACGGCGGAGATGACGGAGACGACTTCGGATTCTAAAACATATACAGATTATATAGATAAGCTTATCAGTATATAAAGTTTAAAAAGAATAAAGAGATATGGAAGAAGAACAATAAAGAAAGCCATTTTAAGGAAACTATAATCCTTAAAATGGCTTTTTATTATAAATAAAACAGGCTTTCGTTTTAGGTTTTGTGAAGCAAAAGGCCATGCTTCACAAGTGCATATTTAAGTTTTATGCCTGAAGGAAAGCGTACTGGCTGTCATACAGGTTGTGATAGTAGCCGTTTGGAATCTTTAGAAGCTCATCATGAGAACCTTTCTCCTGAATCTTTCCATCGTCTACATACATGATGCAGGTAGCATTTTTGATAGTACTGAGTCTGTGAGCGATGATGAAGGAGGTTCTGCCCTTAAGCATCTGCTGCAGACCCTTTTGAAGAAGTATCTCTGTCTCTGTATCGATACTTGACGTAGCTTCATCAAGTATCAGGATCTTAGGATCAGCAAGAACTGCTCTTGCAAAGGAGATTAGCTGTCGCTGACCTGCTGATAAGCGGCTTCCTCTTTCGTTGACCTGCGTATAATAGCCGTTTTCAAGATTTATGATAAAATCATGAGCACATACAGTCTTGGCTGCAGCTATAACTTCTTCATCAGTAGCTTCCATATTGCCATAGCGGATATTGTCCATAATAGTTCCGGAGAATATGAAGCTGTCCTGCATCATAACGCCCATCTGCTGTCTTAAGGACTTTATAGTGACATCATTTATATCTATACCATCTACAAGTATCTTGCCACTTCCTACGTTATAGAATCTGCTGATAAGATTTACGATAGTAGACTTACCGGCGCCTGTAGGACCGACTATGGCATAGGACTCGCCTGCACCTACTTTAAAGCTTACGTCGTGCAGGATTTCAACTCCGTCGTCGTAGGCAAAGCATACATTCTTGAACTCTACATCGCCCTTTATCTCAGGCATTGTGGTTGCACCTTCTTTGTCCTTGACCGTAATAGGAGAATCAATAGTCTCGAAGATACGCTCAAGGTATGATATAGCAGTCAGAAGCGAGTTGTAGAAGTTAGCAAGTGTCATAATAGGCTGCCAGAATCTTGATACATAGCCTACGAAGGCAGTCAGAAGACCTACTGTGATCGCGGTCTCGCCGTGAGTAAGCCAACCTATACCCAGTACATATATTACAGAAGTTGTGATAACAGTGATATTCTCAATTACAGGGCTTAGGATGAAGTTGTACTTGACGGCATTCATCCATGCACTTCTTGCATCCTTATTAAGTCTGTTGAAAAGGACTGTATTGGTGTCCTCTCTGACAAAAGACTGAGTGACCCTTATACCGTTGATACTTTCAGCTATGTAAGCGTTAAGATTGGACTGCTTGTTGCTCTGTATCTGCCAGGCCCTTCTTTGTCTGTTTTTGACAAAAAGGATGATAACAGTGAGTACAGGAAGACCGCACAGACATACAAGTGTGAATCTTACATTCAGATAGAGCATGAATATGAGTATGAATACCAGTGAGAACATATCTGTGATGGTATTAACGATACCATTGGACAGAAGGTCACTTAAATTGTTGACATAGTTAACAACTCTAACCTGAATCTTGCCATGGGGCTTGTCATCGTAGTAGGAGAAGGGGAGCTTCTGAAGATGTACGAACAGCTCTCTTCTAAGGTTATATATAACTCCCTGACCTACTCGGGATGTAAGTATTATCTTGTATTTCATGATGACTGCACAGGTTATACCTACAAGAAGTGCTGCCAGAGCATTGATGATGATAAGCTGCACAGCCTTATCAGGAGTATATACCTTGTCATACACTGTCGCAGATATAACATCCATGACATTTTTCATAAAAAGAGGAATGAGCATGGATATGGCGCTTGATATTACCATTATGATCACGGCTATAGTCAGGTCTTTTTTGTAAGTGCCGACATAGCCTGCAAGTCTTTTTAGCTGATTTATGTCAAAACCGCTGTCAAGCTCTTCGTCTTGTTCTATCTTATTTCTAGCCATTATGCGGTCTCCTTTCTCTTCATGATCTTGTCGAATTCACCGTACTGATGCTCGAATACTTTCTTGTAGTATCCGTCTTTTTCTATAAGCTCGTCGTGAGTTCCGGACTCTGCAATACGTCCGTCCTCTACAACCAGTATGACATCAGCATCCTTGATAGAGGATATACGGTGAGCGATGATAAAAACTGTATGACCGTCAAGCTTCTTGAGGTCGCGCTGGATCTCAGCCTCTGTCTCCATATCAACAGCTGACGTAGTATCATCAAGTATCAGGATGGAAGGCTCTTTAAGAAGGGCTCTTGCAAGAGATATACGCTGGCGCTGACCACCGGAGAGGCCGACACCCCTTTCTCCTACAACAGTGTCATAGCCGTCGTCCATCTTCTGAATGAAATCATCCGCATCAGCCATCTTGGCAGCCCACTTAACCTTCTCGAAAGGACAGTTAGGATCAGCATAAGCTATATTGCCTTCAATGGTATCTGAGAAGAGGAATATATCCTGCATGGCAATACCGATACCATCCCTAAGTCTATGAAGATCCAGATCCTTAACATTGATGCCGTCCATAAGAACTTCACCTTCCGTAGTATCGAAGAATCTGCACATAAGATTCATGATGGTAGATTTACCTGAACCTGTAGCACCGATGATACCAACTGTCTGGCCCGGCTTTATATGGAAGCTGACATTGTGAAGGACAGGCTCTCCGTCTACTGTGTAAGATACGTTTCTGAATTCTACATCGCCTTTTATCTTATCAACTTCCTTGGGATATCTTGGGGTCTGGATATCAGGCTTCTGGGTGATAGTCTGATATATCTTCTCTACAGAAGTTGTGAACCTGTGGTAATCATTGATAAGCCAGCCCATGAACTGAAGCGGGTTATTGAGCATCCACAGATAACTGTTGATCATAACAAGGTTACCAAGAGACATGTAGCCGTAGATACACATGATGCCGCCTGCTACCATAAGCAGGAAGGTAAGCATATGTGACAGGAACATGAATATAGGTACATACTTGGTCCAGACTCTGGCTGCATCAAGCTCTGCGTCTCTGTACTGGGCGTTTTCTTTGTCGAACTTCTCAATCTCGTAGTCTTCCTTGGCAAAAGCTCTGACAACGCGGTTACCACTTATGTTCTCCTGAACGAATGCGTTAAGAGATGAGAACTTGTCTCTGATGTTCATGAACTTGGGCTTTATAGTTTTACTCTGAGAGTAGGTCATGAAAGCAGTGATAGGAAGAACCAGTATCATTGCAAGACCTATCCTGAAATCTACAGAGAATATCATAAACAAAGCTATTACGAACAAAAGGACATTCTCATATATGCTGTAGATTACAAATGCAACAAAATGGCGGATTGCCATCATGTCACCTGTCTGTCTGCTCATGAGGTCACCGGTTCTGCTCCTGTTATAGAAGGCGAAGTCCTTCTCAAGGAGATTGCGGTATACGCCGTCTCGCATGTCATAGAGCATATCCTGAGAAGCTGTCTCGAACAGATACAAAAAGATAAGTCTAAAGACAGCTCTTACAACAGTGATACCGATCATAAGAAGCAGAAACTTTGGAAGAAGGTCTGTTCTGATATTCCTGCCATCACCTATGATGTCATCAACGATGAAGCCAGTGATTCTAGGATTGATGATTGCAAGAACAGATGTTGCTGTAACCAGGATAAGTCCAAGCGCGACTTTCCAGGTGTACTTTTTGAGGTAGGAATAGAACCACCTCATTGCCGATTGATGTTTTTTGATTTTCATAATGTCCCCTCTGGCAGTCTGAAACTGCTCTAAAACTAATACTCCGTACAATTTATATTAGTCTGTTGCTGGATTTTTACAATGATATATGTTGTTTAAGATTGATTTTTTCTGCTTTAAAATTGTATTATTGTTGTGATGGGATGTATAAGTGGATTATCGGCGGATGGATTCGTAAATTTGATGAGGGTGACATAGAAGTACATCCCTGTACTTCTGAAAATGTCAGATTTACATCCTGTAAAGGCGACATATAAGTACATCCCTGTAAAGACGACATACTATGATGAAAGGAAGAGCTTATGATATCGGTAGATGCGATTGGTTGTAATTATGTTCATACTAAGGGCTGGGAGATCAACAGGCCGGAAGGGCTAAACAATTATCTCTTCCTCCATATACAGACACCTTCGGATATTATGGTTGATGGTAAGATGGTCTATTATCCTGAACCCTGCTTTATCTTGTTCAAAAAGTGGCAGAGGCAGCTCTTTCATAATCATGAAGATATGACCTATATAGACAGCTGGGTACATTTTAGGAGCGCCTGTGAATCAGGCAGTGATATCATTCGTAAAGATGGGCATAATAATGCCGGTAGAACAGATGATATAAACTCCGGATCCCATAATAGTAGTAATAACTCCGCTGCCCGAACTATAAGAGACTGGAATGCCAAAGATGACAGTGATGAAAAAGATGAGATAGAGACACTTATAGAGAGTCTTGATATCCCCTGCGGTAAGCCTGTTATCATCTACAATACAATAGAACTTAGCGATCTGTGGCATCTTGCAGATGCAGAGTTTCATCAGGCAGGGAGTCACAAAAAAGAGCTTCTTGATATGAAGATGAAGGCGCTTATCTATAAGTTTGCAGATATAATGCATTCTGAAAGTGGAACTCCAAGTAAATACAATCATTACAGGAAGGCTTTCGGAGAGCTTAGAAACAGTATCTTTAGCGGCAACAATGCTGCTACCATAACTGATGTTGAGAAGCTTGCCAAGGGCCAGAATATGAGTCTTTCATATTTTGAGCATGTATATAAGGAGCTGTTCCATGTACCTGTGACCAAGGATATCATTAAGGCGAGGATTGGCTATGCAAGGTATCTTCTAAGATCAAGTGGGAACTCTGTTCAGGATATAGCAAGTTACTGCGGCTATGAGAACATAGAACACTTCAACAGGCAGTTCAAGGCAACCGTGGGCTGTACCCCCACCCAGTTCAGAAACAGATAGAGTATACTTCGCGTTCTGGTGGCGTGGCATCTACCAAAGACTTGCGAGGGTACTCGATCCTTGGGCATACAGAATATAAATCATTGCCATGTATTAACCATTTTATAAATTCATGGCATGATATCTGGAGATTTTTATATAAACTTTACTTGCCAATATAGTGTCCTAAGCATATACTCCCATCTTTGACAGTTTGGAATAACAAAAAGTCTCGTAACCCTCATATATAGAGGCATAGCGAGACTTTTTTCTTCGTTTTAAAGTATAGTAATTTCTATCTTCCTTTACTGTTTTTTTGAATTGTTTTCATTTGACTTTTGGTGATGAACTCAAAGTCTGTTCTGAAACCGCAGGCTTCATGGAGATTATCGGTTAGTTTTGTTCTCTGATATGTTGGTATATAGCCTTGTTCTTTGATTCCTGCAAAGTTCATTTCTTTTAGTGTGCTGAGTATATCATTACAAGTGTATCTGCTATCAATGCGTTTTTCTAAATATCTATAGATGATTAGAGCAAGAAAACAAGTAAGAAAGTGTGCTTTAATCCTAACATCATTCTGAAGAAATACAGGTCTTGCTTCAAAATCTGTTTTCATAATCCTGAAACATTCCTCTATCTCCCAGCGACCTTCACTGACTTTCAATATATCGCTTACAGGATCATCTAGAAGATCTGTTGAAACAGCATACATGCCATCGTAAAGAGATTCCTGTTCAATCTTGTCTGTATCAAGGTAATTATGTATGTTTGCAGCTTCTCCGCTATCGGTTACAGCAATCTTGCCGATAAAACGTGCCGGATCGTTGGGATTTTTCCTGTTCCGTTTTGTTGAACCAGAATCGATAAGTTTCTGCGCACGTTCCACCTGTGACTCACGGATTGCTTTCTGATACTTGGCAAACTTTGGAGAATAGGTGACTATAAGACGTTGATGGAGTTTCTTGGGAGTGTAGGGTTCTTCTTTGTAGTATAAATCAGTATCATCATCAGATAGTTTTGATATATCTACAAGAGTATCGTCTGATAATCTTTTGAAGCCTTCGCCATCTAATGCCCATTTTTTATCTTCAGCGTTAAGCTTCTTGATGGACTGAGTCACGATAAATGCCCGTTCACCCATGTGGTTGTAGTTCCTTATCTTCTCTGAACCAAGCCCTGCATCACTACAATATATGAATTTTTGGCATCCGAATTCAGACAGTACTTTTTCTTCAAGAGGCTTAAGCGAAGTCTGCTCATTGGCATTGCCTGGAAACAACGAAAAAGCTAAAGGAATACCGTCACCGTCCATAAACATACCCATTTGTATGATTGGATTTGGGCGGTGTTCTTTACTCTTGCCATATTTCTTATCGCCGTCTTCCTGCTCAATCTCAAAGTAGTAATTAGTGCAATCGTAGAAGAGGATTTTGTCATTTCTTTTGCCAATAAGATGGCTGTTTTTATAAACCTCGGATTGAATGAATTCACATTCATTTCCAAGAACATCCAATGCGCGGTATATATCATGAAGTTTATATGTTGGCTTTTCTAAGAATTCAGAAGCTACTTTAAATGAAGATCTTTTACTTGATGGTTCAAGAATTCTTGCGAAAATCATGTCCGAAAGAATAGCATTGATATCGTACTTGAACTTATATTTATCTCTAAGTTTTCTGCAGGTTTTATCTAATGCCAGGGAATAGTAAATGTATTGAAGGAATAGGTATCCTCCGCGGTGAAGTACTTGCTGATTATAATCGAGCTGTCTGTTGGCATGGAATGTTATCTGGACAGACTTCGATTGCTGGTCTTCTTTATATTTCAGTGTTTCGAGTCTTGCTTCCTCTTTAGCCCATGCCATAACATCATCTCTTGTTGGCCCGTGTTCTTTTATTAGTTCCTGTAAGGTTCCAAGTTTTCTGATAATCGTAGAAGTGTTGATACCTTTATCATTGATATACCCTTTAGAAATGTAGAATGATTCGGCGTTTTTGGATTTAGATGTTATCACTCTCATATGCAAAACCTCCACACCTTATTATAACACACATTGCGATACATTGCGATAGTATAACACCATAAAATTGACATAAAAAATACAGACCTTAAGCGGTCTGTAAGGTATTATTATTTTATTGAACTGTCAAACTACCGGGCATACAGAATATAAATCATTGCCATGTATTAACCATTTTATAAATTCATGGCATGATATCTGGAGATTTTTATATAAACTTTACTTGCCAATATAGTGTCCTAAGCATATACTTAGAATGCTGAAATCGATTTTACATATATTAGTGAATTAAAAAATAGGCAATAATTGATAGAGACAGATAATACAAAGAGACGATAAATCGGATCGGCGGATCAGGAACTTGGAAGATTCAAAAAAGAAAGGTTTTTTATGAGCGATTTTTTTAACAACGACGACAACAAAGATAATGCTACTAATGAAACTACTAATACAGAAACAACCGCAAATACAAATAGTAGCGACAATAATGATAACAAGAGCGCTATGGATTTTCGTGAGATAGATGAGAATGGTAAATCTACTGTAGATGATAAGGATCTATCTGGTTCTGATAAGAAGGATAGTGATTATGAGGATATCTGCTTCATATGCAGACGTCCTGAGTCCAAGGCCGGTCGTATGTACAAGCTTCCAAACCATATATGTGTGTGTGAAGACTGTATGCATCGTACCATGGATACTGTAAGTCAGTATGATTACAACAATCTTCTCAATAACCCTGAACTCATGAATCAGCTTAACAAGAACAGCGGTATTACATTCATGAATCTTGGAGACTTTGGCTCTAACCTTCAGGGCGGAATACCTAATTCACAGAAGATCAAGAAATCCAAGAAAAAAGAGGAAGAGGAGACTATTGATATCAAGAAGATCCCTGCTCCTCACAAGATCAAGGCACAGCTCGATGAATATGTAATAGGTCAGGATCAGGCCAAGAAGGTTATCTCTGTTGCGGTTTATAACCACTATAAGAGAGTTGCTACAGGCACTATGGACGATATTGAGATTGATAAGTCCAATATCCTTATGATAGGACCTACAGGAAGTGGTAAGACATATCTTGTTAAGACGCTTGCCCGTCTTCTTGATGTACCGCTTGCTATAGCAGATGCTACATCACTTACAGAAGCAGGTTATATCGGTGATGATATCGAAAGTGTAATATCCAAGCTCCTTGCGGCAGCAGGCAATGATGTCAAGAAAGCTGAGCGCGGTATCGTCTTCATCGATGAGATAGATAAGATCGCCAAGAAGAAGTCCACAACAGCAAGAGATGTAAGCGGCGAATCCGTACAGCAGGGAATGCTCAAGCTCCTTGAAGGATCTGAAGTTGAAGTTCCTGTAGGTGCTAATTCCAAGAATGCTATGGTACCTCTTACTACAGTTAATACCAAGAATATCCTCTTTATCTGTGGTGGTGCCTTCCCGGATCTTACAGATATAATCAAGAACAGGCTCAATAAATCTTCATCAATAGGTTTTAACTCTGAACTTAAGGATAAGTATGATGACGATGAGAACATCCTTTCATACGTAACTACAGAAGATTTAAAGAAGTTCGGAATGATCCCTGAGTTCCTTGGACGACTTCCTATAGTATGCACACTTTCAGGTCTTACCAAGGAAGCACTTATCAAAATCCTCAAAGAGCCCAAGAATGCTATCCTCAAGCAGTATCAGAAGCTCCTTGAGCTTGATGAAGTAGATCTTAGATTTGACGACGGAGCGCTTGAAGCTATTGCAGAGAAGGCTCTTGAAAAGGATACAGGAGCCCGTGCCCTTAGATCTATCATAGAAGAGTTTATGCTTGATATCATGTACGAGATACCAAAGGATGACAATATAGGCAGAGTTACTCTTACAAGAGAGTATATTGAAGGCACAGGCGGACCTCAGATCGAGATCAGAAGCGAAAAGCCCAAGATTAATGCTGCGGTGGAAGCTGCTATAGAAGATAAAAAAGAATAGTAAGTTAACAAGTGGATTCAAAGGGGCAGTTCTAGTGTTGTTCAAATAGCCAAAGGCTTTATAATAGCATTGGAACTGTCTCTTTTATATTGCTTTGGCACCAATGGGAATTATTATGGACAAAAATAAAAAAGCTTATGGCAATCTTTTAAAATCTATAAGGAAATACAAAGGTATATCAGAAGAGCTACTTGCGCATGGTATGTTTGACAAGAGTATGATATACAGAATTGAGTCTGGTCAAAGGCGAATAGGCTTCTTTTCAAGAAGACGTTTAATGAGCAGACTTGGAATTTCTTTGTCATTATTTACCGAGTATCTTCA
The DNA here is from genome assembly GCF_023206215.1 of Butyrivibrio fibrisolvens. NCBI lineage: Bacteria > Bacillati > Bacillota > Clostridia > Lachnospirales > Lachnospiraceae > Butyrivibrio > Butyrivibrio fibrisolvens. The sequence goes on from NZ_CP065800.1 coordinate 955,376, forward strand.
GTATGATGAATATGAAGCATATTCTAAGCAAAGAGAAATAATATATGCTTTTGAGAATGAAGATACACAAAATATAGAGTCTGTTCTGGCTGAATACGAAAAAACAGCCAAGAAAGATAAAGTTGGTTTGCAATTTGCACTATTTATAAGAGCAGTTTTGGAATCATCTTCTGATCTCGAAATGTCTTATGAGTATATTAGTAAGTGCATAAAAATAACAATGCCGAATATTAAATATAGTGAATTATCTGAGTATGTACTATCCGGCGAAGAGGTAAAATATCTGTCATATTATTTGAAAATAAAATCTACTATCGAAAAAGATACTATAGACGATGATATATGCGGAAATCTTACTATTAATGGATGCTTTGAAAAACTGCTTGACTACATAATAGAACAGAAGTGGGATACTGTACCACAGATGCAAGTGTTTCCTGCCGTACTGGTAGATTATTGGAACTACTTGGTGAATTGTAGAAATGATTTTTTAATAAAAAATGGAAACGCGAATCAAACTTTTTAAAATATCTGAACTATGCATTATATACATTAAAGGAAAGTGATCTATTATTTTATTTGCCTTCGCTTCTTACGATGGGGAAGACTCTATCGCGGGGAATAAAACAAAGTGAATATGAGAAATATGATAATGTATTTAGAAAAGTGTTTGAATTAAGCGGAAATGACTATAATAAAAAAAATCCATGGTCTGTGTTTTATGGTGGAAGCATATATTTGCTTGGAGATGTTTTAAAAAGACGGAGGATCCTGTTTGGGATGACTCAAAAAGAGTTTTGTGAAGGGATTTGTGATATAAGGACATATTCAAGACTTGAGACTGGCAAGGCAAAAACACATGATCGTGAAACTATAATGCTGCTAAAAAAGGCTAGATTGCCAGAGCAATATTTTTATGCACAGATAGTATCAGACGATTATTCTCTAATAAAGGATTCTCTACTAATAAATAAACTAATAAATGAATCAAAATATAATGAAGCTAATAATATGCTGTTATTGTTGGAGAACAAAATAGATATGAGCATTCCAATAAATAGTCAATTTATCGGCAATAAGATAGCATTGGCGAGTATTGGACTAAAAGAAATTGATAAGAATTGTTATGGAAATCTGGCAAGAAAATATCTGCATCTTACTATAGATAAAAGTATTGGTGACTTATGTATATCAAAAATGTATTTTACATCAGTAGAATATAATCTTATATATAATTTGGTGCGGTATGGTGAATTGCAGAAGAAGATATTTGATGGTATTCTTACATATTTTACTGATGTTAGCTATCTTGAAAAGAGACATAGAGATAGGCATTTAGATTATATTGTATGGTATTTTGCAAGCTATTTAGGTGATCATGATGACAAACAAAAGTCAACTGAGATTAGCAAAATATTGTTAAAAAACACCTTCTTAAAGATGAATAGAGAAGAGGTTATTAAAAATATTTATAATATTTTGTGGAATAAATATGATGGCAATTTTGCGGGTAGTACAGAAGCAGAGAATATCCTTTCTGTACTTCTTAATGTAAGTGAATTTTATAAAGCCGAAAGAGATATGAAATTCTTTAATCAAAGGTTGAAAGAAGTGATAGTTGAACCTGAATCGTCAGAATCATCAGAATAATCGCAGGAAAGTTCAAAATAATCATTGTCTATTTGTGATGGTAAGTGAATAGATATAAGTTTTGATCCAATTAAAAAAATAATGACCGTTACAAGAATAAGAAGTGTTTTTTTGAACATTTGATATTTACTCCTCTGTATTTTGATATATATTGTAATGATAGTAATGGTTATTCACAATAGACAGAACTGGCAACTTTTGTTGCCAGTTCTGTCTATTGTTTTATATATATTAGTATGGGTTAATGTAAGTAGTTACTTGTTTAGCAGGTGCACATGCTAGATGAAAATAAAGAATAGGAGGATGCTATGCAAATATTAGAAATGGGTTTTACAGACGAAGAGATATTATCTCAAGTTGGTGCAATTGCAGATAATAATGGTACTTGTGGCAATAATGGAATTTGCGGATAAGAAAGTGACAGGGCAAGGTATTGCCCTGTCTTATTGCTTTATAATGGGAGGAAATAATGCGGTATTTTATACCTGGATATATAGATATATGGGATGAAAAAAATAATACTATTCTAGAGTCCAAAATTAACAAGAATAAAGTGATAATTGAAGACGAGATATATAAAAAAGAACTTAATGAAGTTATAGAAAATGGATGTAATGATATTGATACTAGGCTGAGAAAATTCTTAAATGCTCAAAATATGCTGGTTACAGAGCAATATGCTCGTAATAAGCTTGATAGATTAAAATCTTTATTAGATAAGGTGTGTATTGTAACAATTTGTCCTACTGAAGCTTGTAATTTTAATTGTAAATATTGTTATGAGAATCATAAAAAAGGCAAGATGCAACAAGGTACATTAGATAATATACTAGAATATCTGATAGAAGAGTCATATAAGTATCATAAGGTTCATGTGAATTGGTTTGGCGGAGAACCGACTCTTTGTAAAGATATGGTAGTTCGTTCATCTATGAAGCTTAAGACAAATATTAAGAATTACTCGTCAGCAATGACTACTAATGGTTTTTTACTTACTCCAAAGACATTTGTTGATTATTATAATGTTGGTATTACAAACTTTCAAATCACTATTGATGGTAAAATGCACGACCAATTTAGAATCTTAAAAAACGGAAAGGGAACACTTGAAACTATTGAAAAGAACATAACGGGAATTAAGAGTCTTCCTAATGATCGATTCAGATATCGCATTATGATTAGGCACAATATAATGGCTGATGATATAGACTACGGGTGGTATGATCATTTAAAAGAATTGATACAGGAAGATAATCGTTTTACAGTTTTGATTAAAGCTATATCCGACTATGGTGGAAACAGAATTAAGAAAATGAATCTCCATACTTATAAAGAGAGAACTGACACTATTAACAGGCATGTTGAATATGCTAATAAAATAGGTCTTAAATGTGCTAATTTGACTAAGGAGTGTTTTTCTAATATATGTTATGCAAGCTATTCTAACAGCATGGTATTTAGAATGGATGGCAGAATAGAAAAATGTACAGTATGCCTTGGGGCAAAACAAAATTATATAGGAGTAGTTGAGGGAAACGAAGTAGTAATAGATGAATATAATAATAATCAGAAGTGGACACAAGCTCCTTTGCTTGATGAATGCTTGAGGTGTAAAAATGTTGCTTCGTGTCTTAATCTTCGTTGTAGAAAACAAAACGTATTAGAAGGAATAGAAAGACAAACTTGTTCTGATTATAATTATAGGAGTTTAGTGTGACATTATGAGAAAATATTTAATACGGCATTGGAAGATAAATCTTTTATCAGCATTTTTAGTTATTATATGTGCGGGCTTTAGTGTAGGAATAAATCTTATTATGGTTGAAGCGATATATCAAATAATAGAGTTTGACCTGACGGGATTTGCCAAATGGATGACAATTGATTTGATAGGGTGGGGACTATATGTTTTTGCGGATTGTATTAGAGCATTTTTTCAAAACAAGTCCATCTGTGCTATGAATAATGATTATAGGATGGATCTTGTTGAGAAATTAAGTAGAAAGAGTTATCAGCTCTATCATGAAAAAGATAGTGGAGAGTATATTTCCTGGTTTACTAACGATGTATCTCAAATACAAAGACTGGCATGGGAACCATTTTTTAGTTCCATAAGCTCTGTAGCCAGTATTGTGTTTAGTATCATTGCTCTTTTTACATTTCATTGGTCATTACTGATAATATCACTGGCTGCAGCTATAATAATAATGACTGCACCAAAATTGTTTACTAAAAATATGGAGAAGTATGGTAAGGATAATACAATTGTCTTAGAACAAAGCACTGATTATATAAAGGATAATTTACTTGGATTCGATGTACTTAGATTTTTTGATAGAATAGAGCTTTTTAAGAATGCTTTTCAAAAAATAAGCAAAAAAATAGAAAAATCAAACTTTAATTTGAATTACAAAAATGAACTGAGCGGAAACGGGATTGCTTTAGTAAGTATTATATGCCAGATGTTAGTAAATTTTTATATAGGTTATCTTTCTATAAAAGGTATAATTATACAATCAGCAATCATGGGAGGAGGTAATATTTGCGGAGCAATATATAACAATCTGGGGAATCTTGGTAAATATAAATTGAGTTTTGCATCTGCTTCCGCCATATTTGAAAAAGCTTTACAAGAAGATGATGATGAAAAAGGGAAAGAAGAGAAAATTGCTGAATTGAAGAAAAGCATATCTCTAGAGAATGTCTCATTTAAATATGGTGATGGACCGTTAGTCCTAGATGATATGAATATCAATTTTGAGATAGGCAAAAAGTATGCTCTTATCGGCAAATCCGGAAGAGGAAAGACTACTTTATTAAAACTAATCTTAGGATTCTTGAGAGATTATGATGGAAAGATATTTTTTGATCAAAAGATATAGGAAAATGTAATTCTGAAGAAATTCAGAAACATTTAAGTTACATAGAACAGAATGTATATCTCTTTAATACTACCATTCGAAATAATATAACTCTATTTGAAGAGTTCCCGGAAGAGGAAATAGATGAAGCTATAAGAATAAGTGCCTTGACTAAAGATATTAGTTCTTTTGAGAATGGATTGGATACAGAAGTGGGAGAGGCAGGCTGTAATCTGTCGGGAGGCCAGCGTCAAAGAGTTGCAATTGCAAGGGCATTACTTCATAAGCGAAATGTTTTGCTGGTAGACGAAGGAACAAGTGCGCTAGATAAGGAAAATGCAGATATTATCGAGAAGAATCTTTTGGCAGAGAAAGAACTGACACTGATTATAGTGAGCCACCATCTATCTGATGAAAGAAAAAAACAGTTTGACTTAGTATATGAGATATAAGCGTAACTATAACAAATTCAAAGTTCCCCCTTGGGAAATGCATTGATGTGGCCTTAGCAGACACGGCATCTCCCAAGGGGGAATTTGAGTTACAAGTTTGAAAGTGTTCCACTTTCAAATCCAAATTGGTGTCGCGAGCGCCACCGATTTGAACCATTAGCAGCTCGCTTTGCTCGCGACATGAGGTTAAAATGAAGAAATGCAGATAATTGCAAAGTTTGGAAGAGTGGAGGCTTAAAGTTAACCAGCTATTCGGAAAAATTATCAGAAAATTTGTAGGCTTTATTGAAAATATTCTGCTTTTATGATAGTATTATTTTGACTAAATAGATTAAAAAGGAAGGCATGACGATGGAAGGTAGCCCGCGCAGAAGAATGGCGAGTATGTCAGTATGGCTCGGAATCACATCTATACTGTTTTATAGCACAGGAGTTATAGCGATCATACTTGGAGGCATAGCAATAATACTTGCATTTCTTTCAAGAGGGAATACTAAAAAGCTTTCCCGGCAGGCCATTATCGGATTGATAATAGGTACGATCGGAGTAACAGTTACTTACGTAACAATAGGACTTATTTTTTATAAGATCCTTTCAGATCCAAGTGTCGTATCTGCGATAAGAGAATATGCACAGACCGGTTCGATAGATGCTTACAACAATATGGAGAATGCGATATACAGTATCGTAAGATAGTTGTTGTTACTGGTTACGATTATCGGGTTCACAAAGTGACCTTCTGGTAATTCAGTAAGTAAGGATTTAGTTATGATGAGAATTGGCGCTATAGGATATGGAAGCGTATATGGATATGGTGGATATAGCGTAGGCGCTGCAGCAGGGGCCGGTGAATCCAAAGCTGTAGTTAATCCCGGAGAGTCTGATGTTAAGTCGGCCGGAAGGAAGTCTTCTCCTGCAGAGTGTGAGACTTGTCAGAACCGCAAATATCAGGACGGATCTGATGAGATGGTTTCGTTCAAGACAGCTCAGCACATGAGCCCTGCAGAAGCAGGTTCCAGAGTACGGGCGCATGAACAGGAACATGTATCTAATGCTTATGCCAAGGCAGCCCAGAAAGGCGGCAAGGTACTTCAGGCATCAGTGAGTATCCATACAGCTATATGTCCGGAATGTGGAAGGACATATGTATCCGGCGGTACTACTACTTCTCAGATCAAATATGGCGGCGAAGATAATCCTTATCAGAAACAGCGTAAGGCTTTGGATGCAGGATTGCTTGCCGGAATGAATGCGGATTATTCTGTATAGCATATGTTCCTGAATATAAAATCTGATAGTCATAACTTTTAGTTCAATGAATAAGTTCTATGAATATTGGAAAGCGTTTAATATTTTTGAGCTAATAATTATCATAAAACAAGGATAACTATATAAAATGGCTAAAACATCAGGTGTTTCTACTTCTATGATCAAGGCGACTGCCAGAGAGAGGCTCCTTGGTAACTATGGCACTATAATTGCCGCAAGCATTGTGGTCAACATCATCTATTTTGTTAGTATGCTGACCATACTGCAGATAACAAATATATTTATATCGCTTACAACGCAGATCATTGTTGATCTGCTTTTTGGCGTCTTCATATCAGGTCGGTGCTATATGCTTATGAATCTTGCATATGGCCAGCCTGTAACTTTTGGAGATCTCTTCTTTGGATTTAAACAAAATCCTGACAAGGCAATCCTTATACAGCTGATCTATACTATAGCATCTCTTATTCTTCAGATACCACAGTTTCTGCATGTAGCAGGACTTATACCGATTACATGGATGGCTATAGGAACTCTGGTACTGCTGATTCCATATATCATCTTTGCTGTTGCTATGTCACAGACTTTTTTCCTGTTGCAGGATTTCCCGGACAATTCGGTAAGGCAGCTTGTCAGAAAGAGTATATCTGTGATGCGCCATAACTATATTAAATATATAGGTTTTGTACTAAGCTTTGTGCCGATGATGTTTATAGGCGTCATTACATTTTTTATACCGCTATTGTGGGTAGAAGCTTATTTTAATGCCAGCAGGGCGATGTTTTATAAAGAAATAATATCGCAGAGATAGAGGGCGTTATTATCTTTTTGCTCCCTATAAAAAGGACAGGAACATACTAAAACTATAATAAGGGGATAAGTCTAAGGGCAATCCCCTTCTACTTCCTTGGAGGAACCTTTCAATGGATCTTACAGATATCACTCGCAGTATGGTGCGAAGCAAGGAACCTGTAGCTTTAAAGCAGCTTGATACTCCATGGACAGACAAGGCGCTTACAAGTAAGTGCCCTAAATCAGAATATCCAAGACCCCAGTTCGTGAGGGATAGTTATATATCTCTTAACGGAATCTGGGGTTTTTGTGTTACTGATTCGCCTTCGATTCCACGGAAGAAGGATATATGCGGGAGTATAAGAGTGCCTTTTTCTCCGGAGAGTATGCTTTCGAAAGTTGATATTACGGCTGGCAGCAGGAAGACTCTCCTTCCGCATGTCCTAAAGCCGGGCGAGTATCTCTGGTATTACAGGAAGGTTGACGTTGTGGGAAGGCCTGATGCTTCGTCCCGTCTTCTCCTTCACTTTGGAGCAGTGGATCAGGTGTGTGATGTCTATATAAACGGACACAGCGTGGCACATCATGAGGGAGGGTATCTTCCCTTTACTATTGATGTAACAAGATATTCCCAAAAAGACTACTTTGATCTTAAAGTATGCGTTACAGATGTAACTGACACGTCCTGGCTTTCAAGAGGCAAACAGACGCTAAATAGAGGCGGTATGTTCTACTCTGCCCAGAGCGGGATATGGCAGAGCGTGTGGATGGAGTGGGTGCCTGATACGGCTATCCTCAAGGTGGTTGCAGAGCCTTCCAAGGATCTTTCTTTTGTGAAAATAAGGCTGACGGTGACAAAGCCATGTGATGTGATCATAAGGCAGATTCCGGATAGTAGGATAGGACAAAAGGATGATATAGGGGGTGAAGAATCGGAGTTATTTGAAAAGATGATAACAGCAGATAAATTCCACCCCTGTGATCCTCTTGAAGCGCAGACCGATCATCCTATACCGTCATCAGATACTATCCCAATGGATACCTTGTATGCGTATACAACTAAGGTCGGAATACTGATAGAGGATGCAAAACTCTGGACACCGGAGAATCCATATCTATATCATATAGAGATAATTGCAAGAGACGAAGAAGGCAGTACAGACAAGGTTAAGTCCTATTTTGGTATGAGGACCTATACCATGGAGCAGGATGCCAAGAGGCATATGAGATTCTGCCTGAATCATAAGCCTTATTTTATAAAAGGAGTCCTGGATCAGGGCTACTGGCCTGATGGTCTTATGACTGCGCCTTGCGACGCTGCACTTATCTATGATATCAAGACTATGAAGAAACTTGGATTCAACACGCTTCGTAAGCATATCAAGATAGAGGAATCAAGATATTATTATCATTGCGACAGACTTGGCATGCTGGTAGTTCAGGATATGGTCAGCGGCGGATCAACTTATGACAAGCCACTTGTAACGTATCTGCCCAATCTTTTTCCAAATATAATGCAGACACTGGATGACTCGGCCAAGAGTTACAAGTTCCTTGCAAGATCGGATGCGGCAGGAAGACAGGCCTTTGTGGCAGAGATGCGCAGCACGGCTTCCTATCTTAAGAACTGCACATCTATAGCTATATGGACTATCTTCAATGAAGGCTGGGGGCAGTTTGATGCTGCGACGCTTCCGGGTATCCTTAAGTTCATTGATAATACAAGGCCTATAGATGCGGCCAGTGGCTGGTTCGATCAAGGGTCAGGAGATTTCAACAGCATACATAACTATTTCAGGAAGCCTTCTGTTCCGGTTGATAAGCATAAAAGAGCATGTTTTCTTTCAGAGTGCGGCGGCCTTACCTACTATATGGAGGGACACTGCGCCAGCAGGAAAACCTACGGCTATGCGACCTATAAGAGCAGGAAGAAGATGAATGAAGACTATGGGCAGTTCATCCATTACGAGATACTGCCTCTTGAAACAAAAGGACTGTGCGGATTCATCTATACGCAGGTAAGTGATGTAGAGGATGAAGTCAACGGTATCCTGACTTATGATAGAAAAGTAGTGAAGATCAGGACGAAGATATGGTAATGTGATGACCTGTAGATAGAACTTTCATTTGCGTTTAGGTGATATTACTGTTAATAATAATATTTGGAGCAGGTTCCTGGCTCATTTGGGGGCAGATTACTTGTTTATGTATTAATATATAGAATACTGATCAGAGCTTAATTGGTGGAGGATGATCACATGTTAAAAAAGAGAATAGTAATGTCAGTACTTGGCGTACTGATATGCGGGTTTTCTGTAGGTATATTCAAGCTTGCGGCATTTGGAGTAGACCCATTTCAGGCCTTTATGAGCGGCATAGATCACATGATCCCGATTGATTTTGGTACGTTATATGTGATCGTCAACGCTATACTGCTTACGTTTAGTCTGGTGTTCAACAGAAAGAAGATAGGTATTGCGACCTTTATCAATCTGTTTCTTTTGGGATATGTTACGCAGTTTAGTTATGAAACGCTTCAGAATATTTTCCCTGATCCGTCTATACCGGTAAGGGCAGCAGCTCTTATTATCGGCATAGTAGTAATATGCTTTGGCTCAGCTTTTTATATGACAGCGGATCTGGGCGTATCTACTTACGACGCTGTTGCTATTATCATGGCAGATACATGGCACATGGGCAAGTTCAAGTACCTTAGGATCATAACAGATGTTGTATGTGTGGTTCTTGGAGTAGTGCTCTTTATCATGAGCGGCGGCATGGCTAAGGATATACCGACATTTGCGGGAATAGGAACTATAATAACAGCATTTTTCATGGGACCTTTAATTGAATTTTTTAATGAACATGTAGCAAGGCCTATATTAAAATAATAAACCACCTGAGGCGTACCAGAGCGTCCCAGGTGGTTTATTTTTAATCTCTTGCCACGAGCAAAGCAAGTGGCTAATGGTTCAAATTGGTGGAGCTAAAGGCACCAATTTGGTTTTGAAAGTGGAACACTTCCAAACTTACTCTTCTTCCAAAATCTCATCTCCGATCACGATATATCTATGACTATCATGATCGTAAAATCCTACCAGATGATCTTCTCCGGTTACGTATGTTAACATATGACAGTAATCGCAGACAGTTTCATTATCATAAGAATTAGTTCCAACGCTGCATAAGTACTTATCTTCTTTGACATAGAAGCATCTATCTGATAATGAATCATACATTAGATCAAGGTTGATTTTTGAGCCCTGATCAGCCACCATAATAGCATCTTTGTCCTTTTCCAGATAGTAAACATCATTATCCAAAATGAACCATATCTTATCCAGCGTCTTGTTTGTGGCAAAGTCAATTGATATTTCGTCGGTGTGGTATAGTACGCTGCGAGTAACTTCTTTTCCATCATAGGTGAACTTTACCAGATCACCATCTGATGATCCAATGCAGACAGGTCCTTCAGCAGTAATTGCCATTTGAAAATATTTGGCCTTTTCATCATCCTTGGTAAGGCAGATGATCTTGGGGGTATTACCTGAAAAAGCATAGCAATCATCGAATGAATGCATCATCATAGCATCAGAAAAGAAGTCTGTATCAAGTATATAATGATCTGAAAAAAACGATATGGGCATTTTTTTGCCACCTGCTATATCGAACTTGAGATCTTCAGTATCTTCGGTCAATATTGTAGGCTCGCTATCTCCGGCTTTATAATATTTCACTCCATCATTATCCATGTACATTATCTGATCGCAGGATTTGGTAAAATATGACTCAAGCAAAAATTTCTCGCTAAGTTTTATCTCCTGTTCGTGATCAATACATTTAAAGCAGTCTTTAGAGCTGCTGTATTCGTTGAAATATATCATGGTCGCATCATTTGAAACTGCTACGACACTTGGAGAATTTTCGGTTATGTATGTCTTTTTTTCAATATCTATTCCGGCAGTGCATATTCTGTCAGTACCTGTATGATCATAAAATGCAACTACACGTCCATTTGGAGAAATACAGGCTCCTATGATATTCCCTTTAGCTAGAGGTTCTGTAGTCTGATTCCATATATCATAAATGAATAATTCCTGATTGGGAGTTCCAACTTCTCCTTTAATACAGTAACAGTATCCGCCATCAAAGCATATCCCTGCCTCAGAAACATCAGATGCAATCTCTGTTACATTAAGCTCTGCGTCAATGTAATAACATACATTGTCATATACAAGAACGGCCTCAGAAGCATCAGCATTAACGGTCATATCAAGATAGTATCTCTCGCCATCATGGAAATCTTTTAGAATTTTGCCATCGGAGTTATAGATGTACTGATCAACCTGAGAGATTGTAGGACCGGAATAGTTTGCTGTTCGGCGACTATCTTCATTATTTGTGTGAATTTTTGATTCATCATCATTGCTACCAGACTTGACTTCAATATCAGTGTTACCAGATTTGATTTCAAGATTAGCGGTATCGACGCTACTGCTATCTGATAATGATGGCGATCCATTTTTGATAAGTTTCCCTAAAGAAAAGACTGACAATGCGCCTATAATAAAGACAATTGCGCTTATAAATCCAACTAGAAGATTCGTTCTTTTTTTGTTCATATAAAAAACCTTTCAATAATGGCTGACAATAACTGCGATAATAAATAGTCCCGATATTATAGGATGTATAATGGGAATGCATACCTACCACTATCATAAATGCATTCCTGGTGATTGAACAGAACTATATTGCAAATTAACTTATAAAAATGCATTTTGGGTGTTGACATGAGGAATAAAAGATTATAAAATAGCATTTGCTTGCGGAAGTGTCGGAATTGGCAGACGAGCAAGACTAAGGATCTTGTGATGGTTACATCGTGAGGGTTCAAGTCCCTTCTTCCGCACGAGTTTAGAAAGCCCAGAAATGTTGAGAAATCAACATTTCTGGGCTTTCTTTTTGTGGAAATCCAGTAAAGGAACCTGAACTTTGAAAGATGCTGGCTACCGGAACATCACATGTATATCACCAGTACATCGAACGTGTCACTGTTTTGGTCATTGAAGAAGTGAAAAGTAGTTGCGCCTTTTTTGACAGGAGTGAAGGTTACGACTATGGTTCCGTTGTCTGTGAAGTGATCGTCCCAGGCAGCAGAGATTCGCTTGTTGTCGCCCTGGAGGTTGCAGGTTCCGTAGAAATCCATAGTGACCTTGATCGTCACATCATCGCCGCTTGTAGTGACCACATAGTTATCAGCGTAGAAGCGCCCTGAGCCTTCTTCACCGGCTGTATCATATGTTTCGATATGCTCGGCTACCTGAATATCAGCTTCGTGCTCTTCTATATAAGAAGAGAACTCGGTGATCTCGTCGTCAAGTGCAAGGTTCTTGTCATTAAGATCATCAATCTGCCCGTTAAGTGAAGCTATGACCTCTTCCTGAGAAGAAACTGTAGAGATGAGTTCACTGTTCATATTCTGAAGTTCGCTAATAGATGTAGAGAGTTCATCGGTTCTTTTTTTGAGATTATATGTGTATACTGCTCCTGATCCAAGTGCTGCAAATAATAAGGTGACAGCAGCTACAAGCGCGATGATAGTCTTTTTGTGAGTGACTCTTTTTATGATAGTTACTTCTGACATGGTGTATGATTTTGATATATCTACAAGATTCCTGACAATATCAAGCACAGCCTTATGCCCCTCATTAGAAGCTTCTGCCTTCATAGATGCAATGATATAATCAGCAAACTCCTCATTCATTATATCTTCCCAATCTGCAGATGAAAACTGAACTCTGGCACCTATATCCCTGAACTTTTCATAATAGGCCATAGACTCCCTGGAACATTTCTTGTAGTCTGCACCTGCAAGCTTATCCTTATTGCTATCCAGATATATCGGCAGGATGTTGTACGCAAGCTTGGTATTATCACCCATAGCAGCCACAAGACATGTCATAAGTCCGGTAAGTATGCGGTCTGCGACATCTTTATCACCATTATTGTATGGGAAAAGAACTTTGCTGTGACATAAACATTCAGAAGTATCAGATATAAGTTTTAGAATTTCCAAAGTCTGAGTATTAAGATCCATGAGCTCCCCCTAAATCCCCTGTTATTAACAGTTCTAGATATAACGCCGTACATGGAAAAGACGCTGCAAGTAATATAAGATGATTTTTGCGCGGCTTCCAACATTATAACATAGGATTCTGCAGGTGATGCTATCAAGAATAGGTAAATATATCGGATTTTGTGATATTATTGTAATGGTATACAAATAACAAATGATCTATTTATAGTAATAGCGTGAGGTTAATTATGGCAGATAAACGTCCACATTCAAGAACCAAAACACCATCTTCGGGAACAGGTCATGTCAGTAAAAGGGGCAGTGGCACAGGTCACGGTCAGGTCGGCAACATAGGAGGCCTTCACGGGCAGCAAGGCTCAGGCTCATCTTCTCGTCCGGGAGCATCTTTTGGATCATCTCACAAAAAAGGTAGCAGCTACGGCTCCGGAATGGGAGGCGGCTATTATGGCTCAGGTTCAGGCGGCCCTTCATATGGCGGCATGAAGATTCTTCCGCTACTTGTAATCATCGCGGTTGTATTCTTTTTTGTAATGAGAGGATGTGGATCGGATTTCATATCTTCTGATTATTATGGTCAGGATACAGGTACTACCACATCTACCCAGGGTACCGGAATAGGTGGAAGTTCATATCAGGGGACATCTTTTTCTACAACGGGGTCAGGTTGGATGACAACGCAGTCATCAGCTTATCAGGATACATCTATGTCAGCAGTTGATACATCCGTTGATGCATCAGCAAGAGATAAGTTCACTAAGATCAAAGGCGGCGGAGAAGACACTGTAACAGTAATGGTATACATGTGCGGAGCTGACCTTGAGTCAAGGAGCGGTATGGCAACCAGAGACCTTAACGAGATGGTTTATGCCGATATCTCTGACAAGGTCAATGTCATCGTAGAAACAGGCGGTGCCAAAAAGTGGCAGAATTCTGTAGTGAGCGCATCTACCAACCAGCGCTGGAAGGTTGAAAAGGGCGGTCTTAAAGCCCTTGATAAGAATGTTGGCAAGAAGCAGATGACTGATCCAGATACTCTCGTAGACTTTGTAAATTATGCCAAAGAGAACTATCCGGCAGACAGATATATGCTCATATTCTGGGATCACGGCGGAGGATCTGTATCAGGATATGGCTATGACGAACTGTATCCTAACAGGACCATGACAATAGATGAGATACAGGCAGCTCTTAAAAAGACAGGCATAACCTATGACTTTGTAGGATTTGATGCATGTCTTATGGCCGGAATGGAGACAGCTATGGCTGTAGAGCCTTGCGCTGATTATCTGATCGCATCGGAAGAGACAGAACCAGGTACAGGCTGGTACTATACTAATTGGCTTACAGATCTTTCTAATAATACATCTATTGCTACAGTAGATCTTGCCAAGAGGATCATAGATGACTTCACATCAGCAAGTGCATCAGCATCATCCAGATCCAAGACAACTCTTTCTATAATAGATCTTGCAGAGTTCAAGGGAGTGATCCCTGATGTTCTTGCAGGTTTTGGTACAAGCCTTAATGCTCAGCTAAAGAGTGAAGATTACCAGCAAGTAGCCAAGGCAAGGAGCGATACAAGAGAGTTTGCAAGTTCATCTCATATAGATCAGGTTGATCTTGTGAATTTCTGTAATAATCTTGGAACAGATGAAGCAATGAAACTCGCTGATGCTGTCAAGGGATGTGTTAAGTACAATAAGACCTACAATGTGACCAATGCCTATGGAATGAGTGTATACTTTCCGTATAGTTCACTAAAGTCAGTGAATTCTATGGTCAAGATCTATGAAAACCTTGATATGGACGGATCATATTCGGATTCTATCAAGTCTTTTGCCACATTGGAATCATCAGGACAGATAGTTACATCTCAGGCTCCGCAGGGTACGGGACTGTTTGATGTATTGCTGGGAGGAACCGGATCATCGTCGTCTTCATCTTCATCGGTAGATCTTACCTCTATACTGATGCAGGCTCTGTCAGGATCAATGACTAGCACTAATAGTTCATATTCCGGTTCGGGATCTGGATACGGATCACTGCTTGACTATGCATCACTTCTTGGCGGAAGCGGAATCGTAAGTAGTGATTCGATATCAGATATAGCATCACTTCTTGGTAATAGAGCTGTGATCACTTCAGATGATCTTGCTCTTACAAGTAAGGGCGGTCAGGACGTAGTAACACTTTCAGATGAGCAGTGGGCCCAGATGAAGTCAGTAGGTCTGAACGTATTTGTAGATGATGGCGCCGGATATATAGATCTTGGAATTGACAATGTGGCATCTTACAACGATGACGGAGATCTTATAGTATCTTATGACGGAACCTGGATGGCTATAAACGGTCAGGTTGTCGCCTTCTATATATGTCAGGATGACTATGATGAAGAGACAGGATATTACTACACCATGGGATATATACCTGCTGAGCTTAACGGAGTATATGTCAACATCCTGGTAGAGTTTAGCTCTGATAATGAAGAGGGAGTTGTACTTGGAGCCAGCGAAGTATATGAAGGAACGGATGGCGAGAAGACGTTCTCTACAGAAGGTAAAGGGATGATCGAGATCACAGAAGGAGATGAGATAGACTTCTTATGTGACTACTACTCATATGACGGAACGTTCCAGGATAGCTATTATCTAAATGATACGTCTCTTGTAGTGGGATCTGATGGCCTTTATATACAGACACTTACATTGGACAATGAAGGTATATATTATAGCTATAGACTGACAGATTATTACAATGCCAATTACTGGACACCAGTTAAGAAGCTGGAGGGATGATAGCGGGAGATTTTATTCTGCCTGTCCCCCTACAAAGACTTTGTGAACGCTGGTCTGTCCAAGTGGGAAGTAGTTTGATATCATGAATATTACAAAGCCTCCAAAAGTTAGAATAAACCTGACTTTTGGAGGCTTAATTATTGACATTATATATACTAATTGCAGTATTTTGATTATTTTAGTGCTTATTATTAGAGGTTCTATTTCCTTTTTTTGGCTTTTCCTTACTTGCGTTTTTCCCAGATAGTGCTTTCTTTGAAGCTTTATCTTTTTTGCTTTTTTCACTATTTGCTTTTGCAAAGGAAGGATCTTTCTTTTGCTTTGCATTTTTGGCTGTCTGCAAAGGTTTACTTTTCTTATCTTTAGAAGAAGGGGTCTTGTCTTTGGCAGTCTTCTTCCTGACAGCGAAGCCGAAGGTTCCGAGCTTGTCACCAAGTTCTCTGTAAGTGCCATGCTCATAAGCGATCATACCTATGTCGTCCATATGGAATGCGTTCTTGCCATCCATATATCTGTCATCAACATGTACAGCTACAACCTCTGCAAGGAACATGTCATGAGTGCCAAGTGGCAATATCTGAGTGACTTTGCATTCGATAGACACAGGGGCTTCCTCGATCATAGGAGCTGATATTACAGAACTCTTGGCTGGTGTTAAGTGACACTCTTTGAATTTATCAACTTTACGCCCTGATGTGCAGCCGCAGTAGTCGCAGGCATGAGCCAGAGCCTTGTCCGGAAGATTTATAACAAAGCATCCGCTTTCTTTGATCATCTCATAGGAGTGTCTTTCTTTTCTTACAGAGATATATGCCATAGGCGGATCAGAACAGATGGTGCCGGTCCAGGCTATGGTTATTATATTGGGTTTACCATCAGTGCCCTGACAGCTGACCATCACGGCAGGAACAGGATATATAAAATTACCGGGTTTTGGAAATTGTATTTTGCTCATAACGATATTCCTTTCTGAGGAAAATGTTCTATGGATTAAGCATAACGAACCCTGAGACCATAAGTCAAGGGATGCCCCGGAAGAGCCTCAGAAATGACCACAAGTGACGGATACAAGGGAATATTTTCTTATTTGGGATCAAGATAGATGACCTTTCGACTGCGCTGCTTAGGGGCATGTGACAGGCAAAGTTGTACATATACATCTTGCGAAAATTGTACATGATTTTTGCACATGTATTGTTGACAGCTACGCCACTGATATCTATTATAAAGATACAAGTTTGCACCACATGACAGCGGACTTGCAGATTTCTATATTAATTTAACTCAAAGTTATACCAATCAGTAAAAGTTGTACACGTATATGCTGAAAAGAATACAACTTCAAAAAAATACAACACAATAAGGATGATTATGGCCAAATACCAGGAGATTGTCGGATGGATATCCGAGCAGATTGATAAGGGGGATTATCCTCCGGGGAGTAAGATCCCTTCTGAAAACGAACTATGCAGGAAGTTTGGTATCAGCAGACAGACTGTGCGTCATGCCATTGCCTATCTTATAGAAGATGGCAAGCTCACAGCTGAAAGGGGAAGCGGAACCTATGTTAAGGGAGACTTCGTTGAGAACTCTTCCAAAAGGATCGCAGTAGTTACCACATACGTTGACAGTTACATATTCCCTAAGACGATTCAGGGAATTGAGAACAAGCTCACAGAGTATGGCTACACCATGCAGCTGTCCTTTACAGGCAATACTTTCACCAAGGAGAGAGCTATCCTTCAGGACATTCTTGATAACGGGGATGTGGCAGGTCTTATCATAGAGCCTTCCAGAAGCGCTCTTCCCAATCCAAACATAGATCTTCTTACAGAGCTTGAAAGAAGGGGGACCAGGATCCTGTTCCTTAACAGCAACTATACACAGCTTCCTTTTCCTCACGTATCCCTTGCGGATAAGGAATGCGCATATCATGCAGTAAGAGAGCTTATACAAGCCGGGCACCGCAGTGTCGCATGTATCCTTAAGCTTGATGACAGGCAGGGACATGAGCGTTACAGCGGATATCTCAAAGCCATGATGGAAGCAGGTCTCCCTGTCAGGGATGAATGGGTTGTATGGCTTGATACAGATGATATCTCACATATGAAAGACAATTATGAAAGGATCCGCAGGAGATTTGAAGGCTGCACAGCGCTTTTTGCCTACAATGATCAGGTTGCAGTGGATGCAATAGGCATCCTACAGGCAGCAGGGATCAAGGTTCCTGGTCGTATGTCTGTTGTGAGTATGGATGATTCTGACATGGCCATGATGAACGGCCTTGCCCTTGATTCTGTCCCGCATCCCAAGGAGAGACTTGGAGCCAAGGCAGCAGAGAATATCATACATCTTATACATAACAAGGATTTCGAAGGAACATTTGAATTTGTAGAGGATGTGATCCAGAGAGGCTCTGTCAGGAGTATAAAGAAGTAAGCAGGAATCCATAAAGACTTCACATACATTTTTTATCGTTCAATAAACCGCTTTTAGGTATTTTATAGGAGGAAAAGAAATGAAGCTTAACAAAAATTACAAGTTCTGGTTTGCAACCGGTTCACAGGATCTGTACGGAGATGAGTGCCTTAACAAGGTAGCAGCTCATTCTAAAGAAATAGTTGCAGGCCTCAATGCAAGCGGCAAGCTTCCCTTTGAAGTTGTCCTTAAGCCTACACTTATAAGTCAGGCATCAATAAGACAGACCTTCAATGATGCCAACAACGATCCCGAGTGCGCAGGCGTTATCACATGGATGCACACTTTCTCACCTGCCAAGATGTGGATACTGGGCCTTCAGGAGTATCGTAAGCCCCTGTGCCATCTCCACACTCAGTTCAATGAAGAGATCCCTTATGACACAATTGACATGGACTTCATGAATGAGAACCAGTCAGCTCATGGTGACAGAGAGTATGGTCACATCGTATCCCGCATGGGTATCGAGCGCAAGATCATAGTAGGACACTGGCAGGATCCTGAAGTTGTAGAAGAGCTCTCCGGCTGGATGTACACAGCAGTTGGCGCCATCGAGTCATCACATATCCGTGTATGCCGCTTTGGTGACAACATGAACAACGTAGCTGTCACAGAAGGTGACAAGGTTGAAGCTCAGATCAAATTCGGCTGGGAGATCGACCACTACAACGTTAACGACCTTGTAGAGATCGTAGATGCTGTATCAGAATCAGATGTTAATGCTCTTACAGATGAGTATTACTCCAAGTATAAAATCCTTCTTGAAGGTAGAGATGCTGATGAGTTCAGAAGACATGTAGCAGTTCAGGCTCGTCAGGAGATAGGACTTAGAAAATTCCTTGAGGACAATGATTATCATGCAGTAGTAACACACTTTGGAATGCTTGGCGGTCTTAAGCAGCTCCCGGGACTTGCTATCCAGAGACTTATGGAAGATGGATACGGCTTTGGCGCAGAAGGCGACTGGAAGACAGCAGCACTTGTACGTCTCATGAAGCTCATGACAGCAGGCAAGAAAGATGCCAAGGGCACATCATTCATGGAAGACTATACATACAACTTCGTTAAGGGCAAAGAAGGTATACTCCAGGCCCACATGCTTGAAGTATGTCCATCTATAGCTGACGGAGAGATTTCTATCAAGGCTTGCCCTCTTTCTATGGGTAACAGGGAAGATCCTGCACGTCTTGTATTTACAGCTAAGGAAGGAAAAGGCGTTGCTTGCTCACTTATAGACCTCGGTCACAGATTCCGTCTTATCATCAATGCTGTTGATGTTAAAAAGACTGAAAAGCCTATGCCAAAGCTTCCAGTAGCAACAGCTTTCTGGACACCTGAACCTGACCTTAAGACAGGCGCAGCTGCATGGATCCTTGCAGGCGGAGCTCATCATACATCATTCTCATATGACCTTACAGTGCAGCAGATGGTAGATCTTGCTGATACATTTGGTATAGAGAGCGTTGTAATTGACAAAGACACTAATCTAAAGAGCCTTAAGAACGAACTTAGATGGAATGAGATGTTCTTTTCAAGACGCTAAATGATCTTGATAGTATTTAAATAGAATATAAGCAATAAATATATTTGGGGAAAATTAATTGCTTTTCCCCAAATATATATCTCAAATTTCTCTAAACAGATGAAAGCTTGAGCATATAAATGGTATTGAAAGAAGATATAAGGAGAGACTATGAGTAGCGAAATCATTAAAAGTGGTAAGACAGTAGTTGGAATAGAGTTTGGTTCTACCAGAATCAAAGCTGTTCTGACAGATATGGATCACAACGTGATCGCACAGGGAGGACACACCTGGGAGAACAGACTTGAGAACGGAATCTGGACCTATTCACTTGATGATATATGGTCAGGACTTCAGGACTGTTACAAGAATCTGGCTAAAGATGTCAAAGAAAAATATGGCGAAGACCTTACAAATATAGGTGCACTTGGATTTTCTGCCATGATGCACGGCTATATGGCATTCGATAAAGATGGCAACCTCCTTGTACCATTCCGTACATGGAGAAATTCTATAACACAGGAAGCTTCCGAGAAGCTTACAGACCTCTTTGGATATCACATCCCTCAGAGATGGTCTATCGCACACCTGTATCAGGCGATTCTTAACGGCGAAGAGCATGTCAAGGATATTGCCTTTGTTACAACTCTTGCAGGATATATCCACTGGCAGATGACTGGTGAGAAGGTTATCGGTATTGGCGATGGTTCAGGTATGTTCCCTATCGACTCTTCCATCAAGGACTACAACCAGAAGATGCTGGATCAGTTCGATGAGCTTATAGCTGACAAGAACCTCCCTTGGAAAATAAGAGACATCCTTCCAAAGAACCTTGTAGCAGGAGAAAAGGCAGGAGTTCTCTCAGAAGATGGTGCTAAGAAGCTTGATGTAACAGGTACACTTCAGGCCGGCTGCCCTGTATGTCCTCCTGAAGGAGACGCAGGTACAGGCATGGTAGCAACCAACTCAGTTGCTAAGCGTACAGGTAACATCTCCGCAGGTACATCAGTTTTCTCAATGGTGGTTTTGGAAAAAGATCTAAAGAAAGCTCATGAAGAACTTGATCTTGTAACAACTCCTGATGGAGAGCAGGTCGCAATGGTACACTGCAACAACTGCACATCAGATCTTAATGCATACGTAGGCCTCTTTAGAGAGTTCGCTCACCTTACAGGTAACGATATCAGTGACAACGACCTTTATGGCAAGCTCTATCTCAACGCTCTTGAAAACGGAGATGCAGATTGCGGCGGCCTTATGGCATACAACTATGTATCAGGTGAGAACATCACAGGTTTCAATGAAGGAAGACCACTCTTTGTACGTCGTCCTGATGCCAAGATGAACCTTGCCAACTTCATGCGTACACACCTTTATACAGCACTTGGTGCTCTTAAAGCAGGCAATGATATCCTCATGAAAGAAGAAGGCGTTCAGGCTGACTACTTCTATGGTCAGGGCGGATTCTTCAAGGTTAGAGGCGCTGGTGACAGAGTTATGGCAGCAGCTCTTAACACAGAGATCCGTATGATGGAGACAGCTGGTGAAGGCGGACCATGGGGCCAGGCTATACTTGCATCCTTCATGCTGGAAAAAGAGGATGGAGAAAGCCTTGAAGCTTACCTTGCAAATAAGGTATTCAAGGAAGGCAAGGTTGAATCCTGCATGCCTAATGCAGAAGATGTAAAGGGCTTTGATAAGTTCATGGAAGACTACCTTGCAGTACTTCCTGCAGAGCGCGCAGCGGTCGAGACACTTAAATAATGATTAGGCTTGCATCCATGCAAGCCAATACAATCACCATTTAAGTGTAGTCACGTCCTGTGACGGACACTTAAATAAATAGTAAATACATCATATAAGTGTATCAGGTAACGATACACTTATATGAATAGTAAAAAATTATCTATACAATAGGTATATAGGAGATTTTTCAAATGTTAGAAGAGTTAAAAAAGAAAGTTTATGAGGCGAATATTCTTTTGCCAAAGTATGGTCTTGTTACATTCACTTGGGGCAACGTATCTGAGTTCGATCCTGAGACAAGGCTCTTTGTAATAAAGCCAAGCGGCGTTGATTATGATATCATGAAGCCTGAAGATATGGTTGTTATGGATCTTGATGGCAACAAGGTTGAAGGTGATCTTAATCCTTC
The DNA here is from genome assembly GCF_023206215.1 of Butyrivibrio fibrisolvens. Taxonomy (NCBI): domain Bacteria; kingdom Bacillati; phylum Bacillota; class Clostridia; order Lachnospirales; family Lachnospiraceae; genus Butyrivibrio; species Butyrivibrio fibrisolvens. The sequence continues at coordinate 977,447 of NZ_CP065800.1, forward strand.
ATCTGATACACCTACACATGTTGAGATCTACAAGGCTTGGGCAGATAAGGGTATAAAAGGCATCGTACATACTCACTCATCCTATGCAACAAGCTGGGCTCAGGCTGGCCGCGGCATTCCTTGCTATGGTACAACTCACGCTGATTACTTCTATGGCGAGATCCCTTGCGTCAGATGCCTTACCAAAGAAGAGATAGAAGATGCATATGAAGAGAACACAGGACATCTTATTGTTGGTGAATTCGAGCGTATGGGCAAAGATCCTATCGCTGTTCCTGCAGTACTGTGCAAGAACCACGGCGTATTCTCATGGGGCAAAGATGGCAATGAAGCTGTACACAACTCAGTTGTAACAGAAGAAGTTGCCAAGATGGCTTACAGATGTGAGACAATTAATCCTCGTGTACAGCCTGCACCTCAGGAGCTTCAGGACAAGCACTATTATCGCAAGCATGGTGCCAATGCATACTATGGCCAGTCCAAAAAATCGTAACGTCTTTGTCAATTTGACAAAAACTCGTAAATAATTGGCAAGAAATACATGGACGTATCTGTATACATATGTTAAAGTTGTAACGGTTATAGATAGTACTTTACAAGTGAATTAAAGGAGAATAACTATGACAAACAAGGAACTTCAGAAAACAGCTAACGAAGTCCGTAAGGGTATTGTTACAGCGGTTCATGCAGCAGGCGCAGGACATCCGGGTGGATCACTGTCTGCAGCAGATATTTTTACATATCTGTATTTTGAGGAGATGAACATCAATCCGGAGAAGCCCGCAGATCCTGATCGTGACCGTTTCGTTCTTTCAAAGGGACACACAGCACCGGGACTTTACTCTGCAATGGCTCAGCGTGGATACTTCCCGGTAGAAGAGCTTACAACACTGCGTAAGCTTGGATCAAGACTTCAGGGACATCCAAGTATGCAGTATCTTCCGGGTCTTGATATGAGTTCAGGATCTCTTGGACAGGGTATCTCTGTTGCTTGTGGAATGGCACTTTCTGCTAAGCTTAACAATAAGGACTACAGAACTTACACACTGCTTGGTGATGGTGAGATCGAAGAGGGACAGGTTTGGGAAGCAGCTATGTTCGCTGGATTCCGTAAACTTGATAACCTTGTTGTCATCGTAGATAACAATGGTCTTCAGATTGACGGACCTATAGATGAGGTTTGCTCACCTTATCCTATCGATAAGAAATTCGAAGCATTTAACTTCCATGTGATCAATGTTGATGCTCATGACTTTGATGCGCTTCGTGCAGCATTCAAAGAAGCTAGAGAAACTAAGGGTAAGCCTACAGCAATCATAGCTCACAGCCTTAAAGGTAAGGGCGTTTCCTTCATGGAAGGCCAGGTTTCATGGCACGGCGTAGCACCTAATGATGAAGAGTATGCAAAGGCTATGGACGATCTTAACAAGATCGGCGAAGCACTTGAGGCTTGAGGAGGTTAAGATGAGCGAAGTAAAGAAGATTGCGACTAGAGATAGTTATGGTAAGGAACTTATAGAGCTTGCTAAGGTTAATGACAAGGTAGTTGTCCTTGATGCTGACCTTGCAGCAGCAACAAGAACCGGCTGGTTCAAGAAGGAATTCCCTGATCGTCACATCGACTGCGGTATCGCAGAGAGCAACATGATGGGCGTTGCAGCAGGACTTGCAACAACAGGCATGATCCCATTCGTAAGTACATTTGCTATGTTCGCTACAGGACGTGCTTTCGAGCAGGTTCGTAACTCAATCGGTTACCCACACCTCAATGTTAAGATCGGTGGAACACATGCCGGTATCACAGTAGGTGAAGACGGCGCCAGCCATCAGTGTAACGAAGACCTTGCACTTATGCGTACAATCCCTGGTATGGTTGTTATGTGCCCTGCTGATGATATCGAGGCAAGAGCCTGCGTAAGGGCAGCAGCTGAGCATGTAGGCCCTGTATATATCAGATTCGGCCGTGCAGCTTGCCCTGTTGTTAATGACAGACCTGATTACAAGTTCGAGCTTGGTAAGGGAACACTCCTTCGTGAAGGTAAAGATGTAAGTATCATCGCTACAGGTATCGGAGTAGGCGCAGCTCTTGAAGCAGCGGAAAAGCTGTCTGCTGAAGGTATCGAAGCAGAAGTTGTTAACATCTGCACTATCAAGCCTATCGATAGAGAGCTTGTAGTTGCAACAGCCAAGAAGACAGGCAAGGTTGTAACAGTAGAAGAGCACTCAGTAATAGGCGGTCTTGGAAGCGCTGTATGTGACGTTCTCTCAGAAGAGTGTCCTACAGTTGTTAAGAAGATCGGTATGCAAGACAGATTCGGTGAATCAGGATCTGCAGCAGCTCTTGTTAAGAAGTATGGTCTTGACGGAGAAGGCGTATACAACTCTGTAAAAGAGTTCCTTAAATAATTTGGTTCGCCAGAGGTATAAGTTTTAATTAAAGCCAAAAAAGCCGGAGATGATCTGACTTTTTTGGCTTTTCCTTTTAAAAAGAGACCGGATGTAACCTTGGAGGTTAGCTTCCTTGATGGAGAATACAAAGGGAACAGAGTATCATTTACAATCCCTGCCGGAACAGATACTATGGGCCTTGTAGATGATAATGGCTATTCCGGATTCTTGTACCTGGCAGGTCAGTTTGGTTTAATAGCAAATTAAAACACATCTTTTCGCTGTGTATGCTAAAAGAAAAAACAGTTATTGCTTTTGGGGTAGGTACGCACCTCATTATTAGCAATAACTGTTTTTTGATCATATATCAATGCGATGTTCGCCTAAGCGGTTTCGAAGAGTATTGAACTGTTCATCGTCTCCAAAATAGTTTGATAGCTCATCGAGGCGATATGAAAGCATTTCTGTTTCTGTGCCAGAGAAGTATTTTCCGTTTCTTATCATGTCACTTGTAGCGAGGTCACAGAATGGTGATGTGAACTTGTACACTTTCTCCTTATCAAGTGAATCATAGTAAGTTGCCATCTTTTCTGCTTTAAGGAGATACTCTATAGCTTTATCTTTCTGATCCATCATGGTGTAAAGTTCAGCTATTCGCCTATAGTTCCAACCGAGCTTTCGTGAGTATTCAAAGTAGTTGCCATCTGGAATGATAGTCATGAGAATAGTGTTTGCAGCTTCGATATATTCGAGCTTCTCTTCAGGTGACATGGAAGTAGTGAATCCATATTCTTTTTGAAAAGCGATTTTCACAAGTATATCAGAAATATAATTTGCCATATTTAAGATATTATCCTGAAGCTGTTTCTTCTTATCATCTCCAGACTGTATTTCGCCAAGCAGAATCTCTTTTGAATGCATGATATCTGTCATGCTGTTGGCAATTTTAATAGCTTCATTTGTATTACCAGATTTCATGTAATAGGTAGATAACAGAGCAAGTGCTTTGGAACGGTCTGTCTCATCTTTGCTCTCGTCAACAACTTTCTGACACAGCATACGTATCTGCTCAGAGAAGTTTTTATCGCGGTAAAGAGATATCTGCTTACTGTTTCCACCTTCAAAGAGATCCATGACCTTTGCAAGATTAGTGCAAAAATGCAGGTCGCGAGGAAACATCTTTCTTGCTTCAAGCATCACTTCATATGCACCATCAAGGTCTCCTTCTTTTCTAAAATTCAGATATTTTTGTTCAAGCTCTGACTTTGTAATTTCAGATTCTTCATCTTCAAGACCGAATAAGTGATCAGTCGATACCCCAAAGAATCTGGCTATAACAGGAATAAGGCTTATATCAGGTGTGGATATCCCATTTTCCCATCTGCTGATACTTTGAAATGAAACATTGAGTTCCTCTGCAAGTTTTTCCTGCGTCAGATTTTCTGCAATCCTTAGTTCTTTTATTTTTGTCCCCAAATTATTCATGATCTTCTCTTTTCTATTATTGCAATAATATTGTATTCAGCTGTAAGTAAAGTGTAGCAAAGAAAAAGCATGGATTACATATCAGCATACGTGAAAGTGTATTCTCATTATATGATATAAGCTGTTTCGAGAAATCATAGAATAAGTGAATAGAAGAAACTTAGTGCGTTCTAATCGTACAGAGAGCAGGTTTTAAACTATGAATTCAATGACAAATGCATATCCAAACGGTATAATTTGTGTATTGAGGCAACGGAGCAGAGTCTTATTATTTATATGGAGGAAGTAGCTGTGAAATCACAAATTGTGATTTCATGGGTATGAGAGAAGTGGGTTATGGATCAGAAATATAGAGATTCTGATTCGGAAATTTGGCACTCACAAGTGCCAAATTTGGAAGTGTTCCCCTTTGATGACTATTTGAGTATTGGGTTCACTCATCATAGGGTAATACTGAGTAAAGTCAAAAACTATGAGGAACGAATATTTTATATTTCTGAATGTGCACATAGTAAGTGGGGAACCCGTGAATTAGAGAAAATGATTGATGAAGATTTATATCATCATCAAGGTACTCTTCCTAACAACTTTGCTCAGACAATGACACCTGGCATGCAGGCCCTAAAGGCAGTTAGTACTTTTAAGGACGAATACCTTCTGGATTTCATCAATGTAGAAGAAATAGATGTTCGTGATACTGCAGATATAGATGAGAAGGTTGTTGAAAACTCTATTGTTAACAATGTAAAGAACTTCATTCTTACTTTTGGAAAGGACTTTGCATTCATTAGCAATCAGTATCACTTGGATGCATTCGGAGAAGATCAGTATATCGATTTGCTTTTCTTCAATAGAGAACTGAACTGTTTGGTTGCTGTAGAACTCAAGAGAGGAAAGTTTAAAACCTCGTATTTAGGACAGCTTCAGGGATATTTGAGTGTGCTTGATGGCTTTGAAAAGAAACCTCATGAGAATCCTGCCATTGGTCTTATCCTGTGTAAAGATATGAATAAATCATTTGTGGATTATGTTATCCAAGATTATTCAAAGCCTATAGGAGTAGCAACATATAAAACATCAAGGGATATGTCAGAAGAGCTAAGGAAGGCGCTGCCGGATATAGAAGAACTAAAGAGGCTGCTTGATACAGAAGAATAGCAAACTGTTTTATATGACGGTCGAACACGCATGGAGTCTGGATTTCAGGCTCCTTTTTGTTACAATAAATGAGTGACACTAAATAGGTATAATTCAGTTATAACGATTCTCTCTATTTGAATAAAGCGCTACTGCTGTTATTATCATAATTGTAAAAGCGCTGATACAAAAGGGATTACAACATTACGCAAAGCAAATAGATGAGGACAATAACATGAATAGAGACATTTTTATAAGAAACCTTACTAAAGAAAAAATAGAGATGAGCCCCAAGGGCAGAAAAGCTGGTGAGCTTTCACCTGAAGAATTTGAGAAGTGCTATGAGAACTTTTTTGACATGATCTTCGAGATCGCTGCTACTGATGTATCTGCAGTGGAAGGTTACGGAGAATTTGATGAGAATAACAAGGCTCCATACAAAACACTGGAAGAGTTTATCCGTGCAGACATGGTAGAAGAACCTGAAGATGGTTATTGGAAGAACTGGAAGGAAATGTTCGGAACAACATTTCTTGAAGAAGACTACTACAACGAGATCGCAAATAAAGCTCTTAAGTATGTACCATTCTGTGAAGGCCAGAGATACCTTGCAAACAACAACACCTTCTTTTGCAATATGATCGTAGATGATGATGGAAAAACTTACTGTGCTGACTGGGGAAGAGCCGGAATCATGGATTTCATGATGGATTTTGCAATCCTTGATCTTAACAAGCCATATCTCCTGGTACCGGAAAAGCTCTATGAGTATGCTAAGAAAAAGAATATAAAGATTGATAATTTCAAAGAGCGTTTCTTATGCATGGCATATTACAAGGGAATCGTTACACTTAGATGGCACGCATCAATTGATGACCTTGAATCATGCGAGTCTATCGTTAAATCCCTTAATGCCTTAGAAGGACGCATGGCAAAACTATAAGAAAAGCGTGGAAGATACCCAATGAAATATGAAAACGCCAAGAATATACTTCCTGAAAAACTATTAAAAGAAGTTCAGAAGTATGCAGAAGGAAAAGTGATATATATCCCTAAGCAGGAATCTGCCAAGGGTTGGGGGGAAGCATCCGGCTATCGTGACAGGCTGGATAAGCGTAACGCCATGATATGCAATCGTTATTCTGCCGGTCACTCTATCATGGAAATAGCGGAAGAGTTCTACCTTTCACCGGAGACCATTAAGAAACTTGTTTATGGTAAAAAGGTGAATCTACCCATGTTTTCACCAACTATCACTTCAGCAGAGAATTATGCATCACAGGGCCTTGGAGAAGAATGGGTACGGACTTATCTGAGCTCGATGGATGAAGATGTTCCTGACTATTCAGAATACTTTATGTCAGAACTTGTCAGGATTCCACTGCGGCTCATTAGCATAGACACTGATGAGCCGGTGGATTCCGGCGCTGAGGATTTTTCGGATCTCCCACTGATAGCCATTTATAAGAATCATACATTTTCTGTACCTTATCAGCAGGAATATCTGAAATATCTAAAGCAAGAAAAAAGAAACTCCCATTACGCCTTTGTTTTTGCAAGAAATGAAGAGTACAGGTTCTTCTGGAATAATTTTGGGAAAAACTTCCAGAGATAGAACTGTTTAACTCAAAAGATAAGAAGTTACACATAAGTTGAAAAAATCTAAAAATGCTATGTTTTATTCAGGAGAGTTTTATTCAAAATGATTTTATTAAAATTGATTTGAATAAAAATAATTTGAATAAATTGGAGGATTTATGAGTAATATTTTATTAGAAACAGACAGATTAAAAATAACAGAAATGACAATGGACATGGCGCTGGATGTCCACAAGAACTCCCTGGATGAGGATATCAGAAGATTCGTTCCGGATGAAGTTTTTGAAACACTGGAAGATGCGCAGGAAACCATAGAGTTTATAATGTCTCAGTATGGCTCTACTGAAGGACCACTTATCTACGCGCTCATCACCAAAGAAGATGACAAGAACATAGGTTATGTTCAGCTTGTTCCGATTGGTGATGGAAAGTGGGAGATCGGTTACCATGTAGCAAAGCAGTATACTAAAAAAGGCTATGCTACAGAGGCAGTAAGTGCATTCCTGCCTGTTATGGCAGATAAAGTCGGCGTTTCAGAAGTTTATGGAATCCGCCTTCTTGAAAATAAAGCATCAGGCCGCGTATTGGAAAAGTGCGGATTTGAAACCTTTTTCACAGGAGAAGGTCCATATCACGATGGCGTATTTGAAATAAGTAAGAGTGTTTGGAAAAAGTGAATTGACACTTTTTAGTATGTAATGTATATTGTTTTCATTACAAAAATTAAGGAAATATACGTATGAATTTATTATTACTGACAAACAGCTTAAGACGCAGAGCAAGGAGACATAAGTTCTTGTAACTATCGCATTTATCCGCATGGTTACAGGAACGTATGTCTTGTTGCCGTGCGGTGCTGTTAATAAGTAATATGAGCAGAACCGTAATTGATTTAGCAGATTGCTTTAAATCTATTGCGGTTCTTTTTTTATCAAAAAACCATAGGAAAGGAATTAGGGCATGAAGGAAAAAATCAGTGAAGCAGTAGTAGAGATACTGGGATTAAAAGATGGGGAGGATGCATTATCATCAAGTAGTATGCAAAATTAATCGTTCAAACTTGTAACCTTTTGGACTCCACAACTGTAATAATAATATAAGGCCTTATTTGAAGTACTTAAAACCTAAAAATACTCAGAAATGAGGGACAACATGAGATTACCTGTACAGGAACTAATGAATATGTACAAGAATAATGTCTATGCCGCGGCATTTAGTATATGCAAGAATGCCAGTGATGCAGAAGACGTTGTTCAGGAGACATTTCTAAAGTACTACATGACACACAAAAATTTTGATGACGAGCAGCATATTCGCGCATGGCTACTCAGAGTGGCAATCAATAAAGCCAAAAATATTCAGGCATCTTTCTGGCACAGGAATGGAGTACCGTTAGAAGATTATATAGAAACTCTATCTTTTGAAACGCCGGAAAGTAGAGACCTATTCGAAGAAGTTATGAAGTTGCACGAAAAATATCGCGTTGTAGTTCACCTTTTTTACTACGAAGACTACAGCGTCAAAGAGATAGCCAATATCTTAAAGATTTCAGAAAGCAATATAAAGGTAAGATTATCGCGCGGTCGTGCAATGCTTAAAAACGCACTTAAGGAGGGATGGGAAGATGAGCAATAGAGATAATTATAAAAAAGCTTTCTCTGCATTACAGACCTCCTGCGACTTTTCATTGGAGGATGAAAAAATGGCTATATTAAAGAGGAAAGCAGTAATAAAGAACGTAGTGGCAGCAGCTGCAATATGTCTTGCAGTTATTGCATTATCAGGAACAGCATATGCAGCTAATGTTGGAGGTATCCAGAGAATCATCCAGCTTTGGATCCATGGTGATCAGACAACAGCTACCATAGAATTTGACGGTGCTGGTAATTACACAATGGAATATACAGATGAAGATGGTAATATAAGAGAATCCGGAGGCGGAGGAATAGCGATAGAGCCTGATGGAACAGAAAGACCTCTTACAGAGGAAGAGTTACTGGCAGACCTTGTTAATGATGTTGACGTGGAATACTATGATGACGGTAGAGTTATCCTGTATTTCATGGATCAGGTAGTGGATATCACTGACAAATTTGAAGATGGTCGCTGTTATGTTTTTCTTGATGGAGAGGATGAAGATCTGTACGTAACAGTCAGGTATCAGAACGGCTGGGCCATAAGCCCTGATAAGTATCCGGAATACTGATCATGCACAGCCCAAAACAATTGTGACTATCAGTGCAAGCGTTAGAAGCTGCACAACAAAAGGCGAAATGAGAACATTAAACTCATTCCGCCTTTTGACATTTTATATGCGCCATATAATCGCGCGTTTATTTATATATGATAAGACTTCAGCAAACAATAGAATTATTCAGTCGCAAGCTGGAAGAAATTCATCTTCTGGTTAAGCGAATCTGCAAGATCCTTAAGATCTGATGCTGAGTTACTGATAAGTGCAAATGTAGCATTGAGTTCTTCCATAGAAGCATTGGTCTCTTCTGTAGAGGCTGCGTTCTGCTGAGATATAGCAGAAAGCTCTGCAATAAGGTCGATGAGCTGAGCCTTGGAAGAGTTGAGCATATTAACCTTATCAGATATTGTCTGGGTGTTCTGCTCTACGCTGTTTACTCCTGTTACAACGCCGTCCATATCAGACTTTGTGCTTGTAAGCTGGGAGCTTTGCTCATTGAAGGCTGCATTTAGTTCTTCTATTATTTCCATACTCTTAGTAGAGTCTGTTACGAGATCTTCTACTATCTCATTGATAGTTGTAGCAGCTGTACTTGACTGCTGTGCAAGAAGACCTATCTCATTAGCAACTACGCCGAATCCCTTACCATAGTCACCGGCTCTTGCAGCTTCGATAGAAGCGTTAAGTGACAGAAGGTTGGTCTGGCTTGATATCTCAGTGATAGAGTGAGATGCATCAGCAATCTTCTTAACAGCGTTGTTGGTAGCTTTGATCTGAGCATCGATATCAAGCATTGAAGCCATAACAGTCTTGTTCTGTTCCATAAGGCCGTCGAGAGCTTCGACAGTTCTCTTGGCAGCAGTGAGCATCTGGGTTGTAGCACTTGAAAGGTCTTCTACGCTTACTCCGATCTCATCAATGCTATCACCCATTTCGTTAGTATTAGAAGCAGATGTCTCTACGCTTTCAGCCTGAGATACAGCACCTTTACTGATATCACCTACAGCTTCTGCAACCTGAGTTGATACATGTGAAGCTGTTTGAGCTGATGTAGAGAGGCTATCACCTGACTTTGTAACTTCACCCGAAAGTGCAAGTGTTGCAGAGATAACTTCGTTTAGCTTGTTCTTAAGACCGTCAGCACTTCTTACAATGTCACCAAACTCATCTTTACGACTAATATTCTTACTATCAAATGATGCAGAAAGGTCTCCATTGCCAAGCTTTTCAAGACCACTTACAACGTCTTTTACAATTTTCTTTGATACAAGAAGCATTGTTAAACCGATGATGAAGCTTATTAATAGTACAACTGCGCTCACAGCATTCATTTTCATTGCAGCAGAAGAAAGACTGGATTCCACATCTTCTGTAGATCTTCCTGCAAAAATCATTCCAACTACTGATCCGTCAGAGTTTCTGATAGGGAGATAATATGCATACCAGCTGTTGCCACCAATCTCAAGATCTGTAGAAAGGTATTCACTGCCACCGCTGATAACGGTACTGGTAACTGCTTCGGAGGCGGTTGTTCCTTCCATACGAAGGCCGGTATCTGCGTCAGTCAGAGTTGTTATCTTTCTAACATTTTGGAAGAATACTGTATAAGATATTCCGGTTTTTTCACTAAGTGAATCTAGCTGACTCTGAAATATGTCATGAATAGCTACGTCACCCTTCATAAGTTCATTATCACTGTTAAGTGACCAGTCGCCTGACCATTGACTTGCCATCTCGGATACTTGTAGTGCAGATATATGAAGTTCTTCGGCAAAAGAGTCGTAGTAGGCTTTTTTGACCATAGACACGCCTACAGCCGTTACAATAATAGACATAGCTATAAGCATAAGAAGAGCAGTACCGCACAATTTTCCAATAAAAGAGAATTTAGATTTCTTCATTTGTAACCTCATTCATAAAAATAAGCACGAAGGACCAATGTCTACGTGCTTAAATGTCTGAAAGTGATCACGATTTCAGATTCATATAAATGCAACTGGCTGACATTTCAAAGTCCCTGTAGTTTTGCGTCACAGACTTTCGTCTGCTTTGCCTTTGTTTTTGTTTTCGTTAACACACAAAACGAAATTATACATAGTTGCTATTTCATTGACAATATAAATAATCGACAAAATAAGTAATAGTATTTGATAAAACGTTTGGGAAAAATATATAATCGCATAGAAATCTTTTTTGTTGTAGATCAGCCCTATCAACGATTTTACCCACATGCCGACATGATGTATTATAAATCGTAGGCATTGAAGTGTTTTTGTGCCTAGAATCCTTATATAAATTTTGTAGATATATGAAGACATTAGAAAGAAAACGAGGTTAGCCATGGAATTTAATAATGTACCAACACCATCTTATATAATTGATGAGAAGAAGTTGAAAGAAAACCTTGAGATATTAAAAGATGTAAGTAAAAGAGCAGGTTGTAAGATACTTCTTGCCCAGAAAGCATTCTCTGCATTCTGCGAATATCCCCTTATTGGGAAGTATCTTGCAGGAGCAACTGCAAGTGGCCTTTTTGAGGCAAAACTTGGTCAAGAAGAAATGGGACTTGAAAATCATGTCTTCTCTCCGGCATATAAGGAAGACGAGATAGAAGAGATTGCAAGAATATGCGATCACGTGATTTTCAACTCTTTTGCCCAGCTAAGTAAATATGGAAAGATCGTAGCTGATATTCATCAAGATCAGAATGATAAATCTGGAAGAATCGAAGGAGCAACTGATAGTAAAGAAAGCACTAATGAGACTTCGAATCTAGGAATCGGCCTTCGCATAAATCCGGAGTGTTCCACGCAGGAAGATGCTATCTACGATCCCTGCGCACCCGGATCAAGACTGGGGATAACCTTATCTTCATTTGAAAAAGGCTTATCAGACTATAGTGATGTATTTAACTATGTTGACGGCCTCCACTTCCATACTCTTTGCGAACAAAATAGTGATGATCTTGAAACAACTCTGAAAGCAGTAGAAGAAAAGTTTGGTAAGTATCTATCACTCCCCCAGATCAAATGGCTCAACATGGGCGGTGGTCACCATATCACTCGTGCAGACTATGATAGAGAAAAGCTTATCAGTTGTATAAAAAATATAAAAGAAAAATACAATGTAGAAGTATATCTCGAACCTGGCGAAGCCATCGCCCTGAATGCCGGATATCTTGTAACTCAGGTTCTTGATATTGTAGACAACGATCTTAAGATACTGGTACTAGATGCATCAGCAGCATGTCATATGCCTGATGTTCTGGAGATGCCATATCGTCCTCCGCTTAGAGATTCAGGTGAGGCTTCTGAAAAGAAGTACACCTACAGGCTCTCTTCCTGCACCTGCCTTGCAGGGGATATTATAGGCGATTATTCTTTTGACCAGGAGATACAGATAGGAGACAGGCTGGTATTTGAAGATATGGCTATATACTCCATGGTCAAGAATAACACCTTCAATGGAATGTGCCTTCCATCAATATATGCCATGGATGAAACAGGTGACGTAAGACTTATTAAGAAGTTCGGCTATGAAGACTTTAAGATGAGATTGTCTTGATAACATAATAACTAACCATATGTTTGAGGATTGTTGGAGTTTTGTATAAATGTATCAATCTTCAAACACATATTTTTAAAACTTATAATACTTGGAGTTTGTCATGAAGAAATTAGAGCTTAAACAGTTTGATCTTGCGCAGATTGCAGACAGCGGTCAGTGCTTTAGGTGGACCAGAATTATGGAAGATGAGACAGGTGGTGCCACATCTGATATAGAATCCGGAAAGATTAAATACAGGATAATAGCATTTGGCAAGATCCTTAACATAGAGCAGGATATGACATCTGGCATTGTCACCATGGATTGCAGTGATGCAGACTTTGATAATATCTGGAAAGATTATTTTGACCTTGATACAGATTACGGCAAGATAATAGATCGTATTCCGGAGGATGACAGTTATTTAAAACGTGCTGCTAGTGCCTGCGATGGAATCCGTATTATAAGACAGGATCCTTGGGAGACCCTTATTACTTTCATCATATCTCAGAGGAAAAATATACCTGCCATAAAAGCATCTGTTGAGAAAATCTGTAAGGCAGCAGGAAGTGTAATAGGAGAAGCCGATGGAGAGAAGCTATACGCTTTCCCTACACCGAAGCAGCTTTCATCTTTATCTATGGATGACTTAAATGCCTGCAGCCTTGGCTACCGCGCCCAGTACATATATAAAGCAGCCCGCGCTGCTGTTGATGGAGTAGTTGATCTTGATAAGTGGAAGAGCCTTGGTGATGAAGAGCTTTTTGACAAACTGTGCTCATTGTACGGAGTTGGCAAGAAGGTTGCAAACTGCACTATGCTCTTTGGTTTCTACAGACTTGACTCATTCCCGATCGATGTATGGATGAACAAGATACAGGATAAATATTATCCGGAAGGCTTTCCTATAGAAGCATACCGCCCTTACGGAGGAGTCATGCAGCAGTATATGTTTGCATACGAAAGAAGCATTGATTTCTGAATCAAAATGTAATTGCAGGATTTATGGAGAATAATAATGATCACTCGTTATAAATATTACGAGTGATCATTATACGTTTTATTCATATGTACTTGCGACAACTTCAAATCGTGGAAGCAGTAAGGAGACATAACCGTGTCCTGAGGACATGATTATTCCTCTTTTTATAAGTCTGTCGCGATATCTTGAGAAAATAGAGGATGTCATACCGGTTTTTTTGCATATTTCACTAACTTTTGTTTCATCTTTTTTTATTGCAAGAACAACATCTTTATCCTGCTTTGATAGAGATGACCATATTTTTTTGTATACAAAATCATCCAGCATATCATCAAGTTTTAAAAGAATATCGCTTAGCTCCATTTCATCTCTATGTTCATAGTAGAGAAGACCAAGCGCTTGAAAAGCGAAGGCATATCCCTTGGTTATCCTTGCGAGGTTCTTTGCACTATCAACATCAATTTGAAAAATATCAGAATATTGTTTTGTTATCTGATGTAGGCTAAGAGGCTCTAGAGATATTTTGGGAGTTCTTAGAAGAAATGTTAGAGCCGGATCGTTCTGAATTGCATAAATATTTTCATATAAACCTGTCATTAATAAGAAAACAGGATAATCTTTCCTTACAAATATTTGGAACTGGCTGGCAAAGTGACGCATATTTTCATCATGCATTACTTCGTCAATAGTAATGACCACTTTCTTATTATGCTTTTTTAATGAAGACAGTATATTATCTATGATACTAACGCTGTCTTGTGGAGTATCATTTCCATTAACACCAATACCAAAACCTGCAATTGATATATTAAATCCTTGATTGAGGAAATCAGGAATTTTTTTGCAAGAGTCGATTAACCGCATGGCGCAGTCGTTGATCAGATTCTGTGTGGAGTTAAGATCTATTACTATCCAGTCTTTGTTTTTTCTAAGTTCATTTGTTATGGAAGTCATAAGGACTGTTTTACCACTGCCCCTTATTCCTTCTATGAGATACGCTTGGCTGATTGGATTTTCGGCCTCAAATGTACTTAAGATCATGTCTGTATTTTCATATCTGTTTATATATTCATTTGGTTGTTTTCCAAAGGTAAGGGTGAATGGATTATTCTTCTTCATATATTTATATCCTTTCATAATCCTTCATAGTTTAATTTGCTTTCATAATTCTTCATAATTTATTATACTTTCATAATTCTTCATAATTCAATATATTTTCATAATTCTTCATAATTCTTTTGGCCATCATAAAGTGCTGTGAATAGCACATTAATATAAAGAATGGCGATTTATAAGTGCGTATGACACTATAAATCGCCAATTGTGTGCCTCTTGCGGCGCATGTTTATTATAAAAGTATGATTTTGATCATAGAATTGTAGTTTCTATTTGTAGCATTCAGGTCGTCTATCCCTGAATACTCCCCAGCTCATACGCATATCTCTAAGTTCATCGAGATCAAAAGTCGCTGTAAGAACTTCTTCCTTGTCTCTTGATCCGTCTGCTACTATGGCACCTGTTCCGTCTGTGATAAAGGATGAACCATAGAACTTAAGGGACGATGACTGATTATTGTTCTCCATACATGGTATTACGGACTCTGTTCCGATTCTATTAGCAGCTGCAACAGGCATAAGATTGCAACCTGAATGCCCCTGCATACAGCGGCGCCAGTGAGGCATGGAATCTGTATCAAGAACCGGCTCTGATCCTATAGCTGTTGGATATAAAAGGATCTCAGCACCCATAAGAGCCATATATCTGGCTGTCTCCGGGAACCACTGATCCCAGCAGATTCCAACACCGACCTTGCCAAATCTGGTATCCCAGACTTTGAAGCCGGTATTACCCGGTGTGAAATAGAACTTCTCCTGATAGAAATGATCATCCGGGATATGGGTTTTCCTGTATACTCCAAGTATACTGCCATCAGCATCTATCATAGCGATAGTGTTATACAGGACAGTTTCATCCTTTTCATAAAAGCTTATTGGCATGACTATTCCAAGCTCAGCCGCAACCTTTTTAAAATGGTTAACGGCAGGATTGTCTGAAAGAGGAGTTGCATACTCATAGTAATCGTATCTTCTCTCCTGACAGAAATACGGGCGCTCGAAAAGCTCAGGAAGAAGGACTACGTTCGCACCCTTTTGGGCTGCTTCACGAACAAGCTTATCTGCTTTTGCAATATTCTCATTAACGTTAGATGTCATCTGCATCTGGCATGTTGCGATAGTAACTTTTCTCATTATCGTATTATTATCCTTTTAATTATCCTTGATCGTCACTTCTATTTTTAATAAGTGGGGCTATCGTTAATTTGCAGGTATCTGCTGCGTTATACAGTGGATATTGCCGCCACCTACGATGATCTGTCTTGCAGGTATCCCTATAACTTCTCTGTCAGGGAACAGGGCTTTAAGTTTTTTGATTGCAGCCTTGTCATTAACATCTCCAAACTGGGGAACAAGGACTGCTTCGTTACAGATATAGAAATTTACATAGCTTGCTGCAAGCCTTTCGCCTACCTGCCTTGTATCTTCGCCTTCTGCAAACTCGTAACCCTCAAGCTCTTCTTCCTTGATACATACAGGCTTTTTAGGAATTAGCAGCTTGTGTACTTTGAGCTTACGGCCCTTGGCGTCCTTGGTACTTATAAGTACCTGTAGGTCAGCTGCGCTCATCTTGTACTGTGGATCATCTGTATCATCTGTCCATGCTAGGACTATTTCGCCGGGCTTTGTGAAGGCGCAGACGTTGTCAACATGTTCGTTGGTTTCATCATTATATATGCCATAAGGGATCCAGATGACTTTCTTTGCTCCCAGCATGTTGCAGAGCTTGTCTGTGATCTTGGCTTTTGACATCTTGGGGTTACGGCCTTTGCTAAGAAGACAGCTCTCCGTAACTATAACTGTTCCTTCGCCGTCAGAATGGATAGCGCCTCCTTCAAGGACGAAATCCTGAGCATCATATACATCTGTATCAAGAGCCTTACATATCTTAGATGCTGCCGCGTTATCATTCTCATAATCCGGATACAGACCGTCTATGTCTCCGCCCCAGGCATTGAACTTCCAGTCGATACCTCTTATACTGCCTCTTTTGTTAGTAACAAAAGTAGGTCCCACGTCTCTTGCCCAGCTGTCATCAGTAGGGATCACAAGGACATGTATGTTAGAGGAGCCTTCTTTGAAAAATGTATCAGGTACTGCCTCTCCATTTTGTACATCGATGATATCTGCATCAAGAGATTTGGCAGCATCCTTGGCATGCTCCTTATCTGCCAGCATATACATTACTTCATGCTTGGCAATCTCTTTTGCAATCTGAGCGAAGACTTTCTGAGCTTCTATTCCTCCATAGGGCCAGGAACCGGGCCTTACAGGCCAGATCATTATTGTTCCAATATGCTTTTCGAATTCGCCAGGCATATGGAAACCGTCAGCCTTGGGCGATGTAATTAGTTTTTTCATATATTCTCCGGAATCTATATATTTTGCCATAAACAGTCAAACAGGAAATCTATATATGCAGATTTCCTATTAGTGATATTTAATATTATTGGGACTTTGCACTTGCCAAACATACGCCACCCTTTGAGGCAGAGCCGATACGGACCGTTTATAATATATTTTCGTATCTTTTGAAGGTGTTATAAAATTCAGGAGCATTATATCTGAATCTTTATATTCTTCTTAGGGTCCACATGTCTGAGCGAAGCGAGTTTGGACCCTAGAATATAAAGATCCAGATATCATGCCCTGAATTATAACACCTTCAAGATACGAAAATGTATTATAAACGGTCCGCATCGGCTCTGCCTCAGAGGGTGGCATATGTTTGGCAAGTGCGAAGTCCCGGTAATATTATTTTATCAATCAATTCTTAACCCATGATGCATGCAGTGTTACATTAGGGAATACCGTCTCATAAACAGTTGTCTTACTTCCTTCGTTGGTAGATACGTAGATCTTTCCGGTGGACGGGTCTATACTGATGTCTTCTACCTCTTTGGAGATGTCAATAGACCAGGTTCCTGCATAATCACCAGACATTGTGAATACGTTGACCTTCTGGTTGCCCTTCCAGTTATAGGCATCAAAACATGCGGTAAGTGCATATATGAAGTTGCCGTCTACAGTCATGCCCTGTATGCAGTAACCTTGCTGGTAGTTGGCACTTACATCTTTCCAGCCTGCTATCTCAAAATTGTAATTTACAAGGAAGAAGCATGCTTTGCCGTTATCATTTTTGCCCATTACATAATAGGCACCATTATAATAGGCAATAGCATATACATTTTTGACACCTTCTATATGGTGGGTTGTGACATAATTGAGGTTCGAATCAACCTCCATGATATCGGATGCATATCCGGGGCGTGTGCCACCTTCTGCGATATAGATATGTCCGTTATCTGTGTTATAGCATAAAGCATTGCCATGATCGAACCATAGGTTATGAACCTGAGCGACAGTCTTGCCTGCTGTGAGGTCGTACTTGACGAGATTGGTCTCGTAGTGGGACAGGTCGCCGGCATAGTAGCTTGCATCATTGATAGATGCTGCAAATACTACGTATCTATGGGAGTTCTGTGTGAAAACAGTTGATCCCTGAACACTCTTAAATGAATAGTTTGTATATACACTGGGCTTACCGGCGCTTATAGTCTTAAGCTTGGTAGAGCGCATATTGCATTTGCGAAGGTTGGAAACTGCCTGGCCGTTGGCATATACGTTGCCGCTGTTATCAACCCATCCTGCAAAAGTATAGCCATCTTTGGTATATGCATTAGCCCGAAGCGATGTAGTCTGATCATAGCTTATAAGCTGATCATTCATACTGCCGGATGTAGCACCATTGCCGTCAAAAGAGATCTTGAATACCTGCGGTTCCCAGGATGCATATAACTTTAAATTATCAACGCCTGTGTACATAACAGAGCCCTGATCCGCATATCCTACCCCGGTGCCGTCACTACTTGTATTCCATCCGCGGAAGCGGTAGCCGGTTCTTGTATATTTGTTGGCAGGAAGAGTAGAAACTGATGTGGTACTAAAGGCAGCAGCGCCCATCTCGCCTGTTCCACCGTTAGCATTAAATGTTACCTTGTAACTGCCGGCTGCATAGACGTTTGTACTGTTACCTGAGAAAAAAACAATAACGATTATTACTGATAAGAATGCAAAGAATCTTCTCATATTTTCACCTCGTAAGTCATGTTGCTAATTGGATGAATCGATATGAGACGAGACAGGCGAAAAATCAGTAAGCCATGTCTCTAACACCAAATTCAAACAAAAAACAAGAAATTCTAGTAATATGGACGAAACGTAGTTATATTATATCATATAAGGGATAGTCATTCTTTTGTGCATATAGTAGAAATTTGCCCCTTAGAATGAACATTATTGATTTGTATAAGAGGTTCTTAGTGATGTTAAGAGATGTGAATTTTGAAGATATATCTGATGGATTTGTATATAAGCCTGATGATCTTGTAAATGTAGGTTGTAACGAGTGCATGGGCTGTAGCGACTGCTGCAGGATAACAGGAGACTCCATAATCCTTGATCCATATGACATCTATAACCTGTGCAAGGGTCTTGGCCGAAGCTTTGCAGATATGATGGAGAAGGAGATAGAGATAAGACTTGTTGATAACTTAATCCTACCCAATCTTATAACCTATGATGAAGATCATCCTGACAAAGAAGAAAAATGTGCCTTTTTAAATGATGAAAACCGCTGCACGGTGCATGCATTCAGACCGGGCTTTTGTCGCCTTTTCCCAATGGGAAGATTGTATGATGAGAATGGCATGCACTACTTCTTGCAGGTTAATGAATGCACAAGGCCCGGGTCTCAAAGATATCCGGTAAAACTTAGAGACTGGATAGGGATTGAAAACCTTGCCCAGTACGAGGAGTTCGTAGTAAGCTGGCATGACTTTTGTAAGAAGATGGGAGAAGCACTTACTAAAGTGCCTGAGCCAAAGAGGACTAATACTGCCAGATATATATTG
The DNA here is from genome assembly GCF_023206215.1 of Butyrivibrio fibrisolvens. Lineage (NCBI taxonomy): Bacteria > Bacillati > Bacillota > Clostridia > Lachnospirales > Lachnospiraceae > Butyrivibrio > Butyrivibrio fibrisolvens. The sequence continues at coordinate 996,806 of NZ_CP065800.1, forward strand.
CAGGTATTCTATGTAGAGCCTTACAAAGTGGGGATGTCCTTCTGGGATCAGTTTGATAGGAGGCTGGCGGAAGTGTCTGCACGCCTTGGCATAAGGTAATCTTGAATTTTATATTCAAGATTGTATAATGAGACGTATGGTATATGGCAAAAGAAAGGATTATATATGAACATTCTTGCACCATCTATTTTATCAGCAGATTTCAAAAATCTGGGGAGGCAGCTTATCGACTGCCAGAGCGCCGGAGCGCAGTATATTCACATTGACATTATGGACGGAGTGTTCGTCCCTTCTATTTCTTTTGGACTTCCAGTTATTAAGAGCATCAGAGATGCGTCAGACGCAGTATTTGATGTTCATCTCATGATCACCAATCCCATAAGATATATCAAAGAGTTTGCAGCAGTTGGCGCAGACATCATTACTTTCCATCAGGAAGCAGCGCCTGATCCATGGGCTGTTATAGAGCTGATTCATTCTTATGGCAAGAAGGCAGGCATATCCATAAAGCCCGGAACTCCTATAGATGTTCTTGAACCTTATCTTAAGAATGTGGACATGGTTCTTATCATGAGCGTAGAACCGGGATTTGGCGGTCAGAAATATATTCCTTCATCTACAGACAAGATTCGTGATCTTAGAAATCACCTCAATACTCTTGGCCTTAAAGATCTTGATATAGAAGTTGATGGCGGCATCAAGACAGACAATGTTGAGATGGTTGTAAATGCCGGCGCCAACGTAATAGTAGCAGGCTCAGCCATCTTCAATGGCAACGTTCAGGCCAATGTCAAAGAATTTCTGACTAAGATCGGGTGATATAGAAAACTTCCCACCTAGGCGAAGAGGCGACCCAAATGCTCTTCGAGGGTGTGGGAAGTTTGATGTATTGATAGATATGTAAATTACCCCATTTTTTTGTGCTGCTGGTGGGCAACCATGGGGATTACAAGGCTTCCTGGGAGGAGTCTTGATAATGAACATGCAAGTTTCATGCGAAGGGTAGGGACTATTACTACCTTTCTTTTTTTCATCATTTTAAGTGCGTATGATACGCAGGATGATGCAGACATGCCTTTAAGGGCGAAGACTACATTCGCAACAGCATTGAACTGTGTGTCTACAGGGCCGGGGCATAGTACTCCTATATAGGTCTTGGAGGCGCTTTTTTTTAGTTCATAAGCTATGGCTCTTGTAAGGCTTACAACGTAGGCTTTGGTTGCATAATAAGTCGCCATGTATGGACCTGCAGGGAAGAGGCCAGCTGATGAGCCTATGTTAAGGATATATCCGCCATCTTCCTTATCCATAAGCGGGAGCATTCTCTTAGTAAGGCGGTGAAGGGCTTTGATATTGACGTCCACCATTTCTATTTCGCGCTTTTCATCGCAGTCTTCAAATCTTCCGGACAGGCCAAAGCCTGCATTATTGATAAATACAGATAGCTTATTCTCTGGATTTTTGCCAAGTTCATCTTCGATAGATTCGCATAGCTTATTTATCTCTTTTTTCTTGGAAAGGTCTGCGGTATAGATACTGCTTGTACCTGCAAGTTCGCTTTGAATGGCTAGGAGTCTGTCCTTCCTTCTTGCGACCATGATTACGTGGTAGCCTTCTTTAGAAAGCTGTCTTGAAAACTCCTCGCCAAGGCCTGAGCTTGCCCCTGTTACAACTGCTATATTTCTCATATCAACCTCATTTTTTATCTGTTTTTATAATTATAATATATATCAGTGTCATGGTCTTACTCGATTTATAAAAGTCATGAATAAAAATGTTACTAATACTCAAATATCTATGGGTGAGAACATTGTGTAAATAAATGTTATAATAACAAAGTTGTTAAGTTGCAGTTAGAAAAGACTAATTCTTGTGGGGAGGATAGACATTTGAAAATTGAAGTACACGGCGCATGGGGCGATGTTATAAAGGCGCAGGATGAAGGTGATGACAGCGTGGTACTTGCATGGGAAGGCGAGTACAGGAAGGATGACTACATAGATTTCAAGGACCTTGTACCCGGGACTTTTTATAAAGTCAAGGTAGATCCTACAATTGAGGAATCCCTTATATTTGTAACTACAGATTCCTTCAGATACACAATCCCTTTCTATGAAAAGAAGACAAGCTATAACCCAATGTCTTTTGTAGGTAACAGGCATCTTGTCAGTATCAGAAAGGCTTATGATCATGAGATCAGAGCTTACAGGAATCTATGCCTTAATCCCTGCGATCAGCATGAAGTTACAGGCGTATACCCTCATGCATCAGCCAATGTTGAGACAAGAGGCGAAGCAGTATTTGCCGCAAGAAACGCAATAGACGGCGTCATAGAGACAAGGTCACACGGCGAGTGGCCCTATGAATCATGGGGCATCAACAGACAGGACGATGCAACTATCAAGATTGAGTTTGGTTATCCCGTTGATATTGAAGAGATCCGCTTATATACAAGAGCAGATTTTCCTCACGATAACTGGTGGATCAGAGGAACAATTAAATTTTCTGATGGAAGCACAGAAACTGTAGATATGGACAAGAAGGTTCAAAAACCACATATCTTTTCAATTAAAAAGAAATCAGTGGAGTGGCTAACACTTGGGGATCTTATTAAAGCAGACGATCCAAGCCCATTCCCTGCTCTTACACAGATCGAGGTGTACGGTACCCCAGCAGTAGGCTGTGGTAACTAAGTTTAATTATTCACAAAACTTCCCACTTAGGCGTAGCAGTGTCCTTGAAGGGTTTGCGGGAACACCTGCACCCGAGCAGAGTATAAATCATTGACATACTTTTTAAGTGTTTTATAAAAATTCATGAGTATGATAGATGGGGATTTTTATTCTTCTTGGGGTCCACATGTGTGAGCGAAGCGAGTTTGGCCCCCAGAATAAAAAGCACCAGATATCATGCCATGAATTTATAAAACAATTAAAAGCATGACAATGATTTATACTCTGCTCGGGTGTAGGTGTTCCTGCAAATCCTTCAAGGACACGGCTATGCCTAAGTGGGGCTTCACGCGGTACATAACAATTCAAGGAGGATGATTTTTTACGTGAACAGATCAGAACTTTTAGAGATTAAGAAGAGATTTAAATTTAAGGATTGCTCATTTAGTGGCATGGCATATGCTGTTTTTGATAATGAGGGCAAGGAGATAGAAGGCGCTGACTCTACCCGCTTTCTAACACTTGATGACGATGAACAGAAGAAGTATATATCTCTTATAAGCAAAGCCTATTCATCAGCAGGCGGAGCCTTTGCAGAGGATGTAACAGTAATAGGCGATGATGCAAGACTCCTTACAGCACTGGCTCAGTCTGATATCCCTGATGCAGGACTTGTTAGAGCCTGGGCACAGCAGATCATAGACAACTATGACGCAGACGGCGAATTCGCCCTTTTGGTATTCTCAGATGCCTATGACGTACCCGCTAAGGATACAGGCAAGAACAAGACCGGAGAATCTGAAGAAGTCTATAACTATATAGCTGCTTGCATATGTCCCTTTAAGCCTGCCAAGGGAGGCATCATGAAAACAGCTGACAATAAGCTCCATGCATCCGATGTTATCAAGGTTCTTGGTAATCCTGTTGCAGGATTTATGTATCCTTCATTTAATGACAGATCATCTGACTACGACAATATGCTCTGCGTAGTCAAGAATGACCCTGAGCGAAATATGATACGCGGTATATACGCAGCAGATGTCCCTGATTATGTCAAACCGCAGCCTAAGAAAAAAGATAAAGGAAACACTGAAGATGACGGCCTTACAACTCTGGCAGGAGAGCAGTCAGAAGATGCCTTTGCTACAGCAGATGGATACGGACTATATCAGGAGCAGGGTATAAGCCAGTCTGAAGGCGTTGATACATCAATTCGTCAGAATAGTGATGTAGAGATTCAAACAAGACCTGAAAACTTTGGAGAGAATATCGAAACTCTCACAGAGAAGGCTATGCAGGAAAAGCTTCGCGAAGAAGCAATGATGGAAGAAGAAAGTGAACAGGTATTTGAAGGCCTGAATAACTTCCACAAAGATCAGGTAGTCCTTCCTGAAGATAAGATCATAGAGCGTGATGTTAATGGACGCAAGTTCTTCCTTGTGCCGGAATCACTTATTCCATATGACAAGCTTAAAGCGCTTCTTGATTCTCTTATGAACGAAGCGTAAACACATAATAAATCGAAATAACTTTAAATAACACAGCCTATACCGCCGGGAATGAAGACTGCAACTGAAAATGAAGACAGCCACTTAGACTGTCTTCATTTTGTATAGTTTGCGATATCCTGATGGTGTGTTGCCTGTCTTTTTAAGGAACACTCTGTTAAAAGACTGGGCTGTTTCAAATCCTACCTTTGCAGAAATTTCATTTATACTAAGATCGGTTTTGGTTAGAAGCTCTTTTGAATGTTTGATCCGACAAGTATGTACATATTCTTTAAAACCGGTATTGGTATACTCTTTGAATATTCTTGAAAAATAACATGTCGAGAATCCGAACTTCTCGGACACTTCCTCAAGACTTAGATGCTCACTGTAATGCGATGACAGGTACTCACATACTTCGTTTAGCGCCTTGTTGTATTTTACAAGTTCTTTGGCGCTGTTTTGATAATCTTTCTGATCAGGCAGAGCTCCTGCCAAGAGGCTGTTGCCTACTTTCTCAAGTATCTGCAGAAGATATGAGTACACAATAAGCTCTCTAAGTGAATTGGATCCAAAGTATGCATCATGCATCATATACAATATGGATCCTATATTCTCTGCAAGAACAGGATCAGTCTCTGACTTTATATGTATAGGCTTGTCCAGGATGTCCTTGATAAGGGCAGTACTTCTGATATCATTGATGATCGACGGATCCAGAAGATGCACATAACCTCTGCAATCATTCATAGGAAAGAGAGTATGGATCATCTTGCTGGGGATTATCAGGATATCCCCCGGACATATCTTGTATTCAACACCCTGTATAGTGCTGATATAATATCCCCTTTCGCACTGGACGATCTCAAGGGGCTGATGATAGTGCAGTCCGAAGCATTCCTGCTTGGAGGTGTACCATATGCGAACCATGGTCCCCGGAAGATAGTCTACATATTCATATGTTCCATCATAACTTGTCCCTGTTCCGCCTATATACGGCTGCGGACGGATGGGATTCATATATCTTTCTTCTTCAGTTATGGCATTTGCGCCGGAAAAAGTTCTATTAGACATCTAATATAGCCCTCCCCTGAATATTAAACTATATTGAAAGCATATTTAATATATAAAAAGATGACTATTCCTTGACATGAATGTCAGATAAAAAACATTCCAACATTACTTCATGCAAAGGGAATAGAAATACATCCCTGTATTTCTGGACATTCCTTTATTACATCCTGTAATGTAAGGAACAGTTTGCACAAATAATAATATAAAAGCCTTCGAATATCAATCCTGTTTTGCATTTATTACACAAAAAATCAGCAAAAAAGCACGTATCATTCGGAAACTTAACCACAAATTAGTAAATTGTGCGCAAGAATTGATAATGATATGACAAAAACTGAGCGATTTAAGACAAAAAATGAGAAAATCTGACGAATACCGGATGATATATTTTTGGCATAAGAGGAATAGCTGTTAGATTTGGTAAGGCATAAAGCGATTAAGCTTATGCGATCCTATGAAAACAGCAGATATGGGGAGGTCAAAAAATGTTCAAAAACAAACGTGAGAAAAGGGCTTTTGTAAATTTTTTACTTATAGCACCTTTTATAGTTCTAACTTTGATCTTTTGCTATTACCCGCTATATGGATGGGTATATGCATTCTTTGATTACAGACCGCCAAGGCCTATGACAATCGAGAGCTTTGTCGGACTTAAGTGGTTCAAATCCATGGTAGAGTCTCCGGTCAAGGTTCAGCAGATCCTGGGAGTACTTAGAAATACCTTCGTAATGAGTGGAATCACTCTTTCTACATCATGGATCCCTATGCTCTTTGCAGTATTTCTCAATGAGATCAGAAATACAAGATTCAGAAAGTTCGTTCAGACAGCAACGACTCTTCCTAACTTCATAAGCTGGGTTCTTGTATATTCAATAGCTTTTTCACTTTTTAACAGCACAGGTATGATGAACTCATTCCTCCAGGGACTTGGGATCATCAAGGAGCCGATCCTCTTCCTCCAGTCATCCAACCATGTATGGTTAACTCAGTGGTTATGGCTTACCTGGAAGAATCTTGGATGGGCAGCCATCATGTATATATCTGCAATCTCAAGCATAGATGAAGAGATGTATGAAGCTGCGAGAGTTGACGGAGCCAACAGATGGAAGATCATCTGGACTATAACTATCCCGAACCTGCTTCCAACATTCTTCGTACTACTTATGATCAATATCGGTAATTTCCTTTCAAACGGTATGGAGCAGTTCTACGTATTCCAGAACGCTTTCAACAAAGAATATATCCAGGTGCTTGACCTTTATGTATTCAACCTTGCGATGGGAAGCGGAAGTTACTCTATCTCAGTTGCCATCAGTATGCTCAAGAGTATCATAAGCCTTGCACTTTTGTTCTTTGCTAATGGTGTATCCAAGATGGTCAGAGGCGAAAGCATACTGTAATACATAACTTTTAGACAGCGTTTTTGCAAATGTGATGCATGAGCTTATACAAGAGCTCGTACAAGAGCAGTAACAGTAGCTTTTTAAAAGGAGAGGCAGAGTAATGGAAAGTATAATTCAGGAAAATGGTGATAAGCCATCAAACATGACAATAAAAAAGTCCGGAGTAAAGAAAATGGAAAAAACCGGTAAGAGCACCAAAAACAAAATGCACAGAACAACAGGCGATATAGTTCTTGAAGTGTGCTGCTACATATTCTTCATATTCGCAGTTATTGTGTGTATATACCCTTTTTATTACATCATTATAAATACTATAAGCGCCAATGACTTAAGCCAAAGGGGTGTGATCCTCTTTTGGCCACAGCAGATACACCTTCACAACTATGCAAGTGTACTTAGGGTTGACGGCCTCTTCCAGGCAACTAAGATATCAGTTTTAAGAACAGCCATAGGAGCGCTTCTCACAGTATCTGCTTCATCATATCTTGGTTATATGTTCGCTCAGAGATACATGTGGGCCAAGAAGTTCTGGTACAGACTTGTTGTAGCAACCATGTATTTCAATGCAGGTATCATCCCATGGTTTCTTACAATGAAGAACCTTCACCTTACCAATAACTTCCTGGGATACATACTTCCTGTTATTGTATCTCCCTTCTTCATCATTCTTACCAAGACCTTCGTAGAAGGAATTCCGGGAGAGCTTTCAGAAGCGGCAGAGCTTGACGGAGCAGGCGTACTTAAGACCTTCTTCCATGTAATGCTTCCTGTTATGAAACCTATCATGGCTACTATCGCCATATTCGCGGCAGTTAACCAGTGGAATGCATTCCAGGATACACTCCTTCTTGTCACTGAGACAAGACTTTACAGCTTACAGTTCCTTCTGTATCAGTACCTGAATCAGGCAAGTTCACTGTCATCACTTGCCAACAACTCAAGCTCAAGTTCACTTGCTGCAGCTGCAGCTACTATGCAGACAGCAACCAGCATCCGTATGACAATTACAGTTATTGTAGTAATTCCTATCATGTTGGTATACCCGATATTCCAGAGATATTTTGTAAAGGGTATCATGATTGGTGCTGTTAAGGGCTGATATCACTGGATTTGATAAGAAAGTGATTTTATAAAAACGGCAATCAATGAGTTTTATAAGAACAGTTTTTAAAGACTATAGGTAACGATGATTAAATGTAACTTAGTTAATAACTGTGCGAAACTTGCGCAGAATTTATAAAGGAGGGTTATATGAAAAACAGCTTTAAGAAAAAAGTACTTGCTACAGGTCTGACAGCCGCAATGACAGTTGCTGCTATTACCGGATGTAGTAAGGGAGCAGAAGGCGGGGCAGGCAGCCAGCAGCAGGGAGCAGGTGCCGGCGCCGGAGATCACTCTGAAGAGATGACATTTGAAGTCTACGATGTTGCAGCTAACTACCAGGGCGAGCAGACAGGATGGTTTGGATGGGTATTAAAAGACCGTCTTAACATCAAACTCAACATCATCGCTCCTCAGGTATCAGGTGATGCTTCTCAGCTCTATCAGACAAGAGCAGCATCAGGTAACCTTGGTGATATCGTCCTTTTGGACAATGCCGACATGCAGGATTGTATCAACTCAGGTCTTGTAATGGATATAGGTGATGAGATCTGGAACTATCCAAACCTTTCCAAGTACAAAGAGCAGATTGAGGCATTCAATGCTAATCTTGAAGGCGCAAGTGATGGAAGCGTATTCGCAATTCCGCTTGAGATGAACTCCAATGGACCTACAGATTATGTAGAGAATACAGTAAGCTCTATGCCTCGTGTAAGATGGGACTACTATGTAGAAGCAGGCTCACCTGATCTTAAGACAACAGATGATCTTATCGACCTTCTTAAGACTATCCAGGAGAACCACCCTACTAATGATGACGGTGATAAGGCATACGCTATCACAATGTGGCCTGATTGGGACGGAACTAGTATTGAAAACGTTAACCAGCTCACAAAGTGGTATGGCGAAGAAGTTAACGGATCAGTTCTTATCTCCGGAGATAATACAATAAGACCTCTTACAGATAAGGAAGGCGCTTATTATAAGATGCTCAAGTTCTTCTATAAGGCTCAGGCAGCAGGTATCGTAGATCCTGACTCTGCTACACAGGACTGGAACTCAGCATGTGACAAGATGCGTGCTACAAGAGTATACCTTATCTGGAACAACTGGATGGGTGGATTCACTAACACACCTGCTAACGGCGAAGCAAGAAAGAACTATGTTCCGCTTCCTATCGAAGATATGAACGTATTCCAGACATCAGATTCTTATTATGGTGATGGTCGTGTAATCGGTATCGGATCAGGCGTAACACCTGAAGAGAAGACAAGAATTCTTGAGTTCCTTGACTGGTACTGCTCACCTGATGGACTTCAGACACAGCACGTTGGTATCAAGGACGTTATGTACACAGTTAATGCTGATGGCAAGTATGAGCTTACAGAAGATGGTCTTAACAGATTCACAGCTGATGTTCAGATTCCTGAAGAGTACGGCGGCGGAACATTCACAGATGGTAACAACAACATCAACCAGTGGATCGTTGCAGGTATCGAGACCAACCCTGAAACAGGCGAGACATACTCATCTGATTACTGGGCAAGCTATGTTGAGCTTAATACAACAGCTACAACTAAGGAATGGGAAGAAAGATTTGGAGCTAAAGACGAAGTTGACTACTTAAAGACTAATGATAAGGCAGATTTCGTTCCATGGATCAACATGTCACTTCCTTCTGATGATACAGATGTTGCACTTGCAAGAAGCCAGTGTGGTAAAGAGATCTGTGATGCATCCTGGAGAATGGTATGGGCTACAAGCGAAGAAGAGTTCGACCAGATGTGGGATGAGATGGTTACAACACTTAATGGTCTTGGATGGGAGTCAGTAGTTGCATTTGATACAGAGAAATATCAGGCAGTTGTAGATGCTCGTATTGCAGCTATGAAATAATCAAAAAGAACTTTGGGGAGTATTAGTATACCAATAGTATGATCGTAAGGACTATAACTTTATAATCTTGTGATCATAATAAAAGCGGGTACCAAGAAATTGGTATCCGCTTATTTAAAAATGACTATTTAAGATAGATGCTGAAATGTATATAGATCACAATGAAGTGATCAAGGCTTTGCCCATAATAACACTATCAGTATCTATCTTAAGTAATCAGTAAACGAGGTTATGACATGTATAATATCGGAACTCTTCTAACACCAATATGGGATACCAGTATTGTATACAGAGAGACCTTTGCAATGCTGGGTGACGGAGATGTCTGCAAAGCTCCATTTCTATATAAGCCTGACAGGATCTTAAAGATAGAAAGTTATGATGGTCAGAATGTGTACGAACTTGGCAGAGACTGTTACCTTGACGCGGGTGAAATTCATATTACACCAGGCTCAAGTATTAATGCCATCGATAGCTCTTTTGCCATATTTAAGACAAGGCAGGAAGCGGACGAAGCCATGGAAGCTCAGGACAACAAATTCGAGTGCAGCCCTGTCATGACCAATGATGGAAGGTACCTAAACCTTGGAGCTATAGGAAGACCATCATATGTGACAGATCATCAGATAGCTATAACCTACAGAACAACAGCTCTTTGGGAAGGATATGTTCCAACCAACCAGATAGATGACCTTCCATATCTGAAAAAGAAGATCGAAAATAAAGAAAAGATAAACATAGTATTGTATGGAGACAGCATCTGCTGCGGATTTGATGCAAGCTCTATGTATGGTGAAAATCCCAATCAGCCCATATGGCCCAAAGTCCTTATAGACGGGCTTCGTGACAGCTATGACTATGACAATGACAAGGACGTAAGCCTTATCAATGTATCAGAAAGCGGCATGGATTCTGACTGGGCATATGACAATGTAAAAGAAAGAGTACTAGATCGCAAACCTGATCTTGTGATCCTGGGATTTGGCATGAATGACAGAGTAGACGGACCTGAATATGCATCCAAGACCCTTAAGATCATAGACAAAATAAGAGACAGATTCCCGAAGTGCGAATTTGTCCTGATATCAACATCTCTTCCCAATCCTAACGTACATACTGCGCCTTATTATTTTGACTGCTATCATGATAGGTATGCAGATGCGCTTAGGAGTATCACATCAAGAGGTATAGTACTTGCTGACGTGCAGAGCATACACAAGGAGATACTAAGGCATAAGCGTTACATGGATGTTACTGGTAATATGCTCAATCACCCCAATGACTTCATATCTGCAATATATGCACAGGTTCTGTATGAGACGCTAAGGTTTAATTAGGCTTAACTTCACACCCTCCAAATTAATGAGTAAGCACTAAATCCTCTCTAACACGTGTAAAGACCGGAGCTTTTCGCCCCGGTCTTTTGCGGCTTTTACTTTAGTATTTCAAACTTTCTTGGTGATCATGTACCATACAAGTGGTAGTTTGAGTTGTTTCCTTTATGATTGTTATTCTACATATTGCTGCACGATGCAGGACAGCTCATTATCTACAACACTGATAGATACAAGCATATCTGATGAGAGATAATACTCTGTAGCATCTTCAGACCAGCCGGGATAGCTTTCGGGATCAAACTCTCTGCCTATAATATAGTCTTCTTTGAGCTCGCCTGACTCATCGTTTAATACGAATTTAAGAAGGACTATAACGCAGTCTTCTTTGATATTGAAAGTTACACCCTTTGCGATCAGCTTTTTGACAGTGCCTTCTGTCATAAGAGATACAACTTTGTAGGAGGTCTCATAGTCTTCTTTTTGCAGAGCATAATAGAAGTCATCATCGCTTGATCGTACCAGGAATTTGTCAAAACGTGTTGTGCCAACAACGTCTTTTTTGAACTCATCATCTGTTCCGTATTCCAGCTCTTTGTTAACATCTTCAAAAGATACTACGGTAAATGCTGTACCATTGACAGAAGAAAGGATATCGCCTTCTACCGCGCCGTCTACAAACTCCTCTTTGATCTTCTCTTCGCGGTACAGATCACCAGTTAGAGAAGTCTTGTCATAGCTTGAAACCTGCATTAAAAGAGTGTTGTCTCTTTCGTAGTAGGTTGAAGCCTCAAAAGTTTCAGGATCAGCATTGTCAAGGAATGTAAGTGTAACCTCAGGATTTTCAAAAGGACTCTCTCCTGAAAAAGTAAGAACCGGGAATGAAGCATTATCAAAACTAAAGGATGCAGCAGTATTATCATCAGCGGAAGCTATATGGAATACAATATCAGAGCCTTTAAGCTCATAATCAAAAGGTGCTCCTGATAATCCATCCGGAGTCTGCATGAAACCTGTAGTGTCAGATTCAAAGCCTATATAACAGGAGATGTTATATAAGTCATCACCTTCATAAGCAGCGTACACAGCTCCCTCAAGATTTGGAGTGTTATCTGAAGCTATACCGGCACTTTCAAAACTAATAACTTCCGAATCCCAGTACAAACTGTCTAGTTCATCATAAAGAGTAGAATCTGTTCCGATAGAGACATCTTCCCCCTCTATATAGTCATGATAAGCGCCCTCTTCATCAGTTGTAAATTCTACATCTGATTCCCTGGTTATCACATACTTACCTGAAGCTTTGTCAATATGTGCGACCTGAACAGAATTCCTGTTACCTACAATAAGCTCATTATCTGCAGTTACAGCAATAGGATAAGCAGTGCCACCGCTCTGAACAGTAGTAACCTTCTTGACAGAGCCACCTTCTTCTATATATATAGAAGCATCATAAGTAGCTATATGACCATTAAGATCATCGAATGTATAACTCGTGACAAGAAGAGCTTCCTCTCCATCACATATAGGAGCATAAGCATATGACTGCCCTGCATGAAGCGAAGCTATAAACTCATCGAAAGATGCCGGAAGAGATGCGTCATTAGCTGATGCATCGGCATCTGTGCCCGTATTACCACTTGCAGAGTTATCTGCGGAATTGGTGTTATTAGTGCTGCTATCAGTTCCTTCGCTTGATTCTGAGATAGCACTGCTTTGATCTGTTGTGGACTCATTTGCGGAATTGTTGCTACAGCCAGCAAGAACGCCTGTAGTTATAACTGTAGCCAAGAAGAAAGATATGACATTAGATTTCATTTTTCCTCCTAATTAAATATTATTTATTCTATAAATATACACAAAATAATACCACAAAAATTGTCTAAAAGCTACAAATAATTAACGGAATATTGTTAATAAACCAATATGCATAACAACTATTTTAATGAAATCCGAGATAATGTAGATGCTTATAGTAAAAAGACCATTCCACCTATTTGACTTAATATTGCTAATCTAAGATTTTAATCATTCACAATCCTATAGCGAAATTAAATACGATGTGCTCGCTAGAGCACATATACGAGAACTTACAATTCGGGGCTTTGACAAATATGCATAGCCCAGTGCGAGAGCCCAGTCGGAGATGGTTTATAAAATATTTTCGCGTTTTTTGAAGGAGTTATAAAATTCAGGAGCGTGATAGATGTAACTTTATATTCCGCATAGGGGCCGCATGTCTGAGCGAAGCGAGTTTCGGCCCCTGGAATATAAAGTTACAGATATCATGCCCTGAATTATAACTCCTTCAATAACGAGAAAATACTTTATAAACCATCTCTGACTGGGCCCTCGCACTGGGCGACGCATATTTGTCAAAGCCCCGAAGGCAAAGCCTACATTTTTTTACCCCGCATTCTCACGATATGCCGTAGGCGTAAGACCCATCTTTTTCTTGAAGGCCTTGGAGAAAGTGTAGATGTCAGAGTATCCGACAGCGAATGCGATATAGGACACCGTATTATCCGAGTTTCTTAGCATATTTGCAGCCTCCTTGATGCGATAAGTCATAAGGAAGTCCTGGATCGTCGACCCCGTAGCATCATGGAACAGCCTTGACAGATAGCTCCTGTTAAGACCGCATGCCCTTGATATATCCTCAACCCGAAGCTGTTCAGAGTATTTTAGATGTATATATTTGATAACTGTATGCACATATTGAAGCTGCAGACTCTCAGAACTCTCATCATCTTTTAAAGAAAATTCACTAAAGTAATCCAATAATTCGTATAGTTTTGATATACATATAAATTCCCTTGTAAAGTTTGCAAAAATGTTATTAAATATATTATAGAAGTTCTCTTTTGTACTATTTCCACGATCGCAGAGAGTAAATACAGGGTTATTTTCGTCGATACCCGCATCTTTTAATACTTCTATAACCCTCGATCCCCCGATATGCAGCCATTTGTAAGTCCATGGATCTTCCTTGTCAGCTATATAATAGGCGCTGACACCGGCAGGAATGAAGAATATCTGGTCCTTGTGAACATTGTAGGTAGTATTATCAATTGTAAGTTTTCCTCTACCGGAAGTAACCAGATGGATGATTCCACGCGGCCTTATAATAGGTCCGTAAGAGTATTCCGGTTCACATACATAGTCACCGATTTCGTATAGACGTACGTCCGAACTTGAATCAAAATCAACGAATGCACAGAAATCAAAACCGACACCTTCTGACTTATTTCTTATCATGTCCACCTCACAAAATGACAAACTTAAATAACAAAATAACATTTTTGTTATTTTGATATAAGTCTAAACTTAAAATATCAAAGGCACAAGATACTAAAGTAAAGGGTTCAAAAAACGGAGGGAAGAAAATGAAAAAGAAAGTATTGTCACTACTTATGTGCACTGTATTGGCAGCTGGTGTTGTAGGCTGCAGTTCAGGCGGTTCAGGTACAACAGATGGCGGTAATGCTACGCAGACTTCTAATGACGGCTCTAAGACATATTCAACTGACAAAATCACAATAAACATATGGGATAGCAATCAGCAACCGGGACTCCAGGAGATCGCTGATGACTGGACAGCTAAGTCCGGAGTTGCAGTATCTATAGAAGTTATCGACTGGGATAACTACTGGACACTTCTTGAAGCAGGTGCTTCAGGCGGAGATATGCCGGATGTATTCTGGATGCACTCCAATACAGCACAGATGTATATGGAGAATGGAATCCTTCTTGATCTTACAGACTATATAGCAGCAGACAGCGCTATAGTTAAAGACAATTATTATGAAGGTGTATGGGATCTTTATAATAGCGATGGCAAGCAGTATGCGCTTCCTAAGGATCATGATACTATAGCTCTTTTGTACAACAAGGCAATCTTTGAAGAGTATGGCGTAGATGTTCCTACAGATGACTGGACATGGGAAGATATGTATGAAGCAGCTAAGACTATCACAGAGAAGTCCAATGGTGACATCTATGGTCTTGCTCTTAACACATCCAACAACCAGGACGGCTGGTACAATCTTGTATATGATTACGGCGCACAGGTTATCACAGAAGATCACAAAGGCACAACAATCGGATCTGATCAGGGCAAAGAGGCTATGGAGATGGTCAGAAAGCTCCTTACAGTTGGCGCTCCTCAGTCAGTAGTTGCTGAGACAGGTACAGATTCACTCTTCCAGTCAGGTAAGGTTGGTATGATCACTCAGGGTTCATGGATGATCAACTCTTTCTACACAGCTGAGAATCACGCAGATTATGCATGGGCTATGCTTCCATATGCTGATACTAACGGCAACGGATCCTGCGATTCAGGTGAGAGATATTCCTGCTACAATGGACTTGGATGGGCTGCTAATGCTGGTGTGTCAGATCCTCAGGCTTGCTACGATCTTATCTCTTATTTCTGCTCAGAAGAAGGCCAGATCAAGCAGGCTAAGCTTGGCGTAACAATGGGCGGTATGAAGGGCGTATCAGAAGATTTTGCTAACGCTTTCGAAGGAATGGACGTATCTGCATTCACAAGAGCAGAGGAAGAGGGAGACCTTTACTTCCGTCCTTACACAAGAAAGACTCCTGTATGGGAAGATGCACTTCAGCAGGCTGGCGGATTCCTTGATGCATGGCAGAATCCTGAAGATCCGGCTCTTATGTCTACAGCTTGTGATAACGCACAGAAGATAATCGAAGATGCTATCGCAGCAGAATAATGAATTATAAGCTATGTACTTTGGCGAAGGGTACTTACTCGGATGCTGCATAGCTATAAGAAATCCTTTCTTATCTAATTTTGATCAAATGGTCTGCACATAGGCCGGGTGCTTTTTGTGCAGACCATTTCTAAAAAAATCCACAGAAAAAAGAATATTATTAGTATTTGGGTTTTACGTTTTCTTTAATGACATCTTTAATTATTATCTTTGTTTTTATATTTATTTTTTGATCATTATCAAAAATGGGAATGAATTTTGATTACGAATCAACCAGTGATTCATGTGTATATGAATTGTGTATAGGAGGGTTATATGGGAAAAAATAAAATGACTCCCTCGCAGAAACGACAGGCAATATGGGGATGGGCCTTTATCACGCCTACAATGCTGGGACTTATAATTCTTAACTTTTATCCGGCGATCAATACAGTATATCAGTCTTTTTGTAAAACAGGAGATTTTGGAAGAGGCAACATATTTGTCGGCATAGAGAACTATAAGAAAGTAATTGCAAATACAGAGACATGGCAGTCATTATGGAACACTGTCAAGTACATGATAGTAGAGGTTCCGCTTGGAATCGTGATCGCACTTATTCTTGCAGTTCTTCTTCAGAAGAAATTGGCAGGCAAGACCCTGTTTAGAACTTTATATTTCCTTCCTATGGTGTGTGCACCTGCTGCAGTTGCCATGGTTTGGAAGTGGCTTTACAATCAGCAGTTCGGCCTTCTTAACAATGTATTTCATACCAATGTAG
The DNA here is from genome assembly GCF_023206215.1 of Butyrivibrio fibrisolvens. Classification (NCBI taxonomy): domain Bacteria; kingdom Bacillati; phylum Bacillota; class Clostridia; order Lachnospirales; family Lachnospiraceae; genus Butyrivibrio; species Butyrivibrio fibrisolvens. The sequence goes on from NZ_CP065800.1 coordinate 1,013,269, forward strand.
CATGGATATCCAATCCTGCGATAGCATGGATCAGTGTAGGTATCATCGGTGTATGGTCCATCATAGGCTACAACATGGTTTTATTTATAGCAGGTCTTCAGGAGATTCCCAAAGACTATTATGAAGCAGCAGAGATTGACGGCGCTTCGGGACTTAGACAGTTCTTCAGTATCACAGTACCGCTCCTTAGTCCTACGACATTTTTTATCGTACAGACCAGGATTATCGGAGCACTTACAGTATTCGATCTTATGTTCATGGTTATGGACAAGACCAATCAGGCTCTTAATAAGACACAGTCCATAGTATATCTTTTCTATACATATGCTTTTACAAACTCTAACAGAGGCTATGGCGCAACACTTGTAGTAGTACTTGTGGTCTTCATCATGATAGTAACTTTCTTCCTTCAGAAACTTGAGAAGAAGATGGTCTTCTATAACTAAGAATAATAGCTTCGGTTTTGAAGCATTAGTTTGAAAATGATGACATTTTCAAAGTGGCTAATTCCAAATAACTAGTTTAATTGGTGCTGCGAGCTACGCCAATACAAGACTTTTAGCCACTTGTTTCACTCGCAACATGAGGTTGAATATGGATAGTTTAAGTAGAAATTACAGAATAAACAGATTCTTTACATATTTAGTTCTGACAATAATGGCAATTGTAATGCTGGTTCCCTTTGCATGGATGATCCTTACGGCGGTTAAGACCAATCAGGAAGCCATTTCGGTCGATCCTTTCTATATATTCCCACAGGTTGACTGGCATTGGGAGAATTTTGGAAAAGTATGGAAGAGTTATAACTTCATTACTCTTTATAAAAATACTATACTTTTCATATTTTTCAGAGTTGTGTGTGCATGTCTTACTGCAACAATGGCAGGATATGCATTCGGAAGACTTGAGTTCCCGGGCAAGAAGCTTATGTTCTCGCTGGTACTGATCCAGATGATGATCCCATCTCAGATATTCATCATCCCTCAGTATCTTATGGTTTCAAAGCTCCATTGGATGAACACAACTGCAGGACTTGTATTCCCCGGACTTGTAACAGCTTTTGGTACATACCTTCTTAAGACAAGCTATCAGGGTCTTCCAAGAGATCTTGAAGAGGCAGCGCAGATAGATGGATGCAATATAGGACAGACATTCCTTTTTATAATGCTGCCACTTACAAGGTCAGCAATGATATCTCTTGGTATCTTCACAGCACTTTTTGCTTTCAAGGATCTTATGTGGCCTATGATCGTATGTCCTAGTGCTGAGACTACAACACTTAGCGCAGGACTTGCCAAGATGCAGGGGCAGTATGGCAATGATTATCCTACCATGATGGCATCAGCAGTTCTTGCTATCGTACCTATGATAGTGATCTACATCATCTTCCAGAAGCAGTTTGTAGAAGGAATCGCAACATCAGGCGGTAAGCTGTGATCATTGAGAAATGATAAATATAAAAAGATATCACTTATCTTCGAGAACTGATCACTAATTTTTAATAGAAGTAATATTGTTTTTACGTGAGGGATGGCATGAGCATTATATTAGACAGGAGTAGTAAAGTATTCCATTTAAAAACTAAAAATACAGAGTATCAGATCAAGATAAACGAGTATGGCATGGTACTTCATACCTATTACGGGGCGCCTTTGGGAGATGCTGATATGTCTTATCTTATCAAAGAGATAGACAGAGGATTCTCCGGCAATAGCTATGAATGCAGAGACAGAAGGGGCTTATCGCCTGATACGCTTCCTTTTGAATATTCTACAGAAGGTGCAGGAGACTATAGGATAAATGCACTTGGAATAGAAGATCCTAAGGGCGCAAGGACAAGTGATCTAAGGTATAAATCACATACTATATATGATGGAATATATACAATTGATAATATGCCTTATGTCAGATCCTCATATGAAGGAACTTCAGAATATAAGACCATGAAGGAGGCTTCGCAGGATGATAGCTGTAAAGAGGCCGAATCTACACTTGTAATAGTCCTTGAAGATAAGATTTTAGGTATTGAAGTATCTCTTGTTTACAAAGTCTTTGAAGACAAAGATATTATAGTCAGAAGCACACGTATTACCAATATTTCATCTGATGAAGTAACTCTTACCAAGGCTCAGTCCATGTCCATAGACCTTCTTCACAAAAATATGGACTATATCCACTTCCATGGACGTCATGCCATGGAGAGACAGCCTGAAAGAAAGAGGCTTACTCACGATATCCAATCGATAAGATCAAAGCGCGGTGCCAGCAGTCATCATAACAATCCTTTCGTGATACTATGTGACAAGAATGCAACAGAAGACTACGGCGAATGCTACGGCTTCATGCTTATGTATTCCGGTAACCATCTTGAAGAGATAGAGGTTGATCAGGCAGGAACTGTAAGACTTACTGCAGGAATCGGATCAGATTATTTTAGATGGAAGCTATCTTGTGGTCAGTCGTTCCAGACACCGGAAGTTATCATGGCTTATTCAGACAAGGGTCTTAATGATCTTAGCTTTTTGTATCACCAGATCATAAGAGAGAATGTATGCCCCAAAGAGTTTCGTGATATGAAGAGACCTGTCCTTATCAACAACTGGGAAGGTACATATTTTGATTTTGATGAAAAGAAGATCATGGAGATCCAGGATGCTGCAGCAGATCTTGGCTGCGAGATGTTCGTCCTTGACGATGGCTGGTTTGGTGCAAGAAATGATGATAATGCAGGACTTGGTGACTGGTATGTCAATACCAAAAAGCTCCCGGGATCTATCAAAGCTATCGCAGATCATGCCAATAGCCTTAATATGAAATTCGGCCTATGGTTTGAGCCTGAGATGGTCAATGAAGATTCTGATCTTTATAGAAATCATCCTGACTGGGCTATAACAGATGAAGGCAGAGATCCTGTAATGGGTCGCAATCAGCTGGTCCTTGATATGGGGAGGCGAGAAGTCGTAGACTACCTCTATGATATGATTTCGAAGATCCTTGACAGTGCCAATATTGAATATATCAAGTGGGACTTCAACAGATCTGTATGTAATGTATATTCCAGAGTACTTCCTGCTGACAGGCAGGGCGAAGCTTCCCACAGATTCATGCTTGGAACTTATGATCTTATGAACAGACTTCGCTCACATTATCCCAATGTCATGATAGAAGGATGTTCAGGAGGTGGCGGAAGATTTGATGCAGGTATCATGTTCTATTCGCCTCAGATATGGTGCTCTGATAACTCGGAAGCTATAGACAGACTTAGTATCCAGAAGGGCACATCCTACGGATATCCTGTCAGCACTATGGGAGCACATGTATCTGCATCTCCCAATCACCAGAACGGAAGACAGACCTCTATTATTACAAGAGGTATAGTCGCAATGTCAGGAACCTTTGGATATGAGCTGGATCCAAGGAAACTCTCAGAATCAGACAAGGATATCATAAGGCAGCAGATAAGGGATTTTAACAGGTTCTACTTCCTGATCCAGAAAGGCAGATACTTTAGACTGACAGATAATGAGACAGAAGAGTATTTTGTTTCATGGGAGTTTGTATCTAATAGTAAGGATGAAGCTCTTATAAGCCTTGTGATGAAAGATGTGCATGCTAATCCTGTGATACCTCACATTAAGCTAAGAGGACTTGATGCTGATACCGTATACAAGGTTGATTATTGCAGATCTTCAGTGGAGGATACACCTGAAGACGTAGGTATCAGGAGATCCAAACTTGAGGACATGACATTTACAGGAGCAGCACTTATGAATGCAGGATTTGCTTTTGATCCTATGTACGGAGTATATCCATCTGTGCAGTTGCATTTTACTAAAGCTTGAAACAATAATACATAACTTAATATAACTTGTGATTCATTCCCATAATCCTATACACAAGTAAAAGAGTACCCGTGGTTCCCATAGCCCGGGTATTCTTTTTTCATAATAATAGATAACCAAAAAGAGCGTATAATAAAAAGTGGCAGGATTTTGATAGTTTTAAAGAAGAAAGTGGCTTTTCTTCAATATATTATAGGTAATTGCGAAACTCGCCGTGCGCGTTCGCAATCTTGAATTTAAACAAGGAAGAATTCATGCAGAGCATGAATTCTCTGATACAAAATGTGAACCGTCAGTTTTAGGCGCACTTTAATAAGCATATGGCTTCATGAAGTTGGTAAGTCCTACGCGATTAGAGGTTTTGCACTACGTATATATTCATGGTGTTTGATTTTGTCAGCGAGAACGACGGTGATGAGCTGAGTGATACCTGCAAGGATAAGGTCGGCATGCAAGGTTTTTTCATTTTGTGTGCGACGCCCTGCTAAACAAAGATAGTCTTTCATATGATTGATATCTCTTTCGACAGCAGTCCTGATTTTATAAGTATTGTTCCATTCTTCGGTACCGCGAAGTACTCCTGGATAGGCTCGTAGATTCTTTTCGGGATAAATATGTATCATACGACCGCAGGAAGAATCGGTACAAGGGTTATCGCATTGGCACTCTCGATGTTGCTTGCCGGTAGATTTATCGTAAACATATTTGATTTTTGGACAGACAAATTTGAACCTTACTAAACCATTCTTACTTGAAGATTTACCATCGGATTTCATCGGAAGTGAGTCATCATTAGGACAACAGGGTATACCGTCAGCATTTACTTTGCAATCAGGATATTTGATTCCTGCTCTACTGTTTAAAGGTATATATGCTTTTGAAAAATGTTTATCTGTTCCAAAAGTATCACCTGTAAGCAGTTGTTTATACAGAAGAGTTGAATCAAAAGCAGCATCGCCCAAAAATGTTTTGGGATTGATGAGCGGATGTTTTGAAAAGAAGTCCTGAAGTGTGGGAATGAGAAGTTTTGCGTCATGAACACATTTATCTTCGTCAGGTGAATCAGATTTCTTTTCAACAATGATATCCGGGTGAGATGCCAAAAAGTCTTTGTTGTAAAAAGAAATATGTCGGACAATTCCCAGGCCGTTTGTCACAATGCCAAACTTGAAAACGTAGCAGAAATGGCCGTTGATATATAACTGTTTGATTTCAGGATTGGCAGAAGCATGAGAAGGCATCAATCCATAAGCTGCCTTATAGGGATCATAGGATTTATAAAAACCCATTGCTTTGGCATATGCCTTAAGCTGTTTGATGATCCTGTTAGCATACTTGGGATTGTTTTCAGTGACAAAGGCTTCAATCCCAGAAGAATCAAAGATGGTCATGTTGGCTTTTGCAGAATCAATAGCCTGACAGATAGGCTCGGTAATATCGACGAGCTTATCAAAAACAAGCTGTAAGTCATCCAGAAAATCTTGCTTAAAGCGGGTTATTTTAGAAGCATCAGGAACTTTGGTAAAACCACAGAATTCACGAAGTGGCTTCGAGTATGCAAGAAAGACCAGTAGAAGCTGATCTGTGGGGATAGTAAAAATGCGTTGGATAATTAAAGCCCAGAGCATAGCTTTTAATGGGTATTTACGGGATCTTCCCGTTGATGCATAGAAATGCTTTATAAAAGAAAGCGGAATAATTTCATCAAGGTCGATATGGTTTTCTAATAGAGACAAAAACGCAGGCTTGTCATTTTCAAATTTATCTTGGCAATCTGCATAGATATCAGCCAAAGAAAGCTGTTTATATGGTATCATATATATCAGAATAACTCCTTTCTTGGTATTGGTCAGTGGTTTCTCGTCAATTCTATTGTACCATATCCGGTGAGGGGTTATTCATTTTTTATAGAGCAAAAGTGCCGTATTTATGCGGCTTTTGGCGTTTCGCAAACGCCTATTCAATATATTATTAAAAGGGGGATTTGCAGACTATGGACTATGATATGGCAGCATCTTTTTGGGAAAGAAAGACATCAGAATTCCCAATGGAAGAATCGGAGCTTAGAGGCGCAGTTGATGCCTTTGTAGGAAGACATAAGATATGCGCATTGGCTACAGGTAGCGGCGATTTTGTTCGCAACACTCCGATAGAATACAACTACACTGGTGGCAAGTTCTGGTTTTTCTCAGAAGGAGGACTTAAATTCAAAGCTCTTAAGGATAACAAGAATGTATGTCTTGCAATATATGAAGAAAGTTCTGATTTTGGAAGTCTTCATGGCATGCAGATATACGGAGTAGCCCAGGTGGTGGAGCACTTTACAAGTGAATATAATAAACTCCTTGAATACAAGAAGATACCACTTGATGCTGTTAAGAAGATGGAGGAGCCTATCAATCTTATCAAGGTAGTGCCCAAAGAGATCGACTTTCTGAATTCGGATTTTAAGAAAAACGGTTTTGACTCAAGGCAGCATCTAAGCCTTTGATAATACCAATGTTCCTGAAAAGGCTATAACAATGGGTATAAGGACTATAATGCAGGCAGGTATCGTATTGCTTATAGCAAGCGGCAAGGACAAGGCTGAGATCATATGAAAATTATTAATGGATCTGTATATACAGAAGATTATAGATTTAGTCCAAAGGATATCTGTATCAAAGGAGAATATTTTGACGGAATAACAGATCGTCAAAAAGTGGGTGACAAGACATCGGACACGGATTCTTTAGATGATGACATCATAATAGATGCCAAGTCAGACTACGTAATCCCGGGACTTATTGATGTTCATGTACATGGATGCCACAACAGCGATTTCTGCGATGCTACCTATGAATCCATAAGTGACTTCTTAAGCTATGAAGCATCAGTTGGTGTCACCTCCATATGTCCTACTACTATGACGATCCCTGAGGATAAGCTTTTAAATGTAGCAAGAGTAACAGGAGATTATTTTAACAAGATAGTAGAAGATGAAGATGCGATCAAAGCTCATAAGAAGGAAGCTTCTTTTCTGGGTATTAACATGGAAGGGCCTTTTATATCTCCTGAGAAAAAAGGCTCCCAGGAACTATCTGATATAAAGCTTCCGGATGTGTCTCTGGTAAGAAAGATGCAGGATCTGTCCGGCGGTAAGATCTGCATGGTAGATATCGCTCCTGAAAGAGACGGCGCTATGGATTTTATCAAAGAGTTAAAAGATGAAGTAGTCATATCCATAGCTCATACAGCTTCTGACTATGACACAGCAGTTAAAGCTATGGAACTTGGAGCTCTTCATGTAACTCACCTGTACAACGCCATGAGCCCTTATCATCACAGAGAGCCGGGAGTTGTGGGCGCTGTAATTGATAATAAAGAGTGCTATGCAGAGCTTATTACAGATGGTATCCATCATCACAGTACAGTTGACTGCTCGACTTTCACACTGCTTGGAGATGAGAGAGTTGTCATTATAAGTGATAGTATGCGTGCTGTCGGCATGCCGGATGGAGAGTATGAGTTTGGAGGTCACAAGGTATATGTTAAGGGCAGAAGAGCAACACTATCTGACGGTACTATAGCTGCCAGCGTTTCTAATCTGTATGAATGCATGATAACCTGTATAAAAGATATCAAGGTTCCTATAGAGAGCGCAGTCAGGGCTGCGACTATCAATGCTGCAAGATCTGTTCGTATGGACAGGATGTATGGAAGTATCACTAAAGGCAAATATGCAGATGTCCTGATCATAGATAAGGATACACTTGAACTTAAAAAAGTAATATTAAGGGGAAATGTACTATAAAGCTCATAGGGAATCATTCATAAGAATATATTGAAGGAGGCACAATGAAGGCACTTTTTATTGGAGGTACAGGAACTATAAGTACTGCTATAGTCAAAAGACTTGCAGAAGATAAAAATTGGGAAGTTTACCTTTTGAATCGAGGTAACAGAAGTGAAGTTGTTCCTGAAGGAGTTCATCAGATAATAGCGGATATTAACGATGAAGAGGCTGTATCTGATGCTATTAAGGATCTGTATTTTGACAGTGTGTGCGAGTTTATTGGTTTTACCAAAGATCAGGTTGAAAGGGATTACCGCCTTTTCAAAGATAAGACAAGGCAGTATATCTATACAAGCTCAGCATCTGCTTATCACAAGCCGGCGGCAAGTTTCGTGATAACAGAAGGCACGGCTCTGGCTAATCCTCATTGGGAGTATTCGAGGAATAAGATTGCCTGCGAAGAGTTTCTTATGGACAAGTACAGAAATGAGGGATTCCCTGTTACAATAGTGCGTCCGAGTCATACTTATGACGAAAGAAATATCCCTGTTGGTGTTCACGGAAGTAAGGGGTCTTGGCAGGTTATTAAGCGTATGATGGAAGGTAAGCCTGTTATCATACATGGCGACGGTACATCTCTTTGGGCTCTAACTTTCAACAAGGACTTTGCGACCGGGTATACAGCACTTATGGGCAACAGACATGCAATCGGAGAAGCTTTCCAGATAACAGGAGATGAGATTCTTACATGGAATCAGATATACCAGACAATAGCAGATGCTCTTGGAGTTAAGCTAAATGCTTATCACGTATCATCTTATTTCCTGGCACAAGCTGGCGCTAAGAAAGGATACGACTTTGAAGGCGGCCTTATCGGAGACAAGGCTGTATCTGTAGTCTTTGATAACACTAAGCTGAAAAGGCTTGCGCCTACTATGACTACGACGATTCCTTTCCATGAAGGAGTCAGGATAGCTCTTGATTATATACAATCTCATCCTGAAGAGTGTCAAAGAGATGATCCTGAATTCGATGCATGGTGTGATAATGTTATAGCTGCACTTGAAAAAGCAAAGCAAAGCATCGGGTGAATTGTTCATCACCGGAAAATAATGTTCAAACTTCGAAACTTGATAGGTGCAATATCCTTAAAGGCTCTGCCGAAATGGATGTTGCACCTTTTTTAGTGTAAAGATTTAGTGAGATTCTTATAGTTGTGCAATTATAAGAATGCATTCTGTCGCATATTTAAAACAATCTGTCAGATGGGTATTGCATTTAGGTTAAAATGTATTACTATTTAGTAATGCAAGTGTCAAAAGAACTTTTTGTGACCAATTTGGGTTTGAAAGTGGAACACTTTCAAACTTATGATCAAAAAATAAATTTGTTTAAGAGGTAAAAGTGATGGATTATTTTGGAAAGTTTTGCTTATTATTTGGCGGCTTTTGGTTGCTAATTTCTGTGGCAGTATTAGTTCCTTTAGCAATAACCTTAGGTGGATCTGATCCTGATTCAATGTTATTTATAGCGCTTTTTATGCTCCTGTTTTTTACTATAGGAGGAGTCTTTTTTGGAATTGGACTGAAGCAACTGTTTAAAAGAAATAAGATCCTAAAAAATGGAACAGCATATTATGCTAAAATCGTTGCATATGAAGAAGATAGCAGGATATTGGTAAATGGACGTCCACTTACTAATATTGTGGTGAGATATTATGACAAAAGCGGTAGAATGAATAATGCTACTGTAAGCCCTAACGGAAGTATAAAAGGTGGATTCCCTCTTGGAGGAACAGTTGAGATTGTCGAATACGAGGGAGAAACAATTCTTAAGAGCAAGAAAGCAGTCAATATGAAAATTCAAGGTGAAGAGAACCTTATGATGTCATATAACGGCGGAGCAGTATCTGTTGATCAGATCCGTCCGGAGAGTTATTACTGTCCTCACTGCGGCGCTAATCTTATGATCGCAAGAGGACAGACAGTAAAGTGCCCTTATTGCGACAGCTTCGTAACCAATACAAGGCAGTTTGCATGAGCGATTTATAGCTATCTCGAAGCAAAATGACTTTTGATCAATAGGCAATTTACATTAGTTATCTTTTTAAAAAAGTAATATCTGTAATGAAAATGAACAGCCTCTATACGTTTAATTCCTAACGTATAGAGGCTGTAATTGTTATCGGAAATCAGAAATCAACTTCTGTATCGTAGTAGCAGCACTTAAGGAGCTTTTCCATCTCTTCCTGAGAAGGCTGGCGAGGATTAGATCCTGTGCAGGCATCAAGGATAGCATTAGCTGCTATGTCATGGAGCCTGTCAAGGAATACATCTTCAGGAACAAAGCCTTGCTCTGCATAATAGCTGTCTGCGCCGTAGTTCTTGATGCAGTGAGGGATCTTGAGATCATCATTCATCTTGCGAAGATAAGCGATAAGGAGCTTAACTTTCTCTTCATCGCTTGATCCGCCGAGGTTCATAACATCAGCGATCTTGCCGTATCTCTTTAAAGCTACAGGGTCTTTTGCGTTAAATGCAATAACCTTAGGAAGATACATAGCATTGGCAGCGCCGTGGATGATGTGAGCACCATGATCTGCAAATGCTGCACCTGTCTTGTGAGCCATAGAGTGAACTATACCAAGAAGAGCATTAGAGAATGCCATACCTGCAAGACACTGAGCGTTGTGCATAGCATCACGCTTGTCCATATCTCCGTTGTAAGATCCTACAAGATCAGCCTGGATCATCTCTATTGCATGAAGAGCAAGAGGATCTGTATAGTCACAGTTAGCGGTAGATACATAAGCTTCGATAGCATGTGTGATAGCGTCCATACCTGTATGGGCTACGAGCTTCTGAGGCATTGTATGAGCAAGCTCAGGATCTACGATAGCAACATCAGGAGTGATCTCGAAGTCAGCTATAGGATACTTGATACCCTTCTTATAGTCTGTGATGATGGAGAATGCTGTAACCTCTGTAGCAGTACCGGATGTAGATGATATAGCACAGAATTTAGCCTTGGTACGAAGCTTTGGAAGACCGAATACCTTGCACATATCTTCGAAGGTAGTATCAGGATACTCGTACTTGATCCACATAGCTTTGGCAGCATCTATTGGTGAACCGCCGCCTATAGCAACGATCCAGTCAGGACCGAACTTCTGCATAGCTTCAGCACCCTTCATAACAGTATCAACGGACGGATCGGGCTCGATACCTTCAAAAAGTTCTACTTCCATGCCGGCTTCTTTGAGATAGGATACAACCTTATCAAGGAAACCGAACTTCTTCATGGATCCGCCACCTACGCATACGATGGCCTTTTTGCCTTCGAAGGTCTTGAGGGCTTCAAGAGCGCCTTTTCCGTGATATACGTCTCTGGGTAAAGTAAAACGTGCCATAAAATCTCCTCCTAATTTATATAGTTTTTGTTATTGAATTAACAATGTAACACATATATTTTATCACAAAATAATAATATATGATGTTAATTTATTGTAAATTATATATAAAAGGCAGACTTTGTCAGATAATTGTTTTTTGACGTAATATCGAATATGCCTTATGATTAATATACGGTCTTCGTAGTTGGCAACATGTTCAGACACGAGGAGGTTATCTATGATAAGAATAACTGAAACTATCAAAAAGAGTATCGTAATATTAGTATCATCGGCGATCATATTGTTAGCTCTGTGGAGCGGGTCTTATATTACATCTTATGCTAATGGCACTGCTGAAAATGTCCTTGGCTCTCTAACAACTTATGCTGCGAACAAAGATTATGGCAAGGCAGCAGAATACCTACATGATATTTATAAAGATAAAAGTATATACAGTCTTGGAGTATCATCTGGCCTTCCTGTAATTAAAGATAACGGAGACGGAACTGGATGCGGACTGTATCAGGGAGTTGACTCATTCCCTGATGGCAATCCCTCCATATATTTCTATTACGGAGGTATGGCTGGCGGCTTAAGGACAGGAGAAGGAGTTATATTATGCTGGTTCTGGAATGATGAAGGAGAAGCTACCGGATATTACACCTTCGAAGGAACCTTTGCAGATGATCTTCCAAACGGATCCGGAACAGCAACTGAAGTAGTATATGGATTGTATACTAATATTACAACAGGTACATATTCAAATGGCCTTGAAAATGGTATAATGGTCGAATCGCAGATCAAAGAAGTACTTGAAGAGTTCGAATACAGAGACCTGACCTATACTTCTATAGAAGGTGTGAGGCAGGACAATACCGGAGATGCTGCTGCTCATATATACGAGCAGATAACAGCCTATGGCCTTCAGGACTACATAACCGTAGAAGAGATAGAGACTGATATCAGGAACTGGGCATATCTTCAGGGTGGTTATGTATATATGTACGATCCCAATTATACCAATGTATGCAACCATGGATTTGGCTTTGACGAAGATGACGGACCCTTCTGTAATTATGAGTGGTGCGTATGGACTACGGATGGGTCTTTAAACGGCGTAAGGCATCTGGCATCATGATTGGTTTAGTCCTACTTGAATAGTGCGGTATAATCAAAGGATTTTCAGGAACGGGCAGTATATAGGTCAGTGCCATGATTCTTGATTGTTTTATCAAGTTCATGGTACGATATCCGGACATTTTCATTTATGTTTGCAACATGCAATATGACGTCATAGAAGGATTTTTATATAAAAATCCTATCTATAATAACTAAAAACATTCTGGAATCAATGATTTTGGAATGTTTTTTTATTGCATCTTAACTATGTTTTCCTATATTAATCTAAAAATTGTATCCAAATTGTAAAAGAATTTTGAAGAAAGATAGAAGAATTTTCGATTTTTTTAGATTAACGGTTTATTATAATTCATTTATCACAAAGAGGGAGGGTCACCCCGGCCAATCGGCAGGTGATCATCTGAAATTTATTTTTAAATGGAGGGTAAATTATGAAGAAACAGTTACTCAAACAGGCACTGAGCCTTGGTATGGCTGCAGCACTTCTTGTTGGTTGCTCAGGCGGATCAACCGGTGGGGATACAACAGGATCCGGAACTGATACAGGTACTGAGAATCAGACACAGCAGACAGATGGCGGATCAGATACTGGTGCAGCAGATGCCGGCGATATCACTGTTGGCGTATCAATGCCTACTAAGGATCTCCAGAGATGGAATCAGGATGGCGCTAACATGCAGGCAGAGCTTGAAGCTGCAGGCTACAAGGTAGACCTTCAGTATGCTTCAAACGATGTTCAGCAGCAGCTTTCTCAGGTTGAGAACATGATCAACAATCAGGTTGACGTTCTCGTTATCGCTGCTATTGAAGGCTCTTCACTTGGTGAAGCTCTTGATATGGCTAAGACAGCAGGTATTCCTGTTATCGCTTATGACCGTCTTCTTATGAACTCAGATGCAGTTTCTTACTATGCTACATTCGATAACTACATGGTAGGAACAGTTCAGGGTCAGTACATCATCGATGAGCTTGATCTTGACAATGCTGAAGGACCATTCAACCTTGAGATTACAGCAGGTGATCCTGGTGATAACAACGCTATGTTCTTCTATAACGGTGCTATGGATCTTCTCAAACCTTACATTGAGTCCGGCAAGCTTGTAATTCAGTCAGGCCAGCAGGAATTCGAAGATGTAGCTACAGCAGTTTGGGCTACAGAGACAGCTCAGTCAAGAGCAGAGAACATTCTTTCATCCTACTATGCAGATGGAACCAACGTTGATGTATGGCTTTGCTCTAACGACTCTACAGCACTTGGTGTTGAGAACGCTCTTGCAGCTAACTACAACGGTGAATATCCTATCGTAACCGGTCAGGACTGCGATATTGAGAATACTAAGAACATGATCGCAGATCCTCCAAAGCAGTCAATGTCAGTATTCAAGGATACACGTACACTTGCTTCTCAGGTTGTTAAGATGGTTACTCAGATCGTTAACGGCGAGACAGTTGATGTTAATGATACAGATACATACAACAATGGTGTGATCACAGTTCCTTCATACCTTTGCGAGCCTGTATTTGCAGATGCATCTAACTACAAAGAGCTTCTTATTGATTCCGGATATTACACAGAGGATCAGCTTAAGTAATTAAGTCATAATCTCGGAGTGAGCGGTTTCTGAGAGATCGTTCACTCCGTTTTTTGAATAATGGATTTTTACAGATTCATTATGTTGTTGGTGCCCCGGGCACGTTTCAGAGTAGGTAAAAAGGGAGAGTAAAAAGTGCTATGACATTATTGGAAATGAAAAACATAACCAAGACCTTCCCCGGAGTCAAGGCGCTTGATAATGTAAATTTCAAGGTCGAAGAGGGCGAGATACATGCTCTTGTAGGCGAGAATGGTGCCGGCAAGTCCACACTTATGAATGTACTAAGTGGAGTATATCCATATGGCTCCTATGAAGGGGATATCATTTATGATGGTGAGGTCTGCCAGTTTGCAAAGATCAAGGATTCAGAGAGAAAAGGTATAGTTATAATACACCAGGAACTTGCTCTTGTGCCGGAGATGTCTATCGGTGAGAACATGTATCTTGGTAATGAAAAGGGTAGCAAATCAAGAATCAACTGGAATGAGACATATTCCGAAGCAGATAAATATCTTAAGATGGTAGGACTGTCAGAGTCTTCAAGAACACCTGTAAGAGCCCTTGGAACAGGTAAGCAGCAGCTCGTAGAGATTGCCAAAGCTCTTGCCAAGAAAGCAAGACTCCTTATTCTGGATGAGCCTACATCTTCACTAAATGAGACAGATTCTAAGGCACTTCTTGATCTTATGCTTGAGTTTAAGAAGCAGGGTATGACTATGATCATCATAACCCACAAGCTCAATGAAGTATCTTATGTTGCAGATAATATTACGGTCCTGAGAGATGGTGGAACAGTAGAGACAATCAGTAACCAAGGGAAGGAACCTATCTCTGAAGACCGTATTATAAAGGGAATGGTAGGTCGTGAGATTACAGACAGATTCCCTAAGCGTCCCGATGTTAAGGTTGGTGACATAGAGCTTGAGGTTGATAACTGGAATGTATATCATCCTCTTTATCCTGAAAGAAAAGTTGTTGATAACGTATCACTGTATGCAAGAAAAGGCGAAGTTGTAGGCCTCTACGGACTTATGGGAGCCGGAAGAACAGAGCTTGCCATGAGTATCTTCGGTCAGTCCTACGGTATCAATATATCAGGACAGCTCAAGATTGATGGCAAGGAAGTACACATGAAGAAGAGTACAAGTGATGCCATCAAGCACAAAATCGCATATGTAACAGAAGACAGAAAGGGCAACGGACTTGTTCTGTCACAGTCTATCAAGGTTAATACAACTCTTGCTAATCTCGATAGCATATCAAATAAATATGTTATTGATAAAGATAAGGAATATAACATAGCTGTTGATTACAAAGAAAGACTTAAGACCAAATGTCCTTCTGTAGAACAGAACGTTGGTAATCTTTCTGGTGGTAACCAGCAGAAGGTCCTTCTTGCAAAGTGGCTTTTTGCAGATCCTGATATCCTGATCCTTGATGAGCCTACAAGAGGTATCGACGTTGGTGCCAAGTATGAGATCTACTGCATCATCAACGATATGGTAAGAGAAGGTAAGACTGTCATTATGATTTCTTCAGAGCTTCCTGAAGTGCTGGGTATGAGTGACAGAATATATATTATGAATGAAGCAAAGATTGTCGGAGAGATGCCGGCAGCTGAGGCTACACAGGAGAACATAATGGCTGCAATTCTTAGGTCAGGGAAGGAGGCAACAGCATGAAAACAGGTGTCGTTTCTTCCTTTTTCCAGAAATATACAATGATCCTTGCGCTCATTGTAGTAGTTATATTCTTTGCAATTACAACAGACGGCAAGATCCTGTATGCACAGAATATCAATAACCTTATATCACAGAATGCATATGTATTCGTTCTTGCAACGGGTATGCTCATGTGTATCCTTACAGGTGGTAACATCGATCTTGCGGTTGGATCTGTAGTCTGCTTTGCAGGCGGCGTAGGTGCGGTAATGCTTAAGAGTGGCCTTAATGTATGGATCGCAGTACTTGCAATGCTTGTTATAGGTCTTCTTATCGGATACTTCCAGGGATTTTGGATTGCCTGGATCAGTGTACCTCCCTTTATAGCAACACTTGCAGGAATGTACGCTTTCAGAGGTCTTTCCAATGTAGTACTTAACGGATATGCAGTTGCTATCAATGATAAGGTTTTCCTTAATGTATTTGGCGGCGGTGCTGATTGCTATGTTCCTGATTTTTTCAAGGTAGAGAGCGTATCACTTAATGTGACCTGTCTTATAGCAGGCGCTATTGTAGCACTTATTTATCTGGCTACAACAATAAGCGGAGTTATCAAGGAAAAGAAACTTGCTATCGCTTCAGAGAACCCTGCGATCAAGCTTGTAAAGGCAGTTGTCATCTGCATTATCATTATGGTATTTGCATATATACTTGCAAGCTATAAGGGTATTCCTTCAGGTCTTGTATGGATAGCTGCAGTAATGCTTATATACAACTATATACTTAACAACACTGCTATAGGTCGTTATCTGTATGCAGTAGGTGGTAATGAGAAGGCTACTGCACTTTCCGGTGTTAATACCAAGCTCGTATACTTTATTGCATATGCGAACATGGGATTCCTTGCAGGTCTTGCCGGTATCCTTACAGTAGCAAGAGCTTCATCAGCTCAGCCTACATATGGTCAGGGATATGAGATGGATGCTATTGCTGCCTGCTTCATAGGTGGCGCATCTGCTTATGGCGGAACAGGTAAGATATCCGGAGTATTCATAGGTGCGGCTCTTCTTGGCGTAATCAACCAGGGCATGAGTATCATGGGTGTAGACTCTAACTATCAGAGAGTAGTAAAGGGTATAGTACTCCTTCTGGCAGTTATGTTTGATATCATGTCCAAGAGAGAGAAGCAGTAAGGGGGGACGAGAATAAATGGAAAACGTTAAGAAAATTTTAAAATCAAATACAAGACTTCTAATTCTTGTCGCCGTATATCTTTTCTTTTGTATTACTACTAATGGTGGTATTTTCTCACCACTTAACTTTAGTGCTCTGATAGTTCAGAATGCATATGTATATATCCTTGGATGCGGTATGCTCATGTGTATGCTGACAGGTGGTAACATCGATCTGTCCTGCGGATCATTCATATGTTTCCTTGGATCTGTTGGCGGTGTGATGATGGTAGTAATGAAATGGAATGTCGGACTATCTATCGTTGCAATGCTGCTGATAGGTATCATCTATGGATGCATACTTGGAGCACTTATTGCTTATGTTAATATCCCGCCGTGGATCGCAACCCTTGTTGGTTATCTTGCATTCAGAGGAATAGGAACATCAATCCTTTCTGCTAACAGCACAACAGGTTCAATTGCTCCTATCCCGCCTGCATACCTTAAGATTTTCTCAGGTAAGCTTTTTGAAACAACCGCCAAGACAATGAATATTCCTTGTATGGTATTTGGAATAGTCAGTGTTATCATCATAGCTGTTCTTGAGATCAGAAGCAGAAGCGTTAAGATCTCTAAGGGATATGCACATGATTCATTGACTGCTATGATTGCTAAGATCGTAGTATTTGGCGCATTCATCATGCTTTTTGCATATAAGCTTGCATATGCAGGTGGTATACCTACAGCTCTTATATGGGCTCTTGCAATAGTTCTTATCTATGCTTTTATTACAGAGAAGACTACCATCGGACGTTACTTCTATACAATAGGTGGTAACAGAGAGGCTACAAGACTTTCTGGTATTGATACCAAAAAGATACTTTTCCTTGCATACCTTAATATGGCAGTTCTTACTGTAATCAGTGCATGGACCGTAGTAGCAAGATTCCAGGCTGCTAACTCAACAGCAGGAACAAACTTTGAGATGGATGCTATCTCAGCCTGCGTAGTAGGTGGTGTATCTGCATACGGTGGTAAGGGATCAGTATTTGGAGTAGTTATTGGTGCTACACTTATAGGTGTTATCAACCTTGGAATGAGCCTTATGACTATAGATCCTAACTATCAGAAAGTTATCAAGGGTGTCGTTTTGCTTGCTGCAGTTGCATTTGATATCTTCTCAGCAAGAATGGCTGCCAAGAAAAAGTAATTGACTGACTGTTTTAAGGCGTGGCCTTTGATCTGGCTACGCCTTTTTTCTGGAAAAATATTTTTTTAGTATATTAGTGCTGTCATTTTATTCTTGTAACATGATAATGAGACACTAGGGGAATACTGCATCTGTGTAGTATAATGAATAGAGAGTATCTAATGGAGGCGGTATATTGGGTTACAAATGTCTGCTTGTTGATGATGAAGAAGAGGTTATAAATGCCATCGTTCGAAAAATAGACTGGGAGGGACTGGGGTATGAGGTCCCTACCTATGCTCATAACGGACTTGAAGCTTTGGAGATGGCAGAGGGTGATACTCCTGACGTTGTCATGACGGATATCCAGATGCCGTATATGGATGGTCTTGAGTTTTCAAGACAGCTTCGAAAGCTGTGCCCTGGTGTCAAGATCATTATTTTCTCAGGATATGACGAATTTGAATATGCCAAGGAAGCTATCAAGCTTGAGGCAGAAGAGTATATATTAAAACCTGTCAATTCTGATGAGCTTAGCAGTCTTTTTACAAGGATAAGAGAATCCCTTGATAAGGAGGCAGAAGAACGTCAGAGTATCAGGAAGCTTTCAAGATACTATGCCCAGAGCCTTCCGCTTCTTCAGGAGACTTTCTATTCAGAACTTGTATCAGGGAGGATACCCCAGGAGCATCTTGCGGAATATCTTCTTAATTATCAGATAGACTTAAAGGGGCCTGTATATGAGGTGGTCCTTATACATACGTCTTCGACATTGGCGCCGGAAGGCCTTAATCCGGTACTTCTGGGTATATCAGTAAGAAGACTTGCTCAGGAGAGACTTGAAGAGAAGTGGCGCGGTAAGTTCTTCTCCTATCAGGGAGATACCGTGATGATAGCTCAGATGGATGATTCAAGGCAGGTAATAGAGCTTACAGATGATTGTGACAGTTTCTGCAGGCTTGCCAAGATTGCCTGCAAAGCAGTAGTTACAGTAGGTCTTGGAATGGTATGCACTGATGCGATGGATACGGTTCACTCACTTGAGGGAGCATCGCAGGCTGTATCATCAAGGGCTATATACGGAACGGGCAAAGCTATCAATATCATGGAGATAGAGCCTGAGCACGATAGTGAGACAATTATGGATGAAAGCGGTAAGACGCTTTCAGAGATCCTTAGAAGGATCAGGGTAGAAGATACAATTGATATACCTTTGGAAGCGGGCAGATTTGTAGACAGTTACAGCCAGGATCTGGGTACTATGAAGCTGTATGAGTTTTTTATTACAGATACCATGAGCAGGCTCTATAGATTTGCTCAGGAGAACCATCTTGCCATAGAAGATGTATTTGCAGACAATACTATAGGCAAGGCGCTTCCGGATGTACTTGAATTTAAGATCATGCTGACAGATATCCTGTCAAGGATGCAGCAGATGATAGGGGATGTGAGGAGCAAGGGCCAGAAGTCTTTTGTACTTAAGGCACAGGAATATGTTGCTGCTCATTATAACGAAGAGGGGATTACTATAGAAAAGATCTGCAAGAACTTAGGGGTAAGTTCTGCATATTTCTCAACAGTTTTTAAGAAAGAGACCGGTAAGACTTTTGTCACATATCTTACGGATTATCGTATGGACAAGGCAAAAGAGATTCTTATGACTTCCGACAAGAAGACATATGTCATCGCGGCGGAAGTCGGTTTTACCGATCCCAATTATTTCAGCTATGTATTTAAACGCCAGTACGGGATAACACCATCCAAATTCAGAACCAGAGGCGAGATTTCTTAAAAGAATATTTTGTATTGTGACAATATACATGATCTTACTTACAGAAATGCAGGATGTAAAAAGGAATGTCCGGAAATACAGAGATTAATTTTTAGTCACAAAATGTAAGGACTTTTAATGGGATTATTCAAGCGCAAAGATGGGGGTAAACAAAAAGGTCATCATGAACTTAGAAAAAAGCTGGAATCTCGAAATATCCAGATAACGCTTCTGACCTCATATACGATAGTTTCAATATTGTCCATGAGCCTTTTGGGGGCAGTTCTATATAGTAGTTTTGCATCTATATCCAGAAGGGTTGCAACAGACAATGCAAGGACAATCCTCTCTCAGACAGGTGAGAAGCTTGAAGATTACCTGCGGCAGATGAGGCAGCTTTCTGATGCCTTTTATTATACATCTATTCAGACATCTGATATCCATGTAGACAAGATCGGAAGTCAGATGAACCTTCTGTATGAGTCCAATAAAGATAATGTAGTATCAATGGCACTTTTTGAATCCAATGGAAGACAGCTTGGTGCAGCGCCATCTGCGATTCAAAAAGATAATATTGATGTCACAACCCAGGAGTGGTTCGTAGAAGCCACAACGCAGGTTGAGAACATGCACTTTTCGACGCCGCATGTTCAGAACCTTTTTAGCGATTCGGCAGGAAGGTACTACTGGGTCATATCTCTTAGCAGGTCTGTAATGTATACAAGAGGAGGAATCCCCAAGCAGGGCGTACTCCTTGTAGATATGGATTACACGACTGTGTATCAGATGTTCGATATTCTTAACAACTCCCTTTCACAGGGTTATATATACCTGTGCGACAAAGAGGGAAGGATCATATATCATCCTCAGAACATGCAGATAGTTTCAGGACTTTATGATGAAAACAATCAGGTTGTGGCAACATACTCTGATGGCGTCTATGAGGAGAAATTCAACGGTGAAAAAAGGATCGAGATAGTCAATACCATAAGCTATACCGGCTGGAAACTTGTAAGCGTCATACCTACTAAGAACCTTTCGGTAGGACTTAGAAGTACCAGATCTTTTATGGTGCTGATAGTACTGCTGGTAATGCTGGCGGTACTACTTCTTAACAGGCTCATATCTGCAAGGATTTCAAGTCCCATCAAGAAGCTTACGGCATCTATCCACAATATTGAAGTTACAGAAAGGAGTGTCCCTCTTGTATACATAGGCGGTTCCAATGAAGTCCGTTACCTTGGAACTACGCTTCAAAAACTCCTTAACCAGATATCACTTCTTATGGCGGACATCATCAAGGAGCAGGAGGAAAAGAGAAAAAGCGAGCTGGATGCTCTTCAGTCTCAGGTCAACCCTCACTTTCTCTATAATACTTTGGATTCTATCGTATGGATGGTAGAAGATGGCAGGAACAAGGAAGCTGTTTATATGATAACCCAGCTGTCATCACTTTTCAGAATAAGCCTCTCAAACGGAAGGAATATCATAAGAGTAAGTGAAGAGATCAAGCATGCAGAGAATTATACCAATATTCAGAAGGTAAGATTCAAAGACTCTTTTTCTGTAAAATATGAAATTGATCAGGATATAATGAACTGCTGTATTGTTAAGCTTGTAGTGCAGCCTCTTTTGGAAAATGCTATCTATTACGGAGTTAAAGGGATGGAAGATCCCGGTAGTATCCGGGTTAGGGGATATAGGAAAGGTGACAATGTCTACATAGAAGTTGAAGACAACGGATATGGTATGAGTCCTGAACAGGCTAAGGGGCTTCTCACAGAAGAAGGAAGAACAAGGGCAAGAGGCTCGGGAGTAGGTCTTATCAATGTGCACAGAAGACTCCAGCTAAGGTTTGGCAGAGACTTCGGACTTATGATAAATACAGAAGCCGATGAGGGTACCAGGGTTACTATTCATATGCCATATATAGAATATTCGGAGGAAAACGCCAGAGATGTTGAATCCGCGGAATATATTTAATGAAAGCAAATGGCTCTTTGCTATCATAACAGTCATAGTCATAGGCATTGTGGTCTGTGCTGTAGATGTTATTAAAGTAGACGGGCCTTCTGAGAAGTATCAGATATCTGTAATAGTAGATGAAAGTAATAGCGCAAGATGGGACAGCTTTCAGACAGGACTAAGGCAGGCGGCAAGAGAAAATGGAATAAGGCTCAACTATGTTACCACTGACTTTGAAGGTAGCCCTGTAAAAGAGAAAAATCTTATAGATCAGGAGATAGAAAACGGAGCCGATGCAGTGATAGTGCAGCTGTGTTCGGGCAGTAGTGCATCAGACATACTTACGGATATACCTCAGAATGTCTACATAGAACTGATTGACAACAATGTAAACAAGGATGAGATTGCAAGCAGTAAGATGGGATATACCGGAGCTGACAGTGTAGAAGTTGGAACAGAACTTGCCACAAGGATCATAGAAGAGTACGGGGAGCTAAAAGGTGTCAGGATAGGTATACTTGCAGGTAATCTGAAACTTGTATCTGTACAGGAACGCGTGGACTCTTTTAAGGAAAAGGCTAATGAGGCTGGAGCACAGATAGTGTTCAGCGTGGAAGCAACGCAGATATCTGAAAGAGAGATTGGAGAGCTTGTAAAAAGTAACAAAGCTGATATCCTTGTGGCACTTGATAATGATGTCACAGAGACGGCAGCTGATTATGTCAAGATGGTAGATAATTATAATGCCTATCCTACCAATGAGCTGGGGAACCTGAAATTATACGGAGTAGGGTGCTCTCCCGATAACTTAAATGACCTTGATCAGGGAATTATAAAAGGGATGGTTGTCATCAATGAATATGAAATGGGATATATGGTGATAAGTAACCTTTCGGATGTCCTAAAAGATGAGCATCTTAGGGTTAGCGACTATACAGTAGGATATGCATATGTTACGGGGGAAACAATGTATGATGAAGGGAATCAGCAGATTCTTTTCCCAATCGGAGATTAGAATAGGAATCAGAAACAAAATAAAAAATAGAATAAAAAACGGAATTGGAACAAAGTTGTTATCTGTATATATGATACTTGCGCTTATGGCAGCAGCATTGTCAGGATGCGGCAATATCAAAAGTATTGATAATAAGACAATTCGTATAGGTGTGTCTGTTTATGATATTCATGATACGTTCATAACACAGCTTATGGATGAGTTCAACAGCTATGCAGATACTAATGTTACTATTGTGACTTATAATGCCGGTCAGAGTACGAAAGAGCAGAACAATCAGATGCAGGAGATGATAGATACAGGTTGTGATGTTATCTGTATCAATCTGGTAGACAGGACGGAACCTGAACATATCATAGATATGGCACTTAAGTACGATGTACCTGTTATATTCTTCAACAGGGAACTGACCAAAGAGGATCTTCAAAGGTCAGCTAAGTTCTACTACGTAGGATCTGATGCGGTAGAATCAGGGATCATGCAGGGAGAGCTTGCAGCGGATGAGATACTGGGACAAGAATCTACAATAGATACTAATAATGATGGAACTATACAATACGTAATGCTGCAGGGTGAAGCAGGGCATCAGGATGCAATAGTAAGAAGTGAATACTGCGTAGAGACTCTTATAAATAAGGGAGTGCAACTTGACAGGCAGGGCCTTGCTATTGCCAATTTCAACAGGACGCAGGCTCAGAGCAAGATAGAGCAGTTAATATCGTCCAATACCGAGATAGAGCTGATCCTGGCCAATAACGATGATATGGCGCTTGGGGCTATAGATGCCTATCTTAATATGTATGGGGAGGATGCTAAGAGTAAGATTCCGGCTATATATGGTATAGATGGTACTATAGGCGGGCTTGAAGCTGTTAAGACTGGATATATGCATGGTACTGTCTACAATGACAAGGAAGGGCAGGCGCATGCGATGTATGATCTTGCAATGGCGCTTGCAACTGGCAGTAGTCTTGATGATCTGGGCATAGAAGATGGCCACTACATAAGGCTCCCCCACACCAAGATCACTTTGGACAATGTGAACGATTTTCTGTATAGGTGAGTGGAGGAAACGTCCCACTCGGGAGGCGAAGTATCCGCTAAAGGCTATGCGAAGGTACGTAGCCCTCGGACGGATAGTATATAAATAATTGGCGCGCTGTTAATTGTTTTACAATTCATGGCATGATATCTGGAAATTTTTATTCTGGGGTCCGAAACTCGCTGACGCTCAGACATGCGGACCCCATGCAGAATAAAAATCTCCATCTATCACGCTCATAAATTTTGTAAAACAATTAAAAGCGCGCCAATTATTTATATACTATCCGTCCGAGGGCCACTTACCTTCGCATAGCCTTTAGCGGATACTTCGCCTCCCAAGTGGGACTATCGCCGATTAATTATAAAGCGCCACCTTTCCATTGATCATTCATCAAAGATAGGATATTGTGTCCTTGTGAAATGATGTAATGGGAAGATGGCGCGTTGATTGTGCGTATAGTTAAAGTTTGATGGGGATTACTTGTCGGTGTCTAGGAATTTGTAGCAGAGGGCGGCGAGGGCGGCGCCGATGAGGGGAGCTACTATGAATACCCATACGGATGAGAGGGCATCACCGCCGGCAAAGATTGCTGGTCCAAGGCTTCTTGCGGGGTTAACGCTTGTGCCGGTGAAGTAGATGCCAAGGAGGTGTACCAGGGTTAGTGTAAGTCCTATTACAAGACCGGCAACGTTTGAGAATGCATCTCTTGATGTTACACCGAGGATTGCGAGTACGAATACGAATGTAAGGATGATCTCGATGAGGATGGATAGTCCTACATTGCCGTTATAAAGGCCATTGGAGCCTAGTCCTGCATCGATTGCACCGGATGATGCAAATATCTTAAGGATAAGGGCACCGATAATACCACCTGCAAACTGGGATACGATGTAATAGATAAAGTCTGATACGCTAAGCTTGCCTGATATAAGCATAGCAAGAGATACAGCGGGATTGATATGGCATCCTGATATGTTACCGATTGAATATGCCATAGCTACAATAACAAGACCAAAAGTAAGAGCGGTTGCAACATACCCTCCCGATACGTCGCATCCAATGGCGGCAGCAGTTCCGCATCCAAAGACAACAAGTACACAGGTTCCAAGACATTCAGCGATACACTTTTTAAGCATGGATTCTCCTCCTCTTGACGTAAGTTAGAAGTTTTATTAGCTTTACTATAAAAACTATAGATACGATAATATTATAACATAATTGCGATAATAATTATTAGATTGTATCAGGAGGATAATTATTAATTCAAATTTGGGGCTTTGATTGTGCAAGGCCCTGTCAGAAACTTGGAGGATATTTTCTCAGTTAAGGTTTAATTAGCGATTCTTAATACTATTAAGATAGAGCTTGGCTTGATTAAGTATGAATTCTTCGCCGTAGCCTTGTTCCTGTATGTAGAAAGGAATTCTTGGGACGACTCTTTCTGCTATTCCTAAAAGGCCGTTGGATATAGTCAGGACCTGAAGCTTAGGATCATCGAAATGTCTGATGCTTCCATCTTCCATTCCTTTTTTAAAAGCAATAAACCATGGATCAGATAGGTAATCGCCCTTGATGAAATTCTTGAATCCTTCTAAGTGACTGCTTTGAGGATAAGCATTGGTATATAGGCAGTCATAATCTCTTATGAAAGTTACAGAATCGACTTCTTTGATAAGGGCCTTGGCTCTTTCATTAACATACCATGAGAACTCTTCGAATCCGTTATCAAAATGTATATCTTTTGGAAGGTTTTGTGAAGAGCTGCTTATGATCTGAAGAGACTCTTCCACAAGCTTTATCATGATATCGCCCTTACTTGAGAAGTGCCTGTAAAGGGTACTTCTGCTGCAGCCTATTTTCTCTGCAAGGACTTTCATATCAAGGTTGGCAATGCCGTCATTTATGATCATCTTCTTGGCAAGTTTTAAGATCTTCTCTTCAGTAGCGCTTCCGTCTCTCATAGTTAACCTCATACATTGAGTATATTTTAAATATTGTTTTAGTATTGGTGAAATTCAAAGCATCAATTCATTGTTTGAAAATGAATACATTTAAGCATTGAATTTGTGATGTTCTTGATTGATATTACTAATGATTTTATCACAAATGTATGTTCCATATCTTGTATACACAAAATACCAGGCGGTAGTTTTCCATTACCAAAACATAAAAGTCCTATAAAAAAATACAATACAGGACTTTTATAGCACCAAAAACACACTATAAAAGTCCTGCAAGTAAAAGATTTACTAATATGAGAAAATGACAGATTATGACGAGAATGGGATTTCTTATTTTGCTGCCTTGGCAAATACTGGAAGCAATAGGCTATTAAGCTGTTGCTGCAAGCTCAAGGCAGTTAACCCTATATAGGAAACCTTCCACGATTTCTTCATAACGTCTGGAATCTGCAAGTATATTTCTTGTATGGTCAGCTCCTTCAAAGATATGCATCTCTGTATAGCCGTTAGTAGAACCTTCAAGCTCCATGGTATCTTCTACAGGTACTACACAGTCGCTGTCTCCCTGAATGAAACAGATCGGAACTGTATTGCCTTTAAGACTGTCCTTAGTAAATATCTTCTTATAAGAATATCCAAACATAAGTCTGAAGAAGACTACAGCAGGATCGAAAAGCTTTGGTGATACGTGAGCGATCTGCTGAGCAAGCTTACATAGAAGAGAATAAAGTGAGTTGTAGCAGCTGTCAGCGATTACAAATGAAATGTTGGGATGATACTTAAGAGCAGTAAGCGCTGTAACACCGCCAAGACATTCTCCGTGAACACCTATTGTGATATCATCACCAAATCTTCTTACAGTATCATCGATAACACTAAGAAGGTCCTTACTTTCTTTTCTTCCCCAGGTAGAAGCAGACTTCTTATTATCTCCATGACCTCTAAGATCGAAGAGGATGCCGTTATATCCAAGCTTTCTGAAGATATTGAAGTACTTGATACCGCCTATTCTGCAATATGTTGATGAATGGATCAGTATCACAAACTTCTTGGAAGGAATAGCTGAAGGAATATATGTTGAATGAAGTTCATAACCGTCAAATGATCTTATAACATACTCTTCACAATCCCAGCTCTTATATCCATCAAGAAAGTGCCTGCGGTTCTCCTTCTCATAAGCCTTAGCAGGATCAATACACTTTACTATGCCCATAGACCTTGCAAATACAAAGCAAAGAGAAAGATATAAAGTTAAAAGTACAATGAGATTTACTAATACTATTACCATTTTTCGTGTGATTACCTTTTTAAAATCATATTTGGAAAATAAACGTATTCTAAAATTCGTTCATTTCATTTACAACGAAAGCAATATTATCACGAATTCAAAAAGTACAAATCACACGAATAATCATATTTTGAAGTTCTTTTGCAAAAAACATTCCGAAATCTAATCTTCTCAACATTTTATGATTGTTTTTATGATTATTTGTCCTTTTTGCTTTTTAATAGTTCTAAAAAATGCACAGACTTTTTCATAGACAATCACACATAACAAATCAGATTATTATCAAAATAATAAAAATGCGCAGATAACAATCCTTATGCGTATTCCAAAATAAGGAATCTGCGAACAGCGAATATAATGAGCACTAGCAAAGCATAAGCGCGAAGCGAAATTGCGAGGCAGCACAGCGATGAGGGAATGCGGATGGTATTATCATAGGCCGATTTTGAAAATGTTCTTCGGTTTTCTTATGTCGTGCGAAGCTGCAGTATAGCATGTCCACGGAAGCGTAGCAGGACATTAGAAAACCGAAGGTTATTTTCACATGAGGCCTATGATAATACCATCCGCATTCCCGGCCCCCCGCCCTCGGCCCACCACACTTCCGCCATCCCTATTTACTTTTGCAGGCTACAGTGTTACATTTCTATATGGTGCACACGCACCAGCGGATGGTATTCCACATTAGTGGGAACTGTACCGACAAGAGAATGAAAGTCCGGAATGAAGTCGCGTCCTCCGTTTTTAGATAAGGAGATATGCGATGAAGATTGGATTTATAGGAGCAGGTAAAGTTGGTTTTAATCTGGGAAAATACTTCTCAGAGCACGGCGTTCAGGTGACCGGCTATTATAGTAGGCATCAAGAATCAGCCATTGAAGCAGCAGAATTTACAAATACAAAATGTTACGACACTCAAGGTGAGCTTATAGCAGAGAGTGACGCGATATTCTTAACTGTTCCGGACGGTGAGATTTCTTCTGTGTATGAAGAGATCAGTTCTTTTTCTATATCGGGTAAACAGATAATACATTGCAGCGGAGCCATGACTGTAGGGGAGGCGTTCCCCGGGATTAAGAGCCGCGGCGCAGCAGGATTTGCAATACATCCGTTATTTCCTTTTAGTAGCAAATACAGTGCTTATAAGGAACTTACGGGTGTATTTTTTTGTCTTGAGAAAAGAGAAGGTGTAGGCGAATGGGTAGACTTTCTTGAGAACATCGGACTTAAGACAAAGCTTTTGGATGAAAGCATGAAGGCTGGCTATCATCTGGCATGCTCTATCGCTTCAAATCTTGTATGCGGACTTTATGAGATGTCCAAGAGACATCTGAACGAGGCCGGCTTTAGTGATGCAGAAGCTATGGCTGCAATAGGGCCACTTGCAAGGGCTAATCTTGAGAATATATTGCAAAAAGGCCCTGCAACTGCACTTTCAGGTCCTGTCGAGAGAGGTGACAGCAGTACTGTCAAAAAGCATTTGAGTCTTTTGACAGATCAGATCGAAAGAAATGTTTACACGAATCTATCTCTTGTTCTTACAGATCTTGCTAAAGAGAAACATCCCGAAAACCAATACACACATATATGTCAGCTGTTAGAGGATATGAAATGACAGAAGGTTTCATATTGTAATATCAATGGACTGACGAAAGGGGAAAAGGAAATGAAACAGACAGTAGCTACACTTCGTAAGATGAAGGAAGAAGGAAAGAAGATCGCACAGCTTACATGCTACGATTACACGACAGCAAGACTTATGGACGAAGCAGGTATCGACATGATACTCGTTGGAGACAGCCTTGGCATGACAATGCAGGGATATAACGATACTCTCCCTGTAACACTTGATGAGATGATCGTGTATGGAAGAAGCGTTGCCAGAGCTTGTCAGAATACATTCGTAGTTATAGATATGCCATTTATGAGCTATCAGATATCTCCCGCACAGGCACTTGAGTCTGCAGGCAGGATCATGAAGGAAGCACCGGGCGCAGGTGCTGTTAAGCTTGAAGGCGGCGCTCTTATGGCTCCTCAGATCAAGGCTATAACAGATGCAGGTATCCCTGTTGTAGCTCATATAGGAATGACACCTCAGTCAGTTAATGCTTTTGGCGGATTCAAGGTTCAGGGCAAGGGCGAGGTTAATGCAGAGCGTGTACTTCAGGATGCTCTTGCAGTTCAGGAAGCAGGTGCTTTTGCAGTAACTCTTGAGTGTGTACCACCTAAGCTTGCAGCACTTATCAGCAAGAAGCTTGATATCATCACGATCGGCATCGGCGCAAGTAGCTGCTGTGATGCTCAGGTTCTTGTATATCAGGATATGCTGGGCATGGCAAGCGGAGTATCACCTAAGTTTGTGAAGCACTTTGCAGAGATCGGCCAGCAGATGAAGGAAGCCTTTGCTGACTACAAGGCAGCAGTTCAGGACGGCTCATTCCCTACTCCCGAGCAGACATATGCTAAGAGTGACTGCTCAGATGAGTTCTTGCAGAGCCTTGATGCCAAGTACAGTGAAGAAGGCTATATAAAGAGGATTTCATAATCTAATAGTAAACTATGAGGATATACAGGTAATTGGAGGAAATATGATCAAAGCAGAAACAATCAAAGAAGTAAGAGACCAGGTCAGAGCCTGGAGAAAAGAAGGTCTCACAATAGGACTTGTTCCTACAATGGGATATCTTCATGAAGGACATGCAAGCCTTGTAGATAAGGCAGTATCACAGTGCGACAGAGTCATCGTATCTGACTTTGTCAATCCTACACAGTTTGGCCCGACAGAAGATCTTTCTACATATCCAAGGGATTTTGAAAGAGACTGCAGGCTCCTTGAAGAGCACGGTGCAAGTCTTGTATTTCACCCTTCAGTAGAAGAGATGTATGGCGAGGATGCAGCTACTTATGTAGAGATACTTAATGATATGCCAAAGCGCCTGTGCGGCCAGACTCGCCCTATACACTTTAGAGGAGTATGTACAGTAGTATCCAAGCTATTTAATATAGCAACTCCTGATAAGGCTTTCTTTGGAATGAAAGATGCACAGCAGCTGTCTATTATCAAAAAGATGGTAAGAGATATGTCTTATGGCATAGAGATCGTAGGATGTCCTATCATCCGTGAAGATGACGGTCTTGCCAAGTCATCACGTAATACATATTTAAGTGATGATGAAAGACAGGCAGCCCTTGTTCTTTCTAAAGCAGTTAAGTTGGGTAAAGAGATGGCTGAAAACGGCGAAAAGGATGCTGCAAAGATCCTTGATGCTCAGAGAGCTCTTATAGAAAAAGAGCCTCTTGCCAAGATCGACTACGTATCAGCAGCAGATTTTAATACACTTGAGCCTGCTACTGAAGTTAAAGAAGGAACACTTTTTGCAATGGCTGTATATATTGGCAAGACAAGGCTTATCGATAATTTTCTTTTTTGATAATGTAAAGTTTTAGATATCCGCAGATATAGATTATAGGTTATGAACTGATCCCTGTCTTTTCATTTACTTATGGTGACAAAGACAGGAGATCAGTTAATTCATTTCTCTATCATGATATTAGTTTTTGGAGGTTTTCATGTTACTTACAATGCTTAAAGGCAAGATCCACCGCGCAGTTGTAACTCAGGCAGCTCTTGATTATGTAGGTTCTATCACCATAGATGAAGAGCTTATGGATAAGGCAGGAATCTGCGAGTATGAGCAGGTTCAGATCGTAGATGTAGATAATGGTCAGAGATTTATGACCTATGCCATCTGCGGAGAGCGAGGTTCGGGCGTTATATGTCTTAACGGCGCTGCAGCAAGATGTGTCAGCGTAGGTGATAAAGTCATAATAATGGCATATGCTCAGATGAGTCCTGAAGAGATGAAACAGCATCATCCTCAGGTAGTCTTTGTTGATGGAGATAACAAGGTAGTTCGCACAACTACATATGAAAAGCATGGCAGGCTGGAAGATATGTAATAAGGTGTCAAAAGTGTTTTTTGACTCTTACATTTCGTAATAGCAGATTTGACAATTATATCGCTAAAATACTTTATAAACTGCCTACAATATGTAATTGCAAGAAATTTTTACAAAAATAAGTGCCAAAGTTTACATGCCTAAAAATTTTTCCTTATAGATAATTCATAAAATCCTCTAAATGTGATTGATTTTGTGATAGGTTTTCTGTTATTATTACATTTGTTGTAATAAACGCAACAAAACTATAATTTTTATTTATAAGGAGAAGTTAGGCTGTTTTATTTTATAAGCATCAGGTCCGGGGAGGGACTGATGATTGTAAGACCGTGATTGGGACTTATACTGATCTTCAATTCTTGAAGATTATCTTATCTATTTGATCCAGCCGATGTTATGAAGAGTTTAAAAAGAGTATTGTTCATGGCGACTGCTATGGCATATGCCGCAGCGGTGCTTAGTTTTACTGAGCCTATTGTAGTTCATGCACAGGAAAACGAAACACAAGATGTGACGACTGACGTAACAGATGTAACAGAAAATACTTCAGAGAGTGATAATTCTCAGGCAGAAGCACAGGCCGGTGATGTATCCTCTCAGGATCAGGCTCCGGAAGATGCCGCTGCACAGCAGGCAGCGCAGGATCTTGCAGCAGCGCAGGCAGCGCTTGTAGCAGGAGACCCTATCGGATATGATTACGAATTCACAATGGAAGAGATAGTCCTTATGGCCAATGTTGTATACAGAGAGGCCAGAGGATCATTTAACGGACAGGTAGCAGTAGCAGAGGTTATTATGAACCGTGTTAAGTCTCCTGCATATCCTAATACTATCAAGGGCGTTCTGTCTCAGAAAAATCAGTTCTCAACCTATTCATGGGCAAGTAGTAGGACTGCTGAGGAGACAAGTACTGATATGATCAATCTCTGTCTTAAGGTTTTAAGCGGAGAGTACTCATATCTTAACAATGCCAATGTTCTTTCTTTTAAGAGGAATGATGGAAGCCAAACTTTCTATGGTAAGACTCTCTTCACAGTAGTCGATAACCAGGCATTCTATTCAATTTAATATGGATTATCAACCCCGGCGGATCATAAGCGACTCGCCGGGGTTTTTGCTTGTGGTAGGAGGTTAAGCTTGGAGCAAAAAGTATGGTACAATCATTTGGTGAGCTGATGGACTGATTATTGATAGGGTATTATTAAAGTAAAGATTTAGGAATTTAGTAGAGAGGCAGATATGGATGCACTTGAGATAATGTTTGGAAAAAGAAGTATTGCGGATAAGATTGCGGAAAGTAAAGAAGGATATAAAGAAGAAATTACTGAAGGTGCTAGAGAAAAATATGTTGCGGACAGTTTGGTTAAAAGGTCAGATAAAAAGGCAATAGTTCCGTATAAAACTGGTATAGATAAGACAACTATAAAAAAGACAACAACTAATAAGACAGATAGAGAAAATGCTATTGTAAAGAAGACAACTGTAAATAGGACTGATAGAGATAAAGATAAAGCAGATAAAGGAAAAGATGCGGTTATGGCAAGTGGTGTTAGTACGATGCAGATAAAGAGTGTTGAGAAGATCAAGGATAAGCTTTCTAAGCGCTATATAGCTTTTGATACTGAGACTACAGGTTTTTCTGCATATAATGACAGGATCATTGAGCTTGGAGCGGTTCTTTTTGAAGATGGCAAGGCAGTTAAGAGTTTTGGGTCACTTGTTAATGCTGGTAAGAGGGTTCCGGCTAGTGCTACGAGAGTAAATAATATCACCAATGACATGTTGGCAGGTTCACCTAAGGAAGATGTGGTATATCCTGAATTTGTAGAGTTTTTGGGTGATGCTATCACAGGCGATACTATTATATGTGCGCATAATGCAAGCTTTGATATGCGTTTTTTGTCTGCGACATTTGAAAGGCTTGGGATCGATGCCAATATCAAATTTGTTGATACTCTTGCACTTTGCAAGAAGTATGTAACAGGTATTTGTGATCACAAGCAGCCTACTATGGCTCAGCATTTTAATATAAGTCAGCAGGATGCTCATAGAGCTGAGTCTGATGCTCTTGTGTGCGGCGGGATCATGGCAGAGCTTTTGAAGCTTATGTGAATAGAAGTAACTATTGGCAGAGAATGATTTCTTAAATGTATATATCAAAAATACGCATTTACTGAGTGTTTCGTGAAAAAACTTTTAAATACAGTAACGATTTTAGAAATTATAAAAAGCAGTTCCTTTGGTACTCTCAGTATCATAAGAACTGCTTTTTAACAATATGAATTCAATTACTTCCAATGAAGGTTGTGTAGTTCTCCTGTAAGGGAGAGTCCTTCAAAATTGTTCTGTCTTAATGCTTCATATAATACGATGGCGACACTGTTGCATAGATTGATGGATCTTGTATCTTCAAACATGGGGATACGGACACATTCATTTTCATGATCGACAAGGATTTCTTCCGGGATGCCTCTGCTTTCAGGTCCGAACATTATATAGTCATCGCTTTTATAAGATACGTCAGTGTAGACCTTATGAGCCTTGGTTGTGGCCATCCATACTTTTGGATTATTGTTTTTTTTCATAAAGTCTTCGAAGTTTTCATATACTTCGTAGTCAAGTTTTGGCCAATAGTCAAGGCCAGCACGCTTTATCTCTTTTTGGTCAAGGCTGAAGCCAAGAGGCTTTATGAGATGGAGCTTTGTGTTGGTTGCAACGCAGGTTCTTCCTATGTTGCCTGTGTTATAGGGGATTTCCGGTTCGTATAATACTATATTCATTTCAATTTCCTTTTGGTTCTTATATTAAGCGACTTTAGAAAATGCCTTATGCCAGTTATCTTATGCTGGCATATAGGGCGTTTGATGACAGGCAAAGTGCATTTTTCTTAAGACGCTTACTATACTATTCGCTATCTATTATAACTGATTACGGTTATTGCAAGTTTGATGATTTTTACAAAAAAGCTTTAGCCATCAATAGTGTCAGATGGTGTGAATCTTCTTTTCCCAATGACTGAGTTTGAAATATATCATCATAAGGATGCTGCACATCATCCATCCAACAGGGAATGACAGGCTTACAGGGTATATGGATGGTGTAAGCCTTGTGATCACAAAAAGGTATATCTGTCTGAATACTACAAAGCTGAATATCATGATGAACATGGGTGCTGTTGCATCTCCGATACCTCTTAGGACACCTGCATGAATCTGATTGAAGCAGCAGAAGAAATCGAACATGCAGTTACATCTTATAAAGATGATGCCGTATTTCATAACAGCTTCATCCTTGGTAAAAAATCTAATGATATACGGAGCTCCTGCGTATTCTGCGGCGCAGATGATTATTGTCACGATTATTGCAAGAAGGAGTGATACTCTTATGCCTTGTTTGATACGATCAGGGTTTTTGGCGCCTGCATTCTGTCCGGTAAATGTGGTATTGGCAAGGGCGATGCTCTGAAGAGGGAGCATTACAAAAGCATCTATCCTTCCATAACTTCCCCAGCCTGCCGTTGATGCGGCTCCGAAGCTGTTGATATAGCTCTGGACGAAGATATTGGAGAAACTGATTATAGCCATCTGTAGTCCTGCGGGAAGACCTACTGCAAATATCCTTTTAAGTATAGAAGTGTCTATATGCATCTCTTTAAGGGATACACTGTAGCTTTCTTTGGACCTTATCAGTACGAACATACCCATGAATGCAGATACAAACTGTGCGATGATAGTGGCATAGGCAACTCCGGCAACTCCCATTTCAAATTTGATTACAAATACAAGGTCCAGGATTATGTTAAGGACGCTTGTAAGTATCAGGAACATGAGCGGTCTTACAGAATCTCCGATAGCACGTAGTATAGCAGAAGTCATGTTGTAGAACATAAGTCCAAGGATACCCAAAAAGTAGATCCTAAGGTAGGTTGTGGCAGGTTCTATAACTGTCACGTCGGTCTTCATGAGAACGATAAGGGGCGGTGTTATAAAATAGCCCAGTATCATAAAGATGATACCCATGATGAATGTTGCAGATAGCGCAGTATGAATTGACTTTCTGAGCATATCACCTTTCTGGGCTCCGAAGAACTGGGATATTATTACAGAAGATCCTGTAGAAAAGCCTACAAAAAGTCCTACAAGTGTATTGATGATAACAGCGGTAC
Source organism: Butyrivibrio fibrisolvens (assembly GCF_023206215.1). NCBI lineage: Bacteria > Bacillati > Bacillota > Clostridia > Lachnospirales > Lachnospiraceae > Butyrivibrio > Butyrivibrio fibrisolvens. The sequence goes on from NZ_CP065800.1 coordinate 1,048,204, forward strand.
TGGTAACTGCTGCAAGTGATTCGGGACCTACAAACTGTCCGACTATAACACTGTCAACTGTGTTATAAAGCTGCTGAAAAGCATTGCCAAGTAGTAGCGGCAAAGCAAAAAGGACCAGTTCCTTAAGGATCGGTCCCTTGGTCATATCGATATTTTTAGATCTAGCCATGATAATCCTCCTAAAACAAGTATAGCACAATTACATTGTGGGATATAGAATGCGCCAAACTTACCACCTTGGTGAGATTTCCTCGGACATGGCACTGATCAAGTGGTAAGTTTGCTAAAATGCATAAAAAGCAAGTGCAATTGAGTGTTTGAGGTGGTATAGTTATTAAAAATCCTAAATAAACAGCATAAAAAGGGGATGGGGAAATGTATTACGTAGAAGTTATTGTTCTTTTGATCATCGGTATGTACGGCCTTGCGCAGGCTTTTGTAAGAAACAGCGTTGCAAAAGATTCTAAGGGCAATGCTAAGAGCACAAAGCCTATTAAAGTATCCGGTGCACTTCTTGCACTTGTGTCATGGCTTCTGGCTGGATATATCATCTATCATTATCTGGGAGTGTAAAAAGTTTGAAAGTGTTCCACTTTCAAACCCAAATTGGTGTCGCGAGCACCACCAATTTGAAGCATTAGTTACTTCCTTTTCTCGCGACATGAGGTTAAAACATGGCATTATGAATGAATTCAACGCTTTAGAATGCATTAATAAAATCTGGGACAGATTACAAAAGGCAGGGTTATTAAATGGCGGAAGCGGGAGTATTCACAGTCTTTTGGCAGATCAGGGCGGATGCAGGATATTTGAAGAATATGTTTATCCATATAGCGCTTCAAGGATGCATAGGATGTTCTCTGTTACTAAGTCTTTTGTATCTCTTGCTATAGGCTTTCTTATAGAAGAGGGGAAGTTATCTTTAGAAGATAAGATCGTGACTTTTTTCTCTGAATATAAGCCTGAAGGGGGATTCCATCCGTATCTTTCTGATATGACGATCAGGGATATGCTTCGTATGGAGACCTGTCATACGTCTACGACCTACAAGTTCCATATAAATATTAACTGGGTCGAGAGCTTTTTTGTCACACTGCCTTCTCATAGAAGCGGCAAGGTGTTTAATTATGATACTTCATCGTCACATACTCTTGCGGCTCTTGTTAAGAAGTTATCCGGTATGGGAGTGCTTGATTATCTTAGGACCAAGATTCCTTCGAAATATATTTTTTCCAAAGATGCATATATTATCACTGACCCTTTTGGGGACGAGATAGGCGGGGCAGGGCTTATGTGCTATCCTGAGGATCTTCTTAAAGTTGGAAGATTCGTAATGGATGAGCTTTTGAAAGGTGATAAGCTGTGTGATGGTCAAAACGGGGAGAGCCTGTCAGAGGACGCTGCCTTGGCATTTTGTAAAGGTGATCATTGCACAGAGGTAACAAGCTTTGGAGATTATATTAAAGAAGCTGTGAGCTTTAAAGTTCCTAATATCCAGACCGGCCAGGTGACTGAGGAGCGGCAGGGATACGGATATCAGTTCTGGCGGATCAGGGGCGGCTTTTGTATGTACGGAATGGGTGGTCAGTACGTCCTGTTCTATCCCCAGTATGATCTTGTGATCGTGACAACTGCTGATCTTCAGAATATTAAGGGCGGCACCCAGCCTCTGCTTGATATCATTCACGATAGCCTTTTGGAATATGCTCCTTCTTTTTCCAAGTATGAAAAAGATATAGAGGAGTGCACTTTATTAAAGAATTATAGCCCATGTTTTGACTATACTTATAGAATACTTAATGAGCCACTGACTGATGGTTTTAAAGAATCAGGTGATAAGGCAAGGTTTGAGTCTTTTCATATAAGTTATGGTGATAGTGGCTGCCTGTCCATAAAGCAAAGATCGGGTAGCGGCGTCATAGATTACATTATTCCTTTTGATCTGACTAAAGAATGTGAAGGAAGTCTTCCTCTTGTGGATCCTGCCACAGGGCAGTCTCTAAGCGCCACCAGCAAGGAAGTTCCTTTTATATCCAAATCCGGATGGACGGCAAGTGATACTTTATATATAGAACTGAGCCTTATAGGAGAAGATGTTGGATCTATCCATATCAACATGAATATTTCTGCTGATAATCTCACAGTTCAGATGAGGAAGATAGTAGAAGCAAGGTTTGAAGACTTTACGGGATTTATCGAAGGTGTGGCAGATAGTATTTAGAATATTAGCATAGCTAAAACATTTGGAATTTATTATTTCTCGCGATGTTATTGTAAATATGTCATAATAGATATGAACGGTATAACGCACATATCTGTTATGACTTTTTTATTTGCAAATTTACTATCATGCGGGGGACATAGATATCAATAGGCAGTAAATGGGAGAGGTTTTGCCTCATGAAAAAGTCTTCTCTTGCTGTTCTGTGTACATGCATCTTAATAGTTAATTCTATAGCGCTTCCTGTACTTGCGGCAAGGCAGCCCTCTGATACCTTGACGGATTACAGGGATATATTTATTGATGCCTTAAATGAAGCGAGACAGGAAGTTGGTCCTGAAGAAGATTACAGCGGCATGACAGATGAACAGAAGCAGGAAGCTATAGAGAAGGCCGAGGAGGAAGATGACAAGGCAAGGGATGAGGCTAAAGAAAGCGTAGAGAATATTCAGGATGATCTTAAGGATCAGCAGCAGGCATCCGGCCCTGTAGGTATAATCATTGATGCTGATATGTCCACAGACGTAGATGATGTCACAGCAGTTCGCATAGCGCAGGAACTTGAGTATCAGGGACTGTGCGATATCCTGGGCTTTGCATACTGCTCCAGGAATCCTTCAGGCAATAATATCAAGGCAGCAGAAGGCCTTTTTGACTATGCAGGACTTACAGACGTACCTATAGCCAAGGCGTCTGTAAGCTATGAATACGGTGGAAACGGAGATTACTGGGGAGTTTTGTGGCAGTACAAGACTACAAGTCATCCCGTATACGACAATGCCGTAACTATGTACAAAGAAGTCCTATCCGCCCATGACGGTAAGATAAGGATAGTGACTACCGGATTTCTAACTAATATACGTGAGCTTCTCAAAGATCCCCAAGGCTATGAACTTGTCAAAGACAAGGTTGATGCTATCTATATAACAGGAGGAGAGTATCAGGGACTCTGTTATAACCTCTCCTATGATGAGACCAGGGTTGGAGCCACTGATTATGTTGTTAAGAATAGCCCTGTACCATTGTATTTCACAATGGATGTCCTTGGTGCTATAAGATGCGGAGGTCATCTTACTAAGATGGATACAGCTAACAGTGATATCTTGTCCAAGGCATATGCACAGTTCGGTCTTGAAGATGGCCAGAACTACGGCAACTGCGATGGAACAGCGGTATACTGTGCGGTGACTCAGGATACAGGTTATGGAGGATACTTCGAAGCTATCCCTTGCGATTTTAAGATCAATCTAAGTAACGGAGGTGTCATCACTCAGACCAGGAGTGATACAGTTACCGGAGTATATATGCTGGAAGCTACCTATACAAAAGATAAATATGTACTGTACGGATCAGCGACTTATACTAATCTTTTTGATTCATTTATTGAAGCGGATTATCTTAGAAGGCATCAATAAAACGTTGCGAACGTTTCAAGTACATCACTGTACTTGAAATACGTTTGGCATTCGTAGTATGAGGTTTAGTGTGAAAAATTGTATCGATATAACAATTTTTCACACGGCTATTTGATACGAGCCCAAATAGCCATTATGGCAAATCCAAATCTGATATTCATATTGCCAGACTCTCACAAGTACTCGTCATGAAGGAATAATATGAACAACTTTCATTCTAAGTATAACTTTATAGTGGCAGTCCTGGTAGCCTCTATGGTTTTGGGGCTAATGTCTTGCAAAGCATTTAGAAACTCATCTATAGAGGTTATATTTGCTGACAATATTATTCAAATAGACTGCGGTGACAACTATACTATAAAAAGTGAACCGGATGATAATGGCATATATACTATAAAGCATAAAGAAGATGGAAAAAATATATTGTTATCTTTCTATACAGATGCAGATTTTAGCGCTCTTGAAGCTGATATGATGACCTGGACCAGAAAGGGTTATGTGACCGGAGCTTCTTTTTTATTTGATGCATCAGGAAATGGAAAGCTTGATTATAGCGGGTTTGATGGTACGACTTCATACTATAGGCAGGTTAGATACCTGGCAGGTACAGACATCTATGCCATATTAGATGCTGCGTCAACAGTAGACATGACAGAACTTGACCAGATAAGCATTGTGGTCAAGGAGATCTCAGCGCCTTTTGACCACTCCAAGAGAATCAATGAACTTGCCAATTATATGCAGAACTATGCAGGAACCAAAGCCAATATTGAAGAAGGTCAGAAGGCTTATGATGGAAGCTCTGCTGCAAGTGGTGATGGGGGATTAACAGATGCATCCGGCATTGGAACATCCCCTTTAGATAATGCCAACATAGATGAAAGTCTCTTGACATTGGACGGCGTTACAAGTGTGCTGGAAGAGTTTGGATATACTAGTACATCTAAAGAAGAGACTGATGATTATAAGACAATCCTATATACCAAGGCAGGAAGTGCAACTCAGATAAGTCTTACGATCATGTATGATCTTTCGCAAACAGATGATCGCTACAGGGATGAGCTTTCATCAACAGGATATGACAAGGTTCACAATCCGGTAGTAATGCGCGTTCCGAATGATGAAGGATATGCAAGGTACTATGCAGCAATGCATGATGATGACGCAATACTTATAATATATACAGATGATGCAGATGAGTGCAGCAGGATTTGTGCAAGGTTTGGACTTGTATATCAGGCAGATTCTGATGCCTATGATGAGATAACCTATGGAGAAGAACCGGCAGTCCCTGCAGAAGGCGTTGTAGATCTGTCCCTTGAAAAATACAGGGCAGTAGCATCATATTTTGGAATAATCGATGATATCTCCGAAACTCTTGATGATGGTAATATTGTGGGCGGAGATTTCATGGACGGGACGACTATGAGCCATGCGTATGTGGATTCCAGATATGTTCAGGCGACATTTGAAGAGATGCTCAAAGCTTATGGGATACAAGGCCCTAACCCATGTGTATTCAAGATGAATTCAAGATTTATAGTGATAGCATATGATACAGGTGGTAATATAATCATGGTGTCCAGTACGTCAGGAACAAGGCTTGCCAGGATATGCGGATATTTCGGACTTGATGTTACCAAGGATGACCAATGACAATAAAAAATTATAAGAGGAGAAGAGAAGTATGATTTATGGTGGTATTGAAGCGGGCGGAACTAAGATGATATGCGTTATAGGCGATGAGAACGGCAGGATACTTGACAGGATGCAGATTCCTACCAAGACTCCCGAAGAGACTATGCCTATAATGATCGATTATTTTAAAGGCAAGGATATCAAAGCTCTCGGAATAGCATGCTTTGGGCCTATTGATCTTAACAGGGATTCTAAGACCTATGGTTATATAACATCTACGCCCAAGCTTGCCTGGAAGAACTATGACATAGTCGGTGCTTTCAAAAAAGAGCTGGGTGTACCGATAGGTTTTGATACAGATGTTAACGGATCACTCCTTGGAGAGATAACCTGGGGATGTGCCAAAGGCCTTACGGATGCTCTGTATCTCACTATAGGAACAGGTGTCGGCGGCGGAGTTATGGCAGGTGGCAAGCTCCTGCACGGCATGCTCCATCCTGAACTTGGACATATCAAAATGGCAGTAGCAGATGGAGATACATATAAAGGCAAGTGCCCATACCACGGAACCTGTTTTGAAGGAATGGCAGCAGGTCCTGCTATTGAAGACAGATGGGGCAAAAAAGCTGTAGAACTTGCAGATGACGATAAAGTCTGGGACCTTGAAAGTACATATATAGCTCAGGCTCTGTGCACATATATCCTGACACTTAGCCCTCAGATCATCATCCTTGGCGGAGGAGTAATGCATCAGGAGCAGCTCTTTCCACTTATAAGGAAAAAAGTCCTGGAGCAGCTAAACGGATATATTGTAACCAAAGAACTTAAAGACATAGATAACTATATAGTTCCTGCCAGCCTAAACGATGACCAGGGAATAATGGGATCCATAAAGCTTGCAATGGACGCAGATATCTAATTTATTGAAACTTCGCACTTGCCAAACATACGCCACCCTTTGAGGCAGCGCCGATGCGGATAGTTTATAATGCATTTTCATATCTTGAAGGTGTTATAATTCAGGGCATGATATCTGGATTTTTATATTCTAGGGTCTGAAACTCGCTTCGCTCAGACATGCAGACCCTAAGAAGAATATAAAAATCCATCTCTCATGCTCCTGAATTTTATAACATCTTCAAAAGATATGAAAATGCATTATAAACTATCCGCATCGGTGCTGCCTCAAAGGGTGGCGTATGTTTGGCAAGTGCGAAGTTTGAGAAAATTAATCGATTAAAATTAAAAAAGCTTATATCTATCAGATTCGGCATGATAATAATGCTTAATAAGATGGATATAAGCTTTTTAACATTTTGACAGTTTTCAAAAACAATAGATGCTAACACAAGCGAAGATTATATTATAATATAATCATAGAAAATAAAAGGGAAGCAGCGCATAGAATCGTTCCTTGGAATCGGTAACTTGGAATTTGGGACTATAACAAATGAAATCAAAAGCTGATTTTATTTGTTATAGTCCTGAAGGCAAAGCCCCTACTTACCGTAAAGCCATGCGCAGCCATCCTGTTAACAACAATATTTAAGCAAAAAGACGAGGTATTTTTATGATCGATCAGGAAATGAAACAGGCCGTTCTTGACGGCTTTGCAAAAGAATTTGGCGATAACGAAGGCGTTAAGTGCTACTTTGCACCGGGCCGTGTAAACCTTATAGGAGAGCACACAGATTATAACGGCGGTCACGTATTCCCATGTGCACTCACAATCGGAACATACGCCGCTGCCAGAAAGAGAGATGACCGCGTAATGCGCTTTGTATCTCTTAACTTTGACGGTTCAAGACGCGAGACATCCCTTGATGACCTTGTTCCAAACGATCCCAAGGCTGGCTGGACCAATTATCCCAAGGGTGTTGTATGGGCTTTTGAAAAAAGAGGAATGAAGCTTGAAACAGGCTTTGATATGGTTATCATCGGTAACATTCCTAACGGATCAGGCCTTTCTTCATCGGCTTCACTTGAAGTCCTGACAGGATTTGCTCTTCGTGATATGTACGGATTTGATGTTCCTAATCAGGAACTTGCTCTTATCGGTCAGGATGCAGAGAACAATTTCAATGGTTGCAACTGCGGAATCATGGATCAGTTTGCATCTGCTATGGGCAAAAAAGATAATGCTATTTTCCTTGATACGGCAGACCTTTCATTTGAATATGCTCCGATCCATCTTGATGGAATGAAGATCGTAGTAACTAATACTAACAAAAAGCATAAACTCACAGATTCTCAGTACAATGCAAGAAGAAGTGCATGTGAACACGCCCTGTCTCAGATGCAGACAGTTTGTGATATCAAGGGACTTGGAGATCTGTCTATTGAAGAGTTCGAAGCTCACAAGGATGTTATCACAGATGATGATGAAAGAGTAAAGGCAAGGCATGCAGTATATGAGAATCAGCGCACACTTGATGCTGTAGCAGCTCTTAAGGCAGGTGACCTTGAGAAGTTTGGTAAGCTTATGAACGCTTCTCACGTATCCCTTCGCGATGATTATGATGTAACCGGTATAGAGCTTGATACTCTTGCAGAAACAGCTTGGAAGGTAGACGGCGTTATCGGTTCACGTATGACAGGCGGCGGATTTGGCGGCTGCACTGTTTCTATCGTCAAGGATGATGCAATAGAAAGTTTCAAAGAGCAGGTTGGCAAGGCTTATAAGGATAAGATCGGCTATGACTGCACTTTCTATATCGTATCAATCGGTGACGGACCGAGAGTTATTGAATAATATTCATCAGACTTAGCTACAAAATAAAACATTCTTGAAGATCATTTCAAGGATGTTTTATTTTCAAAAAATTCTTACAGTTTTATCATGAGGTGACAAATAAAATGATAGATAAAAATATTATAGACCTGGTTGCTTATGCATATCGCACAGGCCTTATAGAAAAAGAAGATATAGTTTACTCTCTCAATACAATACTTATGCAGTTTTCTCTTACAGAACTTGAGGGAACAGAAGATGATGTTATTAAAGAAGCAGAAAGCATTGATCAAAAGAAGATTGATGACGGAACATATCTTGAAGATACAATGAAAGTTCTGTGTCAATATGCAGCAGATAATAAGATCATAGAAGGAACAACACCTGCCTATACAGACCTTTTCGATACAAAGCTCATGGGTATACTTACACCAAGACCAAGCGATGTTATAGGCAAGTTCAAGGATCTTTATAAAGAGGATCCTATTAAGGCTACAGACTGGTACTATTCTTTTTCCAGAAATACTGATTATATAAGAAAATATAGAATCGCTAAAGATGTGAAATGGGTAACACCTACAGATTATGGCAACCTTGATATCACTATCAATCTATCAAAGCCTGAGAAAGATCCCAAGGCTATCGCAGCTGCAAGAAATGCTAAGCAGTCAGGATATCCCAAGTGCCAGCTTTGCAGAGAAAATGAAGGATATTCAGGAAGACTTGACCACCCGGCAAGAGAAAACCACAGGATCATACCGGTCACTATCAATAACAGTAACTGGTTCTTCCAGTATTCACCTTATGTATATTACAATGAGCACTGCATAGTTTTTAACTCACAGCATGTACCTATGAAGATAGAGCATGCAACATTCTGTAAGCTATTTGATTTTGTTAAGCAGTTCCCTCATTATTTTGTTGGCTCCAATGCTGATCTTCCTATAGTAGGAGGATCTATCCTTTCACATGATCACTTCCAGGGCGGACATTATGACTTTGCAATGGCCAAGGCACCTGTGGAGAGGACATTTACGGTTAAGGGATTTGAAGACGTAGACAGCGGAATAGTTAAGTGGCCGATGTCTGTAATACGTCTGTCAGGAGATGATACAGACAGGATCATCGCTCTTGCTGACAAGATCCTTGAAGCATGGCGCGGATATAGTGATGAGGAGGCATTCATCTTCGCAGAAACTGATGGTACACCTCATAATACCATCACACCGATAGCCAGAATGCGTAATGGCAGATATGAACTTGATCTTGTCCTTCGTAATAATATAACAACAGATGAGCATCCTCTTGGGGTATTCCATCCGCATGCACAGCTTCATCATATCAAGAAGGAGAACATCGGACTTATAGAAGTTATGGGACTTGCGGTTCTTCCTGCACGTCTTAAGGATGAGATGAAGAGCCTTAAGGATGCTATACTTAATGGGCGTGATCTTAGAAGCGATGAAGTCCTTGAAAAGCATGCAGACTGGGTAGATGAGTTTTCTAAAAACTACGACAAGATTGATGCTACCAATATCGATACTGTAATTCAGGATGAGATCGGTAAAGTGTTTATGCATGTCCTTGAAGATGCCGGAGTATATAAACGGACACCTGAAGGACAGAAAGCTTTCGACCGTTTTGTAACATCATTGAATTAATAGAATAATGAGCCACGGGGGTTATTGTAGGAGCGATTATGGTTAGAAAAACTAAAGCGGTAATGGATAGAGTTAACGTCGTATGTGAGCGTCTTGATAACGAGTATGGCACAGATACGCGTACATATCTTGATCATAGGGATGCATTTGAACTTCTGATAGCAACTATACTTTCAGCTCAGTGCACTGACAAAAGGGTCAATATGGTAACTCCATCTCTTTTTGCCAAATATCCTACGGTACATGATTTTGCAACTGCCGATGTTAAGGAGCTTGAAGAAGCGATACATTCTATAGGCTTCTATCATGCCAAGGCAAGGAATATAATAGGCTGCGCCAGGAAGCTTGAAAGTGATTTTGAAGGAGAAGTTCCCAGAACTTTAGAAGAGCTTACATCCCTTCCGGGAGTTGGTCGTAAGACTGCCAATGTCATAAGAGGCAATATCTTTGAAGATCCCAGTATCGTTGTAGATACACATGTTAAGAGAATCTCCAAAAGGCTTGGGTTTACAGATTCTGATGATCCTGTAGTTGTAGAACAGGACCTTATGAAGATACTGCCAAGGCAGAACTGGATCAGGTACAACATACAGATAATCTATCTGGGACGTACTATCTGTAAGGCACCAACGCCAAGGTGCAGTGAATGCTTCTTGAAAGATATATGTCCTAGTTATAAATAACTAAAACTGCCCAAATGGGAAGTTTGCCAATAATCACCCGGCCTCTTTAGCAAGATATTCTTCGATAGAATCTTTGTTCATGGATTTGAGCTCTGCGGCATAAGGCTGCAGGGCTTTTATTTTGCTGATCGCTTCAGCCTTGGTCAGTCCCAGATGATTTTTGTAGATATCACATAACATATGATAGGTTTCTGATATGTCGCACTTGGTAGATACTGAGAATTCAAGAAGTGATACGACTTCGCTGTACAGACCTTCTGTGTACAGAACGTCAGCCCATTCCTGCAAAGTCTTGATCAAAGTTATATAACTTGCGTCATATTCCATAAGCTTAACTATATTGGCGGCGCCGTACATAAGCTTTAGGTCAGTATTGGTTATACCGGTAAGGTTCACGATCTTTCTGGTATCCTTAGCAAGGTTTCTGATAGTATATTCCATATGGTCTATCTCTTTGTGGCCTGTAAGGGCGCCAAAAGGGAGTGTTTCCAGAGGGATGGAGATATAATCAAGGTCTTTAAGACTCTTAACTGGCGCAAGATTCGCTTCCTTCTCTCTTGCAAGGAAACTCTGCTGACCGGTCATTTTCTTGGAATCCTTGTGCATCTCATATCTAAGCCACGCACAGAAGATGATGAAGAGAAATAAAAAAGTTGGAAAGCCAATATTATTAAACAAGTTTCCGTTCCCCCAAAAAGTGGTATAATGACGTGAGGATTATTAAGTTACATTCTATATATAATATAACACAAGGGTTAAGGGAGTTGACAGCAAATAGATTACTCCCTATAAAGAGGACTATTATGAAGAAAATTGTGATTGGTTTAGCCTTTATGGCTGTGCTTATCTTGGCTCCATCAATGATAGCGCAGGCTAAGACACAGGCTAAAATCCCGAACGGAGTTACTATTGGAAGTGTAGATGTTTCAGGTATGACACATGATGAAGCCTATGCAGCAGTTTCGTCATACATGGATACACTATCTAGTGCAAATATCACCTTAAAAGGTGCAAGAGATGAAGATGTAGTTACAGTAACAGCAGCAGATCTTGGCCTTACCTGGACCAATACTGATGTAGTGGAGAGTGCCCTTAATATAGGAAAAGAAGGTAACGTAGTTCAGCGTTACAAGCAGCTCAAAGATGTTGCCAATGGCGGCGTAGCACTGGATCTTGAATACGCTTTTGATGACACCATGATAATGGATGTATTTGCAGGAAAGTGCGATACATTTAACGTAGCTGAAGTTGACTACGGTCTTACAAGAGAGAATGGAACTTTCAGCGTTGTAGATGGTAATACAGGATATGAGCTCAATCAGACAGCTTCTATAGAACTTCTTCAGAACTATATAACAGATGGCTGGGACGGATCAGACTTTGATATCGCTCTTTCTGTAGATGTTACAGAGCCTAAAGGAAGCGCAGAGGAGCTTGCCAAAGTTGGAGACGTTCTTGGAACATACTCAACCAGCTATAAAACTTCCGGAGCAGCCAGAAGCGGCAATATTTCAAATGGATGTAAACTTGCAAGTGGCATAACTCTATATCCCGGTGATGAGTTTTCTATGCTTGAGAATATCACACCGTTTACAGAGGCTAATGGCTATTTTCTTGCAGGATCATATCTTCAAGGACAGGTAGTAGAGAGCTTTGGTGGCGGAATCTGTCAGGTTTCTACTACATTGTACAATGCAGTACTTAGAGCAGAGCTTGAAGTTACCGAAAGATATAACCACTCCATGATAGTCAATTATGTTGATCCTTCTGAAGATGCTGCTATAGCAGAAAATGGCGGCAAGAACTTCAAGTTCAAAAATAATACTGACTATCCTATCTATATAGATGGATATACTACTTCTAGTAAAACTATTACATTTACTATATATGGCGTTGAGACAAGACAGGCTGGAAGAGTTGTAAGTTATGAAAGCGAAGTTCTCGAAACAACCGTTCCTACCACAGATACATTTGTACTTGATTCATCTCAGCCTGTAGGTTATGTCAAGGTTACACAGTCAGCCCATAACGGTATCAAGGCGCAGCTTTGGAAGATAGTCACAGTTGATGGCAAAGAAGAAAGCCGTGAAGTTGTCAATTCCAGTACCTATACAATGGTTCCAAGGATCGTTGCAGTAGGAACAGCAGGCGCTGATGAGAATGTCCTTGCACAGATCAATGCAGCTATAGCAACAGGTTCATATGATCAGGTAGTAGCTACAAGTAGTTCGATGGCAGCTGTCATAGCAGCTCAGAGTCAGCAGATAGATCCTGCTACGGGACTTCCGATAGACCCTGCAACAGGCCTTCCTGCTACTACAGATCCAAGTGTGGCAACACCTGATGCAGCGGCTTCCCAGCAGACAGATACTACAGGAAGTGAAGCGCAGAGCGCAGATGGGACAACAGGCTGATGAGAATTGGTAAGATCACAGAGAATGTCTTAAAAAGATCTGTATGGAAGCAGATCCATAATGGCAGATATAAAAATGGCGCAGCAGGATATACCGACTGCGCCTGTTTTGGAACTAATGAGATAGACACAGATGCACGCAGAAACAATAATAAGGAAAATCCATCTGTAAATCGTAACGACTTCAAAGGCAATGAAATATTGTCATCAGTTCATACAGTGACTGCTGATGTAAAGCACTGCGGCAAATATGCTGTTGCCTGCGCCTGCAACAATATCTTTGCAGGAGGTGGGCAGCCAAAGCAGGTCTTATTATCCATAACACTTCCTAAGGACTGCGAAGAACAGGTACTAAGGCAGATCATGAAGGATGCCGAGGCTGCTGCTATATATAATGGAGCTGAGATCGCAGGAGGACATACAGAAGTATCAGAAGCTGTTAATCATCCTCTTGTAACTGCTACTGCAGTAGGATATAAAGATGTGATTTCAGATAATAAGTCAATCTCCGTATCAGATGAATGCAAGGGACAAGTGGCAGATACGATAATAAAACCTGATATGAGGTTAAAGAATGCAGCAGACTGCGATATAGTCGTTACCAAATGGATCGCCCTGTCTGGATGCGCTATGCTTTCTGAAGATAGGAAAGATAAGATCATAGAAAGGTATCCATCTTTTATCATAGATGCAGGAACGTCTTTTGGCAGTATGGACTATCTCAGCATTAAAGATGATGCTCGTATTGCCAGGGAAAACAAAGCTGTATGTATTCACGACGTATCAAGCGGCGGAATATTCGCAGCCTTGTGGGAACTTGGACAGATGACAGGATGCGGTATGGAAGTGAATCTTAAGGCTATACCCATAAGGCAGGAGAGCGTTGAGATCACGGATGTATTTGATGTTAATCCATACCTTCTTGCATCAGCAGGGGCGCTTCTTATAGCGACTAGAGATGGTTCTCTAATGGTAGATGCTTTAGAAAAAGAAGGAATACCATCAGCTATCATAGGTAAGCTCACCAGTGGCAATGATCGTATCATTATAAATGAAGATGAGACAAGGTTTCTGGATCTGCCTCAAAGTGATGAGATTCATAAGATATTTTAATGATCTGCAGTAATTTTGCTATATAGTCATAGACTTTTTGACATTAATTTCACTGCGTAATCATAGGCATTTTTTGCATATGCAAAAGCATGGAATAATTATACATTTTCTGTTAATATACTAAAAAATAATGAATAAAACATAATAAGTAAAAGCATAACAAACTTGTTATGGCCGCTGCTGCGGCAGAAAGGATAGACATGGCCCTTAGAGAAGAGATTTTATCAGTCATTGAAAAAAACAGCCGAATCGGCATAGACGAGCTTTCAGCCGCGATCGGCGCTGCGGAGATAGATGTCGCCAATGAAGTCAAAGCTATGGAAGATGAAGGAGTCATCTGCGCTTATCATACTATGATAGACTGGTCCAAAACCTCTATAGAGAAGGTCATGGCCCTTATTGAAGTTAAGGTTACACCTACAAGAGGTATGGGATTTGATTCTATATCAGAGCGTATCTATAAGTTCCCTCAGGTTTCAAGTCTGTATCTTATGAGCGGATCTTTTGACCTTATGGTCATCGTTGAAGGCAAGAGCCTTCTTGAAGTTGCTAACTTCGTTAATACCAAGCTTGCAGTACTTGATACCGTTCAGAGCACAGCCACACACTTCATCCTTAAGAAGTACAAGGATCATGGAACGATACTTACTGCCAAGTACGAAGATACAAGAGAGAAAGTCTCTCCGTGAGGTATTTACGCATATGTAGTATCTGTATGCCTATAGCAGGCATAAAAGGTGCTTCATATTACATACAATGAAGGGATGGATATAGACCATAATGAGAAATCCGTTATCAGATAAAGTTATAGATATAAAGCCATCAGGCATCAGAAAATTTTTTGACATAGTTCAGGATATGGACGATGTAATATCACTTGGTGTAGGCGAACCAGATTTTGATACGCCCTGGCACATCCGTGATGAGGGTATATACTCACTTGAAAAGGGTAGAACCTTCTATACATCTAATTCCGGCCTTAAAGATCTCAAACAGGAAGTCAGCAATTATGTAAAAAGGACTCAGGGTATAACCTATGATCAGGCAAGCCAGGTATTCATAACAGTCGGAGGTTCTGAAGCCATAGACCTTGCAATGAGAGCTATGGTCAATCCGGGAGATGAAGTCCTGATCCCGCAGCCATCATATGTATCTTACGAGCCCTGTGCTATCCTTGCAGATGCAGTGCCTGTTATCATCAATCTTAAAGAAGAGAATGAATTCAGACTCACAGCAAAGGAACTTGAGGATAGTATCACAGACAAGACCAAGATCCTGGTACTTCCTTTTCCTAACAATCCTACAGGAGCTATCATGGAGAAAAGCGACCTTGAAGCTATAGCCAAGGTTATATTAGAGCATGACCTGTACGTGATATCAGATGAGATCTATTCTGAACTTACCTATAAAGAGAAGCACGTATCTATCATCTCCCTTCCTGGCATGGCAGAGAGGACCATCTATATCAATGGTTTCTCCAAAGCCTATGCAATGACAGGATGGAGACTTGGATATGCCTGCGGACCTGCTAATATCATAAGACAGATGATCAAGATCCACCAGTTTGCAATAATGTGTGCACCTACTACCAGCCAGTATGCAGGTGTAGAGGCTCTTAGAAACGGCGACGAAGATATAGCTGTTATGAGAAAAGAGTACGATAGGAGGCGTAAATATCTTCTTCATGAATTTGATAAAATAGGTATAGACTGCTTTGAACCATACGGAGCATTCTATGTATTTCCTAACATAAAGAAGTTCGGTCTGTCTTCGGATGATTTTGCAATGCAGCTTTTGGAAAAAGAAAGACTTGCGGTAGTTCCTGGAACGGCTTTTGGCGACTGCGGTGAGGGATTTATAAGAATATCTTATGCGTACTCACTTGAAGATCTTAAGAAAGCTCTTGAGAGGCTTAAGCACTTTATCGACGGACTTGAAAGATAATATAGGAATTCTTATCATCCATTGTTATCAGCAATAAAAAAGCGTCACCTTATTAAAACAATAAGGCGCCGCTTTTTTTATAAATTTTAGTATTCAACTCTTGTATCAAAGAGATTGGACTCGAACAGTCTGTTGAAACCAAGCCATCCGGGTTCGGTTGCATTCTCTCGTATCTCTTTAAAGGTTTCCATCTTGGCATCTGTATCATCTGCCATGTTAAGAGCTACAGCTTCCATAAGGACAGGCTTCTTGGGTGATCCGTATTCAAGCTGACCATGGTGAGCGAGGATGCAGTGCTCAAGCTCCTGATCCAGAAGAGTTGGGAAACCATCGATCTGTCTTACAAGATCATGTATCATCTGAGCACCCATTACTATATGGCCCATGAAGTTACCGCAGTCTGTATAGTCATTTTCAGGGAATGCAGACAGCTCCTTGGTCTTGCCTATATCGTGGCAGATAGCAGCTGTTATGAGAAGGTCCCTGTTAAGTGATGCATATGATGTGCAGTAATAATCACACAGCTTTGCAACGCTAAGAGTATGCTCTAAAAGTCCGCCGATGAATCCGTGGTGTACGGACTTGGCAGCAGATGACTTACGAAATGCTGCTATGAATTCCTTATCTTCTACAAAGAGCATCTCTAAGATTCTGTGAAGATACTGGTTCTTGACACTGGCGATCAGTCCAAGGAGTTCTTTGAACATCTCATCATTATCTTTAGAAGAAACAGGCATATAAAGAGCTGGATCATATTCACCTTCACGGCAGATGCGGGCTCTCTTGATATTAACCTGAAGCATTCCGTTGAAGCTTGTTGCTTCGCCGCATACTTCGATGAAGTCTTTGGAATCAAAATCATCAATTCCTGCACTGTTAGGATCCCAGATCTTGGCGTCTACACATCCAGTTTTATCCTGGAGGATGACATTGTCATAAGGTTTGCCGTTTTTGGTGGTAGCAGGAGTCTTGCTTTTACAAAAATAGATATCCTGTATTCTGTCACCTGGTTTCATGTCTTTTATAAATTTCATATCTGTAATACCTTTCCAAAGGCCGGACTATGCCAAAGCCCTAAGTAATAATAATATTCCGATAATAGCAAGTCAATTGTAAGAAATGCCGATTCTCTTTATTTGGTAGGAGCATCCTCGAGAGTAGCTGACAAGGTAAGCTCTGTATAATCATCAGGTGTTTGCCTCATTACGGTTATTGATACACTATCTCCTGACGACCTTGCATATAGAAGGCCGAGAAACTGGCTGTAAGATGTAACTTTTTCGCCGTCAATCTTGGTGATGATGTCTCCGCTTTGAAGACCGCAGTCCATTGCAGGAGACCCGGTTTCTATCTTGCTGACATATACGCCGCTTGGAAGAGTTCCGTCTTCTGTAAGATAAGACGGAATATCGCCTGCGTGTATTCCAAGATATGGAGGAACTATTCCGTTAGACAGGTTCTGGATCAGGTTTTTGACATCAGATATACCGATAGCGGATATAAGATTTTCAAGCCCTGTGTCGTTATAGGACATATCTATGACTCCAATGACGCTTCCTTCAAGATTTATTATGAATCCGCTGGCAAGAGGACTGGCATATATATCTGTAGTCATAAGTGTGTACCTGCTGTCAGTAAGATCCAGAACTCTTCCGGTAGAAGTGATCATGCCATAGCAAAAAGACTGCGGAGTTCCGGTAGGTGATCCTATAGCGATAACAGGTGTGCCCTGAAGTCCGGCTGTAAGAGACGTACCAAGAGTAGCAGCAGCGATATTGTCCTTGGTATCTTCAGGAATATCGGTATTGGATACACTTATGATACATAGACCTGTAATATGATCGGTTGATTTGATAACCGCACTTACTGCATTGTCATCATAGAATGATACCATGATGGTCTCAGCGCCGCTTAGATTACTGCTGTCTGCAAGTATTAGAGTCTCAGAATCTGTTATAGCGACTATAAGTCCTGAGGTTGAGGCCTCTCTGACAAAAGAATCATTGATAAAATCAGTATCGGAAGTTGCGGCAGTTACAGTTACGATAGAAATCTCTGCGGATGTAGCGACTTCTTTTAATGAATTATAGATTGATGCATAGTCAGAAGATGACAGGCTAAGGGAACTAAGAGCAGCAGCAACTTCTTTTTCTGCAGCTTCTGTAACACTTTCATTGACGGAAGCCTGAGCACTTGCGGCATCGGCAGCAGCCTTCTCTTCTTCACTTGCGATAAGATCTTCGCGCTGTATCTCATCACTTACAGTTTCTTTGGGAAAAGAAACTTCAGTTTGTGACTTGTTGGATGATCCTATCTGATTGCTAAGTAGTGGCTGTAACAAAAGGAAAGTGCAGCAGGCAACAATTCCGAATATGATAGCCATTACTATGGTTGTAATAGTACGTCTTAAAAGCTTCTTGGAATTAATAGGACGGGATTTGATCTTCTCCCTCATAAAATCGGTATTAGCAAGTGGCTGACCTTCATCGTCAGTTGCTTCGATATTATCTAAATCCTCTAAATCCTGGCTTTTAGTATCCGTTTTTTTGGAATCTTTATTTGGCATAATGCGGCCTCCTAAGCAGTAATATAGAAACATTTTATCACATTTGGAAGGTGTTGATTATTAAGGTTAAAAACTTGCCGATAGAACTGTGTTAGGCTATTATAGAATATGTTAGATAATTGGGGAATTGTGCATTTATAGGCGGTTTATGTAATGAATGAGAAAGTTTTAAAAGTACTTGAATACGACAAAATAATTGAAATGCTTGTATCGCAGGCAGGTTCTGATCCGGGAAGGAAGTTATGCAGAGAGCTTCTTCCTATGACGGATATAGATGAGATAGGTAAGGCACAGATCAATACAGCTGATGCAATTGCCAGGATATTTCAGAAGGGCTCGACTTCTTTTGGCTCCAATACTGATGTATCAGGATATGTCAGAGCTCTTAAGATAGGCGCATCACTTGATGCTGCGGCTCTTCTAAAGATTGCTTCTATGCTTGAAAATGTTGCAAGGATCAAAAGCTACGGAAGACGTGATAAGGAGGAGACTCCTTCTGATTCACTCACAGATATGTTCGAAGGTCTTGAACCTCTTACACCTATATCAAGGGAGATCAGAAGGTGCATCATATCAGAAGATGAGATTGCTTCTGATGCAAGTCCTGCGCTTGCTCATATAAGGCGTAGTATTGCTCTTACAGGTGACAGGATCCATGATAAGCTTAATTCCATGGTCAACGGATCCATGCACAGCTATCTACAGGACAATGTCATAACCATGCGCGATGACAGATACTGTCTGCCGGTTCGTGCTGAGTTCAAGTCTCAGGTATCAGGTATAGTACATGATCAGTCATCATCAGGATCAACTCTTTTTATAGAGCCTCAGGCAATAGTAGAGCTCAACAACAAGCTTCGTGAGTTCATGCTCGAAGAGCATAAGGAGATCGAGAAGATCCTTGCAGAGCTCTCTGCTCAGACAGGTGATTATGTACAGGCACTTATAGACAATGCAAAGCTTATGACAGAGCTTGATTTTATTTTTGCAAAGGCATCTCTTGCCCTTTCCATGAATGCTACAACTCCTGTCATGAAGAAAGATCACAGCTTCAATATAAGAAAAGGTCGTCATCCGCTCATTGATAAGAACAAGGTAGTTCCTATCGATGTGTACTGCGGCGGTGATTTTAATATGCTGATAATAACAGGCCCCAACACAGGTGGTAAGACTGTAACTTTAAAGACAGTAGGTCTTCTGACACTTATGGGACAGTCGGGACTTGCTATACCTGCAGGTGACAGATCAGAGCTTTCAGTATTTGATGAAGTGTATGCGGATATAGGTGATGAGCAGTCTATAGAGCAGTCCCTATCTACATTCTCATCACACATGACCAATGAAGTTAAGATACTAAATGAAGCCAATGAAAATTCACTGTGTCTGTTCGATGAGCTTGGTGCAGGAACAGATCCTACTGAGGGCGCAGCTCTAGCTATATCTATCCTTAATGACCTTCATAAGCGCGGCATCACTACCATGGCTACAACTCACTATGCTGAGCTCAAGGTATATGCCCTGTCTACAGAGGGAGTTAAGAATGCAAGCTGCGAATTCGATGTTTCAACGCTCAGACCTACTTACAAGCTCCTTATAGGTGTTCCGGGTAAGTCCAATGCTTTTGCAATATCTTCTAAACTTGGTCTTCCGGACAGGATCATAGAAGCTGCCAAAGAGCAGATCGGAAGCGATGATAAGAGATTTGAAGATCTTCTTGCAGATCTTGAGAAGAACCGTGTACTTGCAGAAAAAGAGCGTACTCTTGCAGAAAGATACAGACTTGAGCTTTCAGAGCTTAAGAAATCTTATGAGGAAAAAGCTGACAAGCTCGATACTACACGCGAAGAGATCTTGAGGCGAGCTAACGAAGAAGCAAGGGATATCCTTGCTGATGCCAAGAAAGTTGCGGATGATACTATAAAGAGCTTCCGTAAAGCAGGTAAAGATGCAGGAATTCAGGAACTCGACAGAGAAAGATCCAAGCTCAACAAGCATATCTCTGATAAGAATCAGAAGCTCTCTGTAGCTGCAAGTGATAAGGATAAAGGGCACAAGATCCTTAAGGAGAGCCAGATAAGGCTTGGAGACAGCGTCAAGATCGTATCCATGGGCCTTAAGGGAACTGTATCTACAATGCCTGATAAGTCCGGCAATATGTTCGTCCAGTGCGGTATCATACGCACCAGAACCAATATCAAAGATATAGTTCTTGTAGCTGACGAAGAAGAAAAGAAGATTACCAAGAAGTTCAAGATGGATGCGTCCACTTTTGAAAATAACAGATCAAAGGGCAGAAAACTTGATCTGTCCAAGGGACGTGACATACATCATGAAGTCAACCTTATCGGAATGAATTCTGACGATGCGATACATGAGATGGAGCAGTATCTGGATCAGGCATATATGTCACACCTTCCAAGTGTACGAGTAGTGCATGGTAAGGGATCCGGAATATTAAGACAGGCTGTTCAGCAAAGGCTCCGTTCGATTCCGTATGTTAAGAGCTTTAAACTCGGCGAATACGGCGAAGGCGATTCCGGTGTTACTATAGTGACTTTTAAGTAAATTACAGACAGACTAAAAAGGGAGAATGAAATGGTTAATAAGCAGAAAATATTGATCGTAGATGATGACAGCAATATCGCTGAGCTCATCTCTCTTTATCTGGTAAAAGAGTGTTATGACACTCAGATAGCCGGTGATGGAGAGAGCGCTCTTGAAATGTTCAAAAGTTTTCAGCCGGATCTGATACTCCTTGATCTGATGCTTCCCGGCATAGACGGATATGCAGTATGCAGAGAGATAAGAGCAAAGTCTCAGGTTCCTATCATAATGCTGTCAGCAAAGGGAGAGGTCTTCGATAAGGTACTGGGCCTTGAAATGGGCGCAGACGATTATATGGAGAAGCCCTTTGATTCAAAGGAACTTGTAGCAAGAGTCAAGGCTGTCCTTAGAAGGACCAGAATGGCTCCTGCCCAGAAGGAAGAAACTGATGATAAGGTTGTAAGCTATCCTGACCTTGAGATCAATATGACCAACTATTCCGTTACTTATAAAGGACAGAGAGTTGAGATGCCGCCCAAGGAACTGGAGCTTCTGTACTTCCTTGCAGCATCACCTAATCATGTATTCACACGAGAACAGCTTCTGGACCAGATCTGGGGATATGAATATATAGGTGATACTCGTACTGTAGACGTACATATAAAGAGACTTCGTGAGAAGATCAAGGATCATGAAAAGTGGAAGATAGCTACAATCTGGGGCATTGGCTACAAGTTTGAAAGTGTGTAAACACACTTTCAAACCCACATCCAAGGATGTGGTACATGAGCCACACCCTGCGGGTGAGGCATTAGTACAAGTTCGAGAGTGTTTAAAAACACTCTCGAACCCACATCCAAGGATGTGGTACATGAGCCGCCCCTTCAGGTGCGGCATTAGTACAAGTTTGAAAGTGTGTGATTGGATATAGATGAAGCGTACAATATATCTTAAATTCTTAATTGCATATGTGTTGTTTGCTGTATTTGGGTTCATAGCTGTGGGTACTGTTATATCCAACATGACCATGGAGCACTGCAGGAGGGCAAGGGCTGAGAGTCTTTATTCAGAAGCTACTCAGATTGCCAATACCTATGCTACTGACCTTTATAACAGTGACACTACCATCTCCAGAGTTCAGACTCAGCTTATAGATCTGTCAAGATATATGCAGGCAACGATCTGGATCATCAATCCTTCAGGACGGCTTGTCATAGACTCCAGCAGGGTTCTTGATGAGAATACTGAAGTTGTTGTAGATGGTTTTGATCCGACAGTTACTGGTGGGACATACTATACAGTCGGAGACTTCTTTGGAACTTTTCCGGAAGAGGAACTGTCTGTATTTGCACCTATTACTGCCAATTATAAGGTAAGAGCATATGTTGTCATACATACTCCTATGAGTGCTATTAAGACAGAAGCCAATGAGCTTTTGAATATCTCATATCTTCTACTTATAATCCTGTTCCTTCTGTCTGCTATTATTCTTATATTTTTTACAGAATTGGTATATATACCTCTTAGGAAGGTTACGACAGCTACGGAGCAGTATGCTGCCGGCAATATGGATTATAAGTTCACCCTGGAATCTGATGATGAGATAGGATATCTGGGCGCTGCCGTATCCTACATGGCAGGAGAGATCGCAAGATCAGAAGAGGATCAGCGCAAATTCATCGCCAACGTATCCCATGACTTCAGGTCTCCACTTACATCTATAAGAGGATACCTTCAGGCTATGATAGACGGAACCATACCACCTGAGATGCATGAACACTATCTTCAGGTTGTACTTAATGAGACAGACAGACTTACCAAGCTTACCAACGGACTTCTGACCCTTAACAATATCGGAAGCGGTATGATGCTTGAGAAGGCGGAGTTTGATATTAATAAAGTCATAAGAGATACTGCAGCTACTTTTGAAGGAACCTGCAGATCCAAGATGATAGCTATAGAACTTGTCCTTACAGATGAGCAGATGATAGTACTTGCAGACATGGGCAAGATCCAGCAGGTTCTCTATAATCTTATGGACAATGCCATCAAGTTCAGCCATAACGATTCTGTTATCAAGATAGAAACCACTGAGAAGAAGAACAAGATCTTCGTATCAGTCAAGGACTCAGGAATAGGAATTCCCAAAGAGGATCAGAAGATGGTCTTCGAGAGATTCTATAAATCCGACCTTTCAAGAGGCAAGGACAAAAAAGGCACAGGACTTGGCCTGTCTATTGTAAAAGAGATCATCAAGGCACACGGTGAGAATATCAATGTGATCAGTACAGTTGGTGTCGGAACCGAATTTGTTTTTTCCCTGCCCAAGGCCAAGGTCATGGATGAAGATATTGTGTGAGGCAGTGCGATTGGTAGCCGAGGAATATGATAATCTTTTTGCTACCTATCACTTCGCCTGAATTGCGCGGAAGGATTATTATATTCCTTGAGCACCAATAACATTGGTGGTATAGGCGTGATTAGTGAAAGGATTTTTATGAACAAAAACGAAAAAGCCAGATTGTACAAGAAGGACGATCTGCTTACAGTTGAAATTACAGATATAGGAAATGACGGAGAGGGTATAGGCAAGATTGATGGCTATACTCTCTTTATTAAAGATGCGGTAATTGGCGACAAAGTAAAAGCCAAGATCATGAAGGCTAAGAAAAATTATGCCTATGCACATCTTGAAGAAGTCATAACGCCTTCCAAAGACAGGGTAAAACCAAGATGCCCCATCGCAAGGCAATGCGGCGGATGCCAGATCCAGAACATGTCTTATGAAAGCCAGTTGAAATTCAAACAAAGCAAAGTCAGAAATAATATAGTAAGACTTGGCGGTTTTGATGAGAAGGAAATAGACTCTATCATGGAGCCTATCATAGGAATGGATGATCCTTTTAAATACAGAAACAAAGCCCAGTTCCCCGTTGGCAAGGATAAAAATGGCAAGATAGTAACAGGCTTTTATGCCGGACATTCTCATAACATAATCCCTAATACGGATTGCATCATTGGCGTACCTGATAATAAGGAAGTCCTCGAGATCATAATAGCTCATATGGAAAAGAACCATATAGAGCCATATGATGAAGTAACAGGTAAGGGCCTTGTAAGACATATCCTTATAAGAAAAGGCTTTGTAAGCGGCCAGATCATGGTATGCCTCGTTATTAACTATAAGAATAAAAATAATACTGAGAGTATATACATCAAAAATCAGGATGAGCTTATATCAAAGCTTTCATCTATTGATGGAATGACCAGTATATCCGTAAGCATCAATACAGAAAAGACCAATGTAATAATGGGAACTGAGATTCACACTATCTGGGGACAGGATACCATCAAAGATACCTTATGCGGTCTTGAGTTTAATATATCACCCCTGTCTTTCTATCAGGTTAATCCCGTGCAGACAGAAAAACTCTACGGCCAGGCAATTGAATACGCTGGCCTTACAGGTAACGAAACAGTGTGGGATCTTTACTGCGGAATAGGAACCATCACTCTGTCCATGTCCAAAAAGGCTAAACAGGTATATGGCGTAGAGATAATCCCTCAGGCAATCGATGATGCTAATGACAATGCAGTAAGAAATAATATTTCTAATGCGAAGTTTTATGTAGGAAAAGCTGAGGAAGTACTCCCTGATTTTTATGAAAAGGAATCTGAGAAAGATAGCTCTTCAAACGCACTTCATCCCGATGTTATCGTTGTTGATCCTCCAAGAAAAGGATGCGATCAGATGTGCCTTGATACCATGCTCAAGATGGCTCCAAATAGGATCGTCTACGTCAGCTGTGATAGTGCAACACTGGCTAGAGACTTAAGAATACTTTGCGACGGAGGCTATAAGCTTGAGCATGTACGCCCTTGCGATATGTTCCCGATGAGTGTTCATGTGGAGACGGTAGTATTGATGTCAAAGGTTAAAGGGTAATAGCCGCAAAAGCCCAATAATACTGCGGCTTTCGGGCAATCGGGCAAATATGGCATCGTGCAGGACAAACGCTTCTCGGTAACTTATCCAAAAGCAAAAAGGTTCAAAAAGTGTGAGAGTTGAGTTGCCGAGATAGATGTCGGGGAGTTGTGGCTGTGAGATAGATGTCAGGAAATAAAAAATGTTAATTTCGCGTGTCATTTACATTTGAATGGCTAATGTTAATCCGCGTTGCTTGTGGCAACGGTCTGCTGCTCCTACAATGAGGACAACAACTGAAGAAAGGAGGTTATCTTCGATGCTTAATGAGAACATTCAGTCCATAAGAAAGTCGAAAGGACTGTCACAAGAGGAGCTTGCAATTAAGCTGAATGTAGTGAGACAGACCGTGTCCAAATGGGAGCGTGGGTTATCGGTTCCGGATTCCGAAATGCTGATCAATATTTCAGAGATTCTCGAAACACCGGTTAGCGTTTTGCTCGGTGAACCGAATACAGAGATAGGGGTACCCGTTGATGATTTGAAAGTAATTTCTGAAAAACTAGAGGTCATCAATCTGCAGCTGGCACGAAGCAAAGCTGCTAAACGAAAAGTTTTGCACTGGTTGTTTATAACATTGTGTGCACTAATTGTGATAATCGCCGCAGTTCTGATTTCACAAAACAGTCCCTATTTGAGCTGGGATTTCAATGATCCGGAAACTGCAGTAGTAGGAACATTCTTTCATGCGTTTGAGTGGTTCTTTTTCAGATTAGCACCTGTTGCTTTAATCGGAACTATTGTTGGGATAGTGTTAACAAGACAAAGGAAGTAAGACAGACCAAGGCTCCTCACTACAGACAAATGTGTCGGCGGCGAGGAGCCTTTTATGCTTCGATATCGATTGTGAGTCCAGACTTAAATTCCACTGTGAAGTGGTCGGCAAAGACGGTGATCTTCTCGATGAGCTTTTTTACCAGAGCTTCGTCGAACTCTGTGATGTCTGTTTTCTGCTTGGAGATAAAGTCCTGCAGTTCCTTGATCCGGTTCATGGCTTCTTCCCGGTGGTGGCTGTCGACCTCGGACTGTTCCTTCTGTTCCCTGAGTCTGAGGATTTCGTCAGCGATGGCATCGTAATCCTGTTTGTTGTTTGCCTTCTTGATGAGCTCTTTTTGCAGTTCTTCCAGCCGAGCTTGAATGCCATCCGGCGATAGGGTATCGGCGCTGACTACGGCCTTGGCGATATTGGCCTGCAACTGTTTTAGGAAGGTGCCGCGCTCTGTAAGAATCTGATTGATGGCTGTGACCGTGACTTCCTGCAGCAGGAGCTCGTTAACCGTCCGGTTGGTGCAGTTTGTGTCTGCGGAGCCCGGCTCCAATCGGCTGATGCAGCGCCAGACGATGGACTTGCAGCCGTGGTTATTCCAGTGAACGCGCCGGTAAAGCTCGCCGCAGTCTCCGCAGAAAACCATCTGTGCAAAGCAGTGATTGCAGGAGAAGCTGCGTTTCTTGCCTGTCGGGCTGACATGGACTACCCGGCGACGGACAAGCTCCGCCTGCACCTGCATGAAGAGGTCTTTTGGAATGATCGCTTCGTGGTCGCCTTCAACGTAGTATTGAGGTACGGTGCCGTTGTTCTTGATGCGCTTCTTCGTCAGGAAGTCTGTGGTGTAGGTCTTTTGAAGCAGCGCGTCACCCATATACTTCTCGTTTCGGAGAATCTTGTTGATGGTGCTTGTGTGCCATTTTTCTTTTCCTGCGCCGGTTAAAATGCCGTCAGCCATAAGACCGGAAGCAATCTTGTCCATGCTGGAGCCTTCGAGGTATTCCCGGTAGATGCGTTTTACGATCTCGGCCTGTTCCGGATCAATGACAAGGTTGCCGTTCTCATCCTTGGTATAGCCGAGGAAGCGGTTGTGGTTAACCTGAACCTTGCCCTGCTGATAGCGGTATTGAAGGCCGAGCTTTATGTTCTCGCTCATTGATTGGCTTTCTTGCTGAGCAAGGCTCGCCATGATCGTAAGGAGCACCTCGCCTTTGGCATCCAGCGTGTTTATGGATTCCTTCTCGAAATAGACCGGAATGTTCTTGTCCTTGAGCTGCCGGATGTATTGGAGGCAGTCGAGAGTGTTTCGGGCAAATCGGCTGATGGACTTGGTGATGATCATGTCAATGTTTCCGGACATGCACTCGTCAATCATGCGGTTGAACTCGTCACGCTTTTTGGTGTTGGTACCGGATATGCCATCGTCCGCAAATATGCCTGCCAGTTCCCAGTCGGGATTCTTCTGGATGTACTCCGTGTAATGCGTGACCTGCGCCTCATAGCTGGTTTCCTGTTCGTCGGAATCCGTGCTGACGCGGCAATAGGCTGCGACGCGGAGCTTTTTCTGCTCGGATTGTTTTACCGTGTTCCCGACCTGCCTTTTGGCCGGGATGACCATAACATTTCCCATTAGATCGCCTCGCTTTCAATGAGGCTGTACAGATACTCTGCCTGTAGCCTCGGATCTTCGTATTCTTTCTCCGCTTCTGCAAACCAGAAGTGTGTCGGAACCTTTATAGGCTTTGAGCTTTTCAGAAGGTTCAGCCTTCCGAGCTTACCGGCACGTTCCAGACGAATCGCTTCTGCCTTGTCGAAGGTCTCCTGATCGATGATTGCCGGGTAGAAGTCATCGCCGAGGTAGTGCCTGTTTTGCATCAGACGCTTTGCTGAGCTGTGGTAGGCCTCGATACCTGCCTCGATGGCAGCTTTTGACAGTGCCATTCCGGCGAGGTAATTCTCGTATAGGTTCCTGATTTTGGCGGCTTCATCTTCGTTAATCACAGCGCAGCCGTTTTCAATTCTGTATCCGTATGGTGTATGTCCCATGCCCTCACTTCCTTTCCCTGAGCGTTAGACCGCACTTCAGTTCAAACCGGATATCGTTTCTGGAATGAACGATGATGCGTTTTACATATCTGTCAAATAAGTCTTTGTCGAACTCCTGAAGCATGGCGCTCTTTTCTGCGAAATGAATCAGTGCTGTGGTTTCGGTGATTTTGTTTACATCTCCGGAGACTTCATTCTTCAGGGCTTCAATCTCATCCCGGAAGCTGTCCGCCTGAGAAAGCAGTTCGTTTGTTTCCTGACTGTAGAGCACCGGATCAATGATGCCCTGCGTCATGAGCATTGTAAGAGTCTCGCGCTTTTCGGTATTTTGCGCCAGAAGGGTTTGAATCTGCTGAATACGATGAAGAGAATCATCTGACGATGATGTTTTCAATGATTCTAAGTAAGGCTTCAGGATTTGACGGTGCGAAAAAATCAGCTTGTTCAGCATCGTGGTGAATGACTGCTTCAGCGCATCGTCTCTTACAAAAAGCATGTGGCACCTATCCTTGTCTTTGATATGGGTGTTGCAGCACCACGCGATGTATTTGTGATCGGTGCAGCTATGAATCCGGCGCTTGAAGGTGTCGCCGCACTCACCGCAGATGATCTTGCCGGAGAAAGCATATCGGTTTTGGTATTTATCGGCGCCTTTTGTCACGCCTTTTTCGGAAGCCCGCTGACTTATAAAAATCCTTGCAGCTTCAAAATCCTCACGACTGATGATCGGTTCGTGATGATCCGTGACCATGTATTGCGTCTGCTCACCGTGGTTGTTGTGTCGGACAAATTGTGAATCAGAATAGGTTTTTTGGAAAAGGCAGTCGCCGACGTATTTCTCAACGGAGTAGAACATTGTAGGATAGCATGAGGTGTGATAAAATAAATTCACTAATATGAATGTTATATAAGTGAATGACAAGCGAGGTATCACTCATGATTATCAGTGAAAGAATTATAAAGGTTTTGAAAGAACGCAATATGACTCAGGCGGAGTTTGCAAAGCAGGTAGGTATTTCGACCAGTACCATAAGCGAATGGAAAAAGAGAAAGACCAATCCTACTGTAGAAAAGATAATGGACATCTGTAATGTTTTGCAAATTACTCCGGAGCAACTTCTTACCGGTAAAGGAATTGAGGATGAAGAGGAAATTGCTGCAGCAAGTCCAGAAAGTAAATTCACTCCAGGCGATGTTCAGATGATTGAAGATTATCATAATCTTAAGGAAGAACAGCAGAAGAGGCTTATGGCTTATATGGAAGCACTGAAGAAGATAGAGAGCCTTGAGGATATGTAGTTAAAATTATTCGATTAAAAATTTGGACCAGTGGTTTGCGGTCGATTTTTTCGACCACAAAAAACATCTTTGTTTGAATATAGAATACATGAAGTCACAATTTGTGACTTCAAAAAAAGAAAATGCAAAGGAATATAGCGTTTATGAAAAATACAACAGACTTACTCACAGTTGAGTCTATTAGAAACTGTGTATATACGATACGCGGGCAACAGGTGATGCTCGACAGTGATTTAGCTGATATTTATGGATATGAAGTCAAAAGATTAAATGAGCAGGTTAAACGAAATATAAACAGATTTCCGGAAGATTTTATGTTTCAATTGACAAGAGAGGAAGTTGATTTGGTGAAGTCGCAAAATGCGACTTCACGGAATGATTCATTTTTTGAAGGGCAGGATGGTGGTAGAAGAAAAATGCCTTATGCTTTTACAGAGCAAGGAATCTATATGTTAGCGACAGTTCTTAGAGGAGAATTGGCTGAGCAGCAGAGTATTTTTATAATGCGAGCTTTTAAGGAAATGCGTCACTATATCCGTCAGAATCAGCAGTTTGTAACTCAGTCCGAAATGAGCATGGTTACAGCTAAGGTTTCAGAATTATCTGTGCAAATGGCAGGAGCAATTGATCATCAGAAGAAAACGGATAAGGCAATTGAAGATATTCAGAAGAGTATTGATACCCTGAATGAAAATTTTGTTTCGGATAAGGATTTTAAGAATTTTATAATCTATAAAGGTCAGAAGTTTGAAGCTGATGCGGCTTACATAGATATCTATCAGCAGGCAGCAAAATCAATTTATGTTGTTGACGATTATATGAATACGAAGTCTTTACAGTTATTATCGCAGAAAAATCCAGGGGTTGAGGTTATTCTTTTTACAGAAAATGGACACGGTAAGCGAGGCTTTCTTACAACATCAGTGGTTAATGATTTTCTAAACCAATATCCACCGCTTCGAATTAAGCCTAATCCTGATTGTCATGATAGGCTTATTGTACTCGATTATGGATTATCAACAGAGCAAGCATACCATTGTGGAGCATCCAGTAAGGATGCAGGACGAAAACTCTGTGCTATTAACAAGGTGGAATCGGTACAAATGATTCGTCCGGTTGTTGATGCTTTGTTAAAACTTCCGGATAAAAGTATCTAAAGGAGATGATATTATTGGGGAAAGAAAAAGCAAAAGTATATCTATATACCCGTGTTTCCACATCAATGCAGATAGATGGATATTCCTTGGATGCACAGAAGTCAAGGATGAAAGCATTCTGTGAGTTTAATTAATATGAGATAGTCGGTGAATATGAAGATGCAGGCAAGTCCGGCAAATCTATTGAAGGGCGTGTTGCCTTCAACAACATGATGGAAGATATTAAATCAGGAAAAGATGATGTCTCTTTTGTTCTTGTATTTAAGCTTTCCAGATTTGGCAGAAATGCGGCTGATGTTCTCAATTCACTTCAGATTATGCAAGACTTTGGAGTGAATCTGATCTGTGTAGAGGATGGAATTGATTCATCAAAAGAAGCAGGAAGGCTTATGATTTCTGTACTGTCAGCAGTTGCCGAGATTTAGCGTGAAAACATACGTGTACAGACTATGGAAGGCCGTATGCAAAAGGCTAGAGAAGGTAAGTGGAATGGCGGATTTGCTCCTTATGGATATGCCTTGGTTGATGGAAAGCTTGAAATAGATGAAGAGGAAGCTGTAGCTATCAGAACCATCTTTGACCAGTACGTAAATACAGATATGGGGTCAAACGGAATCGCAAAATATTTAGAAAATCATGGGATTCATAAGATTGCAAGGCAGAATGGTAAGAATCCTTTGTTTGATGCATCCTTAATACGAAGAATAATTCAGAATCCGGTATACTGCGGTGAAATTGCTTATGGCAGGAGAAGAACAGAAAAGGTTCATGGAACAAGAAATGATTATCGTCAGGTTTATAAGGATGATTACCTGCTTGTAGATGGGCTTCATGAGGCTTTAGTATCAGAAGAAGTATGGGAGCAGGCACAGATAAAAGTAGCAGCTCAGGCTAAAAAATATGAAAAAGTCAATTCTCCTAAAGGTGAGAAAATACATCTTTTATCAGGTGTATTAAGGTGCCCTGTTTGTGGTGCAGGCATGTATGGGAATAAAAGTATTAAGCATAGAAAAGATGGCACAAAGTACAGTGATTATTTTTACTATGGCTGTAAGCATCGCAATATGACAAGAGGGCATAAATGTGATTATAGAAAACAGGTATCTGAAATAAAGCTCGATGGAGCTGTAGTTGAAGTCCTGCGAAAGCTAGTGAGCAATAAGAAATTTGCTGGGATGATGCGTGAGAAAATCAATATGGAAGTTGATACCATAGCACTTGATCAGGAAATATCTGCTCAGGAAAAGACGCTACGCCAGAGTTACTTGAATAAAGATGCCATACTTTCAGATTTGGACAACTTGGATTATGAAGATAAGCATTACAAGAGAAGGAAAGCAGATTTAGAGGACCGCCTTAGTAAGACTTATGATAAAATCGAAGAGACAGAAAACGCTTTAGTAGAAGCTAAAGCTAAGAAGAGGTCGATACTTGCTGAAAAGGTTTGTGGAGATAATATCTACAAAGCGCTAATCTTTTTTGACAAAATGTATGAGCCGATGAATGAAGCGGAACGCAGAGAGTTCCTGACACAATTCATAGAAAAGGTTGAGATTTACGAAGAAGAACAAGAGAACGGCCAATGGCTTAAGGCCATTGAATTCAAGCTTCCTATCATATCAAAAGATATGAAGATTAGTTTGGACAATGGCTCGCAAATCGAGACGGTATGTCTCTTGAGTAAAAAAATGTGAAGATTTGATAATGTCTGTATATTGCAAGAAGATACAGATGATATTAAAAAAGATACCCAATAAAAAACTGAGTGCTTATCACACTCAGTTTTTTATATTTTCTACGATATCTTCGATAGTAAAGGAATTATTCTCATCATAAGCATAGAAATGACCATCATTGATATCAAAACCATAGTGATAACAATCCAATAGGCAGTGGCTTCCGACAACAAAAGGGTTTTTGTATTCATAGAAATCTACTCTTGAATCCCAAAATGCGAAACGATGATATCCGACGATTTTATATCCATCATATTCTATAACATCTTCTCTATTTGGAAATGCTCCAATCTCCCCTGCCCAATCAATTGCCAACGTTAAACCAATAGGGAATGGTAATGGAAAGACTGCAAAAATGATAACTACAGCAGTTATAATTGAGAGCACTCGCTTAGCAATTTTATTTTGTACGCTATTATAAAACTTTATGAATCCCCATATAAATAATATAAAACTACTTGCAAGCCAAATGAAATTGATCCAGGCCCTGAACATTAATCCGAACTGTCCTAAGATGAATCTGGCCACAAAAAACAATACAAATAATATTATTCCGATAAATAGTGTGTTTTTAAATAATTTCTTCATAGGAGGAAGTATAGCACAATGAATTGTTGGATGGAAGAATTTTATTGGTGTAGTCTGAGGGTAGAAATATTTTTTGTTTGTGCGCTTTATCGCTTACAATTGACATTGTATCAGATAAAGAAAAATCCAAATTAAAAGATGCTATACTGATATGGTTTGCGAAGGTCAAACTGTTAATAAATAAAGCACAGGGAGAGATACAATGAAAAAGAAGATAATTAAAACCATATCAGGGGCTATGGCTGCAGCCATTATTTTATCAGGTTGTAATAGCCCACAGCTTAAAATTGATTCAGAAGATGAAGAAGCAGTAGAAGATTCTGGTGAAAATGATTCCGAAAATGAAAGCGATGAGGAATCTACTAATGAGAGTGAAGAAACTTCAACTAAAGAAACTGAAGATGAAGAAACGGAAGCTAAAGAATCCGATGCCGATTCATCTGCTGATGCATCTGATGCCGCTTCTGATGCAGATGAAGAAAGCGATTCAGCAAAGAAAGACAACGATAACGATTCTAAAAAGAAAACCGATGAAAGTGAATTTGAAGATATCACTGACTACGACTCTACTGTAATGCTGGACGGAGAAGAGCTTACAGAAGATGAACTTTCAGATATTCAGGATTTTCTGAATCAACATGAGAATAACGGATTTGTAGCTACATCATACAGGACTCCG
The DNA here is from genome assembly GCF_023206215.1 of Butyrivibrio fibrisolvens. NCBI lineage: Bacteria > Bacillati > Bacillota > Clostridia > Lachnospirales > Lachnospiraceae > Butyrivibrio > Butyrivibrio fibrisolvens. The sequence continues at coordinate 1,081,389 of NZ_CP065800.1, forward strand.
GACAAGGCGAACTGGAACGAGGTATTCTATGGCGGAGCTGGTATTGAAAACTGTGATTATCCTGACGAAGCGCTAGATGCATATCTTGATGCCATAGGCGAAGATTTTGTTGAGTATGACTTGATAGCTCTTTCAGGAGATGATGTCAGATCATATGTAGAGAGCAAAACAGGCATAACTGATTTTGATATTTCGTTATTAGACGGCTTCACTTATATAGAAGAATACGACATTTTGTTTGATCAGGTCAGTGATACTAATCATGTGAATATTGTATGCGAAGAAGGTATTAGAAGAGATGACCTGATACAGGTTCTTGTATATGGTGAAATGCAAAAGGTTGGCGAGCTAGGCGCTTACAGACGTATTTCATTAATAGAAACCGGCGATTCCGATAATCCATATATGTTCTATTCAAACAGGGAACTATGGGAAGACTATGCAGATTCTGTTATTGAAGCAAGTGTTTACGGAACAGATGAAACAATTACCTGCGCTATTTCAGGTACTGCATATGGTCCTGATATTGCCATAATAGAAGATAATGCAGTTGAAGATATTATATATCCAAGGCTTAGCGATATAGATCTGTCAGACTTTAATGATGTTAAAGAAATTGCATTCTGCGATGTAAATGATGATGACCTTACAGACATGGTACTTATCTTATCAGATGGAGATGATACAGTTGCTGTAGTATGTGATGCACATGAATACTACGAGGGATATGTAGAATATTCTCAGGGAAGCAGCGCGGTAACAATCTGGCTAAGTGATAATGTCAAAAAACTTACAGCAGACAATGTTATCGAATATATTCTGAATCATCAGGATGAATATAACGAATTATAATAGTTATAAAATATTCTTTGGATGCACAGAAATCCAGAATGAAAGCTTTCTGCGAATTTAAAAGGAAGAAGCTTATGAAGACAAGACAAGAAGCTTTAGATTATGGTTTATCATTTCCAAATACATACAAGGAAGCTCCGTTTAAAGAACAGAACTGGCAGCTTGTAAGAGTAAAGGGTTCTAAGAAGGCCTTCTTATGGACATATGAGAAGAATGGGTTTATTAATCTAAATGTGAAGGTGGATCCTGAATACAGGGAGCTTTGGAGGAAGGCATACGCCTGTGTTATACCTGCATATCATCAGAACAAAGAGCACTGGAACACGATAATCTTAGATGGCTCGGTTCCAGATGAGGAGATTAAAAAGATGATAGCGCTTAGCTATGACCTTGTAACAGACTCGCCTACAAAGAGAATCTATGAAGCTGTAAAAAAGATTCCCAAAGGGCATGTAGCTACATATGGACAGGTGGCTCAGATGGCTGGCAATAAGAGGATGTCCAGAGCGGTAGGTAATGCTCTTCACCACAATCCTGATCCTGACAATATTCCATGTTTTCGCGTCGTAAATTCTAAAGGGTGTCTATCCGGCAATTTCGCGTTTGGAGAAGGTGTTCAGGAAAGACTCCTTAGAGAGGACGGAATCGAAGTTAAGGATGGCAGAGTAGACTTATCTGTCTATGGTATATCTTTGTGATAAATAGTATATAGTAAACAACTTAAGAAAATGCACTTTACCAGTTGATAAATTCCTGATATGCAAGCATTATATAACAGACATAAGGCATTTTTAAAGCTGTTTACTATAGCTTAATCTTCCAAATACTAATATTATTTATATAATTGTATTAGTAATAAAAAAGAGAGGGGAATTATTATGGGACGTATTTTTATGAATCAGGTGGGCTTTACACCTGATAGCAGTAAGAAGGCGGTACTTGACTTTGGGGGATCTGAATTCAATATCAAAGACTTAAATGATAAGACCGTCTACGAAGGCAAGGTGAGTCATTTCGGAACAGATGAGATCTCCGGAGAAGATGTAAGCATAGCAGATTTTAGTGATTTTAAGGAAAAAGGAAAATACTATGTCACATCCGGTGATGTCCGCTCTACATCTTTTGAAATAGGAGAAGATGTGTATGATGGTCTTATGAAGGATATCTGTAAGTGTTTCTACTTCCTTAGATGCGGAGATGCTCTTTCTAAGGAGTATGCAGGGCAGTATTACCACGAGCCTTGCCATATGAGTAAGGCAACAGTCTACGGAGAAGACACAGAACCTGTGGATGTGACTGGTGGCTGGCATGATGCAGGTGACTATGGCAGGTATTCTACAGCCGGCGCTGTAGCAGTCGCACATATTCTGTATGGTGTAAGATTTTTTGAAGATATATTAAAAGTAGAATTTAACATTCCAAAAGTAAAATGCGATAAAGGTAATCTTCCGGATATCCTTGCAGAAGTTAAAGTAGAGCTTGATTTTCTTAAGAAAATGCAAAGAGAAAACGGCTCTGTATGGCATAAAGTAACTACATTTTGTCATGCGCCTTTCGTTATGCCAGAAGAAGACAAGGAAGAGCTCTTCCTTTTCCCTGTATCATCACTTGCTACAGCAGACATAGCAGCTGTATTTGCTCTTGCATACAGCATCTATAAGGATTATGACAAGGCCTATGCTGACAGTCTCTTAGAAGTTTCAAAGAAAGCATACAAGTGGCTTAAGGAAAATCCTGACGAGCTCCTGTTCTTTAATGCAGAAGGATCAAACACAGGTCAGTATGATGAAGCTGAAGATATCTCAAATAGATTCTGGGCAGCAGCTTCTCTCTATGAAGTTACAGGTGATAAAGAATACTATGAAGATATAAAATATCAAAAAGATAGATTATTATCTTTTGATAAGAATGCTACTAAAAAAGGCTATCAGGGCAATGTACTTACATGCCTTGGATGGGCAGAAGTAGCAGGACTTGGATCAATGTCGATCCTTCTTAAGAATGACGGCGATGACCTTAATAAAGAGATAAAGAAGGCTTTCACAGGTGAAGCAGACAGGCTTTCTTCAAATGCAAAGAAAAACGGATTTGGTCTTTGCATGGAAGCCAAAGACTTCATCTGGGGCAGTAACATGGAGCTTTTGAAATACCTTATGATCCTTACTGTTACAGATAAGAAGATAGAAGGAAAGCCTGAATATAAAGATGCGATCACATCAGGACTTGATTACCTTCTTGGTTGCAACAGCATGGATGTAAGCTACGTAACAGGTAACGGCGAAAAGGCATTCAAGAATCCGCACCTTCGTCCTACAGCAGTAGATGATATAGAAGAACCATGGCCGGGTCTTGTATCAGGCGGTCCAAATGTCGGCCTTCAGGATGAAAGAGCAAAGGAAGTTCCGGCAGGATCAGCACCCATGAAGTGTTACCTTGACCACATCGACTGCTACTCACTTAATGAGATCACTATTTATTGGAATTCACCTCTGGTATTTGTAATGGCCGGAATCCTTGCCTAAGAGTATTGTAAAAATAATTAGATGATAATAGGGCATCTTGCTAGTGAGATGTCCTATTATCATCTTTTATGATGGCGATAACGATGAGCACGTTGGCTATAAACAAACTGTAGCTAATAGAAAAAGCTACATGATGTTGACATTATATGCGACTTATTTTAGTATAATTCCTAGCAATGTGGTAGGGAATGAAAGTGCATCCATGCACTTCTGGACATTCCCACCATATATCCTGTATTTATGGGAATGGAAAGGTTATATAATGTTAAACGAATTTTCAAGAACTCAGTTATTATACGGCAAGGATGCCATGGACAAGTTATCAAGGTGCAAAGTTGCAGTTTTTGGGATAGGCGGAGTAGGCGGATACACAGTCGAAGCCCTTGCAAGATCCGGAATAGGTGCACTTGATCTTATAGATGATGACAAGGTATGCCTTACTAATATCAACAGACAGATACTTGCTACAAGGAAGACAGTAGGCAAGTACAAAGTAGACGTTGCCAGGGATAGAATAGAAGAGATATCTCCAAACTGCCAAGTCAGAACTTTTAAGACTTTCTATCTACCGGAGACTGCTGATCAGTTTGACTTCACCGAGTATGACTATGTAGTAGATGCAATAGATACAGTAACCGGTAAGCTTACGATAATCGAAAATGCCAAGAAGCTGAAAGTGCCGGTGATATCATCAATGGGAGCAGGCAATAAAGTTAATCCGTCAGGTTTTGAAGTTGCAGATATCTATGATACCTCCATCTGTCCTCTTGCCAAGGTCATGAGAAGAGAGTGCAGGAAAAGAGGAATTGATTCTCTTAAAGTAGTATATTCCAAAGAAAAGCCGGTGAGGCCTCTTGAAGACATGTCAATAAGCTGCAGACAGCACTGCATCTGCCCTCCGGGAACTGTAAGAAAATGTACCCAAAGGCGTGATATCCCAGGATCAACAGCTTTTGTACCATCAGTTGTAGGGCTTATCATAGCAGGCGAGATCATTAATGATCTTACAGCTTGCTGATTGTATCTGATTAGTGAATATCCCGCATGTTCTGTAAGCTGGATGTTTGAAAATACTATAAGTGCTTTTGGGTAAAAAGATAGTAAATAGTTAATAATATTAATTAAAATCCCGATAATATTATAAGCAGGTAGTGTAAATATATTGCGTTCTATCACCTTTTATTTGTATAGCTACTTATTATACGATGTAAGAGTCAAAAGGAACTTTTGCCAACTACTTTATTAAATTTAAGCTAAGGATGCTACAGGTATTTTTGTAAAAATGTAAAACAGTGCCTTTTATGACATTAAAACGGCAAGGAATGAGAAGATTCATTCCTTGCTTTTTTTTATCATGAATTAGTAGTAAAAAGATCTTCTAAAGCCTTTTACTATGATGATGTCCTTAGGTGATCACAATATAGGCAATAATTATATAACATAAGATTAGATATCTAAATGAGGGGAGCTTATAGGGGAATGCATAAATTATATAAGATGTCAGCGCTATTTCTATCATGCATATTGTGTGCATGTGCATCAGATAGAGCCGGAGCTGATATAGATAAGGCTGCAGGTGATAATAGCAGCATAGTATCTTCTAACATAGATACTGCAGAAGGAGATACCAAAGCCGAAAGCCTTGCAAATACAAATAAAGAGGATGAAAACAATATGACTGTAACAGATGTATCAAAAGCAGAAGAATTATTTGAAAACCTTGAACTCACAAAAGGATACAAGGATATAACAGATCACAATCCTTGTATGACTCAGCGCTTTAGTGCAGATCCTGGAGTTATGGTATACAATGACAGAGTCTATGTATATGCTACCAATGATGGTATGGCTATGGATAATAAGCCTTCCAAGAATGAATATGGCAATATCAGAACCATTAATATGATGTTATCAAAAGACCTTGTAAACTGGGAAGATCATGGTGCTATCATGGTCGCAGGCGGCAGTGGCGTAGCATCATGGGCGGGGAACTCATGGGCACCTTGTGCTTGTCATAAAGTGATCGATGGCAAGGAGAAGTTCTTCCTTTATTTTGCTAATAGTGGTAATGGAATAGGTGTTCTTACAGCAGATTCACCAACAGGTCCTTGGGAAGATCCGCTAGGACAGGCTCTTGTACCACGCGATACTCCTGGTATTGAAGGAGTTATATGGCTCTTCGACCCTGCTGTACTTGTAGATGATGATGGAACAGGCTATCTTTACTTTGGAGGAGGAGTTCCTGAAGGCAAGGCAGAAGCTCCTGAGAGCTTTAGAGCAGTAAAACTTGCAGATGACATGATCCACCTAGACGGAGAGGTTGTTAAAATCGATGTTCCGTGGGGATTTGAAGATTCAGGCATCAATAAAATAGGTGATACATATTACTATTCATATTGTACTAACTGGTCAGGCGGCCCTTATGGTAATGCAAGGATAGGATATATGACTTCTAAATCGCCTCTTGGACCATTCACCTATCAGGGAACATGTTTTAATAATCCCGGAGATTTCTTCGGAACAACAGGCAATAACCACCATACTATCATTACTTTCAACGATCAGCAGTATATCTTCTATCACGCAGAATATCTTAACAAGAAGATGTACGGCGAGATGCTGGGTTACAGAACCACACATGTAGACAAGCTCCCTATGGAAGATGGCCTCTTTGGTGATGCCAAGGGTACACTTGAAGGTGTTGAGCAGCTTTGCAGCGTAGATGCCTATAGCATAAGTCGTGCAAGCGCGTTAGCATGGCAGGGCGGAGCTTCATTTGAAGGAAGCGGTGATACTCTTCTTAAGTTATCAAAAGGCGACTGGGCAGGAGTATCAGGTGTAGACTTTGGATCCGGAGCTGCTAATATAAAGCTCACAGTTAAGGCTCCTGAAGATACATGGATACGCGTAACAACAGGAAGTGCTGATGGAGAACTTGCAGGATATGTATATATTCCGGCTTCAAGTGATCTTCAGGAAGTATCAGCACAGGTAGAAGGCCTTGAAGGCGTAGAGGATCTTTTCTTTACAGCTGCAGGAGATGTGAGCCTGGATTCATGGGTATGTGAATAATAGGTATGTATATTAAATAAATAGTTAAAAAACGCCGGCACTGCTTCATAAGTGCCGGCGTTTTGAATTAATTTGCGGATTTGAAGAATTTCATTTCTTCATTAAGCTTATTGGCAATTTCTTTTAGATCATTGGCAGATCCTGCAAGTGTAGTTACTGTTGCTGAGAGTTCCTGCATGGATGCTCCTGTCTCCTGAGAAGAAGCTGCGTTTTCTTCGGATATTGCAGATAGAGCACTCATGGTATCTACTACAGCATTCTTAGAAGATTCACAGGTGTCAGCTCCTTCAGAGATGAGCTGTACACCTCCAACAGTACTGCGGATATCTTCAAGCATACCGTTTACTGCATCTAAGGTCTCTCCAAGAGCTATCTGCTGATCAGTATTGCCATTTTTGACATCTGCTGCAGCATCAACAGCTGCTTCACTTTGTTTAAGGAGGATCTCCATCTCTTTTCTGATATCATCTGCCATCTGCTTGGAGTCTTCTGCCAGCTTACCTATCTCTTCAGCTACAACTGCAAATCCTTTACCTGCTTCACCGGCTCTAGCAGCTTCTATAGAAGCATTTAATGACAAAAGGTTGGTCTGGGTTGCTATGGAGGTGATTCCTTCAACTTTCTCACTGATGTTATTAACGGCATCTTTAGTAGCCTGAATAGTACTTGATATATCATCTATCTTGGCTGTCATCTGAGCTGACGAATCCTGAAGTGATCCAAGAGATGTGCTGGATATTTCTGAAGCTTCTTTCATCTTGCCTGCAAGAGTAGTAAGGTCATTGGAAGATGATTGAACGCTTCCTACAGCATCTCCGATCCTGCCTACATTATCTGATGCTGATTGAATCTCATCGGCCTGCTGGCTGGCACCCGAAGCTATTTCCATGACAGCATGAGATACATCTTCTGCTGTTTTGGAGATCTGGTCAGCCATGTCTGAAAGTTCATCAGAAGATGATCCTACAAGGCCTGCAGAGTTCTTGATATTAGTTACGATGTCATCAAGCTTTTCTATAAGAGTATTTGTAGCTCTGGATATAAGGCCGAACTCATCTTTTCTTGAACTGTATTTCTCAACCTTTTTAAAGTTTCCGTCAGAGAGAGCATCCAGAGATCCTGCCACCGCATTAATAGGATCTGTAAAGCTTTTGGCCATATATAGAGAGATGATTATAGCAACAACTAAAAGGCCAAGTCCCACTGCTACTACAATAAGAGCAGACCTTCTTGCAGGCCCCAGAACCTGTTCTTGGGTTTTGGAAGTGCAAACAGTAAAGCCTGTAATAGGATCCTTGGCATAGGCTATATAGCGATTGTCATAGTCTTTTTCAAAATAGAAGCCTTCACTATCTGTTGCTGTGAAGAAATAAAAATTTGACATATCCACTTCTTCATGAGCACCCTCGCCTATTTCATAGGCAGCATGAGCACACAGAGCACCGTTTCTGTCTACCATAAAGGTTGCGTCTGTTTCCTCAGCCAAAAGTTCATGAAAATTGTTGAGATTATAGTTTCTGTGTACTACAGCTATTACATTATTGTCGGGATCGAAGACAGGTGCTGAGAAGGAGATCATCCTCTTTCCATTGGTCTTACTGACAGTCATGTTGGATACAAAACTGTGTCCTTTCATTGCTTCCTGAAAGTATTCTCTTTCTGAGACATCAATGAAGTCGCCGGATGTTCTGACTACCTGCATACCTGTGGGCCCTGCGATTGATGTCTGATCTCCATCGTCCAGTACCTCGTCGCATTCTCTGATGATGTCCTGTACTTCCTCATAAGTCACGTCAGTTCCACCCATCAGATATTCAACTACTATCGGGTTACCGGCAATACTTTCGATCATATTTACATTGCTGGTATAGATGGTCTCAAATCTTCCCTGAAAATACCAGACTTCCCATTCGGCACTGTCAGCTACATCTTCAAGTGCTTTGGCAGTAGAAGTGCTATAACTAAGTATTACAGCTACAGCCAAAGGAATGGCTGCAACTAATATCATGATGGTTATGAGCTTGGTCTTTATGCTGTCCTTAAAATTAATGCTGTTATTGTTTTTTGCATTCTTATTTTTCGCCATGATCAGCCTCCATATCCGTATATTAAAAACAATATATACACATTGATATATCGGCTTATTTGTTCAAAAGATGAATGGTATCAGGGATGTTTTTTGGCATATAGAATAATAACCTGGAGCCGTGGCGAAAGTTATAACCGTTCAAAGTCTTGTCTATACCACTTAAATATATTTATAGCAACTATCAGCAATCGGTTATGGACGCATATTCATTACAATGGCAATATAAGTTCTAACAATTAACAACTAGCCCAAACAACTAACGAACCACCCAGGCAACTAATTACATACAAATGCGGCAAGACATTAAAGTTTAGCTTGCAGATGTATTAGTAGTAACGAGCACACAAGAGTTAGAAAGGAAGTAATGATTATGGCAGACAGAGAATACGGTTTTGATACTTTGAAGATTTTGGCAGGTTATGATTCAGCAGATAACAAGTATTCAGTTTCACCTCCGATCTATCACACAGCAGCATTTGACTTTAGAGACACAGAGCATGCGGAGAATCTTTTTACTTATAAAGAAGCAGGATATCTTTATACAAGAGTTGGAAATCCTACTGTAACTTATTTTTCTGAAAGAGTTAAGGCACTTGAAGGAGCTAAGAACGCTGTAGCTGTTGGATCAGGAATGGCTGCTATCACATTCACACTTCTAAATCTTGCAGCTAAGGGCGGAACAATCCTTGCTTCACCTTATCTCTACGGAGGTACTATAGACAGTTTCGACAGACTGTTCCCTGAAGTTGGAGTGAAGATAAAGCTTACAAGAAGCGTACTTGATCCTGCCGAGCTTGATAAGGAGCTTGCAGAAAGTGATGACGTAAAGGGAATATACCTTGAGTCAATATCCAATCCCAATGCATATCTTCCTGATATAGATGCTATATCCAAGGTAGCTCATAAGTACGGCGTACCTGTTGTTGTTGATAATACAGTAGCAACTCCTTACATATACAGACCACTTGAACACGGAGCTGACATCGTAGTATATTCTGCAACCAAGGGCCTTACAGGACATGGCAATATCATTGCAGGTCTCATCCTTGATAATGGTAAGCTCGACTACTATACAGAAGATAAATATCCTCAGTTCTATGAACCTATCGTAATGCTTAAGGGCAAGAGTCCTAAGGATGTGTTCCCGGATAACTTCTTCATATTCCGTGCAATACTTGTATACCTTAACCTTCTTGGAGCAGCGCTTTCACCCAATGATGCATATCTTGGAATCCTTGGTCTTGAGACCCTTTCAGAAAGAGTAGCTAAGCAAAGCTCAAATGCACTTAAGATCGCTGAGTATCTTGAAAGTTCACCTGCAGTTGAGTGGGTTCGCTATCCAAAGCTTAGCTCTTATAAGTACAAAGAAGTTGCGGATAAGCATCTTACAAGGGGCGGCGGAGGACTTCTTTCTTTCGGGATAAAGGGAAGTAAGGAACAGGAAGCTCTTTTCCTTAATAATCTTAAGCTCTTCCATTATCTTGTAAATCTTGGAGACGTGCGTTCACTTATAGTAAATTCACCGGATACTACTCACAGTGAACTTACAGATGAGGAAAAAGAACTTGCAGATATCCCTGCAAATCTTATCAGGATCTCAGTAGGTCTTGAGGATGTTAACGATCTTATTAAAGATCTGGATCAGGCCTTCAAGGCAGCAGGACTTTTGGATGCAGACAGCTCTGCAGCATAAGGGGTTAAAGGAGCTATATTAAGGGGATTGTCAGGCGCTTATATACATATACATAGAAGCGCTCTGACAAGCTTATTTCAAAAGAGGATGAATATGAAAAATATAAATTTGTTTAAAAAGGTAGTATGTGTCGGACTATCACTTTCACTTCTGACAGCCTGCTCAGTGACTTCTAATGAAAGCGTAATAGAAGATGAAAAGGTAGCTACAGCTGATTCTAATACTGCAGGATCTGCAGATGCTGTATCTGATGGAGACTACAAGTATGGCAAGATCGATATCCCGGGCAAGGACGGAGCCCTTTGCGGAGCACCTATTTATATTGCCTATGAAAATGGATATTTTGCCGAAGAGGGATTCGACGTAACACTGATATCAGCAGACTTTGAGACCAGGAAGATCGGGCTTAACAACGGCAGTATACCGATTGTAAACGGGGATTTCCAGTTCTTCCCATCTATCGAGAACGGAATAGATGTTAAGGTCGTAGACGGACTTCATGAGGGATGCATCAAGTTCGCAGTAAAGCCTGATTCTGATATAGAGACCGTGGAGGATTTGAAGGGCAAGAAGATTGGTGTGGATGAGATAGGCGGAACACCTCACCAGGTTGCAAGCTTATGGCTTGAAAATGCAGGTATATCTGCAGATCCTGCTAATGGTGAGGTGACATTCCTTCCGTATTCTGACGGCAACCTTGAGTTTGAGGCACTTTCAAGCGGAGAGATAGACGTTGCAGCTCTTTGGGATCCACTTGGATCAATCCATGAGAAGGCAGGAGATGTGAAGATCATCTTCGACCTTGGAACGGATGAATATTTTAAGGACAGATTCTGCTGCTTCCTATATGCCTCTACCAAGGTGCTTGAAGAAAATCCCGAAGAAGTTGCGGCACTCCTTCGAGCTTATAGGAAAGCTCAGGAATGGATATATGAGAATCCCGAAGAAGCAGTCAATATCATCGTAGAGAAGAACTATGCTGCTATTGAAGATAAGGAACTTGCAGTAGAGCTTATAAAGAGCTACGGCTATCCGTCAGCAACGCAGCATGCAGATAACTGGGATGAGACTGTAGAAGATAATGTGAGATATTTTGCAGGTGGTCTGTATGACATCGGCTATCTAAAAACGGATCCCGAAGAGTTTACTGATACCGTATATCAGAAAGTTGATGTGGGTAACTGATTGAAATAAAAAATACTAATATGCAAATGAAGTAGTTGTTGTGTTCTCACGGACTATCATTATAAAGATTGTCTGTGAGAACAAATCTTTATCAGAGGATTGATATGGACGTAGAAGTTGCGATCAAAACAGCCAGGCAAAAGCGTAGTGATATAAAAAACATTGATAACAGTATTTATAATTATAAGAATACGAAATATATGCTTCTAAAGATTTTATTTACAATATCAGGATTTGTAGCAGCTATCCTGGTCAATATCCTATTCCCTCAAAAGGCTGATGTAGAGTTTAAGACATATACGCTAAATCTTTTGAATCTGAAGATTGGTTTCAATATGAACAGTGCTTATATAGTAGTACTTATAGCACTTATCCTCATATATGGAACATCTGGAATCTTATCACTTTTTCAAAAAGATAGAAGAAAGCTATATGCCAAGAATGCCGCATTCAGGTTCTTCCTGGGAATAGCTCTTGCTATATGGGATATAGGAGGGACTAAGTTACAGATCTTTGCACAGCCTTTTTTTCCGGGACCGGCCCAGATCATAGAAGCCTATATCGCTGATGGAAGCTACATAGTCCAGAATACGCTGTATTCGATAAGACTTTATGCTGCAGGTTTTAGCTGCGGCGTACTTCTGGGAGTCGGAACCGGTATACTGATCGGATGGTTTCCAAAGGTATATTACTGGGTATTCCCTGTTCTTAAGATAACAGGAGTAGTACCTGCGGTTGCCTGGATGCCTTTTGCTCTTACACTTCTACCTACTTCTTTTAGCGCAGCTGTATTTCTGATCGTAATATGCGCGTGGTTTCAGATTGCATTCCTTACAGCTCAGGGTATACAAAGTACTCCAAAGCAAAGCTATGAAGCTGCAAGAGTTCTCGGCGGAGGTCAGATCAATCAGATACTTCATGTTGCTATACCTCATGCAATGCCGGATATCTTCACCGGCATAGGTTCTGCTAATGCTATGGCGTTTACAACTCTTGTAATGAGCGAGATGCTGGGTCAGCCAGGCGGTCTTGGCTATTATATTAACCAGTCCAAGGTATGGAGTGCATATTATAAGGTTCTTGCTGCGATTGTTATCATGGCTGTTCTTTTTTCTTTTATCAATTTCTTAATAGGTCTTATAAGGAAAAGAGTTCTTAGATGGCAGCAGGGAGTTGTTAAGGTGTGAAAGATTGAAAGTGTTCCACTTTCAAACCATGAGGTTATGAGTTTGAATAAATTCAAACTCTAAGAAGTGGCATCGCGAGCTCTGCCACTTCCAACCATTAGTCACTCGTTCCACTCGCGACATGAGGTTGATTTATGAAAAGTTCTATCAACATAAGGAATGTTAATCGAATATACAAAGATTCTGATGGAAACAAGGTTGAAGCTCTAAAGGATGTAAATCTGGAGATAAAGCCAGGTGAGTTTATATCTATAATAGGCCCTTCCGGATGCGGCAAGACGACACTTCTTCGTCTTATAGCAGGACTCGATAAGCCTCAAAACGGGCAGCTGTTTATAGACGGCGTACCGATCAAAGGCGCAGATCCGTCAAGAGGATATGTGTTCCAGCAAGGGAGCCTTTTTCCATGGCTTAGTGTCAGGAACAATATAGCCTACGGATTAAGGGCCAGAAAGGTCTACAGGAAGAAAAAGGATACTATCGCAAACTATATAGATCTTGTAGGCCTTAAGGGCTTCGAAAAGTCCTATCCTCACCAGATATCAGGTGGTATGGCGCAGAGAGTGGCTATAGCAAGAGCGCTTATCAATGAACCTAAAGCTCTTCTTCTGGATGAGCCTATGGGAGCTCTTGACTCTTTTACCAGAGCTGATCTTCAGGACAAACTACTGGAGCTGTGGAAGAGGGATGGGACTACCATGATACTGGTAACTCATGATATTGATGAGGCTATATATCTAAGCGACAGGATAGTTATCATGACTCCAAGACCCGGTAAGATCAGTAAGATAATAGATGTTGATCTGCCAAGGCCAAGGCAGAGAGGAAGCGCATCATTCCTTGAGATGAGACGACAGATCCTCGAATTCTTCGAACTGGCTCAGGCAAGTCCCCAGCCGGAATACAATATTTAAGAATGAAATAAAATGATGGAAAAGGAAGATTATAAACATGGATTATATTAAAAAGAATTATATAAAGCTAATTGAACTTGTTCTTGCTCTTGTAATTGCAATCGGGTCATTTACTGCATTTGCAGCATGCCCCGTGTCAGAAGAGCATGTGATGGCCTGCCATTATGCCCAGCTTGCCGTAACACTTTTTGGAACAGTTCTTAGTATACAGGCCCTTGCGCCTCTTATCATAAGGAATGATAAAGTAAGGCTTGGTATAACCATCTCACAGATACCGCTCGTAATAGCTCTATTCTTCGTACCCGGAACAGTTTTTTCACTTTGCATGATGAGCAGTATGAGATGTATCAGTATCTTTAAGCCTGCAGTAAGAGTTTTTAGCGGACTTGTATTCATCGTATCAGTGGCAGATGTTGTCATTAGTGTTATAAAGAAAGAAAACGGAGAACTTCAAAGTGAACATAAGGAAACTGCCGCTTAAAAACATAATAATGCATAAAAAAAGAACTGCGGGACTTCTTATAATACTCATGGTTTTGACAATAGCATTGTTTGGAGGGAGTCTTTTTATAAAGAGTCTTAATAACGGACTTGATAGCCTTAACGAAAGACTGGGATCAGATATTATCGTACTTCCCAAGGATGCAGAATCTGAAGTTGACCTTAAAAACCTCCTTCTTCAGGGGACACCCGGATACTTCTATATGGACAAGAGTATACTAAGTGAACTTGAAAATATAGAAGGAGTAGACAAGATATCAGCGCAGTATTTCCTTGTTTCTGCCAATGCAGACTGCTGCAGTGTCAAGGTTCAGATAATAGGATTTGATGAAAAGACGGATTTTACTATCAAGCCATGGCTTCATGAAAGTTACAAGGGAGTACTTAAAGACAATGAGATAATAGTTGGATCCATGCTTTCTACAAGAGTAGGGCATACGCTAAAACTATATGGCAAGGAGTTTCTTGTAGTTGGCAAGCTTGAAAAGACCGGAACAGGACTTGATACGGCAGTATATACAACAGGTGATACGGTTAAGACTTTGATAGGTGCAGCACAGGATAAGGGGATAAGCATATTATCAAAGCAAAGCCCGGATGATGTTATATCTTCTGTATATATTGATATCAAAGACGGATATGACATTGATTCTATAGTATCTGATATTAATCTTGGCCATAACGAAGTCAAAGCGGTCAGATCCAAGACCATGATGACTTCTACCTCGGACAGACTGGGAATAATATCTGCCGCAATCTCATTTTTGATCAAAACAATATGGGTATTTGCGGCAGTAATACTTATAGCAGCTTTCTATATCATAACAGGTGAGAGGAAGAGAGAATTTGCAGCTCTTAGAGTTATAGGAGTATCTAGGAAAAGGCTTGGAATCCTTGTTATGTCAGAAGCTCTTATACTTGGAGTTGTTGGAAGTCTTATAGGCATTATAATGACAGGAGCTGTCATGTATTCATTTAGTGTACTTATAGGTACAAAACTTGACCTTCCGTATCTGTTGCCCGGCGCTTTCACCGCAGCATACTATATCTTAGTAACCTTTGCCGGCGTTGTCTTTATAGGAGCAGTATCAGGGCTTATATCAGCATACAAGGCTGTATCTGTAGATACTGCAAAGATACTAAGAGAATAAAGAGGGGTAAACTTCCCACTTGGACGGTGTAGCATCACCAAAGGCCTTGCAGAAATGGACAGTATATATATCATTCATGACCAAAGGGGATGATCTTTATTATGATAATAAAAGCACAAGATATATCGGTATCATATACTCATAATGCCAAAAAAGGCAGAAAAGATAATGTTATAAACATCATAGATCCAGTAGATATAACTATAGTTCCAGGTAAGGTAACAGTTATCTTTGGTAGATCCGGAAGCGGGAAGACTACACTTTTAAGCGTGCTTGCAGGACTGTTGAAGCCGTCAGAGGGAACTGTTTTGTACGATGATATTGATATTTATAAGCAAAAGGATGATATTTTTTCAGAATTTAGAAATCAAAATATCGGATTCATCCCCCAAGGACAGAGCCTTATAAGCGGCCTTACAGTAAGAGAGAATATACTGCTTCCTGCAAGAGAGAGTAAGCGAAGTGCAAATACCAGTGGTGTTAAAGCGGTGAATGCGAATGCTACATCAAATGATAATAATGCAGGAAGTTGTACCAAAAGAGCAGACGATCTTATCAGTACTTTAGGTCTTCTTGACCGCGCGGATTATCTTCCTAGTCAGTTATCAGGCGGAGAGATCAGAAGATGTGCAATTGCAAGAGCTCTTATCAATGATCCTTCTGTAATATTTGCAGATGAACCAACAGGAGATCTTGATGACCACAATACCAAAATCGTCTTTGAACTTCTAAGACAAAAGGCCAGAGACGACGCAGCAGTTGTGATCGTAACTCATGAAGAAACGGCATATAATTACGCAGATATAGTATATAGGATGGATGCGGGAGCACTGGCGCTATCTGCCTGATTGTAAGGCTGGGATTACAGCTTATAGCCCTAGTCTATTACCGGATATATCTTTTTGGACTAAGACAATTTTATTTATAGATGTTAGCATATTATCCAAAATAATAGATAGCTTGAGTTATTAAGGGGATTTTGGATGACACTACAGCAGCTACGATATGCAATGGTTGTGGCACAGACAGGCTCTATGAACAAGGCAGCAGAGAGCCTTTTTATATCACAGCCCACACTTACCAATACTATAAGAGGACTTGAAGAAGAGTCGGGGATCACTATTTTTAACAGAACCAATAAGGGCGTTAACCTTACAGGTGAAGGCTCCGACTTTCTTTTTTATGCCAAAAAAGTCTGTGATCAGTATGATCAGCTCATATGGCGATATGATGGCAAAGGCAATACCAGAAAGATATTCAGCGTCTCAACGCAGCACTATTCATTTGTATGCGAAGCATTTTCAGATACAGTCAAGAACTATGATGCTTCCACATATCATTTTTCAATTCTTGAAACTACAACTTCCAAGATAATAGAAGATGTAAGCTCATCAGTAAGTGAGATAGGGGTTTTGTTCCTTAGTGATTTTAACAAAGAAGCTCTTAAGAAGCTTTTTGTAGACAATACCCTGACCTATAAGAAGATCGTAAGCTGCAGATTCTATGTATATCTTGGCAAAAATCATCCACTTGCAGACAGGGACATAATAGACTATGAAGATATAACCAAATATCCTCTTCTGACCTATGAACAGGGCAAGGACAGTCCTTTATATATGGCTGAAGAGATATTTGGTGAGCAGGATTATCCGTATACTATCAAGGTTTCTGACAGGGCATCCATGCTTCAGATAATGAACAAACTAGATGGATTTACTTTCTGCTCAGGCGCTGTCAGAGGAGCTGTAGGATGGAGCGATTATAAGGTTATACCTCTTAGAGAAAGCGCTCACCTTCCATACAGCTCTATGGAGATAGGCTATATCCACAAAGACGGCCTTAGCGAGATAGGCAAAAGATTCGTTGAGGAGCTCTATAAAGCTGCTCCATCAGAAGAATAATCCGATAACGAGTTTAAATATAAATGCGACTATCCATGCAACTGTGCACTGCCAGATTATAACGGCGCCTGCCCATTTGACGCCCAGTTCTCTTTTGATAGAAGCAACAGCAGCCACGCAGGGTGTGTACAAAAGGCTGAATATAAGGAGTGCACCTGCACTGATAGGTGTAAGTACAGCTGATACACCGCCCTGAGAGCCAAAGAGTATCTCCATAACAGATACTACGCTTTCCTTGGCCATAAATCCGCTGATAAGAGCAGTTACTATCCTCCAGTCGCCAAGCCCAAGGGGACGCAGTACAGGAGCGATAATACCTGCAATAAAGGCAATGATACTATCGGCAGAATCTTCTACCAGGTCAAAGTAGAAATTAAAACTCTGCAGGAACCATACTATGATCGTTGCAAAGAAGATGACAGTGAAAGCTCTCTGGAGGAAGTCTTTGGCCTTCTCCCACATAAGCTGGAAGGTACTCTGAAGTCCCGGAAGTCTGTAATTTGGAAGCTCCATAACAAAAGGAACAGCTTCACCCTTGAAGATGAAGGTCCTGTATATGAGAGCCATAAGGATTCCGACTGCTATGCCAAGAACGTACAGACCTGTCATTATAAATCCGCCTCTGCCCGGGAAGAATGCATTTACAAAAAAGGCATAGATCGGAAGCTTAGCTGTACAGCTCATAAAAGGAGTGAGGATTATAGTCATTTTGCGGTCTCGTTCACTTGGAAGAGTACGTGTGGACATGACAGCCGGAACTGTACAACCAAAACCTATAAGGAGCGGAACAATACTTCTTCCTGAAAGACCTATTTTTCTAAGGAGTTTGTCCATAAAAAAGGCAACTCTCGCGATATAGCCGCTGTCTTCAAGTAGTGATAGAAAGAAGAACATGACGACGACTATAGGAAGGAAGCTGAGTACGCTTCCTACTCCCGCGAATATACCATCAATAACAAGGCTTTGTATTACCTTGTTGACATGAAGGGATATAAGGAGCTTTTCGGTAACTTGTGATAAGGAATCAATGCCAAGTTCAAGCCATTCCTGAAGGATTGCTCCTATAACATTAAAGGTAAGATAGAAGACAAGGCCCATTATCAGTATGAAAACAGGGATTGCGGTATATTTGCCGGTCAGGATTTTGTCTATTTTCTCACTACGGATTCTTTCTTTACTCTCATGAGGTTTCTTGACGCATTCCTTACTGACTCTTCCTATGTATGCAAAGCGCATATCAGCAATAGCAGCGCTCCTGTCAAGGTTGCGCTCTTTTTCCATCTGGATTGTGATATGCTCAAGGGTTTCAAGCTCGTTCTGGTCAAGGCCCAGCTGATGTATTATCTGTTTATCACCTTCGATTATCTTGCTGGCTACAAATCTAACAGGAAGATCTCTGCTTGTAGCATGGTCTTCTATGAAGTGGGCTACGCCGTGAAGGCATCTGTGAACTGCGCCTCCATTCTCATCTTCAAGGCAGAAGTCCTGCTTTGCGGGAAGCGTTTTGTTCTTGGCAACAGTCAGAGCCTGATGTATCAGTTCATCAACACCCGAATTCTTAGCAGCAGATATAGGCACAACAGGGACTCCCAGCATCTGTGTCATCTTCTTGATGTTGATGGAACCTCCATTGCCGGTGAGTTCGTCCATCATATTAAGGGCTACTACCATAGGACGATCCATCTCCAGAAGCTGCATTGTCAGATACAGATTCCTTTCAATATTGGTAGCATCGACTATGTTGATGATCGCATCAGGCTTATCAAGAAGTACGAAATTCCTAGATACAAGCTCTTCGCTTGAATATGGAGACATGGAATATATTCCGGGAAGATCAGTGATGACAGTGTTGGGATAGCCTATGATAGAACCGTCTTTTCTGTCTACAGTTACACCCGGGAAGTTACCTACATGCTGATTGGATCCTGTAAGTCTGTTAAAAAGGGTAGTCTTACCACAATTCTGATTACCTACAAGAGCGAATTTGAGAACTCTGTCTTTAGGAAGGACTATTTTATCTTCCTTTGGAGCTTTTGCTTTTTGACCAGAGTCTTCTTCCTCTATAGTATCAACTTTGGTTATTTCAATCTGCTTTGCATCATCAAGACGCAGAGTAAGTTCATAGCCGTGGATCCTGATCTCTACAGGATCTCCCATAGGTGCATATTTTACTATTTCAAGCTTAGCACCCGGGATTACGCCCATATCGAGGAAATGCTGCCTTGTGGCACCCTTGCCTCCTACTACATCTATTCTGGCTTTCTCGCCAATCTTTAACTCGTTAAGTCTCATAATAACCTACCATAAAAAGTCTGTATTTTTATATGCCATTATATAATACTAATGCCCTGAGCTTTTTATTCTGACATGGCGACCCATTCTTCAATAATATCGGCTGTTTGATCGATCTGCTCAATATTGGTGATAGAAGGTTCACCATCCCCTGCCTGGATACCATAGCATCCAAAATATGAATGTATACCGCCGTCGATCACATATTCAGCAGCATCTGACGGCCAGTTGGATTTACCATTTTCATAGTTTTCCATTTTAATAACGCTGTCATTGGAACCATAGATTGACAATAATCTTAGATCAGTTTCAGATAAGTCCTTGGTAATATATGAAGCAAGAAGGATTATGCCATCATAGGGCATATCATTGCCACTTTGAACCTGCTCGCTTATATATATGCCGGCTGCAACGCCGCCTAGAGAGTGGCCTGCCATATACCATGTGGAAACCTCTGATATCACATCCCCATAGCCGGAGGCTGCTCCGATATCAAGAAATGCCAGATTTTCAGGCATCCTGGTAAGAATGCATACAAATCCTCTTCCTGCAAGTTCGTACATAAGCCCTGAGTAGGCGGTATATTCAACCTTACCTCCAGGATAAAAAACAATTCCGGCCTTCACTAAGTCTTTGTCTTGTGGGATGAACAAAAGAGTGTCATCATCATAGTCTAAAACAGCGGCTTTTCCTTGTGCTTCTATCTCAGAAATAGTGGTAGTATCAGCCTTGTAATAGTTTAGAGAATATATCTTAAATGCTATTGCTGATCCTATTATTATCAGTAATAGCGCAAGTGAGATGTATTTTATTATTTTTGTTTTAGATACTTTATTGGATGTTTTCATAGCTTATACTTGTTGGCTTTTGACCATGCTTTCTTACTAGAATAGAAACCCTTGAAAATCAAGAAAGTTTCCGATTGTTAGTATAACACAAATTGTGCTCATTGACAGTTGCTATATGTGCTATAATGTCGCATTATAGCACATATATAGCTATATATAGGCTGTAAGGCACTTACTTGGAGGTGGCAGGATGACCAAAGACAATAAGGCACAGATCAATATGTATAATAGGGAAGCTAATAGAGATTATTATATGGATAAAGATATAGATAATGATATAGATAATGATATAGGTAATGATATGGATAAAGATATGAATAATGAAAAAAATTTATATGATAAGAAAAAGATAATATATAAAGATAAAGATAAAGATAAAGACATCATCATAAGAGAAGTAAGCCTTATGGATGCACCTGAACTTGTAGAAGTCTACAGACCTTATGTTGAAAAGACGGCGATAACATTCGAGTACGAGGTCCCTTCTGTAGAGGAATTTACAGACAGAATCAAAAATATCAGTGCCAAATATCCATATCTTGTTGTAGAGCAGGACGGCCGTATCATAGGCTATGCATATACAAGTGCCTTCCATGTAAGGAAAGCCTACGAGTGGTCAGCAGAGATGTCTATATATCTTTCTGATAGATGCAAAGGACTTGGCCTTGGAAGAAGACTCTATGAGATACTTGAAGATATATCTTATAAGCAGGGTATCACCAACCTATATGCCTGCATAGGAGCTCCTGAAAAAGAAGACGAATACCTGACCAATAACAGCATTAACTTCCATGACCACATGGGTTACAAACTCATAGGCCGATTTACCAGATGCGGTTACAAATTCTCCCGCTGGTATGACATGGTCTGGATGGAGAAAATAATAGCTCAGCACCAGACAGATGCAAAGGACATCATCCCATACCCAATGCTGAATTAATCCCTGTGAATTCCTTGATCATACTTCATCGTCCAAGTAGAGTATGAGTGAATTAATAAAAAAGTACGCCACCTATTTCAGTGATGGGTGGCGTACTTTTTAAGTACAAGTTTGTTTTTAATCAACAAGTACAGGGTTTTCTTCAACTACCCATGGAAGGCCCCACTTGTTCAGTGCTTCCATGTATGGATCGGGATCGAACTGGTCAGTTGTGAATACACCCGGCTTATTCCAAAGGCCTGATACGACCATCATAGAACCGATCATTGCAGGAACACCTGTTGTATAGCTGATTGCCTGTGAACCAACTTCCTTATAGCATTCTTCATGGTCACATACGTTGTAGATGTAGATCTTTTTCTCTTTACCATCTTTTTTACCTGTGAAGATACAACCTATATTGGTCTTGCCCTTAGTTCTTGGTCCGAGAGTAGCAGGATCAGGAAGAAGAGCTTTGAGGAACTGGATCGGAACGATCTCCTGTCCCTGGAACTTGATAGGAGTTGTTGAGAGCATTCCTACGTCTTCTAGACATCTCATGTGATCGAGGTAGCTCTGTCCGAATGTCATAAAGAAGCGGATACGCTTAACTTCAGGCATATTCTTGGCAAGTGCTTCGATCTCTTCGTGGTGGAGCAGGTACATATCCTTCATACCAACCTGATCGAAGTTATATTCTCTCTTTATGCTCATGGCAGGGATCTCTACCCAGTGACCATCTTCCCAGTAGGATCCTGGAGCTGATACTTCACGAAGATTGATCTCAGGATTGAAGTTAGTTGCAAATGCATATCCATGATCACCACCGTTGCAATCGAGGATATCGATTGTATCAATTGTATCGAAATAGTGTTTTTTGGCATATGCAGCAAATACAGATGTTACACCTGGGTCGAATCCTGTTCCGAGAAGTGCTGTAAGTCCTGCGTTCTTGAACTTATCTTCATAAGCCCACTGCCAGCTGTAATCAAAATAAGCAGAGAAGCCGGCTTCCTTGCATCTTGCTTCGTAGATCTTCCTCCACGCTGGATCATCTGTATCTTCAGGCTCGTAGTTAGCTGTATCTATATAGTGAACGCCGGCTTCAAGGCAGGCATCCATGATAGTAAGATCCTGATAAGGAAGAGCCACATTAAGGACTGCATCAGGTTTATATTCCTTGATAAGAGCTGTAAGAGCAGGTACGTCTTCAGCGTCAATCTGTGCTGTGGTTATTTTTGTTTTGGTAGTATCTTTGAGCTTTGCTGCAACATCGTCGCACTTGGACTTGGTTCTTGAAGCGATGCATATCTCTGTAAATACATCACTGTTCTGACAACATTTTGCAATTGCTACCTGTGCGACACCGCCGCATCCGATTATAAGTAATCTGGACATAGTAGTTCCTTTCTGCCATCAAAGGCATAGATATAATTTGATCTAAACTTATAAATGGATAATTGGATCGATGATCCAATATTTCGTGCTTATAAATATATATTAAAATCAGTGTTCCTCTTCATGCAGTATATCAACTACATATCGTGGGAGCATGAATGCTGCTCTGTGAAGAGAGGTTGTATAATACTCAGTTTTGATATTTCTCTCATTCCATCTTTGTTCGTCAAAATCTGTAATGGGATGATATTTCTTACTTGCAAAACCAAAGGTCCAGTAACCTGATGAACAGGTGGGTACGTGGGCCTGATATACCCTGCTTATGGGGAAAGTCTTAAACACTTTCCTGTGCATTGAGCGAAATACGGATTCCTCTTCGTCAAAGAATGGACTTCCGTGCTGATATACCATTATGCCGTCGCTTTTAAGTGCTCTAAAACAGCTTCCATAGAACTCTTTGGTGAAGAGGCCTTCTGAATGGCCGAATGGATCTGTTGCATCATTGATGATGATATCGTATTCATTCTCCCTGCCTCTTACAAAGCGAAGCCCGTCCTGATAGGAGATCTGCACGCGTTCATCATCAAATCCCCTTGTACTCTCAGGGAAAAACTCTCTGCAGACTTCTACCATCTGTTCGTCAGGTTCTACGACATCGATCTGTTCAATCTCCGGATAAGCTGTAAACTCTGTAGCAACACCTCCGTCGCCTCCACCTATTATAAGAACTTTCTTGACATGTGGATGAACTGCCATAGGTACATGAGCTACCATTTCATTATAAATGAATTCATCAGATTCAGAAAAAAGGACTTCGCCGTCAAGAACCAGAAACTTACCAAATGATTCTGACTGGAAGACATCTATCTCCTGAAATTCACTGATACCATGATATAACTGGTTGGTTACTCTTATATTAAGAGATACACTGTCTGTCTGCTGGTCTGAAAACCAGATCTCAGAATTGTTTTTCATAACAGCCTCCTTTTGAAACGCATTTTTATCGAATTTATGCGTCCTCGAAATGACCTGGCATTTTTATCGAATTTATGCGCCCTCGAAATGCCCTGGCATTTTTGGCGCATTTATGCGCCTTTTACCCCCTCCAGTACCTGAAGGTTATCTGCGGAAGGGTCAGCCATTCCTTGCAAAGAACATCCCTTGTCTCTTGCATACAGGATCATGCCGATAAGATCTTCGGTTATAAGTTCGCCTGGCGATAATATCGGGATTCCCGGCGGATAGCACATAACTGATTCGCCGCATACTCGCCCGGCTGTTTCATGTATCGGAAGAGATACCTTCTTTGCATAGAAGGATTCCTGAGGTGAACATACAACCTTAGGAGTTACAGCATCAACATATGCCAGATCTTCCTTGTCTTTTTTGTAAAGACGTCTTATATCAGACAGGGCGCTTGCAAGTCTCTCAATATCCTGCATACGATCTCCTATTGAGATGTATGCCATGATAGTTCCCAGATCTCCGAATTCCATCTGTATATCGTACTCATCTCTGAGAAGATCATATACTTCTATGCCGGTAAGACCGATGGGTTTGGTGAATACGCATAGCTTGGTCACGTCGAAGTCATATACACTGGAGCCGTCGATGAGCTCTTTGCCGTAGGCGTAGTAGTCACCTATTGCATTGATCTCATTTCTTGCATATTCACTCATCTCTTTGACTTTGGCAAAAGATTCTCTGCCCCTAAGTGCAAGATTGCGTCTACTGATATCAAGACTTGATAAGAGCAGGTAACTTGCTGAGGTTGTCTGTGTTAGATTTATGATCTGACGAACGTGGGCTCTGTCCATATTTTCACCAAGTAAAAGGACAGAACTCTGGGTAAGCGATCCGCCTGACTTGTGCATGGATATTGCAGCCATATCAGCGCCGGCCTTCATTCCTGCTATAGGAAGGTCGTCTGCAAAGTACAGCTGTGTTCCGTGAGCTTCATCGCACAGAACCTTAAGACCATGCTCATGTGCGATCTGGGTAAGACCTACGAGATCAGAACATATGCCATAATAAGTTGGATTATTTATAAGTACAGCCTTGGCATCGGGATTTGCATTGATGGCTTCAAGAAGGGATTCCTTCTCCATACCAAGAGCAACTCCAATGACAGGATGAATCTTCGGTTTTACATATACCGGAATAGCTCCGCACAGAATGAGTGCGTTGATAACGCTTTTATGAACATTTCGGGGGAGTATGATCTTGTCACCTTTGGCACACACAGATAAGACCATTGCCTGAACAGCACTGGTCGTACCTCCTACCATGAGAAAAGCATAAGCTGCACCAAAAGCATCAGCCATGAGTTCCTCTGCTTCTGCAATAACAGAAACCGGATTGCACAGATTATCAAGTGGTTTCATACTGTTGACGTCAATGCCTACGCACTGCTGTCCTAAAAGCTTTGTAAGCTCCGGATTGCCACGTCCTCTCTTGTGGCCCGGAACATCGAAAGGAACCACCCTTTTTTTACGGAATTTCTCAAGCGCATCGCAGATAGGTGCGCGTTGTTGTCTGCTTAAATCCATACCCCTGCAACTCCCTATAAAAATATTTTAATAATGAAGCCCCAAAAAAGGTGTCACTTGCGATAACTTATCATAGCAAAAGCCCTATGTCAAGCGGAGTTTGCAGGCTTTTTCACCTCAAAATCTTTGCCAAAAAACCTGGCAAAATTTTGGTTAAAATAATCAGGGATTTTGCGGGTATCCCACTTGGAAGGATCAGTATCCAGAAAGCTTTACAGGGAGCGGACAGTATATAAACCATTGTCGCGCTGTTAATCGTTTTATAAATTCATGGCATGATATCTGAAGCTTTTTATTCTAGGGTCTGAAACTCGCTTCGCTCAGACATGCAGACCCTGTGCAGAATAAAAAGCTTCATCTATCACGCTCATGAATTTTATAAAACGATTAAAAGCGCGCCAATGGTTTATATACTGCCCACTCCCTGTAAAGCTTTCTGGATACTGATCCTTCCAAGTGGGAAATCTGAGCAAAAATGATATAAAAAGTGAAGCATTTTGATACAATAATAAAATAATATAGTGTATTCTAAAAGAGTAAGCGTTATTAATTCCAATATATCAAACAATAAACGTAAGAACACACATGCTTAATGTAGAAGTTCTTATTGTGAAAAATAATCAAAAAAGTAAAAACAAAAAGGGCTAATGTAATTTCTAACTAAAACTTATTGCGCAGGCAATGAGGTATACTCAAAGGCTTTGCAGAGAGACGAAGATCTCGGGCGGACGGAATATGAATCATTTACACGCTTTTAATTGTTTTATAAAATTCATGAGCGTGATAGATGGAGCTTTTCATTCTGTCTGGGGTCCACATGTCTGAGCGAAGCGAGTTTGGACCCCGGAATGAAAAGCGCCAGATATCATGCCATGAATTTATAAAACAATTATAGCGTGTAAATGATCCGTATTCCGTCTGTCTGAGATCTTCGTCTCTCTGCAAAGTCTTTGAGTATACCAATCACCCAAGTGGCAAGTTTTGGCTTGACCCGGAAAAGAGGCTAGATGTATCAAAATCCGATTTTATATGCTGATTATTCAGATCCTGATGTTATACGTGTAGGCCAGGATTTTTATATGGTGGCATCATCTTTTACATATCTGCCCGGAGTTCCACTTCTTCATTCTAAAGATCTGGTTCACTGGGAGATAATCAATTACTGCGTTTCAAAACTTCCTTTTGATAAGTACAACAGACCTTCTCACGGCTCCGGAACCTGGGCTCCGTCTATTAGATATCATGATGACACATTTATTGTGTTTATCCCTCTTCCGGATGAGGGCATCATGGTAGCCAGAAGTAAAGATCCATACGGCCAGTTCCAGCTTAACATGCTATGTACATCTAAAGGCTGGATAGATCCTTGCCCTATCTGGGATGATGATGGAAGAGCATATATGGTATATGCACTTGCAAGGAGTAGATGTGGTATCAAGCACAGGCTCATGCTAGTGGAGATTGATCCTGAGTGTACAAGGCTTATTGGTGAGCCTATGCTTATCTTTGATGGAGAGCAAGTGGCGCCTACAACAGAAGGCCCCAAGATTTATAAGAAGGATGACTATTACTATATTCTTATGCCATCCGGAGGCGTTGCGACAGGTTGGCAGTCATGCCTTAGATCCAGGGATATACACGGACCTTATGAGTACAAGGTTGTAATGCATCAGGGCTGTACGGATATCAATGGTCCTCACCAGGGAGGCTGGGTTGATACACCGGATGGTCGTAACTGGTTCGTTCATTTTCAGGATGTTCATGAACTTGGAAGGATCACACATCTTCAGCCTATGTGTTTTATTAACGGATGGCCCTTTATAGGAAGTGATCTTGACGGTGACGGGATAGGAGAGCCTGTCAAGGAATGGTCTGATCCTGTTGAAGGTGCTCCTGAATATAAGATAAGTACATCTGATGACTTTAGATCTGATAAGCTTGGGCTTCAGTGGCAGTGGCAGGCCAATCCCAACGAAGACTGGTATCAGCTTGATGATGGGCATCTTATTCTTTACTGTATGGCTCCTGGAGGAAGAGAGAATCTTTTGTGGTATGCGGGCAATGTCCTGACTCAGATACCTCAGAGTAAAGCTTTTACTGTGACTACATCGATCCATCTGTATCCCGGAGAAGATGGGGATATAGCTGCTTGCGGTATTGTGGGGCAGAAGTATTCCTATGCCGGGATCAAGCGTATGCAGGGCAAGAACTTCGTTGTTATGTTCAAAGGAGATGTTACTAACAAGGAATTCGAAGGAGAAGCTACCGAGACTTCATGCGATGCACAGTTAATAGATTCGGGCCATATATTTATGAAGATAGTGGTTCGTGAAGATAAATCTTATAACTATTACTATTCGCTTGACGGAGTGTCTTATAAAGAGCTTGGCAAAACACAGATGCTGGAAAGAGCAACATGGACAGGCGCCAAGATATGCCTTTGGTCAGCCAATATGAATAATAAAGGAAGTGGCAATGGCTATGGTAGATATGACTGGGTATATATCACAGATGATACGGCGAAAGAGTAATAAGATCACAGCTTAAAGTGGTTAACTCAAACTACTACTATTTATTTTAGGTGCGATACGAGGTGGTTATGAATATTTATTCTTCGAAATCAGAAAAAGGCTTTAAAGAAGGAATTGAGGCAGCTCTTAGCGGTGATCTTGAACTTGTAAAACAAAAGACACGTCATGGTCTGAATCTTGAAGATACTGATGAGCATGGAAGGAGCGTGCTTCACTATGCGGTTCTTGGAGGCAATCTTGAAATAGTAAGATATCTGGTGCTTAGCTGCCAGATGGATCCTACCTATGCAGATGAATGGCTTATAACTCCATATGACCTTGCAGGAGAAGAACTGTATCTTGAAGCGTTAGGTATGCTGCCATCCGGTGGGAAAGCAGTATATGGCGGACTATCTGTCAAAGCCTCACAGGATTATATCTATCAAAAATATTATTTTAAATCAAAAGATAATAATAAAAATAGTAATTCGGATAGTAATGAAGATGGTAATAATGATAACAGAAAAGATATATATACTTTTTGAAAGAACATCTGGGTTATGATCTGAGTGATACCTACAGGAATCCGGTCATGAGATCATTTCATGCAGATCCTTCCATAGTAAGGGTTGGAGATGACTATTATATGGTCAACTCCAGCTTTATCTATTTTCCCGGAATACCGATTTCTCATTCCAAAGATCTTGTCAACTGGCAGCTCATTGGATATGCAGTTACAGATCCTGACTGGGCATCGGAGCATCTTGGCAGACTTGAAGGTGGCAGGGGATTCTGGGCGCCGGATATAAGTTATCATGATGGTAGATTCTATATCTGCGCAACCCTTCGTAACAACGATGATATGGAATATCCGCAGACTCAGATCGTCACAAGCTCGGATAGACCGGAAGGTCCTTATGATACTCCTGTGATCCATAATATTAGTGGAATAGATCCGTCTCTTTTTACAGATGATGATGGAAGAAGATATATGCTTCTTAATAGAGGGGCATGTCTTGTGGAAGTGTCATCTGATGGAAAGCGGATACTATCTGATCCTGAAATGATAGCTTACGGCTGGTCAGGCCATGCTCCGGAGGGACCGCATCTTATTAAAAAGGACGGTTATTATTACTGCTTCCTTGCTGAGGGTGGTACCGGCAGAGGGCACATGATCACTGTCCTTAGATCTAGGAATCTCAAAGGTCCTTATGAGAACTGTCCTTACAATCCTATCATGACGCAAAAAGATCCTATTGCTCCTATCCAGTGCTGTGGCCATGGCAAGCCTGTTATGACGCAGGATGGCAGCTGGTACATGGTATATCTGTGTGAGAGGATGATAGATGGCAAATGGGGGATGCTTGGAAGAGAGACTGCCCTTGATAAGATCACATGGACAGCGGACGGCTGGCCTATTGTAAATATGCGCAAGGGTCCTTCTTATATAGCCAAGCTCCCATATGATCGCAAGGATTCTACCTATGTTGCTAACGATTCCAAAATTCCGAATGACGGAAAATATAATATGACTATTCCCGCCGTTACAGGACGTAAAAGGAAATGTCCAGAAGTACACGGATGTACTTCTATTCCCGACATTACAGGACGTAAAAGGGAATGTCCAGAAGTACATGGATGTACTTCTATTCCCGGCTTTGTATGGCTCTTTGCAAGAACTGCGGATAAAAAGTTTGTAGATGTCAGGCAGGACAGTTCTATCATGATCAAAGGAGATGGGAGAGATCTGTGTGACATTGGTTGCAGGAGTTTTGCTGTATATAATCAAAAAGACCTTGTCTGCAGGGATGAGATACAGATGATAAGTCCAAATGGCCTTTTGGATCATGAAGAAGCCGGGATGACTTTATATTATGATGAGAATTCCTATATCAAATTTGGACTTAGAAAGCAAGATGGATGTACCAAAGCTGTGATCACAGAGTATAGAGATGACAGGTATATTTATGAGCATATATTTAATATAGAAGATATATCAGAAAATACGTTCACGCTTATAACAGATTATACCCAAAGGACGTTCTTTCTTAATGGAAGATGTCTGTATATCGCCAAAGATGTGACTGGCATATGCTCCGAAGGATTGTCCAAGGGCAAGAGATTTACATCTGCTATGATCGGCGCCTATGTATTTGGCAATAATACACATATATTTATAAGAAGAAGTGAAGAATAAAAAATAAGCATTGCGATTGTAAGAGACTATTTAAGGGAATAAATACAGTAATGAACAGGTTTTTAAATTTTTTTGAAAATCTGTGAAAGAGATTACAAAAATTACTGATCAAAACGAGCTGATTTTGGGGTAAACGTAACTGCTTACAATCATCTTTTTTACGATTTTTTATTGTTAAAATTGACGAATAAAATATGTGAAAGTGCATAATTAATAGGGGCTGTTTTTCGCAATAATTGATAAAAAACACAAAAATTTTCGCGGTTGTTTCGATTTTTAGAGAGTGATAAAAGGTGGTTTAGGACGCGGCCTAGGCTGAAAACGCTGAAAATACGGGATTCTTTGAACTACTTTGCATTTTTGGCAATTATTTATGAAAATATAGCTTGAAATACTATTTTCTACATGCTAAATTAAACACATAAGGTATTGAAAACGCTTACATTTTTATACATTATTAAGGAGGGTAATTTTATGAAAAAGAAAGCGATATCATTGCTCCTATCCGCAGCAATGGTAGGAGTGCTTGCAGGATGTGCAGGTACAGAAACAGGAACAGGAACAGGAACAGAGTCTGCCAATGGGGGTAGCTCACAGGCTGAACAGACAGAAGGTGGTAGCGACTATCAGCTTACACAGATCAATCTGGTATTCGACGGAACTCTTACAGCTACAGTCGATGCAGGACAGGCTGAGTTCGTAGATCAGTGGGAGAAGGCAATCGAAGAGAAGTTCGGCTATCATGTAGATCTTAATATCACACAGCTTGATCACTCTGATTATTCAGGAACAGTTTCACGTCTTCTTACAACAGGAGAAGCAGGCGATGGAGAATATCCTGATGCTCTTATCATGAGCGCTACGATGCTCAGACAGTATCAGACAACAGGTCTTCTTTGGGATATGGCCAATGCTTATGACAATGCCGAGTTCCAGTCACGTCTGACACTTGATAAGATCAATGAGAATCTTAAGACTTCATCAGGAGCTCTTTACGGATTCGCTCCTACATATGGTAACGGATGTGTTACTTATGTTAAGAAAGCATGGCTTGATGCTGTAGGAATTGATGCAGCTTCTGTTACAGATTTCGATTCATATTACAACATGCTTCAGGCTTTCACTAATGATGATCCTGATGGTAACGGATCTGCAGGAACATACGGTGTAATCGCAGCAGGCTACGGTAAGCTTGATGAAGCTCCATACATCAACTACATGCCTGAGTTCTGGCAGGATGCATATCCTTCATTCTATCAGAACAGCGAAGGCGTTTGGGTAGACGGTTTCACAGAGCAGGCTACAATCGATGCTCTTGCAAGACTTAACAAGGGTTACACAGACGGTGTTATCGATCCTGATACAGAGGAAGCTGGTACTAAGCAGGCTCGTGAGAAGTGGTTCTCCAATGATCAGTCAACATCTTCAGGTGTATTCACATACTGGGCTGGTACATGGTATCAGACACTTACAGATAAGCTCATTGGTAATGAAGTTGATTCTGAACTTGTAGAGCTTGCTCCTATCAAGGAGATCAAGGACAGCTGGGGCGGATACCTTAACAGAGAAGCTCCTGTTCTTACAATCACAGATGATGGTGACGGAGACAGCGCTCGTGAGCAGGCTATCTTCGATATCCTCTTCGACACAATGCTTGATGGTGACAAGGTACAGACTCTCTGGACATACGGTGCAGAAGGTGTTCACTGGTCAACAGAAGCAGAAACATTCACAACAAATGCCGGAACAGATGATGCTAAGGAATACAGCTATGAAGCTGGTCAGTTCCACCTTAAGCAGTCACCTAACGACGAGAACACAGTTTGGAAGAAGAACTTCCTTGATGCTAATCTCGTAATCGCTCCTCTTACAAACGGCTATGCAGATAATACAGATCTTGTTGTAGAAGGTAACCAGTTCTTCACAGAGAACTGTGTTGATGCTCCTGCAGCAGCTTCAAGTGAGACACTTACAAACTATGAAGCAGACATGGTTACAGATAAGACAACTTGGATGAATCAGGCAGTAGTAGGTGATATCACACCTGAGCAGGCTGTACAGAACTACATTGACAAGTACGGCGATGCATCTGCAGCTATTCTTGAAGAACTTAACGCTCAGTAATAGCATACGACCCGGGTTGAGGTAAAAAGGCTGTAAGATTCAGAATTTCTGATCCTGCCTCTGCGTATTAACGGAGGCAGGATTTTTGCTGAGGATATTACAGTGGGATTTACGGTACTATGAAAGGAAACACAAAACTATGAGTAAAAAGTATAAGCAGGCTGATCTTGCTCTTGGTGCAGTTAGAAACAAGAAGCCTCTGGGGCAGCGAATATGGAATTCAAGAGGTTATTACCTCATGTTCCTTCCGGTATTCATTTTCGTTATCATCATGTATTACTGGCCAATGCTTGGAGTAAGATATTCTTTCTACAGCTACAAGCTCAAGAATATCCATTGGGTTGGTCTTGAAAATTTCCAGATAATGTTTGCAAAAGCAGAGTTCTGGGCAGCACTAAAAAACACACTTATTATTTCTATAGCTAAGCTACTTATTAACACATTCGCAGCTGTTATCATTTCTGTTTTTCTTAATGAAATGGGTAATATAATTGCCAAGAAAGCATTCCAGACAGTTATTTACCTTCCGCACTTTATGTCATATGCGGTTGTAGCAGCTATCTTCACTCTTTTCTTATCCAATTCATCAACAGGTTTCATCAATGAGACTTTAAAAGAATGGGGAGTTATCTCAACTAGCATTGACTTCCTCCATTCAACTAAGATGTGGAGACCTATTTTCTATTTGATCAATATGTGGAAAGAAACAGGTTGGGGAACAGTTATCTTCCTTGCAACTCTTGCAGGTATCAATCCTGAGATCTACGAAGCCGCAGATATTGACGGTGCCACAAGACTTCAGAAGATCTGGTATGTAACAGTTCCTGAACTTGCTAATACTATTATCATCGTACTCATCCTGAACATAGCTAAGGTTCTTAATATCTTCGAGCCTGTATTCGTTCTCTATAACTCACGAGTATACGATGTAGCAGATGTTATCTCCACTTATATATATCGTCAGACATTCCTGCAGTTCATTCCTGATTATGGTTATACTACTGCTGTTGGTTTGTTCAAATCAGTTGTTGGTGGTATTCTCATGCTGCTTAGTAACTTTGCAAGTAAAAAAGTCCGCGGACGCGGTATTATTTAAGGAGGTCGCGGAATTATGGCAAAAGCACAATTACGAAAGAAGTCGGGCATACATGCATTTGATGTTGTCAACTATCTTGTATTTATAATCATTTCACTTATTATTATCATTCCGCTTTGGAAGGTTGTAGTAGATTCCTTCAACGCTGTCGGAATCTACCAGTTCAAGCTCTGGCCTACACAGCCTACAATCCTTGGATATAAGACTATATTCGAAACATCCAAGCTTTATCTTCCATTCTGGAACTCAGTATGGACAACAGTAGTAGGAACACTTGTAGGTCTTATAATGTCAACACTTGGTGGTTATGTACTTAACCAGTATGATATGCCCGGAAGAACATTTTTCTCATATTTCCTTCTTGTGACAATGATCTTCTCCGGTGGTATGATCCCTGAATACCTTGTCATGAAGCAACTTGGTCTTGTTGATAACACATGGATCCTTGTTTTCAAGCATGGTATGAATGTATATAACCTTGTACTTATGAAGAACTTCTTCGAAGGAATCCCAGGATCACTTTATGAAGCTGCCAAGATTGACGGCTGCAGCCCTATGGGAATCTTCTTCAAGATAGTACTTCCTCTTTCCAAGGCAGCACTGGCATCAATCGGTCTTATGTTTGCAGTTACTGTATGGAATGACTACAGCACAGTTCAGATTTATATTACTAATACTAAACTCGTTAACTTCCAGTATCAGCTTCGTGTCATGATCATGGATGGTGATACACCGACAACACAGTACAATGTAGCCCAGGAGACACTTTACTATGCAGCTATCGTATGCGCTATTCTTCCTTTCATGGCAGCATATCCATTCCTTCAGAAATACTTTGTTAAGGGCGTAAATGTCGGTGCTGTAAAAGAATGATACAGGTTCTGACTCATAAGTTAATAGTCATATATGTTTGCAAACAGAGCATTTTCAAACAGTACAATCATATAGCCAGGCAGTATCAGTCTTAAAACTGTTACTCATAGTCGGAAAGGTGGAAGAGCAGTTTTTGCTTTTTCACCTTTTTGAATTTGTGTTAAGCTCGCGCTATTGTTCACAAAATATATCAATAGTAAAATTTTGTGATTTTGCTCAAAAATAAGTTTATATTTTTGTATCGTCAAACATGATAAAAACGTGTATAATGTTATATATGTAAGAGCTTACATTATTGATTTTTCAGTAGTGGGAGATTATTTAATGAAAAATGGTGAAACTGTGGAAAATCTTCTTTTTTTGACAGAAAAACTAAAAAAAGATCTTGAATCCGGCGCTAAGATTCCTGTATCTGATTATAGTATAGGCCAGGCATGCATATATCTATATGATGAGACGGGCAATTATGATTATAGAAAACTTGCAGATAGTCTGCATGAAAGGCTTATAGGATTTTTGGGTACAGACGAAAGCAGTATCAGCTTATCAGGAATTAAAGATATGTGCTTTTATATGCCTTTTTATACTGATTATGAGACAAGATGGAACAAGAAGAACGGATACAATGATATCTGTGACAGGTTTAGATCGGCATTTGAGCTTATAAGAGATGATGACTTAAATGGTACTTATTGTAGCGAGATTATTACTAATAAGATTTTTTTCCTAAAAACAGTAGTAGAGTCTCTTTGCTATATGAGTATCCAGATATACGAAGATTATAGGCTTTTAGAGGATATATTAAGACAGGGTATAAGAGAGCTCTTCTTTGATTTGAGGAGCATTGATAAGATCTGCGGCCTTGAAGATGATGTGAAGATGTGTGCCTGTTATGTACTTCTTATGGGAATAAAAGAAGGACATATCGATGCTGAGAAGTATGAAGGTCTTGCAATAAGACTTCTTAACATAGATGCAGATGAAGACTTGGATACAACTTTCCGGGATCACATAGATGAAGATTTAAAAACAAATATAGAAACGGATGCAGATTTAAAAGAAGATATTGATTCTGATTCTAAACTTAAAAAAATCAGTTTAATGAAGATGAGATCATTTCTGATCAAAGAATTTATAAATGATGATTCTATTGGTATCAAGCCTTCGGAGTCACCATGTAGTT
Organism: Butyrivibrio fibrisolvens; assembly: GCF_023206215.1. Classification (NCBI taxonomy): domain Bacteria; kingdom Bacillati; phylum Bacillota; class Clostridia; order Lachnospirales; family Lachnospiraceae; genus Butyrivibrio; species Butyrivibrio fibrisolvens. Next base: position 1,116,445 of record NZ_CP065800.1, read on the forward strand.
CCAATGTCAGAAAACTTATGATTGATGCATATATTATGATGTATCAAGCTCCACTAATTTGAACCATTAGTCACTCGTGACATGAGGTCAAGCTTGAAAGTGTTCCACTTTCAAACCCAAATTAGTGTCGCAAGCTCCACCAATTTGAACCATTAGTCACTCGTTTCACTCGCGACATGAGGTTAAAAAATGGCATTTGAAATACTAAAAACAGGAGCCCGTTTTATCATTCTTAAGATAAACGATGGCGGTAAATATAATACAATCTATAAATATGAATATGAGATTATACCAAAAGAAAGTATGATCGTTCCTGATCCAAAGCCTGTACGTGGGATGACAGATCGTTGCATAAATCTTATAACAGGTCTTCTTCCTGATATGGATTATGAGATCAGGATCACTAACACATGCGGCGATGAAGATGGCGTATCTGAGCTTTCGGTACATACTTTACATGAAACAGTTACTCTTAATGCTTTAGAGTTTGGAGCTATCTGTGATGGAGAGCATGACGATACTATGGCTATTCAGACAGCTATAAATGTCTGCCCTGAAAGCGGAAGAGTCCTTATTCCTTCTGGAAGATATGCTGTTACAGCTCTTTTTCTTAAGTCTCATATTAGTATTGAGATTGAAGATGGGGCAGTTCTTATAGGAACCAAAGATAAGTCAAAGCTTCCTATCCTCCCTGGGATTGTCAGAAGCTATGATGAGGATTCTGAATACAACTTTGCAAGCTGGGAAGGCAATCCTTTAAGACAGTATGCGTCTATGATCACAGGATTTGATGTAGAGGACTGCATCATATACGGACATGGAACTTTGGATGGTAATGCAGGCTTTGATGACTGGTGGAAGATTGACAAGGAGCATTTTACTGTCGCAAGGCCCAATATGTTCTTTGTTAATAATTGTAGTGATATCATGCTGGCAGGTCTTCTTATAAGACAGTCACCTTGCTGGACACTTCATCCATATTTTTCAAAGAATATCGATGTAATAGATGTGAAGATTGAAAATCCCTGGAATTCTCCAAATACTGATGGATTCGATCCTGAGTCCTGTAGCGGTATGAGGGTTCTTGGCGTTCATTTTAGTCTTGGAGATGACTGTATAGCAATTAAGTCCGGCAAGATATATATGGGAAGGAAACATAAGCGTCCCTCATGCGATATGCTTGTGGCACACTGCCTCATGGAATCCGGACACGGTGCTGTTACAGTTGGGTCCGAGATTGCCGGCGGTGTTAATAATGTCAAGGTTACAGACTGCCTGTTCCATGATACGGACAGAGGACTTAGGATCAAGACAAGGCGAGGAAGAGGCAAGGATTCTGTTCTTGACAATATAATATTTGAAAATATTGAGATGGATCATGTGCTTACGCCTTTTGTAGTCAACAGTTTCTATTTCTGTGATCCTGACGGTAAGACGGATTATGTACAGTCAAGAGAAAGCTTTCCTGTAGATGACAGAACTCCCTCTATAGGCCGTCTTGTATTTAGAAATATAAGTGCACAAGATACAGAATATGCTGCCGCATATTATCTTGGACTTCCTGAATCTCCTATCGAAGAGATCCTTATGGAGAATGTCACAGTAAGATACAAGGATGATGCGAAGGCCGGACAGCCTGCCATGTCAAATGGAGTTCCTGATACCAGCAAGATGGGTATATATGCTGAAAATGTAAAAAATCTCATTTTAAGTAATGTTGATATACAGGGCCAGGATGGTGAAGTTGTGATAAGGAAAGGAATATCATAACAATAAGATTTAATGACATAAAGCTTTATTATCACGACTATGAATAATGCCGGATTATGATGGTTGTTTTTGCATTGTATTTGTTTCATAAAGCGAAACGAAGTTTCATGATATATGATAAAGTGATAGTGGGGGTTTATTTACATCCTTTAAAGTGGACATATTTTTTGACATCTTGTAAAGGATATAAATCGAAAGGAGAAGGTTATGATCAGTCTTGGACTACGCTTCCATGATTCTATGGAAGTACCCTTTGAAGAACGACTCAAAAATATTCGCGGGCAGGGTTTTACCTGTGTTCATATTGCACTTTCTAAAGTAAAAGATATCCCATCATCTGTAGAAGCCCTTACACCGGGCTATGCTATGTGGCTTAAAAGGGAGTTTCAAAAAGCAGATCTTGATGTTGCGGTAATAGGCTGTTACAAGAATCTTGCCAATCCTTCCAAGGACAAATTAAAGCAGATTCAGGAAGAATATATGGCCAACCTTCGCTTTGCATCAATACTTGGAGCAGGTGTAGTTGGAACAGAAACAGGTATGCCCAATGAAGATTATCATTATGAGCCTGAGGCAGCCAAATCTGATGAAGCATTGAAGATATTCATAGACGGACTAAGGCCTGTAGTCAGATATGCAGAAAGCGTTGGACAGATAATAGCAATAGAGCCTGTGTGGAGACACATTGTATCTACTCCCGAAAGAGCAAGGATCGTTCTGGATCAGATTGAATCACCCAATCTTCAGATTATCTTTGATCCGGTTAATCTCATATCTCCTTATGAATATGAGAAGAGAGATGAGACTATTGCAAGAACTATAGATATCCTTGGTAAGGATATTGCTATGATACATCTTAAAGACTGCAGACTTGATGCCAATGAAGTAAAGTCCATGGGATGCGGCCTTGGAGATATGGACTATACACAGATAGTAAAATTTGCTCTGGAGAGAAAAGATCACATCCATGCAACTTTGGAGGATACAAAGCCTAACAGTGCAGAAGTATCCAGAAGATGTATTGAAGGATATGAGAACAAGATCCTGGGAAAGTGATAAATACAGATCCAGATTATTAAACATTTTTTATAGGATTATAAAGCAGATTATAAAAACTAAACATTTTTTCCATAGGATAAAAGCAATTAAATCAATATAAGATATAGAGTTTTTGAATTAAAACAATATAGATAGTAAAGTACCATCGTTTAAGGAGGTTTAGTAAATGGAACTTAGAACAGCGGCATCTCCCAAGGATGTCAAATATTATGACACAAAAAGACTCAGAGAAGAATTCCTTGTTGAGAAGGTTTTCTTTGAAGATGAGATAAAGCTTGTATACAGCCATATCGATCGTATTATATTTGGCGGCGCTATGCCTGTTAATAAAGAGCTTAAGCTTGAAGCTGGAGATGAACTTCGTGCTCAGTACTTCCTTGAAAGAAGAGAGCTTGGAATCATCAATATCGGCGGTGATGGAACAGTTACAGCTGATGGAGAGGTTTATGAGATTGCAGCACGTGACGGAATGTATATAGGTAAAGGGACTAAGGATATCGTATTTGCATCCAAAGATCCAAAGAATCCTGCAAAGTTCTACATGTGCTCAGGTCCTGCTCACATGACATATCCAACCAAGAGAATCCTTAAAGATAGTAAGGCTACAAAGGAATATGACGTAGAGATCAAGCCTGAGAACAAAAAAGAGCTTGGTTCTATGGAAGATGCAAACCACCGTACTATTAATAAATATATCCTTCCAGGTCAGGTAGAATCCTGTCAGCTTGAGATGGGAATGACTCATCTTGAACCGGGAAGTGTTTGGAATACAATGCCATGTCATACACATGATCGTCGTATGGAAGTATATCTTTACTTCGATATGCCGGAGGATGCATTTGTAACTCATTATATGGGCGAGCCTCAGGAGACAAGACATATCATTATGAGAAATGAGCAGGCTGTAATATCTCCAAGCTGGTCTATCCACGCAGGTTCAGGCTCTAGGAACTATACTTTCATCTGGGGTATGGTCGGAGAGAATCAGGACTTTGATGATATGGACGAAGTAAGGATGCAGGATCTTCTGTAATAATTGATGATCATATGAGGAAGCAGTGCAGATATAGAGTCATATCAATTCTTTGTGCACTGACAAGCTCAACTTCTTATGAACAAAATAATAAATAGGGATTAAACCTATTGAAATATAACAATACAAATAGTACATATAAACGGAGGAAAAAATTATGGGTAACATTCTCGACAAGTTCTCTCTTAAGGGAAAGGTTGCATGGATCACAGGCGCATCATATGGTCTTGGTCTTGCTTATGCTAAAGCGTATGCAGAAGCCGGAGCTAAAATTGTATTCAATGATATCAAGCAGGAGCTTGTAGACAGAGGATATGAAGAGTACAAGAAGCTTGGAATTGATGTATACGGCGCTGTATGTGACGTTACTAACGAGGAACAGGTTCAGAAGTTCGTAGCAGATGTAAAAGAAAAGGTTGGTACTATCGATATCCTTGTTAACAATGCAGGTATCATTAAGAGAATCCCTATGCATGAGATGAGCGTTGGCGAGTGGAACGCAGTTATCAATGTAGACCTTACAGGTCCTTTCATCTGCTCTAAGGCTGTTCTTCCGGATATGATAGAGAAGAAGTCCGGTAAGATCATCAATGCTTGTTCCATGATGTCAGAATTTGGCCGTGAGACAGTTTCAGCCTATGCTGCAGCTAAGGGCGGACTTAAGATGCTCACCAGAAATATCTGTTCTGAGTATGGTCAGTACAATATCCAGTGCAATGCTATCGGACCTGGCTATATCGCAACTCCTCAGACAGCACCTCTTCGTGAGAAGCAGCCTGATGGATCAATGGCTCCATTTGATCGTTTCATCCGTAGTAAGACACCTGCACAGAGATGGGGACACACAGAAGATCTTATGGGCCTTGCAGTATTCCTTGCTTCTCCAGCTTCTGACTTTATCAACGGTCAGGTTGTATATATTGATGGCGGTATCTCAGCATACATCGGACAGGATCCTGCAAATCTTGACGAATCCAAGTTCGCTGATGAAATTGAAGAGCAGCCTGATGTAAAGGTTAATGACTGATAAATAATATTGTTGCAGGCGAGCCCTATTAAGGTTCGCCTGTTGTTGTAAGGAAATATAAAAATAACGAAATATAAAAATATCGAAATACAAAATAACGAAAGGAAGTATCCGGTAAGTTATCTATTATCGGATCAAAAATAGTATGAAGATAGCACTCATTAATGAAAACTCACAGGCAGCTAAAAATGCCGTTATCTATAATGCACTTAAGAAAGTTGCTGATACCAAGGGATTTGAAGTAGTTAACTACGGTATGTACTCATCTGATGATAAGGCTCAGCTTACATATGTTCAGAACGGCATCCTTGCAGCAACACTTCTAAACAGCGGCGCAGCAGACTTTGTAGTAACAGGATGCGGAACAGGTGAAGGCGCTATGCTTGCGCTTAACTCATTCCCCGGCGTTATCTGCGGACATGTAGAGACTCCTCTTGATGCATACACATTTGCCCAGATCAATGATGGCAATGCTATATCACTTCCATTTGCTCTCGGATTTGGATGGGGCGGAGACCTTAATCTTGAATATATCTTTGAAAAGCTCTGGTCCGAGCCATTTGGCGGCGGATATCCTAAGGAAAGAGTTGTGCCTGAGCAGAGGAATAAGAAGATCCTTGATGAAGTTAAGAAGGTAACTTACGTTCAGGATATGTCAGTTATCCTTAAGGGTCTTGACAAGGAGCTTGTAAAGGGCGCATTTGCCGGTGAACATTTTGCAGAGAACTTCTTCAAGGACTGTAAAGATGAGAAGATCGCAGCTACTGTAAAAGAGATCATTGGATAATTATTTGATTTTTTGAATGTATATTTCCCATCGTTACAGGAAGTAATAGGGGAATGTCCAGAAGTACATGGATGTACTTCTATTCCCATCGGTACAGGACGTAATAAAGGAGCGGATTTTGGATCAGAATTACAGATCAACCTTGTGGGTTGTTGGAGATAGTACTGTATCAGGTTTTAACGACAAATATTATATGCCAAGGGTAGGATGGGGTGAAGGCCTGAAGCTGTTTTTTAAAGACGATCTTCGCATCATTAATCTTGCCATTTCAGGAACAAGTTCCAAGAGTTTTAGAAAGACTGATAACTACAGATCTTTTCTTGAAGGAATAGCTGAGGGCGACTTCCTTATCATTGGCTTTGGACATAATGATGAGAAAAGAGGCGATTCCACCTTCACATCAGCTATTGGAGATAAAGATAGCGAAGGATCTTTTGCACAAAGTCTATACAGATACTATATAAAACCTGCAAATGATAAAGGAGCTTCCTGCATCCTTGTAACACCGATAGCAAGAAGAGATAAGAACCTTATATATAAAAACGACTTCGTTCATATAACGCCTGATGGAGATTATCCGGAAGCTATAAGGCAGCTGGGTATAGAATTGTCTATACCTGTGTGCGATCTTACGAAGCAGACTGTAGATATTGCATTTAAAGTTGACACAGGTGATGATCCTGATAATAACACGCTTATGATGCATGCAAGGACAGGATCAAGGCCTATATGCGTTGATGATACTCATACAAGTATGTTTGGAGCTGCAGTCAATGCTTATCTTATTGCGCAGGATATAAGAAAGTCAGCTCCTTCTTTGGCTTTATATCTAAAGGATGAGTATGATGATCCTTTGGAACAAGCAAGCTACTGGGTCAGTAAGTCGATAAATAAAGATTACAAAGATCCTGTTTATATAAGGCCCGATAAAGGAAGCGATTATTGGAATGCAGCATCTGATGAAAATAAAAATGTATGGTACCCGACAGTTTTTGGCGATATAAGCGGACATGGCCCAAAGAGTGACGACTTTTCTTTTGACCAAAAGGATGGATCGCTTTATATATCTGCCGGCAATCATGGCAATAACGGCAAGATTTCAAGTAAGTCAGATGGCATAGCTATGTATTATATCCGTATACCTGTATCAAAGAACTTTAAATTAAGTGCAGACATTAAGATTGAAAGCTTTAATGAATCCGGAGGTCCCAGCGACTTTGCAGCATACGGACTTATGGTAAGAGATGATATCTATGTTGACAGTGCTATAGGTGAGCTTCTGGGAGACTATGTCTGCGCCGGTGTTATGTTTAATCCTTCATATCCTAAGGGAACTAACACCTTTGCAAGAAAGAGCGGTGAACTTGACTTTGAAGGCGGAGAGCTCATAGCAGAACCCAAGCTTCATGACGTAAGGCATATGACAATAGAGTCTACAAGAGATGGATATAAAGCAAGTATAGAAGGCTACGATGCAGTATCTGCAGGTTATGATTATACGCTCACAGCAGTTGATCCTGAATATGTCTACGTTGGTATATTTGCATCAAGAGCAGTAGCTATAAGCGCAGGCAATATAAGCCTTGAGATTGACGGGCAGATAAGCAGTGGTTATGATTGTTATGAATCATCAGGAAGATAGGCAGCGTATATGATTGCTATGAATCAATTGGAAGATAGGCAACGTATATGATCGTTATGAATTTCTTAGAAGATTGGTAGCTTATATGATTGTTATAAATCTTTCCGAAGACAAATTATTGCTGGTTTGATTTATATCATATAGATAAAAAATGTAAAAGAGGTAGTAAAATGTCAGAAATTAAAAAAGACGCAAATTGCGGTTATTGTATGAGAGATGAGCATCTTGATGCTTTCGGAATCTATATATGTGATCTGTCTGTAAGTTCACTCATCCTTTTCAAGGAGCAGAGCCATCCTGGAAGATGCATAGTTGCTTACAAAGATCATGTAAGTGAGATCGTTGATATATCAGATGCAGACAGAGATGCATTCTTTGCAGATGTAAACAGAGCATCTAAAGCTATTCATAAAGCTTTTAATCCCGATAAGGTCAACTACGGAGCATATGCTGATTCCGGCTGTCACCTTCATATGCACCTTGTTCCTAAGTACAAGGATGAATTTGAATGGAATACAACTTTTGAGATGAATCCTCAGAAGAAATTCCTTACAGATGATGAGTACAAAGAGATGATCGAGAAGATCAAAGCAGCTCTGTGATATATATTTGCAGATTCCCCACTTGAACGGACCAGCATCCGCAAAGACTTTATAGGGGTGGGCAGTATATAAATCATCGCCACACTGTTAATCGTTTTATAATTCATGGCACGATATCTGGAGATTTTTATTCTGGGGTCTGAAACTCGCTACGCTCAGACATGCAGACCCCTGGCAGAATAAAAATCTCCATCTATCATGCTCATGAATATAATAAAACGATTAAAAAGTGTGGCGATGATTTATATACAGCCCACCCCTATAAAGTCTTAGCGGATGCTGGTCTGTTCAAGTGGGAATAATTGCAGCTCTCTATCTTTTTATATCATAGTTCATATTCATCAGATTCCTGATGGTTTCGGCATTGTCTGTTATGTTGGCATCGCCTCTTATAGTATGCTTGATTACTGATGATGCTACAGCGAAATTGATCATCTCATCTGCATCGTATCCGTTCATCATTGCATAGATAAGACCGCTTGCAAAGGCATCTCCTCCGCCAACTCTGTCCAGTATATTAAAAGTAAACAGCTTTGATTCTGTAGTTTCACCCTGATACCACATGAAGGCTTTTAAGCTGTTTTCAGAACCCGAATGGGCATAGCGTACATGCCTTGCTATACATTTGATATTAGGATATCTGGATACGAAGTGTCTGAATATCTTATCCTGTTGTTTGAAAGATGGCTGGAAGGGGACGCCGTCTTTTAAATCTCCTTTTTCGTGATCATTATCATCCTTATATAAGTGATAGGGTTCTATCCCGAAGAGTACATCAACATATGGAAGGCATAACGTGCAGAAATCCCTGGCTTCTTCCCAGGTCCAGAGAGTAGATCTAAAGTTCCCATCAAAACTTACGGTGATATTTTTTTCTTTGGCTACTTCAAGGCATTTTAGAATAAAGTCTGCGCAGCTTTTAGAAAGAGCAGGAGTGATACCTGACAGATGAAGCCAGTCATAATCACATAGAAGAGCATCTATATCGACTTTACTAAAATCATACTCGCTAAAAGCTGAGTGTTTACGATCATATATTACCTGGCTGGGTCTTATACCGTAGCCGGTCTCAAGATAATAAGTTCCAAGCCTGTGGGTAGGAGTTTCATCAGGTGTTGTCAGGATTATGGGAGTGCAGTGTACGTCGTTACTTCGAAGCATCCTTACAGCGGATTTACCAAGACTGTTATCAGGTACTACGGTAAAAAAAGTTGAGTCTATCCCAAGGTTTGCAAGAGCAAGAGCTATATTGGCTTCACTTCCGCCATAGCTTGCATCAAAGCTTGTTGCAACCCTTATCTTGTCATAATTAGGAGGGGTTAGGCGAAGCATGACTTCGCCTATTGTAATGAATTTTGGAGAATTATTATTTCTTAAAAGCGGATTACTGTGTTCCATGATTGGCCTCATTATTTTTAGTAAAAAGTTTGAAAACTCATCATTTTCAAACTTTTTACTATTAGATTCTATATTTATTTTTAGTTAAGGCAGGATTTCATTACTTCATAAGCGCCTTTTTCTTCTATCATCTTAGCATAACCTGTAACAGCTTCTTCGAATCCTTCAATCTTGGTAAGGTCTTCGCCCCAGAAATCTGTATTTGAAAGAACTGCATGAGTAAGAGCAGAAACGTCGTCATCCTTGTGAGCATAGTAGAACTCAAGGATAGGCCTGTCATCGCTTATTACATATTCGGATGGTCCTGAAACTACAGGGGTAACAGCGGCGCTAGGACGAACAGCTTCAAGTCCCTTATCTGTAAGCTCTTTGCCCTGATGATAGAACATCTCATAGAAAGCAAAAGATGCAGTGATACATACAGGAAGCTTTCCGTATTTCTCTACATAACCCTTGAAGGAAGGCATAACTCTTGCTTTCCACTTGGAAGTAGAGTTAAGAGAGATGGACAGGAGCTGGTGGTCTACATAAGGGTTAGCAAAACGATCTGTTACATCGCTTGCAAACTGTTTGCAGTCGTCAGGATCAAGTGTAAGTGTAGGAATTACCTCTTCATAGAGGAGCTTGTCCATAAATCCGTGGATAGTCTCATCATGCATACAGTCACGTACGATATTCTCACCTGCAAGGTAAGCGCCAAGTACAAAGGAAGTATGTGCTCCGTTAAGGATACGAACCTTTCTCTGTTTGTAAGGCTTGTGGTCATCACAGATGAGGATTGGAAGGTCAGCCTCTTCACAAGGGAACTCTTTCTTTATGGACTGAGGTCCTTCTATAACCCAGAAACCGAATACTTCACCCACATCTACAAGATCATCATGATATCCGTTTTCTTCTTCGATCTTTTTAACTTCCTCAGCATCTCTGATACGACCTGGAACGATACGGTCTACAAGTGTAGAACAGATGATGTTCTCTTCATCGATCCACTTCTTGAAGTCATCTCCAAGATTCCACAGGTCAGCATACTGAAGGAGACATTTTTTGAGCTCCTTACCATTGTTGTCGATAAGCTCACATGAGAGGATGATGAAACCCTTGCCCTTCTGATCGCCAAATTTCTGGAAACGTCTGTACATGAACTGGCAGAGTTTACCTGGATATGAAGCAGCTGGCTTATCTTCAAACTTGCAGTTTGGATCATAAGCGATTCCTGCTTCTGTTGTATTACATGTAATGAATCTAAGATCCGGGTTATCTGCGCAGGCCATAAGAGCATCGAACTCGGCATATGGATCTATGCAGCGTGATACGCAGGAGATGACTCTTTTCTTGTTGACTGCCTGACCATTCTCCTGTCCGCGAAGATAGAGAGTATAAAGTCCGTCCTGATCATTGATCATGTCATGGATCATTGGAGCTGCAATAGGCTGTACCAGTACAACCTTAGAATTAAATCCAGCCTTCTCATTCATAAGATCAATGAAATAGTCTACAAATGCGCGAAGGAAATTGCCTTCACCAAACTGAAGTACTCTTTCGGGAGCATCCTTTAACAGGTATCCGTCGTATCCGTTTTCCTCAAGTGTTTTGTAACTTAAAGTTTTCATTTTTAACCCTCTCTTTATTAAATATATGAATTATTTTCTATAAATAAACATTATTAAATCCATTTGTAAGATCGTTGAATTGAAATGTTAGTATTTGGATCTTGGTTTATACACAATATTTAAAGCGTAAAAAGAAGTAACAATTAGTCTTGATCAAAGTGTTACACCCTGTTTGAATATTGCAAGGTCATGATATCCTGCATCTTCAGACTTTACAGTTTTGCCGGAAGCAACTTCGAGAACGTACTCGAATAGTTTTTCTGACAGACTGCTTACAGTATCTGTCTCTACGATAGTGCCGCAGTTAAAGTCGATCCAGTTCTTTTTCTTGTTATAAAGAGCATTGTTGGTAGAAATCTTAACTGTAGGTACAGGGCTGGCAAAAGGCGTTCCTCTTCCTGTTGTAAAGAGGATGATCTGTGCTCCGGAAGCGGCAAGCGCCGTTGATGCAACAAGATCATTGCCTGGGGCAGAGAGAAGATTAAGACCCTTTTCATGTACAGGCTCTGCATACTTAAGTACGCCTTTGACAGGAGCACTTCCTGACTTCTGAGTACATCCGTTGGACTTATCTTCGAGAGTTGAGATGCCTCCGGCTTTGTTGCCCGGTGATGGGTTCTCATATATTGTCTGGTTGTGAGCTTTGAAGTAGTTCTTAAAATCATTGATAAGGCAGACTGTCTTATCAAAGAGCTCTTCGTTTTCACATCTGTTCATGAGCTGCTGCTCTGCGCCGAACATCTCAGGTACTTCAGTAAGGATTGTCGTACCTCCTTTGCTTATGAGAATATCCGAAAAGCCTCCTACAGTTGGATTGGCAGTGATTCCGGAAAGTCCGTCGGAACCTCCGCATTTCATGCCGATTATAAGTTCTGACGCACTGCATTTTTCTCTTTTGAAAGTCTTAACATATTCTGCAAGATCGGTAAGGATGGCAAGTGCATCTTCAACTTCATCTTCAGAATTCTGACCTACAAGGAATTTGATCCTCTTGTCATCATAGTCGCCAAGGTACGGCTTTAAAACATCGATATTGGAATTCTCGCAGCCAAGGCCAAGAACCAAAACGCCGCCTGCATTTGGATGTCTTATAAGATCAGCAAGAATCTCTCTTGTGTTCTCCTGATCATCGCCCATCTGAGAGCAACCATAAGGATGATTGAATGCAAAGATGGATTCAAGGGATCCGCCTACAAGATGCTGAGCGCTACGCTCTATCTCTTTGGCAACTGAGTTCATGCATCCGACAGTAGGAATGATCCATATTTCATTACGAACGCCGACTTTGCCGTCAGATCTTCTGAATCCGTCAAAAAATCTTTCTTCTGAGCCGGTGATGCTTGCATGCACGGGATTATAGTTATATTCAAGAAGTTCACCAAGAGCGGTTCCTATATTGTGTGTGTGAACCCAGCTTCCCATAGGAATGTCTTCTTTGGCGATCCCGATCTGATTGCCGTATTTGATTATCGCATCGCCTGATTTTATTTTGGCAAGCGCAAACTTGTGTCCCTGGGGTATATCCTGAAGCAAAGTGACTTTGATGTCACCAAGATCGATAGTCTTATCTTTTGAAAGAGGCATCAGAGCAACTGCAACGTTGTCTGAGTCATTGATTCTAATAAATTCTTTCATAAAGCTCCTTATGTGTATATTTTGAAAAAAATTTTATGTAATTACGTTCCAAAATTATCCAAAACAAAGACTAAAAAGTCGCATTAATATAGTTTTTTTATAAAAATGTAAGTGCTTACATAAAATATAAGACCCTTGCCTTAAAATGTCAAGAAGATTATCAGATTGCTTGCTGTGGAAGAAAGTGAAAGGAACTTTTAAATGAAAGGCTTTTTAAGATGATTTCATCTTCTTTTGTAAGAGTTTACAAAAATGGACTTCAAAAACTGTGCAGTTTTGAAGTATAATATATGTGGTATGGCTTTTGGCCCTTTTTCAGATTTAAAAACAGTCCTAATGCCATGCAACTTATTTTGTTGTTGTAAAAACGAGATATTGCATTAGCACATACTATGCAATAGTATTTATGACAAATCATGTTAGGAGGATTATTATGAGTACACCACACAATCGCGCGGAGAAAGGTGATTTTGCAAAGACAGTTCTGATGCCGGGAGATCCCCTCAGAGCCAAATATATCGCAGAGACATTCCTTGAAAATCCCAAGCTTGTGAACGATGTTAGAAATATGTTTGGATATACTGGCACATATAAGGGAGTTCCTGTTTCTGTCATGGCATCAGGTATGGGTATGCCAAGTATTGGTATCTATTCTTATGAGCTTTACAAATTCTACGATGTAGAGAACATCATAAGGGTTGGATCTGCAGGAAGTTACAGAGCAGATGTAGATCTTCTTGATGTTGTACTTGCAAGCAAGGCTTACAGTAAGTCAAGCTATGCTATGGTACAAGGCGGCGGTCAGGGAGAGTTCATGTACCCTGATGATAAGCTCAATGAGGTTATAAAAGGCTGTGCTGATGAATCCGGAATCAAGGTTCTTGAAGCACCTATCCATTCAGGAGATGTGTTCTATTACCAGGATGGTTTCAACAAGTTCAAAGAGCTTAGTGAGCAGCAGGGCTGCGTATGCGTAGAGATGGAGAGTTTTGCTCTTTTCCATAATGCTAATGTTCTTAATAAGCATGCTGCATGCCTTCTTACTATCTCAGACAGCCTTGTAACAAGCAAGGAGACAACTGCCAAGGAACGTGAGACAAGCTTTAACGATATGATCAAAGTAGCTCTTGAAGCTGCAGCAAAGCTTGATGCATAAATAATAGTAGCGCATGAAGTGCCGCGTTGTGTATATCATACAGCGCGGCTATTTTTGTAATAACATTAAGGAGCTGGAGCATTACATGCTTGAAGTAAGAGATATTCAAAGATCATATGGCAAGAATAAGGTTTTGAAAGGGATATCGTTTGACGCTCGTCCCGGTGATCAGATCGCGATAATAGGAAGAAACGGAAGCGGCAAATCAACCTTCCTTCGTATACTTGCAGGAATAGATAAGCCTGCGTTCGGTACGATTTCTTTCTGGGGGAGCAGGGCTGATAAACATAAGTCTGTTTTCAGACAGTTTACAGGATACCTTCCTCAGGACAACCCTCTTTTGGATGAGCTGAGCGTTCAGGACAATATAAGCCTTTGGAGCGGAAGAGGAGGGAGACCTTCTCAGGAGCTTATAACAGAATTTAGCCTTGATGATATTCTGAAGATGAAGGTATCACAGCTCTCTGGCGGTATGAAAAGACGTGTTGCAATAGCCTGCGCCTGCGTTAGTAATCCGCCTGTGCTTATTATGGATGAGCCTACGGCGTCTCTTGATATTTATTTCAAAAAAGAGATAAGAACCTGGATGAAAACATTCAGACAGGGCAACGGTATCATCATTGTTGCAACTCATGATGAACTTGAGATGAATGACAGCACCAAAGTTTATAGCATGGAAAATGGTGTGCTTAGGCATACATAAATATAATAGATAAATGAAAAAAAAATTACCTTTTACAATATATACGAATTGAATACAAGAGAATGCTTACAAGCTTTGCACATATGCTTTTATCTATCATGATCATGGCTATTATAATAGGGATAGGCATGACTGGAGCTTTCTACGTGATGTCGCATATTACTGATTATGAGAAAGTAACTGTCGCCATGGTACTGCCAAGCAGCGAAGAAGCCGGCACACTCAAGGCTCTTTCGTCACTTATCCAGATGCAGGAGAGCGTAAGCGATATAGCTGATTTTACTTACCTTTCTATGGATGAAGCAAGTAAAGGCATAAGAGATGGTTCTGTGCAGGCTGCGATCATTCTTGGAGATACATTTATAAATGATATCATGACGGGTATCAATACCCCTGCAATCGTCCTTCTTCCTGAAGATACCAAGCTTAATACCCAGGTTTTTCATGAAGAGGTAAGGGATGGAATATCTCTTATACGAACCGGTGAATCAGGAATTTATGCAGTTACTGATGCCTGGATACATGGGTATTCTATGGTTATTTCAAGAAGTGACATGGAGAATCTTCTTACAGATCTTTTTACAAGGAATGCTCTTGATAGAAACAGTGTTATAGCAGATACCAGCGTATCAGCTTTTGGAGAAGACACTATAATGCAGTATTACATAGCGTCAGGCTTTGCTGTGATACTTCTTTTTGCAGGTCTTTTATTTGGAAATCTGTACTCAGGTAATGATCTTGTTGTAAGAAAAAAAATCCGTGTCAACGGTATAGGTGTTGTGTTATCAGGATTTGTAAGAATTCTTGTTATGGCGACATTTTTACTCTTTATATCAATTATTATGATATGTATGATAATGATATATTCAGCTGTTACAGGAGCGGTTACGGATTTTTATTTTGAGATAGCACTGATTCCGGGACTTTTAATTTTATCTTTTTCCCTTGCAGGATTCTTTCATTTTATATATTCGCTGTCTGATATAGAAGCACAGAATGCAATGATACTGATATTAATGGCGATATTTATGGCTTTTTCGTCAGGCTGCATTTTTCCAATGGCTTTTTTGCCTGATGTATTTCAGAAAATCGGTGGGATCATGCCCATGAGATTGTGGAGAACAGGGGTTTCTTTGATCCTTTTTTCATATCCTGATATAAAAGTTATCTTGTCGCTTCTTGGCACGGGATTACTGTTTGCTGCAGGAGGAGTAGTATGTCAGAACAGAAAAATGCAAACCTGAGAAGAGGAAGCAGATGGTTTGTGCTTCTTTTAAAACGTCAGCTCAAAAGACCTTTTCTTTGGGTGATCGCTCTTTTTATGATCATATCCGTATTGGCTATATTCTATGTAACAGCGCCTGATGTTAATAACAAAAGGATTCTTTTGTATAGTGCAGATGAGAACGCTCTTGAAGATAGCTATAGTCAAAAGCTGATAGATGATCTTTTAACTGCCTCTCAAAAAAATGATACGATCTTTGAATTTGAACGTATAGAAAACTATGACGCGCTTATAGACGAAGTTACGAGAGGAAGTGCAGAATGCGGATTTGTATTATCAGAGGATTTTGATGAAAGGATAGCTTTGTGTGATACAAGTGATCTTATAGAATATGTCTCATCCAATTATACGACCAAAGGAGAAGTTGCCAGGGAGACAGTATTTGCAGAATTCTTTGAAATATATGGTAAGATCCTCATAGACAGTGAAAGCTATGAGATATTTGGACGAGATGACTTTGAAATAACTGCCTGGCTTACAGATGAATATGACAGACTCTTATCAGGAGATGATGTCTTTAACGCAGATTATCAGACTGTAGAAGGAATAAAGGCATCAGAAAGCGATAAGAAGATGCAACCTGTAAGAGGACTTGTAATGATCCTTATTACGATGGCTCTTTTGCTAAATGGAAGTGAGAAGTTCTACGGAAGCGCAAGCTGTGTTTCTAAAGCGCTTCCTTTTGGAGAAAAGACACGTTTTGAGATCCTTTTGTATATTACAGGTATTATTGTTCCCGGTATCACAGGCTTTGTGCTTATAAGGATACTTGATCCTTCTGTGGATGTTTTTTTAGATATCCTTTTGTATATCATCTTTGTGATGGCAGCAGTCATATGGACTTTTCTTCTTAGTAAGCTTTTAAACAATGCAGTAAGTTATATGGCCTGGATCATGACTTTTCTTATAGCGCAGGTTATCATATGCCCTGTGTGGCAGGATGTATCGGAATATGTGCCATCCTTAAAGCCGGTGTCATATCTTTTTCCTGCAGGTGCATACTTAAGGATCATAGAGTATCTTACTCACTGATTTTATAATTTTTAAAGTATACATTTTTGAATCTTTGATTCAAAAATGTATGGATACTTTGCCGGGCTCTAGTAAGTACGGTTTTTCGCCGCTTTCTTGTATTACAAGTCGGCACAGATCATCAATTGCTATTACCTTGCCGGTGTGCTCTTCTTTATCTATATCAAATTTGACATTTTTGCCGATGATAAGTGAATGTTGTCTGTAATCATTAAGGAAGCCTTCGTGGTTTCCTTTTTTGAAATCTTCATAGTATCCGAAGAAATAATTCAGAAATCCCGCAGTTATCCTGCTTCCGCCATCATCTACATTATCTTCGAACAAAGATCCTGCAATATCAGATAATTCCGGAGGAAATCCGCCTTTAGGAGGATATAGATTGACACCGCATCCTGTAATACTAAAGCCAAGAAGTCCGCTTTCAAGATCCAGAGCTCCTTCTGTCAAGATGCCGCATACTTTTCGGCCATCTAAAAATAAGTCGTTGACCCATTTGATCCTTACATCCTTGCCGGATACATCTCTTAAGGCTCTGCACATGGCAGATGCTCCCATGCAGGTTATAAGACCTGTTTTAGAGCTTGAGAGATTGGAGGGTCTTAGAAGGATACTTAGATATATTCCCGAACCTGCCGGTGAATAGAATGTATGCCCTTTGTGTCCGCGACCAAGACTCTGCTGTCTAGAAAGAACCACAAGACCTTCAGGTTCTCCGGATAGAGCCATCTGATAAGCAACCGAGTTAGTGGACTGGGTTTCTTTTAAAATCTTGAAATTGACAATATCCTGTGGTATGTCAAGATGCTTTCTGATGCTTTTTTCATCAAAAACATCACTACTTGGCTTTAGCATGTAGCCTTTATTGGTTACTGCATCTATAAGATGACCTTCATTTTGAAGTTTTTTGATGTTTTTCCATATTCCGGCACGGGATATCCCTATGGTTGATGCCAGTTCCTCGCCGGATATATATGAACCTTTATTTTCGATTAAAAGATCAAGGATCTTCTCTTTGGCGGACATTAGTGGTATTCCTTCTTTCTGGCTTGTTTGTAAATTGCTGCGGCGTATTTTCGTGACGTTAGCCTTTGATGCGCCGTTCAATGAGTATAATTGCCCTTACGTCATGATAACAGACACTGAGCCAAAAAGCCATTTTTACCTTATTTCCAAAAACATGTCGTTCGTCGCATCAAAATTACGTTTGGTCTATAATGTTTGCATACTTTCTTAAAGTAGTATAGAATGAGCCATGTGATGTTTCGTGTGAACGAAGAAACAATAATAAAATGTTTTTTCTTCAAAAATTAAAAGTTTTGATGAATTAATTATCAAAGAATATGGAGGGATGGATAATATGAAATTTGATCCAATGACAGGGCAGCCAATTCCTGAAGAAAATGCTCAGCCCAAATTTGATCCGGCTACAGGGCAGCCGATTCAGCAGCAAAATGGACCGGCATTTGATCCAATGACAGGTCAGCCAATTAACCAGACACCTTATCAGGGACAGAATTTTGGTAGCACTCCTGATCAGCCAAAGAAGAAAACTGGCTTGTATTTAGGAGTTGGAGCAGCTGTACTTATAGTTGCAGCTCTTATCTTCCTTGTTGTTAAGGTTGCGGGAATGTTCGGTTCACCGGCAACTAAGATTGAGAAAGCGCTTGTTAATACATTTAGTCAGGCTCAGATGTTTGATACTTCTGTACTTCAGGATTCTGCTGATGACCTTCAGGTAGATATGGAACTCAGCGGTAAGGTTGAAGGTACGAAGGTTGATGCTAATGTAAGCTATGCCAGGAAGGGCAAAGAGATGTCTGTTACTGGTGATGCTGGTGCAAGCATCGTTTCTTTAAATTTTAGTTTTTATATGAATCAGTCAAAGGTATGCTTTGACATGAAAGGACTTGACAGTCCTGTATTCTATGATTACACAGCTAAGAAGGATGGAGATCTTGAAGATCTTCTTGGCGGAGAAGTAACATTTGATCAGATCGATACAATCCTTAAGACTATCTCTGATTCCGACAGCCTTGTAAAGGATCTTGCAAATGCAAATTCAAAGGCTCTTGCAACTCTTGAATTTGAAAAAGCTGATGCAGAAAAGTTTGAAGTTAACGGCAAAGATGTAAAGTGTTCAGGATATACAACAGTACTTGATAAGGATTCTCTTGAGGGAGTACTTAATGAGTATAAGGCTGCATTAGAGAACCACGAAGAACTGCTTGATCTTATTGAAGAGCTTACAGATCAGGATCTCGAAGATATGTATGATTCACTTCTCGATGAGATTGATGGAAGCGATGAGGCAGAGATCACATTCTATCTTTACAAGAATCAGGTTGCAGCTATCATTATTGATGCCGAAGGTGAAGACAAGGTTGAGGTTCTCTTCGAAGGTGGAAGCTACCCTACTCAGAACATAAAAGTTAAGTCCGGCAAAGAGACTATCTACGAGGTTAAGGGTGAAGAAGAAGACGGTGTTATAACTCAGGAAGTTTATAGCAATGGTGTTAAGACCAGCAAGATGGAATATGATAAGGAATCCGGAGAGATCAAGATGACATATACTGATGAATATTCAGGATCTGAATTCACTCTCAAGGGTACTTATGAAAAGGTAAAGGGCGGATTTAAGCTTGAGTTTGATGATATAGAATATGATTCATACTATTCAGCATCAATCGAAGATTTCAATCTGTCAATCACAGCTACTAAAGGTGCTAAGGTTGAGAAGATCGATACTAAAGACGCTGTAGATCTTGGTAATGCTGATGAAGATGAGCTTGAAGATCTTGCAGAAGAATTTGCTGGACTCTTTGGCGGATTCTGATCTGCGTGATATGTTAAAATAAATCAACCAATCCCTTTCTGGTAGGTTACGGATTTATCCTAAATCTATCAGGGAGGGATTTTCTTTTACAAATATGTTAATATAAGTCTGTTGTGTATAGGGCAAAGTCAGATGGCTTTTATATACAGATGAAATGATTCATCCAATCCTTTGGGTTAGAGATGAAAAGTAAGCACATATAAGATTTATGTAACAGTGTAAGGGAGGAGTTTGTAATGATCAATCAAGATTATAAAGCGATGCTTGGGGCCAAAAATATAATTCGAAATCTTTCGGAATATGCAACTGCAAGAGGCAAGGAAATTGGATATGAGAACGTATTTGATTTTTCTCTTGGAAATCCATCAGTTCCTGCTCCTGAAATATTTACTGATACGATGATCAAGATGCTTAGGGATGAGAACCCGATGAAGCTTCATGGATATAGTCCTACACTTGGCGATCCTTCATACAAAGAAGCTATTGCTGCTTCTCTTAATAGAAGATTTGGCATGGACTATACTGCTGAACATATTTTCCCTACAACCGGTGCAGCGGGAGCTATCTCACATGCTGTCAGAGCAGTGACAAAACCCGGCGACACAGTGCTTACAATCGCACCTTTTTTCCCTGAATATAAGCCTTATGTTGAAGGCGCAGGATGCAAACTCAAAATTGTTCCTGCCAATACTGATACATTCCAGATCAATACAGAAGAATTTGAAAGAATGCTTACGCAGGATGTTATGGCAGTTCTTATCAATACTCCAAACAATCCTTCGGGTATAGCATATTCTACAAGTACGCTCAGATATCTTGCTGATACTATGACAAGGAAGGCAGAAGAGTTCGGACATCCGATTTATCTGATATCCGATGAGCCTTACAGGGAGATTGTATTTAAGGATGCAGATGCTCCATATGTATCTACTTTTTATAAGAATACTCTTTCATGCTATTCTTTTTCCAAAGCGCTGTCGCTTCCGGGAGAGAGGATCGGTTATGTGGCTGTTAATCCAAAGGCTGATGATGCTGAGTTTATAGTTCCTATGTGTGGTCAGATATCAAGAGGCACAGGTCATAACTGCCCTCCGTCTATAATCCAGCAGGCAGTTGGTAAAGTATGCGACATTACATCAGATCTGTCTGTATATGAGACCAATATGAATATAATATATGACACACTCGTAGATATAGGATTTAGCGTTGTTAAGCCGGGAGGAACTTTCTATATCCTTCCAAAAGCTCTTGAAGAAGACTCAGTTGCCTTCTGCAACAAGGCTAAAGAATATGACCTTATACTGGTGCCGGCAGATAATTTCGGAGCTCCGGGATTTTTTAGAATGGCATACTGTATTGACACTGAGAAGGTAGAACGCGCAATGCCAAGACTAAGACAGTTTGCAAAAGAGGTATATGGTCTTGGATGATCAAATACAGAATATGATTTATAACATCTGTATTAAAATATAGCTATTGAATGATAGTTAAATAGTGAGAGGTTTGAGATGCTTGATATTATTAAAGCTTTTTTGTACGGCATAGTAGAAGGAATCACAGAATGGCTTCCTGTTAGTTCGACAGGCCATATGATCCTATTGGAAGAGTTTGTCAAAATGGATGTCTCCCAGGATTTCTGGAATATGTTTTTAGTTGTAATACAGCTTGGTGCAATACTTGCAGTTGTACTCTTGTACTGGAACCAGATATTCCCTTGGGATTTTAGTAAAAAAGCAAGACAAGAGAAAAGAGTCAATAAAAAAGACGTATGGATGCTTTGGGCCAAGATACTTGTAGCCTGTATACCGGCAGCCATAGTCGGCGTTCTATTTGACGACTGGCTTGATGAGCACCTGTATAATGGATACGTAGTAGCTACAATGCTAATCATCTTCGGTATCCTCTTTATAATTATAGAGAATAAGAATAAAGGAAAAGAAGCTGTGATAAAGACTATAGAAGAGATAGACTTTAAAACAGCGCTTATAATAGGTGTATTCCAGCTTATAGCAGCTATATTCCCCGGGACTTCCAGAAGCGGAGCTACTATAGTGGGATCACTTATGATAGGAGTATCCAGAACGGCAGCAGCCAATTTTACTTTCCTTTTGGCTATACCTGTAATGTTTGGAGCGAGCCTTTTGAAGCTGGTAAAGTTCGGACTTGCATTTAGTGGATCTGAAGTAGCCATACTTGCAACAGGAATGATAGTTGCTTTTGTTATATCTGTTATTGTGATCAAGTTCTTGATGAGTTATATCAGGAAACATGACTTTAAAGTGTTTGGCTGGTATAGGATAATACTTGGAGTAGTAGTACTTGCATATTTTTTCTTAAAATAAATGTTTGAAAAGTGCGAAGTTTAAGTAAATGAACCATGTTGCCTACCGCTGTAAAGGCGATTTCAAGGCAAGCATAAGGTGGAAAATAAAAATTTGAAAATTTTTCAAAAAAGTTATTGCAATCATGTGGGGTGGATGATATACTAAAAAACGCCCGCTTGAGAGAAGCTTTGTTCTTCCAAGAAGCGAGAAAATAAATTTAAAAAAGTTCTTGACAAAGCCAAGACAACGAGTTAAGATATAACACGTTGCGGCGGACAAGCCAAGACATGAGAGCTTCAAAAGCAATGATGAAGCGATCAAAAGCACTTTGACAACTTAACAGTAATGCAACCCTGAAAATTCCAGTTCTTCTTTTTAAAGAAGGACAGAATGTTCAGAAGAACAAAAACCAAAAGTAAATTTTTGATGGTTTAGCCACCATCAAGCTGTTATGAAAATAACAGTGGAGCAGAATTATTCTGATTAAGTCAGCATAAGTCTGAACCGGAAAGAACAATTATTTTAAAGTGAGAGTTCGATCCTGGCTCAGGATGAACGCTGGCGGCGTGCCTAACACATGCAAGTCGAACGGAGTTTAACGCTGATGAAGCTTCGGCAGATTCTTGTTAAACTTAGTGGCGGACGGGTGAGTAACGCGTGGGTAACCTGCCTCATACAGGGGGATAGCAGTTGGAAACGACTGATAACACCGCATAAGCGCACAGGATCGCATGATCTGGTGTGAAAATATTTATAGGTATGAGATGGACCCGCGTCTGATTAGCTAGTTGGTGAGGTAACGGCCCACCAAGGCGACGATCAGTAGCCGGCCTGAGAGGGCGGACGGCCACATTGGGACTGAGACACGGCCCAAACTCCTACGGGAGGCAGCAGTGGGGGATATTGCACAATGGGCGAAAGCCTGATGCAGCGACGCCGCGTGAGTGAAGAAGTATTTCGGTATGTAAAGCTCTATCAGCAGGGAAGAAAGACCTCGTAAGAGGGGATGACGGTACCTGAGTAAGAAGCCCCGGCTAACTACGTGCCAGCAGCCGCGGTAATACGTAGGGGGCAAGCGTTATCCGGATTTACTGGGTGTAAAGGGAGCGTAGACGGTGTATCAAGTCTGAAGTGAAACCCCACGGCTCAACCGTGGGCTTGCTTTGGAAACTGGTAGACTAGAGTACTGGAGAGGTAAGCGGAATTCCTGGTGTAGTAGTGAAATGCGTAGATATCAGGAAGAACATCAGTGGCGAAGGCGGCTTACTGGACAGCAACTGACGTTGAGGCTCGAAGGCGTGGGGAGCAAACAGGATTAGATACCCTGGTAGTCCACGCAGTAAACGATGAATACTAGGTGTTGGGAGACATAGTCTTTCAGTGCCGGCGCTAACGCAATAAGTATTCCACCTGGGGAGTACGTTCGCAAGAATGAAACTCAAAGGAATTGACGGGGACCCGCACAAGCGGTGGAGCATGTGGTTTAATTCGAAGCAACGCGAAGAACCTTACCAGATCTTGAGATCCAGATGAATTATGGGTAATGCCATAAGACCTTCGGGACATCTGAGACAGGTGGTGCATGGTTGTCGTCAGCTCGTGTCGTGAGATGTTGGGTCAAGTCCCGCAACGAGCGCAACCCTTGTCCATAGTAGCCAGCAGTAAGATGGGCACTCTATGGAGACTGCCAGGGATAACCTGGAGGAAGGTGGGGATGACGTCAAATCATCATGCCCCTTATGATCTGGGCCACACACGTGCTACAATGTCGTAACAAAGGGAAGCAACCCTGCGAAGGTGAGCAAATCCCAAAAATAACGACCCAGTTCGGACTGTAGGCTGCAACCCGCCTGCACGAAGCTGGAATCGCTAGTAATCGCAGATCAGAATGCTGCGGTGAATACGTTCCCGGGTCTTGTACACACCGCCCGTCACACCATGGGAGTCGGAAATGCCCAAAGTCAGTGGCCTAACCGTAAGGAGGGAGCTGCCTAAGGCAGGTCGGATAACTGGGGTGAAGTCGTAACAAGGTAGCCGTAGGAGAACCTGCGGCTGGATCACCTCCTTTCTAAGGAAATAAAGAAGGAAGAAGTAAGGAGTTGCATTACTGTTTAGTTGTTAAAGGCATGAACCTTTAAAACAAAATATTTCTGGTGATGATGCGCTTTGGGGAAACACCCGTTCCCATCTCGAACACGACGGTTAAGACTAAAGCGGCCGAAAGTACTATACTGGTGACGGTATGGGAGGATAGGTGGTTGCCAGATTTATGGGATTATAGCTCAGCTGGTTAGAGCGCACGCCTGATAAGCGTGAGGTCGGTGGTTCGAGTCCACTTAATCCCATCGGCGTTAAGCCCAAATGGGGGTGTAGCTCAGTTGGGAGAGCACCTGCCTTGCAAGCAGGGGGTCAAGAGTTCGAATCTCTCCATCTCCATTCGAGATAGTTCACTATCTCAGATTGTTCCTTGAAAACCGAATACTGAAATATAGATTATATCAAGATCCAAAAGATCAAAGATATGTTCTATGTCCAAACCAAAATCAAGACATCAAAAAAGATGAAGAAATTCATCAAGACCATTTCGAAAGAAATGGGCCTTATCTTACTCATATCGCTGTGAGAAAGATAAGAAGAGAATCCAGATGATCGAAAGATCAGGACTGATTCCTGCATAACAGGTTAAGTTATGTAGGGCGCAGGGCGGATGCCTTGGCACTAAGAGCCGATGAAAGACGTGATAAGCTGCGAAAAGCTGCGGGGAGAGGCAAATACTTCAAGATCCGCAGATATCTGAATGGGGCAACCTAACCAGGGAGACCCTGGTTGACCTTAACTGAATCCATAGGTTAAGGCCGGGAACCCGGTGAACTGAAACATCTAAGTAGCCGGAGGAAGAGAAAACAAAAGTGATTCCGTAAGTAGCGGCGAGCGAACGCGGAAGAGCCCAAACCGGAGAGCTTGCTTTCCGGGGTTCGGACTGCATGATCGATTCAAATCTGCTAACAGAAAGGTCCTGGAAAGACCTGCCAGAGAACGTGAAAGCCGTGTATGTGAAAGTGGAAGAGACGAGGCAGAATCCAGAGTAGGACGAGACACGTGAAACCTTGTCTGAAAGAGCGGGGACCACCCCGTAAGGCTAAATACTACTTAGTGACCGATAGCGCATAGTACCGTGAGGGAAAGGTGAAAAGGACCCCGGGAGGGGAGTGAAAGAGAACCTGAAACCCTGTGCCTGCAAGCTGCGAAAGCTCTATATACGAGTGATCGCGTACTTTTTGTAGAACGGTCCGGCGAGTTATGTATACCGGCAAGGTTAAGTGTTTAAGACACGTAAGCCGAAGGGAAACCAAGTGTGAATAGTGCGAATAGTCAGTATACATAGACCCGAAACCGGGTGATCTATCCATGGACAGGATGAAGCGGCCGTAAAAGGCTGTGGAGGTCCGAACGCACATCCGTTGAAAAGGGTGGCGATGAGCTGTGGATAGGGGAGAAATTCCAATCGAACTCGGAGATAGCTGGTTCTCCCCGAAATAGCTTTAGGGCTAGCCTTGTAGCGTGCCTGTTGGAGGTAGAGCACTGAATATCCGCGGGGGCTTCACCGCTTACCAAAGATTATCAAACTGCGAATGCCAGTCAGGTTAAGCACAGGAGTCAGACTGCACGAGATAAGTTGGGCAGTCAAAAGGGAAACAGCCCAGATCTACGGCTAAGGTCCCAAAGTACGTGTTAAGTGGAAAAGGATGTGGGATTTCATAGACAGCTAGGATGTTGGCTCAGAAGCAGCCACCCATTCAAAGAGTGCGTAATAGCTCACTAGCCGAGAGGTCCTGCGCCGAAAATTACCGGGGCTAAAACACGACACCGAAGCCTAGGGATTGCTTGTATCTACGGGTATAAGTGATCGGTAGGGGAGCATTCATAAGAGCGTAGAAACTGTACCGATAAGGAGCAGCGGAGCGTTATGAAGAGAGAATGCCGGAATGAGTAGCGAGATGAGGGTGAGAATCCCTCAGGCCGAATATCCAAGGATTCCAGGGTAAAGCTGATCTGCCCTGGGGAAGTCGGGACCTAAGACGAGGCCGAAAGGCGTAGCCGATGGACAGCAGGTTGATATTCCTGCACCAGATATCATCAGAACTGTGGGGACACAGGTAATAAGGACAGCCCGGGAGAGCAGCCCGGGGCAAGCATGGCAAGAGGAAAGGGAGAAAACCCCTTTCGGGATCGAGCTGTGTGATGCGGAGCGAAATAAAGTAGTGAAGTGTCCGGAGGACCTGTCGAGAAAAGCCGCTATAGTGTGATATCTGCCCGTACCGTAAACCGACACAGGTGGATGAGGAGAGAATCCTAAGGCCGACGGAAGAAGCATTGCTAAGGAACTCGGCAAAATGTACCCGTAACTTCGGGATAAGGGTAGCCCTCATGTATGAGTATATGAGGGCCGCAGAGAAGAGGCTCAAGCAACTGTTTAGCAAAAACACAGGTCTATGCGAAACCGAAAGGTGAAGTATATGGGCTGACGCCTGCCCGGTGCTGGAAGGTTAAGAGGAGAGGTTAGAGCAATCGAAGCTTTGAATTTAAGCCCCAGTAAACGGCGGCCGTAACTATAACGGTCCTAAGGTAGCGAAATTCCTTGTCGGGTAAGTTCCGACCCGCACGAAAGGCGTAATGATTTGAGTACTGTCTCGGCAATGCATCCGGTGAAATTGAAGTGCCAGTGAAGATGCTGGCTACCCGCGCCAGGACGGAAAGACCCCATGGAGCTTTACTCCAGCTTGATACTGGGATCCGGTATTGTATGTACAGGATAGGTGGGAGGCTAAGAGATTGTGGCGTCAGCTGCAAAGGAGCCGCTGTTGGGATACCACCCTTACCGTACTGGATTTCTAACCATGGACCGTGAAACCGGTCCGGGGACAATGTCTGGCGGGGAGTTTGACTGGGGCGGTCGCCTCCGAAAGAGTATCGGAGGCGCTCAAAGGTTCCTTCAGGATGGACGGAAACCATCCGAAGAGTGCAAAGGCATAAGGGAGCCTGACTGTGACACCGACGGGTGGAACAGGTACGAAAGTAGGACTTAGTGATCCGGTGGCAGAACGTGGGATTGCCATCGCTCAACGGATAAAAGCTACCCTGGGGATAACAGGCTTATCACTCCCAAGAGTTCACATCGACGGAGTGGTTTGGCACCTCGATGTCGGCTCATCACATCCTGGGGCTGTAGCAGGTCCCAAGGGTTGGGCTGTTCGCCCATTAAAGTGGTACGCGAGCTGGGTTCAGAACGTCGTGAGACAGTTCGGTCCCTATCCGGCGCGGGCGTAGGATATCTGAGAGGAGCTGTCCTTAGTACGAGAGGACCGGGATGGACGGACCGCTGGTGTATCTGCTGCGAAGGCAATCGCATAAGGCAGGGTAGCCAAGTCTGGCAGGGATAAACGCTGAAGGCATCTAAGCGTGAAGCCCCCTCAAGATGAGATATCCCCACGCAAGTGGTAAGACCCCTTGGAGAGTACGAGGTTGATAGGCACAAGGTGTAAGAGTGGTAACATTCTCAGCTGATGTGTACTAATAGGTCGAGGACTTAACCAAAGAAGTTAAGATAAGTTTGGAGATTCAGTGTTCGGTTTTGAAGGAACAATTAAAACATTCCTCAATAGCTCAGTCGGTAGAGCATTCGGCTGTTAACCGAAGTGTCGTAGGTTCGAGTCCTACTTGGGGAGCTACAGAATAATCTGTTAATTCGCCGATAGGCGAAGAGCGAGGCCCCTTGGTCAAGCGGTTAAGACATCGCCCTTTCACGGCGGTAACAGCAGTTCGAACCTGCTAGGGGTCATATATATAATATGGTGACATAGCCAAGTGGTAAGGCATAGGTCTGCAACACCTTGAGCGTCGGTTCAAATCCGTCTGTCACCTCTCAAGAATCCATGAGTATGGATTCTTTTTTTTTACGTATTTTTGGGTTACTGCAATAAAAAGGTTACTGCACTAAATATGATCTATTTGGTACGGTAACCTTTTTAAATTAAATAGAGTGATTTATCACGAAGTATCATCTTATGTCATACAGACATTTTACCTGCTTTCCATCTTCCTGATACATACTGATATGAGAACAATATAAATAGCAGGATGTTATGTCCTATCATACATGCCCATGCGGATATAAGTCCTAGTCCTAATAAAACGGTACATATATATGTTCCGGCAATTCTTATACACCACATTCCGAGAACGTTATATATAAATGGTGCGACAGTTTTGCCTAGACCTTGCATCATTCCTTCTATAATGATCGGAACACCGTAGAAAGGCTCTGATATAGCAACCATTCTAAGAACTGTAGTTGATAGCAGTATTACGTTTTCATCTACTGTAAATAGTCTTACTAATGAGGGAGCAAATATAAATAATAAACTTCCTGATATTACCATGAAGAAGATTTCAAGAGGTAGTACTGTTTTGGATAGTATATCCAGCTTCTTTTTATCTCTTGCACCATATGCATTGCCTGAAAGAGTAGCAGCTGCTGTCTGCATACCCCATCCGGGGATATAGAAGGCAGATTCTACTGTATTGGCGATTGTATGAGCAGCGGTTGCTGTCTCGCCTATTGCATTGATCATCGAAGCAAATACTACATATCCAAGTGATGTTGCAAATCTCTGCATCATATTAGGTATTGCAACTTTTAATACGCTGCTGAGTATTGCGGTATCAGGATATATCTTCTGACCTTTAGGAGATATCTGCGAATGGTTATAGAATCTATAGCTTATTGCTATTCCGCCCCAGGTATATGCTATAGCACTAGCAAGCGCAGCACCTTTGATATCAAGTCCTGCCCCCGGTACTGTCAGTGCGATAGAGCCAAGAGTTACTATTCGCGTTTTATAAATCAGCAGATAGTTGAGTATCACATTTAGCAGATTGACTTGAATCCCCACATACATAGGAGTCTTGGTATCGCCTGCAGATCTAAGTTCTGTACCGAATATGATACTGGCTGTTCTAAAGAGGATCGGGGCATATAGTATTCCGAAATAAGTTGCTGCATCAGCCTCAATAGAAGCATCTACCTGCATCCATACAGGAACGAAGCCCTTTATGAGCTGTAGCATTATGGTGAAAAATATGCCTGTTACTATTACGATAAGAACAGACTGGCCGGCTGCTTTCCTGGCTCTTTCAATCTTGCCTGCGCCAAGTGACTGGGATATATATGCAAGAAATCCAACTCCGAGAGCTGAGATAGTGCTTCCTATAAGCCAGTTTACTGTACTTGTGGCTCCAACCGCTGCTGTTGCATGAGTTCCTAGAACACCAACCATGGCAGTGTCTATATATTGCACGGTAGTCTGCATGAACTGTTCTAGCATAGTTGGCCACGCCAGGGCGAAGATTATAGGGAGCATCTGCCTGAAAGTATATTCATTTGTACTATTGTCTTTCATTTTTTTATTCTATTCTTAATGCCTTCCTTCTAAATATTATTTTGATATCTACATCATTATTATTAAGTTGAAGACATATTTAATCAAGAGATTAATACCTGTTTTTATAAACTGTATAACTATCAAATCCTGGGTAAGAGAAAAATAATGTGTTATACTAAACTTACGTATATTTTCTGAAAGTGGGAGTCTTGTTAGTATGCTTAGTTTAAGTCTTAGACATATTTCAGAAGTTTTTCTTTATGAATATTATAAAAATCCCGATGAATATGAGATTTCAGATGAAGATCTTGCACGTCCTCATCTTGATAAGGCAAAAGCTCTTTTGACAGAGCAGAAAAATAATGACGCCCTGCAGGAATACCTTGCGGCATACATGGAGAATCCGGTAAGCTTTGAAGCTGTTTCCGGGATCATCATCTGCTGTAAGAGGCTTGGCGATATTGAAGGTGAATATCAGTATACGCAGCAGATGTATGATATATGCTGTACAAGAGCTGAACTTGCGACATATTATCGCAATCTTGGATGGTATTATCTTGAAAGATATAAGCCGGATCTGTCGGCTGCGCTTTACAGATACAGCACCTTCTTTTGTGAAGGTCAGGCTGCAGAAGAAGAGATCAAATACCTTGAAAAGGCTTTGAATAGACCTATGGGCGATCAGAAGCCGGATATGATCCAGGCAATGCTTGAAGATAATAAGATTCCTACGGGGCCTTCTAATGTGACACTTGCTCTTTTGATCAAAGCAGGTGAAGAAGCTGAGCAGGGCGGTAATTATATGCAGGCGCTTGACTGCTATATGATGGTATATGATCTGACTTTGGATGAGGAAATTGGTGATAGGATCCACAAGATTAAACAAAATAGAATGTGACAGGAAGGTAAAAGGGTTATGGAAGAGAAGAACTTAAATGAAGTAAAGGAAACAGAAAACGAGAAAGTCGAGTCCATGGAAGACTATGCTGATGTGCTGGAGAGATCTTTTAGGAAGTTGAATGTCGGAGATGTTGTAGAAGGCATAGTATCAGGCGTAGAAGAGACTAAGGTTACGGTTGATCTTGACTATTATGCTCCTGGTATTATCTTACTTGAAGATCTGTCTGATGATCCGCATTTTTCTATAAGAAATGATATTCATACAGGAGACAGAATATCAGCTACCATCAAGAGAATGGATGATGGCAGAGGCAATATCCTCTTATCCAAGAAAGAAGCAAACAAGGTTCTTGCATGGGACAAACTTAAGGAACTTCTAGAGTCCAAGGAAGTTGTAAGTGTTAAGGTAGCAGAAGCTGTTAAAGCTGGCGTTGTAGCTTATCTTGAAGGAGTAAGGGCATTTATTCCAGCATCTAAAATGGCACTTTCTTTTGTAGAAGAAGCTGATCTTGAAAGCTATGTTGGCAAGACTTTGGAAGTACAGGTTATCACAGCAGATGAAGAAGATGATAAGCTTGTTCTGTCTGCAAAGGAGATATTAAGACAAAAAGCTGAAGAAGATAGGAAAAATAAGATCTCTAATGTAGAAGTTGGCCTTGTAACAGAAGGAACAGTTGAAAGTCTCCAGAATTACGGCGCATTTATAGATCTTGGAAATGGAATCTCAGGACTTGTTCATATATCTCAGATTTCTAACCAGAGAATCGCACATCCAAGCTCTGTTCTTAAAGTAGGTCAGAAAGTAAAAGTTAAGGTAATAGCTATCAAAGATGGCAAATTGTCACTTTCAATGAAGGCACTTGATGATGTCATGGCCAAAGAGATAACAGAAGAAGAGATCGAATATAAGAGTGAAGGCGAAGCTACGACAACACTTGCTGATCTTTTGAAAAAAGCAGGATTTTAACTTAAGGCAAGAATAATAGTTACTGAACAAAAAGGTATTCATCCTATAAAAGTGGATTCATCTGATGCAGAAAGGAGTTATGATGAGCGAAGCTATTGAGAGATTAAAAGAGCTGATAGAAACAACTGACAACATAGTATTCTTTGGCGGCGCAGGAGTATCTACAGAAAGCGGTATTCCGGATTTTAGGAGTCAGGACGGACTTTATAATCAGAAATACAAGTATCCGCCGGAGCAGATTGTAAGTCATACTTTCCTTACAAGAAAGCCTCAGGAATTTTTTGAATTCTATAAAGACAGGATGATATATCAGGATGCTAAGCCCAACAAGGCACATCTTAAACTGGCTCAGTGGGAAAAGGAAGGCAAATTAAAAGCTGTAATAACCCAGAATATTGATGGACTGCATCAGGCGGCCGGTTCTAAAAACGTTCTGGAGCTTCACGGAAGCACATTAAGAAATTATTGTCTTAAATGCGGAAAGCGATATGATATTGATTATGTCATAAACTCAAAAGAGACGATCCCTTATTGTGAATGCGGCGGAATGGTAAGACCGGATGTTGTCCTGTACGAAGAAGGCCTTGATATGGATGTTATAGAATCTGCTGTCTCTTATATTAAAAATGCTGATGTTCTTATAATAGGCGGGACTTCACTGGCTGTATATCCTGCTGCAGGTCTTATCGATTACTATACAGGTGATAAGCTTGTTGTAGTCAATAAGTCGGCAACTCCCAGAGATTCACAGGCAGATCTGGTGGTTCAGGGAAGTATTGGCGAAATATTTGATCAGCTTCCATGAGATAGAAGTATCCAGAGTTATGTTCGCAGTACAAGATCAAAGAGGCAATATATCAGGCTGCTGACTAAGCCTTAAGATTCATAATAGGATCTTTAGACATATTCTTTCGCAACATGAGGTTATATATGCAAATAGAAGTAGGAGACATAGTCACACTTAAGAAGAAACATCCATGCGGATCTTTTGAGTGGGAAGTATTAAGATCCGGTGCTGACTTCAGACTCAAATGTGTAGGATGTGCTCATCAGATAATGATAGCAAGAACAGCACTTGAGAAGAATATAAAAAGAATAAAGCATAAAGAATAAAGCATAAAGAATAAAGCATAAAGAATAAAGGATAAAGCATAAAAGATAAAGGATAAAGAATAAACTACTAAAACTTCCTGATATGACGCACTACCAGCCTATGTAAAGATCTTGGGGATGTCGGTATGTTCAAGTGGAAAGTCTGTATAGATTAGGATTTTGATTTATCTGACAATTCGATTTATTGAATGAAAAAAGCAATTTTACGTTAAAAAACTTGCAAATAAAGGCTGTTCATGCTATGATGAAACTCCGTGATATAAATTCCTTGCTTCTGCTGCAGCACTTTTACGTATCACACGCTGCACATGCAGGCGGAAGCCAGAGACCAAAAGGAGGTAACAACAGCATGAACAAGTACGAATTAGCCGTTGTTGTCAGCGCAAATGTTGATGATGAAGCAAAAACAAAGGCCGTTGACAAGTGCAAGGCACTGATCGAGCGTTTCGGAGGCACAGTTACGAACGTAGACGATTGGGGTAAGAAGAAGCTTGCTTATGAGATTCAGAAGCAGACTGAAGGTTTCTACTACTTCATCCAGTTCGACGCTGAGGCATCAGTTCCAGCTGAGCTCGAGTCACGTGTTCGCATCGTGGACAACGTCATCAGATACTTATGCGTTAGAAACGACGAGGCATAAGAAAGAGGACAAGACAGATGAATAAAGTTATACTTATGGGACGTTTAACAAGAGATCCGGATGTAAGATATAGTCAGGGTGAGAACCCACTTGCAATTGCAAGATATACACTGGCTGTTGACCGCAGATTTTCTAGAAAAGATGGTGGTGACGGACAGCAGACTGCAGATTTTATTTCCTGCAAAGCTTTTGGAAGATCCGGTGAATTTGCAGAAAAGTATTTCCGCAAGGGAACCAAGATCTGCGTAACAGGCAGAATCGAAACTGGTTCATACACCAATAAGGATGGCGTCAAAGTATACACTACAGAAGTCGTTGTAGAAGATCAGGAGTTCGCAGAGAGCAAGAACAGCGGAAGCGGAGATTTCTCTCAGCCCGTAGCATCTGGATCTGCAGCACCTGTAGCGGCAGCTGATGGTTTCATGAACATTCCTGATGGAATTGATGAAGAACTGCCGTTCAACTAATGGTCAGCAGTTTAGGCTGACTAGAATTTGATAGGAGGCAAACCAAATGGCTTTCAATAAAGAAAGATCCGAAGCACCTCGTAGAAAAGGTGGCATGCACAGAAGAAAGAAAGTTTGCGTATTCTGTGGTAAGGATCATGCAATTGATTATAAAGATGCAGCAACTCTTAAGAAGTATGTTTCTGAGAGCGGAAAGATTCTTCCTAGAAGAATCACAGGAAATTGCGCAAAGCACCAGAGAGAGATCACTGTTGCTATCAAGCGTGCTAGACATCTTGCTATTATGCCATACGTAGCAGACTAATAGTCAGCAATAAGGTATATAATTCAAGGCACTTTTTAGAAGAGATTCTAAGAAGTGCCTTTTTTCTTCTTGGTATTATATTTTCTAATGCAGGGAATTGCTTTTAGCCTTAGCTATATTCATAAGGTTTTTTATGCCTATATTAAAATTACTGTATCGTCAGGTGGCAGGCTCTTACAATAAATGTTATAATCCATTTTATAGGAGCCGTGGAGGGTTATTCAAATGAAGAAAAATAGAATCAGATTAAAGGGACGTCTGCGTACTTTTCTAACGACATTTCTTTACCTGGATATTATATTAATTCTTGTCACATTTCTTGTGTTTTTGTTTGGTGGCATTCAGGCAGGGATTATCCTTACGATTTTCACTATTTTATATACCGTAATTGTTTTTCTTATGTATTTTATGACCCGGCCTATTGTTATCAATGAGCTTATTAGCTTTGCTACGCAGTATGGACAGATTCAGAAGACTTTACTTAGAGAGATGGATCTGCCAAGCTGTCTTTTGGATGATACAGGCAAAGTTATTTGGTCTAATATTGCATTTGAGAAGACTGTTCATGAGAAAAAGAATTTTCATAAGCAGATAACTGCTGTTTTCCCATCAGTTACAGCCGATAAGTTTCCGGCTATGGATGATGAGGAAGTCCAGTATGATCTTGAATATGAAAATAACTACTATTCTCTTAGAATGCGCAAAATATCTCTTGAAGAGATGGCAAGTAACAGTGATATCATTGAAGCCGGAAGCTATGACGGATATCTTATCATAGTATACCTTTTCGATCAGACAGCACTTCGTCTTGCTGTTCAGGAAGTCGATGACCAGTCTATGGCTGCAGGTCTTATCTACCTTGATAACTATGAAGAGGCACTTGAAAGTGTAGAAGAGGTTCGAAGGTCACTTCTTATTGCACTTATAGATCGTAAGATCAATAAATATGTTGCAAGTTGTAACGGAATTGTGCGGAAGACTGAGAAGGATAAATATTTTGTTGTAATGCCCAAGAGGTATTGCAAGGTGATGCAGGAAGCCAGATTTGACATACTTGAAGAAGTCAAGACAGTCAATATAGGTAATGAGATGGCTGTTACCCTCAGTATAGGTATGGGTATAGATGGTCTATCATATTCGCAAAACTATGAATTTGCCCGTAATGCTATAGATCTGGCTCTTGGCAGAGGCGGTGATCAGGCTGTAGTCAAAACTCCTGATAATACCATCTATTATGGCGGTAAGAGTCAGCAGATTGAGAAGAATACAAGAGTCAAAGCCAGAGTTAAGGCACATGCTCTAAAGGAGATCATCACAGCTAATGATACAGTGCTTGTCATGGGTCACAGACTTGGCGATGTAGATAGCTTTGGAGCTTCTGTTGGTATTAACAGGATCAGTAAGTATCTTGACAGAAAATGTCATATAGTTCTTAATGATGTGACCAAATCCATGCAGCCTCTGGTAGATCTTTTTAAGAACAATCCGGAATATGAAGATGATATGATCATAGGCTCTCAGACTGCGATTGATATGGCTAGCGGCAATGTAGTCCTGGTTGTTGTAGATGTCAATAAGCCGTCTATAACAGAATGTCCTGAGCTTCTTAGATTTTGTAAGAATATAGTAGTGCTGGATCATCACAGACAGGGAACAGAGACTATAGAGAATGCAACTCTTTCATATGTTGAGCCTTATGCTTCATCGACATGTGAGATGGTATCTGAGATACTTCAGTATATCGGTGAGAATGTAAAAGTCAACACCGAAGAAGCAGACAGCATGTATTCCGGTATCATGGTTGATACCAATAACTTTATGCAAAAAACCGGTGTCAGAACCTTTGAGGCTGCAGCATTCCTTCGTCGTAACGGTGCTGATGTTACCAGAGTCAGAAAACTCTTTAGAGAAGACGCCAATGAATACAAGACCAAAGCAGATGCAGTCAGCCAGGCTGAGATCTATAAAGGAGCCTATGCAATATCCATATGTAACAGTGAAGATATCGTAAGTCCTACTATCATCGGAGCTCAGGCAGCCAATGAACTTCTTAATATAAAGGGAATCAGGGCTAGCTTTGTATGTACCGAATATCAGAATATGGTATATGTAAGTGCAAGATCGATTGATGAAGTCAACGTTCAGCTTGTCATGGAGAGACTTGGCGGTGGTGGTCATATGACTATGGCCGGATGCCAGATGGAAGGCATGACAGTTACAGAAGCTATAGGAATTATCAAGAAAACAATAGATACAATGATTGAGGAAGGTGAACTTAAATGAAAGTAATTCTTTTGGAAGATGTTAAATCTCTTGGAAAAAAGGGAGATATTGTAAAAGTAAGTGACGGATATGCTAATAATATGCTCTTTAAGCAAAAGCTTGGAGTAGAAGCAACCAATGCAAATCTTGCAAGACTTAAGGCTGAGCAGAAACATGATGCCAAGGTAGCAGAGGAGAAGCTTGAAGATGCTAAGGCATTTGGAGAAAAAATCGAGAAGGAACTGATCAAGGTTACTATCAAAACAGGAGAAGGTGGTAAAGTATTCGGATCAGTTTCTACTAAGGAAATCGCTCAGGCAGCAAAAACTCAGTTTGGTTTTGATATAGACAAAAAGAAACTTGTTCTCTCAGAACCTATCAAGGCATGTGGAACTTATGAGATCCCTGTAAAGCTTCATCCACAGGTAACAGCTAAGATCAGAGTATCTGTAACAGAAGCTTAAGTTTACGACAAAACTAATTCTCGGATCAAAGGATAATTATGGCAGACGAACAGTTTATGGTCAAAAGGGTTCCTCCGCAAAGTCGTGAGGCAGAGCAGTCTGTTGTAGGCGCTATGCTTATGGACAGGGAGGCGATAGAAGTTGCAACCGAGTACATAACGGGTGAAGATTTCTATGATCGCCAGCTTGGAACCTTTTTTGATGCATGTGTAGAACTTAATAAAGAGGGAAGACCTGTTGACCAGGTAACACTTCAGGAAAGGCTCAAAGACAAGAATGTTCCGCCGGAGTACGCTTCAACTGAGTATATTGTCAATCTTGTAGCAGCGGTTCCGACTTCGGCCAACGTCAAGTATTATGCACAGATAGTTGCAGAGAAGTCTACACTTCGAAAACTTATCAAAGTATGCGAAGAGACATCAAGTAACTGCTACGCAGGAACTGATAATCTGGAAACTATTCTGAATAATGTCGAGAAAGACGTTTTTAATGTAACGCAAAGAAGGGACAGCGGAGAGTTCGTTCCGATCAGGCAGATTGTTGTCAATGCCCTTAATAAGATAGCAACTGCAAGCCGTAATACTGGAACAGTTACAGGTATCGCAACAGGATTTACAGATCTTGACTATGATACTTCGGGATTTCAACCATCGGATCTTATCCTTATAGCGGCAAGGCCTTCAATGGGTAAGACAGCTTTTGCACTTAATATTGCAGAATATATGGCTTTTAGAAATAATGTTACTGCAGCTATATTCTCGCTGGAAATGAGTAAAGAACAGCTTGTAAACAGACTTTTTGCCATGGAATCCCATGTCGAAGCTCAGAATCTAAGAACAGGTAAGATGTCTGACGGTGACTGGGAAGCTCTGATTGACAGTGCTGATCTTATAGGCGGTTCTAACCTCATAATAGATGATACTCCTGGTATATCTGTACAGGAGATGAGATCCAAGTGTCGTAAGTACAAGATGGAGCATAATCTTGGAATTATATTCATTGACTACTTACAGCTTATGTCAGGAGGTGGAACAAGAGGATCGGAATCAAGACAGCAGGAGATTTCAGATATATCAAGATCACTTAAAGCTCTTGCCAGAGAGATCAATGTTCCTGTTGTTGCACTGTCACAGCTGTCACGAGCTGTAGAGCAGAGACCTGATCACAGACCCATGCTATCTGACCTTCGAGAATCCGGAGCTATCGAGCAGGATGCGGATATGGTTATGTTCATCTATCGTGATGATTACTATAATCATGATACTGAGAAAAAAGGTATCGCAGAGATCATCATAGCTAAACAGAGAAATGGCCCTATCGGAACGGTTGAACTTCTCTGGATGCCTCAGTTTACAAAGTTTGCAAATCTGGAGAGGCATTAAAAGGCAGATAAGATTTATAAGTCTTAATAAAAGAGAACGATTATTACCCGTAAGGATTCAGACAAAGATATAAAAGAATAAAGAATTGATGGATTAAAACAATATGTTAACATACATCAGTTTTTTAGCGGATTGTAGTGAGTTTACAATCCGCTTTTTTATCTGAAAATAATGTTTCGATTTTGTAAAAAAGACCGATAAAAAAACAGGTAAGCAAAATGCTTACCTGTTTAGTTCAAATTATTATCGATCAGTTTTGATCATAATTCAATCCGGATTTTATCAAAGATAAAATTAAATTGAATTATCCCTGAGAAATAGCTGAAACAGGGCACTGAGCTGCGCAAGAACCGCAGTCGATACATGTGTTAGGATCGATCTCGTACTGAGAAGCTCCCTGAGAAATAGCTGAAACAGGGCACTGAGCAGCACATGAACCGCAGCTGATGCAAGAATCACTAATAACGTATGCCATAGTAAAATCTCCTTCCTTACGAATGAATAAGTAATAATTACTAATGAGTTTGCCTTCTCATTATTTACTTTGTTGCAATCATAATAGTATATCAAAATTATGAATTTAGCAAGTTTGTTAGCACTGGCTAATGATGCTGCAAATAATCCTTATAGATATTGCACATATAGATACATTGTAAAAGTTTAAGAATTGTTAATAATCACCCACGTTGACATTGGCTGGGTCAAATGCTACTATGATATTTGCAGTAATATATGATATTAACGTCTATTTTTGTGCTCATTTCAGGCAAAATGATTTTTGCACAAATCGTTGTATCAGTTAATTTGCATAGAAATGTGGAATTTTTTACTATAAAATTTTCTCATTTCCGGAAACTGTAGATACAGATCAACATACCGGATCTGTATTGTAAAAATAAGGTAGGAGGAATAATAATGGCAAGAAACATGAAAACCATGGACGGCAATGAAGCTGCTGCATATGCATCATATGCTTATACAGAAGTTGCTGCCATGTACCCGATCACACCATCATCTGTTATGCCTGAGCATGTAGATGAATGGGCAACTGCAGGAAAGAAGAACATCTTCGGACGTACAGTACAGATTACAGAAATGCAGGCAGAGAGCGGCGCAGCCGGCGCTGTTCACGGATCACTTGTAGCCGGTGCCCTCACATCGACTTATACAGCATCTCAGGGTCTTTTGTTGATGATCCCTGATCTTTATAAGGTTGCTGGTGAGCGTCTCCCCGGTGTTTTCAACGTATCAGCTCGTTGCGTAGCTTCACACGCACTGAACATTTTTGGTGATCACTCCGACGTATATGCATGCCGTCAGACCGGTGCTGCAATGCTTTGTGAATCATCAGTTCAGGAAGTTATGGATCTTACTCCTGTTGCTTATTGTGCAGCACTTGAAGGAAAACTTCCTTTCATTAACTTCTTTGATGGTTTCCGTACATCCCATGAAATCCAGAAGATCGAGGTTTGGAGTGATGAGGATCTTAAAGATCTTGCTCCTTTCGATGCAATCGACGATTTCAAGAAGAATGCACTCAATCCTAATCACCCTCGTCAGATGGGCTCAGCTCAGAACCCTGATATCTTCTTCCAGACAAGAGAATCATGCAATAACGCTTATTTAGCTATTCCTGAGATCGTTCAGAAGTACATGGATAAGGTTAATGCTAAGATCGGTACTGACTACAAGCTCTTCAACTATTACGGTGCAGCAGATGCTGAAACTGTAATCGTAGCGATGGGTTCAGTTAACGATACAATCGAAGAGACAATCGATTATCTTGAAGCTAAGGGAGAAAAGGTCGGCGTAGTTAAAGTAAGACTGTATCGTCCTTTTGCTGCTAAGGCACTTGTTGATGCGCTTCCTGCATCTGTTAAGAAGATCGAAGTTCTCGATAGAACTAAAGAGCCAGGATCACTTCATGAGCCTCTTGCTCTTGATGTAATCGCAGCTCTTAAAGGAACTAAGTTTGAAACAGTTCCTGTATTCTGTGGTCGTTATGGTCTTGGATCAAAGGATACAACACCTAACCAGATCGTTGCTGTATTCCACAATGATTCTAAGCCTGAATTCACAATCGGTATCACAGATGATGTTACTAACCTCTCACTTGATGCCGGTGCTCCTCTGGTTACAACACCTGAAGGAACAACCAACTGTAAGTTCTGGGGTCTTGGAGCTGATGGTACTGTAGGTGCCAACAAGAACTCCATCAAGATCATCGGTGATAACACAGACATGTATGCTCAGGCATATTTTGACTATGACTCCAAGAAGTCCGGTGGTGTTACCATGTCTCACCTTAGATTTGGTAAGAAGCCTATCAAGTCAACATACCTGATCAAGACAGCAAACTTCGTAGCTTGTCACAATCCTTCCTATATCCGTAAGTTCAACATGGTACAGGAAATCGTTGATGGCGGTTCATTCCTTCTTAACTGCCCATGGTCTGTAGAAGATCTGGAAAAAGAGATTCCTGGTCAGGTTAAGAAATATATGTATGATCACAAGATCAACTTCTACATCATGAATGGTTCAAAGATCGGTGTTGAAGTTGGAATGGGACCTACAAGGATCAATACAATCCTTCAGTCTGCATTCTTCACAATTACAGAGATCATTCCTAAGGAAGACGCTCTTAAATTCATGAAGGACGCTGCTCAGAAGACATATGGACGTAAAGGTCAGGATGTCGTTGAGAAGAACTGGAAGGCTATTGATGCCGGTGCAGATCCTAAGAACCTTATCAAGGTTGAGATTCCTGAGTCATGGAAGGATGCACAGGATGAAGGTCTTGATTTCACAGTAGCTAAGGGTGATCGTAAGGATGTTATCGACTTTGTTAATAATATCCAGGCTAAGGTTAATGCTCAGGAAGGTAACAGCCTTAAGGTTTCAGATGTAGCTCCTTATACTGATGGTTCTACACCTTCCGGATCATCTGCGTATGAGAAGCGTGGTATTGCTGTAAATGTTCCTGAATGGAATCCTGAGAAGTGTATACAGTGTACATTCTGTTCACTCGTATGTCCTCATGCAGCAATCCGTCCTGTAGCTATGACTGCTGATGAAGCTGCTAATGCTCCTAAGGATATGAAGCTTGTAGATCTCAAGGGTATGGACGGATACAAGTTCGGTATCACAGTATCAGCTCTTGACTGTACAGGTTGTGGTTCTTGTGCAAATGTATG
Source organism: Butyrivibrio fibrisolvens (assembly GCF_023206215.1). Classification (NCBI taxonomy): domain Bacteria; kingdom Bacillati; phylum Bacillota; class Clostridia; order Lachnospirales; family Lachnospiraceae; genus Butyrivibrio; species Butyrivibrio fibrisolvens. The sequence goes on from NZ_CP065800.1 coordinate 1,157,476, forward strand.
TCCTGGCAATATGCAGGAGAAAGTTACTCTTGTTATGGGTGCGCTTGCTAAGAACGAGTGGCAGCAGGAAGGCTTCAACTATGCTGTAACACTTCCTACTAAGACAGAAGTTGTTGAGAAGTTCAACTCAGCTACTGTTAAGGGATCACAGTTCCTGAAACCTCTCCTTGAGTTCTCAGGCGCTTGCGCAGGTTGCGGTGAGACACCTTATATCAAGCTCGTAACACAGCTGTTTGGTGACAGAATGTATGTAGCTAATGCTACAGGATGTACCTCTATCTGGGGTAACTCTTCACCTTCTACACCTTATACAGTAAACGAGAAGGGTCATGGTCCTGCATGGGATAACTCATTGTTCGAAGACAATGCTGAGTTCGGTTTCGGTATGCTCCTTGCTCAGAATGCACTTCGTGATGAAGTTAAGGAACAGGCAGAGAAACTTGCAGATAATGCAGCAGTCAAGAAGTATCTCGATACATTCAACGATGGTGCTACCAACACAGCTGCTACAGAAGAGATGATCGCAGCACTTGCCGGTGATAATTCCGAAGCTGCTACATTTATCAAGAAGAATGCAGACTTTGCTGCTAAGAAGTCACAGTGGATCTTCGGTGGTGACGGATGGGCATTCGATATCGGATTTGGTGGTCTTGACCACGTACTTGCTTCCGGTAAGGATGTAAATGTTCTTGTTGTCAACACTGAGGTTTACTCCAATACAGGTGGACAGGCTTCTAAAGCTACTCCTGTCGGCGCTGTTGCACAGTTCGCTGCAGGTGGTAAGGCTATCAAGCAGAAAGACCTTGCATCTATCGCTATGAGCTATGGCTACGTATATGTAGCACAGATTGCTATGGGTGCTAACATGAAGCAGACTATCGATGCTATAAGAGAGGCTGAGGCTTATCCGGGTCCTTCACTTATCATCGCGTATGCTCCTTGTATCAACCATGGTATCAAGGTTAACGGCGGTATGACAGGATGTATGACAGAGGAAAAGAGAGCCGTAGAGTGCGGTTACTGGAACCTCTTCAGATACAATCCTGCAGCACAGGGCAAGAAGTTCACACTCGACTTCAAGAATACAAAGCCTGAAAACTATCAGGAATTCCTTGATGGTGAGGTTCGTTACATGTCACTGAAGAAGAGCAATCCTGCTAATGCTGACAGAATGTACGCTGAGAACGCTCAGAATGCTAAGGATCACCTTGCATATCTTGAAAGACTCGTTTCAATGTACGATTCTACTAACGAATAAAAATAAGACAACGGCCCCTGCGTTATGCGCAGGGGCTGTTTTTATGGAACAAGATGCTAATAGGTTAGTGCAGTATCACCAAAAACTTTATATACTACCTGTCCTTATAAAGTTTTTGGTGATACTGCACTGATATAGTTGGAAGGTTATAAAAAAGCTCATCGATAGAAATTCTACCGATGAGCTTGATTTTTTAAGGTCTTTAATTGGCTGCTGCGAGCTTCTGGAGGGCTCTGTCAGCTATTACGACCGGATAATGTTCTTCGAGGAAGTCGGCGCTGTAGGTGCCGGTATCTTCCATCTTGGCGTATTCGCCAAAGAGGTTGCAAAGGTTGTTGAATCTCTTATCATTCTGATTGCCATATATGCACAGAAGGTATCCGCCTTCGTCTTCGTTACGGAATAAGGTGTTGCGGCTTTGGAATCCCGGAGGAAGAAGAGCTGGCAATTTCAAAACATCATGCATGGATCCGAGTTTAAAACAGCAGAAAGAATTCTCGCTGCTTCTAGAAGCTCTTCTAATAGCGGCATTATGTCCTGTTTTAAGTCTCTTGGACTCGTGATTGGTTACTCCGTCAAGGAAACCTGAGAAGTCGCCGTCCTGGAGACGATGGAACAGATCCATAACCTCTTCGTCTTCGCTTTCTTCTGTATTCTCAGAGAAGTCAATATTACCTTTTTCATAGGACGCATTATCATCCTGCACAGAAGGACCAAATTCTGAAAAACGTGTATCTAGTTCTTCGGGATCTTCTGACTTAGTGATAACCAAAATAATACACTCTGAGTTAACAGGAATAGCTTCTATCATAAGCGGAACATCTTCTGCATTAAAACCAAAACGAGTGTTGGCCTGATGCATCATTTCCTGAAAAAGTTCACGTGCTTTATCTGTACCATAAGCAAGCTCGCTGACTTTGAGCTGTCTTTTTGTTAGATCCTCTCTGGTAAGTGTGCAACGGATCTGGTGATCATTCACCTTCTCAATTTTCATAAACTTACCTCCTGCTTTTGTTATTTCATCCTTGAATACTTAGCTGTAAAAATTGATTACACTGATACTAAAGTATACTTTGCGCAATGTCAATATATGTATCGGTCTAAAGCCCTAAATTTAAGAGAGTATTTCCCAAAAAATAAAAAAGATTTTATTAAAAGGGGACTTGCGAAAAGCATCCCTATGAATTATAATGTTTACTCGTGAGATGTCTTTCCCAAATATTTATCCGGGAAGGGGACATGTTTTCTAGAATATCGTAATCAGTTCTGCATCAGTCAGAACGCCTTACAGACATATTAGTCTGAGGGATTACCCATTTTTGAAAAGTAATAACAAAAAACATTTTTTTAAACAACGTACTAAGTCTGAAATGATCATACTTGTCGTATCTGTTGTTAAGAGCTGCATTTCTTTAAATTATGGCATAAAGATTTCATCCCATTTTGCAATATAGAAGACAGCTGCTTGATCGTATATGCAGATACCGGCAATCAGTAGTAGCATCTCGCTACAGGATTTCAAGCTATTTTGACTAAAGGATACGGGATGGCATCTCATAAGTGAATATGGCAGCTTTTAGAACAAGGGGAAGCAACCGTCTTTTTGAAAGATATATCAAGGAGACGCTCATTGCCACTTATCTGCGATTTATATCACGGATGCCTTTTGGCGCAGATATAACCTTGTAATAAAAAACGCGACAAATAAACATAATTAACAAGAGGATCCCGCCACTTGCATATATGAATAGCTGTCGCCAAGCCAAAATGCCTGGTTCCTTGATCGCAGATCAAGGAGCCAGTTTTTATATTGCATAGCCGCTGATATGGCAATGATAAAGCGGAGTGCTGCTATAGATGGCACTACACCAAGTATTGTGGTAAAATAGTACCCGGTCAAAAATATATGAATCTGAGGGAATTGAAAAGTTTGAAAATCTTCCATTTTCAAACCCGGATTGGTGCCGCGAGCTCCGCCAATTTGGACCATTAGTCACTAGATTTGCTCGCGACATGAGGTTATTTATGAAACATAAGGTAATACCTGTAGTTGTAATCGTAGTCCTGATACTTGTCCTCGGGGGAGGATATGCAGGTAAGTATTTGTATGACAAGTATTCTTACAGTAATGAGCAGGCAGATACTAAGAGCTATTTCGGAATAGAAGATGAAAATGATGTTCCGATAATTCTCCAAAATGAAAAGTCAGATCTTCATGCAAGACTTATCGACGGCGTTTATTATATGACTTTTTCTGATGTACAGAATATTCTAAACGACCGCTTCTATTACGGCCAGGAGGAAGGAATCCTTGTATATACAACTCCAAGTGCCATAATAACAGTCGGTGTAGACTCTACCACAACATCATCTACAGACGGGTCCTGTGAAGATCTTGGATATAAGGCAGCAGTTTATGACAATGATACCCTTTATGTTGCTATAGATTATGTAAAAAAATATACCAATTTTAACTACACAGCTTATACGGATCCAAACCATATCACAATGTATACGCAGTTCGATCAGGAGATCCGCGCTGTCATCAAAAAAAATACCAAGCTCAGACTTAGAGGTGGTGTAAAAAGTGAGATCCTTGTCGGACTCGAAAAGGGTGATACAGTCGTACTTCTTGAAAAACTTGAGGATTGGTCCAAGGTTGTCAGCTCTGATGGCTATATAGGTTATGTTGAGAACAAGTTCCTTGAAAATATCCAGACAGTTGATCTTCTGGCTCCATCTGATTATGCAGAACCTGAATATACATCTGTTCATCTTGATGGCAAGGTCAATCTGGTATGGCATTCGATAGGCGGTAAGGCAGGTAATGACACGCTTTCATCTGCTATTTCAAATACATCCGGACTTAATGTAATATCACCAACATGGTTTTCTCTTAGTGACAATGAGGGAAGCATAGAGTCTTTTGCCACACAGGGTTATGTAGATACAGCGCATGCAAATGGTATGCAGGTGTGGGCAGCTCTTGATAACTTCAACAATTCAAACTTCCATAATGGCGAAGGAAGTACAGCCAAAGTTCTTGCAAGCAGCACTTCCAGAAAGAGACTTATCGACAGTCTTATGAGCGAAGTCAGAACCTATGGAATAGATGGTATCAATGTGGATCTGGAGTTCACAGGATCAAGTCTTGAAGATATAACAGCTGACGGCGGCGAAGATTATATAGAATTCATAAGAGAGCTTTCTATAGCCTGCAGGGCAGAAGGAACTATCCTTTCAGTTGATATCCCGGTTCCTATGGGCAATAGCTTCTTCCATAGAAAAGAGCTTGGAGTGGTATGTGACTATGTGATCATCATGGCCTACGATGAGCACTATGAAGGAAGTGCAGAAGCGGGATCTGTAGCATCTATATCTTATGTTGAAAACGGTATAAAGAATACTCTTGAGGATGTTCCTGCAGATAAGCTTGTAAATGGAATCCCGTTCTATACAAGAATCTGGTTCACGTCTACAGATGGTACTGTAAAAAGTCAGGCAGGCGGTATGTCCTGGGCTAACAGTTATATTAGTTCCAACGGCATCGACATGAACTGGGATCAGGAGACCTGTCAGTATTATGGAACATATACTCAATCTGACGGAACAGTAGTTGAGATATGGCTAGAGGATGCAGAATCCATCCAGACCAAGCTTAATGTAATGGATGTCAATGGCTGCGCCGGAGTAGCCGCATGGCAGCTTGGATATGAGACAAGTGATATATGGCCTGTAATAGAGGCTTATGTTAACAAATAAGAGGAAATAAAAGTGGATACACAAGTAGTAGTAATTGATGAAAACAATATTGATGAAAAGGCAAAGGAAGCTTTGAAAAAAGCAGGGCAGATCCTTCTTGACGGCGGTCTTGTTGCTTTTCCTACAGAGACTGTATACGGACTTGGAGGAGATGGAAGAAATCCTGAATCTTCAAAGAAAATATACGCTGCTAAAGGAAGACCATCTGATAATCCACTGATCGTGCATATCTGGCAGGTTGAGGATCTGTACAAGGTTGCATCCGATGTGCCTGAAGCTGCTATTAAGCTTGCAAAGGCTTTCTGGCCGGGACCACTTACTATGATCCTTAACAAGTCAGATCTTATTCCGCTAGAGACAACAGGCGGACTTGAAACGGTAGCTGTACGTATGCCAAGCAATAAGATTGCTGCAGCTATGATCAAAGAAGGCGGCGGATTTATAGCAGCGCCAAGTGCCAATACATCAGGAAGACCATCACCTACTATGGCCAAATACTGCATTGAAGACCTTGATGGCAAGGTTGAGATGATAATAGACGGAGGTCAGGTCGGAATAGGACTTGAATCTACAATAGTAGATCTTACAGTTGATGTTCCTATGATACTGCGCCCCGGATATATAACCTATGAGATGTTAAAAGAGGTACTTCCTGAGGTTAGTATCGATAAGACAATTATTGATTCAAACTCAAAGTTAAAGCCTAAGGCACCGGGAATGAAATATCGCCATTATGCGCCTAAGGGCGAATTAACAATAGTGGAAGGTTCACAGGAACATGTGCTAAAATATATAAATGAGCATGCAGCCAAAATGCAGGAGCAAGGTCACAGAGTCGGAGTGATCGCAACAGATGCAACGGCTACATTCTATAAAGCTGATGTTGTAAAAAGCGTAGGGTCAAGGGAAGACGAGAGGAGCGTTGCACATGGGCTTTTCCGCATTCTTCGTGAATTTGATGACGAAGATGTTGATGTCATGTATTCAGAATCCTTTGATACAAATGGTATAGGCCAGGCTATTATGAACAGGCTCTTAAAGGCTGCAGGACAGCATGTAGAGCATGTATAACGGTTGAATGACAGTTAAAAGAGGACGCGTAATTCCTTCAGGATAGCATTTAGCGCATGTATAAAAACGCTAAGTCAGCTGCGGTAGGATGGTGCGCAGAATATATTTAAAGTCTGCATGACTTAAAAAGTCTGCATGACTTAAAAAACGGTAACTGTAAATATATGGTCATAACTTAAGGTGATGATCATTATTTAAATTTATAAATTGGAAGGAAGTATTGTAAATGATAGCACTTGGTAGCGATCATGGCGGCTATGATCTTAAAGTCGCAGTAATGGAGCATCTCAAAGAAAGAGGAATCGAGTACAAGGATTTTGGTACTTATGACAAGAATTCCTGCGATTATCCTGATTTCGGACTGGCAGCAGCTAAGGCTGTAGCAAGCGGAGAGTGCGAGAAAGGTATCGTGATCTGCACAACAGGAATCGGAATCTCTATGGTAGCTAATAAGGTAAAGGGTGTTCGCTGCGCACTTTGCTCAGAAGTATCCTCAGCAAGACTTACAAGAGAGCACAATGATGCCAATGTACTTGCTATGGGAGGCGGATTCGTAGGCCCTGTTCTTGGATGCGAGATTGTAGATACTTTCCTTGATACAGAGTTTTCCGGTCTTGAGAAGCACAGCCGCAGGATCAAGAAGATGATGGATATGGAAGCTTGATAAAAGATAAAAATCAAAGTTTGCAATATAGGCCTGGAGTGGTGACTTGTTCATATTTGATCAAATAGGAATGAGCCAGTACACTGGTAGCAATCAGTTAACAATAAAATGTCAAAATTGATGATGTACCAAGCCTGGTTATATCATATTTTGACAGATTTTAATGATTTATATTTAAGGAGATTTAAAATGTCTAAAGTAGTAGTAATGGATCACCCACTTATTAAACACAAGATTGGTCTTATCAGAAGAAAAACAACAGGTACTAATGAGTTCAGAAGAATCATCAGTGAGATAGCAGAGCTTATCTGCTATGAAGCAACAAGAGATCTTGAGCTTCAGGATGTTGAGATCGAGACACCTATTACTAAGACAGTAGTTCAGGAACTTAAGGGAAGAAAGCTCTGCGTAGTACCGATCCTTCGTGCTGGCCTTGGTATGGTTGATGGTATGCTTGAGCTTATCCCGGCTGCTAAGGTTGGTCACATAGGTCTTTATCGTGACCCGGAAACTCTTAAGCCTGTAGAGTATTATTGCAAACTTCCAGCAGATGTTACAGAAAGAGAGATTTTCGTAGTAGATCCAATGCTTGCAACAGGTGGATCTTCTGCTGCAGCTATCCAGATGCTCAAGGATAAGGGCTGCAAGCACATCCATTTCATGTGCATTATCGCTGCTCCTGAAGGAATCAAGGCTGTTCAGGAAGCTCATCCTGATATTGATATCTTCATTGGAACTGTTGATGAGAAGCTCAACGAGAACGGTTACATCGTACCGGGACTTGGTGATGCTGGCGACAGAATCTTCGGAACCAAATAATAGAACCCGTTCAAAAATTCATTGTGGCATTAAGGAGTAATATGAAAAGAGAAGATTATATAACCTGGGACGAGTATTTTATGGGAGTTGCAAAACTTGCCGGAATGAGATCCAAGGATCCTAATACTCAGGTTGGATCATGCATAGTAAGTGAAGATAATAAGATATTATCCATGGGTTATAATGGTTTTCCTACCGGGTGTTCTGATGAAGAGTTCCCATGGGAGAGGGATGGCGAAGATGAACTTGCGACCAAATATCCCTTTGTTACTCACTCTGAACTTAATGCCATCTTGAATTATCGAGGTGGTTCATTAGAAGGTGCCAAGATCTATGTATCACTATTTCCTTGTAATGAATGTGCCAAGGCTATAATTCAGGCAGGTATCAGAACTGTTATCTACGATAGTGATAAATATGAAAATACAGCTTCTACCAGAGCATCCAAGAAGATGTTCAATGCTGCAGGAGTAAGATATTATCAGTATCAGAGAACAGGCCGTAACATTCATATTTCTATTTAAAAAGTATTGTTTAAGATAAATAAAATATATGGATTCTTAATTTTTATGATCGGGAATATATATTTATTTATCTTCTAATTTAAAGATAAGCTATATGATTGAGCTTGAAGATGGTAAGTCATGACACTATGTGTCATGACTTCGATTTATATAGTTCAACTATCCGATCGTACAAGCATCAGCCACGGGTAGTGTCACGGACTTTTTGCTATAGAGTATTAATTGTATTATTGTGATAAGTACTTATAGTGACAAAGGTTTTGAAGTAGCATTTGATGCGCTTTGGGATCTGGATATCTGAAGTTCGAGAGGCATGATAAGGTCAGAGAGTTTACCTTCATAGATGATTTTTAAAAGACGATCGAGGTTTTCAAGACATTCCTGCATCTGACCTGATGTTATAAGATTTTTATTAAGAGCATCAGCAAGCTCATCAAGATCCACGACCTTGAAACTGTGATCAGGATAGACGATTACATCCGCAAGAAGATCAACTACCATGATAGAACCTTTTTCGGGGCCTTCCTGAAAAGATACTATATCAAAATACCATCTTGAGAAGGTATCGTCATATCTGTAGAACTTACTCATTTTAAAGCCATGGTCAAGGAAATAACAGGAATATCCGTAAGAAAGATAATCTTTTGGGCGAAAAGCGCGCCATGATGTCATGATCATGTTCGAATCATGATAGAGAATGACATCATCCTTTAATTTAATACATTCATCTGGTATTATCCGCTTACGGTACAGAATTGGGTTGTCCATATTCCACCTCACGGTCTGATTCGTTCCTGAATATTAAATTCAAGAACATCAAGAATATATTTTCGCTATAAGTAGTTTACTTAAGCTTACATTGTGACAGGTGATAAGTCAAATGATAAATACAATCGGTGATCCGTCATGAAAAAAACGATAATAAAGATCATATATATAATTGCAGTTTTCATATTGAGCATAATTATTATAAGCAGGTTCAACAATCATCAAAGTAGTGATATGACTGCCAAGATGTCAGAGGCAACACTTCCAACGCTGTCACTTCTTGAAGATGGTAAGGCTCTTGCTACTCTTTATGGTTATACACAGGAGATGGATGTAACTCATATCCATGGAACGGTATTCCCTACAGGAGCAGAAAGAGAGATATCTGCTATTATGAATCTGTATGGTCAGGAGGCAGATAATTTCAAGTTTGAAGTCAGAACACTTGATGGAAGCAGCCTTGTTGAAAGCACTCAGATCACAGATGTATCTGCCAAAAGCGCAGATGATACAGTTACACTTAATTTCCAGATCAAGGATCTTATAGATGCAAATAAAGAATATGCACTTATCATAATCGCAGATGTTGATGGCAGGAGTGTCAGATATATATCAAGAATAGTGTGGACTGCAGATGAAGAGCGTTACTATTTTGATGAAAAGCTTGACTTTGTAAGAGGTTTTTCTCAGACAACTTTTGATAAAGAAAAAGCTGCCCAGCAGATCAAAACCTATCTAGAGTCCAATTCATCCGGAGATAACTCATCTTATGCCAAAGTTAATATAAATTCCAGCTTTGATCAGGTTACCTGGGGAGATCTAGAGATCAAATCTCACACAGAACCTGAAGTACTGACGGTGGATCTTCATGAGCAGACAGGAAGCTTTTTGCTTAAGTATCAGGTGACTGTTGGTGGTGACAAGGATTTTACCTGCAACGTCGAGGAGTATTTCAGAATCCGCTATACCAAAGACAGAATCTATCTTCTTAACTACGAACGTACCATGAATAATATATTTATGGGAGATAAGTCAGAGTTTGATAGCGGTGCTATAGATCTTAAGATTGCTGATACGGACAATATAGAATTCACAGAAAATGAGGGCGGTTCAGCCTTTGCATTTGTAAGTCAGGGAAGGCTTTTTTCATATAATGTAACCAATAATAAGCTTGCATATATATTTGGTTTCTATGATGAAGCAAGTGATGATCCAAGATGCACTCATACGGACAATTCCATAAAAATCCTGAACATAGACGAAGCCGGCAATGTGGACTTCAGCGTAGCAGGATATATGAACAGAGGAATTCATGAAGGAAAAGTCGGAATCGCGGTATATTATTATAATGCTTCCACCAATACTGTAGAGGAACAGGTCTTTATACCAAGTAGCCAGTCTGAAGAGATAATAATGGCATATGCTTCTAAGATTGCAACTCTTGGTAACAGCAGTCAGTTCTATGTGATTCTTGGAAGTGACCTTCTTGCAGTGGATCTTGAAGGAAGAACCTACGAACCTATAATTGATAACATGCTGGGCTGCAAATATGAAATGCCGGAATCAGGCGAGATGATAGCATGGCAGGATGTTACAAGCAGGGATGGCCTTAAGTCGATAAGTGTCATGAATTTTGCAACTCAGGCAGTTACAAGCGTTGAGCCGGAAAGCGGCGAATATATTATACTTCTTGGATATATGGACGAGGATCTTGTATACGGCCTTGTCAGAGAAGAAGATATACATAATGATCAGATGGGTAATCCTGTATATGCAATGTACTCTATAAGAATACAGGATAAAGAAGGAAGAATTCTTGAGAATTATAAGTCTGATGGTAATTATACAGTAGGGACTTTGATCAAAGATAATCAGATAATACTGTCCAGGGTTAAATGGAATGAAAGCACCGGCTTTTATGAAGATACTACTCAGGATCAGATCATGAGCACCCTTGAAGTAGAAGAAGGATCTAATACGCTTTCGTATGTAAATACTGATGCTTACAAATATACAGCGCAGATAAGCCTTAAGAATTCTATCACAGCATCTTCACTTAAAGTACTGACTCCTTCGCTTACTTTGTATGAAGGCAGCAGAGAAGTAGCAGTAGATAATAGCGAAGAAACAGACAATAATATATTCTTCGTATATTACAAAGATAAAGTTATCAATATCACTGTAAACAGTGCAGATGCTCTAACAGATGCATATACCTGTAAGGGCGTTGTCATGGACGATTCTAATGACTATGTATGGTATTCAGGCAACCTTCTTACAAGTAACCAGATAATGAGCATTACCAATAATGTAGAAAAAAACGATTATAGTAGCGAAAACTCTACAGAAGTGTGTCTTAGAGCAATGCTTGAATTTGAAGGAATAAATGTTGACGTTGGAAAGATGCTTGAAGAAGGCTATACAGCAGAAGAGATATTAAAACAAAGCCTTCCGGGAGCTACAATCCTTGAATATGATGGATGCGACATGAATGCCATGCTCTATTATCTAAACCAGGATATACCTGTTATGGTAAGACTCTCTGATGGAAGTTCCATGCTCCTTATAGGCTTTAACACTCAGAACATAGTACTCTTTAATCCTAAAAAAGGGACCACCAACGTATACAAGAACGGGATGAACGATAGTTATTCCCTGTTCGAAGAAAACGGTAACCACTTCCTGACTTATCTTTATAAATGACTTTGTCGGTCCATCCAAGTTGGATATAACATGTAATAAAAAACAGGCCCTCACTCCCCAGTGAAGACCTGTTTTTTGGTGTATTTGGTGTTTTTGGATAATTGAAGAACCCCAAGTATCTTGCAATCATCCTACAATTTCGTAACTTTAATTTTTGAGTGTTGCAAACTCTTCTAACTCTCCGTTATTGTAACGAGTGATAATTGAATTGATACGTTCTACAGGATTAAGAAGATCACTGATAGAAGCATCATGGTTAAGAGTATCAATGATATAAGCAATGTACTTACTCATATCAGTACTGATGTACCATTCACGTGAGAGAAGTTCCGGTGTCTGATAGATCAGATTGGTCGTCAGGATTCTGTCGATGATGCCCTTCTCATAAGCTTCATCAAACTTCTCGAGTCCTGAAGTGAAGAGTCCAAAGGTCGAGAATACGTAGATCCTGGCGGCCTTGCGCTCTTTCAGCTCTGCGGCAACATCAAGCATGCTTTCCCCGGAAGAGATCATATCGTCTATGATGATAACTGTCTTACCTTCTACTGAAGAACCAAGGAATTCGTGGGACAGTATCGGGTTACGTCCGTCAACTACCTGAGTGTAGTCACGACGCTTGTAGAACATGCCGACATCAAGGCCAAGTACGCTGGCCAGATATATAGCACGGCCCATGCCTCCCTCATCTGGGCTTATTACCATCATATGATCCGAATCAATCTTGAGGCCGCTCACATTGCGCAGGAGTGCTTTTATAAACTGATAAGTTGTACGAACAGTTTCGAATCCATTGAGCGGAATAGCGTTTTGAACACGAGGATCATGTGCATCAAAGGTGATGATGTTATCTACACCCATTGATGTCAGTTCCTGAAGCGCGATAGCACAGTCGAGGGATTCACGTCCCGATCTCTTGTGCTGACGAGACTCATAGAGGAATGGCATGATCACAGTGATTCTGCGTGCTTTGCCGCCAACAGCTGCAATGATTCTCTTTAAATCCTGATAATGATCATCAGGAGACATATGATTTTCTCTGCCAAAAAGTTTATAAGTCAGACTATGGTTAACAACATCTACCAGAATATAAAGGTCATCACCTCGTACAGAGGTCTTGATTACACCTTTAGCTTCACCGGTTCCGAATCTTGGAAGGTCACAATCCAGAAGGTATGAAGGGCGTTCATAACCGGAGAATGCGAGACTCCCCTTGTGCTCGTTCTCACGTTCAGCTCTCCACTTAACAAGGTAATAATCTACCTGTTCAGCCAGTTTCCTGACACCTTTAAGCGGGATAACTCCCAGGGAACCTACCGGAATGGTTTCCAGATCACGTTTTTCTTCTCTTCTTGGCATCGAAAAAAATCCTCACTTTCAAATTTAAAACAGTATTCCCAAAATTTACCTTTTTGCTTTCTGCAGACGTATGTCTGAACCCGTTAATTTAAGAAGCTGGAAATGACTCATGATACGTGAAAATACTCTGTCCTGATATCTGCCATGTATCTCCTGAGGATTGAGATTGGTTGAAATGATAGTAGATCTGTGTCGTAAATCTCTTTCATTAAGGATGGTAAACAGCTGTGCGATAACAAAGGAGTTTGTAAGTTCTGTACCTAAATCATCTATTATCAGCAATTCACAATTGTAAAGGTAATCGCTAAGGTTTTCAAGTTCGGATTTGGAATTGTAATCAAAAGAATAATCCGAAAGTTGCCTGAAAAGATCACTTGAACTGAAATAGATCACAGAAGTGCCCCTGTCAAGCAGTTCCTTGGCGATACAAATCGACAAAAAGGTCTTGCCGGTACCTACTGTACCATAGAAAATAATATTTTGGTAGTCTGTTCTAAAGTTTTTGACGAAGGTTTTTGAGATCTTCTCCGCTGCCTGAAAATGTGTGAGATCATCACCTCCATAATAGCTTTCCGACAATCTGCCGAAGTTGTTGGTACTTGTCAACAGTTCCAGATTGGAGCTAGCATAGAGAAGCTTTATCGTGCGCTGCATGAAGCAATGACATTTCTCATTCCCTATATAACCGGTATCCTTGCAATCAGGACACTCAAAAATGGGTTCGAGGTAGTCTTCCGGAAGACCGGCCTCCTTAAGAAGAGATTTCTTGCGCATGGTGACAGCAGCCAGCTTTTGCCTCAGAACATCCATGCTCTGATTGTCACCTGAAAGCCTCCCTATCTCAAAATCAACCGAGATACTTGGAATCATCTGATCAAGTTCCTTGAATCCCGGGACATGAGCGTAAACATAGTCGCGTCTTTTATCTGCCTCTGCGCGGCTTTTGAGCTGTTTTGTTTCGTACTCGTGCATTATTTCATTATATTGCGCGTTATTAAGTGCCAATGGTCTGCTCCCTGAGATGTATTATTTTTAATTTTTTAAAAGTTCTTTTTCCAAAGCATCGAAGTCATAGGTGTTCTGCTGGAACTGAAGATATAAGTTGTTCTTGCCGGAAGACTTCTTGGATGACTTGGAATTGTCAATGGACTCTACTGCATGATCCTTATCAAGCTTTACAATATCTTCTTTAGTAGATACGTTTCTGTCATGCCAGCTTTTTAATATACCTTCTGCATACTGAAGTCTGTTCTTCTGGGTAGAAAGAACTGTTCTGGAGCAGGCTTCTACGACTATATCAAGAGAAAATCCGTATTCTGAAAACCAGCGTTCTATATATGCAGCTTCTGCAGGAGCAGGAGAGTTATCATATCCAAGCTCCTTCATAACAGTGTAAACGTTCTTATTATATTTTCTTGATCTTGCTTTGGCCTGACGGGCGGTCTTGATACCTGCTTCATTCCAGCTCTGGGCAACTTTTTCCATATAACGGAAGTCTTTTTTGCCAAGCTCTGCACAGTACTGCATCAGATAATCCATAAGATCCATAGAAAACTCAAGATCATTATGTATATAGAAGATCTTCTGAATATCAGCAGGATTAAGAGTCCTTCCAAAGTACTGTTCAGCAAGAAATACAAGTTGCTGATTTTCTTTCTCATCTGCTTTTTTAGGGCGATGAGAAGCTATAGGAGCAGGCGTTGCAGTGCTTTTGTAAGCCCTTGATCCGGGCATCACTGTAACCTTGGATGAATCAGGGACTTCAGGTATATCTTCTAATGATATACTTTGAAGGTGACCTGCCTCGTCATATTCAAGTCCTATGAGTCCTTTCTTTTCCCAATAGGTAAGGGCTCTCATTATATCTTTTTCTGTATCATTGAATTTGTCAGCGATATCACATACGCTGGTTGATAGTCCTGCCTGCATCATGCGAAGCAGATAAAGGTAAACTTTGATCTGTGCATCATTGGCATCTGACATATAATAGTCGATAAAATTGTTGGTAATATAAGTCTTGCTTGATGCCGCACTTTGACTCATCGTCACTTTCCCCATCATAAGCTAGTGTCCCCTTTGGTGTCACATTGTATTTCGAAATGTCTTCCTCCCTATAAAGCCAGACATTTCGATCTGTGTGTCAAAACAAGAGCCTCATACTGCGAAAAAAACATTAAGATAGATCATTTTGTAAAAGAATTGTTTGGGTTTTTCTTTTGAACAATTCCGAGTATAGCACAGGGATTTTTTGATGCAAATAGGCAAAAAGACGATTTGCCATATATCTGTAGCATGCTAACTGATTTTATAAAATCTATGTGGAGATAGTGGATAATGTGGAAGGGGACAAAATAAACCACTGAATATACAAGGTTTTTGGGATAGGTGTGTAACGGTTGTTATCTTAAAGGTTTTCGAAAGCGAAAATCCGGTTTAAAATGTGGACTTTGTGGAAAAAATATCATTAGTGCAAAAGATTGTCGATTTTATAACAGTCTAAGGCACCTTTTGTTATCAACAAAAAAACCTTAGTGCAATTTTTCAGAAGATTTTCTTTCGTCTTTCTTTTTTCTTTTGTGTGAATAATTGCGATTTTTCGTTTCATAACTCGGGATTGTGTGATATACTTGTAATCGGAGATATTTCGCTTCTCCGTTTCTTTACGTTTTACCAATGTTCTACAAAGGCAGCTGCTATCTGCAATATCAGGCTGCAAACAAAGTTCCGCATTTTTTTACACGTGCTACGGCACAATATCTACAATGAACAGAAATGTTCAAAAAACGACATCATTCGCGAGGTGGCAAGATGATTAAAAAGGAAATGATAGCCATGCTGCTCGCTGGAGGGCAGGGTAGCAGACTTGGCGTCCTGACGGATAGGATGGCCAAACCGGCAGTTTCATTTGGGGGAAAGTATAGGATTATAGATTTCCCACTCAGTAATTGTATTAATTCTGGAATTGATACAGTAGGAGTACTGACACAGTACAGACCTTTAAAGCTCAATTCACATATCGGAATCGGAATATCCTGGGACCTCGACCGTAATATTGGTGGCGTTACTGTTCTTCCTCCTTATGAGAAGGTTGGAAACAGTGAGTGGTACACAGGTACAGCTAATGCAATCTATCAGAATATGGAATATATGGAAGCGTATCATCCGGATTATGTCCTGATACTGTCCGGTGACCATATATATAAGATGGATTATGAGACAATGCTCGATTTCCATAAGGCCAATAACGCAGATGTAACAATCGCAGTTATGCCTGTTCCGATGGAAGAAGCCAGCAGATTCGGAATCATGATAACTGATGATCAGAATCAGATCGTAGATTTTGAGGAAAAGCCTGAACATCCTCGTTCCAATCTGGCTTCAATGGGTATTTATATCTTTTCCTGGGAAGCACTTAAAGAGGCTCTCACAGTTAATCGTGATCAGCCGGGACTTGATTTTGGTAAGCATGTAATTCCGTATTGCCATGGCAAAGGAGAAAGACTCTTTGCTTACGAGTTTGACAGTTACTGGAAGGACGTAGGAACACTTACTTCATATTGGGAAGCTAATATGGAACTTATAGATATAGTTCCTGAGTTCAACCTCTATGAAGAATACTGGAAAATCTATACCAAGAACGACGTTCAGCCTCCGCAGTACCTCGGACCTGACAGTACTATAGAAAGAAGTATCATAGGCGAAGGATCTGAGATCGAAGGTGAAGTCTACAACTCCGTAATAGGCAGCGGTGTCAAGATTGGAAAAGGAACTGTTGTCAGCCATTCAATCATAATGAATGGTACTCAGATTGGAGAGAACAGTAATATAGAAAAAGCGATCATCGCTGAGCAGTGCCGTGTTGGTTCTAACGTTAAGCTTGGTGATGGCGAGGAAGCTCCTAACGAGACAAGACCTGATATCTACAGAGAAGGACTTGTAACTCTCGGTGAAGGATCTGTTATTCCGGACAAGATAACCATCGGCAAGAATGTAATGATCAACGGCGTTACTGATGCGCACGACTATAAGAATGGTAAGCTTGCAAGTGGCAAGACTCTGGATAAGGCAGGTGACGAAACATGAGAGCGATAGGAATTATACTGGCAGGTGGTAACAGCAACAAGATGGGCGAGCTCTCTGAGAAAAGAGCTGTATGCGCAATGCCTATCGCAGGACATTACCGCAGCATTGACTTCGCACTTTCAAATATGTCCAACTCTCATATTCAGACAGTTGGAGTTATAACACAATATAATGCAGGCTCACTTAACGAGCATCTTTCTTCCAGTAAATGGTGGGATTTTGGTCGTAAGCAGGGTGGAATGTTCATATTCACACCTACTCAGACAGCCAGCAATTCAAGATGGTACAGAGGAACAGCAGATGCCATCGGTCAAAACCTTGATTTCCTTAGAAAATGTCACGAACCTTATGTGATCATCACATCAGGTGACTGTGTCTACAAGATGGATTACAACAAGCTCCTTGAATATCACATCAGCAAGCAGGCTGATATCACAGTAGTATGCAAGGATATGCCAGCAGATGTTAATACAGACAGATATGGAACCATCAGAATGAACGAAGAGAGCCGTATCGATGAATTCGAGGAAAAGCCTGTTGTTGCAAAATCAAATACAGTATCCTGCGGTATCTATGTAATAAGAAGAAGACAGCTCATCGAGCTTATCGAGAAGGCTGAAGCAGAAGAAAGATTCGATTTTGTACGTGATATCCTTGTAAGATACAAGGACATGAAGAGAATCTACGGATATAAGATCAAAGAATACTGGTCCAATATCGCTACAGTAGAAGACTACTACAAGACCAATATGGATTTCCTTAAACCGGAAGTCAGGAACTATTTCTTTAATGAATATCCAAGTATCTACACCAAGGTCATCGACCTTCCTCCTGCTAAGTACAATGTCGGAGTAAGAGTCAAGAACAGCCTTATATCAAGTGGATGTATCATTAATGGAACGGTTGAAGATTCTCTTATCTTCAAAGAATCTTTCATCGGCAATAACTGTTATATTAAGAACTCTATCATCTTGAACGATGTTTATATTGGCGATAATACTCATATTGAGAACTGCATCGTGGAAAGTCACGGCACGATACAGGCCAACTCCTATTGCAAGGGAGAGGACAAAGTCAAGGTGGTAGTAGAGAATAACGAGAGATATGTCATCTGAGTGTAAATTCATCCGGCACATGACAATTTGATTGCATGCCTGCCAAAAGTGCCTACGAGGGGGCAAAACAAATGAAGATTACAGATGTACGTGTTCGTAAGGTTCTGAAACAGGGCAAAATGAAAGCAGTGGTTTCAATTACTTTTGATAATGAATTTGTAGTTCATGATATCAAGGTAATCGAAGGCGAAAAAGGATTGTTCATTGCTATGCCATCCAAGAAGTCGGCGGATGGTGAATACCGTGACATAGCTCATCCGATTAATTCCGACACACGCCAGCAGATTCAAACGATGATCCTTGATGCATATGAGAAAGCAGCTGTAGAAGATGATACAGCACAGCCGGCAGAAGAAATGCCGGAAACTCCTTTTGTTTAACTAAAAACTCAGGAACGATACATAACTCTCACGCAGGGGCGGGGCTAAAGTTTGCCACTTAGGCAACATTTAGCCCTGCCTCTGTGCGTTATGGGGCGCGATTTGAATATGTGTGATATAATATGATAGGCTGGAAGGGGGCTTTTTAAAAAGGGTTATGTCTTCATGATCTTTTTGATGTCAGTGGTCCTGACCAAGTAGCCATTATAACAGCTATATTAAAATAATAAATATAACAAAGTACTATTGTATAAAGCAGTAGACACATGAGGTTAAGATGAAAATACTTAGTGTGATTGTCCCATGCTATAACGAAGAAGAGAATGTTTCAGACTTCTATGATGAACTTATGAAGACTGAAGAATTCTTTAAAAGTAAAGAAGTTGATTTTGAGATCATATATATTGATGACGGATCTAAAGATAATACAGCATTAGAAGTTCACAAGCTTATAGATAAGGATAAAAGAGTACATTTTGTAAGCTTTTCAAGAAATTTTGGTAAGGAAGCTGCGATCTATGCAGGCCTTCAGCATGCCAAGGGAGATTATGTGGTAATGCTTGATGCAGATCTTCAGGATCCGCCGGCTCTTCTTCCACAGATGTACTCTTATATAGTTAATGAAGGATATGATTCTGTAGCAACAAGGCGAGTTGACAGAAAAGGTGAACCTCCGATAAGGTCATTTTTTGCAAGAAGGTTCTATCATCTTATCAACAAGATGTCCAAGACTGAGATAGTAGACGGAGCAAGAGATTACCGCCTTATGACAAGGAGATTTGTTGATGCTATCTTGTCCATGGAAGAGTATAACCGCTTCTCCAAGGGCATATTCGGATGGGTAGGCTTTAACACCAAGTGGATCGAGTTTGAGAACATAGAAAGGAAGAAGGGAGAGACTAAGTGGTCCTTCTGGAAACTTTTTGTATATGCTATAGACGGTATCATCGCCTTTTCAACAGTGCCGCTTGCAATCGCATCTATAATAGGAACACTGTTTTGTGTGATCGCATTTATAGGCATACTGTTTATCCTTATAAGAAGCCTGTTTTGGCAGGATCCTACAAGCGGATGGCCTTCAATGGTATGTATCATAATGCTTGTAAGCGGAGTGCAGCTCTTCTGCCTTGGCGTTGTAGGACAGTACTTGTCCAAGACATACCTTGAAGTTAAGAAGAGACCTCTGTATCTTGTGAAAGAGGATATATAAGAGAGTTAATTATCTAAGGTAATTATCTCCAAGAGATTTTTTAATAAATTACTCCAGATTTAATAGGGGCATTATATGGCACGCAGACGTTATTCTGAATCATCAAAAAGAATCATCACACTTATAATAGGCTTGTGCGAGCTGATCCTGGAAACTTTTGTATACGGATGGTTCTGGTTTAAAAGATATTATCCTGAGCTGTCTTCTGTTCGTATAAGCCAGGATGGCTACGTACTTGGTAATGGTATCAAATACACGATGAACGGACATATTGTAGTCCTGCTCATCTATTTTATGCTACTCTTTTTCTTTTCCCGTACATATGGAGGTCTGAGAGTAGGCTATGACAAGCCTTTGGACGTATTCTTGTCACAGATATTCACGCTTTTAATAGTTAATCTTATATCTTATTTCCAGCTCTCTCTTATGAGGAACTGGCTTGTATCAGTGGGACCTATTGTAAGAGTCCTTTTCTATGAGCTTGTTCTGTCATTCATATGGACATATGTAGTAGATTATCTGTACAAGAGATTTATACAGATGCCAAGAGAGCTCCTTCTCATATCAGGAGATCATCCTACAGATGATATAGAACGCAAATTCGGTTCAAGACCTGACAGATTCCATATCACCAAGAGGCTCAATATCACTTCTGATATGGATATTCTGAAAAAAGAGTGCCTTAGCAAAGATTACGGCGGAGTTATCATCTGGGATATACCGACTCAGAAGAGAAATGAACTTGTCAAATTCTGCTATGCACATTCGATCAGAATGTATATCATGCCTAAGATAACTGACGTATTAGTCAGAGGATCGGATCAGCTTCACCTGTTTGATACACCGATCCTGCTTCTTAGAGAGTATTCTATTAAGATTGAGCAGAGGATCATAAAGAGATTTATTGATATTGTATGTTCACTTATTTTGATAGTGCTTTCAAGCCCTGTCATGCTGATAACGGCTATATGTGTCCATCTCTATGACAGAGGTCCTGTATTTTATAAGCAGGTCAGATGTACAGTAGGCCAGAAGCCTTTTAAGATCATCAAGTTCAGGAGTATGAGGCAGGATGCAGAAAAAGACGGAGTTGCCCGCCTTGCATCCAAGAATGATTCAAGGATAACTCCTATTGGTAACTTCATCCGTGCAGTAAGAATAGATGAGCTTCCGCAGCTTTTTAACATACTTAAGGGCGAAATGTCTTTTATCGGACCTCGTCCTGAAAGACCTGAGATCATAGAGCAGTATATGGAAGAGATGCCTGAATTTGCATACAGAATGAAGGTTAAGGCAGGTCTTGCCGGATACGCACAGGTTTATGGCAAGTATAATACAACACCTTATGACAAGTTAAAGCTGGATCTTTTCTATATACAGAACTACTCTGTATGGCTTGATATAAAGCTTATGCTCCTTACAGCCAAGATCCTCTTCACACCTGATGCTACAGAAGGTATAGATGAGAACCAGATCACAGCCATGAAAAAACAATCACAGGAGAATGAAAACTGATGGCACTTGAAGATACCGGTCACAGAAGTGAAAACCTGAATATCAAGAGCTTTTATGGAAGGCTTTTAAGAAAGATATGGCTACTGCCTCTTGCCGGAGTAATAGGAGCTTTGGCAGGCTTTGCAATATATTTTGCGGCGCATGTAGTATATGGACCTGCCAGGAACTATGAGACATCTTCGATGCTGTATCTGATATTTGCACCGGATGATACCGGAGAAGTATACGATTACTATAACGGATATACCTGGAATACACTTATGTCGTCTGATGAGATCATCAATACTACTATGGATTATCTCAAAGAAATGGGGATCACCGAGCTTGCATCAGGAAGCGAAACCCCGGGATCTGTAGAAGGCGGCGTTACAAGAGATGAAGTACTTGGAAGTGTCACAGCATCTGTACCATCAGATCTTAGATATCTGGTAATCACGGTAGGCAATACAGATAAGGACCTTGCACAGGCGATACTCATAGCTACAGATAAGTCACTTATATCTTATGGAGATAAAAGAGATGAATTCATCTCCATAAAGCTTGAAAGAGAAGATGATGTAGCAAAGCTTGAGACCATAACAGACAGAACAGGAGTAGCGACGGCGCTTGGAGCAGGGATTTTTATAATACTTGTGATTATCGCTATGATGCTCCTTGATGCTATGGATGATGCTATCTATGTTCCTGAAGATGGCGAGAGACGATATCATCTTCCTGTACTTGGCGTGATGCCAAAAAAAGACCAGGAACTTCCGGTCAGGTTCAAGAATGAGCTGATAGCCTGCAGTAAGAAGATCCTTGGAGCGCATACAAGCATAGCAGTGATATCTGTGGCTGATACTGATGAAAATGATACTGCTGCTGAAGTTGTAGATAGTTTTAAGAACATAGTCAAGAGTACCTTTAATTTTGACAGAACACAGATCAAGGCTCTGCCACTTCCCGGAACGACACTTGAATCTTACAGAGATATAAGTGAGTGTGAAGGCGTGGTCATAGCTATCCCGCAGGGAGCCAGAAAAGGGACATCTGTAGAACATATTATAAGTCAGCTTCATAAGCACGATTGCCCTGTTCTTGGAATCATCATGACAGATACAGATATGAAATTTTTGAACTGGTATTATTTGAGGTAGGCTAATATATGGATGATAATAAAGTACCTGAACTTGAAGTTATGGTGTCGGCGGTAGATCAGAATACTACTACTCTTGCAGCTGCCATGAATCTTCAATGCGATGCTATCATAGTCAATCAGTGCAATGAATTTGCTTATTCGGAGTATACCTACAGGACTCATCTTATAAGATGTTTCCACTGTGATGAAAGAGGTGTAGGTAAGTCCCGTAATATCACGATAACTCATGCCAAGGCTGACATAATTCTTTTTTCTGATGAAGATATCTTATATCGTGAAGGATATAAAGATGATGTTCTTAAGGAATTTGCAGCGCATCCTGAGGCTGATATGATTCTTTTTAATATCAAGCAGTCAGAGGGACGTGAGACCTATTACAACAAGAACTATGGACGCGTTCGCTGGTACAATTATGGAAGATATCCTGCATACAGTATAGCTGTAAGAAGAGACAAGCTCCTTAGAAGTGGTGTGACCTTTTCACAGCTTTTTGGCGGAGGAGCAAGATATTCTAACGGAGAAGATTCTCTTTTCCTAAAACAGTGTCTTGATAAAAAGATCCGCATCTATCGTACCAATGTAACTCTAGGCAAAGAAATACAGCGTAAGTCCACCTGGTTTGAGGGATATACGGACAAGTTCTTCTATGACAGAGGAGTATTGTACCATTATCTGTACGGTTTTATGGCTCTTGCTTTTGGATTCAGATTCATCTATAAGAACAGGGGACAGATGGTCAAGGACAAGACATTTGCCCAGTGTTTTAAGATCTTTGCAAAAGGAGTCAGGAACGCAGAAAAATAAGAGCTGCTGTCGCTGGCTCCGCCAATTTGAACCATTAGTCACTTTCATTGCTCGCGACATGAAGTTAAATATGTAAGGAGGAGATAATAAATGCTGATATATCTCCTTGTAACGGTTGTTACTATAGGACTTGCCTTTAATGTAAGGAGTATTAGCTTAGATAAGGCACTTTCTGATAATAGCGGTAGCTATGTTTTTAAATATGGTGGTTATAGCAGGCAGCATGTGCTGAATATCATTAGCATGATGAGTATTTTCATCATGCTTTTTGCGGTATCTGCCCTTAGGCTCAATGTGGGCAATGACTATGCCAAATATACCAATTTTATGCATTTGATATATTCCCATGCATATGTGCCAACTGAGGTTGGATTCAACATACTGGTGTGGGTTTTGTACTTTCTGAGCGGATACGAGAATTATATACTTGTATTTGCAGTATTTTCTTTTGTTACAGTACTTCTGTTTCTATATGCAATGAAGGACTTAAGTAAGTCCTTCAGATGGACATTTCTTATGTTCATGCTTCTGACATATTATTTCCAGTCGCTGTCAACAGTCAGATATTATTTGGCGCTTGGAGCAGCGCTTTTGTCTCTGTCTTTTATAAAAAGAGGTGACTGGCCAAGGTTTGTATTTATAATCCTTCTTGCAGCCTGTTTCCATAAGTCGGTGCTGGTGATACTGATCCTGTATCCTCTTTGCTGTATCAAGTGGAAGAGGTGGATGTGGCTTACAGCCGGTATAGTATGTCTTAGCTTTCTGTTCCTTCAGGACTATTATTTAAAGCTTCTTCTGGTGGTATATCCTTCTTATCAGGATACAGACCTATTGGAAGGCGGCACCAGCATTATATCTATAGCAAGGTGTATAGCAGTGCTTGTACTTGCCTTTATGTATAAAGATAAGATAGTAAATGACAAGATGAATGTCATCTATGTTAAATGCAATACGCTGGCTCTACTATTATATGTTTTCTGCAGTTTCATTCCTGTTATATCAAGGATCGGCTATTATCTTACTGTGACGCAGATCCTTTTAGTGCCTGCGTTACTTGAGAGTATTGAAGATGAGACCAGAAAAAAGCTTTACAAGTTGGTGGTACTTATAGCATGTCTTCTGTATTTTCTGATATTCATGTGGAAGCAGGCACCTGCAGACGGGGTAAGGATCCTTCCTTACGAAACGTTCCTTCTCCATGACATGGTACCGCTGGAATATCAGATTCTTGATTAGGAGATTGCAATATGGGAGCTTTTTTTAAGATTATTGTTGTCAGCTTTAATGCTGGTGAGAATCTAATAAAGACTATAAATAGTATAAAAGAGCAGACTTTTGATTCTTGGAAAGTGATCGTTAAGGATGGATTATCGACAGATGGGTCTATTGATAAGCTTAGAGATGAACTTATGATAGATGCTGATACAGGGATGTCCAAGGATGGGAAGTTTAGGTTCGTATCTGAAAAAGATACAGGTATCTATGATGCAATGAATACGGCGCTAAATATCCTGTCTTTTGATATGGATGATAGGAAAAAAGCTCCTGATATTATGACTGGTGTTAGTACAGGTACTGGTGAAAATAAGACAGAAGGTACCAATAATGGTGCTGCTCAAGCCGAAGGTTCATATGTATACTTTCTTAACTGCGGCGATTATCTTAAGGACAAGGACACTCTTAAAAGGGTTCATGATGCGATAGTAGATAGCACTCCTGATAGTAGCAAAAAGCACATATTCTACGGTGATATCTACGAAAGGATCACCGGCCAGGTAGTTGCTTCTAATCCTAAGATGGACGATTTTGCATGCTATCGTAACGTACCGTGCCATCAGGCATGCTTCTATGATATCAGGCTTATGATGGCTGAGCACTTCGATACAACCTGGCACATAAGGGCTGACTACGAGCACTTCCTTCGCTGCGTATACATAGATAAGGCAGTTACTACCTACGTCCCCGTGACAGTAGCAGACTATGAAGGCGGCGGCTACTCAGAAAGCGGCAATGCCAAGGTCGTCTCAGAACGTGAACGAAAGCAGATCGTATCCCGCTACCTTACCAAAGGTAAAGTCTTAAAATACGACCTCATAATGCTGATAACCCTGGCCCCCCTCCGCACCAAAATCGCCAGAAGTCCTAAGACAGCAGGCATCTATAATGCTCTAAAAAGCTTGATATATAATCGTAAGTAAGTCAGTAAATAAAAAGAAACGGTGATCGTATGAAAGTTTTATGGCTTTGTAATATTATGCTTCCGGCATTTGCCAGGCATGAAGGAATTGAATATACAAATCGTGAGGGCTGGCTCTCAGGCTCTTTTGACAAGATACGCGCAAGGAGAAAAGACGGAAAGTGTGACATAGACCTTGCTGTCTGCTTCCCTGTGCCAGAGCACGATAAATGGGACAAAAAAGAAATTGACGGAATTGTCTTCTATAGCTTCCATGAAAACCTGAATACGCCTGAAATCTATAAACCTGAACTTGAGACAAGATTCAAGGAGATAATAGAAGATTATAACCCTGATGTTGTCCACATCTTCGGAACAGAGTTCCCGCATTCTCTTGCTATGATCAAGGCTTATGACAAACCTTCCCAGACCCTTCTTGGAATTCAGGGACTATGCTGCGCAATAGCAGATGAGTATATGGCAGAACTTCCCGAGCATGTAAGGAAAGATGCTACGATAAGAGATAAGTTAAAGCATGACTCTTTATTAGAACAGCAGGCCAAGTTCAGACTTCGTGCAGAAAACGAAAGAGAGATGATAAAAAGGGTTGGTCATATTACAGGCCGTACCTCTTTTGACAGAAATGCAGTTCTTACTATCAATCCGGATGCCAAGTATCATGCGATGAACGAGACTATGAGGGAGGATTTCTACGAAGGAGAGTGGAGAGAGCAAGAAGCAGTGCCTCATTCCATCTTCCTGTCACAAGGAGATTATCCTCTTAAGGGATTCCACTTCGTATTAGAGGCGCTTCCAAAGCTTATGGAGAAGTATCCGGATACTCACGTATATGTAGCAGGGAACAGTATCATAGGCGCAATTGACAGAAAGACTGTAACAATTCCTAATGAAAACGGAGCACAGATAAGGGGCAGCAGGTATCCTCTTTTTATGAGAATATCAGCTTATGGCAAGTATCTAAGATTCTTGATAGCAAAAGGACGTCTTAAGAATAACGTGACTATACTTGGAAAGCTATCTGCAGCCCAGATGAAAGAGCAGTATCTTAAGGCGAGCGTATTTGTATGCCCGTCTATCGTAGAGAATTCGCCAAATAGCGTAGGAGAAGCCATGCTCCTTGGAGTTCCGATCGTTGCAGCAAGGACAGGCGGAATTCCCAGTATGCTTGACGATGGCAGAGACGGAATACTGTTTGAACCGGGAGATGTGGCAGGGCTTACAGAGGCTATACTCCAGATATGGGAAGAGAGAGTCATAACAGGCGTATATAGTGAGAATGCAAGAAAACATGCCCTTATGACCCACGACGCAGATATTAACTACGCAAGACTTCTTGAAATATATCATGCGCTTGAGAGATGATTTGAATTTTGGGTAAAAAACAAAAAGCCGGCATGGAGGATCAGATGAGGACGATTGACAGATTTTTACATGAAAAAATAAATATTCTTGGTATCACTTTGGAGTTCATCGATATCTTCTTTGCGGTAGCTATCATAATGCTGGGACTTGTGGCAAGATTTGCTGTCTTTGGAATGATGTCCGGAGATTATGAACTGGCCTTTGCTGACTGGATGAAAGAGATAAGGAACTGCCATGCAGCGGGGGTTCCTTATATAGGCGTTGAACCTGGCGGAGCAGATCACCTTTCAACCTTTGATTATAACTGCCTGTATCAGTACCTGATCGTCTTTTTGAACCTTTTTAATAACGGCGGTGGCAATGATATGTTCCTTGTGAAAATGTCTGACTGCATATTTGACGTAGTTCTGGCTGTCACGACATTCAGGATCATATATGAGATGACCAGTGATTCTCATAAGTCCATGATGGCAATGGGGGTTATGATGGTGGTTCCAACAGTGCTCCTTAATTCTGCTGCGTGGGCCCAGAATGATGCTATCTATACATCATTTCTAATGCTGAGCTTTTTATCACTTCTTAGGAAAAAAGATCTAAGGACCTGGCTGTATTTTGCCATAGCTTTTTGCTGGAAGCAGCAGGCAATCTTTTTGGCTCCTGTTCTTATAATCGCCTGGCTGCGGAATAAGACGAAGATCCGTTATATACTCTGCGTACCTGTAATGTACGTGCTTGTCATAATACCTGCAGCTATAGCTGGAGCGCTGGTTCCTTCTAAAGTTACAGTAGATATAGCATCTCTTGCTGATACAGGCAATGTATCCTGGATAAGCGACTTTGCGGTTAATGGCGAAAGCCTCGTGTTAGAGCCTGTAGGAAGAAGCTTTGGATCACTTCTTGGTATATACGGACATCAAGTATCGATGTTTTCGCGACTTACAATGAACTATCCAAACATATATACCATCATCTATTCTGATATTGACAAAACGCTTAGGCAGATGATCATAACCTGCGGCGAAGTATTTACAGTGATGCTCCTTGGAATACTTGCCTATTACCTGTACAACAAGAAGTTCAAGGATGACAAGCTCTTCTACCTGACACTGGTTGTATTTGTAAGCCAGCTTGTAGTATACTGCCTTCCATGCATGCATGAAAGATACGGATATGTTGCAGAAGTTTTTGCTTTCATCTATGGAATGTTCGGATTCAGGCGCCTTATCCTTGCGATAGTGCTGCAGTTTATAACCCTTGTGACGTATACAAGATTCTTGTGGGGAGCATCATCGTCGCTTACTACTGCCAATCTTGTAGTGTTTGCGTTTATGCTCCTTGGCATTATCCTTCTTTTAGGAAAAGACCTTTATTCACAGGTACATAAGAAGGAACTAAAAATAGAAAAGGCGGAAGAAAAACTTCTGTCTTAATAATAAATGACTGAAAATAAGGGAAAAGCTAATAATGGAAAGACCTAAGATAACGGTCATTATACCGGCTTACAATATTGAAAATCTAATAACAAGATGTGTTGAGTCAGTTGTAAAGCAGACTTATCCCGAGGAACTTATACAGATCCTTGTAGTTGATGATGGGTCTACAGATGATACAGGCAGGATCATTGACGAACTTGCAAAAAAATATTCAAACGTTACTGCTCTTCATGAACCAAACGGAGGTTCTTCAAGAGCCAGAAACTATGCCCTTTCAAAGGCAGAAGGCGACTATATAGGCTTTGTTGACAGTGATGACTATATCGCTCCCTTCATGTATGAAAAACTTGTAGATGCTCTTATCAGGAATAATGCTCTTATGGCTCAGACAGGAAGAGACGAGATCGCAGAAGACGGATCAAGGCTTCCTGATGTAGTGCAGGTTCCTGAGTGGGAGACAATCTACACGGATAAGGGATTCTTGAAAGAACTCCTTATGCATAGAGGCGATGCGTCCTTTTGTACCAAGCTTACATCGAGGAAACTTTTTGATATAGATGAAGCGGTGAGAAGATTTTGTGGAAGTTCTGAAGATAGTAGCTTCTCTCATGTTGCTGAAAATACAGTAGATAACAAAAATGTGAATGAAGATAATGTGAATGAAGGTAATGTGAATGAAGGTAATGTGAATGAAGGCACTTTGAATAAAGATACTGTGAATGAAGGTATTTTGAATAAAGATACCATGAACAGGGAAGTACGACTTTTCCCGGAAGGAGTTCTTAACGAGGACTTTTGGCTTTTATATCATATGCTCCCTGACGCAGGAGAAGTGGTAGTTACAACAGACACAGGCTATCATGTCTATTACAGAAGCGGTTCTAATTCAAGGAAGAAAGCTACTGACAAAGACTATTTCCCTCCTGTATTTACAGACATAGTTGTAAATGCTGATGACGTAACCTCTTTTGCCAAAGACAGATATCCTGATCTTGCGGAATATACCATGAGATTCTCGCTGGTACAAAGACTCGATTACCTGCTTCACATCCCGATATCAAAGATGACGGATGACAACGGGTTCTATCAAGGCGTGTGCAGATTTGTAAAAGAGCATAAGGCTGAAATTAAGGAAAATCCCTACCTGTCCAGAAGGCAGCGCCTGTACTTGCGTCTCTTTACACATAACCCAAGAACCATAAGAAAAGTGCACGCTTTTGTAAGACGCATATAATAGTTGGCAACGAGCGGCAATCCCGTACAAAAATTGTCTTCATAAATAGAATGAAGGCTAAGAGAATATCGGTAAGAAAGGCAATTAACTCATGGGTCAGGATAGTTCAAAGACACTATTTAAGACAATTGGATATATACTTCTAATCCTGCAGCTTATTATCTGCATTGTCGTAGGAATCAGAAAACAAGGCTTTCACGAAGATGAATACTATTCTTATTATTCATCCAACAGGACAGCGGGACTTTTCGTAACAGACAGGCAGTGGCAGGATACTGATACCATAAAGGATGAATTCGTAGTTATCCCAGGACAGGGGTTTAACTATGGCCTTGTATCTACTGTTCAGTCCTGGGATGTACATCCGCCCCTTTACTACGACATCCTGCATACAGCATGTTCCATTGTTCCAAGACTTTTTTCAAAATGGATAGGAATTGTGGTCAATATGATCGCATTTGTAATAGCATGGCTTTTGTTATCAAAACTTATGGATATCTTAAGAGTCAGTG
Source organism: Butyrivibrio fibrisolvens (assembly GCF_023206215.1). NCBI lineage: Bacteria > Bacillati > Bacillota > Clostridia > Lachnospirales > Lachnospiraceae > Butyrivibrio > Butyrivibrio fibrisolvens. The sequence continues at coordinate 1,187,384 of NZ_CP065800.1, forward strand.
AGATTACAAAGCTTTTGGTCCTGGCAATCTGGGGCTTTAATCCTATGACAGTATCATTCGTTATGTTCACAAGGATGTACATGTGGATGAACGTTTTTGTAATAGGCTGCGCCCTACTTCACATAATACTCCTTAGAGCAGCAAGGGCAGTCGAGAATACCATTCTCTTATCAGACAGTAAGTCCATGCTGGTGTTCTGGCTTAGGTATATGCTGCCTGTGATGGTATGTTCTTATCTTGGATTTCTGACACACTACTATTATCTGATATTCTTCGTATTTATGGGCATGTGCTTTACTATATGGCTCCTATTTAGAAGATCAGGACGCGGCAACAGATTTTCAAAAAGGCTTATTGAAGCGGTAATCTATGTATGCAGCTGTGCTGTCTCACTAGGGCTTGCAGTAGTCACATATCCATCGGCAGCAGCACATATTTTTGCCGGGTATAGAGGGACGGAAGCTATAAGCGAGTTTCAGGATATAGCTAACTTTCCGTCAAGACTTTTATTTTATGCAGGACTTATGAATAAAGGAGTATTTGCGGGATTATTTGTCATTGTTGCAGTACTCCTTTTTGTAGGATTTATAGTTCTTAAGATAAGAGTAAGCTCTGAATATATGATGCTGGTAATAACAGGCGTAGCTTACTTCATGGTAGTTGCCAAGACAGGCCTTTTACTGGGAGATACCTCCAACAGGTATGAAATGCCTGTTTACTGGCTCTTTGTCCTGGTTATAATTACAGCACTTGAGCTTCTTTTGGGCGAACTGGCAGCAAGAATTGAGACCGGCAAGCTCTTTTCCCTAAGCATTAAGGAAAAGATGGATATGATAAGTAGAGGCGTCCTTTATGTTTTCTGCGCATTTCTTATACTGTGGGGACTTGGATGCGACATATCAGGCTCTAATATCCTCTTTTTGTATCAGGAAGAAGGAGCCAAAGTGCAGTATGCAAGGGATAACAAGGACGCTTGTGTAATTGTAATGTACAACAGTGCCACCCCTGATAAAGTCTGGTGGATCACTAATGAACTTATGGAATACCCAAGAGTCTATTTTGTAAGTCAGGAAAATGACGAAGCTATCACAGATGAAGCCATTTGCTCAAGTAATAAGCTGATCGTATATGCTGCAGATGATGATAATAAAGAAAAGATGCTTAATATGATAGTAGATTCATGCGACAGCCTTGGAAGCTACGAAGAAGTAGGCCATGAAGAGAACTGGACTACGTATGAGATTGTAGGCAAAGGTGAGTCATAGCATAAGCTAGTGTACTGCATATTAATGGACCTTTTTATAGTCACATCAACAAACATGACATGGTATAATGTGTAAGGCTCTCTAGGTGGCTTAAATTAAACAAATAATAAGAGGATAAACATGAGTTCAATAGCAATAATTACAGCACGTGGAGGAAGTAAGAGAATCCCGCGCAAAAATATAAAGGATTTCTGCGGAAAACCTATTATAAACTATTCGATAGAAGCAGCACTTAAAAGCGGCATCTTCGATGAAGTCATGGTATCAACAGATGATGAAGAGATAGCAGATATTGCCAGAAGTGCAGGAGCCAATGTTCCGTTCATGCGCTCTGCAGAAACTTCTACAGATACTGCAACAACAGCAGATGTCCTTCTGGAAGTATTTGATAATTATGAGAAGATGGGAAGGAAGTTCGACATAGCTTGCTGCATCTATCCTACAGCACCATTTGTTACAGCAGATAAACTCAAGGATGCAATGAATCTTTTGACTACATCAGGAGCACAGTCTATAGTTCCTATGTCAGAGTTTTCATATCCGCCTCAGAGAGGACTTTTTATAAACGAAGATGGTTATGTGAAGATGCTCCATCCGGAATATGCCCAGACAAGAAGCCAGGATCTTCAGAAACTCTACCACGAGTGCGGACAGTTCTATATCTTTAAGGTTGAGGACTTCAAGATATTTAAAGATACAACAATGGAGAACTCTGTCCCTTACATCATCGATCCTGTCGAGTCTCAGGACATAGACAATGAAAGTGACTGGATACTGGCTGAGCTTAAGTACAAGTTCTTAGAAGAGCATCGTAATAAATAAAGATTCAGGTTGGTAAAGTATTATTTATACAGGAAATATGAGGTTAATATGAAGCTTTGGGATTATATAAATAACGGAAAAGTATATATGATAGCCGAGATGAGTGCCAATCACGGCGGCTCTATAGAGAAGGCTTTTGAGATAGTAGAGGCTGCAGCTAAGGCAGGTGCTGACTGTGTTAAGGTTCAGACTTATACAGCTGATACTATCACAATAGACAGTGATGCTCCGGCCTTCCAGATCCATGGCGGACTCTGGGACGGATACAACCTCCATGACCTGTACAAAGAAGCATATACCCCATGGGAATGGATGGAGCCTATCAAGAAAAAGTGTGAAGAGTGCGGAGTTGATTTTCTGTCATCACCTTTTGATCCTACAGCTGTAGATTATCTTGAGAATATCGGCATTGAAGCCTATAAGATCGCATCATTTGAAGCTGTTGATATCCCTCTTGTAAGATATATTGCCTCTAAACATAAGCCTATTATCATGTCTGTAGGCATGGCAACAGAAGAAGAGATAAGGGAAGCTCTTGATGCTATCCACTCTCAGGGTAACGATCAGGTTGCAATACTAAAATGCTGCAACGTATATCCCACAGTATCTTCGGATCTTAATCTTAAGACTATTCCTGATATGATACAGAAATTTAACGTACCTGTAGGGCTTTCTGATCACTCCATGGGATATGCGGCAGCAGTAGGCGCTGCAGCACTTGGAGCAAGAGTCATCGAGAAGCACTTCTGCATATCAAGAGAGTATAAGACAGCAGATAGCGCTTTTTCCATGGAGCCTTCAGAGTATAAGAGTATGGTTGAGAATGTCAGAGCAGTGACAACAGCCCTTGGCACCATTCACTACGGACCAACTGATAATGAACTTTCTTCCGGAGAGTATGGCGACAGGAGATCTCTGTTTGCAGTAGAAGATATCAAGGAAGGGGAAGAGATTACAACAGTAAATGTCAGAAGTATACGTCCCAATGCAGGACTTAAGCCCAAGTACCTTGATGATATTTTAGGAAAAAAAGCTAAGGCTGACATCAAGCGTGGTACGCCAATGGCATTTGAGCTTATTGAGTGATGACTATATAAAGCGGGTGTAGGCTCGTTCATATGAATGAGACAGTAGGTAAGCTTCCGGGCCGGATGAGGTTAGAGTATGAAGATCGGTATCAGAGCAGACATCAATGAAACGGTGGCAACAGGCCATTTTATGAGGTGTGCTACAATCGCAGATGAACTTATAAAACAAGGTGCTACAGTCACCTTCTATAGCGCTGATGATGGCGTTCCCTCTTTTGCCACAGAAAGAGGATATGACAATATAATACTTGGAAGTAAGTGGGATGATCTTGATACTGAGATTGATAGCCTTGAGCAGATGAAGGGGTGCGACGCGATACTTCTTGATACCTATTATGTGACACCTAAATATATGGAAGCTCTGCATGAGCTGGGCCCAAAAGTAATATATATAGATGATATACATAAGTTTCATTATAAGGTAGATGCTATCGTTAACTATAGCCCAAGTTATACAGAATATGACTATAAGACCGAATACGGATCTGATGGCGTCTCGCTCCTACTTGGAACAGACTATGTGCCGCTTAGACCTCAGTTTAGTGAATATGAAGATTCAGACCACGAAGGCGATGATATAAGGATATTTATAACATCAGGCGGAATGGATACTTTTGGTATATGCGAGAAGATAATAAGGCGATTATGTGATATAAGATCGTCCCAGGATAGCGAATCATCTCCTGATATAAGGATAGTCCTTCTTGCAGGGAGGTCTTTTAAGATAACAGATTATCTTAGAAAGCTTGTAGCTGATTCTATCCTCGAGATCCATCAGAATGTTACGGATGTTGCCAGCATCATGAGATCCTGCGATATAGGCATAACTCCGGCAGGAACTACGCTGTATGAACTTAGTGCCTGCAAGGTTCCGTCTATATCTTATACTTTTACAGACAATCAGTTATCTGATGCCCACTTTTTTGATGAAAAAGGACTTATAGCATATATCGGGGATTTTAGAAATGGTGAGAAAGCATTTCTTGATTCTATGAGTGATAAGGTAGCTGATCTTATGAATATGGAAAAAGCCCGTAGAAGAGATCTTGGCGATAAGATGCATGCCATGATCGATGGTAAGGGAGCTTATAGGATAGCAAGTTATATAAAAAGTGCTAATAGCCACTGATAAGGAAATATATGAGCAGATCTATTTTTATCCTGGGCGGAAGCATGCTTCAGATGCCCACAATATTAAAAGCAAAAGAAAAAGGACTCTATGTATACGTCCTTGATTATGATCCTGAATGCGCAGCAAGGGACGTTGCAGACAAGTTCCTTCTTATAAGTACAATTGATAAGGATGCAGTATTACAGGCAGCTACAGAATATAAGCCTGATTACATCATGACATCCACAAGCGACATGCCCGTAAGGACAGCTTCATGGGTCAATGAGAAGCTTGGTCACAAAACAGGAATATCCTATGAAAACTCTATATGCGCAACTGACAAGTCCAGGATGCGTCTTAGGATGAAAGAAAAAAATGTTCCGATACCGGATTTTTATATATTAGAAAATTTTGAAGATTTTGAAAATCTTGTAAAGAACCTGCCTGATACCTTAAAGCCTGTGTTCGTATTAAAACCGGCTGATAATGCTGCAAGTAGAGGTGTTAAGCTTGTTAGTGCTGATGATCTTGATATATCCAAAGATGCAGAATCATTAAAAAATCTATGGGACTTTACAAGCCAGTATTCAAGAGGCGGCAGAGTACTTGCAGAAGAGTACATGGAAGGCCCGGAAGTAAGCGTTGAGTCAGTTACAGTAAATGGTATAACTCATATCATAACTATTACAGACAAGAAAGTAACACATGTGCCTTATTTTGTAGAGACAGGACATACAGAGCCCAGCAGACTTTCTAATGAAGCGCAGGATGACATTAGAAATGTGGCACTTGCAGCTATAGAAGCTGTCGGTATAACTGACGGACCTTCTCATACTGAAATCAAGGTAACTCCAAGTGGAGCAAAACTTGTAGAGATAGCTGCAAGACTCGGCGGAGACTTCATCACATCCCGTCTTGTTCCATTATCCAGCGGAGTAAACTTAAATGACTGCGAACTTGACGCTGTTCTTGGCGATGAACCATCCTGGAAGAGAACTATAACAAGAGGATCTGCCATAAGATTCATACCCGCCACAGAAGGCCTTATAGGGAGCATCGAGGGAGTAGAAGAAGCTAAGTCTATGCCAGGCGTAGAAGAAGTTGTCCTATACAAAAAAGAAGGAGACATAGTACCTCCTCTTCACTCAAGTTCAGACAGAGTCGGACATGTGATCGCAACAGGTAAAGATGCAGATGAAGCCGAAAGAAACTGCGAAGAAGCTCTGTCAAAGATCGTTATTACAATAAAAGACTAAGATCCAGTTGCAGATAGATCTTAGTTTGCAACATGAGGATAGCCATGTACGAAATTGGTAGTGAATTTAATTATATAGAAAAAGAAGAAGCAAGAGATCTTACAGCTATGTATGAAGGATCTGGAGATGTAAGACTTCTTCGCTGCGGCAGAGATGCCATTGGTTATGTATGTGAGGATATTAAGAATATAGCACTAGCAAAAGCTGACGCTGTGAACAGTCACAAGGAAGAAACTAGTGCAAATTGTAGAGGCGCGCTTAGATATGTGGCTCTTCTTCCTGCGCTTTGCTGTGATTCTATGTACAGACCTTTTGAAGTACATGGTGCAGAAGTTATGTTCTATGGAATTAATGAAGATCTATCCGTAGATACTGACAGCCTTAAAAAGATCATAGATGGCATATGTTCGCAAGGTGAAGACAAGCCTGTAATCATGGTACTTACAGCTGTGTATTATGGCATAACGGATATAAGTAGTCTTAACAGCTTCATAAGGAGCATTGATGATGGCATCTATGTTATTGAGGATGTAACACAAGGAGTTCTGGCTCCTTCAACTTTCGATACAGATAATGCAGATTATATCATCGGAAGTATCCGCAAATGGATGGGAGTTCCTGACGGCGCTGTTGCTATCAGGAATAATAAAGTTATAAATAACCATATAAAAGGCCAAAACTTATTAGATACAGATGATGATCATATAAGTGACGGGATCGTTACAGATAGTTTTAGTATAGAGCCTTTAAAAGGCGAGAACTCTTTTGCCGCAGAAAGATCCAAGGCACTTAGAATGAAAACGCAGTATCTTCAAAACGGTGATAAGGAGCTTAAAACAAGATTTAGAGAGCTTTTGGGACATGCGGAGGATACACTTACAGATGGCGAAGATATGTATGAAATATCAGATGAGAGCAGACGCTATCTTGAAAGCGTCCCTGTAGAAAAAATAGTATCAACAAGAAACAATAATTATGATACACTATATGAGCTTTTGGAAAAATCTGTACATAATAATGTATATTTTAAGCTTTTCCCAAAGAAAAAGTCCGGTATGCCAGCTTTTATGCTGCCTGTAATGATAGATACAGATCGTCTTAATAAAGATATAGCTGATAATACCAAAAATGATAACAAAAAAGATGATCACATATCCGGGAATGCTGGGCAAGAAAGCTCTTGCGACAAAGATCATGTGATTGATAGAGACGGCTTCGAAAGGCTTCTTGCAGGTAAGGGAATATATGCACCTGTCCTGTGGCCTGTATCAGATGAGGCGGCTAAGGTATGCCCTGTATCTAAGGATATAGCAGATCACATCCTGTGCTTTTGGATAGACCAGAGGTATGACAGATTTGATATGGTTCAGACCAAAGAGTGTTTTGAAGAGACAATAGATGAACTTCTAAGATGAGGATATAATGCACGAAAGAATATATGTATGCCACACTTTCTACCATGTGTATGTGGCATGTCTTAAGGAATTTCATATAATGCATGAAGCTGCGCTTGGCGGCGATAAGGCATCTAACGGTAGTAATAGCATAGGACGGGCAACTCTTGTATTGTCCAAGATGTCCAACAAGTTTGGCTCCATGGTTCAAAGAGCAAGGGAGTGCGGACTCTTTGAAGAAGTAATAGAGTATGATGAAAAAGAAGATACTTTTTTCCCAGAGCTAAAGCCCTTGAGAACTAATACAGGAAGCCTTGTTAAGAACATGATCAACAGGATAAGGTTCTGTAAAAGGTTTGGACAGCTTCAGGAAAAGTATATCCCGGTTGATTTTAAGAAATACAAGGATATATACGTATTCTGTGATTCAGATCCTATCGGATATTATCTTAATTATAAGCATATATATTATCATGCTCTTGAAGATGGCCTTAACTGTATCAAATACGGTGATACAGCTAGATATGACAATAACGGACACTTTAAGTTCAAGGCATTTATGAGCGCTATAGGGCTTATCTTCATCCAGAACGGATATGGTAAGTACTGCCTTGATATGGAAGTTAATGATATATCAATACTGGATTATCCATGTAAGAAGTATATAGAAGTTCCGAGAAAAGATCTTACAGATGAGCTTCAAAAAGCTGATAAAGAGCTGATGTTAAAACTCTTTATAGAAAATATGGATGAACTTAAAGATCAGCTTGATGAAGGCAAAGATAAGCCAAGAGTCCTGATATTATCAGAACCCTTGTGTGAACTTCCTGTAAGAAAGCAGATATTTACTGATCTTGTTAATGAGTACAGTAAAGTTGACGGCAAGGATGCGATAGTGATGATCAAACAGCACCCCCGCGACTACCTTGACTATAACGAGCTGTTCCCTGATCTTATCATATTGTCAGGTAACTTCCCTATGGAGATGCTCAACTTTATAGAAGGTCTCAAGTTCGACAGACTGGTATCTGTATATACAGTAGTTGATTCTATAAAGTTCGTTGATGAGAAGATATTCCTTGGAGATGACTTCATGGACAAGTATGAAGCACCTGAGATCCACAGGATCAACGAGCAGATCAAGGACTGAATATAAGACGGATATAATACAGGCATAAAAAATATAATAATAAGGGAAATCAAGGAGTTAAGTGATGGCGCAAAGTTACGTCCTTTCTGTAGTTATACCATGCTATAACGAGAAAGATAACATTATTAAGATAGTTGAGAGGGTTCGCAAGGCACCTGTAGAGAACAAAGAGATCATTATAGTTGATGATAAAAGTACTGATGGTACCAGAGATATTCTTGAAAAGAGCGTTAAGCCTCTTGTAGATAAGATCATCTATCATGAAGTCAATCAGGGTAAAGGCGGGGCTTTAAAGACAGGTTTTGCTCATGCAACAGGTGATTATGTAATAATCCAGGATGCTGATCAGGAGTACGATCCGCAGGAATATATCAAGGTGCTTCAGCCTATCCTTAATGGAGATGCTGATGTAAGCTATGGTTCAAGATTCCTTGCAGGTGTATCTAAGGGGTACAGAGCTAACCAGATGGCCAATAAGTTCCTGACAGCTCTTTCTAATATTTTCACACATCAAAAGCTCACAGATATGGAGACCTGTTATAAGTGCTTTAAGCGCCAGATCATCCAGAGCATTGATATTGAAGAAAAGAGATTTGGATTTGAACCTGAGATCACAGAGAAGATCAGTAACAGGGGCATTAAGATCGCAGAAGTTGCAATCTCCTACGATCCAAGAACCAATGAAGAAGGCAAGAAAATAGGCTTTAAAGACGGTCTTAGAGCCATCTACTGCATCTGGAAGTACAGAAACAAGAAATAATAGCGTAAAGATTTCCTGCTTGGGGATGGCAGTATCCCTGACATGGGAAGATGAGATTATGAATGTAATTACTTATTAAGAGATGATCTTTTTATGGCTGATAAAAAAAGAGATGTAATAGTTAGTGAGAAAAATGGAAATATAATAGAGAATTCTCAGACGACGGGAAAAGCAGATAAGATCGACGGATGTGATAATGCTCATAGTAGTGCCACTATAAACGGTGGCAGAAGTGTTAATAGAAGTAGCGGAAGTGGGGCGCTTTTTGCTTTTTTTGGAACGTGCGTTGGACTTCTTCTTGTTATAGCTATACTTGTGGTGACCATCGATCCGTTTTTTCACTATCATAAGCCTATTGAAGGTTTCCCATATATAGTGGACAATCAGTTGTCGCAAAACCCTGGAATGGCTGAGAATATGATCTATGACAGCGCGATTGTGGGATCGTCTATGACAGTTAATTTTAATACAGCTGATTTTGCAAACGTGATGGGGCTTAATACTATAAAGCTTAGTTATAGCGGCGCCCTTCCAAGAGATGACTATAATATCCTGTCCTTTATATATGATGAGGATTCCTATTCAAGGCAAAATGGGGATGTCAAGGCAATCTTCATGGTAATAGACCCCAATGTCATGACAGCGGATATAGATGCTACTAAATATGAGCTTCCAACATATCTGTATGATGACAATATCTTTAATGATGTAAATTATATTTTTAATAAAGATGTACTCTTTCAGTATATATTAAAGCCTGTCATACAAAGACGCGGCACAGATCTCTCCACTGTATACTACAGCTGGTGGACGCCTGAGTATTATAATGAATTATGGGTTATGCCAAACTATACTCCTGCAGATAAGGTTAGTGAAGAAACTCCGGTAAATGCTTATATAAAGGACACTGCCACCAATCTTGAGAAGAATATACTTCCCTTTATACAGGAGCATGAAGAGACAACCTTCTATATCTTTTTTGCCCCATACAGCTTATTGTACTGGTATGACGTAGTGCAGGAGAATCACTTAGATGCGACCTTATACCAGACTGAGTATATAGCGGGTACGCTCCTATCCTACGATAACGTAAGACTCTTTGACTTCATGGACAATGAAGAGATCATAACGGATATCAATAACTATGCGGACGAGATCCACTATAAGCCCGAATACAACGCCTGGATGGTCCAATGCTTTAATGACGGCACAGAAGAGATCTTTGAAGGCGATATAGAAAAAGATATGCAGCATCTTCGCAGCATAATTGAAAGCTATGACTATGAAACTCTATTTGAGAAGTACGAGGTAGAGTGATTTTGAATAAATAACTAAAACTTCCCACTTGGACGGATCGGCTTCCCCAAAAACTTTACAGGGGGCAGGCAGTATATAAATCATTGTCACACTTTTTAATCATTTTATAGAATTCATGAGCGTGATAGATGGAGATTTTTATTCTGCCAGGGGTCCACATGTCTGAGCGCAGCGAGTTTGGACCCCAGAATAAAAATTTGCAGATATCATGCCATGAAGTCATAAAATGATTAACAGTGTGGCAATGATTTATATACTGCCTGCCCCCTGTAAAGTTTTTGGGGAAGCTGATCCGTCCAAGTAGGAAGTCTGAGTAAATAAAAAATGGAGGATGCTTATGCGAAAAAACAGGGTTCTTGTTACCGGCGGTGCCGGATTTTTGGGATCACATTTATGCGACAGACTTATACAAGCTGGCAATGACGTAGTATGCGTAGATAACCTTTTTACAGGAAGTAAAGACAATATACGCCACCTACTTGATAATCCTTACTTTGAATTTATAAGACATGATGTGACACAGCCTCTTTATGTAGAATGTGATCAGATCTATAACCTTGCATGCCCTGCAAGTCCTATTCAGTACCAAAGAGACCCTATCTATACTACCAAGACCTCTATATACGGATCTTTTAATGCTCTTGGCCTTGCAAAAAGAACAGGCGCAAGGATCCTGCAGTCATCAACATCAGAAGTATATGGAGATCCTGAGTGCAATCCACAGCCTGAGAGCTATAGAGGACGAGTTAATACAATAGGACCGCGCTCCTGCTATGATGAAGGTAAGCGTGTTGCAGAGACTCTTTTCTTCGATTATCACAGACAGCACGGCGTGGATATCAAGGTCATGCGTATCTTCAATACCTATGGACCTCGTATGGATATAGGTGATGGAAGAGTTGTATCCAACTTCATCGTTCAGGCTCTTCGCGGACAGGATATCACTATATACGGCGATGGAAGCCAGACCAGGAGTTTCTGCTACGTTGACGACCTGATCGAAGGCATGATAAGACTCATGAACAGTAGAGAAGGATTCACAGGACCTGTCAATATCGGTAACCCCGGCGAGTTCACTATCAAGCAGCTTGCAGAGATGGTAGTAGAGCTTACAGGTACCAGCTCCAAGATCATATATGAGGATCTCCCTGTTGATGATCCTACTCAGCGTAAGCCTGACATAACACTTGCCAAGAAAGAACTTAACTGGGAGCCTACAGTCGCACTCCGCGACGGACTTCAGAAGACTATTGATTACTTTAAGGGTGTCATCTGATGTTATTTAATTCGTATGCGTTTGTATTCATATTCCTGCCGGTATTTGTAGCAGGCTATTATGGAATTACATACCTTTTTAATGAAAAAAATCTATTTAATATAACACGCAAAAAGCCCGCCTGCGCAAAAAGCGTAGTCGAGCTTTACTGCGTTATTTTGTCATTTGTATTTTTTGCCTTTTTCGGCGTAAAAGTTTTGGGCGTTTTACTTATAAGCCTTATATGGAACTATATCTTTATAAGATTGCTCGGCTCTGGAACTGATGATAAGACCAAGACTTTAGTAGCTATTGATAAGAACATTCATGTAAATAATAATAAAGCGCTGCTGATAACAGGTATCTGCGGCAATATAGCACTTCTTATCTTTTTTAAATACGCAGGTTTTCTGGCTGATATCCTGAACTTATTTACTGGAAAAGAGTTAACAGTATCTATATTGCTTCCCATAGCTATCAGCTTCTACACTTTTTCGCAGATATCGCTCCTTGTAGATGTATATAAAAAAGAATCTGGTAAGATCAGCCTTGTTAACTATCTATTCTATATAACTTTTTTTCCTAAAATATTGCAGGGTCCTATCGTTAGATATAATGATATGAAGAGCTATCTGGAAAAGGCTCTTTTGCATAGATGGAGCGCTCAGAAGTTCATGCAGGCTATGATGCTCTTTGTTCTAGGCTTGTCCAAAAAAGTAATAATAGCAGATACCCTGGCAGTAGCAGTAGACTACGGTTATAACAGCCTTGCGGTGCTGACACCGGTGGATGCGGTGATCACTGCGGTGTGCTACTCATTCCAGATATATTTTGACTTTAGCGGCTACTGCGACATGGGACGAGGCATCTGCCAGATGGTCGGAATGGACCTTCCTGTTAACTTCGAAAGTCCTTATAAAGCAAGGAACATAGACGACTTCTGGAAAAGATGGCATATGAGCCTCACAACCTTTTTTACCAGATACGTGTACATCCCACTTGGAGGCAACAGAAAAGGAGCTTTAAGAACTTATCTTAACTTCATGATAATATTCACATTATCAGGCCTCTGGCACGGCGCAGGACTAACCTTCATCGTATGGGGAGCCATGCACGGAATACTATATGTGATAACAAGAGCAGTTAAGAACAGGAATAAGAGCAAGACAAACACAAGAGTAAATGCGGATTTAGATACAAAAGCCATAGTAAATTCAAATATATATACAAATACTAGTGTAAATACAAACATTAATGCAAATATGAATACCAGCGCAAATACAAAAACAGTTATTGAAACTGGTAGAAATGCGAATGGAGAAACAGGGGCAGCTACAAGATCTGAAACTTTAGCGCATAAGTCACTAATATATAGACTATGCCATATTGCCGCAGTAATACTGACCTTCATCTTCGTGACAGTAGCATGGGTATTCTTCAGAGCTCAAAGTATCCAAGAAGCACTAAACCTCATAAGCAAGATGATAGGAATAGGCTATAATGGCGCATCTCCGCTCCATATAAGCCCCGACCTTATCAAGTGCTTCCAGATAGATGAACTGTGGTATATATTTAAAATAACCCCAATAGCAAGCATGACCTGGGGCCCCGCCGTATGCATGTGGATCATAATACTGATAAGCGCATACCTTGCATTCATATCCAATAATGCATCACAGCTTACGTCCAGATATAAAGTAAACGCAAAAGGCGCAATACTCCTTGCTATACTATTTGTATGGTCCGTGATCAAATTCGCCAACGTAAGCACCTATATTTACCTAGGCTTTTAATATAAACATACAACACTTGCCCACAACATTTTAGGAGGAACCCCTTGAAACTGAGCATAATCGTGCCTGTGTATAATCAGGCCGCAGACGATAAACTGAAATGGTGCCTGGACAGCCTTGTCAGTCAGACACTGCCAAAGGATCAGTATGAGATAATCGCAGTCGATGACTCATCAACTGACGATTCCTTCAAGATCATGCAGGAGTATGAACAAAAGGCCCCATCATATTTCCATGCCATCCATTCTCCCGTCAATCACCACCAGGGCGGAGCCAAGAACATAGGTCTTGCTATAGCCAAGGGAGACTGGATAGGATTTATAGATGCTGACGACTGGGTTACTCCGGATTTTTATGAAAGACTTCTAAATAAAGCCAAGGAAACAGGCGCTGACATGGTAGGCTGTGATTATCATCTTACAGATGAGCACAGTTTCAAGATAGGACAGATAGTTCATAATAATACCAAGGACCAGACCGGCATCCTTGACAGGGACAGGTATAAAAGGCTCATACTTGATACAGGAAGCCTTGTAGTTAAAATATATAAAAGAGATATAATAATACCAAAAGGCATGAAGCCCTCAAAACCTCCCGTTAAGGTGCGGGATGGAAGAGAAGTTGAGGAACCTTACAGACTGCATATTTTCCCGGAAGATATCTTCTATGAGGACAATGCTGTATCTAATTCCTGGATACTTCGTGCTACTCATTTTGAATATATAGAAGAGCCGCTGTATTATTATTATCAGCATGACAATTCTACAGTTCATACGATTTCCAAAAAGAACCTTGAAGACCGCATGACTGCAGGACGCATGCTCCTTATGGAGGCTATCAAGGAAGGTTATATAGAAGATTATCGTGCTGAGATTGAGTTCCAGTACACTGTGCTTTTTTATATCAATACGCTCTTTTCTGCTATGCCAAGGCAGCAGCATGTTAAGGGATGTTATAATTTTACAAGGAAACTTGGCAGTGAGATGAAGCGCACGTTCCCAAGCTTTGAGAAGAATGTGTATTATGAAAAGCGTATAAATGCTGAGGAGAAAAAGCTCATCCATATGCAGATGAGATCGCATTTTTGTTTTTTCATATATTATAGATTATTGTGGTTTTACAGAAACTTAAGGAAGAGGTTTAGTAATGCGTAAGATTTATAAAGAGCTGATGGCTATTTTGTCTGCAAAGCAAAAGCGCCAGATGGTAGGAATAGTACTTATGATGCTCATAGGCGGTATATTGGAATCGGTCGGCATATCGCTAATAGCGCCGGTTATCACTGTAGTTATGGATGAGACTGCCATTGAGAAAAAGAAGTATTTAAGCCTTGTATATCATGGACTTGGTTTTGAAAATCCAATCCAGTTTACTTCGGCGATACTGATGCTTCTTATTTTGGTATTTGTTTTTAAGAACATATTCCTCTTTTTCCTGAACAAGGTTCAGTTAAGGTTCGTATTCACCAACCAGTTTGCAACATCCCAAAGGATGATGGTGAATTTTATAAATCGTCCCTATGAATATTATCTCAATGCTGATACTTCTGTGATCCAGCGTATGATCACATCAGATGTTATCAATATGTACGGTCTTATCCTTAATGTGCTGCAGCTTATAAGCGAAGCTATCGTATTTGTCTGCCTTGTGGTACTGCTCTTTGTACAGGATGCTGTTATGACTATCTTCATAGCATCAATCCTTGTAGTTACGCTTATTGTCATCAAAGTATTTATCAAACCTGTTATGAAAAAATCCGGTGAAGAGAACCAGAATTTCTACAGTGGTCTTTTCAAATGGATATCAGAATCAGTAATGGGAATAAAGGAGATCAAGATAGCATCCAAGGAAGGCTATTTTATCGATGAATACTCAGCTTGTGGTAACGGATATGTCAAGGCTGTACAGAGATATAACCTCTTTACTGCAACTCCAAGACTCCTTATCGAGACAGTTGCCATAAGTGGAATGATAGGATATATCCTCGTTGTGATGCAAAGAGGGGTAGAAGGTACTGATCTTATAGGTACACTTGCAGTTCTTGCTATGGCAGGCAGCAGGCTCCTTCCAAGCGCTAACCGCATTAATAACTATCAGACTTCGATCGCATATTTTGAACCCTTTATAGATAATGTATACAATAACCTCCAGACTGAGATTCATGATACGAGCGTAAGGTACGATCCTACTGCTTATACAAGGGCAAGAGATGCAGTCAAGATGCCGGTTAAGAACGTGATCGAACTCAAGGATATCAAGTATCGTTATCCGAATGCTGAAAGCTATGTATTAAACGGCGCAGATATGACAATACCTGTTGGAAAGTCAGTAGGTATCGTTGGTTCATCAGGAGCCGGCAAGACAACTATAGTTGATGTAATGCTGGGACTTCTTAATATTGAAGGTGGAAGCGTACTTGCAGATGGTGTCAATGTTCGTGACAACTATCAGGGATGGCTTAAGAATATAGGCTATATCCCTCAGACTATCTTCATGATCGATTCTACGATAAGGAAGAATGTCGCATTCGGTATTAAGGACGAAGATATAGATGATGCCAAGGTATGGCAGGCTCTTAAAGAGGCCAGCCTTGATGAGTATGTAAGAAGCCTTCCGGAAGGCCTTGATACGCAGATCGGCGAAAGAGGTATAAGGCTATCCGGTGGTCAGCGCCAGAGGATAGGTATTGCAAGAGCTCTGTTTGAAGATCCTGAAGTTCTGGTTCTTGATGAAGCAACTTCAGCTCTTGATGGCGAGACAGAGAAGGCTATCATGGATTCAATTAATTCGCTTCATGGTAGGAAGACACTTATTATCATCGCGCACAGACTTCAGACTATTGAAAAGTGCGATATGGTATATAGGATCGAAGACGGCAAGGCAAGTAGAGAGCGCTGATGGGATCATTAGCTTGTAGGGAGAGAGTTATGGAGTACAAAAAGAGGAAGGCTAATTTTGAAATCTTAAGAGTTATAGCCATAATAATGGTTCTGATACTGCATTATCTAAGTCAGACCGGTAACCTTCTGGAAGTTGGCGTATCTCCGTCTTCAAGACAGATCACAGGGCAGTTTATCGAATCGTTTTGTATAGTTGCAGTTAATGTGTGGGTACTTATAAGCGGATACTTTCTTTCAAAGTCGGCTTTTAAGCTTACAAGAATCTTGCAGCTGCTGGCTCAGGTTTATTTTTATACTATCCTTGTAACTATTGTAATGCAGATAGCAGGTACTGCGAGCGTAGCAGAAACAGACAGGATCTATAAGACCACCCAGTACCTTTTTCCTATATCATCTGAGCATTATTCTTTTGCAACAGCATATATCCTACTGTACGTGATCGCACCTGTCCTTAATAAGGGCGTACTCTATATGACAAGGAAGCAGATCAAGTATACGATAATAGGGCTTCTTGTATGGTTTTGCATTATCAAGAGTATAGTCCCTGTGATATTCCCTACGGATATGTTTGGCTATAACCTTGACTGGTACATATGCCTCTATCTTATAGCTGCATATATCAGAAAATATAATGTCAGGATCCTTACAGGATTTGGAACAAGTGCGCTTTTGTTCATAGTATCAGGTCTTGGCAACTTTGCGATATCTATGGTATTCCACCGCATTAACCTGACATCTGGCAGATTCACTTATTTTGCAACAGTTCCTGCTCATTATAATTTCATCCTGTGCCTTACTGGGGCGCTGGGACTTTTTTCCATGTTCAGATATATGAAAGTTTCTGAGAATGCTTTTACCAAGGCAGCCAGAGTCCTTGCGCCGTTTAGCTTTGGGGTATATCTATTGCATGAGCATATTGAGATCAGGGATAGATGGGTGACATGGCTGTCAGGCCTTGGAATCGTGGGAGAGGCTTCTCCGTCAGCTTTGGGAATGGTATTTCATATGATAAGATGCGTGCTGATACTCTTTGTATGCTGCATATTTGTTGATTTTATAAGAAGCCAGATATTTGAATTTGTAAGAAGAGTATTATCAGGAACCAGGCTGTTTAAATGGTTTGGGATAATTGATGCGGAGCTTGCTGTTGATAAGGAAAAATAAGGCTTAGTCATGGCAAATGCGACGTAAGTAAAATAACTCCCAATACACCTTATAATACGGTCAGATCAGTGAAAAGCCAAAATACTATAAATCAAACTAACAGGATCAGTATATGAAAAAGAAGACTTCGCTTAAAAATATTGGACTTTTTTTATAATCTATACAGTTATATATCTGGCGATAACAGCCCTTATATATTACTATTTCAACGCTCAGAACAAGAGCATGGTATATCATTATGATGGCTGGTATCAGCATATCAAGGCTCTCACCTATTATTCCCAGTGGCTTAGAGATAGTATAGTAAGCCTTCTTCATGGAGAAGGTCTTAAGACGTGGACATTTGGAATCGGCTATGGTGCTGATATTATAACGACTTTGTCTTACTATTGTATAGGTGATCCTCTTACACTCCTGTCAGTTTTTTTCTCAAGGGGCAATATAATATACCTCTATCACTTCCTGCTTCTTCTAAGACCTTATCTTGGAGGACTGTTTTTTGCGCTGTATTGTTATTACAAGCTTTCACATGATAGATATGATCAAAACACTAGTATGGTAAGAGGCGGGATCAGTCTGCCTGTGATGATCGGTGCTGCAATTGCTTATGACTTTAGCGAAGTGACTTTATATCTTGGTCGCTGGCATCCTTATTTCATTATCCCGCTTGTTATATTCCCGCTTATCCTTCTTGGAGTAGAGAAGATCTTTTGTGAAAAAAGGCCCTTGCTTTATATAATAGCTGTTTTTCTGGGAGGTGTCAGTAACTTCTATTTCTTCTACATGATGATGATATTTACTGCTCTGTATATCATTGTCAGAGGCTTTAAAAACTGGAATATCTCGGAATATTCACGCTATACATGTATAGAATCTGAAGATGATAAGCATAAATCTAAAGATGATAAGTATAAATCTGAAGATAATAAACATAACTCTAAAGATTATGAGTCTAAAGGAAATAAGAATTTAGTAGTATCAGGTATAAAATCATATATATTTGGTATACTTCCCTTTGCGCCGTATACCCTTCTTGGAATAGGCCTTGCTGCAGTAATGTTCCTTCCTATCGTCATTTCTTTTGTCCAGAATCCAAGATCAGGACTGGATTTTGCAGTATATACATTATATGAGCCAAGATATTATGTAAGGCTTCTTAGAAATCTTATAACATTTGTTGATCATCCTATGTATGATACTCAGGTGGGTCTGTCATCACCTGTTATAGCAGCTATCATTCTCTTATTCTGCGTTAAGGGTCATAAGAGACTTAAAGTTGTAACTGTTCTTACAGCTATGGGACTTATACTGCCTGTATGTGGATGGGGGCTCAACGGCTTTTCTTATATGATCAACAGATGGACCTTCGCAGTAGTCATGCTGGGATGCTATATACTTGTAGCTTTATTTGAAGAGATCATGTCTCTTTCTGCTATAAGATCCTTAGTATTTGCGCTATTATGTTTCGGCTATGCCTGCCTTTTAAAAGGACTTCATCTTCTTAACGGTGAAGACATAAATCCAAGAGATAACGCAAGAGTTTCTATAAAAATACTTATTATTTTCGCTCTTGTAGTTCTTGTTAATTCTATAGTCAGGAGTAATTCAAAAAAGGCCTATATTAAGAGAAAAAATGTGTTCAGGGTTATAGTAGGAATCGTTGCAATGGCCCTTACTGTGACTTCTGTCGTTTATAATATCTATTACGGATATGAAGGATCAAAAGGCAATTTCTCGCAGGATTTTATGGACAAGATGAATGCGCAGGAATATGAAACTCAGATCATGAACAATGAGGTCCTTGCTGTTGAGAAAGCTGCAAGTCTTGATTCTGTTTCGGATTCGCTGTACAGATATTCAGGATATGATCTTGTATGGAATGGCGGAATCCTTGACGGAGTATCATCAACGGATTTTTACTTTAGCCTTGCTAATGGGAATATTTCCAATTTCCTGACACTTCTTGGAGTCAAGGAACAGTTCACATTTGGTTATCAGGGGCTTGATGAGAGGTTCATACTTAATACACTTGCAAATGTAAGATATTATACGATTTCAGCTTACGATGAAGCTCAGACACAGTTCGTACCTTTTGGATTTACACAGCGCTATGATGTTCCTGAAGGCGAGATCCCGTGGAGCACTGTTACTAACTACAAGGTGTTTTCAAACGTCATGCCATTATCTATAGGCATGAATTATACAGGCTACATTAATGAGTCGGATTTTATGAATGCAAGCCTTGCTGAGCGCCAGGAGATGATAGCTCAGGGCGTTGTAGTATCAGATGAGGCAGCTGACAAGCTTGCAGCTATGGGGTATGATGCCTGTGAACCGGAATATACTCAGATAGATATTCCTTATACTATAAGTGTAAGTGACGGTGTGACAGTGACTGATAGTGCTTTTTTAAGTACTGTAGATGGAGGTACTGTAACCTTCAATTTCCAGGGAATGCCTAACTGTGAGACCTATCTTTGCATCAAAGATCTTGTATGCAAGGATGATGAGAACGCAAGATTTCTTCTTACATTTGAAGGCTTCTATGATTCTGATGCACAGGGAGAGCCTTATATAACCAAGACACTTATGTATCAGACCCCTCTTAGCCAGTTCTATAGTAACTGGCATGATTTTATCATCAATATGGGTATGAGGGCTGATGCTTCGTACTCTATAAGGCTTACACTTCCTGCAGATGCAACATACTCTTTCGACAATATCAGTATTGTATGTCAGCCTATGGACATGGCTGCTGCGAAGATGATGGAGCACCTTTCTGAGCCTATGACAGATCTTGACCTTCATCTAAGCCAGGAAGCTCATGCTACAGATACTGTTACTGGTAATGTATCTCTATCAGAAGATAGCCTTGTCCTTCTTAGTATTCCATATACAAAGGGATGGACGGCTTATGTAGATGGAGTAGAGACAGATCTTGTACAGGCAGATGTAATGTATATGGCAGTTCCTGTTTCGGCCGGTGATCATACGATAGAGCTTAGATATCATACTTCAGGGCTTTTGGCAGGTTGCATTGTCTCTATAGTGTCACTACTTGTTTTGATAATATTCATGGTATATGTAAGGAATAAAGGCAGGAAGCGCATATCTGAAGATGTTTAAGGATTATGGGAGCTGATTGATAGATGAGTATATTTTCTTTTTTTAAAAAAAGACTAAAAAAATTTCAGACCATATCAGAACTTGTTATATTTCCGGTGCTTCTTTTTCTGTATCCTTTTGTGGCAGTGAATCAGGGGATAGATTTAAGCGATGTGACATACAGCCTCGGTAACTACCAGTTCTTCGATGCTATGGATACCAACTGGAAGCTGTCTATATTTATTCCAAGTCTTGTGGGTCACCTTATGACATATCTCCCGGGCGCAGGTACAATGCTTGGGATGAAGATATATACTACGCTTTTTGTATCTGTGATGGCGCTTATCGTATACTATGCTATTAAGACCATAATCCCGGGGTGGATGGTCTTTATCGGTGAATGGATAGCTATAAGCCTTAGCTGGTGTCCTTATGTGATCTTATATAATTACATGACATACCTTTTTATGACTTTAGGACTTTTGTTTCTTCTGGATGGCATCATGACTTTTGAAGGCAGAAAGCAGGATATACGTCTGTTTCTGGCAGGAGTCTTCCTTGGATGCAACGTACTTGTCAGACTTCCGAATGTGCTGGAAGCTTCTTTTATCCTGATCCTCTTTTTTGCTGTCTATGTTAATAAAGAGAAGATCCAGACCCTTATCCATAGAACAGCTGTGTGCGTAGTGGGATATATTTCAGGTGCTGTGATCCCTCTTATGATCGCGATCTTCATGTATGGACCTTCAGCCTATGCATCAATGCTTAAGTGGCTTTCTTCTGTGTCCGGTGATTCCGGTAATTCTCACAGCATGGCAGCTACAACTCTTTTAACTCTCAGCGCTTACAGGACCACAGCTTCCAAGATGGCGGTCATGATTCCATGTGTAGTAGTCGGGGTTATACTTTTTTATCTGATCAGTAAGAGGACGGCCGGTATCAGGATCCTTAATATAGCTAAGATCATCTATCTTGCAGGGATACTGGTACTTGTGAAGTTCTATTTCTCTAACGGGGTATTTACGACCAATTACTGGTATTATGATTCTATGTTTCAGGCTGCTATGATGTTTATAGTATTAAGTCTGGTTCTTGATATACTTGATATTCTTTCTGCTTTTGCAGAAAGAACTGATCTGGTTGTAATAATGCCCGGGACGCAGGGGGAGAGGATCATGGCCTTTCTATCTCTTATGGTGATAGTGATAACCCCCTTTGGAAGCGATAACTATACATTCCCCATAGTTAACAACCTCTTCCTTGTAGCGCCTATTACACTTGCCCAGTTAAGGCGCGTTGCAAGAAGAGCTACATCTGTTCATATGCCTAGAACGGGGCTAAGGACACAGGAAGCCAGAGATAAGTTTGATCTTGAATGCGCAGTGCATTTTCCATGGAAGTATATGTGCGTTATGATAGTACTTGTAGTTATAATACAAGGAACCTTGTTCAAGGCGGGATATTCTTTTGTGGATGGAGCAGATGGCAGGCCAAGAGATAGCAAGGTGACATCTGTAGACAAGCTCGAAGGCCTATATACTACAAGCGATAATGCAGCTGAGATTGAAAAGTTATATAAAGTCTTTAAAGACAATGACCTTTTTGATCATGAACTTCTGCAGTTTGGAGAATCCCCCGGACTTTCATATGCGTTTGATATGAAGCCGGCTATTTATACGACATGGCCTACTCTTGAAAGTAATACCGTTGATATATTTGATGATGCTTTAATGAATATTTCAGCAAGACCTGTTATCATTACAGATGCTGATATGATGACAGAATATCAGGACAGCCCTTCGGTTTTAAGTAAGATTGATATATTATTGGACTATATTGCGTCAAACGATTATAATATAGTCTTTGAGGACGAAAATTATATTGTCTATGTGCCGTGTGATTGAGTCTTCATCTTTTTTGCAAAGAATCGCAATATAATAGTTAGGAGAATTTATGGTGGCTTTAGAAGAAAAGAAGGATATTTTTGACAGGATCATGTCGCTTCCTGTTCTGAATATATTTGAACCGTTTTATAAAAAGCATAAGGAAGGGCTTTTGTACCTCTTTTTTGGAGGACTTGCTTTCTTTTTAAGTATCTTCCTGTATTGGTTCATGTATAGTGTTATGCATCTTAATGAGCTTGTTAACAACACTATTGACTGGATCATATGCGTTGCATTTCAGTTTTTTACCAACAGAACCTGGGTATTTGATGGCAAGGTTGATAATACCAGAGATTTTGTAAAGCAGGCAGCATCCTTCACATTAGGAAGACTTTTTACTCTTGTAGTTGAAGATGTGCTTTTGTTTATCTTTATAACACTTCTTGGCTTTGCTCAGATGCCTGTAAAGCTTGCGGCTACATTTGTAGTAATTGTGCTGAATTATGTTATCAGTAAGCTGTTTGTATTTAAAGAGAAATAAAATACATTAATGTTTGGTAGTAGATATTGTACGAACAGACTACTGTATAAAGCTAAAAGCGCATTGTCCTAGTACACAGAAAGTAATGATCTATTCTAAATAACTGACGGATGTCAGTAGACAGCAAATTAAGAGACTATATAATAAGATTGCCAGCCTCTTAGGGAGAAAAGCTTATGAACGATAATTTTATTCCTTTTAACATTCCACCTTTTACAGGTAAAGAAATGGATTATATCCGCGTATGCGTTGATAATCAGAAGATATGCGGCGATGGTGAATTCACAGCAAGAGATAATGAGTGGATTGAGAAGAAGACAGGAGTTACTAAAGCGCTTCTTACAACATCCTGCACACATGCTACAGAGATGGCAGCAATCCTTTGTAATATCAAAGAAGGCGATGAAGTTATCATGCCGTCTTATACATTCGTATCTACAGCTAACGCATTTGTACTTCGCGGAGCTACTGTTGTATTTGTAGATATCAGACCTGATACTATGAATATTGATGAGACCAAGATTGAAGCTGCTATAACTCCTAAGACAAGAGCTATCGTACCTGTACACTATGCAGGTGTATCTTGTGAGATGGATACTATCATGGATATAGCTAAGCGCCATAACCTCATCGTTATAGAAGATGCAGCTCAGGGCGTTATGTCTTCTTACAAAGGTAAAGCCCTTGGCTCTATCGGAGATTTTGGTAACTATTCATTCCATGAAACCAAGAACTACAGTATGGGTGAAGGCGGAGCACTTCTTCTTCGTGATGACACTTATGTAGATGACGCTATCATCATCCGTGAGAAGGGTACTAATCGTACACTTTATAAGCTTGGCAAGGTTGATAAGTATTCCTGGATTGAGCCAGGATCATCCTTCCTTCCTAGTGATATGAATGCTGCATATCTGTATGCACAGCTTCAGATGGCAGATGAGATCAATGATGCTCGTATGGATCACTGGAACAGATATTATGAAGCATTAAGACCACTTGGCGAAAAAGGTCTTATCGAGCTTCCCGTAGTTCCTGAAGGCTGCGTACACAATGCTCATATGTTCTATATCAAGTGTAAAGATCTTGAAGAAAGACAGGGCCTTATCGAGTTTCTTAAGAGTAATTGCATACTTCCTGCTTCTCACTATGTACCACTTCACTCATCAAAGGCAGGTCTTAAATATACAAGATTCCATGGTGAGGACGTTTATACTACAAAAGAAAGCGAAAGACTTCTCCGTCTTCCTATGTATTATAAGCTTCGCAATGATGAAATCGATGAAGTTGTTAACAGAGTAAAGCAGTACTATAAGTTCAGCTGATGATCTTATTGATCTTAACAAATAAGCAGTCTTAATAAGTGATCTTATGAAAGAAGGCTTATAAAAATGTACAATGAAAATAGTATTATATAGTCCCGTGGGTAGGGACTTGAGTTTAAATTATGACTCAGTGATCAGGTGGAGGATAAAGGTTGCAAAGCAGTAAAAAGAGGACTCTTTTAAATATATGCATAGCAGCTGGAATCACTGCGGTAATAATGCTGCAGATTGCAGCGTTATTTGATTACTATTTTGATCTTAATGATGATGTGCTGATGAAGGACCTTCTTAGCGGAAGCTATACAGGGACTCCTTCCGCACATAATATACAGATGCTGTATCCTATCAGTGCTTTGATCAGTTTGCTATACAGACTTTTCAGACATGCTGATGTATACGGCATCTTTTTATGCCTGTGTCAATATGGCTGCATGTTTCTGTTATTTCGTAGAACGCTTGATGTTATAGATAATAAAATGTGCAGACTGGTGGCGATTGTCTTCGAAGTTGTACTATCTATTGGATGTATCATGGGACACTTTGTATATGTGCAGTATACATTTACAGTAGCTATGATGGCAGGAATTGCAGCCTTTCTGGTTATTACAGGCAAAGGATTAAAGAATAGGATTCTTGTATGCCTGATAATATGGCTATCATTTCTTGTCCGATCGGAGATGCTTCTATTGATGCTTCCTATTGCCGGTATGGCTTGGGGGGATAGATTTATCCGTGATCTTGAAGATGGCGATAAGAAAAAGACAAGAACGATATATGTACAATGGGCTATTGTACTTTTTCTGGGGCTGGTGGTATGTAAGGGAATAGATATTGCAGCCTATAGTTTTGGGGGATGGCCTGAGTTTAGACGGTTATTTGATGCAAGAACAGAGCTTTATGATTATCAGACAATCCCTGAGTATGAGGGCAATGAAGAGTTTTATGATTCTATAGGCCTTGATGAAGCAGAGGTTGAACTCTTATTTAACTATAATTTTGGACTTGATGAAGAGATTGATTCCAGGGTTATGGGAGAGATAGCGGCTTACGCAAGATCTATAAAAGAAGAAACTCCGATGACGCAGCGGATTAGGACAGCCCTTTCTAAGTATATATACAGACTTCATCATTTGGGATTTCAGGAAGGCTTTGAATATCCCCAGACTGATGCTCCTTGGAACTTCATAATACTCATATTGTATATGATCATTATCTTTGCAGCTGTTTCAAAGAAAAAATCAGGGATTATTACGGTATTATATCTAGCAGTATTATTTATATTAAGATCATTATTATGGATGTATATACTAGTTGGTGAAAGAGATCCTATCAGAGTTACTCATGGACTTATGTTCGCTGAAATAATGCTGCTTCTGGGAATCGTAGTAAGGACAATGTCTCTTGAAGATAGGAAGTTATATACAAGAGGTGGATTATTACTACTTATAGTGCTGACACTTGTTTATATTCCAAACACAGTGAACGTATCTAAAGAGGAAGCCAGGCAAAGGAGTATAGTTAACTCATCTTATGAAGCACTATATGATTATATGGATGAGCATTCGCAAAACTTTTATTGGATAGATGTATATTCATCTGTTTCATATTCTGAGAAGATGTTTACATATGTTGATAATGGGATTGATAATTATGATATACTAGGTGGCTGGGCTTGTAAGAGCCCTTTGCAGGTAGAGAAGCTTGATGCATTCGGATATAAGGATATTCAGTCTTCACTTCTGACTGATAATTCCTATCTCGTGATAAGTAGCGAGTATTCGACGGACTGGTTGGTAGCATATTATAATGATAAGGGCATTAAGATCGTACCCAATGAAGTGGATGTTGTTGGGGGATTTAAAATAATGAAGATTTCGGAAGAAACAGAATAATCCTGTAGTAATCATGTGTCAAAGGGGCTTTTGACGCATGCCTCACTATTTTAGAAAAGAGACAATAATTATGGATAAAGTGATTAGTTATATAATTCCATGTTATAGATCAGAAAATACACTGGGGAATGTTATATCTGAGATTGAAGAATCTATGAATAAGATCTCCGGATATGATTATGAGATCATATGCATTAATGATGGATCTCCTGATAATACATGGCAGACAATTAAGAAACTTAGTACTGTACATAAAAAGCTTATAGGTATTAACTTTGCTAAAAACTTCGGACAGCATGCGGCTCTTATGGCAGGACTTCGCAGATCTAAAGGTGACATAGTGATATGCCTTGATGATGATGGACAGACTCCGGCCAATGAAGCATACAAACTTATTGATGCCATAGAGGCTGGAGCTGATGCAGTATATGCACGATATGAACACAAGAAGCATTCCATATTCAGAAACTTTGGCAGCGCTATGAATGAGTGGATGGCTCATGTGATGATAGGTAAGCCTAAGGAACTGTATGTATCAAGCTATTTTGCAGCAAGAAGATTTGTTGTAGATGAGATGTGCAGATATAAGGGATCATATCCTTATGTTATCGGACTGGTTCTTCGTACTACCAGGAATATAGTCAATGTTGATGTCAATCATAGAGCAAGAGAAATTGGAAGTAGCGGATATACATTTAGTAAACTTATAAAGCTTTGGATGAATGGTTTTACTGCATTTTCTATAGTTCCTCTTAGAGTGGCGACACTTTCCGGAAGTATATTCGCTTGTGTGGGCTTTTTATATGGCATTTTTACTATTATTAAGAAGTTAGTTCTTGGAGATCAACTTGATATACTCCCTCTTGGTTTTAGTGCTCTTATGTCTGTAATGGTATTTATGGGCGGTATGCTAATGCTCATGGTCGGACTTGCAGGTGAGTATATAGGCAGATCTTATATATCTCTTAATGACGATCCTCAGTATGTTGTTAGAGATGTAATAGGCGAAGAAACTAAGGGTGAAAAGGATAATTAATGATTAGAAACAAAATCTATGGATATATTTTTGGTATATTATTTAGCGCTGCAATGGTCACAGGTTATCAGCTTGAAACTTATGATCATCTGACTCTTTCTTCTATATCTGGAATCCTTGTTTTTATAGGATTGTCTCTTATAGTAGGTACACTGGCTCCTTTTGGCTGGAAGTATCTGGATCGTATCTATGATAAGAGAAGAGGCATAACAAGCAAACAGAAAATAGATAATGGCAGTATAACAGATATCTTGTCAGATAATATGCCAGACAAAGAGTCTCAAAGAGCAGGATCTAAGTCAAAGATTTCTGCTTTCTTTTCATATTTTGATATGGCATCTGACAAGAAATACTGGCTTACAATATGGGGGATTCTTATAGTACTCCAGATTCCTGTTATGCTCGCGGAGTTCCCGGGATTTTTTTGTTATGATGCTCAGGATGAGCTCAATCAGGTTCTTACAAGGACTTTTTCTACCCATCATCCTTTGGTACATGTCCTTATTCTTGGCGGCAATATAGCTCTTGGACATAAATTAACAGGATCGTGGAACATTGGCATATGCTTTCATCTGACTATGCAGATGCTCTTCATGACAGGTGTATTTGCATATGCACTTACTTTTCTTAGGAAGAACATTGCCATTAAAAGTGTGGATAAGGCTTCAGGCAATATCAATTATAGAGGTAAGAAGGTATATAGAACTATTGCAGTTCTTTTCTTTGGGCTTTTTCCTACGATTGTTATGTATACGCTGTGCTCTACCAAGGATGGACTTTTTTCTACATTCCTTCTTTTACTGGTAATAGAGCTTATGAAGCTCCTTAGTGATACTGAGAATTTCTTTAAGTTAAAAAGGCATATATTTCTTTTGATATTATCAGCTATGATGATGAGTCTTCTTCGTCATAATGGTTTTTATGCATATATAGTTTTTATTCCTTTTGGAGTATTTGCTTTAAGGAAGTATTACAAGAAAGTTCTGATACTTTTTATCATCCCAGTGATATTATCGGTTGTTATAGAAAACGGGCTTACTGCAGCTCTTAATGCTGATTCAAGTGAGCATCAGGAGATGATCACAGTTTCGATCATGCAGCTTGCAAGGACATGGCGCTATACGCCTGAAGATTTCTCAGAAGAGGACAAAGAGGTACTCTTATCATTTCTAAGTGAGAGAGCACTTGGAACTTATGAAATCCGTGCTGCGGATTATATGAAGTCTTTTTTTGACAATGCAGAGTATGATGAGAATTCAGGCGCATACTGGAAACTGTGGGCCAAGATGATGGTAAGCCACCCTATGACCTATATTAATGCATGGTTTCTTACCTGCTACCCTTACTGGTATCCATTTGCAGTGATCAATCCATACAGGGGACATCAGATGCCTCATTTTACATATGAAGACAGTAGCTACTTCGAATATGAGGTTGAGCCGCCGGGAGAGAGGCATACAATTGCCTTTGGTTTTATTGACAAGCTTTATTACAAAATGTCACTTACACCATTCCAGCAGAAGACTCCTATAGTATCACTTCTTTTTTCTATGGGCTTTTATTTCTGGGTTTGGATGTATTTTGCCTTCTATACGATTACTAAGAGAAAGCTAATGGTATGTCTTCCGCTTATGCCGGTATTCCTTACATGGCTTACTCTTATGCTGGGACCTGTGGCACTAATAAGATATATGCTCATATTGTGGTATATAACCCCGCTACTTCCGGTATTTTTCGGACATATATATTCATCTATTGCTGAAAGTAAATGCTAATATGGATACAGGCGAAAAGGTATTATCATACCTGCGCCATAATAGGTATTTAGTTCAATTAAGGCATTTGATATAGGGGTATTATTAACTTTACAAAAGAGGACTGTAATGAATAGAGAAGTCAAGAAATTTCATGCATTTGCATTTGTTATTGCGCTGGTTACTTTCGCAGTTATTATATCCATTTTCCCATTAAGGATATGGAATGATGTCCGTACAGAAGTAGGCGGTGGCTTTGAAAATGGCTATACACAGGGAGTTGACTCTACTCATGATGCTATTCAGGATTTTATAGCTCAGTATGACAGGATTGATTCTATATCAGTTTATGTAAACGAACTTACCAAAGGTCGCTACATGCACATTTCATTTTGGGATGTTGACAAATGGAGAGTCATGTATGAAGAGACAATAGATCTTGGAGAAGAGCAGCTTCCGGGATATGTTGATATTCCTCTTGGACTGGATCTGGAAGTTGGCGGCAATTATAGGGTTATGTTCACAGTATGGCATGCTACATATGTGCTGGGTACTGAGAGTATTGAAGGAAGCACCAATCCTGCTATAGGTTCATTCTATTATCAGGACTCTGTAGTAGAGGGAAGTCATCTTCTTGCCAGATATAATTACAGTGTTCCGATGTCCAAGGTCATGAGCCTTACACTTATGGTCATGGTATTTATGATAGGATGTGCTCTTGTATGTGTTACCAGAACTCTGTGCAGGGATGCTGCCAATAAGTATATAACTGTGGGTAGGGTATGTCAGTATGTACTTAACCCGGTTGCTGTCATAGCTTATATATCTCTTGCGACTATGGTATTTCCGCTTAGACTTTTTGATAACAGAGCAAGTGATATCTTTTTCTATGAACTTGGACTTTTATTGGCATTTATAACAGCACTTTATGCTATTAATCACAAAAGAAATGACAGTATATCAGTAGCTTTGGGAAAATACTCTACAAAAGGTGTTGCCGGATCAAAGACTAATGGAAGAAGCCTTTTTGGGGAGATGTCATTATTTGACAAGATCATGTCTTTTGGACAGATGATTCTGATTGCTCTGACTTTTGTATATGCGTCTCAGTATATGAATGACCTCTATGATATATATCACAGCATATCAGAACGTCAGCTGGTTTTATGTCTGTTATTGATCACGGTATTGTTTCAGTCAAGAAAAGAGCTTATAAGTATCCAGAATATAGTTCTATCTGTAGCCGGAGTAGCTGCCGGATTTTATTATTATCATAAAAATCAGCTCCCTGTTACTGAGAAAGAGTATGATCTTCATAACCTGATTCTTAAGCTTAGTATAGCTATAGTGATCGTAAGTGTTATCTTAATAGCGGATTATGTCAGATACTTGCTTAAAGTTGTTACTAAGAAGGCTTCTAGATCATCTGCTTCAATCACGCTGTATGGAGTGTTTGTAATAGTATTTTTTGTATGTCTTATAGTCCTTAGAAATACAAGATGGTGGGGAGTAGTTCTGGCACTTGTATTTGCTGTGATGTATATCCGCATGAATATCGCTGACAGGAGTGCTCATTGGAATACAATAGCAACAGGTGGACTTATCCTGAATATAATCTATACTATAGGTTATTGCCTGCTGTTTAGATATTTCACAGGTTTTGTTATGGGAAGATATTCTATGCAGTTCCACACTGTTACTGTAACAGCAGAGTATCTGACTATAATGCAGGTTATGGCAGCTGCGCTTCTTCTGGCCAAGGTGTCTTCGGGATCTAAGATCAGTAGATTTAAAGATTTTGTTTCATATGTATTCAAAGAGATGCTTTTATTCGGAGTGATATCTGCATATATGATATTTACCCTTTCAAGAACGGGGTATCTTGCAGCTATCGTTACGATAATGGTCCTTATTGTTATGGTTACTATAAGAGCAGGCAAGGATGCTGTTAAGACGCTGGTAAGAGGAATTGCTGCATGTATAGTAGCTGTAATCATAGCTTTTCCTATGACATTTACTTTTCAGAGGATCATCCCTGTTATGGTAGGTCATCCTTATTTCTTCGAGGTGGAAGATGCGGCTCCCAGTGCAAGGGGAGGTAGTGACCTTAATGATTATAAGTATATGTCCATAGAACGTTTCTATTCTTTGTTCAGACAGAAGATCCTTGGAGTTAGTGCTACAGAGTATAACTTCGTAGATGATCCTTATAACTATGATGATAATGGTAATTATCTGTATGATGAGGATGGCAATCTTTTAAATGGTGCTGAAGTTGGATGTCAGGAAGGTGCGGCAGACTATTGCCGGGATATATTAGAAGATGCAGACAGATCTGACAGACTTGTTGCATCTGGTATTGATGGATTGTATATTGCAGAAGCCGCTGATACAGAAGTATTGGAAGATTCTGATAATGAAGGAAGCGATACATATTATGATGAGTCATCTACAGAAGGTGAAGAGGAAGTGGCATCAGAAGGAGAGGAAGAGCAGACTTCTGAAGATGGATCAGTAGATGATTACAGTAATGGCCGAATCGATATCTGGAAGGCTTATATTAAAGAACTGAATCTTACAGGCCATGATGAGATGGGCGCTGTTGCAGAAGATGGTGAGCTTTTGGCTCATGCCCATAACGTTTATATACAGGTTGCGTATGATCACGGAATACCTGTAGGCATCCTGTTTGTATTTGTAATAGTGGCAGGTATAGCCTTTAGTGGTGTATACTATTTCAGAAACCAAAGGTCATTTGCTTCGGCAGTGCCTTTTGCTGTGATCACAGGATTTGCAATTGCAGGACTTACAGAATGGAACTTCCAGCTCTGTAATCCTATGACTGTAGCTCTTATGCTGCTACTTCCTGTTATAATGTTTAAGGAAAGAAAAACTGATTGATCATTAGTGATAGTGATCACAGATCATTACAAACATTAAGCAACTACTAAATTATATTGAGGTTAAGACTCATGGGTGATAATAAGAAACAGACCGGATTTAATGCTGCTAAATTTTATAGACGACTGGTCCTTATAATATACGATATCATAAGTATCATAGTTGCCAGTTATCTGGCAGTTCTAGTCAGGTACGATTTCCATATAACGAACGTACCTGATCATTTCATGACGCCTATTAATGAGTTTCTTGCCATCAATGTTATCATCACTATAATCATTTTTGCTGTATTCAGGCTGTATGACAGCTTATGGGCCTTTGCAGGTGAGACTGAGCTTCAGAACCTTGTGGTAGCCTGTGTTTGCTCAGGCGTTGTTGACGCTATAGGACTACAGTTCTTCAAAATTGAGAAACAGCCTGTTCCGCAGAGTTATTACTTTTTGTATACCATCCTTCTGATTACATTTATCTTTGTAAGTAGGTTCTCGTACAGATTCATCAGAACCCAGAAACATAAGCGCGAGAAGAGCCATGATGCAGCCTCTGTTATGGTTATAGGCGCAGGAGAAGCTGCTAATGTTATCATCAAAGAGATTGTAAACAGCTTATATCTTACAATGCAGGTTAAGTGCATCATAGATGATGATCCCAATAAATGGGGCAGATACATTCAGGGAGTCCGCGTTGTTGGCGGAAGAGATAAGATCAAGGAATGTGCAGACCTTTTTGAGATAGATCAGATCATACTTGCAATTCCTTCAGCTCCCAGGAAAGAGATCAGTAAGATTCTTGATATATGTAAAGAGACTAACTGCGAACTCAAAACCCTTCCCGGTGTATACCAGCTTGTTAATGGTGATGTTAATGTATCAAGACTTCACAATGTTGAGATCGAAGACCTCCTTGGAAGAGATCCTGTTACAGTTGACATAGACTCTATCCTTGGATACGTGAAGGGCAAGGTAGTATGCGTAACCGGCGGCGGTGGATCTATAGGAAGTGAGCTTTGCAGGCAGATCGCAGGGCATGACCCCAAACAGCTTATCATAATTGATATATATGAGAACAACGCTTATGACATCCAGCAGGAACTTAAGAAAAAATACCCGCAGCTTGATCTTCAGGTACTTATAGCATCTGTTCGTAATACCAACAGAGTCAACTGGATATTCGAACATTACAGACCTCAGATCGTATACCATGCGGCAGCTCACAAGCATGTGCCGCTTATGGAGGATAGCCCTAACGAAGCTATCAAGAACAATGTATTTGGTACTTTCAAGACTGCTATGGCAGCAGCCCAGAATGGCTGTGAGAAGTTCGTAATGATATCCACAGATAAGGCTGTTAATCCTACTAACATAATGGGTGCAAGTAAGCGTATCTGCGAGATGATCATACAGACCTTCAACAGGCATTATGATACAGAATTTGTTGCAGTAAGATTTGGTAATGTACTTGGATCTAATGGTAGTGTTATACCTCTTTTTAAGAAGCAGATAGCAGCAGGAGGACCTGTAACAGTTACTGACCCTAACATCATCAGATACTTTATGACAATACCTGAAGCTGTATCACTTGTCCTTCAGGCAGGAGCTTATGCCAAGGGCGGTGAGATATTCGTCCTTGATATGGGAGAACCTGTAAGGATACTGGATCTTGCGGAGAACCTTATAAAGCTCTCCGGATTTAAGGTAGGAGAAGATATCAAGATCGAGTTCACTGGCCTTCGCCCGGGCGAGAAGCTCTACGAAGAGATGCTTATGGATGAAGAGGGACTTCAGGATACAGCCAACAAGATGATCCATATCGGTAAGCCTATTGACGTAGATGAGAGCAGGTTCTTTGAAGATCTTGAGAAACTCAATCATGCATCCAAGGCAGAATCTGCCAATATAAGGAATATCGTACAGGAGATAGTCACAACCTATCATCCTAATATTAATGACGCCGAGCAGCACTCCGCAGAGCATGTAAGAGAGCTCCAGCGCGTAGCTGCCAAGATCAATGCGACTGATTAAGAATCTGTATTTAGTATTTTGATATTTTATGGATTTGTAACGAATCTGATTAAAAGAATAACTATAACTCTTGGGTTGTAACTAATAAATTATGAAAAGAGGATACATATATGTCTAAGAATTTTGAAGGCATAAAACCTTTTGAAAAGAAGATCTGGCTTTCATCTCCTACAATGCATGGAGAAGAGCTTGAATATGTCAAAGAAGCTTTTGATACCAACTGGCTGTCTACAGTTGGTAAGAATATAAATGAGTGTGAGCGTATGGTAGCAGAATACGTAGGCTGTAAATACGCTGTAGCGCTCAGCGCAGGAACGGCAGCACTACACCTATGTGTGAAGCTTGCCGGAGAGAAGCTCTACGGCATGGCCAAGCCTAATGAAGGTACATTAAAAGGTCACAAGGTCTTTTGTTCAGATATGACCTTCGATGCTACAGTTAATCCTGTTGCCTATGAAGATGGCGAAGCAGTATTTATAGATACTGAGCGCGATACCTGGAATATGGACCCGGTTGCACTTAAGAAGGCATTTGAGATATATCCTGATGTTAAGCTAGTTGTTATCGCTCATTTGTATGGAACACCCGGCAAGATCGATGAGATAAGAGCTATCTGCAAAGAGCACGGAGCTCTTATAGTAGAGGATGCAGCGGAGTCCCTTGGTGCTACTTATAAGGGAGTACAGACAGGAACTTTTGGAAATTATAATGCAATCTCTTTTAACGGTAATAAGATAATCACAGGTTCATCAGGCGGTATGTTCCTTACAGATAGTAAGGACGACTGTGACAAAGTCCGCAAATGGTCAACCCAGAGCCGTGAGGATGCACCATGGTATCAGCATGAAGAAGTTGGATACAACTACCGTATGAGTAATATCATAGCAGGTATTGTAAGAGGTCAGATCAATCATCTTGATGAGCACATAGCTCAGAAGAAGGCTATATATGAACGCTATAAAGAAGGCTTTAAGGATCTTCCTGTATCGGTTAATCCTTATGATGAGACATGCTCTACCCCTAACTTCTGGCTTAGCTGCATGCTTATAGACAAGGATGCAATGTGTAAACAGGTAAGAGGCGAGAAAGAAGCTCTTTATATAAGCGAAGAAGGTAAGTCCTGCCCTACAGAGATCCTTGAAGCAATCCAGAAGTTCAACGCAGAAGGTCGTCCTATCTGGAAGCCTATGCATATGCAGCCTATTTATAGGAACAATCCTTTTATTACAGCAAAGGGCAATGGAAGAGCCGTAACCAATGCTTATATCGATGAAGGAGAAGCTCTTGATGTTGGCAATGATATCTTTGAGCGTGGCCTGTGCCTTCCTTCAGATAACAAGATGACACCTGATGAGCAGGATGTGATCATTGAGATTATAAGAAGGTGTTTTGAATAGAACTTTTAATGGATATGGAGATCTAGAACCAGTATGAAGAAATTAAACGGAACAGTAATTGTTACATATAGATGTAATGCCCGTTGCAATATGTGCAACAGGTATAAAGCACCCTCTCGTCCTGATGAAGAGATATCGATTGAGACAATCAAAAAGCTCCCACCGATGTATTTTACAAATATTACAGGAGGAGAGCCTTTTATAAGAGAGGATATCAGAGAGATTGTTGCTGAGCTTCGTAAGAAAAGTGACAGAATCGTTATCTCTACTAATGGATTTTTTACAGATCGTATCATTGCTCTTTGCAAAGAATTCCCTGATATAGGTATACGTATTTCGATTGAAGGTTTAGAGCAGACCAATAATGAAATAAGAGGCCTTCCTGATGGATTCAACAGAGGTTATACTACGCTCAAAAAGCTCCGCGAGATGGGACTTAAGGATGTTGGATTTGGTATGACAGTTCAGGATAGAAATGCTGCAGACCTTGTACCTTTGTACCAGCTTTCTAACGAGCTTGATATGGAGTTTGCTACTGCATCACTTCATAACAGTTTCTATTTCGTAGAAGCCAAGAATATCATCAAAGACAGACCTATGGTTGGACAGAATTTTGAGAATCTTATCAATGAGCTTCTTAATTCCAATAGTCCTAAGAAATGGTTCAGAGCTTATTTTAACCATGGTCTTATTAATTATATATATGGACAGAAAAGGCTCCTTCCCTGCGATATGAGTTTTGATACCTTCTTCATAGATCCTTACGGTGATGTAATGCCATGTAATGGAACCAAAGACAAGGAAGTAATGGGCAATCTTAATACTCAGACCTGGGATGAACTTTGGAATAGCGAAGACGCAGAGAAAGTGCGTGCCAAGGTAAGGCATTGTGACAGAAACTGCTGGATGATAGGATCTGTGTCACCTGCTATGCATAAATATATATGGCAGCCTGCACTTTGGGTAATCCATCATAAGTTCCTTAGATTCTGGAAAAAGAAAAAGTACAGTATGTATGAACTTAAAGTAGTAAGAGACTATAGAGATGGTAAAGTAACCAAAGAGCAGCTTGATAGATGTAGCACATGCGATTTCAATGCAGTTGTAAACAACGGATTATCAGCAGCTTCACAGGAACAGCTTAGGGATAAGACCGGAGAACAGATCGTTGCAGAAGATATTGCAAGACAGACCTCGAAGAATAATTGAGATTCTTGCCAAAAGTGCGATGATGTAGAAACCAATAGTATAAGAATAAATAATCTAGTAATAAAACCTTGGACTACCTGTTATTGTGAGAGGTAGTCCAAGGTTTTTCTTTTCAGCGCAAGTTTGTTTTCTTAGACGGATGTCTGCCTGTGGCTATAGGAACGATAGTTATTGTGAGCCATAGCAGCATACATAATATTGATATGATCATGCCGGCCTTTAATCCCGGAGTCTCATACTTAAGAGTTATCGTATGCTCCCCGGCAGGAATGTATGCTGCCATATACATTATATCTGCCTGATACAGCTTGGCAGGTTCTTCGTCAAGTAAGAGGCTCCAGCCGCTACTATATGGAATACTAAGGAGCATCAATTTGTCAGTATCTGAAGTTATATTGCCGGTAATAGTATCAGTAGCGTAGGAGTAAGTGCTGAGGTTCATATCTACATCTGTCATTTGATACTGGAAGTGTGATGAGAGATTAGCTACAGCTGTATCAGCCGGCTGACATACAACTTTCAGCTCATCAAGTGAGTACGATCCTTCATTCTGGAATGTTATCTTTATGGAAGTCACAGATGATGCATATCCGAAGTTAACAAGATAGTCATGCCAATCGCTTCTGAAAGAGAAATATTCTGTGTAGTAGTATAACTGCTTTGAAGTAACAGGACTTTCTCCATTGAAGGATTCGAACAGTATGGGCATTACTATGTCTGCATTGTGATTTCCATAGAAGCCATTGATCGAAAGATATGTTTCACAGCCGTTAAGTCCGTCAAATGTAAGTGTTATTGATGATCCGCTCTGTGCTTTTATCTTAAGATCTGTAAGACTTGTAACATCTGCTGACATAGACATATCATTGCCATCTGCATCAGTAAGCGATATGCCATCTGATACGGAGATGCTGTAAGGAAGATCCTGATAGGAGTAAGTAATGTCTGTATTCGTTATAGAATCATTTATTATAGATTCTGCCTCTGCATCAGGAAGAACTATAGCTTGTGTCAGAGCTTCCTGGCGCTGGGCGAGGTTCATTTCTTCAAACTGTGATTCTGTTATATATCCGGAATATGTGATTCCGGCTGACATTGGAAGCACGTTCTTAAATATTTTGATAGCAGGTGGATATGCATCTTGCGAGAGCTCTGTCATCTCTGCAAA
Organism: Butyrivibrio fibrisolvens; assembly: GCF_023206215.1. Classification (NCBI taxonomy): domain Bacteria; kingdom Bacillati; phylum Bacillota; class Clostridia; order Lachnospirales; family Lachnospiraceae; genus Butyrivibrio; species Butyrivibrio fibrisolvens. The sequence continues at coordinate 1,224,888 of NZ_CP065800.1, forward strand.
GCCATAAGGTACATACATATATTGGCCATCATCATATCCGTTGGCACAGTCGTATCTTACATTGGCAAGTGCAAGCGGGATGAATCTGTCATCCAGCCCAAAGTATGCAAAGCTTTGATCTTCGAATATTCCAAGCTTGTTAAGGTATGAGGATACATAACCGTTAGCAAGAGAGAAAGCAAATTGTGTTGATGAATATCCATATGGCATTGAAGCATTGTAGTTTAGTGACAGAGTCTTACCTATACCACTATATCTTCTGATGCTGTTGTCTGAGACGTTTTGGCTATTATCAGAGATCATAGCGTTATCAACGTAGGATACTTCGGTATTTTTTGATGCAGCAACATATTCTTCAGGGGTCATCTTGTCCCAGAATTCCTGCGGAAAAGAGCCCTGTGTTACAGAGTATCCAAAGTTTATATTTATTATTACTGATATGATGGCTATTGCCATAGTAAAACATCCGGCTATTTTGCATTTTGACCTTATAACAAGTATCATTGCAAGGCATATACACAAAAGGACCATAGAATATACGACATTTCTTTTGTTTGGAGTGTCGTTTGTTACAAGATATCCAAGCTTGTATTCTGCAACTATAAGAAGAGCAGTAACTGTAGCTATGATAATAAACTGTTTTTTGGAAGACTGTAATATATCTTCAAATACGCTTACAAGTGTCCATCCTGCAAGCATTGCTATAGCATAGCTCCAGCGGTTATTGGAATAAGAAAAGCCGTTGAATATCTTGCCAAATACCGGGAATATAAGCAGTACTATAGTAAGAAGCCATGTGATCTTAAGACGCAGGTGTCCTTTTACTGCTATCATAAATATAATTCCGACAATGAGAGCTACAGATAGTCCAAGCGCTGTGTCATTCATGGGATTGTTATAAAAAGCAGCAAGGTCGCCAAAGAGCATTTTGTAATAGTCGCCACTATAGAAAAGGCTCTTAGCATAACTTATACCATTTCTGGAATTCCCTGTAAAAGCCATTGCAACAGGAAGAAGTATGGTAAATGCCATACCTATTCCGCAAATAACATAGGCAATAGCTTTAATAAAAACAGATATTCCAAAAGTAAAAGGAGAGCCTTCTCCAAACAATATCTTATGAGAAGATACTAATATTTCATCTTTAGAATAGTTCTGTATAAAATATGAAAGTCTGAAAATAAAATAGGCAGTTGCAAGTATTGCTTCTGTATAGAAAAAGTAGTAGTTACTTATTCCTGCAAGAAAGATGGTGAATATGAGAAATGATGGCTTGTTGTCGTATAAGTATCTTTCTATGCCAGTAAGTATAAGAGGGAATACTACAAGAGGAATTACAAAGAATGGATGCAGCATTCCGATATATATGACCATACCGCTGAAAGCATAGGATATTGTAGCTGCGATGATCACAGATAGCTGTGGGATGGCATAACCTTTGACAGTCTCCTTGTTATAATGAATTCTAGTAAAGCAATATATAACAAATGAAAGACCGGCAAGATAAGGTCTTATCATAATAAGTGCGCTGTAAAGATATATAACCTTAGATGAGTCGATAAAGGCAGCGGGAAGAACAAGAGGATCTCCAATTCCATAATATGCAAGTGTAGATACAATATCACTTCCATAGCCTATACCGAATGCGAATGCACCCGGCATATCAGCATTTGTAAATATACCTGCAACAAGATCGTGAAGCCATCTGGAATAGTATTCCATGGCTCTGATATGCTGACGCCAGCCATCTCCGTTATAAACAAGACTTTTGCCCTGATCTTTAAAAAAGTGCATCAGAAAAGCAATGATAACTATGTATAGAACTGTATAGATTAAAAAGGTGTAAATAACTGATGATTTCTTTTTCAATGTAAGCTCCTTTTTTTATGGCGGATTTCTGTTTACATACCATCATGCGATCAGCGGTATGTGAACCCCCACCTAATAAGAGTATCATATAATAGGGATAAAAAGTTGGTGTTTTTAAATAATTGAGTTATAATGATTGATGCTGTAAAAAGCAAATTTTACATTTGGATTTATACATTGAAAAGTTGGAGAATTTGCTTATATGAGTTATAATGTTCACGGTCATATGAAAATTTACTTATCAGCTAATGATAGGATGACAGGTGAAAATAAGTTTTGATGATAATATACACTATATATTAAATCTCGGAGGTTTAAATCATGGGTTTATATGAAAAACTCCTTTCAGGAGAAGAGAAGCTCTCTCTTGTAGGACTTGGATATGTTGGTATGCCTATAGCAGTAGCATATGCTAAGAAGATCAAGGTTGTTGGATATGACTTCAACGCTGCTAAGGTTGATCTTTATAAAAAAGGAATTGATCCAACCAGAGAAGTTGGTAATGATGCGATCAAGGAGACAACTGTAGAATTCACAGCTGATCCTGAGAAGTTAAAAGAGTGTAAGTTCCATATCGTAGCAGTTCCAACACCTGTTAACGATGATCATACTCCTGATCTTACACCTGTAGAGAGTGCCAGCCACACACTTGGTAAGTACCTTACAAAGGGTTCTATTGTAGTATACGAGTCAACAGTATATCCGGGAGTTACAGAAGATATATGCGTACCGATCCTCGAGCAGGAGTCCGGACTTAAGTGCGGAGTTGACTTTAAGGTTGGTTATTCACCGGAGCGTATCAATCCCGGTGATAAGGTTCACAGACTTGAGACCATCACTAAGATCGTATCAGGTATGGATGAAGAGACTCTTGAAGTAGTTGCTAAAGTTTACAGCCTTGTTGCTCTTGCCGGCGTATATAAAGCAGAGAACATCAAGACAGCAGAAGCTGCTAAGGTTATTGAGAACAGCCAGCGTGATATAAACATTGCATTCATGAACGAGCTGTCCATGATCTTTAATCGTATGGGAATTGACACTCAGGCTGTACTTAAGGCAGCAGGAACTAAGTGGAACTTCCTTAACTTCAAGCCGGGTCTTGTAGGCGGTCACTGCATCGGCGTAGACCCATATTATCTTACATACAAGGCTGAGGAGCTTGGATATCACTCACAGATCATCCTCTCAGGTCGTCGTATCAATGATGACATGGGCAAATATATTGCAGAGAACTGTGTTAAGAAGCTTATTGCCAATGATATAGCAGTAAAGAGTGCTAAGGTTGCTATCCTAGGATTCACTTTTAAAGAGAACTGCCCTGATACACGTAATACCAAGGTTATCGATATCTATAAAGAGCTTGGCGAGTACGGAATCACTCCTGTAGTAGTTGATCCTCAGGCTGATGCAGATGAAGCTAAGCGTCTCTATGGTATAGATTTTGATTCTATGGATGCTATTAAGGATATGGATGCAGTTATCGTAGCTGTAGCACATGAAGACTTCACATCTTTCACAGCTAAGGATATTGCAGGATTCTTTGATCCTAAGCACAGCACAAAGGTATTCCTTGATATTAAGGGTATCTATAACAAGAATGATTTTACTAAGCCTGAGTTTGATTACTGGAGACTGTGATCAATATATTGGTAATAGATCAGGTTAAAATATAAATTAAACAATACCGGTAAGCTGAAATAATATTTCAGGTTTGAAAGGAATAATACATGAAAACATTTACTAAGAAAAAAATCCTAATGATTGCCTGTTACATTATTGTGGCATTACCGGTATTTGTCTCTATATTCTATACTCTTCCAAATGCTGATGACTTCAGTTTTCCTGTTACGCTTAGAAATCTTATGGAAAATATGAATTATTTTCAGGCGGTTTTGGTAAATTCCTATAAGAATTATATGGGCTGGGAAGGTACATATACCGGGACTTTCCTTGCTGATACAATTGCATATGGGATAACATTAAATCTTACAGGCCTTCACATAGTACTTGCTGTTAACTATGTTTTATTTCTGGCTGGAATAATCCTGTTTGTCAAAAAGCTTCTTGAATTTGTTTTTGGAATAGATAAAGAGAGTATTCTCTTTATGGTGAGCCTTTTTACAGAAGTATCAGTACTTAATATGAGCAATTTAAGAGAGCTTATCTACTGGCTGGATGGAGCGGTATTCTACACAGTTCCTTTTATCTGTACATTATTTGGCACATATCTGCTTATGATATGGAATGGTTCCAAAAAGACTTCATATCTTGTTTTTTCAAGCATTCTTGGATTTATCGCATCAGGCGGATCACTTGATATTGTAGTATTTAACTGCGGATTCTATTTTGGAATATGCTTTGTATACTTGCTTGATACAGGTAAGCTTGTTGATAAGTACTGGATACCATTTGCATTTGCACTTACTGGAGGCTTGTGCAATGCTGCAGCGCCGGGTAATTTTAGAAGACATAGCTTCATGGAAGATACAAGTATTAATCCTATCAGCTCTTTAATAGATTCATTCGCACTTATAGACAATTATTATAAAAGATTACTTACTATACATATATTAGGAGTGTTAGTAGTTTTATGTATAGTGGTCATATGGACGGTGGGAATTAGCACGATATCAGCCAAGAAACATACCCTGCGCCGAATTGTTCTCTTTGCAATATATGCATTTTTGCTTAACGTAATAAGCGTATTCCCTGTTCTTACAGGATATAGTATATCTGATCTTGATAGCTGTCTTAGAGCTTTGAATGTCAGTGAGACAGGCGTTACTTTGGCTATATTCCTGAGCGTGTCTTCTCTTGTATACTGGGTAGCCTGCAGGTTTAGAATTCATTTTAAGGCCAGAGAACTTGCTATTGTATGTATATGCCTCATGATGGTAGCAATAAATGGCGGATATCTGCAGAAAATGACAGAACTTAGCGGCGATATGACATACCAGGCTATGTCAGAACTTGCCAGTGGCAAGATGCGAGCTAATTATAAGCAGTATAAAGGCTTTCTTGAAATATTAGAAGATGCCGAAGAAGGATCAGATGTAGTACTTAGCGGAGTGGATTATGGAGATACTATAATTGCACTTACTAAGCTTGATACTACAAAAGGTGAGTGGGAAGCTGCTTCTGCTTCTTCGTTTTACAAAGTGAAATCTATAACACTTAATCTTTCTAATAATGAATGATGTTATAGCAGATATAAAGTTAAGTGTTTAGTTGTGTGTGGGAGATTGCTTGATGAAGTCAATATCAAAAATATCATTTGTGATTCCATGTTATAGATCAGAAAAAACAATCGGCGGTGTCATTGATGAGATAGAGTCTGTTATGAAAGGACTCAGTAAATATTCATATGAGATAATATGTGTTAATGATGGCTCTCCTGATAACACAGGCGGAGTTCTTGAAGAACTTAGTAGCCATGATGAACATATTGTCTTTTGTGAGCTTGCCAGAAACTTTGGTCAGGATGGCGCTCTTATGGCAGGATTTCATCTTGTTTCAGGAGATCTTATAATATGTCTTGATGATGATGGACAGAACCCTGCGGATTATATTCCTGATTTTATCAACAAGATAGATGAAGGTTATGATCTTGTATTCGCCAAATACAGAAAACGTAAATTCAACTGGATCAAAAATGCCGGAAGTGCATTTAACCGCTGGTGTAGTATACATCTTACAGGCACACCCAAAGATATATATATCAATTCCTATTTTGCGGCAAGACGATATGTCATAGAGGAAGTCAGAAAGACAAGAAATCCTGCGCCTTATGTTTTAGGACAGGTTAGTACAGTGACTCGCCGCATGGCCAATATTGATGTTGAGCATAGAAAAAGAGAAGTTGGTCATAGTAATTATTCTATGAGCAGGATGATCAAACTGTGGGCGGATAATCTGTTTGCTTTTTCAATAATCCCGATTCAGATATCCAGATGGATAGGCGTAGTATTAACCTTCTTTGGATTTATATTTTTGATATACACAATTATAATGTATTTCTTTGATCCTACAGTTCCGCTTGGCTGGAGTAGCCTTATGTCTGTCATGCTCATATTTGGAGGCATAATACTTCTGGCTATAGGAATAATGGGAGAATATATTGGACGTATCTATATGCTTGGCAATAAAAATCCTCAGTTTGTAGTACGCGAAGTTATAACAAAGAATAAAGAAATCACTATATCTCGAGAAGATGATGAATAACTGCGATGATAAAGGTTTGAAAATGGTATATTTTCAAACCTTTATCTATATACAGAACTGTATATTAATAGATCGCATAGTTTATAATTGGTAAAAAGACTTATAGAACAATTCGGTAGTCATAAGGTGCCAAAAGGAACTTTTGATATCTACATCATAATATATGAGTAAGCTGGCTGACAATGGATACGGTCATATGGTTATGCAGCAACATGAGGTTTTGTATGAGTGATGAGTTAAAGATGAGTAATACATCCAAAACGAGTAATAATTTAATGGTTATATTCTTATTACAAGCATTTATTTCAATATGGGCTATTGAAAGTCTTGTAAATGTAGGTGCCCAGAATATAGTAGGGCTGGTACTTGTTGCAGCTCTATATCTGCTATATAAAAAGGAGAATGATATTTCGAAAGGCTATAACAGGAAAATGTCTTTTGTTATATCAGCATTCTTTAGCTTTTTATACACTTTCTATAACTGTAATGAACTTAGATCCCAGTACGATAACAGGCTATTTCAGGTTATCGTACTGCTTGTCGTATTTACAGGATTATTATTTCTTTTTTATCATGCAGTGAATGCAGTATTTACGTGGTATCTCTTAGGTAGAGCCCATGAAGTAGTATTTAAATGCAAGGAATGTTCCAATACTTCAGATGAGGCTATGTCTGAGCAAAAGGGCTATAAAAGTATCATTTTGGTGTTAAAACATATTTTTACAAAAAGAGTTTTTCTGTGCTCATTCATCATATGCCTTATCTTCTGGCTTCCCGGATATCTCTATGAATACCCGGGTATTATAACTCCTGACAGTATCAATCAGATAGAGCAGACACTAGGCCTAGTGCCGCTGTCCAATCATCATCCCATCGCGCATACGCTTCTTATAGGTCTATGCCTTAGGCCGGTGTATGCTGTTACAGGCAATATCAATACTGCAATAGGCTTCTATACACTTGTTCAGATGATACTTATGGCACTTATTGTGGCATATAGTATCAATACCTTAAGGCTTACAGGATTAAGACTTAGATGGGTATATCTTGCTCTTTTGTTCTATACAATAATCCCTTTTCAGTGGGTATACATGGTCACTATGTGGAAAGATGTTCTGTTTGCAGGATTTGTAATGCTCTTTGCCGCAAGTTTTATAAGGCTTGTGGGTAGTAGCGCTCCGCGATGTGATCTTATCATCCATTTCATTGCATGTGTAGGAACTGCTCTATACAGAAATAATGGTTTATATGCTTTCTTTTTGATGATTCCTTTTATGTGCATCTGGGGACTTAAAGCTTTGAGAAAGAGAAAAAACATGCTTATTACCTGGGGGCTGGCTCTTATAACTATCATTGTCATAAGATATCCAGTAATGAGCTTATGCTCAGTTGTGCAGCCTGATTTTGTCGAATCTCTGTCTATACCGATACAGCTCTTTTGCCGGGTGCTTGTAGAAGATAAGGATCTTGGAGCAGAAGATACGCAGATGGTTGATAAGATAATAGATACCACCTACATACATGAGCTCTATGCATATGATTTTGCAGACAACATGAAGGAACTCTTTAAGGCAGGACATCCTGATTACCTTCAGGAGCATATATGGGAATACGCCGGGCTTTGGATCAGGACAGGCCTTAAATATCCAAGCCTTTATATAGATGAATATAAAAATATGACCTATGGCTATTGGTATCCGGATAATCCTAAAGGAGAAAATTATTACGTAGTAGCAGAAAATGACGGAGTATGCGATAACGCACTTGGTATACAGCGTAGGTGGCTCATTTACGGACTTCCTGCTAATCTGTGGCTTAAGACAAGAGAGATAGGCATTAAACTTGCAGATATGATACCGGGATATGGAATGCTTTATTGCATGGGATCTACATTTTTTATTTTATGTATTGCAATCGGTATTATTTTATCAAAAGAGAAAAGAGGCATAGTTATGCCCCTTCTCCTAGTTTTTTTGGGTGTATGTACCGTGCTTATAGCAACACCTGTTGCTGCGGATTTTAGATATACATATTTTATGACAATGATGATACCTTTTATTATCACTTTACCGGCAGTTGATATAATCAGTTCCAGAAAGCTATAAATCATTTCTTGAAAAAACTATGGCCATGGAGTTATAGTTCCGTTAAGGATAAGACCATTTACTCCAAATAATTGTAGTGCGATCTTGTCACTTTCTGAAATACGGATGGTTCCATTAGTGGTTGTATTAACTTCGATATAGAGACCGTTTTCTGTATTGAAAGATTGACCAAGCTGAAGAACTCTTATCTGTCCATTATCTGAATATACAGAAAACTGTGCGATGGGAAGACCATCTGCAGTGTAGAAAAATCCGGTTTTGTAATCATTAACGAGTATAAGATTACCAACATTACTGTTCAGATATGCGACGGGGATTGAATCTATAAGAGAGGCTGTATCTAATTCTGAATCAGGATTGTAGATAAAAACGTCTTTTACACCAACATATAAGTCTTTATGATAGTCTGTAGTTCCATCTAGGTAAATATATACAGTAAACTCATGAGCTGTTTCGTCCTTACCCACATGAACCTCAAGATCAAAACCAGCACCGGATTCTTTTAATATGACATAAGTATTAGAACTGTGTGCTCCTATAATATAGTAGCTTACAGTATTTGTTGCATGTACGCCAACACTGTCATAACCACCTTGTTCGATATACATATTGTAGGATGTAAGATAGAAATCTTCAGTATTATCATAATGCTGTGCTAATTCTGCTCTTGAAGTAAAAGTTATAGATGTCGCCAAAAGAAAAATAGCAGTAATTGTAATGATACATTTAAAAAGACTATTTTTCATGTTTCAAAACCTCCTAAACTTACAATAATAATAACTAAATAGTCATCGATACATTTATCGGGTGATGTTTAAATAATATTTACAATGTAATGCTAGCGCATGGAAACATCGTGTTGACTTGTATGGTATAATATTATGGCTATATTATGATTTAGATATAAGGAGCAATGTTTTATGAGTTACGAACAGCTAGTCTTCCCAGAGGGAAGTACATTTCTTGTTACCGGTGGTGCGGGCTTTATCGGATGCAATATCACAGAAGCTCTTCTTAAGAAGGGATGCAAGGTACGTGTACTTGATAACCTTTCGACAGGACATATAGAGAATATCAATCCATTTATGGATAACCCGAACTTTACATTCATCCAGGATGATATCAGAGACCTTGATGCATGTATGAGAGCTACAGATGGAGTAGACTTCGTATGTCACGAAGCTGCATGGGGATCAGTTCCTCGTTCTATCGAGATGCCGCTTCTCTATGAAGACATTAATATCAGAGGAACTCTTAACATGATGGAAGCATCCCGTCAGAACGGCGTTAAGAGATTTGCATATGCATGCTCATCTTCTGTATATGGCGATTCTACTAAGCTTCCCAAGAGAGAAGATCAGGAAGGCAATCCTCTTTCTCCATATGCTCTTACCAAGCAGACCAATGAGAAGTATGGAATGCTTTATAAGAAGCTTTACGGACTTAACACATACGGCCTTTCATATTTTAACGTATTTGGTCGTCACCAGGATCCTAACGGCGCTTATGCAGCTGTTATCCCTAAGTTCATCAAGCAGCTCCTTAATGGCGAGCGTCCTACCATCAACGGAGACGGTAGACAGAGCCGTGACTTTACATATATTGACAACGTAATCGAGGGTAACCTCAGAGCATGCCTTGCTCCGGAAGATGCAGCCGGCGAGATGTACAATATAGGCGCAGGTGGAAGAGAGTACCTTATTGACGTATACAATGACATCTGCGATGCTCTTGGAATGAAAGTAGAACCTATATTTGGGCCTGCACGTGCAGGTGATATCCGCGACTCCAATGCAGATATTTCCAAGGCTAGAGAGAAGCTTGGCTATGATCCTTCTTATGATTTTGCTAAGGGTATCAAGCTTGCTATCGAATGGTATAAAGAGAATCTATAAGATAGTCTGTACAAAGATAATTATAGATTTACATCTATAACTGTTTTGATAAAGAATTTATATAACTACGAGTGATATACACGATTTAGATTAAATGTGATAAATGATCATACTCGTAGTAGAGATCAGAGGTTACTAATGAAGATCGCCATCAGGCTTGATGACATAACTCCGGACATGAACTGGAGCAATTTTGAACGCTTTAAAAGCCTTCTTGATAAATATAATATTAAAGCTCTTCTTGGCATAGTTCCGGAGAACCGAGACCCTAAGCTTATGATCAATCTTCCAAAGAGAGACTTCTGGGAGTATATCAAAGACTTAGAAAAAGATGGCTGGACACTTGCTATGCACGGCTACCATCATGAATATACAACTCATGATGGAGGCCTTCTTCCTCTTAACAGGAATTCTGAGTTTGCAGGACTTCCTTTTGACAAGCAGGACAGAATGATAAGAAGTGGCAAGATCCTTCTTGAAAAGAACGGGATCACCACTGATATCTTCATGGCACCGTCACATTCTTATGATATGAATACTATCAAAGCCCTTAAGAAGAACGGCTTTACAGGTATCACAGACGGATTTGGTAATGCTCCATATATGTGGGAGGATATGGTCTTCTATCCAATATCTTTCAAAAAGAGTCAGACACTTAAGTCCAAAGAAGACGGCTGCGTAACCTTCGTAGTTCACACCAACACCATGACAGATAGAGACTTTGAAGCATATGAGAAGCTCCTTGCAACCAGAGAGATAGTATCCTATTCAGAGATGCTTAAGCTAAAGCCGGTAAAGGCAACAGAAACAGACCGCTTCAAAGAAAAACTCATGGCAACTGCTAAGTTTCATTTAAGGGAAACTTTAAGATTAAGTAGTAATATAAAACGATATATAAAAAAGCGTGACTAAAAAGTACTAGAACTTTTGAGCACAGAAGTTACTGATATAATCCTCAGGCGTAATCCGTACGAGGAGTGCCCAGGGGCGCAGCCCCTACGACGAGTGGCAAGGTAGCCCGAGGATTATATCAGTGACTTCTGTGCGGCACAACGTAGTACATAACACCCATTAACAGGAGGCATACATGCCGCAGGATTTTGATATAAACAGCATACCGGAAAGAAAAGAAAAGCCTATCAGGGTCCTGCATGTGTTCGGGCGTCTGGGCCTCGGCGGTGCAGAAAGCCGCATTATGGATCTTTACAGGAACATTGATAAAAGTCAGGTTCAGTTTGACTTTTTGGTACACTCAGATGCACAGCTTCCAAAAGGAGTTAAGTATTCATCAACAGAACTTATGAAGGTCAGAAAGCCGGAGTACTTTGATGAAGAGATAAAAAGGCTTGGAGGCAATATCTACGTGGTACCAAGACTTAACTCCAAGAACATGCTCTTATATAAGGGTTATATAGAAAGCTTTTTTAAAGCCAATAAAGGCAAGTGGGCTGTAGTACAGGGACATATGACAAGTACTGCCGCCATATACCTTCCTATAGCCAAGAAGTACGGCGCAGGTATCACAGCTTCTCACGTTAGAAGCGGCGGAACAGACCCGGGACTTAAAGGAAAGCTTACTGAGTTTTTAAGGCGCCCTTTTAAGAAAGAAGGAGTCTGCGACTATTACCTCTCATGTACAGAGGCTGCAGCAAGGCATGTCTATGGCGATGAGCTGGTAGATGCAGGCAAAGTCAGAATCATACCTAATGCAATAAATGTTGATAAGTTTGCGTATAGTGAAGATATAAGGAACAAAATAAGAAATGAACTAGGGATATCCAATGCCATAGTCATAGGCCATGTGGGAAGATTTCATTATGCCAAGAATCATGAATTTCTTATTAGAGTCTTTGCCCAGATGGTTCAGCTTATAAGAGAGGATGACAAGGGCAGATATACACTCATTTATGGACTACCACTTCGCCTTATGCTCCTTGGAGAAGGGCCACTCATGGAGGATACCCGAAAGCTTGTTCATGAACTTGGAATGGACAACAGAGTTCTTTTTCTAGGGAATAAATCCAATGTAAGTGACTACTATCAGGCTATGGATTACTTCTGCTTCCCTTCACGCTATGAAGGACTTCCGGGTACTGTTGTGGAAGCGCAGGCAGCAGGCCTTCAGTGCCTTGTATCGGATTCCATAACTACTGAAGTTGATATTACAAGGCTTGTAAGTCGTATGTCCATAGAGCTTGATCCAAGGCAGTGGGCGATGAAAGTCTTAGACGACCTCGTTCCAAGGATGGATGTATATGCTCACGAAGTTCCGGATGAGCGATTTGATAATGCCTTTGACAGAATATATGATAAAGATCAGGGATTTGGAAGAATCTCTGATGGAATGGGGAAAGTGCTTGTAGACCTTCCTGAGGATCACCCTTATGACAGGGCTCATACTTCCGGCTATCTGGCAGATGCTATTATTAAAGCCGGATTTGATGCAAAGACTCAGGCAGTGATGATGACTTACTTCTACAGACATGGTTCATTTAGGGATGATGCCACTAGAAACTTAAGAGAAGTACCGTAAGCACAAGTATAGAAAGAAGAGCGTTTTAAAATGAAGAAACTAATGTTGATCACCCCTATGCTTCACCAAGGCGGATTTGAACGCGTATGCGTGACAACCGCAAGACTTATGCAGAAATATTATGATGTTACAGTTCTTATCTTCTCAGATAAGGATATCAATTATGATGTCACAGGTCTTAATATAGTAAATATCAATCTTCCTGCAAGAAAAGGAAAGTATGCCAAGGCTATAAACCTTATAAAGAGAGTTATCAAGGTAAGACAGCTCAAAAAAGAACTTGGTATAGATATCTGTTATAGTTTTGGCTCTTCAGCCAACTATGTTAATTCCCTTTCCAAGGGCAAAGAGAAGGTGTTTACAGGACTTCGCTGCTCTACAGATATGGAATCTCCCAAGCAGGTCAAGCTCTTTTGCAGTAAGGCTGATCAGGTTCTGTCCTGTTCCAGAGAGATAATGAGACAGCTCAGCACAGAGTATAACTATGACAAGAGTAGCTATATCTATAACCCTCTTGATGTTGCTGCCATTAATATCCAGGCCAAGGAGAAGATTGATGATCTTCCCTTCGGACTTACACAGAATAGAGAAGATATCATAGAGAGCAAGAAGAGAGCAAAGGCTAAAGCAGATAAGGCATCTGCTAAGAAGGCTGACTCTGATAATCCCTATGAAAAGGATAATAATAACGGAAGCCACCATATAGAGTGGGATGTATCATCTGATGCTCCTTTAAAGATAAAGAGAGATGTAAATAAAGATAATAAGCAGGAAGAGGAAGAAGACAAGAGGATCAGACTTATCGTATCCGTAGGAAGACAGGATTATATCAAGGGATTCTGGCATCTTGTTAAAGCTTTTTCTATAGTAGCTAAAGACAATGACAATGCGCGTCTCATGATCCTTGGAACCGGCGACTGGACACCTTATTATAAGCTGACAGAGGATCTTGGTATTAAGGATAAAGTTGCATTTATGGGAATCAAGAAGAATCCTTTCCCATATGTTGCAGCATCAGACCTCTACGTACTCTCATCAAACCATGAAGGCTTCCCTAACGCTCTTCTTGAAGCCATGGCACTTGGTAAGCCCTGCGTAGCAGCTGACTGTAAGACAGGACCTAGAGAGATCGTATTATCAGAAGATGAGTACAATGATCTTCTTAAGATAAGACCGGATGGAAGCTCTACAGACAAGGCTATCGAAGGTGAGTACGGAATACTGGTACCTGATATGAATGAAAATGAGGACTTTGATTCCAAAGTTATCACTGTTGGTGAGAAAGCACTTGCCCGTGAGATCAACAAGATGATATCTGATGATGATAAGCTTGAAAGATTTGGGATAAAAGCAAGAGAACGTGCTGACTGCTATCAGCCTGAGAAGTATAGTGCAGAGCTTAATTCTATTTTAGAGAAGCTCTAATGGTATTAGATAGAGAAACACAAAGATGATAAATAAATATAAGATAGTTATTGACCCTGAAAGGTCATAAGGAGAAGTATGCCTAAAATAGCATTTCATTTAAACTGTCTGACACATGGCGGTGCAGAGAGAGTGGTAACCAATCTAGCAGGTCGCTTTGCAGATGCAGGCTACGAAGTAGTTGTAGCAACCGAATGGATAGATGATAACGAGTATGAACTAAATCCTAAAGTTAGGCGTGTTAATATAGGCCTCACTACGGATGATGAGAAGAAGGGACGAATATATAAGTATATAAGGCGTATTAGATATCTTCATGAGTTTATGATAAATGAAAAACCAGATGTACTTATAGCATTTGCTAAACTTGCGTTGTTTAGGGCTTTAATGTCTTGTAAAGGAACAAATGTACCAGTGGTTATTTCGGTTCGAAATGACCCGAGAACATATTATATTGGACCAAGAAATGCTTTTCTTATAAAGAGATATATAGGGAGGGCTGCCGGAGCGGTATTCCAGACAGAAGAAGCAAGAAACTTTTTTCCGAAAGCTTTGCAGAATATCTCTAAAGTTATTTTAAATCCTATAACCCCTAAATATATAAAGGCACCTGATACTGGTTACAGAGATAAGCTGATTGTCAATGCTGCTAGAGTAGTTGGATTTAAGAATCAGGAAATGCTCATATATGCTTTTGCAGATGTTTATGACAGGCATCCAGATTATAAGCTTAAAATATATGGAGCCGACTCCGGAGATGGTACTTGGCAGAGACTTGAAGAGGCAATAAGGGAGACTCACCTTGATGATGCAGTAGAGCTTATGGGCCAAAGTGACAGCCTTGAAGAAGATCTTAGATGTGCAAGTGTATTTGCATATCCGTCTAACTATGAAGGAATGCCCAATTCACTGATGGAAGCTATGGCACTTGGACTTCCTTGCGTAGCAACCGACTGTCCTTGTGGAGGCCCAAGAGAACTGATACAAGACGGTATCAATGGTCTGCTGATACCAGTCAGAGACAAAAAGGCGCTTTCAGATAAAATATGCTGGATGATAGAACATCCGCAGGATGCTCAGAGGATGGGGCAGGAAGCTAGGAAGATATCTGAAAAAGCAAGTCTTGATGCAGTATATGAGCAGTGGAGAATTTATCTTGATAAGGTTATAAAAAGCGGGAAAAGACAATAACATATGTGCGGAATAAGCGGATATATATCAAGAAACAGAATAACAGAAGAAGAACTTAGGATCATGAATGACACCATGATCCATAGAGGACCAAATGACAGCGGGGTTGAGATATACCCCTTTAAAGATGGCTATAATATAGGATTTGCCCAAAGACGTCTTTCGATTCTGGATCTCTCACCACTGGGACACCAGCCTATGCACTCTATAGATAAGCGCATAAGCGTAGTCTTTAATGGTGAGATTTATAATTTTCTGGAGTTAAAAGAAGAGCTGTCGGATTATCCTTTTAAGTCTACTTGTGATACTGAAGTTATCATCGCATCATACCTTAAGTGGGGCGAGAACTTCGTAGACCATATCCATGGTATGTTTGCAATAGCACTTTTTGATAGAGAGACTGACAATGTATATCTTGTTAGAGACAGAATTGGCAAAAAGCCTCTCTATTACTGGAAAGATGGCGATAACCTTGTTTTTGCATCTGAGCTGAAGCCTATTATGAAATGCCCGGGATTTAAAGGCGTTATCAAGAAAAGTGTCATAGCAAGATACCTCTATCAGCAGTATATTAATGCTCCTGATAGTATATTTGAAGATGTCTATAAGCTTGAACCTGGTGCAGTCCTTAAATTCCACCTTGGAGATATAAGCATACGTAAATACTGGGATGTAAGAAAAGCTTATGAAAAGGGGACTTCAGATCCTGTAACTAATTATAATGAAGCCAAGAGCGAGCTTAAGAGGCTTCTAAAAGACTCTGTAGCAAAGCGTATGATAGCAGATGTTCATCTTGGAGCATTCCTTTCAGGAGGATATGATTCAAGCCTTATAACAGCTATAGCTCAGGATATATCAGATAAGCCTGTTAAGACTTTTACCATAGGATTTAATGAGCCAAGATATAATGAAGCAAAGTTTGCTAAGAAAGTAGCAACCCATCTTGGTACAGAGCATACAGAACTTTATATTGATGAAAAAGAAATGCTAGGTCAAGTCTCCAGTATTGCCAAGTACTATGACGAACCATTTGCGGACAGTTCACAGATTCCTTCGATGCTTGTGTCTAAGCTGGCTAGAGAGAAAGTGACAGTAGCTTTGTCTGGAGATGGTGGCGATGAATTCTTCTGTGGATATAATATTTACTCTAAAATCTTACAGGCACAGAAACTGGACAAGCTTGGTGCAATCGTTCACACAATAGGTCAGTTACCTTTTGGTGATAGAAGACTTATTGATAAGATGCCAATGAGTGTACGTGCCATTGCAAGAAATAGGGATAAGGAAACCAAGGTTCAGTTCGCATCTGACTATTATATATTATCTGCCCATGCTTTTGTTGATGGCATTGAGAGCTTTGATGCACTTATGACTTTTAATGAGTACAATAAGATCTACATGGATGAGATGTTAGGAAGCGGCGATAAGACTATACAGCTTCCATGCAAATATCCTATAGAGAGCGGATATCCTCAGGATAACTGGCAGGTACGCCGTATGCTCCTTGATATGGATACATATCTTCCGGGAGATATCCTGTGCAAGATGGACAGAGCTTCAATGAAATATTCACTTGAAAACCGCTGTCCTATCATGGATACATCTGTTATGGAGTATTCATATCGTATAGCTCATGAGTTCAAGTATCATAATGGTGACAAGAAGCATATACTTAAAGATATAGCATATGATTATATCCCCAAAGAGCTCCTTGATAGGCCTAAAGTTGGCTTTGGCGTACCTCTTGATAAATGGATGAGAGGACCACTACTTGAGCAGCTAAAGACATACAGTAGTCCCGAGTATCTAAAGAAACAGGGAATATTTGACGCAGATTATGTTTCCAAGTTTATAAATAATTATCTGACAGTTGGAGATGGCGGACCTGCTTCAGGCGCCAACTATTCCAAGATGTCATGGAGCTTCTTGGTATTTCAGCAGTGGTACGACCAGTTTATTGTAAAAGGAATGTGATTATTTACTGCCTTTAGAACTACTATAAAAATAGCATTACATGAAGAGAAATTTGAAATAAGAAAAGAAGGGAAATCATTCTGTATATGAACTATAGCAAAATAAATAAAAAGCATATAGCAATGTATATAGGTTCCCTTCAAAAAGGCGGAGCAGAGCGCGTTATGGTAAACCTTGCAGAGTATTTCTGGTCAAGGGGATACCATGTGACTCTGGTTACAACTTATATTGCATCTACAGAATATGAAGTACCTCATGCAGCTTGGAAAGTGACCTACGGATTATCTGATGATGAACAGGGCTCTGAGAGCTTCAATACTGGAAACAGTAATAGTATCGGTAATAAAGAAATAATTGATAAAAAAATTGTTGATAAAGATATTGTTAATAAGAATATAGAAAATGCAGTAATCGTTGATAAGCCTGGTCAGTTTCAAAAAGTTGACCTATGCGGCGGATTAGAAGGCGGTATAGACAGAGTCTTTACAGCTATTGATGATACAGGCCTTGGAAGAGCCAAGGCTTTTGCACTTCGCTTTAAAACGTTACAGAATGCCTGGAAGCAGATAGGACCTGACCTTATCCTCTCATTTATAGGTAAGAACAACATCATGGCTATAATGACAGCAAAGAGCCTACATATACCAGTTGTGGTGTCAGTAAGAGCTAAGTTCGAAATGGAGTATCCATCAAAGTCAATGATGATGGCTATGAAGTATTCTTTCCCTAAGGCAGCAGGAATAGTCCTTCAAAGTAAGGGCGCAGCTTTGCAGCTCCCTGACAGGCTTAAGAAGAAAGTAACAGTCCTTCCCAATTCCATAAACCCTGTATTTATTAGAAAGCCCTATCAAGGTGATAGAGATAAGACCATAGTTACCGTAGGAAGGATAGATGAGAACAAGAATCATAAGCTTATCATAGATTCTTTTGCCTCTATCAAGGATGAATATCCTGACTATAAGCTCCTTATATATGGCGATGGACCTGATAGAGTAAAGCTCACTAGTTATGTATCGGATAAAGGCTTTTCTGATAAGATCATATTCGAAGGAAGCGTACCGGACGTAGCTGACAGAATCGAAAGAGCCGGGATGTTCGTACTCTCATCAGACATGGAAGGCATGCCCAATGCCCTTATAGAAGCCATGAGCCTGGGACTTCCCTGCATCACTACTGATTGTATGTATGATACATCAGAACTGATACAGGATGATATAAATGGTATAGTAGTACCAAAGGGTGATATAGCTTCTATGACTAGAGCTATGAAGAAAATGATAGACGATAATGAATATGCAAGAAGACTTGGAAATAAGGCTTCAGAGATTCAGAATGAAGTAGCTCCTGATGTGATCAATAGAAAATGGGAAGATTATTTTGTGGGTATTATGAAGTGAAATAGGCATAATAATTATAAACTTAACTTGTATACCAAGAGGAATACTAACATGTGCGGAATTTGCGGATTACTTAATTATAAAGGAAATGCAAGAGCTGCAATTGCAGCTATGAATTTACATATGAAAGATAGAGGCCCTGATGCAGACGGTATCTGGATAAGTCCTGAGAGCCCGGTGGCTTTTGGCCACAGGAGACTTGCCATCAGAGACTTATCAGCCAACGGATCTCAGCCTATGAAGTCTCATTCAGGCAGATATATCATGGTCTACAATGGTGAGATATATAATGCAGGTGCGTTAAAAGAAAAGCTCATAAGCGATGAAGTCTGCAAGGAAAGCGACTTTAGAGGAACCTCTGATACAGAGATACTTCTTGAATATGCAGAAAACTATGGTCTATATGATGCCCTTCGTATGAGTAAGGGAATGTTCGCAATAGGACTTTACGATGTGAAGACAGGAAGACTTCAGCTTGCAAGAGACCGTGTAGGTGAGAAGCCTCTTTACTATGGCTTTATAAACCATGAAGTATTTGGCTTTGCGTCAGATATCGGATGCTTCACAGAGCTTCCGGAATTTGAGAAAAAGATCAACAGAAGCGTTCTACCACTATATTTTAGTCATGGATATATTCCTGCTCCTTACAGCATATATGAAGATATCTATAAGCTTGAACCCGGAACAATCCTTACAATAGATGATCCCTATGGATATTTTAACCCTGTAGAAGATGGCGATCTCAAGGAATATTACAGATCATCCAAAGCAGGTAGAAGCTTTAATGCAACTAACTATTATGAAGGTCATACCTACAAGGAAGTCTATGACAATATAGACGAACTCTGTCAGGATACAGGTCATGCCTATACTATATTCTGGTCCATGAAGGAAGCTGCTCTTTATGGTCAGAACAATATATTCCAGGGCTCTGAAGCAGAAGCAGCAGAGGAACTTGAAAGACTTATAAAAGACTCTGTTAAGGGTCAGATGGTAGCAGATGTTCCGCTTGGAGCCTTCCTTTCAGCCGGTATAGATTCAAGTACTATAGTATCTTTAATGCAGCAGGTAGCTCCCGGAAGAGTCAAGACTTTCACCATCGGTATGAAAGAAAAAGGCTATAACGAAGCTGAGATTGCTAAAGAGATAGCGGGAATCCTTGGCACAGAGCATACAGAGATGTATATAGATGATGCAGATGCCAAGAGAGTTATCCCGGATATTCCAAATATGTTTGGTGAGCCCTTTGCAGACAGCAGCCAGATACCAACTTATCTTGTAAGTAAGATGACACGTGAGCATGTAACAGTATCTCTGTCAGGAGATGCGGGAGATGAGCTCTTTTGCGGATATACATCATACAGATCTATTGAGAGGATTTGGGGCAAGATGGGCAGGATACCTTATCCTGTAAGGAGAGTAGCATCAGCTGTAACTACTCCGTTTGCAGGATTCAGTGATGTTGCCAAGATCAAGGCAGGTCTTCTTGGAGCTCGTAATATAGCAGATCTACACATGATAGAGTCAGACCCCTGGAGATATGGCAGGAAGATAACAGATATAGACAAGAACCCGCCGGATGGAAGATGGAACAATAAGTTGCTCTATGCAGGCAATACACTTAATCATTTCCTTGCAGAGACCAATCATGAGACAATGCTCATGGATATGACCATGTACCATCCTGACGATATCCTCACCAAGGTTGACAGAACAGCCATGGCAGTATCACTTGAAACAAGAGTGCCTCTCCTTGACAGGGATATCATAGAGTTTGCATGGACGCTTCCAACTTCGTACCTTCGTGATAACAAGGTTGGCAAAAAAGTCCTTCGTAATGTCCTTTATAAATATGTGCCAAAAGAACTTATGGACAGACCCAAGAAAGGATTCTCTATTCCGATAGACCAGTGGCTTAGAGAGTCTGAACTTAGATCCTGGGCAGAGAGTCTTATAAGAAGGACCAAGATCAAAAGACAGGGATATCTTAATGCAGATGCTGTTCACAAGATATGGGACGACTTTATAAAAGGCGGTGAATGGAAGCCTCAGATCTGGTACATCCTTATGTTCCAGCAGTGGCTTGAGGACAATAACCTATGAGTTTTAATTCCTATATTTTTATATTGTGCCTTCTTCCGATAAGCTTTATAGGATATTTTGCGCTCAGCCGCAAAAAACAGGAATATGGCCTTTTATGGATGGCTGCTTCATCACTTGTCTTTTATGCATGGGCAGGAATATCCATACTTTTACTCTTTAGCGCAAGTCTGATCCTTAATTACATATTTACGCTTTTTATAAAGCGGAGTAATTCTAAGCTTATACTTGCTTTAGGCATTATTCTGAATGTGATCTTACTAATATACTTCAAATATTCAGAATTTTTAGTTCAGAATATTAATGCCTTATTTAGTACAGACTTTATTTTTAAGAATATAGCACTTCCTCTGGGGATCAGCTTTTTTACCTTCACGCAGATATCATGGCTGGTTGATACTTATAGAGGCGAGACAAGGGATTACAGTCTCTTTGAGTATGTACTATTTATAAGCTATTTCCCAAAGATGGCAGAAGGCCCTATAGCACTTCATGGGGACATACTGCCTCAGTTTAGAAATCCTGCCAAAAAGACTGTGGATTATGACAATATATCCCGCGGCATCATGATATTCGTACTTGGATTATTTAAAAAGCTCATGATAGCGGATATTCTTGGCAAGGCTGTTGACTGGGGATTTAATAATGTTCCTGATCTGTATTCTATGGATATATGGATCGTGATGCTGTGCTATACACTGCAGATATATTTTGACTTTAGCGGATATTGCGATATGGCAGCAGGTGTATCACTTTTGTTTAACATAGAACTTCCTGTCAACTTTAATTCTCCTTACAAGGCGCTTTCTATCACAGATTTTTGGAAGAGATGGCACATATCACTTACATCTTTCCTAAGAAAATATGTGTATTTCCCGCTTGGAGGCAGTAGGAAAGGCACAGTCAGAACCTATATAAATATGATGATTGTATTTATAATAAGCGGAATCTGGCATGGTGCTAACTGGACCTTCATACTGTGGGGAGCACTTCACGGAGCATGTCAGGTACTTCACAGGATATTTAGAAAACCTTTTGACAAGATATTTGCACCTGTCAGATGGTTTATCACATTTTTGTTTGTGAATATTGCATGGCTGTTGTTCAGGGCAGATTCTGTAGCTCAGTGGTGGTACATGGTCGGCAAGGCCTTTGGTATCAAGTACAGGACCATGCATGAAGAGCTGGTATCGGTATTCAAGATACCAAGACTTAGATCTGTGCTGAGTGCTATCGGGATATCATATTCGGATATTGGCGTGTATGTTTTTGGTATGGTACTGATGCTCATATTATGTATGTTCATATGCCTTGTACCAAGGAATAACCTTGAAAGGCAGCACAAGACTAATTTATGGACACTTGCGGTGACTATGGTTTTATTTATGGTATGCCTCTTGTCACTGTCTAACGTGACATCGTTTTTGTATTTTAATTTTTGACAAACTTATCAGAATCAGGATGGATAAGACTGATCAGATTCATAGTCTAAGAATGGAATTATATGCAGGATAAAAAAAGAATGCTCACCACAAAGTCGTGGGTTAAAATTTTCATATCGATCTTTGTATGCCTTGTAGTTTTGATGGCGGCTATGGTGGCGGTGATAGATCCTTTTTTCCATTACCATAAACCGCTGGGAGCATTCTATTACACTCTTGATAACGAGAGATATCAAAATGACGGAATTACAAGATACTTTGATTATAATGCCCTCATAACGGGAACTTCGATGACCCAGAATTTTAAGGCCTCGCAGGCACAGGAACTCTGGAATAGAGATTTTATCAAAGTCTGCTATGCAGGTGGTATGTTCAAAGAGATCAATGACAATATAGAACTGGCTCTTGAAACTCATGATGTAGATGTTGTCGTGCGAAGTCTTGATGGAAGTTACCTGCTTGTAGATAAAGATGCCGAAAGAGACGACCTTGGAACCTACCCGGAATATCTTTATGACAGCAATGTATTTAATGATGTTAACTACCTTTTAAATAGCACTGTCATAGGCGGATACTGTCTTCCAATGCTATTTAAGTTAGGGTTGGGAAATACTGGCGGCATCACATCTTTTGATGAATACAGTAACTGGATGGGGCAGGCAACGCTTGGAGCAGCATCGGTCCTTGGAGATAAGACCTCTTTTGAAGCTCCTGATGATCTGATCACTTCTCTTACAGATGAAGAGATTCAAACCCTTACAGATACTGTTAAGCAGAATATAACAGATACAGCACAAGCTCACCCTGATACACAGTTTTATTATTTTTTTCCGCCGTATAGTGCTGCATATTGGGGCGGTTCTTGGGAAAAGGGGACTATGTTAAAAGAGATGGAATGCTATAGGCTAGCTGCCAGCCTCATACTACCATATGAGAACATACATCTTTTTGCATTTGATGATATGACTGATATGACATGCAACCTTGATAATTACAGGGATGTATCGCACTATAGCGGTGATGTAAGTGATATGATCCTTGAGATGATGGCAGCAGATGAGAACAGACTCACACTTGATACTTACAATGAGTACTATGATGAAGTTGAACAGTTTTATAAAAACTATGATTTTAATGAACTGATACCAAAATGATTGGCGTAGTACCAGATAAAATGGGTAGCATAATAAAGTAAATGTTAATTGAAAATTTGTGGGCATAGTAAGAGCCGGAAGAGGCAAAATGATCATAATTAAACTCCAGGGAGGGCTTGGCAATCAGCTCTTTTTGTATGGACTTTATAAGAATTTTAAGCATCTAAAAAGAGATGTTAAAATGGATATCGAAAGCGGCTTTGAAGGCGATGAACTAAGAAAGCCTTGCCTTGATTGTATGAACCTTGAATATGCTATAGCTACAAGGGATGAAGTTACGGATATCAGAGATTCATATATGGATATTTTCAGCCGTATCAGAAGGAAGATAACAGGAAGGAAGACCTTTGATTATTATGAACCTGAGGATGGGAACTATGATCCCAAGGTTCTGGAGATGACCAAGGCGTATTTAAATGGCTATTTTCAGTCAGAGAAGTACTTCGGAGATGAGAAATCTGTTAAAGCTTTAAAGGATGAACTTACTAAGGGTAAAGAAGATATCCTTACATCCACTGATCTTATAACAAAGATCTATCATGATATAAAAAACAGCGAATCAGTAAGTCTTCACATAAGAAGAGGTGACTATCTTACACCAGGTATAATCGAAACATATGGCGGCATCTGTACAGATGAGTACTATAACAAAGCAATAGCGATGATAAGAGAAAAGTTCTCTCTAGCAAGACTTTTTATTTTCTCAAATGATATTGAATGGTGCAAAGAGAAATTCGCTAGTGATAAGAATACTACATTCGTAGATACGATAGGTATTAGCAAATCTTCAGAAGAGAATAAAGAGATTAAAAAAAGTAATAATAGTATCAGCGAATATAGAGACTTGGCAGAGCTATACCTGATGTCAGCCTGCAAGCATCATATACTTGCTAACTCAAGCTTCTCCTGGTGGGGAGCATGGCTGTCAGATCATGAAGGTATGACTATCGCACCTTCTAAGTGGCTTAATAACAAGAATATGACTGATATATATACTAAAGATATGCTGCTCATATGAATAAATATGGCATGAGATCAGCATGAACAATAGGCATAAGTTTGCCGACATTAAATATTCGTAACCCAGATACCTATTTACAATGTATTACATGACTTAGTAATGCATATGAAAAAATTGTCAGGAGATATAATGCAGGAATATCCAAGTTATAAACTAAATAGAATAGCTGAAGCAGATCAGACAGATCTTATAACTGTGATTGTTGCCTGCTACAATATCGAGACATATATAAGAAGATGTGTTGATTCTATCACAGCGCAGACTTATAAGAATCTTGAAATCCTTATAACAGACGATGGATCAACAGATTGCTCCGGTTCTATCTGCGATGAGCTTGCAAGTAAGGATTCAAGGATCAAAGTATTTCATACAGATAATCATGGCCTTGGCCTTGCACGAGACTATGCCATGGACAGAGCATCCGGTACATATATAACTTTTGTGGACGGTGATGATCATATAGAGCCTAGGATGTATGAAGAGATGATGGCTGCGATGAAGGCTTTTGATACAGACATAGTAGTAGCCGGATATGAGAATGTATATGAATCCAAGAATACCAAAGCAAAGAGCATAAACCTTACAGGCACGAAGGAATCAACAAAAGAACCAATTAAAGAATCCACTAAAGAATCTACTAAAGAATTAGCTAAAGAAAGTAGCGCTAACGGAGAAGATCTGCAAAACGTGACAGCTTCAAAAGATGAAGTCTGCTATCTCTCAGATCTTGCCTTGATGAATTCAGAAAATCTTCTAAGGGCGCTTGTAGAAGAAGATGAGAAATACGTAGTTCAGAACTGCGCATGGAATAAACTCTACAAAAGAAGCCTTGTAGAAGAGGGCGATAAGCTTAGATTCCCTGAAGGTCACTATGAAGATATAGTATATACAACAAAGCTTCTTAATAAAGTTAAAAGCGGCGTAGTTATCTGCGATAAGCTATACAACTATATAATTGATAGAAGCGGAAGCATCATGAATCAGGGTGTCAAATGGGATATACTGACCCAGCAGATTCCTGCTTACAAGGCGCGTAACAAGGTACTTGTAGATGCAGGATACCCTGAACTTGCATACATACATCAATATATGGTATATAAGAAACTATTGCTTTTATACACTCAGGTCAGAAGGTCCAAAGATCCTGAGAAGAAAGCTAAGATGGATGCTCTTGCAGAAGTGATAAGGGGAGTAAAGAATAATTATGCCAAGGTGTATAGCTGCAGGATCGCAGATCCTCATCAGGAACTGAGGATGAAATTGTTCCTTAAAAATACTATGCTGTATAATTCTTTTATGGCAGTAAATGATACATTTATAATACCTGTAAAGATATGGGTAAGTAATAAGTTATAAAAAGATATTAAAAAGTTTTTACTCTTAAGAATGGAGATTTCAAAAACATAGAAATCAGCTTAAGAGTTTTAACATATAAGGAAGGTTAAAGATGGGATCTACTAACACAGAAAAAAACGAAAAGAACGTCTCTACACAGGAACTTAGTTTATTTCACAAGATAAGATATATATTTGACAGACGCCAGAAAAAGCAGTTTGTTGTTCTTGGCATCATGATCCTCTTGGGAGGCCTTTTTGAGACTCTTGGAGTATCAATGGTAGTACCTGTTGCTGCTGCAATAATTACTCCGGACACACTCCACAGATATCTTGAAAAGGCTGCAGAAAAGGTTCCATTTATTGATGGTATCCTCAGGGTATTTGGACTTGATTCTGATAAAAAGCTTATGCTGTTTTTGCTTATATCACTGATGGTCATATTTGTTATCAAGAATATATATCTTCTCTTTCTTTCAGCAAGGCAGAACACCTTTGTTACATACGGGAGAAATGAGATGATAAGCCGTGTAATGAGAGAGTTCTTGAACAGACCCTACGAATATTACCTTGGCGCAGATATACCAACAGTATTCAGAATTACAGACTCAGATATACCTAATCTCTTTCATATGATCATGGCGATCCTTTCGCTTGCAACAGAGCTTGTAGTATCAACATGTCTTGCTATTGTACTAATAGTTGTTAACTGGCAGATGACTTTGTTCATCGTAGCAGTATTTCTTGTTATTACAATTGTTAATACCAAGGTATTAAAACCCCGTATGGAAAAATACGGAGCAGAAAATCAGAAGGTTCAGTCCAGGATAGCAAAATGGCGCCTTCAGGCTATATATGGTCTTAAGGATGTTAAAGTCCTTCACAGAGAAGACTTTTTTATCAGAAATTATTATGAGAGCGGACTTGATGGAGCAAGACTTTCAAAAGATTATGCTATCTTCAACTCCCTTCCAAGATTTTTAATAGAATCAGTATTCATGGTTGCTGTACTTGGCTATATTGCTATCTATGTCCTTTTGGATGGTAATGTTGGAGATCTTATCCCGCAGCTGACAGCATTTGCAGTTGCTGCTATGAGAATCATGCCTAGTGCCAACCGTATCAATACTTACATTACAGAGATTGCCTACGAACAGCCAAGCCTTAACTTTGTATATGATAACCTGACAGAGTCCATGAAAGCTGACAGTCAGATGAGAGCTATAACTGAGAAGTATTCAGGACCTGCGCTTAAGCTTGAGAATGAGATTAGCCTTAAGCATATTACATTCCATTATCCTGATACTGACAGTAATATCTTCTCAGACGCAGATATGCTGGTTCCGAAGGGTAAATCTGTCGGAATCATGGGAGCATCAGGCGCCGGTAAGTCTACTATAGTAGATATACTTCTGGGACTGCTTCATGCTCAGACAGGTGAGATACTATGTGATGGCAAGAATATATTCAGTAACTATGAGTCATGGCTTTCTCAGATAGGATATATACCTCAGTCTATCTATCTTATAGATGAGAGTATCAGAGAGAATATTGCATTTGGTATAGATGCATCCAAGATCGATGAAGACAGGATCTGGGAAGTCCTTAAGGAAGCTCAGCTTGATGAGTTTATAAGATCACTTCCGGAAGGACTGGATACCAAGATAGGTGATAGAGGTGTAAGACTTTCAGGTGGACAGAGACAGCGTATAGGTATTGCAAGAGCGCTGTATCACAATCCTGAGATTCTGGTATTCGATGAAGCTACATCTGCTCTTGATAATGAGACTGAGGCAGCAGTTATGGAAGCCGTTAACAGCTTCCATGGCAAGAAGACCATGGTCATAATAGCACACAGACTTAATACTATAGAGAAGTGTGATATAATTTATGAGGTTCGTAACGAAAAGATAGTACAGACCACATTGGAAGGACGTCATATAATTCACTGATATGATTGGTACAGAGATGATCAAAGGACAG
The DNA here is from genome assembly GCF_023206215.1 of Butyrivibrio fibrisolvens. Taxonomy (NCBI): domain Bacteria; kingdom Bacillati; phylum Bacillota; class Clostridia; order Lachnospirales; family Lachnospiraceae; genus Butyrivibrio; species Butyrivibrio fibrisolvens. The sequence goes on from NZ_CP065800.1 coordinate 1,252,532, forward strand.
GGGTTGGGCAACCAACTCTTTGTCTATGTAACGGCAAGAGCCATTGCCACTGAGAAGGGGTGCGAATTTGGAATTCTAAATCCCGAGCAGTTTGGCAATAATATACATTCATCAAATGGCATGTATTTCATGGATATTGACTGTGGTAAGGTCATATCTCCCAATGACAAAGACAAGATGCATATCTGGAATGACGATGATACCAGGATATATCTTGGTACTTCAAAGTCAGATATGGAGAATGGAATCTATGTAAGCGGACCTGATGACAGTATCCATGATATAGAAGATAACACCCTTATATATGGCAATCTTCAGGCGGAGTCCTATTTTATCAAATTTAAAGATAAGATCAAGGACTGGCTTAAAGTAAAACCTGAGTATGATTCCAAAGAGTATACAAGGGATAACCTGTGTATTCTGAATATGCGAGGCGGTGAGTATTCATCAAGTCCGGAGCTATTCCTTGGAAGAAACTACTGGCTAAAAGCCATGAAGCAGATGAAAAAGATCCGTCCTGACATGGAGTTCATGATAGTGACTGAAGACGTGGAGTCTGCAAGGAAGATCCTTCCTGAAGTTGAAGCACACCATTTTGATATGGGCAAGGACTATGTGACAGTTAAGAACGCAAGGTATCTTGTTGCGTCTAACTCATCTTTTGCAGTACTTGCAGCACTTACAAGCGAGGAACTTGTGTATGCGATAGCCCCAAAATACTGGGCAAGACATAATGTATCTAATGGTTACTGGGCTTCAGAGCAGAACATATATAGTTTTTTCCACTATATGGATAGAAAAGGGAAGATGTTCACAGCTGATGAATGCAGGGCAGAACTTGAAAAGTTTAAAGCCACTTCCGGCATATATACAAAGAAATCCAAGAAGGCTACCGGCTTTATGAGAGAGATGCAGACATTAAGAAGTCAGCTTATCTATAAAACCTGGATGGCCGGGAGAGCATTTAGAAAAATTCAAAGAATGATTAGTAAAGCTTAATTAGTAAAGCTTAATTCTTCCAGACCAAGTGTGAAGTTTGGACAAAACAAATGATAATAGAGGATGATCCATGATCTACGATTGTTTTCCGTTTTTTAACGAGCTTGATATATTAAAGCTTAGGCTCAATATACTGGACCCTTATGTAGACCGTTTCGTAATAGAGGAAGCGACTACAACTTTTTCCGGCCAGCCCAAGGAGCTTTGCTTTGAAAAAAATAAGGACATGTTCAAAGAATTCCTTCATAAGATAACTTATATAGTAGTTGATGAGAATCCTACAGATGTGAATGCTTTTGAACGTGACGTATTTCAGAAAAATCACCTCATAGAAGGTCTTAAGGATGCTACAGACAAGGATATCATAATGCTAAGCGACTGCGATGAGATTCCTTCTCCGAAGGCACTTAAATGGGTATTTGATAACTTTGATCCGTCTAAGGTATATCATCTTGCACAGGATAACTTCTATGCTTTTTTTAATATGATGGAGATATCAGGTAATCTCTTGGAGACAGAGGGTGAGTTCCCTGAGATTCCTGATAGGCAGCGCAAGTGGCTTGGTACTAAGATAACAAGTCTTAGTCAGATCCCTAAGGATGGCATAGTTCGACTTCGAGATCAGATAGCTACTACAGATCCCAGGTCTGTAAGAGTTCCTGAAGGCGGCTGGCATTTTGGATACATGGGTGGACACCATGAGACAGATGCAGCCAAGCGTATAGGTGTTAAGGTCAAGGCAGCAGCCCATCAGGAGTACAATGATAGAGAGATACTGGCTGAGACTATGGACCAGCTCATACTTGGAAGAGACCTTCTAGGAAGAGATGCAGAGTTTGCAAGAGTTGAGATGGATGACAGGTATCCTAAGTATTTATTAGAGCATCTTGATGAGTATAGTTACCTTGTTATGCCCAGGATAAGCGGATTTAAAAAGCTTATGGCAAGACTTGATCTTACGGTAGGACGTTTTTGCCGTAAGGCTTATCACCATGTGATGAGAAAGTTTAGATGACTTAAGTGGTGATGGAAGTGGCGCTTAATATTCGAGGTTTAAAATGGCTGAGTACATAAACGGAAGACTACAGCTCCCTAATGTCACATTAGTAGCTATGACAAGTGTTAAGGTTAAGGCTACTGTCAAAGCTATGGAATATTCCATGCGAGGCATTGACTTTGGAGATGCAGTCCTTATTACAGATAGAAAGCCCTTCGGACTTCCAAAGGGTATAAGATATTCTCATATTGATAAAATAGACAATATAGATAAGTTCAACTATGCATGCGTATATGAGATTCATAAACATATAAATACAGATTATATCATGCTGGTCCACTACGACGGATTTATTGTTAATCCTGATAAGTGGCGGGACGAATTCCTTGATTACGATTATATCGGATCTCCATGGCCGCTTCCACCTGAAGGTGACAATATAACTTATAGAGATCCTGATGGTGTGATCATAAGAGTTGGTAACAGTGTTGGAATAAGGAGTAAAAAGCTCCTGGAACTGCCAGAAAAGCTTGGAATCCCGTGGGAGAGCTTCTATGGCTGGTACAATGAGGACGGTTTTATATGCTGTCATCATCATAAGGAGCTTGAAGCAGCAGGCTGCAGATTTGCTCCTATAGAAGTTGCAAGATACTTTGGCAGAGAGCAGACCTTTGAAGAAACTAAGGGGATAGAACCTTTTTCTTTCCATAAATGGGATGATGAGAATAGCAAGTATCCAAGATTTGATAATCCAACAGTATTTCAGAAGATGTATAAGGGTATAAGGCATATAGGCCATGTACTGCTACGCCGAGGGAACTGACGGATGAAAGATAAGAATGGTAGATTGCATACAGATTATAAAGTTTCGATCTGCATTCCGGTTTATAATAATCCGAATGGACTTAAAAAGCTTCTTGATAGCATAAGGATTCAGGACTATAAGGACTATGAAGTAATTGTAAGTGATGATTCTGATGCTGGTCATGCTGAATTGTGTAAAGAGATCACCCTTAACTATTCAGAACATATGACTATCAGATACATAAGGCATGAGTCTACTGGAAAGCCGGGAGATAACTGGAACTCTTCGATCAGTGATGCAAGTGGTGAGTATATCAAGATGATGTTCCATGATGACTGGTTTACTGATAGATTGTCACTTGGAAGATTTGTAGAACTAATTGATAATTCCAAGGCGCAGTGCGCTTTTTCAGGAAGCATGCAGGTATCAGATGATTGGAGATATGCAAGGCATATCAATACTTATAATCTTGAGCTTATAAAAAAGGATATACGAAATCTGTATGTAGGTAATGTGATAGGAGCACCAAGTGCTACTATTTTCAGGAACAAGGGAATACGTTTTGATAACAGGCTTCGCTGGCTGATAGATATGGATTATTATCTTGCAGCCATGATAGATGAGAAGGATACGATCATAAATACAGATGAGCCTCTTGTGAGTATAGGGATAAGTGATAGTCAGCTTACTAACTACTGCAGACAACATCCCGGAATTGTAAGGCGCGAATATCTGTATGTTGGCAGAAAATACGGATTACTTGGGAATACTGAGTACAGGAAGTATCTAGTATCTCAGCTCAAGAAACCTCACTAAATACACATTTAGTGAAAGAACACATTAATGAGAGGAATGCTAATGCATGTACTTAATTTGAATGACAAATGGAGAAAGAACCTGTTCATAGTAGAAGTTATAGCATGTTATATTACGGTTCTTGCGTTTATGATACTAACTCCAATGCTTGGAGATGACTTTAACTACTATGCGACGGTCAATAAAGCAGGGAGTTTCTGGCAGCTTTTTGCACAGGAATATGATCAGTATATGCACTGGACAGGTAGATCTGTTGCACATATCATCCTTAGAATGGTATTTTATTTTGATGCTGTGATGCTCTTTAATTTCCTTTCCGCAGGCGTATTTGTTCTTTTGACTTTGTGCATTTATTTTCATATAGACAGAAGACGTAGGTACGATTACAGGCTCTACTTACTCATAGTCCTCATGCTCTGGATATTTGGAGTTTCTTTTGCAGAGACTATACTTTTAAAATATGCATCCTGTAACTATCTTATAACCACGGGTATAATAATCGGATTCCTGACTCTTTACAGACATTGGCTCATCCAAGGATCTAAGGGCAGTATTCTAAGATGCATAGGGATGTTTTTATTTGGAATTGTGGCAGGATGGTGTAGTGAGAATACATCAGGCGGAGCAATTCTGTTGCAGCTAATATATTTTGCAGTTATCTTATATAATCGTAAGCATGATAGTGTAGATACCGGCCGAAAAGCTCCAGCAGTAGAAAGTGCTTCTAAGCAAAGTGATACCTTATCTGTAGCTATGTACGGTAATAAGATCATGCCGTGGATGATCACAGGATTTATCGGTATGATCATCGGATTTGCCTTTATGATATCTGCTCCCGGCAACTATATTAGAGCATCATTTGTAGAAGAAGAACATACCGGCTTGGTTGGAATGATAGCAAGGATTCAGAAGACGACTCTCCTTATAAGGGACAATTTTCTGATCCTTATATGCATGTTTATAGTCATCCTTATAATACTAAGGGTTATGGGTAAGACCTGGAAAGAGCTTCACAACATGCTCTTATACGGCTTTTTGTTCCTTGCAACAGCTTATAGCCTTATAATGACAGCTGAGCCTCAGGGCAGAGCCTTCTTTGGCGCAGGTATCTATCTTACCATAGCAATATGTCAGGGATTTTCTGATATCAAGCTGGATGAGGGTCCCAAAGAGCTTAATAAAGCCTTTTATATAGCAGGAACTTGTCTTGTATCTTTGATGTTCGTTCATATGTTCTTTGAGTATATTGACAGCGGAGTTGATCTTGGACGAATATATCGTGAAGAGTCTGAGAGGAATGCATATCTTGCACAGAAGGCAGCAGAGGGAGCTACCAGTATCGAAGCTCCGATGTTAAGACCTGATTTTGATAACAAGTATACTTTTGCATATGTACTTGATATAACAGAAGATCCCGGATACTGGACTAATACTGAAGTCGAAGCTTATTATGGAATAGAATCCATAAGCGGCGTAGAAAGAGCAAACTGGACAGAATACTGATGCCTAATATTATCGAAAGATTAAGAGATTCACAAGAACTTAATAAAGTCAGAAGCATTCTTTTTGATATCATGCTGACAATTGAGCTGATAGTAGTCTTTCTTGATAAGAGTGATTTTCACTTTGCTTATGAGAGCTATGTATTTCGTGTGACATTCCTTATATCATGCCTTATCATCCTGCTGGGAATTACAAAATATGATATCAGGGAATACGTCATAACTCTTGTTTTGATGGTTATTGCGCTTATAACGTATAGAAGCAGTGGCAGGAATGACATGATAAGATGTCTTACATTTATCGCTGCGTGTAAAGGGCTTGATATTAGAAGTAAGCTGAAACTGTTTTTCTACGAGAATCTTATTGGCTCAGCTATTCTTATAATATTGTCTGTGACTGGCATATTTGGAAAAGTCATGGTTCAGCATGCAGATGGTCAGATGCTGTATGTATTTGGCTTTGGTAATGCCAATGGATTTCATTGTATGTTTATGATGATACTTTTTCTTGGAATATATATTTATTCTGAGAGGCTAAAGTGGTATCATTATTTGGCTCTGTTTATATTAAATATAATTGTTTATAAACTGACTTCCTGTGAGACTGCATTTGCACTAGTGGCATTGGGACTTATATGCTTCTACATGGTCAAAGGCGTGGCTATCAAAGGAAGGAAGTTAGGAGAAGCAGGTTGGATCTATATTGCAGGAATAGCAACATTCCTTTTTGCTATAGGATTCTCTGTATGGGCTGCAATTGTCAGTAAATATACCTGGATGCCATGGTTTAAAAAGGTTCAGTTTATTGATAAACTGTTAACCGGAAGGATCATGAACCTGTATTGGAACTGGGATGCGCATCCTGGCGCGATTGAAAGCTGGAAGCTGTTTGCAGGCAGTGATACAGATTATTATTTTGACATGGGATGGTGCAGACTTGCATATTGGTATGGAATAATACCTGCGCTGTGTGTTATAGTACTCTTGCTGATATTATATATAGATTGTATGAACAAAAGAGACGGGTATCTTCTTGTCATACTTACATGCCTTAGCATTTATACTATTGTTGAGGCTCATATAGTATCTGTATATATCGGCAGGAATTATATACTACTGTTTTTGGGAGCATGTATATATAACATTTTTGATAAAAGGGATGGGGAAAAAGTAAGATGAATGGTAACAACAGGTATGCGATCAGGTATCTGGTCTGGCTTTTGGATGCAGCCATTATAGTTCTTTCGTTTGTGGCAGCAACATACATCAGATGGCAGAACTTCGTGGATATGGATTCACAGAAGACTCACTTTCTGGTATGTCTTATCCTTGTAATGGTGTCGGGTATATACACCTTTGGAGTTGATGCCAACAGGGATTTTATGAAACGCAGATTCCCTCAGGAATCCTACGCTGTGATGAAGTATGAGCTTGTAATAGTCCTTACTACAACAGTTATTAACTATTTACTGAATATAGGCGGAACATTCTCACGTCTTGTAATGTTCTATTTTATAGTTCTAGACTATCTTCTGACAGTACTGGTACGCCAGCTCATTAGGAAGTGCCTTGCTGCTTATTGGAAGAATGCTGATACAGCTGTTAAGATATTGGTACTTGCTGAGAAGGAACACCTTGAGAGGACTATAAGACATCTTCAGCATCACATAGATATCAACTATGCAATCGTAGGAGCTGTGTGCCTTGATGCAGATATGAAGGGCGAAGTTATAAGAGGAGTAAATGTCATATCTGACAGGAAAGACCTTGTCAAGACAGTTACTACAATGCCTCTTGATGAAGTGTTCATATATACTCCCGGAAGTTCACAGGATGCTCTTGCAGACGTTATCAATGCCTTCTCTGATATGGGCGTTACAGTTCACTACTGCGTAATGCTCCCAGGTATGCGAGGCAGGACTTCAATCGGAATGCTGGGCGGATACTCGGTAGTAACCTATGCTAAGGGAACAGGCAGATACAGAGCCCTTATCATTAAGAGAATGGTAGATATACTTGGCGGCCTTGTAGGATCCATATTTACCATCATACTGACTGTGTTCATTGGAATAGCTATTAAGATCGATTCTCCAGGACCTATCTTTTTCTCACAAGTGAGGATAGGAAGGAACGGTAGACGATTTAAGATTTATAAATTCAGATCGATGTATATCGATGCTGAAGAGAGAAAGAAGGAACTTGAATCTCAGAACGAGATGACAGGACTTATGTTCAAGATCAAGGACGATCCCAGAATCACTAAGGTTGGAGCCTTTATCCGTAAGACAAGTCTTGATGAGTTCCCGCAGTTTTTCAATATATTAAAGGGCGATATGAGCCTTGTTGGTACAAGACCACCAACAGAAAAAGAATTCGAGCAATATAATGAATATTACAGACGCCGTATCTCTATGACACCCGGACTTACCGGAATGTGGCAGGTTAGCGGCAGAAGCGATATAGAAGATTTCGACGAGATCGTAAAACTTGACTTGCAGTATATAGACAACTGGTCACTTGGACTTGATATCCGTATACTCTTCAAGACCGTAAGCGTCGTATTTAGAGGAAGCGGAGCATCGTAAACTTAGATTATGAATCTGGCAATTGACTGTTTTACACTGATCAAAGAGGATCAGTCAGAAAATGGAATATATGAGCTTATGAAGAAGCTGATAGCCTATCTTGGAGCAGAGAACCTTAGAAGGGACTGCGAGCATCATATCATGGTAATGGGCAATACCTATAACCAGAACGATTTTGATGCAGATGGAACGAGCTTTCTTCTAATGGATGGGGATCCTAAGGACAAGCTCTATACCTTCAAGTGGGAGAACTTTGTAGTGGCATCTATAGCACCAAAACTTGGATGTGACAGAGTCTTCTTCCCATGTGGCAAGCTCCCTCTTCACTACAGAGGCGATAAGATGGCACTTCTGTATAGCACGAGGCGCAATGGTCAGCTTCAGCCCCTGTCACCGGATACTGTCAGAAAGTATATATCCTCAGCAAGGAAAGCTGAGCATATAGTAGTTACGGAAAGCTCTCTTGAGAATATGCTGCTGAGCAAGGCTTCAGGCGTGGAGTCCAAGATATCTGTCATGCCGGATCTGGCTAATGTCAAGACTGATCCTATGGTTTGCGGAAGATGGTGGACAGAGCTTTTTAAGTAAAATCATTAGATCATATAAAGAGGTATAGCATATGATAAATGCTAGTAAAGTAGACAATAGTGCCACTCTTAATATAGAAAATGCTATTAGTGATGAAAATAATGTAAACAGTGGAAACAAGCCTTTCACAGGGCTTGTTTCTGTTATTATACCGGTATTTAATGCCGGGGATGCAATAAGAGCCTGCGTAGAGTCAGTGACTAATCAGACCTATAATAATGTTCAGTTAATACTTGTGGATGATGGTTCGACAGATGGAAGCAGCAGAATATGCGACGAATTGGCTGGAAACCTTAATGGACGATATGCTGATCATAAGTCAAATGGACAATCTGGAGATAATTGGTCATATAGGCAATGTGAAGACTATCAGTTAAATGGACGAGTTGGTGATGATCACTCATCGATTTCTGAAGTTGTGTTTGAAAATGACCAAAGAGAAAATAACAGAATATCAATCATAGTGATCCATACGGATAATAACGGTGTATCAGCTGCTAGGAATGCCGGCCTAAAGGTTGCAGAAGGCGATTGGATCACTTTCGTAGATGCAGATGATATTGTAAAGGACGACTATATAGAAAGGCTTGTAAGCGCTGTTAACGCTTTTAAAACTCCTGTAAGCTCTAAAGACCCTGCAATCACTGATCATAAGGCTTATCATCTTATGATGGTGACTATGACAGACAGGATAGCTCCTGATACTGATATGAGCGGATACTATTATATAGAGCATGGAGTCCTTAATGAAGACTCTCACGTATGGGGCAAGCTTTATAACAAGAAAGAGGTCGATGCCTGCCTTGGATCAGCCTGGTTCCCTGTAGACTTGTCCATAGGAGAGGATATGCTCATGCTCCTTGAGATGGCAGCTAAGATGGAGAATAAGAAAGTATTTAGATCTATACCTGCAGGAAGTTATGTATATACAGAGAATGAGCAGGGAGCAATGTTAAGGGCCTATAAGCCGTCATATATGGATCAGATAACATGCTGGGATAGGGCAGAAGAAGTTCTGGAACCCTGCAAGGGACATATCAGTGATTATGTGTATGTAAGGCTGGCAGAGATTCAGATTATGGCTGCTCTTCTTGTAGCAGGCAAGATTGCAGTATCTTCTAAAAATGAGGATTATAGTGATGCGATAATTAGGATAAAGACAGCACTAAGGCATGCACTTAAAAGAAATGGTGCATTTGCGGCATTATCAGTCGGATATAAGATCAAAACCTGTATATTCAGATTCTCTCCAAAGCTATATCTGAATATGTATGGAAAGTGGAAGAATTAAGCATTATAACTTGAATATATTCGTTTATTATACGGAACTATAGATAACGGACTACTAAGAATATAAGACTAAAAAGATTAAAGAATAAGACCATAAAAGTTATTAAAAAGACTTCTATGAATGAGAATTATTTAAAGCAAAGATTGCTTGGGATTCTCATTCTTAGAAGTCTTTATTATAGCTTGTTATTATTGGGCTGTTACTGAATTCTTGTGGTAATATGCGGCCATAGCTTCATTAATCCATACAGTAGGATCGTTTGCAATTTCAAAACTAAGAATTGCTGGAGGAGTTTCAGGAGGGAATGGAACGACTACATCGGATTCCGGTGAGTTCTTGATCATATCCATAATCTCATATACTCTGCCTCTGTAATAATTAATATTATTATGATTGGTCTGATCTATCAGATCGTATCTGGCATTTGTAGTGAATATATCTGTATAATGAGTGACTGTCAAAAAAGTCAGAATTAGCAAAACTGAAGCATTAAGTTTTCTGGTTGCAACAATACCACTCCATTGACGGATATATATACCAAGAGAAAATGCCAATAAAAGTATAGAAGTATAAGAAACAAAGTCAATGGTAAAGATACATCTATTCTGAATTTTGTCAAAAGAATCATATGCATATCCTAAATATACAGGGAAACATGACAGTACCATCATAATAATGGTCAGAAAACAGGATAATAATAATCGTAGTCCATTTATTTTTAGTTTGCTCTTAAAACGTATACCACAGTATATAGCTACAATACAGAAGATGATAAAGCCAGGATTCTTAAGAATATTAGGAATCTCATTATGAAAGATTCCTTCGAAAGATAATTTGAAAGCGTCATGAATGCTTATTTGTACTTCATCTTCTTTTCTAAGACGATATCCTGGAGCAATAACATTGATCAAAGTTGATATAGCAAGGAATAAAGATACGATGAAAAGGCTATTGTTTATCCTTTTTTGTCTTACAAGCTCTGTTATATTAAGGAGTACGACAACAAGAACCATAACAGGAATATATATGATATAGATGCCTCCACATATCAAAGCCAGTATAGAAGTGAGTATAATCGAAATTAGATTATTCTTGTAAGTAAGTCTAAAAAATGCAGCCAGAGTAAAAAGCAGTATTCCAAGTCCAAGGCAATACTGGTTACAAGCAGAGAACCAAAAGAAAATCTGCTTGTAAGAGTAGTAGGAAAACCACGGTATTATTATGCCTGAGAAAAGACATATCTTCAAAGTGAAGTCACGTGAGCCAATGTAGTTGCAAAGATAATTGATAAATGCAAAAAGACCAATGATAACAAGAAGTATATCTATTTCTATGAATATAGCTAATAAAGCTTCATTTTTCGCTATCAAGCCAAGCTCAAAATAGGTGGTAAAAAAACAGCTAAATGCTCCTGCATGAGTCATATATCTGTGATAAACAACTTTAAGAGTACGAAGAAGTAGTCCCCCTTCAAACATATCCCTTACAAGCACGGCGTCATAGAAGTCATCTGTGATCATGAAGCTGAAAGATGACGCCTTTAGAACTGTATGAAGAGTTATATAAAGGTCAATAAGTAGTAGTAAGATAAAAAAGCTTTTCTTAGTAAGCAGTTTGTCTTTTGGAATAACTGCTTAACTGATAATATAATATCCATTTCATTTCCCCTCATAAAATGTATTGTTGTGTATATCAGTTGGTCTTTCTGTCATATGTTAAAAGAATGGTCTGGATCAGTTTAAGAACAATTCTTAATGGATGCTTCATTCCAAAATAGATAAGCTTATTAGCTTTATTACTAACTTCAAGTTTTGTCTTTAATATTTTGTCACGAAGACCTTTTTCCATAAGGGTAGCTCTGACTGCAGATAAAACTCCCGGATATTGAGCTCGAAGTTCGTTCTTGACATATACAAACATAAGCCGTAAATATTCCCTATCGGCCTGAGTCCTGGCATTTTTGATTCCCTTTTCACTCATGACATCAGAACAGGTATCACACAAGAGTTTTATATTATCAAGTATCTCGGTGTTATGAGAGTGTGATATGGAAGTTGTTACTGTTCTGTAATGGTAGTAGCACTTATCTGTTACGTAGAGTCTCTTACAGTCACACAGAGCAGGGATAGTAATATTGACGTCTTCTCCAAGTCTTATTGCACTATCACAATACTTGAGATTGTCTGTTATGAGCTTTCTTGATATCAGCTTCATACAGCGTGAGAGAATCACGGTTCTTTGCTCCTGACCAAGTAGTCTTGATTTGATGTTATCAAGATCTTCCCCGAAATGCTGACCGCATGATACCATGTGATGGACTTCCTTGCGCTCATTCTGTTTCTCAATCATATAATCAGAGCTTATGATCTCACAGCTTTTAAAAGCCTGGCTTGTATGAGCATAGAGCTCTTCGAAGAACTCACTATCAATCCAGTCATCACTGTCTATAAAAGAAAGGTAGCTGGCAGTTGATGCTCTTACCCCTTCTATCCAGGCACTTTGAAGACCGCCGTTTTCTTTGTGAATCACGCGAACTCTGGGATCTGCACTTGCATAATCATCGCATAGTGAAGGACTCTTACCATCAGTAGACCCGTCATCTACGAGGATTATCTCCATAGATCTAAACTTAGAAGCAAGCACATTGTCCATGCACTTTGGAAGATATTCTGCTGTGTTGTATACCGGAATTATAACGGCTATATCGGGCGTGTTGTCCATGTAAACCTCTTATAATGATTATTTATTCTATAGTAAACGACTAACTATTTTGATGGATGTAACGTCAGTTAAGTTTGATAATGACAACATTTCATCTAATGATGTCATTATATATTTTAATGATATTATCTTTCATTTTAGTAATATCATAATTATCTTTGGCAAAAGAGTATGCCGCTTGTCCCAATGCCTTTTGATAATCTATATTACCAATTACCTTTTTTAGTGCAGTGTATAGCTTATCTGAATCCTTGGGCTCAATAAGTAGTCCAGTTTTGCCATCATCTATCATCTGATCAAGGCTGCCTACATTAGAAGCTATAGTTGCACAGCCATGTGCCATACCTTCAGCAACTGACAGAGGCATTCCTTCATAGTAAGAAGGAAGTACGAAGATAGGACACTTTTCAAATAGATCTTCTTTGGCTTTAGAATCAATCCAGCCGCAGGCTGTTACGTTATCAGAGAGGCTCTCAATGCGGCTCCTAAAGCTTTCATCTTCATAGAAACCTCCTATATAGAGATGAACATCAGGATAGTCTTTGGATAGTCTTTCTATAGCATCAAGAAGTTCGCTTATGCCCTTATCCTTGCAGATTCTTCCAAGGAATAGGATATTGCGCTTGTCATAATCTTTGTGACCAGGATCAATATCAGGGATTGTGATACCATTGCCTATAACCTTGATCTTATCATCACCAACGATTATGTGTCTGAAGAACTCTTTGAAATTAGGTGCAAGGACTATGAATGCATCACTTTGGTTGAAAAGGGATACCATCTTATCATGGGCCTTGCCCTTAAGATCTTGCCCATAGAAGCGGTTAATATCACCGCCGTGCTGATGTAGAACCAGCTTCTTGTGATGTCTAAGAGCCATTTTTATGAAAAATGACTTGCGGTAATAACTGGCATCTGCAGAAACATGTATATGTACTATATCGTATCTGTTAATACAGGTAAGTGCCTGAAAATAGGCTTTTGCAGCCTGTAACAGTTTGCGCACCTTGGAACCGTCAACCATAGTTCCTATATATTTGATATCAACTTCTTTATCTATACCTGCGCTGTAAAGGTTATTTACAACACTAGAGACGCCGCCTTTTACACTTCTGGCAGGACCTAGCATTAATACTTTGATCTTTGGCATAAAGCTCCTTTGGAAAAAACAGACTTTTGTATGGTCATCTCTTTGGTCGTATATTTGTCAACAATTTAGAAATACGCACTTTGACCATCATTCTAATAGATTGTATAATTTAGAAGCGATATTGTAAAGAATTGGGATAGTCATGTGATCACATGCTGCTATGGCGTGAAGGTCAAATGTTACTTTTGATCTAAATCTCTATATTTCATAAATCGCAGATGTTAGACTAATACGAGGAAAGGGTTAGATATTAATTAACTGATAAATGGATAAAAGATCTAATTATTATAATGCATCATTCCAAAGAGCCGGTCATTGCCTTTATTGCTTTCTTACAGCTTTGATCATAATGCTGTTATGTACTAGGTCATCACCACTATATGCCTTTAATAACTGGGATGATTCCAATAGCTATTTTACTGTTGGTAAGTCTATATTCAAGGGACTTGTCCCATATAGGGATCTCTTCGATCAAAAGGGTATGATGTTATATACCATATATGGCATAGCTTCGCTGATATCATACAAGACTTTCTTTGGAGTATTCATAATCGAAACTATTGCAGCTATGCTTGTCTGCATAGCTATGTTCAAGATCTATAGCCTTTATATGAGGCAGGAGATCAGTCTTGTACTTATGAGTATAACAGCTGCATTCATCTACTCTACCAGGTCCTTTTGGTGGGGAGGTAGCGCAGAAGAGATGATGATGCCTCTGTTTATGTGGGGGCTGTATCTTAGCATGAGATATTTCAAAGAAGAATATCCAAGTAAGATCTCTTATAAGACGTTGTTAATAGGAGGCGTACTTGCAGGTTGTGTTCTCAATATCAAGTTTAATTCGCTGGGATTTTTCTTTGCCTGGATGGTCATGATCCTGATAGCAGATCTTACGGCTAGGGATCTTAAGATATCGCACAAGCTTAAAAGGTGCGTGATACACGGATGCATATTCCTTCTTGGAATGCTGATAGCAACTATCCCGTGGATTATCTACTTTGCGCTAAATGGGGCACTGTATGACTGGTTTCATGTATACATATATCTGAATGTGTTCGTATATAGTGAGAAGCTTCCGATGTTGCAGCGTATATACAATATGTGCAAGATCATATATAACCATATACTGTCGAATCCATACTGCGGTTTTATGGCGTTTCTAGGCGGTGTAAGCTTTATAGTCATGAAGAGCAGATGGATAGAGAAGCTCAATGTTATCATGCTGGCAGGATTTACAGCGCTTCTTATATTCATCGGAGGAGTTGAACTTCAGTACTATTCACTTCCGCTTTGGACATTTGCAGTACTTGGTGGTATTGAAATAGGGCGAATTGCAGAATATCTGATCAATAATTCTATCTATAAAAAGAGTAGTAGAAGAAATATAAAAGATGTCGAAGATATTCTTGCCACAAACAAGAACGATGACGACACAATAATTAATGATTCAAAAGATGGTATAGATATAAAAAATATCAAATCTGATAACGAGATTTCTTTTAATAAAGATTGCAAAAGTATTCTTGATTATAGTAGTGAGTCAGCAAAAAGTAAAAGACATGCAATAAGAATGATCACAGGGATATGTGCTGTTATTATAGCCGGTATCATTTCCTATACCACCTCTATGAACACCTTATTTATGAAGTATAAAAGAGACGATCTGTGGATATATCACTTTACAGATATAATTGAAAGTTCAGGTATTGAGAATCCGACCCTTATAAATATGGGGTGCTTTGATGCAGGATTATATACAACTTGCGGAATAGTTCCTACATGCAGGTTCTTCCAGACGCAGACTATTAAATTAAGTGATGTCGGAGAAGTTCAGGGAGACTTTATCAGAAACGGAAGAACAGACTTTGTCATGGCTAGAGGCAATATTCCTGAACATATAGATGATCATTATGAGCTCATAGCCCAGGAAGACTGGGAACAAAGCGGATATGAACTTACTTATTATCTTTATAAGCGGGTAAGGTAAGCCTCTGGTATGATAACGATAGTAAACGACGGACGTTTACTATAGATAAAGTATCAGAGAATCATTGGAAATACACAGTGATAGTAGTTTTATAGGAGATATAGATTTAATGCTTATTATCAGAGTTGCAGGCGGACTTGGCAATCAGATGCAGCAGTACGCCATGTATAGAAAACTAAAAAGCCTTGGCAAGGACGTGAAGCTTGACCTGTCCTGGTTTAATGAAGAGAATCAGAAGGGATTTCTTGCCCCCAGAAAGTGCGAACTTAAGTTGTTTGAAGGAATTGACTTTGAAGAATGTAGTGATAAGGAGAGATCTTTTTTTATTAATAGAGGATTTGTCACCAAGTTAATTAATAAAGCGATTCCTTCTACCAAGAAGATATTTGAAGAGACCAAGATGTATCATCCTGAGATCTATTCATTTAAGGACAAGTATCTTGAAGGGTATTTCCTTTGCAATAAGTATTATGATGATATACTTCCGTTTCTTGCTAATGAGATAGTATTCCCAAGGCACTCTGATCCCGAGATTCAGAAGAGGAATGAAGAACTGATGGAGAAAATGGATGGTTGGCATACAGCCAGTATTCACTTAAGGCGTGGCGATTATGTTTCACAGCCGGAGAATGAGGCTTTGTTTGGCGGCATAGCTACAGATGCCTACTACGATGCAGCTATAAGATATGTACTTGACAAGGATTATCAGACTCATTTCTATATATTCTCCAATGAGCCGGAATATGCAAAAGAGCATTACAGCGATACATCCAGATATACTATCGTAACTGGCAATGATGGCGACAACAGCCTTCTTGATATGGAGCTTATGAGCCACTGCAGATACAATATCTGCGCTAACTCAACTTTCTCATTCTGGGGAGCAAGGCTCAATAAGCGTTCTGACAAAGAGATGATCAGAACATTTAAGATGAGGAACAATCAGGAAGTCAATGCCAGAGAGATGACTGATTACTGGAAAGACTGGATCCTTATAGATGAAAAAGGAAACAGGATCTTCTGATATTAGTGAATATGAATGAATATATAGTAAAACTATATATTGAGATCGTACATTAAGATCTTACGTTAAATCTATTCATTAAGATTGTTCATTAAGAATGTACGTTAATACTGTTCATTAAGAACGCTGAAAAATAGATTATGAAAATAAAAAAGCTCTTAGGTGGAGATGATATATGCAGATCTTATCATTATACTTTTTGATATTCCTTGCAATTGTAGCAGTTGTTAACTATGTATTGCCACAGAAAATACGTCCATATTGGCTTCTTGTTGCCAATATGGCTTTTTATGCAAGCTACAAGGTAGCAGGTCTCTTAGTGATAATAGCCGGAATCATAATATCATATACTGCAGGAAGGCTAATACAGAGAAGTCCTGACAATAAGAAGATGATCCTTGCAGGTACAATATTAGTCCTTGTAGGAAGCCTTTGTTATTTTAAGTATACTGTGCTTCTGGGTGCAACAATCAGGAATATACAGGAACTTGTAAGAGGAAGTTCTGATTTTAGGCTTGAAAGTATACTGATACCACTCGGCATATCATATTTTCTGCTTCAGATGATCGGATATGTGGTAGATGTATATAAGGGCAAAGCTGATGCTAACTGCAGCATTGTCAACTATGCATTGTTTGTATCCTTTTTCCCGACAGTTGTATCAGGTCCTATAGAGCGTGCCGGCAATATGATCCCTCAGTACGAGAAGCTTCCGGGATTTGATGAAGACAACATACGAAAAGGTATACTTCAGATAATATGGGGATTTTTCCTTAAGATGATAGTTGCAGACAGATTGGGAGTAATAGTCAGCACTGTTAATGCTGATCCTGCTGCGTATAAGGGAACTGTAGTATTTATAGCAGTACTTATGTATGCGCTTCAGATATATACAGACTTTGGAGGATATTCAAGTATCGCAATCGGAAGTGCGAGAATACTTGGCATAAAAGTCATGGACAACTTCAATTCGCCATTCCTTTCTACAAGCGTAGCAGAGCTCTGGCGTAAATGGCACATATCGCTTTCTACATGGTTAAGAGACTATATCTATATTCCTCTTGGAGGTAATAGAAAGGGAACGGTCAGGAAGTATCTTAATCTTCTTATTACATTCTTTGTAAGCGGTTTGTGGCACGGCGCTGTATGGACCTATGCAGTATGGGGACTTATAAATGGTATATTTCAGGTACTAGGAATGATTCTTATGCCTGTTAGAAATAAGGCTGTGGAAGTTTTTCACATAGACAGGGAAGCTTTCTCACATAGACTTTTGAAGACTTTTTTTACTTTCTTCTTGTTCTCATTTGCTTTTATCTTTTTTGGCAAGGATACCTTTGCACAGGCAATCCTTATAATAAAAAATATGTGGCAGTTTACGCCATGGGTACTGACAGACGGAAGTTTATATACACTTGGCCTTGACAGGCCTGCTTTTAATCTGATGCTCTTAGGTCTTATGCTTATGGTCATTGCGGATATAGCTAAGTATAAGGGTGTGAATATTTCGGAAGTTATATCAAGACAGAGTCTGTGGATCAGATGGTGCATATATATAGGTGCTCTTGTACTTATATCAGTATGCGGCGTATGGGGACACGGATATGATGCGACAAGCTTTATATATGTTCAGTTCTAGGACATAGATTATTTATAGATTACTGATTCACACGTCTATTGATTATACAGATAAATATTGGATTATAAGAATAAAATGGCAATAGCTTTTTGAAAACAAACAGATTGCTTTCATATTATAGCCAGTTCATGAGGTTACACATGACTAAAAACGTAGTTGATAACAAAAATAATAATAGCGGCAATAATGCCGGGAAAAGCCATAATAATATATGGATATTTATAGTAAAGGCTGTAGCTCTCCTTGCTATAGCAGCAGTAGTAATGCAGGCTGTGTTCAAGGTTGTACAGAGAAAAG
Organism: Butyrivibrio fibrisolvens; assembly: GCF_023206215.1. NCBI lineage: Bacteria > Bacillati > Bacillota > Clostridia > Lachnospirales > Lachnospiraceae > Butyrivibrio > Butyrivibrio fibrisolvens. The sequence goes on from NZ_CP065800.1 coordinate 1,270,933, forward strand.
AAAGTTATGAAAAGTATGCAGACTTTTTTGACGTAGCAGATCAGATAGATGTTCTCTATCTTGGATCATCCCACGTAATTAACGGAGTTAATCCTGTTCAGATATTCGAGCAGTATGGATATACCGGATACAACATGGGAGGACATGGAAGCACACTGCCGGCTTCATACTGGGAGCTTAGACTTGCTCTTGAATATTGTAATCCCAAGGTTGTGTTTGTGGATTCATATATGCTTGAGAAAAATTACCAGTATATAGATGTCATGGATGAGAATGCTACAGCTGCTGACCTTAATACATCTGTAGAGCAGCTGCACCTGAATATGGACTGCTGGCCCTATTCTGATGTCAAGAAAGCTGCTATAGAAGATCTTATCTATGATAAGGAACTTCACCAGGATTTCCTCTTTGACTTTGAACTCTATCACGAGAGGTGGTCAGAGCTTGATAAGAACGACTTCCTGCGTCTTAATGATACAAGTGACAGGAACCTTCTTATGGGCGCAGAGAAGAGATTTCAGGTTCACGGAACGTATACTCTTGAAGACAGGACAGAGGGATTATCAGAAGAGACTGTCGGTATGCAGTACCTTAGGAAGATCATAGAAGAGTGTCAGTCAAGAGGCATAGTCGTAGTAACTATGATGCTTCCACTGGCGCAGCTTCAGTCACAGGATATGGCAGCAGCTGCTTCTATGGAGCAGATATCAGCTGAGTATGGTATACCATGTCTTAATATGATTCAGGATACAAGTATAGTTAATCTCTATACAGATCTTAATGATTCTAATCACCTTAATGCAGGTGGTATGAACAGAGTATCAAGATATCTGGGACAGTGGCTTAGTGATAATGCCGGCGGTATCCTTACAGATCACAGAGGCGATAGCGCTTACAGCAGATGGACAGATAGAGTGGTTCAAAGCCACGAGGCAGAGTCATCTTATGTAGAGGCAGCAGATAATGCATATAGCGCGCTGCTATCCTTGTACGACGAGACGACTTTTGATTATGTAGTATATGTTAAGGGTAACTCTTCGGCATATACTAATGTGGCATTTCTTCAGCTAATAGAAGAGTTGTCCGGAACTACAGAAGTTGAGACGGCAGCAGCTGTGGGTGGACCTTATCTATTTATGCACGGAGTGGCTGATGGGATTGAGAATCTTGAGATATCAGGAGATCAGCAACCGGCGCCATTTAGCTCAAAGCTTGGGTTCGTAACTTATCTGGGGCTTCACGACTTTGCGGCGATATATGTTAATGATGATACAGACAATAACCTTCTTGATATGAATGAGCATTATAATGATGATGTGCAGATACTGCTTATCAACAAGGAGACGGGAGAGATATATAGTCATCTGTGCTTTAGCTTATGATTTGCTAACAACATGAGGTTAAAGATGAATATCTGAGTTTTATATTTTCAGAATGAATCATTATAAAAATATAGATATCAAAGTAGGTACTTCTTTCAAATAAAGGGTTAAAAAAGAGAAATCATATGTCAAATAAACAGGATGGCCGTATTAAAAACACGGTCCGCAACATATTTTTTGGATATACAAGTACACTTATAACAGCTCTTCTTGGCTTTATAGCCAGGAAGATCTTCATCATGCGCCTTGCAGAGTCTATGCTGGGCGTCAACAGTTTATATACAGGGATTCTGTCTGCTCTGTCACTTACAGAACTTGGAGTAGGTACAGCTCTTAACTTTAGTTTATATAAGCCTGTAGCAGAGGGAGATACAGAGACCATCAAGTCCTATATGCGCCTATATAAGAAGGCATACAGGATCATAGCAGCTGTTGTAGCTATAATCGGGATAGCACTTATACCCTTCTTGCCGATACTTACAAGCAAGGGAGCATCAGACATATCGACCAGAGATCTGACTTTATACTATCTGATCTTCCTCTTCAACTCAGCAACATCTTATCTTGTATCGTACAAATATAGTCTTGTTAATGCGGAGCAGAAGACTTATATACAGACCAATATCATCACTATAACCAAGATGGTATCTGTGACATCACAGATAGTAGTACTCCTTCTAACATCAAGCTTCTATGCATATCTACTTACTGATCTCTTCGTACAACTCTTCCAGAAGATATTCGTAAGCAGGTACCTTAGTAAGAGATATCCATATCTTGAGGACAAAGAGGTAAGACCTCTTACGACTGAGCAGGTAAGCGAAGTTAAGGACAAGACTGTATCTCTTATGTGGCTTAAGATAGGCGATACCGCCAGAACTCAGACAGATGCTATCGTAATATCAGCTTTTATCAATGTTATATATACGGGTGTTGTCGATAACTTCAACATGGTCATTAATACTGTATCAAGTTTTGTTAATACCATATTCAATGCGGCGCTTCCCGGTTTTGGCAACCTTATAGCAACGGAGTCAAGGCAGAAGCAGTATGATATGTTCAAGGTATACAGATTTGCTGCTCAATGGCTGTATGGCTTTTCAGCAGTAGGATTCTATATACTCCTTTCTCCTCTTATCGTCCTACTTTATGGTCAGAAGTGGGCGCTGGGACAGGGCATCATACTCCTTATCATCATCGAATATTATCTAAAGGGCGAAAGAACAGTAGTTAATAACTTCAAGACGGCAGCAGGCAAGTTCGAGCAGGACAAGTATCTTGCAACTACTCAGGGCGCAGTTAACCTTGTGATATCAATAGTACTTGCTATCAAGATAGGTCTTATCGGCGTATATGTGGGAACAGTGGTATCAGGCCTAATTGCTAACTTTGTAAGACCTTATATCATCTACAGAGATTGTTTTAACCAGGAAGTTAAGAAGTACTACATAGATTCTTTCAAGTATCATATAGTTATGCTGGGAACTACGCTGCTATGTATATGGCTTGCAACATTCACACTTCCTAAGATCAGCTGGATAAATTTCATACTTACCGGACTTATGATAACGGTTGTTTATAATGTGATATTCCTAGCGTTCTTTGGTAGGGGAGAGGAATTTAAGTATCTGGAAGGGATTATTCTATCCAGAATTAAGCGTAAGGCACAAACGTGATAAAGGATGTAAAAAAGAATATGCTACAATGTAGCCCTCCTTACTGTTTTCAAAGCAGTAAGGAGTTTTTTATACGCCATGATGGAAAGTATCAAACCAATCATAAATTTTTACGATTGATTTATAATTGAAAATAGGCGTAGAATTGACAATTACACGATACCGTGTTAATGTCAAAATAAAGGAGTATGTGAAATGATAGATTTTTATACAGTATCTGAATATTCCAGCATCACGGGAAAAGACGTAGGAAATATAAGACGTTTGTTGATCAAAGGTGATATTCAAGGAGAAAAACTGGGTAATCAATGGATAATCCCCAAAGGAACTGAGTACCCCGACAGAAGAGTGAAGTCTGGGAAGTATTTGGCGTGGAGGAAAAAGAATGCCATAAATAAAAGTAATCCTAGACTAATGAAGAATTTATATGAAATATGTGAGCAACTTTATGATATTTACGGAGACTTAATGGAAAAAGTTGTACTGTATGGATCTTATGCGAGAGGAGAGCAGACAGAAGATTCTGATGTTGATATTGCTGTTTTTCTGAAGAATGGGTATACGGAGGAAATGCATGATCATATGGTGGATATCGTTGTTGATCATGAATTGGAACTTGCATTGACCCTTTCGGTAGTGCCAATTGAAGTAGAGCAATATGTTCAATGGAGGAATACATTACCATTTTATAAAAATGTCGATAAAGAAGGTATACTAATTTGGAAAGCAGCGTGAAGCTTTAGGTGAAAACCAAAAGGCAGATATTCGATATTAGATATAACCGAATATCTGCCATTAATTTTATAGTTCCAGAGTGCCGGCCAAAGGCCAATCAATTAAATTCCCCTGCAAAAAATCTTCTATATCCCTCAAGGAGCGCCTTGCTTGTATGATCCCATGCAAGTTCATTGACAACTCTGTTATGTCCGAACTCACCCATTTTCTTGCGTTTCTCAGGATCTTCAAGGAGTCCAATGATTTTCTTGGCCATATCCTCAGAATCATTAGGCTTAGCGTATACTGAAGCTTCCTGTGCGGAGTAGCGTCCTTCTGTTAAGTCAAACTGAACGATAGGCTTGGCAAGAGACATATATTCCATGATCTTATTCATAGTACTCTTGTCGTTCATACTGTTGTACTCGTCACTGTTGACACATACATCAGCAGTGTTGAGATACTTTAGCATATCTTCATCAGAGACTCTTCCTGTGAATTCGACGCAGGTATCAAGACCCATGTCATGAGCCTTAGCTCTAAGTGCATCAAGGTGAGGACCACCGCCTACGATACCCCAGAATACATTGTTGTCACGCTCTTTGATATACTTGGCAGCTTCTAGCATATATTCTATGCCTTCCTGCTGACCTATAACGCCGACGTAACCTACCATGTATTTGAAGCCGCGCTTTATTTCTTCACAAGCAGGCTGTATCTTCATTCTCTCAAGACGCGGACCACTTCTAAGGATTATGACCTTTTTAGGATCCATGTGACCACGCTCAATTGCGATCTTTTTATAACTTTCATTGGTAACAAAAGCAAAGGTACAGTTCTTGTAAGTCTTTCTTTCAAGATAGCACAGGCCTTTATAGAAGATTCCACCTGTTTTGCCAAACTTGGCTTCATAGAGTTCAGGGCAGATGTCGTGGTGATCGAAGACATACTTAACACCGTATTTCTTGAAATGCTTGGCAACCATATAGATATCGTCAGGCGGGTTACAACCCTGAATTACGTCAAAACCAATTTCTTTATAGATAAGCTTTGCAAGTCTCAGTTCTTCTTTTAAAGTCCAGGAGTACTCTCTGAAATATCCGATTGCATTGTTGCCTTCCGGCGGTGCATCATGACGGAAGATGTTAACTCCCTGAAGGACCTCTCTGTCCTTGGTATATGACTTACCCTTAGGACTTATAACAGATACTGTATATCCGTTGGCCGCAAGAGTAGTAGCTTCCTGCCACACACGTGTATCAAAAGGTACAGGAAGATTTTCAACTATTATCAGTATTTTTCCGGAATTTTGCATTATACTGCAGCTCCTACATTAAATATTTCCATCCATTTTTCAAGGCATATGTATCTGAAAAGGCCGATGCTGTCCTTGCCTTCAAGAAGCTTGTCCCAGTCGCGCAGGATCTTGTCTCTGTCGATATAGCGGGATGCCCTGAAATTCTCATTTTCAAAAACTTTGCGATACTCATCAGAATATTTTCTGATCCAGTCAAGTTCAGGCGTGTAGAAACCTATCTTGTCGCGCCTTGTACGTATGCCTTCAGGCATATCGAGAGCTCTTCTCATTATGTATTTAGAGAAGCCGCGTTCTATTTTAACCCCAAGAGGTAGTTTCATGCAATATTCAACAAGCCGAAAATCAAGGAAAGGTAGTCTTTCTTCTATGGAAAATGCCATAGAATTTCTATCGACATATCGTAACAGGGCAGGGAGAGATATCTTTTCGAAGTCGTTGACAAGATATCTTTCATTGTCCTTGTAACTGTTCTTAACATGCATCTTGGCAAAAGAGCTGTCTAGATATTCACGTCTTATATCATTGTTATCAGCTTTGCCTCCGAAGAACTGTCTGAGCATAGACAGATCTGCAGCAAGAGATGAGCCTTTCTTCCTGGCGTAAGGTAGGTACAAAAGAGATTCCCATATAGCTGATAGGAACTTATGACTCTTAAATAGTCTCTTGATGTAATAAACCCTTGCTTTGCGATATCCGCATAGTATCTCATCTGCGCCCTGACCATCAAGGAGGACCTTGGCTCCCTTACTTGCAGCAAGCTTCATAACTGAATAGGAAGCGTACATACTTGTGGACAGGAATGGCTCGTCCTGAGTGTAGATCAGGTTATCAAGATCATCTCTAAGAGATTCACCTGTTGGATACGTATAGTAACCATTAACACCAGTCTTATCTATGACCATTTTGATGTATTTACTCTCATCATTGGGTGAGTTCTTGTAGCAGGATGAGTAGGTGCTGGGGGTGTATATAGCCTTACCGGTAGTTGTACCTTCGAGTGATGTTTTATCGTAATCGTTACTGTTTTCAGATGATCTTAGCTCAGATTTAGTACCAGGTATCTTGCATTCATTATCAGTATGTGACTTAGAATCAGCCTTTGAGTTTCTGAGTATATCAATTTGCCTTGCAGTCTCACACACAATAGCTGATGAATCAAGCCCTCCTGACAGACAACTTCCAACAGGCACATCCGCACGCATACGGAGCTTGATAGAGTCCTGGAAGAGGTGTCTGAATTTTTTGACCATAGAAGGAGTAGTCTTACCGGATACAGTCTCTTTATATTCAAGGGTATAGAACTTGTCTATGGACATGTTGCCATCCCTATCAACATGCATGAAGCTTCCAGCAGGAAGTCTGTATATATCGTTAAAAAAGGTATAGTCCTCACAGTCTACAAAGCTGTTAACAAGATAGTCAAGGATCGCCTGATCATTGGCAACTCTCTTGATATTCTTATCTTCGAGCATAGATTTGATCTCAGATGAGAAGATAAGGTATCCCGGCTGCGTTGTATAGTATAAGGGCTTTACTCCATATCGGTCACGTGACATGAATACTGAATTATCAGCCTTGTCATATACAGCGAATGCCCAGAAACCATTAAAATGAGACAGACACTCTTTTTTGCCAAAATGATCGATAGAAGCCATGATAACTTCTGTGTCAGTATGGGTTTTAAAAGTGTATCCTGCAGCTTCAAGTTCACTACGAAGCTCTATATAGTTATAGATCTCGCCATTAAATACGATCTCGTATCTGTCCATGTAAGACATCGGCTGATGACCTGCAGATGAGAGGTCGATAATAGACAGACGGACGTGTCCAAGAGTAATATCGCCATCTGAATATATACCATTATCATCAGGACCTCTATGAGCCTGAGTTTTATTCATGAGAGTCACAAGATTTTCTCTTTCTGAAGCTTTGAGAACTTTCTTATGATCTATTATTCCGCAAATACCGCACATAATATATTCCTTAATTCTTTGTTTTATCTAACATATTCGCCTGCAACAAGTACCAGGTCGTCCATGTTGTGGATGTTCTCTCCTGTATTTAGAATATGAACATCAAATTCACCATCACCAAAATCCATGATGTGTCTGAGATTGATGGTGATATCTTTTTTCTCGCCAATCTTTAAAATCCATTTTGCGCAGTTATCGCCGCAAGCAGAAGCGTTAAAAATTCTGTCAGGGCACTCATACATACACATCAGAGTTTTTACACCACCGGATAATTCTCTAGGAGTGATTCCGCCAAGAACAGGACTGTCGATGATCCTTGGAGCGATCACTATGGATTTATCTACATCTTTGATCATTTCCTTACAGAAATCATCCATTATCCATTCATCTGTATATGTGTTTTTAAAGAATCTGGCAGGGTTATAGATGGCTTCCGGCATATCACCGTAATATATCGAAACCATAGGATTATCTCCTTATCTGATCATGATGGTGTATCATTCCATCTTGATCTTTTTCATTATATTTAAAACTGATTTTTTATTATTATCATGAAGATAAACGGGATTTATTTGTTTCTTGTTATACTTTAGATAAGTTCCTTTGGTTATCTCTATGAGATAATGAGTAAAAAATCTCTCCCAGCTAAAAAAGTCAGAGCTTTCTATATAGTTTGAAGGGGTATCAAGTACATCCAAATTTATGTTGTTTTTGATAATGCCGGACGATAGAATCAGCCATTCAAATGATTCCGGAAGAAAAAGAGCGATATTATCGTCTTTTTTTATTAGCTTCATTATTCTGTCAATTTCAGATCCGAATGCTGCTCCATCAGCAATTATCAAAAGTTTTTTATCTTTGTATTTGGTGATTTCCTTGAAAATATTAGATTTGCCGCTGGCACTTACAACTATAAAATCTTTTCCTTCTGACACATTTTTGAAAAAATCAAAACCTGAATTGGAATCCTCAACAATTACAACTTCTGGTTTGATATCATTTTTAGGATCAAAAGATCCATATATATGATATAGTTCATGATATTCTTGCTTTAGTCCTGAATATTTACCGGATGATTTTATGCCATATATTTCTTCTACACTATATGGAAGATTTTGAAGACCTTCTCTGGAAACAATAACATAGTAGTTGTCAGAATTTTTTACAGTATCAGCAAATTCAATTGTTGGAAGAAATTCATTATCTTCATCAATAAATATAATACTGTCTTTTATATTATTTATGAGAAGTTTCCAGTCTCTTCCTGCGACAGATCTGCATTCCTTGTCACAGCTGATAGAAATACCACTATTTTCTCCTGATTCATAGAATTCTGATATCATCTCAACAAGAGTGGTCTTGCCGGTTGCACTATCTCCTTTGATTATGGTAATATTGCGCCTGACTTCAAATTCATATTTGACTGCTGTGTTTGATACAACTATTTTATGTGTACCCTTCATCGGAATTCTCCAGTATAGTATAAATATCTTTGATCTAGTATATAGGTGATTATCGGTATATTATTTTCGAGTAATGCAGATCTTTGTAATGGTATGATCTGAAATAATCGAAGCTTCTATAGCAGGAGCAGGATTCTTAATACCATACTCTGTGGAAAGATCTTTTTGAGTAAACGAGATTTTTCCAAAACCAGATATAAACTCAATTGTAGCGGTGACAATACCTGTGACGGAGTTAAAGTTATATGTTGAAAACTTACTAGTCAGTGCTTTGGGTATTGAATTGTTATTATTAAAATCATCCTTTTCAGAGGATGTGTTTTCTTCTGCAAGTGAAACACTTGCCTTCTCACCCAACAAGAGATTGAAAACAGCCGCATGGCTCTCGTCCGGAACAAATGGCTCATTGTCCTTAGTAAGCCAATCCTCAATTAGAAGTATACCTTCCTTCTTTTTGAAAGTAAACTTACGGGTGTGCTTGATGGGGCTGTATCCATCATGTGTTGCCATTACTTCGTCTATATCTTCAGTATTGGTGAATCCGTCAAGAGTGCAGGTGGCTTTGCGTCCCCAAAGGAATGGTCCCATCATCTCAGACTGATCTGCACTATTTATGCAGACAGTATTGTGCCTGCAGGTACGTCTGAAGTCATTGCGAGACTCTGTATCGCAGTGGTATATATACGTACCGGGATCGGCGAAGATTCTGGTTCCGTCAGCGAACATCTGGAAGCTGAGGGCGTCAGAATGTCCGTGAGCTGCAATAGAGCCATATCCTAGAGGTGCGTGATCGATTCCTATGAGGATATCTGGGATATTCTCATATCCACCGGACATGAATACAGTCATTCCACCTTCGGGACGAGTTATACTTCTACTCCTGCGGTAATAGTTCTTTTCTTGTGATCTGATAATATCTTCTTTAGAGAAGAGCCAGAGTACAGTCTCTGAAATGGGAGAAGAGAAAATATTGATGTTCTCCGGTCCAGAGTCTTGGGAATCTGATGTTATTACATCTAAAGTTTTAGTATCCGGTATTTCCTTTTCAGGCTTAGCATGCTTGTGCTTTGATTTTTTATTGCTTTTGCTATTACTATTAATCACAGATATAACATCAGGATTATCACTATTTGTAGGAAGTTTTAACTCTGTATACTTTTCATCAAGCAACAGGCTCATTAGCTCCAGTGTATACTTGAAGTGATTGCATCCCCCGTGGAAGTCAATGATACGTCCGTCGTCATCATCGCCGAAGGATAGAATCTCATCATGATCTCCGATATTGTTGCTTATATATCTAGACATGGACCTAAGGAGTTTGTCCCAAGACTTTGAAGGCTCTATACCATTTATTTTAAAAAGGCGAAGGTCGAGTGCCAGAACTTCCATTTCGAAGGTCTGGTAATACTGAGACTCTTCCTTGTTGATACCATCAGAATAGTTCTGAAGGAATATCTCTCTGGTGAGGATAGATTCTGCAAGTTTGATCCATGGCATATAATCAAAAAGAATACCTGCATGCAGTATAGCTGATATCTCAACTATCAGGTGATTATTGGCAGAAGAGAACTGCGAATAATGGTGAGAGATATAGTCAGCCATGTTGAGGACACCAAAACGGATGGAATTAAGCAGAGTCTGAATCTTGACTGCATCATCTGATGGTATCGAAGATGTACCTTCGGATAGAGCATTATTTATATCTGCATTAGCTTCTAATACAGCTGAACCGTCAGTAGAGTCAGAATTCTTCCCGGACTTTTTGTTTTTATGCTTATCTTTCTTGTGGTGTGCAGAATCCTTACGAAATTCCTTGTGAAGAGCGGATTCAAGGAATGCATACATATAGCACCAGTTCATGCACCTCTCAGCAATCTCAATAGCAGAAACCCATGAAATTCCCCACAGGAATGGATTCTTATCATTCCAATCATTAAAGAGTTCTACAAGCTCATTGAGGTAGGTAGGGTCAAGAGATGCGTAGTAGTCCTTGGCAAGCATAGCAAACTGGAAATGCTTATTAAGCTCCCAGTTCATGCGGGCATCACCGATGTCATTACGCTCTCTGTAATTGAGCTTTGAAGATGGGATCATAGGCCAGGGAGATGTTCCCTCGCCTCCAAAACCCTGGAACCAGTCCGACTTGTAGTCTTCGTATTTGAAGTCTCCCAGAAGCGGTATAGAAGTTCCAAGAGTATAGAACTCATTACGCAGATTCAGGCCGAGCCGTTTGGGCTCAGCCTGAAGACGTGAATATTTTCTATTGAATAGCTTATCTGTAACCTTACACTGTTTCTTGAATCTGACAGATTCAACTTTATATCGGAATGTCTGGGATACTCTCCAAGGAATCTCTTTGGCGTCCATCGCTGAAAGTCGTTTAATAAACCAGTTAAGATTCGATGCCATGTATTACCTGCTTTCATGAAAACTATATTTGACGATATATTACTCTAAAGTATTACGAAGATCCAGTGAAAGTGATATTAGATATCCTTTCACGGCGCTTTTGCTCAAAACTCTGTATGTGGCATATCAGGTGTAGCTGTATCTGTGTTCTTACTTACATTGATATCAGCCCAGCTGATTCCTTCATATCCGCCTTCGTAGTTAAGTTCCTGGAACTGACGAACCAGATCCACGATCTCTTTGTGAGGGTACTTATCAGGGATATCAGCAAACTCCGGCTCCTTGTTAGTGATGACCAGGACATCACTGGCATTTGCGACAGCATCAAGATCATCAGAGATGATGTTGTGAAGGTGAGGGAGCTTAGCAGCGATGAAGTCTGCATTAGTTCCTGTAAGCTGTGATATCTTAACGTTCTTGTCATAGATATGGATCTCATAACCCTTACCTAGGAGCATCTCAGCTACGTCTACGATAGGACTGCAGCGAAGATCGTCTGTACCTGACTTGAAAGACAGACCCAGGATTCCAACCTTGCGAAGACCTTTTTTCTCAATGATCTGGACAGCGCGCTTTTTCTGATTCTCATTACTTGCATCAATTGCGTTGATAACAGGTACGTCTACATACAGGTCATGAGCCAGTGTACGAAGGGCCTTGGAGTCCTTGGGAAGGCAGGAGCCGCCGTAAGCAAATCCTGGCTTAAAGTATGTGGGAGAGATATTGAGCTGTCTGTCCTTGCAGAATATCTCCATAACCTTGTGAGAGTCTATATCAAGACCCTTACAGATGTTACCAACTTCGTTGGCAAATACGATCTTAAGTGCATGATAAGTGTTATCAACATACTTCATGATCTCAGCGACTCTTATATCTGTGCTGATGAATTCGCCGGGGATATCTTTATATAGCTCTTTCATCATAGAAAGGGCCTTATCGTTATCTGTTCCTACAAGTGTGAGCGGAGGATTGAGGTAGTCATCAACAGCGCTTCCTTCACGCAGAAATTCAGGGTTTGATACAACTGCGAAGTCCACGTTACATTTTTTGCCGGAAGTCTCTTCGATGATACCTGCAACCTTCTCGCAGGTTCCGGGGAGGACGGTACTTCTTATAGCTACTACATGGAATGAATCCTTGTCTTTAAGGGCAGTTCCGATCTCCTTAGCTACATTGAAGATGTAGTTGAGGTTCAGGTGCCCTTCAGGAGTACTTGGAGTTCCGACTACGATGAAAGATATATCGGAATTCATAACAGTGTACTTATAATCAGAAGTAGCTTCGAGTCTGCCCTTATCGTGCGCATCCTTGATAAGATCTGCGATGCCGGCTTCGATGATAGTGGGTCTTCCTTCATTTATAAGATTTACTTTATTGGCGGACACGTCATTGCCGATGATGTGGTGACCAAGGCTTGCACAGCAGGCAGCACCTACACATCCGACATAACCAAGTCCGAAGAAGCTTATATTCATGGTATTCTCCATTCTAAATACTAATAATTGCGAGTAAGATTCGAATTGCTTTACATTTGTTTATATAAAAGGGTGAAAAATTTTGGACGTTCACCCCGATAGATTGTATAATTTAATGAGGATTTTGTAAAGTTACGTGAGAAATAGGAAGTATAAATGCAGATAGAATCTTATTTAAAACGAATATACAGAAAGCATACACTGCTTCTGGACTACGTATGCGTGATAGTGTCGTATACACTGGCACTGGCATTTAGATATATAGTGTTCTCAAGACTATATCAGAAATCACTCACCATATCAGCAATATATATAACCATGGTGCTGGTGCTCATAGCACTTCTGACCTTCATAACCTATGTTGGCAATGACAGATTCAAGGTAGTGCCGCAGGAGAGTAAGGCAGAGGTTGTATTTGACGTTATCAGGATCCAGGTTGTCATGCTGTTTGGCATAGTGATATACCTCTTTGCAGCAGGTTGGAGCGGATATGTATCAAGGACAGTCCTTGGGCTTGTCTTCATATTCAATACAGTTCTGGATAGCTTTGCAAGGCTATGGTATAGAAAGAGAATTCTTGATAAAATATCCGGTGACGTCAAGGACAGACACTATCTCATGGTGACGGATAAAGCTAGTAGCAGCTTTGCTCCCAAGCAGTTCGAATTATCACATCCTGGGATCGTGATGGATGTAGTGATTATTGATGATATGGAGGCAAGAGATAGAAGAGCTTCCGGAGCTATTGATATAAGCAGTACTAAAGACGGACAGGATATTACTCCGAATTCTGAGCTTATACATGACACAGCTTCGAATTATGAGCTTATCTCAGATATCCAGAAAGGCTCCTACATTAAAGCCTACATATATCTTCCGAGTAGTACACAGAATCAGATCTTCGATATAGTAAGACAGCTTGAAGATAAGGACATACCATCAGATATCATCCTATCGGCGCTTGGTGACAGGCCTGAACTTAGAAACTTCTCGGATGACAATGGCTTTAGAACTCTTAATTATACTGCTATGCAGAAGAAGGGAAGCGTACTAGGAGTTAACTATACCATATCAACTATATCCGAGGCTGTATTCTATGTTAGACATCACCTTGATAAGCTTAAGGGCCAGTATATATGCTTCTCTAACGTTCATACTACTGTTATGGCACATGATAGAAGAGACGTACTGGAAGCTGAGAACAGTTCAGCCTTCACATTCACAGACGGAGCACCGGTAGCAAGAGCACTAAGACATCAGGAAGAGAGCGATGCTATCCGTATGGCAGGTCCTGACTTCATGAAAGAGATGCTCATATCCTCCATGGATGGCAAGACTAGCCACTATTTCTACGGCTCTTCCGAGAAGACGCTTAAGGCACTTAAAGACAATATCGAGAAGACCTACCCCGGTGTTGTAGTTAAAGGGTACTATTCACCGCCATTTAGACAGCTGTCAGATGAAGAAGATGAGCAGATCATAGATATGATAAATGCTGCAGATGCAGATGTCATCTGGATAGGACTTGGAGCTCCAAGACAGGAGAAGTGGATGCTGGCGCATAAGGATAAGTTCAGAGGCGTAATGGTAGGCGTTGGCGCAGCATTTGATTTCCATGCAGGGACTATCAAGAGGGCACCTAAGTGGATGCAGATGCTGTCACTTGAGTGGTTTTATAGACTGCTTCAGGATCCGGCGAGACTATTTAAGAGATACTTTGTGACTAATATAAGATTCCTGTGGTTACTAATGGTAGACAACAAGATAAAGCGTTAGCATTAACGGCAGAGCTTTTATACTTATTTATGTTATTGATATGCGAAAAGCCAGCATAGGATATGTGATCACGAGAGATCATCATGCATATCATCAGTGATCAAATAAATCAGTACAGAAAGAAGTTATATGAAAATACTTATAGTCAATAAATTCCTCCACCCAAACGGAGGCTCAGAAACATATATATTTGAGATAGGAAAGCAGCTTCAGAAGATGGGCCATGAGGTCCAGTATTTTGGCATGGAGCATGAAGGAAGAATCGTAGGTAATCGCGTAGAGAGCTATACTCAGGATATGAACTTCCATGGCGGTGGACTGTCTAAGATTACCTATCCCTTCAAGATACTGTATTCTAAAGAAGCAAGAAAAGCACTCAGACCAGTCCTTGAAGACTTTAGGCCTGACGTAGTACATCTTAATAACATCAATTTCCAATTGACCCCTTCTGTAATAGACGAGGTCAAAAGTTTTGATAAGAATATCAAAATAGTCTATACAGCTCATGATGCCCAGTGGGTATGCCCTAATCACCTGATGCGCATACCATCTACCGGAGAGAGATGCCTTAGATGCATAGACGGAGCCTATGGTAACTGCACTAAGCATAGGTGTATACATGATTCTAAGCTTAGAAGCCTTCTGGGACAGATAGAAGCACAGATTTATAAGAAAAGACATACCTACAAACAGGTAGATACCATAATAAGCCCCAGCCAGTTTCTTGCGGACGTATTGTCGCACAATGAGGATCTAAAGGGCAGGATAGTGACACTTCACAATTTTGTAGAGGTTCCGGAGGCAACCAAATATGCCGCTTTGAATAAATGCAATCAGGTAACATTAAGCAATAATGAAAAGAGAGATTACGTTCTCTATTTCGGGCGCTACGATGTTGAAAAAGGGATTCGTATTATATTGGCAGCAGCCAAAAATCTTCCTGAAGTAGATTTCGTCTTTGCAGGCAAGGGTAACTTCGAGAAAGAGCTAGAAGAACTTCCTAACATCCAAAACGTAGGTTTCCAGGATAAAGAAGGAATTGCTAAACTGATAAAAGATGCAAGATTTAGTGTGTTTCCTTCAATCTGTAATGAAAATTGCCCATTCTCAGTTATAGAATCTATAGTCAATGGAACTCCTGTAGTTGGTTCTGATATTGGTGGAGTTCCTGAACTTATAGATGATGGTAAAACGGGAATGCTATTTGAAGCGGAGAATGTATCAGATCTTACAGATAAGATTTTTAAACTCTGGAATGATAACGAACAGATTCAAAAAATGCATGACAATTGCCTGCAGGTAGCTACAAGTGATAGATTTGATACACTTGAGGGTTATTGTGAGAAATTGTTGAAGATTTATGACGAATCAAAAGAATAAGCTTAGTAATAATTCGTTTTATTGGTGGAGTGGGAACTATACTGTGATGTAGCCTAATAATCAAAATCGGAAGTTTATTTTTGAATAATTAATAACTTCTGAAGAATATGATATAATACAATAATTTGATTAACGCAAAAAAGTCTTGGGAGTACTAAAATTTGAAGCAAAATAAAAAGTTGAAGATAGCTATGATAGGTCAAAAGCGTGTTCCATCGAGAGATGGGGGCGTGGAGATTGTTGTATGGGAACTGGCAACACGTTTAAGAGATTTAGGATATGAAGTGGACTGTTACAATCGCTATAATAAGAGCGTCAAATTAGCAGAAGAATATGAGAAAATCCCTGGTAAACGTGGTTGGTACAAAGACGGAATTAGGATAATCACAGTACCTACGCTAAAAAATGGGAAACTAAATGCTGTTATCTACTCGTTTTTGGCAACAATAAGGGCTTTATTCGGAGGTTATGATGTGATTCATTTTCATGCCGAGGGTCCATGTCTTATGATTCCGATAGCTAAATTTTTGGGAAAAAGATGTATAGCAACAATCCACGGGCTTGACTGGCAGAGAGCCAAATGGGGCAATTTTGCATCTAGGATGCTAAAAAAAGGTGAGAAGAATGCCGCTCTGTACGCAGATGAAGTGATAGTTTTATCTAAAAATGTTCAGGACTATTTTAAAGAAAAGTATGGAAGAGATACACATTTTATACCAAATGGTATTTCTGCTCCTCAGAAGGTAGGACCAAAGGAAATAACAGAAAAATATGGACTTAAAGGCGATGATTATATTCTGACTCTTAGTCGTATAGTTCCTGAAAAAGGTATTCACTATCTTCTTCATGCATTTAGAAATATCGATACCGATAAAAAGCTTGTTATTGCAGGCGGCGCGAGTAATGCAGCCGAATATATGGAAGAGATCAAAGCACTTGCTGCCAAAGATACTAGAGTTATAATGACAGATTTTATCCATGATAGAACTCTTCAGGAAATATGTTCTAACGCCTATATCTATTGTCTTCCTAGTGATGTTGAAGGAATGTCAATAAGTCTTCTTGAGATGATGAGTTATGGGAACTGTTGTCTTGTAAGTGATATTGAAGAAAATGTAGAGGTTGTAGAGGATAAGGCGCCTACATTCAAGAAGTCGGATGAAGATAATCTTGAAAATGTTTTGAGATATTTGTTAGATAATCCAAAGGAAGTTGAGAAATATAAAAAAGAATCGTCTGATTACATCTGCAGTAAATATAACTGGGAACTGGTGGTTGATGAGACGATTGCGATTTATAAGAGATGATTTATGAATGAACAAGTTACGGATAACCTATCGTTTATTGAAATAATATATATCGTATATATTTCAGCCGTATATTTTGTAAGAGGTATTGGAGGCTACGAAGGTCAGCCTCTATTTAATGCTACACTAGTACTGGCTTTGTTATTGTTTGGCGTAAAAGTTATGCTGACAAAGCATACTGTTTCAGAATATATAATAATTGCTCTTCTTATGCTACTTGGAGGAATTATATATTACAAAACGGGAGAAAAGTGGTTTCTCCTAAATATGACAATGCTTTTGGGTGTAAAGGATATTGACATAAAAAAAGTACTTAATATTGTTCTTTGGATATTGTTATCAACATTCGTGGTGGGTTTTTTATTATGTCTTACAGGAGTATTGACTCCTGAATGTATGCTGCATCCCAAAAATGGTATTGGATATATAATCTGTTATGGAATGATTTATCCTCATCCTAATTCATTTCATAGTATGTTCTTGCTTATAACGGCTCTTATTATATATAAAATAGGCATTTGCAAAGGAAGAAAGCTGTTATTGGAAACCATCCTTCTCATTGCGGCTAATATATATGTATTCCTTTATTCTTTCAGTTATACCGGCTTTGGATCTACCATGCTGTTAATTCTCTTAAATGCTTATTTTCAGTCAAGAAAAGACATTAGTAAAGCTGAATATATAATAGCCGAAATGATATTTCCAATTTGTATTATCTTTTCTTTGGTTGGACCTGTAACCATAACGGGCAGGGCTTTTGAGATAATAAATAAGCTGTTATCTACAAGGTATAATCTATCCAGATATTTTTTGACCGAACAGCCGATGTCATTATTTGGTACTCGTTTCGAAGTCCCTAACTATACATACAATATTGATTGCTCTTATGTTTATCTATTTATGCAAATGGGAATTGTAGCTTTTGTTATAGGTGTTATTGGATATATTGTACTTATTCATAAGCTGATTAGTAATAACAATCGATTAGAGCTAGCAATAACACTGGCATTTTGCATAGCTGGTATTGCGGAGCCTTTCTTGTTTAACTCGTCTTTTAAGAACATCACCATTATGTTTATGGGAGTTGTACTTTATGAATTGACAAGTAAGCTATCAAACTTCAGTTTTTTGATCAAAGAAATACAGATTCTGCCTCAAGAAAAGATAGGCTTAATTAGTAAAAAATTAGGACAGCTGACCAGCAATGCACTCGATAGGACAAGGATATTTTCAGTTTGGAATCTGTGCAAGAACAACAAAAAAGAAACAGGCATAATAAGGACGGTAATAGTTGCCTTTATTATAGGAGGACTATTAGCGCTTTTATATTTGAGTTTTACATCAAATCTGAAAGGTGTTTTTGTAAGTGAAGAAGTCAATCAGACGACGAGCGATGCGCCAGTTGAATACATGACTAGTGCAGAAGCTACAGAATATGTTAATGAAGGATATGAAATAATAGGATATACATCAGCCACTGACCCTTTGTATGGATATTTTGGGATCACAGGAACTATAGAATATTCTAGAAGAGTTATCAGCATATATGTCTGGAGTGTTGCAGCTATGTTGAGTGTAATATTGGTTATTAGATTAATTAAAAAGTGATTTAGACAAGAGGTAATAGATCTATGATCGTAGCACATATGGATTCTGGGCTTGGAAATCAGATGCTGGATTATGCTGAATTTCTGGCAATAAGAAAAGGTAATCCGGATAAAGAAATATATATAGAAACTGCTATATACGAGTTATCTGACAAAGAAAAAGGTATGATATCTCAATGGAACGGATTTGAACTTGACAGAATCTTTGGAATCAAAGCTCCGTTACTAAAGGATAAAGTAGGTGAATCTTCTTGGAACAGAATTACAGATAAGCTTGCCAATAGTCATTTTTGGGATAATAATTGGGCATATTCACAAGTTCTGGTAGATGCTATAAATGATGAAGGATATAACCTTTCTAACCTTCAAAAAAATGCCCGTGAAAACATAATTGCTGAACATAAATATAAGCAAACTAAAGGAAGACAATTACTTAGAGCTTTCTTTCAATCAGAGCCTGGATATCATGTAAAGCAGATCTTGAAGCGCATTATGGAAGATAAAGTCGTTAAGGCTGAAGCTGACAAATATGATGTGTTTCAGCAATACGAGGATGATGTATATACAGGCCATTCTTTGGAACTTAAATATAAGAATACAGGCATTGAAAGAATTGAAAAGGAAATCAGAGAAGCGTTTGTTTTTCCGGAGATAACAGACGAGCTGAACCAAAAAGGGATAGATGATATAAGGTCTTGCAACAGTGTGGCAATCCATGCAAGACGTGGAGATATGTTATCACAAAATGCCTATTGCTATAAATATGGTTATTTCAAAAGGCTGTTAAGTATATTAAAAAGAAAGTCGAAAATCCTGTTTTTTATATATTTACTGATCCTGGAAGCATGGATTGGTGTAAAGAAAATGGAGATATTTTTGCCTTGGATTTCTCTAAAGATAAGATTAATTTCGTGACATGGAATAGTGGCGAGAATAGTTTTAGAGACCTTCAACTGATATCGGAATGTAAGCATTGTGTATTTACAGAAAGCTCGTTTGGTTTTTGGGGAGCATGGCTTAATAAAAATCCAAACAAGATTACAATAGCTCCGGATCCGACGATCAATGCGACTAATTGGTTTTAAAATAGCACCATTTTTGAATTACTAAAATACATATAAGGATATACTAGATACAATGATTAAAACAATCACAAATAGTCTTAGAAAAGACATAAAAGAATTGAATGATTCTATGAAGCTGTTTGATAGAATCTTGATGTTGGCTGGCCTGATTTTTTGTTTTGTAACAATGTACTATGCGGATATCACAGTTACAGGACAATATGGACTGACCTTTTGGGATTCTTTGTTTGATTTTAGATTTCTAAGCTTTTATGAAAATGCACTCAGTAACGGTGTAGCACCGGAAGGGGCAGTTTATGATATCGGAACCTATGTATTTTTCGGTATCTGGCAGTTTCCTGTTTGGCTTTTGAACAAACTCTTTGGAATTAGCCCTCTTGCTGTAGGAAGTCTTATGTGGCTAAAACTTCTCCCTGTAATATTTGCATTATTGTCAGCGCATGAAGTGATGCTACTGAGCAAAAAAACTGGTGTTAAAGACAACTATATAGGAGCTGTAGGCACAATTTTTCTTCTTTCATCTACTGTAGTATTACCTGTATTTGTTGTTGCTCAGTATGATGTTATTTCCCTGTACTTTATGGTAAGGGCTATAAGAGAACTTTTGGATAGCAATGAAAATAAGTTTTATATTTTCTTTGCTATATCTATGACCGTAAAGCCGATTACAATCCTGGCGCTGTTCGTTATTGTAATACTTCGCGATAAAAATATAATTAAGATCATTATAAATGTTGTAAAGGGATCATCCCTTATGATCTTATGCAAACTTATTTATTCTTTGAATGAGGCTTATCGCATAAGTTGTAGTGGATTTCTTCAAAAGAATATGCCTAATCTGTTCAATGTTTCTTTAAACTTTGGCCTGGATAGCGAGCTTTCAATTCTGGTACTTGGACTTGTTTTTGTATATGTGATTGCGTATCTAAGCAAAGATTATGGTATTAAAAATGGTGATAATATCGTATTGAACTCAAGACTGATTATTTTTTATGTTTTTGCTGTTTGGGCTGTTTTTGTTGCTTTTGGATCACCTACATGTTATTGGACCATATACATAGCACCTTTCGCTGTACTGGTATCCTTTATGAACAGCAATAATGCGGATAGATTTCTTCTTATCGACGCGGCTATGAATGTAACATTAACCATTATCCTTGCCCTTCATTTTACCTGGGTTTATGGAGGAGATCATACTTTCTCGTATTTGATTCTCAAACCATTTTGTAAATGGGTTGAAGAAGGTGTTCAAAGAACTACTGTAGCAGGTTTGTTCAGATGGATATTATCAGGTGGAACTCTTGTACCTGCTGTTTTGGCAGTATTTGTTGGCTGCCTTATGATTATGGTGATATGTACATATAAGGATTTAAAAGAAAACTATCTAATTGATCACATAGAAATTGATCCTAAAGTAGTAGAGGGTGCAACAGATTATCCTGTCATATGGAACATAAGACTTAGAATACTTCTTTTGTGGATATGGATATTGTTTGAACTGGCTGCATTCTATTATTCACTTAGATAAAGGATAAGAGATGAAAATACTTATTGTACGTCCTTGGCCGTATGAACTGAATCTGAAAGGTTATAATGTTCAGGAAACAGGGCTTGCAAGAGCGCTGGTAAGACGTGGTCATACGTGCGGGATAGTTTTGTATAGAAAAAAAGGGAAAAGCTATTCCGAGCTTCTTGAAGAGGGTATAGTTGTATATCATCTTCGAGGATTTAATATATTAAAGAATGGTATATTTATTGGTCTGTCTAAAATAGCAAAAAAGTATGACATTATTCAGACTAATGAGTATGACCAGATTCAAAGCTGGATGTTGTATAGAAAAACAGGTAATGGCAAGAAGATAGTCGTATACCATGGCCCTTATTATGACGAATTTAATAAGGGATATAACCTTAGATGTAAGCTGTTTGATATTTTGTTTCTTAGTCGTAGTTCCAGAAAACTTGCTGGTGTTGTGTGCATGACTAAAAGCCCACAGGCCGCAGATTTTCTGAAAAGTAAAGGCTTTACCAATGTAAGATCGGTTGGAGTTGGAATTGATCCAAAACCCTTTGAAAATGTCGAGATTATAGATCAAAGAATCAGATTACCAGAAAAAAAAAAAATAAATATATTGTATGTAGGCAAAATAGAAGAAAGACGTAATATAGATTTTCTTTTGAGTCTATACGAGGAATTATCTTTAGATGACCGCTTTTATTTTACAATCATTGGAAACGGAGAGAAAGAATATGTATCCAAAATGATGCCACAGATAATGGAATTAGAAAAAAGAGGATGCCTGCAGTATTTTGAAAAAGCATCTCAGCAGGAATTATCTAAAGTGTATCAGGCATCAGATATAATGCTATTTCCATCAAACTATGATATATTTGGTATGGTCCTTTTGGAAGCTATGTATTTTGGTTGCATAGTTATAAGTAGTAATAATGGCGGATCTGGTACGCTTATAAGTAGTGGAGATGACGGAGTAATATGTAATGGCTTTGATAAAAAAGAGTGGATCAGTCATGTCCATAATATAATTGCTGATCATGATAAAATGACAGCAATGAAAGATAAAGCATCTAGAAAAATAAGAGAACATTATACATGGGATAAGATAGCTGCTGAATTTGAATCGGAATATTTAAAGTGAAAGGTTGAGGGCTGGTTGCTTTGATACCCAAAATAATTCATTACGCCTGGTTTGGAAGAAATCCAAAGTCAGAGCTTATAAGGAAGTGTATTGCTTCATGGAGCAAATACAATCCAGATTATAAGATAATAGAATGGAATGAGGATAATTATAATGTTAATAGCATTCCATATGTTTCTGAGGCATATAAACAAAAAAAATGGGCATTTGTTGCTGATTATGCTAAATTTGACATACTTAATCAGTATGGCGGAATAATATTGGATACAGATGTAGAATTTTTGAAACCACTTCCTGATAATATGCTTGAATCTGAGGCATTTTGTGCATTTGAATGTAGTAGAGGTGTTGCGCCGGGACTTATATATGCGTCAGAACCGCATCAAAGAATATTGGAACAGGTAATCGAGGAATATAAGGGAAGATCATTTTCAACGAATAATACAGTTGGAGATATTACAACAGCTATTCTTAAGCAGAATGGCTTAGTGATAAATGATTCTTTTCAAAAGATCAATGGTGTAGATGTGTATCCAAATGAGTATTTCTGTGCTTTTGATCACGAAACGCAGCACTTTACTATTACTGATAATACAGTTTCAATCCATCACTATACAGCATCATGGTCCAACTGGAAGAGGAAAGCGCATTTTAAAATGATATGGCTTCTTGCAGAATTATTAGGACCATCAACATACTTAAAACTTAAACATAAATTTTATCATCCGAAAAAAGACTAAGACTTTTCAGATAAGAGGTTTAAATGGATATTTTAAAGAAATTCAGATATATATTCAGTCATAAGCAAAAAATAGAAAGTTGTGTGATCTTTGTTCTCATAACAATAGGTACTGTGTTGGAACTTCTTGGTGTTTCAATGCTGCAGCCTGTCATTAACTGCATAATAAGCCCTGAGAAGATAATGAAATATAGGCTTTTGAATGTTATATTTACATATTTTGGCATTAGTAGTGACAGAGTTCAGATTTTATGGCTCCTTATAGGTATAGTAATAATATATCTTACTAAGAATATTTATCTGGTATTTATGTATAGAGCTCAATATAAGTATATATATTCCAATATGCGAGAACTATCTACAAAGATGATGAAAAGTTATCTTGCAAGGTCATATTCCTACCACAAGAAAAAAAGTACAGCTGAGCTCCTTAGAAATATAAATCAGGATACAGCTGACTTTTTTGGCGTTATACAGGCGCTCGTTTTCTTGTTGACAGAAGGAATGGTTGTATGCGCATTAATAGTCTATCTTTTGATCATGGATAAGTCTGTTACTATAGCAATAGGGCTCATGTTAGCTGTAGTTGTGTTTTTCTTATATAAGTTCTATAAAAAGTTTTTGCTTGTTCTTGGACAGCGAAACAGAGAATGTGAAGCTAAAGTTAATAAGTGGGTACAGCAGGCATTTGGCGGAATCAAAGAAGTTAAGGTAATGAATAAAGAAAACTTTTTTTATGAGCAGTATGATAATGCCTATGCAGGAAGAGTACATAGTGAATATAGCTATCATACATTTATATCCATTCCTAAACCGCTTATAGAAGCAGCTACTATTTCGGCGCTTTTGGCTGCTGCAGGACTTAAGATAATTCTGGGTACAGCTCCGGCATATTTTGTTCCGACATTATCAGCATTTGTCGTTGCAGCATATCGTCTGCTCCCGTCTTTTAATAGAATTACTGAATATCTGGGGACAATAGCATATCAGAAACCCGCTGTAGATGCTATCTATAAGGATCTTAAAGAAATAGATAGTACAGTTAATAACAATGGTGAATATAAGTCAGTAACAGATTCAAAGCTAGAACAGCCATTACCACTTAATGATGCTATCCATATTCAAAATCTTGGATTTGGATATGAAGATGATAATAAAAGCATATTTAATGATGTTTCATTCGACATAAAAAAGAATACATCTGTAGCATTTATTGGAGCCTCAGGAGCTGGCAAGACAACGTTGGCAGATATTATATTGGGGCTTTTGCCACCAACAAACGGAAGTATCAAGGTTGATGATAATGATATCAGAGATAATCTTTCTAGGTGGCATAAGACTATAGCTTATATTCCTCAGAATATATACATATTGGATGATACTATAAGAGCTAACATAGCATTTGGCCTTTCTGATGCTGAAATAGATGAAGAACGTCTTAATGATGCTGTAAAAAGAGCACAACTTTCTGAGGTTATAGAGGAACTTGATGAAGGTCTAGATACAGTAATTGGAGAAGGTGGAGTGCGTTTTTCTGGAGGCCAGCGTCAGAGAATAGGAATAGCAAGAGCTTTATATAATAATCCGCAGGTTCTTGTGTTAGATGAAGCTACATCTGCACTTGATAACGAAACAGAAAAAGCTGTTATGGATTCAATTGAAAAATTACATGGCGAGATCACACTTATAATTATTGCTCACAGGCTGTCAACAATACAGGGATGCGATTATATATACAGGATTGAAGATGGCAAAGCAGTTCTTCAGAAGAAATGATCATAGGGAGCTATTATCATAGAATATGAGTAAAATATCAGTAGTGCTGGCGGCATATAATGGATCAGCAACAATACTTCGCCAGATCAGTTCCATAATGATGCAAACAAGAAAACCTGATGAAGTGATCATTATTGATGATGCATCTAATGACGATACGGTAGATATAGTCAGACAATTTAAAGAAGACAATTGCCTGGATAATTGGATGATCATTCAAAATGATCATAATGTTGGATGGAAAGAAAATTTTAAATTGGGCTTTAGTAAAGCGACAGGAGACCTGATTTTTCCATGTGATCAGGATGATTTTTGGTATGACAAAAAAATTCAGATAATGACTGAGATAATGGATGAAAGTCCTAATATTGAGCTTTTAGTATCCAATTATAAAATTTGCTATAAAGGTACCTCCCCTACTGAGAATTTGGCATATTTGTGGAATCAGCTGCATATGTCCAATGATAGAAGCCTTAAGCAGATATGCTTTGATGAAAAATGGTACTACACAAGTAGGCCGGGATGCACGTACTGTTTTAGGTCGGACTTGTTTAGTAATACATTAAAATTATGGAAAAAGGAACTTTCTCACGATGGCCAATTATGGAGATATTCGTGTATAAGGAATAGCCTGTATATTTATAATGAGCCACTTATGGATTTTTGGCGATATGGTAGTAATTCTACAAGCACCAAGAGAATGACTAGAGAATCTCGTATTGCCGAACTTGAAACAATGTTAGACTTTTACAAACATTGCATACATAACTTAGAGTCTATTATAGGTACTGGTGAAAAGGGTAAGAATAAAGCGGCAAACAATATAATGAAGGCTGGAGTTGAAGTTATAAGTAAGAGAATTGAGCTGCTGGAAAGAAGAAAACCCACTATTACAGATGAATTAAAACTATATAAGAAATATAAAAATTATTATATGGGTATACCTGCGGCAATAATTGACTGGAAAGTCGGACGTGAGTAATGATTAAATATATTCTGAAAAGAAACAAACTAATAAACGACTTATATATAAAGATCAAGTGGAGAGAACGTAACATATCAAGAGGAAACGATTATCCTGGTCTGAAATTTTATGTTATCAGAAGGCATAGCAGGGAAGCTGGACTTTTCTCGTTTTTTATTACTAATCTAGGAAGTATCGTTAAAGCAATGGATGAAGGATATATCCCTGTTATTGATATGATGAATTATCCAAATTCATTGATTCCTGAGAGTATGGTAGGAAAACATAATGCATGGGATGATTATTTCTTTCAGCCATGTGATTATTCTATGGCAGATATTGCGCATGCAAAAAATGTAAGATTAGGTTCGATTAATGCACCGAATGAATATCCAGACTATAACATCTTTAAAATCAAAGAAGAATTAGAACGGTGGAGACATTATTCAAAAGAATTCATGACTATTCTTCCTGAACATGTTTCAAGTGCTGAAGCTTATTATGAAGAAAAATTTAAGGATAGAAGAGTTTTAGGTGTACTAATTAGAGGGACAGACTATAAGAATAAAAGACCTTCAGGCCATCCTGTACAACCTGCTATAGAAGTGGTAATAGCCAGATGTAAGCAGGTTTTACAAGAAAGAGGATGTGAATATATTTATCTTGCCACTGAAGATGAGGAGGCATATAGAGCTATAAACGAAGCTTTTCCTGAAAAGGTTTTTAGTTACCAGAAAAACAGGTACCATATTACGGGAGAAGAGTATTTATCTGATCAGCTAAATAAGAGTCTTATGGAACACGGAATAGATCAGAATGAGATTCAAAAAGCGATTTACGAGCGTAACAGGCAGTATTTAGTATCGTTAATAGTATTATCTAAATGTACATGCCTTGTTGCTGGAGCGACTAGCGGTACTATAGGTGCTGTATTATTGTCTGATGGCTATGAGTATCAGGATATCTTTGATCTAGGTAATTATACCTAAAAAAGTATATTTGGAAGGCAACAGATGAAAAAAATTAGTGTAGTGGTTCCTTGTTATAATGAGGAAAACAGTATAGAACGACTCTATACTGTAATATCAGAAATGTTTAAAAAGGAACTTAAAGCATACGATTATGAATTGATACTTGCAGATGATTTTTCTAAAGACAGAACCAGAGAGATCATTGCAAGGATCTGTAGTGAAGACAAGCATGTTAAAGCGGTATTTAATATGGCAAATTTTGGCTTTTCACGAAATGTGTTCTCAGCACTTCAGGAAATGACAGGAGATGCCGCTTTTCTTGTGTTTGGAGATATGCAGGATCCGCCTCAGCTTCTGCCGGAATTTGTAAAAAAGTGGGAAGAGGGTAAAAAAGTCGTAATAGGTCAGAAAATTGCAAGTAAGGAAAATGCAATAATGACATTTATGAGAAAGAGATATTACGGGCTAATTAGAAAACTCTCGGATAAACCGCAGATTGAAGAATTTAATGGATATGGCTTGTATGATAAAAAGTTTATAGATATTATGAGGGACATTGATGATGTTCAGCCTTATTTAAAGACTGTTGTATCTGAATATGCTTCTGATTATGGTGTCGTATATTACACTCATCAGAGATCAGTAAGAGGTAAATCCAATTTCAATTTCTATCGTAATTATGATTTTGCGATGGAGGGAATAACATCATCCACTAAAAAACTTCTAAGAATAGCGACATTCTTGGGGGCTGGTCTGGGAGTGTTTAGTGTTATATATTCTATTTATGTTTTTATAATGAAAATAGTATCACCTGAAATGTTCCCTGAGGGAACAGCATCTATCATGATTGGCGTATATCTGATCGGTTCAGCTCAGCTTTTCTTTATTGGAATCTTAGGAGAGTATATGCTTAGCGTTAATGTACGTACCATGAAGAAACCAAGAGTTGTTGTTGATCGAAAAATAAACTTTGATGATAAAGAAGACAATAGCGATAATGAAAAGTAGCATGAAGCGTGCATTAAAAACTCATTATATAAGAATTATATTAACGATATCTCTGATTGTGATCATGGGATTTATTTGGCGTACAGAATTTAAGAATCTGCATACAGGCTACAATGAATTACTAATTGAGGCTGGAAATCTTGAGAGTGTTTTTATACCGGATTTTGATCAGATTGATTATATAGTTATATGTGCAGAGAATAACAAAACTGATGAAACAGATATTAAACATATAAATATTGAGATCAGAATTTATGATGAAGCTCGTGCAAATCTTTTATATGAATTACATGCATATGATCAGTCTATACATATAAATGGATTTACTAGTACAGAGAGTACCTTTTTTGAAGGTTTACCTATAGCATTGGGAGTAGGCCAGAATTATTGTTTTGAATATACTGCAACAGACGCTGAAGGTACTATAATCTCGGAAGAATTATCTTTTTTGTTGTATGGAGAAAAAAAATCTTCAAACCGTTTAAGTGCGTTGCTGGTATTGGTAGTAACACTTTCTTTGGTGTATCTTATATGGAATGTAAATCTTTCTTATAAAGTCTTTGCAATGATCTGGACTTTGTTGATGTTGATCAGCCTTTTCTTTATGCCCGTTACATTATCCTGTGATTTGAATGAAAAAGCGTTTTTTGCTGATTGTTATAAACAGTCTAATGAATTGCTTGGGTTTGAAACGTCAGATTCTGAAAATAATACATACATCAAAGAATTTGGAATCAGAAACATGGGATTTGTATCATATTCAGTTCCAGTATATAGATTCTGGATGGATACAAAATATGGTAATAGAGTTTCAGATAATAAGACCAGTAATCTCTTTGAAAATCACCAAAATACATTTTATATACTTCAAGTACCTGCAGTTATCATTGTAAGTGTAGCAAGAATGATGAGAGTATCTTATCGTCTTATATTGCTTTCTGGCTGGATCATCAATGCTTTTATTGCTGCATTGATAGCTTTTGTAGCTTTAAAAATGGTTAAGGACGATAGCATTAGAACATTATTTTCTATAGTATTATTGCTGCCATCAACTATGTCCAATTTTTATTCATATTCTCGCAAGGGAATAGTATTAGCTCTTTGCATGCTTCTGATATCCGTAATAACAAATTGGACAAAAAACAATGAAAAAGTAAATACAAAGTGTATTAGTGCTGTAGGTGCAATTGCATTCGGTGTTTTAGCTACTGCAATTAATATGGATCATAGTCTGATGATTGATAAGGGCTCATCAGCTGTATTATCAGTTATTGGCAGATTTGATGATCTTGTTTATTCATCTGTGATCAATTATGTATTCTATAATGAATATTTTATTATTCCTGTATACTTGTTTTTGCTTTTGATCATATACGGAATAATTGTGGCAACTAGAAAACCAAATGCTGATGGTGACAGCAAATGTAATTACTACATTTTGACAAGTTGCTCCGTATTAGCAATAACAATATGGATGCATCATTTGATGAGGTTATGATTAAGAATAGAATAGTTAGAAATATAATATTTATAATAGCCGGATTAGTAGTATGTTTTGGGATATCGTTTGCCTATGCCCTGTATCAGGCAAGCTTTATTATTGATCCATTTTTGATAAGTCATAGTAGATGGTATATTTTTTATACATTTATTGTGGCTGTTTTGGCATGCATGGCAGGAGTAATAGGATATAATGCCATTTGCCGTGGTAAGTATATATTATCCCAAGGGATGACATATGTAATCATAATGCTTGTATTGGGCATGCTTTATACAATGGTTATGGTTCCTTTGAGTGTACCGGATGAACCAACGCATTATAATAATGCTCTGGTTGTATCTAATAAGATTATTACTTTTTTGGGGGAGATGGAACACCTTCACAAAGAGAAATGTCGCTTAAGTGTTTTGGCGATGGAAGCTATATTTATGACTTTTGGAATGGGATTAAGTATGATGATAACCCGCTTGGATTAACAGGTATTTGGAAGAGTGAACAGATGCCGTTGTATCCATATTCAATTTCAGGAATTGCAATTGCGCTACTTAAGTTGATAGGAGCACCTTATCAGGTTTTTGTAGTGATTGGGAGAATGATCAATTTATTGCTGTTTTCCTTAATAACTCTATTGTGCATAAAAATCTGTCCTGGAATTAAGACAACCATCTTGACTTTTTCTTTTGTTCCGGCTGTTGTTTGGATGGAAACATCTTTTTCATATGATAGCTTGAATCTGGCGATGGCTAATCTTTTTATATGTTACTGCATAAGATGTCGTGATAAGCAAAAGGTCACTATAAAAGATTTGATAATAATCATGGCTATCATGATTGTATTTGCGCCAATTAAATATATTTACATAGTTATGGCTTTGTTTGTTTTTGTGATTCCATTATCACACATTCAGATTAAAAACAAAAAACGGATAGCGCTAATAGGTGGAGTGGCGCTGTTAATAATGATATTGATATTGGCTAAGTTAAGAGGAAGCGAGATATTATATTTACTTGGTAGTGGAGCTGATGGACGATTTGCTGGTACAAGCGATACCACATATACGCTGGCCTATGTGATAAGACATCCGTTTACTATAATACTGGTATTTTTTAAGACTATAATTGAGAAAAGTGAGTTTTATTTTCTGAGAAGTTTAAGTGGAGAAAATTATACTAACTTTGTTCCTCATACGCTTGTCATAATACTTGCAATAATCGTTGTTCGTATATTAATTGGTGCTCATGGTTTTAATGAAGTTAGTAAGAGAGACAGAGTTGTGGCATGGATGACGTTTACTGTAATGTCCATTGTGATATTTACATCTTTCCTGTTTTTATATTCTGTAATTCCATCGGAGAATGGAATGATAGGAATAGTAGATGGAGTCCAGGGAAGGTATTTTCTTCCTCTATTCTTAATACTTCCGTTGATGCTGTCCATAAAGAAATTTAAATTAGAAGAGCATCAAAAAAAGAATTATTTATTTGGATTATTGATCGTAAATATCGTTATAACATTATTTAAATACTCGGGAGCGCTTATTAGCTGAGATGAAGATGAAAATAATAAATAGTAAGATCAAAAAAATAAATATATTATGGATAATTGCTCTGCTTGAGATTTTTTATCTGGCATTATATATATTCGCAGATGGTAAAAATCTGTTGGATTCTGATCTTTCGGGTGAGATGGTACTTGCCAGTATTTTAAACAGGGACAAGGAATTGGTTTTAGCCAAAAACTGGTTTTATACAACAGAACTTCGTGTTCTTAATATGCAGTTGTATTATAGAGTTTTTCTGCTGTTATTCCCAACACACTGGAGAATAGTCAGAATGTGTTCAGTTGTTGCTATGCATCTTACACTGGTTGGAAGCATTTATTATCTTGCTCGTAAAGCCGAGATTAAAGATGCGGGTGCTGTAACCGCAGTATTATGCCTCTGTCCATTTGGAGGTGAATATAACTGGATTATAACCATAGGCTGCTGTTACACGATACCTGTTGCAATAGCATTCTTTGTTCCAGCACTGATAGAGGATATCTCTGAAAGAGATAAGCTCAGATTGAAGTCCAAAGATACTTGCCTGTTTTTGATATTGCTGATTCTTTCTGTTACTGGTGGCATGGCTGGTATCAGACATCTCATGATCTGTTCTGCCCCGGTATTTCTTGCGTATATGTTTTTGCTTATCAGACAATATATGCGAGGAGAAAGAATTTCTATTGTAGGTAGAAGCATAAAGAGAGTTGTTTTGGCTTTGCTGATGCTGATCATTTCATTTATAGGCTACATCTTCAATGTTAAAGTTCTTTCAAATTACTATACTTTCCAGAATATATCAGGAACATGGCTTTCTGATTTTGACTTGTCACATATTCTTAGCAGATTTGGAGAGCTGTGTGGCGTTCTTGGATATAGACCGGGAGAGGCTTTTTCGATGGTAGGGATGCAGTCCGGATTAGCACTTATAATGTTCCTGATCCTTTGCATTTCATTCATCTATTTTCTTGTTAATATGAGCAAATATAACGATAGCGAATTTCTTCTGGTATCATATTCTGGATTATCACTGCTTATAGGTGTTGTATCTATATCACTTACAGATTGGAGCGATCCAAGATATGCAATCCCGGGGCTTATGCTGTCTTTTATGGCAATTGGCATATTTGTGACTAAAATTGTTGCTTGTAGAGAGGATGAAGATTATATCGTTTCCTTAAGAAAGCAAAGGATAAAATCTATATGTAGTGTAGTTCTTATCATGATAGTAGGGCTATATTGCATTAAACCTAATATGGTTTTTTATAAATCACAAAACACTAAAAACCTGAGAGAGGCAGTAAGCTTCCTGCTTGAAAATGGTTATACTAAAGGATATGCATCTCTGTTTAATGGGGCTACGCAAGTAGAACTTAGTAATGGCCAGCTGGAAGTATGGGTTATGAATTATGTGGAAGAGCAGGAGGAAGATGGCCTTCAGATTCTTGAATTTTCACAGGACAAAAGGCATTCAATGAACATGCCTGAGGGACAGATATACGTTCTTCTGGACACAGAAGAAAATGCCCTGAATCCGCCATATGCACTAGCCGATCATCTTGTTTATGACAGTACTGGCTTTTTGATATATGAATATGATTCTGCCGACGAATTATATGCTACATTCGACTAAGAAAGAGAGAGAGGTTACTATTATGGGAGTTATTAAGATGTTGTGTATGTGCATATTATGTGGGGGAACAACATCTTTAGTTACCCAAAAAAAATTTGGCTATTCGCTTCCGCTCACATTTATGTCAATGGCATTAATAATGGAACTTGTAGCTCTTTTGTTTGGAAGAATCTCACCGTCTTATATAATAATAGCACTCTGGGCTTTTGTCTTTCCGATACTTGCCTGCTATAGGATATTAAAAAATAAAGAATGGAAAGAAGTAAGGAGCATAGTAGTCACTCCAGCCTTATTTGCAACGATCATATTTATTTTGGTAATAGCAGTATTTGATAGCGGAGCTATGTATTCTGTATGGGATGAATACAGTCATTGGGGGCCTATGGTTAAAGTGATGTGGGATAGCGATAAGCTATACTGCTTATCGGAAGCACAATTTGCACATCATGATTATCCTCCGGTTGTTTCGCTATTTGAATTACTGATATGTAGATTAGTTGGTGGATATTATGAAGCATATGTATACAGAGCACTTCATTTACTGTCATTTTCTCTGCTCCTACCAATAATTGAAGAATTATGCACTATATTTGAATTTAAGTCCTCTGAAGAGTTAAAAGCATCAACGATAAAAACACGAAGAATACTAGATAATAACATTGCATTGATAATTGCACTAATTGTATTTCTCAGTATTTTTATATCGATAATGCCAGATATATTTAATTGCGTATATACTGATGCATTATTGGGAATAGAAGGCGCTGTGATTATGTGGATGTTCTGGAAATATGACTTTAGTAAAACATCTACAGCGTCATTGGCGGTATATATTTCTTTTCTTCTCATGAGTAAGCAGATGGGACTTACCTTTTTTATCCTTAGCTTTATAGCTGGAGTTACATTATTTGTGTACTCTGCAGAGTTACCGATAAAGAAAAAGGCTATCAGTCTTGGCGTAATATATGTAATTCCGATTATTGTATATGAGATATATCACATATACACATCATCTTTGAATCTTGCGCATGTACAGTTTGCTACAAACTCATTATCTGTAAATCTGATCAATTTTATACTTGGAAGGAACGTTCAAGAACATCAGACCTGGGTTGTAGGAGCTATGACCCATTATGTAATTGCAGAACCTGTTACGTGGATTGGAATTCCATACATAGGTTGGTTTGGAGTATTTGTAATTGGTGGATTCGCAGCTGTAAAGATATTAGCTAAGAGTGGTGCTGAGCGTAGGACTGTAGTTAGTGCTATGAGTGTATTAACTATCTGCGGATTTGGTTTCTTTCTATTTGCATTAGTTATGCTTGCTTTATATATAGCAGGCGGATTCACTGTTGGTGAAGTATATGGCCTTGCGTCAATATCAAGATATCTATGCACATATATTGTTGCAGCTTTCATTGTACTTTTGGGAATATTGATGTATTCAGTCTTTAATTTGGTAAAAGGCGGATCTGATTACTGGAAGCGTATTGCTATTAGTGAAGCAGTAGTCTTTGCTGCGATAGTACTTCTGGTGTTTCAGATCAAAGCTCAACCGGATGTAAAGTTTGCACCCGCACAGGAAGATGACCTATTAAGATCTATAAGATATCAGGCTGAGCAGATAGAACAGGTAGTTGGCGGACAGGCCTCAATATACATAATATCCCAGGAAGATGATGGATATTACTATGGGAGACTTAACTATTATCTGCTTCCAAACACAACAGACTGGAAGTCTGTGAGATCGTCAGAAGATCAGCAATATTCAGGAGAAGTGCTGGATAGCCAGTCTCTTATAAATGCTTATATTAAAGGGTTCGATTATCTGTATCTATATAATGTGAATGATACATTTGTTGCAGATTTTGCTCCGCAGATGGGCCTTACAAATGTAGATAATGGTAGCTTATATAAGATCAATTATAATGATGATATGATAACATTTACACAAGTAGAGCTATAAAAGTATTGGGGATCCGAGGATGCTTATTATTGCAGGACTTTTTCTTAGTATTATATGTGCATATATATTGTTAGAGGATAGAAAAGGCAGTGTGGCAATAGCGTATGGGATTACGCTCATTGGAATCTGGGTATATTTAGTGACAGAAGTCTTATCCATGTTTAATGTTATGAATAGATCCTTTTGCATAGGAACATGGATTTTATATGATTGCTTTATGGCTGCTTTAGTAACCTGGATTCTGATTCGAAAGCATATACGACTTACCATGAGTGTCATAGGCGGATTATGTAAAGCTTCAAAAAGTGAACTGATGGGTGCCGTCGTACTTGGACTATATGCACTGTTCATTTTCAGCTTAGCAGTAAGGATAGTTCCATATAACTGGGATTCTTTATCATATCATTTGAGTAGGATCTGGTTTTGGGCACAGAATGAAAGCGTCACCCACTTTGCTACCATGGATACAAGAATGCTCGGAACTCCCGGATTTACGGAATTCATTGATTTGCACCTGTATCTGCTATATGTACAGAGTAATGATGCGGTATTAAATTTAACACAGTCTTTTTCTTACATACTGAATATAATATTTGTATATAGTATTGCCAGAAGGATTGGTGTTGATAATTTTGGAAGAATATATGCAGTACTGCTGTTTGCAGCGTCTCCGATAGTTTTTGCAGAAAGCTTGTCCACACAGACAGATGAATTTGCAGCATTATGGATTCTTGCTTTTTCAAGAGTGGTGTTGGAAATAGCTTATAGCGATGATGGATTATGTTTGGATAAAAAAGGAATTGGCAGACTGTTGGTACTTGCAATGTCACTTGCGCTTAGTATTCTCACAAAGCCAAGCGGCTTGTTTTGCGTAGCTGCATTATTTGTATGGTTGCTTTACATGTGCTTAAAGCGTAAGGATAATATACGACTTATTTTCACCTGGATTGCTCTTGTTACAGTTATAATGGTAGTAATTATCTTGCCTGAAGCTATAAGAAATATTGTGACCTATGGAGCTATGACAGATCCGTGGCAAGGGCCTGGGCAGCTGGTACTAACTATAGATTTAAGATATCAGTTTATCAATTTCTTTAAGAATATAGGATTTTTTCTTCCTGGTGTATTATGGCCATCATTCAATAATATATGGCAACATCTGGTTTATTACCTTGGGTATATATTGCATATTGATATTGATTCAAGTTTGATCAGTGAAGGTGGGAATTATCAGGATAATCTGCTAGGTAAGGTTGAGAACTACGAATACGATACGGCAACCAATTCAGTAATAACTATATTATTCCTTGGAATATTGCTTATTACTGTTATAAGATGCATCATCTACAGTGTTAGAAAGATTGTGAGAAGTGATAAGAAAGAATTAAGTTGTCCGATATCATTCGGATACAGCTCGGCTGCTTTTCTCGCTTTTATAATAACCTGTGCATTTGTAAAATCCGAAGTATTTGTATGCAGATATATGATAGCGTCATTTGGACTTCTAGCACCAGCAATCTGTTTGCAAATTCAAAAGCTTGGGAAGTATAAGAACAGGTTGTTTGAGGGATTGATATATGGCGCTTCAGGACTTCTTATATGTGCACAGTTGTTTAATATGATAATAGTCCATTTAGAACATAAGTATTCCGGAGATGATAGAGCAGAGGCTTATTATGAAGTAAATGGTGGAGAGTATGGATCGGTTTATGAACCATTAAGCAGATATCTTGAAGAGAATGCTCAGGAATATCATAGCATAGGTATAAAAATGGATTCTAATACGTACGTGTACCCAGTATTACGACTTCTTGAAGAGTATTCAGACACTGTATATTATATAGATGTGCCAAATTCATCATCAAAGTATTCAGATGATGAGTATCAACCGGACTGTATAATAGTAATTACTTATTCTGATATGGGAAATATGTACGATAAAGACTATAATTATAACGGATTAAGCTATGTTCAGGATGAACAATTATCCGGAAGATGCCGGGTCTTCGTAAGATAAGGGGGAACATATGTACTTCACAATTACATCAAGAATAGTAATCTTAATAGGAGTTATTATATTTTTTGGAATAATCATTAAATTGATTCAAAAAAATTCACTGGATCTTAAGTATACTCTATTGTGGTTTGCATCTGGGATTATAATACTGATAATAGATGCCTTTCCACAACTTTTTGAAGTGGTTATGTCTCTTCTTGGTATCCGTACATATATGTATGGTGTTATTATGCTGGGTATGGCTTTTCTGACAATGATACTTATGGCTATAACATCAATAGTATCCAAACAGAAACAACGTATTAAGACTCTGATCCAACAAAATGCGCTGCTTGAAAAGAGAATAAGAGATCTTGAACAGGGCGCATCTGAAAGTAGGTAGGAGGGTATATTAGGAAAGTGGTATTGAAAGAAAAAATACATAAGCTCTTTAATACAGGGCTGTTCCATATATTTGGTGCATCAGTATTCAATAATGTTATAGCATTTATCAGCTCCATAATCCTTGTTCGTGTGGTGTCTAAGGCGGATTATGGAGTATTTGCTTATGCTTGGAATATTTTTTCCATAGTTTTGCTTGCGTCCGGTTTTGGAACAGATGCAGGGGCACTGCAGCTGTTAAGCGAATCATTGAATGATAAGCAGAAGTTTAAAAGAATCTTTAGTGCTGCACTTAGATTTGGAAGTATCTTTAATTTGATTCTTTCATTTGTGATGCTTATTATGGGGGTGTTTATCCCTCTTCCGATTATGGAATCAGGCAGGCTTCTTGTTATGATGGTAATATTACCAGAATTTATTTATTGGTATACTATGCAGCAAATATATCTCAGATCATCTATGGAAAATGTAAAGTATTCCAGAACATCACTTATAAATACAGCACTTGTAGCTGCTCTTACGATAGTAGGAGCTTTGTTTTGGGCGGCTGAAGGTATGGTTATCGGAAGGTATATTGCCTATATTTCAAGTGTTGTGATAGGTATAAGTATATTTAGGGTTCCATTTATTAAATTGAGAGAAAAAGGGCTAGAGAAAGCAGTGTTTAAGGATCTGATCAAGATATCCGGAATAAGCATGCTTAATAACGGGTTATCGCAGCTGCTATACCTTATAGATGTATTTGTTATCGGAATTGTAATGACAGATGAGATTCAGGTAGCGACATATAAAGTAGCAACTCAGATTCCTACAGCATTATCATTTATTCCAGTTGCAATAGTTACGTATATTTATCCATATTTTGCAGCACATAGAGAAGATAGAAAGTGGTGTATCAGAAAGTATAGATTGACTTTATTAGCTGTAGGATCTTTGAACTTTGTAATATCGGCATCACTAATAATCCTAGCGCCGTGGTTGATAAGAACAATTTTTGGAGAACAGTATATGGATGCACTAGTACCATTCCGAATACTGTCTGCAAGCTATTTCTTCTCTGGAACATTCAGTGTTCTTACAGGAAGCTTACTTGTTACACAGAGGAAGTTATATTTTAATACTTTTGTTGCAGTACTTTCAGGTATTTTGAACATAGCAGCAGATTATGTACTTGTAGTCCTTTTTGAGATTAATGGTGCTGCTATGGCAACTATTTCTGTAGTGATAATTACGAGCATATTAAACGTATCATATTTTGTTGCAGTTTTAGTGAAAAAGAATAAATAAAAATCAGAGTAACAAACAAGAAAAAGACATTTCTTTGCTACTCTGAAGATTTCAAGAAACATTAGTCGATAAAACCGAAAGAACTTCCGAGTTTATCGGCTATATTTTTTTGCTTCTCCGGATCATTTGTAAGATTAAACACTGGTTGTGATTCCATCTTTTTTGCATTCTTATTGACAAAATCTTCGTAGGAACCGATGACTTTACATGGATTACCTGCTGCAACACTATTGTCCGGGATATCCCTGTTAACTACACTTCCGGCACCTATTACTACATTAGTTCCAATTGTAACACCTGGAAGGATTATAACACCGTAACCAATAAATACGTTATTACCTATTTTGACTTTAGCAATTTTCGTTTTGCCTAGAGGAATTTTAGTGCTGGCATCGTGAGAAAGTATGGATGCGTGCGTAAATGTAACATTATCACCAATCTCAACCAGGTATCTGAAACTGCCATCGATATAACTGGAGTCATAGTAAAAGTTTTTACCTATCTGCACACCACTTTTTCTGAGCAGATAGATATCGTAACTTTCTCCATATATTTTGGCGAAAAGATTTTTTACAAGATGCTTGAGCATATAACAGGAATTCCTTTCTGCTTAAGATTTGTTTTTTGTAGTCATTAAAAAGTGGTTTAATGAATTGATAAAGTAAATCCCTACAAACCAGTGGAATTTTAACATCAAATAGGTAATGCGATCTTTCAAACTGTTAGCCATCTTAAAAGGAAGGTTGTTAATCGCATAAATGAAGATTTCTTCCTCTGAAATTTTTTTCATTTCTGTGATCTTGCGATGCAATGATCCATTAAGTGGGATTATCCACTCTGTAGTAAATCCGTTAAACCATCTTAGAGATAAGATATTGGCTGAATTTGCAATGTTCAAATTTGATTCTGTTATTGTTATATCATTCCATAGTTTCCAAAAGACACATATTTGAGCACGGTAGTTTTCATAATTACCATGCATTGCAGAAAAATCGTTTTGTAAATAGTTGTACCAAATATCGGGTACAATAATAGCGCTGGTTACTTTTTTGAATACGATTCTGTTAAAAAGTTGATCCTCTGAGTATTTTAATCCATCTTGATAATAAGAGCCTTTGATAACGGATGTCTTATATATTCTTCCGCATGAACTTCCAAGAAGAAAATAGCTTCTTGGATTAAATTTATAGTAAGGGCCGATTCCGCCAAGAAGGGCATTTTCAAGTTCATATATGTTACTGCCATCCAGGGAAACTGCAGAATCAACAAAGGCTTGGCTATATTCTTTAGATACATCCTGAATAGAGCCGATTACTATATCATAATCACCGCTAGCTGCATATTCTGCAGCGTCAGGTAGAAAGTCAGGCATAATTGTATCATCAGAGTCTATGAATGCTATATAATCTCCGGATGCTTCGTTGATACCATGATTCCTCGCAGATGAAACACCTTTATTGGGCTGATATAGATATGTAGCGCTATACTTTTGTGAAAGATTGGAATAAATCTGAGAAAGATCAGACCTACTGCCATCATCGATAAGAATTAGCTCATAGTTTGAATATGGCTGATTTTTGATTGAATCAAGACACTTCACAAGGCTGCTTTGGGGAGTATTATAAATTGGTATGATAATACTGATTTTTGGCATTTTGTCATTCAATGGCCTGTTAACTCCTTAAATACTGAATCCCATATCAAAGCGACATTCTGAGGGTCAAGGCTTAAAGCCTTTTGGATAGCACTACAAGACATTCGAACTCGTTTTTCCTCATTAGAAGCAAGTTTCTTAAGCGCATCTGCGAATTTGACGTTATCAAAAGAAGGCACTATTAAGCCTTCGATATTGTCAGATACTAAAGGCTCCATTGCAGGTATATCAAAGGCTACAACCGGGAGCCCGGCTTCCAAAGCCTCAGTTACAGACATAGGAAAACCTTCCCATCTGGATGTCATGACATAAATAGATGCATTGAGTAAATACTTTTGGACATCTTTAACGTATCCGGTAACAGTGATACTCTTTGAAAGTCTAAGAGAATCGATCAAATTATCTAATTTGGGTTTAAGGCTACCGCCGCCAACGATCGTAAGACTCCATTCAGGGTAATCTTTATGGAAGTTTGCAAATGCCTTAACCAGATCAAAATATCCTTTTTCTGCTTCTATTCGGCCGCAGGTAACTATAGAATGGTTACTCATTGAAGCTTTCTGTGACATCGAGAAGCTTTTGGGGTTAGGAATGATCGTAGTATTGTTAAGCCCTATAGCTTTGAACTTGCGTTCAATGTCCTGATTTAGTAGAACGATCTTATCTAACTTGGTCGCATTTTCAACATATGTCTCAATTCTGTTTTTGAAAGCACCTGTTTTTCTGTCAAAATAACCCTCGAAAGAGCTATGTTCCCAACCAATGGTTTTGCAGGATATGTGATCCTTGATTTGGCCGAGTAACATCGTATTATTCCCAGATATGGCGATTACAATATCAAGATCAGAAGCATTTATTCTATCTATCCATTCCTTGATAAATGATTTAGGGTAATACAGTTTTTTGAGGAATTTGCGACACAGTGATGTATTAATAAAGCCTGTATAAAAATATAATACCTTAAGATATCTGGCACAGAATCCATCATTTGGCATATAAACACGCTCTATCCTGATCTTTGGAGATATAGGATAGTCGTTCTGTTCTTCGGGTTTAGGATTCCTTGTTTCAAAAGAATAAATTGTTACGTTATGATCCTTGACCCACTCGTTTGCCATTAAGGATACAACACGCTCTTCTCCGCCACAGGTTCTTAGCGAGTTTATAATTATTCCAATATTAGCCATAGGGATAGTTCTTGCTCCAATATTAATAATAACTGTCATTTTATCTGCTTTTCTATTATAATAGTTCATGGCACAAAAACCAATATTTATGTTGAAGACCTAAGAGATATATGTATGAAAAGTCTTATAATCGTTCCCGCATATAATGAAAGCGGCAATATAAAAGCTGTAATAGATAATATAAAAATCAAATGCCCATTTGCAGACTATATAGTAGTTAATGACTGCTCTACAGATGATACGAGAGACATTTTGGATTCTATAGGCGCATCTTATATATCAGCTCCGGTAAACCTTGGAATAGGCGGTGCTGTCCAGTCGGGATACCGCTATGCATCTGAAAATGAATATGATGTTGCCATACAGGTAGATGGTGATGGCCAGCATGACGTATCCTATATTAAGGAAATGATAGACATTCTTGAAAGCGATAAATGTGATATAGTGATAGGTTCAAGGTTTCTTGAAAAGAACGGATTTCAGTCATCTAAGCTTAGAAGAACAGGAATCAGATTCCTGGACTGGCTTATAAAAGTAACTTCCAGAGCTGTAGTTACAGATGCAACAAGTGGATTCAGGGCTGTCAATCGCCGCTTTATAGAATATTATGCCAAAGAATATCCTGATGACTACCCGGAACCGGAAGCCATTGTTATGGCAGCGCTTAATGGTGGAAGGATTAAGGAGTTACCGGTAGTTATGCGTGAAAGAGAAAATGGAGAGAGCTCTATTAACATGCGTAAATCCGTATATTATATGATTAAGGTTACTTTGGCTATCGTAATACGTAAGCTTTCGATTCGAAAAAATATTAAAAATTAAAAACTGTGGAAAATTAGAGAGCAGTAATTTTAAGGGATTATGGGAGATATAGAATGAATTGTAAAAAAAGCAGATTAGTTCTGATATTTATAATAGATGCGTTGATCATACTCTTGGGTTCGATATATATTAATCTTCCTGGTGTATATTTTGATTCTGCAATCACAGATTTTATTGCAAGTACAATTGTTAATCCACAGATTGATAATCAGACAGGAATGATGATGTCACATGTGGGAATCCCACTCATTGGTAATATATATTATGGAACACTGAGCATGTTTGCGCAGATCGCGGTTTTGCTATTTTTTCGCGGAACAGTATTTACCATTAGAATAGTTTATTTATTATATGTTATTATATGTGTTGATCTTATATTTTTAATAATATATCGGGCAGTAGGAAAATATTGGATTGGCATTTGCGGACTGGTATTATGTGGAACGAGTATTTCTATTTTGACATTAACAAGAACGCAGTATGACATTATGTTGCCTGGAGTATGTTTCTTTTTGCTCGCTATTTTATTCTTAGAAAAGATAATAACATCAAAGAACGATAACCATCTGGCGCTTGCTAAATTGTTTTATTTGATGGGATTATTTCTTGGAGTTTCTTTTTACGATTATTTTTGCTTTTTATTTTTTGTGCCTGTAATTGTGTTTTTGGCGATAAAACATAATGGGCATCATCTCGTGTATATGATTATATCTTCAATTTGGGGATTTTTGTGTGGCTGTAGTTTATATTTTTGCGGATTTGCAGACTCACTTATTACTAATGCTCTTGGAAATACCAGACTTGCCT
Source organism: Butyrivibrio fibrisolvens (assembly GCF_023206215.1). Taxonomy (NCBI): domain Bacteria; kingdom Bacillati; phylum Bacillota; class Clostridia; order Lachnospirales; family Lachnospiraceae; genus Butyrivibrio; species Butyrivibrio fibrisolvens. The sequence continues at coordinate 1,313,408 of NZ_CP065800.1, forward strand.
TCATAGTACTTATGATGTTTTGCACTTTATTTTTCGCTGCTTTAGCAGTTCCGGCATGTTTTTTTCTGAGAAAGAAGGCTATCCCTTATTTAATCTGGAAGATTTATGTGATTTTGCTGGGATTGGTTTTTGTTGCTGCTATAGGTATAGCTGTTGTATGTTCACAAATATTGATAAGTAAGATCAGTAGCTTTAGCCTTGGCGGTGTAGAATCCAGGAAAACTGGTTCAAAAACAGCTTTTATTACGCACTTTTTCTTTCTTTTTTATTCGCTAGTCAGTGGACAGGCAGCTGAATTGCAGATTAATGGTGTATGTACGTCAGTATTTGGAAGGTTATACTTTTGGATTTTTCTTGTTATTACGATCGTACTTGTAATAATGATGATCATTAAAAGAGAGAGGAATAAAGACAGAGAATTTATACTATGGATGATGAGTTTTTACCTTTCATTTTATATCTGTTCCATTCCACTGATTTCCGGAATGCAGGAACAACATATGGTTCCGCTTTTGTTTCTGATGTTTCCTTATATTGTTATCAGTGTATGTTATTTGGCAAGGGAACTTAAAGATGTGAGATATTTTGCTGTCGGCATTTTATCTTCGGTCTTTGTGATAATGAACCTGATAGATACATATTCGTTCTATCATGAACTTAATATGACACGAGGAGTTGGGGCCTATTCTGAGGAACTTAATTTATTATTTGAAGAGGCGTATGGCAGATCTTTAAAAGAGAAAGATGTTTATTTTCTGGTTAATCCCGGAGTACTTCCTTCTTTTGTATACCTGACAGATAATAATATCAAGGTTGAGCTGTTATATGGCATTGATGGTGGTTTTGATACAGATAAAGTCTCATTAATAGATGAATACCTGTCTGATGGATATAATGTATTCTTGCTATCGGTCTATTATGACCTGGATGAGACAATTGATGATCTTAACAGGAATTATGATATTGTTGCTGAAGATAAAATAAACAGCTACGATTCCAGGGGGACTTTGGTGTATAGCACAGCTGAAATTAAAGAATGATCGATTACCAATGAGTTGATTATATGATTATGTTTTTGGATGGAGATAGCACATGACGGATTATATTAGTAACATATTAGACAACAGGAAATTGCGATTATCATTTATAGCTACTATAGTAGTTGCGATAATTGCATATACATTCAAATTCACAAATGCAGCGTATGGCTGGGATAATGTGGCGATTTCTTTAAACAAAGTGTATCCGAGCTTTGGCGGAGCAAAATGGCTCGGATGGTCAACTCCATTATTAACGATGTTACAATCTATACCGTGGCTTGACGGAGTTATTGGAACGCTCCTTATGTCAGTGACGGTTTATATACTCATATTGACATTTGATGTTGAAACGTTAGCCGGAATAATCGCTACAGCTGCTATTTGTCAGGTTTCACCTACGATAATAATGGTGAATACTTATGGTTATTCTTTGGCATTTTATCTTGCTTTGCTTTTTTCTGTTTTAGGAGCTTATTTGCTGGTATCTTCAAATAAGCTGTCAATTAAGCAGATAATGCTTGCTATCATATGTATAGCAGTTTCTGCAGGCTATTATGGGGCTTTTTTGACGACAACATTTACAGTTTTGTTTTTGAAAATCCTGATGGACATCTTTTATGGTAAGACATTTAAAGAGGTTTCAAGAACGTGTACTGCTTTTATAGGAATCCCTGTTATAGCAGTTGCGATTTTCTATTTGATTCTTAGAATTTTACTAGCAGTTTCTGGACAACAGTTACAGGCGTACGGTGGAGAGAATAATATATCGTCACTGGGAAGCATTATTTCATTTTTATCATTTAAGCGTATCGCTGATGTTTATGGTGCCTGCTTGTACTACTACATTTACAGATCTTTCACTCCGCATCTTTTGACGGTTATTATTTTTATATTATTTGCAGTTGCCATAATCGTTCTTTTGAAGCGTAAGGTATTAGTGATTCGGGATAGTGCCAAAAATGTAGCACTTGCCGTAGTGATCATATTATTGATGCCGGTTGCGATGGGATTTCTTGGGCTATTTACAACACAGATCCATGAACTTATGTATTTTGGGTATTCTATGCCCTATCTTACTGTTGTAGTGGTATGTGAGCTTTTGTATAAGACTTATAGATCAGATGATTCTAACGTAAAGTTTATCAAGAGTCTGGAGATAGTCATTTCATGCCTGCTTGTAGCTTATATTTATTTTGGAATAGTGCTTGCTAATACTGTTGCAATTAGAGCGAGCAGCTATATGCAATCTACGTATGCTTTATGCATCAGGGTTGTTGACAGAATTGAATGTACTGAAGGATTCACTGGAGAAGAGCAGGTATGCGTGATCTATTGTCCGTCTGAAGGAGATAGCTATATAGATTCTACAGGACTTACATCGATTCCAATTTTAGATGATCTTTGGAATGTTTCTGATTCAAGAGTAAATGGACTTAATGACTTTAATGTTCCTCTTTTTATCAGAAATATTATGGGGGTTCCAGTTGATGTAAAACAATATACGTCTCTTGACAGCTTTTATGAAGACTGCGACTTATCTGATCTGGAGGAAAGCCAGATTAGTGATATGGAGATGTTTCCGAATAATAGCTGCGTTCGAAAAGTTGGAAACAGGATAGTTGTAATGCTTAACCGAGGAATCGAAGAATTGGAGCAGTAAAAGGAGATGGAGAAAAAGACCAAAGCTTATATTGTAATTTTATACCTTATCGAAATTGTTATTGGAATTTTCTACGTCTCAAGATTCACGATACCCGTTCATTCTCATGTAGATGAGGAACTGTATTTGGCAATGGCTAAGTCCTTCCACTACGGTCACGGATTCATGCAATATGGCGATATACTTAATTACAAGGCGGTATTGTACTCGTGTGTTATTTCTGTAGCGTATTACTTTTATGATCCTGAATATATATTATTCTACGTAAGAATAATAAATGTGGTGATAATGGGTAGCGCTATATTTCCAGCGTATAAGTTGGCAGATAAAGTTATCACTGATAGAAATAAGGCCATAATGGCTACTCTCCTGATTTCGATAGTACCGGAGATGGCTATGACGGGATATATAATGCAGGAGATATTATACTATCCCCTGCTATTATGGGCTTTTTATCTTATGTATATGGATATAAGGACAGAAGGTGTGTCTCTTTATACAGTATTTACCCCTGTTCTTTATATGTTAGCCTTTTTTACCAAAACGGTTGGATTTATATTTCCACTATTATATGCAGGGTACTTGCTTATAAAGAGTTTATTAAGTAAAAAGGACTATTTAAAAATCCTGATCAATACGATGATCTGTGCGGTGATGTATCTGGCAGAATCAGGTCTGATTAATTTAATAAATGGCGGATCAGGGTCTAATCATTATTCGTCACAGGTTACTAACCTTTTTCCCATTACATTTGTTACAGTCAGGTGCCTGGTAGTGGGAGTGCTTTTTTATGCAGCGTGCACCTTCATCTCTATGGGGGTATTTGCTATTGCTGTTCCTGTCAGAAAGATTAGAGAGTATAAGGAAAGCGACAAAGAGTTTTGCCTATTATTGATTTGCTTTCTTATTGCAAGCATTGTAGAGATAATAGTACTTGTCGTATATACAGAGCATAGAGATTTCCTATATCCGGCGAAGTATTTATACAGATATGTTTTTCCTGTTTTTGCACCTTTGTTTATATTGATGATAGAAGGACTTGATCTTCCGGTAAATAATTTCAGTTCAAAAATCGGACTGGTTATAATTGTAAGAATTATTCTATTTTCATCTATAGTATTACTGATTTATTACCTTGTAGCCGGAACGGATATAGCAAGCGGAATTGTAGATGGTCTATTATTTACAACATTAACCAATGCTGTTAACCATGTATGGAGATATTCGGGAATAGCATTTGCTGCGATCTTATTGCTCTTATCGGTGGCTATGCTGTATCTTTGCAGAAAGACTAATGCAGAGGATTACAGATTCAACTTTAAAATGGTCATATCATTATATGCGATATACTTTATAGTGTTTGATATAATAAATTTCGTTCAACTGCCATATTATAGTAACGTAATATGTAATGGCAATCTAAACGAAAAACAGTTTATTGAGATTGCCAGGTGGCTTAATAGCAATGAACACGATACAGTTATATATGTATGCTCAGGACATGAGCCTGAGAATAGCCTTTGGGGCTATATAAGAGATGATTATAGTATCTATACATATGAAGAGTACATTTCTGAATGTGATAATAAAGAAATAGAAGATGAATCTGTAATTATTGTAGATAAGAATTCGGCGAAGAAATATGCTTTAGAATTTGAAGAAGAGTTATATTCTACTAATGACTATTGGATAATGCTTTATAGAAAGAATGGCCTGTGATATGAAGCTAATACAGATAAATACTGTGTGTAATACAAGTGTTGGACATATTATGGGTAATATCCAGAAGGCAGCTATTGAAGCTGGCTTTGAAACATTGTCAATTTATGGCCGCAGAAAAGGGTATAAGGATATTCCGTGCCTTAAAGTTGGTAATGGCTTTTCATTCTGGGCGCATGTAATCCTGACATCAGTAACGGATCTGCATGGACTTGGATCATATTATGTTACTAAGAAGATAATAAGAGTTTTAAAATATGAGAAGCCTGATATCATACACCTTCATAATATTCATGGGTACTATCTGAATTACAGATTACTGTTTGATTATCTTAAAAATTACTATCAGGGACAGATTGTTTGGACACTTCATGATTGCTGGGCATATACAGGTCACTGCGCATATTATACAGGAGCTGGATGCAACAGATGGATAGATGGATGCTATAGCTGCCCTGAAAAGGGAGAGTACCCTATAAGCCTGATGCTTGATGAATCTAAGTATAATTACAAAGCTAAGAGGAATTCATTTACAGGACTTAATAATCTGACACTAATCGTTCCTTCAAAATGGCTGGAAGTACAGGTGAAAAGATCTTTTTTGAAAGACTATCCTGTTAAAGTAGTCTCAAATGGAATAGATTTTGAGATTTTTCATCCTGTACAGCAAGTGGATATAAGAAAAAAATTTAATATTCCAGATAATAAAAAGATTCTGCTGGGAGTTGCATTATATTGGAATAAGAGAAAAGGCATGGATGACTTTATAAAACTTGCAAAAATTCTACCAGAGGTATATGTTATTGTTTTAGTCGGAGTAAGTGCTAGACAGAGGAAAGATCTTCCAGATAATATCATAGGGATAGATAGGACAGACAATCAAAGGGAACTTGCAGCATTATATACAGAAGCACATATTTTTGTTAATCCTTCTGTAGAAGAGACATTTTCAATGGTTACTGTTGAATCTATGGCTTGTGGTACTCCTGTTATAGTTCTGGATACAAGCGCGGTATGTGAACTAGTCAATGAGAAGTGCGGCGTGGTACTTCACAAAGAGACTGATATTCCAGTACCAGCTAATCTGTACATGGATGCTATAAATGAGATAGATTGCAGAATGCAGGCAGATGAGATTACTGCTGATACCGTAGTTTTGAATGCCTTAAAGTATGGTGTAAAAGATCAGACGGATAAGATTGTTGAGTTATATAAGAATATAACAACATAAAGATCACGTTGAGGGTTATTATTCAAGGGATGAATAGAGATAAACTTAAGTGGCTATTTTATGAAAAAAGGTTTGAACTTAGGAATAACAGAATAACTGATATAATCAGAAGACATATTATTATTCCGGTGTTTGGACACGAACTTCGTACATTTGTCTATGGAGGAAAGATTCTTCATGGCCCCGAATATGCCAATAAGAAGATCGCGGAACTGATAAATGGTGAAAAGCCGTTTATGGTATCGAGGTTTGGTAATACAGAAATAAATAACCTAGATTCATATATGCGAAAAACAATATGTGGATTATCAGAAGAATATAAGGACTTCGATAAAAAGTGGTGGGATAACTTATCCATCCAGGCGGGTTTCTTCCCAAAAGATGAATCTTTACATGAAAAGTTTGCAAAAGTATTATATTCTAGCGCTAAAGAAGTAGATGTTCTAGGTGTGTGGAACAGACGTATGGAAGACTATTACATTAGAACTGCTATGCCAGATGTTGAAATAACAGCGCTTAGATGGCTTGAACCCTGGTATAGTGATACTCCATGGACATGGGCACTTAAGGGGAAGAAAGTACTTGTAATACATCCATTTGAAGATTCTATTAAAGAGCAGTATCAGAAAAGAAAAGTTATTTTCCCTGAAAATGAATTATTACCTGAGTGTGAACTTGATGTACTAAAAGCTGTTCAAACATTGGGAGATAATAAAGACGACAGGTTTAATACCTGGTTTGATGCTCTTGAATACATGTATGATGAAGCGTTGAAAAGGGACTTTGATGTGGCAATAATTGGATGTGGGGCTTATGGTATGCCACTTGCTGCCATGCTTAAGAAGGCAGGTAAGAAGACTATACATATTGGAGGAGTCACTCAGTGTTTATTTGGAATTAAGGGCAGTAGATGGGTTAATAGCCCTCTTGATAAGAAAATTCCAATTAATGAAAAATGGATTTATCCAAAAGAAAATGAGACACCACATAATTCAACTGATGTTGAAAATGGATGTTATTGGAAATGAATAATAAGTATGGTGATCGCACGAATGAGGACAAAAGATAGTACTATATGAATATACCAAAAGTTTCGCTGATCATGACAACGTATAATAGTCATGAAAATTTTACAAAATCTATAGAGAGTGTGCTTACTCAGGATTATCCGTCAATCGAGCTGGTGATTGTTGACGGTGGTTCAACCGATGGAACAGTTGAAATAATAAAAAAATATGCTTCATTAATTGAAAATAGTGGCGATGCCTATAAGAATTTTACTATTGTCTGGATCAGTGAAAAAGATGATGGCATTTACGATGGAATGAACAAGGGTATCCGTATGGCGTCGGGAGATGTGATAGCTGTTTTTAATGATGAGTTTACATGTACAGATGCCGTTTCTAAATATATACGGACTTTGAATGAGGGAGATTATGATGCTGTTCATTCAGACCTTGTATATGCTGATGGTGATACTCTGAAAAGATATTGGCATATGCCAAATGGCAGCATTCATCTTGGCTGGATGCCGGCTCATCCAACGCTATATATAAGGCGAGAGATATACGATAGATATGGCTTATATAAAACGGAATATCACAGTTCTTCTGATTATGAATTTATGATAAGAATATTGAGAGATGGTACTCTAAAACTTGGGTATATTCCGGAAGTTCTCATGAAGATGTTCTATGGTGGAACCTCTAGTGCAGGAATAAAAGGATATGGAAGGAATACAAAAGAGGCGTACCAAGCTCTAGTAGGTAATAAAGTGGCTTTTCCGGCGTTGATTATTATATGTAGAATAATTCGAACTTTGTGGCAGTATGTGATTGCGTTGAGAATGCAACTAAGGAAAAATAATTAATTAGAAAGCTTAATGAATTAATTACAAATGTGTAGAAATTCTTTCGGAATTTACTTATGAAGCTATTTCAAAATCAGAATATGATTCTGTAGTTAAGGGATTAAGACATCTGATGTATGTAGGAGAGGATGTTGTAAAGTGTAGAGCAAGGACTAGCTGTCCCCTTATTCATATCAAAGAAGATAACAAAAATGTCTAGTCTTTCTAAATAATTGACAGGAGTGTGAGGCGGCAGATTGAGGGATGTAATCGCTATTTTTTAAACATACCGAGCATATAAAAAGAATTTTCTCGTTCAGTAGTGAGTAGGTTAAAAACATAGAAGGATAGGATTAGAAGAAGAGATGGGGTTCAGTTCAGCGATTTTTTTGTTTATATTTTTACCAATCGTTGTATTGGTGAATTTGGTCATCAAAAGGGAGTTCAGAAGTGCTTGGCTGGTTTTGAGCAGTGTGTTTTTTTACGCATGGTCACAACCTAAATTTCTGCTACTAATATTTGCCATTATAGTGATAGATTATGCGTGTGCACTTCTTATTGCCAAAGACATTTTTCCCAAAATTATTCTTACAACTTCTGTTGTTCTAAATATTTCTGTATTGATGTATTTTAAATATTCAAATTTTGTTATAGGTATGATCAATGACCTTTTTAGGAGTGATATTCAGCTTTTGAGTATTATATTGCCGATGGGGATTTCGTTTTATACATTTAAAGGGATATCATATCTTTCAGACGTGTATAGGAAACAGGTTGAAGCAGAAAGAAACATTAACAGATTTTCGGCGTATATTATCATGTTCCCACAGATCATGTCTGGTCCTATTGATTCCTATGGAAGGTATAGTGATTCGCTTAAAGAAGACCTTGTTACGTTAGATTGGCTTTACGAGGGTGCAAAGCGTATGGTATTAGGATTATCACAGAAAGTGATAATTGCTAACACGTTAGGAATAATAGTTGATGATATATGGTCCAAAGGAGCTGGATCTATATCATGGCAGCTTGCATGGCTTTGTAGCATTTCTTATTCTTTGCAAATATATTTTGATTTTGCAGGATATAGTAATATGGCAATAGGTATCGGCAAAATGCTGGGATATGAATTTTCGGAGAACTTCAATCTGCCATATATGTCGAAGAGCATAACTGAGTTCTGGCGTAGATGGCATATGTCATTGGGTGAGTGGTTTAAAAAGTATGTTTATATTCCATTAGGTGGAAATAGAAAAAGTAAGATAGGCGGATATATTAATCTTTTAGTTGTCTTTTTGCTAACCGGTATATGGCACGGTGCGGCATGGACTTTCATTATCTGGGGGCTTCTTAATGGAATATTACGAATTTTAGAGAAAGGTTTACATGAAAAAGTAATACAAATATCGATTTCAAGAAGGATTAAAGATTTCATAGCCCATGTATATTTGATCTTAGTTGCCAATTTTGCTTGGGTACTGTTCAGGGCTCCGGATATTAAACAGGCATTTATTTTTTTAAATCCATGTTTGGAAAAATGAGTTCATCGTCATGTGGAATATCTGTTTATGAATACTTAGATAAATGGAATATTTTTATTATAGTAGTAGCGGTCGTTTTTAGTACTTCTTTACCGAAGAGATTGATTCGGATAATAAAAGGATACTTAAATAAGAATGTATTATCTGTTGCCAGAGACATATGTTTGCTGCTTTTGCTACTATTATCGATTATGGAAGTAGTTACTAGTACATATCAGTCTTTCATATATTTTCATTTTTGATTATTGGGAGGAAGGCTAATTGTTTGAAAGAATTGAAAGAAAAATATTCATAGTTTTATTTTTTATGATATTGCTTTTGCCTGCCTTGTTTTTTAATAATAGGTAATTGCGAAACTCGCCGTGCGCGTTCGCAATCTTGAATTTAAACAAGGAAGAATTCATGCAGAGCATGAATTCTCTGATACAAAATGTGAACCGTCAGTTTTAGGCGCACTTTAATAAGCATATGGCTTCATGAAGTTGGTAAGTCCTACGCGATTAGAGGTTTTGCACTACGTATATATTCATGGTGTTTGATTTTGTCAGCGAGAACGACGGTGATGAGCTGAGTGATACCTGCAAGGATAAGGTCGGCATGCAAGGTTTTTTTCATTTTGTGTGCGACGCCCTGCTAAACAAAGATAGTCTTTCATATGATTGATATCTCTTTCGACAGCAGTCCTGATTTTATAAGTATTGTTCCATTCTTCGGTACCGCGAAGTACTCCTGGATAGGCTCGTAGATTCTTTTCGGGATAAATATGTATCATACGACCGCAGGAAGAATCGGTACAAGGGTTATCGCATTGGCACTCTCGATGTTGCTTGCCGGTAGATTTATCGTAAACATATTTGATTTTTGGACAGACAAATTTGAACCTTACTAAACCATTCTTACTTGAAGATTTACCATCGGATTTCATCGGAAGTGAGTCATCATTAGGACAACAGGGTATACCGTCAGCATTTACTTTGCAATCAGGATATTTGATTCCTGCTCTACTGTTTAAAGGTATATATGCTTTTGAAAAATGTTTATCTGTTCCAAAAGTATCACCTGTAAGCAGTTGTTTATACAGAAGAGTTGAATCAAAAGCAGCATCGCCCAAAAATGTTTTGGGATTGATGAGCGGATGTTTTGAAAAGAAGTCCTGAAGTGTGGGAATGAGAAGTTTTGCGTCATGAACACATTTATCTTCGTCAGGTGAATCAGATTTCTTTTCAACAATGATATCCGGGTGAGATGCCAAAAAGTCTTTGTTGTAAAAAGAAATATGTCGGACAATTCCCAGGCCGTTTGTCACAATGCCAAACTTGAAAACGTAGCAGAAATGGCCGTTGATATATAACTGTTTGATTTCAGGATTGGCAGAAGCATGAGAAGGCATCAATCCATAAGCTGCCTTATAGGGATCATAGGATTTATAAAAACCCATTGCTTTGGCATATGCCTTAAGCTGTTTGATGATCCTGTTAGCATACTTGGGATTGTTTTCAGTGACAAAGGCTTCAATCCCAGAAGAATCAAAGATGGTCATGTTGGCTTTTGCAGAATCAATAGCCTGACAGATAGGCTCGGTAATATCGACGAGCTTATCAAAAACAAGCTGTAAGTCATCCAGAAAATCTTGCTTAAAGCGGGTTATTTTAGAAGCATCAGGAACTTTGGTAAAACCACAGAATTCACGAAGTGGCTTCGAGTATGCAAGAAAGACCAGTAGAAGCTGATCTGTGGGGATAGTAAAAATGCGTTGGATAATTAAAGCCCAGAGCATAGCTTTTAATGGGTATTTACGGGATCTTCCCGTTGATGCATAGAAATGCTTTATAAAAGAAAGCGGAATAATTTCATCAAGGTCGATATGGTTTTCTAATAGAGACAAAAACGCAGGCTTGTCATTTTCAAATTTATCTTGGCAATCTGCATAGATATCAGCCAAAGAAAGCTGTTTATATGGTATCATATATATCAGAATAACTCCTTTCTTGGTATTGGTCAGTGGTTTCTCGTCAATTCTATTGTACCATATCCGGTGAGGGGTTATTCATTTTTTATAGAGCAAAAGTGCCGTATTTATGCGGCTTTTGGCGTTTCGCAAACGCCTATTTTTAATAAAAAAGAGGGGGTTATTTCTGCTTCCGAGAATAGATCTTTAGCTCCTTTTCCCAAGTTTTATAATGCTGACGGGACATTTAATCTGGATTATCTTCAAGATGTTGAAGTGTGGTTTAACGACAACTTGGGCTTTAGAGATTATCTTGTAGAAGCGGATGCACTTATAAAATACTATGCGTTTGACAGATTGAATGGTATGAGACTTGGTGTAAATGGAGAATTGACTCCTTTTTATAGCTTGGCAGATTATCAGCATACAAACCTGTTAGATGAAGATGGGTTAGATGAGGTTACTGATTCTTATCAGACAATTTATGATTATTTGGATAGCCTTGGAATTCAGGTTTACTATATCCAGTGCTGGGACAAGCAGACTATTTATCCTGAGCAATATCGTAATACAATACAGGTTTTAAATGATTATTCTATGACAGACCAGGTAGAGAGAGCTTTACTAGATAATACTGATATAGATGTGGTTCCAATAAAAGAAACTTTAATTAGATTAAAAGATAAGTATAATATCTTTGGCCCCTGGACTGAACCATGGCATTGGCTTTGGCGCGGCGCTTTTGTTGGATATACTGAACTAATAACAGAGATTAACAATGAAAATAATAACAAGTATTATGCGTTGTGCGAAAATGATATGAATATAGATATTAAAGATGTTGGGCTTACTTATTATGGCTATATTCATCAAACTGATGAGGAGGAAGTATTAACTTTGCGTGACCCTCATGCAGTATTAAGACCTATTCAATATATGCCAGATGAGAGCTGGGGGGGACATGCAAAATATTTTGTGAATAATTCAGTTGATAACGAAGATACGATACTTGTTTTGGGAGATAGTTACTTCCACGACTATGGCGTAATTTATTGTTTGGCTGAAAGTTTTCACACTACGATAATGTTTAATGGTTCAGCAGCGACAAATGATCATCTGATTAAAATTATAGATACATATAAGCCAGATATCGTGGTTTTTGAGAATGCTGAAAGATGCAATTATAGATTTTCTGAAGCAGTTGGAATTGCAAATGATATAACAAGCCATGTGCTGTAAAATGGTCAAGATATCTTGTTTCGTTCTGAGAATAGGAATTCAGAACAATACACTATAAATGGCTTTTCGTACAGAGAAGATGAACCTACTTGGACAGAGGGTAATGAAGCGTCTTTGTTTGTTTATGCTAATGGCTTTGATATAAATGCTGAAGCAAAAATTGTATTGGATATAGCAGATGTTTATAATAAGCAAAGTATTAAACTGCTTGTTAATGGTCAGGAAATATATCAGGCTGAGTCTGTTTCAGAAGGTGAGCATATTGAAGCTGTTTTTGATTTCCCAGATACTAATATGATAACTATTTCAATTCTTTTAGATGATGCTATTTCTCCTTTTGATATCGGAGAAGGTAGAGATTTACGAGAATTGGGTATACAACTTGAGAAAATATGTATTTATCAATAAGGGGGTATTGAGTGACAGCTATGGGCTTGGCCAGCGACGATTTGTTTTTGAAATGCAGGCGCCAGATACTTGGATTTTCTTGTGTCTAGAAATACATGTGCAGATTCTTTATGCTTTTTTGATGGAGGAAATTTAGAGTGGATCTAACACTACGGTACGTGTGCCAGGCGTTCATATGTCTTAGATATGCAATAGGTCAAAGCTAGAGAGAAAAATCAAAAGTCCACAATATCAAGAAAAGGAAAGGAAAAGTGGTGTATTCGGATTAGAATGCATCATTCAAATCAAAAATGGATAGAGCATGGATTAATTTGAAAAATGTTTTGGCAAAATGGATAAAAGATAATAAAAATGTATTGTTAATAGCGCTTATTGCAGGATTTGTTTGTCATATTTATGGTATTACCAATATGCTTGGTGGGGACGATCGGATTTTAAATTATTACACTGGTAAACCTACAATTGAACAAGCTTTACAGAGAGCTAATTCAGGAAGATGGTTGGCTTCAATAGTAGAATTGGGACTTGGGTGGTATAAGAGTCCAGTTGTTACTGGCTTTTTGACAATTATAATTATGGCGTTTTCTGCTATTTTTTATTCTGAAATATTCGGTATCAAAGATGATCTGAAAAGAAGTCTTGTGGCAATTGTATTTGAAGTTTTTCCTGCTGTTTGTGTATTTATTACTCTTGCACCTGATACATTTTCATATGGTGTTTCTTTTTTAGCATGCAATCTTGCAATGTATTTGCTTGTAAAGTCTTCAAAAATGAAAACAATAATATGTGCTATAGGTGTTTTGTTTTTGGGATTGTCTTTATGGTTACCTAATATTTCAGCTGTATTGATGACTTTGATTTATTATGTATTATACCAAATTCTTATTGAACAAAAAGAAAGTGGTATGATTGCCTTTTTTTATTAAAAAAGCATAGTAGTAATCCTGATTTCAGGTCTATTGTATTATTTAGCTAATATAGTAATAATTAGTGTTTGGCATATTGAATTAAGTGATTATCAAGGTGCATCAGATGCTATTACTGGTAAATTTGTAGATAATATATTGATTGGAGCTTTGTATTCATTATTTAAGACTTGGAAACATAGTTATGAGTGGATGTATATGTTACCACAGTTAAAGATTACATTGATCGTGTCTTATATCGTTATAGGGTTTTCAGTTGTATATCTTTGGATAAAAAATAGAATCCATAAAAGGATACAAATTACAATAATCATATTGGTTTGTATTATATGTATACCATTTGCCTTAAGTCCGATGCCGCTTATTTCATGGTCCTTTAAATGCCGTGCACAGCATTGTATGGGGTGGGTGATATTACTGACAGGAACTATTGTTTTTGGTTCGCAATTAATACATATGTGTAGTAGGGGAGCTTTTATAAGAATGATAATTGTTATAAATCTCTCCCTTCAGGTGTATGGCTTTTTCCTTTATGATCAAGTTGAGTACTACAATATGTCGTATGTATGGGAAAAGGATAAAACTTTTTGTACAAGAATATTATGTAGGCTGGATAGCATGGAAGAATTTGATTATGATAAATCAGTATATTTTTTAGATACATATGACTTGGATTATGAGAATAGTAATACAATTTTGGCTTATGATTGGAATTTGTATATGAACATTACAAATTCTACTACGAATCTAACCGGCGGTAATACTTCATATAAGGCACATATAAAAAATTTTGAAGGTGTAGTATTAAAAGATCCTTCTCAAGAAACGATTGATAAAATAAACAATTCGGAATTGGTACTATTAAGTGAAAAGCTTGATGAAGGTGAATTTGAAATTGTCCAATTTGATACAGATACATTTGTTATATTAGTACATCATACAGCATCACCATCCTGGGAGTTTAGTTAAAATGGATGTTGCTGTATAGTTAAACTTGATAATTTATATAAGTATATCTTGGATTATAGGTAACCGTATGGAAACACATTGGTACCGTGTATCATTAACTTGATGATTTGTTTGTGCTTTTTTATATAACGCATGTTCCGACTTTTATTTTGATGAGTGGTTATCTGTATTCGAAACATACAATTACTCATGATTTTTCTTATCAATTACGCAGATTGTTGAACTTGATTATATGCTCCATTGAATATGTTATTATCATTGCGTTTTTAAGAAACTTACTTCGTATGTATTAAGTAATTGATAGGACGTTTATGGATGAGGTTTTTTTATCAGTTCATAATATGTGGTATTTTCCGGTACTAAGTATATCTATTATGCTTTATGAGATGCTACAAAAAATACCTGCCAGGATGGGAGGCATTTTTGAATTTTCTACAGCGATGATCGCTTTATTTTTGTTATTCAAAAATCCATCGATTGGTAAGATGTTGGTTTATGTATTGATTTTTTTAGCGGGAACAAGATGGACAATAAACAAACGAAAGGCAATATTAAATATAGTAATAGACGCATTAATACTGTTTTTTGTTGTGTTTTATGGACACTTTGTCGGTATGAAGAGCGAGGGTAGTAGCGGAATTGAATTGATAATTCGTATGGTTATTACCTTTCTTGGCGCAGGTTTGATACCATCCATTATGTATTTGCTTCTTGTTAATCAAAGTGTGTCTATTCAATTACATAAAAGAGTTTGTCATGAAAATGAGAAAGACTTTAGCAATTTATCAGGGAATATTTATATAGATAAATGCCTTAAATATATATCGCGCAATAGTCAGATTTTCTATTTTTCACAGTTTTTAGTTATTGCTATAGTGGAATCTCTTCGTTCGGTAGGCTTATTTGGATTTTTAATAGGACATGCGTTATTATATACGGTGATGTGTTTTGGTATTGCTTTTTTGAGTTCTCTTTTTATGGATAAATGCAAAATTGCAAACAGAGTATTGATCAATCCTTTAAAATAGAATAAATAATCTTACAATATAGAGAAAGGTTGCATCGGATCAGATAGATGCTGTAAATATATGAGAAAAAGAGTAAACATTTTATATCAATGCGATAATAATTTTACTTTCATGACAGGCGTATCATTTGCATCATTAGTAATTAATGCTTCGTGCAATATTGATTATTATGTGTATGTCCTTACCCCTGACATGTCTGAGGAGAATAGAAAAAAGTATTATCAGATAGTGAGTCAGTATCCGGACAAAAATATAATATTGGAGTTCTTATCTGTCGCTGAGTGTCAAAAAGAGGTTGAATCTTGGGGAGTTCCTTCACATAGAGGTTCTTGGGTTACGTATTACAAGCTTTTTGTTGCAAGACTGTTTCCGGAAGATAGCGGTGTAGATAAGATCATCCATATTGGGGCAGATACATTGGTAACAGGTTCATTGGAAGGGCTCGTTGATTTTGAAGGTATGCCTTTTGCAATGAATTGGAGCGAAAATCATCGCTATGGACACTATCCAAGAAAAGCTCATAATTGTGTGGCAGAAATGGGAAATGGTTTATTTTAATCTGCCTGAGTGGAGAAAACATGATTGTGAGCAGCGCATAGTCCAGCATGTGAAGAAATATGGCGATATATATGGAAGCAAGGATCAGGGTATATTATTATGTACGGTGTTTATAGATGAGTATGCTCAGCTTCCACTAAAATACAATATTTATGGCATGACATACTACTTTAATAAGTTCAATCGAAGATTATTTAATAATGCTCCTGTTATATCTAAAAATGAGATAGATGATGCTTATTCTAATCCGGAGATTATTCATTTGGCATGAACTTTTTTGTATAGACCATGCGAAGCTGATAGCTTGGATAAATTATATGATATGTGGTGGGATTATTGTGACCAGTCTCCATGGAAGGGCATGAAACCATTAGAGGGACAGCCTGATCTTGGAGTACCAGAAAGATTTTTTAGAAATCTGTTTAAGGTATTACCATGCCAATTAGCTGCAACATTATATGTTTTGGCACGCCACTGGAGTGGAAATGTTGCATGGGTTTATTTAAGAATAGGCGATATGATTGCTGGTCGCCAAGTGTAACTCATGAAGTGAAGATTAGTGATTGATTCGGATAGAGTTTGATTGTGAGGTTTCAGTTATGCACAGGACATACAAGTCTGTTTTTTTGTCTTTCTTAATTTGGATTATTTTGTTTATATCTATAATTATTTTTCAGAAAAAAATTCTGATTACTGCTTTGTTTTGGGGAACTCTTGTTTGGACAGGCGTTCTTTGCTCAAAACACAGTATTATTCAGAATGTATGTATCGAGAGAATTGAGATGAGAGATAAGTTTATTATTCTTGTGAATATTATTCTTGTTTCTATTCTTTGTATTGCTCCTATGGATCTTTCTCCCTTATGGAACGGAGAAATTCCGGATCATAGAAATCAGTATGAATTATTAGCGGATGCTATACTAGAAGGTCACATAGATATAAGATATGACGATTATGATGTCCGTTTGGAACAGATGGAGGATCCCTATGACCCAGATGCCCGCAGGGAACAGAACATTCAATACCATTGGGATCATGCATTCTACAAAGGTCATTACTACATGTATTTTGGTGTTGTTCCGGTTTTTCTTTTGTTTATACCATACAAAGTATTATTTGGGACGTCATTAATTACATTTCATGCTACACAGATTTTTGTCTTTTTTTCCATTGTTGCAATTTTTTTGCTGTTTTATTTGCTCGCAAAAAAGTTTTTTTCTGGTATTTCATTAGGGACTTATTTATTCACTACAAGTGCTTCCGCTTGTATTTCATTTGGATATTGCACACAGGCTCCTGCATTGTATTGCACTGCTATTTCTAGTGGATTTTGTATGATGCTTTGGAGTTTTATATGTTTTTTTAAAGCTGTGTATTATGAATATAAAGAATCAAGGCAAGTGCTCTTTGCAGCGCTAGGAGCGTTTTTGGGAGCGCTGGCATTTGGGTGTAGACCGCCAATAGCAATAGCTAATATTTGTGCCATTCCGCTTGCAATTACGTATGCAAAAAATTATAAAGGAAAGCATCTTGTGAGGAACTATATCATAATATCACTTCCTTATATGAGTATTGGTGCACTCCTCATGCTTTATAATTATGCTCGATTTCAAAATCCGTTTGAGTTTGGGCAGACATATCAGCTAACATGTGCAAACCAATCAATGTATGCCGATTTTTGGGCGCAATTTGATCTTATAAAACAAATAAATCTTGGTTTTAAGCAGTTCTTTGAATTGGGAGAGGTTACGAAGAGATTTCCATATCTAAACTATGGAGGATATTTGGTGACGTATCCGCTTATGTGGCTATTGATACCTTTCTTTTCCCAATTCGAGGTGAGGAAAGCATTAAAAAAAGATGAACTGGGATTATGGATGTTTTTTTCTATATTAACAGTTGCTTTGACGACTTTTGCATCAATACAGTGGGCTCCTTTTATGATAGAGAGATATAGGTTGGATGGATATTATATAGTATCTATTATAGCGTTTATGTGTATTGGATATAAGCTTAAGACAACTGATTACTGTTGCAAAACAGCGCAGATTGTAGAAATAGTATGTATCTGTTCTATATTATTTTCTATTTTATTATTTTTTAGACCATTTGATGCAAATTTTGCGATTCTTTATCCAGAAAAAGTTGATGAAATTAAAAGGATTATATTTAACTTCTTTCGTAATTGACTCTTGGTGAGATTGATTCTGTTGCTATACCTTGTATTATGACATATGATGAAATTGTCTGCCTCTTTGATTCAAGTGATATGGGGAATTGTTGAGCGACACGCTCTGGGCTGTGCTGGCGACGAATTATTTTCGAGTGCAGGCTCAGCCCATGCGACGCTTTATAATACTGCCGACATCCTGTCACCTGTAGATGCGACGAATTCGTAGCTTTTACTTTAGGATTGGTATACCTATCCTAAAGTAAAGGCCATGAAATTCATGGCCTGAAGCTTGAAAACTAAATAATGATTATCCGAGAGCCTGCTCATTTACTGCTGTAAGGATTACTTCAGCATCGATGGTTGTTTTCTCCATCTGAGCGCCAGCTTTTAGTGCTGTAGACATTACATTATCAACGATTCTTGGATTACCTTTGCAGAAATTGGCGACTGTATTTAATGCATCATCGCTGATGATGGATTCGGCGCCACCAACGATACGGATCTTATGCTTTATGTATTCGGTTGTCTCATCTGCTGATAATCCCTGAAAGTTGTAGTGTACAGAGATTCTCTGACGCAGTGCCTCGTGAATCGGACGTTCCAGTGTGTGATTTAATACAGGTTCACCACTTAGGATCAGAGTAAAACAGTTCAAAAAGTCAAAGCGAAAGTTCATAAGCATCTTTAAATCCTACAAGATTCCGTTGCTTAGGTACTGAGCTTCATCTATGGCCAGGATCAACGGCTGCTTCTTTTCTTTGAAAAGATAGTAGAGCCTGTCCTGAATGTTTTTGAACATTACGGTTTTGCCGCTTTTGGAATCCAGGCTTAACTGGTCACAGAATTCTTTGTAGAAATCGGCAACTGATACTGTGGAGAGACATATATATATTTCATCAGATACTGGTTCTGATTAAGTGAATGCTCAAAGCATCTGAGATAGTAGGATTTGCCCATTCCGGGAGAAGCAGTAAATTGCGTTCCACTTTTCCTTTACTGGCTCCATCTCGTACCGGAGTATGCAAGCATAAGGTTGCTATGGAATCACAGATAAGTGTCAGCTGGTCATTGGAGTATGGAGAACCATTGTCGAGGTAGAGCTTGTCAGGAATTTCATAGGTCTCAACAGCTCTTTTCAGGACCTTCTGGAAGTTGTAGGCATTATCGTTATAGAAGATCTCACCACCTACGATCATCCTTGAATGGTCATCGATTATCATGATCAGATAAGTCCTGCGTTCCTTTCCATCTTCGCTGATGTAGGGAAGATAACAGGTATCAGCCTGCCAAAGACAACCGAAATCAGAGGCTTCAAAAGCTTTACGGTCTTTGATATTTATGTTTCTTGCGGATTTAAGATCGTTTTCCTTTATGAAGCGTTGAACAGCTCTGACACTGACATCTGGAGCAGAGAAAAACGGAATCTTTTGAAGAACAGCTTGGGGAGTTTTTAGATAGAAGAAAAGAGCTGAAGGCTTGAACTGGAAAGAGCATCTATTTCTTTTATAGATCCGAACCAGAGATTGTACTGGCTGATAAAAGTATGTATCCAGTGATAGAGAGTTGACCTGGAAATGTGGAACTCGTCACAGAGGGCTTCTACAGTCTTAATACGAGTAAGATATTTCCAAAGGACATAAAGAACAAAACGAATGAAATAGGAACCGTATGGGATCAGAAGGTCTGGGATAAGGGCACTGGTCTTGCCACAGTGACATTTGACTCTTGTTACAGAGACAATGTGCTCCTTGCGTCTGCCTTCAGAAATGGAGATAAGAGCTCTTTCGTATGCTGAGTGTCGTTTTTACTTTGATGTATTGCCACAGTGAGGGCACTTGATGCCTGCTGTGAGATAGCTGTCACAGATGGTTCTGAAAAGATCGATATCGGATAATTTACAAGAATTAAGCTTGCAAAGTATTGCGTCAACTCGTATCATAATAATGTATTTGTACATGAATACAGAAGGGTACTTCGGTACTCGGGAAACGAAAGGAAGAGCAAAACTTTGGTCGGTGGTGCTCTTTCTCTTTTTGTTTTTAGTTACAGAGATGAGAGTAATAGACTTTAAGTATGAATGCAATAAAAGAGCGTCGTAAAATACGACGCACAGGAATATTTATAAAGTTAAAAGATAGAATGGAGGTTGTCGCGGATTTGTCATCTTAAAGGAGATGAATCTGTCGCTCAACACTGAAGGTGATATATTTGTAGAATTTTTCTTGTTTGTGACGGGTTTTTATTCTGCTAAGCATTGTTATAGTGATGCTATTAATAGGAATATGCCCGAATGCTCAAAAAACTCTATTATATATACTTTGAAAAAATTTTCGAAACTACTTTCATATACTATACCTGTGACAGTCGTATCTTATTTAGTTCATAACTATACGATAATATACTCTGATGGAATAAAAACATTTTTAGCGTGTATGACAAATTTGCCTACTGAATTACTTCTATTGGGAGCGGCATATGGAATTAATGATAATGCACCACTATGGCAGTTGTCAGCTATGCTTATTTGCTTTCCATTGTTTTTGTTAATATTACAGCTGCTTGATAGATATACACTTATTATTATAGCTTTTATCAGTGCCTGCCTAAGGTATGGCTATCTTGAGGTGACGTACAGATCGGATTTTGGTGATCTGTCTCGAGTTATGGTTGGTCTGATTATTGGTGCTTTTCTATATAATATCAGATATATGATTGATTCTATAATTGATAGTAAGATTAAGAGAATCGTTTAATTTACATGTATGATAATTCCTATAATTGTTGTAGGGATTGGATTTAGTATGCCGCGGGTCATATTGATTTTATTTATGATGATGATTGTATTTGATTACCCATTATTAAATAATAAGGCTTTGGCTAATATCGCAGCTTTTTTAGGCAAGTTAAGCATACCAATTTATACTTGGCATTGGGTTGTGGGGGGGCGTAATCAAAACGGTCAACATAGAACAAAGCGTTGAACGCTTTATAGTATATGTGGTAATGACATTGGTGATAGCTTTGCTAAATATAGGGGGCGTAGTTTTCATAAGAATGAATCTGCAGTATGCAAAAAATAATAGAAGCAGTAATACTTGAGTATAATAATCTCATGAATTGTGGTGATTAGTATGAAGAAAACGTGTATAAACAGTAGGAATAATGGTTTAGATTTCTTGCGTATAATGTGTATCATTTTGATTATTATGGGGCATATAAAGGCATATGAAGAGTTTTCGATAAATAATAAGGTTTGGTTATTAATTGCAGTATTATCTTATGCTTTTATAATAATACTTATATTTACAGGAGATTATTTGGTCGGAATAGGCAATAATTGTGGGATAATAATAAAGTATTTAGGTAATTATTACAGTAGTCATTATGAAGCTTTGCTGGCATTTTTATGCTCGTTTTCGTTGTTTTTCTATTTTAAAGGGAAGAAGTGTGATACTTCAAAGTTTTTTCATATATAGCTAAATCTACAGGAGTTATTTATATTATTCATAGTGTACCGGTATTTTATCGCTATCCTGATTATAGATTATGGGAAAATATATTTCACATTAGTTATTGGTATAAAACAGGTTTGTTACCAATTGCAATGATAGTTATTACTTTTATAATTATCGCAACAGGAACGATAGGATTCTATACTTATGACAAACTTCTTTTTAATATTCTATATAAAAAAATGAATATCAGTAAAGTAGCAATATTATTGAATAAGCTTATGAATTTATAAAATATGATGTTATTATATCATTGCTTAATAATGTTTATAGATAAATGAGAAGGTAGATTTAGATCTCAACATGCGAAAGAAAGCGATAAAGTATGAAAACTAAGACAATATTAGCCCTATCATGGCGAGATATACGTTCACCCAAAAGCGGCGGAGCGGAAGTTCATACATACAATCTAATGAAATGTCTTAAGGAGCAGAACTATAAATTTATTAGTTTTGCTCCTCATTATGATGGGGTTCCTGATAATGAAGTTGATGAGAATATTACATATATCAGAAAAGGCAATATCATCACGGTAATATTCCATGCTTTTTGTTACTATAGGAAGAATCGAAAGACAATTGATTATGTTATTAATCAGTGTAATACCCATAACTTCTTCACACGGCTCTGGGTTCCTAAGAGAAAGAGGATATTCTATATCCACCAGTTAACAAGAGAGATATGGGATATCAACGCAGGATTCCCTTTGAATATAATAGGGAAAACGCTTGAGATCTTCTCATTAAGACTTAATCGACATGACTATACTATAACAGTATCCGAATCAACTAAGCAGGAATTGGTAGAACTAGGCTTTGATCCTAATAAAATATATCTGGCATACAATGCAGTTGACCCTAAGATAATAAAAGATGAAGTTGATGATAATAAGGTATCAAATAGAGATTTCATCTATGTTGGGAGATATTCTAAGTATAAAGGCATAGATGCAGCTATAGAAGCTCTTGGTATGGTACATAAGAAATATCCTGATGCAAAACTTAGAATAGTTGGCAAGAAAGATCAGGCATTTATAGACGAAATAATAGCTCCTATATCACAAAAGTATAATCTGACAATTGGAAATAACGATAATTGTGATATCATAATATGTGGCTTCGTATCAGAAGAAGAGAAGCTTAGGCTTATGGAAAAGTCTAAGGCACTTCTATTTCCTTCAATAAGAGAAGGATGGGGAATCATAGTGTCAGAGGCGGCTGCCAGAGGGACTCCGAGTATTGTATATAACAGCCCTGGAGCCAGAGATGCGGTGGACTTTGGTAATGCTGGGTATATGTGCGATAGTAATAACCCTTCGAATTTAGCTGAGCTGATGCTGGATACTTTGGAAAGTTCAAACAGATATGCTGATATACAACATAAAGCATTAGCATATGTAAAAAGATTTAGCTGGAACCACAATCGAGATGAGATAGAAAGAATGTTCTGCAGAATAAATTCTGACTGAGAAAAGGATGCTATGACTAAAGTTAAATATGCAGATTACTCAAAAGCCTTGGCAATATTCTTTGTAATCATGGGGCATATGATTGAGATGACAAATGTTGGGGATGGGAAGTGGATAATTGACACTTTATGTTATCTACTACATGTGCCAACTTTCTTGATTATTAGTGGATATCTGTTTTCAAAAAGTTATATGAAACATACTCTAAAAGAGGTTATTATTACTAAAAGTATTCGATTATTATTTCCGTATTTAATATGGACTTTGCTATTGACTTTATATACCGTGATTATTAATGGTATGTCTTTAGGAGATAGTTTTTGTTATTCTTCAAATGCATTATGGTATTTAGCATTTCTTTGGGCGTGTATTATTTGCACAAGCTTTTTATTTAAGTTGCCAAATTTCATTAGCAAAATGATAATGCTTTTATTATCTTTGTGCTGTGTAGCAAGTCCTTTTTTAAATAGTACGTTGGCTAAGTTTTGTATTCATTACGGAATTTTCCTTGTGGGTTTTATTTATTTGGATAGAATAATAGCATCAAGAAATAAGTATATTTTAATTGCTATGTTTATTTCGGGATATATGTGTTTAGTGGCTACAGGATATTTATCTATGCTTGATGCTTTAGGTACTGGTATCAAAACATTATCAATTTTTATCCTTAAAATTATGGGCGCGTGTTTTTTACCAATATGTTTTAGTTATATTGAGGAAAAGAAAGAATTAAAATTACTTACCAAAGTAGGTGCAAGTACAATTTATATATATGTACTTCATTTTTTCATAATTGCTATATATAAAAATATGAATAATGATGACTGGTTTGTATATATAATATCTGTATTAGTTGTGTTTGTTTTTACAATGGCAATTGGAGTCGCTTTTGAGAATAACAAGTATTTGAATAAATTATTCAGCATATTATAAGAGTAATAAGAAAATCATTATGATAAAAGTGAAGTAAAATCCTTGTAAGTGATAGTTGATAATCTTGTTATGTGAAGATACTAATAGTAGGGGTATATACTTTTTTGGAATACAATAGACGATAATAAATATGTTTGTGGGAGCATTTCTTTTTTATTATGAGACCTTTTTTCTATAGTTATAGCAACATGATTTACATATTGTGAAAGCTGCATGTTCGGATAAAGATGGTACTCTTTTTTAAAAAGAGCAGAGCAATTCTGGAGGTAGTCATGTGGCAGAGAATGAAGGTATTGGAGTAGTAGAAGTACCATCAAGAAAGATAGATTCTGTTATTGCTGGTGGAAGGTGCGACTTTATAAAAATGGATATTGAAGGAGCAGAATGGGATGCTCTTCACGGGGCTAAAGAAACAATAATAAAAAATAAACCTAAGCTTGCTATTAGTATTTATTATAGTAATGAAGATATGATAAGACTCATAGAATATATTCATAGTATTGTTCCTGATTATCGATTATATGTGAGGGCGCATATAATGGGAATAGCTGAGACGATACTGTACGCAATGATATAGCATGAGACTTTGCATATGGGTTATCATAGAGATTTTAAAATATCACAAAAGTATAATCTGACAATTGGAAATAACGATAATTGTGATATCATAATATGTGGCTTCGTATCAGAAGAAGAGAAGCTTAGGCTTATAGAAAAGTCTAAGGCACTTCTATTTCCTTCAATAAGAGAAGGATGGGGAATCATAGTGTCAGAGGCAGCTGCCAGAGGGACTCCGAGTATTGTATATAACAGCCCCGGAGCTAGAGATGCGGTGGACTTTGGCAATGCGGGATATATGTGTGATAGTAATAACCCTTCTGATCTAGCTAAGCTTATGCTTGATACTATTGAGAATGCAAATAGATATACTGATATACAGCATAAAGCATTAGCATATGTAAAAAGATTTAGCTGGAATCACAATCGAGATGAGATAGTACAAATGATATGTAGATTGAGTTCTGACTGAGAATAAGATATTTGTAGCATCCTTTTCAATTATTACTATTCGCCCAAATACTATGGGGTATTTTAGAGATAATGGTCATGATATAAGTGAAGATGAATTTTGTGATGCATATAACCAGACAGGTACTTTTTCTGAAAAAAATTGTACATTTTGGAGCGATGGAATATTATTATTCAAATTTGGTTCAAACGAAAAATGGCTATTGAAATGTTTAAATTGTAGGAAGGTTAAAAAAGATGATTGAAAAAAAGGTTTCAGTTATTATTGCAACATATAACTCTGAGAAGGTTTTGGGAAAGACTTTACAGGCATTAAGAAAGCAGACTTACCCTCAAGATAAAATTGAGATATTGATTATGGATGGAATGTCCAATGATTCAACCAGAGATATAGCAAAAAAATATGATTGTATAATTATTGACAACCCAAAAATAGAACAGGGAAATGCAAAGATACTGGGAATGCAACATGCCAAGGGAGACTTTATTTTATTTGTTGATAGTGATGAGGTTGTTGAAAATCCTGAAGCAATAATGAATACGGTTATTGCTTTTGAAGAACAGCCAGATTGTAAAGTTGCAGTTTGTAGTGGGTATAAAAGACCGGAGGATTATCCAGCCATTAGTGGATATATTTCTGATTGTGGTGATCCGTTTTCATTCTTTTTATATAACTTTCCTAAAGATTATAGATTTTATGAAAGTATTATACGTAAATACTATAGTGTTGTTTGCGATAATGATAAATACCTAGTATTTGATTGCGATATCAATAACCATTTTCCATTGATTGAGGGTGGATGTGGTGGAATAATGATGAGATCGGAATATTTCGATAACGTGATTCCAGATTGTAGAAATAATATAGCTATACTCTATCATTCATTTTATATTATGTGTGGCAAAGGAGAACATAAAACTATTTTTGTTAAGAACACTCCTTTGGCACATTATTCTGCGGATAAAATAAGCAGATATTTTAATAAGTTAAAATGGAGAATATGTAATAATATTCATTATACAGAGAAGGGTAAGGAAGTATTCAGCGGACGTCAGAATTTTCAAAAACAGGGTAAATTTAAAAAATATATATTTATTCCATATGCACTTTCTTTTGTAATTCCTTTTATTCATAGTGTTCCATATGCTATTTCTAGAAGAAATAGTGCGTATCTTTGGCATTGCGTTTTAGCTTTTTATTGTGCTATTGAGATTATTTACAATTATATATTAAAACTGTGTCATATTACACCTGCATTTGTTGCATATGGTAGCAAAGATAAGATAAAAAAATAAAAACGCAAAGGTAAAAACTCGTGAATGGAAAAAGTAAAGATTTAAGTATATTGATTTATTCATGTTATAGAAATAGTGATATGTGGGATATATTCTCTGCATTATTTCAGAGGTATTGGAATGATTGTAATTATAAGTTGATTCTTTTAACTGACAAGTATGAATCTAATACAGAAGTGGCATTATTTGACGAAGTTGTAGTATTAGATTCAACATGGTATGAAATGTTGATGGCAGGCGTACAAAAGGCAGATACTCCGTATGTGATGTTATTTATGGATGATTATTTGCTATGTGATTATGTTAGGAATGAAGATGTGGAGAAGTATATAAAGTTTGTTAAGCTTTATAAAGCTGCTAATATCAGATTTCATTGGTCAGAAATGTTAAAGCCTAAGACATTTACGAAGAATCACAGTTTCGATTTTTATAAACCAGGGTCAGCATATTCCTTTTCAACACAGGCAGGAATCTGGGATGTTAGCTTTTTAAAAAAATATATTAAATCTGAATGGACCCCATGGGATTTTGAAAGAAAGGGATCAGTTGATGTGAGAGATAACTTACAGCCATTACTTGGAACAAAAGAATATGCGTTTCCTTATATTGAGGGAGTAAGAAAAGGAAAATGGATGAAACAGGGGTATGAATTATGTAGACGATTAGGGATCCATTTAGACTTAGAAAAACGTCCAGTAATGACGGATTTTGAAATGGCATGGATGTACTTTAAAGGCGGTATATTAAGTATTAATCCTGATTTTATTCAGAAAATGCAAAATTTTCTTATCCAGTTAAGGAAATAATATAATTAATTTGCTATCTCAGAGATATGTGTTAACAGATAGCTAGGATTGGAGATTTACATTTTCATGCATATTAATAGTGATTTAAAAGATAATAGAGCATTAAATGCAGCAAGAAATACAATAATTGGTTTCATCCAATCTATTCTTGTCACTATTATTCCTTTTGTGGTTAGAACGATAATGGCAAATATATTAGGGGCAGAATATCTTGGTTTAAATAGTGTATATATGTCAATTATGCAGGTTCTGAATCTAGCAGAACTTGGATTTGGATCAGTGATAGTCTTTTTTTTGTATAAGCCTGCAGCTTATGGAGATGAAGAACTTGTTGCTTCATATATGATATTTCTTAAGCGAATATATCAATGCATAGGGTTGGGTATAATTATATGTGGAATGCTGGTTCTTCCTTTTTTAAATAGAATAGTCGGAACAGAGGCGCCAAGTGATGTAAATATACATTTATTATTTATACTATTTACTATGGGATCGGCTGTTGCTTACTTTATGTTTCCGGAGATAGGGATTTATTTTACAGCGTACCAGAGAAATGATTTGAATTATTCAATTACTATTATATCATGGGGCTGTACTTATATTATACAGATTATAGGAATTTTATTATTTAGAAGCTATTATATTTATGTATTGTCTGTTGCTTTACAGGCGTTTTTGTGCGGAATATTAAGAATCCGAATAGGAAACAAGGCTCTGAAGCTTGAGAAAGTAGCAAAACATCTATCTTTGAAAGAAAAAAAAGATATTTATAACCGTACAAAAGCTATGATTGGTCATACAATAGATGTGCAGCTAATTAATGGTGTTGATAGTATTGTAATATCAGCACAGTGTGGACTAACTGCAGTGGCAATATATGGGAACTATTTTTATGTGTTTGCGGCAGCTATGATGATTGCTGATGTTATATATCAAGCAGTTCAGGCTAGTATCGGTAATGCTATAGCTATAGAGAAAAGTAGTGATAATTATAGTAGATTTAGATGTATGTTTTGGATGAGCAGTTGTCTTGGTGGAATTATTAGCATAGTCATGCTGTCTACATATCAGATATTCATGAGGCTATGGATGCCACAACTGATTGATTCTAGCAATCTTTATATAATTATATGTATTTATTTTTATATTTCACAGCTTAGAAAAACAACAACTTTATTTAAGAATGCTGGGGGGATGTGGGAAGATGATAAGCTCAAACCATATATTGCTATGATTGTAAATTTTGCATTAGATATTGCTCTTGTTGCAAAAATTGGAATAAGCGGTGTTGTTTTTGCTTCTATTATAACTATAGTTATAATAGAAATTCCTTGGGAGACATATATTATTTTTCATAATTATTTTCATTTGAATGGATGGAAATATATAATGGAAATGATTTTGTACAGTTGCATTAATTTGTTTTTAGCAGTTATCTCAAAGATGATTGTGGGTTTTGTTGTAGAAGGATCAAGTGTTGAATCGTTTGTTTTAAGTGGGATAATTAGTATTTCTTGCACTCTAGTTGGTTATTTATTATTCTTTTCCAGGACAGAAGTATTTCATGTATGGAAGAAAATAATAGTAGAAATGAAAAAGAATAAATAAAAATACAGAAAAATGAAAGGGAAGTATGATATTTTTTATTAATATCAAACAAGAAACTAATGAAGTATAATATATTGTATTGTTCTAATGAGGCATATTCACCGAAACTGGTTTGTTCGCTTTTATCATTACTGGATTCTAACCAGGATATACTAAAAGAAATTCATATATTTATTAGAACGAATGATTTTTCAGATGATACGATTAATAGATTTTATACTATCATATCGGAATATGGTATGGACAGTAAGCAACTAAATGTCGTATTCACAGATGAATTAGAAAGCAAATTGAAAGATTGGCACATGAAAACGTTTAAGGGGTCATACATGTGCTATTACAAACTGTTCGGAATAGATGAATTGCTTGATGGAGAATATTTAGATAGGATTTTGGTTATAGATGCAGATACTTTGGTTTTAGATTCACTAAAGGAATTATATTATACTGATTTAGATGGCTGCCCTGTGGGGGCAGTGAAGGAATTTCCAACAGAAAAAAATCATCATGCAGATGGTGTTGTAGAGTATAATACGGGAGTACTTTTATTTGACCTCGAAAAATATAAACGATATAACATTGAATGGCTATTTCGCGAAGCAGTAAACAGAATCGATGATAGGGAATGGTATACAGGAGACCAACTAGTATTTGCCGAAGCTTTATATGAAAAAAAATACATTAAAAAGCTCGATTTAAAATATAATTTTATTATGAACCAACTCCCATTTAGCTATAATGAGTTCTGTTACTATCGTGATTTGAAAGATGGGGATTATTATAATAGGAATATATATGAAGTTGCTAGATCAATCCCACAATTATTCATCTCATTTCAGGAACTTTTATTCTTTCTCCCTGGCTGTACGAAAGCAGAGGATGGATAAAAGAAAAATGGAAATATTATATTGATAAGAGTAAATGGAAAGAAACGGGGATTGAAATTTATTCACATGTCAATTTTAAAACTATCGTAATATATAGAATTATGAGTATTTTCAACTTATTGCCAAGAACATTATTTATAAAGGTTGTTCGATATATTTGGCTAAAACAAAAGTAGGAACTTATCGTTATTAAATGGCAATGTTCGCTTTGCATAAAAGAGCAGATTATGATAAATAATACAAGTTCATGTGATTATTACTGTTATAGAGAAAGATATTAACGTAATAAAAAATGAAGCTATGAATTTTTAGAGTTTGAAGAACTTTCTTCATAAGCTACAGTGAATTGCTATGCTCCAAGACGGATATATTTAGTCTTTTTTGAAGTCGATAATACGTGTAGATTCTTTTTTCCTATGTAGTGTTTAGTATCATGATGAGAACTAACGTTAGATAACATAAGATAATCATCACAGAGATGGAGTTACGCCTTAAGTATAGCCCTTTAAGTAATAGCGTTATTAGCTTCATTCTGCGTTCGCGCGTAATTATACCGTAAGTCCTCATCCATGAGTACCTGATATCAAAAATCCCCGCATTGCTGCAGGAATTTGGATACATATATATGCACATTGAAAATTTAAGACTTTTTAAATCTGCTTGGGCATTTGTCTTGGACATTTTTTGACCAGGGAAGAAGGACATCTAGGTACTTAGTATCTTTATCATCCTAATGTTTTGGAATCTCTGATAGTAAGAGGTTGAAGTATTCGTAGGTGTTTATGGCATTAGCTTTAGTTGTTCAGCAATGCTGAATATCATGGCACTTGCTTTTGCTACGTTATCAGACTTTATTAGTACGAAATTCTTTCTGACGATGGTGAAGGCGCGTATAGCCTGTTTGCTGGTTTATTGTCCATAGGGATTCTTCCATCGGCCAGAATGTAAAAAGACATTACCACGATATAAAAATTTGCTTGATATTTATAGTCAAAAACCTGCGATGAAATTTTTCCTGATTTATGCTGTAAGCCAGAGCTTTATCGATGGTGCTATTATGGGTGACTTGACTGTACTTGAGTTTTACCCACTAAAAATAGGCATCGATTTTGTCCTTAAGAACAAGCTGACAATGCTTTTTACAGTCTGTGTTTGACAGGTCGTCAAAGCCGTTATCTAGATGCATTATCTTAGTTATCATCGAGTATGCTTCAGCAGCAATGTAATCTTTTGTAGCTTTGGTATCTAACGATTTTATCAACTCGTCAAATGAGTGTTTGTAATGTATCTTATCTTAGAACTGGAATAATGTGAACTTCCGCGATAATTACAACTCTTGGCAGTCAAAATGAGAGAAAAAATTGAAAAAAGCTTGATATTATATTGGTTTTGCTTGATTTTTAGTAGAATGATAATTGTTACTTTACTCGTAATCTTAATATAGCTATAGAGAAAAATAGCAATAATTGAAAATGGGTGAAGTTGTATGATTGTTGTGTTATAATATACAAGTTATTTGCTATTTGTTTCATTATATGTTTTGAATAAATTATAAACAGAGGATTGATATGCGAAAAAAAGAGTATTAGTAACAGGTGGAGCAGGATTTCTAGGATCGCACCTATGTGACAGATTATTAAAAGATGGTAATGACGTTATCTGCGTTGATAACTTATTTACCGGAAGTAAAGATAACATCAGACATCTGCTGGATAATCCGTACTTTGAATTTATACGACATGACGTGATACAGCCGGTATTTGTAGAATGTGACCAGATATACAATCTTGCATGTCCGGCAAGTCCTATTCAGTATCAGAGAGACCCGATATATACTACAAAAACATCAATTTATGGAGCTTTTAATGCATTAGGTCTTGCTAAGCGTACAGGCGCAAGGATACTTCAGTCTTCTACATCGGAAGTGTATGGAGATCCAGAGTGTAATCCACAGCCCGAAAGTTACAGAGGATGCGTTAATACTATAGGACCTCGTTCTTGTTATGATGAAGGAAAGAGAGTAGCAGAAACTTTATTCTTTGATTATCATAGACAGCATGGTGTTGATATTAAAGTTATGAGAATATTCAATACATATGGTCCTAGGATGGATATAGGCGATGGTAGAGTTGTATCTAACTTTATCGTGCAGGCTCTTAAGGGAGAAGATATAACTATCTATGGTGATGGAAGTCAGACTAGAAGTTTCTGCTATGTAGATGATCTGATTGAAGGAATGGTCAGATTGATGAATAGTAGAGAAGGATTTACAGGTCCTGTTAATATCGGTAATCCGGGAGAATTTACTATTAAGCAGCTTGCAGAGATGGTTATAGATCTTACCGGTTCTAAGTCTAAACTAATTTATATGGATCTGCCTATGGATGATCCGACTCAGAGAAAACCTGATATTTCATTGGCGCAGAAGGAACTTACATGGGAGCCTACGATCCCGCTTCGAGAAGGTCTTATTAAAACAATAGAGTACTTTAAAGGTGTAGTCGAATGATCCCATTAACAAAGAAGAAATCCTTTTTTCTACTCTGAGGATTTGAAGCTTACGTCAACGAATACTAAATGTATGCTATAATCTAGATGTTCAGTAATTATATCTGAACATCTATTTTTTTCGAAAGGAATTATTATGAATAAAAATAAAATTAATCTTTTTGTTCCTGGACGTTTATGTATTATCGGTGAACATAGCGACTGGGCAGGCATTCATAGAATGACTAATGCTGATATAGTACCTGGTCAGGCAATTGTTACAGGTATTGAGCAGGGAATATATGCAACTGTAGAGAAGTCAGATAAATTTATAGTTGAAAGCCCTCTTCCTATGTATCATGGGGAGTCCCTATCTTGTGATATGGATACCGATAAACTACTGGAAGTTGCCTATAATGGTGGCTTCTTCTCCTATGTTGCTGGAGTAGCATCTTATGTGAATGAGAACTATCACGTAGAAGGGCTTAAGATCACAATCACCAAGATGGATCTTCCGATCAAGAGCGGTCTTTCAAGTAGCGCTGCTATTTGTGTTCTTGTAGCCAGGGCGTTTAACAGGATGTACAATCTTCATCTTAATACTATGGGAGAAATGCGAATTGCCTATAATGGAGAGCAGAGAACCCCTTCGAGATGCGGTAGATTAGATCAGGCCTGTGCATATGGTGTTAATCCCGTTAGGATGTTTTTTGACGGAACAGAAGTAAGTGTCAAGACTCTTACTGTTAAGTCACCGTTATATTTTGTAGTAGCTAATCTTAATGCAGGCAAAGACACTGTTAAGATACTTGCAGATCTTAATAAGTGCTTCCCGTTTGCTCAGAATGACACTGAGAATAGTGTTCAGGAAGCGCTAGGCAGAGACAATGTTGTTTTTATAGACAGGGCTTGTCAGGCTATTGAAAAAGGTGATGTCAAAGCTCTTGGTCAGGTAATGATTGATTTCCAGCATAATTTTGACAAGAAAGTCGCACCAGCTTGTCCAGAACAGCTTACAGCACCTGTTCTTCATGAGATATTAGAAGATGAAGCAATTAGAAGTTTATCTTATGGTGCAAAAGGTGTTGGCTCGCAGGGTGATGGAACAGTTCAGTTCCTTGCAAAGGATGAAGAGAGTCAGAAGAAGATAATAGAATATCTTAAGAATGAAAAGAATATGGAAGGCTTTCCTCTTACATTAAAGCCTAAGAAGGCTGTAAGAAAGGCTATTATACCTGTTGCAGGATTTGGCACAAGATTATTCCCTGCTACTAAAGCTATTAAGAAGGATTTCTTCCCAATTCTTGATACAGATGGAATATTAAAACCTGTACTATTGATACTGCTTGAACAGCTTGTAGAAGCTGATATCGAGGATATTTGCTTAGTAATAGGTGAGGAAGAGCGTCCGCTATACGATATGTTTTTTGCTAGACTATCATCAGAAAATTATGACAAGCTATCTGATGATAAGAAGTATTATCAGAATCTACTGATGAGTCTTGCACGTAGAATAACCTATGTATACCAAAAGGAGAGAAAAGGTTTTGGTCATGCAGTATATCAGTGCAGAGAGTTTACTAATGGAGAACCGGTTCTGCTTCTTCTTGGGGATATGATTTATAGATCTAATACTTCACAGAACTGCATGCAGCAGATGATTGATGCTTATGAGAACTGCGGAATGCCTATGATAAGCATGCATACAGTTGATCCTGAAGAAGTAGTTCACTATGGTATCATGCATGGCCAGTGGGAAAATAGCGATCAAAGGTTTCTGAAACTTGATGAGATCAAGGAAAAGCCTACTGTTGACTATGCTAGGGAATATCTTAACGTGGCAACAAGAGAATCCGAAGAGAACTATTATGCGGTCTTCGGACAGTATATTCTTACACCGGAAGTCTTTGAGAATCTTGAGAAGAATATAAAGAATAATTTATTAGAGAATAATGAGATACAGCTTACAACAGCACTTGAACAGACAAGATCATCAAGTGGTATGATGGGACTTGTAATAGACGGTAAATCTTATGATGTGGGACTTCCACAGGCTTATGTCAAGACGGTAAGTGAGTATGGAGAGAGATGATGGACAGGAAGAAGATAGATATAGTTATTCCTTGTTTTAATGAATCAAAATGTGTTGACCTTATATATAAGGCTCTAAAGAAGCTTTTTGAAAGCGAACTAAGTGGTTTTGATTGGAGCATTCTTTATATAGATGATGGAAGTCAGGACGATACTTTAGAGCATATAGTAGGGCTTTCTAATAGCGATAATAGTCATGTAAGGTATATCTCTTTTGCCAGAAATTTTGGTAAGGAGTCTGCTATATATGCAGGTCTTGAGAATGTAGATGGTGACTATGTGGCTCTTATGGATGCCGATCTTCAGCATCCACCGCATCTGCTGGTGGAGATGCTACATGCAATTGAAGATGAAGGTTATGACTGTGCTACAGCTAGGAGAGTTAAGAGGGAGAAGGAATCTAAAGTTCGTAATTTTATGTCTAACGCTTTCTATAAAGTGATTAATTGGGCTACAGGCATGAAGCTGGCTCCTGGCATGACTGATTACAGACTTATGAAAAAGCAGGTCGCTGAAGCTATTGTATCTATGAGAGAGCACGAGCGTTTTATCAAGGGTATCTATTCTTGGATAGGCTTTAGATCTAAGTGGATTGAGTACGAGAACGTAGAACGCGTAGAGGGCGATAGTAAGTGGAATTATAGAGGATTGTGGAATTATGCTAAGACCGGTATTATTGCATTTGCAACCACACCTCTAAGAGCTGTTATATATTTGGGATTTCTTGTAATAGGTATATCATTTGTATATGCAATTAGATTGTATATCATGTCTGTTACAGGTACTCGCCCATGGCAGGATACGACTACTATTATATTACTGTTGCTATTTCTTGGAGGCGTGATTATCTTGCTTCTTGGGGTTATTGGGGAGTATCTGGCTAGGATTTATATGGAGGTCAAGAATAGACCGATTTATATTGCTAAGGAGAAAAAGTTGGATAAGTAGTCATGTTTAACATTATTTTCTCGTTTAAGTTTTTGTTATGCGAATGTTCAACACAAAAAAATGAAGTTCAAGAAACTGCTACATAAACATTCTGGAATTGACAGTAGATAGTATTGGATATTTGAAAGAACTTTGTTACTAACGTTGGCTCTGCTGGTATTAAATAATTCATATGTATATAATAATGGAATTAATGTTTGAATGTTAGATTATTCCTTAATTTGTGTCAAACAATAAGACTAGTTAGACTGATTGGTGGAAGATTGCATAATGATGAAAACAAATAATAGAATTGGTACTATAAATGGTATGAAGGGTTGGATTATTTTTGTTATTGTAATATATCATACATATAACAATATGTATCATTACATCTAAAAACCCGCTAAAGACGGTTCCGATAAAATCTAATCCAGTAGAAATAAAGTATATTAACGGAGATGAACCGATCGGAGTGTTTGTTCCGGCTGGAGACTATAGATTGGGTGATGCGCCTTTACCTTGTACTATGACGTATGATGAAAATGTCTTTCTTTTTGATTCAAATGATATAGGGAAAGGCTTTTATTCGAAATAATTAGGTTAAACATGGAGAGACATTAAAATGGATATGAAGAATTACAAGCTTTCAGTAGTTATACCTTGTTATAATGAAAAAGATAGTATTACAAAAATAATAGATAAGGTATTGATGGCTCCTATCGATAATAAGGAGATTATAGTCGTTGATGATCTTAGCAATGATGGAACTAGAGAGGTTCTTGAACGAGATATTAAGCCGTTGGTGAGTAAAATTGTATATCATGAAGAAAATTCAGGTAAGGGAGGTGCACTGCGTACAGGATTTGCACATGCTACAGGGGATGTTGTAATAATACAAGATGCTGATCTAGAATATGACCCTAATGAATACCAGAAGGTAGTAGAGCCTATAATTAAAGGTGAATGTGATGTGTGTTATGGCTCAAGATTTTTAGGTCAGCAAGCGAAGGGCTATTTTTCTAATCGGATAGCTAACAAAGTTCTTACTAAAATTTCCAATTTATTTACTAGCCAGAAACTTACAGATATGGAAACGTGTTATAAGTGTTTTAAGAGGGAAATAATACAAAAAGTTGATATTAAAGAAAATCGTTTTGGATTTGAACCAGAGATTACTGCAAAAGTTTCTAATATGGGTATTAAGATAAAAGAAGTTCCTATTTCATATTATCCTAGAACAAATGAAGAGGGGAAGAAGATAGGAATTAAGGATGGATTTAGGGCTATTTATTGTATATGGAAATACAGAAAAGGATGATGTGTAGTTTATCGGAATTTGTTAATTGATAATAACTAATATCAATAGTTTGTATTGGTGTTGAAATGACGAAAGTCCTCATCTATGAGTACTTGATATCAAAAATACTCGTTTTTTGCAGGAATTTGGATACATATATATTTACTTTGTAAGTGAAACAGTACTAATCACGAAGCACAGTTTGGCAGACTAACAAATTCCGGTTGGAAGCATTGGAAAGAGTAGCAGAATGGAATAACGCCCTATATATATTTGAGAAATTATCTCAAGGATATGGTTGCATTAACAGGTACGTATAGTTGAGTATATGCAATAGCTGAGTGTATCAATTTTGATCAGGTAAATTACTATGTGGATGATTACATGGATTATTACTACAATGACAGATATGTATGGGAGCTGGCTTATCTGTCTATCAATGAGTACAACAAATGCGTAACAAGAAGGAGGAACCCATTAAATATACCTAATCTACCTAAGCATCCGGGTAAAGAAATGATGCTTAAATTACCGTATGAGGATGTCATGTATAACGTCTGTTGTTGGTTTAGTCTTTTAATGAGGAGCACAATATAATGAAAAGGTTTAAAAGAAAATTTCAAATAATCACATCAAAACTTCCAGGATATAAACATTGATACCGTGTTCTGTTAACAAAATGTGAACACTATGCTCGTTGGCTTGATAGGGGTGAGTTTTACAATGTATAATTTGCAAAATTGAAATGGTAAATTTATCTTACCACGCACATTTTTCTGAAGCTGCTATGATACTTCCATCATTATCTTTAGATACATATACATGATGTTCATCAAAATAAATGATGTATTTTGAGTAACGCTACCTTTGAAGAGTTCTTGTGTATTGAATGAAGAATGTAAAGGAATACCGATTTTGAGCTTTATCTTATGCTATAATTAAGATGTTTGGAATTCTCCAGACATCTTTTTTCTTACAATAATTTAATTAGTATTTCAAGGACAATGACATGAACAAGATTGATATTGTAATACCATGTTTCAATGAAACTAGATGTGTAGAGCTTATATATAATGCTTCAGAAAGACCTGTTCAGTACAGAGCTTAAGACTTATGAGTGGAGTGTATTGTATATAGATGATGGAAGTCAGGACGATACCTTAGAGCGCATAGTGAAGCTTGCTGGTACGGCTGGCAGTAACGTGCGATATATCTCTTTTGCCAGGAATTTTGGTAAGGAATCTGCCATATATGCAGGTCTTGAGAATGCAGATGGTGATTATGTGGCCCTTATGGACGCCGATCTCCAGCACCCGCCGCATCTTCTTGTGGAGATGCTGCATGCGATAGAAGTAGAAGGCTATGACTGCGCAACAGCTAGGAGAGTGAATAGAGAGAAGGAGTCCAAGATCAGGAATTTCTTCTCTAATGCTTTTTATCATACTATCAACTGGGCTACCGGTATGAAGCTGGCTCCGGGCATGACAGATTATAGACTTATGAAGAAGCAGGTTGCTGATGCTATTGTATCTATGAGAGAGCATGAACGCTTCATCAAGGGTATATACTCCTGGATTGGATTTAAGTCCAAGTGGATAGAATATGAGAATGTTGAGCGTGCCGATGGAGACAGTAAGTGGAATTATCGAGGCCTGTGGAATTATGCTAAGACAGGTATCATTGCGTTTGCAACTACGCCGCTAAGAG
Organism: Butyrivibrio fibrisolvens; assembly: GCF_023206215.1. Classification (NCBI taxonomy): domain Bacteria; kingdom Bacillati; phylum Bacillota; class Clostridia; order Lachnospirales; family Lachnospiraceae; genus Butyrivibrio; species Butyrivibrio fibrisolvens. Next base: position 1,351,745 of record NZ_CP065800.1, read on the forward strand.
CAGTTATATATTTGGGATTTCTGGTAATAGGTATATCATTTGTATATGCAATCAGGTTGTATGTAATGTCTGTTACAGGTGCCCGTCCATGGCAGGATACGACTACTATTATATTGCTGCTACTATTTCTTGGCGGCGTGATCATATTGCTTCTTGGGGTTATTGGGGAGTATCTGGCTAGGATTTATATGGAGGTTAAGAATAGGCCGATTTATATTGCTAAGGAGAAGAAGTTGGATAAGTAGTGGAAGGGATGGCTTTTTTCTCATCCTTCTCCTTCCTATAAAAGTCCTTTAATCTTGGAAGCAGATGTTCCGCAGAAAAGAAACAGTGTGTTCGGAACAAAGAGATCCACTTTGAATCTTTTTTAATAAGGGCAGCAAGAGAATCTATTCCATAGCGCATATCCGTTCGGCCACAAACGACATAGACAGCGGGGAAGTAATTAAAATCAGCATCTTCAAGCATTGCGCACCACCTTTATAACCTTTGCAAGCAAAAGCTCAGAGGTATTCTCGGTGATCTCAATGGAAATGCCGTTGATTGATATGATTACCGAAGAAGGAGTTGGAACTGTTGCATCAGTTGTACAACTTGTGCAACACGGTTCCGAAATTTGAGAAGAGATGGGGATAATATCTGGAAGCTGGGATTCAACAAACTTATCCCTAAGCTTACGCTTCCAGTAATAGAACTGATCTTTTGATAGCTGTAAATTAGAGGCTATTTCTTAAAAGCTTATTTCTTAAAATCTAGAATATAAAAGTGAAATTTGCAAAAAAACAACAAAAAATGTTTTTATAAATTGACTTTTCCAAATTATAAGCATATACTCAAACTAGAAAGGATGGTTTGAGTATATGCTTATTCAGTTTTCTGTAAAAAATTTTATGTCATTTAAGGAAAAGGCTGTTCTTGCATTAAATCCATCAGTAGATACAGCGCATCCGGAAAATATAAATGAGATAAATGGCTATAAGTCATCCAATCTTGCAGCAATTTATGGAGCCAATGCGTCTGGAAAGACAAGCCTATTTAAAGCGATGACAGTTGCGCTTAATTATATTAAGAGCTCAAATCTTATCCAGATTAATCAGCCAATGACAGCAATAGTCCCTTTCAAATTTGATGAGATGACGGTTAAGGAACCCTCTGAGTTTGAGTTTATCTTCGTCGCTGGAGATGGCAATAGATATGTATATGGTTTTGTTGCTGATGCAATGCAAGTTCATGAGGAGTACTTATATAAGTATTCTAGCCAAAGACCTACATTGATTTTTGAGCGTAAAGGTGAAAACTACGAGTTTACATCGCAAAAGCCTGTTCTAGAGCCACTTGTAAGGTTCAATACACTAAATAAGCTTTTTCTTGCTACAGCAACTAACTGGAATACAGAGTGTACAATGATTCCATATAAGTGGCTTACAGAGAAAATGACAACCTTTACAGATGCGCAGAACATAGCCAATATTTCTATGGATCTGTACAAAGGTGTTGATAAAGACGAGTATATTGATTTTACAGAGCATTTACTTCAGGTTGCAGATATCAATATTTCAAAAATAAATATTGAAGTTAAGAAAACCAGGGTAGATACTCCAATAACTGTTCCAGTAACACAGGCTATGATCAATGGGCAACCTGTACAAACAATGATGACACAGGAATTGGAACGTATAAATGTATTAACAGAACATTTGATAGGTGAAGAAGGCAATGTAAAAAATTACCCATTGGGTATAGGAGAAGAGTCATTAGGTACGAATCAGCTTTTTATTTTAGGACCTTTTTTGAAAGATGCCTTTGAAAAGGGTGTGACGGTAGTCATAGATGAGATTGATAAGAGCCTTCATACATTTATTGTAAGGCATATTATAAATATGTTCAGAGACAAGGAGATTAATAAAGCTGGTGCACAGTTGATTTTTACAACGCATGATACTTCACTGATGTCATTGTCTACATTTAGAAGAGATCAGGTATATTTTACAGAAAAGAATAATAAAACCGGAGTATCGGATCTCTATTCTTTAGATGAATTTCCTGTTAGAAAGACAGATAACATCGAAAAGGGTTACCTTCTTGGGCGTTATGGTGCAATCCCTTATATTCGAGGGGAGGAACTATAATGACCAAAAGAGATATATCCCTTAAGAAGAGAGGAACTAAGGCAAAAAAAGAAAGAGTCACATACTTGATCGTGGCCGAGGGAAGAAATAAGACTGAAACGATGTATCTATCCCATTTTCAGGAGCAGGGAAAAGATTATTATATACGTTTTGTAAAAGCAGGTAATAAGACAGATGCAGAATCTCTATATAAAACGCTGACTGCAAAATGGAAAGAGCTGGGATTGTCTGCTGCAAGTGGCGATAAGGGTTTCGTTGTGCTTGATATAGATAATGATTCCAACAAAGCTGAAAAGGTCATTTCGTTAATCAAAGAGAACAAGAATGAAGCTATTTCATTCATTGTATCCAACCCAGTATTTGAGATATGGTTTCTTCTTCATTATAGGTTTACAACAAAGTTCTATGCAGATGGTGATGCGGTTATAAAAGACTTAAAAAAATATATACCTCTCCATATAATCAAGTGTTTTCTTCAGTAATTTCAAGTTTTTTTCTATCCTCAGTATGAGTAGAACTTAGGTTATGGAGTAATCCTTGTCTATAAATGACAGATATATAGGTATAAATGGGTACTCCAAATAAAACGTCTTATGATTACGATTTAAATGGCCTCGATGTATACCCATCCCTATATGGCAGCTCACCTCTCATGTCCAACAGGATCATCCCAGCAAGGGGAGTCCTCACTTCCTTCGTTCTGCCTATCCATAACCAGGGTGCCAGCTCAGCTAATCAACAGGGTCAAAGCCCTCCGGAAAAAATTCCTGCTGGCTACCAGCTCACTCTTTGTTTGTTACTGATCCAAAACACTTTGCATTACAGCACCTTGCGGTGGACGCTTCCTGTAATAGCTGTGAGTTGTGGGATTATGCAGCTATAAGCTTTGCTCCTCCCGGATACTTGATGTCCTCAAGCATCTTTGATGCATCGTAGCTGACTCCTTTTACAAGGACTACATGGAATACTCTTATCAGCTTACAGGCTACTGCTGTTACCGACTGCATCTTCTTTAACGGATTGTCATTTCTGGTAGTGTAATAATTATGGATCTGCTTGAATTCTGCATTCTTTCCGATAACCGATATGGCTGCCTGAATGAGCAGATATCTCAAGCGCTTTCGCCCTCTTTTACTTATCTTGGTCTTGCCATTATGCTTTCCAGAACTGTCTTCTACCAGTTCCAATCCAGCAAGTTTCTGAAGTTCTTTGGAATTATCAAAGCGCGTGATATCTCCAACTTCCGCTATAAAACCTGCTACTGTTATTATCCCTACACCCTTTATCTCAAGCAACTTATCCACATGCTTTATCTGAAGGGTGAGGTTCTTGATCAGATCATTGATCTGTTCAAGCCGTTTTGTCTGTGTCTCATAATCCTCTATGAGATCCTTTATTTCGATTCTGGCCTCAGTAAGACCTTCCTTAAAGCCTATACTGTTCAAAGCCCTATTAAATATGGTTATGGCCTTCTTATGACCATTTCCACGCAGTTTTGCGTCCTTCCATATCTTAATGATACCTTCAACACCAATCTCTATTATATCTTCCGGAGTAGGTGCATTCTTTAAAAGGAGTATGCCTCCCTTGGCATCTATATGTGTATAAATTCCTTTGTATTCAGGGAAATATACGCTGATCCATTTATGAATCCTGTTCTTACAACGTATCTGCTCCTCTACCAATGTAAATCTACGGTTTGAAGCATTTCTGAGTTCCGCATATATTCCTGATGGCATATATGTGTAGAAGTAGCGGCCATCTCTTACGAGATTAGCAATGACCTTAGGATCTTTACAGTCATTCTTTGACGGACTGTTATCGTCAAGCTCTTTGGACTTATGTACATGATGAGGATTAACCATGACAAACTTTATATTTTTGCCATTCATATACTGCCCAAGGTTAAACCAGTAGTGCCCCGTGGGTTCCAGACCTACAAGGGTAATCTCAAGGTTGTTCTTGTCCATCAGGTCATTTACTACATCATGGAAAGCGTTGAATCCCTCCATTGAATTGGTGAATGGGATAGGTCTTCTGGTGAGTTCGATTCCTCTCCAATCAAAAGCCCTGAAATAGTGCTTAACGCTTCCAACATCAATACCGACAATCATTGTCTTTTCTGTCACTTGTCTAATCTTTTTGTTTTGTGTAGAATTCATTTGTAGATACCTCTCTTTTTCTGTTTTTGCCAACTTCGACGGGTCAGCAATAAACAGTTTAACTGAGGTATCTCTTAATATCCAGAACTACTTGTTTCATCTACACTTTGAATTATACAGGAAGCTAATTATGAAAAGAATTTCGATAGTTATGAATTATGCAAAGATAAGTTATCGGTAGCATTGGAGAATGTTAATAAGCTTACACAGAGGTACGAAGGAGTAAATTGGCCATCAAAAGATTGTAATCCAAGGACAGATGTGGCGAATCTTATTCGAATTATTACAGGATGAGCGTTGTGATATTATAGCTTGGCAATACGATGTGACTCAAAGTGAACTTGACCAACGGATTCTATCAATTTGGCGGACTGAGCATACACTAATTAGGATGGATAAGCAATGAATAATAGAATAGTGATAAAGTCAATAAGGATAAAGAATTTCAGAAGTATAAGAAATGAATTAATTGAAGCTAAAAATCTAAATGTTTTTGTTGGACTAAACGATGTTGGAAAATCAAATGTATTGAAAGCACTTAATCTGTTTTTTAATGGGCAAACTGATTATGGGCAGCCTTTTAATTTTCAAAAAGATTTTTCATACCTTTTTCCGCAAAAAAGTCATGGAACCAAAGAAATTGTTATAGAAATAAAATTTACTATACCTGATTCATATAAGGAAAAAGGAGAATTTACCTGGCGTAAAGTATGGAGAACAAACGACTATACATCTGAAAATATTACAAATGCTGAAGGAGAAAACCCTTCTGATCGGTCAAGAGTTCCAGGTACGTTAAAGAGGATTAAATATAGATATGTTCCTGCTGTGAAAAGCAAAGAGTATTATAAATCGCTATTGTCTGATTTATATTATACAGTTTCGGCAGTATTAGATAGTCCACTTGAAAGCTCAGTTAAAAGCTTTTCAGATGTTCTTCGAACATATACAGTTCAAATAAGCAATGAGGTGAATTTTAGAGTTGGACTCAATAGTAAACTATCAATACCAGATAATTTGAGCGAACTATTTAGAACGCTTGTTTTTCAAACAAAAGGAGAGGAAAGCGATTATGTTATTCCATTAGACATGCGTGGTGATGGTATACAAGCAAGGCACATTCCTATTATTTTGAAATATATTGCTGATGAAGACCAGAAGACGAGAAATCAGGGGTCTATGAAAGTTGCCACAATTTGGGGATTTGAAGAACCAGAAAATGGCGTAGAATTATCAAGAGCATTTTTAATGACAAAAGATTTTATGGATTATTCGAGTGATATTCAAATGTTTATTACAACGCATTCCCCAGCGTTTTATACTATTGATAATACTGAATCGTCACAAGTGATTTTTGTTTCTTGTGGGGAACAAAACTTTGGAACAAGATTGATTCCTGGAGATAATAAGACGTTAATTGGTGAAAAAATGGGGTTAATGCCTTTAGTAGCGCCATATATTGCTGAAAAAGAACGGCAAATCGAAGAGGCGAAGATTAGAGCTGATCAAAATGGTTTTACTGATGTTTCGACAATATTTGTTGAAGGAAAAACGGATAAACAATATCTTGAATTAGCGATTAAATATTTTTCACCAGTATTGCATGATATGATTAAGAAGAAAAAGTTGAGATTGTATACAAAAGATGGAGAAGGAGGATGCTCGAAATTAGTAGATTTAGCATATGCTTGGATCTATAGTGGAAATAAGAGTAAACTTCTTGTTTTATTTGATAAAGACAAAGCAGGTATTAATGCTAAAACAACGTTGACGAATAGTGATATTTATAAAAATAAGAGATCTAGTGCGCAGGTAACTGTTAAATATGTAGAGCCTTCAGATGAAATAAAAAGTATATATAGAAGAAAAATAGATATACCGTATGAAATAGAACATTTATTATCTTATGACTTTTGGAAAATTATTGACAAGAAGGGATTCACTGCTAAACGAAGTGCATATGAAATAATGAATATGTTAGGTGATAATTATGCTATTGATAAAACTGCTTTAGATTGTATTACAAATATAATAAAAGATGAAAAATTGCTGAAAACAATAGTTCTATTGGAGCCAATGAGGGATAAGAAGGATAAAATATATAATTTACTAAAGGCTGCTAAAGAAGAAAAACAGATTGAATATTTAGCGGGACTTAGACCGACAGTAGAATTGATGGAGAGAGTGTTTGCTGATTCGAGGGGGGAATTTAGTATTACAAGTTACCTATAGTTGTTATTGATAATAAGGATGAGATTTTTAAGGCATATTTAGGTCAACAAGAGTATAATCTGATTGACTATTTTGAGATTCGCATATATATAGATTATATGTGATCAATCAAGATTTTGTATCTTTTTTAATTGTTTTAAATCTGATATTAGTCTGATGGATAAATATGAATGAAATTAATAAATTTGACAGAATAATAATAGGAGCAGGATTGTATGGCCTTTATGCAGCACTTTTTTGTGGGCATAAAGGGGGTAATCAAACTTTGTGAGGGTTTGTCAAAGTTTATGAGGGGTGACTCTTTTTTTGATATTGTTCGTGAGGGGTGATTGTGAGGGTTGTTCGTGAGGGGCAAACTTGAGGGGCTGGAATTGTTATGCCAGACCCTCTGATATAGTTACAATAAGATAGGATAATCTATTCCGTGTTCATTAAGGATCGCCTGTAGTTCCAGGATATAGTTGTACTGTTTTTCTATCTCAATCCAGTTACCTTGACAGAGAGTTTCAGCTTCCTCTATTTCTTGTAACAATATTTGATAATCAATTCATTTGATACATTTGTGGTCTTTACTGAAAGCACAATAATCAAGCATTTTCAAATCCTCCTAAAAATCATCATCTTCTAAATAAACAACAGGGTTATAGTCAGATATACCGTTAAGTACAGGTACAGATCTGGTTGAATACAAGAAACGGTTGCGGAAGTGCTCAAAGGTCTTGAAGCCTTTGCCCATGCGCTTCAGATCCTTTATCTTCCTGTTTATTGATTCGATTGGACCGTTGGAAAGCCTGCTGCTATAGGCAACAATCGCGATATTGTCGTGGTTGTTGCCTTTATTCATGGAATGATATTGAATAAAACTAAACAAGTGGTATAATAAAATTACCCGATAGGTAATCTAAAAGGAGGGCATTATGTGGAAATAATATATAGCGACTCAAAAGTCGAAAACCAATGTACGAGCATAAAGAATGCGCAGAAATTATTTGGCGGTAACAAGGCTTTGGCTCTAAGTTTACACGCAAGGATTGCTGCACTTAGTAGTGCAGAGATAATAAAAGATATTATTGTACAACCACAATTTAGATTTCACGAATTGCATGACAAGGGCAAGAATAAGTATAAAGGGTATTTCGCAATTGATGTAAAAACCAAGAAGGAACCTTGGAGAATAATACTAAGGCCGCTTGATGATAATAAAAAACCATTTGATCCCTGTAATATAGATGAAATTGCTGAAATTGTTGAAATTGTTGAGATTAAGGAAGTGAGTAACCATTATGAGTAATTATATTGAATATAAAGATAAAGTCGCATTTCATCCAGGATACTACATAAAGGAATTGGTTGAAACAAGTGGACTTACACAGGAAGACTTTGCGAAGAGGCTTGATACTACACCAAAGAATTTGAGTATTCTTATTCGCGGAGAACAGAGATTATCAAATGACATTGCAATGAAGTTATCAAGACTTACGGGAACGACTATTGGATATTGGCTTAATCTTCAAAAAGGATATGACACTTTAGTAGCAGAGTTTGAATCAGACAAAGAATTGGAAAATGAAAAGAAGGTATTCGAATACCTGGATTATAAGTATTTCAGAACTAATTATGGACTTCAAGATCATCCTAGGAAAAAGGAAGCGCAAATTGCAGAGACGAGAGGATTCCTTAAGGTTTCATCATTAACAGTCCTAAAAAAAGAAGATATGGCTGCGAACTTTAGAAGTAAACTCGAAATGAGTGAGTCCAGTGTTGTTAAAGCAAATGCTATGGTTCAGATAGCAACAAATAAAGCTTTGGAAGTAGAAGCCCCTAGGTTTGATAAAAGAAATTTGAAGAAGCGGTTCGTTATGCGTTGACTCAGACAACTAACCACAAGGAATTTCTTAAAAGAATAAAAAAGCTTTCTATAATGCGGGAGTTATATTTGTGGTATTGCCCAATATGACAGGATCAAATACCAATGGTGCCACAAAGAAGATTGGTAATAATATTATGCTTATGGTTAATGACAGAAGACTATATGCCGATACCTTTTGGTTCACATTGTTTCATGAAATAGGGCATATCATGAATGGGGATTTTGGAATATCCTTTGATAAGGAGAAAGGAGAAATAGAGGAAAGAGCTGATATATATGCTCAGAACATGCTTATTAATCCAACTGATTATAAAGAATTTTTGAGAGAGAACAGATTCGATACTTCCTCTATAAAAAGATTTGCAGAGAAAATAGGTAGAGATCCAGGTATTGTTTTAGGAAGGCTTCAGAATGACAAAAAAGTTGGGTACACAGATAGAACATTAAATATGCTTAGACGTAGGTATAAGGTTGTCGTGGGACAGGTATAAGAGCTGGTGTCATATAGTTGAAATGGAGATTTTTTATAAAATTACTGAAAACATAAAAGCGAACGTAAAAGTGAACGCAAAAAATAGCGTTCACTTTTACGTTCGCTGCTAGTTTGTTATTTCTTTTTACTATTCTTATTTATAGATAAGTGCAGAATAACGTATAAAAATAGTAGCACACGAAGCTGTTATAATCAGTGTATAATAGGAATAGTGGTGATATTTTGCTAAGTTAATACACAGAAAAGAAGGCTGATTTATGTTTAATATAGAAAAGAAAGATAATGGTATGTAGGAGCTGGTGATTCAGATTAAGACTAGCAAAACAGTCTGTTGGAGGACCTATGGGATTATTTCTTAATCCGGGAAACGAGAATTTCAAATCCATATTAAATGGAATATATGTTGATAAAACCGGCATTATCGAGTCTATTAACAAGACAATAAATACCACTGACAAACTCACGTGTATCAGCAGACCACGCCGTTTTGGTAAATCATATACGGCTAAGATGTTGTGCGCATATTATGGAAAAACATGCGATTCATCATCTCTTTTTGATGATAAAGTGATCTCAAAGTTTGATTCATATAGAAAGCATTTAAATAAATATCAGGTGATCTATCTTGATATTACAGGCTTTATTTCTAGCTCTAACAACATAGATGGTATCGTTAAAAAAATCAGAGCATCAATAATAGATGAAATAAAAGAAGAGTATCCTGATATGCAGGGTAATTCTCTTGGCGAATTGCTTGTTAATGTGGCAGAACATTCTTCTGATAAATTCTTTTTTGTAATAGATGAGTGGGATGCACTTTTTAGAGAATATAAGGAGAAGACTAAGCTTCAGGAAGAATATATAGATTTCCTCAGAGAAGTATTTAAGAATGGCAATGTGACTGATAGAGCTATTGCAGGAGCTTTTATGACCGGAATCCTTCCGATCAAGAAATATGGGCATCAATCTGCGATTTCTGATTTCAGAGAATATACAATGATACAGCCCTCAATATTTGCTGAATATGTGGGTTTTACCAAAGATGACATTGATAATCTTGCATCTAGCTATACAGTTAATAAAGCAAAGCTTAAGAAATGGTACGACGGATATTCTTTTGCCCAAGTTGGAGATGTTTATAATCCAAACTCTGTGTGTCAGGCAGTAAGAACCGGTGTATATGATTCATATTGGTCCAAGACAGAGACATATGAGGCTTTGCTTGAGTATATCAATTTGGATAAGGATGGATTACAGGCAGATATTATTCAGATGATTGGTGGGAATGAGATGCCTGTAGATACCGCTACATTCCAAAATGATATGACATCTGTTCAGAGTAGAGATGATGTGCTGTCACTCCTTATTCATTTGGGATATCTAGCTTATGATGCTAATACAGGAAAAGCAAGAATTCCAAATGAAGAAATCAGAAGGGAGTTCATCAGTACAGTTCGTATTGGAAGTCATGATGCTACGACCAGAATCATCAGGAATTCTGATCAGCTTATAGCAGACACTATAGATGGAAATGAAGAGGCGGTTGCAAAGGCGGTGGAAGAAGCTCATAGCGCAGGAACATTTGGAATATCTCCGTTGTTCTATAACGATGAGCAGGCGCTACGTTCTGTCGTTAAGTTTGCATACATCAGCTGTGCTAATAACTATATTAAAGTTGAAGAGCTTCCTTCAGGGCGCGGATATGCAGATGTAGTGTATATTCCTAATCCTGGCGAGAGATTGCCGGTACTTCTTATTGAATTGAAGATGAATAGTAGTGCTGACGGCGCGATTAAACAGATTGCAGAAAGAAATTATCCTAAGATTTTTGAAAACATTAGTGGTGAAGTTATCCTATGTGGCATTAATTACGATTCGAAGACAAAAAAGCATGAATGTAAAATTGAAAAGATGATCTTTCCGTTGGATTCGAAGTGAGTTGTAAAGAATTACTAGACTTTGAGACAAATTGAAGAAAAGAATTATTCAAGGTCTCTGATAGATGATGGAATGGATACACTAATAAAATATGGTGTGGCTTGTTACAAAAAGAGGTGTAAGGTAAAAATGGCGTTGTGATGATAAAGCAAATTCAATAGAAACCAAATAGTAAACTGTAATAGTATAACACTCACAGTCTCAAAAGGAGGAAAGGTTATGGCTGAAATGAACACCAAAGCAATGTACAAGTTATCCTACGGTCTATTCGTTTGCACCGCAGTCAGAGGCGACAAGATGAACGGATGTATCACCAACACTGCAGTTCAGGTTGCGTCAGAACCTAATAGAATATCTATTGCTATCAATAAGGCTAACTTTACTCACGACATGATCAAAGAGTCAGGAGCCTGCAACATATCTGTCATCAGCAAAGAGGCAAGCTTCAACCTTTTCAAACACTTCGGTTTCCAATCCGGAAGAGACGTTGATAAGTTCGCACCGGATGCTATCGATGCCTTATCAAAAGCATTGAACGAAGGCGCCCAATCTAAGGTATATGAGATTGCTGATAACGGCATCCCATATATCACTTCCGGTACCAATGCATACTTCTCCCTTAAGGTAGAGCAGGAAGTTGACCTTGGTTCACATACACTTTTCATCTGTGAGCCGACATTTATGACAGTTCTGTCTGATGTACCTTCATGTACATATGAATATTATCAGAGCGACATTAAGCCAAAGCCCCAGGCAGTAGGCACCACACCAAAGGGCGAGACTATCTGGAGATGCAGGATCTGCGGTTATGAATATGTCGGTGAGGAACTTCCGGATGATTTCATCTGTCCTATTTGTAAGCACGGCAAGGCAGATTTTGAGAAGATAGTAAAGTAAACGACTAAAGAAATGCACTTTGCCAGTTATCAGATGCTCTATATGCTAGCATTAGATAACTGGCACAAGGCAGTTTCTAAAGTCATATATTATAGATAGTGAGATTGTATGGTATGGAAGTATAAACCGATTATCCCGAGCAAATCCCCAAGACAATTTAATGAGAGTTAAGAGTAAAGAGACAGCGCTTGGACTTCTGGAGATGGAGTAAAACAAATGGGTATATATTTAAATCCTGGAAATGAAGACTTTAAAAGAATAATAAGATCAAATTACATAGACAAAACAGGATTGATAGATATCATCAATTCCAAAATTGGCACAACCAATAATCTTGTGTGTGTCAGTCGACCCAGAAGATTTGGAAAGTCATATGCTGCTCAGATGCTGTGTGCATATTACGACTGCACTTGTGACTCTAGAGAATTGTTCTCGAATTACCAGATCTCACAACTAGATGATAAGCCTGAGTATCTCAATGCATTTAATGTAATCTATCTCGATATCACAAGCTTTATATCCAATCTCAATAGTAAAAGTAGTAGTATCAATTCTATAGTCAATGATATACAGGATGCTGTGATAAAGGATATTGCTGCAGTTACAGATGTAGATTATGAGGATTCATTTACAGGTATACTTCTGAAATATGTAGGACAATCCGGCAAGAAACTTATATTCATTATCGATGAGTGGGACGCTATTATTAGAGAAGCCAAAGATAATAGTGAGATCCAGACCGCATATTTAAACCTGCTTAGGAGTTTGTTCAAAAATGGAAACTTCACCTCGAGAGCGGTAGCTGCAGCATATATGACAGGAATACTCCCTATCAAAAAGGATGGAACAGAATCTGCAGTTTCAGATTTCGATGAGTTTACTATTATCAATCCGGGACGTTTCGCTGAGTATACAGGTTTTAACGAAGATGATATAGAGAAAGTGTGTCAGAAATCAAAAACAAATATATCGGAAGACGAACTGAGAGAATGGTATGATGGTTATTCTTTTGATGGAGTAAATCCAATATACAATCCCTATTCGGTGATGCAGGCAATTGAAATGGGGAGACTGGAATCGTATTGGCGTAAGACTACAGCTGCAGAGACATTGTTTACTTACATCAATATGGATTTTAAAGGCTTGCAGGAAGATATAGCCAGACTGATTGCCGGGGAATATATTCACGTTGATATTAACAGTTTCAATAATGATGTTGAGAATTTTAACAGCAAAGATGATGTCCTGACACTGCTTATCCATTTGGGATATCTTGCGTATGATTACAACACACAGATGGTCAGAATTCCAAATAAAGAGGTTAGAACAGAGTTTGAGTCTCTGTTAAAAAATGAGAGCAGATCTAAACTTGCTGATTTGGTAAAAAAATCTGAAAATCTTTTCAAGGAAACACTTGAAGAAAATGGTAATGCTGTAGCAAAAGTTATTGATAATATAAGATGCTCAGAATATGCTCCCACTTTTTATAATAATGAGCAAGCACTTAGGTATGTAATTAAGTTTGCATATATTTGTTGCATTGATTCCTATCAGAAGGTCGAAGAATTACCATCTGGTAAAGGAGTGGCCGACGTAGTATATCTTCCTAAGAACGATTCGAATCTGCCGGCGATGATCGTTGAGCTTAAATGGAACAAGACTGAGTCGGCAGCGTTACAGCAGATAAAAGAAAAGAATTACCCAGCTATATTGAAGGATTATTATGGGGATATCTTGCTGGTTGGAGTGAATTATGATGAGATTACCAAAGAGCATAGCTGTGTGATAGAGAGATTATCTCGGAAGTAATCTTATGAGAAGATATTAGATTTTTGTAAGAAAGAATAAAACTGAAAGTCGTATTATGATAAAGCAATAAGATGTGTTGTCATAATCATAAAGGCTAGACTATTCTCAGGCAAAAAATATGAAAACGCAGTATAATACTTTGAATCAAATTGAAGATTCCGAACTTAACAGGATTTATGAACAGGATATGTTATCTGTTCAAGATCGGTTTCCAAAGCATACGCAGATTGCATATCATAACACGATAATCGCAGGAACCCTTGCATTTTGTATACCTGCCGTATTATTTCTCATGCTATGCGCAGTACGTCGTATCACGCCTTTTGGCGACAGAACATTCCTATACGAGGATATGAAGCAGCAGTACATGGACTTTTATGCTTACTATAAAGCAGTACTCCATGGAAAAGACGGATTCTTATACTCTGCTCATTCAGGCCTTGGCTCCAACATGCTTGGAACCTGGACCTATTATCTGACAAGCCCATTCCTTATCATTTTCGCTCTGGCCCCTGAACGTTTATTCCCAGCGTCAGTTACATTTATGACTATGCTGAAGATCGCAGCCATAGGACTTACAACATGGGTATTTCTAAGATCTATTCATTTAGAAGATATTAATGGTAGTGCTATCAGCTGCCATAGTGATCAAAATGCAGTCCTAAGCACACAAGACATTATAGTCCTCATCTGTTCTACAGCCTTCGCATTCAGCGGCTGGGTAGTTGCCAATATGACCAACTCCATGTGGCTTGATGCTGTTATCGTCATGCCCTTATTTGCTGCAGCCTATGTCAAAGTCCTTAGGTATTATGGTGAAAAGGATAATGCTTATAACCAAAGACCTATAATCTACTTGCTATTATCAGTAATGGCCATTCTCTACGCCAACTACTACATCGCCGCAATGATCCTACTATTCGCAGGAATCTTCACAGGTATACTATTTGTATCAAAAGAAATACATATCAAAGAAGCTCTGCGCCTATTAGAAGGCGTAGTACTAGGAATAGTATGTGACCTGTGGTTCCTGATTCCTGCTTTCATGTCCCTTGCCGGCAGCAACAAGGATCACTCCGGTAAAAGCGCTGATGCATTCGCACACTTCCTCCCTCTGTCCAGCGCGCAGGAGATATCGTTATCTCCGATCAAGCTAATCTCTAAGCTTTTTAGCGGCAGCTATGACAGTATCGAGATCATGGAAGGGCTTCCCAACATATATTTTGGCACTGCCTTACTCATCATCGTGATCATGTTTTTCTTTAATTCAAGGATAGCACTCAAGAAGAGAATTATTGCAGGAGTTAGTTTATTTACACTTGTCCTCTTTTTCTGCGACAAGCATCTGAACATCCTAGCTCATGGAGGTACGCAGCCTTATGGGTATCTGTACAGATATTCATTCCTGTTTTCATTTGCATGCATCATTTTAGCTTATGAAGAGCTGATGAATCTCCGGGAACATAATGTAAGCCTGCTTGTGTCATTACTTCTTACCTTGATATCGCTGCTGATCGCATGGAAATCCGGCAGCAGGTTCATGACATCCAAGATTGTAGTGATTAACATAGCCATAGTCCTTGCAGCAACAGCTATAATGTGGCTCATTACTAGAAGAACTAAGAATATAAAGCTCCGCAAATACGCCTTGATCTTACTGGGACTTATACTTATAGCCGACTTATCCTTCAATTTCATCAAAGTATATGCATCCTCATCCATGATGGCCAGAAGCGCCTCTGAATATAGTTCTAAGGCAGCAGTCATAGAAGCTGACCTTAAATATATACGAGACAATGGCGATGATTCATACCGCATAGTATCGCTTGATCCCATGACACCAAATGAAAGCCTTCATTTTGATTACAAGGGAGTTACATCCTACAACAGCCTGCTACAGATAGAGAACAGACTCCTTCTATACAGGATGGGCTTCAATGATAACGGTCTGTATGCTCCCTACGAAGCAGGTAATACCAGATGCGCCGATGCTCTTCTTGGCATCAAGTACATCATAACAGATGGAAGCCTTAAGCCAGGACCTGGCCAGAGAGCCTTTACAGACAATATCATAGAGAATGAATATGTATTGCAAGATAAAATGATAACGTCAAGCGATGTGGAAGCACTTCTGGCAATAATAGATGATAATGACAATCCCTTTGAAGTTCAGGAGAAGTTACTAAACTATCTATGTGGTGATAATGATTTAAAAAATCCCTATCCTCAAAATGATGCTGATTACACTACAGTATTCTCCTACGCGGGTGTTAATCCCCTAAGCGCATCCTCGGATTCTGCAGAATACCTGATCACTGCCACTGCAAGTGGCGAACTCTATTTCTACATGAACCGTGTCAACATGGAAGAAAGATCTCTGCAGATATATGTAAACGGCGAGTTCATCTCCATGTATGGCAACGCCTCCTGCCAGAAAGTGATAGACCTTGGCTACTATGAGCAGGGCGAAGAAGTATCCCTACAGATCATAACTGATGGAAGCCCTGTGCCTGCTGACATAGTAGTGGCAACAGAGATGATCAGATGACACCAAAGACATGATAACACTAGCATTAAAGATTTTTGTCATATCTTACCTTGCGAAGTAATGTATGTCAGATATAATGTAGACCTACTTAGAATCAACAGGATGGATATTGTGACATATGACAGAATGTATGTGATACTATTATAAGTGGATTATCCAAATCTAATAAGTTAATGCAAACTACTATAGTTAAACAATACGGATTTTCAGACAGTAACCAAAACGGAGATAACTATGGGAATTTATATAAATCCTGGTAAAGGCAGCTTTATAGAAGCTATTTCATCAGATATATATGTTGATAAGACAGAGCTTATAAAGTATACCAATTCAGTTATAGGCACACAGCAAAAGTATATATGCGTATCAAGGCCGCGAAGGTTTGGTAAATCCATAACCGCGTCAATGCTATGTGCATATTATGACAGAACAGTAGATTCTAGAGCTGAATTTGAGAGATACAAGATATATACTTCTGATTCGAAATATGATAATGAGAAGTATATCAATAAATATGATGTAATTCTTATCAATATACAGGATTTTTTATCTGAAGCTAAGAATGTGGATAGGTTGATCATTAATTTAAACAAGGCGTTAACTTGGGAATTGACAAGAGTGTATGAGGATGTGGATTTTTACAACTCTGAAAGCCTTGTAAGAGTTATGCAGGATATCTATGCCCAGACCGGAAGAAAGTTTGTGATCATTATAGATGAGTGGGATTGTGTTTTTAGAGAGAGAAAAAATGAACCGGATGCTCAGATGATGTATTTGGATTTTTTAAGAGAGTGGCTCAAGGACAAAGTATATGTAGCATTAGCATATATGACAGGAATTCTGCCAATCAAAAAATATGGAACGCAATCTGCTCTGAACATGTTTGACGAGTTCTCTATGGAGAATCCGGGGGTTTTGGCAGAATATGTCGGTTTTACAGAGGATGAAGTTCAAAAGTTGTGTATCGATAACTCGATTGATTTTGAAGAGTGCAAAGTGTGGTATGACGGATATAGCTTCCCTAAGTGCAGATCGATATATAATCCCAAGTCTGTAATATCAATGATCAGAAGTGGTGAATTCCATGATTATTGGAATCAGACAGAGAATTATGAAGCGCTCAGAGAATATATTGATATGGATTATGATGGGGTCAAAGAATCTATACTTGCAATGATGTCGTATGAAGAGAGGCAGGTTAATGTTGGCAGCTTCCAAAATGATATGACAACATTTTCCAACGCGGATGATGTTCTTACGCTGTTGATACATTTGGGATATCTTGGATATAACAGTCAGAGCAAGACTGTCTTTATCCCCAATAAAGAGATAATGCAGGAATTTGTTACTTCAACCACCGCAGGGCCTAATGCGTGGGATGAGGTGATCAGATCTGTAAAGAATTCCAAAGAACTTATGGCAGCAACCCTTGATGGAGATGAAGAAAAAGTTGCAAGTTATATTGAAAAAGCTCATTTGGAAACATCTCATTTGCAATACAATGATGAAAATGCTTTATCCTATACAATAGCATTAGCATATTATGCTGCAAGGCAGGATTATACGATTATCAGAGAATTGCCTACAGGTAAAGGTTTTGCTGATCTGGCATTTATTCCGAAGAAAAGTAGTAGAAGCCATTTACCAGGTATCATTGTAGAACTAAAATGGGATAAAACTGTAGATACAGCTATTAACCAAATAAAAGAAAAAGAATATGAAGGTGCGTTAAAAGACTTTGTAGGCGAGATAATCCTTGTCGGGATAAACTATGACAAAACAAGCAAAAAACATCAGTGCAGGATACAAAGGATCTAATGATCACAAAGTTATAAATACATAAATCCATTATCAGGATAACTTCCAAAAACAATAAGACCACGGCATCGCCGTGGTCTTAAAATATCTCATCACCTGAATACCAAGCCTTATTCCGCAGCCTGTTCTATATCAGTCTCGCTGGTATAAGTATCAGCCTTCTTGGTAACATAGTCCTTTACAAGATCATCCATTGTTTCGTACCCGTAGAAATAGTAAGTTTTTTTACCATTCCAGCCATTCTCGTTGACCATCTCTTTTGAAATCGATCTTTGAAGTTTCTGGTAGTGTGTTACATCTACATCAAATGATCCATCACCATTGAGCTTTAAGTCGCTAAAAGAAAAACCATAATAATAGTCATAAGATCCGGTGTTGCTACCTGCTTCATAATCCACAGTTATATGGTATATAAGATACAGATAGTTGTGATTGTATGATGTATATTCATTCTTGGTCACAAGCAGATATGAACCTACATATTCAGGATCCTGCATAGTCCACTCTTCTGAAAAATCTGCTTCCTGAGTGGTAAAAACATCGATGGCCTGCTGCTGCATCTTGGCAAGTCCTTCCTCAGGAATCTGGTCAAGACTTGTAATCCAGCTATCAAGACCCTCTACTGTATAATCTTTACTTACAGACTCAGGCATAACACCATAAGCCTCAATGAATTCAAGCTTATAAGCATCCTCATCGTCTGAAGTTATAGTAACAGTTATAACATCTCCATTACTAAGGTCACTTGTTTTACTTAAGGTAAAATAATAATCGCTTTCAGTATAATACTTGTTGGAGACACTGCCTCTGTCAATTGAAGCTGTTCCATTGGGAGCAGTACCCTCGTAATTGATCACTAATCCCTCAAATGGATCAAAAGATTCAACCTCTTCAAGGTCTTCTACTGTAAAAGTCTTATCAGTAGTGATCAGTTTGACATTTAGATTATCAGATACTTCTTTAGTATCAATATCCCAGACGAATGTAACAGTATCGCCATTAGAGAGCATCTCATCAGTATCAAGCTCTCCGGTAAGCTGTGCCTGAAGATAATCTATGGGCTTACCATATTCTTTCTTAAGGTCCTTGGAATCCCCCTTGAATTTAAGCTCGTCTTTATAATCTTTCTTGAGCTGCTTGAAGTCAATACTTACGACTGCGCTGCCATAAGAATCGTATCCTGAGTACTCCACACTGACATACTGACCAAGATCGATAGTAACCGGACGCATCTTGATATAGACAACAACAACAGCTACAGCTATTGCAAGTATAGCTACGAAACTGAGAAAGCCAATGATAGTCTTACTGCCTGACTTCTTCTTGGCCGGATCGCCGGAAGGAGCTGTGCCTATATTAGCAGGATTCGCCATGTTTGAAAGTTTTGCTCCGCAATTAGGACAAAAAAGGCTTCCATCTTTTAATTCTGTTCCGCAATTAGGACATTTCATATTATACCCTCATGTCGCGAGTGAAACGAGCGGTTTATGGTTTGAACTGGCGTAGCTCGCGGCACCAATTCAGATTTGAAAATGTAACATTTTCAAGCTACTGCCTTATATACTAAGCGTATATACCGCATCCATTTTTTATCATACAAACAATCATAATATAGATTATTTTTGTAATTGACTGTGATTTATGCTATCACCTCGCTGGTATGCTGTCAATATACAAACTATATATCGATAATAAAAACAGAACATTTCTTTTACCATTGTATTTTCTTAAAGATTCCATTATCGGTATACCATCCGCCAAAGGTACATCCTTCTCTTTCTACTACAAGGCTCCAGCCTATAAAGGTATATCCTTTATTAGTGAACGCATTGGAATACAGTGTTGCAGGGATATCATCTCCATATTCATCTCCTGGAAGATCTGATGCAGGTTATAGGTCATATACTAAATATCGACTAAACCTGCCTTTTTGATGTATTATTATATATGATTAGCAAACTATGAAGTGATTTACGAGGTTGACTTAGAAACATCGATGGGATTCAGGAAGGGGGACCTATGATCAAGAGGGTTAGATCTAGATTATCAGTTTTTCTATTATGTGTATTTACTATTTTCTCAATGATGTATTTCAGATCAGACGCAGCAGATACCTATACTGTAACAGGCACAGTAGATAGTGCGACTAATAGTAGTTATCTGTTCCTTAATACGCCGCAAGGCCAGATGACTATAGCAATTGACGCTGATACAGATCTTAGCAGCTGCAGGATGCTTCTTCCTGACAAGGAGGTTACTGTAGACTGCCATCATGGCTCTGATTCATATCTTCATGCATCTAGGATCTATGTGGCAGCAGCTGTAGTTGATTCTTCTAATTCTACGACAGTTAAGGGGACGGTTACTTCCAAGACAACGGAGGATGTTATATTCCTGTCTACATCAAATGGCACCATGCAGATCAAGGTTGATAATACTACAGATATGACAGGCTGTCATGTTATCACAGTGGGACAGACTCTTTATATCACAACTGCAAGAGGAAGCGATGCCTATATGCATGCAGTGGCTATAAGAGATGGTAATGCAGCTGCTGGGGCTTCAGATACAGCTACTATCAACGGCGTTACGATGCCTAATCTGACAGGTACTGTTGCAGAGGGAACTACTGCATCACTCCTATATTTCGCCACATCAGGTGGTACGATGCTGATCAAGTACGATGGTAATACAGACTATTCGGGTTGTCTTAC
This sequence comes from Butyrivibrio fibrisolvens, assembly GCF_023206215.1. Classification (NCBI taxonomy): domain Bacteria; kingdom Bacillati; phylum Bacillota; class Clostridia; order Lachnospirales; family Lachnospiraceae; genus Butyrivibrio; species Butyrivibrio fibrisolvens. Next base: position 1,372,355 of record NZ_CP065800.1, read on the forward strand.
ACTTATCCCCGGTCAGTCTATTACAGTGGCATGTTATTGCGGAAGCGATGCCTACATGCATGCTGCAAGGATTGTTAATAATGAGATGGCAGGATATAATACTGCAGGAAGCTATAGCACAACATCTACCTTCAAAGGTAAGGTCTCATCAAGTACTACTCTTAATACACTCTATCTTGTAACAGATGGTGGTACTATGCAGATCAAGCTCGATACATCGACAACACTTTCAAATAAACCGCTTATAGTAGGAGAGACAGTTACAGTTACCTGCGGACACGGCTCTGATGCTGCATGGCATGCTATGAACATTGCGTACTAATATAAAAGGATTTGAAGAGTATAATATAAAAAAGCTTAAGATAATATAGATAGAGAATAATTAGATAAAGAATTATTAGATAAAAAATTCAAACTTTCCACTTGGACGGACCAGGATTCTCAAGTGGGAAGCTTGAGTAAAGAAATAAAAGATAAAGAGAATTTAGGTAATGAGAAAAAACGGAATATATAACAGATTCATCAAACGCTTATTTGACATAGTTTTATCACTATTGTTCATCATCCTTTTTTGCTGGCTATATCTTATAGTGGCAATACTTGTAAGAGTTAAGCTGGGAAGCCCGGTTCTATTCAAGCAGCCCCGTCCCGGCAAGGATGAGAAGATATTTGATATGTACAAGTTCCGCACAATGACTGATGGTAGGGATGCTGAAGGTAATCTTCTTCCGGATGCAGAGAGGATGACTCCTTTCGGAAGCTTTTTAAGAAAGACAAGTCTTGACGAACTTCCTGAGATGTTTACAATACTTAAGGGGGATATGAGCTTCGTTGGCCCAAGGCCGCTTCTTGTTAAGTACTTGCCTCTTTATAATGAAGAGCAGCACAGAAGACATGAAGTCAGACCAGGTCTTACCGGATGGGCTCAGGTCAATGGGCGCAATCTCTTAAGCTGGGAAGATAAGTTTGCTAAGGATGTCTATTATGTAGACAACATATCTTTCCTGTTAGATCTGAAAATAGTATTCAAGACTGTTGCCGTAGTATTTAACCATAGCGGTATAAGTAGTGAGACTGATGCAACTATGGAAGCATTTACCGGCACTAAGTCAAAAGAGTAATAAATAAGAAATGACATGAGGTTAAGTTTGAAAGTGTTCCACTTTCAAACCCAAATTGGTGTCGCGAGCTCCACCAATTTGAACCATTAGTCACTCGTTTCACTCGCGACATGAGGTTAAAGATGAACATTTTATTTTGCAGTGTAGGAAGACGCTGCGAATTACTTAAGGATTTTAGAAATACACTTGGAGAGGATCTTCGTATAGTAGTAACAGACAATAGCCCTTATGCACCGGCTCTTGCCTTTGCTGATTCCAGTTATAAGGTTCCGCTTATCACAGATGAGAACTATATCCCTATGATCCTTGATATATGCAGGAAAGAGAAGATTGATGCAGTTACAACTCTTATAGATCCTGAGATCTCTATTCTCGCAGATCATAGAGAAGAGTTTAAGACTCTTGGCGTTGAAGTTCTAGCTCCCTATAAGGAGACTGCAAAGCTTTGCTTTGACAAATACGAGATGTTCAAATATCTCAAAGAAAAAGGCATTAGAACGGTAATGACTTATGGCTCATTAGAAGAGTTTATGCCGGATTATAACAGTGGCAAGATTGCATTCCCAGTCTTTGTTAAGCCAAGGACCGGAAGCGGTAGTGTTGGTGCCAGAAAGGTTGCCAGCATGGAACTTCTGGAAGAGCTCATGAGCAGGGATCCTTCTCTTATAATTCAGGAACTTATGACTGGCAAGGACATGGATGCTGATATATATGTTGATACCATAAGCCATGAGCCTGTAGCTATTTTTTCCAAGAAGAAGATATCTACTACAATAGGCGGTGCCAACAAGACTATCAGCTTCAAGGATGATGCTCTTTTTGATTTTGTTAAAAAGGCTCTTACAGTATTTGAGTTTAATGGACCTCTTGATATGGATCTGTGGTTCCAGGACGGCGAGTATTACCTCTCTGAGATCAATCCTAGGTTTGGCGGTGCGTATCTCCATGCATATGGAGCAGGTGTAGACTTCCCTAGCTTTATATACAAGAATGTTATAGATGGGAAAGCCAATGAACCTGTAATAGGTCAGTATGATGAAGACGTTGTTATGATGATGTATGACAGTGTCGTTATCGATACCCTTAACAATCTCACCGGTAGAATGAAGGAAATCTGATAATGCGGATTTTGATTTTGGCAAACTATGCAAACGGACTCTATTTGTTTAGAAAAGAACTTGTAGAGTCCTTTATTGCGGACGGACATGAAGTATATGTATCTGTTCCCTTTGACGACAATTGTATAAAGCTTGAAAGACTAGGAATTAAGCTTATAAAGACGAATCTTGACAGGCATGGAGTCAATCCCCTTAAAGATCAGGCACTTTTTAGATCATATCTTAAGATGATGAAAGAGCTAAAGCCTGACGTAGTCCTAACATATACGATCAAGCCCAACATTTACGGAGGATTTGCAGCAAGGCTTAAGAAGATTCCTTATATCTGCAATATCACCGGACTTGGCAAAGCTATCGAGGGTGGCGGCTTACTTAGCAAAGTTCTTATAAAGCTGTACAAGATATCTACTAAGAAGGCAGTAAGAGTATTCTTCCAGAATGAAAAGAACAGGAAGGTCATGCAGGATAGGGGCATAGCCCTTAATAATTCTGACCTCTTACCTGGATCCGGAGTCAATCTGACTGAGCATCCCTTTAGAGAGTATCCGCCGGAAACTGATGGGATAAGATTCCTTGCAGTGGTACGTATCATGAAAGACAAGGGCATAAGAGAATATCTTGATATGGCGGAGGATATCTCTAATAGGCATCCTGAAGCACATTTTGAGCTTGTTGGAGAATACGAGGAGGATGAAAGAGCATTGTACGAACCTCGTATTAATGACCTTGTTGCAAGAGGAATTCTGAAGTATTACGGTCATATAGATAATGTTGAAGAGGTCATGACAAGATCTCATGTTGTAGTACATCCATCTTATCATGAAGGCATGTCCAATGTTCTCTTAGAAGCAGGAGCTTGTGGAAGACCGATCCTGTGCAGTAACATAAATGGTTGTAAGGAAGCGGTTGACGAAGGCGTGAGCGGGTTCTTGTTCGAACCTGAAGATGTATCATTGCTTACAGCTTCTGTGGAGAAGATACTATCACTTGATGAGTCTTCTCGAAGAGAGATGGGAGCTTTAGGCAGGAGATTTATTGAACGAAGTTTTGACAGGAATATTATCATAGGCAAGTACAAAGATCTATTGAACCGGATTAAGGATTGATAGCATAAGCATAAAAGATTGATAACATAAAAGATGCTGGAGATATGAGTTTGAAGATGATATCTATCAAACTGCTATCTTCAGCATCTTTTAATAAGCTATTATTTACATAGGTGGCAGCTATTTTTAGATGTTTGATCATCCGGTTGCAGGAATATCGGTTCTTTGGCTCCTAGCATGATCCTGAATCTTTTAAGATGAAGGCTGTTCCATTCTCTGTACAGGTTGACGCTTTCTTCGCATTTTGTAAGCATATAGTCGAACTTTTCTTCATCGTCCATCCAAGGGTTTACTTCAAGTCTTGAAGTAAAGATCCAGGGCATTAGTCTTTCTACAAGGAAGGCTTCTGCAGGGAAGTTAATTTCTTTCCTGTATTCCATCAGCTTATTTAAGTTTTTATAGAAGGTCTTGGAATTCTTGAGAATCTGTTCTTTATAGACTATATAGCAGCCACCGGGGCTGAAAGTACAGTATCTGGGGATTATAGGGTCTTTGTATACGAATCTGTAGAAATCATCCATGTTATAGAAATATCTGTATTCATGGCTCTGATTCATGTACCAGGAATTGTTTAGTTCCAGATATCCATCTTCGGACAAGAGTGAAGCTATCGAGTTTTCATCACCGCTTTTCCCATACCTATTCCACATGTTTTTTTCCTGATAGAGATATGTGAACCATTTATTGTCATAGACTCTGTCGAAATAGTCTTTTGAAACATGTCTTCCGATGATATGCCCCTTTAAAAGTGCGATATGATCAGGGAGGCTGTCATAATTATCTATAAAAAAGTGGAAATAGCTGGTGATGTTTTGACCGGTGTTTGGAAGAGTTATATAATTATAGCCTGAGCTCTTCAAGATATCAGGTGTCTTGCTATCGTCAGAACAGTCTATGATAAGATAATCTTTGCAATATTCAAGAAGCTCTTTGGGATCTGAGTTGTAATTATGAATTAGAAAAAATGTATCTGTTTTGTTCATGGTCTACCTCCTCTTCAAGTGTCACTTGAAATAAAATGAATCGCAATAGTTTCCTAAAAAGATTCATGATGCAACTATATATAAAAGCCTAGCTAAACAGAGTTTACTTTCTTCTGTGAGAATATTCACTTTATTTTATCAAAATAGTAAACAATAAAACAGATATTAATGCACAAAATATAACGAGAAAATGAATTAATATACGTCAAAATGGCAATGCATAGCTTGAATGCATTGCCATTTTGACATTTTTTATGTATTTAATGTTTTTATATATTTAATGTTTTTATGCTATATAGAGTAGATTATTTATTTTCAGTTTTCTATTCTATCAAAGCTATAATATATGTTCCGTACTGTGTCTGCTGCATATTATTGTCTGTGAAGTAGGCGATAGATTCAGTATCATTTGCTTTACATATATAAACTGAGTCGACTTGTGGCGGTGTATCTGTAAAGCTTCCTACATTATAATCTCCAAAGCTTTCCGGTTCGAGGAATGCAGCATGTACATCTTTGTATATGACGGAATCGATATAATAAGGAGCCGGTATTTTATCTTCAAATAGTATCAGTGGATACAGGATGTTGATGTTGATATCTTCACTTCCTAGTTCATGAGCCTCTTCAAGGCACTTGGCAAGGCCATGATCATATCGCATTACATTATCTGTGTTATAGTCATCTGACATATATGTGATCTCGAACTTAACAAAACATATAGCAAATAACACAGTTATTATTGCCGAGGCAGTTATCATAGGGAGCCTGATATTTGTACCGGGTCTGATCAATGTGCCTGTCAATGCGATTACAGTATATATTCCTTCTGCTATGAGATAGGTAAGCGGTACATATATTACATTTATACGTGTAAGGTCAGACTCAACAAGGCATCCATGGAGCAGGCACCATATAAACCATATGATGAAGAGCGTATTCAGAGATACGATATCATTTTTGGTGACTGTAGACTTGAATATTTTGTATACTGATGCAATTAATCCAATGACTATAAATATAGGTCCTATAATGTAGTACAGACCATATCCCGGGACAGCGTTGACTCCAAGTCCGTCATCCTGAGTTATGAATAGCATATTGAACATCTCACATAATCGCTGCATCATAACTGAAGGTGTCAGAGCAACTTCACTACTTCTAAATACCGTAAGTCTTGGTATTGATATAAGAGGAGTCACGATTTCAACAAGGTGATCTGTATTGATCAGTACGAACAGTAGTAGTGGTGATGCTATTATTCCTAGGATCAATATAGCTATAAATAGATGCTTATCAGGATATATGTATCTCTTGATGATAAGGTATATAAGGCTGCATCCTATGATAAGAGGTATGACAGGCCATGCTGCTGCGTAGCAGTATAGAGACAGACCATAACATATCATGGAGGGATATATCATATATCTGTTCTTGGCAGCTTTGAGCATATAATACATTCCAAATACGAGGAATGCAGGTAGGAGATTGGCTTCAAGCCCCCATCTTGATGCGATGATATTCCATGGACTTATAGCCAGTATGAATAGTCCTATAAGTCCAAAACTTTCATTTCGCGCAGCCTTGCAGCATCCATAGAATGCAGGGAGTATCAGGATCCCTATTATCATATGAGGAATTCGTATGGACAGGCTGTTAAGTCCCAGAAGTTTTATAAATGGGATCTCAAGATATGTTGCAAGTGCGTTCATCCCGCTTCCCCAGGCTTCCAGGTAGACCGGCATATGGTATCCGTGTGAATCTATACCATAATGAAGAAGTGAATATGCTTCATATCCTGCGAAGGCTTCGTCCTGAGCTACGCCGCCCCATCCCGGGATATATCCAAGCTGTATCATACGGACCAGCGCTCCTATTATTATGATGATAAGAGCTGCTATATCATATGATCTAGTGTTATTAAAAAATGAGACTGAATTGTCTTTAGAAATGTCTTTTGGAGGTATATGATCTTTGCTGCTATGCTTGCAGAGGAATATGACCACTATATTGATCATTACTAGTATAAGGAATGCAGCCTCTATTATGTGACTACTTAGATGACGGGTCCCCTCGATCTTGTATCCTGTAACATATATGTACCCATCTCCTTCAAAGTCAAGTGTAACAGTAAGATCTTTAAGACTTGTGAGAGAATTAATGGCAAAAGAATATCCGGATCCGTCACTTTTCGGTATAGATATATGGTCATATCCTGATACTACAGGATGATAAGTATCTGATGTTCGCAGGGTGAGGGTATTCATGTTACTCTCAGCTATGTAGTAGACTGTTATATTGTATGAACCGGCAGGTAGAGTATGAGAATCTGTCGTTATACCGATGCTGCTATCACTAAGGCTGTTATCGGCATATATTCCCTCTTGCGGGTGGTCGGGGAATTCCGGAAGCAGTATTCCAAGTTCTGAAGTAAGGCTATCGGCAGCCCCTTCATAAGTTACAAGAGGTTTTGATAGCAGTACTGCAGACATGATGATCAGTACCACTACAGATAGTATTGGCAGTAACAATATTTTGGATATTATATTTTTTTCATAGAAGGATCCTTTGCTGTTTATTCTCCGCTTAGGACATCGACATTAGCTTTTTCAACCCTGTCGGAAAAAGCATCCCAGGTTTCATATTCTGCATCGCCTCTGTGATCTTCGATCACATAATTGTCCTTGATGTAGCTTCCAAGATATGATGAGAACACGCAGCTTCCCTGATAATTGAGATGAGAGTCATCATTATAGTGTTCGTCTGCTTTTAGTCCTATAGCGTCTATAGACTTATTCATATTAACATAAGCTATGTTATTAGAGATAGCCATTTCTTCTAAGCTATTGTATACCTTTTCGTCTTCTGTGGTAGAAGGATAGGGATTGACCACCAGCATTAGTTCTATATCATGGTCACTTGTATAGTCGATGATCTTTTGAAGATATTTTTTGGACTTGGGAGGGATAGGAGTCTTGTCGGTTACATCTGTTGCAGGAGCTGCGACAGTATGAAGGTCAAAATATGGATTGTATCCTTTAAACTCCGCAAGATCATCTTCTGCGATATCCAGTAGCTCATAATCCTTTTCTTCCAGTTCAGAATACCTGCTATGGTATCCTGCAAATGAAGGGAAATACTTATTGAGCTGTTCTTTATTGCAAGAGCTCATCATAAGCTGGACTTTATTAAGAGAAAAGTCCATACCATAGATATTATCAGGCATCCAGAACTCATTAAAGTCATCACCAAATCTTGCGATGCTATATAGGTCTATGACTACAAGTTCGGGATCCTGAGACTTACAGAATTCTTTGAGATAGTAGTAGGTTATCCATATAGGCTGTTCTGCAGCACTGTAGTCATATCCTGCAATTCCATAATCATCCCACAATAGGGCTGTATTGACATCGCAGTGTATATGGCTGCTAACCATGAATACGACATCAACAGTATCATCAGTTTGGGCATACATAGCCCTTGACTGCATTATGCCGTGATACGTTTTTATAGACAAAAGAGTATCAAGATTCCCAAGTATTAGTGCAAAGATCAAGATAAATCCTAGTCTTATGAATAGATTCCTGATACGGCTGTCTGATAATATAGGATTTGCAATAAATATAGATCTTCTGTGATGATGTCTGGTTCTGCGCGGTGCATACTTCCTTGAATCTTTGATGATGCGTACATTAGAAGTTGACAGATTATGATCATATCCTGAAGCACGTTTTCTAACTACATTCTCCCTCATTGATAGCCTCCCCTTTTGTTATTGTGAAGAACTACATACAAGTAAGTACAAGTTAATTGGCTCTATTACTATATTTTTGAATCTGTGATTCAAAAATATATAGATGATCATTGATTGTACATAGGATAGATCATTTAAAAGTTCATGTAGATAAATGATCTGATCTCATTGCCCTGTCCGTAGATCCCGTAGGTTACGCTCACAAGCGCAAGGCCTAGGAATACAACTCCTCTTGGAATCTCATGTAAGTTATACAATAGTTCCCAGGGCTCTTTCTTTAAGACCTTGGCAGTGACATCGAATATAGTAAGGGCTATAAGTGAAGCTATAATGATCCACCATTCATACATTGCCTTGCCCATAAAAGAGTCATTTACAATAGAAAATCCAAGTGTCCAGGAACCACTTATCATCCCTTTTATGATATTCATAGCACTTCCCATGGTTCCAGCCCTGAAAAATATCCAGGCGAAGGTCACTGCTAGAAAAGTTAAGATCATGCCAACAGGTCCGGAGATAAGAATATCAAGTCTATACTATTTGAATACATCATTTAGAAGGTTATAGATGCCATGCAGAGCTCCCCATATTAAAAATGCGGGTCCTGCCCCATGCCACATTCCGCACAGGATGAAAACGATCATCACATTTCGGATTCTGATGGAATTCCCTTTTTTGCTGCCGCCTAGCGGGATGTAAACATAGTCTTTGTAGAAAGAGCTAAGGGATATATGCCAGCACCTCCAGAATTCCTTGATGTTAGTTGCAAGATATGGCGTTTTGAAATTCGAAGTAAGACTTATACCGAATAGCTCAGATATACCGCATATGATATAAGTATACCCGGCAAAATCGCAGTAGATCTGAAGACTGTACAGTATCACTGTTAGTATGATGGCAAGACGTCCGTAGTTTGCAGGAGTTTCATATACCATATCAACTACAAGCCCTAGCCTGTCAGCTATAACCAGCTTCATGAAGATTCCGGGCATTATGAATGAAAAGCCTTTTCTGATGCAGTCTACTTTAAAAAGATCCATAAGCTTACTGTCATAGAGCCTTCTCTTAAAATCAGGATAGCGCTCTATAGGTCCGCTTGTGAGTTTTGGGAACCATATCATATAGGTCAAGAAGGTCATAAGATTCTTGCATGCTCTTATCTTTTTGGTTTTGACATCAGCAAGATAGCTTATAGCCTGGAATGTATAGAATGAGAGTCCTACGGGTATTACCTTTTCTATATATATATTTGGAACCCATATACCAAAAGTATGAATCCAAGGCATGTACTTCCATGCAAAGAGATTTGCGATCAGAAAAGAAAGGCTTGTAATGAAGACTATTTTAGCTTTTTTAGGATCAGGGTCTTTAATATCTGAAAAGATCTCGATGAATTGTCCGGCCAAAAAGCAGATCATGGTTATGATAAGAATATGAACCAGAGAAGAAATGCTTAATGAACCTATATAATATATACTTGATAGGATCAAAACCAGCCTGCGGAGTCTGGCAGGACATAGATAATATATGAGAAGGACTATTGTGATAAACAGTATAGTAGTTATTTCAAATAGCATATTATCCCCCAATAACAAGTAATGAATTATAAGTCGAAACTACTATTGGATTATTACTAAAGATTTAACTAATACAGTTATTAAGATAGCTTTTAGCTTTTGAACTGCCTATTATACTTAAAGCATTAGCCGGACTTTTATTAAAAAAGACTTTTATAAAACCAGATACCTGATTTTATAAAAGTCTCGCTGTCATCCTAGGCTTCGATCAGGCCGGGTACAAATTCTACCTTAGTCGTACCTGAACACAGAGATAAATCCCTGTAGCTACTCCCTTTTATAGGTTGTTCAATTTATGAAATAATTGTAACAAAACGCGTCATAATTGTCAATTTAACGATAGTTAATTAATATTTTGCTATTCATAGGTCTCCCTCATATAATATATTAAGAGTATTGTGCCATATGTTTTTATAACGTAGTATAGTACTGATTTTTATAATGTTTTCCATAGATATATTATTAAATAAATGCACGTTAAAGGGGATCACAATGAAGAAAAAAATTATTGTATCAGGGATGATAACATTATTACTTTTGATAGTGTTTGTCTTTACAGGACCTGTATATTCTTTTGCCGGAGATGGAAGTATAGCCAAATATCTAGCTTCGAATGCTGAACCTGGTTTTAATTCCGTATCATGGGGGATAGGAGCTTTTCTCAAGAGCTTTGTAAAGCTGTTTCCTTCTGTTAACTGGTGGACTATGTTCTCAATATTCATGATGTTCAGCAGTCTCTTTTTCCTGACACTGTTCATACAGGAACTGTTTGATGGGATCAAAGGAAGCCTTATAGCTGTCGTGTTCGCTTTGTTCCTGTGGGAAGCGGCATATAGCATAGATATTAACTTCACGCAGACTGCGATTCTATCAGGCATCACGGGAACAAGCGCTGCTCTTATGGTAAGCCGTAAGAGAAATCTGCGAGGCAGGATACTATATGGAATTATTGGATTAATATACATTCTGATTGCAGGATCACTTCGTTTTGATGCCATGATCATGTGTATTCCGTTTGCTATTGTTATAATTGCGATCAGATTATTGCTGCTTTTAATGAATAAAACTGGTTATGGTGTGGATGATAAGACTGACAAGAATGATAAGAGAAGCGATTTTGTGAGAGCTTTGTTTTCTTTAGTAATAACTCCTGTAATTGTCATCTTATGCACAGTGGTTCTGTCTTATGGAGTTCATCAGGTTTACAGGCAGATGAATCCCAATATTGCCTTCTTTGAAGATACTTTCGACCTGACAAGAGAAGTATATGACTATCTTGATATGTATCCTGAATATGATGAAGTCAAGGATGTATATGAGGCAGCAGGCCTTAAAAGTTCATGGTATGCAATGCTCACAAACTATTATATTGCTGATACCAATTATTTTAACGTAGAGACAATGTCTGTTCCTGTACAGTTTAAGGGAGCATCTACCAAGACTTTTGGCGGTTATATGTCTGAGATGATGAACTATAAAGGAGCTCTTATATTTGGAGTTTTGGTGATCATCCTTGCAGGTATTATGACTTCTGTTAGAAATAGTATTCTTCCTTTGTTATCAGCTATAGTAGTGTTTATCGTAAGCGGATTATACTTCGTTCATGTCGGAAGATATGCATGGAGAGTATCGGGAGGAGTTACAGTAGCATGCGTAGTTATGGGACTTATGATGCTATCTGAGCTGGTTAATAGATCCAATACAATCAGTAAACATACAGATGATATAGCTGCCATTAAGACTTTAAATGTCATGAACATGGCAGGGATTGTGATCACATGTTTGTGCATAGTATGTGTTGGTATTCATATTTCTATTACCAAGAGTTTTGCTATGCCGCAATCTGAAGTTACGGATGAGGCTAAAGCAGGCCTTCTTGATTATATGGATAGTAACTCAGATATAATCTATTTTACAGAAGATTATGACTACGCTTCTCATAATATCTGGTATGTTGGCACGCCGGGATATCTTGATAATAAATTCACTACACTTGCAGGATATAACGAAGGCAGAAACTCAGATCTTCAGGCTGTGGGTATTAATGATATGTCACAGTTCGTGATCAATATGCTGACTCGCGATGATATCTATACAGAGTATTCTGATGTCTGGGCATCTTATCTATGTGATTATTACAATCCGTATGTATCTGCTGGAATTGTTGATGTATATGAGCCTACAGGTACGCAGTTCATAAGATACGTTGCACCTGTAGAAGCTACAGAAGATAGTTTTGATGAAACGGTAACAGATGTATCCTTGTATGTTGACAGCACTAAACAATCTGATAATTATCAGGTGGTTCATATAGATGCCAAGACTTCAGCGCAGGAAGATGACATAGAATATTATGTGAATATTGAAAATGCTGCTACTGGAGCAATTTACTCATATCCATTGGTAAGAGAAGGGGATTCCTTGAGAGGTGATGCCATATGGAAGAATGATACCTGGAGCTTTATGGATACGAGTCAGTATATAGTAGCAAGATATCCTGACGGACATGTTGCTAGGATATTAAATATTACTGGAACTCCGGTTCCTTTTATATGATATAATACGAATGCCGTTTACAACACAATGAAGTTTTATAGGCATTAATACCTTAAGGAGCTGTTTTATGACTTTGTTTAAAACACTTAATACAAGATTATCTGATTATTTTACAGAAAAAAGACTAAAGAACCTTTTTATGTTTTTGTTCGTTTTATCATTGATACCGATCATAGCACTGTGCTTTTTTGATTATGCTACAGGAGATGATCTGCTTGTAGGTTCGGTTGTTATGGAAGCCAGAAGAAACGGTCTTGGCTTTTTGGGAACTACTAAAGCTATATTCACAAGCATCTATCAATACTGGCTTACATTTGAAGGTACCTGGTTTTCTGAGTTTTTGTGGAGACTTGAACCCAGTGTTTGGGGAGAGAGAGTATACACTGTGACGGGTTTTATTGGATTGCTGGCACTTACTGTAGGTCCGTTCCTTCTTCTAAAGGAATTGTTGGTAGAGCTTCTTAAGTTATCCAAGAATAGCTTTTTGATATTCTATTTTGCTTTTGAGATTATATTGATTCAGTATATGCCATCAACTAAAGGCGGATTATATTTCTATTGCGGTATGATCATGTATACTTTGTCTTTTGGAATGGCATGTACAGCGATATCCTGGGGCCTTAGATTTATCAGAACAGGCAAGAAACATTTGCTGATTTTTAGTTCTATAGTATTGACGCTGGTTGGAGGAATGGGATATCCGGATATTATGTTTGCCGGAGTTACAGCATTCTTTATTATTGTTAATGCTTTTGTTGTAGACAAGGATAGAAGAAACCAAGCGCTGCTTCTCATAATTCCGTTGGTATTGCTGGCTATTGGATTTGGTGTTAGTGCTATAGCACCCGGCAATTCTGTAAGGGGCGGAGAGAGCTTCTCCTGGAGTATTGGAGAGGTTTTTATGACACTACTTCTGTCTTTGAAAAATGGAATTGTACAGATTCCGCAGTATCTTATATCAGTTAGACCACTTTTTATATACTATATTGGACTTATACTGTTTGCATGGGCTAGAATTGATACATCTAAGTCACTACTTAAACTAGATCATCCTATAATAGTGACTATTGAACTATACCTGATTTCTTCTTCTACATATGCGCCGGAGATGTTCGTAAGAGAAGGAGTGGATGCAGGTATATCCGGTGGCGTATATAATACATACTATCTCGTATTCCTTATGTGCACTTCACTAGCGCTTATATATGTTGTTGGCTTTATTAAAGCGAGAGTAGCAGATAGATGTAAGGGCGTTTGTAATCCGTCTAAGATTTCTTATTGTGGCAAGATACCTTATATGGCTTTTGTGATACTTTTTATTCTTGTATTTGGAAGGCATCTGGTTTCAAATATGTTTGATTATAAATGTATTACATTTGCTTCAAGTGGACGTCTTGCTGACTTTGTAGCGCAGATGGAAGAGCGCAATGCAATCCTTAATGACCCTACTATAACAGACCCTGTTCTTCCTCTTATGAATGATGATCAGGGACCATATATGCATATGGCTATTTTGGAAGGTGAAGGCGATTATACCAATTATGCAACAGCTCTATTTTATGGTAAAAATTCCGTCATAGGTATGAACAGGGATGAATGGTATGAGCGTTACGAGGAATTATATGGACAGAAATAAGAAAGAAATCTATATAGAACTGTTAAGGATCATTGCCATTATTTTTGTACTTATGGTACATACCGATATGAATGCGGGATTTTATCAGGATCCGTCATCAAGTGTTTTTACTATGCTCATATCACTGTTTGTATCAACGATATGCAATAGTGCTGTTCCTCTTTTTCTTATGATCTCAGGTGTAACACTTCTTGGAAGAGAAGAAAGTATAAAGGATCTGTTTTTCAAGAGAATCATACGAATTCTTATTGTGATACCTTTGTTTTCAATGGTTCAGTATATCGCTATGATTCTTATGAAAGGTGAGATGTCCTTTGATCTGCAGTACTATTTTGAAAGACTTATAGAAGGCAATATGACAGAGCAGTACTGGTATCTGTATGCATATCTTGCTTTTCTTATATCACTTCCGATTCTAAGGCCTCTTGCTATGAATATGTCCGAGCAGGGATATAAGTACATGATGGTTGTAGCGATTGCATGGAATTATATACCAAAAGTATTGAAAGCTTTAACTGTTTTTAATACAAGTCAGAGTATTGATTTCTTTTTCGACGGACAGCTGATTTTCTATCCTCTTATTGGGTACTATCTTGGAAGGAAAAAAAGTGTCGAAAAGCTAAGTAAGAGCGGTTTGTATATAGTTGTCCTTGTGACTATAATTGCTTTTAATATGCTGTTTGAGCTTCTTGTTCATCATATTAGCGGAGAATGGGGACTATACAATCTATCTGTAATGCCTATAACTATTTTGATCTTTATTCTAGGCAGAAGATTGGGAACATGCATAACCGGCGATAAAGTTTATAGGATAGTTGCTTATCTTGGTAGTCTTAGTTTTGGAATATATCTGGTAGAGCTTATCGCCAGAAGGATATGGCTTCCTGTATATCTAAGGCTTTGTGATGCAACTCTTGGAGTAGTGGCTTGTTGTATATATATAGCTCTTTCATATATTACAGGAGCGTTTATTGCTGCTGTAATGAAAATCATACCGGGATTAAAGAAATTAGTATAATAAAAAGGTGATAGTTAAGCGTATTGTTTGTAGCTATCACCTTTTTTATATGGTTATATTGTCTAATGTTTTAAGTTTGAAATATTACATAGCTTTCTTCATTTCTTTGAAGTCTTTTAGGGCTTTCTGGCCTATCTTTACGATGCTTTTTATGTTGATCGAATTGACGCCACCCTGTCTTGGACGGAAAGTTATGGGTTTGAATGTAATCCTGTCATTGTAGTACTTACAATATGTGACCAGCATTACGTTTGGAAGATTATAGTGCTGAGGCATCTTATTGATGTACTTGGCTATAGTTGAAGACTTCATAAGTCTAAATGGCGCATTTGCATCAGGAACCTTGATACCAAATATCATACGTAGGATGAAACAAAGTGTCTTTTCAACAAATATTCTCGAACTTCCATCTTTTCTATCTGTACGATTTCCAAAGATTGCATCGAATTTGTTTCTGTCTTCCCAGAAACTATCGAATTCTGAAGGAAGAGTCTGACCATCTGAATCTGTCTGGAAGATGTAGTCAGCGCCATGTTCTATCGCATATGAGTATCCGAACAAAAGCGTATCGCCGTGGCCGCCATTGGGCTTGGTAAGTGGTACGAGAAGCGGCCTGTTAGCTGCGCACTTTTTTAATATCTCTTCAGTATTATCTTTACTTCCATCATTTATGATCACAAGTCTGGACTGACCTGATGTATTATGATTTTCAATTACCGGATACCAGTCATTTATAAAATTTTCAATGTTCGCAGATTCATTGTATGCAGGTACGATTATAAATAATGTGTCGCTCATAAAGTCCTCTTTAATATGAATTATATTTTTTGATCCATTGAAGGATTCTTATTTTTGTGCCTTAGCTGAAGCTTCGATCATTCTGTAAGTATAATACAATGCTGCAAGATAGCATATAGTGTTAACTATTGCAAGATGCGGCAGGTTTACAGGAAGTGCAAACAGGTATTTGCAGTATACACACAGAGCTATCCAGTTGAGTGTTATAGCAATCGGAGCAAACTTTATATCAAGGAGCATTATGATGATAGCAAGTATCTCGTAGATCATGCCATAACGTTCATGCATTACAGGCAGGAACAGCACACATGTATAGGTTGTTATAAATGCGCATACTACCATCATCTTGCCTTTAAGTTCGACCTTCTTAAGGTAAAGGAAAGCACATAGTATCAGCAGTATTGATGCAGTGAAGAGTATCTGCCAGGTTTTGAAGAATGGGACATTTGGTGTACTCATATCCTCTGCAAGTAAGCTGAAAAATCCGGGATAGTTAAGCGTCATAGAGTGAGGGAACTCAGCCTGCTGATCAAGGTATATTGAAAATGGTGTTTCAAGACTGTGGCCGGCAAGTAGACCTGGAATAGCAGTAATCTCCATAACAAGAGGGATTATTGCAAAATACAAAAGTGAAAAAGCTCTTGTTACAAACCATACCAGGAATACAAAAGGAAGAAGGAGTATTGCCTGCTGCTTAAATGAAAATGCCAGCCCATATACTACAAACATAAGGAAGTACTGCTTCTTCTCAAGACAAATGAGGCAAAGTACTATAAATGATGTATATATAGCATCGCACTGTGCCCATGATGCAGAGTTAAGTGTTACTAGTGGAGATAGAAGTACTATCGCAAAAGCAGCGAATGCTTTGTACTTCTGATAATGGTCTTCTTTACCAGTGATCATATGAACTAAAATAGCGCTTCCTGTTGCAAGAAGGTAATCGAAGAATACAGAGAACAGCTTATATCCATATAAAGGATTGATTCCTGTCTTACTCATAAGAAGTACAAACGTCTGATATGGAAGGGTATAGTCACCGACAAGCCCTGACAGGTCGCCGTTAGCTTTGATCTCATCGTACCAGGGGCCATAACACTCCATATAATCTCCGCTTATATCATCAAACATGCAAAGACGTGCACCAAATGCGGCAATTGCTATTACAACATACAGGATGATCATATGATATTTAGATATGAAATCGATCAGCATATTTTCTGGCTTTGAGATAGAGCATGAGCCTGTACTTAATATACGCCAGATTGAAAGCGCTGCAATTACTAAGATGATTGCGCTTGCAAGGAGCCTTATCTTAGAAGGAGCAGGGATCGCATATCGCATGTCCATAAGGAGACTTTCGGATATCTCTTCTGAAGCGCCATATACTTTAGAACCATCTCCTAGGATATCGAGGGTTGAACCGCTGGTGCTTACTATAACAGATGGAGTACAGTCTGCTGCAGTTATACGAACTGTATAGGTCTTTCCTTTAGACAGGCTTCTGTTATAGATTTCTTCAAACCATTCACCGTTTGGAATATCAGACATAAGGACTGTGTGAGACTCGATAACAGATCCGCCTGTAGATGATGTCACGCTTCCTTTCAGAAGCTGGATCTTAACACATGCTGTATCTGATATCTCTGCATCAGACAGATTCAGCATGTAGAAGTACATAGAATAAAGCCTTCTGGTCTCAGCTGTGAAAGTCTGACACAAGGCATTATCCTTACTTATTTCAAATAGAGTATAATCACCTGTTTCAGGTCTTTTTTCATCATCAGGGATGATGGTATAGATTCCTGCTGCAGGTAGTATATAGATGATAGCGATGATAGTTATAAGAGCTACAAGAGCAGCTTTTATGTATTTTTGATTGGCGAATTTCTCTTTGAGATTTTTTAAATTAAAAGACATTTTTGTTCTCCTAAGTTATGTGGCTTATGAAGCGGTGCTTATTTGCCTAGTGGAATTTTGCCTGCTTTATGGTATCATATTATTGTTTTGTTGGCAAAAATATAAATATAAGTAATAATAGAATTTGCTAAGCAAAAATTTGATATTTGTTGCGAACTTATATCAGGTTTAGCATGGAGGATTTTCATTGAAGAATTTAGCACCCTTAATAGATAGAATTAAATCATTAAAGAGAAAGGATGTCTGCTATATCATAGCAGTTTTTTTTCTCATACTGACTATAGTCCCGATCTTCATAGCATCAGGCTATGCGGTACTATCAGCAGATGACTTCTCCGCTATGAAGAGTATCAGAGATGCAGAGGGCGGTATACTTCTTGTTAAGATAATAAATACTGTAAAGAGGCTGTATTTTCAGTGGTCGGCAGGCTATGGCGGCATCATCATTGAGTATACAATCGCCTGGTTCATTATGAAGAGTAGGAGAGTTGTTGGTATCAGTCTTATCATTTCCTTCATAATCCTTCTTGTATCGCTTCGCCTTTTCATTAAGTGTTTCATGGACTACTTCAATATTAAGTCCGGCGAAAGGCATATCAGTTTCTGGGTATATGTATGTATTCTGGTTCCATTCCTTGGATTTAACGCATATCCTGAAGTTATGTACTGGTTTGTAGGCAATCTGTCTTATGACCTTTCTATCAGTATCAACTTGCTTGTGATCTCATTCATGATGATCATTGACAAGAAGAATAGAGATACTAATGGTAAAGGGAAAAAGTGGTTATACATCCCTGCAGTACTTCTTGCCCTTCTTATGGGAGGTATGTCCATTCAGTCAGGACTTCCGGCATGCTTTTTCATGCTTATACTTAACCTTGACCAGATAAGACGTCATAAGAGGATAGTACCTGCATATGCGATTCCTTCTATCATGGCTGTTATCGGATATGCTATTCATGTATTTGCTCCTGGCAATTTCGTAAGGCATGATACGCTGGACTCTACAGGACTTCATCCGCTGAGCGCAATCCATTACAGCATATATACAACAGCTGATGAGCTTTCAGCAGCATTCCATAACCCATATCTTCTTATCGGTCTTGTGATCATGCTCTTTCTTGGCATTAAGTCTTCTAAAGACCTTAAGATAAGCGGATATAAGTTTACATTTACTCTTATCATCTCTTTTATCATGATGGTGTCCACATGCTTTACAGTGCTTCTAGGCTATAGTGCAACAGGCATTGAGGCGCTCCCTGTAAGATGCCTGTTTGTATTTGATTTTGTTACATATACATGCCTTGTGGTATGCGCATTTGCATGCGGAGTTTATATTAAGAGATGGAGCGGACTGTCCGTATCACCTGATCTTAAGGTTGCGACAGCTGCTATTATCGTAGCTATCGCATTTACCCATGCTTCCGTAATGTTCTCTGATGCATCCTGGAAGAATATGTTGTCAGATATTGCTCATGGCAAGATAAGTGACTATAATAAATCAGTTAATGAGATTCTCGATACTATAGAGAATTCACCGGAAGCAGACGTTGTGATAGATACACTTCCTGAATGCCCTGAGTCGTTCAATCCTTTCTTCATAACAAGTGATCCATATGACTGGTACAATACCGCTGTATCGGATTATTATGGCAAGAATTCTGTAAGGACTGATCATTAAGGATAAAAAGAAAAACGAAATAACTCAAAGTAATAAGAGGCTTAAGACATGGCTAAGATAATGGTAATCGCCGGTGGTGACTGGCAGATAGAACTTATAAAAAAAGCAAAGGCAATGGGACATTATGTAATATGTTCTAACCTATACGAGGTATCACCTGCGTTCCCATATGCAGATGCCTGCGAAGTATGCAATGTACTTGATAAGGAAGGTAACTTAAGGATTGCCCAGAAGTATCAGCCTGATGCAGTAATATCAGATCAGAGCGATATCGCAGTTCCAACAGTTGCATATGTCAGTGAGAAGATGGGACTTCGAGGAATAGGAACTGAGAAGGCAAGGCTCTTTACAGACAAGGGTATCATGAGAGAGTTTGCAAGTAAGAACGGAATTAATATCCCTAAGTACAAAGTATGTAAGAATGCAGAAGATGCGCTTGATATGCTTGAAGAGTTTGGCAGGATCATCATAAAGCCTCTTGATTCCCAGTCAAGTCGCGGAGTATTCACGATCACTAGTGTAGAAGAGCTCAAAGAGCATGTTGAAGAGACAATATCATACTCTAACAGGGAGAAAGTATTCCTGGCAGAAGAGTATATAGACGGCGATGAGTTCACTATTGATGGCCTTGTAGTTAATGGCAATCACTATCCTCTATGCATCTCCGTCAAAGAGATGTACAAGCAGAACATGAATATCTCTAAGACTCAGACTTATACCTATTCAAGCCCTGATCACGACTACGATCTTCTTAGAAAGACTAATCGCGACCTTATCATGAAAGCAGGACTTCCATTTGGTCTGACTCATTCTGAATATAGAAGTCACAATGGCAAGTATTATCTCATAGAGGCAGGCGCAAGAGGCGGCGGAAGTAACTTATCAGGCAAGATAGTTCCCTTTATGAGCGGTATTGATAACTATGAGTATTATATCAAGAGCGTCTTGGGAGAGCCTGTAGATGAAGAGCCTTTAAAGAACCTCCACCTTCCTGAGAAAAAAGCTGTTATCATGAGATTCTTTGATTTTGGTGAAGGTACAGTTAAGAGCGTAGAAGGTAAAGATTTCCTCCTTTCATCCAAGAATCTTATTGATTATCAGCTTAATGTTAAGCCGGGTGATGAGCTTAAGAACCCTAAGTACGGAAGACTTCGCCCGGGTCACTTTATTATCGGTAATGAAGATTATGAATCTCTTAAGCTTGAAGCTAAGGAGATCATCGACAAGGTAAGAGTGGTTTTTGATTAATATTTGTTTTTATAAGTCTATTTCATTATCAACTTTTGGGTTGACCTATTTTAAGGAGTATCATGAAGATATTAGATACCACAATCAGAGACGGTAGTTATGCCGTAGACTTTAAATTTTCATGCAGTGATGTCAAGATGTGTGCCCGCGCTGTAGAAAGGCTCGGAATTCCCTATTTTGAGATAGGGCACGGACGAGGCCTTGGCGCCAGCAATGCTGAGAACGGTTTCTCACTCAACACTGATGAAGAGTACATGAAGACAGCACGTGAGAATCTTAAGAATACCAAGTTTGGATTCTTCTGTATTCCGGGCGTTGCTTCTTTTGAAGATATAGACCTTCTTGCAGCAAATGGAGGATTTTTTGTCAGGATCGGTGACAATGCTGATCAGATAGAAGATACCATTCCATACATAGAGCATGCTAAGAAAAAAGGGCTTATGGTCACTGTCAATTACATGAAGACCTACATTATCACTCCAGAGGAGTTTGCAACTAAGGCAGTAGATCTCCAGAAGGCAGGCGCTGACTGCGTATACGTAGTTGACTCTGCAGGCTGTATGCTAGAAGCAGATATACTTGCTTATAAAAAAGCTCTTAGAGAAAAAAGTGATATAGCTATTGGTTATCATGGTCACAATAATATTGGCCTTGCAGTTAGTAACTCACTTGCCTGTGCTAAGGATGGCTTTGATATCATAGATACTTCTTTCCAGGGACTTGGAAGGAGTATTGGTAATACTGCAACAGAGATGTTCGTAATGTCTGCTCTAAGGGAAGGTATAGATGTTGGAACTGACATAGATATTCCAAGACTCCTTGAGTCCGGATTTACCTTCATAAGGAATGCTACAGACAGAGCACCTCAGAATCCGCTCGATCTTATATGCGGCTATGCAGGCTTCCATTCAGGATATCTCAAGGATATATATAAGTGCAGTGAAGATAAGAATGTTGATCCTCTAAGGCTTATAATCGCCTATGCTGACAAGAATCAGAAGTCCATGGACAGGGATCTTCTCTATAAGGTAGCTGAGACACTTCCTGTAGATACAGGCATCAATCCTTATAGTTTCAGACAGTATTTTAAGAAGACTTATTCTGTAGACTGAGTAAAATCAAGGTAGATTGTATGAAAACATATGGCGGTTTTATGCCCTTTGAACTTAGTAAGGGGCAGGAATATTATAAATATAGTGAAGATCATATTCAATACTATAACAGCGGCAAGACTGCTGTGTATTACTGCCTCATGCAGATGAAGCCAAAGAGACTCTTTGTTCCAAGGTATTATTGCCCATCTACCAAAGCTGCTATTGAAAAGGCTGCAGGTGAGATTGGAACTGAGGTTATATATTATCATGTATTTAGAGACCTGTCTGTGAATCTTCCTCGTAAGGCGATATGCCCACCTACTGAGAATGTTGTTGCTGATACACCGAAGATAGCCAAAGATAATGAATCATCTCAGGCACAGTCAAGCAATGAAGATCATCTTGATGAAAATAGAACCTTCTCGAATTTCGATCTGTGCTATGTCAGAACTTCTGAAACACTTGACTTCTACCATGATCAGGTAGAGCTTACTTCAGAAGATGCAGTGCTTGTAGTCAACTATTTTGGAGTATGCAGATCCCACGTAGATAAGTGGCTGTTATTGGGAGTTAATCTTATAATAGACAACTGCCAGGCTTTCTACTCAGAGCCTGTTATGGCAGACAATGTCCTTAACTTTTATTCATTCAAAAAAGATTTCGGAACTCCGGACGGCGCTTTCGTTATCGGCTCTCATGTTGAGAACTATCATCTAGAGCAGGAGGATGGCATATCCAAGTGTGACTATCTTCTAGGAAGCCTTGTAGAGGGAACTGACAAGTGGTATAAGCGCAAGAAGGAAGTTGATGAAGAAATCGCTTCTGATAAGCTCCAGGCATCTAAGATAACCAGGATGATGATAAGAGCAATTGATTATGAATACGTGAAGGATAGGAGAGTAGCTAATTTTAAACTCTATGAAGAAGCCTTCAGGTCAGCTAATCTTATCAAAGCAGATAACGACAGTGTCCCTTATCTATATCCGCTTAATATCGGAGTTGATATCAGAAAGAGACTTATAGAGAATAAGATATTCGTTCCCACGTTATGGGCTGATACACTTGAAGATGAGTTTGCAGGTACTGATGAGTACCTTCTGTCCAAGAATACTCTGTTCCTTCCTGTGGATCAAAGATATGACGAAGAAGATATAAAATATATAATAGATATAGTGAATCGTATGGCTGAAAGGTGATCATCCTAAGGCGAGAGATTATTAGTTATATATGATGTAATGGAGATATAGGTAGATGAAAGATATTGCTGTCATTGGCACAGGTGATTTTGCTTCAATAGTATATCAGATCTTGCGAAAGCATGAGAGGAATGTTGTATGCTTCTGCGTTGATGATGAATATCTTAGTGATGATAATACAAGCTTTTGGGATATTCCTGTGATAGGAAGGTCAGAGCTTATTAAGATATACACGCCTGATACTACAGAGCTTGTAGCAGGTTTCATCGGATCTCCTATGTTCGATATAAGGCAGAAGAAATGCGATGAGTACAAGGCTCTTGGTTATTCTTTTGCTAACGTGATAGATACAGATGTATCCTATGCTGTGCAGATCGGCGAAGGTAATGTGATAATGCAGAATGTATCACTTGGATTTGATACACATATAGGTGATGGTAATATCATATGGCCGGGCGTGGTATTCCCGCACAACAATTATATAGGCGATTACAACAACATAGCGCCAACAGCCTCACTTTCCGGATATGCTAAGGTCGGAAGCCACTGTTATATTGGTAACAACGCTATTATTAAAAATAGGATTACTGTTAATGATTATACTTTTGTGGGCGCCGGAGCATATATACGGCATGACACGGTATCAGGTACTACTATCGTTCCGCCAAGGTCTTATGAATTGGACAGGCCTGATACGAGATTGTAAATAATAATTGATAGAGCTTTGAATATATTATAGTGAGATTGAAGCAATAATAGATTGACGCATTAATAGATTGAAACATAAATAAGTAAATGATCAGGTTTTTATTTACTTGATCATCATTTGAGCTTACTGAGTTTTATTTAGACTTAGTTTCATATTTGGGAGAATTGATTTTGAGAAGAGTATCCTTTGTAATACCATGTTATAACTGCGAGAAGACAATAGAGGCAGTTACAACAGAGATAAGCCAGTTCGCTGGCAGTCATGATATAGATGCGCAGATAATCCTTGTGGATGACGGATCTGCAGATGGTACCTGGAAGACATTGCAGGGACTATGCAGCAAGAATGATCGCATCAAGGCAGCATCTTTTTCCAAGAACTTTGGACAGGCATCTGCGATACTTGCTGGCCTATCTATGGTATCAGGAGATTATGTGTTCTGCATGGACGATGACGGACAGGCTCCTGTTGAGGAGATCTCTAATTTCCTTGATAAAATAGATGAAGGTTATGATGTAGTCTTTGCTAAATACAATAAAGTTCAGCAGAATTTTTTCCGTAACTTTACTTCAAGGATCAATGCCTGGATGGCAAGAGTTCTTACAGAAAAGCCAAGAGGTGTTGAGACTGCAAGTTTCTTCTGCATGAGAAGGTACGTAGCTGATAATATGATCAAATATGACAGACCATATCCATATATAAGCGGTCTCATATTCCGTATCACTCACAATGCTACTAATCTCCCTGCCCAGCAGCGTAAAAGAAAAGAAGGAAGAAGCGGATATACTTTTAAAAAGCTCCTTGGACTTTGGTTCAACGGCTTTACATCTTTTTCTATACTGCCGCTTAGATTCGCTACTGCCATGGGATTTTTCTTCGCAGCATTCGGAATTATCTTTGCAATAGTGACTATAGTCAGGAAGCTCCTTAATCCCGCTATTCAGGCAGGTTACAGTTCTACGATAGCTTTCCTTGCATTCCTTGGTGGTATCATCCTCTTCTGCATAGGAGAGATGGGAGAGTATATTGGAAGAGAATATATGTGTACCAGTCGTAAGCCCCAGTATATCGTGCGTATGAAGGCTGGCTTTGAAGACAAGAATGATGAAGTAAAAGAGTAATATTATTGTAGTTAGATTACCAAGATAAATTTATCAGAAAAGTTAGCATTAATACGTCTTAGGATGTTTTGCGGAAATAACGAATTTGGAATAATATATGTCAGAATCAAAAAAGGATTAAAAAAAGATTTTCTATGGAATCTTATAGCTGAAGGAATAAGCGCAGGACAGTCTGCGCTTATTCTTGTTTTTATATCAGCTTGTATGAGCATCAACGATGCAGGAATATTCTCTATAGGATATGCTATATCAACGATCGCCTGTGTGATAGGTGCGTACGGTGTTCGTAATTATCAGGTCACTGATGTTAATAACAGATACAGATTTAAATCTTATCTTGTGGCAAGGTTATTAACGATATTTACAAGCCTTGTCCTTGTGTGTATATATCTGGGAATACTGCTATTACGATCCAGCTATACGATCCCCAAGGCAGTAGCTGTTATCCTCATATGTATCTGGAAGCTGGATAGCATCTTTGAAGATGTTGTATATGGCATGTACCAGCAAAGAGGGTATCTGGCATTAGGGGCAAGGACATATGCTATAAGACTTATGTCTTCAACAGCTCTATTTTGCATCCTGACAGTTACAGGACTTGATCTTATATCTATCCTGATGATCGTATGTATCTTCAGCTATATTGCGACTCTAGTGAGCTTCAAGCTGACATATCCATATGTTAAGGGCGCTGTGGATACTACCGGTACTAACGATATTAGAAATGATAATAGCAGAAGCTTTAATGGAGATGGAGCTTATAGCGTCCTTACAGGAGTCAGGCAGATCCTGATACAGTGCCTCCCGCTTGCTATAAGCGGAGCTCTTGGCAACTATATAGGCAATGCTCCAAAATATTCTATAGACTGGTTCATGGATGACAGCGCTCAAGCTATATTTGGATACATCCTCATGCCATCCTTCGTGATCCTCATCCTCAGTAACTCTGTATACAGACCCATACTTCCAAGTTTAAGTGAGTTATATAATAAGGGAGATGGCAAAGCCTTTGGCAGAAAACTTAGCAGACAGCTCTTAGTGGTCGGAGCTATGGCCCTTGTGATACTTGCAGGAGGATTTCTTATTGGAATCCCCGTTCTGTCTATCTTGTACAGCACAGACCTCTCTCCTTACAAGACCGAGTTTATGCTGCTTCTCTTAGGCGGAATAGGCTATGCACTTGCAACCTTCGCTTCAGCGATCCTGACAGTCATGAGAAGACAAAATACAATCGCTATATGTTACGGAGTATGCGCTATAGTATGCTTTCTGAGTAGCAAGAGCCTTATAACCCTGGCAGGATTTACAGGTGCAGTTATCCAGTATGACATATGCAACCTATTCCTTGCAGTTATGCTATTTGCAGTTATCGCATATTCTATAAAGACCAAAGACACAGAATAACATAGAAAAGCGCTGTGTACTAATGCTATATCGAGCTTTGGGTATAGCATTTATACACAGCGCTTTTTATTGATTTAACTTTCCTGTTTGGATTGGACAGAAACCTCTAAGGCTTTGCCTAGGCGGGAAGAAGATAAATAATTGCCACGCTTTTAATTGTTTTATAAAATTCATGAGCATGATAGATGAAGTTTTTTTATTCTGTCAGGGGTCCACATGTCTGAGCGAAGCGAGTTTGGACCCCAGAATAAAAAGCGCCAGATATCATGCCATGAATTTTAAAACAATTAACAGCGTGGCAATCATTTATCTTCTTCCCGTCTAGGCAAAGCCTTAGAGGTTTCTGCGCCGCTTAAGTATGAAATTATTTACGGTAATTTTCCACTATCTTTTTCACTGCGTGGATGACATCATCTACATCCTTGTCTGTAAGTCTTGGATAGAGCGGTATACTCATGATACCCTTATATACCTTCTCTGCATTAGGACACAGCCCCTCTTTGTAGCCAAGACTCTTGTAATAAGGGAACCAGTAAACAGGCACGTAGTGAACCTGGCACTGGATGTTCTCAGCGCTCATAGCATCGAAGAACTGACGACGTGTGCAGTTTAATTTCTCAAGATCAAGCTGTATTATATACAGATGTCTTGATGTATCTGACTTTGGAGTATTCTTCTGGACTATTATCTCAGGTATATCCTTAAAGGCTTCGTCGTACTTTGCAACAATCTCTTTTCTTCTTGCTACAAAAGAGTCTATTTTCTTAAGCTGACTGCAAAGAAGTGATGCCTGTATATCTGTCATACGATAGTTGAATCCCAGCATCTGCTGCTCATAGTACCAGATTCCCTCGTGAGGGCCTTCCAGCATCTTGCTTTCATCATGCTCCATTCCATGTGAACGAAGAAGGAGGAGCTTTTCATAATATTCTTTGTTATCAGTAAGGATAGCACCGCCCTCACCGCAAGTAACTGTCTTGACAGGATGGAAAGAAAAACAGGTCATATCTGCAATAGAGCCTACTTTCTTGCCATCATAGCTTGAACCTATAGAGTGAGCTGCATCTTCGATGAATACAAGATTGTGCTTCTTGCATATCTCTTTGATACGGTCAGCTTCTACTACCTGGCCTGTGAAGTCAACAGCTACAACTGCCTTGGTGTTAGGAGTGATATGAGCTTCGATAGAGTCAGGATCTATATTGTAGGTATCAGGATTGATATCTGCAAATACAGGTCTTCCGCCGCAGTACAGTGCACAGTTAGCACTTGCCATAAACGTAAGAGGAGTTGTGATAAGTTCATCTCCCTGACCTATGCCTGCAACAGCTGCAGCAAGGTGAAGAGCTGCTGTACAGTTAGATACAACTACAGCATATTTTGCTCCTGTATATTCGCAGAGCATTCTCTCTGCTTCGTCAACTTTGGGACCGCAGGTTATGTAGTCACTAAGAAGAGTCTTTTTGACTTCTTCTGCATCTTCTTCTGTGACCCACTGACGGCCATAATAGAGTTTTTCAGGACGGACAGGTGTGCCGCCTTCTATTGCAAGTTTTTCCATTGTTTGTTGTTACCTTTCAATATTTATGTTGATTACCATTTTTGGTGATAAAAAATATAATGATCTATATCTTGATTTGATATAGCACTATTATTTTTCGCTTTCCAGCTTATAATCGTCGATGTTATATGCGACTTCGATTTCTGTATTGTCAAGGCCTAGCTGTTTGTTGATCATATGTGCTACAACTGCAGCAAATGTATTTCTTCCGGCTCTTGAAAGGTGAATACCGTCATCCTCCATATAATCACTTATTGTCTGGTCGTTTATGTTCATGATTGCGCTTCCGAAAGCATCGAATGATACGCTGTCATGAAGAGGACTGAGCTGGGTACATCCTGCACAGTAATCCATGTATCGACCAAATGCATTGGAATATGTATTGCCACTTCCAAGCGTAGAGCCGTCTTCACTATAGAACATTGAATATACAGGACTGCAAAGGATGATCCTTGCATTGGGACTTGCTTGTACGAGCAGATCCAGACCAACAGTCATTGCATTTATATAACAGGTTGTATCAGATTTTTTATCATCATTTACCAGAGCTTTGCCCTGAATAAAATCATTGATTCCATACTCTACGACATAGTAGTCTACGTCGGCTGGATCGAATAGGAAGGCTTCTGCCTTGGCATCCGGGAAGTTGTTGAAGAAGGTGTCGTCCATCTGCCCGTTAAGGAACTTGGCAGTATTAACAAAATTCATACTGGTATCATTGTCAGTTCCAAGAGCTGTAGTTGCTGTTACACCGCTGCATCCAAGATTGATAACATTGGCATCAGTACCTAGGAGAGATTCTACATAATACGAAATAGAAGTATTATCTTTCCTCCCAAGATCGAATTGATCATCTCCAAGAAATACTACTGTTGGAAGAGATGAATCGTAGTCGGCAGTAGTATTGGTGGTTGACTCAGTAGATGCATCTGATGTAGAGCTGGAAGAAGCGCTACTAGCAGATGAAGATGAATCCTTTGTTGAGAGATCAGATGTTGTAGCAGTAGAGGATTCATTAGAGAGAGCATCTGCCCTGGTGATAGTTCCGGATGTATCGACGCCGCTTTTGATAGTTGTATCTGTGCTGCATCCGGCAATAGTAAATGCTGTTATTAATATAGGTAATGTGAATTTAAATTTGTGTTTCATGATTGTGTACACGTCCTTTTTAGTTGGATTACTTAGGATTGCTGATTACTCTATCATATTATAGTTATTAATACTGGTGCCTGCAAATTGCAAATATCGTATAATGTTGCTATAATATTCTGTGTTTTTGCCTTCTGCTATATGAAGGCGTGTTATAAAATACTATTATAACTGATTCCTACGCGGATTAAGGAGAAAATTTGTATGTTAAACAATAAGACAATTCTTGTAACGGGTGGTACAGGATCATTTGGTCATCATTTTGTTGATTATGTTCTGGCTCATTATAAACCTAAAAAGATTATTATATATTCAAGAGATGAATTTAAACAGTTCAATATGCAGAATGAGTACAAAGAGTATAGCGATATTCTGCGTTTCTTCATTGGAGATGTCCGTGATGAGGCACGCCTTCATCGAGCTATGAAGGGTGTTGATTATGTGATCCATGCAGCTGCTCTTAAACAGGTTCCTGCTTGTGAATATAATCCTAATGAAGCAATCAAGACCAATATCAATGGTGCCATGAATGTTATCAATGCATGCCTTGATGAGGGTGTTGAGAAGGTTGTAGCTCTTTCTACAGACAAGTCAGTTAACCCTATTAACTTATATGGTGGTACCAAGCTTGTATCAGATAAGCTTTTCTGTGCTGCTAACGCATATTCAGGCGAGGGTGGCCCGAGATTCTCTGTAGTTAGATATGGTAATGTTGCAGGCTCTCGCGGATCTGTAATACCTTTCTTCCAGAATATTATTGATAATGGTGGAACAGAACTTCCTATAACAGATTTCCGTATGACACGTTTCTGGATCAGTCTTGAGCAGGGAGTTGAACTTGTTATCAAAGCACTTGAAGACAGTAAGGGCGGCGAAACATTTATCTCTAAGATCCCTTCTTTCAAGATCACGGATCTTGCTAAGGCTATGAAGCCTGACTGCGTGCTCAAGGAAGTTGGTATCAGAGAAGGTGAGAAGCTTCATGAGATCATGGTAACTGCAGAAGATTCTGCACGTACTTATGAGTATGAGAAGAATTATATAATCTATCCTCATTATAATTGGTGGAGCGATTCTATGATCGTCCCCGGTGGAAAGCTTGTAAAGCCTGGATTCGAGTATTCGTCAGGTAATAACGAAGTATTCCTTACAGTAGAAGAGCTTCAGGCTAAGCTAAAGACAGATCTTGATAAGCACTGATTTGGGTTTATAGGAGTCAAATGGATTTTGACTCCTTAATTACAATTTGATTTATAGCGTAAGTGGATATAAGGATTGGAGTTACTGATGCATATAGTATTATTATCAGGTGGAAGCGGTAAGCGCCTTTGGCCTCTTTCCAATGATGTTCGTTCTAAACAGTTTATAAAGATGTTCCATAAGGATGGAGCTGAGAATACAACAGATCCTGAGGATCTTGAATCTATGGTTCAGCGTGTATATCGCCAGATCAAGGAAGCTGATGATACTGCAGATGTTACCATAGCAACAAGCCGTCATCAGGTATCTGCCATAAGGAATCAGCTTGGTGACAAAGTGTCTGTATGCGTTGAACCCGCAAGACGTGATACTTTCCCTGCTATCGCTCTTGCAGCCAGTTTCCTTCACTATGAGAAGAATATCAGCAGGGATGATACTGTTATAGTATGTCCTGTAGATCCATATGTTGACAGAGAATATTTCGAGTGTTTCAAAGAGCTTGACAGGATGACAAGCCAGGGTACATATTCTCTTAATCTTATGGGCGCTGAGCCGACATATCCCAGTGAGAAGTATGGCTATATCATTCCTAATAGCAAAGATCATATGAGCAGTGTAAAGGAATTTAAAGAAAAGCCTGATGTAGAGACAGCTAAGAAGTATCTTGAAGAAGGCGCTCTTTGGAACTGCGGCGTATTTGCATTCAAGCTTGGATATCTTCTGGATAAGGCTCACGAATTGCTTGATTTTGAAGATTATAGGGATCTTTCTAAGCACTATGAGGATTCTAAGAAGATAAGTTTTGATTATGCTGTAGTTGAGCATGAATCTTCCATAGGAGTTGTAAGATATGACGGTCAGTGGAAGGATATCGGATCCTGGAATACATTTGCAGAAGAGATGCCTGATAAGATAATCGGCAATGCTCAGATGGATGATACCTGCGAAGACAGTAATATTGTAAATGAGCTTAATGTACCAATTCTTGGAATGGGTCTTAAACATATGATAATAGCTGCGTCTAATGATGGAATTCTTATATCTGATAAGACTCAGTCCAGCTATATCAAACCTTTCGTAGAGAAGATGGATCAGGATATCCGCTATGCAGAGAAGTCCTGGGGCAGCTTTACAGTAATAGATGTTCAGCCGGAAGCTATGACTATCCGTGTAGAGCTCAAGCCTTCACACAAGCTCAACTATCATAGTCACGAGCATAGAGATGAAGTATGGACTATCATGACAGGAGAAGGTGTTGTCATCCTTGATGGTAAGAGAAGGGATGTCTCTGAGGGAGATGTTATCAGGATGCCTGCAGGATGTAAGCATACTGTAATAGCCAAGACACATATGAAGATAATAGAAGTTCAGATGGGACATGAGATCTCTGTAGAAGATAAGATCAAGTATTCTTTTCCTGAATTTTAAGATTGTAATATAGACATCATTTTTTCTGGGTTACTAAGAGAGTAGGGATCTGTTCGATTTAACTTGTATTTATAATAATTTCTACTAGCGGGGACAAAATTTTGATGAATAAAACTAAACTGGTACCAATTGTTGGAAAAAAATAATACTTAGACCTATAACTCTAGATGATACAGATCTAATTGTGAAATGGAGAAATAATCCGTCTGTAGTGCAGAACTTTATTTTCAGAGAGAAATTCACCAGACAGATGCATGAGAATTGGATACACAATAAGGTTGAGACTGGTCAGGTGATCCAGTACATTGTCGAGGAGAAAAAGACAGAAAGGCCAATAGGTTCGGTTTACTTTAGAGATGTTAATGAACTGTATAATAGTGCTGAGTTTGGTATCTTTATCGGTGAAGATGATGCAAGAGGCAAAGGCTATGGTAAAGAGATTACATCATTATTCGTGAGATTTGGTTTTGAGACGCTTGGCCTTCATCGCATACAACTTCGGCTTGTTAAGGGGAATGCTGCAGCTGCAAGGACATATACCAGTGTCGGTTTTCAGAAGGAAGGCGAATTCAGGGATATGGTCAAGCTTGGTGACGAATATAGGACAGTTTTATTCATGTCAATTCTTGATACAGACAGTAGAGATTGATTAAAGATCATTTGAAAGTAGTTTTATAAGATAGTAATTGTATGAATTGTTTAGGAATAATATATTATAGTAGGTGCTTATAATTGTTTGATAATATGAGCGAGCAGGAAGCGAGGCAGCAGATTTTATCTGAGGTAAGAGCTTACTGTGACAGATTCCATTCACAAAAAGAATATGAGCATGGTGATAGGATACCTTATGCATCCCGTGTTTATGACCATGATGAGATGGTGAATCTTATAGATTCATCTCTTGATTTCTGGCTTACATCAGGAAGATATACGGATGAATTTGAAAGAAAACTTTCAGACTACCTTGGAGTTAGATTCTGTAGTCTGGTTGGTTCAGGTTCATCTGCTAACCTTCTTGCCTTTATGGCTCTTACATCACCTCTTCTTGGCGAGAGGCGTATAAACAGGGGAGATCAGGTGATAACTGTTGCTGCAGGTTTTCCTACGACTGTTACTCCTATGATCCAATACGGCGCTGTTCCTGTATTTGTGGATGTAACTATTCCTCAGTACAATATT
Organism: Butyrivibrio fibrisolvens; assembly: GCF_023206215.1. Taxonomy (NCBI): domain Bacteria; kingdom Bacillati; phylum Bacillota; class Clostridia; order Lachnospirales; family Lachnospiraceae; genus Butyrivibrio; species Butyrivibrio fibrisolvens. The sequence goes on from NZ_CP065800.1 coordinate 1,404,912, forward strand.
GACATTACAAGGTTGGAAGAAGCTATGTCCGGGCGCACCAAGGCTGTCATGATAGCACATACACTTGGTAATCCCTTTGATTTAAGGGCTGTTAAAGCTTTTTGTGATAAAAATAATCTCTGGCTTATTGAAGATAACTGCGATGCTCTTGGCAGTGAATATGATATGGGGGATGGCAGTTATAGAAAGACAGGTACTATCGGTGATATAGGAACATCAAGTTTCTATCCGCCTCATCATATGACTATGGGAGAGGGCGGTGCTGTATATACAGACAATCCTCTTCTTAACAAGATAGTACGTTCTATGCGCGACTGGGGACGCGACTGTGTATGCGCCCCGGGACATGATAATATGTGTGGTCACAGATTTGATGGAATATTTGGAGAGCTTCCCAAGGGTTATGATCACAAATATGTATATTCTCATTTTGGATATAATCTAAAAGCAACTGATATGCAGGCGGCGGTTGGATGTGCTCAGCTTGATAAGCTCTCATCTTTTGTAGATAAGAGAAGACATAATTTTAAATATCTTCTAATGCTGTTAAATGATACAGCGGATCAACTGATACTGCCTCAAGCAGCAGAACATTCTAATCCAAGCTGGTTTGGTTTTGCAATGACCTGTAGAGAAGAAGAAAGGCGCAATAAGCTTGTACCTTATCTTGAACAGCATGGAATCCAGACCAGGATGTTATTTGCAGGTAATCTCTTGCGTCATCCATGTTTTGATGAGATGAGAGATGATAAGTCAGGCTATAGAGTTATAGGAAGTCTTGATAATACAGACAAGATAATGCATGATACCTTCTGGATCGGGGTATATCCAGGAATGACAGATGATATGCTTGAAGAGATGTCAAAGCGCATTCATGAAGGACTTGAATTATAAGTTGGTTATAGACAGTGAATGTTTTATATATTGTTAAAGATATTATCACAGATTATTTTTGTATCATGTTGATGGGTCAGAATAGAGGATTGCATTTACAAAATTGGTGACAGATATGAAAGTTGTTCTTTTGGCAGGCGGATATGGTACCAGAATAAGTGAAGAAAGTCACTTAAAACCTAAGCCTATGATAGAGATAGGTGAAAAGCCTATTTTATGGCATATCATGAAAGAGTATTCGTATAGAGGTTTTAATGACTTTATCATCTGTGCCGGATACAAGCAGTATGTGATCAAGGAGTGGTTTGCTAATTATTATCTTTATAATAGTGATGTGACCTTCGACCTTACAGCTGATAATAAGATGACTATACATAACAATATGTCAGAACCCTGGAAAGTTACGATAGTTGATACCGGCATAGATACTATGACAGGTGGTCGTATCAAGAGAGTTCAGAAATATATCGGTGATGAGACTTTTATGGTATCCTATGGTGATGGTGTTAGTGATATTGATATGAATGACCTGCTTCGTTTCCACAAGGAGCATGGTAAGATAGCAACTATCACGTCTGTCAATATAGGCCAGAGGTTCGGAACACTTGAAATGGATGGCTCTAAGATCACTTCTTTCCATGAGAAAAATGAAGAGGATGGAAGCCGCATCAATGCAGGATACATGGTCATGGAACCAGAAGTCTTCGACTATATCAAGGATGACAGTACTGTCTTCGAAAAAGATGTACTTGAAAAACTTGCAATAGACGGCCAGCTTATGGGCTATAGATATGATGGATACTGGCAGTGCATGGATACCAAGCGTGAAAAGGACAGACTTGAAGAACTGTGGTCAAGTGGCAATGCTCCTTGGAAGACATGGGAAGATTAAAATTGTAAGGCTGACAAGATAAAGCCAAAAAATAAGAAGCTAACTATAAGAAGCTGATAATATAAAGCTGATAAGATAAAAGTCGATAATATAAAGTTTATAACAAAGAGTTAATTATACAAAGTGAATAAGATATAAATTAAGATAAAAGGTAGAACAGATGAAAACAATAGATGCTAATAAAACATATCTGATAACAGGTGCAGCCGGTTTTATCGGTTATCATCTTTCGAAGAGGCTTATTGAAGCCGGAGCGAGAGTCATAGGCTTCGATAACATGAACGATTACTATGATGTCTCACTTAAAGAAGAAAGATTAAGACTGATAAATAAAGCTGTAGAAGATGCTAAGAAGTCAGCTGTAAAAAATGCTGACAGCAGCGTAGAATCTTGCGGATCTTTCGTATTCATAAAAGGAAATCTTAAGAATAAAGATGAAGTAGACAAGGCGTTCAAGGAATATAAGCCTGACATAGTTGTGAATCTTGCTGCTCAGGCAGGCGTTCGCTATTCTATTGATCATCCGGACTCATATATTGAATCTAATCTTATTGGTTTTTTTAATATCCTCGAAGCCTGCAGACATAGTTATGACAATAAGACTGAGGATTATAGCGGTGTTGAGCATCTTGTTTATGCTTCATCAAGTTCTGTTTATGGTGGCAATACCAAGGTTCCATTTTCAACAGAGGATAAGGTTGATGAGCCGGTAAGCTTATATGCAGCTACCAAGAAGTCTAATGAGCTTATGGCACATGCGTATTCCAAACTTTATGGAATTCCTGCTACAGGACTTAGATTCTTCACAGTATACGGCCCACTTGGAAGACCTGATATGGCTCTTTTCAAATTTACAGATAAGATCATGGCAGGTAAGCCTATCCAGATCTATAATAACGGAGATATGAAGCGCGACTTCACCTATATTGATGATATAGTTACAGGGATACTCAATATCCTTCCGAGCGCTCCTTGTGATAATGGTAAGGGTGCCAGATACAAAGTTTATAATATTGGCAATAATCATCCTGAATCTCTTATGGATATGGTCACTTTCCTTGAAGAGGCTCTTGGAGTTACGGCTACCAAGGAATTTCTTCCTATGCAGGCAGGTGATGTTTATCAAACCTATGCTGATGTGACTGAACTTCAAAGAGATTTTGGATTTAAGCCGGATACAACTTTGAAGGATGGTATTAATTCTTTTGTTAGATGGTATAAGGACTATTATAAAATAGGTTAGTAATTTGTATAGTGATTCAAAAATTTAGTTACAAATGGACGTGAAATATTCGTAAATTGTTTGGATTTATTATTTGAATCTAATATCCAAATAAGGATTGACTATTAGCAAAATAAAACAATAATATAGAGGTTTTTATGGACAAAATTGCGGTGTTGATACCATGCTATAACGAGGAAAAAACAATAAAAAAAGTAATAGAAGATACCAGAAAAGCATTACCTGAAGCTGTTATATATGTGTATAATAATAACTCTTCTGACAGGACAGCAGAAATAGCTGCTAGTTGCGGAGCAGTTGTAAGGAATGAATACATGCAGGGAAAAGGTAATGTAATAAGGCGAATGTTCCGTGAGATAGAAGCGCAGTGCTATATAATGGTTGATGGTGATGATACATATCCGATGGAATCAGCACCGGAGATGGTACAAAAAGTTTTAGAGCATAACGCAGATATGGTAGTAGGAGATAGGCTTTCTTCTACATATTTTACAGAGAACAAAAGACCTTTTCACAATTTTGGAAACAGCTTGGTAAGAAGTTCAATTAATAAACTTTTTGACTGCGATGTCAGAGATATAATGACCGGATATAGGGCTTTTAGCTATGAATTTGTTAAGACTTTTCCTGTTTTGTCCAAGGGGTTTGAGATTGAGACTGAGATGACTATACATGCGGTTTCTAATAACATGCAGATAGAAAATGTAGTCATAGAATATCGTGACAGACCGGAAGGATCTGAGTCCAAGCTTAATACTTATGCTGATGGATTTAAAGTTATAAGGACTATTTCAAGGTTGTATAGGGATTATAAGCCTTTGGGATTTTTCTCAGCTATGGCAGTTGTTCTTGCTTTTCTTGCGATATTTTTCATTATACCGGTATTTTTTGAGTACTGGGAGACAGGAGAGGTTAGAAGATTTCCTACGCTTATTGTGTGTGGCTTTACAATGATTGCTGCTCTTCAGGCATTCTTTAATGGCCTTACACTTCAGAACATGGCAATCAATAATAGACGAGCATTTGAGATGCAGCTTAATGGGCTTCATAGAAAGAAGATGTCGCTTATCACAAAGATAGATGATGAAAGTGACATTGACTAATATTTTGTATCGTAGATAATAGTAGTGGCGGATTTAGTGGTTTATTTTAATACGAATTCCAATGTATTATTATCAAAGAAGAATAATATTGATAGTTATAACTAATCTGTATTTACTCAATTTATAAAAATAAAAATAGAAAGAAGTAATTTGTATGCCAATCAGAGTTAATAGTTTCATGGGTAAACTTGGCTGGAATGCCAGAAAATATTTTCCAAATCTTGCAAGTAATGCTTATCTTAAGCTTCAGTTTATTACAAGATCTCGTTCACAGAAGAAATATGTGGACTATTTTATGAATAGCCCTGAGGTACCAAAGCCTAACGTGGTAAATATAGAGACTATCAATAGATGTAATTCTACTTGTGCTTTTTGTACAGCTAATGTACATGCCGAAAAGCGCCCGCTTGCAAAGATTGACGAGAATCTTTATAAATCAATTATTGATCAGCTTGCAGATTGGGGATACAAGGGACATCTGACACTTTATGGTAATAACGAGCCATGGCTTGATACTAGAATTGTAGAATTTCACAAATATGCCAGAGAGAAGCTACCGGAAAGTTTTATCTTCATGTCCACTAATGGACTTATTCTTACACTTGAGAAGGTTAAAGAGATTCAGCCTTATGTTAATCAGCTGATCATCAATAACTACTCAATGGAGATGAAGCTTCATCCTAACATTCAGAAGATTTATGACTATGTTAAGTCACATCCTGAAGAGTTCGAAGATATTGATATACAGATTCAGATGAGATACCTTCAGGAAGTTCTTACAAACCGAGCTGGAAGTGCGCCTAATAAGAAGGCTACAGAGAAGGTTATAAAGGAAACTTGTCTTCTTCCATTTACTGATATGTGGATTATGCCGAATGGTAAGATAGGTCTTTGCTGTTGTGATAACTTTGAAGTTACTGATTTTGGTGATCTTAATAAGATTCCTCTTAAAGAAGCTTGGGGAAGTCCTAAGTTAATGGCTGCAAGAAAAGATATAGCATTAGGTCGTCAGAATTATAAGTTCTGTACACATTGTGACTTTATTGATGCCGGATTCAGAATGCAAGTTGTTAATGCAATATTGAAGCATGGAGAAGAAGCTGCTCATAATATAGGCGGCCAGGAAAGAATGAAATTGTTCAAAAAAGAGAAGTGATATTTAAGCAATTTATCTTTTGAATAAAAATAATACTATTGATTCATACAAAGGAATCATAGAAGAGCGATTTTGTTTTTAAAAATAAAATCGCTTTTCTTAAATAAGATATGTTACAAGGGATTGAGGATTAGTTGCAGCAGTAGGAGAGTTATAGTATGACAGATTATTTTGAGGCAATTGTACGTTTTTTTAAAAGGTTTTGGTCCTTTATCTTTGTTGGCTTCTTTCTGATTTGTACAATAATGCTTTATACAACAGTGGGAAATGATAGTTATCTTGCGATTCATGATAATCTTGACCTTTTTATTCCTCAGTTTCAGATGATGAGAAATGATGGAACTTTTTTTGCCCTAGAAGCAAGTACTGACTTTTTGAATAATATTAGCAGAAATGTTCTACCATCTGAATTTTCATTATATACAGTTTTGTATATGATTTTTCCTTCTTTCAAAGCATATATTGCAGGATATTTTATTAAGATTATCATCGCGATGATAGGAAGCGGACTTCTTGCTTATGATATTCTTACCAAGGAAGGACTTGATACATGGGTTAAGAGAGGTGTTTATTATATACATCCTGTTAAGCGCGATTATACCAACATTGTTTCCCTTACGGTTTTAATATCTTTTACTTATGGTATTTTAAATCTTTTTCCTGCGTTTGGCATTCCATTTGCATCAATTCCGCTTATAATCTATTTCCTAAGAAAAGCTTATCTGGAACCTTCCTTTTGGATGTTTCTTTTGATTTTCTGTTATCCTTTCTTGTCATATTTTTCTTATCATGGCATCTTTATCATGGGATATCTGGTTATAGCTATTATATGGATATGGATCCGTAATCACAAATTCCCCTGGCAGCTTGCACTTGGACTTGTGCTTCTGGCAGCTGGAAGTGTTATCTGTGAATACAGGCTTTTTGCTACAATGCTTTTCTCAAATGAAGTGACGATCAGATCTACAATGGTAGAAGCTAATTTGTCTGTCATTGAGATTCTTAAAGAGATTGCTACATCATGGGCAAGTGGAATGATGCATGCCAATGATGCGCATTTATATATTGTTCTTCCAACATGTGTGATCTACTTTTTTTATCTTAATAGTAAATATATCAAAGATGGCAACAGTATAGGAATTGTACATGATTATTATAATCTGTGTGCTCTTGGTATAGTCTTTAACAGTGTTGTATACGGTCTATATAACAGCGGAGTTATCAGAACAGTTTTTGAAACAATTGTACCGCCTCTCAAAGGATGGCAGTTTAATAGAACGATATTTTTTAATCCTTTCCTTTGGTATGCGTCCTTTTTTATTGTGTGCTATAGGATAATCCTTGATGTTTCTCAAGGCGGGCTGGAACCTAAAAAATCCTTGATCATAAAAATTTCTACATATCTGTTGGTATTACTGGCTATATTAGTTGTTATGTTTCAGCCAGTACTTCCTTTTGGTCAGACGGCAAGATATGATGATCTGTTCTATACAGCATATGGTCAGTACTACAGGCACTGCCATAATGGAGAGTCCAATAAGGATAATTTAAGCTATAAGGAATTCTATGATACAGAGCTTTTTGAATCCTTGAAGGCGGAGATTGGCTATAAGGAAGGTGAGCAGAGTGTGGCATATCTTATGTATCCGGCACAGCTTGAATATAATGATATATCAACTCTTGATGGCTATCTTGGCTTCTATTCTCAGGATTATAAGAATAAATGGAGGCAGGTCATTGCCCCTGCTTTGGATATGCAGCCTACATCTGCTGCATATTTCGATGAGTCAGGTATCAGATGTATTCTCTTTTCCGGGAATTACGAGTCTGTCCCAATGTATACGGGTACACTTGGAGGAATAACAGAGGATGATCTGTATATTGATCCCAAGGCATTATACGATCTTGGATGTAAGTATGTCTTCTCAAGAGTTAAGATCACAAATGCAGAAGATGTAAATCTTTCACTTATAGCAAGTGGTCAGGGGGAAGCTTATAAAGTTTATGTCTATGAACTTTCTGAGCCTGTCATTACAGAAGAGAATGAAGAAATAAAATAATTCATTAACCATTACAAATTGATGTTGCAAGTCTTGTTAACATGTAGACTAATTGCGTTCATAATCCCTTATTTTGGTCGTTTTTAAATTGTAGTTTATAACAAATATAGATAATAGATATTATAGAGTGTATAATAATATAGCTAATCTTTGTCAAAAAAGATATAGAGCATAATAAGAGAATAATCTATATCTAAAGATTAAGCTTGAAAGGATAATATTAGTGGATAAAAGGTACAGAGTCCTTGAGTTCAAGGAGTATGGTGATGAGAGAGGCAATCTTGTTGTAGCAGAAGGAGATGGTAAGGATATTCCGTTTGCTATAAAGAGAGCCTTTTATATATACGGCTCAGATTCTGAGGTTGTACGAGGTAAGCATGCTAATAGACTTACCAAGTTTGTCCTTATAAATGTTGCAGGATCCAGTGATGTATTAGTAGACGATGGTACACACAAAGAGATAATTAAGTTGGATAAGCCAAGGATGGCTTTGTTCCTCGATACAATGGTCTGGAAAGAGATGTACAACTTCTCTCCCGACTCTGTTCTTATGTGTCTTGCAAGTGAACATTATATGGAATCTGAGTATATCCGTGATTATGATGAATTTATAAAAGAAGTAAAAGAGGAAAAACATTGAGTAAGATATCTATTATAGTACCTGTATATTGGAATTCAGATACCCTTGAAATGCTATATGAAGATATGAAAGCCAAGATTTTAGATAAGCTTGGTGATTATGAAATAGTATTCGTTGATGATGGCTCAGGAGATAATTCATGGGAGATCATGAACAAGATAAGAGAACGTGACAAGAATGTGGTATGTACAAGATTGTCACGTAATTTTGGTGAGCATGCAGCTCTTCTTGCTGGTCTTTCCGTATGTACAGGAGATTGTGCGGTAACTAAGCAGGCTGATCTTCAGGAAGATTCGACACTTATTCTGGATATGTACGAGAGTTGGAAGCGTGGTAACAAGGTCGTTCTTGCTATCAGAAGATCCAGAGATGAAGGTGTTGTTAAGAAGTTCTTCGCAGGAATGTACTATCGTATCGTTCGTAAACTTATCAACAAGGATATGCCCAAGGGCGGATGTGACTGCTATCTGGTAGATAGACAGGTAATAGAAGTGCTCGAGAAAATGGATGAGAAGAATTCATCACTGACGCTTCAGGTTATGTGGCTTGGATTTAGGTCTGAGAAGATTTATTTCGACCGTAAGAACCGAGAAGTAGGTAAGTCTAGGTGGACATTCTCCAAGAAGTTTAAACTTGTTGTAGATTCCATGATGAGTTTCACATATGTACCACTTCGTTTTATGGAGGTGACAGGTGTTTTATTCGGGCTGTTTGCGATAATCGGCATGATCTCAGTTATTCATGAGAAGCTTACAGAGGGTACACCTATTCTGGGATATGCATCACTTATGTGCGTACTCTTATTCTCTTCAGGTCTTACACTTCTTATGGTCGGTATCATAGGCGAATATGTATGGAGAGCACTTGAAGAATCCAGAAATAGGCCGCCTTTTGTTATTGATACTGTAGTCAAAGACACTAAAAGTATAGATGATAATAAATAATAATTCTGAGAATATAGATATTATAAATTCCGATACTATAAACTCAGAGATTGATAAAAATAGAGATTTATCATAAAAATAATTGAAAAGACTCGCACTATAAAGCTTTCTAGCTATTCAGTATAAGAAGTAGAGTCTTGAGGTATGAGATGAAAATATTAGCTAACAGGATGGATCTTGGTTTTCAGAAACATCAAGCAGAGTATGAAGAAGCGGCACTACGTGTTCTTCGTTCCGGATGGTATATTCTTGGAAATGAATTAAAAACTTTTGAAGAAGAATTTGCTTCATATAACGAATTTGGAAGTGATAATAGACGATTAGAGTCTTTTGACTGCACTGCAAATACTGATGATTGCGATACATCCAAAGTTTATTGCGCAGGACTTGCTTCAGGACTGGATGCCCTCTGGATTGGTATACGTATGCTGGGCATTGGAGCAGGGGATGAAGTTATAGTTCAGGGCAATACTTATATAGCAAGTGTCATGGGTATTACTATGAACGGTGCCACTCCTATATTCGTAGAACCGGATGAGAATTCGCAGATAGATATAGATGCTATAGAGAGAAGTATTACAGATAAGACTAAAGCGGTTATGGTTGTCCACCTTTATGGCCAGGTTACAGATATGACCAGAATTGTGGATATATGCAAAAAGCATGGTCTGTTACTTATTGAGGACTGTGCTCAGGCTCATGGTGCTATGTGGAAAGGCCAGAAGGTCGGAACATTTGGCAATGTTGGTTGCTTTTCTTTTTACCCTACTAAGAATATGGGAGCTTTTGGCGATGCAGGTGCTGTTATAGCTCATGATCCTAAGTTTATAGAAGAGGTTAAGACATATCGTAACTACGGAAGCCACAAGCATTATTACAATAAAGTGGTAGGTGCCAACTCAAGACTTGATGAGATGCAGGCAGCTCTTTTGAAAGTAAGACTTAAATATATGGACGAGATTACAGATGAAAGACGTAGTCTTGCGTCAAGATATTCACAAAAGATTGATAACCCTCAGATTATCATACCCAAAGAGGTAGATAATAGCTATGCGGTATGGCATCAGTATGTTATCAGATGCAAGAACCGTGATAAGCTAATAGATTATTTGAATGAAAAAGAGATAGGAAGCATCATCCACTATCCGGTTCCACCTCACCTTCAAGAAGCATATGCATATCTTGGTCACGAGGAAGGCGAATATCCGATAACAGAAGAATATGCTAATGAAGTTCTCTCTATTCCGATGTACAATGGCATGACTATGGAAGAGCAGGATTATGTAATCGATGCTCTTAATAATTTTTGATTCTTTAGGTAGAGAAAGTATATATTAGAGCGTATAAAAAACAAGCAATCTGAATTTTTATGTAGAATCCAGATTGCTTGTTTTATTAAAAGGAACTCAAACCCTCTGATGGTCTGGCTATCCGGACATAGTCCCTTGTGTGACTATGTTTATTAATAGTCAGCTATTGAAAGCATAGCATTAACATCGCCTTCATTTGCAGAATCATATATTCCCATATCATCTAATATGATCCTTCTAAGTGCTTTGGCATATACAACACGTCCTTTGTAAGACAGATGTACATTGTCTTCAAGGTACTCCTTGTATGTATAAGAGTTAAGATTAAAGGTTGTACCGCTTACAGCATCAAGTTTCTTGGCGCCTATATTATCAGCCAGTCTAAGTGCAAAATCAGCATAATATGCAAGTGATCCCTGACCTTTTGAAACATTATAAGCATCTCCCATGTCTTTGCCGGAGCCATTATAGAATCTGCAATAGCATGGTGTACAGATGATAAAATGGGCATTCGGTGAGATCTCTTTGAGCATCTTGATTCCAAGATTCAAAGCACCGTAATAAGTATGCTCATCATAAGGATCTTCTTCATTGTAGATATCAAGACCCATGTAGTAATCATTATAACCATATTCGATGATATAATAATCTACCTTCTCAGGCTGAATGGAGTAGAGAACAGTTTCATATTCTTCATCCAGTGATATTGGATAATCATCTGTATTAAGGTCTCGCTTCAACATATGGCAGATAGCTGTGAAGTTAGCCTCTTCATAATCGTTATTACCTTCAGTCGTGCTGTTTCCAGTCTGGGTTCTCTCTATTGCAGCACAAGTTCCGCCAACTCCAAGGTTATAATGAAGTGCATTCATTTCTTCACCAACAAGTTCAGAAATTGATGTACTGGAGTTTCTCCATCTGTCGAACTGGCTGTCTCCAATAAACACAAGCTGAAGGTCACCATCAGGAACAGGTTCATTGCCTCCGCCGTAAGGATCTTTGTGGACAGTGGTTGTTTCTGTAGTAGAAGCTTCTGCAGCGGCAGCTGTATTATATGTAGCGCCGGTACTAGCTTCTCCTGAATCACTTGAAGCACCTTCTGATGAATCAGTAGCAGCCTCACCTGAAATCATTGTAGTCTGTGCAGTTGCCTGATCGGATCCGGAAGAACCTGCTACAGAAGCATTATTGACTGAAGCAGCAGAGTTGGATGTACCAGACATCTTTTCACCGGTGACTCCGAGATTTGGAAAACTTGGAGAAGTACAACCTGTTACAAGAGACATCATCATGATTAACGATGTAGTTGATAGTAGTTTATGTATAGACATTTTTCCTCCCCTTAGAAATATTACAAAATTATTACAAAAGATATTTTAACATAGAAATAATCACTGTGCCATAAATATAACTTAAAAACGATATATAATAGCTTTTTGGGGCTATAGAGTTTATAATGTTTTAGTGTTATGTGTTTCATAAAAGTGAGCATAATTATTCTAGTATGCTTTGGAATGTATCTTCATAAATACGTACCTGAATAACAAGCATACAATGAGTTGAATAAAAAAGAGGTAGAAGATGTCTAAACCTATTTTATGGATTGTAATTCCATGCTATAACGAAGAAAACGTCCTCCCTATCACGTCTCCGCTTTTTTTACAGCAGCTAGAGAAGATGATAGGAGAAGAGAAGATATCTGATAAGAGCCGTATATTATTTGTAAATGACGGATCCAAAGATAAAACCTGGGATATCATCACAGAACTTGCTGATAGCAATGAGCATTTTATAGGAATATCTCAGAGCAGAAACCGTGGCCATCAGAATGCTGTCCTTGCCGGCCTTATGGAGGCTAGAAATGTTTGTGATATCACGATATCTATAGACTGCGATGGTCAGGATGACATAAGCGCCATGGACAAGATGGTAGATGCATATCTTAATGGAGCTGAGGTTGTATATGGCGTCAGATCCAAGAGAGATACAGATACTTTCTTTAAGAAATTCACAGCAGAGTCTTTTTATAAACTGCTTAACTGGATGGGAGCAGAAGTTGTCTACAACCATTCTGACTACAGACTTATCTCCTCGAGAGTTCTTGAAGAGTTTGCTGACTTCCACGAAGTTAATATCTATCTAAGAGGTATGGTTCCACTTGTTGGCTTTAAGTCTGCGATAGTATATTACGAGCGTCACGAGCGTATGGCTGGTGAGAGTCACTATCCCCTTAGCAAGATGCTCCACCTCGCATTTGATGGCATTACATCGCTCTCTGTAAAGCCTATATCCATTATTACAGGCCTTGGAACCATCGTAAGTCTTATAGGTATCATAGGAATCATATGGGCCTTCATAGTAGCTATCACAGGTAAGGGGCAGCCGGGATGGGCATCTACTATTTGTATAGTTTGTTTCCTTGGAGGTATACAGCTGATATCAATAGGTGTCATCGGAACCTATATCGGTAAGATATATATGGAGAGCAAGCACAGGCCGAGATACATTATCAGTGAAAAGACCTGGGAGCCTTATGAAAGGCATTATAAAGGATAGTAGTTTTTGCTTAGAATTAATTGGGCAGCTGTCACTACTTGTGTCATCATGTATGTTAGATTGGTGATACAAGCTGTGACGGGCTGCCTTTTTGATACGTGGGGCATTATGCCGGATTCTTGTCGATTTGGCATAAGGATCAGCAGCATAAAAATGCAGGTGTCAAGAGACGTAGGTGGGTTGAGGATATAAGTGGCTGAAGTATTATATAACCGGTAAATAATCATGAAACCATGATTTTGATATTAAGATTTTGAGATGAATAATTGGGGATGAATTGTTTAGTCTGGACAATTTGGCTTGAAAATCTGCTTAAAATATTTTGTCTGAATAATTATGTCTGAATAATTATGTCTGAATAATTATGTCTGAATAATTATGTTTGAATAATTATGTTTGAATAATTATGTCTGAATGATTTTGTCTGAATGATTTTGCCAGAATAATTTTGTTTGTATTCTTTTGTCTGAAAAATTTGGATTGAATTATTTGGATTGAATAGTTTATCTTAAACAGTAAGATATAAATGAACACATTAATAGCATATATAATGCTCAAAATATCATTAAAATGCTAGAAAAATACGATTAAAACAATAACATATAATCGCAATAACGAATGCGTTTTGGAGCAAAAATGAGGAAACTATATCACTGCACCAAACACCGTAAATGACTACTGTTCTTTGCTGCAAGGATACTATCAATATTGCGAATGAGATTAATCATTTGTTCGATACCCCCTAGGATGACGTTTCGTCAGAAAATGAACAAAAAAATTTTTAGCATAATATAATTAATTTGTGCTTGCGAAGAGCACACATAATTCTTTCAGGCTTGGCCATCATAAAAGGGGCAACTTTTATAAAACAGACCAAGTACTGTCGGATCCGCAGAGATCCATACCGCGTTTACGAATGGGGGATTAGTAATCGATAGGTTCTAGGGATATGCGTTATTGTCATCCTCTATCATATATGATAATAACGCAAACTGCCATCATTTGCCAGTAATAAAGTGATGAGCATTGATGAGACGATGTTGGCAGATCTATCTACGTCTGGTATAACCGGTAGTTACAAATCATATCATTTAAGAGCTTCTTTGAATTTCCATAACAATTAATAGCGATAACTTATCAGTTAATGAGCATAGATTTTTCCTAAAACTAAGACTTTAATAATACCTCCATAAACCTTCACTTTATCGCACAAACAATATACTATTAATATACAAAAACGGCAGAAACAACAAAAAACAGCAGAAACAAAAGAAACAGCAGAAACAGTAATAAAATGCCTTGTGAAAGGAAATAATAAATCTTAGAAATATACTAATAGTAGTTAACGACATCGAAAATTCCAAACATTTCTATCATGACCTATTTGGGCTGGAGCCAATATCAGACAATGCTGGGAATCTTATAGAAGTTGGCACTTCGATGTGAACCACAGCGATAAAAAAGCCTTAGATTGGAGCCGTATAATATGAATGAATCTCAGTACCTATCCAAGATAGCAGCACTTGAAATAGAAATTGACTACTTGCATGGCCTCCTCGATGCCGCATGTATACCTTATAAGCGTGAAGCCAAAGATATAGAAGATCTTTCTCCTGACAAGAATATTTTATTTGATCCAGATCAAGGTGCCAGAATCAAGCCTTTAGAAATCACTAAGCAGCGTATCCGATTCTATCGTAATCTCTTTAATGGGCGAAGCGATGTGTACAGCCTTCGCTCAGGTAAGCCCAATAAGAAAACAGGAAAATACGATTACTATACCCAGTGCTGGAATTTCTGGAAGGATGGAGTATGTCCTAGGAAGAATGGCGCAAAGATAACCTGCGGAGAGTGTAGTAATCAGAATTATAAAGGGCTAATTGATGAAAATGTTTATAATCATATGATGGGAAAAAAGTCAGATGCCTCGGATGTACTTGGAATATATCCGTTACTACCTGATGAAACCATAAATTTTCTGGTATTCGATTTCGACTGCCATGATGAAAATATCTGTGGCGATGACGGTGCAAACCCTGATGCTGAATGGATGCAAGAAGTGAATGCATTTAGACAGATATGTGAAGATAATGATATTCCAATACTAGTTGAACGCTCTAGATCAGGCAATGGCGCTCATATTTGGATGTTCTTTGAAAGACCGATCCTGGCAAGCACTGCAAGAAGATTCGGATCAGCTTTACTTACCAAGGGAGCAGAATCTGTCAATATGAAGAGTTTTACCTATTATGACAGAATGCTTCCTGCTCAGGATCATATTCCCATTAATTCAAAAACAGGTAAGCCCGGACTTGGTAATCTTATAGCTCTTCCACTGCAAGGTCTTGCTTTGAAATCCGGCAACAGCGCATTTATAGACAAGAATTGGAATGCATATCCTGATCAGTGGGAGTGTCTTAAAAATGTCAAAAGAATATCTTCTGAATATATCGATGATAAGATCAAAGAATGGAGCAAGGAAGGCGTACTAGGCGTATTATGCGATGACTTTGATGTAGATGATAATGATGATTCTCAGCCAAAACCGTGGGAAAAGAAACAACTCTTTTTCCACAAAGAAGATGCACCATCTAAGGTTGAGATCATAGTATCGAATAGAATATACATCAATACTAAAAATATAGGCAAAAGGATGCAGAATGCTATAAGACGTATGGCTGCATTTAGTAATTCGGAGTTTTATAAAAAATCACGTATGGGATTTTCGACAAAAGGGATCCCGAGAATCATCTATTGTGGTCAGGATGAAGGCAGATATATATGTATTCCAAGAGGACTTCTGGATTCGTTGATAGAAAAGCTTAATGATGCAGATATATCTTTTTCTGTAACGGATGATAGGTGTGAGGGAACACCATTAGATGTCACTTTTAAAGGCGAACTCTATGAAGAGCAGATGAGAGCTGCTAGTGCCATACTTGAACATGATAACGGAGTCCTGGGCGCAACTACATCTTTTGGAAAAACGGTTGTAGGTGCATATATGATCGCCCAAAGGAAAACTAACACGTTAATACTTGTCCATAATACAGAAATACAAAAAAACTGGATTGAAGATTTAGAAAAATTCTTGGATATAAGAGCTGAACTTCCGGAATATAAGACAAAAACAGGAAGAGTTAAAAAAAGAAAAAGTCTGATAGGTAAGTTATATGCAGGGCATAATTCAATGACAGGAATTGTTGATGTTGCAATATTTTCGTCTCTTGGCAAGGGTGATGATATTGATCCGATCATTGAAAACTATGGAATGTTGATCATGGATGAGTGTCATCATGGAGCTGCACAGACTGTCGAAGATGTAATAGGAGCTGCGAAATCAAGATACATCTATGGACTAACAGCAACACCTAAGAGGGAAGATGGTCTTGAAAAGAAAGTATTCATGCAATTTGGCCCTGTCAGATTCAGATATACGGCTAAGGAAAGGGCAGAGAAACAAGGTATTGCTCACTATGTATATCCTCGCTTTACAAGACTTATTAGTGCTACTGATCTAAAGATTACAGAAGCTAATAGAGCGGTCGTTGAATCAGAGGTAAGAAATGAACAGATCATCGCTGATGTGGAAAGTTGCATTCAAAATGGAAGAACTCCGCTTGTTTTAACTAAGTACAAAGAACATGCGCAGATTTTGTTTGAGAAGCTGCAAGAAAAAGCGGATCATGTGTATCTGCTGCAAGGTGGCGGCAGCAGAAAAGAAAAAGATTTGATGAGAACACAGATGAAATCAGCACCGGAGAATGAATCTGTTATTCTTATTGCTATTGATAAGTATGTTGGCGAAGGCTTTAACTTTCCAAGACTTGATACTATGATGCTTGCTATGCCGGCAGCAGCTGAAGGCAATATAGAGCAGTTTGCCGGGAGATTGCATCGAGATTATAAAGGCAAAACAGAAGTAATCATTTATGATTACGTAGATTCTCATATTCGTGTTCTTGAAAAAATGTACCACAAGCGTCTTAGAACGTATAAAAAGATTGGGTACGAAATATGCAACAATATTATTTTGGAAAAACAAAGCGCAGGCTCTATTTTTGATATGAATACTTATGAGACAGTATATGAAAAGGATCTGATGGAGGCAAATAAAGAAATTATCATTTCAAGCCCAGGATTAAATCAGTCAAAAGTAAATTCTTTTATAAGATTGGTGAAGCAAAGACAGGAAAGTGGCGTTAAGATTACAATAGTCACGCTTGATCCGGAAGGATATCCGGAGGAGAAGATTGAAGATACAAGACAGCTTGTACATCTGCTACGGGATAATGCTATAAATGTGCATCTTAAAGAATATATGCATGAACACTTCGCTATCATCGATGATGAGATCATATGGTATGGAAGTATGAATCTGCTATCGAGAGCCAAAGCAGATGATAATCTCATGAGAGTAAAGAGCAGAGAAACTGCTGTAGAACTAATGGAGATCACTTTTAGATGATTTTTCCAAAAAATAGAAAAAGCGATAAAAGAACTGGTTTATACACTGCCTGTCACTTGTGAAAAAAGTCTGAAAAAGCTTGTAGTAAAATAGGTGAAAAACTTGTGGAAAAAGTTTGAAATAGCATGTAATAAAACATGTAAAAAAGCATGTGGAAAAACAGTCTGAAAAGGCTGTATATAGCATATTAAATGCTTAAAATATTACCAAAATGCTAGGAAAATACTAATAAAACGCTAATTAATAATTGCATAACCGACTGCGATTTCAGAGAAAAACATGGAAACTATACAGTGCATATCGATACTAAGTGATAGAACACATCAATGCTATAAGGATACTATCAAAATTACGAACGAGATTAATCATTTGCTCGATACCCCCTAGGATGACGTTTCGTCGGAAAATGAACAAAAAAATTTTTAGCATAATATAATTAATTTGTGCTTGCGAAGAGCGCACATAATTCTTTCGGGCTTGGCCATCATAAAAGGGGCAACTTTTATAAAACAGACCAAGTACTGTCGGATCCGCAGAGATCCATACCGCGTTTACGAATGGGGGATTAGTAAACGATAGGTTCTAGGTATATGCGTTATTGTCATCCTCTATAATATATGATGATAACGCAAATTGCCATCATTATTGCATGTAAATCATTGATTAAAAACAAATACCTCGTAGCAACTTTCTTATAGCTTTTATTTTCTTATAGTTTTTTACTTCCTTATCGCATCTTTGACTTCCCTGATGCTCATTCCCGTATTTTTTGCAATCTTAGCTATATCATCATATTCAAGCTTTGATCTAGTCGTTCCGTATCCAGATACCCTCTTTTCCCTGACTTGTCCAAAAGGAGTATTAAGCGTTTCGGACTCTCTGCTTAGGATATATCTGTTGCAGACATTTTCTCTGATCCCGATTGTTGTAGTGTGCTTGAATATATTTTTTACCATAGTATCTTTATCTGATACAGAGCATATAACTGTTAAGAGAATGCCTGGTCGATTCTTCTTCATAGTTATTGGAGTGGAAAAAACGTCTCTGGCACCGGCTTCTAACAGCTTTTCAAAAGCAAAGCCTATCTCTTCACCGGTCATATCGTCGATATTACAGCGAAGCTCTATGATAGAATCGTTGATTGCAGATTGAGAGGTAGGTGCATCCGGATAAGGCCTTTTTGCTGTATCATCCGGCATTGCCATATCAGGGCTAGGATTATAATTGTTGCTGCTTGTAGCGTAAGTATCATGTCCGATTATCGCTCTGACGCAGTTGGCTCGTTCGAAGTCTTTAAAGCCCATCCCATATCCTATATTGTCAGAAATCATAGAAGGCATGGATCTATATTCATTTACAAAATACTTTAAAATAGCAGCTCCAGTAGGAGTGCACAACTCGCCCTTAATGTCCGTGCTGTACATAGGTATGCCTTTTAGTATATAAGCTGTTGCTGGAGCAGGAACAGGAAGTATTCCGTGAGCACATCTTACCTGACCGCTACCAACATGAATAGGAGATGCTATGATCTTATCGGCACCGATGCGCCTTATTAGAATACACGCAGCTGTGATATCCGCGATAGCATCCATTGTCCCCACTTCGTGAAAATGTATATCCGTTATCGGCTTGTTATGGACATGCCCTTCTGCAGTGGCTATGATTTTGTAAATTGATCTGACATCAGATTTGACTGAATCTGATACATTTAAATTATCTACTATGCTATTGATCTTCTCAAGACTTGCATGACTGTGGTGGTGTTCATGATCGTGGCCATGCTCATGAAAATCATCATGCCCATTCTGATGTCCGTGACCATGTTCATGGAAGTCATCATGCCCATGCTGGTGCGCGTGATCATGTTCATGGAAGTCATCATGCCCATGCTGGTGCGCGTGATCATGTTCATGGAAGTCATCATGTTCATGGTGGTGTCCATGATGATCCTCATGCAGCCCTTTGCCCTCATCAGTGCCATGCACCTTCACACTCACATGAGTACCTGTGATCCCGCATTTGACGCTTTTTTCCACGTCAAAATGCACATCAGGTATATTAAGAGCAGAAAGATCTTTGATCGCTTCTTCTTTTTCTTTTTCATCCATTGCATCAAGAAGGGCAGCAGTGAGCATATCTCCGGCAGCTCCCATTCCCAGATCAAGGTACAGTATTTTCATATAAAACTCCAATTTCCGATCCTACCTCATATGATTTATAAGACTAGCCTGATAAGCCGCTCCAAATCCATTATCGATATTGACCACAGACACACCGCTTGCACATGAATTCAGCATTGACAAAAGAGCTGATAACCCGTGAAAAGATGCACCGTACCCGACAGAAGTCGGAACAGCAATAACAGGGCATTCGGCAAGACCGCCAATAACACTTGCGAGAGCCCCTTCCATCCCGGCGATAGCGATTATGACCTTAGCACTCATAATATCATCCATATGAGCAAGAGTTCTGTGAAGCCCGGCAACTCCCACATCATACAGCCTTGTCACGTCATTACCCAGAAACTCAGCAGTAAGCGCAGCCTCCTCGGCAACAGGTATATCGCTTGTTCCGCCGGTAGCTACGACAATCTTGCCAAGCCCGTCAGCTTTCGGATAGTCTCCGATGATCCCTATATTAGCCTCTTCATGATAGTCGATTTTGATAGTCTTATTGTAAGAATCAACATTAGCCTGACTTACAAGATCATTAAAACCAATCTGTCCAACAAGCTTACTCTTTACCTTCTTAGCCTTATCCGGATCCATCCTTGTTATCAGGATGCGCTCCTGGCCACTGTCTGCCATGGTTCTGATTATCCCGACGATCTGATCTGCAGTCTTGCCCGCACCATAGATGACCTCATAAGCCCCGTTTCGTATCTTCCTATGAGTATCAACCTTGGCATAGCCTATATCTTCAAAAGGCCTCTTTTTGAAAAAAAGCTCTGCTTCCTCAACTGAGATCTCGCCGGATTTGATTTTTTCAAGCATCTCATGGATATTTTCCACGACTTGCCTCCTTATCGCTGTTTTAGTAAGAAATAATCCATCTTCCTGCATCAACATCAGAATCAGCATCGTTTTCCTATTGTAGGATTATCCTATATTTAGTATATCCTATTTTGCTGTATTAATAACTTCGTTCATGCTGCCAGTCCTGTAGCCCTGCATATCCAAAGTCACATATGAAAATCCAAACTCCTTGAATTTACTAACAATCTTACTACGAACACTATCGTCCACAAGCTTTGCAATATCCCCTGCCGGGACCTCAATCCTTGCAATATTCCCATGGACGCGCACCCTGTACTGCACAAGCCCAAGCTCTGCCAAGAGGTTTTCTGCCCTCTCCACCATCTTAAGCTTATCGGCAGTGATCCTCTCGCCATACGGAACCCTGGAGGCAAGACATGCAAACGACGGCTTGTCCGAAGTAGGAAGACCCAGCTCTTTGGAAAAAGACCTTATCTCAGCCTTAGTAAGACCGACCTTCCTAAGAGGACTCAGTACGCCAAGCTCCTTCACAGCCTCAAGCCCCGGCCTGTAATCACCCAGATCGTCCATGTTCGAACCCTCTGCCACATACTCAATCCCGTTTTGCCTTGCTATATCAATAAGCCCGGAGAACAGAGTGTGCTTGCAGTAGTAGCACCTGTTCTTGGGATTTGAAGCATAGTCCTCAGACTCAAGCTCATTTGAATTAATTATAAACTGCCTGATTCCCTCCTTTTTACAGAAGGCATCGGCTTCATCATACTCATGTCTGGGAAAAGAAGCTGAAGCAGCAGTCACAGCTATCGCCTTATCTCCCAGCACATCGTGCGCAACTTTTAGAAGAAAAGTAGAATCAACCCCTGCCGAAAAAGCAACGGCCACACTTCCCAGTGACTTTAAATATTCTTTTAAATCGTCTAACTTATTAGTACTCATTAAAACTCCAACGAATGATCTTTTAATTCTTTCAATACGCTTATCAATAATATCTACACAGCTGCTTTTCTTAAGAAAAGACAACAATCTGCGCAGCTTATTTTTCCAAAACATCATTCAAAAACTCTAGCGCAGTCCTTGAGCCTTTCAATAACATCAATATGCTGAGGACAAGCACTTTCGCACTGACCGCATCCGATACATGCCGAAGCCAGGCCTCGTCCTTCAGTAACTCTCTTATAATCAGCCTGACCCTGCTCAATCTGCTCCCAGATCAGCTGCTTATTCCTGGCTGCGAAGATGTCCGGGATCGGAATCTGCATAGGACATCCCTTAGTGCAGTAGTGACATGCTGTACAAGGAATCGAATTAACAGATGCAAGAGCTTTCTGGGCCTTGTGTATAGTCTCAAGCTCATCCTCAGACAGCTTCTTAAAATCTCTCATATAAGAAAGGTTGTTCTCCATCTGCGCCACATTGGACATACCAGAGAGAACTGTAAGGATTTCGTCCATAGAAGCTACATATCTGATAGCCCATGAAGCAAAAGACATATCAGGCGCAGCATCTTTTAAAATCTCCTGAACAGATGCAGGCGGATTAGCAAGAGCGCCGCCCTTGACAGGCTCCATTACAACAATCGACTTGCCATGCTTTCTTGCAACTTCATAACATGCACGAGACTGAACAGTCGGATTGTCCCAGTCAGCATAGTTTATCTGAAGCTGTACGAATTCAGCATCAGGATGCTTTGTAAGAAGCTCGTCCAGAAACTCCGGAGTATCATGGAAAGAAAATCCCCAGTGCTTTATAAGACCTTTTTCCTTCATTTCTTTTACAAAATCCCAGATACCATACTCGTCGTACTTGTCAATATTGCCCTTTCCAAGAGCGTGCAGAAGATAGTAGTCAAAATATCCTGCGCCGGTTCTTTCAAGACTGATCTCCAGCTCTTTTTTGGCATCCTCTGCATTCTTACATCCTGAGTAGCCAGCATTAAGCTTGGTTGCAAGAGTGTAGCTATCACGCGGATGCCTTTCAACAAGTGCCTTCCTTGTAGCTTCCTCAGAACCCTCATATACAAATGCTGTGTCAAAATAAGTAAGACCAGCTTCAAGGAACATGTCTACCATCTTAGAGGTCTGCTCGACGTCAATAGTGTTTGTCCCCTCAATCCTTGGAAGTCTCATAAGACCAAAACCAAGCTTGGGTGTTTTTTCTCCAAAATATCTTTCTTTCATAATCTCTTCTCCTTACCTGTAATGCCTGAAGTTGACATCATCGCCTTATCTTCATGAATGATCTATTGGCCATTATATTGCCACAAACCTGCCAGATGCTTTGTATTGCCGGCGTTATAAATGCAAATATCTGCCTAATATTTGCATCAATTAAATTGTGTATAAAACCTATATATAATGTTATCAATAACGAGACACTTGTATCAATAGTAATTATAAACTTTTATGATTATTTAATATATGACTTCCCGCTGGGGTGTGCCAGTCCGTCCAAGTGGGAACTTTGAGATATATGTCAAGTAGATGCAGGGGCGTTTATGAGTGAGGTGGCATTTTCATGGAATGTGACGCATACGAATAATAGTGGTATAGTATACGTATATACGATAATAAATATCAAAAGAGGTGCTTATGACCGAGACTTATCTTGATATGATGGAAACATCCCTCATTAAGAAAATTGAAGTTATGAAGCAGATTGAAGCACAGAACATAAGGCAAAAAGAGGCTCTTGTCACAGAAGATGGATTCGATGAAGAGACTTTTGATGATGCTGTCAGGATCAAAACTGGCCTTATTGACAGATTGACTGAATTAAATGAAGGCTTCGCCGGTCTCTATGACAAAGTCAAAGATGATATTAATGCTGATAAGCCAAGGTACCGCGCTCAGATCGAGCACATGCAGGACCTGATCCGCGCTGTAACAGATATCTCTAACACCATCGAGATCCAGGAGACCAGAAATAAAGAGATTGCAGACAATATTTACTCTGGGATATATTCCGGTTTAAAGAAAAATGGAATCAATGGAATAAGGCGAGGGATAGATAATGAAGTAGGGCAGGGCATAGATAGAGATGTAAGGAAGGGAATAGATAAAGAAGCAGGGAAGGGCATGGATAAAGAAGCAGGGAAGGGCATGGATAAAGAAGTATTACAAAGCTTAGATAAGGAAGCAAGGCAAAACGCTGCAGTAGCATTTAGCTATCGTTCCGCCATGACGAAGTCTTCAAATATACAGCCCCACTTTTTTGATGATCACGGATAAAGTTTTAAACTCGAGATTCTGCTTTTTGATGATCACGGATAAAGTTTTAAACTCGAGATTCTGCTTTTTGATGATCACGGATAAAGTTTTAAACTCGAGATTCTGCTTTTTGACGATCACGGATAAAGTTTTAAACTCGAGATTCTGCTTTTTGACGATCACGGATAAAGCTTTAAACTCGAGATTTTGCTTTTTGATGATCACGGATAAAGCTTCAAACTCGAAATACCGCTTTTTGACAATCACAGCTAAAGCTTTATATCGCGGCCGCTGAACTAACATGTTATAATAAGACATCTACATATGAGATATTGCGGTAGCTGCAAAGGCTGCCGCTTTTTAGGGTGATTTTTAGTACCATAAAAGTGTAGTTGTTAGAGAGTAATTAACTCTGACATCTGCACTTATTTTTTTATAATAAGGGGAGTAATTGGTCTGACGTGTGCTTTTTTGGATCATTGCATCCGTCAATAAAACCGTTAACCAACCCCTTATTATAAGCATTCGCTTAAGCAGGTAGGGAGAAACACCCGTGTAACCAACTAAACTGAATGGTAATAAGTGTGGCTGGAACAATTACTATTTACAGTTGGAGGAGGTTCAGAATGATTAGTGTTGGAATTGATGTATCAAAAGGAAAAAGCACTGTCTGCATACTTAAGCCGTATGGAGAAATAGTGTGCAGTCCTTTTGAAATGCAACATGTAGAGAAGGAGCTAGATGGACTCGATAGTATTCTCCAGAAGTTAGATGGTGAAATACGTATAGTCATGGAAGCAACGGGCGTCTATCACTTGCCAGTATTGACTTATCTTACAGAGAAAGGCTATTTCGTATCTGTAGTAAATCCTTTTGTGATGAAGTCATTCGCAAAGGATAACAACTTTAGGGGTGTAAAAACTGACAAACTTGATTCGATCATGATTGCTAATTATGGAATTGAAAAGTGGTTTAAGCTCCAAAAGTATGAAGGTGCCGAAGAGGTATATGCTGAGTTGAAGCTGCTAGGGCGCAGATATAGGTACTATATGGAACTCCATGTTAAGGCTTTACAAGAATTAACTCATATCCTCGATTATGTCATGCCTGGAATCAAGAAAAAGTTTAATAGCTGGAACGAATCAAACAACAAGGACAAGTTAAGCGATTTTGTGGAAAAGTTCTGGCATTATGATGTAATTACTTCCATGAGTCTTGAAAAGTTCACAGATGAGTACCTTCTCTGGGCAAAAGAAAAGAAATATCACCGGAGCAGATCCAAAGCTGAAGAAGTCTATGAATTAGCATCCGGTGGTATTCCTACACTATCTTCCAGTACCCCATCGACCAAAATGTTAGTACAGGAAGCAGTATCAGTATTAAGGGCTATAGATAGCTCCTTGGCTACTATATTAGCACGAATGCAGCTTCTTGCTAAGTCCTTACCAGAATACTCTACAGTTAGAGAAATGGGTGGTGTTGGGGATGTGCTAGCACCAAAACTAATTGCAGAAATAGGAGATGTAAGAAAACTTCATAGTGCAAAAGCTCTCATTGCCTGTGCCGGTATAGATCCACCACCTTACGAGTCAGGACAATTTGTGGGCACAAATCGAAGGATGACAAAGAGAGGGTCATCAACTTTACGAAAAGTAGGATATGAAGTAATGAGGGTACTTAAGAGTCATCCGGCACCCAAAGATGCTGCTGTATATAATTATATAATCAAGAAAGAAAATGAGGGAAAGTGCAAAAAACACGCTAAAATAGCGGGATTGAATAAATTTCTACGTATATATTATGCGAGAGTAACCGCGGTCTACAAATAAGTATCCACAGGTTATAAGAAGGCTGGACTATTCATCCAGCCCTTTTGTGATGCTTAAAATGGTGAAATTGAAAACACTTAAAAATAAGCCGTTTCTCTATTGACATTTGTTAGCAGGTTTTATTATAGTAAAACAGGTGGTTATATTATGAGGGGTGATACTAAAGCTGGTAACAGCTTTCTTTATATGTTCAAAGCTATTGCATGCATTCTGGTCATTTTCATTCATTGTCTTTTCCCGGGACCATTTGGCAAAGACGTTCAGGCATTGTCCAGATTTGCAGTGCTTTATTTTTTCGTGATATCAGGCAGATTCTTGCTCAAAGACCTACCAATCGGCACAGATCCGGCTATTATCAGAAAACGCATGCTGTCCAAGATAAGCCATCTTGCGGTGATAACGCTCTCACTTACTCTTTTGTACAATGTATATTCACTGATCATAGCAGGCACAGTAGGCTACGGGATCAAGGACCTTGCATCCCAGAAATATAACCTTCATGAGCTCTGGCTCCTGTTCGTGTTCAACTCCGGCAAGATAATCTATGACTATACATATGATATAGATCATCTTTGGTATCTGTACGCTGTCCTTTATGTATTCGTCCTCGTATTCATATTCTCAAAGTATGCCAAAAAATGGAGCGGGTTCCTTAGTCTGTTTTTTACCGGAATGCTCTTTTTCGCAGAACTACTGCAATTATATTATCCGATAAGGCCTTTTGACATCAGCATCCGCACTTGGTACGTTGTCAGAAACTGGCTCCTGGAAGGAATTCCCTTTATCATGGGCGGAGTCTGGCTTGACAGCGTAGTCAATGATGCAAGAAAGTCTAGGGCAGCAGATGCAGTGCGCCGCGTCATTCAATCCTGCACTTTCAGTACTTCTGCCCGTAAGAATCGCATCATACTTCACATTCTGGCCGTGGCAGGCCTTATCATGTCAGTTGTTGAATACAGACGATTTGGAGATATGACAGTATATGCGGGTTCTGTAGTGACCCTCGTCGCAGTCATGCTCCTTGGCGAAGTCTACGGCCAGTTACATAACAGATTCGCCGTCCCTAACTACCTATATCATCTGGGCAAAGACCTGTCCGCGTCGGTATATTATTTTCATATCATGATAATTTCTATTATAAGTAGGCTCTTCTATATATATGATGGAAAAGAACTTCTGAGCTGGCTAAAACCATTGATAGCCGTTGCAGCATCAGTGATAGTTGCGGAAGTGATCTGTTATTTCAAATATAAGCTAAATAAGGGAAAATAAGGGAAATTAAGGATTGACAATAAGGGCTGATAAGAAGGATTGAAAATAAGCTTCCTGTATAATTCAAAGTGTAGATGAAACAAGTAGTTCTGGATATTAAGAGATACCTCAGTTAAACTGTTTATTGCTGACCCGTCGAAGTTGGCAAAAACAGAAAAAGAGAGGTATCTACAAATGAATTCTACACAAAACAAAAAGATTAGACAAGTGACAGAAAAGACAATGATTGTCGGTATTGATGTTGGAAGCGTTAAGCACTATTTCAGGGCTTTTGATTGGAGAGGAATCGAACTCACCAGAAGACCTATCCCATTCACCAATTCAATGGAGGGATTCAACGCTTTCCATGATGTAGTAAATGACCTGATGGACAAGAACAACCTTGAGATTACCCTTGTAGGTCTGGAACCCACGGGGCACTACTGGTTTAACCTTGGGCAGTATATGAATGGCAAAAATATAAAGTTTGTCATGGTTAATCCTCATCATGTACATAAGTCCAAAGAGCTTGACGATAACAGTCCGTCAAAGAATGACTGTAAAGATCCTAAGGTCATTGCTAATCTCGTAAGAGATGGCCGCTACTTCTACACATATATGCCATCAGGAATATATGCGGAACTCAGAAATGCTTCAAACCGTAGATTTACATTGGTAGAGGAGCAGATACGTTGTAAGAACAGGATTCATAAATGGATCAGCGTATATTTCCCTGAATACAAAGGAATTTATACACATATAGATGCCAAGGGAGGCATACTCCTTTTAAAGAATGCACCTACTCCGGAAGATATAATAGAGATTGGTGTTGAAGGTATCATTAAGATATGGAAGGACGCAAAACTGCGTGGAAATGGTCATAAGAAGGCCATAACCATATTTAATAGGGCTTTGAACAGTATAGGCTTTAAGGAAGGTCTTACTGAGGCCAGAATCGAAATAAAGGATCTCATAGAGGATTATGAGACACAGACAAAACGGCTTGAACAGATCAATGATCTGATCAAGAACCTCACCCTTCAGATAAAGCATGTGGATAAGTTGCTTGAGATAAAGGGTGTAGGGATAATAACAGTAGCAGGTTTTATAGCGGAAGTTGGAGATATCACGCGCTTTGATAATTCCAAAGAACTTCAGAAACTTGCTGGATTGGAACTGGTAGAAGACAGTTCTGGAAAGCATAATGGCAAGACCAAGATAAGTAAAAGAGGGCGAAAGCGCTTGAGATATCTGCTCATTCAGGCAGCCATATCGGTTATCGGAAAGAATGCAGAATTCAAGCAGATCCATAATTATTACACTACCAGAAATGACAATCCGTTAAAGAAGATGCAGTCGGTAACAGCAGTAGCCTGTAAGCTGATAAGAGTATTCCATGTAGTCCTTGTAAAAGGAGTCAGCTACGATGCATCAAAGATGCTTGAGGACATCAAGTATCCGGGAGGAGCAAAGCTTATAGCTGCATAATCCCACAACTCACAGCTATTACAGGAAGCGTCCACCGCAAGGTGCTGTAATGCAAAGTGTTTTGGATCAGTAACAAACAAAGAGTGAGCTGGTAGCCAGCAGGAATTTTTTCCGGAGGGCTTTGACCCTGTTGATTAGCTGAGCTGGCACCCTGGTTATGGATAGGCAGAACGAAGGAAGTGAGGACTCCCCTTGCTGGGATGATCCTGTTGGACATGAGAGGTGAGCTGCCATATAGGGATGGGTATACATCGAGGCCATTTTTAAATCGTAATCATAAGACGTTTTATTTGGAGTACCCATTTATACCTATATATCTGTCATTTATAGACAAGGATTACTCCATAACCTAAGTTCTACTCATACTGAGGATAGAAAAAAACTTGAAATTACTGAAGAAAACACTTGATTATATGGAGAGGATTAGTAATGACGATAAGATCTGATTATCTAAATGAAAAGTAGGCAGTGAAAAGTGTAAATAGTGTTATTGGCATAGAGATTTTTTAAAACAGGGATTTAATCAAAGTATATTTATGGGCTGATTTGTTTGAAGAGCAGTTCTAATATAAATCAGCTGTAAATGTTGTATTTACGTGGATTACGGCAGATTTAGGTGTGAGATCGCTTTACGACGTACAATACATATTTTGACGATAAAAAAATATTGAAAAAAATTAGAAAAATTGCTTGACACCATAGGTTGAGTTTGATAGTATATATCTTGCGCTGCGGCGGTAACGCTTCTACGAAAACAGCGCAGGAATAAAGCTGAAAGATATATAGCTTTTATATGGAGCGATATCGAAGCGGTCATAACGAGGCGGTCTTGAAAACCGTTTGGCGGCAACGCCACAAGGGTTCGAATCCCTTTCGCTCCGCTAGTAATCATAAAGCGGCATAGGACAGGATACATCGTCCGCTGTTAATTAAGAGATTAGATCTAAGTTCATTTGAATATGATCTATGAATCAACCTTTTTGCAGAAGTACTCAAGTGGTTGAAGAGACACCCCTGGAAAGGGTGCAGGTCGTTAATAGCGGCGCGAGGGTTCAAATCCCTCCTTCTGCGCTCATCTGCTTAGCAGATGTAGATTACATAGAACTTTGACAACTTAACAGTAATGCAACCCTGAAAATTCCAGTTCTTCTTTTGAAGAAGGACAGAATGTTCAGAAGAACAAAAACCAAAAGTAAATTTTTGATGGTTTAGCCACCATCAAGCTGTTAGAAATAACAGTGGAGCAGAATTATTCTGATTAAGTCAGCATAAGTCTGAACCGGCGAACTCGGAATCACGAAGTGATTCCAAGCGTAAGAAGATCATTTATGATCTTTGTCGCATTTTAAAGTGAGAGTTCGATCCTGGCTCAGGATGAACGCTGGCGGCGTGCCTAACACATGCAAGTCGAACGGAGTTTAGCGCTGATGAAGCTTCGGCAGATTCTTGTTAAACTTAGTGGCGGACGGGTGAGTAACGCGTGGGTAACCTGCCTCATACAGGGGGATAGCAGTTGGAAACGACTGATAACACCGCATAAGCGCACAGGATCGCATGATCTAGTGTGAAAATATTTATAGGTATGAGATGGACCCGCGTCTGATTAGCTAGTTGGTGAGGTAACGGCCCACCAAGGCGACGATCAGTAGCCGGCCTGAGAGGGCGGACGGCCACATTGGGACTGAGACACGGCCCAAACTCCTACGGGAGGCAGCAGTGGGGGATATTGCACAATGGGCGAAAGCCTGATGCAGCGACGCCGCGTGAGTGAAGAAGTATTTCGGTATGTAAAGCTCTATCAGCAGGGAAGAAAGACCTCGTAAGAGGGGATGACGGTACCTGAGTAAGAAGCCCCGGCTAACTACGTGCCAGCAGCCGCGGTAATACGTAGGGGGCAAGCGTTATCCGGATTTACTGGGTGTAAAGGGAGCGTAGACGGTGTATCAAGTCTGAAGTGAAACCCCACGGCTCAACCGTGGGCTTGCTTTGGAAACTGGTAGACTAGAGTACTGGAGAGGTAAGCGGAATTCCTGGTGTAGTAGTGAAATGCGTAGATATCAGGAAGAACATCAGTGGCGAAGGCGGCTTACTGGACAGCAACTGACGTTGAGGCTCGAAGGCGTGGGGAGCAAACAGGATTAGATACCCTGGTAGTCCACGCAGTAAACGATGAATACTAGGTGTTGGGAGACATAGTCTTTCAGTGCCGGCGCTAACGCAATAAGTATTCCACCTGGGGAGTACGTTCGCAAGAATGAAACTCAAAGGAATTGACGGGGACCCGCACAAGCGGTGGAGCATGTGGTTTAATTCGAAGCAACGCGAAGAACCTTACCAGATCTTGAGATCCAGATGAATTATGGGTAATGCCATAAGACCTTCGGGACATCTGAGACAGGTGGTGCATGGTTGTCGTCAGCTCGTGTCGTGAGATGTTGGGTCAAGTCCCGCAACGAGCGCAACCCTTGTCCATAGTAGCCAGCAGTAAGATGGGCACTCTATGGAGACTGCCAGGGATAACCTGGAGGAAGGTGGGGATGACGTCAAATCATCATGCCCCTTATGATCTGGGCCACACACGTGCTACAATGTCGTAACAAAGGGAAGCAACCCTGCGAAGGTGAGCAAATCCCAAAAATAACGACCCAGTTCGGACTGTAGGCTGCAACCCGCCTGCACGAAGCTGGAATCGCTAGTAATCGCAGATCAGAATGCTGCGGTGAATACGTTCCCGGGTCTTGTACACACCGCCCGTCACACCATGGGAGTCGGAAATGCCCAAAGTCAGTGGCCTAACCGTAAGGAGGAGCTGCCTAAGGCAGGTCGGATAACTGGGGTGAAGTCGTAACAAGGTAGCCGTAGGAGAACCTGCGGCTGGATCACCTCCTTTCTAAGGAAAATATAGAAGGAAGAAGTAGGGAGTTGCATTACTGTTTAGTTGTTAAGGTTATTTATTAACTAAAAAGCAAAGAAAAGTCTTTGAAAAATCAAGCTTGACAGGCGAAAGACTGCAGAGTAAGATATCAAAGCGCTGAACATTAACAACAAAATATTTCTGGTGGCGATGCGCTTGGGGGAAACACCCGTTCCCATCTCGAACACGACGGTTAAGACCTTAGCGGCCGAAAGTACTATACTGGTGACGGTATGGGAGGATAGGTGGCTGCCAGATTTATAAAAAAGTTTGAATGATGATGAGAGATCAGAAAACAAAAGTCTTCCGATTTCTGATGACTGTTCAAACAGTCAGACTTAGATCGTGATCGAAGATCATGAATAAGGTAATTGTTCCTTGAAAACCGAATACTGAAATATAGATTATATCAAGATCCAAAAGATCAAAGATATGTTCTATGTCCAAACCAAAAATCAAGACATCAAAAAAGATGAAGAAATTCATCAAGACCATTTCGAAAGAAATGGGCCTTATCTTACTCATATCGCTGTGAGAAAGATAAGAAGAGAATCCAGATGATCGAAAGATCAGGACTGATTCCTGCATAACAGGTTAAGTTATGTAGGGCGCAGGGCGGATGCCTTGGCACTAAGAGCCGATGAAAGACGTGATAAGCTGCGAAAAGCTGCGGGGAGAGGCAAATACTTCAAGATCCGCAGATATCTGAATGGGGCAACCTAACCAGGAGACCCTGGTTGACCTTAACTGAATCCATAGGTTAAGGCCGGGAACCCGGTGAACTGAAACATCTAAGTAGCCGGAGGAAGAGAAAACAAAAGTGATTCCGTAAGTAGCGGCGAGCGAACGCGGAAGAGCCCAAACCGGAGAGCTTGCTTTCCGGGGTTCGGACTGCATGATCGATTCAAATCTGCTAACAGAAAGGTCCTGGAAAGACCTGCCAGAGAACGTGAAAGCCGTGTATGTGAAAGTGGAAGAGACGAGGCAGAATCCAGAGTAGGACGAGACACGTGAAACCTTGTCTGAAAGAGCGGGGACCACCCCGTAAGGCTAAATACTACTTAGTGACCGATAGCGCATAGTACCGTGAGGGAAAGGTGAAAAGGACCCCGGGAGGGGAGTGAAAGAGAACCTGAAACCCTGTGCCTGCAAGCTGCGAAAGCTCTATATACGAGTGATCGCGTACTTTTTGTAGAACGGTCCGGCGAGTTATGTATACCGGCAAGGTTAAGTGTTTAAGACACGTAAGCCGAAGGAAACCAAGTGTGAATAGTGCGAATAGTCAGTATACATAGACCCGAAACCGGGTGATCTATCCATGGACAGGATGAAGCGGCCGTAAAAGGCTGTGGAGGTCCGAACGCACATCCGTTGAAAAGGGTGGCGATGAGCTGTGGATAGGGGAGAAATTCCAATCGAACTCGGAGATAGCTGGTTCTCCCCGAAATAGCTTTAGGGCTAGCCTTGTAGCGTGCCTGTTGGAGGTAGAGCACTGAATATCCGCGGGGGCTTCACCGCTTACCAAAGATTATCAAACTGCGAATGCCAGTCAGGTTTAGCACAGGAGTCAGACTGCACGAGATAAGTTGGGCAGTCAAAAGGGAAACAGCCCAGATCTACGGCTAAGGTCCCAAAGTACGTGTTAAGTGGAAAAGGATGTGGGATTTCATAGACAGCTAGGATGTTGGCTCAGAAGCAGCCACGCATTCAAAGAGTGCGTAATAGCTCACTAGCCGAGAGGTCCTGCGCCGAAAATTACCGGGGCTAAAACACGACACCGAAGCCTAGGGATTGCTTGTATCTACGGGTATAAGTGATCGGTAGGGGAGCATTCATAAGAGCGTAGAAACTGTACCGATAAGGAGCAGCGGAGCGTTATGAAGAGAGAATGCCGGAATGAGTAGCGAGATGAGGGTGAGAATCCCTCAGGCCGAATATCCAAGGATTCCAGGGTAAAGCTGATCTGCCCTGGGGAAGTCGGGACCTAAGACGAGGCCGAAAGGCGTAGCCGATGGACAGCAGGTTGATATTCCTGCACCAGATATCATCAGAACTGTGGGGACACAGGTAATAAGGACAGCCCGGGAGAGCAGCCCGGGGCAAGCATGGCAAGAGGAAAGGGAGAAACCCCTTTCAGGATCGAGCTGTGTGATGCGGAGCGAAATAAAGTAGTGAAGTGTCCGGAGGACCTGTCGAGAAAAGCCGCTATAGTGTGATATCTGCCCGTACCGTAAACCGACACAGGTGGATGAGGAGAGAATCCTAAGGCCGACGGAAGAAGCATTGCTAAGGAACTCGGCAAAATGTACCCGTAACTTCGGGATAAGGGTAGCCCTCATGTATGAGTATATGAGGGCCGCAGAGAAGAGGCTCAAGCAACTGTTTAGCAAAAACACAGGTCTATGCGAAACCGAAAGGTGAAGTATATGGGCTGACGCCTGCCCGGTGCTGGAAGGTTAAGAGGAGAGGTTAGAGCAATCGAAGCTTTGAATTTAAGCCCCAGTAAACGGCGGCCGTAACTATAACGGTCCTAAGGTAGCGAAATTCCTTGTCGGGTAAGTTCCGACCCGCACGAAAGGCGTAATGATTTGAGTACTGTCTCGGCAATGCATCCGGTGAAATTGAAGTGCCAGTGAAGATGCTGGCTACCCGCGCCAGGACGGAAAGACCCCATGGAGCTTTACTCCAGCTTGATACTGGGATCCGGTATTGTATGTACAGGATAGGTGGGAGGCTAAGAGATTGTGGCGTCAGCTGCAAAGGAGCCGCTGTTGGGATACCACCCTTACCGTACTGGATTTCTAACCATGGACCGTGAAACCGGTCCGGGGACAATGTCTGGCGGGGAGTTTGACTGGGGCGGTCGCCTCCGAAAGAGTATCGGAGGCGCTCAAAGGTTCCTTCAGGATGGACGGAAACCATCCGAAGAGTGCAAAGGCATAAGGGAGCCTGACTGTGACACCGACGGGTGGAACAGGTACGAAAGTAGGACTTAGTGATCCGGTGGCAGAACGTGGGATTGCCATCGCTCAACGGATAAAAGCTACCCTGGGGATAACAGGCTTATCACTCCCAAGAGTTCACATCGACGGAGTGGTTTGGCACCTCGATGTCGGCTCATCACATCCTGGGGCTGTAGCAGGTCCCAAGGGTTGGGCTGTTCGCCCATTAAAGTGGTACGCGAGCTGGGTTCAGAACGTCGTGAGACAGTTCGGTCCCTATCCGGCGCGGGCGTAGGATATCTGAGAGGAGCTGTCCTTAGTACGAGAGGACCGGGATGGACGGACCGCTGGTGTATCTGCTGCGAAGGCAATCGCATAAGGCAGGGTAGCCAAGTCTGGCAGGGATAAACGCTGAAGGCATCTAAGCGTGAAGCCCCCCTCAAGATGAGATATCCCCACGCAAGTGGTAAGACCCCTTGGAGAGTACGAGGTTGATAGGCACAAGGTGTAAGAGTGGTAACATTCTCAGCTGATGTGTACTAATAGGTCGAGGACTTAACCAAAGAAGTTAAGATAAGTTTGGAGATTCAGTGTTCGGTTTTGAAGGAACAATTAAAACATTCCTCAATAGCTCAGTTGGTAGAGCATTCGGCTGTTAACCGAAGTGTCGTAGGTTCGAGTCCTACTTGGGGAGCTACAGAGTTAGCTTCTGTATATTTTATGTATTTCGCTGTGAGGCGAGACAACGCGGCCCCTTGGTCAAGCGGTTAAGACATCGCCCTTTCACGGCGGTAACAGCAGTTCGAACCTGCTAGGGGTCATTAAGAAGTTTTCTTATGACGCGAAAGCGTAGTTTTTTGGAGCTTTAGCTCAGTTGGTTAGAGCAACCGGCTCATAACCGGTCGGTCCTGGGTTCGAGTCCCCGAAGCTCCACTTTTTTTCAAATATGTTTAAGACATGGGATCTTAGCTCAGCTGGGAGAGCATCTGCCTTACAAGCAGAGGGTCATAGGTTCGAGCCCTATAGGTCCCATTTTCTTTATAAATAATGTTAATACGCCGGCATGGCGGAACTGGCAGACGCCTGGGACTTAAAATCCCATGGGTAGTAATACCCGTACCGGTTCGATTCCGGTTGCCGGCATATTTTAAACGACAAGTTAATAGCTTGTCGTTTTATTTTGTCTATATACAAGAGGTTATAATCACTGCTTTTTCACAAATCAAATATATTATTATATTTCATTATGTCGAATATATAGATATGATAGCTCTTGAAGATAGATAATATGACTTACATAAATACGATATTCAACAAAGATAGATAATATAGCTTGTATAAATAAATACGATATACAACAAAGATAGATATATTATTATCAAAAGTAAATATAATGTGTCTTAGAGGTATGTGATATAACTCTTATATAGAGATCTGACATAACATGTATCGATAGGATTAATATAGAATTCATAAAAGATAAAGTTCTTATTTTGGAGGTATTTATGGTAGAAGATAAGATTGAACGCGAACTTGGATATAAAACAGTGGAAGATTCTAAAGTCGAAAGATATAAAGTAATGATGCACGAAGATATCAATGGCTATGGACGTTTATTTGGTGGCAACCTGATGCTTATGATAGATGAAGCGGCAGGTATTGTTGCTACAAGACACTGTGCTCATACTGTTACAACAGCTGCAGTTGATAATCTTCAGTTCAAGAAACCGGCATTTCTTATGGATATAGTAGTCATTGAAGCATATCTTACCTATGTTGGCAGAACTTCTATGGAAGTCAGAGTTGATACCTATGTTGAGGATCGAAAGACAGGTCTTCGTCATGTCATAAACAGAGCTTATCTTACAGAAGTGTGTCTTGATGATGACGAAAAGCCTCTTACCATTCCTTATGGTCTTAAGATAGAGACTGAGTGCCAGAAAGCAGAATGGGAAGGTGCTCTAAAGAGAATCGCAATGCGCAAGAAGCGTAGGGCAGAGGGATTTTAATTACTAAATATAAGCCATATAGATGGCAGTATTGAAAATTAAAATGTGGTGTGTTATTATTTTAACAAAATGCATGAATAAAAGAGTGTCATATTTCATGAGCACTCATAAAAGCACGGATATGTGAAAGGAGAAGTTTTAAAATGAGTAAGAGTTTTGATGATATCCTGTCTAAGCTCAAGACAACAGGCAAGAAGAAGCTTGCTGTTGCATATGCACAGGATGAGCATGTACTGGAGGCTGTAGAGCTTGCACACCAGAAGGGGATTGTTGACGCAGTTCTTGTAGGCGATGCTGAGAAGATCGCTGAGATCGCTAAGTCTCTTAACATGAACCTTGATGAGTATGAAGTAATTGATGTTAAGGATATGCAGGAAGCTGCTATATGTGCTGTTAAGCTTGTACATGATGGCAAGGCTGATATTTACATGAAGGGTTCTCTTGATTCCAAGACTTTCCTTAAGAGTGTTCTTAACAAAGAAGTTGGTCTTCGTACAGGACAGACACTTTCTCACGTTTGCGTTTTCGAAATTCCGGGTATCGACAGACTTCTGTTCCTTACAGACGTTGCATTCCTTCCTTATCCAACACTTGAAGATAAAAAACAGATCATAGAATATACAGTTAATGTTGCAAGAGCTTGCGGCGTAGATATGCCTAAGGTAGCTCCTCTTGCAGCTGTAGAAGTTGTAAATCCTAAGATGCCAGTTACTGTAGAAGCTGATGAGCTTACTAAGGCTTGCGAAGCAGGAGAGATCAAGAACTGCATAGTTGATGGACCTCTTTCCATGGATCTTGCTATTGATCCTGAAGCTGCTAAGTTCAAACCAGGTGCTGAGAGCCGTAAGATCGTTGGTGATGCTGATATCCTTCTTTTCCCTGATATTCACGCTGGTAACCTTACATACAAGACAATCGTTCGTCTTGCTAAAGTTAAGAATGGTAACATTCTTCTTGGAACTAAGGCTCCTGTTATTCTTACATCACGTTCTGATAGTGTAGATGTTAAGCTCAACTCTATCGCACTTGCTGCTGTAGTTGCAGAAGATCAGAAGAACGGTACTTTATAATCAATAGAAATGTACTTCCGGAAATATAAAATCTTGTAACTATAAATTAAAAATCAAGAATACAGTTAGCTTACGAGGTGCTCGTATGTTTAACCTTTTCCTGATTTTTTCGTAAAAAAGGAGATAACATTATGGCAATCAAAAGCCTTATTATCAATCCAGGCTCAACATCAACCAAGATCGGTATCTTTGAGGATGAAGAACTTAAAATGGACGAGACTCTTCGCCACTCTACAGAAGAGATTTCCAAATATGACTCTATCATTGATCAGAAGGACTTCCGTAAGAACATCATCCTTGATTTCCTTAAGGAAAAAAATATTGATGTTAAGACTTTCGATGTAAT
The DNA here is from genome assembly GCF_023206215.1 of Butyrivibrio fibrisolvens. Taxonomy (NCBI): domain Bacteria; kingdom Bacillati; phylum Bacillota; class Clostridia; order Lachnospirales; family Lachnospiraceae; genus Butyrivibrio; species Butyrivibrio fibrisolvens. The sequence goes on from NZ_CP065800.1 coordinate 1,442,229, forward strand.
CGTTGGTCGTGGCGGACTCTTAAAGCCTATCGAAGGCGGTACATATGAAGTTACTGACGCTGTTATCAAGGATCTTGAGATCGGTGTTCAGGGACAGCATGCATCTAACCTTGGTGGTATCCTTGCTCGTGAGATCGCAGATCAGATCGGTGTTAAGGCTTACATCGTAGATCCTGTTGTTGTTGATGAGCTTAGTGATGTAGCTCGTGTATCAGGTATGCCTGATGTTAAGAGAACATCTATTTTCCACCCTCTTAACCAGAAGGCTGTAGCAAGACGTTATGCTAAGTCTGTTGACAAGAAGTATGAGGATCTTCGTCTTGTTGTTGCTCACCTTGGTGGTGGTGTATCAGTAGGCGCTCACGATCATGGTCGTATAGTAGATGTATATTCTGCATTTGAAGGTGACGGTGCTATGTCTCCTGAGAGATGTGGTGGGCTTCCTACAGGCGCTCTTATAAGACTCTGCTATTCAGGCAAGTTCTCTGAAAAAGAGATGCTCAAGAAGGCTACAGGCGCAGGCGGATTCAATGCTTATCTTGGTACTAATGATGCAAGAGAAGTTATGAAAAGGATCGATGCCGGCGATGAGAAGGCAAGACTTATCATGGATGCATTCATCTATCAGGTATGTAAGGATATAGGTGCTCAGGCAACTGTCCTTAAGGGCAAGGTTGACCAGATCATCATCACAGGTGGTATCGCTTATAATGACAGGATCACATCTGCAATGAAGGAAAGAATCGGTTTCATAGCTCCTGTAACTGTATATCCTGGTGAAGACGAGCTTCTTGCACTCGCTCAGGGCGCTATCCGTGTTATGAACGGTGAAGAAAAGGCTAAGGTATACTAATTTTACCGGTATATAGTAATTCAAATAGTTAATTTAAAGGCTTCCCATGCTGCTAAGCTAGTGGCAGGGAGGCTTTTTCATTGCATAAAGACCCTAGATCCATGGCTAAAGATACAGCTTATAGACGGTAACTTACATTATTTACAAGCTGTTAATTGAATAGACATAAGATTTTTGATATAATGCTAAACGGACTGCGACTATCTGCATGATTTTGGGCATGAAGTTAGCCCAAAAGGCGTATAGTCACAGATGGGTTAATTAACGCCATTTAAGTGGGGAAAGTTGGAAAGTTATGAGTTTACTCGATAAAATTATTGGAACACATTCAGAGAGGGAACTGAAGAGAATCGCTCCTATCGTAGATAAGATTGAATCACTTCGCCCTGCAATGCAGGCTCTTACAGATGAAGAGCTGCGTGCCAAAACAGATGAATTTAAAAAACGTCTTGCTGATGGCGAGACTTCAGATGATATAATGCCTGAAGCATATGCTGTTGTAAGAGAAGCAGGTAAGCGTGTGCTTGGTATGGAACATTTCCGTGTACAGCTTATTGGTGGTATCATACTTCACCAGGGTCGTATTGCTGAGATGAAAACAGGTGAAGGTAAGACACTTGTTGCTACACTTCCTTCATACCTTGATGCTCTTGAAGGCAAGGGCTGTCATGTTGTTACAGTTAACGATTACCTTGCTAAGCGTGATGCTGAGTGGATGGGCAAGATCCATGAATTCCTTGGACTTACAGTTGGTATAGTCCTTAACGGAATGAACTCAGATGAGCGTAGAGCTGCATACAACTGCGATATCACATATGTTACCAATAACGAACTTGGTTTTGATTACCTTCGTGATAACATGGCTATCTACAAAGAGCAGTGCGTATTAAGAGGCCTTAACTTCGCTATCATCGATGAGATTGACTCTATCCTTATTGATGAAGCAAGAACACCTCTTATCATTTCAGGTCAGAGTGATAAGTCAACTAAGCTTTATGAGGCCTGCGATATGCTTGCAAAGCAGATGCAGCGTGGTGAAGACGTTGGAGATTTTTCCAAGATGGATGCTCTTATGGGTATCGAACAGGAAGAGACCGGCGACTTCATTGTCAATGAAAAAGATAAGCTTGTAAACCTTACAGCGCAGGGTGTTGCTAAGGTTGAACGCTATTTCCATATTTCTAACCTTGCAGATCCTGAAAATCTTGAGATCCAGCACAATATAATTCTTGCACTCCGTGCTAATAACCTGATGCAGAGAGACCATGATTATATTGTTCGCGATGATGAAGTTCTCATCGTTGATGAGTTTACAGGTCGTGTAATGCCAGGACGTCGTTATTCTGACGGTCTTCATCAGGCAATTGAAGCCAAAGAGCATGTTAAGGTTAAACGTGAGTCCAAGACTCTTGCAACTATCACATTCCAGAACTTCTTCAATAAGTTCAACAAGAAGTGCGGTATGACAGGTACAGCTCTTACAGAAGAGCAGGAGTTCCGTGATATCTATGCTCTTGACGTTGTAGAGATTCCTACTAATGAGCCTGTAGTTCGTAAGGATCTTCAGGATGCTGTATATAAGACCAAGAAAGAAAAGTATGAAGCAGTTGTAGAAGCTGTTAAGAAGGCTCACGATAAGGGACAGCCTGTTCTTGTTGGTACTATTACCATCGAGACTTCAGAACTTCTGTCCAAGATGCTTACTAAGGCAGGCATCCAGCACAACGTACTCAATGCCAAGTTCCACGAGCAGGAAGCTGAGATCGTTGCAGAGGCCGGTAAGCACGGCGCTGTTACTATCGCAACCAACATGGCTGGTCGTGGTACAGATATTAAGCTTGATGAAGAGGCCAGAGCAGCCGGTGGTCTTAAGATCATAGGTACAGAGCGTCATGAATCAAGACGTATTGATAATCAGCTTCGTGGTCGTTCAGGACGTCAGGGTGATCCGGGTGAATCCAAGTTCTATATCTCACTTGAGGATGACCTTATGAGACTCTTTGGTTCAGAGCGTCTTATCAGTATGTTCAATGCACTTGGAATTCCTGAAGGGCAGGAGATCGAGCACAAGGCTCTTACCAAGGCTATTGAGTCAGCGCAGAAGAGAATCGAGGAGAACAACTTCGGTATTCGTAAGAACCTTCTTGAATATGATGCTGTTAACAATGAGCAGAGAGAGATCATCTACAAAGAGCGTCGCCGCGTTCTTGATGGTGAATCACTTCGTGATAATATCTACAAGATGATCACAGATATCGTTGAAGAGAGCATTGATACAGTGATCGGTGATGGTCAGAATATTGATGACTGGGATCTTAAAGAGCTCAATGAGCTTCTTTTACCAACAGTTCCTCTTAAGCCTGTTACAAGAGGCCGTATCACTAAGAAGTCCAAAGATGGCCTTAAGCAGCAGCTCAAAGAAGAGGCAGTTGCTCTTTATGAAGAGAAAGAGACTGAGTTCCCTGAAGCAGAGACAATCCGTGAGATCGAGCGAGTTATCCTTCTTAAGGTAATCGATCGTAAGTGGATGGATCATATCGATGATATGGATCAGCTCCGTCAGGGTATCGGCCTTCAGGCATATGGTCAGCGTGATCCTAAGGTTGAGTACAAGATGGCCGGCTATGATATGTTCAATGAGATGATGGCCGGAATCAAGGAAGATACTGTAAGACTTCTTTTCCATGTACATGTACAGGAGAAGGTTGAGCGTGAGCAGGTTGCCAAGGTTACAGGTACTAACAAGGATGATTCTGTTAAGAAGGGTCCTGTTAAAAGAGCTGCAGTCAAGATAAGACCTAATGATCTGTGCCCATGTGGTAGCGGCAAGAAGTATAAGAACTGCCACGGCGCTCAGGGCGGTGTTGAATAATTTATAGAGGTTGAAAATGGTAGTATTAGATAACATGAAGATCGAGATTCAGAATTTGAAGCCTACTCTTGATGAGGTTACAGCTTCACTGGATCTTGAAAGTAAGAAAAAAAGAATCGAAGAGTTAAATCGTGAGATGGAAGAGCCTACCTTCTGGGATGATGCTGAGAAGGCCAACAAGAAGACCAAAGAGCTCAAGAACATGCAGGATCTTATCGAGAAGATAGAGCATCTTAATGTTCAGTACGGTGACATCATTGATATGATCGATATGTGCAATGATGAAGGTACAGAAGATAATGATATGGCTGATGAGATAAGAGCAGATCTTGATGAGTTTGAGACAGTTCTTGAAGAGATCAGAATTGCCAATCTCTTGAATGGTGAGTATGATAAGTGCAATGCCATCCTTAAGCTCTCTGCTGGTGCTGGTGGTACAGAGGCATGTGACTGGTGTTCTATGCTTTATCGTATGTATACAAGATGGGCAGAGCGTCATGGCTTTACTGTAGAAGTGCTTGATCTTCTTGATGGTGATGAAGCCGGTATTAAGTCAGTTACATTCCAGATCAACGGTATGAATGCATATGGATATCTTAAGTCTGAAAGAGGTGTTCATCGTCTTGTCCGTATCAGCCCTTTCAATGCGCAGGGCAAGCGTCAGACATCATTCGTATCCAACGATGTAATGCCTGATATCGAAGAGGATCTTGATATCGAGGTTCGTCCTGAAGATATCCGAATTGATACATATCGTTCAAGTGGTGCCGGTGGACAGCATATCAACAAGACATCGTCTGCTATTCGTATTACTCACTTTGAAACAGGTATTGTTGTAACTTGTCAGAATGAGCGTTCACAGTTCCAGAACAAGGATAAGGCTATGCAGATGCTCAAAGCCAAGCTCCTTATGCTCAAGATGGAAGAAAATGAAGCTAAACTTGCCGGTATCAGAGGCGAGGTTAAGGATAATGCATGGGGAAGCCAGATCCGTTCTTATGTCCTTCAGCCATATACTATGGTCAATGATACAAGAACAGGCGAGAAGGTTTCTAATGCTGACGGAGTACTTGATGGAGATCTTGATCCATTCATCAATGCTTACCTTAAGTGGCTTGCTACAGGTGGAAAGCCTGTAGGCGATGTTGAGGAAGATTGATCAATTTGATAATGTCATAGATTATCGGGGACGGCCTGTTGGCTGTCCTTTTTTTATGCTAAGTATTATCGGCAAGTTGTAACACAGAATAAGTCACAGTATCGGAGCCTGATAGCCTTATTTTTGCCACTATTTTTTGAATGTGGCAGATACAGGCTTTTCATAAAGAAAATTGTAGCCATGCCGATAGGTATTAATGAGAAAACGAATTTTTGTGATGGGCATTAATGAGAAAGCGATTTTTTATGATATGACAGCAGCATAAGGAAAAAGCATATAAGGCATTTAAAGGCTGATAAAATACATTTTTTAGTTGTTTGCTTATTTGACGAAAGTTTTTTTATAATGACTTTTGACCTATTCGTCATAAGATCATGTTCTAAGTGGTCTGATTATAGATAAGTGACATCTATTTAAACGAAGGGAGTCGTATGCTAATACAGTTTACGGTTAATAATTATAAGAGCATAAAGGATACTGTGACTCTTGATCTTCAGGCAGTATCAACGGTCAAGGAACACAGCGGTCATATCATAGAAGCACTTGATGATGAATTCCTGCCTATAGCTATCATCTATGGCCCAAACGGAAGCGGCAAGTCCAATCTTCTTAAGGCGATGGAAATTGTGAAAGGCATGGTTCTGGAGCAGATTGGCGGCGGAGAAGCAATCCCTTTCTATTTTTCTAAAGAAAGTAGAAACGATCCTACCAAATTTGAGATCATCTTCGCTTCAGACAACGCAGAGTACAGATATCGTCTGCATATTAAGCAGGCACAGATAACATATGAGTGCCTTGACAGGATACCAAATGATAATTGGCGCAGAACTTGTATTTTTGAAAGAAAAGATGAGGAGGTCAATCTTCGAAAGATTCTTAAAATCGAGGATAAGAAATTTGCTGAAGTAACAAAGGTTCGCTCAAGCGAAACATTTCTTGGTAGGCTTATACGTCTTTTTCCGGAGAATAAAATAATAAGTGATGTAATGAACTTTTTTGTGAGCGGGCTTGATTTTATGCAGGATGAGCAAAATGCAGAAGTTCTACTTACGGATGCACTATCTCAGGAGGATGTTTGGGATCTGTTCAGGAATATGGTAGCGGAACTTGATCTTGATATTGTTGATCTCAAGGTAGTAGGAAGTAAGATAAGTGTTACACATAGGATAGGCGATGATGAATATGAGATACCGCTTGAAGCTGAATCTTCCGGAATCAGAAAAATCATATACCTTCTTCCTGTAATAGCCAACAGCCTTCTTAAGGGCCAGGCTGTGATGCTTGATTCCGGTATGTTAGAACTACATCCCTCTATTCTGAAACATATCCTGGGGTATTATCTTGACAGGAACAGCAACAGGAGGAATGCTCAGCTTATACTAACGTCCTATGACATGATCACTTTGGACAAAGACTTCCTTCGTCGCGATGAGATATGGTTTGCGGCAAGAAGTGAGCATCAAAGGACTGTGCTTTACAGCCTTGCGGATTTTGTAGTCGAGGAAGATAGGATCAATGACAAAAAATATGCAAAAAGATATCTTGAAGGCGTATACGGCGCAGATCCGTATATTCGACATATAATAAACTGGAACGAAGTATTCTTGAAGCTTGAAAAAGATGACGATTAATAAAAAATAGTACGTCCTATAGCGATGAGCTGAGAAATAGTTCTGAGCTCTTTGATTTTTGTTATTATGAACAAATAAACGTATTTATGACAGAGGGCATCCGTGCGAGTAATAATCTGCTTAGCACGCACAAAGTAAGGATAAGCGCTTGATATCAAGGAAAATTTATATAACGTTATGTAGAATTATTACAAAAAAATATTGACGAATTCTCGGCTCTATGATATTCTAGTACAGCGACATGAAATTTTAGGTCTTTTTTTTATGCATAAAATTTGACCTTTAAGAAAAAAGATAGAAAGCGCGCGGAGGTAGAGAGATGCGTACAAGAATTACACTTGCTTGCACAGAGTGCAAGAACCGTAACTATGATACTACAAAGGATAAGAAGACTCACCCTGATCGTATGGAGATCAAGAAGTACTGTCCTTTCTGCAGAAGACACACAATCCACAAGGAGACAAAGTAATCCTGCGACAGAAGGGAGACCGATACAATGGGAGAATCAGATAAGACAGAAGTTAAAGCTTCTGAAAAGAAAGAGCCTAAAAAGAACACAATCAGTTCTTTCTGGGAAGGACTTAAATCTGAGTTTGCTAAGATTACTTGGCCTTCTAGAGAGACAGTTGGTAAGCAGACAGTAGCAGTAACTATTATCTGCGCGGTTATGGCTGCTCTTATTGCTGTTCTTGATTATGTTTTCGGACTTGGCTTAAATTTCATTCAGAGCCTGTAATCTGAGATGTTTGATAGTTTTCGCAGTGTGCAGGAATTTGATGAGGAGATGCAAATGGCAGAAGAAGAAAAGAACAACATGAGCGAAGCTGCAGAATCAGTTGAAGCTGAGAACGTAGCTGAAAGTCAGGATGCCCTCGCTCCGGAAGATAAGACTTCTGAAGCAAAATGGTATGTTGCTCATACTTATTCAGGATATGAGAATAAGGTAAAAGCCAATCTTGATAAGACAATTGAAAATCGTCATCTGGAAGATCAGATTCTTGAGGTACGTGTTCCGCTTCAGGACGTAGTTGAAGTTAAGAACGGTGCCAAGAAGACTGTTCAACGTAAGATGTTCCCCGGTTATGTCCTTGTTCATATGATCATGAATGATGACACATGGTATGTAGTACGTAATACCAGGGGCGTTACAGGTTTTGTAGGTCCGGGATCTAAGCCTGTTCCGTTGTCAGATGCTGAGATTAAGCCTCTTGGTATTAAGACTCAGAATGTGACAGTTGATTTTGAAGTTGGAGACGAGATTGCTGTTGTTGCAGGCGTTTGGAAAGATACTGCAGGTATCGTTCAGCGTATGGATTACAGCAAGCAGACAGCTACAATCAATGTAGAACTGTTTGGTCGTGAGACTCCTGTTGAGATCAGTTTTGCGGAAGTACGCAGAATCGATAGCTGATCTGTGTTTTGAATGCAATGTATCATGCTCTTGACATTTGTTTTAATGGAATGTTGAGAAGATACTTGTATATAAATGTCTTATGCGTATGCATAAGCATTCCTATTATGATATAGAGCACTTTGCTTTATATAGATATATTCACCTATGGAGTGGGAGCAGAAGGACATTTGCTCATAGAGCGGTTTTCTGACTTATCAGATTACCTGATTCTTTTGCGCTCAACCACATATTTTCTTAGGAGGAAGCCAAAATGGCAAAGAAAGTCGAAGGATACATTAAGTTACAGATCCAGGCCGGCAAAGCAACTCCGGCACCGCCAGTTGGACCAGCTCTTGGTCAGCACGGCGTTAACATCGTTGAATTCACAAAGCAGTTCAACGCTAAGACAGCAGATAAGGGTGATCTTATCATCCCTGTTGTAATCACTGTTTATACAGACAGAAGCTTCACATTCATCACAAAGACTCCCCCTGCAGCAGTTCTTCTCAAGAAGGCTTGTAACCTGCAGAAGGCATCCGGTGTTCCGAACAAGAACAAGGTTGCTAAGGTTTCTAAGGACAAGATCCGCGAGATCGCTGAAATGAAGATGCCTGATCTGAATGCTAACACTATCGAAGCAGCTATGAGCATGGTTGCCGGTACAGCACGCAGTATGGGTATAGAAGTAGTAGACTAAGGAGGAGAGCAGATCATGAAGCACGGAAAGAAATATGTTGAAGCTGCAAAGCTGATCGAAAAAGCAAAGCTGTATGAAGCTGACGAAGCAATTGCTCTTGTCAAGAAGTCTGCTTCTGCAAAATTTGATGAAACTGTAGAACTGCACATCAGAACTGGTTGTGATTCACGTCACGCTGATCAGCAGATCCGTGGAGCAGTAGTACTCCCTAACGGAACTGGTAAGACAGTTAAAGTTCTTGTATTCGCTAAGGGTACAAAGCTTGACGAGGCACAGGCAGCTGGCGCTGATTATGTTGGCGGAGACGAGCTCATCCCGAAGATCCAGAACGAAGGATGGCTTGATTTCGACGTTGTAGTAGCTACACCTGATATGATGGGCGTTGTAGGACGTCTTGGTAAGGTACTTGGTCCTAAGGGACTTATGCCTAACCCTAAGGCTGGTACAGTAACAATGGATGTTGCTAAGGCAATCGCTGATATCAAGGCTGGTAAGATTGAGTACCGTCTTGACAAGGCTAACATTGTACACGTTCCGATCGGAAAGGCTTCTTTCTCAGAGCAGCAGCTCACAGAGAACTACAATGCAATTATGGAAGCTATTTCAAAGGCTAAGCCAAGCTCAGTTAAGGGTCAGTATCTTAAGTCTATCTCCCTTGCAACAACAATGGGACCTGGCGTTAAGATCGTAGCTAACCGTTATTAATTAACGGCCGGTAACTTAATAAGCTATCGCAAGCAGTCACCATCATTGATGGTGACTGCTTTTTTGGTGTGCGCATTGTTGTGTCGTACTTAATGGAGTTAATATGTTTAAATCCTTCTATTGATGAATGAAAGTTATGTTGTTAACATTAAAGTATGGATAACATCTTATGTTGCCTTATTTTATAATTGACAATCTAAGTATAATTATTAGAGATTAGGCAGCAATTCTTTTGGATTTTTATATAGTATAACTTCTTAAATTTCAAAATGTATGTTATATCGATATGTTAGTTAACACTAGAATATTGCCAGTAAATTAGATTGTTCTGTTATTAAGATATTATGTTCTGATTTTCTTATTACAATTAAGATCTGTGGGAGGATGTATGCAAATAAGGGAACGTAAGGTGTATATAAGACATCTAAACTGCTTTGGAAGAAAAATTTTTAACTGTTTGTTTCCTGCATTAGTTCTTTCTTTTTGCATTACGGGATGTCAGGCTAATGAAAACAGAAGTTTATTGGGCGCATCCGCTATTTCTATTGATGAAGCCGGTAATGCGATAAGTGACAATGATATGGGAACTGAATATCTTACAGGTGCTGTTGGAGTTCCTATGACTCAGGATGAGATAAGCGGCGATAGTAACGGATCTTTAGATATAGGATCAAATGGGAGCAATGCTAATGATAATGCTGCGGATGGTGATGGTATCGGAAGTTCTGATGGCAATGCGGCATCTGACAGTTCTATGGAAATATCTGATGAGGAGATTCCATCTTCTGATTCACCTGTAGCTCTTTTGCCAAATGAATATTCATTTGATATTAAAGACGGAGGTGATACTGCCACCGTAGTATTTGGCGGAGATGTTCTTTTTTCGGAAGGGTATGCGATCATATATAGTATTGCCAGAAATGGTGGAACGATAGAAGGCGTTATAGATCAAGGACTACTTGATTGTATGAGAGGAGCAGACATTTGTATGGTCAACAATGAATTTCCATACACCTTGGAAGGTGCTCCTCTTGAAGGTAAGACCTGGACTTTTCATGCTAACCCATCTTCGGTACATTATCTTTTTGATATGGGAGTCGATATCGTTAGCATTGGTAATAATCATATTTTTGATTACGGCGCAATCGGCCTTTCTAATACTCTGACAACACTTGAATCAGTGTCCATGCCATATGTTGGAGCCGGCCGCAATCTTGAAGAAGCATCGAGAACTGTATATTTTAATTCGGCCAGCGGAATTCGTATTGCATTTATAAGTGGATGTGATATAGAGGGTAGCGATCCGCCCTTTACCAGAGGAGCGACTGATGCTCAAAGCGGAGTATTCAGAGTCAGGCAGGATGAGCTTTTATGTCAGAGAGTAATGGAAGCCAAGGCATCAGGTGCTTTTGTAGTTGTATATATGCATTGGGGCCTTGAGAACACCTTGGAACTTAACTATCTACAAAAAAATCAGTCTGCGGATCTTGCAAATGCCGGAGCTGATCTTATCATAGGCGATCATCCACACATACTTCAAAATCTTGATTATGTAAATGGGGTTCCTGTTATCTACAGCATGGGTAATTATCTTTTTAACTCAAAAACACTTGATACTGGCCTTATAGAAGCAAAGATTGGTACTGATGGACTTATAAGCTGGAGATTTATTCCCGGTATTCAGTCGAATTCAACGGTCAGGATGGCATATGGTGATGAGAAGTCTAGGATCATTAATTTTATGCAGTCAATATCGCCTCGTGTAGTAATAGATGGAGATGGGTATATCTATTCCAATAACTAATAACTAAAATTTCCTGCTTGGGTAATGCCGGGGTGCTTAAGTGGGAAGCGGCTTTAGTTATTAATTGTTCTTGGTTTGTTTTTTGCCTCATAGATAAAAAAATCGAAATTATAGTAAAAAAGTATTGACAAAATACATTTACATGTTATATATTATTCAAGGTCGTCAGACCTAAGCCGAAGACAGCAGGTGGTGAAAACCGTAAATTTGCGAAAGCAATGCCCGCCGAGGAATGTAAAGTATATTATTATGACTTTATCCTCCCAATGTCTTTGGGAGGTTTTTTATTCGGCCAATTCTATAAGGAGGTAAAAAACATGGCAAAGGTTGAAATTAAGCAGCCTGTAGTAAACGAGATCTCTGAGAAGATCAAAAATGCACAGGCAGTTGTTCTTGTAGATTACCGCGGACTTACAGTTGCTCAGGACACAGAGCTTCGTAAAGCTCTTCGTGCAGAGGGTGTATCTTACAAGGTTTACAAGAACACAATGATGAAGCGTGCATTCGAGGGAACAGATTTTGCTCAGCTCGATGGTATGCTCGACGGACCAAGTGCAGCAGCTATTTCTGAGACAGATCCTGCAGCACCTGCTCGTATTCTTGCAGAGTTTGCTAAGAAGAACCCACAGCTTGAGATCAAGGGTGGTGTTTGCGAAGGCAAATTCTTCGACGAGAACACAATCAAGGAGATCGCTTCTATCCCTCCAAGGGATCAGCTCCTTTCCCGTTTGCTTGGTTCTATGCAGTCTCCTATGGCAAACTTCGCTCGCGTTATCAAGCAGATCGCAGAGAAGCAGCCTGAGGCAGCAGCAGAGGCACCTGCAACAGAGGAAGCTCCTGCAGCAGAGTAATCATTCTGCCGCATAAGTCGTCTTCAAGATGACATTTTGATATATAAATATCAAGTAAGGCCTGAATAGTCAGGCGAACTAAAACAAAGAATTATACCAAATTATATGGAGGTAAATTATCATGGCAAAGTTATCCACACAGGAAATCATTGACGCTATTAAAGAGCTTTCAGTTCTTGAGCTTAACGATCTCGTAAAGGCTTGCGAGGAAGAGTTCGGTGTATCAGCAGCAGCTGGTGTTGTTGTAGCAGCAGCAGGCGCTGGCGCAGGTGCTGCAGAAGAGCAGTCTGAGTTCAACGTAGAGCTTACAGAAGTTGGTCCTAACAAGGTTAAGGTTATCAAGGTTGTTCGTGAGCTTACAGGTCTTGGACTCAAGGAAGCTAAGGATCTCGTAGATGGCGCTCCTAAGATGATCAAGGAAGGCGTTGAGAAGGCAGAAGCTGAAGATATCAAGGCTAAGATCGAAGCTGAAGGCGCTAAGGTTACTCTTAAGTAATTTAAACCTTTCAAAATGTTTTTACCTGGCGGAGAAGAGAAATCTTCTCCGCTTTTTTATTCTTGAATTTATTTCTTGTATTTTATTCTTGAATTTATTTCTTGTATTTTATTCTTGAATTTATTTCTTGTATTTTATTCTTGAATTTATTTCTTGTATTTTATTCTTGGACTTATTTCTTGTATTTTATTCTTGGATTTATTTCTTATATTTTATTCTTGGATTTATTTCTTATATTTTATCATTGGATTTATTTCTTATATTTCATTCTTGAATTTAAATCTAATATTATATTCTTATATTTTTTATCTTTTGTTTGGATATTTCTGTTGTCAAAAAATATTCTTCAGCTCTTTTACCAAAAAAATCATTTGACATTTGTATAGATTTGCATTATGATGGAAAATGCACTTATTGTGGAGTGAAAGGCCTTATTATGCCCTTTTGTAAAAATGGTATAGATGCAGGCCGGAAGCTCTTTTCATTAAATCCAAAGAACGGGGTGAATGTCAATGGAAAAGTACAGAATACATCCTACTGGTTCAGACAAAAATGTCCGCATGAGTTTTCAGCGCCAGAAGGACACCCTCGAGATGCCCAACCTCATTGAGGTCCAGAAGAACTCCTATCAGTGGTTCCTGGATGAGGGTCTCAAGGAAGCCTTCGATGATATCTCTCCAATTGAAGATTACAGTGGTAAACTGAGTCTTGAATTTGTAGACTTCAAACTCTGCGAAGATGAAGTTAAGTATTCTATCGAGAAATGTAAGGAGAGAGATGCTACATATGCAGCTCCTCTTAAGGTTAAGGTACGTCTTCACAATAAAGAAAAGGACGAGATCACAGAACATGAGATCTTCATGGGCGATCTTCCTTTGATGACTGCTACTGGAACTTTTGTTATCAACGGTGCAGAGCGTGTTATTGTATCACAGCTCGTTCGTTCACCTGGTATTTATTATGATATTACATATGATAAGCTTGGTAAGAAGCTTATCGCATGCACAGTTATTCCTAACCGTGGTGCATGGCTTGAGTATGAGACAGACTCTAATGATATATTCTATGTTCGTGTAGATCGTACACGTAAGGTACCTGTAACAGTACTTATACGTGCTCTTGGTATAGGTTCTAACGAAGAGATCATCGATCTGTTCGGTGATGAGCCTAAGCTCCAGGGTTCCTTCTCCAAGGATCCTTCTACAGACTATCAGTCAGGTCTTCTTGAACTTTACAAGAAGATCCGTCCCGGCGAGCCTCTTTCTGTTGATAGTGCAGAGTCACTTATCAACGCTATGTTCTTCGATGCAAGAAGATATGATCTTGCTAAGGTTGGCCGTTATAAGTTCAATAAGAAATTACACCTTAAGAATCGTATAGGTGGACAGATCCTTGCTGAAGATGTTGTTGATGAGACAACAGGCGAGATGCTTGCTTCAGCCGGAACTAAGGTTGACAGAGCTCTTGCTAAAGAGATTCAGGATGCAGCTATACCTTATGTATGGATCCAGACTGAAGAGCGCAACATCAAGGTTCTTTCCAATATGATGGTAGATCTTACTCACTATGTTGACTGCGATCTTGAGCAGCTCGGCATCAATGAGGATGTTTACTATCCAGTACTTAAAGAGATTCTTGATGAGTATGCAACCAAGGATGATGCCGAAGGTCTTGCTGAGACTATTCTGGCACGTAAGAATGATCTTATTCCTAAGCACATCACTAAGGAAGATATCATTGCATCCATCAACTACAATATGCACGTAGAGTACGGCATCGGCCACAGTGATGATATCGATCACCTTGGTAATCGTCGTATCCGCTGCGTTGGTGAGCTCTTACAGAACCAGTACAGAATCGGTCTTTCAAGACTTGAGCGTGTTGTTCGTGAGCGTATGACTACTCGTGATGCAGAGGAGATTTCCCCTCAGACTCTTATTAACATTAAGCCTGTACAGGCTGCTGTTAAGGAGTTCTTTGGATCATCACAGTTGTCTCAGTTCATGGATCAGAACAACCCTCTTTCTGAGCTGACTCACAAGAGACGTCTTTCTGCACTTGGACCTGGTGGTCTTTCAAGAGATCGTGCCGGATTCGAGGTTCGAGACGTACACTATACTCACTATGGTCGTATGTGTCCTATCGAGACACCTGAAGGTCCTAACATCGGTCTTATCAACTCTCTGGCATCATATGCAAGAGTTAATGAGTACGGATTCGTTGAGGCACCTTATCGTCGTGTAGACCATACAGATGCAGAGAATCCTGTTGTTACAGATGAGATCACATACATGACAGCAGATGAGGAAGATAACTATCATGTAGCTCAGGCTAATACTCCTCTTGATGCTGAAGGTCACTTCATCCGTAACAGCGTTTCAGGTCGTTATAAAGAAGAGACTTCTGAATATCAGAAGAATCTTATTGATTATATGGACGTATCACCTAGAATGGTATTCTCAGTTGCTACAGCCCTTATTCCTTTCCTTGAGAACGATGATGCTAACCGTGCGCTCATGGGATCAAACATGCAGCGTCAGGCAGTACCGCTTCTTACAACAGATGCTCCTGCAGTTGGTACAGGTATGGAGCAGAAGGCTGCAGTTGACTCAGGTGACAGCGTTGTTGCCCGTAAGGCAGGTACAATTGATTTTGTTGATTCCAAAATCATACGTATGACTTATGATGATGGTGAGAAGGAAGAGTATCACCTCATTAAGTTTATGAGAACCAACCAGTCTACATGCTATAACCAGAGACCTATCGTTGATAAGGGCGAGCATGTAGAAGCAGGACAGGTTATCGCGGATGGTCCTTCAACATTCCATGGTGAACTTGGTCTTGGTAAGAACCCTCTTATCGGATTCATGACATGGGAAGGTTACAACTACGAAGATGCTGTTCTTCTTTCAGAGCGTCTTGTACGTGATGATGTATTCACTTCAGTTCATATTGAAGAGTATGAAGCAGAGGCACGTGAGACTAAGCTTGGACCGGAAGAAATCACTCGTGATGTTCCTGGTGTTGGTGACGAAGCATTAAAAGACCTTGATGAGAATGGTGTAATCCGTATCGGTGCAGAGGTTCGTGCAGGTGATATCCTTGTAGGTAAGGTTACTCCTAAGGGAGAGACAGAGCTTACAGCTGAGGAGAGACTCCTTCGTGCGATCTTTGGTGAGAAGGCAAGAGAAGTTCGTGATACTTCCCTTAAGGTTCCTCACGGTGAGTACGGTATCATCGTAGATGCTAAGGTATTTACAAGAGAAAATGGTGATGAGCTTTCACCTGGTGTTAATAAATCAGTCCGCATCTATATCGCTCAGAAGAGAAAGATCTCTGTAGGTGATAAGATGGCTGGCCGTCACGGTAACAAGGGTGTCGTTTCACGTGTACTTCCTATCGAAGATATGCCATATCTTCCTAACGGACGTCCGCTTGACATCGTGTTGAACCCTCTAGGCGTTCCTTCACGTATGAATATCGGACAGGTGCTTGAGATTCACCTTTCACTTGCTGCAAGAGCTCTTGGCTTTAACGTAGCAACACCTATTTTCGATGGTGCTAACGAGAAAGATATCCAGGATATGCTCCAGATGGCTAATGACTATGTCAACATGACATGGGAAGATTTTGAAGCTGCATATAAGGATGTAGTAATGCCTGAGATCATGAAGTATCTGTATGATCACCGTGATCACAGAGAACTCTGGAAGGGTGTTCCGATCACTACAGACGGTAAAGTACAGCTTCGTGATGGACGTACAGGTCAGAAGTTCGATGGTAAGACAACAATCGGACACATGCACTACCTCAAGCTCCACCACCTTGTTGATGATAAGATCCATGCTCGTTCAACTGGTCCTTACTCTCTTGTTACACAGCAGCCTCTGGGTGGTAAAGCTCAGTTTGGTGGACAGCGTTTCGGAGAAATGGAAGTTTGGGCACTGGAAGCTTACGGTGCTGCATATACTCTTCAGGAGATCCTTACAGTTAAGTCCGATGATGTAGTAGGTCGTGTAAAGACTTATGAAGCTATCATCAAGGGTGATAACATTCCTGAACCTGGTGTTCCGGAATCATTCAAGGTTCTTCTCAAAGAGCTTCAGGCACTTGGTCTGGATATCCGTGTTATGCGTGAAGATAATACGGAAGTTGAGATCATGGAGTCTATTGATTACAGCGATTCTGATCTTAGATTCGAGATTGAAGGCGAGAACCGCAGAAACTTCGAGGATGAGTCTCTCGAAGCTAATGGATTCTCAAAGCAGAGATTCGATGAAGAGAGCGGTGAGCTTGTAGCAGACGAAGATGACTTTGCAGAAGGATTCGATGATTTTGATGCTGCTATCGATGCACAGGCAACAGATGGTGACAACGAATAATCCAGGTAACTACAGTTGATAAGTTGAAGGCATGCCCGCCTTTTGGGGCGGGCATCGGACAAGGAGAATATAAGCATGTCAGATTCAACAATGAATAAAGCAATCAATGAGGCTTCCAGCGGAAGATCTACTCTTACGCAGCAGTATCAGCCGATGACATTTGATGCAATTAAGATTGGTCTTGCTTCTCCGGAGAAGATTCGTGAGTGGTCACATGGCGAAGTTACAAAGCCTGAGACCATTAACTACAGAACCTTAAAGCCGGAACGTGATGGCCTTTTCTGCGAAAGAATTTTCGGACCTACAAAGGACTGGGAATGTCACTGCGGAAAATATAAGAAGATTAGATATAAGGGCGTTGTTTGTGATCGCTGCGGAGTTGAAGTAACTAAGTCTTCAGTTCGTCGTGAGCGCATGGGTCACATCGAGCTTGCAGCTCCTGTTTCCCACATTTGGTATTTCAAGGGAATCCCTAGCCGTATGGGTCTTCTTCTTGATATATCACCAAGAGTACTTGAGAAAGTCCTCTATTTTGCTTCATACATAGTTCTTAATCCGGGAGAAACAACTCTTGAGTACAAGCAGGTTCTCTCTGAGAAAGAATATCAGGATGCCAGAGAAGAGTTCGGCAACAAGTTCCGTGCAGGAATGGGTGCTGAAGCTATCAAAGAGCTCCTTATCGATATCGACCTTGAGAAAGATTATGCAGAGCTCAAGGAAGAAGTTGAGACATCAAGCGGACAGAAGAGAGCTCGTGTCATCAAGAGACTTGATGCAGTAGAAGCTTTCCGTGAGTCAGGCAATGATCCAAGCTGGATGATCATGGATTGTATCCCGGTTATTCCTCCGGATCTTCGTCCTATGGTACAGCTCGATGGTGGACGTTTTGCAACATCTGATCTTAACGATCTGTATCGTCGTATTATTAACAGAAACAACCGTCTTAAGAGACTTCTTGAGCTCGGTGCTCCTGATATCATCGTTCGTAACGAGAAGAGAATGCTTCAGGAAGCAGTAGATGCTCTTATTGATAACGGTCGTCGTGGACGTCCTGTTACAGGTCCTGGTAACCGTGCACTTAAGTCACTTTCAGACCTTCTGAAAGGTAAGTCAGGTCGTTTCAGACAGAACCTTCTTGGTAAGCGTGTCGACTATTCCGGCCGTTCCGTTATCGTAGTTGGTCCTGAACTTAAGATTTATCAGTGTGGTCTTCCTAAGGAAATGGCTATCGAGCTGTTCAAACCTTTCGTTATGAAAGAGCTTGTATCCCGCGGAATCTCACAGAATATAAAGAATGCCAAGAAGCTTGTTGAGCGTCTTGATGAGCAGGTTTGGGATGTACTTGAAGATGTTATCAAAGAGCATCCTGTTATGCTTAACCGTGCTCCCACACTTCACAGACTTGGTATCCAGGCATTTGAGCCTATCCTTGTAGAAGGTAAAGCTATTAAGCTTCATCCTCTTGCATGTACACCTTTCAATGCTGACTTTGATGGTGACCAGATGGCTGTTCACCTCCCACTTTCAGTAGAAGCTCAGGCAGAGTGTCGTTTCCTTATGCTGCTTCCTAACAACCTGTTGAAGCCTGCAGATGGTGGCCCTGTTAACGTTCCTACACAGGATATGGTACTTGGTCTTTACTACCTTACACAGGAGCGTCCTGGTGCAAAGGGAGAAGGCAAGTTCTTCAAGTCAGTAGATGAAGCTGTTCTTGCATATGAGAACGATGTAGTAACTCTTCAGTCTAAGGTATACGTTCGTGTATCCAAGACTCTTGCTGACGGAACAGTAGCTTCCGGCATAGTACAGAGCACTGTAGGACGTTTCATGTTCAATGAGATGCTTCCTCAGGATCTTGGATTTGTAGACAGATCAAAGCCTGAAAACCTTCTTAAGCCAGAAGTTGACTTCATGGTTGGTAAGAAGCAGCTCAAGCAGATCATCACAAAGTGTATCAACGTGCATGGTACATTCAAGACTGCTGAAGTTCTTGACTACATCAAGGCAACAGGTTATCACCTCTCTACAAGAGCTGCCATGACAGTTTCAATTTCTGATATGACAGTACCTCCACAGAAGCAGGAGATGCTTGATGAAGCTCAGAAGACTGTTGACCGTATCGCTGCTAACTACCGCCGTGGTCTTATTACAGACGAAGAGCGTTATCGTGCAGTAATCGATACATGGATGCAGACCGATAAAGAGCTTACTAAGTGCCTTCTTGAAGGTCTTGATAAATACAACAACATATTCATGATGGCTGACTCCGGTGCCCGTGGTTCTAACCAGCAGATCAAGCAGCTGGCTGGTATGCGTGGACTTATGGCTGATACAACAGGTCGTACAATCGAACTTCCTATCAAGTCAAACTTCCGTGAAGGTCTTGACGTTCTGGAGTATTTCATGTCAGCTCATGGTGCTCGTAAGGGCCTTTCTGATACAGCTCTTCGTACAGCCGATTCAGGTTACCTTACACGTCGAATGGTTGATGTATCACAGGAACTTATTATTCGTGAAGTTGACTGTTCTGCAGGCAAGGAAGAGATTCCTGGAATGACAGTACGTGCTTTCATGGATGGAAAAGAAACTATCGAGCCATTGTCAGATCGTATCACAGGACGTTTCTCATGCGAGACTATCAAGGACGCAGAAGGAAATGTACTTGTTAAGAAGAATCATATGATCACACCAAGCCGTGCAGAGAAGATCCTCTCTGTAGGTGTAAATGCTAAGGGTGGTCCGATCGAGGCAGTAAAGATCCGTACAATCCTTACATGCCGCAGCCACGTTGGTATCTGTGCTAAGTGTTATGGTGCTAACATGGCAACAGGTGAAGCAGTACAGGTTGGTGAAGCAGTTGGTATCATCGCTGCTCAGTCAATCGGTGAGCCTGGTACACAGCTTACTATGAGAACATTCCATACCGGTGGTGTTGCCGGCGGAGATATCACACAGGGTCTTCCTCGTGTAGAAGAATTGTTCGAAGCACGTAAACCTAAGGGACTTGCTATCATCTCAGAGCTTGATGGTCAGGTAGAGATCCGTGACACTAAGAAGAAGCGTGAAGTTGTCGTTACTAATGACGAGACAGGTGAATCAAAGGCATATCTTATCCCTTATGGTTCACGTATCAAAGTTCAGGATAAGCAGACAATTGAAGCCGGTGATGAACTTACAGAAGGTTCTGTAAATCCTCACGATCTTCTCAAGATCAAGGGTATCCGTGCAGTACAGGATTACCTTCTTAGAGAGGTACAGAGAGTATATCGTCTTCAGGGTGTTGATATTTGCGATAAGCATATCGAAGTTATCGTACGCCAGATGCTCAATAAGGTTATGATCGATGAAAGTGGAGATACTAACTACCTTCCTGGAACACTTGTAAACGTTCTTGACTTCGAGGATGACAATGAAAGACTCATCTCAGAAGGTAAGAGACCTGCAGTAGGTAAGCAGGTAATCCTTGGTATCACCAAGTCAGCACTTGCAACAGATTCCTTCCTGTCAGCCGCTTCCTTCCAGGAAACAACTAAGGTTCTGACAGATGCAGCTATCCGCGGTAAGGTTGATCCGCTTCTTGGTCTTAAAGAGAACGTTATCATCGGTAAACTTATTCCTGCTGGTACAGGTCTTAAGAGATATCGTGACGTTGGTCTTAATACAGACGAACACTTCAAGGATCCTGCAAGAATGATTCTTCGTAAACAGCCTTCAGTAAGCAGAGCTGCCTTCGAAGCTGAAAGTGATATTGATGACAATATCGCTATCGAAGAAACTGTTACTGTAATGGATGATGACGAATAAATCAGTTCTGTATTGACAATATTGCATTAAAATATTATAATATCGAATTGTGTGAAAATACGGAAAGGGGAACGTATGTCCTCTTTCCGTGTTCGCACGTTGATATACACATTTCAACAGGAGGTAAAAAGAATGCCAACATTTAACCAGTTAGTCAGAAAAGGTCGTCAGACATCTGTAAAGAAGTCTACTGCTCCTGCTCTTCAGAAGGGTTTTAACTCTCTTCACAAGAAGGACATAGCTACAGCTTCTCCTCAGAAGCGTGGTGTCTGCACAGCTGTTAAGACAGCAACACCTAAAAAGCCTAACTCAGCTCTTCGTAAGATCGCCAGAGTGCGTCTTTCAAACGGCATCGAGGTAACATCCTATATTCCTGGTGAAGGTCACAACCTTCAGGAGCATAGCGTTGTTCTTATCCGTGGTGGAAGAGTTAAGGATCTGCCTGGTACAAGATATCACATTATCCGTGGTACACTTGATACAGCCGGTGTTGCAGATCGTAAGCAGGCTCGTTCCAAGTATGGCGCTAAGAGACCTAAGGCCTCAAAGTAATTTAGTAACAAAAAATATTAAGTGTTGGGTTCTTTGAACATATAGTAATATAAATGATCAAACGAGCTTGCAGTTAAACTCGGACTGAACATACGGCAGTCAAAGTAATACAGCAGTAGAAGCTTTATCAGTTATATTAGTAAGTTTTAGGAAAACCGCACGAACACTTAATGCATGCGAGGCACTTGTGCACAAGTTGCCGTAGAAAGCCCCGCAAGTGAGTACCTATGATTTATTAACTAATAAGGAGGGAAGAACCGTGCCGCGTAAAGGACATATTGTAAAACGTGATGTACTGGAAGATCCAATGTACAACAGCAAGGTTGTAACAAAGCTTGTAAACCAGGTTATGCTGGATGGCAAGAAAGGTGTTGCACAGAAGATTGTATACGGAGCTTTCGCACAGGTTGAAGAGAAGTCTGGAAAGCCAGCTCTCGAAGTATTTGAGACAGCTATGAATAATATCATGCCTGCACTCGAAGTAAAAGCTAGACGTATTGGTGGTGCTACATACCAGGTTCCGATCGAGGTTAGACCGGACAGACGTCAGGCCCTGGCTCTTCGCTGGCTTGTACTGTTTTCACGTAAGAGAGGCGAGAAGACTATGATCGATCGTCTCGCTGGCGAGATTATGGATGCTTCTAACAATACAGGAGCAGCTGTAAAGCGTAAGGAAGACATGCACAAGATGGCAGATGCAAACAAGGCTTTCTCACACTACAGATTCTAATTATATATTCTGTTATAGAACGTTGTTTGCAATCATTTAGGAGGAAGAACCATTGGCTAAAAGAGAATATCCATTGGAGAGAACCAGAAATATAGGTATCATTGCTCATATCGATGCTGGTAAAACAACATGTACAGAGCGTATCCTCTATTATACTGGTGTTAACTACAAGATTGGTGAGACACACGACGGCGCTTCTACCATGGACTTCATGGAACAGGAGAGAGAGCGTGGAATCACAATTCAGTCTGCAGCTACAACATGCCACTGGACTCCACAGGAATACGGCAAAAAGATCGCTGGTGCTCCTGAGTATCGTCTTAACATTATCGATACTCCTGGTCACGTAGACTTCACAGCAGAAGTTGAGCGTTCACTTCGTGTACTTGATGGTGCAGTTGGTATCTTTGATGCTAAGAACGGCGTTGAGCCACAGTCTGAGAACGTATGGCGTCAGGCTGACACATACGGCGTACCACGTATCGCATTCATCAACAAGATGGATATCGTTGGTGCAAACTTCTACCACGATCTGGATATGATCCGTGATCGTCTTGGTAAGAACCCGATCGCTATCAATATCCCGATCGGTGCTGAAGATACTTATGAAGGACTTATCGATCTCTTCGAAATGAAAGCTTATTATTTCAAGGGTGAGAAGGGTGCTGATGAAGATTGTGAAGAAATCCCTGAGGAACTCAAGGATCAGGCTGAAGAGTGGCACAACAAGATGGTTGAGCAGATCGTAGAGCTTGATGAGAACCTTATGGAGAAATACCTTGAAGGCGAAGAAGTTACTACAGCAGAGCTCAAAGCAGCTCTTCGTAAGGGAACAATCGCTTCTGAGGCAGTTCCTGTATGTAACGGAACAGCTTACAGAAACAAGGGTGTTCAGAAGCTTCTTGATGCAGTTATCGAGTATCTTCCTGCTCCTACAGATGTACCGGACGTTGAAGGTACAGATATGGAAGGAAATGAGATCACATGTAAGTCTACAGAGGATGGCCCTCTTGCAGCTCTTGCATTCAAGATCGTATCTGATCCTTTCGTAGGTAAGCTTGCATTTATCCGTGTTTACAGAGGTATCCTCAAGTCAGGATCTTATGTACTCAACTCAACAAAGGATAAGAAGGAACGTGTAGGTCGTATCATGCAGATCCATGCTGATAAGCGTACAGAGATCCAGGAAGCATTTGCTGGTGATATCGCTGCAGCAGTTGGTTTCAAGGATACAACTACAGGTGATACAATCTGTGATGAGAACAATCCTGTTATCCTCGAGTCTATCGAGTTCCCTGATCCTGTTATCGAGCTCGCTATCGAGCCTAAGACAAAAGCAGGCCAGGCTAAGCTTGGTGAAGCTCTTGGTAAGCTTTCTGAAGAAGATCCTACATTCCAGGTACACACTAACCACGAGACAGGTCAGACTATCATCGCTGGTATGGGTGAAGTTCAGCTGGAAGTTATCGTTGACCGTCTCCTTCGTGAGTTCAAGGTTGAGGCTAACGTAGGTGCACCTCAGGTTGCATATAAGGAAGCATTCACAAAGGCTGTAGATATCGAGTCTAAGTATGCTAAGCAGTCCGGTGGTCGTGGTCAGTATGGTCACTGTAAAGTTAGATTCGAGCCTATGGATGCTAACGGTGAAGAGCTTTACAAGTTCGATAACGAAGTTGTCGGCGGTGCTATTCCTAAGGAATTCATCCAGCCTATTTCTGATGGTATCGAAGAGGCTATGAAAGCCGGTAGTATTGCTGGATTCCCTGTTGTTGGTATCCACGCAACCGTATACGACGGATCATATCATGAAGTCGATTCATCTGAAATGGCATTCCACATTGCCGGATCTATGGCATTCAAGGATGCTATGGCTAAGGCATCACCTGCACTTCTTGAGCCTATCATGAAGGTTGAGGTTACAATGCCTGAGGAATACATGGGTGATGTTATCGGTGATATCAACTCCCGTCGTGGCCGTGTAGAAGGTATGGATGACATGGGCAATGGTAAGATTGTTCGTGCATACGTTCCTCTTGCTGAGATGTTCGGTTATGCAACAGACCTTCGTTCTAAGACACAGGGTCGTGGTAACTACTCAATGTTCTTTGAGAAGTATGAGCCAGTACCGAAGAACGTTGCTGACAAGGTTATCTCACAGTACAAGCAGGCCTAAATTAAGCAAAAAAGCTTGAATTTGCGCCGATTATCGAATATAATCGTTTATAGTCGGTGCTCAAAATATTCAATAACAATAATGATAATGTTGTTACACATTCATTTAAGGAGGACTTAAAAAATGGCAAAGGCACATTTTGACAGAACAAAGCCGCATTGTAACATTGGTACAATCGGACACGTTGACCACGGTAAGACAACTCTTACAGCTGCTATCACAGCAGTTCTTGCTGACAGACAGGGTGGCGAAGCAGTAGCTTTCGATCAGATCGATAAGGCACCTGAAGAAAAGGCACGTGGAATAACAATTTCATCTGCTCACATCGAGTATGAGACAAAAAACAGACACTATGCACACGTTGACTGCCCTGGCCACGCTGATTATGTAAAGAACATGATCACTGGTGCAGCTCAGATGGATGGCGCTATCCTCGTTGTTGCTGCTACAGACGGTGTTATGGCTCAGACAAAGGAGCACGTTCTTCTTGCTCGTCAGGTAGGCGTTCCTTACATCGTTGTATTCATGAACAAGTGCGATATGGTTGATGATCCTGAACTTCTTGACCTTGTTGAGATGGAGATCAGAGACCTTCTTAACGAGTACGAGTTCCCTGGCGATGATACACCTATCATCCGTGGTTCAGCTCTTAAGGCTCTTGAGGATCCTAAGTCCGAATGGGGTGACAAGATCGTTGAGCTTATGGATACAGTTGATTCTTATATCCCTGATCCTGCTCGTGAGATCGACAAGCCTTTCCTTATGCCTGTTGAGGACGTATTCACAATCACAGGTCGTGGTACAGTTGCTACAGGCCGTGTTGAGAGAGGTCAGCTCCACCTTAACGACGAAATCGAAATCGTTGGTATCAAGGAAGAGACAAAGAAGTCAGTTGTTACAGGTATCGAGATGTTCCGTAAGACTCTTGACTACGCTGAAGCTGGTGATAACGTAGGTATCCTTCTTCGTGGTGTAGATCGTACAGAGATCGAAAGAGGACAGGTTGTAGCTGTTCCTGGAACAGTTACTTGCCACAAGAAGTTCACAGCTGAGGTTTACGTTCTTACAAAGGATGAAGGTGGACGTCATACTCCTTTCTTCAACAACTATCGTCCTCAGTTCTACTTCAGAACAACAGACGTAACAGGTGTATGTAACCTTCCTGAAGGTACAGAGATGTGCATGCCTGGTGACCACGTAACAATGACTATCGAACTTATTCACCCTATCGCTATGGAGCAGGGTCTTACATTCGCTATTCGTGAAGGCGGACGTACAGTAGGTTCAGGCCGTGTTGCTACAATCATCGAGTAATTGTATATAACCTGAATTTATACGGCTTTCGGAGTTTTCTCCGAAAGCCGTTTTTTAGTATTGGTCGATTCAGTTTTTAATATTGGTCGATTCAGTTTTTAATATTGGTCGATTCACTTTTTTAATATTGGTCGATTCACTTTTTTAGTATTGGTCGATTCAGTTTTTTAGTATTGGTCAATTCAGTTTATTTGATGTTGTCTTCTTTATAATCTTTCAGATATATTTCATATTTTTATCAAATAATACATGTATAATATAGATTAAGGTCTAAGAGGATAGCTTAGACCTTAATTTGATGTTAGGAAGTAAAATCTTTTCATATGTATATGTAAAAGAAGTATAATCTAACAGCTATGGATGCTTGAAATAATCTTTCAAGGATATATAATAAAACATTGCGGTTTCACTATAAAAATAATACGGATATGGGGAGCAATTAATGGAACGAGATAAAATACCGGCGGAAAGAATGCTCGGTAATATTTCTTTATCAGATTTAAAATCAATATCACAGGAAGATATAGAGCAGCTATTAAGGATAACTGATCAGATACAGGACTTTCAGGAACTCATGATGAAATATGAGTGTGCAATGTATGAGATCAAGACAAAGCTTGATGTTCTTAACAAAGAGCTGTCTCTTCGCAACAATCGTAATCCTTTTGAATCTATCAAGACCAGGATCAAAGCACCTATAAGTCTTTTTGAGAAGATGCAGAGAAAAGGGCTTCCATTTACAGTAGACAATATTAAGGATAATATAAGTGATGTTGCCGGAATCAGGGTTATCTGCTCTTTTATAGATGATATCTATATGCTGGCTGATTGTTTAAAAGAGC
Source organism: Butyrivibrio fibrisolvens (assembly GCF_023206215.1). NCBI lineage: Bacteria > Bacillati > Bacillota > Clostridia > Lachnospirales > Lachnospiraceae > Butyrivibrio > Butyrivibrio fibrisolvens. The sequence goes on from NZ_CP065800.1 coordinate 1,468,487, forward strand.
AGGATGATGTCAGACTTGTTGAGATCAAGGATTATATTGAGAATCCTAAACCAAGTGGTTATCGAAGTCTTCACCTTATATTGGAAATTCCGATATTCCTGACTCATGACAAGGAATACATGACTGTTGAAGTTCAGTTTAGGACGATAGCTATGGATTTCTGGGCAAGTCTTGAGCATAAGATGAAGTATAAAAAAGATATACAGGATGCTGAGATGATAACGGAAGATCTGTGCTTTTCTGCAGATATGATCAATCAGATAGACAGAAGGATGCAACAGATAAGAGAAAGGATCGATGCTGGAAGAGCCAAAGAGGATACAGAAGGTCCAAGGATTGATTTTAGCAATCTGAAAAAAGAAATTGAAGAATTATCAGATGATAGCAGCAATGTTGAAAAGAATGTAAAATCACCTGCTGAACAAAAAAGTTCTGAGAATTCAATAGGAGCAGTTCTGGATGCAGCCAAGAAGCAGATCAGTCAGATGAGTGATAATGGTGCAAAAGAAAACAGCGCATCATCAGATGACTTTGATAGGCATGATTTACAGGATATAGAATCAAGAACTGAAATTGAAAATAGGAAAAAATCAAAAAAGAAAGTAATAGAGATTGAGCAATCTGATCCTATTTTTATAGCTTCGGCCAATGCACAGAGTTCATCTAAAAAGAATAGTGCCAAGGCTGTTGAGTCAAGTCTTAGGTGAAGGCTAAGGGAAGAATCAGAAATAATCCAGAGAATAATTCTGATTAAAATATAGCTTGATTGTTATGATAATATGTAAAAAAACTTAGTGGTGTAATAAGCCACTAAGTTTTTGTTCGTTTATTATCAGATTTTATAGTGCTGTCCATCTTCCGCTTGCACCGCAAGGAAGAACCAGACCATTTGAAGAAACCGGAAGACCGACTTCATCAGCTTCAATCTTGCCTTTATGAATAGGATCAAGGACTGTGTGAAGCATATATGAAAGAACAGCAGGCTGCAGACCGGTTGTATATGAGTTGATCAGGAAGAAAAGAGGATTATCCGAAAGAATCTGTGAACAAAGTTCTATGAAAGGATAGATACTTTCCTCAATCTTCCAGATCTCACCCTTAGGACCTCTTCCATATGAAGGAGGATCCATAATGATCGCATCATACTTGTTGCCACGGCGAATCTCGCGCTGTACAAATTTAACACAGTCGTCAACAAGCCATCTGATACTGGCATCTGCAAGTCCGGATGAAACTGCATTTTCTTTAGCCCAGGTAACCATTCCTTTACTTGCATCCACGTGAGTTACGGATGCGCCGGCAGCAGCTGCAGAAACAGTTGCTCCACCTGTATAGGCGAAGAGATTCAGAACTTTAATTTCACGACCGGATTCCCTGATAAGCTTAGAGAACCAGTCCCAGTTAGCAGCCTGTTCTGGGAACAGACCTGTATGTTTGAAACTAAAGGGCTTAAGATGGAATGTCAGCGAATTATAACTTATAGTCCATTCTTCGGGAAGAGAATGAAACTCCCATTCGCCGCCGCCTTTATTACTCCTGTGATAATGTCCATTAGGTTTTCTCCATCCAGGGAGCTTTTTATCTGTATTCCAAATAACCTGAGGATCAGGACGTACAAGCTGGTACTTACCCCATCTTTCAAGCTTCTCTCCATTAGATGTATCTAAAACTTCATAATCTTTCCAATTTTCAGCAAGCCACATAATTACTCCATTTCAATAGCTTTGTTTTACAACAGTGGATTTGATATCTACTAATATAATATAGCGAATCTGATTATATTACAAAAAAGAATATATTGAAATAGTTATTATAAAGTAATAGGAAAGCACCCAGAGAATAAGTGATTAATTGCAAGAATCAGTTCAGACTATCAACAGTGATTAATAACAGAGATAATTGATAAAAAATGAGTAAAGGCGACCTATAATATATAATCTGTGACAAACATAAAAACAGCTATATGTATTGAAAATTCGGGCTTTATGAGAGTTATTAATCGAAATATGATAAATAAACGCAATTAGAGATTAATATATATCAACAAAAATGATATTAACAATCCTCTTTGCTTTATTTTGACGAAAAATCATATAAAAGGCTTGCAAAACAGAAAAAAAAGTAATATAGTAGCTATTGCTGTGACATGATAGCGTTGAAGCGTGAGGTTGCCACATTATCCAGTGATGTGGGTTTTCCGTGGAGCGAATGTCAGTAGGCTGCATAGCGGCCACAAAATCATGACGACAAGTCACTGTACAAGCAAATGATGTCTGCTGCAAATCCCAAAGGGATTGATGGGCAGAAACGACGTGAAGTGAAAATCTGAGTTGTAATTTGGGTTGCGAATCAGGACACACACGGGAGAATGTACAGTCACCGCTTGTCGTACTTAAACAAAAGTGCGAAAAGGAGGCGACTTTTTTTATGGCAAATCAGGTAATGAGGATTACTCTTAAAGCATATGATCATCAGTTAGTTGATGCATCTGCTAAGAAGATCATCGAGACAGTCAAGAAGAACGGATCTCAGGTTTCAGGACCAGTTCCGCTTCCTACTAAGAAGGAAGTAGTAACAATTCTTCGTGCTGTACACAAGTACAAGGATTCTAGAGAGCAGTTCGAACAGAGAACTCATAAGAGACTGATCGATATCATCACACCTACACCTAAAACAGTTGATGCTCTGCAGAGACTCGAGATGCCTGCAGGTGTATACATCAACATCAAGATGAAATAATTCATCAGAAACTACTAAAATCTAACCTCTACTAGTATGATGCAAGACGCATGATGCCGCGACACTGGAAATTACTTACATTAAGTAATAAAACGACATTGCGAACGATTTAAGCATCCGCTGTAGATGAATCAGGAGGTAAAACATGAAGAAGGCTATTTTAGCTACTAAGGTCGGAATGACCCAGATCTTCAAAGAAGACGGTTCACTTGTTCCTGTAACAGTACTTCAGGCTGGACCGTGCGTAGTAACACAGATCAAGACACAGGAAAACGACGGTTATTCTGCTGTTCAGGTTGGTTTCGTAGATAAGAAAGAAAAGAACTACGAAGCAGGCCAGGTATGGCACAGACATGGCGTAAACAAGGCTGAGGCTGGTCACTTCAAGAAGGCCGGTGTTACATCCAAGAGATACGTCAGAGAGCTTAAACTTGAGAATGCAGCTGATTATCAGCTTGGTGCAGAGATCAAGGCAGACATCTTCGCAGATGGAGACAAGATCGATGCAACAGCTATCTCAAAGGGTAAAGGTTTCCAGGGCGCCATCAAGAAGAATGGTCAGCACAGAGGACCTATGGCTCACGGTTCAAAGTTCCATCGTCATCAGGGTTCTAACGGTTCAAGTTCTGATCCTAGCCGTGTATTCAAGGGCAAAGGTATGCCAGGTCACATGGGCGCTGTAAGAGTTACAGTTCAGAACCTTGAAGTTGTAAAGGTAGACGCTGAGAAGAATCTCATTCTTGTTAAAGGCGCTGTACCAGGACCTAAGAAGGGCCTTGTTACTATCAAAGAAACAACAAGAGTTGAGGCATAACGAAGGAAAGGAGGACCATTCAGATGGCTAACGTATCTGTTTTAAATATGGAAGGTAAAGAAGTTGGCAAGATCGACTTAAACGATGCTGTATTCGGAGTTGATGTCAACGAGCACCTTGTACACCTTGCAGTTGTTCAGTATCTTGCTAACAATCGTCAGGGTACACAGAAAGCAAAGACTCGTTCCGAAGTTTCCGGAGGTGGCAGAAAGCCATGGAGACAGAAGGGAACAGGTCATGCTAGACAGGGTTCAACAAGATCTCCTCAGTGGACAGGCGGCGGTGTTGTATTCGCACCAGTTCCAAGAGATTATTCCTTCAAGATGAACAAGAAGGAGAAGCAGGCAGCCCTTAAGTCCGCTCTTACAGATAAGGTTGAAAGCGGCAATGTAGTTGTTCTTGACGAGCTTAAGTTCGATGAGATCAAGACAAAGAAGTTTGCTGAAGTTATGGCTAACATCAATGTAGACCGTAAGGCACTTGTTGTTCTTGCTGATAACGATCAGAACGTAGTTCTTTCAGCTCGTAACTTCGCTCAGGCTAAGACAATGCAGGCTACTACACTTAACGTTTACGATATCGTAAATGCAAAGACACTGGTTCTTACTAAGGACGCAGTAAGCAAGATCGAGGAGGTGTACGCATAATGGCAGCACTCGAATATTATGACATTATCCTGAAGCCCGTTCTGACTGAGAAGTCAATGAACCTTATGGGCGATAAGAAATACACATTCCTTGTAAATCCTCAGGCTAACAAGAGTCAGATCAAGGAAGCTGTAGAGAAGATGTTCGAAGGTACTAAGGTTGCTAAGGTTAACACACTTAACGCTGATGGTACAAAGAGAAGAAGAGGTCAGGCAGTAGGTTTCACAGCTAAGACAAAGAAGGCTGTAGTAACTCTGACAGCAGATTCTAAAGACATCGAAATTTTCCAGGGACTCTAATTTAGATAATAATAATTATGCGTGCAAGGCCCATTTAAAGAGTCCGGGGGCCAAGGGCTAGTCCCTCGCATGCGACAAAATAAGGAGAAAAAGAATCATGGGAATTAAGAAGTATGGTCCTTATACCCCATCCAGAAGAAACATGACTGGTTCTGATTTCGCTGAAATCACAAAGAAGACTCCTGAGAAGAAGCTTCTTGTTTCAAAGAACAGCATCGCTGGACGTAATAACCAGGGTAAGATCACAGTTAGACACAAAGGTTGCGGCGGAAGAGTTAAATACAGACTCGTAGACTTCAAGAGAAATAAAGATGATATGCCTGCAAAGGTTATCGGTATCGAGTACGATCCTAACCGTACAGCAAACATTGCTCTTATCTGCTATGCAGATGGAACAAAGTCATACATCCTTGCTCCTGCAGGTCTGACAGACGGCATGACAGTTATGAACGGTGCTAACGCAGAAATCCGTGTTGGTAACTGCCTTCCCCTTTCAGCTATTCCTGTAGGTACTGAAGTTCACAACATTGAGCTTTATCCTGGAAAGGGTGGACAGCTTGTTCGTTCAGCTGGTAACTCTGCACAGCTTATGGCTAAGGGTGAGAAGTACGCTACACTTCGTCTTCCTTCAGGTGAGATGAGAATGGTTCCGATCGAGTGCCGTGCAACAATCGGTGAGGTCGGCAACATTGAACATAACCTTATCAATTATGGTAAGGCAGGCCGTATTCGTCACATGGGTATCCGTCCTACAGTTCGTGGTTCTGTTATGAACCCTAACGATCACCCACACGGTGGTGGTGAAGGTAAGGCTCCGGTAGGTCGTCCGGGTCCATGCACACCTTGGGGCAAGCCTGCTCTTGGTTATAAGACACGTAAGTCCAAGAAGGCTTCTAACAAGCTCATCGTAAGAAGAAGAAACGGTAAAGCCATCAAATAATTGAAGGGAGAATAAAATGTCAAGATCACTTAAAAAGGGACCTTTCGCTGACGCAAGTCTCTTAAAGAAAATAGATGCTATGAACGCACAGAACGAAAAGCAGATCATCAAGACCTGGTCACGTCGTTCAACGATCTTCCCTTCATTTGTAGGGCACACGATCGCAGTTCACGACGGTAGAAAGCACATCCCGGTATATGTAACTGAGGATATGGTTGGCCATAAACTTGGTGAGTTCGTTCAGACCAGAACTTTCCGCGGCCACTCAGGCAACGAGAAAAAGACAGGTGCCAGATAAGGTAGAGCGAAAGGAGGTTCATTATGGCAACAGAAGAAAAGAAGAAGTCCAGATCTCAATACAAAGTTGAGAGAAATAGAGAAAATAGAGAGACAAGACCACACGCAAAGCTTACATACGCTAGAATTCCTGTTCAGAAGGCATGCTTCGTTATGGACGCTATCCGTGGTAAGGATGTAACAACAGCTCTTGCTATCTTACAGTACAATCCAAGATATGCTTCAAGCGTTATCTATAAGCTTCTTGCAAGTGCTGCAGCAAATGCTGAGTTCCAGGGTAAGAACCGTGAGAATCTTTACATTGCTGAGTGCTACGCAAACAACGGCCCTATCATGAAGAGAATTCATCCTAGAGCACAGGGTAGAGCTTACAGAATCAACAAGAGAATGAGCAACCTCAGCATCATTCTGGATGAGAGATAAGAAAGGAGAGCTAAAATCAAATGGGACAGAAAGTTAATCCGCATGGCATGAGAGTAGGCGTTATAGCTGACTGGGATTCCAGATGGTACGCTGAAGAGGGTGCATTTGCTGATAATCTTGTTGAAGATTACAAGATCAGAAAGTACCTTAAGAAAAAGTTATATGCTGCAGGTGTTTCCAAGATCGAGATCGAGAGAGCATCTGACAGAGTTAAGGTTATCGTTTTCACAGCTAAGCCCGGCGTTGTAATCGGTAAGGGCGGTAACGAAATCGAGATCACAAAGAAAGAGCTTCAGAAGCTTACAGATAAAAAGGTCATGGTTGATATTAAAGAGATCAAGAGACCTGACCGCGATGCTCAGCTTGTTGCAGAAAACATTGCAAGCCAGCTTGAGAACCGTGTATCCTTCAGAAGAGCTATGAAGTCTTCAATGTCAAGATCCATGAAGGCAGGAGTTCTTGGTATCAAGGCTTGCTGCGGTGGACGTCTTGGTGGTGCTGATATTGCTCGTAAAGAGTTCTACAGCGAAGGAACAATTCCGCTTCAGACACTTAGAGCTGATATTGATTATGGTTTTGCAGAAGCAGATACAACCTATGGTAAGGTTGGTGTCAAGGTTTGGATCTATAAGGGAGAAGTTCTTCCTAAGAAAGGACCTAAGGCTGATGCTGACAAGGAAGGGAGCGATAAATAATGTTAATGCCAAAGAGAGTTAAACACCGTAAACAGTTCCGTGGTTCTATGGCTCACAAAGCTACTCGCGGTACAACTATCTCTTACGGTGAGTTCGGAATAGTTGCCCTTGATCCTTGCTGGATCAGATCCAACCAGATTGAGGCTGCCCGTGTAGCTATGACACGTTTCACAAAGCGTGGTGGACAGGTTTGGATCAAAATTTTCCCGGATAAGCCTGTTACAGCAAAACCTGCTGAAACTCGAATGGGTTCCGGAAAAGGTACTGTAGAGTACTGGGTATCTGTAGTAAAGCCAGGTCGCGTAATGTTCGAGATCGGCGGTGTATCTGAAGATGATGCCAGAGAAGCACTTCGTCTTGCTATGCACAAGCTTCCTTGCCGCTGCAAGATCGTTTCCAAGGCTGATTTGGAAGGTGGTGTATCTGATGAAAACTAATACATATGTTGAAGAGCTTAATAAGAAGGATGCAAAGGCTCTTAATGAAGAGCTTGTTTCTGCAAAGAAGGAACTTTTCAATTTAAGATTCCAGAAGGCTACTAACCAGCTGGACAATACTGCTAGAATCAACACTGTTCGTAAGAATATTGCTAGAATCCAGACAGTTATCACACAGAAGTCTAAAGTAGCTGAATAATTTCGCTGAAGTTGCGGGAAAGGATAAAGAATCGTGGAAAGAAATCTTAGAAAAACACGTGTTGGTAAGGTTACAAGTGATAAGATGGACAAGACCATCACTGTTTCCATTGAAGACCATGTAAAACATCCTCTTTACAAGAAGATCGTTAAGAAAACATATAAGCTTAAGGCACATGATGAGAACAATGAGTGTCATGTTGGCGATACAGTAAAGGTCATGGAGACAAGACCACTTTCAAAAGATAAGAGATGGAGACTTGTTTCTATTATTGAGCGCGCAAAGTAATTTTGAGTATAATTTCTTTGAAATTTAACTCGTATCCTGCGCATTATAAAGAAGGAGAATTAACATGATTCAACAGGAAAGCAGACTTAATGTCGCTGATAATACTGGTGCAAAAGAACTGCTTTGCATTCGTGTTATGGGCGGATCTACAAGAAGATATGCGAGAATCGGTGATGTAATCGTTGCTTCTGTTAAAGATGCAACACCCGGTGGTGTTGTAAAAAAGGGTGACGTTGTTAAAGCCGTTGTTGTTCGTACAGTAAAGGAGACACGTCGTAAAGATGGTTCCTACATCAAGTTCGATGAGAACGCTGCTGTAGTTATCAACGATGACGGTAATCCAAAAGGAACACGTATATTTGGACCAGTTGCAAGAGAGCTTCGTGATAAGAAATACATGAAGATACTGTCTCTGGCACCTGAAGTATTATAAGGAGGAACCCAGGTTATGGCAGCAAGTAGAATTAAAAAGGGAGATACAGTTCGTGTTATCGCTGGCTCCTATGAAGACAAGGGTCATGAAGGTAAGGTTCTGTCCGTTGATGCTAAAAATCACAGAGTAGTTGTAGAAGGTATCAACAAGGTTAAAAAGCACCAGAAGCCTTCTATGCAGAATCAGAACGGCGGAATCGTAGAAGTTGAAGCTCCTATCGATATCTCCAACGTTATGCTCGTAGTTGACGGTAAGACCACTCGTGTCGGCATCAAAGTCGAGAGAGATGAAAACGGCAAGGTCGTTAAGAAGACTCGTGTTGCAAAAGCAACTGGTGAAGAAATCGATGTGATCTATCCGGCACAGAAGAAGAACTAACGGGAAGGAGGTACTAAGACGTGAGCAGATATAAAGATTTATATAAAAACGAAATCGTTGACGCTATGACAAAGAAGTTCGGCTACAAGAACGTTATGGAAGTTCCGAAGCTTGACAAGATCGTTGTAAACATGGCAGTTGGCGAAGCTAAAGAAAATGCTAAGGTTCTTGAGAACGCAGCTGGCGACATGGAAATTATCACAGGTCAGAAGCCCGTTCTTACAAAGGCTAAGAAGTCAATCGCTAACTTTAAGATCAGAGAGGGCCAGGCTATCGGATGCAAGGTTACTCTTCGTGGCGAGAAGATGTATGATTTCCTGGATCGTCTCGTAAACCTGGCACTGCCTCGTGTACGTGACTTCCGCGGCATCAATCCTGATTCCTTTGACGGAAGAGGCAACTATGCTCTTGGTATTCGTGAACAGCTTATCTTCCCTGAAATCGAGTATGATAAGGTAGATAAGACAAGAGGAATGGACATTATCTTCACAACAACAGCAAAGACAGACGAAGAGGCTCGTGAGCTTCTCAGACTGTTCAACATGCCTTTCGCAAAGTAATCATAGGAGGAAAGAAAAAACATGGCTAAATTATCCATGAAAAGAAAACAGCAGATGAAACCTAAGTTCTCAACAAGAGCTTATACACGTTGCAGAATCTGCGGTCGTCCTCATTCAGTTCTTAGAAAATACGGAATTTGCAGAATCTGCTTCCGTGAACTTGCTTATAAGGGCGAAATCCCTGGCGTAAAGAAAGCCAGCTGGTAATTATGTAACTAATCACTTTGGTGATAAAGTTAGATTTGTTTATTGCGGCTTCGTGTCTCTCCCCTTTTTGGGGGAGTAAGGCGAAGCAAGAATATTAGGAGGAAAATTTAAAATGGCAATGAATGATCCTATTGCAGATATGCTTACAAGAATTCGTAACGCTAACACTGCTAAACATGATACTGTAGATGTTCCTTCATCAAAGATGAAGCTTGCAATCGCAAACATTCTTCTTGAGGAAGGTTATATCAAGAAGCTTGACATCGTTGATAACAAGGGCTTCAAAGATCTTCACATCACACTTAAGTATGGTGCAGATCGTAACGATAAGGTTATCACAGGCATCAAGAGAATTTCCAAGCCTGGTCTTCGTGTATATGCTGGCAAGGATGAGCTTCCAAGAGTACTTGGTGGTCTCGGAATCGCTATCATTTCTACAAACCAGGGTGTTGTAACTGATAAGAAAGCAAGAGAGCTCCAGGTTGGTGGCGAAGTTCTTGCATTTATTTGGTAAATTGGAGGTACGGGCATGTCACGAATCGGTAAAATGCCAATCGCAATCCCTGATGGAGTTACTATCAGCGTTGCAGAAAATAACAAGGTGACTGTAAAAGGTCCTAAGGGAGAACTTACAAGAGACTTCCCTCAGGAACTTTCAATCGAGCAGAAAGACGGCGAGATTGTTATATCAAGACCAGATGATCAGAAGAGAACAAAGGCTCTCCACGGCCTTACAAGAGCTCTCCTGAACAACATGGTAACAGGTGTTAAAGACGGATTTGAGAAAAAGCTTGAAGTTGCAGGTGTTGGTTACAGAGCTGCAAAGAAAGGCAAAACTCTCACACTTACTCTTGGATATTCTCACCCGGTAGAACTTGAAGATCCTGAAGGTGTTGAATCTACTGTTGAAGGTCAGATCATCACAGTTAAGGGTATCGACAAGGAAAAGGTTGGCCAGTACGCAGCAATCATCCGCGAGAAGAGAGCTCCTGAACCATATAAGGGCAAGGGAATCAAGTACGTTGATGAAGTAATCAGACGTAAAGTCGGTAAGACCGGTAAGAAGTAAGAGATAAGGAGAGTGTAAAATGGTTAGAAAAGAATCCAGACAGGAAATTCGTGAAAAGAAGCACCTGAAGGAACGTAAACGCTACAGCGGCACTGCTGAGAGACCAAGACTTGCAGTGTTCAGAAGCAACAAGAACATCTACGCTCAGGTTATCGATGACGTAGCTCAGAAGACTCTTGTTTCTGCTTCTACTCTTGAGAAAGACATCAAAGCTGAGCTCAAGAACACCGATGATGTTGATGCAGCTGCATATGTTGGAGATGTAGTAGCTAAGAGAGCCCTTGAAAAGGGTATCAAGGCTGTTGTTTTCGACAGAGCAGGTTACATTTATCACGGTAAGGTTGAAGCCCTTGCTGATGCTGCCAGAAAAGCTGGCTTAGAATTCTAAGAGAGGAGAACAGAATTAAATGAAACGTACAGTCGTTGATGCAAGTCAGCTTGAGTTAACAGATAAAGTCGTTACCATTAAAAGGGTTACCAAGGTAGTTAAGGGTGGCCGTAACATGAAGTTTACAGCTCTCGTAGTTGTAGGTGATGGTAATGGACACGTAGGTTGTGGTCTTGGTAAGGCTACAGAAATTCCGGATGCTATTCGTAAGGGTAAGGAAGCTGCAACAAAGTCACTTGTTACAGTTGCTCTTGATGAGAATAACTCCATTACACATGATTTCGTTGGTAAGTTCGGAAGCGCTGAAGTTCTTCTTAAGAAGAGCCCAGAAGGTACAGGTATCATCGCAGGTGGTCCTGCACGTTCCGTATGTGAACTTGCTGGTATCAAGAACATTCGTACAAAGTCTCTTGGTTCCAACAACAAGCAGAACGTTGTATTCGCTACAATCAACGGCCTCAGCAAGCTTAAGACTCCTGAGGAAGTTGCAAAGATGCGTGGCAAGTCTGTAGAAGAAGTTAAAGCTTAAGGTAACAGCCTTAAGGAAAGGAGAAATCAATGGCAGCAGAAAAGAAACTCAAGATCACATTGATTAAATCCACTATCGGTGCTGTGCCTAAGCAGGTAGCAACCGTTAAATCAATGGGATTTAAGAAACTTAACAGCAGTGTTGTTCTTCCGGATAACTCCGCTACAAGAGGACAGATCCAGCAGATCAGACACCTTGTTAAAGTTGAAGAAATGTAATGATATAAACACGGTTCTGCAAATTTTTTGCAGAACCATGTTTGCTATGCACGGTAAATGTGCATATAATATAATGAGCGAGCAGATTATGAGACACGCTGCGAGGCATAGTCTGCGTCTTAGTGATCTCGCAGCGGGAAATGAGGAAAAATCATGGAATTATCAAATTTAAGACCAGCTGAAGGTTCAGTTCAGTCAGACAACTTCAGAAGAGGACGTGGACACGCTTCAGGAAACGGCAAGACTGCTGGTAAGGGTCACAAGGGTCAGAAGGCTCGTTCAGGAGCTCCAAGACCAGGATTTGAAGGTGGCCAGATGCCACTGTTCAGAAGACTTCCTAAGAGAGGCTTCAAGAACATCAATTCTAAGAATTTTGTAGCTATCAATGTTGACAGACTGGAAGCATTTGATAACGGAGCTGAAGTTACTGTCAGCGCACTTAAGGAAATGGGCATCATCAAGAAGGAAAATGATGGTGTTAAGATTCTTGGTGGCGGAGAATTAACTAAGAAGCTTACGGTTAAAGTAAATGCATTCAGTGCATCTGCAAAAGAAAAGATCGAGGCTCTTGGTGGAACAGCTGAGGTGATCTGATGCTAACAACCCTAAAGAATGCATTCAAAATCAGAGAAATCAGAAGCAAGATAATATTTACACTTCTGATGCTTGCAGTAATCAGACTTGGTACTTTAATAACTGTTCCCGGAATATACGGTGATCAGTTTTCAGCCTGGTTCAAAAATCTTACAGCAGGTGGAACTTTTGGTTTCATGGATCGTTTTACAGGTGGTTCATTCGAACAGATGTCAATTCTGGCTCTGAATATTACACCTTATATTACATCCTCTATCATTATACAGCTGCTGACTATTGCTATTCCGAAGTTAGAAGAATGGCAGCATGATGGCGAGGAAGGACGTAAGAAACTTACTAACATGACTCGTTACATCACAATAGCACTTGCGCTCGTAGAATCAATTGCTATGGCAGTAGGTTTCTATCGCAATGGTCTTCTTATCAAATCTCAGAACTGGGTATATTGTGTAGAAATCGTTGCAGCGCTTACTGCAGGTAGTGCATTCCTTATGTGGATTGGTGAAAGAATTACGGATTATGGTGTAGGTAATGGTATTTCCATTGTCCTTACAATCAACATTGTCTCCAGAATGCCGCAGGATTTAAAGACTCTTTATACGCAGTTCCTTGAGAATCACTCAGTGGTTCAGAAGGTTGTTTATGGTCTTATCATTCTTACTATCATTGTTGCAATGGTAGTACTGGTAGTCCTGCTCAATGATGCAGAGCGTAAGATTCCGGTTCAGTATGCTAAGAAATTACAGGGCAGACGCCTTGTAGGTTCAAGTGGAGCTGAGATTCCACTCAAGGTTAATACTGCCGGCGTTATGCCTATCATTTTTGCAATGTCACTTTTCCAGTTCCCGATCATAGTTTCTCAGCTTCTGGGATACAAGGGAACAGGAATTTGGAGCGAGGTTCTCAAATATCTTAATGAAGGTAACTGGTTCCAGACTTCTCAGTGGAAATACAGCATAGGTCTTGTCGTATATATACTTCTGATGATATTCTTTGCTTATTTCTATACAGACATTACATTTAATCCGCTTGAGATAGCAGATAATCTTAAGAAGCAGGGTGGTTTTATACCTGGTATCAGACCTGGTAAGCCAACCAGCGATTATCTGCAGACCATGCTTAAATACATCGTTCTTATAGGTGTATGTGGCCTGATAATCATTGCGGTCCTTCCAATCGTATTTAACGGACTTTTTAATGCAAATGTATCATTTGGTGGCACTTCTCTTATCATCGTTGTAAGTGTTATACTTGAAACAGTTAAACAGATTGAGTCACAGATGCTTGTTCGTAATTACAAAGGCTTTTTAGACGATTGAGAATAATACAAAGAGGCCGGGTTTCATGGTTTTGCATGGCCCGACCTTCTTTTGCGTTGACATAAGACTATATACATAATAGAGGAGACAGGGGAATGAAGATTATAATGCTGGGAGCACCTGGTGCCGGTAAAGGTACACAGGCACAGATGATATGTGACAAGTACAATATTCCGCACATTTCAACAGGAGATCTTTTCAGATCGAATATAAAAAACGGAACAGAACTTGGCAAAAAAGCTAAGGAGTACATGGATAAGGGACAGCTTGTTCCTGATGAACTGACTGTTGAACTTCTTCTTGACAGAGTAGCTAAGGAAGATTGTAAAGATGGTTATGTTCTTGACGGATTCCCAAGAACTATCCCTCAGGCAGATGTACTTGACAAAGAGCTTACAAAGCTTTCTGACAAGATAGATTTTGCAATAAATGTAGAAGTTCCTGATGAAAATATTGTTCGCAGAATGTCAGGAAGACGTGCTTGTCTTAAGTGCGGAGCTACTTATCATATCGAGCATATCCCTCCGAAGCAGGAAGGCATATGTGACCGCTGTGGTAGTGAGCTTGTACAAAGAGATGATGATAAACCGGAAACAGTTCAGAATCGTCTCAGTGTTTATCATGAACAGACACAGCCTCTTATAACATATTATAATGGCAAAAACATCCTTAAAACTGTCGATGGAACCAAAGATATGAATGATGTCTTTGAAGATATTGTTAAGATCCTTGGATAATTGAGGTCCTGTTATGCAGATCTATATCAAAACACCGGATCAGATTGATCTTATGAGACAATCAGGGCACCTCTTAGCGCAGGTGCATGCAGAATTACATCAGGCATTACGCCCGGGTATGTCAACTCTCGAGATTGATACTTTAGGAGAAGAACTGATCAGAAAAATGGGTGGTATCCCGAACTGTAAGAATTACGAAGGCTTTCCGGCTTCCATATGTATCTCTGTTAATGAAGAGGTAGTTCATGGAATACCGAGTGCTGACAGAATACTTCAGGAAGGTGATATCGTAACATTTGATACCGGCCTTATTTACAAAGGATGGCATTCTGATGCTGCCAGAACCTGGGGGGTTGGCGAGATCAGTCCTGAGAAAAGAAAGCTTATCGAAGTTACAAAGCAGAGCTTTTTTGAGGGAATTGCGAAGGCACGAGCAGGTAACAGACTTTATGAGATATCCAAAGCCATTGATCAATATGTTACACAATATGGATATGGAATAGTACATGAATTGACAGGCCACGGAATAGGTCAAAGTCTACATGAAGAGCCCAATGTCCCTAACTACAGACAGATTCGAAGAGGAATAAAACTTCAAAAAGGCATGACGATATGTGTAGAACCCATGATCACAATGGGAAAAAGACATGTTGGATGGCTTGATGATGACTGGACAGTAGTGACAGTAGACGGATCACCGGCAGCGCATTATGAAAATACTATCGTGATAACTGACGATGAACCCGAAATCCTGACAATGCTTGAAGGTGAGGAATAAATGCTGCACATAGCAAGGAGGAAATAATGTCTAAGGCAGATGTAATTGAAATCGAAGGAAAAGTAATAGAAAAACTTCCTAACACAATGTTCCGTGTAGAACTTGAAAACGGACATGTAGTTCTGGCTCATATCAGCGGCAAGCTCAGACAGAACTTTATAAGAATCCTTCCCGGAGATAAGGTTACTATGGAACTTTCACCATATGATCTTACAAAGGGTAGAATAATTTGGAGAGACAAATAATTGCTCAAAAAAATTACTGAAATTTTTGGGCAAAATTTGTTGCATTTTATTTTAATATGCGCTATACTATAAAACGGTCTTCTGCGTAGAAGGCTCTCTTTGCGTTATTTTATTGTGAAGAGGTAGTATGACATAAAGAATGTGGGAAACTACAGGAAAGGAGTCGGGATGAAAGTCAGATCTTCTGTTAAGCCTATGTGCGAGAAGTGCAAGGTCATTAAGAGAAAGGGTGTCATTCGTGTTATCTGCGAGAACCCTAAGCACAAGCAGAGACAGGGATAATTCGATTCGTCCGGGCGCCGCTGCTAGCGGCTGATGTCTGTTCGATTAATATATCGTAGAGCCTACGTATATTACTTTTTGATACCAATATTAATATTGTGTGTTGGAAAGATCGGATCCTGTCCGATTGGGCATAGAAATTTCGCAAAGGCGAAGTTATGAATATCACATTCAGATGCCTCAATCAAAAGTAACCGTATGACGCCAGTAAAAAGCATATAGGCAACAAGCCACGCCTCTATGTTCGCGTACATACATATAATTTATTATGGAGGAATTATTAAAATGGCTCGTATTGCAGGTGTTGATTTACCTAGAGACAAGCGCGTAGAAATCGGCTTGACTTACATTTATGGAATCGGAAGAACAAGTTCCAATAAGATTATTGCAGCTGCTGGTGTTAATCCAGATACTCGTTGCCGTGATCTTACAGATGACGAAGTAAAGAAGCTTAGTGAGATTATCACTAACGATTACCTTGTAGAAGGTGATCTTCGTCGTGAAGTAGCAATGAATATCAAGAGACTGACTGAGATCGGATGCTATCGCGGTACTCGTCACAGAAAGGGTCTTCCTTGCCGTGGTCAGAGAACAAAGACTAATGCTAGAACACGTAAGGGACCTAAGAGAACTATTGCTAACAAGAAGAAGTAATAGTAGTCAGTCAATCGTTGACACAGATGATTTTGGAATGTAGCATTCAGTCATCTGTATACAAACTAAAAGGAAGAAAGTAGGTTAGTTTACTATGGCAAATCAGAAAGCTAGCGCTTCAAAGAAGCGTGTTAAGAAAAACGTTGAACACGGTCAGGCACACATCCAGGCATCTTTCAACAACACTATCGTTACACTGACAGATGCAGCTGGAAACGCTCTTAGCTGGGCAAGTGCAGGCGGACTTGGATTTAAGGGTTCAAGGAAATCTACTCCTTATGCTGCACAGGTAGCTGCTGAAACAGCTACAAAGGCTGCTCTTATACATGGTCTTAAGACAGTTGATGTGTTCGTAAAGGGACCGGGTTCAGGAAGAGAAGCTGCTATCAGAGCACTCGCAGCTAATGGACTCACAGTTACAAGCATCACAGATGTAACTCCAGTTCCTCACAACGGATGCCGTCCACCTAAGAGACGTAGAGTATAAGACTCAGTTTGTAATAGCTGGGTTATGCAGGTTGTATTTATAGCCTGTTGTCACTTCGTGAAAGACTCTATATATATTAAAAATATATAGATACATTTATGAGATGATATATATTGATTGTGATGCAGCTGTAATAGCTGCATTATGATCAATTCAATTCTTCTGTTTGGAAGAATATATAGTTACAAATAGCAATTTAGTTAGTTGGAAGAAGGTCATGTCCATTTCGGACACATATTGATTGTAAACAACAGCAGGACAATTATCCTGAAGAAAGGAGCCACACAAAATGGCAGTAAACAGAACACCGATACTTAAAAGATGCAGATCTCTTGACCTTGATCCTACATTCCTTGGATATGACAAGAAGTCAAAGAGAAACCCACAGAGATCAGGCCGTAAGATTTCAGAATATGGTCTTCAGCTCCGTGAGAAACAGAAAGCAAAATTCATTTATGGAGTACTTGAGAAGCCTTTCAGAAATTACTATGAGAAGGCTGAGCAGATGAGAGGACAGTCCGGTGAGAACCTTATGGTTCTTCTGGAGAGAAGACTCGACAACGTAATCTTCCGTCTTGGTTTCGCTAGAACAAGAAGAGAAGCACGTCAGGTAGTTCTTCATAAGTTCGTACTTGTTAACGGTAAGGTTGTAAATGTTCCTTCTTACCAGATCAAGGCTGGTGATACAGTTGAAATCAAAGAGTCTGCTAAGAACATGCAGAGATTCAAGGATATCGCTGAAATCGCTGGTGCTAGACTCGTTCCTTCATGGATCGATGCTGACAAGGAGAATTGGAAGGGTACTATTTCACAGCTTCCAGCAAGAGACATGATTGATGTTCCTGTTGACGAAATGCTTATCGTCGAGCTGTATTCCAAGTAATTTGTAAATAGTTAATTATTATATAAAGAATGCAACTGTTGACTAAGCATAAAAGGAGGAAATATCAGTGTTTGATTTTGAGAGACCAAATATTGAAGTAGCAGAAATCTCAGATGACAAGAAGTATGGTAAATTCGTTGTAGAACCTCTTGAGAGAGGTTATGGTATTACACTTGGTAATTCCCTCAGAAGGATTATGCTTTCTTCTTTACCTGGTGCTGCAGTAAGTCAGGTCAAGATCGAAGGCGTTCTTCATGAATTCAGTTCTATCCCTGGAGTTAAAGAGGATGTTACTGAAATCATAATGAACATCAAAAATCTTGCTATCAAGAATAAATCTGAAACAAATGAGCCTAAGATCGCTTACATCGAATATACAGGTGATGGCGTTGTTAAGGCTTCAGATATTCAGGTTGATCAGGATATCGAGATCATGAATCCCGATCAGACTATTGCTACACTTTGCGGTGCTGATGCTAAGCTTTATATGGAGCTTACAATCACACGCGGCAGAGGATATGTCAGCTCAGATAAGAACAAGTCTGGAGACCTTCCGATCGGAGTTCTTGCTATTGACTCTATTTACACTCCTGTTGAGCGTGTAAATGTTACAGTTGAGAACACTCGTGTCGGTCAGGTAACTGACTTTGATAAACTGACTTTAGATGTTCACACTAATGGTACACTTGAGCCTGATGAGGCTGTAAGCCTTGCTGCGAAGGTACTTTCAGAGCATCTGTCTCTTTTCATTGATCTTTCTGAAGTAGCTCAGACTGCTGATGTTATTACAGATAAAGAAGACAATGTTAAGGGTAAAGTCCTTGAGATGTCAATTGAAGAGCTTGAACTTTCTGTTCGTTCATTCAACTGTCTCAAGAGAGCCGGAATCAATACAGTTCAGGAACTCTGCAACAAGACTCCTGATGATATGATGAAGGTACGTAACCTCGGACGTAAGTCACTTGAAGAAGTTCTTGCCAAGCTCGAAGAGCTCGGTCTGCAGCTTAGAAAAGGTGAGATAACTGAGGAACTTAACTAAAGAGTTAATTCGCAGAAGGTAAAACCAAAGTGTACTGATGCGAATCTCATGGTAAACATAACATTTTACGGGTAAGACCAATGAGCGCTGTAAAATGCACCAACGCAGAGGGAACTCTGTAATGAGAAAGGAAATATTATATCATGGCAATGTACAGAAAGCTTAGCAAAGCAAGCAAGCCTAGAAAGGCTCTTCTTAGAAACCAGGTAACTGAACTTCTTTACAACGGTAAGATCGTTACAACTGAGGCTCGTGCAAAAGAGGTACGTCAGATCGCTGAGCACCTTATCGCACTTGGAATCAGAGAGAAAGATAACGTTGAGACTGTTACTGTAGAAGTTAAGCACTGCAAGAAGGACGAAAACGGAAAGCGCATCGTTCTCGAGAAGAAGTATAACGAAAAGCTTAAGAAGACTCTTAAGGTTTACGATTATGACATCGAGAAGAAGGAAGTAACAAAGGACAAGCCTTCACGTCTTCATGCTAGACGTCAGATGTACAAAGAGATCTACAAGGTTACTGAAGTTCCTACAGAAGGAAAGCTTCGTAAGCAGAACACAAAGGTTGTTGATCTTACAGACAAGATCTTCGATGAGTACGCTGAGAAGTATGCTGGCCGTAAGGGTGGCTACACACGTATCATCAAGATTGGTCAGCGTAAGGGTGACGCAGCTATGATGGTTGTTCTTGAGCTCGTTTAATTCAGTTTAAGATAACATAAAAATTATCCGCATATACTAAATGTATATGCGGATTTTTTGAACAAGATTATATTTTATATAAGCTTTTTACAAAAAGAACTCAATTACCAGTGCTTTCTGCTGTTGAAGCATATGCTTCCTCTGGATGATTTGCTGCATATTCTGACAGAGTTTCTCCTGAGTTTAAAATTCTCGCTCCGATTGCGCATATTACGATACAGATTATCAATATGAATATCTTTTTGGATAGACTAAGATTGCTAATTCTCATACGCACCTCCCTATACGTATAGTTTACTCTAATTGACGCTTTTATGCTAATTTTGTATAATCGTGAAGATACAGGAAAAATGTGGCTAATTCTATTTTTATAAAATCCATATATTCCTCATAATATGAAATATAGGTTAAAAGGACCTTTTGAAACCTATCTAAAAAATATAAATATAATAATGATCGCAGGATTACACATATAAAAAAATGAATGATTATACACGAAAAGATAATAAACCAATGATCCAAGCCTGTGGAGTTAGTTTTGAATACACAAAACATGACGAAGAAGGCAACCCGATAGGAACTGTAACTGCAGTAGATGGTGTAGATATGACTATAAATAAAGGCGAGTTTATTGCTATCTTGGGCCATAATGGTTCAGGTAAGTCTACTCTTGCCAAACATTTTAATGCTCTCTTATATCCTACTAAAGGTTCAGTACTGGTAGACGGTATGGACACCTGTGATGATAACAGAATATGGGATATACGCCAGAAGGCTGGCATGGTCTTTCAGAACCCTGATAATCAGATAATCGGTCAGATAGTCGAGGAAGATGTGGGATTCGGTCCTGAGAACATGGGAGTGCCTACAGAAGAGATATGGGAACGTGTTAATGAAAGCTTAAAGACAGTTGGAATGTATGAATACCGGAAAGCATCTCCTAATCATCTTTCAGGAGGTCAGAAGCAGCGCGTATCCATTGCTGGTGTTATAGCTATGCATCCGGAATGCATAATCATGGATGAGCCTACAGCTATGTTGGATCCTTCAGGGCGCAGAGAAGTTATAAGAGCCGCAAGAGCTTTAAATGACGTAGAAGGCATCACTGTAATTCTTATAACTCACTACATGGAAGAAGTTGTACACGCTGACAGAATATTTGTAATGGACAAAGGAAAGGTTGTGATGTCAGGAACTCCGCGAGAAATCTTTAGTCAGGTAGATAAACTCAAAGAGCTGCGTCTGGATGTACCTCAGGTTACATTACTTGCTGATAGCCTTAGAAAAAAAGGACTTGATATACCAAAGGGAATTCTTACCAGAGATGAACTTACAGATGCTTTGGTCACAATAAAGAAACGGTCAAAAGATTAAATATAAGCACGATATAATACATAATTTTGGTACATCTAATAAGTACTAAAATGTATAATTGCAAAATTATATAACCCAAAAGTGAATAACTATAAAACTTATGACTACTTCAAAAGTATGTTCATGAACATGAGTACTACATGTATTATTGATGATATCTAAAATGATAGAGGATTAACATGGCATTAAAACTAGATCATGTAAATTATATATACGATGCAGACACCGAGATGGCTCATACTGCTCTAAACGATGTGACAATTGAAATAAAAGATGGTCAATTTATCGGACTTATAGGACACACAGGTTCCGGTAAATCGACACTTGTAACTCATTTAAACGGTCTTGTAAAGCCTACATCCGGCCAAGTACTATACAACGGCGAAGACATAAATGCAAAAGATTATGATAGAAAAAAGCTAAGATCTAAAGTCGGACTTGTATTTCAATATCCGGAGCATCAGCTATTTGAAACAGATGTATTTGCAGATGTATGCTTTGGCCCCAAAAATCTCGGTCTTTCTAAATCTGAGATTGAAAAAAGAGCTTATGATGCTCTTAGAATGGTAGGTCTTCCTGATGAATATTATAAGCAGTCTCCATTTGACCTTTCAGGTGGACAGAAAAGGCGCGTTGCTATAGCAGGCGTCCTTGCCATGAATCCTGAAATACTGGTATTAGATGAACCCACAGCCGGGCTTGACCCAAAAGGAAAGACGGAGATACTTGATCTCCTCAAGAAGCTTCATGAAGAAAGAGGTATCACAGTAATCCTTGTATCACACAGCATGGAAGATGTTGCCAATTATGTCGAGAGGATCATTGTAATGGATCACGGGCAGGTTCAATTTGATGACGAACCAAGGAAAGTTTTTGCAAGTTACAAGGAACTGGAGAAAATGGGACTTGCAGCGCCTCAAGTAACATATATCATGAATGATCTTAAAGAAAAAGGCTTTGATGTTGATGGTAATATCACAACCATTGAAGAAGCAACTGATGAGATCATGAGAGCTTTATCTTAGGACTTAGAAATACATCCATGTATTTCTGGACAAGTCCAAGTTACGTCCTGTAACAGCGGACTTAGAAATACATCCCTGTATTTCTGGACAAGTCCCAGTTACATCCTGTAACAGCGGACTTAGAAATACATCCCTGTATTTCTGGACAAGTCCCAGTTACATCCTGTAACAGTGGACTTAGAAATACAATAAACAAGGACATAATTCAATGCTTAGAGACATAACGATAGGTCAGTATTATCAAACTAAATCTAAGGTCCATGACCTTGATCCAAGAGTTAAGATAGTTGCAACGCTTGCGTTCATCATATTCCTGTTTCTTGTGAACAACATGACAGGATATATTATTGCAGCAGCTTATCTTGCAACGACCATATATCTTTCCCATGTGCCGCCTTCATTTATCTTTAGAGGCATGAAAGCAATATTTATGCTGCTTATGATCACGGTTTTATTTAATATTTTTCTGACACCGGGAGAGACGATATTTACATTCTGGATACTGAAGATAACCAAAGAAGGCCTTATTATGGCAGGAAGGATGGCTATAAGGCTTATATTCCTTATAACAGGATCTTCAATTCTCACACTTACAACAACTCCCAACCAGCTTACGGACGGCCTGGAAGTTCTTCTTAATCCGCTAAAAAAAGTTCGCGTACCAGTTCATGAGATTGCCATGATGATGGCGATAGCACTTAGATTCATACCAATCCTCATGGAAGAGACCGATAAGATCATGAAAGCACAGATGGCAAGAGGAGCTGATTTTGAATCAGGCGGAATCATCCAAAAGGCTAAAAGCCTGGTGCCAATACTCGTACCGCTTTTTATCTCCGCTTTCAGACGAGCCAATGACCTTGCAATGGCAATGGAAGCCAGATGTTATCACGGCGGAGACGGAAGAACCAGAATGAAACCGCTTATCTACAAAAAAAACGATTTTGTAGCATATCTTGTAGTTGCAGTATTTATGATTTCTATGGTAGTACTTGGCAGAATAGATATACTGATCTAAGCATAGATGATAATACGTTTTTCTTAGAACTTTAACACCAGCTTAAAACTAAAGGTACAAGCAATCTACCGATTGTATTATTATCTATAATGCAAGTATTATCTTACGATATTATTTTTTGACAAAAGAAATGGAGATACGATGCCAAGAGTACTGCTGATAACAGCATATGATGGCACAGGCTATAACGGATCAGCATATCAGCCTGAAGCTGTCACAATAGAAGGCGTATTAAAAAAAGCCATAAAAGGCCTTACAGGACATGAGCCTGAGCTTATAGGAGCAAGCCGTACTGACGCAGGAGTTCATGCTTGTGGCAATTTGTTTGTTTTTGATACGCAAGCAAGTATACCACCCGATAAATTCTCCTACGCCCTTAACAGCATGCTGCCTGATGATATAAGGATCATGAAGTCAATGGAAGTAGATCCTTCTTTTCACCCCAGGCACTGTAATAGCGTTAAGACCTACCAGTATAGAATCTGGAACGACGATGTGATGCTCCCTGTAAAAAGATACTATGCATGGCATTGCAGTTTCAATCTTGATATAGAGAAAATGCAGCAAGCGGCAGAATATCTTGTAGGCACCCATGACTTTACTTCTTTTTGTAATACAGCAACACAGACACCGGATCATGTGAGAACTGTAATAAGTGTTAACGTATTTAGAGAAGGCAAGGAAGTCGTGATAGAAGTCAAAGGCAAGGGCTTTCTGTACAACATGGTCAGAATCATGGCAGGGACACTGGCTATGATAGGTAGAGGCAAAGGAAGCCCTGAGGACATACAGGCCATGATAGAAGCAAGAAATAGATCAGCAGCCGGACCTACAGCTCCTGCTAATGGATTATGCCTTATGAAATATGAGTTTCCGGACAAAGAAGTAGTGATTTAAGCTTAAAATGTTCCATTTTTAAGTTCAAATTGATGTTGCAAGCTCCATCAGTTTGAAAATGCAGTCGCTTTTTTCACTCGCGACATGAGGTTAAAAAATGCCCTGATTCACAATAAAACGCTTGACAAATCTACTAAAATAAGACTAAAATATATTGCTGTGTGATTAATTTTGTTCACACATTAAATTTGTTAATATCATTCGGAAGACCCGGTAAGCTTCCGATGATACAGTGAAAACGTTCCTTCATGGTACAGTTTTCATAGGTGCATATGCACCGCGAAGCGTCTGCCTCACAAACAGAGAAGTCTATCCACGGGCTTTAGAGCTTCGTATATATCATGGCAGAAATCAGGTGAAGGGTTTCTGTAACGTGAAAAGGCTGGCGGCAGTTCTTTTCATAGTATATATAGTACAGAGTAACTATGGAGGTAATACGATGAAAACATTCATGCCAAGCGCAACTAACGTAGAGAAAAAATGGTACGTTGTTGATGCAACAGATAAGACACTTGGTCGTCTTGCTACAGAAGTAGCTAACGTCCTTAGAGGAAAGAACAAAGCTATCTACACACCTAACATTGATACAGGCGATTTCGTAATCGTAGTAAACGCTGAGAAGATCAAAGTTACAGGTAAGAAGCTTGATCAGAAGATTTACTGGCACCACACAGACTACGTTGGTGGTCAGAAGAGCGCAACACTTCGTGAGATGCTTAATACTCACCCTGAAAGAGTTATCGAGCACGCAGTTAAGGGCATGCTCCCTAAGGGTTCTCTTGGAAGAGAAATGTACACAAAGCTTCATGTATATGCAGGACCAGAGCACAATCACGCTGCTCAGAAGCCTGAAGTACTGGATTTTTAATTACAGGTAATTGAAAGGAGAATTCAAAATGGCTAAAGCAGCAACATATTATGGTACCGGCAGAAGAAAGAGTTCTGTTGCACGTGTATACCTTCTCCCTGGAAAGGGAAATATCACAATCAATAAGAGAAACATTGACGAGTATTTCGGTCTTGAGACACTTAAGACTATCGTTCGTCAGCCACTCGTAGCTACAGATACAGTTGAGAAGTTCGACGTAGTTGTAACTGTAAGAGGCGGCGGCACAACAGGTCAGGCTGGTGCTATTCGTCACGGCATTTCTCGTGCACTTCTTCAGGCTGACTCAGATGAGTACAGACCTACACTTAAGAAGGCTGGATTCCTTACAAGAGATCCTCGTATGAAGGAAAGAAAGAAGCCCGGTCTCAAGAAGGCACGTCGTGCTCCTCAGTTCTCAAAGAGATAATCTTTCGAGATTCAAAAAGAATTTACAAACCTCAGAAACTCAGTGTTTCTGGGGTTTTTCTTTTATCTATAATTGTATTCAGTTGTGGTGAAACGCAGAAAATTTTGTACCGTAAACAGCGAGTAAACAGCAGGTAGACAGCAAAATTATCAAGTCTTAGATTTTATTTATTGCTTCTACCAGAGACTGGATATCAAGGTGTGTGTACACTTTCTCTGTCAGAGACATTGCTCCGGCGTGTCCTACGATTTTCTTGATCATTGTAGGATCCACATGAGCTTCCGCCAGCATTGATATGCAGGTATGCCTAGTATCATGAGGATTGTGCTCCATACCAAGGTTTTCTATTAGTGGTGTCCAGTAGCTGTCTTTATAGTTCCTGTAGGTGATTTTTTGTTGTCATCTGTGTGAAGAAGGTATTCACAGTCAGAGGATTCATACCAGGCTTTGTAGAATGGTAGAACCTTATCTGCTATAGGAACCTTTCTGATACCATTTTCAGTCTTACTTAGTATCACATCGAAATACTGTTCTTCAAGATGAACATTTTTCTTTTCCAAATCCAGTAGTTCAGATATTCTACAGCCGTTGTAAATCAGCATCAGTACTGTCTGGTAGAACGGATCATCCTTGAGTTCCCATAGCCTGTCAATCTCAGCTTTTGAAAAGATATCTCTCTCAACCTTATTTGGATTTTTGTCCTTATACTTGAGGATATCTACAAATTCGGAATAGTCCTTGTTACAGATATCGTTCTTAAGGGCATAATCGTAAAGCTGATTGAAAAGGACTTTGATCTTACGGAGTGTAGGATAATTCTTTCCGCAGGTATCAATGACATTCTGAAGCTCTGCCAGCCTTATATCTCTAAAAGTTTTGTTGTAAAGGGTGCCACATACGTTATATGAGGCTGTATACCCATGCACATTGGATTTAGAGATTGTAGGATATTTTGCTTCAGACCAGGCGTTATATACGTCTGAGAATGTCATTTTGGCTGCTTTTGTATCAAATGGATTCTGATGATAATCTGATAGCATTTGCAAGCCTTCCTGCTTGGTTTCAGCATATCCTATGACATTGTACGTCTGCTTTTTGGTACCTTTTTCCGGATCAATGGTCCATCCGGTGGTTACTCTTACCATATAGGGCTTTCTGCGTTTCCCGGACATTTTCATAACACTTCCATATCCGTTTGGTAATTTCAAATAATATCGACCTCCTTTGATGCTCAGGTAATTTATGAAAAAGGGGATAGTCCCTTAATCACCTTTCTTATCGGGCAATGCTACATTTGCGTAGTATGCAAGTTCTGTTTCAAACCAGTGATTAAATCTATCTTCATTTGATAGGCTTGTTCAAGGCTTTCTCGTTCATCTGCGTATCTTTCCAGAAAAAGGCAGAGATCTGCGTTGTTTTCTGCTGCTTCATCGTTTCCTATGAATTTAAGGCTACAGCTCCACTCTTCAGTTTTTGGCGGGCGATTTACGTCTATATTAAAGTGAAGACCTGCTTTTTTATTTAATTCGTTTAGAACATAGAGGACATCTGAGAGTGTATCTAAAGTGATGTTCTTCTTCTGATATCCAATAAGTTCTGCCGGAGAGATGTTAAGAATACTTGCGATCTCATTCAGTACACCTATTGAAGGCTCTATTTCACCGCTTTCATATTTCTGTACGGTACGCATAGTTTTACCTAGTCTGTTAGCCAGTTCAGTCTGACTGAGGTGCTGAGCTTTTCTGGCTTCTTTAATTCTATTTCCAATATCAGATCTATTATTCATCATACTGACCTCCTTGTGTGAATTGTAACATGTAGTAATACGAATTGCAAGAACGTAATACGAATTATAAATACATATTTTGTGTTGACAAATGAATTACTAAGACGTATTATCAAAATACGAACTGATAATTCGTATTTTGAAAGAAGGGAGGTGAAAAGTATGGAAGACAAAAAGTTATATGTAGAACTACCAAGATTTACCGGTAGAAATGTTCCTATAACTGAGGTTGCCGAGGCAATGCACAAGGATGCACAGTTCGTAAGAATTGGAATCCAGCAGGGGATATTCAAATTTGGATATGCCATGAAGAAAGAGAATTCTAGTGAATACAACTACTATTGTCCAGACAGAAAGGTATGGGAAGAGATTGGATACTTTAGTCCAGAAGCAGTCTAAAATGAAAAAACTCTCTTGCTGGTAACAAGAGAGTGAATGAAAAGCCGGAGCTTTTGTAAATTCGATTAAATAAAGTATAGCAAGGGTTCCGGCCAAGTTCAACAAAAAAGTAAGATTGGAGGAATCAAAATGGAAACAAGCAAACCAGAATTAAAGCTTATCCAGATGTCAGATGTAGAAGCTGAAGAAGTTTCCTGGCTATGGTATCCGTTTATACCATATGGAAAGCTTACCATCATTCAGGGAGATCCCGGAGATGGAAAAACAACTTTTGTACTAAATGCAGCAGCGAAGTTATCAAAAGGAATTTCGTTAGATACAGGTCTGCAGAGTGAGGAACCAATAAACATCATATATCAGACAGCAGAAGACGGACTGGCTGATACAGTAAAGCCAAGACTTGAAGGTGCCGGGGCTGACTGCTCCAAAATCCATGTGATAGATGAGAGTGATAAATCGCTATCAATGGTAGATGAGAGAGTTGAACAGGCAATCATAAGGACTGGAGCAAAACTCTTGATTCTGGATCCACTACAGGCATATCTCGGAGGCGGAATGGATATGAATAGAGCTAACGAAGCAAGAGATATGACTAAGAAGCTGGGAGCTCTGGCGGAGAAGTACAAATGTGCAATCATCCTAATCGGACACATGAACAAGGCTTCCGGAAACAAGGCAGCCTATAGAGGGATGGGATCAATTGACTTCTACGCAGTAGCAAGAAGTGTCCTGCTGGTAGGAAGGATAGAAGGAGAACCGGAACTAAGGGCAATAGTCCAAATAAAGAACAACTTAGCAGCATTTGGACATTCAAAGGCCTTCAGATTATCAGAAAAGGGATTCGAGTGGATTGGAGATTATGAAATAACCGCAGACGAAGTTCTCGGAGGAATTGCACCGAAAGCGAATAAGCAGGAAAAGGCGATAGCTCTTCTGAGAGAATTGGCTGAAGACCATAATATGATCCCAAGTAACGAGGCAGTAGAACTGGCTAAAGAAGAGGATATATCAAAAAGAACTCTGGAGATAGCCAAAAATGAACTTGGGATAAAAGCCAGGAGAATCAACAATACCTGGTACTGGATATTGAAAGAGAACGAATGATAATCAAGACCGCAACAATGTAAGGTATCTGAAGTTACACTCTTAAGATTGCAAGGTTGTAAAAAGATAAAGACACTGCATTGTTGCGGACTAGAAGAAAGGGACGAATGAAAAACGTACAGATATCACAGGAATTATTTATAAGGCTGGTACGATTACTGGTCTTTGAGTTTGATGAAGATACTGATCTGATCAAAAAGAACTTGAAGACAAGATGGAAAAACTAGTGAGGCATGAAATCTATTCAAAGTTCAAGACAGCACCCACAGAAGAGGAGAAGGAAAAAGCTCGTCAGGACTACCTCGATATGGTGGGAATGCACAGGGATTTTAGATGGTGATTTCCCTTGATGGATTGAACGGGAGCGTGACACGCTCCGGTAATAATCAGCCAAGGAATGAATGGCTTGGCAGGCGAGCGGAGCGAGCTTCCCCATAACGTGTCGTTATGGGTAACCCTCTATGGATAATGACATTACACATCATTATCCGGGGGCTCTCCGAGGGGCCTGCCGGCGGCAAAAAAATATTACGAAAGGAGTTTGTTTATGATAACAGTGACATTTCACATTTCATGTAAGAAGCATTCGCTCACTAAAACGCGAGATGTGGTTTCGGTGAGCAAACACAATCTTCGATTATTTCAAAGCGAAGAGTATAACGAAGAAATGATCGAAGTGGAAGTCGGGAGTGAAGTAAATGTTCTCGATGATGTAAAAGAGATTTATGAAAGGGAATTCTCTGAGGCACTTGCGGAATACAACAAAGGTAAAAGAAGTGACAGACAGATTCCTGACTATCTGGAGTATGTATCCGAAAGTAAAAAGAATGATGTGGCTACGGAGGTAATTCTCCAAGTAGGGGATAAGGAATTCTGGGCAGATAAGACGAGAGAGCAGTGGAATGCAATGAAGCCACTCTTGAGAGATCAGCTTGAATATGTAAAAGAGATAGTTCCGGAATTCAAAATCGCATCGGCGGTAACACACTTGGATGAGGATTCACCTCATATGCACGTAGTAGGAGTTCCGGTAGCAACAGGATACAAACGAGGACTAAGCAAACAGGTGGCAAAAACAAAAGTGTTTGATCAGGAGAGACTAGAAAAATACAAGATCTAATGCACGATTTTGTAGAGCATCAGATGATAGACCACCCGGAGATCTTTGGAGATGAAACCTTAAAGCCAAAGGAAAAAGGAAGGAATAGCGACTTCTCAAAAGAATTCTACTTAAGGCTAAAGCAGCAAGAATATGAAAAGCTGGAAGATAAGTGCCAGGAGAAGGAGACACAGATTGAAGCTCTGGACGGAACGGCTAAAGAAATGAAGGAGGACATTGAAAGCACAGTTAACCAATATGTGGACTCAGTGGTAAATACAGAAATGAAAAAGGAATTCATGAGATACGCAACACTCGAAAATCCTAAGACCACACTGGGAAAACTAGTCTCGAAAGCCTTCAGAACATTCAAGGAATGGTGGGATAAGACCAAGAAGCCTGAGGTAGCTGAAAAGGCTAAAACAAGCATTTTGCAAAAGCTAAGAGAAAGCCAGACGATAGTTGATCAGAGGAAGGAGCAGCAAAGTCCAAATCTTAATAGGAATAATCTAAGACCTGAGAGATGAATAACTGATAGTGCAATAGGCAGGGGCGTGAAAACGCCCTTGTTTTATGCACATAATATTGAACAGGATGGTAGATATAGGTATAATTATAAACAGTTGCTACAAAGAAAAAATTTAAGTATTTCTGAATAGATTAACTTCCAGTTTATCGCACGATGGAGATAAAGGAAAATGATTGTTAGAGAGTACAAAAGTCAGGACTTGCCTGAGATTATAAGAATATGGAATGAGGTTGTTGAGGATGGCATCGCTTTTCCGCAGGAAGAGATGCTTGATTTGGATGGTGGTGCGGAGTTCTTTGCTTCCCAGAGTCATACAGGTGTTGCGGAGGAGAATGGGAAGATTTTCGGTCTTTATATCCTTCATCCCAACAATGTCGGAAGATGCGGACATATCTGCAACGCCAGCTATGCCGTATCAAGAGATGCAAGAGGAAAGCATATCGGAGAACAGCTTGTGACGGATTGCCTGAAGAAGGGAAAAGAGTTGGGATTTCGAGTGCTTCAGTTCAATGCTGTCGTAGAGAGTAATGTTCACGCAAGGCATCTGTATGAACGACTTGGATTTAAACAGCTTGGTACTATACCAGGGGGATTCAGAATGAAGGACGGACATTATGAAAATATCTGCCCTTACTACCATGAGCTGTAGGAATATCTTGCGGGATAATATAGAACGAAAACCGGTATTTGAGGAGACGATTAGATGAAAGCTCAATCTATAAAAAAAGGGGAATATTTGTGGGAGAAGACGATTGCATTTTCAGAAAAATGCTCCTGGATTGCGGGGACACATTTAGCGGAAAGGATGCGGTTAAACAGTTTTGCTGATTGGGCAAGGGTTATTATTACCACTGACGAAGAAAATGTGGTTGGCTTTTGTGTATTTGAAGAAAAAGGGACAATGATGCCACCGGAATATGACTTTAGTCCGTTTATAAACTTAGTTTTTGTCGACGAACATTATCGGGGGAAGCGTATTTCAGAATTAATGATAAGGTTCGCCCTTGACTATGCTAAAGAAATTGGATTTAAAGAAGTGTATCTTAAGAGCGAGCACCATGGTTTGTACGAAAAATATGGCTTTGAGAAAATTGCTGATTTTGAACCTATACAGGGTCCCGCTAACCAACTTTTTCGAATTGCTATATGAATGAAAAATTCGGGTTTCTCGAGATGATCATACTTTAACTCGAAAGATAATATGTCCATTGGT
Organism: Butyrivibrio fibrisolvens; assembly: GCF_023206215.1. Lineage (NCBI taxonomy): Bacteria > Bacillati > Bacillota > Clostridia > Lachnospirales > Lachnospiraceae > Butyrivibrio > Butyrivibrio fibrisolvens. Next base: position 1,499,505 of record NZ_CP065800.1, read on the forward strand.
GCTAAGGGAATCCCTGGTTCGAGTTCCGTATGCTCCATCTTTATATTGCGGTAAAAATATTCAAAAGGAGTATCACCATCTATATGCATCATAATTTCTTGTTCGACCTTGATATGACGCTGCTCGACTTCCATGCTTCTGAGCGAAAAGCGCTAGAGATAGTAATTACAGAATGCGGGCTGAAGTTCACAGAAGAATGCTATGACCATTTTAAAGCGTACAATAAGGCTCTCTGGCTTGAGCTTGAGAAGGGAACCATCACAAGGACCGAGTTGTTTATAAGAAGGTTTACAGACCTATTTGAGTTCTGTGAGGGAGGCCATTCCGAGCTAAATCCGCTTACTGTAAATAACGAATTCATCTATACGATGTCGCAGAACGGCGTGCTTATTGAGGGTGCGCTTGAGTTCATGAGCAAGCTTAAAGATACCATCCAAGATTCCAGGTGCTATATCATATCTAACGGCGCGACTATCAATGCCGAGGGAAGGATAAAGTCAACAGGTCTCGATATGTATCTCGAGAAGGTTTATGTCAGTGAATGGATGGGCGTAACAAAGCCAGACAAAAAGTTTTTTGATATGGTGCTTGAAGGCGTGAATGAGCCGAAGAGGACATGTATCGTGATAGGTGACTCACTTTCTTCTGATATGCAGGGCGCTAAGAATGCTTCGTTGGCATCTGTGTGGTTCATGCCCTACGGTGATATCGAAGAAGCGCAGAAAGCTTACAATATCAATTATTGTGCCTCCTCTTTCGATGAGCTTTACGAAGTGCTTTTGAAGTGGGTTGGAAAATAATATCGGAATATAGAAAAGTTTGTTGCAAGTGATAAGTTTCCATCTAATAAAAGTGTATTTCTTCTTTACACTTGTGGAAATAGAAATTTAAGAAGTATTTATTATTGTGATCATATTAAGGAAGTACTGAAGAGTAAGAATTGTAAAGTCGAAGGAAGCTATGGATGCGCTGGGTATGATACGTTTGGCCCTTTGAAACTAATAGGTGGAATATCAAAAGGGCATCCAGATCAGGATGAAATTAAGGCTGCCAAGATAGTTTATGAAGTTATAACAAAGGATATGAATGGAGAATATGATTTTTAAAACTACAATAAAATAACTTCAAATTCGCCGGGATGAACGATAGAGCGTTATCCGGAAGATAATCTTACAAAAGACAGACAAAGATTTAATGAGTAGAAAGTAAAATCAGAGTATTATTTTTGATCGCGGTTATTAAAGTTGCCACCAGCCGCATACAGTAGCCCTGAGCTTTCTACCGTACGCAGCAGGTAAACAGCAACTCGCCCTAGAAATGCCCAAAACAAGGCATTTAAGAGATTGAAAAAGTTCTCAAAGAGATAATCATCTGTTATTACAGATTTCAAAGGCTCGGTACGAAAGTACCGGGTCTTTTTGCGTGTATTTGTTTACGAGGCGAACCTGTTTTGTTACAATACTGCAATATCGAAAAACTTAGAAGGAGAATTGGTGTGGAGAATATTTTTGTAGAAGGTTTAAAAGAAAACGATATAAACAAACTTTTAGCTGTACCTAAAAGTGACCTCCATAATCACTCAGCCAAAGGATGCAGAAGGGAGTGGCTTGCGCAGCACCTCCATGTTAACATTCCAGAGCCGCCACAGCATCTTGAAGGACTTGATGGCATGCAGACATGGTTTAGGTCATCTATAAAGCCCTTTTGCAAAGGATTATAAAACACATCCAATAAGGACATTGATAGAGAATGGTGTCAGGGTTACCATAAATACTGATGATCTGCTGATCTTTGACTCGTCAATTGAAAATGAATATCTCAAACTTTACAAGGCGGGTACACTGAGCGCAGAGCAGCTTAATGAGATAAGACAAACAGGATTAGGAATTCTGTGATAGCACGAAATAATATCTTATGACAAAGGAATTCCAATGAATGCTGATCGCAGCTGAGAGCTGAAGCTGATATCAAAAGAAGATATATAGCTTCATTAAAAGTTTGCTGGAGAATTCAATTAACTAATCTCCTCCCGTATAGCAAGCCCCTTGTCGATCTTCCCAAGTTCTTTAGATCCTTCCTGAATTATCTTCTCAGTCTGATCATATAGAAGGGCTTCTCTTTGCTCTCTATCAAGCCCTGCAAAATCTCCCTGCCCGCAAGTATATCCCATAAGGATATGCTTGATGCTTTCTGCGCAGTTTCTATAAGTTCTGTGCTTATCTGTGAATTTTAAAGTAGAACTGATACCCACAACAATAGAAGTTATCGCAGTCATGAAAGGAACCATGTATCTGCTAAACCATGGGAATATCTCTGCGCCAGAGAATACAGACACAAAAGTTGCAAGCGCAGGAATGATAACTCCAAGCGAAGAGAACAGACGGTGGCATTTTCGATTTTTATTAGCATTTTTGATGTAGTAATCAAGAATCAGACCGATCCTTGTACGTTCTGCATCATTTGGAACCGATTTTAACAAAAAAAGATATTGTTCATTTTCCAGTAGTTTTACCAGTTCTTTAAGCTTAGCAGTATTATGATCTTCAGAGTATGACATATTTGCAGTATCAGACATATATACCTCCTGATGAACAATTAAACATTAGCACTCATAAAATCAATAAACAGCAAATCAAGATCACACAAACAAGATAATAAACAGCAAATCGAGAGCACACAAACAAGATAATAAACAGCAAAACTAGAGCACACACAAACAAGTCGATAAAAAAACAAAGTGATTACCACACATTTTGTAAAATGAAATAACGTATATAATCACACTTAAAATTATATAATGAGTAACTGAAAAAGAAATAAAAGTTCACAAAGAGCGTGAACGTCCAATCATCTGAAGATAATGTTTTTGCCAAATCTTTATATAAGCATATCTGAATATAGCTTCTGAATTTTCACACATAACTTCCAAAAGATGACTTCAAAAGATGATTCCCAAAGATTATTCAAAAAAGATTATTCAAAAAGATAATCCCCAAAAGATAAAGAATATTTTTTGATTATTTGATGTTTTTATATGATTTTCAGTAAATAATTTAAAAAATCATCCGATATAAGCCATAGAAGACAATAGGTGTATTATTATGCCGTCTTCTATGGCTATATTTATATGGCAGAATTGGTTATTATCCTTCAAATCAGGCAGGAATATAACCCATTAAGTTCTTATTCCAAGCTTGTTTATATATATGTTTACATATAAACATAAGATTATGAGCGGAAACAGGGAGGTTTCCACAGAAGCTGCTACCAAGGAAGCACACAATGCAGCTCGTAATCAGTCACACATGGAGGTGATATATTATGGCAATCAATTCAATACAACAGACTAATATAATGCAAATACAGCAGATGCAGCAGGTACAGCCTGTACAGAAAGAAAGAGAAGGCGCAAGGACAGTAGATACTGCCGGTAATGCAGCAGATCAGCTCGCTCAGGAAGTAGAAACAGTCAAGCAGGCAACTAATGTAGCACCATACTCTCAGGAAGATGGCAACGAAGCAGGTCAGGACCCAAATGAAGCAGCAGCACAGCTTCAGCACGCGCGTGAACTAGTCGAAGAGCAGAATGAGAAGAAGAACGAGAAGATCAGTAAAGCGATAGCCAACATCAATCAGAAGATGACAGCTAATACTGAGGCAGTGTTCGGATTTCATGAGAAGACTAACAGAGTAACCATCAAAATAGTAGACAAGGATACCAAAGAAGTAGTTAAGGAATTTCCACCGGACAAGACCCTTGACATGATCGCCAAAGCCTGGGAACTTGCAGGCATCATGGTAGACGCTAGAAAATAAAATTAAATATATATGTGTTCCACCCGATTCAATAATATGTAGCATTATTCACAACCCATGGAGGTTACAACATGAAGCTAACAACAAGAGTATTTGGTGAAGTAGAAGTTGACGATAGTAAGATCATTGTTTTTCCAAATGGAATCATAGGCTTTCCTGATCTTAAGAAATTCACCCTTATGTATGATGAAGGTGAGAGCGCTAGTACTATTAAGTGGCTTCAATCTATAGATGAGCCTGAATTTGCCCTTCCTGTATTGGATCCGCTCATTGTATGTCCTGATTATAAACCTATAGTTGACAAGAATGGTATTACAGAGATTGGAGATCTTGATGAGCAGGAAATGCTTGTCCTCGTAACAGTTACGGTTCCTCATGACCTTACCAAGATGACTGTAAACCTAATGGGACCTATCATAATCAATACTAAAGATATGAAGGCGTCGCAGAGTATCGTTGATAATGAAGATTATCCGGTTAAATTCCCTATCTATGATATCTTGAAAAAAAATAAAGAAGCAAAAGGATGATATCTTAGAAGACACCATGGAGGGGCAGAGAATATGCTGGCATTATCTAGAAAAAAGAACGAGGCTATCATAATTAGTAACAATATAGAAGTAACTATCCTGGATGTCAGAGGTGATCAGGTCAAGCTCGGTATTTCAGCACCCAAAGAAATTCCGATACATAGAAAAGAGGTATATATCCAGATTCAAAATGAGAACAAGGAAGCTACAGATATAGCCCAGATTGAGGCGCTGAAAAAGCTCTTGTAATCCTGGGGACAGATCAAAATCACGCGCCTTGGACTATTAGTCCGGGGCGCTTTTTTGGAGCATAAGACCATATATGAGAATACTCTATTATGACTGGGACGAATTCAATGGTGAAGATTGTCGGGATGCCATGAGAAGACTGGGACATCAGGTAGACACAATAAGACTTAACTTGCAAGGTTTCGATGTCACACCGGAAATAGAAGGCACATTAAAGACTTATTTTTATAAAAAAGAAGGTGGTAGAAAATACTATGACCTTCTATATTCCTTTGACTATTTTCCCAACCTATCAGCGCTATGCAGTAAGTACGACATGCCATATGTATCCTGGGTCTTCGACTGTCCCCATTATACCCTTGACTCGCATACAGCAAGTAATGATGTAAATAATATATATGTCTTTGACAAAATACTATGCAGATATATGCAAGACAAAGGAGTAAAGACAATAAAGTATTCCCCCCTTGGAGTTAATGATATAAGACTTAGTAAACTCTGTGAGAAGATGGACTGTGAAACAGCAGGACATATATTCTATCAGCATGATGTCTGCTTTCTTGGCAATCTATATGACAATGAATACAATTTCTATGATCAGGTCAGATACCTGCCGCCTGATCTAAAAGAATACATAGACCTTGTAATACAGGCGCAGGAGAAGATATTCGGTCATGACCTCTTTACAGATGAAAAAGCCATTACAAACGCTCATATATCCAACCTTTTAAAATATATAAAGTTCGAAAAAACCGGCAAGTATGAGATGGACTACGAAAGAGTTATAAGAGACATCCTTAGGAAGAAAGTCACAGTTAACGAACGTCGTAATATCCTTACGAAGATGGGCCAAAGATTTAATACAGTCTTATATACAATGCCGGGAGCAAGACCCATAGAAGGCGTGTGTAACCTGGGAGTAGCAGATTATTACAACCAGATGCCAAGAGTCTTTAGACGTAGCAAGATCAATCTGAATATCACACTTAGGAGCATCCTGTCAGGAGTACCTCTTAGAGTGCTGGATATAATGGCAGCAGGAGGCTTTGTCATCACCGACTATCACCAAGAGATCGCAGAGTATTTTATAGACGGAGAAGATCTTGTAATGGCATATACACCTGAAGATATGATTGAGAAAACAGCTTATTATCTAAAACACGATATTGAAAGACAAGAGATTGCCAGAAGAGGGCAGCAGAAGGTTTTCGAAAATTTTTCATATACAAGATTATTACCTACAATTTTGAGTCTAGATTAAAACGTAGATGAAACTGCCAATAAAAATATCAGAAAATACTAAATAAATCATATTCTTTTTCAAATAATCTAATAGTTATGCATTATTGAGCCGATATAGAAGATGAGAAAGCATGTATAGACATATTCTATAATTTTGCTTAATAGCTGTTATCAATAAGCTCTTATGTGGAAACGGATTTCCATGTAACACTCTCACGGATTGAGAAAGGAGATTTGTGCTATGCCATTACGAATTACAGGAATGAATTCCGGGCTGGATACAGAGAGTATCATAACTGCCCTTACACAGAACAAACAAGACAAAGTTGATAAATTTACAGGAGATCAGAAGAAGCTTACCTGGAAGCAGGATAAATGGAAGGAATTAAACAAAAAGGTGGTCTCATTTTACAATGGTGTACTCAGTAATATGAGATTCTCTGATGCATATACTAAGAAGACCACAACAGCATCCAATGCTGATGCCGTATCTGTTATAACCGGTACTAATGCTATGGATACTACCCAGACTCTTGATATAAACAGTCTTGCTAAAGCGGCATATATGACCGGTCAGGAAGTAAAGGTAGGAGATACTAAGGCTACTAAGAGTACTACCATAGAAGAACTGAGACTTTCAGCAGGCGATAAGCTTAAATTCTCTATTGGTGGAGATACAAGTAATGTTCTGGAAGTTAGCATTGAAGAAGGAGATACAATAGGTTCTGTTCTGACTAAGCTTCAAAATGCCACATCTACTGATGGAACCAAACTTAATTTTAACTTTGATGATAAGAACGGAAGATTTTATGTTTCATCCAAGACAACTGGAGAAGCTGCTTCATTTGATCTGCTTCTAGATGATGAGTCTACAACAGCAATGACTAAACTAGGCCTTACTAAGAAGGAAGATGGATCCAATTATATCAAAGGTTCTAGCGCAGAGATAGTGCTCAATGGAGAGACATATACATCAGATAATAATACTTTTGAGATCAACGGACTCACAATTACTGCTAATCAGGTTGCTTCCGGTATTACATTATCAACTAAGCAGGATACAAGTGGAATATATGACAATATCAAGAATATGATCAAAGAGTACAATAGCCTGATGAAGGAATTCTCCACTTTGTACAATGCAGATAAGGCTAAAAAATATACAATGCTCACTGATGATCAGAAGAGTGAAATGTCTGACAAAGAGGTTGAAGAGTGGGAAACCAAAATTAAAGATGGTCTTCTATCAGGCGATGAAACTATAGGAAGCATTAGAAGCGGACTTAAAAGTATAGTTAATTCAGGATTTGATATTACTAATAAGGACGGAACAACAACTAAACTATATCTGACAGATTTTGGAATTGGGACAGGCAGCTATTTTACTTCTGAAGAAAACGAGAGGGATCTGCTACATATAGATGGTGACAAAGACGACAGCACTACAAGTGCTAATACTGATAAACTAAGTGCAATGATAATGACTGATCCTGATACTGTAAGTAAGTTCTTTACAGAATTTTCCAAGAGCATGTATGGGAAATTGTCAGATCTTATGAAAGGAACTGAGTACAGTAGTGCTTATACAGTATACGAGGATAAGCTTATGGCATCTCAGTATAGTTCCTATAATACTAAGATATCCAACGCTCAGAAAGCATTAGAAGCTATGCAGGATAAGCTGTATAAGAAGTTTGCATCTATGGAGACAGCCCTTGCTAAAACTAACAGTAACAGCAGTTCACTATCCGGGTTCTTTGGAAGTTGAGATTCATGATATATAGAGTGCGAGGTTTAAAATGGCACAATTAACTGCACAACAAAGAGCCGCATTTGCACAGTACCAAAATAATAAAGTAATTTCGGCAAGTGGCCCTGAGCTTACACTAATGCTATATGACGGAGCTATCAAATTTCTAAATATAGCTGACGTAGCAATAGAGAAGAAAGAAATTGAGAAGGCACACATTAATATTAAAAAAACAGAAAAGATCATAGAATATCTATGGAATACACTTGATATGAAGTATGAAGTAGCTAAGGATTTTGAAAATATGTATTCATACATATCAAGAAGACTTGTAGAAGCTAATGTCACTAAGGATAGAGAAATAGTAGCTGAAATCAATAAGCATATGCATGCAATCAGAGATAATTGGATTCAAGTAATGAAAGCCAATAATATTCCGGTAAAGGAGGCTTGAATATTCGATGACGGCTAAAGCTCTTGATATACTTGAAGATAGTCTGAAAAGGAAGCTTGGAATAATGCTAATGATTCAGGAAGAGAATACTAAGCAAAGCAGAATATTATCAGATATTGGTAATGTGGATTCTAATGCTTTTGATAAAACATTGGACATCAAGGGAGAATATATAGATGAACTTAATGCTATAGATGATGGTTTTCAAGCACTTTTTGATAGAGTAAAGCTGGAAGTTGCAGATCGGAAAGATCTATATCTTAACCAAATAGATCGCATGCAGAAGTTGATAAGAGAAATCACAGCTGCCGGAGAGTTGATAGAAACGCAGGAACGCAATAATAAGTCGTTGGCTGAGAAGTACTTTAGCTATGAGAGGGCGAAGATGTCTACAGGCAAAAAGAACTCTATAGCTGCATTTAACTACTATCAGACTATGAGTAATTCAAAAGATATACCTCCGCAGTTCATGGATCAAAAGAATTAATTGAATAGTATTATAGTAAAAAGAAAAATATTAATGAGGTCTGATCTGGTGGTCAGACCTCATTAAATTATGTTATTTATCCGAAATTGATAGTGATAGTGAGTTTTTGATAAAAGTAATACATAAGTGTATAAATAATCACATATCAAGAGGATTAAGTTTGAAAATGTTCCATTTTCAAACCCAAATTGGTGTTGCGAGCTCCACCAATTTGAACCATTAGCCGCTCGCTTTGCTCGCGACATGAGGTTAAAAGATGATTAATACCCAAAAGTGTTCAAATAAAATAGCAATTATAATAGTTTCATATAATTCCAAACATCTCATGCGTAATTGTATTGATAGTATCAGAAAAAATGCTGACTGTGATTATAAGATCGTGGTTGTGGATAATGCGTCTACTGATGGAGTTATAGAATATCTTGAGGCGCAGGAAGATATTATTCTGATTAAAAATTCTGAAAATTATGGATTTGCTAAAGCTTGTAATCAAGGTGCTAAAGCCATTAGCGATACACAGTATAAAGATGCTGACTTGTTTTTTTTGAATAATGATACACGTATATGCCAGGGAACAATCAGAAATTTGCAAAAAGCACTCTATTCATCTGAAGATTTTGGCGCTGCAGGAGCAGTATCTAATTATGCCGGTAACAATCAACAACTGAATATCATATTTGATACAGTAGATGATTATATTGATTATGGACAGCAATTAAACAATGTTGAGAATCCAATTTATGAAGAACGTGTACGCTTATCAGGATTTGCCCTTCTTGTAAAAAACAATATATTTAAACAGGCTGGGGGCTTTGATGAAGAGTTTACACCTGGATATTTTGAAGATGATGCGCTTTCAATGCAAATTTTAAAGCTTGGCTATCGGTTGATATGTGTTGGATCTGCCTTTGTTTATCATGCCGGAAGCCAGAGCTTTATACAAAATAGTGATGCAAGCGACATTCTTATAAGGCATCAAAATCTTTTTTATAAAAAATATGGTTTCGATATTCTTAAGTATTCAGATTATAATGAAGCTTTACTTAAATACATTTCTTATGATTCAGATAGTAGTTTCAATTTTCTTGAACTTGGGAGCGGACTTGGAACTGATCTGAAAATGATAAGGAGTGTTTTTAAGAATGCAAAAGTTTATGGAATTGAAAGAAATCCATATTTGCGTGATATTGCAAGTAAGACAGAGACAATATATGAAAGCCTTGAAGAACTTCGTTTAAATGAAAAGAATGTTAGCTTTGATATTCTTGTATATGATTCAGAATCAGCGGATTTTTCTTTATCACAGAGCGAGTATAACATAATTGACCAGATATGTAATACGAATTGTATAACAATTAATGCACCTTCGTCATATAAAAACTTCGATTTTGATAAAATTAAGATGGTAATCTGGGATCTTGATGATACATTCTGGCATGGAACACTTAGTGAAGGAGATATAGATTTTGTTGAAGCAAATATTGAACTAGTTAGAACCTTGACTAATTGTGGAATAATAAACAGCATATCATCAAAAAATAATGAAAAGGATGTACTTGAAAAACTGTCAGAAGCAGGTATAGCAGATCTATTCGTATTCAATGATATTAATTGGAATAATAAAGGTGTTCAGATTCAATCCAAGATAAAAAACATGGGGCTTAGGGCTGGTAATGTCTTATTTATAGATGATAATCCCCATAATCTTGAGGAAGCTAAATCATATGAAAAAGATTTAATGACGGCTCTGCCTGACTTTATACCATATTTAGATGCGCATTATGGTAATGTTTTACAAGCGGACCCTGATCACGATAGATTAAAAAAATATAAGTTACTAGAATCAAAACGATTAGCTGAAAAAGTCAGCACTTCAAAGGAAGCTTTTCTAAGAGAAAGCAACATAGAAGTTACTATATGTAGAAATTGTCTTGATGAAATAGAAAGAATATCAGAACTTGTATCCAGAACCAATCAACTTAATTATACTAAGAATCGAGATGATAAGAAATTACTCAAGTCTCTTATATTAAATGATTGGAATGAAAGTGCCTATATTAGAGTAAAGGACAGATTTGGAGACTATGGTATAGTTGGATTCTATTGCTACAATAGGCGAGAAAAGCATTTGGAGCACTTCTTGTTTTCTTGTCGGATAATTGGAATGGGGATAGAACAATATATTTATAATGCAATCGGCTGTCCTGAATTTACCATCAAAGAACCTGTGGTTATACCACTTACGCATAATAAAAAAGTAGATTGGATACATGAGAATGATTTTAAAGGAGATAGTACTACTAATCAACAAGGTCAAATTCGTATTCTGTTCAAAGGCCCCTGTGACTTGAGCGGTATAGAAGTTTATCTATCAGGTGGAAGTATTACTACTGAGTTCAATTATGTTAATGATAATGGTGTTGTAACAACAGGTCAGAACCATTCGATACATATCAGAGAAAGCTATGAATTGGGGCAGCAGGAAATAGATGATATTATTACATCCGCGCCTTTTTTGTCAGATGGAGATTTTACCACTAAATTATTTGAGAGCGAATATCATATTATTTGCTATAGCCTACTTCAGGATCTCAATGCAGGACTATATCAAAACAAAAAAACAGGCAGATATATTAGTTTTAGTGATAAGAGGACTGACATAACAAATCCGGATGTGTGGGATGATTTGATAAACGGGAGAGTTCAGAATCACGGATACAAATTTACACGAAAAGAACTTGAACTTTTTTCAGAAAAGTGGAAATTTATCGGCGCTATAGCACCCACTATGCTAATTGAGAATCTGGATTTTATTGTAAATCATGTAAAAGGTAGTCCGACAATTATTTTGTTAACAGGAAGCGAAAAAACATTTGGTGATGAAGGCCCGGAACTATCAGAAATGGCTCAGGTTTATAGAAACATAAAGCCTGTCATTATTGATTTTGCTGATAGACATCCGAATGTAAAAGTCATAAATCCATCAGAATTCATTAAATGCCGGGATGATTATGCAGACAATATAAATCATTATAGTAAGAATATTCAGTTTGAAATTGCAGGTAGAATATGTGAAGTCATAAATGACAAAGTAGATGAATTATCCAAAAGAATATGAAGATTGACTATATCGATGATCACATATAAAGGAGATTATGTATGTTACCGGTATTGGTGCTTGCACATAATTCATTCAGTCAGGTAAAAAAAACAATAGATAGTATAAGAAAGCATGCTGCCCAAATAGAAGACCTTCAAGTGATAGTTGTTGATAATGCCTCGACTGATGGATTATCAGAATGGATAAAAGAAAATACAGATCTGTCGTATGTGTACTTTGAAAATGGTATGGAGCCATGGGGAAGTGTTTTAAATCAGGTGATAAAAGAATTTGATTTTGATTCGTATTTCATTATATTAAGAGCCGGCTTTATGATCACACCTTATTATTTTGAACGCTTATCAGATATGGCCTGTAGTTATAGTAAAACATGTGCGATAGCTTCTATAGTAACTAATTCTGATAATTATTCACAGCAGCCGATATCAATTATTGATAGCTATGAAAAAGCAGTTGCGTATTCAAATGAACATTTTGGTGATATAGCTGAACGTACGATGGGAATAAATACAGGAGCAGTAATGCTTTCGGTTGATAGCTATGAGCAAATATCTGGCTTTCAAGACGATATCTGGTCTCTTATAGTGAATTTTAAGATTCTTTCAATAAAACTTCTGCTTCAAGATATTCCTATCATGATTTGTCGTAGTGCAGTTCTATATGGAGATAATGATATAAGCTATGAACACAATGATTCTTTGATACATTATGGACAGGACTGTGTAAAAGCAGAAGATCATTATCATATGCATTATTTTAATGTCGATGGCAATATGAATTTACTTCCGCTAATAGAAGCACCGACTGATTCAAGCATAGTTGTAATGGAAATAGGATGTGATTGTGGTGCAACCCTTAATATTATAAAAAACAATTATCCCAATTCTATTACATATGGTGTGGATATTGCACCTGATCCAATTGAAATCGCAAAACATATCATAGATAAAGCATTTGTTGCCAATATAGAATCTGAAGATTTGGATATACCTGAGTCGAGCTTTGATTATATCATTTTCGGTGATGTGTTAGAACACTTGCATGATCCTTTAAAGACACTTAGATATGCAAAAAAATACCTTAAAAAGGATGGAAAAATAATAGCAAGTATACCGAATCTTATGAATATATCTGTAATGAAACAGCTTATTCATGGCGATTTTACTTATACTGAAACGGGGCTTTTAGATAAAACTCATATACATTTTTTTACTTATAACGAAATAAAAAAATATTTAAAGAAGCCGGATTCAATACTAGTATTAGTGGAATAAGCTCTCCTATAAGCACAGAAGACAGTGACATTATAGATAAGCTTCTTCAAATTGATGATACACCCGAAAGATTTATGTATGAAACATTTCAATATTTAGTAAGAGCTGATCAGGTTGTTTATGAAGAGGATACTTGATATTATAGCAATTTTGAGGAAACTGATGATCTAATGCTTGATAAATGAGAGTAATTAGCCGAAATAATAAATGTATATAAAGCCTGATGCTCTTGGAAGAATAAAAGACGAATATATCATTAGTAATTTGACTTTTTTAGGAGGATAGGTTTGAAAGTGTTCCACTTTCAAACCCAAATTGGTGTCGCGAGCTCCACCAATTTGAACCATTAGTCACTCGTTTCACTCGCGACATGAGGTTAAAAATGGCACTGACAAACCCATATTCACAATATGCTAATAATAAAATTATGTCTGCATCTGGACCTGAACTTACACTTATGCTATATGAAGGGGCAATTAAATTCTGTAATAGAGCAGAAAGTGCAATTGAAAAAAAAGACATTGAAACGGCACATAATAATATCAAGAAGGTTCAGAATATAATATCCTATCTAAGGGAAACTCTTAATATGAAGTATTCTACTGCCAAGGATTTCGAGAATATATATGTGTATCTTACAAGACGCCTTGTAGAAGCTAATATGCACAAAGATATTGAAGTATTGCAAGAAGTTAACAAACATCTGCATTCTGTAAGAGATACTTGGATTGAAGTTATGAAGGCCAATAATATACCTATTCCAAATCAATATATGAATAAATCTGGAAATAATTGAAATAATGATTATTAAAGATCGGCTATATTTTTTGTAAATTAGCCGGTCTTTATTTTCATTAATTTTTGTGGATAAAAAGCCGATAAATATGCATAAAAGGAAAAATAAAAACCAATATCTATGTAAGCTTCATGATCGGAGGATTGCATGGAGACTTCAATAAAAGAATTTTTAGGTACAAAGGATCTGACGCTTGCAGAAGTTATGAACAAAATCAGCATTAATAGAAAAGGATGTTTGTACATTTTAGGAAGTCGTAAACAGCTTTGCGGCTCTATTTCTGATGGAGATATTAGAAGATGGATCATGAAGACCGGTAACTTGAATGGGACTGCAGGCGATATTATGAACAAAAATCCTATAACCCTCACTGTGGCTGATAAAGCGCTTGCACCAAGACTTATGCAGAAAGCAACAATTAGGTCTGTTCCAATAGTTGATAACGATAAAAGAATTATAGATATAGTCTTTTTAGATGACTTCCGTCATCGTGCAAGGAAAGATCATACTTTGAATGATATCCCTATTATTATTATGGCAGGAGGAAAGGGAACAAGACTTTATCCATATACTAAAATTCTGCCAAAGCCGCTTATACCTATAGGCGATATTCCAATATTAGAACGAATTATAAATAGATTTTGCGATTATGGTGCAGGTGAGTTTTATATCACAATTAATTATAAAAAAGAGATGATAAAATCGTACTTTAATGATATAAGCCCTGCCTATAAGATTCATTATGTTGAAGAGAACAAACCACTTGGGACAGCCGGAAGTATAAGCCTCATAGATGACAAGTTAAATGGGCCTGTAATCGTGACTAATTGCGATATTCTTATAGATACAGATTACAAAGCTTTATAAAAAGTCATTTAGATTCCGGTAATGCTATGACAATAGTAGCATCAGTACAGAATACTGTAATTCCTTATGGAGTGATACAGACATCAAGTGATGGAGTAATTGATAGAATTGATGAAAAACCAAGGCTGTCTTATCTCATAAATACAGGAATGTACATAATTGATGCTAAGTATCTTAATCTTATTCCTCAAGATACCTTTTTTCACATGACCGATCTTATTTCAAAGTTGCAGAAAGAGAATATCAAAGTTGGAAGCTACCCGATTGGCGAAGGTTCGTTTCTGGATATGGGTCAGTTCGAAGAACTGAAGAAGATGGAAGACAGAATCACAGGGGGTGATGTGGTTGAATGATACATTAGATATCATAGATGATATAGATCGTATAAGTACATTTTTGTATCAAAATAAAGAAAAAGAAGGAATGGACGAATATATGGATGTTATCAAAAGAATCATTGCGATAATATCTCCATATGTTGCAACAGGAAATTCTGATTATGTTGAAATGATAGATATTATCAATGAAGGAATAGATGCATATAAGCACCTTGATTGCATAGGGATGGCAGATACGCTTGTCATGATAAAGGATAGACTTTATGAGCAAAACATATGAAAGAAATATCCGGGCCATAAAAAAAGGGGCATTTTTGTCTGATAAAGACATGGATAAGGTGAAAATATCCAAAAATGTTTCTTTTATGAAGGATATGCATGATAATCTCATACCATGTATTACAAAAGACGGATATACATATGCCCTTTCAAGTAAAGTGGACGCAGAAAAGTCTTCAGAGTGCTTTTCTTTGTTTTTTAATGAAATAAAGCCTATGGAGACTTATTGTATTTTTGGCATTGGAGATGGACGGGCTGCCGGAAAGTTTCTGGACAGGCTATACGACAATGACATATTACTTTTACTGGAACCGGATATAGAAGTGCTGCGTGCAAATATGGAGAAATTTGACTATTCAGGCTTTCTTAATAAAAAGAATTGCATAATAGTTGCCGGCAAGAAGCAGATAATATCAGAACTGGGACAGGTCATAGGCTCTTCTATTAATGCCGGGATGAAAACCGCCATAAAATATCTTATAAGTCCGGGCTATGATGTACTTTTTAATGAAGAATGCAGGAAGTGCATCAATACAATTGACTATGTTGTTAAGACATTTATCTATTCCCGGAATACTTCTATCTTTATGAATGACAGCACCAATATCAATATAGTTCATAATATCCCCTATTTTATCAAACGTCCGGATTTATATACACTGATAAAAAGGATCAAAAAGCAAAAGCTCAATAAATATCCGGCAATACTTGTTAGTGCAGGGCCGTCACTTGATAAGAACATCGCAGATCTTAAGCTGGCAGATAAGAAAGCTTTTATAGTAGTTGTAGATTCTGCGCTTAAGACTATGGCTTTTAATGGAATCAATTACCAGATAGGATATACAATTGATGCTGTAAAACCCTTTTCTGTTTTTGATGATACTACAGTACTATCAAAGCCTATAATAGCAACAGTTGTATCAAGTGCTGAGGTAGTTAAGAACTGTAACAATATTATTTTTGATTTTGCTGATGGCTATGTAATAGGCAATTCATTACTAAAAGATTATTCATCACATGATTTACTTGCATCTGAATCAGGAGGTTCCGTATCCACGAGCGCATTTTCGTTTCTGCTTATGGCAGGCTTTAAGACCATAATACTGGTCGGCCAGGATCTTGCATTTACCGGTGGAGTAGGACATGCCCAAGGATTTGCTTTACAGGAAACAGCTGAACAGGTCAAACAGCGTTCTACCTGCACTGTAGAGGGATGGGATGGCTCTGAGCTAAGTACCGACCATCAGATGAAATTCTACCTTGAATGGTTTGAAAATAAAATTCAGGAAATCGGTAAAAAAGTTACAGTAGTAAATGCTACAGAGGGAGGTGCAAGAATAAATGGCTCCGTTTTGATGACTTTGAAAGATGCAATTTCTAAATATTGTACAGGTGTTATGGACTTAGATGTAGCTATCAGTAATCTGCCACGTTCTTTAAATAAAAAGCAAACCATTGAATGTGAGAATAGCCTAAAAGAGCTTCCCAAAAACTCACTATATTTTCTAAAAAATTGACGAAATATGAAAATGCCTATAGGAAAATGAATGATTTTATTAAAGAAGGTGTGACTAAGACAGATGACTTTAATAAAGTATACAGAATAGTAAGTAAAGCAAATAAGATGGAGCAAAATGAACCTTTATATAACTTTGTGACTTTATTCGGTCAAAAGAGCGATTATAGTTTCAAAGATATAGTAATGGATACCGAAAAGCCAATGGAGGAAGTTCTATTATCAGCAGCTGATTATATGGGGATGTTAAAAGAAAACATCTCGGAAATTATCAAATTAATAAAAAAATATTGGTAGATAGGGTTAAGAATCTGATTATTCTACCGATAATTATGTTGTAAAGGAGCAGGACAACCTGCTCGAAACAGCAAATTGAAAGCACGGATGCTTTCAAAGTTCTTTTCAAGGAGGAAAAAACTATGGTAGTACAACACAACACAACTGCAATGAATGCACAGAGACAGCTTGGTATCACAACTGGTATTCAGGCAAAATCATCTGAGAAGCTTGCATCAGGTTACAAGATTAACCGCGCAGCAGATGATGCAGCAGGTCTTGCAATATCTGAAAAGATGAGAAGACAGATCAGAGGCCTTTCACAGGCATCTGACAATGCTCAGGATGGTATATCTGCAGTACAGACAGCTGAAGGTGCTCTTCAGGAAGTTCAGGATATGCTTCAGCGTATGAGTGAACTTGGCACAAAGGCAGCTAATGATACTCTTACATCAAGTGATCGTAACTATATTCAGAAAGAGGTTAATCAGCTTTCAACTGAGATTACACGTACAGCTACTGCAACTGAATTCAACAACCAGAAACTTCTCAACGGTTCATTTACCGGCAAGAAACTTCAGGTTGGTTCAGAGACAGATTCACAGAATCAGATTACTGTTTCTATCGGCAACATGTCTGCAGGAGCAATCGGTGTTGCTTCAGCTAATGTTCAGGTAACAACTCATTCTAATGCTCTTAAAACTATTAGCAATACAAAGGTTGCTCTTAATTCCATTTCTGAGATGAGAGCTACACTTGGTGCTATGCAGAACAGACTTGAGCATACTATCAAGAATCTTGACAATATCGTTGAGAATACAACAGCTGCTGAATCCCAGATCCGTGATACAGATATGGCTGAAGAGATGGTTAGATATTCGAATAACAACATCCTTGCTCAGGCAGGTCAGTCAATGCTTGCACAGGCTAACCAGTCCAACCAGGGCGTTCTTTCAATCCTTGGCTAATCTCTCTAATTTTAGAATATCTTTTGTTCAAAGTGCATAATTGCAACTACCAAAAGAGGCCCCGGAAACAACACCGGGGCTTCTTTCAGTGACTTAAATCAGCTTAATGATATTTCTATGGATACAGATTATAACGAAATCTGTGGCATGACAGAAAGAGAGATTATAGATAATTTTTCCTATGAGTTAAAAAACTAGAGGATAAAACTGGTATTTCAAATGAAGCATGTTTAGAAAAATTAAAGCACAGTTATGAGGATGATCACTTTTCTTCTGAATGAGCCGGAATATATAATCCCTATAGTGTATTATGTGCTCTTCATTGAACAGATCCAAAATCAAAATTATGTTAAGCCGTATATATCGGACAATCGTAAGGTTTTAAAAATAGGTGTTAATTTTGACTCTGAAAGTAAAGAATTAACAGAATGGATTGTAGAGTAATAGTGATAGATTATCGCTACCATTGAATAAATGTAAACTTTATAAAAATAAAGCCGATATAATAGATGAAGAAAGATTCAGATGATATTTATCTGAATCTTTTTTAAATTAATATTATACTCTTTTTTGTGGCATTAATCAATGTTTTTACGATAAAACTATAAAGTTTCCTATTTTGACTCCGATATAAAGAGTGTAAGAAAGTTTCAGCCTTGGAAAGGAATCCGCAAAGTTGGCTGCATATAGTTAAAAGGAGAGTGGCTGCAGGGAAGCGGGCCCCGATTCAAGGAGGAAATTAATATGGTAGTACAACACAATGTCACAGCAATGAATGCACAGAGACAGCTTGGCATAACGACTGATAGTCAGGCAAAGTCATCCGAAAAGCTTTCATCAGGTTACAAAATCAATCGAGCAGCAGATGATGCAGCAGGCCTTGCGATATCTGAAAAGATGAGAAGACAGATAAGAGGTCTTACACAGGCATCTGATAATGCCCAGGATGGAATATCTGCAGTTCAAACAGCAGAGGGTGCTCTTCAGGAAGTTCAGGATATGCTTCAGCGTATGAGTGAGCTTGGCGTTAAGGCTGCTAATGATACCCTTACAACAGATGATAGAAGTTATATACAGAAAGAAGTTGATCAGCTACAGACTGAAATCACTCGTACAGCAACAGCAACTGAATTCAACAACCAGAAACTTCTTAATGGCTCATTTACAGGCAAAAAGCTTCAGGTTGGTTCAGAAACAGATTCTATGAACCAGATTACAGTATCGATTCCTGCTATGAGTGCAGGTGCGATAGGTGTTTCTTCTGCTAATGTTAAGGTATCCTCACATGCACTTGCACTTAAGACAATAAGTGCTTCAAAAATTGCTCTTAATTCCATCTCTGAGATGAGAGCTACACTTGGTGCTCTTCAGAACAGACTAGAACATACAATCAAGAATCTAGACAATATCGCAGAGAATACAACTGCAGCAGAATCACAGATTCGTGACACAGAAATGGCTGAAGAGATGGTTAGATACTCTAACAATAACATATTGGCTCAGGCTGGTCAGTCCATGCTGGCACAGGCCAACCAAACCAATCAGGGAGTTCTGTCGCTCCTTCAGTAATATAAATAGTATACAAATATTTAGATCCCCGGCAGTTTATACTCCGGGGATTTTGGCGTAGAGTTTGAGCATAATTTTTAATATTGAACGATTAGTACTATGTTGCTTGTTGCATGAGATTAAGGACATATACTGATAGTAGGTTAATATCATGAAAATTCTTCTTGGATCCTTGTTTGGCTCATATATAGATGATGATATATATTTTTTTCTAAAAAGTATGGGCTATGACTGCATGCGAATATCATACTTGTCAAATGATCAGGACAGATATGATGATGACAATCTACTTAACAGCATAGAAAATGATCTAAAAGAAGGTAATTATGACTGCCTTTATACAACGAATTTCTGGCCGCTTGCGGCTTTGTCAGCTCATAATGTAGGGATACCGTATATATCCTGGTCATATGACAGTCCTCCCAATCTTCCCTCAGAGAAGTATATGGATTTTGATACCAATTATATATATTTTTTTAGTAAAGATGATGTGGAGAACTATCGTAATAAAGGACTTAACAATGTCTTCCATATGCCGCTTGCTGTTAATGCAAACAGATGGGATAAGGTTACTGATTATAATAAATATAGATGCGATATTGCATTTATAGGTTCCTTGTATCGTAGTACCCTTCCGACATTGAAAACCAGGATGAATGAATACCAGAAAGCTTATATCGATGCTGTTATAGATAATCAGCGCAAGATCTATAAGGCATATGTTGTAGATCAGTTAATAACAGACAAATTGACTGATGAGATATGTCAGACATATAGAGAAATAGACCCTGGGTCAATTCAGCCTTCCAGAAAACAATTGATCTATTCCGTAGCCAGTCAGGTGTCTTATCTTGACAGGATGACTATTATAAAGCTTCTTGGAGACAGGTATAATACTCACTTTTATACAGATGATATTAACAAAGATGAAAGAAGAATTCTATCTAGCGCCAAAATACACGGTAAAGTTGATTATCTGACTCAAATGCCTAAAGTATTTAAAGGAGCCAAAATTAATCTTGCGCCAACATTTCGTGGCAATTGTTCAGGAATCCCTTTAAGAGTACTTGATATTATGGGATGCAATAGCTTTGCTTTATGTTCATATCAGCCTGAAATAGAAGAAAACTTTAAAGATGGTAGGGATGTAGTTATGTATACAAGTATAGAAGAGTGTATAGACAAAACTGACTATTATATAAAGCATGATTCTGAGAGAATAAAGATTTCAGAGAATGCTTATAACATAGTAAAAAAGGAGTTTAATTATCCAAGTGCACTTAAAAAAATGTTTAATCTTTGACATTTTTTAAGTAGTAATCGTAAAGACTTTCAGTATCATCACTCTGAATAAGATTTTTGGCATCATAAATGTGGCGATAATCCCAATCCCACCATTTCATCTCAAGGAGCATATTTATTTTTTTATCTGAGAAGCGTTGTCCAACCACTTTTCCGGGATTACCTACAACGATACTGTAGGGGGTAGTATTTTTACTTATAACACTTCCTGCACCAATAATGCATCCATCTCCGACTTCGACTCCAGACAAAATCGTAACATTTGCTCCTGACCAAACATCATTTCCTATGACGATGTCACCCTTGGAAAATATACTTTTTTCATTCTGCACAAAATCCATTCCCCCAAGTTCATCGAATGGGTATGTTGTATTTCTTGATTTTTGATGTTCTTCACCGATGAGAAAAAGATTGTTTGGCCCTATAGAGCAAAACTTTCCTACTCTTAGTTTTGCTGGTATATTAGGCTCTCTCATAAATATGGGATCAGTATAATAGGAAAAGTCTCCGATTGTTGCAATAGCTGGATCTGGCTTTTTTTGCTGAAGTTCTACAATATGTTTAAGCCACATCATTTTTCCGTTTCCGTCAAAAATGATGTCGGTATTTGAATAAATATCTATAATTTGTATTGAATTAGCCCTGTCACCTGCCAATGCATTGATAATGTTTTTTAAATGAACTACTTGACTTGATAGAATTATTGCAATATCAAATTCCGGCGTACTTGCAATCTCAGATAAAGATGTCAGGTTAAAGCCCATGCAGTCTTTTACCTGACCATCTACGTCGTATATTCTAAGAAGATTTATTTCAGCTATTGAGAAGTCACAAAGATCTTTAAAAAAACTTAAAAATTTGCTTTCAAGGAACAAAATGCACTTCATAGTTTTATCTCCTAGTATATATGAGAACGATAAGGGGTATGACTAAATTATAAATCGTGATTCTGAAAAAATGAAGATTTCAGAAAATGCTTATAATATAGTCAAAAAGGTGTTTAATTAGCTCATATACTAATAAAATAAGCATTTAACGTTTTTTATAATACTTGTAATGACCTTCGGTTTCATCACTCTGAATATGATTCTTTTCGATTTGTTCACCTTTTTCGAGTAAATGATCATCCTCTGCCCTATAGTCTGCGTAAAGAATACCACGGGGCTTTAATCTTTTTATAAGATTTGCGAACAGTATGCTTTCGTCTTCTTTTCCGAGATAAAACAATGATTCACATGCCACGATGCAATCTATACTGCAAACTTGTACAGGAACGTCTAATTCTTTATTTACAATATACTGAATATTTTTATATCCTTGAAGCTTATTTTTGACTAATTGAATACACTCTTCATTATAATCTATTGTGACTATATGTAGCCCTAAATCTGCCATTACTTTTATATTTCGGCCGCTTCTACAGCCAAAATCACAAATTTTACCAGACTTACTAATTCTTTGACGATTATGATAAAGAAAAAGAACAACTGCTTCTTTGGGGGGATTTTAAATCGTTTTTTGTCTATCAATAGTCCATAACTCTTTTGTTATATTCATGTTTTGTCAAGCTTAGTACTTATTATTTGATAATGTTCTTATTAGAATAGTTTTTGGTTTCTATTTAAGTAAAGCTATATTTCTTTTCAAATACATTATAACATAATATAATATACGTAATAGAGTTTATGACGATGTAAAGATATTGCTTTGATAGGAATTGCTTTTTTAAATAGTACATGCTTTTTTGTTACATTGGTGTCTTATAAAATGCTCAATAAGCAGACTCCAATGACTAGCGATGATAGAAGGAAATGTAGGAATGGCTGAATCCGTGCCAAGAACGACATAGATCGGTGTTAATACAAGGAGTGAACAAGTTATAGTATGAACTTATATATTGTAATGTATCATTACACACGAGATCTTCTGCACAGCAGATACCCAGAAATAAGAGGAATGGATGTATTAACTTTTAAAGAGCAAATAAGCTTTTTGAAAGAAAACTTTAATGTTGTTGAAATGGAACAAGTACTCGATGCGCTGGATGGCAAATGCGAATTAAAGAAGAATTCATGCTTACTTACTTTTGATGACGGATATATTGATAATTTTACATATGCCTTTCCGATTTTAGAAGAAAACGGACTTCAGGGCTCTTTTTTTATTCCGGGAAAGACAATTGTGGAGCATAAGTTGTTAGATGTTAATAAAATTCATTATATTTTGGCGGGTACGGGAAATATCAGTGAGCTGCTTAATGATGTATATGAAAGAATGGATTATTACAGAGATGGGTATGACTATCCGCCAAATGACGAGTTATTCAAAGAATATGCCAAATCCAATCGATTTGATACGGCGGAAATAATATTTATAAAGCGAATGCTCCAAATGGCTCTTCCAGAAAAGGTTAGGAATCGGATAGCAAGTGATCTTTTTGAGAAATATGTAGGCGTTTCAGAGGAAAAGCTGGCTTATGAATTGTATATGACAGAAGAACAGATTAAGACACTAAAAAGGCATGGGATGTATATAGGAATCCATGGATATGATCACTATTGGCTTGGGAACCTAGAGAAAGTAATGATGGAAAATGACGTGATGAAGGCGCTCGAAGTCATGGAACCATATATAGACAAAAATCGGTGGGTAATGAATTACCCCTATGGAAATTATAACGAAGATGTTATAAATCTGATCAGTAGAAATAACTGCTCCATGGCAATAACAACCAAAGTGTCCGTTGCAGATATAGATAAGGATAATAGATTCGAATTACCGAGACTTGATTGTAACGATTTTCCGCCGAAGAGTAATACGTATATGAACTTTTAAGAACAAAGAGGATTTTTTATATGCAGGATTTGATTGAACTTTTTCACAGAACAGAGAGCGTTTATGGAAAGTACTATGACGTGCACATATGCAGTCCGAAGGAAATTGATGAGGTTCTGAGTTTTATAGATAAGTACTGGCAAAAAGGTCATATTCTTACGAAGTCAAAAGAACTGTTGGATTGGCAGCATTTTGATAAAGAAAATGACAGATATAATTTTGTACTGGCAAAGCATAAACAAACCGGTGAAATACACGGGTTAATTGGCTTTATAACATCAAACATATTTGATGAAAGTATCAAAACGCCGATACGCTGGGGGGCGATTTGGAAGGTTCGGAATGATGTAGCTATTAAGGGGCTGGGAGTTTATCTAAAAGGCTACATGGAGGAAAATGTACCTTCGAAGTATATTGGCGGTGTCGGACTCTCAAATGATTCAAGAGAAATTGATACTAAATTGGGCGAAAGGGTAGGTAAGTTAAAACAGTATTATATTGTTAATCCTAAAATAGAATCATACTCCTTGGTTAAAAATGTCAAACATTTACCGTTAATTGAAGCAAAGAGTATTAAAGGATGTAGCTTTAAGGAAATCACTAAAGACCAGTTTGTTGATGGGGCTGCATTGTTTGAAGAGAAGATAATGCCTTATAAATCAGTTAAATACTATATAAACAGATACTTTCGACATCCCATTTATGAATACAAATGTATGATGTTAACTAACTGTCATTACGAAACCAATGAGGTGTTTGTATATAGGGTATGTGGTGCGCTGGGGAAACGATATATTTTCATAGTTGATTATATAGGCGATGGTGTGGCGTTGAGGGGGGCATATAATGAGTTTTGTCAATTATTGCTGAAGGAGAATGCAGAGTGCATATGTTTTCCTTGCGAAGGAATAAATGATGAGTTGCTGATCGAGGGAGGGTTTAGAAGAAGGGATGACACAGATGTTGTGTTACCGATATATTTTGAACCGTTTGTTTGCCAAAATGTTGAACTTGACTACCATTTTTGGCCCAACGATCAGGAATGCGTGCTGGTAAAAGGCGATGCTGATCAGGACCGTCCAAATATGCTTCCGGAGGATTATAGATGATAAATGTAGCGGAAATGCTTGCTGATGCTGTACAGAAATGCCCTAATAAGTTGGCGGTTATGGATTCGAATACATCATTAACATATAGACAACTTTACTCATGCGCTAAAGATTTATCTGATAGCATTAAAAAACATATGTCTGGTATCCAAAAACCGATTTTGGTATTAACCTCAAAATCTGTTTGGAGTATAGTTTCATTTTGGGGAGTTGTATTATCTGGTAATTTCTATGTGCCAGTTGATGAAAATATACCTCAAGAACGAATTAAGCAATATATAAGTTTGGTTAACCCGGTGATGGTAATAAATGCATCTTCCAAAGAAAAGTGGCAGGAGGTAGATGCCCTTAATATTTGCAAGAAGATTAAAACATATAATTCTCCTCCGAAATATGAGAAAAGGATTATAGACTCAGATCCACTGTATGTGGTGTTTACATCAGGAAGCACCGGAGTTCCCAAGGCGGTCATAAAGAGTCACAGATCAGTGATAGCATTTATAGAATCATTTTCAGCTATCTTTGAAATAAACCAAAAAGATATTTTGGGCAATCAGACGTCCTTTGATTTTGATGTGTCCGCTAAAGATATTTTCCTGTCTGTTTACGCAAAGGCAACGATGTGCATTATTCCATCTATATGCTTTTTGGTACCTTCATTACTTGCACCTTTTTTAATCAAGAATAAAGTTACCACACTGATCTGGTCAGCGGCTGCTGTGAAGCATGTAGCTAGGATGAACTGTTTTCGCGATGTCACTCTTGAGACTATATCCAAGGTCTTCTTCTCAGGAGAGACTATGCAGGTCGCAAGTATAAAATATTGGCAGGAACACTGTTCAAGCGCGATGTATGTCAATATGTATGCACCAAGCGAAGTTACCGGTAATTGTTTATATCATATAGTCGATAAAGAAGATGAGCAAGAGGATAATGTACCATTGTCGGATACTTTCCCAAATGTTGAAGTATTAATTTGCAAAAACAGTAAGATTGTAAAAGACAATGAAAAAGGGGAGATATATATAAGGGGAGCTTTTTTGGCTAATGGATATTACAATAACGCGAAGACAACAAGGCGCGTTTTCATTCAGAATCCGCTTTGCTCAACTCATAGAGATTATGTTTATAAAACAGGTGATATGGCATTAAAGAGAGACGGGAAGATATATTTCATAGGGCGAAAGGATAATCAGATCAAGCATCTTGGGCATAGAATAGAATTAGAAGAAATTGAAAAGAATGTATTCACAGCTCTTGGGTGTAGTGAAGGATGCGCTCTGTATGATAAGAGCTTAGAGAAAATAGTATTATTACTTCCGAGAATGGAGTTAAAAAAATCTGAGTTGTTCATTGCTTTAAAAAGGTGTGTCCCAAAGTACATGATTCCGGATGAGATAATTACCATAGATAAGATGCCATACAATGAACGTGGAAAAATTGACAGAAAAAAAGCCTTTATGATGTATATGGAGAAGAATGCAAATGAATAAAGAAGTTGAGACTATGTTGAAACAGATAAGGCCAGATATAGATTTCCGAAAGGAAAATAAACTACTGTCAGATGGAATTTTGGACTCGTTTGATTTCATTCAAATAATATCAAAGTTAGTTGATGTGTTTGAGATAGAGGTGGATCCGATGGACGTTACAGCGGATGATTTTGATAGTGCAGAGAAGATTGCTGCATTTATAAAGAGTAAAAAACGTTAAGGATACAAAAATATTGAGGATAGGAATAAACGTTTTGATGAGATAGTGTCTTAGCTAGTTCACTATTTATGCAATCTCAAAGCTTAATATTTATCCTGAATTATTTACGGCTTAATTACAAAGCCGCATAAATACTGTATTTATACTGCATATTGATTTCACTTAATAAGTGAAATCTTAGGAGTATTAATAAAGCCCCAATTCTGTTAAAATTTTAGGTGACGAATCCAAAACCAAAACAGAAAAGAGGCTTTATATGTCTAGTTTAGATTACACAACCTTAGAAAGCAATAAGCGTTTTAGATTATATTTTGATGGAGGCGATTAATTCTCCGATGCTGGTTTTCTACATATAAAGGAGTTTATCAGCAAACTGCACTTTGACAAGCTGATAAGCAGCATATTTCACACCAATGATTTTTCAAAACGCAGAACCCACAAGGATGATGCCAATCTAAAAAGTCCTGAATCTATCTTTCTGGATCTGGATTCTACACTACTTGATACATGCGGTAAACAGGAAGGTGAAGACTTCAACTTTCATTATCAGAAGCATAGTTATCGTCCGCTTATCTGTTATGACGGTCTGACTAGCGACCTTTTGAAAATTCAACTCCGTATAATAAACAATATAATGCCATATATTAGCACTTTTCATGCTATGAGTTGTATGATATTATCATCTTACAAGTTTTTAGCGGGAGAAAAGTTAATGGAGACTAATATATCACAGGCATTGGATATCACTTCTGATAGAGCCAGGTATGACGAGAGTATAAAGGAGATTTTGGCTGATAAGCAGATTTTAGCAAGGATTCTTAAGTACACTCTTGATGAGTTTGAGAATTTGGAACTTGATACCATAATTGCTAATATTGACGAGCCTGAAATTTCTCGTGTAAGGATTGAACCTGGGCATACAAATACTGAGAAGATCAAGAAGTGTGCAGAGGAGGATAATGTTCCGGGAGAAGGCAAGATTTTCTTTGACATAAGATTTTCTGTATATCATGGGACTGAGCAGATTAAGGTTCTTATCAATATCGAGGCTCAGAAAAGTTCCAGAGCATCTAAACTGGGATACCATCTTGATAATAGAATTATTTACTATTTGAGTCGTATGATATCGGCCCAGAAGGAAGTCGAGTTTAACAGATCGGACTATGATGATTTGAAGGCGGTTCGCAGTATCTGGATATGCATGGACGCAGCTGACGATGAAGATTCCATAAATCGAATTGTGCTGTCGCAGGATACAGTATTTGGCAAAAATATGGACCTTACTAATCTTAGTAAGGTTCAAGGTGTTATAATCAGATTAAGAAGTAATGAAAATTCTGAAGTATCTAAGAATACGCTCATAGCTATGCTGGAAGAGTTATTAAAGAAAGAATCTGCGGATATTAAGAAAAAGCGACTTTCAGAGAATTTCGGACTTGTAATGGATGCCGAGACTGAAAGGAGGATGGATATAATGTGCAATCTTAGTGAAGTGATGATTGAACAAGGAATAGAGAAAGGAATAGAAAAAGGAATAGAAGCGTTTATCGCTGATAAGTTAGAAGATGAAGTATCTTCGGATATCATTATTCATAAATTGGAGAAGAGATTTAATCTTTCATATGACAAAGCTTGCGAGTATCTTAGAAAGTATTCGGAAAGTGTTACTGAAAAATCAGATTAACTACGCCTGTAAAGGCTTCGGGGATGCTGGTACATCCAAATGGCAGTTTTAGAAACTAAATCTTTTTGTTATCCGGAGTTGCCACTATAAATGGGTATATAGGATTATATATGTATAGAATAGCTGTTTTTACAGGATCAAGAGCAGAATATGGCCTACTCAAAAATATAATGGGCATGATAGCTTCAGATAGTGAGCTTGAACTTGTCACATTGGTATCAGGGTCTCACTTGGAAGACAAGTTTGGTCATACTATAGATGAGATAATTCAAGATGGTTTTAAAATAGATTATGAAATACCTATGAATCTATCCTCAGATACTACTGATGCTATTATTCATTCTATGGCAACTGAACTTGATAGATTGGCTTTCATTTTTAAATCAGAAAGATTTGATATGCTTATCGTTTTGGGAGACAGGTATGAGCTATTGCCGGTTTGCATCAGTGCTTTGATAAGCCGTATCCCCATTGCTCATATTCATGGAGGCGAGATAAGCCTTGGAGCAATTGATGATTCTATAAGGCATAGCATTACCAAGATGGCAACATTGCATTTTACTGCAACTGCAGAATACAGAAATCGTGTTATACAAATGGGTGAAGAGCCCGATAGGGTATTTAATGTTGGAGCTCCCGGTATTGAAAATATTGACAAAGTGCCTTTGATGAGTCAAAAAGAGTTATCAGATAAATATGATATTGTTTTTGATAAGCCTATAATAATGGTTACATTTCATCCGGCTACTGCTAAGGAAGATAATGCTCTACTACAATTTAAAAATCTTCTTGAAGTTATAGAATCTCATGATGAGTATAATTATATATTTACGTATGCCAATTCCGATGCCCAGGGACAGGGGATTAATTCTATGATAGATGATTTTTGTGCAGGACACTCAGAATGCAAATCCTTTAAATCAATGGGGCATACAGGATATTTGAGTATGCTTAAGTATGCTTATTTAGTTCTCGGGAATTCCTCAAGCGGTATTATAGAAGTCCCTTCTTTTGGTATACCTACTGTCAACGTAGGAGTAAGGCAGGAAGGAAGACTTAGAGCAGATTCTGTAATAGATTGTCAGGCAGATGTAGGAGAGATAGAAGCTGCAATAAGGCTTGCAGCTTCTGATAAGTTTCGTAAGATATGTAATAATACGGTAAATCCCTATTCAGGGAATAACACTTCACAGACAATTGTTAATGAAATAAAAAAATTTCTACGTACAGGTAAAGGAATACAGAAAAGATTTTATGACCTTAGATGAATGATCATAACTTATCTATTTCAATAAGTTCATCAGCAGTATAATTTTTTGTGGCCTTTTTTCCTATTACATCAGGCCATTTCATAGGATTTAGCCCTGTGCCCGGACGCTTGGTTGTTATATTATTTTCAGTAAAAGTATCTCCTTTTTTTATATCGGTTTTCGCGACTATACTTTTTCTAACAACTGATTTATTCTGTGACTCAGCATTCTGTATTACTTTTATTCCATCGCCCAGCGAATCTTCTACATTTCTTATTGCATCAACCATTTCTTTTAATTCATTTGGTTCAAGACTTGCTTTATGATCGGGACCTTCCATATTCCGGTCTAGAGTAAAGTGTTTTTCAATTATAGAAGCGCCCATTGCTACAGCAGCAATAGGAATACTGATACCTTTTGTATGATCAGAATATCCTACAGGTACATTGAATCTTGTTTTAAGAGTATTCATAGCTTTTAAATTAACTGAATCAAATGGTGCCGGATACTCTGTAGTACAGTGAAGAAGGCTTATATCACAAGCTCCGTTAAGGCGAAGGAGACTTACAGCAGCTTCAACCTCATCCAGACTGCTCATGCCGGTGGACAGAATGACTTTTTTATGAGTCTTTGCTATTTCTACAAGATATGGATAATCAGTAATTTCTCCGGATGGGATTTTCCAAAAATTAACCAGATCATCCAGAAAGTGTATACTCTCGATATCAAAAGGTGTAGAGAGAAACTCTATTGCCTTGTTATCACAATACTTTTTTAAGGTTTCAAAATCCTCATAAGATAGGGAAAGTCTGGATAGCATTTCTTTCTGGCTTTCATCCTTGCCGGTGTTTTTTTTCTGATAATCTGCAAGTGATGCAGCACGAGAAACAAGACTGTCAACTTTAAAGGTTTGGAATTTTACAACATCACAGCCTGCTTCGCATGCAGTATCTATAAGCTTTTTAGCAATGTTGATATCGCCGTTATGATTGACACCGGCCTCGGCGATTATAAGTGTTTTACTCATAAGAGCCTCCCTTTATGTGAAGTCTATCAAATTTTAATTGCAGGAATACCTATATATGTTCCGGGATTTGTTATATTCCTGGTTACGACAGAACCTGCCCCGACGATTACATTGTCAGTAATACTCAGCGTTTGTAGGATAGTTGCATTTGATCCTATCATACAGCTTCTTCCGATGTGTGCTTCACCGCAGAGCGCAGCTCCTATTGCTATATGCGTATAATCATCTATAACGCAGTCATGCTCTATTATTGATCCGGAATTGATTATGGCCATTTTGCCGATATGGGCTTTTGAATTTACAACTGAGTTTTTTCCTATAAATGAACCTTCACCTATTACCGCATCTGAGGCTATTGAAGCAGTTTTATCTACTATTACCGGAAACTCAAAACCTATAGAAACAAGCTTATTATGAAGATTTTCTCTAAGAGAATTTTTACCAAGATATCCTATTCCCATACATGCGTATCGTATACCGCTGTCAAATAAATCTTTATAGTCGTCATCAGTACCTATGACTTTATAATTGCGATAGCAAGTCTTATCAGATTTAATTTTATCTACGAATCCGGCAATTTCATATTCATTTGCTGATTCTATAGAGTCAATAATAGATCTTGCATGGCCTCCGCAACCTATAATGATTATTTTTTTCATAACCGGTCTCCATATGAATGTACGGATATTAGAAACAATGCCTATGTCTTGATTTTATCATCATTGCATTTATCGGACAAGGGAATGGGATATAGTATAATTTGTTATTATAATCTGATAAAATATAAATGACTGATGACTAATAACTGGTGACTATGTCCCGAACATGCCAAAGGAGCGCTTATGTTTTCTCTTGATAAGTTCATTAATGACAATGTTACACTTAGACAAGAAAGTATGTTTTTGGTAGATATAAATTCACATAAAAGTGAAATGGATGATGCTATCTGTAATAGAAGTGTTCTTGTAATAGGTGGAGCAGGATCAATAGGCAGTTCTTTTATCAGGTCAATTCTTCCGTTTAAACCCAAAACTCTTGTAGTTGTAGATATAAATGAAAATGGTATTGCTGAGCTTACAAGAAGCTTGCGATCAGCATTCGGGATGTATATTCCTGATGATTATACTACTTATCCTATGGACTATTCCTCGGACTCTTTTGAGAAGATGGTTAGAAGCCGCGGAGGTTTTGATATAGTTGCCAATTTTTCTGCTCACAAGCATGTCAGATCAGAAAAGGATATTTTTTCTATTGAAGCGCTTTTGACCAATAATGTATTGCATCTTAGAAAGCTAATGGATTTATTGACTAAGTATCCTCCAAGAACCTATTTTTGTGTATCAACTGATAAGGCTGCAAATCCTGTTAATATAATGGGTGCGAGTAAACGCATTATGGAAGATGTTATTTTCAGCTATTCGGATATATTTCCTGTTAAGACGGCAAGATTTGCTAATGTTGCCTTTTCAAATGGTTCGCTCCCGGATGGCTTTTTGAAGAGACTTTCGTGTGGTCAGCCATTATCAGCACCTGTTGATGTCAAGAGATATTTTGTATCACCTATAGAATCCGGTCATATATGTATGCTTGCATGTATGCTTGGCAATAACAGGGAGATCTTTTTCCCAAAGCTAAATGAAAATCAAATGATGTCATTTGACAAGATAGCAACCAGACTTCTAAACGAGTTTGGATATACACCTTACTTGTGTTCTAGTGATGAAGAGGCTGTAAAGCTTGCACATGATATAGAAGCGGGCATTTTTACTCCTGATATGATTGATGGGCTTATGCCTTATCCGGTTCATTTTGAGAAGTCTGATACATCCGGAGAGAAGCTTTACGAAGAATTTTATACTGATAGTGAATCCGTCGTATTGGATAGACTTTCTGCACTAGGAGTAATAGTAGATAAGAGCATTCCTGATAAGAATAGACTTTGTATATTATATAATCAGCTTGAAGAAGCCTTTAATGATCCGGATATTCAAAAAAATAATATAGTAGATATAATAAGCAATTATCTGCCTGAGTTTTCACACATTGAGACAGGTAGGTCGCTGGATTCTAAGATGTAGACTATATAAATCCAAAAACGCGCAGTAATTGCGCGTTTTTTTGATATACGTTCAAGAAATTATATTCTTTAAATCTATTAATTTCATATGCTTCATTCCTTCGATATATGCGCCTCCTTCGGTGGCATTATAGAAAGGAATGCCTATTGCGTCTTCTTTGATGATGCGATCTTCGATCCATTGTTTGTACATAGAAAAAGAAGCACTTGTAGCCACCTCATCCCCATAAAAACCTCTGACGCATATAGAAGCTTTATCAGTGAATGTGTGCTGATCCATAGTGTCACTTGCATGTAATAGACCGCCTGTAAATGCCAGGTCGCATCCCATCATAGTAATACTTTTGGATTTTGTCTTAATTGCAAAATCCAGCACTAATGTGAGCACAGAATGGCCCGTTTCGAATAGCACATGCCCCAGTTTTTCTGCCTGTTCAAAATCCTTCTGGCAAGCTAAATATTTAGGACCTTTATAGTTTTCTCCAATTTTATAATATGCAGTTGAGTCAAGGATTATGTTGACATTAGCAGTTGTTATATGCTCGATTTGTTCATAAATGCGTGGATTTGCATCCATAAAAAATACTGCATCCGGAATTATGCCTTTATTCATAAGCTTTTTAAAAACAGTTCCTACAGCGAAAACATTTATTTTTAATCCCTCATCAATGAAACTTTTCAATACGTCTATATTCTTGTCAAGTGAAGGACCTGCTGCTATTACAACAGAATGCTTATCTTTGAAAGAACAAAACAAATCTTCAGCATAATTATTGACATTCCTGATATTCTGATAGAAGTTAAGATAAATATAATCTTTGGACTGTTCGAAGCTTGTCAGGTATATTTGCAGCTTCTTAAGGACATTTTTTTGGTTTATTTCATCTGAATTTGTTTCCGGCAGTTTATAAACAGAAGGCATATGAATAAAAACGCGGTTATGTTCATGATTTAATGATTCCATAAATTTTGTGCTGTCCGGATCATATATCATATGTATTTTTGGTGTATTTAATTTTTTTTGCCATGAACCAAGTATGCCATCTTTGGCTATATCAAACAGGAAGGATTCATTGTCGTACACATATATAGAAGGAGCTTCATTGGTGATCTCCATAAGCTCTATTATATGATAACCAAGCCCCATTCCCCAGATAGTATAACTGTATGCTTTGGGGTCAAAAGCCTCTCTGGCAAGTTCATAACCTTCTTTCATAGGATCTTCATTACTGCATAGATAGCGCTCACCGCATGTGTGCGATTTGATAGTCGGATACCCGGATAGAGTATCTTCGATACTTATGGCCTTATTATTGTAACGATTAAGGTATGATGGATCAAAGCCATGATCTTTTAGGATCAAGGCGCGAAGCTCACTTTGAATCGGGATAAGCGAATCATTAAGCATAGCACTCAGAATATCTGCGCATAAGACATGATCCCTCTCATCGAAGGCGTTTAGCAGACTTTTACAGTATTCATTCAGATTAGACAGATTAATACCAAAAGAATTGTGTTCTAGTATGAGTATCAGCTCGGTTATTTTATTAATGCGAAAGCTTGCCCTTTGATAATACTGCTTGCGATACTCATCGATTGCTTTTCTTATTTCTGTAATCAAAAAGGCGTTGCTTTCATAAATTGAAGTGATATTCATATGTTTTCCTCACTATCCCACACTTCAATATATTCATCATCATGATATTCTTCCTGTACCATTTCCATTATCGTTCTGGCGGATAATTTCTTTTGATATTCAGGGTTATTGAAAATGTTATCGGTATCGGGTCTTACAGCATGATCTTTTTCAAATGATATTGCAAAAAAGTCTCTGGAAAGCCAGTTATAATCTCTGTCACTTATTTTGCTTTGATCAAAGAACATTCCGCCATAGCGCATAGAATTCCAGCTTCTAAGCATATAGCTGTCCGGGTGATTGGTCATAACATAAGTTCCATAGGTTTCGAATTCACTAAAACCGGTATCCATGAGCTCGTAGGCATTCATGCTATTCAGGATTTTTTCCCAGAACAACTTGCCGGGGATACTGGAATTTGATTCGATTTTATCTGTTAGTTCTTTGATCAGGTCACAATTCATCAGCATATGTTCAGAAATGAAGGATTTTTCGGTCCATTTGGAAAGGCCGGGGATTAGCTTATTAATAGTATTAAAATATTGTTTATGATATTCATGCTTTGTATCAAAATATGGAATCTTATCTTTTGTAAACATCGAAAAATCCCTGCAAGGAACCGTGTCTCCATCCCATACCAGATAGTACTTGTTTTGTGAATAATGCGAATACTGATATTTGATAAATTGTTGATAATACCAGCCTGTAACTTTGCGCTGTGTAATCTGCCCATTCATGTCACGACTTACAATTTGTGAGACTGTCTCATGGATGGTATCAAAATCAAGTATATCATTTTCGTTTATAAATTCTGACTTTCTTATATATGAATCAGGACGAGAGTCTTTTTTCTCATCTTCTAGAAGCTTTTCTATCTCCGGTCTTCCGACAAAAAATATTTTGTCTGCAGGAAGCAGCTTACACATTCTTTCGTGCTGGTTTGACATCCTTTTAAAGTCTTCCGGAGTTTGTACAATTATTGCATCGAAATTTACAATATCACCCATGATTGCCTCTTAATATAAAAAATAAAATGGTTAACATTCCAGCATATTGAGGGATTAAATATAAATGCAACGTACTTCATATCATATTTTCGGACAAAAACCGAATTTAATATATACTTTTTTTCGTTAATAATTTGAGCTAAAATAAGTTTATGAGGATATTACATTTACCATGAATTTACAAAGGAGATTCGTAAGTGCAATTACCCATAATTGAAACCATATACAAAGATTCCATGGTCATAGAAGACTTACATGAAGTAGCCAGGAAGATAACAATTGTTGAAATTGGTGAAGCAATTTTATTATGGAATAAAACTGCCATCAAAATAGAAGACCTTATTACAAGAGTTGGATCAATTAACATAGATTTGGCCAGAGAATTATTGGATATCTTTAAAAAGAGTCGTCAGGTAACAAGTGACTTTAGAGTTCTGGAACATCTTATCAGTAACGAACTTATTCCTATTATCACAAGAGCAGTTGATATGTTATATGAACCTATGCGCATTGAAGATTCAAAGCGTATTTTTGAAAGGACGCCTTCGGGATTTGTAACAATAACAGATTTAGAAACAGGCAGATATATACATAGCCCCTGGGATCCCATGTATGAGGCGAATCTTCTTGCAGATGAATTATACAGCCCGGATACAGACAGCTTTCACATCCTTGGATGTGGTCTTGGATATCTTGCGTATCAGATATGGGAAAAATCAGAACATTCTGTTCATATTAACATATATGAAGATGATATGGCGATAATTGAATATGCCAGGCAGGTAGGTGTTTTATCCTGGATTGATCCTGATTATATTTCAATATGCGATGCTTCTGATTTAAATGATATGTTGAGACGATTTATAGATGCTACAGAACATGAAGGCGCCTTGGCATATGTAAGTGATTGGAAAGTCGGAATATATGAAGATAGTATATATGGAGATCAGATAGATCAGTTTGATTATAATAAGCGAACAGAACGTCTGTTTAGAAAGAGCTGGGCAATTAACGTTCACCATAATTGTAAACAGGATCTGAAAGATATTGAAGAACTGAAAAAATATTCTGATTATGCAGGTAAAGATTTTGTTGTAGTATCAGCAGGACCTTCTTTGGACGATTCTATAGATTATTTGAAGAAGTGTTCCAAAGATAAAGTCATTGTTTCTATAAATACATCACTTAGAAAACTGGTGATGGAGAATATATCTCCTGATATTGTAGTTATGCTTGATCCGCATAATCTAAGAATGATTTCTCATATCAAAGGTATAGAAGAATATACATATAATATTCCTATTGTATTTCCTACAAATGGTAGTCAAGCTTTTATATCAAGATACAAAGGGCCCAAGTATGCTCTTTATGACTACGAGATGACTCAAAGCGGATTTAAGTGGAATTTCGGAGGAACTGTTGCAAGCCTTGGACTAGATCTTGCATATTTCCTTGAGGCCGGGAAGATATATCTTGTAGGCAGTGATCTGGCTTTTCCATATAATCAAAATTATGCTGATGGAGTTGCTCATAATACTACTGAAGGCATTAACAATATTATCTTTACGCAATCTGTCGATGGTGGTCAGGTCGCAACCAATAATGTATACAATGAATATCGTAGGATAATAGAACACCAGATAGCATGTCATCCTGATATTCCTGTTTATAATATGTCCAGACATGGTGCCGATATTATTGGTACTCAAAAATTTGCAGATGAATTGAAATGACTACTATTATGTGTGTGGCTTATATGTTGGTTCCGGAATGGAGATTATTATGAAAAATATTGCAATAATCCCGGCTAGAAGCGGTTCTAAAGGAATCCCTGACAAAAATATCAAGAACCTTTGTAATAAACCGCTTATCGCCTGGACCATAGAAACTGCTATATCATCTAAGATGTTCGATGAAGTTATGGTATCTACGGATTCCCAAGAATATGCAGATATTTCAAAAGGCTTTGGAGCGCAGGTTCCGTTCCTGAGAGATAGTGTTAATTCATCTGATGTGTCTTCATCCTGGGATGTAGTAAGAGAAGTTCTTCTGAAGTATCAGGAACTTGGTAGATATTTTGACACTTTTACTTTGCTTCAGCCAACGTCTCCTTTGAGAAGCGTTGAAGATATAATAGGTTCTTTTGATCTTATGAAATCCAAAGATGCAAGAACCATCGTTTCTGTTTGTGAAACAAGGGATTCTCCTTATACATGTAATACTCTACCGGGTTCAATGTCTATGGAGAATTTTTTTACAGAGGCTTATAAGAATAAAAGACGTCAGGATCTTCCGATATTCTATAAGTTAAATGGAGCTATATATCTTTCTAAAGTCAAAGATTTTCTTCATGACGGTGATATTTATAAAAGCGGCTGCTACGCATATGTTATGGATGAAAAGAAGTCAGTGGATATAGATACAATGCTTGATTTTAAGCTAGCTGAGCTTATTATGTCAGGAGGGTTTTGATATTATTTTGATATTATTTTTGTCACATACATTGTAGTAGAAAGGAGAAAAAATGTGGACTATTTCAGAAGTTAAGTCAAGAGGAAAGGGAGCTTTTTTGGCAAATTATTTTAAATCAGTTATTGTAGCGTTTGTCTTGTCGTTACTGACTGCAGGAACAGCAGCGTCTACCAGTTCTCAGGCTGACAAGGATAATCTTGAGAACTTTTTTCAAACCGCCGACCCTACTTTGATATATGTCTTTTTTGGAACAATTATGACCATATCATTTATAAGTCTTATACTGAAGATTTTCTTATTCAATCCGCTGCAGGTAGGTGGCTATAGATTCTTTAAGAGGAATGTAGAGGAAGGTAATGTAGGGC
Organism: Butyrivibrio fibrisolvens; assembly: GCF_023206215.1. Taxonomy (NCBI): domain Bacteria; kingdom Bacillati; phylum Bacillota; class Clostridia; order Lachnospirales; family Lachnospiraceae; genus Butyrivibrio; species Butyrivibrio fibrisolvens. Next base: position 1,537,514 of record NZ_CP065800.1, read on the forward strand.
TTAATGTATTGACAGAAGGTTTTGGCACCTACGCTCATAGTTTCATAACTTTGTTTTTAAGAGATCTTTTCCTTTGCCTATGGAGTTGTCTGTTTTTGATTCCGGGTATCATTAAGGCTTATTCATATAGGATGGTACCTTATATTATCAAGGATAACCCTGAACTGTCTGCAACTCAGGTGATCACAAGATCCAGAGAGATGATGAACGGGCATAAATGGAATGCATTTGTATATGATCTTTCTTTTATTGGTTGGTATATTCTTGGAATTATTCCTTTTGCCGGACAGATACTTACAATCTTTTGGACAGCGCCCTATAAGCAGAACTCAGACGCAGCATTATACTTGGAAATATCTGGTCACTCCTTGCATTCGTGATAAGAGGACTAATTAGATAATGCTGATTTTATCAAGAAATATAAAGGGGTATCGTGGAAAAGGAGACAGCTATCATGCGAAAGTTCATTTCATCAAGCCTTGCCCTTATGATGGTCGTAGGAGCTTTTATAATGCCTATGAATCAAAAGACTGTAATGGCAGCAAATGGAATTAGAAGCGTAGTAAGTAACATGACAACCCAGCAGAAGGTAGCCCAGATGATCATGCCCGCTCTACGTACCTGGGGAAGCGGCGATGATGCAGTCCCTGCTACTACTCTAAGTGATGAGCAGAAAGCTGTTCTTATGAAGTACAGCTTTGGCGGTGTCATAATCTTCGGTCAGAATATAGAAGAAGCCGGCCAGACCACCCAGCTCATAAGCTCTATGCAAGAGGCCAACGCCATGGGCGGCGCTGTAAGCTCTCTTTTAGTATCCATAGATCAGGAGGGAGGCTATATAACACGCCTTTCTACAGGTACCTCTATGCCCGGCAATATGGCTATAGCTGCAACTAATGACCCTGACAATGCGTATCTTGCTGGAGACGTAATAGGAAGTGAGCTTTCTGTTCAGGGCATCAATGTTGACTTTGCTCCTGTCATGGATGTTAACAACAATCCTTCCAATCCTATAATCGGAGTTCGCTCTTTCTCAGATGATCCAAGGATTGTATCACAGTACGGCGCCCGCTTTATAGACGGCCTTCATAATAACCACGTCATGGCAGCTCTCAAGCACTTCCCCGGACATGGTGATACAGATACAGATTCTCACACAGGACTTCCTCTTATAGAGAAGACCTATGATCAGTTAAAAGAGCTTGAACTTATCCCATTTACACAGGTAGCTTCATCAGCAGATTTTGTCATGACTGCTCATATCCAGTATCCCAATATAGAGACAGGAACTTATACATCCATCTCAACCGGTGAACAGATATACCTTCCCGCAACACTTTCCAAGACTATCCTTATAGATATCTTAAGAAAAGATATAGGATTTGAAGGTGTCATTGTAACAGATGCAATGGAGATGGATGCAATAGCAAGCCACTTCGATCCTATGGACGCAGCAAGACTTGCCATTAATGCAGGCGCCAACATGCTCCTTATCCCGGTAGATATCTCATCACCTGACGATATCAATGAGCTGGATGATTATATAAATGGTATAGTAGCCGGAATAGATAGCGGACTTATATCCATGGACTGCGTTAACGATTCTGTTTATAGGATTCTAAAAGCAAAATCTAAATACGGCCTTATGAACGATGACTCTCTTAACGAACTCCAAAAGTCAGAACTTATAACACCTGATCCTGAGCTTGCAAGACAGGTAGTTGGTTCTAAAGAACACCATGATATTGAATGGAAGATAGCACTTGAAGCTGTAACTTCTATCAAAAATGATAATGCATATCCTGTATCAGATGATAAGAAGACAGTTATCCTTTATTCTAATGATAATCAGAAAAACTCCATAGATTTTGCTAAAGCACTCCTCATATCAGAAGGTAAGGTTACCGATCCGGATAATATAATAAGTATATGCACCAAAGACGCTTCAAAAGAAAGCCTCACAGCAGCTATCAAAGGTGCCGATACCGTAATCATGTTATCAGTATCATATTCCAAAGAAGCTTCCAATGAAGACCTTATACATGATCTTATACAAAAGACCCATGATAACGGCGGCAAGTTCATATTATTAAGTGCCCACCTTCCATATGAACTATCTTCATTTACAGATGCCGATGCTCTTATCGCCTGCTACAATTCAAGAGGCATGGATATGGTCCCGACAGGTGAGTCCAATAGACCTAAGTACGGCGCCAACATCCCTGCAGCCATATATGCAATCTTTGGCGGAAGCGACATCACAGGTACACTCCCGGTATCGATAAACTGATCTCTTCACAAAGATGTATCAAGTACAAACAAAGAATATAAACATCATAAATGTGTTATAGAAATGGCATGACTTTATGGGAGCCTTGGAGAGCGTATCTTCAGGGCTCTTTTTGCGCTTGTGATATGTTTACCTAAGGTAAAAGTTCTTGACACATCTCCTTTACGTTATGTATAGTAAAAAATAGGTTAATCGCTAAACTTAAAACTACATAGCGGACCCAGACAGGAGAAGGGATGAACTTAAAGACTATTGCAAAGCTTGCAGGAGTAAGTACTGCCACAGTCTCCAATGTTATAAACGGCAACTATCACAAAGTTTCAGAAGATACCAGAAGAAAAGTTGAGAAGATCATCAAGGATTCCAATTATAAACCAAATGCTGTAGCAAGATCCCTTGCTAAGAAGGAAAGCCGTCTTATAGGCGTAGTCCTTCCCTATATAGGGAAAGATGAAGACTTCTTCTCTAACCCCTACAACGCCCATATGATAGCAGCCCTTGAAAGACTCGTAAGAAATCATGACTACTACGTTATGCTTAGGTGCGTTGCAGATCCAAGAGACATTGTACCTCTTCTTAATTCCTGGAATGTAGACGGAGCCTTCTTCCTTGGCGTATACAAGGATGAAGTCAGAGATATCAAGAAGACCATAGATATTCCAATGGTATTCATAGATACCTATGCTCCTGGTGAAAAAATAGTTAACGTAGGCATTGAAGATTATAGAGGAGGTTACCTTTCTGCCAAGTACCTTATAGGAAAAGGGCATACAAGATTAGCCCTTGTAGCTCCCGTAAGCGGCGGAGAAGGCGTTATCAGCCAAAGACAGCAAGGCTTTATGGATGCCTGTAAGGAAAGCGGCATTAAGTTTGATCCTGATAAGGACATATTTAACTGTGCTTCAACTTATAACAGTGCCATAGAGATAGGTCAGGATATAGTCTTTGCAGGAAGAGGATATACAGGCGTTGCAACTATGTCAGATATAGTAGCATATGGTCTTATCGAAGGCTTTAGCCAGTGCGGCTATAAAGTACCTTCTGATATCTCCGTCGTAGGCTTTGATAACCTCCCTGACTGCGATTTTATGACCCCAAAGCTAACTTCCATAGCTCAGGATTACGAATGGAAGGCAGCCAAGGCTAGCGAGTATCTCTTTAAGATGATAGAAGAAGGTGGCAAGGATCTCGTAGTAGATGAACGCCAGCCCATAAGAGTCAAGGAACGTCAGTCTGTAAGGGATATTTCAGGCTGATAATAACCACTTTCCCCACTAAGACTATTATTTAGAATATATTTCTGATTATATTTCAGTAATATATATCTGAATATATCTACGTTCCAATACCACATAAAAGCCAATTAAGGTCCGGTAAATATAGTAAATGCATTTTAAACATTTACTAAATATACCGGACCTTTTTGCATATTTTAAACTTACTAACAGCCCACGAAAACCAAAAAAGTAACAAGGATTTCCCACTTGGGCAGTGTGATATCTTCGAAGGTATGGTCATGGCAGGCAGAATAATAATCATTGTAACGCTTTTTAACCATTTTATAAAAATTCATGAGCGTGATAGCTGGAGATTTTTATTCTGCACAGGGTCCACATGTCTGAGCGAAGCGAGTTTGGACCCTAGAATAAAAAGCCCCAGATATCATGCCATGAATTTATAAAATGGTTAAAGCGCTGCAATGATTATTATTCTGCCTGCCCTGCCCATTCATTCGCGGATACCACACTGTCCAAGTTGGAAATCCAACCCCCCAAAAAGAAAGGAAACTACCATGAATACGATTATGAAAAGAGTTATGGCGCTTGTTCTAACAGTAGCGCTTGCTACAGGCCTGACGGCCTGCAGCACCCAAAAGCCAGCCGAAGAAGACGGCGTATCCAAAGCCCCCGAGTGGACCGCTACAGCAGTTTTGTATGAAGTGAACTTAAGACAGTACACTACATCCGGAACCTTTAATGAGTTTGCAGACCACCTCGAAACCCTCAAAGATATGGGCATCAACACCTTATGGTTCATGCCAATCCACCCAATATCAGTAACCAACAGATCAGGTAAGCTGGGATCCTTTTATTCAGTATCTGATTACAGGGAAGTTAACCCCGAGTTTGGAACCAAAGAGGACTTTAAGGCGCTTGTAGACAAGGCTCATGATATGGGATTTCATGTAATGCTTGACTGGGTTGCCAATCACACAGGCTGGGATCATCCCTGGATCACAGAGCATCCTGACTGGTATACACAGGAGGATGGACAGATCATATCCCCCAAGAACATGGGATGGCCTGACGTAGCAGACCTTAACTATGACAGCCAGGCTATGCGCACAGAGATGATAGAGTGCATGAAGTACTGGGTCACAGAATACGACATCGACGGCTTTAGATGTGACTATGCATCAGGCGTACCCGCAGATTTTTGGGAACAAGCAAGACGCGCGCTTGATAAAGTAAAAGATATCTACATGATAGAAGAGGACCTTGGAGGCCTTGCCGCATCTAACCTTGATTATGCCTTTGATACCAACTATAACACCAAGCTCTACGAGACCCTCGTTGAGATCGCCAAGGACAACAAGACAGCTGACAAGATAAAGCTATATCTGTCCAAGGATGAGAACAACACTTTCTCCATGAACTATCTTGATAACCATGATGTTAACGCCTATGACAGAACTATATATACAGCATTTGGAAGTGAGAGCCTTCCTGCCATGATGAGCCTTGTATTCACACTTCCCGGCATACCTATGGTCTACTCATCAGATGAGATAGCCTACGATCACAACATAGCTTTTATGGAAAAAGATACTATCGACTGGACAAAAGGTCAGGGCGACTATAGAGATCTTATTAGCACTCTTTCTAAGATAAAAACAGATAACGCTCCACTTCATGCAGGTAATACTGATGAAGTGTTTGAAGTCCTTGATGCCGGTAATAAGAATATATTTGCATTTACAAGAAGCTATAAAGACAGCACCATTATCTGTATCTACAACCTGTCCAAAAGGCAGCAGTCTGAGTTTGATCTATCACAGATTCTTACAGGAGATGAAGAGGTTTTATTTAGCGGAGTAAACGGAGCATATCAGGAAGGCGGAGATAATCCATTTGCAAGAGATAACCTTGATCCATGGTCTTTTTATATACTGGTAAGGTAAAACGTATAACATACACAGGTAAATAATTCAATAGTGAAAAATAAATAATTAATCGCGCTACTATTTATTCATTTTATGGAAAATGTTTAAATGAGGTTGACCGTTTAACTAAGAGAGATTATATTACTGGTAAAGCGATTAACCAAACAGGTATTTTAAAAAAGTAACAGGTAAAGATTATATCTAGGAGGGTAAGAAATGAAAGTGAAAAAGTTAGGAGCTCTTATGATGAGCGCTGTTTTGGCAGCAGGTTTTATGGCAGGCTGTGGAAACAAAGATGCAGGAACAGGTAATGCTTCTAAAGACAACACCACACAGGCTCAGGGCGAAACAGGTACTGAAGATGTAACACTCAAGATCTGGGTTCCTGAAGAAGAGGTTGAGATCACAGATCAGATGGTCAAGAATTTTGATGCTGAGCATGACGAATTCAACATCACCTATGAGATCGCTGTAGTTGGTATCGACGAAGCTCCTCAGGCAGTTGAGACAGATGCTGATACAGCAGCAGATATCTTCTATACACCAAGCGGCGGTGTTGCAGATATGGCAGCGAAGGGACTCCTTCTTCCTGTAACCAAGGATTTCGATACTATAAGTGCAGATCTTCCTGAGAGTGCACTTACAGCAGTTACTGTTGATGGTCTTACATATGCAGTTCCATTCTCACCTAATACATATTTCATGTATTACAACAAGGATCTTTTTACAGAAGAAGAGGTCAAGAACCTTGATACTATGATGGCCAAGGATCTTGGAGATGGCAAGTGGAATTTCAGTACACAGATCACAAACTCCTGGTACATCGAGAGCTTCTTCCTTGGAGCAGGATGTACACTCTTTGGACCTGACGGAAAAGATGCAGCTGACTGCTCATTCAATGATGAAAATGGTCTTGCAGCAGGTGAGTACCTTATCGATCTTGCTACAAATCCTAAGTACCTCGAAGATGCTGATGGTGTCGGCGGTTCAGCCTTCAAGGAAGGTAACCTTGGCGCAGTAACATCAGGTGCATGGAGCGCAATCGAGTTTAAAGAAGCTCTTGGCGATAAGCTTGGCGCAGTTGCTCTTCCTACAGCCAATATTGGCGGCAAGGAAGTTCAGCTTTCTAACTTTGTAGACTTTAAGACTATCACAGTTAAGTCCAATACTGCATATCCTCTCTGCGCACAGCAGCTTGCAGTATACCTTGCAAACCCTGAGAACAGCCTTACAAGATACAAAGAGCAGGGCGATGTACCTGTACTTAAGTCTCTTGCAGACAGCGATGATATCAAGAATGATTTCGTAGCAAGCGCCCTTAATGATCAGGCAGCTCTTGCAACTAACCAGCCTAGCATCCCTCAGATGGGTGACTACTGGACACCTGCTCAGGCACTTGGAGAAGGAATCTATAACGGTGATATCACCAAAGCTAATCTTCAGGACAATCTTGATGCACTTGTAGACAGCATTACAGGAACACTTACAGAGTAAAAAGGTATGACTGTATAGTATTCAGGGGGCTGCTTATGGCGGTCCCCCTTTATCTTTGAACGGAGCATATACATTATGAACAATGAGTACAAGGATAGAAACTTCATAACTATTTTTACCAAAGGAGACATCTTTTCAAAGCTCTCCTATGTTTTTTGCGGACTTGCCAATATCCGTCACGGTCAGATAATCAAAGGTTTATTGTTCTTCCTTTTAGAAGTTTCCTATATCTTTTTTATGTTTTTAAAGGGAGGCTCCCTGTTATATGACCTTTCTACACTGGGTGAGAATACTCAGGGGATGGCATTTAACGAAAGCCTCGGAATCTATGAGATGCAGCAGGGAGATAACTCTATGCTGATACTTCTCTACGGCGTTATGGCTGTAGTTGTCAGCGCTGCTTTTATAGCAGTATGGCTTTTTTCTATCTATTCAGGTGAAAATGCCAGAAAAAATCATATGGCAGGCAAGCATGTCAATAATTTCATTCAGGATGTAGCCAGCCTTGCAAATGAGAATATTCGTTTTCTGTTCCTGGGTATACCGGTTGCAGGACTTTCTATATTTACGGTAATGCCTCTTTTATACATGATACTTATGGCATTCACCAACTATGACTCAGAGCATCAGCCTCCGGGCAATCTCTTTGACTGGGTAGGATTTACAAACTTTAAAACGCTTCTTTCAGCAGGTGACAGACTTTCAGGAACCTTCTGGCCTGTTCTTGGATGGACTTTAGTATGGGGATTTCTGGCAACATTTTCCTGCTACTTTGGCGGAATGATACTTGCCATGATCATTAATTCAAAAGGTATTAAGTTCAAAAAGTTCTGGAGGACTATTTTTGTCTTTACCATGGCTATACCTGCATTTATCTCACTTCGAGTAGTTGCGACTATGCTTGGTGAAAGGGGCATTTTTAATGTTCTTTTGCAGCAGTGGGGATTTGCCTCTTCAGCCCTTCCATTTCTGAGTAATACCATGTGGGCCAGGGCATCAGTTGTAATAGTTAACTTCTGGATCGGTGTACCTGTAACCATGCTCATGGTAAGCGGTATCCTTATGAATATTCCGGGAGAGCTTTACGAAAGTGCCAAGATTGACGGTGCAAGCCCTTTTACCATGTTTAGGAAGATAACATTCCCTTATATGTGGTTTGTTACAACTCCGTACCTTATTTCTAACCTTATAGGTAACTTTAACAACTTTAACGTAATCTACTTCCTTACAGCAGGAGAGCCGCACACACTTGATTATTACAAGGGCGCAGGCAAGACAGACCTTCTTGTAACATGGCTTTACAAGCTGACCAAAGATAGTAACGACTATAACCTTGCAGCTACTATCGGTATCATCATATTTGTTATATCCGCAACCTTTACACTTATCTCTTTCTCAAGATCTAACGCAATTAAGAATGAGGAGGGCTTCCAGTAATGAAAAAAATAGTAATAGGACTTAACCTAAGGCACTTCTATAAAGCCTTGGCAGCAGTGATATTTGGCTTTATAAGCCTTTTCCTTCCTTATGTATCAAGAGATGGGATGAGATCTTCACTTATAGGAACAGCCTTTAAGCTGTTAGCTGCATCTGAAAGCTCGAAGATCACATTTTTTGTATACCTTACAATTATTCTTACAGTTATATCTTTTGTATTTGGTCTTATTAACCTTTTTAAAACTTCAGTTAAGACCATGAAGATATGGCAGTGTGTTCAGGCGTTAAGTACAGTTTTTTGGACCTTCCTTATTTTTTCATCCAAGATGATCTTAGAAGCAGCGCATCTTCAGACATCTTTTATGAACAAGTATTTAGGAATAGGTTTCTGGATAGGCCTTATAGCTGCATATGCAGGTCTTGTATTTATCATGAAGACTACACAGACCAATACAGGTTATATAGTTCTTACAATACTTGGAACTATATGGATGTTTCCTATTTTGTGGATCATACTTACTGCTCTTAGAGCAGAGCAGGGCTATTATGTAGGATACTTCTTCCCACATAAGCTTACGCTCCAGAACTTCATTAACCTCTTTAGTAATGAAAGTGTCCTTCCTTTTGGAAGATGGTGGGTTAACACTATGATAGTTGCTATCTGCAGCTGCGTGATCAATACACTTATCGTACTTATGACATCTTTCATTCTAAGTCGTACAAGATTTGGAGGAAGAAAAAAGTTCATGAACATCCTGATGATAATCGGAATGTTCCCCGGATTCATGTCACTTATAGCTGTTTACAACATCTTAAAGGGACTTGGCCTTAACCAGTCTCTTATGGCACTTATCATTGTAGGCGCTGCAGGTGCTGCAATGGGATATCATGTCAGCAAAGGATTTTTTGACACGATCCCTAAGGCTATTGATGAAGCTGCTATCATAGACGGAGCGTCAAGATTTCAGATATTCACACATGTAACACTTCCACTTTCCAAGTCCATCATCGTATATACAGTCCTTGGCAACTTCCTTGGAGCGTGGTCGGATTACATCTTCCCAAGTATGCTCTTTGGTGACAAGCAGAGCTCTTACACAGTAGCAGTAGGTCTTTACTGGCTGACAGACTTTAGACGTATCGATACCTACTATACACAGTTTGCCGCAGGCGCTGTTGTAGTAGCAGTACCTATCGTAATACTATTTGTTTGGCTCCAGAGATTCTATGTTGAGGGTCTTTCTGGTTCTGTTAAGGGTTAGTTAATAAATTTTAGGTAAAGTATATGGATAAATTTTTAGATAGTATTTATAGCGACGGTACAAGGGGATTTGTCTCAGATCCTCTTCCGCGTCTGCATGAGAAAGTAAGAATAAGACTTAGGATGTTAGAAAGTGCTCCTGTAGTAGATGTAATGATAAGACAGATGGTCAATGGCGCTGAAAGATACATCCCTATGGACAAGGTGTTTACTAAAGGCGGCCTTTCTTATTATGAAGCTGTGATCACAGTCAATGAGCCAAGAGTAAGCTACATTTTTGCAATAACAACCAAAGACAATTTCTATTTCTACAATCAGCAGGGTATCACGACTTATGTGCCTGATTATAGGCACGACTTTGTGCTTCTTGCAGACTACCCTCAGCCTGACTGGATCAAGGGTGCAGTCTTCTACCAGATTTTCCCCGAAAGATTCTGTAATCCTGATGCCAAAGACTACACCTGGACAGGTAAGGAAGAGTTCTTCGGAGGAGATCTTAAGGGTATTATCAGTAAGATTCCCTATCTTAAAGATCTTGGAGTTACTGCTGTATATCTTAATCCTGTTTTTTCAGCCAATACCAATCACAAGTATGACTGCATAGACTATTTTCACGTAGACGAGCATTTTGGAGGAGACGAGGCTCTTGCAGATCTGTCCAAGGCTCTCCATGAAAGTGGTATAAAACTCGTCCTTGACATATCCATAAATCATACAGGACTTGGTCACCACTGGGTCAAAGAGGGTAAGCCCTATTATTTCAAAAAAGAAGACGGCACACTGATGGGATGGGCAGGCTATTCAGAGCTTCCGGTTCTTGATTACAGGAACGAGGAACTTAGGAATATCATCTACAAGGATGATGATTCTGTGTTAAAAAAATGGCTCAAACCTCCCTATAACATAGACGGCTGGAGATTCGACGTTGCGGATGTTCTTGCAAGAAATGATGACGTCCAGCTATCTGATGAGGTCTGGCGCGAAGTATGTGATGAGATAAGGAAAGTCAAAAAAGATGCCATCATAATAGGCGAGCACTGGGCTGACTGTAACGAATATCTTCAGGGAGATCTCTGGAACACACCTATGAACTATTTTGGCTTTGGTCGTATAGTAAGGCAGTTTGCAGGACTCCCGGATCTGTTCCTTATGCGAACAGAAGCTTTTAATAAAGTTAAGTACAAGATGACTTCACAGGATGTTGTTAGTAGGACTGATTCTCACTACAGCTCACTTCCACAGGTTATCGCTGATAGTCAGATGAACCTTTTTGACAGCCACGATGTCGCAAGAGTTCATAACTACGATGAGATATCTTTTGACAGATGGAAGAGCGTAGTAGTATCCCAGCTCTTGTGGGAAGGGATTCCATGTATCTACTACGGTGATGAGCTTGGTATAGACGGCTATACTCACCATGACAGTGGCTTCAGATTCCCAATGCCTTGGGATGATTTTAATGAAAATAGGAAAAAGCATCTGGAAGTATATAAGACTGTTACAAGACTTAGGCGCTTTGAAAGCGCATTCTCTGAAGGCGGAAGGAAAGTCTTATATGCAGACGGGTATACAATTGCTATAGCAAGGTTCATGGAAGATAACATGTACATAGGCATTATCTCTATGGAAGATGAAGATAGGACTATTGAAGTTCCGCTCTGGACTATAGGTGCATCAGACATTGAAAAGCCTGTAGATGAGTTTGAAAGTATGCTGTCTTGCAAGTGCAAGGGCGGAGTTCTTAAGATAGAGGTTCCTGCAGGTGCTTCTTATATAGTTAAAGTTAAGGGGATTTGAAAGTGGAACACTTTCTAACTTGGTCTCTAAGTTTGCGCGCTTGTAGTTAATCGTGGATGATAATTGGACCTTTTTGTCAGGGATGTTGCTAATTAAGAGGGTGTATATGATTATAGGTAATAAATATAGAATTACTATACTAACAGGTCGCTTGATAAGACTTGAATATAACGAACAAGGAATCTTTGAAGACAGGATCACCAAGACTGTTATAAATAGAGATTTTGATAAGGTTTCTTATGAATTAAGAAGATTCAGTGATCAGATAGAGACTGGTAAAAAAGAGAATAGTCAGATCCAAAATGATCCGGTAGAAAATAGTCAGATCAAAACAATAGATACCAATAATATATTAAGTAAGTTCATAGAAATAGAAACAGACGACCTGATCATAAGATATGATGAGAAGAACTTCAGTGCTCAGGGCCTTTCTATAACTTTAAAAGAAACAGGATCTGTATGGCATTACAGTATCACTTATGGTAACTCTGATGAGAACCTCTTCGGAACAGCCAGAACTTTAGACGGATGCGATGGCGGTCTGTGGCTTGAAGAAGGTATCTTTGGAAAGCGCGGCTATGCGGTTCTTAATGACACAGATAGCCCTGTAGTTGTATCAGGAATAGGTGATAGCCCTTCGTCTTATGAATATGCTAATCGCGATGGCAGCGGAATAGATATTTACTTCTTTGGATACGGCAAGGACTTCTATGGAGGCCTTAGGGATTTCTATAAGCTTTGTGGCAAGACTCCTATGATCCCAAGATATGCTCTTGGTAACTGGTGGAGCAGGTACTATAGATATACAGAAGAGTCTTATAGTGATGTCCTTGATAATTTTAAGAAGATGGAGATACCGCTCTCAGTAGCTGTCATCGATATGGACTGGCATATTACAGAAGTTGATCCAAAGTATGGGACAGGCTGGACAGGTTATAGCTGGAACAAGGATCTTTTCCCTGATCATAAGAGATTTCTAAAGATGCTCCATGACAGGGGACTTGCTACAACACTTAACCTTCATCCGGCAGATGGCATCAGAGCTTTTGAAGATATGTACAGGGAGGTTGCAGAGAGTGTTGGCATAGATCCTGATTCAAAGAAGCCGGTAGAGTTTGACTTTTCTGATAAGAAGTTTAGAGATGCATATTTTGAAAAGGTTATGCATCCTTATGAAGATGACGGGGTGGACTTCTGGTGGATAGACTGGCAGCAGGGAACAGGAAGAGACGAAAGAGACGTAGATCCACTTTTCCTACTCAATCATTATCACTATCACGATCAGGAAGGCAGGAATATAAGGCCTATGATCTTTTCAAGGTATGCAGGCCCGGGAAGTCACAGATATCCTGTGGGATTTTCAGGAGATACTGTCATGACCTGGAAGAGTCTTGACTTCCAGCCTTATTTTACCAGCACTTCAAGTAATATAGGTTACGGCTACTGGAGTCATGATATCGGCGGCCACATGATGGGTGACAAGGATGATGAGAGACTTATAAGATGGATCCAGTACGGAGTATTCTCTCCTATAAATCGTCTTCACTCCAGTAGCAGCGCCTTCCTTAACAAGGAACCCTGGGCTATTGATGAGCCTTATCGCGCTGTCATGACAGACTATTTAAGACTTCGTCACAGACTCCTTCCATATCTATATACAGAAAGCTTCAGAGCATATGAAGAAGATAAGCCAATAGTAAGACCTATGTACTACCTGTTACCTGATGATGAGAGAGCCTACAATGTCCCATGCGAATACGGATTTGGCGATGAGCTCATAGTCGGTGCCATTACAAGACCTATGGATAGAGAACTTAGGCTATCTACTGTGAACATGGTACTTCCAAGCGGCCGCTGGTACGATATCTTCACAGGCACTATCTATAATGGCGGCATTATGAGGAAGATGTACAGACGCCTTACTGATATCCCTGTTCTTCTTGGCGAAGGCGGCATAATTCCTATGTCTCTTGATGATAAGACTAATGGAGTAGTAAATCCAACAGATATCAGGCTCTGTATAGGATTTGGTCAAAACGGATCTTACGAAATGTACGAAGATGACGGCATCACCATGAACTATTTAAGTGGCAGCTATGTTAAGACAAGATTTGAAACAGCAGTAGATCAAGATACTCTTCATATCACCATAGCTCCTGCAAGAGGTGATCTGTCACTTATTCCAGATAAGAGAAAATATGAAATAAGTATATATGGAGCAGAAGTATCTGATATAGATAATATTGTTATTAAAGGTATATCCGATATTACTGATGATAATGATACTGAAAATAATGATATCGACAATGATGATACTGTCAATAATAATACCAAAGACAGTGATGCTATAAATGATTGCACTAAAATTTCCGGTAGTGAAGATGATGGTATTTTAAACCCTGAAGCAGTAAGTTATGATAATAGCCGCAGGATCTTAAATATCACCATCGGAAGCATCGCAACATCAAAAGGCGCAGTAGTCACAGTATCAGGTATTCATAGAGCCTCCAATGACTACAAGAAGAAAGTCTTTGACATACTAGAATATGCCTGGATCCCGATCATGACCAAGGATCTTGTAAATGGTAAGCTCATTAGCATGTCAGATGATGAGTTTTTAAACTGGCTAAAAGAAGCAGACATCTCTGAAAACCTAAAGAATGCCATAACAGAAATATATGCTGATAAGTAATATACTGCATAGCATAAGTTGGTATGATAAACGCAGAAAATTAGACCAATTAAAGGTGATTATCAGTCTAAATGCTATAATATTTTGCTGATTTAGACTAACTAAAGATGATTTCGAGTCTAAAAACTGTATTTTTTAATCGAAAAAGACGAATTAAGCGGTATAATTAGTCTGAAAGAGATATTATACTGGTAAAAGAAGTACTGATAATGTAGGCTTCACTGATACCCTGCCCAAGTGTTTTGGTCACAAAAATTGTTGTAAATGACATAAGAAATGATGTTGTATTTCAAAAATAATAGTGATAGCTTTAGGATATAGCTTTCTTGACAATACATGAGAAGCTATTACTAAAACTATCATTTTTATATGTTAAATATTATTTGGACTATTATACAGACTGGGAGGTTATATGGAGAGAGTATTACTTGATCAGGGATGGGAATATAGGAAGGGATTTCTGGATATGGCAAGTACAGCTGAGGATGGCAAGGGCATACTTGTTGATCTTCCTCATGATGCCATGATAGAAGGTGATGTATCTGAGGATGCGCCCGGACGTTTTGATATGGGCTATTATAAGGGAAGCCTTATAAACTATACCAAAAAGATAATGATACCGGATAAGTGGAAAGATGACTGTGTAGGCCTTTATTTTGACGGTGCTATGTCCAATGCTACAGTAGATATTAATGGATATAAAGTTGCAGCTCATCACTACGGCTATGCACCCTTTTATGTAGACTTGACTGACCGCGTTACATTTGGAGAGTACAACAGGATTACTGTTAATCTTAATACTACCATGAATGAGAACTCCAGATGGTATACAGGAACAGGCCTTTTTAGAAGCGTAGAGCTGTGTCACAGTCCCAGGATTCATGTAGCACATGACGGTATATTTATGTATACCAAAGAAATAGGTGATGTTACATGCACAGATGATGTACTTACTGCAGACTACGCTCTTATAGACGCTAAAGTTATGATCGAGAATACATCATATACTAATAGTATTGTTGACGTGATTCTTGAGATTGCAGAAGAAAGCGGCGAAGTTGTTAAGAGTGTTAAGAGCAGTATCTATGTAGCCAAGGGAACTTCTGAACCTGCAAGCTTTTCTTTTGCCATAGATGATCCAAAACTCTGGGACGCAGAGCATCCAAACCTTTATACAGTTACTGCCAAAGTTCAGGACGCCGGAGAGTACAGAACCCACCTTATTCCTAAAGAAGACGGCGCTGTAGATAAGGCGGTGACACTGTTCGGAATAAGGACTATATCTGTAGATAGCCGTAGAGGACTTAGAATTAATGGAAAGAGTATAAAGCTTAAAGGAGGGTGCCTACACCATGACAACGGACTGATTGGAACGGCGTCCTTGTTTGAGACGGAAGTCAGGAAGATACAAAAGCTCAAGGAAGTTGGCTTTAATGCTATAAGAACATCTCATAATCCGCCGTCCAAGGTCCTGATAGAAGCCTGCGACAGACTTGGAATGTACGTTCTAGACGAAGCCTTTGATGCCTGGAATATGGCCAAGAGAAGCGGAGACTACAGCCAGTATTTTGACGCTGATTGGGAGAAGGACCTCACATCTTTTGTCACAAGAGATAGGAACAGCCCTGCAGTTATCATGTGGTCAACTGGTAACGAGATACCTGAAAGAGGAGGCCTTTCAGATGGATATAAGGTAGCATCTATGCTGGCAGCCAAGGTTAAGAGCCTGGATCCATCAAGACCTGTATGTAACGCTGTATGCTCTATGTGGAGCGGCCTTGACGACGAACTTGCAAGTAGTCAAAACCATCAGCAGAACGCATCAGCAAGAGGCGAGTCCCTTCTTTGGGAGAATGTCACACTGCCATTTACCAATGGCCTTGATATAGTAGGCTACAACTACCTCGAAGGCCTGTATGAGAAAGACCACGAGCTCTTCCCTGACAGAGTCATCTTAGGATCAGAGAACTTCCCAAAAGAGATCGGATTCAGATGGCCATTTATAGAAGAGCACCCATATGTAATAGGTGACTTCACCTGGACAGCATGGGATTATATAGGCGAAGCCGGAATCGGCAAGGCTGTGTATGTAGACGAGAATGATCCTAAAGCTCCAAAGAACCCTTGGGAAGTCATGCCATATACATCATCTCCTTATCCATGGAGATGTGCTAATGATGCAGACTTTGATATTACAGGAAGACTCCTTCCGCAGGGTCAGTACAGGAGCATAGCATGGCATAGCGACAAGACCTATGTCTACTCCAAACATCCTGATACTTTTGGCAAAAAAGAGATCTGCAGCATGTGGGGCTTCCCTTATGTAGATAAGAACTGGAATTATAAGGGATATGAAGGCAAAGATATCGAGATCGTAGTATTCTCATCTGCCGATGAAGTAGAAGTCCTTGTAAACGGCAAGTCCATAGGAATTAAGAGAACAGATCTAAATGACAGATTCCCTAACTGCGCAGTATTCGAAACGGTATACGAAGAAGGCGTAGTCGAAGCAATAAGCTATAAACTAGGCGCTGAAGCAGTATCAGGATCATGTAATAATGACAACAATGATTCAGATATAAATACAGATAAGAATACAGATAAGGATGTCACAAGGGTTGTTATAAGTAGGGATACCCTTGAGACAACCAAGGTCCCTGCCGCTATAAGACTTGTGCCTGAGAAGACCAGCCTTAAAGCTGACGGCCATGACGTATCATATATAGGCATAGAGATAGTTGACGAGGACGGAGCAGTAGTACCGGATGCTGAAGTCTCCATAACAGCTTCCATATCCGGTAAGGCCAAACTCTCCGGTCTTGGAACAGGCAATCCCAAGACAGAAGAGAACTATACCGATAATATAACTACTACCTATAAAGGTATGGCAATGGCAGTATTAAGAAGCGGATATGAAAAGGGCGAAGCAATCCTATCCATTGAATCACAAGGCTTCTTGAAAAAAGAAATAAAGATCACATTGGAGTGATTGGCCTATTAGAATAATTAGTATAATTAGAATAAATATCGTATTGGTATAAAAAGCGATGCCGCAATGATATGTAACCTCTTTACTGGATAAGAATAATATCCGGTAAGGAGGTTTTTATTATGAGTTATTCGCTTCATGAAGATGTCATTTGTTATATGAAAATACCGTTCGTCTCATGAAGATGTCATTCGTCGGATGAAATGTGCAATCCGTCGAAAAGTTGTGACAAGCAATTTTTTACATTGTATAGTGAATGTGCTTATGCTCCTGGGTTCTTAACTGTTTTTAAGACAGTTTTATCAGAAATAAGACATGCATATATTATTCCAATATTTGAGATCATCAAAAATGGCAACATTAAAGTTAGGAACCAAAACTGAATTTATCAGATAGATAAGAAAAAGTTAATTAAAAGTAAATTTAAAGGAGACATATGACACTCTTGAGGATGCATGGAGAGGTATAAGTTGATAAAAAAAATTAAAGAAATAAAAATATATATTATTAGTACAATTATTATAGCATGTGCAATAGCAGTTATTGGATTCTTTAGTAAAGCTTTTTGGGGGTCAATTTACATACATGATTATTATTCTGAGTATAGCTATGTGATAGATCATGGAGAAGTACATCTTCTTTATTATTGGGGAAATGATGAAAATGTAGATATTCCATCCCATATACTCTTTTTCCCTGTTGTGGATCTGTGTAGTAGAAAATATATATGCATGTATCCGGAAGAAGAAAATATGGCTCGTGGATTTGAACTAAATCAAAGTTTACGATTCGTCAGTATTCCAAGCACAATAATAGAAATAGGTGATGGGGCATTTAGGGGGTGTAAAAACATTGAAAAAGTAACTTTTGGCGGAAATGAAAAAATAATTGGAACTGCTTTTCAAAATTGTAGCTCATTGACTGAAGTTTTGGTTCCTGAAAGTGTAGAAACAATTAATCCATATGCTTTTTATGAATGTACAGCGCTTTCTGATGTAGTGATTGGCGATAAAGTAAATTATATAGGATATAATGCTTTTTATCGCACTCCGTGGTTAGAAAACTATCCTGATGATTTTGTAATCGTAGGAGATAATAATCTTATATGCTATAAAGGTGATGAAACTGACATAATCATACCTGATGGAGTAAAGAGAATTAGTGGAGTGTTTATAAGAGGGAAAAATGTAGAATCGGTATATGTTCCTGATACAGTCACTTTTATAGAGTTTGCTGCATTTAATAATAGAGATATTGCAATTACTATACAATTTGGAGATGAAGATATAGAGTTTTCAGGTGATCCATGTGATACTGAGTGTGTTATAGTAGCGCCATATGGTTCTTCTGCACAGAAAATGGCTGAAATTTATGGTCATAAATATATTGAGATTGAATAAGATGAGCAAATCATTATTGGGGGATGACTCTGCGCAAGAACCTGTTTTCAGTTATTTTGAAGCAATAAGTGTGCGAATCCTGAATGTATAATGGTACACTCCAACTGTAATAAAAGATACAATCAGATATCTAATGCTTCTGACAAGGCCTGCAATAATTGTTCCTGAGTCAAGGAATTCTGTGCTAAAGGGGAGCCTAGAGATTTTATCGCAGGCAAAAAATGATATGGATGCATCTGCTACATCTGACTTCTTAATTAAAGTGTAGATGGTTGGGAAGAACCGGAGACATAATGATTGATAATTGCGACTAACCAGGGATGTGCAGAATCAGCACGCAGAGCAGTTTTTAAATATCCAAATAGAACATGGGTTTTAATATGTGATAATTTTTTTGCATTAGGATATGAAATACACAGAATGGGAAATTATGGCTAAAATGTAAGTGCCTGTTAACCTAAAAATCTTATAAATTAGAAGAGTGTATTCATACGTGGATAAATATATAAAAGATAATATTATAGAAAAGACAGATGAATTAAAGTTGGCTAGTTTAAATAAAGTGCTTTTTGCAACTTTTTCTTCTTTGCTACAATTATTATTGATACTAAAAAAGAATAGAGAGTACAATGAGTCATTTTTTAGACAAATACAAGTACCTTTTAGTAAAACCTATAAAGATTTACTGCATATGTAATGGATTAAATATGCTTATTCATATAATGAATTATTATATGGGATTCTTAGGATTTGGCGCAGATATATTGCTATATCCTTTTAAGATTGGTGTTTGCTATTATGTGTACTTGCAGATAAAACACAAAGGTAATGAAAATCACGCAATTATTTCGTCTGTGATCAAATATATAATGATAGCGGATGCTTTAGAACTATTTGTTTCAGTCACGGCAGTGGAAACAAAGGGGCTGGTATTTGCTATATTGTTATTACTGTTTTGTTTAAAAGCATATCTTGATTATTACCTGTTTCTCATATTATGCAAGTCAGAACCAGCTAAGAAGATGTGGACAATTCTTAACTCAAGTATTGTGATTTTTGTTGCGCTTGTTTCAATAACTAACCGGATAATGTATGTAGTGTATATCCTTTTGCTCATCAGATTTTTGATGGCTAATAGCATCGTCAAAAGGACCGAAGGAAGTATTCCTTTTATAAAGAAAAATGCTGTAATAGTAAAACTGAGCAATGTTAGTGTTAGCCATAAATCTCGGTATTATATTTGGGGAGCAGTTGGAATACTAGCTGTATGCTTTTTGTGTCTTAGATATAGCAAGGCTACCGGCAAATATGAATTAGTATCTGATGATGGATCAATAGTAGTACATTCAGCAATGGATTATTTTGTCGAGGATAATTATGGGATAGACAGATTCTGTATTACGAACAGGATGCCGGATTGGACAGGGTTTTCAAGATACTGGTGGGGATTTATCGATGAACAATCTGGTAATGTTACGCAGGCACAGTATAGTAATGCTCCTTGTTTTGATGAATCAGGAATTGCATGGGATTATGATGGACATTTCATTGATACCAAGGGAAATGTAGTAATAGATGTATCTTCTTTAGTAATGAACAGAAGAGCGCCAAGAACCACTATAATAAATGACTTTTTGGATGTTGCATGGGAAAGCGAAGATTTTCTTCGTGTATTTAAGTGGATTAGTATTAGGACATTTCACAAAGATGTAAATCCAAGCTATGGTCATGATCATTTCTATGTTGAGTGGCAAGGGCAATCAGTATATGAAGGTAATGTCATGAATTTGGAGAATGTTTGGGGATTGGGACATTATGATAAAGACATTTATTTCATTAATAATGTTGCAGCTTTTTACTCAGAGAAAGATGGCGCTTATGGCCTAATCAATGACAAAGGGGAAGTTATAATAAAACCATCAATATATCGTATAGATATATCTAAAAAAGCAGAATTAATATATGTGACATTGAAAGGAAAGGGTTATCTAAACATTGTTAATTATGATGGGGTATTTTTATTGGATAGAACAAAAGATTGGTATTTAAAAGAGTATGATGATGATACACGCACTGCCTGGTATACACATGATTTTTCTGCTGATGGAGATGTTGTTATAAGCTATGATGGTCAAGTAATTGAGGAATGAAATTTGGATAGTATCTAGAAGAATCGAGCAGCATTCATAATTCACGGATTGCGGTCACAGAGCATAGTGTTTACACTATTCATCTCTTTTGCAACGTTTCCTTCTTTGCTACAATTATTAGTGATATATAGAAAGGGAGACATATGTTTTAAAATGAAAAAGAAATATTTAATACTGGCATTTGCTCTATGCGTAGTTCTTTCAGGATGCGGTGAGAAGAGTGAGATATCTTCAAAAGGTGAAAGCATGAATGTATCTGCTGATACAGCATCAGATGAAGGTGCATCAGTTCATAACGATGATACTGGCACTGCAAGTGATAATAACTCACAAGAAGACACTAAGCAGGAAGAAAGCAATAAGGATAACAATCAGTCAGATGCCCAGATAGAAAGTACGGCATCTACAGGAGATACAACGGCATCTTCTGTAGATGCCGTCCCTTCTGACACTACTGCAATAACTCAGGATATGGCATATCAAGGCGTTGACAATTACTGTCATAAGGAATATGACTGGAGCATTGCTAAGGACAATCCTGATATCATGTACGTTTATTTGGGAGAAGAGACAGATACCGAGTATCTTGTTATATTCAGAAGCTATACTGGATCATTTGTATATTTTTACGTCAATAAGTCAACAGGACTTACAAGGATGGTAGATGTAGTACCTCTTATGGATCTGGAGGAAGAGTCGGGAACTATCAATATATACGATTATCTTTGATTATAGTTTAACATTATGGTAAGAGTGATAGGATTGACATAGTAGAATCTGTATCCGGATGAGTAGTATTCTTTTCTTAATAAGGAGGGCCTATGGGGACAGTTATAGAAGTTGCTGACAATTATCTATACTATATTGTAGAACTGTGCACTATCATAATGGAGCTATTCGGTGTCATAATTCTTGTCTTTACAGCCATAAAGAGCTTCATAGAATGGCTCAAAAAAGATGAGAACATAAGACTCCACCTTGCTCAGGGCATTGCTCTTGCTCTTGAATTCAAGCTTGGCGGAGAGGTTCTTAGAACTGTTGTCGTAAGAGAGTGGTCTGAGCTTGGAATCCTTGGCGCGATCATACTCCTTAGAGGCGTACTCACATTCCTGATCCACTGGGAGATCAAGAATGAGAAGAATGAGATCGCTCAGAATGAAAAATAGTCCTTGAAACTTTACTGTAAACATAATGATCTTTATAGCTTATATATCAAAATGATAATGATAATATATCAGTATATGAAAAAATAAGTTGAGGGAAACGATGAATAATTCAATCTATAGAAAAAAGAATCGCCTTATTTCAAGTTTTCTTATTGCCATGCTTTTGTCAGGATGCAGCTCTAGTCAGCTGGAATTAGGTAATAAGGATTTAGACCAATCTGATGAAGAAATCAGCACAAATGAAAAAGATGCAGATGATGAAGCTGCCAAAGATGCAAGTGCTGATGATAGTACAAAAGACAGCAGTTCTGAAGAATCACAGCATGCAGAATCTGTATCAGACAGGCAGGGAGCAGGCGAGCCGTGGAAGAGTCCGGCAGGAGATTATTATCCTGAGTCGCCGTATTCTCATATTATCAGCTGCCTTCAGGGTACAACTGAGCTTTCCTATGCCAGGGATGTCAGTATAAAAGATCTCTTTTCAGGGACGGTGGAGTATGCATGCCAGGACATAACAGGTGATGGAACAGACGAACTGTTGATTCTGACTGACAGAGACGGAAAAGGGTATATTACTGCAATAGGATACTGGCCTGAGAAGGACAAAGTATGTACTGTTTTTGAAAATGTTTTTAATCGCGGATGCCAAAACATTAGTACAGAAGGTTTCATAACAGATTACAGTTATGTGAATTCTGATGGTGATACAGTATATGACATAGTTCCGGATAAAGATATAGAGCAGACGGTATATTTCAGAACAGGTTCTTATCATAATACATACGGCAGTGTACTTCACAGGATCGATTATAAGACGAGCACATCTGAATATAAGCTGGATGATAAAAATATAACCAGTGACGAATTTGAGCATTATCAGAAAATGACAGAAGAAACTGTTTCTTTTCAAAAAGCAGATTCGGTGGATGATGTTATTGCATACCTGAAAGAGGCAGACAACGGATATGATGAGAAAATGCGTTCATTTCTGCAGAAAAAGCAGAATGGAGAGGGAATTTTTGTTAATCCGGCATCCCCGGAAGCTGCTGACAATGTTTATGCAACTGCAGAAGAAGCATATGATGCATTTATGAGAAATGAGACATCCGTAAGATGTGCATATGAACTGACTGTAGTGAATGGGGATTTTGAATATGTGTATGGTGATAAATACACACTACAGGAGCTCTGTGATAAGTACTCCGGAGAAGCATCAAATAAGAGTGTGAGTATTGACTGCGGAAATGACGGCGATAAGGAAATGTGCATAGCTATATCATCTGATAAGGGGATTGAACCTGTCGAGACTGATATTGTAGTCAAATACAGCGATGGACATCTGTATATGCTGCTTGTAGGCCAGAGCAGTTCAAGAAGTACACTTTTTGTAGATGAAAAAGGATGCATAAGAACTGAAGGGAGTTCCGGTGCAGATCATATGATGGAAAGTCTCCTTGTAATTGATGCAAACGGTATTACTCATCACATCTATGACTGCAACATAGTAGGTGCAGAGTCATTTAAACAGTATATACAGGATGGATGTGAACTGGCATTTGACAGCGAAAAAGTTCTAATGTACGTGTATGACATAGACGGTGAAATATATTATTCACCCAAAGTACAGGATGGTGATGATGAATATCTGACCAGGATCAGCAGCGAGTGTGCAGAAAAAGGTATTCAGATTACATCTGAGGATGAGGTGAATGCAATTATAGATAAGAAGAAAAAGGAATACGGGATTTGAAAGCATTGATCACGGTGGTCCAAAATCATATGAGCGGAGCACCTGGTCAGGAAGGCTGGGAGGATTTCGTTCATAATCACAAATTCCTTTATGGTGGATCGGAGAATGGGTATGAATAGAAATAAGAAAATAAGTGATGAGCTTTTTATAAAGCAGAAGACAGTAATCGGATGTCTCATTTTGTTGACATCTTCTATCATGGCAGGGTGCAGTGTGCATACAGAGCTGCCAACTTTGAAAAAAGAAGAATCTGTTCTGGATTACGACAGAAATGAGAATACGGGCTCATTAGAAGAGAGCAGCGCAGAGGATATTATCAGTGAAGAAGGGGACAATTCCAAAGAGACTGAAAGCTCTGAAAATTCCGCGTATTATCCTGAAGCATGGCGGCTTGCGAGTATATTTTACACAGGCAATGATATAGAGGTGTCTGCGGCTGATCTGTCGAAGGAAAAATATGGTGCCTTGCTGCATGAATATCATAACAGTGCTGATGACAGGATTCATTACGGCGATGACGGTGTTTACAGTATAAGCGATGATGATCTGCGTTCCATAGCACAGGATATGATAGGTTATACCGATGATGACGGAATTGAATATATGATTTCGACATATGGTGTGAATGGAACCGGAGCATCTTCTGACATGCATGAGTTTATTGGAGAAGGTGATGGCTACTGTCAATACGATATTACCAACTCTGTATATGATGAAACTGCGGATGAGTATATTCAGACCTGTGTAATGTGGACAAGTACTTTGAAAAAAGGTGTCATCAGCAGGGCTTACTTTAAAAAGAACACAAATTCAAGGAACATAGGAACTTTTGAAAAAATAGTTATGGAATCAGTGGATGGTGGAGATGGCAATGTGCCGCTCTTTAGTGAAGATGATGCGAAGGATGAGATATTATCCCACAAACTGTACAGCCTGACCGGAGATCTGCCTGATAACCAGTTTGAATTCAAATATGAAATAGAAAATCTGCCTTCAGAAAATGAAAATATATACTGTATTCATATGAGTACCGACAGAGATGTTGATCTGTTTTTTGACTTCAATGCTTGTACTGGTGATGTGACGGTCAGAAAGTCGGAAGACGATAAGGGAATGACTGTGAATCTTCTGAACATGGATTAATACAAACAGCCCACAGGTAATTGTCAGTGGGCTGTTTGACAACATGGTAATGATAAGATATTAGCGTATGAAAAAATTTAAGTCGGGGATAATGATGAATAATTCAATCTATAGAAAAAAATATCGCCTTATTTCAAGTTTTCTTATTGCCATGCTTTTATCAGGATGCAGCTCTAGTCAGCTGGCATTAGGTAATAAGGATTCAGATCAGTCTGATGAAGAGATCAGCACAAATGAAAAAGATGCAGATGATGAAGCTGCCAAAGATGCAAGTGCTGATGATAGTACAAAAGACAGCAGTTCTGAAGAAAAGAGCAGCGAAGATCTTCTTGTAGACTCAGTTACATGGGACGATTTGTATGATCCTACAGGAAATAGCGATGAAGATAATAAAGTTTATTTTAACATGAGTGATGGAAGTGTTCAGACCTTCGAAATCAGCTCAGATTATAAGATTGAAGACCTTAAGATGGTTGATCTTGATAATGATGGAACGGATGATTACATTATCAGTTCATATTTTGCCAATACAGCTACAGAATACAACATCATATATGCTTATACATTTGATGATGGTCAGATATCACAGCTCTTTCCGGTTAGCGGAATAGAAGGCGTAGAAGATGACGTTTTATATGACTGCCAGATCACAGATGTAACTATTGATTATGCTACAGATGCGACTGTGAACGGACTAGAGCTTATATCATTTGGTAAAGTTAATGGAATGGTCTATGAGGACTCACATAAGATTATCTATTATCAAGATGGCAAGTGGAATCTTAAATCCGATTATACTGACGCCGAAGCTGAATATGAAACCATTATGGCGCCAAGAGATAAGGGTTATATAGATCTTGATGAGGAGTCTTCTAAGTTGTATCAGGCTTTCCTTGATGGAAATGAAAAGGCTATTTATGACATCGAAGGCGATAAGGGCCAGTATATCGAACCTTCTTTGGTTCTTTCTGATGGAGAAAAGTATACTCTTGATGATATCACAGGTAACCTTACGTCAGCAGATCAGTACTCTGAAGGATGGAAGGTTGAAAGTGTCACTGATACGTATATAGATTGCGGTCTGGATGATGATTACGAGATGGTTGTAAGCATATCTTTTGACACCGAATTTAGTTTTGATATGGTGATCAAAAAAGTTGATGGAAGTCTTAAGATTTGCTATTTTGGTGACAGCTGGAGCAGATGTCAAACACGCATATGCTATAACGGTATGATCTATTCTTATGGATCTGGCGGGGCAACTTCTCATGGAGGTTATACCGGATTTGTAGATGCTGATGGTCAGTACAAGCTGTGGTACGAAGAGTGGGAAGAAGGCTATGATGACTATGATGGTGATGGAACCTTTAGTGTATCACCTTATATAGACGGTTCTTCTGTGGATCTTACATTTGATATTCCGGATGCAGCATATATCTATAGTGAAGAGATATCATTTGACGAAGGCGATGGATATGAGTATTACTATTTCTATATACTTGATGAAGATAGTAATGAGCTTCCTGACGATCCTGATGATCCTGATAATCCATATGAAATAGTAAGGACGGAGTGTGAAAAGGCCGGTATTACTGCTATATCTAAAAAGGAACATGAAGAAAAGCTTGAAGAAAGAAGACAGGAAATAGGCCTTACTGATGAAATATATGAGTACGGCAATGAATACCTGACGGAAGATGAATAAAAGTGCTTTGCTTCTCATAATATCAGGCTTCATCATCGTATCTTTTGCCCTGGATTACTTATTTTTGACTATCGATTAGTCTCATTAACTAAAAACTTCGCACTTTCCAAACATCCCTCGTCGGCACAGCTGTAAGGGGGAGTGTATGTTTGGAAAGTGCGAAGTTTGGGCGGACGCAGTTATTTGGTGGTGCCGCCCTCAACGAAGCTTACAGGGAGGCATACAAGCGGAGGCTTGATGCTCATGCTATCCTGTAATAGCAGTTCTACGCACATCTCTGCGATCTTGTCAGTGGGCTGAGCTATAGAAGAGCAGGTATAGTCTTTGTTGCCATGAATCCTGACACCGTCAAAACCAATGATCTGTACATCTTCCGGAACCCTGATATCAAGCCCCTTTAGGAATTTAACAACATCATAAACTATAGCATCTGTAACGCAGAACATACCATCAAAATCAAGCTTACCATTATGAATATGACTCTTTAAGAATTTGAGGAATTCCTCGTCACTGTCTGCATCGTCTATTATCTTCATTTCATATTCAAGCCCCTTTAACATACAGCCGTTTTCAAAACCGCCCCTTCTTTTATTGGGCTCATTATCAAGATTTGATCCCTTTCGAAGGAAGGCCAGCTTTTTGCACCCTTTACTTGCAAGTATTTCGGCAGCAAGGTGACCACCGGCGAAGTTGTCACTGGCTACGCATGGGATGTTTGGAGCTATGATTCTATCGATAGATACAAAAGGAACATCATCCGGAATCTGGAGATTCGGATTATAAGTAAGTGCTATGATCCCGTCAACCTTATTCTGAAGGACCATGTCTATATAGTCCTGTTCATGGCTTCTGTCATAGTCAGAACAGCTTAGAAGCATCCTGTAATTACGCTTTTGAAGTTCGATATTAATATAGTGAGCAAGGTCACCGAAAAATGGAGTATAGGTGTTTGGAAGAAGGACCGCAACCGTATAAGTCTTGCTGGCCTTAAGCCCTTGCGCATAACTGTTTACATGATAGTCGAGCTTTTTGATGGCTGCATTGACTTTCTTTACATATTCTTCACCTGTTGGCTTACCGTTTATGACCTTGGATACTGTTCCAAGTGATACACCGGCTTCTTTGGCGACATCTTTTATAGTAGGTATATTTCTCTTTTTGTTCATGAAATCCTCCGAGCCTGTTTAGTAGCGGCGATTTAATGTCAGGTGCACAGATCCCGCACAATTACTGGGCTTGATAGTTATACTAGATGATTGTTTGAATGGGGTAAATATATCTTGGCTTATTTTGGTTCATGAAATAATATAGCACATAATGAAATGAATTACAAATTTCATGAAACGTTTCGTAGTTGTCTTTTTTACAAAATTTACATTTTGGAATCTACAAAAGCGACAAAATTAACAACTATTTGGCAAAAACTATTGACGTGTATAACACAAATGGAGTATACCATAGTTACATCAAAAAACGTTTCACGTAAAAAACGTTTCATAGACAGATCGGCATATCCGGTATTTTATCTTGTATAAAATAATCTAACCAGGATATTGCTTATCAAAAGTAATTCTATGATACCTGGGTAATTGCTATTAGGGAGGTTGTATGAAAGAAAAAGTAGCAGTTGATTTTCGTAGCAAGCTAAACTATATAAAGCGCCATTGGCAGTTATATGTATTTTTTATGATGCCGGCCTTTGTACTGACTATCATCTTCAAATATGTTCCTATGGGCGGAATCATGATTGCCTTTACGGAATATAACCCATTTAGAGGTATATGGGGAAGTGAGTGGGTTGGATTTGCTCATTTTAACAGATTCTTATCATCTCCCGATTTTATGACATATCTGATCAATACATTAAAACTTAGTGTGTATGGACTTTTATGGGGATTCCCGGTTCCTATTATACTTGCACTTCTTCTTAACAGGATCACAAGTGTCAGGATGAAGAAGAACATACAGCTTGTTCTGTATATGCCTAACTTCGTATCAGTTATCGTACTGTGCGGTATCGTTCGTATCCTTCTGTCAGTAACAGGTCCTGTGAATCTGTTCTTCCATTCAAGCATCAACTTCATGACTATGCCTGAAGCGTTCAGAACCATCTATATAGCAAGTGGTATCTGGCAGGGAGCAGGATGGGCATCCATCATGTACACAGCAGCACTTTCCAATGCAAGTCAGGATCTTAGAGAGGCTGCCAAGATAGATGGTGCCAATATCCTTCAGCAGATCAAGGTTGTTGAGTGGCCTGCTATTAAAGATATCGTTCTTATCCAGTTCATCATGAGCGTTGGTAATATCATGAGTATCGGATTTGAAAAGGCTTATGCTCTTCAGACTGATCTTAACCTTGCTTCATCTGAGATTATTTCTACATATGTATATAAGAAAGGTCTTCTTGACGGAGATTATGGTTTTTCTACTGCAGTAGGTCTTTTCAATACTGTAATAAATATTATTCTTCTTATTTCAATGAATCAGGTTGTTAAGAAGATGAATGAAGGAAGGGGAATCTAATATGAGCACAGTAAAAGCACAGCTTAAAAAGAAAAGCGAATTTGCAAGATATTCAGGTGCAGATAAGTCTTTACTTATAACAGGATATGCCCTGCTTGCACTTTTCCTTGTAGCGATAATCCTTCCTATCATATACATAATCGTAGCATCCTTTATGGATCCTATAACCCTTCAGAATAAGGGTATAACCTTTGAATTCGACAAGTGGACTCTGACAGCATATGAAAGAGTATTGAGCAATAACCAGATCTGGGTAGGTTTTAAGAATGCAGTTATTTATTCTGTACTGTTTTCAGCACTGTCTGTATTCATAACACTGCTTGCGGCATATCCTATGTCAAGACCTGATTTTGTGGGAAAAAAGTTCTTCAATACTATTTTCATCATAACTATGTTTTTTGGTGGAGGTCTTATTCCTACATACCTTCTTATAAGTGATCTTGGACTTCTTGATACTATGTGGGCCGTTATACTTCCCGGATCATTCAATGTATGGAACATGATAGTAGCAAGAACATATTTCCAGAACGTGCCTGCAGAACTTAGAGAGGCTGCAGAAGTTGATGGAGCATCTGATCTTACATACTTCTTCAAGATACTCCTTCCTGTATGTGTGCCGATCATTGCAACACTTGCCCTTTGGCAGTTTGTAGGAATGTGGAACAGCTATTTCGATGCCATGATCTACATCAATGATGCTTCCAAGCAGCCACTTCAGCTTGTACTTAGATCTATTCTCATTCAGAACCAGCCTGAATCGGGAATGATCTCAGATATGCAGAGTACTGCAGCAAGAGCACAGCTCGCTGAGCTACTTAAGTACTCAACAATTATTGTTTCCAGTCTGCCACTTATTGTCATGTACCCGTTCTTCCAGAAGTATTTTGAAAACGGAATCATGGCAGGTGCAGTAAAAGGATAATAGCAAAAAAGGAGAGGGAAAATGAGAAAGAGTAATGCAAAAAGAGTTATTGCTACGGCGCTGACTATGTGTATGGCATTTGGCGCCAGCGCATGCGGCAAATCCGGTGCGCAGGTAGGTGGAGGAGAGTTCCAGCAGGTTGATGCTTCTGAGCTTACATTCCCACTTGCCGAGAAGACTACACTTACAGGTACTATCAGCTATCCTGCAAACACAGAGTCTGATCCTAACAACAGAACTATTTTCAAGCGTCTTCAGGAGCAGACCAATGTAGAGATTCAGTGGACAGCAATTCAGTCTGATCAGTGGGGTGATAAGATCACACTTGAGATGTCCAATGTTAATACTCTTACAGATTTCGTATTCTCAGCAGGTTTTAGTGACAGTGACCTTCTTAAGTATGCTAAGCAGGGGGCTATCATATCCTTAGAGGACTATATCGATGCTTACATGCCTAACCTTAAGGCTGTATTTGACAAATATCCTGAGTACCGCACTATGTGCGAAGATGAGAACGGTCATATCTGGGCACTTCCATGGATCGAGCAGCTTGGATCTGAGAAGACAGCTATCCAGACTGTTGGTGATATGAGCTTTATCAACAAAAAGTGGCTTGATTTCCTTGGACTTGAGATGCCTACAACAGTAGACGAGTTCGAACAGGTACTTATCGCATTCAGAGACAATGCAGATGCTATTCAGAAGGAATTTAACATTGACGGAAGCATCATTCCTATGTCTTGTATCGTTAATGATGGTGACCAGGATCCTGCAATCCTTATCAATGGTTTTGGCGAAGGCTATGGTGATGCCGACAGAGGCCGTCACATTGCAGTTACAGATGATCTTAAAGTAATCTGCTCATCAACACAGATGGGTTACAAAGATGGTATTGCATGGCTTCATAAGTTATATGATTAAGGCCTTATCGATTCAGAAGCATTCACTCAGGAATGGTCAACATATGTATCTAAGGGTAAATCCGGAAGATACGGTGTATGCTTTAGCTGGGACGTTGCTAATATCGATAACCTTGAAGACTGGGTACCACTTCCGGCTCTTACAGCTGATACCAGAAACATCACTCCTCAGAACGGTTCATTCACAAGTGGTTTTGACAGAGGCAGATGCGTAGTTACATCCGTTGCTAAGAATCCTGCACTTGTATGTGCTTGGCTTGATCTTATGTATGATCCATTCCAGTCTCCGCAGAACAACTGGGGTACTTATGGTGAAGAAGATGAGTTCGATATCTTCGAACTTGGAACTAACGACAAGGGCGAGCAGATGCTCAAGCACGCACCTCTTGGTGATGCATCTCCTGTAGAAGTAAGAGAAGCTGAGTGCGTTGGCGGACCTCTTGCAATCCTTGATGAGTACTATGGTGTATATGTAACATGTCCTGATGATGCTCAGTACAGACTTGACTGGATCAAGGATATCTACACACCTGATATGAACACTAAGTATGTATATCCTAACGTATTCATGTCTGAAGCTGATACCAAGAAGCTTTCTGATCTTTCTGCTGATGTTACAAAGTGCATCAACAGCCACAAAGCTGACTGGATCATGAACGGATTTACAGATGCTGATTGGGATGCTTATATCGAAGAGCTCAACTCTTACGGACTTGAAGAGTATCTTTCAATCTATCAGAAGTATCTTGATGCATTCTATGCAGAATAATATGACGTAATGGGCAAAAGTCATTTCGATTAAACTTGCCAGAAAACAAATATGAATTAGAATAGGTAGATTGCGGGCTTTGCGATAGTGCGAAGCCCCAAATACTGTTAGATGTTTTTTTGAAGCTGTCCAGGCTTTTTTATTTATCAATATCAGATATATCAAAACACGAAAAATGTTTGAATAAGTAATAAAGGGAATATACATGGAAGATATACTTAACAAAGCACGCAAATATGAAAAAGAAAACGAAAGTAAAATGGAAGGTTTAAGACCTTCATTTCACTTAACACCAAGAGTTGGTTGGATGAATGATCCCAACGGCTTTTGCTATTACAAGGGTCAGTACCACATGTTCTACCAGTATCATCCTTATGATAATCACTGGGGTCCTATGCACTGGGGACATGCTGTAAGCAGTGACCTGCTTCATTGGGAATATCTTCCTGTAGTTCTTGCTCCAGACATGGAGTATGACAAGAGAGGATGCTTTTCCGGAAGTGCAATTGAACTTTCTGATGGTCGTCATCTCATTATGTACACCGGTGTTTCAGAAACTGTTGATGAAAATGGCAACAAGACAGAATGCCAGACTCAGTGCGTTGCAGTTGGTGACGGTGTAAATTATGTCAAATACGAAAATAATCCGGTCCTCACATCAGATGATGTACCAGAGGGCGGTAGTCATATAGATTTTAGAGATCCAAGGCTTTTTGAAGGCAAGGATGGCCTTATCTATTGCCTTGTTGGTAACAGAAGCAGTGATACAAGCGGCCAGATGCTCCTTTATAAGAGTGTGGACGGCTTTAAATGGGAGTTTGTACGTATCATAGCACAGAATAGAAATTCATTTGGTAAGATGTGGGAATGCCCGGATTTCTTTCTCAAGGATGGAAAATGGGTTCTTCTTACAAGCCCTCAGGATATGGAGGCTATTCCGGGTAGATACAATAGCGGCAATGGAACTTTATGCCTTATTGGTAACTGGGATGGAGAAGACAGCGATTTCGAGGTTGAGAATAACCAGTGCATAGATAATGGTATCGATTATTATGCACCTCAGACTATCACATTAGCTGATGGCAGACGTATCATGATAGGCTGGATGCAGAACTGGGATACCTGCAACAACTATACTCCATCTGATCTGTGGTGCGGCCAGATGTCTATCCCAAGGGAAGTTACTGTAAGAGATGGAAGACTCTATCAGGTTCCTGCCAGAGAGATAGAGAGTCTTAGAGGTGATCTTATCTCTGTACTTAACATGAAGCTTAACGGAGAGTATAGCGCTGAGATCTTAAATGGAAGAAAACTTGATCTTACTGTTAAAGTAAGACCTTCTGAAGGCAAGGTATATGACAATTTTGAAGTCAGATTCTTCCAGAAAGATAACAACTATGCGTTTGTAAAGTACAACACACATGAGTCTATGGTGACACTTAGCCGTGAATTTGCAGGAGTAAGAAGAGCCATCGTTAATAAGACAAGCTGCAGCGTAGATAATAAGGGCGGCGAGATAGAACTTCGCATTATCTTGGATAAGTACAGCGCAGAAGTATTTATAAATGGCGGCAAGTATGCAATGACTATAGATGTATACAATGATCAGTCATTTGATGGTATCAGCTTTGTATCTGATGGTGAGGCTCTTATCGATATAGAAAAGTATAGCCTTGAAAAATAAAAAGTCTGATATGTTGTACATAATCATCTGTAAATAGACGATTATGTTTGGGTTGATCATTTTTAAATAAAAAACGATTTTACGAATATGGGTTGTGAATTTGGCCGATAGAAAGGATAGTTATGGAGAAGGTAGATGTAGTAGCGTTAGGAGAATTATTAATAGATTTTACAGAAAATGGAATAAGCGCTCAGGGCAATCCTATTATGGAAGCTAATCCCGGCGGAGCTGTATGTAATGTTCTGTCCATGCTTTCAGGCCTTTCTAAATCTACAGCATATATTGGTAAGGTGGGAAAAGACATATTTGGAAAACAGCTCACAGAAGCTATAAGGAGCGTTGGCATTGACGATTCCGGCCTTGTTGTTGATGACAATGTTAATACAACACTTGCCTTCGTTCATACCTACGAGGATGGAGACAGAGATTTCTCTTTTTACAGAAATCCCGGAGCTGATATGATGCTCACAGTAGATGAGCTCAATCTCGACCTTGTGAGAAACTGTAGGATCTTCCATTACGGAAGTCTGTCTATGACCAGTAAGTGCTGCGAAGAGGCGACCTTCAAGGCTATAGAAGTAGCTAAAGAAAGCGGCGCTATCATAAGCTTTGATCCAAACCTTCGCGAACCCTTGTGGGATAGCCTTGATCATGCCAAAGAAGAGATATCTAAAGGCATGAAGCAGTGCGATATCTTAAAGATCTCTGACAACGAGATCATATGGTTTACAGGCAAAGAGGACTTTGATGAAGGCGTAGAAGAGCTTAGAAAACAGTTTAATCCTAAGCTTATCACAGTCACTATGGGCAAAGACGGAAGCAGAGCTTATTATGGGGATAAGATTGTATCAGTACCAGGTTTTGTTAATAAGAATACTATCGAAACTACAGGAGCAGGCGATACCTTTGGAGCATGTGTGCTCAATTATATCCTCGAGCAGGGACTTGATGGTCTTACAGAAGATGATCTTAAAGAGATGTTGACATTTGCCAATGCTGCAGCATCTATAATAACCACCAGAAAAGGCGCGCTTAAGGTCATGCCTACTAAGGAAGAAGTTGAAAAGCTTGCGTGTTCATAACAAGGAATCATACATGGAAGAGCATGCGCTTGGCAAAGGCATTTCTGTATTCGCTTGGAGTGAGTCCTGTATACT
Organism: Butyrivibrio fibrisolvens; assembly: GCF_023206215.1. NCBI lineage: Bacteria > Bacillati > Bacillota > Clostridia > Lachnospirales > Lachnospiraceae > Butyrivibrio > Butyrivibrio fibrisolvens. The sequence goes on from NZ_CP065800.1 coordinate 1,571,929, forward strand.
TTTTGTATGCTCTTGCAAAGTTATGTACATCTGAAAAACCTAGATCAGATGCTATCTGAGATACGGTTTTGTCATTATCAGCCAGCATAAAATTAGCTGCATCCATCTTTTGGCTTATTATGAACTGCTTAAGAGGTATATTCCTTATTTCTACAAATAGATGTGACAGATATTTTGGATTATAGCCAAAGGCATCTGCTATCTCTGCAATCTTTATATTTTTGGATATATTAGTCTGGATATAGTCGATGATATCCATATATATCTGCTTCTTGGCGGCAGGATCACTGGTGGATGGCGCTCCGACAGTTATCTCTCCATATAATTCCATCATGATACTTGTCACCATGGCGTTAAGTGAGACGGTAGGATAGTTATTTTTGACCATATCCTGAAGCTGTTTCATCATTACAAGGATACGTTCAGGCGAAGCTATGGCCCCGCTTTGAGGGATGAAGCCGTATTTGGACGTATCTATCTCTTTGATCTTCGGACTTCCTGAACTTATCTCATAAGGAACCTTGCTGCTATGCTCAGTTGCAAAGTGCATCCAGTAAAAAGAGCAGTAGGCCTTCTTAAAACCTTCTCTATACCCTTCACTTGATGGAGGAAGGAGGAGATACTCGCCTTTTTTAACGGTATAGTTATGCCCATTATATCTAAGGTATAATTCACCTTCTGTCATGATTATAAGCTCATAATCCTTAAGGGAAGTTTTATTATGCTGCCATTCCGAAGAAAGAGCCTTGAACTTTCCGGTATAGTGATATGAATATTGCGAATATAAAGCTAAAGGAATAAGCTTCATAAAAGCCTCCATGGTAGGTGTCTTCCATAACCTGATGGCTACGAGATTTTTTGTGGTGAAGCTTATGTTGTAAAAAAGAACACCATAATTAAATAGCATTTTGTATTGTAATGTATAAATCCAGAATACATGTGCATAGTACGAGATAAGTGTAGTTAGAACACTAAATCTGACAAAATGACACCTATTTAAGCAAATTATTTGTTTTGTAAGCTGCCTTTTTCTATCTGACAATTATGATCAAGTGGCAGATAACAAAGTATCTATAAGATCTGTTGGTGATTATTACGCTTGGAAATCTTCTTATTGATTTTTGTTTTTTTACTTATTGTTATTTTAAATATAAGCTTCAGGTGTCATTTTGTAAATAGAGAAAAAATGACACCTAAAATAGCACTTTGCCATTTTTACTTCAAAAGCTATGTGCTATGTTTGAGGTGCTTACAAAATAATTATCAATAGCTTCTTGAAAAAACATGAATATGAGAAACTTTTGGTAAATAATTCAAACTTCCCACTTGGATGGGCCGGCATTCCCAAAGTTTTTACAGGGACAGGCAGTATATAAATCATTGCCACGCTTTTTAATTGTTTTATAGAATTCAAGAGCGTGATAGCTGGAGATTTTTATTCTGCCAGGGGTCCCATGTCTGAGCGCAGCGAGTTTGGACCCCAGAATAAAAAGCTGCAGATATCATGCCATGAATTCATAAAGCAATTAAAGCGTGACAATGATTTATATACTGCCTGCCCCTGTAAAGACTTTGGGGATGCCGGCCCATCCAAGTGGGCAGTCTGCAAATAAATAACTTATGGAGGGTTACATGTCAGATACTATACTTAAAATAAGGAACATTGGACTTGAGAATGTTATGGTTACAGACCAGTATATGGTCAATGCTTTTGAGAAAGAGATTGATTATCTGCTTTCTATAGATGATGACAGAATGCTTGCCGGCTTTAGAGATACAGCAGGCATTGATATGAAGGGTGCAGTAAGATATGAAGGCTGGGAGAATATGCTCATCGGCGGACATACAATGGGGCATTATCTCACAGCACTTGCGCAGAGCTATGCCAATCCATGCGCATCTTCAGAAGTAAAAAAGACTATCAAGGATAAAATTGATTATATTATCACATCCCTTCTTGAGTGCCAGAAGAATTCCAAAGGTAAGGAAGGATTCATCTTTGGCGCAGCTATTCTGGACCGTGATAATGTTGAGGTGCAGTTTGATAATGTAGAAAGATGCCAGACCCATATCATAACTCAGGCATGGGTTCCGTGGTATACCATGCACAAGATCCTTGCAGGTATTCTTGATGTTTACAGATTTACAGGAAGTAGTGATGCACTTACTCTTGCTAAGGGCATCGGTGATTGGACCTACAACAGAGCATCATCCTGGGGACAAGAGCTTAATGAGATTGTTATCTCAACAGAGTACGGCGGAATGAATGATGCTTTATACCTTTTGTATAGCTTTACAGGTGAGGATAGATATGCCAAGGCTGCACACTTCTTTGATCAGGACAAGCTTTTTAAGAGGATAGAAGCAGGTGCGCCCAATGCCCTTGACGGCCTTCATGCCAATACAACAATTCCCAAATTCCTTGGAGCTATCGCAAGATACGTATATGTTCATGGCAGGACCGTAGACGGAGAAGTCGTAGATGCAACTCAGTATCTTAAGTTTGCAGAAGTCTTTTTTGACATGGTTGTTAATAAGCATACCTATGTTACAGGCGGTAACAGCGAGTGGGAGCATTTCGGACTTGATAAGGTTTTGGATGCAGAGCGCACTAATGCCAACAATGAGACCTGCAACACCTACAATATGCTCAAACTTGCCAAGGTCCTCTTCGAAGTAACAGGCGATGTCAAATACCTTGATTATTATGAGAAGACCTTTATCAATTCGATACTGTCATCACAGAACCCTGAGACAGGTATGACTACTTACTTCCAGCCTATGGCTACAGGTTATTTCAAGACCTACGGTGAGAGATTCAATAAGTTCTGGTGCTGCACAGGAACAGGCATGGAGAACTTCACCAAGCTTGGTGACAGCTTCTATTATGAAGATGATGATAAGGTTTATATCGGACTGTATATGGGTTCCAAACTATATACTAAAGGAAAAGATGATAAAGAAATAGTATATACAGTTGATGCGGATCTTCTTGATAAAGACACTGTTAAGATCAAACTTTCAGGAGATTCTGATAATCTAAAGAAACTTGCACTAAGGATCCCATACTGGCTTGATGGAGACATGGAGATCACAGTAAATGGAAGCAAAGCATCTTTTGACAAAGAAAACGGATTTGCAGTAATTAAGGATGACCTTCAGAAGGGAGATGTTGTAAGCATAAGACTTCCTATGAAGTTATATGCACAGTCACTTCCTGATGAAAATAGAGCTATGGCTCTTTGCTACGGACCTTACGTCCTGTCTGCTGATCTTGGAGATAAGGATCTTAATACTACAACAACAGGTGTTGACGTAACTATACCTGCAGACAAGATAGTAGAGTCTGAATATATCATTATTCCTGATGGCAAGAGCGCTAAGGATATTGCTGATAATATAACAGATTATGTTAAGCCTGTTATTGCTGCTGGTTGTAAGGCTGCTTTTAAAGTCTGCGGCTGCGATTATATCTTTTCCCCTCACTTCCTTAAATACAGACACCGCTACGGTATTTATTTCTATTACATGACAGATAGCGAAAGATGCGATGACCTTGCCAAGGGAAGAGGAGGTAAAGCCAATATCCTTGACATGATAGAGGCAGGCTACGGCCAGTATGAAAATGATGATCTTCATGACATGCAGGATAACGGAAGCATCGGAACTACAAGCCCTATCACAAGCAGAAAGGCTACACCAGGAGGAAGCTTCACCTACCGCATGATAGTAGCACCATGGAGACCATGCAGCCTGGGCGTAACCGTACTTACAGAAGACGATGGCAAGAAGCTCACCATATCTGTAGCTGACGAAGTAATATTCGATAAGATCCTCGATCATACTAAGTTTGTTGAAGACAACAAGGTTTCTAAGTATACCATCGAGACACAGATACCGGAAGAGCTTCTTAAGAAAGCTCAGAGAGTAACTGCTTATGGCAAAGAATACCTTGTAGTGCCTGTACGCTTTGAAGGTGATAAAAACATAGAATCTGCAAGAATCACAGACTTTGTAACTATAAGATAATTATCTAAGGATAAACTCTCACTAGGGCTGCTGCACCGCCCGTCTAAGCGAGAAGTTTTATCCAAGGAATATATTTGAAAAGGGCGGAATATCTGATATAATGTTGTGTGATTTTTTTAACGAGGAGAGAATAACACACAATGGACAACTTATTTAATTCACCGGTTCAGGTAATTGAAACTAATATTAAAGGCGGCGAGACCAAGGTAAATCTTCCTATTATAAAGATGATCATTCTTGGCATAATGGCAGGAGCATTTATAGCTCTTGGAGGAGCTACAAGTTCAACTGCAGCTCATAATATCAGCAATGTAGGCCTTTCAAGATTTGTATCAGGTATTATCTTCCCTGTAGGACTTATGCTTATAACCTTCATAGGTGGTGAGCTCTTTACAGGTAACTGCCTTACATCTATGGGAGCTATGGATCACAGATTTTCTTGGGGCAAGGTTGTAAGAGACCTCTGCATCATTTGGCTTTCTAACCTTGTAGGCGCAGTTATAATTGCAGCTCTTACATATTTTTCCGGTAACCTTGACTATTCATCAGGTCTTCTTGGAGCATATTCTATTAAAGTAGCTCTTGGCAAATGCACAATCACACCTGTAAAAGGCATTACATCCGGAATCCTCTGCAACATCCTTGTATGTGCAGCTATCCTTATGGGAACAGCAGCCAAGGACATAGGCGGCAAGGTATGGGCTATATTCTTCCCAATCATGGCTTTCGTTGTAGGCGGCTTCGAACACTGCGTTGCCAATATGTTCTATATCCCGGTTGGCATCATGGCTTCCATGAACGAGACATATGTACAGAAAGCTCAGGAAGCATACGGAATTACCGCAGAGCAGCTTTCAAAGCTCTCCATCGGCGGCTTTATCTCTAACCAGATACCCGTAACCATAGGCAATATCCTTGGCGGTATGATATTTGTAGGTCTTCCCTGCTACCTCGTACACTGCAAAAAGTGCAGCAAATAAGCCAATTGGAATCACGAAAACCGCAGCTGGTGCGGATTTCTGTAGTATACTCACAATAAAGCATACATTTTTGAATCAAAGATTCAAAAATGCAGTAAATAGGCCAATTGAGAATGCCTTCGGCATTGGGCCTATTTACCAACCGATTTATCGAATCACAAAACACGCAGTAAATGCGTGTTTCTGTAATTTATGTTCAAGAAAACATAACTATATAATTAAGCTCTCTACAGTCTTATCTACTAATGAGATAATTCTGCAGAGAGTTTTTATTTATAAAACTAAGTTTGCTCTGAATTTTTTAATTGTAATCCTTGGCTTGGGCATTACCGTATTTTTGCAGGAAGCAATGAAAGTAAAAGACTACGGACGGTCAGAATATATATCATGCTATGAAATTATAACTAAAACTACCACTTGGACGGACCGGCATCACCAAAATCTTCACAGGGGCAGGCAGTATATAAATCATTGCCACGCTTTTTAATTGTTTTATAGAATTCATGAGCGTGATAGCTGGAGTTTTTTATTCTGCCAGGGGTCCGCATGTCTGAGCGTAAGCGAGTTTCGGACCCCGGAATAAAAAGCTACAGATATCATGCCATGAATTCATAAAACAATTAACAGCGTGGCAATGATTTATATACTGCCTGCCCCCTGTGAAGATTTTGGTGATGCCGGTCCGTCCAAGTGGAGCTTACGGTTGATGCCCCTTAAATCACTGCATTTTACTGACGTATCAACTTGTTAGACAGATAATGTAAGTGCTTACAGTATCATTATAAAAAAACATCTTAAAAAACTTTTTGATGAAAATATGATGATTAACTAAAATGTGATATACTAATTATGATTGAAATTATGATAAAACGATGTTTTTCGTGCATCAGATATTATTCTTATTCGAAGGGTGTTGTAGGGGAAGAACTTGAATATGGAACAGACCAAAGTGGATGAAAAAGTATTACAGGTACGGCTCTTGGGGAAGTTTTCTCTTGTCTATGATGGTAAAGAAGTAACTCCGGGGCGTAATAACGCATCGAAGTTTACTCAGCTATTGCAGATAGTGTGGCTTCAGGGAGATAAGGGCGTTTATAAGGATGAGCTTATTTCTGCGCTCTATGGTGAAGAAGAGACTCTTAACATCAGTAACAGCTTCAACAATCTTCTTTATCAGATGCGTAAGCAGATGGTAGCTGCTGGTCTTCCTGCGCAGAGCTATGTCAAGAAGCATAAGAAGATGTTTATAATTGACCCTGCTGTACCGGTATGGGTTGATGCTCTTGATTTTAAAGACAATTACAGAAAGGGTCATGATACGCAGGATCCTGAACTTAAATTTGAATATTTTAATAAAGCTTTCAACCTCTATCAGGGAGAGCTTCTTCCTGCTCTGTCCACAGAGACATGGGTTATCATGGAGAGCGTTACACTTCGCAAGATGTATGATGAAGTGGTATCTTGGCTTGGCGAGTATATCCTTTCTAAGAAAGAATATGAAGAAGCCTATCACATCTATGGACGCGCAGCAGAGATCTATCCTGAGAACGATTGGCAGGTTGGCCAGATCCAGACACTTATAGCTAAGGGCGATTACAAGAATGCTTTAAGAGTGTATGACAGCACAGTAGCATACTATACTACTGAACTTGGTCTTCCAATTCCGGAGAAGCTCCTTGATGTGTATCATAAGATGAGCGCTAAGATTGACAATGCTCCCGGACAGATTCATCAGATACAGGCTGAGATGACTCAGGACAGAAGATCTGTAGAAGTTTCGGAAGATGAGGGTGCATATGACTGCTCGTATCCAAGCTTTATCGATGCTTATCACATCCTTTCAAGAAATATGGAAAGAACCGGATATTCAGTATTCATGATGTTGTGTACTCTGGTCGATTATGAAGGCAAGATGATACGCAATCAGGACAAGCTTCGTGCCAGAAGCCAGGCCCTTTGGGAAGCGATACATGACACACTTCGTCAGGGAGATACTTTTACCAAGTATTCCAACAGCCAGTTCCTTATACTTCTTGTAGGAACAAGTCAGGAAGACTGTGATATCATCTATCGCCGTATCAACAAGAGACTCAAAGAGATTGCCGGTTCAAGAGCTGACTTTAAATATAGTGTTGTATCGCTTGCTGAGCTTCCGGCAGAACTTGAAGATCAGGCAAGATGATCGTGTTCTTACCTATATAATAGGATGAGTTATAGAGTTTATCGCAATACGGAATCAGAAGATATTGTATTTGGTAATTTGCTCCAATAATCTATTTTTTAATGATAGCCGGGCGCCGCTTTATTACTGCAAATAGAGCGGCGTTCATAATTTGTTCATCTTTTATTAAAATTTACAAAAAATTTATCAAAAAAAAAAAGTTTACTTTTATCACAAATGCCAATGACATGGCGTTTTCTTTATGTTATATTATCCTATAGTTAGGGGAAAGTTAGGTACACGGGGTAGTGTACCTTTTTTCGAGCCAAAAGAAAGGCTCTCGGACTTGTAAAGATAATAGAGCTTTTGATCATAGTGACAGGCTCTGTTCCGACATCTAACCAGAGGAAGAATATGAAAAAGTATCAGTCAGTAAAGATAATAGTCAATACTCATAAGAAATATTGGATGCCTCATAGCAAGATGTACATTCCTATGCAGGTTGGTGCTGCTCTTGATAAGGACAAGGATGGTAATCCCAAGGACCTTGGTTATCAGAAAGATAACGATGGGGACAATATTTCTGAGAAGAATCCGCTTTATTGCGAGCTTACAGGTTTGTACTGGGCTTGGAAGAATCTTGACGCGGATTATATAGGTCTTTGCCATTACAGACGCTATTTTGGCGGATTCAGATCTTCAAGGAATCCAAAGGGCAGGATACTTCTTCGCCGTGAGCTTCAGCCTATGCTTGGCAAGTATCGTGTTTTTCTTCCTACTAAGCGTCATTATGTTATTGAGTCGCTGTATTCACATTATCAGCACACTCATTATATAGAACATCTTTATGTTACAAGGGGTATCATCTCTCAGATGTATCCTGAATATATAGAAACCTATGATAAAGTCCTTCGTCAGACCAGTGGACATATGTTCAATATGATGATTATGGACAGAGAGCTTCTTAATGAGTATTGCACATGGTTGTTCAATATTCTTGAAGAGCTTGAGAAGAAGATTGACGTACGACACATGTCTCATTTCCAGGGTAGATATTGCGGAAGAGTCAGCGAGATAATATTCAATGTCTGGCTTGACTATCAGATTGAGACAGGTAGGATTGATCGTTCTGAAGTTAAGATCCTTCCATATGTATATATGGAGAAGATTGACTGGGTCAAGAAGATCAGCAAGTTCCTTCGTGCCAAACTCTTCCATGAGAAATACGAAGTTTAAAGGAAGGTGTACCTTGTCACTTTCAACAGTTAATGCTTTTAAGCATATGGAGTCGGCTGGCAATGTGATTCTTGATGATAAGCAGCTTGCAGCACTTCAGAAGACACTTAACATGATTCTTGCAGATATCATTTCTGTCTGCGAGGAGAACAATATTACATATACTCTTGGTGGCGGTTCAGCATTAGGTGCGGTCCGCCATCATGGTTTTATTCCGTGGGATGATGATATTGATATCAATATGCCCAGAAGAGATTATGATGTGTTCATACCTCTTTTTACCAGGAAATTTGGCTGGAAGTATTGGATTCATACACCCCAGGGAACTAAGGGTTACAACCTTCTTCTGTCCAGGATAAGACTTAAGGGTACCAGTGTTGTAACAAGAGAAGATTTTAAAAACAAAGAAGCCGGAGCCTTTATAGACCTCTTTGTCATGGAGAATACTTTTAACAATGCGCTGGCAAGGAATCTTCATGGACTTGCATGTTGCGGATTGGGTTTTCTTGTGTCATGCAGGAAGTTCTATCGTGACAGGAAGCAGATGATGAAGATGGCAGCTGACAGCGGTGAAGCTGGTATGGCTAAGGTCTTCAAAATGAAGATAGCAATAGGTTTCTTGATTTCTTTTATCTCACTTGATACTCTTGTAAGGGTAGGAGATAATGTGAACCGCATCTGCAAGAACGATCATTCCAAGTATGTAACCGTTCCTACAGGCCGTAAATACTTCTTTGGAGAGATGTATTTACGAAAAGATGTTTGCAGAACCAGAAAAGTGTTGTATGATGGTAATTTGTACAGAGTTCCGCGTAATATCGATTTGTATTTAAAGAACCTGTATGGTGATTATATGAAGTTACCTTCTCCTGATCAGATAGAGAAGCATATTTTCTTTAAACCTTTTTATCTGAGTCTGGAAGAAAAAAGCAGTATTGAAAAGAGATGATCTTCAAATCAACGAGGACCACTCTTGGCCTGATAGTAAGGCTGGAAAGGATTTACAAATGAATGCAGCATTAATTTTTGCCGGAGGTACCGGTAAGCGTATGAATTCTAAGGCAGTGCCTAAACAGTTCCTTATTCTGTACGGCAAGCCGCTTATCATATATACTCTTGAGAAATTCGAGAACCATCCTGATATAGACGGTATTGTTATCGCTTGTCTTGAAGAGTGGATACCTAAGATGAAGAAGTATTGCGAACAGTTCAATATTACCAAGGTTCGTGCTATTGTTCCGGGTGGTGCTTCAGGTCAGGAATCTATCTATCATGGACTTAAGTCTATATCATCTATGTATAGCGATGATGATGTAGTTCTTATACATGATGGAGTTCGTCCGCTTGTAGACCCTAATACTATTACCAAGGCAATCGAGTGCGCTAATACCAAGGGCAATGCCATCACTGTTACTCCTGCTATTGAGACTATCTTCCTTGATAACGAGGCTGACGGCGAAGTAGGACGTATCATTGACCGTAAGCAGTGTCTCATGGCAAGAGCACCTCAGTGTTTCCATATCAAAGATATTATGGCTTGCCATACTAAGGCTATTGAAGAGCAGAAGGATGACTTTATTGATTCTGCAAGCATGATGAAATATTATGGACATAAGCTTTTCACAGTTGAGGGCCGTCCTGAGAACATCAAGATCACAACTCCGGTTGACTTCTATATGTTCCGTGCTATAATTGATGCCCGTGAGAATCAGCAGATCTTCGGACTGTAATATAGATATTCTGCATCGAAGTTTATTTATAATAGTAGTATTTTTAGGAGATTTATAATGCCAGTAGTTCAGATTGTAAAGAGAAAAGCAAAAAGAATGTTCCCTGCAGCTGTAGAAGGAAGATTCTTTAAGAGAATGGGAGTAGCCTGGAAGCAGACTAAGACATGGGTTGATCGTTCTATAGGTTATGAGAACCGTAAAGTTCTTTCACAGAATACACCTGTAGTTCATAACAGGATCATGTTCATCACTTTCAACCACAGCTATTCATGTAACCCTAAGTATATATGCGAAGAGCTTATAAAGCGCAATGCTAATGTTGAGATATACTGGGGCGTTACCAATATGAATACAAGAGGTTATGTTCCGGATCTTCCTAATGTTCATGTTGTTAAGATGAACAGTTATGAATATTTTGTAGCAGCATGCTCTTCACACGTTATTATCATCAATTCACTTCTTGGTGATAAGTTCTATCCTTTCCCTGTTAAGAAGGAGCAGCGTGTATTTGAGACATGGCATGGAAGTCTTGGTATCAAGCGTTTTGACCTTGCACATTACAATACTAATCTTTCATGGCCTGAAGCTGCAATACGTACAGGTAAGCTTACCAACTACTGTATCTCTAACTCAAAGTTTGAGGAAGACGTATTCAGAGAGACATTCTGGCCTGAAACACGTATCATGCGTCTTGGACATGCCAGAAATGATATCTTCTTTGATACATATAAGGAGAAGAGAGCTCAGTGGAAGAAGGAATTCTTCGAAGAAAGAGGCCTTAACCCTGATACAAAGCTCTGTCTCTATGCTCCTACATTCCGTGATACTCACAATTTTGAAGTATATGATCTTAATTGTGACAGACTTGTCGAAGCTCTTGAAGAGCGCTTCGGCGGAGAGTGGAAGATCCTTCTTCGTTATCATGACAATGATAAGAAGAAAGAAAAGACTCAGAACAAGCTTAAACAGGATTGCGTTATCGATGTAACAGATCTTCCTGATATTCAGGAACTTCTTTCCTTCGTAGATTGCGGAATTACAGATTATTCCTCATGGATCTATGATTTTGTATTAAGCGGCAAGCCTGGATTTATCTATGCTCGCGATGTAGATATTTATAACAATGAACGTGGATTCTATTTCAAACTTGAAGAGTCTCCATTCCCTGTTGCGAAATGCAATGATGAGATGATGCAGAATGTTCGTTCATTTGATGAAAAACTTTATGCAGATAAAGTTAAAGAATTCCTTGATGGTAAGGGATGCATGGATGATGGTCATGCAAGTGAGAGAATTGTTGATCGTCTCATGAAACTTCTTGGTTAAAATAGTTAGGGCGCATGGGGATTGTACCTTTGCGCCCTTATTTGGATTTTATTACACGAATTTTTAGAGGTTGGAATATGGCGGAAAAAACAAAAAGCCGAAGGAATGGCAGGATAGAAATTCTGCGTTTTGTCTTCGCCTTTATTGTACTCCTTCATCATTCAAGATACCTTTTGGGAGATGATAACTGTTATTTTCTGGGAGGTTCGCTGGGTGTAGAGTTCTTCTTTATTGTATCAGGCTTCTTGATGATGAATACGGTAGACCGCATAGTGTCTTCCAAAAACTATAATACAATTCCTGTTGACAGGAATCTTGCTAATGAAACAGCTTCTTTTATTAAAAAGAAGATTAAGGCGGTGCTTCCGCAGTTTCCTATTGCATGGTTTATAGGACTTATATTTGTAATAATAATAGGTCAGATGAGCATAGTGGAGGCTTTTGAAGAGTTCGAAGAGAATTTCTGGGAACTGTCTCTTTTGAAGATGACAGGCATCTATGATGGCGGACTTGATGGCGTTATGTGGTACATATCTTCTATGCTTATCTGCATGACTATATTGTATCCGTTGCTTAGGAAGTTTCCTCACATGATGAGGAAGATCTGGTGCCCTTTCCTTGCGCTTATGCTTCTTGGAATGATGTGCATCCTTGACGGACATCCAAGGAATCCGACCAAGGTGTACAGTATTATTTATAAAGGTAATATAAGGGCTTTTGCTGAGATATGTATAGGTATTTGGTCTTTTGACATAGTCAGAAAGATCAAAAATATTAACTGGTCCGGACTGGCAAGAGTTATTTTTGAGATCGTTCAGCTTACAGGATATTTGATGGCTATTGTATATATGTACATGGAAAAACCGGGAAGAGATGACTATTTCTTCCTGATGATATTGTCCATATCAGTTATTCTGTCTTTTGCTCAGGTCGGAATTTTGTCAGAGGTATATAACAACAGATTCAGTATGATACTTGGAAGATTTTCTGCAGCAATGTATTTTTCGCATTTATACTATGCTCAGAATCTTAATCTTATTTTAAGTGATAGTCTTACTAAGCAGCAGAAGACTGTGATCTATGTTGCATGTTCACTTGTAACAGCATTGGTAGTTGAAGCATTGGCATTTCTTTATAAGAAGGTGTCACCAAACTTTAAGAGGGGCTTAAAAGCTATTTTAGTAAAAGATGAAAAAGATAATTAAAAAATGTAAAAAGTATCAGTTTCTTTTTGAAGAGCTGGTAAAAAGAGATTTTAAACAGAAATATAAAAGAAGTATTTTGGGAATGGGATGGAGTATTCTTTCACCTCTTTTCACACTTCTTGTTATGTATGTGATCTTTTCAAATCTGTTTGGCCACAAGATGGAGCATTATGTAACATACCTTTTTAGTGGCCAGCTTGTTTTGTCATATTACAAGGAGTCTACCAAGAATGGTATGACCAGCCTTGTTAACAACTCCAAGATTTTTACTAAGATCAATGTGCCAAAGTATATGTTCCTTTTATCCAAGAACGTATCAGCTCTTGTAAACTTTGGACTTACACTGGTTGTATACTTTATATTCTGTGCATTTGATGGAATATCATTTCACCCAAGACAGTTCCTTTTGATCTTCCCTATCCTTTGCATTTTGGGACTTAATATCGGAGTGGGACTTATACTGTCAGCAATGTTTGTATTCTTTAGAGATATAAGATATCTTTATGATATAGTTCTTACTTTGCTGACATATGTTTCAGCTGTATTCTATTCGGTTGATAAGTTTTCAGCTTTGGGACAGAGATTGTTCTTACTGAATCCTGTTTATGTATACATCAAATATTTCCGTGTGATCATGATCGACGGACTTGTTCCGTCATTAGAATACCATCTCTTATGCCTTTTTTATGCGGGAATAAGCCTACTTATAGGCGGACTTATCTACAAGAAAAATAATCACGCATTCCTGTACTATTTATAAGAGGATTAACGTTATGTCAGTTATAGAATGTAATAATGTCAGCATCCGTTATATGACGGGTGATTTTAAGGCTATAGGTTTAAAAGAATATGTTATCCGTCACTTAAAGGGTAATTATCATGTCAAGGAATTCTGGGCAGACAAGGATGTAACTTTCAAGCTTGAAAAGGGAGACATGCTTGGTATCATTGGTTCCAATGGTGCAGGTAAGTCTACACTTTTAAAGGCTGTGACGGGCATTATGATCCCTACATATGGAGAACTTCATACTAAGGGCAATATTGCAGCTCTACTTGAGCTTGCCAGCGGATTTGACGGAGATATGACCGTTAAGGAGAATACATACCTTCGAGGCGCCCTTCTTGGATATACAAGACAGTTTCTTGATGAAAAATATGATGAGATCATCAAATTTGCAGAGCTTGAAGAATTTCAGGATTATGAATTCAAGCAGCTCTCATCCGGTATGAAATCAAGACTTGCTTTTTCAATAGCATGTCTTGTCAATCCTGATATCATCATTCTCGATGAAGTACTGTCAGTTGGTGATGGTGCATTCAGGAAGAAGTCCGGCGACAAGATGAAAGAGATCCTTGATAGTGGTGTTACAGGTCTTCTGGTTAGCCATTCAATCTCTCAGGTTAGAGAGCTTTGTAACAAGATTTTATGGCTTGATCATGGCAAACAGGTTGCTTTTACTGATGAGGTTGATCTGTATTGTGATGCTTACGAAGAATTCCTTATGACCAAAAAACTTCCTAAAAAACCGGAAGATATAGAAAAACTTGCCAAGGGACACAAAGTAAGACTTGAGCAGGAAGAAGCAGAGAAAGACAGAAAAGCAGCTGAAAGAGCTGCCAAAGCCAAGGCCAAGGAACAGGCTAAATAAATATATCTATTGATATAGTTTGATTTTCTTTAGCTTAGATTTGAGTTAGACGAGGTTAATGATGAACGTATACGGTAGCAATATTATAGAAAGCCCTAATGATAGAACTCTTCAGGAGGATCTCGAAAACACAGCGCTTTGCGAGACCCTTCCTTTTGAGAAACTCAAAGATTCCATAATACTGGTAACAGGTGCAACTGGACTTGTAGGTATGCAGATGGTCAAGAGCCTTGCTGCAATGAACAGACTTAAAGACGCTAATATCAGTGTTCTTGCTCTTGTAAGGAATATTGATAAGGCACAGTCTATCTATGGTGATCTGTTTGGACGCGGAGATATCTCATTTGTCAGAGCTGATCTTAATGACAGAGACGGACTGCTTCTTGCAGTAAAGTCTGCATATGTTGATGTCTCAAGAATTGATGACAAAAAAAACGCACCTTTTTATATAATTCACGGCGCAGCAGTAACAGCTTCAAAAACTATGGTTGAAAAGCCTGTAGAGACAATAGATACAGCTTTAGATGGCACTAAGAACATGCTGGAAGTAGCAAGAGAACTTGGATGCAGTTCTTTTGTCTATTTATCATCCATGGAAGTATACGGAAGTTTCTTTGAACCTACAGTAGTAACTGAGGATGTGATGGGATATATCGATCCGCTTGTTGTAAGAAGCAACTATCAGCTTACCAAGCGCATGTGCGAGAATATGTGCATAGCATATGCCAAGGAATTTGGTGTTCCGGCCAAGATTGCAAGACTGTCTCAGACATTCGGAGCCGGAATACTTCCCGGAGAAAACAGAGTATTTGCACAGTTTGCAAGAAGTGTGATGAATGAGCAGGATATAGTTCTTCATACAAAGGGACTTTCAGAAGGTAACTACTGCTATACTGCTGATACAATAAGAGGTCTTCTTACGATACTTATAAAAGGCGACAATTCTGCTGCTTACAATGTAAGTAATGAAGATACACATACAACCATAGCAGGCATGGCTGAGTTTGCCTCTAAGAAGCTTGCAGAAGGTAAGATCAAGGTAGTATTTGACATACCTGAAGATAATAAGTTCGGTTATGCAGCAGATACCAAGATGAAACTATCTAATGCTAAGCTAAGGAGCCTTGGATGGGAACCTTCCTATAGCCTTGAAGATGCATACAGACGCATGATGTCAAGCATGAAGCAGCAGGGCATTTGAATATGATTTTTCATCTTTATAGGACTAAAAAAGAGAATGTATAGAAGTACATGGTTAACCTCATGTCGCGAGCAAAGCGAGTGACTAATGGTTCAAATTGATGGAGCTCGCGTCATCAATTTGGGTTTGAAAGTGGAACACTTTCAAACTTAACCTCATGTCGCGAGCAAAGCGAGTGACTAATGGTTCAAATTGATGGAGCTTGCGTCATCAATTTGGGTTTGAAAGTGGAACACTTTCAAACTTATACTTCTATTTCTAATTACAGGATGTAAAAAGATCCCGATTATTTGGTTAGAAAAAATATCTAACTAAATAACCGGGATTTTTAGTTATCTAAAAAACATTTTTAGTTTTGATTTAGGTTAGCGTGTAATAATACATCATGTCAGCAGCAATACTGCAGACAAAGGTGGGCAATGGAATACTAAAACCTGAGCATTAGTTTTCTATTGCCGTATATCTCATCAATACCCCTCATAAGAGAGTGCAGGCTACAGTATTACTGGATGCCTGCATTTTCTTTTTCTTAAATATTATCAAATAAAAATCAAAATAAAACCGAAATATGATATTTTGTATGATGTATATAATGTTAATCTAATTATGTAAATTTCTTGGGTATAATATGTAAAATGAAAGGGAGAAAATTCATGAGCATTCACAAGCTGAATGACAGTAAGGACAAAAAAGGTACTTTCATAGTAGAAATTCAGCACCAGGAAAAAGGTAGTTGGCAGGGAAAAGTCACTTGGGCTGAAGGAGGACGCAAAGAAGTCTTCAGAAGCACACTTGAACTTATCAAGATGATGGACAGCGCTGTCAACGAAGCTGAAGAGGCCGATGTAGCCTCATCTGTTTCTTAAGGAGCTTAATATGGAGATACTTGAGAGCAGTCAGCAAAAGCTATATGCACCCAATTTAATATGCGTGGGCATTGATAGATGTGAGAACGGAGACTTCATTGGAAGGGTATGGGAGCCTTATGATGCCTCAGCGTTTCAATTCACAGGTATCAATGAAATGGTAATTCACATGGATGATCTTTACGATAGATGGAATTACCCGCAGAGAGCACTTAATGAACGCAGCTTTATGCGTACCCATGCAGTAACAAGATCCGGCAACATCAGGACAAGCGATTTTGAACAAAAAATTGAACGACTCCAGAAGATGAGAGGAAATATGGGAACCTTCATCATTCAGGTCAAGTTCAGACAGCATGCCACATGGCAAGGAGTAGTCGTGTGGGCAGAGGAGAATAAGCGGGGTAAATTTCAGAGTGCGATGGAACTCATCCAACTCATGGATCATGCGATTAATAATGGCTTATTAATTAAATGATCTAAAAACCTAAGGAAAGCTTAAGGTTAAAAGAGGGCTGAAGATACCAGGACATGCCGCAAAGGACGCAGCATACCTGGTTTTTTTGAGCGTATAAGAGATTCTTATAAGATATTTTTATAAGATGTTTTTATAGGATATAACAGGGATTAATTTAAAAGAAGCAATGGCTTCTTAAGTACAAATAATACAATAAAAAGAGGAATTTAAAATGGAACAATACGAGAACAATCAGCTTAATAATGGTCAGGGCGCATACTTTCAGGGCAGCGCCAATGAGAATGTTAACTATTCAAATAATATATATCAGGGCAATGGCCAGCAGAATTCATATATGCAGGGTGGTCATGCAGCTATGCTTAATGGTAAGGCTGTAAGTACTGATAAGATGGCAGCTGAAATGGAAAAAGAAGAAAATGTTGGACTTGGAATATTGGGTTCTATAGGCGGTGCACTTATTGGTGTTGTATTCATGGTAGTTCTGTACAAGCTTGGAAGAGTCGCATTCTATACAGGTGTAATTATGGGACTATGCGCATTTAAGGGATACGAGATGCTTTCCGGAAGAAAGACAAAAAAAGGTATAGTTATAAGCATAATTGCAGTTTTGGCAATGGTATATGTAGGAACAAGATTTTGCTTTGCACTAGATATAACAAGCGCTTTTAAAGGCTACAACGTATTTGAAGCATTTATTGAGGTAGATGAGAAGATTGCACAGTTTAATTTGGGAGATGCCTTTAATGAAATGCTTATACAGCAGTATATTTTTGCAGGTATTGGAGCTGTAATCGCTGTGTTCTCCAAGATTGGTGAAAATAAAGAAAATACATCTCAAAAGGGAATCGGAGCATTCAGAAAATAAAACAAACTACTTATATGTCGCAGACGGTATATGCCGCCTGCGATTTTTGTGTCTATGTGTGTAATTTATGTTTATAACAGGAAGTTATCGTAATAAATTTCGGATAAAAGTGAGGCATGGAAGCCGAACGCCGAAATTTATGTTATAATCCAAATGATTGCTATTTTTCGGAAACCGACAAGAAAGGGTGAAGAGAAACCAATGCCTAATAATCATGATATAGATCACATTATAAAAGTAATACTTCAGGATTATGACAAAAAACGCGATGTAGACAAGATGGATGTGTTTGGCCAGCCTGACTCCAAAGCGGTTGAGGATATTACTCATAAACTTCTTAATGTTATTTTCCCTGGATATTATAGAGACAGAGTGTACAGGAGTTTTAATGACAGAAACCGTATGTCAGTTCTCATAGAAGATGTCATGTACAATCTTGAGAAGCAGATCACTATCGCTCTTACCTACAACGAAGAGTACAGAGATACGGACGAGCGTTTAAGGAAAGAAGCTGCTAAGCGTATAGCAGGTGAATTTGGTGAGAGTATTCCCATGATCCGTGAATTCGTAGATACTGATGTACAGGCTACATTTGACGGCGATCCGGCAGCATATGGTAAGGAAGAGATAGTTCTTTCGTATCCGGGAATACTTGCAACAACTGTTAACAGGCTTGCTCATGAGCTCTTTTTACTAAGAGTACCGCTTATCCCGCGTATGATGACAGAGTATGCCCACTCCAAAACAGGTATTGATATAAATCCTGGAGCTACCATTGGCAAATACTTCATGATAGATCATGGAACAGGTGTAGTAGTTGGTGAAACGACAGTTATCGGCGAACATGTCAAGATATATCAGGGTGTTACCCTTGGAGCTTTGTCCACAAGAGGAGGACAGGACCTTCGTGGCAAGAAGAGACATCCTACCGTAGAAGACAATGTTACTATCTACTCCGGAGCATCTATACTAGGAGGAGAGACTATCATAGGACATGATTCTGTAGTTGGATCTAACTGTTTCATTACAGCATCAGTACCTGCAGATACCAGAGTTACCATAAGGAACCAGGAACTTATCTATAAGGATGGCAATGGCAAGGAATACTCATCAGCTGAGTTCAAACAGGGCGAATGCTGGTGCGGCGGTTATGGTAATGACTGGGTTATCTGATATTAAAATGTTTATAATGCGAAGCGATTCGCGAATTTGATATTTATTGAAAGAAGGATTTACAAATGTTTGAAAAGATCACTAAGGATATGCTCAAATTCATCGATGCATCTCCTACATGCTACCACGTAATCAGCAATATGGAGACCAGGCTTGACGCCGAAGGATATACAAAGCTTCGCGAGTCTGAAAGCTGGAAGCTCAAAGCCGGTGGCAAGTATTATGTTACACGTAACGGTTCATCTATCATTTCTTTCCAGATTCCTAAGAAGTCTTTCAAAGGCTTCCTTATGACAGCAAGCCACAGCGATTCACCATCCTTCAAGATCAAGGAAAATCCTGAAATGACTGAAGGTGGTATGTATGTAAAGCTTAATGTTGAAGGCTATGGCGGAATGCTTGATGGCCCTTGGTTTGACAGACCGTTATCAATTGCAGGAAGAGTATTTGTGAAGGACTCAGACAATTCCATCTCTATGAAGCTTATAAACGTAGACAGGGATCTTGTTATGATGCCGTCTCTTGCTATCCATATGAACAGAGAGGCCAACAATGGCTATAAGTTCAATGCTCAGAAGGATATGCAGCCTCTTTTCGGTGATATTGCTACAAAGGGAACATTTGACAAAACTATAGCTAAGGCTGCAGGAGTAAAGGTTTCTGAAGTTATTGGAAGTGACCTTTTTCTTTATAACAGAGTTAAGCCTACAGTATGGGGAGCCGGCAAAGAATATATAAGCTCATCAAGACTTGATGACCAGGAGTGTGTATATACAACATTTGAAGCGTTCCTTAATGCTGAGTCTACATCACATACACTTGTACATTGTGTATTTGATAATGAGGAAGTTGGAAGCGGAACTAAGCAGGGTGCAGCATCAACTTTCTTAAAAGACACTCTTGAAAGAATCAATGAAGGCCTTGGACGCACAAGAGAACAGTATCATACAGCTCTTGCACAGAGCTTCATGCTCTCAGCAGACAATGCGCATGCTATGCATCCTAATCATACAGATAAGGCAGATCCTGTTAATCGTCCTGCTATTAACAAGGGTATAGTAATTAAATTTAATGCAAACCAAAAGTATACAACTGACGGAGCATCTGAAGCTATGTTCAGAATGGTTCTGGACAAGGCCAAGGTTCCTTATCAGATGTTTACTAATAGAAGTGACATGCCTGGCGGATCTACACTTGGAAATATCAGCAATACTCAGGTTGCTCTTAATACAGTAGATATAGGACTTGCCCAGCTTGCTATGCATTCTCCTTATGAGACAGCAGGCGCCAAGGATCCGGTATACATGGCAGAAGGTGTCAAGGCTTTCTATGAATCAGATATTGATGTTCACATGTGATTTTTGCAGACCATAGTGAACGGTTTATAATACGCCTCTTATCAGTTTTTAAATCCATGGATATATTGTGTTTGAAGGCTGATAGAGGGGCTATTACTTCATTCCTTTAATTTAAAGAATGATGATTTGATAGAGAACATCATTGTAACATCATTTATAATCATTTATAATTATAAGATGAATAGCTTTAATGAAAGTAGGACTATGCTTTATGGGTTTATTTGACTTATTCGGGGGAAACAAAAAGAAAGAAGAAGAGGCCGCTGCGCTCGCCGAAAAGCGCAAAGAAGAGGAGGCCATCAAAGAAAAGGAAGACCAGATCGCAGCACATGAAGGCCTTGAATGGCCGCATCCGGTTCCAATTTCAAGAATTCGTACACAGGGTGAAGAGCCTGATGTGTTTGAGGATCCGGTATCTCAGGAACGTAAGGACGAGATAGGACCACTTATTTATGAAGAGAAGATAGGTCTTGATACACTTAAATTTCTTACACTTCCGGAACTTTTATTTGTACTTACAACACTTGAGTTTTATAACTCAAAAGGTAAACTAAAAGGATTTAGTGAGAATCATCGTATTCTTTACAACGAACTGTTAAACCGAGTTCGTGATGCCAAGATGATCTATTGTCTCTATGATGATGCGACCAAGTTTCCATTTATAGAGAACGGATTTGCATACATCTATCTGGAAAAAGAGATAGCGCAGCAGGTAGCTGCAGCTTATGGCAAGCAGTATAGAAGGCTTACCGTTAAGGATTGCCCTGCTGTTCCTGAGGGAGCAGAGAGTACAGACAGAGGATTCTTTGATTATCTGTACTATCTTGGAATCGAAAGGATCATTATTGACAATGGTCGTTACAGAGCTAGATTTTCAAGAAGCGAGATTGTAGCTCCGCCTGATTTTGGTCAGGACCAGAAGAAAGCTCCCATGAATCCTCAGCTCAGACTTGCGATGCTTGACTTTTTATCAGAAGCTCGCTGGCCTGTTAAGTATGAGAAGAGAGCACAGGTAGTACAGACCAAGGAAGCTCGAATGGTAGCTCTTGCAAGAGCAGGACGTTATATCGTGCCTATCCAGCACGAAGGACCTGCTGAGATGATGAATGATGGACGTATTAAGTTCAACAAAGATACCAAGCTTCGCTTCCCTGTTATGAAGACCAATAATGGAAAGTTATTTCTTCCGATATTTACAGATGGTATAGAATTCTCCAAGAAGTTTGGCAGAGAGGGATTTGAAGGCGCTGTCTTCAGATTCAGCGATATTTTAAGATTTGTTCAGGACAAGGACGGACTTGCTATCAATCCTATGGGAGAGAATATCATGCTTCCTAAGGACAAGATGATGGCACTCGAAGCAGCTTCACGTATGATGGCAGAGTCCAAGAATGCAGGTAAAACTGTAAATGAAGCAAATGCTCAGGATATTATCAAAAGAGCAAGTGCTGAAGACGTTGCAGACAAGATCATTCAGATGCCCAAACGCACACAGGATGCTGATGAGGCAAGTGAAAATACAAATTCTACACAAACAAGTGATAGCAGCGTAGAAGCAGCTGATATCACACCTGAGAACTAAGACTAAGACTGACAAGTAAACCTTCTACTGAAAGGCGGTTTAAATGTTTGATCGAATGCTAGGCTATTATCTTGTTGAACAGGGAAGGCTGACAGGTGAACAGATTAAGCAGGTTTATGAAAAACAGGCTATAGACAGAGCCAGACTCGGTGTTATAGCTGTTACCGAGAAGCTTATGAGTATACCTCAGGCAGAACATATTAATTCCCTTCAGTCAACTCACGACAAATTCTTTGGTGACCTTGCTATTGAATTGGGGTATCTATCTCCTGAGCAGGTTTCCAGGCTCTTGGATAAGCAGGGCAATGAATTTATGGCCTTTTCTCAAGCTTTGGTAGATCTTGGATTTATGACTCTCCAGGAGATATCAGAACTATCTTTGGAGTATGCATCAAAGTATGGACTCATGGAGTCTGATATAGATGCACTTAAATGCAATGATATCTCCAGGATAGTTCCGATCTTCACCAAAGATGCTGATGAGAAGACTGTCAAGATGCTTACAATTGCGGTTAAAAATGTTTATCGTCTCATAGATCAGCATGTTACTATCGGTTATCTTGAAAAGAAAGAGAACGTATCAGGAGAATGTGTCGGTTATCAGAAGACCATCGGAAGAGATAAGCTCTGCAACAGCATTTCAGGAAGCTATACAGATCTTCAGAAGGTAGCAATGAGTTATACCAAAGAAGAATTTATAGAAACCCGAGAAGATGTGCTTGATGCGCTTTGCGAATTCATCAATTGTACTAATGGAATATATGTCACACAGGAAAGCAGTGATAGCGAGATGATAGATCTAGAACCTCCTGTCTATATTACGCATTTTGCTAATATCAAGGCTCCTGTGGTTTATTCACTTCCCGTTTTTTGCACAAATGCAAATATATTCATCAATATATCTGATTCAACAAAAACAGAAATTGTTTGAGACATATAATGAGTTGTGAGGAGGAAAAGGCATGGCAAACGTACTTATAGTAGATGATTCCAGAACATCCAGAAGAGTACTTAGAGACATTCTTGAACGTAATGGTCACACAGTTATTGGCGAAGCAGTAGATGGCAAGGAAGGTTATGACTTATATCAGACACTTAAGCCGGATATTGTCACCATGGATATCACTATGCCGGTAATGGATGGCATAGACTCTTTAAAACTTATTATGCGATTAGACCCTCAGGCTAAGGTTATCATGGTAACTGCAGCCGGACAGAAGCAGAAGATGATGGAAGCTCTCAAAATAGGAGCTGTAGAGTTTATCTCTAAGCCACTTGATGAGGAGGCTATTGTAAAGACTTTAAAAGAGCTCTCATAAGAGCTCTTTATGTCTTACAGTATTTTCAAACTAAGCCTCGTGTTGCGAGTAAAGTAAGTGGCTACTTATATCCATCCGCCATCAAGCGTTATGATCTGTCCTGTCATATAGCTGGGGGACTCTATAACTTTTAATACCATAGCTGCGACTTCTTCCGGCGTGCCCAATCGGCCCGCCGGTATTTCGTTTCTGAGATCTTCCATATCATCGTCAGATAGATGAGACCTGTTCATATCCGTATCGATGACACCGCAGGATATGGCATTTACACTTATATTGGATGGCGCCAGTTCTTTGGCGAGAGCTCTTGTAAATCCATTAACACCGCCCTTGCTTGCAGAATAGGCAACTTCAGTAGAAGCTCCTACCTGCCCCCATACAGAAGAGATGTTGATGATCTTTCCTCCTCCCTGACGTAGCATTAATGGGACTGCACATTTTGAAGTGTTGAACAAAGATGACAGATTAGTCCTTATAACATTGTCCCACTCGTGAGGTTCCATATCTGTCAGAAGACCAAGCCAGGCAATTCCGGCATTATTGATAACAACATTAACTCTAGGAATCTGCTCGAACATTTCAGCAACATCGTTATAATTTCCGATGTCGCATACAAAAGGTATACAGTTGATCTCGTATTTAGCAGAAAGCTCTGCACTATACGACTTTAAGTCATCGCCATGTTTAAGGCATGTAAGATACAGATTATAGCCTTTATTGGCAAGCTCATTGGCTATAGCTTTGCCGATGCCTCTGGATGCACCTGTTACAAGAACGTAATCGTCCATTTTATAACTCCTTTTATAATAAGACAGTCAGTACACTGGGTATTGTCCTGTGAAAAACTGTCCGTATTTTATGTTTAGATAATAAACAATAATCATAAATTGCTTACAAAAGCCTTGTTATAAGCTAATGTTAACAAAGTAATTGACAAAAGACAAACTTTATGAATATTATAAAAATATAGAAAGATTGCACGCAATTAAATAGTACGGCAAAAATACGAAATGTTTTAATAATGTCCACGAATCATAAGGAGGTCTATTTATGTACGATACACTCATTATAGGAAGCGGTCCTGCAGGACTTTCAGCAGCAGTATATGCCAAGAGAGCTGATCTTAATGTTGCAGTTATAGAAAAAGAGTTCACATCAGGCGGCCAGATCCTTAACACTTATGAAGTTGATAACTATCTTGGATTACCGGGTATCAATGGTTTTGATATGGGAATGAAGTTTAGAGAACATGCTGATAAACTCGGGGCTTTATTCCTTGAAGGTAATGTATCAGGAATAGAAGTAGTAGAAGAAGGAAATGATACTAAGCTTCCGGTATTTAAAGTTAATACTGACAATGGATCATATGAGACACATACCATTATCATAGCATCAGGTGCTAATCATTCAAAACTTGGCGCACCTGGTGAAGATGAATTTACAGGAGTAGGCGTATCATACTGTGCTACATGTGACGGAGCGTTCTTTAGAGGCAAGACCGCAGTTGTAGTAGGCGGCGGTGATGTAGCAGTAGAGGATGCAATCTTTCTTGCAAGGGGATGTAGCAAGGTATATCTGATTCATAGAAGAGATGAACTCAGAGCTGCCAAGACACTTCAGAATGAACTTCTGTCCCTTCCCAATGTAGAAGTTGTTTGGGACAGTGTTGTTAAAGAGATAAGAGGAAGCAGTAAAGTTGAATCTGTTCTTGTGCAAAATGTTAAGACAAAAGAAGAAAATTCTCTCGATACAGATGCATGCTTTGTTGCTGTAGGAATCACACCTGAAACAGAAAAATTCAGAGACCTTGTTGAGTGTGATGAAAAAGGATATATAATAGCTCCGGAAACTGGTGCTACTTCACATCCCGGAATCTACGTAGCCGGAGATGCAAGAAAGAAACGCCTTCGCCAAATTGTTACGGCTGTAGCCGATGGTGCTAATGCTGTTACAGCTATTCAAGACTATCTTGTGGGAAAATCGTAACAATTTTTTACTTGAAATTATATATTCAACTCGGACAATTTTAATAAGAGAGGCTCAAGTTGTCAGATAACTTGAGCCTCTTTTATTGATAAAAGTGTCAAAATAATAGCCTTTAAAAGCACATATTTTGTGGAATTTTAAGATAAAGTAAATTATTAAATCTTAAAATTGCTACAAGTATTGACAAAATTAGACTCAAGGGTTATATTAAATATCGGTGTAACAATTTCGTAACAATGTAGGGAGGCCAAACATTGAACAGATTTGGTAGGCAGTTCGCCGTATGTATGTTGACGGCTGCTGTGACATTTACAGGCGCGGGAATAGAAGCAATGGCTGGTTCATCAGTGACATCAGTACTTCCTTCCGCCGGAATTGGATATGAACTTGCTTCAGATCAGGTAGAAGTATCAAACCTTCAGGAAGACGCACAGTCTGATTCATCAGCTAACTCAGCTTCCGATGGTTCGAGCTCATCAACAAGCAGCTCATCCGGATCTTCAACGACCTCAACTAAAGAGACTACTAATACTACTCCTCTTTCATCAAGAGTAGATGAAGAAGTTCTTAACGATATTGAAGAGGCAACCGGTGCTACCACCACTACTAATGACGAGGAAGAGACATTTTCAAACCTTGTTATCGCTCAGGTACATGACTATGTTAATGTAAGAAGTGGACCTAGTGAGAATGATGAGATAGTTGGTAAACTTTATAATAATTCCGTAGGTACTTACCTTGGAGAAGAGAATGGATGGTATCAGATCAAATCAGGTTCTGTTACCGGATATGTCAAAGCTGAATACTGTGTAACAGGAGAAGCTGCTGTAGAACTTGCACCAAAGGTTGGTACACGTATTGCTACAGTAACAACTACAACACTTAAAGTTCGTAAGGAAGCAAGTACAGAGTCAGAAGTTCTTGGACTTGTTCCTATCGATGATGAACTTGTTGTAAAAGAAGAGTTGGATGGCTGGGTTAAAGTCGAGATCGAGGAAGGTGAAGGTTACGTATCAATGGATTACGTAAGACTTTCTACTGAATTCGTTGAGGCTGAATCCAAAGCCGAAGAGGAAGCAAGACTTGCTAAGGAAGAAGCTGCCAAGGAAGCTGCAAGAGCGTCTGCTAGTGCTAATACTTCCAAGTCATCATCTTCATCAAGCGTTAAGTCAGCTGAATCCTTCACAACAGAGAAGAGCTCTATCGGAGAAGCTGTTGCAGCATTTGCTGTACAGTTCGTAGGTAATCCTTATGTATATGGTGGTACAAGCCTTACAAACGGATGTGACTGCTCTGGCTTCGTAATGAGCGTATATGCTAACTTTGGTGTTAGCCTGCCTCATTCATCAGCTGCTGACAGAAATGTAGGTGCTGCTGTAGACGGACTTGCAAATGCACAGCCTGGTGATATCGTATGTTACTCAGGACACGTTGCTATCTACATTGGCGGTGGCCAGATAGTACATGCTTCTACATCCAAGACCGGTATTATCATTTCTAACGCTAATTACAGAACACCACTTGCTGTTCGTAGAATTTTCTAATCATAAGATATTATTAACTGCCCTTTGCATAATGCAAAGGGCAGTTTTGTCTTAATAGAAATGCTGTCATGACATAAATATCGGCGTTCGGCATCCGTGCCTCACTTATA
Source organism: Butyrivibrio fibrisolvens (assembly GCF_023206215.1). NCBI lineage: Bacteria > Bacillati > Bacillota > Clostridia > Lachnospirales > Lachnospiraceae > Butyrivibrio > Butyrivibrio fibrisolvens. Next base: position 1,598,727 of record NZ_CP065800.1, read on the forward strand.
TCCGATATTTATTACGATGACTTCCTGTCATGAACAAACTGTGAACAATGCTAATGTTAGCTATGTTTAATTGCATATTTGAATGTAAAGATGCTATACTATACCTATCAAAGGAAATCATCAATTATTTCCGAGTAAAGAGGTGACTGCCATGAAATTTACAATTATAGGTAAGAACATTGATGTAACTCCCGGACTTAAATCAGCGGTTGAAGACAAGCTTGGTAAGCTTGAGAAGTATTTTAATCCTGATACCAATGTTAATGTAACACTTCATGTTGAGAAGGATCGTCACAAGATCGAAGTTACGATCCCGGTCAAAGGTAAGATCATCCGTTCTGAGCAGGTCAGCAGCGATATGTACGCTTCTATTGATCTCGTCGAAGAAGTCATCGAACGTCAGCTCAAGAAATATAAGAATAAGATTGTTGACAAGCATCAGGCTGAGAAGAGCTCTTTTAAGATGGAGTTCTTAGAGCAGGATTACATGGATGATGACGATATTCGTATTGAAAGAGTCAAGAAGTTTGATCTTAAGCCTATGTATCCTGAAGATGCATGCGTACAGATGGAACTCCTTGGACATAATTTCTTTGTTTTCATCAATGCAGAGACAGATGAGACCAACGTAGTTTACAAGAGAAAAGGCAACACATACGGTCTTATTGAACCTGAACTTTGATATGCTTTTTGTAACTGAATAAGTAATTTTAGAGGATGTGCATTATGATGATTTTGCACATCCTCTTTTTGTTGCTTTTTTTCTTGAAGAAACTATGTAAATAGATATATAATTTTCATTGGTGAGTTTCCATTGAAAACTATACGCTATCTTGATTATAAATCGTTCCGGATGCTGTATTCATCCACGTTTCCATATACTGAAACCCCGCTTGGGTATGAGCAGAATTTTTTTGAATTGTAAACGCTTACACTTTGTTAAAAATATTGCAATCTCAGCAGACATTATGTTATAATGAATCTGTTGTGATAAAAAATTAACAATCGTTACCATCTTAAGGAAAATACTCATTAAATATGAATATACATGGTAACAAAAGCTTTACAAATTTATCAGGCAATACAACTAAATATGTAACTCAAAGCTCTCAAATGAGCTCAATTACACAACGGAGGTATAAAAATGGCAAAGAAAGTAGTTTTAGCTGGTGCATGTCGTACAGCAATCGGAACAATGGGTGGATCTCTTAGCACAATTCCTGCAGTAGATTTAGGTGCTATCGTTATCAAGGAAGCTCTTAAACGTGCAGGTGTTAAGCCTGAAGATGTTGATCACGTATACATGGGATGCGTTATTCAGGCAGGACAGGGACAGAACGTTGCTCGTCAGGCTTCTATCAAGGCTGGTCTTCCTGTAGAAGTACCTGCAGTTACAACTAACGTTGTATGTGGTTCAGGTCTTAACTGTGTTAACCAGGCAGCTCAGATGATCATGGCTGGAGATGCTGATATCGTTGTTGCCGGTGGTATGGAGAACATGTCACTTGCACCATTTGCACTTCCTAATGGCCGTTACGGATATCGTATGATGTGGCCTAGCCAGAGCCAGGGTGGTCTTGTAGACACTATGGTTAAAGATGCTCTTTGGGATGCTTTCAATGATTATCATATGATCCAGACAGCAGACAACATCTGCAATGAATGGGGTCTTACACGTGAAGAGCTCGATGAGTTCGCAGCAAAGAGCCAGAACAAGGCTTGCGCAGCTATTGAATCTGGTGCATTCAAGGATGAGATTGTTCCTGTAGAGGTCAAGAAGAAGAAAGAGACTATCATCTTCGATACAGATGAAGGTCCTAGACAGGGTGTTACTCCTGAATCTCTTTCTAAGCTTCGTCCTATCAACAAGGATGGATTTGTTACAGCTGGTAACGCTTCAGGTATCAATGACGGTGCTGCTGCACTTGTTGTTATGTCAGAAGAGAAGGCTAAAGAGCTCGGTGTTAAGCCTATGGCTACATTCGTAGCTGGAGCACTTGCTGGTGTTCGTCCTGAAGTAATGGGTATCGGACCTGTAGCAGCTACTAAGAAGGCTATGAAGAAGGCTGGTATCGAGAACGTATCTGAGTTCGATATCATCGAGGCTAACGAAGCATTCGCAGCTCAGTCTGTAGCAGTTGGTAAGGATCTTGGAATCGACGTTGACAAGCAGCTTAACCCTAACGGTGGTGCTATTGCTCTTGGTCACCCTGTTGGAGCTTCAGGTGCTCGTATCCTTGTAACACTTCTTCACGAGATGCAGAAGAAAGACGCTAAGAAGGGTCTTGCAACTCTTTGCATCGGTGGCGGAATGGGATGCGCTACTATCGTTGAGAAGTACGAATAATTAAACTTACAGAGGGTGTGATAGCCTGTATGGACTTATCTACACCCTCTTAATACTGGATAAAATCGGAGGACGAATCAATGAGCTTTGTTTTATATGAACAGAAAGATAAGATCGCTGTTGTAACTATTAACCGTCCGGAAGCACTTAATGCTCTTAACTCAGCTGTTCTTGATGAACTTAATACAGTTCTTGATAACATTGACTTAAATACAGTAAGAGCACTTGTTCTTACAGGTGCAGGAGACAAGTCTTTTGTTGCCGGCGCTGATATCGGAGAGATGTCAACACTTACTAAGGCAGAAGGCGAAGCTTTTGGTAAGAAGGGTAATGATGTATTCCGTAAAATTGAGACACTTCCTATCCCTGTTATTGCAGCTGTTAACGGCTTTGCACTTGGTGGTGGATGTGAGATCTCTATGAGCTGTGATATTCGTATCTGCTCTGACAATGCTATGTTCGGTCAGCCTGAAGTAGGCCTTGGAATCACACCTGGATTTGGCGGAACACAGAGACTTGCTAGAACTGTTGGTGTTGGTATGGCCAAGCAGCTTATCTACACAGCACGTAATATCAAGGCAGATGAAGCACTTCGTATCGGTCTTGTAAATGCTGTATACACACAGGAAGAGCTTCTTCCTGCAGCTGAGAAGCTTGCTGCTACAATCGCAGGCAACGCTCCTATTGCTGTTCGTGCTTGTAAGAAAGCAATCAATGATGGTCTTCAGACTGATATTGACAGCGCACTTGTTATCGAAGAGAAGCTCTTTGGTTCATGCTTTGAGTCAGAGGATCAGGTAGAAGGAATGGCTAACTTCCTTCGTAAGAAGGATGATCCTAAGAAGGTTAAGCACGTAGATTTCAAGAACGCTTGATCTGACAGGATTTATGAAACAATATGAATCTTATCATCATAAATGAAAACTGTTTTTATCAAATGATAAGATTATATCTTTTGACAGAAAATAATAGATAAAATATATCTAAGGAGGATTTACAATGAAAGTAGCTGTAATTGGTGCAGGAACAATGGGTTCAGGTATTGCACAGGCATTCGCACAGTGTGACGCTGTTGAGACAGTATATCTTTGCGATATCAAGCAGGAGTTTGCTGATGGCGGTAAGAGCAAGATCGAGAAGAATCTTGGACGTCTTGTTAAGAAGGAAAAGATGACTCAGGAAGCTGCAGACGCTATCGTAGCAAAGGTTAAGACTGGTCTTAACACAATCGCTACAGATCCTGATCTTGTAGTAGAGGCTGCTCTTGAAGTTATGGATATCAAGAAGGCATGCTTCAAGGAACTTCAGGAGAACATCGTTAAGAACCCTGATTGTATCTATGCTTCAAATACATCATCTCTTTCTATCACAGAGATTGGTGCAGGTCTTAAGACACCTATCATCGGTATGCACTTCTTCAATCCTGCTCCTGTTATGAAGCTCATCGAGGTTATCTCTGGCGCTAACACTCCTAAGGAGACAACACAGAAGGTTATCGAGATCTCCAAGGCTCTTGGTAAGACACCTGTACAGGTTAACGAGGCTCCTGGTTTCGTAGTTAACCGTATTCTCATTCCTCTTATCAACGAAGGTATCTTCGTATATTCAGAGGGTATTTCAGACATCGAAGGTATCGATACAGCTATGAAGCTTGGATGTAACCATCCTATGGGACCCCTTGAACTTGGTGACTATGTAGGTCTTGATATCGTTCTTGCTATCATGGACGTTCTTTACAATGAGACTAAGGATTCTAAGTATCGTGCATGCGGACTTCTTCGTAAGATGGTTCGTGCAGGTCACCTCGGCGTTAAGTCAGGTATCGGTTTCTATAAGTACAACGAAGATAGAACAAAGACTCCTGTTGACAAGCTTTAATATCACTAATCAGCTTCCCGGGATGGGCACATATCCATCCCGGGAGTTACGGGTTATAGCAAGTCTTTGATTTGTAAAATGCCTGTGTTGATAGAATAAATTGGCGGCAGTGCCGTCACAATAGAACTAAAGGAGAAAAAACATGGATTTTCAGCTGGATCAGAAGCATGAAATGGCAAGATCTCTTTTCAGAGAATTTGCAGAAAAAGAAGTAAAGCCTCTCGCAATTGAGACAGACGAGACAGAAGTTTTCCCACGCGAGACAGTTACTAAGATGGGAAAGAGCGGATTCTTAGGAATTCCGGTACCGAAGGAATATGGCGGACAGGGATGCGATCCTCTTACATACGTTATGTGTGTAGAAGAGCTCGCTAAAGTATGCGGTACAACATCTGTTATTGTATCTGCACACACATCTCTTTGCGTAGATCCAATTCTTACATTTGGTACAGAAGAACAGAAGAAGAAGTACGTTCCGGATCTTGCTTCAGGTAAGAAGCTTGGTGCTTTCGGTCTTACAGAGCCTGGCGCTGGTACAGACGCTCAGGGTGTTCAGACCAAGGCTGTTCTTTCAGAAGATGGCAAGACATGGACACTTAACGGTTCTAAGTGCTTCATCACAAACGGTAAAGAAGCTGATGTTTATATCATCATCGCTTACACAGATATCGTAGAAGACAAGAAGGGCAGAAAGCAGAAGAAGTTTACTGCATTCATCGTTGAGAAGGGTACACCTGGTTTCACATTCGGAACTAAGGAACACAAAATGGGTATCAGAGGATCAGCTACATATGAGCTTATCTTCCAGGATTGCGTAATCCCTGCTGAGAATCAGCTTGGTGCTCGTGGAAAGGGCTTCCCTATCGCTATGCACACTCTTGATGGTGGTCGTATCGGTATTGCTGCGCAGGCTCTTGGTCTTGCAGAAGGCGCTCTTGAGAGAACAATCGCTTATGTAAAAGAGAGAAAGCAGTTCGGTCGTTCAATCGCTCAGTTCCAGAATACACAGTTCCAGCTTGCTAATCTTGCAACAGAAGTAGAAGCTGCACAGCTCCTTGTATACAAAGCTGCAGAAGCTAAGAGAACTAAGGACAGATATTCTGTAGAAGCTGCTAAAGCTAAGCTTTTCGCTGCTGAGACAGCTATGGACGTTACAACTAAGTGCGTACAGCTCCTTGGTGGTTATGGTTACATCAGAGAGTACGAAGTTGAGCGTATGATGCGTGACGCTAAGATTACTGAGATCTACGAAGGAACTTCAGAAGTACAGCGTATGGTTATCTCAGGAAGCTTACTTGCATAACAGGATATAAGAAGCAATATTATTTTGATGATAAGTATTAATATGATATATGATCGTCAAAATGCATATCCAGATATGCGTATACAAAAGCATATATAAATGAACTTATATAGTTCAGATTCTGCAAATATAAGGAGAAAAACATGAAAGTAGTAGTTTGTGTTAAGCAGGTCCCTGATACAAAGGGCGGCGTTAAATTCAAACCGGATGGAACTCTTGATAGAGGCGCAATGCTTGCTATCATGAATCCTGATGATAAAGCAGGTCTTGAAGCAGCTCTTAAGCTCAAAGATCAGTATGGTGCTGAAGTTACAGTTGTAACAATGGGTCTTCCTAAGGCTGATGCAGTTCTTCGTGAAGCTCTTGCAATGGGTGCTGACAAAGCAATCCTTGTAACAGACAGAGTACTCGGCGGCGCAGATACATGGGCAACATCATCAACAATTGCCGGAGCAATCCGTAACCTTGAGTATGATATCGTTATCACAGGCCGTCAGGCTATCGATGGTGATACAGCTCAGGTTGGTCCTCAGATTTCTGAGCACCTTGGAATCCCGGTTATTTCATACGCAGAAGAGATTTCTGTAGATGAGAAGGAGAAAACAGTTACAGTTAAGAGACAGTTCGAAGACCGTTACCACATGGTAAAGGCTAAGATGCCTGTTCTTATTACAGCTCTTTCAGAGCTTGGTGAGCCTAGATACATGACTCCTGGTGGAATCTTTGATGCTTTCGATGCAGAAGTTACTGTATGGGGCAGAGCTGATCTTAAGGATGTAGCTGATGAGAATATCGGTCTTAAAGGTTCTCCTACACAGATTGCCAAGGCTTCAGATAAGGTTAAGAAGGGTGCTGGTGAGAAGGTTACTCCTGACAGTACCGATGAAGCTGTTAAGTACATCCTTGGCAAGCTTGATGAGAAGCACGTAATCTAAGAATCCGTACGTGGCGAATCATAGTAATGATTTGCTATGCAAGATGTGAATTATTTAGTATAAAAGGAGAATGAACATGTCTTTAGAAGAATATAAGGGTGTATTTATCTTCGCTCAGCAGGTTGATAATGAGCTCAGCAACATAGCTCTCGAACTTCTGGGCAAGGCAAAAGATCTCGCAGCAGATCTTGATGAAAAGAAAGTAACAGCAGTACTTCTTGGTGAGAACGTTGAAGGTCTTTCCGATAAGCTTGCTGAGTACGGTGCTGACAGAGTCATCGTAGTTGATGATCCTGCACTTAAGGATTACAGAACAGAGCCTTATACACACGCTCTTGCAGAGGTAATCAAAGAGTTCAAGCCTGAGATCCTCCTCGTAGGCGCTACAGCAATCGGCCGTGACCTTGGTCCTCGTGTATCTTCTCGTGTACACACAGGTCTTACAGCTGACTGTACACAGCTCGAGATCGGTGATTTCCCGCTCAATCCTATGCCTGGACAGGAGCAGAAGCATAAACAGCTTCTTATGACTCGTCCTGCATTTGGTGGAAACACAATCGCAACTATCGCTTGCCCGAACTTCCGTCCTCAGATGGCTACAGTTCGTCCTGGCGTTATGCAGAAGATCGCTCCTGTTAAGGGTGCAAAGGCAGAAGTTGTTAAGTTCAATCCTGGATTTGAAGAGAACAACTGCTACACAGAGATCCTTAAGATCGTTAAGGAGAAGGCTAACGTTGCTAACATCGCTGATGCTAAGATCCTCGTATCCGGCGGACGTGGCGTAGGCAGCCCAGAGAACTTCAAGATTCTTGAAGATCTTGCAGAAGTACTTGGCGGAACAGTTTCCTGTTCACGTGCAGTTGTAGATAACGGCTGGAAGCCAAAGGAACTTCAGGTTGGTCAGACAGGACAGACAGTTCGTCCTCATGTATACTTCGCAATCGGTATTTCAGGTGCCATCCAGCACGTAGCAGGTATGGAAGAGTCTGATATCATCATTGCTATCAACAAGGACGAGAACGCACCTATCTTCGACGTAGCAGACTACGGCGTAGTAGGAGATCTTAACAAGATCGTTCCTGAACTTACAAAGCAGATAAAGGATGCACTTGCAGCTAAGACTGAGGCATAATTTATCCATATAAAAAAGCTTCCCGTGGGTATGGCGGGAAGCTTTTTATTTTAAAAAATAGTTAAAATTCTTAATTAAAAAACTACCCACATATTTAAACATGGGTAGTTTTTATTATCTTAATCGATCATATAGTCGAATAGTTCTTAGGCTCATATATAACCGGAGCTTTCTGGGTTTCTATCAGATATCCTTTCTGTTTCAGGACATCTTCTATCTCATCCAGAATAGCCTCTGACCTTGCCTCTATCAGATGGTAGTGGTAACCGTCCGTAATAGATGAAAGAGGAGATGAGACTCCGCTGCGCATATCTCGAAGGTAGTTCTGGATATCTCTTTTAGAACTTATCTGAAGAGGTGCTGTTATAGTGCCATATACCTTGTGTTCTACATATACATTCTGGACACTACCTCCAAGATCTACGATAGCAGATAGTTCATCTTCAATCTGATCATTTGTATGTCTTACTTTGTATACGCGTCTTGTATTAGAGGCATGCATCAGGATATAACCTGAATTAGTGGCAACAAGGTCAGGGTGAGTAGCCTTGATAAGTGCTATGTCGGTTACGATCACCTGACGGCTTACACCAAGCTCCTTGGAAAGCTTACTCCCGGATATAGGTGTAGAAGCAGCAGCCAGAATCTCCAGTATGTTATTTCTTCTTTCCTCACCTGATAATCGCAAGTTTCCACCTCCAGAACAATCCGTTCGTCATAAGGCGTCAAAAGTTTTTGACACCTACCTTATTTGATGTTAATCATTTACAGGATGCAGATTCTTCATAGACAGATCAAGGATCGGTGATGAATGAGTCAGTGCACCGCTTGAAATATAGTCTACACCAAGGTCTGCCAATCTCTTGATATTTTCTTTGGTAACATTGCCGGATACTTCTACTTCTGCCTTGCCGTCAATTATCTTCATTGCTTCTTCCATATCTTCATGAGACATGTTGTCAAGCATTATGATATCTGCGCCGGCCTCAACAGCCTCTTTGACCATATCAAGGTTTTCAACCTCGACTTCTATTTTACGGACAAAAGGTGCATAGTCCTTGGCCATCTGTATAGCCTTTGTAACGCTTCCGGCAGCACCTATATGGTTGTCCTTGAGAAGTACACCATCTGATAAGTTGTATCTGTGGTTGTAACCACCACCAACTGTTACAGCATACTTTTCAAATATTCGCATATTAGGAGTAGTTTTACGTGTATCAAGAAGTTTGATATCTGATCCCTTAAGCAATTCTACTACATTCGCAGTATATGTGGCAATGCCGCTCATACGTTGCAGGTAGTTGAGTGCAACACGTTCTCCGGACAGAAGAACTCTTATATCGCCGTCAACCTTACCAATCTTCTGACCATTTGTAACATGGTCACCATCCTTAACATAGAACTGAGCTTTAGTATCAGGGTCTAAAAGAGTAAAGACTCTCTCGTATACAGACAGTCCTGCAATGACTCCGTCCTGCTTAGCGATAAGATCAACTGTTCCAGGGACGCTCTCAGGCATTACAGCATTGGTAGATACATCTTCTGATGTTATATCCTCTTTAAGCGCTGACAGGATCAGGTCGTCTGCCTGAAGACGCATAGTTACCGGTGCGAGATGTGATGTACTGCTTTGGTTTATGGTTTTCATGATATTCTTTCATCCTTTCAATTTCTGCTAAAACAAGTTTTTTGTTGTTGACTTTAAGAGTCATAGTATCTATCCATTCAGGTGCCATCTGTGTAAGAGAAACATCCGAAGCATTTTCACTGCAAGGGATATGACTAAAAACGACACGCTTGTCATATTTTTCTTTGATAAGTAATGCGGACTTTTTGGCCCATACTAGACTCTCAAGAAGAGAATTGCTGGCAAGTCTGTTTCTACCATGAACACCATTGCAACAGGTCTCACCGGCTGCAAAAAGATGCCTCATAGAAGTTTGACCATTAAGGTCAACTTTGATCCCACCCATGAAATAATGCTGTGCAGGGACTACAGGAATAGGTTCCTTGGTAGCATCATAGCCTTCCTCAAGGCAATGCTCATAGATATGTTTAAAATGGTTCCTTATCTCATCTTCAGGAATATGCTCCATAGACAGCCATACATGCTTCGAACCTTCTTTTTCCATCTGCTGGAAGATTGCACTGCTTACAACATCCCTTGGCTGAAGCTCATCTGTAAACCTCTCACCATTACTACCTAGAAGAATACCACCTTCGCCTCTTACAGATTCAGATATAAGAAAAGCGCGATCTGTTAAGAGATCAGTAGAAGGCCTAAGGGATTTACTTCCATCAAAATGCTCTACATACATAGATGAATGATCAGTGTACAAAGTAGTAGGATGTATCTGGATATAATCGGGATTCTCAAGCTTTATCCCATGCTTTAAGCATATGGCAAGTGCATCTCCTGTAAGGATAGGATAGTTGGTACTGTGATCAAACAGGCCTCCTATGCCACCGCATGCAAGGATTGTATAAAAGCTCTCTATAAAAACAATTTTCTTGCCATCATTGGTTTCATAGATACCGTACTTGTCAGATAATTCACTTTCAGGTAAGGCTGTGCATACAACACCGTGGCAGCTTGAATCTCCCAGAATATTGCTCTTCTTTGTGATCAGATCTATCATAGTGACATTTTCATAGATTGACACATTGGGAAGCTTTTTAACAGCTTCAAGGAGTTTTGAGGTAATCTCCTGACCTGTTATGTCTTCGTGGAAAAGGATCCTTTTGTTGGAATGGGCTCCCTCTTTTGTGAAATCAAGGCTTCCGTCAGCATTTCTCTCAAAATCTGTTCCTATACTTATAAGATCCTTGATAACATCCTGAGATTGTCTGATCATCTGATCTACAGAGTCAGGATCATTTTCATAATGTCCGGCCCGCATAGTATCTTCAAAGTACGAATCGTAGTCAGCATCATCTCGCAGCATACATATGCCGCCCTGAGCCAGATAGGAATCACACTCAGTCACATTTCCTTTAGATATGATCGTGATATTGAGATTATCCGGAAGATTCATGGCTGCATACAGTCCGGCTACGCCGCTTCCTACGATCACTACATCAGTTTTTAAACTCTTTGCGCTATTCATAATAGTCCTCCATGCTGGGCACTTAAGTTTATACAACAGGCTCAGCGCAAATAGTATTTGTATAAAAAAATATTTAGGCGGTAACAGGTACTTTTGCACTGCCAAGTTCCAGCATTCTCTCAAGAGGCTTGTCAGCAGCAAGTCTAAGCTCATCACTTACGCTGATGGCTCCGGTTTCGTTTAACAGGCAGTCACGGACTTTTTCCAAAGTTACTTTCTTCATGTTAGGGCATACCTGCTTGGCACCAACGAAGTAGAATTTCTTGCCGGGAGCTCTTTTCTCAAGCTCGTGAAGAACACCTGACTCTGTACAAACGATGAACTCAGTAGCAGATGAATTTTCAGCATATTCAATTATCTCTTTTGTAGAGCCGATGAAGTCAGCCAGTTCGCATACTTCCTGAACACATTCCGGATGAACCAGAACCTCAGCATTTTCATGTTCTCTGAAGGCTCTCTCTACGTCATTTGCTGTGATAGAAGTGTGTACATGGCAATAGCCGGGATTTAAGATCACATTCTTGTCAGGGCATTCTTCCTTCACAAAGCGTCCCAGATTACCATCCGGAATGAAGAAGATATTCTTGTTTGGAAGTGACTTAACAATATTCAGAGCATTGGAGCTTGTGACACATACATCTGAAAGAGCCTTGATCTCTGCCATAGAGTTGATATAGCAGACAACTGCAAGATCATCGTACTGCTCTCTCATCTGCCTTATCTTGTCAGCATCTACCATAAGAGCCATAGGGCATACAGCATTAAGATCTGGCATAAGCACTGTCTTATCAGGGCTTAAGATGCTGGCGGACTGTCCCATGAACGTTACGCCGCAGAATACGATAGTTTTGTGTGGGTTGGATTTGGCAACCTTGGCCAGATAGAATGAATCGCCAACATAATCTGCTACATCCTGTACTGCGCCGTCAACATAGTAGTGAGCCAGGATCACTGCATCCTTTTCTTTGGCAAGATCTCTGATCTCCTTTGATATTTTGTCCATAAACTCCTCCTGAATTTGCCTTTGTATATCAAAAAATAGTTTCAATGATTCTTAATTGGAGATGATACTACTACCTTTACAATAAGTCAAGACAAATGTAAAAATAGATATTTACACCTGACAAGACAGGTGTAATCACCGGTAAAAAAGTAGTACAATGTGGGTGCGCGAAGATTAGGAAAAGTATAAAAGATGGTTATAGTAAAAAGGTTAGAGTTAAAGATAAAAAATCAAAGAAAATCTAAAGAAAAACTATAGATAATAAGGATGAACATAAAACTATAACAGAACTGATATAGTTAAAGAAGACAAAAGAATAATAAAAAGCTATAGCAAAAAGGATAAAGGAAATGGCTAAAAAAGAAGTAAAAACAAATGCAATGCGTATACTTGACACAATGAAGATTCCTTACAAGCATCACGAATATGAATGCAAAGAATTCGTTGATGGTATACATATAGCAGATTCTCTTGGACTTCCTCATGAGAAAGTCTTCAAGACACTTGTGACCGTAGGAGCTGATCATAACTACTATGTATTCGTGGTTCCGATCGCAGAGGAACTTGACTTTAAGAAGTGCGCAAGAGCAGTAGGTGTCAAGAATGTAGAGATGATACCTGTCAAAGATATCAATAAAGTTACAGGCTATATCAGAGGCGGCACAACTTCTATCGGAATGAAGAAAAATTATGTCACAAAGGTAGCCATACAAGCAAAGGAGCAGGAGACTATCTATATAAGCGGTGGACGTATAGGATCACAGCTGGAGCTGTCTCCGGATGATCTGTTAAAGGCAGACAATGGCGAATATGCCGATATTATAAGAGACTAAAAAACGAGAAAATATATAATAAGTATACGTATAAATATCATAGAAAACCATATCATACAAGAAAAAGTAACGAAAAAAAAATATAACAATATACGCAAAAACTATTCCAATCTGCTCCAAATAGTGATAAAATATCCAATATATGTAAGGCTTCAGGGTTAGGGTACCTGAAGAAAACGCATATTTTCTTAATCTTACCTACATGTGATAGCTACAAATAAGAAATTTATGCAGGTTTATTAAGAAAACAATTAACTAATTCTATATACAGCAGGAAATGATAGATCTTTTAAGGTGATTGAGGCTAAAGGGAATCCATTTTGTAGACTTGCTTAGCTTGCTACCGACTAGTTTTATCTTACTTGAATCTTTTATAGTGGCTATAGTTATGACTATATGAATGGAAGAGAGGGGTAGAATGAACAAAAGATTTGTTAAAACCTTGTTTTCCGGAACTGTAGCTGCGACAGTTCTTTTCCATACTCTTGGAAACAGCAGCATTACTACACTTGCAGAAAATGACGCAGGTGAGTCTTCTAGTGTTACCCAGCAGTTAAATGAAACACAACAAAATGATGAAAACAGTGCAGCAGGTAGCGTTAATGACGCTGGCAATAGTGGCGGATCTAGTGACAATGCGGTGAATGAAATACCGGTCACAGGTAGTCAGAGTAATGATGATACCGGTGCGCCATCAGATAATACTGATCAAGATACCGGCAATAATGTAAATACCAATAGCACAGATATTAATACAGATAATATGCACGCTGAAAATTCGGACAACCCTGATCATGACATAAGTGATCCCGAAGAAAGCGATGAAACAGACCTTCTGGATGATGAATCAGATGGATCAGATACAGAAGAAAATATTACAGAAAAAACATCTGAAGATTCATCTGAAAATGCCGATAATAGTACGGGCAATTTCAAGATAACCTATTTAGCTAATAATGGCGGAATACTTCTAAGTGATGATGTCAAAACTGATATGGTAGAAGAGTATGTAGACCTTGAAGCAGAGACTCTCACTATAACAGGGGCACTTGCAGCGGCAGATGAAGGTTATGAGTTTGTCAACTGGACCTATGAGGAACAGATTGTAAGTGAAGATGAGGAGTTTACTCCAAGTAAAGATTTAATACAGACAATAGCAGAAAGTAATGATTCCGCGGCATTCTATGCCAACTTTATTGTTGTAAGTAGTGATGAGCTTACATATAATGATCCATTTGACAAAGAGGTTACAGTAGATGGGATCACAGTTACAGCGCATGCAGATGCAGGCGTTATCCCGGATGGATCAGTACTTAATGTGACCAAAGTTGACAGCTCATTAGAAGCCAAGGTCCAGGAAGCAGCCGATGATATGGCTGATAGTATTTCAGAAAGTAATGATAATGAAGCCGCTAGTTCATCATCGGATTCTAGTGGAATACTGATAAGATCTGACGATGAGATCAAAAACGATACCAGATCAAGCGAAACATATACTTTTGATATAACTATTACTAATCCTAAAGTAAACGGCAATATCCAGCCCAAGGATTCAAATTCTGTAGAGATCAAATTTTCAAATGTTATAGACACAGCTTCAGAAGATACATATCTTACTGTTTATTATGTAAAAACAAATGAATCGGACGATACAGTTTCTGAGACTACAGAGGAAAAGAAAGATCCTGACAATAATACAGATTCAGCCAATAATACAGCTGATAATACAGACAACAATACAGACAACAATACAGATAAAGAAGCTGATGAAGTAAATGATAGACCTGACGGGTCAACAACAGTAGAAGGCCTGGAGAAAGTTAGTGATACCAAGAACAATACAAGAAATATAGATTTTAAAGCAGAGCACTTTTCTACATACACAATTGTTTCAAACAGGGAGACACAGTCTTATTACAAACCGGCACAGTATACTCCCAAGGCATTTAAGATTCTCACAGGAACAGGCAAAAATCTTGGAAAAGGTGATTTTACTTTCACAATAGTAAGAACAGATGAGCAGGGCACTCCGTATCCGGAGTCAAGTAATCTCTACTATAAAGAAAGTGGCGTTCCCAATGATGATAAGGGAATTATAACATTCTCAACCCTTTCCTTTGATACACCGGACACTTACTATTTCAAGCTTACAGAAGATATACCTGATGATTCTGCCAAAGATCCGCACATGACATATGATACAAGCTACTTTATATTAAGACTTTATGTATCAGAATATATAGATGATCGTACTAAGCTTGTAGCAAACCCTGCATATGTCAAGAATGATACGCTTCCACCTGTAAGTGTAAGTTTGTATGACTATTATGGGCCGACAATTAATGTGGATCATGCATTTAAGTTCTCTGACGGAACTTATTATTATGAAAATACTACCAGACATGCAGCAGCTTCCGGAAAATTCAATCATTATACCGGCAGCACTGCCAGTGACAAGAGAGTAAAAGGTATCGTACAGTCTGAACTTGTAGACGGATACCCGGTATTAAACCCAGATGTTACCGGATCTAATGAGAGCCTTAAGTATCTCTTTACAGATGTATCCGCAGGAGTTGCAGATAAGAGAGAGAATGTTATCCTCTACGATATAGGTGATGGGGGGTCGTATAGATATGTAAACAAAGCTTTTTATCCATTTGATAATAATAGCCAAAAAGAAACTGGCGATCAACATAACTATCACTTCAGCACAGTAACAGAAGCAGCCTTCGTAATACCTACAGACGGACTTATACATACAGAAGATGACCCGAGTATCACTGCAGACATGGTCTATAACTTTGAAGGTGACGATGATGTATGGGTATTCATTGACGGACATCTTGTAATAGACCTCGGCGGAGTTCATGACAAGGTTGGAGCTGAGCTTAACTTTAACACAGGGACAATACAATATTATCAGTATTCTAACAAGAACTCGGGTAGCAGAGTTAATACTGCCAGCGGTAATCTTGCAGATATATTGGGCGCAGGATACAAGGATGGCAAGGTTCACACACTTAAGATCTTCTATTTTGAAAGAGGTAAGAATCTTTCTGAATTTGATTCAGACTTTAACCTGGCTCTTATCGCAGAGTTTAACAACATCTATGATGAGGAAAAAACTGTTGAAGGAACCAGTGTAAAGTTTTCAGGAACCAAGACACTTACAGGAAGAAGCCTTGCAGCTGACGAGTTCTCATTTGAACTTAAGGATGAAGAAGGCAATGTGATAGAGACAGTTACTAACAGCGCAGACGGATCATTTGCTTTCTCAGAGATACCATATGTATTCACAGATGACAGAAATGATGTCGGAGATCATAAGTACACGATAAACGAGGTAATAGGAAGCCTATCAGGAGTCGTATATGACACCAGAGTTTATAACATAACAGTAAGTGTTAAATATGACAGCGAAGGCAGCAGACTTGTAGCGACGATAGACGGTCTAAGTCAAGATGGAAGCGGAGCGAACTTCACCAATACATTCTCTGTAACACCTCCGCCGCCGACGCCTCCAGTTCCTCCAACACCACCAACACCACCAACGCCTCCGACACCGCCTACAACCTATACAACACCTACTCCACCTACTCCTGTAGATACACCTGCAGTACTTGGTGCTACAAGGCAGGAAGAAGTAATAGTACCTGCAGAGACACCTGCAGTACTTGGTGAGAGTAGAGTCAGAAATACCGGTGATGAAAGCAAGATTCTATTAAGAGTAATAATAATCCTTATATGCGCAGGTGTTATAACGGGTATTATCCTAATAGGAAGAAAAGAGAAAGAAAACTCTAAATAAAGATATACGAATTGTGAATATATCTTTGTTTAGTACATAAACAAAGTTCAATTGTACCGAATCCAAATCCGCCTTATTATCAGTGACATTCTTTGAATGTAATTGAAAATAAGGCGGATTTTTGTTCCTTGAAAAGATAAAAATGATTGAATATGCGTTCAAAACCAATATATAATTTCGTAACATATTATCGCTATTTCGACCAATGTTTATTGAAAAGACATTTTTGAAGCGATATAGTGATATTAGGTAAAAAGAATTCATATTGGTAATTTTTACTCAGGGAACGCCCGGTATTTTGAGCCCTGTGTCTTAAAACGAGAACGCATTATGCACTGGATATGCGCTGCAACTCTCGCTTTGAGACACAGGGCTTTTAGATTCAAAAAGGGCAAATAAAATACAGAGGATGGAAGGCAACTCTAAATAATCCTGAAAAAATTACCTTAGGTAACAGTTAACCTGGTATAAGTGAGAGGGATTGCTTATGAGAAAAACAAAGTCGAGAATTTTAGCATGGATGCTGACAGTTGCATTGGTGCTGAGTACATTCGCTAGTGATTTTGCATCCATAGTAACCTACGCGGATGGTTCGCCTGATGAGGAAACTGTAGAAGCTACTGCAGAGCCTGCAGCTGAACCGGCACCTGAAGTTACTGAACCGGCACCGGAACCCGAGCCGGATCCGGATCCGGAACCTGCTCCTGAACCCGAGCCGACACCAGATCCAGAGCCTGAACCACAGCCAGTTCCTGAAGAAGAACCTGAGGTTGAAGAGGAAGAAACTGAAGGCGAGCTTGAGGAAGATGTAGAAGGCGAAGATCTTACAGAAGAGCCCGAAGAAGTTGTAGAAGAAACTTCTGAAGATGAGGCCAACATTATCACAATTACATATAACACAACTGAAGGCGGTAAGGTTTATAAGGGCGAAGATGAGTATGTTGACTACTTCGAAGAGAAAGTAAACCTTGACGCTGAAACTGTTGTATATGTAGGTACAGTTGCAGTAGCAGATGACGGATATACATTCAAGTATTGGAAAGATGCTGATGATAATACCGTATCTGAAGATGCAACATTCGTTCCTTCAGGAATCACAGAGTCCAAGACTTACACAGCAGTATTTGAAGAAATCGTTGTAGAGCCTGAAGAACCTGAAGAGCCTGAAGAACCCGAAGTAGAAGAAGTTGAAGTAGTAGAAGAAAAGAACGTAACAGTAGCTTATATAGCTACAGAAGGCGGATCAGTTTCTAAAGAGACTGAGACAGTCAATGTCAATGATGAAGAAGCAGCATTTGAAGGATCAACAGCAACAGCAGATGACGGATACAAGTTCATAGGCTGGAAAGATGCAGATGGCAATATCGTATCAGAAGATCCTACATATGTTCCTTCTAATATAGAAGAAGATGCTACATACACAGCAGCTTTCGAACTCGAAGAAGATGAAGAAGTTGCAGGTGCCAAGGTTGTTACTATTACATATAAAACAACCGAAGGCGGTAGCGTATCCAAGACAAGTGAAAAGATAGACCTTGAAGACAAAGAAGCTAAGATCGAAGGTTCAACAGCAACAGCAGATGACGGATACAAGTTCATAGGCTGGAAAGATGCTAATGGAACAGTAGTTTGGGAAGAAGCTAAGTTTACTCCTTCTAATATAGAAAAAGATACTACTTTTACAGCAGCATTCGAAAAGAAAGAAGAAAAGCCTGCAGTTACATTCCATAGAACAGCTAACGGAATCTATGTTCGTATAGATGCTCCTGAAGGCGCATTCCCTAAAGGAACAACAGTATCCGTAGAAGCTAAGAATGATGACAGTATCATAAGTGCAGCAACTAAGGCAGCAGAAGATCAGGCTGGCGATGACTATACAGTTGAGAAGGTTATAGCAGTTGATATTACATTCTCATATGATGGCCATGAGATAGAGCCACTGGTACCTATAAGCGTATCACTTACAACAAGCGAGATCGCAAATGCTAACGAAGCATCAGTTGTCCATGTTGATGACAGCGGCAATGCATCAGTTGTTGGTGCAAGCATAAATGGCAACAAAGCTGAGTTTAGTTCAGATGCATTTTCAGTCTATGCTGTAGTTACTGGTACGCATGACGAGAATAGCAGATTATTAGTTAAGTTCTTTAATGGTACGACAGAGATAGCTTCTATCTACGTTAAAGAAAGTGATAAGATGGAAGAAGTTCTGTATGATCCTGGTGTTGGAACACTTGCAGAAGATGTTATCTTTATGGGATGGACTACAGATGAAGAATATACAACAGAATCTACAGTATATACCATTGATGGTGTACGTAATGCAATAGCTAATTATGAAAATTGGGAAAGCGTTAAGGATGGTGATACTGTTATATATTATGCTGCTCTATTTAAACAGTATACAGTAACTTATCTTGATGAGACAAATACTGCTCTTAGTGAAAACGTTATTAGTATAAAAGCAACAGCATCTGGTGAAGAACTTGTTCAGGAATATACGGTTAATCAGGCATACTCACCATCTGATGATATACATGATTTCCAGGGCTGGAATGTTATTGATGTAGACAGTCAGGATAATATAGTTAAATTGAATGGTGAAGATTATACCTATAAAGAAGGCAATACATTCCAAAATAAGGATGTTATTTCAATAATTGGAAATGTTATATTTACTGTTAATGCTCCTGAAGGACACTGGCTTATATATGAAGAGAATGGTAAAGGCGCTACTTATACAGCTCCTCAGTTTATATTGTCAGATGAAGTAACAGTAGAACCTGATCCGACTAGAATGGTAAGAAAAGGATATACATTTGACGGATGGTATTTAGGTGCACCTGAAACAATAGGTGTAACTGATCCAACCGGAGCAGAATTTGAATTTGGAAGAAAGCTTGAGACAAAGACTACAATTTATGCTAAATGGACAGCAGTAGAAGAGGCACCTTTCACCATACTTATATGGAAAGAAAAAGAAGGTGGAAGTGGTTCTTACGAATTTGCTGAGTCTTATGTAGGAACAGGAACTGTAGGCGAAAGTATAAAAGATTCTATAATAAAGGAATTTACTACAGGCGATCTTAAATATATAACAATTGATGGCGAAAAATATGGAGGAATTACATCTGTATCAAGTGGTACTGAATCGGATCCATACACAGGATTTACATATTCAAATACTGAAGATGATGAGATAGTACCTGAGGGTACAGCGGTAGCAAATATATATTTTGATCGTGTACAGTATACTTTTAGATTCTATGTTACAAGGACCAACAATCGTGGAAACAGTCCGGAGGGTTCATCGGCTTATTCAGAAAACGGTACTTATTATGGGAATTGGGGTACTGGATTATCTTATATTACTAGTATTAGTGGTTTAGGAGATATATCATATGAATCCTCTGGAAGATATAGATATTACTACTATAGTATTACAGCATATTATGGCGATGATATAAGTAGCTTATGGCCGCAATATTCTTCTGTAACTTCCTCTTCTACATTTGTAAGCTGGATTCTTATGCCTTCAGCTAAGGCAAGAATAGGTGATGGAGGAGGTCAAGATACAGTTAAGGGATCGATTAGTATTATGGATGAGCAGATACTTGGTAACCTTTCTTCTAAATCTGGAAACTTTGTAACTGCTCGTTATGGAAATCCTAATGCATGGACTTATTATATTCATTTTGGAACTACAAATGCTGCTGGCAATATAGTTTATAGTGAAACTCCAGATAAAACACTTGACGTTAAATCTCAGGCAACATCGTATACAGGACAGCATGCACCTGCTTATGATGGTTATACTAATGATGCGGATTTAACAACAGGATCAACAAGATCCCCATATTACGTACATTTCTATTATATTCCAAATAAATATGCTATAAACTTTATGGATGGAGCATATATTGATGGTAATGGTAATGTTATAGAAAATAAATCCGGTGAGAATCTTAGCACAACAGAAAATATCACTTATAAATCAGATATTAGCAGCTACAATGATTATAAACCAGCTGACGTAGCCGGCTATATATTTGATGGATGGTATATGGATAAGGCATGTACTGAAGGTAACGAATATGTATTTGATACTATGCCATTAGGTTCAATAACTGTATATGCTAAATGGCGTCAGATTGAATACCGTGTATTCCTTCATCCAAATGCAGGTACAGATTCAACACTTTCCTGGGGTTCTAATAGTCAGGCAATGAACTTCAGAATTGCATATAATGGTACAATAAGTGTTCCAACAGGTACCAGAACAGGATACACCTTTGTAGGCTGGTATACTGATGAAGCTTGTACTCAGGTATTTAATGCTGAAGGATTCAAACTTAATGAAACAACTGTAACTACAGATTATGATAAAACAAGCCATTTTACAGATCCTATGGATAAATGGGGCAATGGCGCAACATCCAACAAAGACGTAGATAGATTTTGGATTAAAAAAGAATTCAATCTCTATGCAAAATGGAGATCTACTATTGAAGGTGCAGATGGTATAAATGTTGAATATAGTTCATATGATACTACTTTGAGTGTCGGTAGTGATACTACTAAGGCTGATAGTAAAACCTATGTAGATCAGGCAAAAGCTACTGCATTCCCTGCAGTAACAGCGCCTACCGGCTATCAGTTTGATCATTGGGTAATGCAGACATGGAATGGCAAGAGTGGAGAAGACGGAAAATATATAGATGTTGAAGGATCTATTATATATCCTGGTCAGTCCTATGAAGTACTTTTAGCTAATGCTCAAAAAATTAGTAATAATGATGATGAGGGAACATTTACTTATATTGTCAGACTTCGTGCTGCTTATAAAGAAGTTGAGGAGCCAACTGTTACATTTATTCCATGGTTTGAAAACGATGGTACAGAAGCTTTCCATGAAGATACTACTAATGCAGAAGGTAAGGCTCTCGTTGTAAATGAAGCTGTAAATATTCAGGAAGCACTGACTCGCGAAGGATATACCTTTATAGGTTGGGCTAGAGTTGATATGGGTGAAACTACTGATGCTGCTATTAGCTTCATGAAAACTCAAAGCAACTATAAAAAGGACAATTTAACAGTTTACATTTCTTATGATAGTAGCTCAGGAACTTACACATACAATGGAAATGCTGTTACTCAGGTAGCTGCAGATGAAACAATGCCATATCAGGCAATGTTCGCAGTATGGGAAAAGATTCCTGAATATGACTACACAGTATACCATGTGAACGAAGACGGTGAAGAGATCGCAACTTCAGATACCGGAAAGATGACATTCGGAGAGACCCTTGAAGGTGAAGTATTCATAAAGGATGACATCGAAGGCTACGTATACAAGGAAAAGACAGAAGACGTAGTAATCGGAGAAAATGCAGAAGACAACGTAATAACAATCACCTACGAGCCGGCAGAGTTCGAATACACAGTAAATCATGTGGACGAGCAGGGCAATGAGCTGGCAGATCCTGATACAGGAACAAAGAAGTTTGGTGAGACACTTGAAGGTCAGGGCTTCATAAAGACAGATATCGAAGGTTACACATACAAGGAAAAGACAGATGATGTAACAATCGGTACAGATGCAAGCAAGAACGTAATAACAATCACCTACGAGCCGGCAGAGTTCGAATACACAGTAAATCATGTGGACGAGCAGGGCAATGAGCTGGCAGATCCTGATACAGGAACAAAGAAGTTTGGTGAGACACTTGAAGGTCAGGGCTTCATAAAGACAGATATCGAAGGTTACACATACAAGGAAAAGACAGATGATGTAACAATCGGTACAGATGCAAGCAAGAACGTAATAACAATTACCTACGAGCCGGCAGAGTTCGAATACACAGTAAATCATGTAGACGAACAGGGCAATGAGCTGGCAGATCCTGATACAGGAACAAAGAAGTTTGGTGAGACACTTGAAGGTCAGGGCTTCATAAAGACAGATATCGAAGGTTACACATACAAGGAAAAGACAGATGATGTAACAATCGGTACAGATGCAAGCAAGAACGTAATAACAATCACCTACGAGCCGGCAGAGTTCGAATACACAGTAAATCATGTGGACGAACAGGGCAATGAGCTGGCAGATCCTGATACAGGAACAAAGAAGTTTGGTGAGACACTTGAAGGTCAGGGCTTCATAAAGACAGATATCGAAGGTTACACATACAAGGAAAAGACAGATGATGTAACAATCGGTACAGATGCAAGCAAGAACGTAATAACAATTACCTACGAGCCGGCAGAGTTCGAATACACAGTAAATCATGTGGACGAGCAGGGCAATGAGCTGGCAGATCCTGATACAGGAACAAAGAAGTTTGGTGAGACACTTGAAGGTCAGGGCTTCATAAAGACAGATATCGAAGGTTACACATACAAGGAAAAGACAGATGATGTAACAATCGGTACAGATGCAAGCAAGAACGTAATAACAATCACCTACGAGCCGGCAGAGTTCGAATACACAGTAAATCATGTAGACGAACAGGGCAATGAGCTGGCAGATCCTGATACAGGAACAAAGAAGTTTGGTGAGACACTTGAAGGCCAGGGCTTCATAAAGACAGATATCGAAGGTTACACATACAAGGAAAAGACAGATGATGTAACAATCGGTACAGATGCAAGCAAGAACGTAATAACAATCACCTACGAGCCGGCAGAGTTCGAATACACAGTAAATCATGTAGACGAACAGGGCAATGAGCTGGCAGATCCTGATACAGGAACAAAGAAGTTTGGTGAGACACTTGAAGGTCAGGGCTTCATAAAGACAGATATCGAAGGTTACACATATAAGGAAAAGACAGATGATGTAACAATCGGTACAGATGCAAGCAAGAACGTAATAACAATTACCTACGAGCCGGCAGAGTTCGAATACACAGTAAATCATGTGGACGAGCAGGGCAATGAGCTGGCAGATCCTGATACAGGAACAAAGAAGTTTGGTGAGACACTTGAAGGTCAGGGCTTCATAAAGACAGATATCGAAGGTTACACATACAAGGAAAAGACAGATGATGTAACAATCGGTACAGATGCAAGCAAGAACGTAATAACAATTACCTACGAGCCGGCAGAGTTCGAATACACAGTAAATCATGTGGACGAGCAGGGCAATGAGCTGGCAGATCCTGATACAGGAACAAAGAAGTTTGGTGAGACACTTGAAGGTCAGGGCTTCATAAAGACAGATATCGAAGGTTACACATACAAGGAAAAGACAGATGATGTAACAATCGGTACAGATGCAAGCAAGAACGTAATAACAATCACCTACGAGCCGGCAGAGTTCGAATACACAGTAAATCATGTAGACGAACAGGGCAATGAGCTGGCAGATCCTGATACAGGAACAAAGAAGTTTGGTGAGACACTTGAAGGTCAGGGCTTCATAAAGACAGATATCGAAGGTTACACATACAAGGAAAAGACAGATGATGTAACAATCGGTACAGATGCAAGCAAGAACGTAATAACAATCACCTACGAGCCGGCAGAGTTCGAATACACAGTAAATCATGTAGACGAACAGGGCAATGAGCTGGCAGATCCTGATACAGGAACAAAGAAGTTTGGTGAGACACTTGAAGGTCAGGGCTTCATAAAGACAGATATCGAAGGTTACACATACAAGGAAAAGACAGATGATGTAACAATCGGTACAGATGCAAGCAAGAACGTAATAACAATCACCTACGAGCCGGCAGAGTTCGAATACACAGTAAATCATGTGGACGAACAGGGCAATGAGCTGGCAGATCCTGATACAGGAACAAAGAAGTTTGGTGAGACACTTGAAGGCCAGGGCTTCATAAAGACAGATATCGAAGGTTACATCTACAAAGAAAAGACAGATGATGTAACAATCGGTACAGATGCAAGCAAGAATGTAATAACAATCACCTACGAAAAGGTTGAAGTAATCCTGTTTGTAGATCTTACAGCTGATGATAAGAGCGATACAGTAATGTATGATGCAACAGAGCATACAATTATTGATACTTTCACTCTTACAGCTGATGATCCGGCTAACACAGTAACAGCATCTGGTGAAGATTTCATAATCACTGTTAATGGAAGAGATTATAAATTAACAGGCCTGACACTTTCAGGTGGAACCGGAACAGATGTTGATACTTACCCAGTAGCTATTGATGGACAGTATCAGGTAGTAACAACTATTGATGATCAGGAAGTTGACATGACAAGCAGCTTCACAGTAGTTCTTCCTGAAGATGCAGCTCTTACAATTACACCTGCATATGTAACATTAACTTCGGGTACATCTTCAAAGACTTATGATGGTACAGCATTAACTAATCCAGAGGTTACGCAGGAAGGTACTTATTATGAGAGAGATGGAGAACTTACCTGGAACGTAACAGGAACACAGACAGCAGTTGGATCATCACCTAACTACTTTACAATTCTTATAAATGGTGATGCAGTTCCGCTTACTCCTACTCCAGCTCAAGAAGACATAACTCCAGTTGAGGAAGAGGAACAAGAACCGATACAGCCAATACAGGAAGCAAGGAATGAAGTGGTTACACATCATGGAAGACAGTATGGCGATTTCGATGAGATTATTGAGACACATAACTACATTATCCGTTTGGTATACGGTACGCTTACTGTAACAGATCCCGGAACACCTACACCTCCTCCAACACCACCTACACCGCCTACACCACCTACACCTCCGACATTCACCATCGATCCTACACCTGCACCTGCGGCAGCAGCTCCTGTAGCAACACCTGCAGTACTTGGTGCAACAAGAGACGAAGAGATAATCGCTCCTGAAGAACCCGCAGTTCTTGGTGAAAGCAGAACAAGACAGACCGGTGATGAAAGTCAGATACCTGCAAGAATCCTTCTTATGATGATCTGCGCAGGCGCAATAGTAACAATAATGATGATTGGCAGAAAGAAGGAAGAAGAGCAGTAATAAGTAACTAAAGTTAAGAATTATAGTTAAGTAATTCTCTCACACAAGGAGCCGGCGGTGCGAATACGCATCGCCGGCTTCTATTTACGATTACTCTTTCTATATCACTTTTACATAGGTATAATATGACGTAAGGGCCAACATTTTTTGTTAGGACTATCTTTTGACAAAATGTGAGTTATTGCCCTGCAGAGTGCGAATTAAGAAGCGCATGATGCTTTTTCGGATGCACACAGTATTATAACTAAAGAGAGGATTATTCATATGACAACAAACGAAATGATAGACAAGTACAAGGAATGGGTCTTCAAATGTTCAGCATACAACATGGCCTTAGCGTTAATAGGCTTTGACAAGCAGACAATAGCTCCATCTGCGGGCGAGGAGTACAGGGATGAAAGGACAGCTTTTTTAAGCGGCGAGCTCTTTTCCATAGAGACAGATCCTGAGATGATGGAGATCATGAAGACTTTGAAGGATGATGATTCCATAGATCCTGATATCAAGAAGGCTGCGCAGCTTTACTATGACAATATGTTAAAAACAGTCTGCATCCCCAAAGATGAGTTTGTAAGCTGGCAAAAACTTACCAATGAATCTTTTAACAACTGGCGTAGAGCCAAGGAAGCGGATGACTATACGATATTCGAGCCTTATCTTAAGAAAGTCATAGACGGAAGTAAGAAGCTTTATGAATATCGTGGCAAGGATATGCCTATATATGATCAGATGCTTGATGACTATGAACCCGGCATGAACAGGGACAAGTATGACGCCTTTTTTGACGCACTTAAGGAGCGCCTTGTACCGCTTATCAAGAAGGTAGCAGATAAGGGCGGTATAGACGACTCTTTCCTTTATAAAAAATGCGATATAGATGCCCAGAAGAAGTTCATGGAACACCTTCTTGACTACCTTGCCTATGACAAGAGCTGGGGCTATCAGAACGAGACTGAGCACCCCTTCACAGACTGGGTATGTGAGAATGACTGCCGTACTACCACCAAGTATCTTGAGGACAATATGGTATCAGCCATATTTTCAACGATCCACGAATGCGGTCATGCATGGTATGAGCACAATATTGATCCAAAGTATGACGGAATGATCCTGTCCAACGGCGTATCAAGCGGTATGCATGAATCTCAGTCAAGACTTTGTGAGAACTATCTTGGAAGATCCAAGGCTTTCTGGGAAGCCAATTATGATAAGCTTACCGAGTGCTTCCCCGATCTTCTTGGAGGCGTGAGCCTTGATGACTTCATAAAAGCAGTCAATGTCAGCACACCTTCACTTGTTCGTACAGAAGCAGATGAGCTTACATATCCTATGCATATCCTGATAAGGTATGAGATAGAAAAAGGACTTTTTGATGGTACTATTTCTACAGAAGGCCTTGATAAGACCTGGGCTGACAAGTATGAAGAGTACCTTGGCATAAGACCTGAACATGCAAGAGACGGTATCTTGCAGGATGTACACTGGTCTGACGCTTCCTTTGGATATTTCCCGACATATGCTCTTGGTTCAGCTTTTGCAGCCCAGTTCATGGATTCTATGCGAAAAGACATAGATGTAGATTCATATCTAAGAGAGGGCAGATATGCTGAGATTGAAGGATGGCTTCGTGAGCACATCCACAGATACGGCTGCAGATACAATGCAGATGAGATCATGTTAAAGGCTACAGGTAAGCCCTTTGATGTAAACTACTACCTTGACTATCTTGAGGATAAATATACAAAGCTCTATAACTTATAAATAAATATATCAAACAAAGGAAAAATATCATGAAAAGTATACTTGATTACGAAACAGTCGCTCTTGCAGATGAGCGTGATGCCATCGTCATCATAGACCAGACCCTCCTTCCGGGGCAGACCAAACTTATAGACTTAAAGACTGGAGAAGAGATCTGGAACGCCATATACCTTCTTCAGGTAAGAGGAGCTCCTGCTATTGGCGTATGCGCAGGTTTTGGCATCTATATTCTTATGAAGCATTCCAAGGCTTCCAGCAAAGAAGAGTTCCTTTCAGAACTTAAGAAGAACAAGGACTATCTTAATAGCTCCCGCCCGACAGCTGTTAACCTTTCCTGGGCGCTTGAACGCATGGAGCATAAAGTCATTTCTTTTATCGAAGAAGAGAAAAGAGCCGGAAGATCTTTTGACAAAGAAGCTGTTATTAAAGTCATGCATGACGAATCCGAAGCCATCAAGGCAGAGGATATAGATGTGTGCAGAAGGATTGGAGAAAATGGCCTTACACTCCTAAAAAAAGGTGATGGTATCCTTACACACTGCAATGCAGGCCAGCTTGCAACCTGTAAGTACGGAACAGCAACAGCTCCTATATACCTCGGACATGAAAGAGGATATGACTTTCATGTATACTGCGATGAGACAAGACCCCTTTTGCAGGGAGCACGTCTTACAGCCTATGAGCTACATTCGGCAGGGATAGATACAACACTTATCTGCGACAATATGTCAGCTTCTATTATGAAGGCAGGTAAGATTCAGGCTATATTCGTAGGATGTGACAGAGTAGCTGCTAATGGAGATGCGGCCAACAAGATAGGTACAAGCGTTGTTGCAACTGTTGCAAAGCACTACGGCATACCTTTCTATGTATGCGCTCCTACATCGACTATAGACATGAACACTTTTACAGGTGATGACATTGTCATAGAGCAAAGAAAACCTGAAGAAGTGACGGATATGTGGTACAAAGAGCGCATGGCTCCTGAAGGTGTCAAGGTCTACAATCCTGCTTTTGATGTAACAGACAACTCACTCATAAGTGGAATCGTAACAGAATATGGCGTCCTTAGAGCGCCGTATGATAAGGCCATTAAAGAAATGTTCGAACAAAATAAATAATAGACTTAAACTTCCTGCTTGGCTGGTGCCATGACCGAGAAAAACTTGTTAAGAGAGAAGTTTGAGCAATAGATAAGGATCCCCGCACCAGGCAACTTATGAAGCCTGATGCGGGGATTTTGTATCAGTTAATAAAACTTAATTAAAATCCGATATAAGGATATAGCAAGGATTATGTTTAGATATTTGTATATTTACCGGAAACAGGTTGTAGTAGTTATCACCATTCGAGGATGAGCCCGTAATGGATAAAGAGAGATTGCCTAGAGATCTTACAACTGAAGAGTTTTATAAAAATTATTTAGGTGCCGCAGGTCAAGAAGGAGAAGATGATCCAAATCCTGCGGATTCTGTAGATGCGCCGCATGATAGCGAGGAAGACGAGCAGATCAAGACGCAGAAAGCCTTGGAAGAGGTTCAGGCTATCGAGTATGAAAAGGAGCTTTCGTTATGCGAAAAGCTAGGCGGTGACATTGACAATATAAGAAGCAAGAAGCTTGACTATAACCAGCTGGTAGAAGTTCGCAAAGGCCTTGAATCAGGGGTCGATGTTTCCAGATATATGAATTCGTCCATGCCTTGGATGCTCATGGAAGAACTGCGCCTTGAGATGGAGCAGAATATTGATA
Organism: Butyrivibrio fibrisolvens; assembly: GCF_023206215.1. Taxonomy (NCBI): domain Bacteria; kingdom Bacillati; phylum Bacillota; class Clostridia; order Lachnospirales; family Lachnospiraceae; genus Butyrivibrio; species Butyrivibrio fibrisolvens. The sequence goes on from NZ_CP065800.1 coordinate 1,627,567, forward strand.
TGACCAAATTCAGGAAAGATGGTTATGACTTATCTCAGATCTATGAGATCCGGCAGGGACTATACAGTGGCATCAATGCAGCTGAGTATATAAAAAAAGACTACCTGGGCCCACAGATGAGGCAGATAAGACTTGGACTTGAAGCAGGTCTTCCCATAGTCTTTTACAAAGATCCTTTATATGATGCTGAGCAGATGCAGGAGATAAGATTAGGGCTTGTTGATAATATTGATATATCAGCATATGCCAAATTTGCTATCCCCGCGATGAAGATGCGGGAAGCAAGAGAATGCATGAAATCCGGCCTTAATCTTACAACAGAAGAGATAAAGAACAACTCAGCAGGCGTCCTTCGTGCCATGAAGCATGCCCATACCAGTCAGATAGACATTTCAGAATATGTCAGGCAAGGCTATGATGAAGACCAGCTTGAGCAGATTATAGCAGCCAGAGAAGAGCATCTTGATGATTTTGACAAATATCTCAATGTCGAGATAAGAGGCGAGAATCTTCGTGAGATCAGAATAGGTCTCAAGGAAGGTCTGGACGTATCCTTATATGCAGATCATGAATTCAACTGGCACCAGATGAGAGAGATAAGAAAAGGGCTTGAAAACCGCATTGATGTAAGCGTATATGCCAAGCCCTTGTATCAGCCAAGGCAGATGCACGAGATCAGGAAGGGGCTTGAAGCTGGTATAGATGTATCCAAATATTCCAGCATGATCAATTCTGCAATGGATATGAAGACTATAAGACTTCGCCTTCAAAAGGGTGAGGACGCCGGTGTTGCTAACTCCATAAGCCTTCGCCTTGAAGATGATATAGAACGAAGGGACGGACATATAGCCGAAGAGGATTCCTCATCCTCCAGCAAATATAAATCATTTGATGGAACCGAAAAAGAAAAGAGGCATTTCCTCCAGATGACACCTGACGGTCTGAAGGCGTATCTGACCCTGCCAAGACTTAAGAGCGGGCGTTTGTATACTTTGGATTTTGTCTTAGAGCTTCTTGCCAAAGCGAATATTACATTTGGTATCAAAAAAGATGTTATCAAAGACATGATAACCAATGAGAAGTATGAAGAGAAGAAACTTATAGCAGAAGGTTATGGCCCTACTTTTGGTAAAGACGGCTACTACGAATTCTTTTTCGATAGAAAAATTCCTACAGATATCGAGTATACTCAGGACGGATCAGCCAATTTTGATAATGTCAGGTACTTCGCAACTGTTAATGTCGGAGATAAGCTTGCAGTATACCATCCGGCAATTCATGGATCTGACGGCAAGACTATCAAGAATATCACACTCCCCGGCAAGAATGGCCGAGACCTTCCCATTATCAAAGGGCGAGGTTTTATGATCATGCCCGACCATAAGACTTTCTGTGCGACTGTATCAGGCGCTGTAAGATTTACTGACGGAGAGATGATCATAAGCCCTCTAAAAGTCGTAGAAAGTACCAGAAAGCCACTGAACGTTGATTTTGTAGGTACAGTATGGGTTAAGGGAGAAGTTCCTTCCAGGTCTGTTATAAGAGCCAAAGGCGACGTTATCATAGATGGATATGCAGAAGGTACGACTATCGAAGCAGACGGAGATATAGTCTTTAGAAGCGGCTGTAATGGTCTTGAAGATATGGCCAAAATCTCTGCAGGCGGCAATATATATGCAAGATATCTTCAGAATCTTAATATCACGACCCATAAATCGATCTTTTGTAACGGCATCGTCAATTGCAAGGCGGATGTTAGAGGAAGTGTTATGGTCTTTGGCGAGGAGGGATCCATAATAGGCGGAGATGTAGCAACTCAGATGGGTGTAAGTGCTGCAAGGATAGGAAGCGAAAGCGATATCAGGACTATCGTAAGAGTAGGAGTTACGTCCGAGCTTTTATACAATTTTAATGAGAACAAAAAAGATATAGACAGAACCAAAGCAGAACTTGAAACTCTGTACAAAGAGCAAAAACGCATAGTAACCGCCAATGTAAACTCCAGAGAGCAGCTCCAGTGGAAGATCAAGATTAACATGGCCGTTAGCACTAAGGAAAAAGAGCTTATGAGCTATGAGGAAAAAATGACAATGATGGCCGAGCAGATGAATAAAGTAAGAGGAGCCAGCATCACCGCAAGAAGCATAATCTATGCCGGAGTCCTTCTTATAATCGATGGCAAACAGCTTGAAATCAATACTACCAGAGAAGAAAAGGGCGGAATTATATACAAGAAGTAGAGAGTATTTAGAATAAAGTATCGTTGGATTACAAGAAAAACAATACAGGTGATGATATGGCTGAAGAGAGAACCGAGAGTAAAACTACAATTCTCATAGTTGATGACTCCGAGATCAATCGCGATGTCCTTAAAGAGATATTCAAGGACGATTATACGATCCTGGAAGCTGATAATGGCAAGGCAGCGATAGATATGGTAGTCAAAAGCAGGGCATTCCTTGCAGCTATCCTTCTGGACATAAATATGCCCGAGATGGATGGCTTTGCTGTGCTTACAGAGATAGGTAAAGTCAAGCTTTTGGACAAGATTCCTGTTATCATGATAACCAGCGACACCTCTGCAGAGACAGAGAGAAGATGTTATGAACAAGGTGTCGCTGATGTTATATGTAAGCCTTTTGAACCACTTATAGTTAAACAGAAGGTCAGTAGATCCATAGAACTTATCCTTTCAAAAAGACATCTCGAAGAGCAGATAACTTCACAGACCAAGCTCCTTCGCGCCCAGTACCAGCAGCTTCAAAAGCAGCAGGAGATACTTAAGAAAAATAATGCGCTGATCGTTGAAAAGATCTGCACTATAGTTGAGTTCCGTAACCTTGAGTCAGGATATCATCTAAGGCGTATCCATGACTTTGTATCTATACTAGGCAGATACATCATGAATATGTATCCTGAGTACGGCCTTACACAGTATCAGGTTGATGTAATGGCAGATGCTTCTGCAATGCATGATATAGGCAAGATAACAGTCCCTGATACTATACTTCTAAAACCCGGACGACTTACAAGAGATGAATTTGAAGTTATGAAATCACATACTACAAGAGGATGTGATATTATCAGAATGCTTTCGGATATTCAGGACAAGGATTACTTTGAATACAGCTATGATATATGCAGACACCATCATGAGAAGTATGATGGCAACGGATATCCTGACGGACTAAAAGGAGAAGACATCTCCATAGCAGCCCAGCTTACAGGCCTTGCGGATGTATACGATGCTCTTATCAGCGAAAGAGTCTATAAGGCAGCGTATTCTATGGACAAAGCCTTTGGAATGATCGTTAACGGTGAATGCGGCGTATTCAACCCCAAACTTATAAACTGCTTCAGGCAGGCCAAACTGGAGATGAACAATGCCTTCTTGAAGACCAAGATGAAGGAAAAAGAAGAGCTTAAGGCACTCCACGGAGAAGATGATGATTATGACGATGATTAAGCGTAAATTGTAGACGTTTATAATAAACAAGGCAACGATCTCTGACTACGTGATAAATTTGAAAGATCTGACTGAGTAAAGGTAATCTACGTCAAAAGATCTGATAGGGAAAAGTGATCTACATCAAAAGATCTGATAGGGAAAGGCGATCTACTGATAAATAAGGTGTCCATATCTGGCTATGCGATAGGTTTGAAGATGCTTGTGTTTCAGGAGATATACTGATAAAGATGGACATAATAGAGATAACAAAAATGCAATAAAACGATTTTTAAAAAAAAATTGGAAAAATAGTTGACAAAACTATTAGGGTGTTATATTATTATATCCGTTGCTGATGCAAACACAGCGACGAACTAAATAAATATGTGAGTGTAGCTCAGCTGGATAGAGCGTCTGGCTACGGACCAGAAGGTCGCGAGTTCGAATCTTGTCACTCACATCTGTAAGCAGATTTCGTAAGAAATCTGCTTTTTTATTTTACATAATATTAAAGTAATTTGATTTTTTCGAAAACGTTTAAGAATTTTTTACGTGATTTTCCCTTGATAACAAGTTGAAAAATGCAGCAATACAACGGAATGAGCAGAATAATATCGAAATAACAAATATTGCTGGAGGATGTATTTGAATATGTACCTTAATGCGAAAATTGTTAAGTACTTATGCAAATAGTACAAAATATATCATTATAATTGTTGAAAAAGTTAGAAATATGCCTATGAAGTGTGAAAAATGTATTGCATTTCCGGTTAATATGATGTATATTTAAATTACGAAAACGTTTGAGTTGATAAAAGAGGGCTTCGGTTTTCGAAAATAATTCCGGAGCTATCAAAGAATCAAGAGGTAGTCATGAGTTAATGCAACTTGCTAAGCACATGGCACCAACTAAAAAGAGGGCGAGGAGATAAATATGAAAAATTTCTGTAGTAATACCTGGAAACATCGGGCTCATGTAGTGATGGCACTTCCAGTGTTTCTGATTTTATTCTTCATAATGTATGTGCCTATGGCGGGTCTTGTCATGGCATTTAAAAATTTCGATTTTACCAAAGGTATTTGGGCAAGTCCATGGTGTGGGCTTGATAATTTCAAGTTTCTTATAGCTTCCAAAGCAACATTTTTATCTATAACAGGAAATACAATCTTGTATTATCTTCTTTTTACAGCAGTCGGGACAGTTCTCAATGTTGCACTTGCAATAGCAATAGATCAGCTGATTCTCAAAAAGATGGCCAAGACAATGCAAACGCTGATGATTATCCCGGTATTTATCTCTTATGCGGCTGTTCAGTTTATTGTATATGCATTTATTAGTTCTGATACGGGTATTATCAATAACCTTTTTGGAACCAGCATAAGGTTTTATTCTGAAGCCGGATTGTGGCCCTGGATACTCCTTGTAGTCAAGATCTGGAAGGATACAGGTTATGGCTCGGTTCTGTATATGTCAGTTCTAGCAGGTATTGACAACTCCTTGTATGAAGCTGCTGACATTGATGGTGCAAGCAAATGGCAACAGATAAGACATATCACACTTCCTTCACTGATACCTATGATAACGGTTATGCTTCTTTTGTCAGTCGGAAATGTTATGAGATCTGATACAGGTCTTTTTTATCAGGTAACAAGAAATAGCGGTATTCTTTATGATACTACACAGGTTATTGATTCATATGTACTGAATGCAATTTTCAAGAATTCAAATTTTGGATTTACTGCAGCTACATCATTCTTTCAATCGGTGGTTGGCCTTCTGCTTATGCTGTTTGCTAACTTTATGGTTCGAAAGATTGAACCTGAAAACGCATTATTCTGATTAAGGGAGGAGTAAAAAGATGGCTAAGACTAAAGATTTGGATCTGGCTCCTTCCAAGAGAGACAGATTTGGAGTAGGACAATTTATACTTGCGATAATACTGTTGATATATACACTATTTTGTTCCTTACCGGTTCTTCTGGTGTTTATAGCAGCATTTACTGATGAAAAGTACATAACACAAAATGGCTTCTCATTTTTGCCAAAGAAGCTGTCACTTGTCGGATTTAATACGGTTCTTAGATATGGAACACAGCTTGCGAGGTCATATGGAATTACGATATTCATAACTGTATTCGGAACACTTTTGGGACTTCTTGTAATGAGCATGTTTGCTTATTCTATAAGCCGTAGCGATTTTAGACTTGGTAAGTTTTTGTCAGTATATCTTCTTATACCGATGCTCTTTAATGGAGGGCAGCTTTCCGGATATATCGTATTTACAAGTTATTACGGATTAAAAGACAGCTTATGGCTCCTTATACTTCCGCTTTGTGTTTCAACTATGAATGTAATAATTCTTAGAACTTATATAGCCAATAGTATCCCGGGCGAACTAATGGAAGCTGCCAAGATAGACGGTGCGGGAGAGTACAGAACTTTCTTCCAGATTGTTCTTCCTCTTTTAAAACCTTCACTTGCAGCAGTTGGATTCATGATGGCTACGGGCTATTGGAATGATTGGCAGAACGCTCTTTTGTATATAACAAGTGATAATAAAAAACCACTTCAGCTACTTCTTATAAATATCCAAAAGAGTATAGAGTTCCTTCTTAACAACAACAACGTGCCTGCAGCAGCAAGAGCAGCTATGGGAGGTACAATTCCGCAGTATTCAGCAACAATGGCAACAGTTGTAGTTGTAATAGCTCCTATTATGGTAATATACCCGTTTTTCCAGAAATATTTTATTAAAGGTCTTACTGTTGGTTCTGTAAAAGGTTGATATTTTATCGTTTGCACAGCGCAGGCGAAAAATATATACTAAATCTTCTTTTAGGGAGGGAATAAGATGAAGAGAAAGATTTTTTCAGTAACAATGGCAGCGGCTATGGCTATGTCGATGCTCGCAGGTTGCGGATCATCTACGACAGACACACAGACTGCTACAGACACCACCAATACCACTAATACCACTAATACCACTGATACTACATCAGAAACAAATACAGCTTCTGAGAGTAGTGATTCTGGTGACGCTGTAACAATCAGTCTTTACAGATGTACATTCAACCTTGCAAGCCCTGATGGCGATCAGGTACAAAAGGTTGAGGATGCAATCAATGATTATATTGCTGATAAGATCAATGTCAGGATTGAACTTACAGATATTGGCTCAGGTGAATACACAGACAAGGCTAATCTGGCTCTTGCCAACAACGAGATCAACCTTCTCTGGACAGCATCATGGGAAGGAACAATCGGAACTAATGACCTTGTTCCTGCTAATGCTGTATATGATATTACAGATCTTCTTCCTGGTACAGACCTCTACAATTCAATGGATGAAGGCCAGTGGGAAGCAACCAAGTATGATGGCAAAAACTATTTCATCCCTGTATACAAGGACAATGTAGAAGGTTATGACTTCATGTTCCGTCAAGATCTTATTGACAAGTATGGATGGGATATCACAACTGTTAAGGAACTTGCAGATCTTGAGCCAATGCTTGCTGATTGTAAGTCAGAAGGACTTAAATATCCTTTCCTTACACAGAAGACAGCAATGTTCTACAGATGGTACATCGACAGCTTCGATTTCTTCACAGCTGATTCTTCTACAAACTTCTTTGCTGTAGACAGATCTACAAACGAAGTTGTTAATACTATCCAGACACCTGAATATCTTGAGTTCTGTACACTTATGGCTCAGTGGGCTGATAAGGGTTACATCTCAGAAGATGATTATACAAAGGTTACTACTGATACAACAACTCAGACACAGGATTGGGGTATTTCATGGTGGACAGATATTCCTGTAAATGATGAAGCAGATTCACGTTATGGCCAGGATGTAACAATGCAGAAGGCTACAGACAGATATGCTCATTCAACATCAGCTCTTGGTTCTTGCTACTGCGTAACAGCAAACAGCACAGCTGAGCAGGCTCAGGCTTGTATTGATTTCATGGGACTCCTTTACACAGATTCAACACTTGCTGATATATATACATTCGGTATCGAAGGTGAAGACTTCACATACAACGCAGATGGACAGGTCACACAGACATCTGAGAAGTACAACCACTCAATGTGGGAATCAGCTTCAGCAACAATCGTTACACCACTTGATAACGAGCCAGCTAACAAGGCTGAACTCTATGAAGACTTCAATGGTGGCGCTAACACATCTTGCGCAGCAGGTTTCAGATTTGACAAGAGCCCTGTAGAAGCTCAGTATACAGCATGTGCTAACCTTTTCGAGCAGTATGGATTCCCGCTTGAAAATGGTGGTATTCCTGAGAGCAAGGTTGCATCAACAATCGAAGAGTACCAGGCAGCACTTGACGCTGCAGGATATCAGGATGTTCTTGCTGAGTTCCAGTCACAGTATGATGCTTGGAAAGCTGCTCAATAAGACTTGTGATATATTGCTGGATATATCTTAATTGGATATGAATTCCAGGATACGCAATTTTGATTTGACTTTATAGTAGATATTTAAAACGGCTAAAGCCCTAGAAATAGAGGTTTTAGCCGTTTTTGTTAATATAATTGCAGACTTCCTTTTTTTAGGCTTTGGGGATGCTGGTCCGTCCAAGTAGGAGCCGCTCGATTAACTCAAAAATCCCACCCTTGTGTATCGTAAGGGTGGGATTTTTGAGTTACTGTTATTAGCCCATAATGACTTCGACTTTTACAGTTGATCCTTTCTTGGAAGGATCATAAGGTATTGCTTTTTCATGGATGCTAACGCCATCAACTATAATCTCTTTAACACCTTTTTGTGTGTTGTTTGTCTTTACACTTATGTTATAGGTGATTCCTCTGTACTTTCTGGTAAGTTCATAATCTCCAAAACCTTCAGGAATACAAGGATCAATCATGAGTCCTTTCAGAGTAGGATATACACCTAGAATGTACTGGCTGATATCTATAAATGTCCATGCAGCAGTCCCTGTAAGCCAAGAGTTCTTGCCTTGACCGAAGAACTTAGCGTCCTTACCTGCTACCATCTGTGAGTATACATAAGGCTCTGTGCAGTGGATCTCGCTTATATCCTCGATGTATGCAGGACATGTCTTTTTGTAGATTTCAAACGCTCTGTCGCCATCACCAAGAACAGTCTCAGCGATAGATACCCAAGGATTGTTGTGACAGAAGATACCTGCATTTTCTTTGTATCCCGGTGGATATGAGCTTACTTCACCAAGCTCTAAGTGGTACTTGGTATATGCCGGCTGGAGGATCATGATACCATACTTGGTATCGAGTTTTTCTTTGACAGAATCCATAGCCTTCTTGGCAAGGCCTTCCTTGACACCGATACCAGCAAGTACGCAAAAACCCTGAGGCTCGATGAAGATCTGACCTTCTTCGCATTCTTTGGATCCAACCTTGTGAGAATATGCATCATATGCTCTAATGAACCATTCGCCGTCCCATCCGTCTTTAAGAACTGCATCATACATCTTCTGAACTTCACATCTTGCATACTCTGCCTCAGCTTTATCACCCTTAAGCTCGCACAGCTGAGCGTACTCTTCACCGTATTTTACAAACATACCTGCGATGAATACTGACTCTGCAACAGGCCCTTCAGAAGGTCCAAAGGTCTGGAAGGATTCGCCTGGATGGGCTGAGAAACAGTTAAGGTTCAGACAGTCGTTCCAGTCGGCGCGGCCGATAAGAGGAAGATTGTGAGGACCCTTGTGGTTTACGATATAATCAAAGGATCTCTTAAGGTGATTCATAAGAGGAGTAGCTACGCTTTCGTCATTATCGAAAGGAACCATCTCATCAAGAATAGAATCATCACCTGTCTCGCGGATATATGCGCTGGTACCTGCGATCAGCCAGAGCGGATCATCGTTAAAGCCGGATCCTATATCTGCATTACCCTTCTTGGTAAGAGGCTGATACTGGTGATATGCGCTGCCATCCTGGAACTGTGTAGAAGCGATATCGATGATACGTGCTCTTGCTCTGTCAGGTATAAGATGTACAAATCCCAGCAGATCCTGACAAGAATCTCTAAAGCCCATTCCGCGGCCGATACCGGATTCGTAGTAGGAAGCAGAACGTGACATATTGAAGGTAACCATGCACTGGTACTGATTCCAGATGTTAACCATACGGTCAACCTTGTCATTGGAACTCTTAACATTGTATTTGGACAGAAGACTCTTCCAGTAATCTACAAGGATATCGAAGGCCTTATCAACCTGCTCATCTGTCTTGTAACGATCCAGCATCTCCCATGCGAGATCTTTTTTGATAACTCCGGGAGATTCCCACTTATCGTTCTCGTCATTTTCAATAAAACCAAGTACGAATACGAAGCTCTTCTCTTCGCCGGGCGCTAAAGTTACATTGATCTGATGTACAGCAACAGGAGACCATCCGCTTGCTACAGAGTTTGTGCAGGCGCCATTTGTTACAACATCCGGTGTATCATTGCCATTGTAAGGTCCAAGGAAACTCTCTCTGGATGTATCAAATCCATCAACTTTAGTATTTACAGAATATACAGCAAAGTGATTACGTCTTTCTCTGTACTCTGTCTTATGGAAGATTGCAGAGTCTATAACTTCAACTTCACCTGTAGAGAGGTTTCTCTGGAAATTTCTCTCATCATCGTCCGCATTCCACAGACACCATTCAACATATGAAAAAAGTTTAAGTTCTTTTGCTGTAGATGTGGTATTCTTAATCCTGATACGAGATATCTCGCATCTGTCATTCATAGGAACGAATGTAAGAACATTGGCTTCAACACCGTTCTTTACGCCCTTGAATTTGGAATAACCAAGACCATGACGGCATTCATACTCATCAAGAGTGGTCTTAGTTGGCTGCCAGCCCGGATTCCAGATGGTATCACCATCTTTGATGTAGAAGTATTTGCCGTTATTATCATATGGAATGTTGTTATAACGGTAACGTGTTATACGCAGGAGTTTTGCATCCTTGCAGAAGGAATATCCACCGCAAGTATTTGATATCAGAGAAAAGAACTCCTGGTTTCCTAAATAATTGATCCACGGAAGTGGAGTTTTAGGAGTGGTGATGACATATTCTCTTGCGTCATCGTCAAAATGCCCGTATTTCATAGGACCCCCTCTTTTAATGTGCGTAATGTAACGAAAAAACAATACATTCGCGAAAATTTCGTTTCGAAAACGTTTAAGATACATTTTCATTATAATTTAGAATGAAATGGAATTCAAGAATGGCAGACAGAAATATTAAACATAAAAATACAAAGTTTTTAGCAATTTTACCGAAAAAACAGTTAAAACAAAAAATAAATTGAAAATATTGCCAACTCTTATTATAATAAAAGTACGAAAACGATTAAGTAGTGGGCTTATCTTATTTTGAGGTGGGTATGAATCAAAAGATTTCGATGAAGGATATTTCAGATGCTTGCGGAGTTTCTATTGCTACCGTGTCCAAGGCATTAAATGATAGGGGAGACATTAGCGAAGAGACCAAACAGAAGATAAGATCGATCGCTTCTGATATGGGATATTTCCCTAATGCAGCAGCCAAAGCGCTTAAGACCAGCAGATCCTATAATCTGGGAGTTTTGTTTGTAGATGATGCGATGTCTGGTCTTACACATGACTATTTTGCTCATGTGCTTGATTCTTTCAAAAGGACAGCAGAGGCATCCGGATATGACATTACGTTCATCAATAGTCAGGGTGAAGGTCAGCAGCCAAGAAGTTATCTTGAACATGCCAGATACAGGGGCTTTGATGGAGTGGTTATAGCTTGTGTCAACTTCTATGATCCCAAGGTAGAAGAGCTCATAAGAGGTAATATTCCTGTTGTTACCATAGACCATGTATTTGATAACCGTATAGCCATTATGTCCAATAACATAAAAGGCATGAAGGATCTTGTGACATACTGCTATTCTCAGGGACATAGGAAGATCGCCTATGTACACGGTGCATACTCATCTGTTACCCAGAGCCGTCTTTCAAGTTTTTACAAGACATGCGAGAGTTTTGGAATAGATGTTCCTGAAGAATATGTTCTCGAAGGTGATTATCGTAATACTGCCAAGGCATTTGCATGTACAGAGCAGCTTTTAAAGCTCAAGGATCCGCCAACATGTATTCTTTATCCGGATGATTTTGCCGCAATCGGCGGAATTGGTGCAATTCACATGATGGGACTTCAGCCTGGAGTTGATGTTTCAGTTGCAGGATTCGATGGAATCCCGATCGCTATGCGTATGCATCCTCCTCTTACAACGCTTCATCAGGATACGGAATCACTGGGACGTCTTGCTGCCCAGCGCCTTATATCACTTATTGATTCTCCGCGTACTACAGTCATAGAGCAGGTTACGGTGGACGGACAGATATTCCCGGGCGGAACTGTAGGCAAGATAGGTTAGATCGTATGAGGGTTTAAACATATATAGGGCTTTGGATACTTTATTCTTGGGTGTCCAAAGCCCGTTTTGGTTGTTTTTGTAACTGGGCTTTGTTATAAGTAAAGATATGCAGCTTAGTCTGCGCACGTGCTTACAAAAATGTCCCCAGTGTACATCACATATGATAGAATGTTAATCATAGCAGGTATTTATATGCCAAAATGCCGTAAATAATAGTTATAAAGGAATTAAGTTTGAAAGTGTTCCACTTTCAAACCCAAATTGATGGCGCGAGCTCCATCAATTTGAACCATTAGCTACTCGCTTAGCTCGTGACATGAGGTTAAGAATGAAATATTATGAACTAATAGCGCCCTGTCATATGGGACTTGAAGCAGTACTTAAAAGAGAGATAATAGACCTTGGCTATGATATTACAGAGGTTGCAGATGGAAGAGTATCTTTTCAGGGAGATGCAGACGCTGTATGCAGAGCCAATATATGCCTTAGAACCGCAGAGAGAATCCTTATCAAGATAGGATCATTTACTGCAACTACCTACGAAGAACTTTTTCAGGGAACCAAGGCACTTCCTCTTGATGAATTCATTCCAAAGGATGGAAAGTTCTGGGTCACCAAAGCTTCTACAGTTAAGAGCGCACTCTTTTCACCAAGTGATATTCAAAGGGTTATGAAAAAAGCCATGGTAGAGGGCATGAAGGAAGCTTATAACACTTCCATATTCCCTGAAGATGGCGAAGAATTCCCTATAAGAGTATTCCTTTATAAGGATGAAGTAACAGTAGCTCTTGATTCAACCGGTGTATCTCTTCATAAAAGAGGATACAGAAGGCTTGAATCTCAGGCTCCTATTGCGGAGAACCTTGCAGCAGCACTTATAATGCTGACTCCCTGGCATGCAGACAGGATACTTATTGATCCCTTCTGCGGATCAGGTACTATTCCGATAGAAGCAGCAATGATAGCAGCTAATATCGCACCTGGCGTTCACAGATCTTTTAATGCAGAGAAGTGGACTCACCTTATAACTCCTGGAAACTGGGCAGATGTAAGACAGGAATGCGAAGAAGAAGTTAATCTGGATGTAGTAACTGATATTCAGGGATACGATATCGATCCTGATGTCATTGAGATAGCAAGGATCAACGCAGATAAGGCAGGCGTTGGTGACCTTATCCACTTCCAGACAAGAGACGTGGCACAGCTTTCTCATAGAAAGAAATACGGATTTATCATCACAAACCCTCCATATGGTGAAAGAATTGGCGATAAATCAAATCTTTACAGCCTCTATCGCACCCTCGGACAGCGTTATAAAGCACTTGACGACTGGTCGATGTACATGATCACTTCCTTCGAGGAAGCACAGGATGCTATAGGCAAAAAGGCAGACAAGAACCGCAAGATCTACAATGGAATGCTTAAGACTTATTTCTACCAGTACATGGGGGCCAAGCCGCCACGTAGAAAGGACAGAACCAATGACTGAGGATATGGAAAAAGACACTGAGTGTGGGGCGGGGGAGCTTGCTATAGCCCTGGAGCAAAGAAGAAGTGACAGATATACAGTTCTTATGAAAAAAAATGCTATCGCATCTTCGATTTTCTCGATTACTGCTCTGGCATTCATGTTTGTATATCTAAGTACAAGAAGTGTAGTGATAAAGGATACGGCACAGGCCAGGGAAAGTGAGGCTTTTGAAGATAAAGTTGCACTTTCTGACAAGGCTTTTGCCATGACTTTGAAAGAAGAGGGAGACTGTATAAAGCTCTCTCTTCCCGAAGGAACCGATTCTGAAGATATAGTGATAGAAAATAAAGTCACAACGTGTCAGCTTCTTATAAGTATAGAAGAAGCTGATGACTTCTATACCGGTAATACGTCTGTTACAACTCCGGGCAATGTTACCGGATGTCTTTGCGTCCCTCAAAATGACAGCTCAGTAAGTCTTGAGTTTCAACTTGATGGAATATATGAATATACCAGTACTCTCGATGACGGAACATTGTCCGTATCTTTTGTAAATCCTCATGAAATATATGACAGAATAATATTGATAGATCCTGTTCTGGGAGACCTTCAGGATGGTGATGACGTAGAAAGTGATGCATCGTTATACGAAGCCCTTGCACTTAAAGACAGGCTGGAAAAAGAAAAAGTCAAAGCGTATCTTACAAGAACAGATGCAGGTGAGATTGAACTTGTCGATAAAAGAGCATTGATAGGTGAGCTTGATCCGGATCTTGTGATATGTATAGACACCGGCGCAGATACAGCTGTATATTACAACGATAATATATACCTAAGGGGATATGGCAATGATGACTTTGCCGGTCAGGTCCTTGCAGATATATCTTATGAGACATACGAAGTAGGACATACAGATAATATCATGGTTTATTCCCTGTCTGACCGCCCGTATGAGCTTATGACATATATAAGTGTTCCATCTGTACTTGTGACAGTTCCGGGGGCACCTGCGGTGTCTGAGGGCGTCTTGGAGGCATCCTATGATCATACATATCAGGATCAGGTGGCAACAGGACTATATAAAGCAGTCCTATACGCATACTCGGATATGAATAAATAAATATAAATGTATAAGGAGTAGTAATAGTAATGAGAATTGTTTTTGCAACAGGTAATAAGGACAAAATGCGCGAGATAAGGCAGATACTCGGAAGTCTTGGGATGGAGATCGTGTCTATGAAGGAGGCCGGAGTATTTGAAGATGTAGAAGAAAACGGTACTACTTTTTCTGAGAATTCCGTAATCAAGGCATCAGCTATAGCTAATAAGCTTCATGAACTTGGAGATAATGATTCGATCGTCCTTGCAGATGATTCGGGGCTTGAGATCGATGCACTCGGGGGAGAACCGGGTATCTATTCAGCCCGCTATATGGGCAAGGATACTCCGTATCCCGTAAAAAATGCAAAGATCATAGAAAGACTTGAAGGAGTAGAAGATAAAGACCGCACTGCACGCTTCGTATGCGCCGTCTCAGCCGTTTTGCCAAACGGTAAGGTACTTACATCAGTTAAGACCATGGAGGGCATCATAGGCCACGAGATAGCCGGTGAGAATGGTTTTGGATATGATCCTATATTCTTCCTGCCACAGTTTGGCAAAACTTCTGCCCAGATATCTCCGGAAGAGAAAAATTCTATCAGTCACAGAGGAAAAGCTTTGAGGGATATGGAAGAGCTTCTTGCCAAAGAACTTGGGTAAAAAAGATAAAAATAGAGATTGAAAATAGATTCAGGAAAAAAGCCTGGAAAAGAATTTGAAAATGGATTCAGGAAAAAGCCTGGAAAAGAATTTGAAAATGGATTCAGGTAAAAGCTTAGAAAAGAACTTGAAGTTAGATCTTGAATATCTTGAATAGAAAAGGCCCTGCAGAAAAAATCTGCAGGGCCTTAAACAGCTTGATACTGAGTGCGGATAGAGGGACTTGAACCCTTACACCTTACGGTACAGGAACCTAAATCCTGCGCGTCTGCCAATTCCGCCATATCCGCATAGAAAGTATTTTATAATACGCGCGATTGCCTGTCAATCACTAGGAAAAAAGATTGTCGCAAATTTTGGATAAATACGATATAATGTTCATAATTGAACGAGTAAAAATTTTTCAAAAAAGTGTTGACAATATTCGAAGAACGAATATATAATAGTCCTTGCGTTGCGGCGCTGATGAGTTTCACAGCAAGCCCGAAACAAAAGAAACGGGGTGTGGCTCAGTTTGGCTAGAGCGCCTGGTTTGGGACCAGGAGGCCGCAGGTTCGAATCCTGTCACCCCGACTCGTTCATTAGAGTCTGTAACGCAAAGTTTTACCAAGCAGGTGTAGTTCATTGGTAGAACACCAGCCTTCCAAGCTGGATAGGTGGGTTCGATTCCCATCACCTGCTCTTGCATATAACTTTTATGTTTTATGCAGCGTGTGTCCGTAGCTCAGCTGGATAGAGCAACGGCCTTCTAAGCCGTGGGTCGGGGGTTCGAATCCCTTCGGGCACACTCCTTCATACAGATACTCCACTGTCCGTATGAAGAAATATGGTGGCTATGGCGCAGTTGGTTAGCGCGCCAGATTGTGGTTCTGGAGACCGTGGGTTCGAGTCCCACTAGCCACCCTGAACTGTTGCGACAGCGAGAGAGCCATTTAATCGCTATGGTACCTAATAATGGGCTATCGCCAAGCGGTAAGGCACAGCACTTTGACTGCTGCATTCACCAGTTCGAATCTGGTTAGCCCAGCTAGATATTATACTTCTTAGAAATTCAATGAGAAGTTTAATAATATATGAGATACTAGCTCAGTTGGTAGAGCACTTGACTTTTAATCAAGTTGTCGAGGGTTCGATTCCCTCGTGTCTCATTTATAAGTTCCCGATTAACTGTCATAGTTGATCGGGTTTATTATTATTATTATTATTATTCTATAGGTAAATCAACCAGTTAATCTAATACTTCTGGGACTTTCGTGCTTCATGCTGCGCTCTCTTAAGCTTGTACATCCTTGCATCTGCTTCCATATATACTTCATGAGCATTTGCTCCGGCTGGAAGTTCATGTCTGTAGCAGATTCCGTAAGCAACACTGTGATCAAATCCCGTCTCTTTCTCCTTTGCTCTTAAGAGCTTATTCATATGTTCTATATGACTGTCTAGGTAGTTTTCATCAGGAATATTCTTAAGGATAACTACAAATTCATCACCGCCGGTCCTAGCCCTGAAGAAAGGGTCAGGGAAGCATACATTAAGAACATTTGTGAAGTTCTGAAGAAGCTCATCTCCGGCTTTATGGCCTTTGGAGTCATTGACCTCCTTAAGCCCGTTAAGGTCCATAGACATGATAAGATAATCGTCATTTGTTTCATCCAGCTGCATTGTCTCTTTGTCGCAGGAAGCTCTGTTAGGAAGCCCTGTAAGAGAGTCTTTGTACGCAAGTGAAGACAGCGCCATTTCTTTTTTCTTCATAGGGTCAGCATTGGACAAAGTAACCATGAAAGTCATAACACGGGATGCAACGAATACGATACCACCCAAACCTATGAATATAGACGCTGCGTTATTAAATTCTCTTGCCTGATTTCTGTCTAATGCAAAGAATATAGAAGCGATGATAAGACATATGGACAGAGTATTAAGTCCTGCTATCTGAACCTTGTCATAAGTTGATGCCTTACGCCTTCTAAGATAGAACACAGAATACATCATAAAACCTATGACACTGATTGCATAAATGATCGCGATTGGCTTTGAAAAAGTATTGATATATCTGATCCTTGTAAAATGGCATATGCCAAAAATAACTTCAATAGCACATACACCCAGAATATAGCTTGCAGCTATCCTGTTATGGAGAATATGGCATATAGTACAGAAAAGGAGCATTATCAGGGGGAGAGATATATATAAAAGAGTATATTCATATAAGGCCGGCCTTGTAGTATTGGTCATGAAGATGATGTTGATCCTCTGGGAAGTGAGTATCCATGCTCCTCCGCATACGCATAGTATAGAAGACCTTATCTGGCTTGCAAGCCCCCTTATCCTTACTGCAAAGAACAGTGATATGAGAAAATAGATTACGCCAAACATACACATAAAGGTACCCAGAAATACAGACAGAGCTCTGTCCCAGGTATATCCTCTGGATAGATCGTTGAAATTACCAAAAGAAGGCGTATAGATTATAGTTTTAGAACCTGACTGTGATACTATCATCTCAATAGAGAGCTCTTTTCCTTCATATTCATCGTAAGGAAGAGTTATGAAATTCACATCTTTAGGCAGAAAATCACCATTTTTTGCTTCTTCAAGCCTTCTTTCATATATAGGAGTACCATCAAGGGATATTGTATAACCTACAAACTGAGTAGCCAGCATAAGAGTAGGAAAGTCGTATTTTTTGTCCGGAAGACTGAAGGTTACAATAATACGGTCTCCGCGGTTAAAAGAGTAGGAGTCTGTAAAGGCATTGATCTTCTCTGCACTGGACCTTCCTCTGTAGACATTGTTTAAAGTGACATACAGGCGATCTTCCTCTATAACAGGCGCAGTATTCTCACTATGGAGGATTATCTGAGACATAAACAGAGTAGTGAACAGTATTAAGATGAACCACAATATAACATTTATATTTTTGACCGTCATAGAAACCTCATGCCTTTTTATTACTGTTTTCCTGATGTCTTTTTCTTTTCATTTCATACATTCTTATATCAGCAATAGTATATATCTTCTCAGCATCCTGCCCGGGGAATTCCATATCAGATGCGATACCATATGAAAATCCATAAGTAATCCCGGCCTGTCCGAAATGAGCACGGGAGAATTTGGTCTGCAGGTCTTTCATTCTGGAGTTTGCATCTACAAGATTCTGGCCATACAGTATGACAATGAACTCATCGCCTCCCATACGACCTGTTATATCAGTAGATCTGAAGGAACTACTGAGCATATCTGCAAATAACTTAAGATATTTGTCGCCCGCGTCATGTCCATAAGCATCATTGATAGTTTTTAGGTTATCAAGGTCGATGGATATGATCATATAGTTTCTATGGTCACTTCCTGCAATCAGCATCTCTTCCTGACACCTTGCTCTGTTGGAAAGACCTGTCAGAGGATCATAATATGCCAGACCGCTAAGAAACTGCTGCCTGTTCAAGGATTCTATGGAATAGATCTGGTACTCAAAATATCCTATGAAGAGGAATATGACAAAAATAAGAGATCCAAAGGAAAGAAGACTAAGGTTAAGATTTGCCTCTCCTTGCGGCGATGTAAATTTCAGCACATTAAAGATGATGATCTCAGTAAGAGCACATACTATGAAGATGCTAAGACCAAGAAGGAGGGTCTGAAAAGATACCACATCAGGATCATTTTTTTTCTTGCCCCTGGAAGTATACAGAAGATATATAGCTGAAGTAAAGGCAAGAGGAGCCTCAATACCGCACAGGATATGGATCGTAAGTGTGTGTGTTGAGAAAAGTGAGATTCCGGCAAAATGAGCGATTATAAAATAGATGAATATACAAATATCTATAGCTGTAGCAATCTTAAATATGATCTTGATCCTTCTTAGTGGCATTATACCCGCTACATATGCACACAGAACTGCAGGTATCAGATAGAAAGATATGTATTCCAAAATGGTATTAACTATCATCCTTGATGAAAAATAGTTGAATATATCTGAAGATGCCAGTATATATACCCCGAGAACTATTGAGATAAGTGCTCCAAGAAATACCCTTTTATAATCAGATTTGTTGAAAATAAGATAAGGAGTGAGGGCGCAGAAAGTAACGCCAAGACTGCACAAAAAGATACCTACATAGAACTGCAGTCTCATGGCATCAGACCGCATGGACAGAAGATCTTTTCTAAGACCTATATAAATAGTATCAAAGCCTGAAAAGGCGCTGTCCTGTCCGGCAGTAAAATAGACACTGAGCATCCTGCCCGGGTAACTGTCAGGAAGAGGGACATAGACATATCCCATGGGAATGATGCGATGTTCATTCAGAAGATCAGAAGCATAATCATATATAAGTTCATCATCCAGATAGACTTTTAGACTTGCATGAACGGTTTTGATCAAAAGGCACGCAGACCTTATACCATAATCATCTAATTTGTGCATCAAAATGAAGGTATCACCTGTATCTGCAACCTTAATATCAGCCTGAGATAAGGCAATATCATCTCTGGTTTCGCCGTCATAAATGATACTCCATCCATTAGTAAGCGCTATGATGTCATTTTCGTATTTAGATGGGAAAGACCCCGGAAAAAGGGTATAAAGCAATCCACCGGCAGTTATAACGGCAAGGATTATGTAGATAGCCAATTTATTTCTGTCAGTATATTTTGTAATCATGATAGTATTAATCATACAACTTTAATTCCTCGCCTGCAATGCTTCAAAATGTCATGTCATCGTTTATTTTTGACCTTTTATAGCGCAGAGCATATAATGATAGAGGGTCAATGTGATTACAGTAAAAGGACTCCTTTTAAAGGAGTCCTTTTAAGTTACAATAAAGATTTCGCATATAAAATACACCTTTGGCAGATATGCTATATCATTAACATATGACTTTTAGAGGGATTTTATGAAGAAAACTTATACCAGATCATCATACCGGAAAATATCATTCATACTTGCAGCAGTCTGTGCCTTATCCTTGTCAGGATGCGGGCTTGGCGACTTAGACGATGATACAATAGATTATGACAAGGTCTATCAGTCAGGCTATGACGATGGCTATAACGAAGCATACTATTCAGGCTATGATGAAGGCTATGGAGACGGTTTTGAAGCAGGGTCTTTGGAAGAAGCGTCAGAAGATAGCTGGGAATACTGGGACGATGATGAATACAATGAATGGGATGAAGATGACTACCGCGACGATGATGACGATTCATGGGGAGGCCGCGGCTATGAAGACAATAGCTATGACGATGATGAATACTATGAACCATATGAGTCAACAGGCGGAACAGGAGTATTCAAGAATGATAACGGAAGTAGCGATACTCTGACCGGCAATATTCCTGTTATCTCAATATATGTCAATGATGCCAATTATACCTGGGGCGACTCTAAGAAAGACAATAAGACATACACTCACACCTATGAGTATCTTGGCATAGCCTGCAATTTCCTTATGGATGAAGCACAAAAGTGGGGACAGGAGCTTAATCTCATCTACGATTATTATGAAGATGAAGATCTTGGATATTCACTTACTATAGAATCTGACGCAGTCAAGGACTATTATTCTGCAGATCACGAGATCTGGTATTTTATAGAGAACAGCATAGATGTAGGCGCTATTCAGAAGAGGTACGATGCAGACAGTGTTGCCATCATGGTTTATATAAATACTGACAAGTCTATCGAAGAAGTGTCCTGCACTACCTGCTATTATGGAATGTACGCTCTGGACAGCGTGTATGAATTTTCCTACATGTTCATGCACAGCAACTATGAAGAAGAGACCCCGGCTGCATTTGCTCACGAGATGATGCACCAGTTCGGCGCGATTGACCTTTATCAGGAAGATGAAGAGATAGGACTCTCTGAAGAAGAGATAGGCATCATAGAGTCAGACTATCCCAATGACATAATGTATACAACCTATGATGAAGTTACCTGGATCCCCATCTATGATGAAATAACCAATGAGATCTCAGAACTTGATGCCTATTACATCGGCTGGACTGATCACGCAGATCTTGTAGATGAGTTCAATCTTCAGAAACGCTGACATTAACAGGCAGAAGATCATTTATAAATCTTGCTTTATTATATAATTCCATACCATACATACTTATCTGCGTAACATTATCATCCTCGAGTACACATCTCGCCATATCTTTAAGGCTTGTACCGGGGATGATTTTTTGTAACTCATTTTTGTAAAAAGATATATAGGGCATCCTTGATGCTGCTACGCCGGCAGCAAGTAAAGGGCGCAGGATCCCTGCAGCATCGGCTTTTTCTTTGCTTAGTACCAGCAGAGTCAACGGAATGTTTCCTTCACGTCCCTTGTATATCTTATCAGGATGAATGCAGTCTTTATAATATCTGATCGGCCTGTTATCATCCTCTTTCAAAGAGTAAGCCTTAACAAGGCGTTTTATCTTCTCGCTATCTCCTGAGCAGTCAGTCAGGATTATCTCATAGAGCTTATAATCCTGAGTCAGGAGGTTGTTTATATAAGTGAAGGGATAGTCGTCAGCTCTTGCAATCACAGATATAGGAAAAAAGAAATCGTGATCAAGCCTCTTGTGCATGAGCTTTATCTGACGCTCTTTGCGAACAGGAAGATAGCTCTTTAATGAAAAATAAAAAAATGAGATTGAGAAGATAAGGAGTATTAGCGATACAATAAATAATATTGTTTTCATGATCATATCCCTCTATCGAGTGCCATTTGAAGTTCATCAATTGCATAGCTTAGTTCTTCCATAGCAAAAGCATCCTTGCTTGCTTCAAGCTCATTGATCTTATTTTGACTGATCCTAAGCTTTGAAAGCGATTTGGAGCTGTTAATACGTACATACCACCATTTTGAATGAATTGACTCAAGGAGACAATCTATAGCTTCATTATTGCCGTCATGATCATCATAGTCCCCTAAAGCAGAAGCTGCTACAGAAGCAGGCTCCCATACATCGGAATTGGCACAGGAGTTTATTATCTTTATGAGGACTTTGTTAACTTTTTTGCCTGGCTTTTTTGCAAAAAGTCTTATGGCTGAGCATCTTATATCGGTATCTGTCTCTTCATTACAGGCCATCTCCATGAATCTTTCGTCATGATCGTGAATCTCTGCATATCTCATGAAATTGATGATCGCAATCTTGCAATGTTTATCAAAAGAATCAAAAACATTCATAAGACATCTGGATAGTAAGATCTTGTCTCCTGTAAAAGTAAGGAGTCCATCAGCAAGGAGTCTTTCGTTATGATAGAACCTCTTTTTATTGATAGTATGGAAAGCGTCTATTACAAGAGATTCATCTCCGAAACTGTATATTGCAAGAAGAGCATTCTGACGCAGATAGACAGAGTCTTTAGTAAGGTAGGAGAGCATAGTCTTTTTATAGATTCCGTTATGCTCTTTATCTGTTATCTGGAAGGTTGATATAGTATAGGCAAAAAAGCTCCTAAGATCATCCGATACACTTCCAAATAGTGAACAGAAGGCTCTTTCGTTTCGGTATAGGATGCCAAAGGCAGCAGAAAGACTCTCAACCGATTCAAAGGCTACATCAGCAAATGCAGCCAGATTCTCAGGATTGAGAAATAGACGAATTATCCCATCCGGGATAGTTCCATTACTGTTTTCGTATTTTGTGAGTAACAGACGCCAACGCATATGCCTTCTTGCACTTTTTCTTGCAAGAGATGCTTTATTGCCTGACGTCCATTCATTTAATATAAGTCCGGACGCAATCAACGCTAAACTGATAAGAGTTATTATGATCACAGGTATTGGCATAGTTCCTCCTTAATGCGCATTCACCAAAGAAGACTATCATGCTTTGCATATCAATATTAAAGATCTGATCAGGAACAAAGTGTGAAACCAAGGTTGTATTACTTTGTAAAAAAAATACGAGTTATACAACATTAATTATCGGAATTATGAACATTTTTATTAATATCTATTGTATTATAAATAGTATAGATATTAAGTGAATTTTTCCTATACAAGATGTAAACAATCAACCCCATATCATTAGCTTTTTTTGATCAAGTATTAAGGAGGCTTTATGAAGAAAAAGATCATAGTTGCTGCGCTGATGAGTCTGATGCTCTTTGCAACATCCTGCGGCTCGATTGATAATACCTTAGAGTCTGACCCGGATGAAAACACAGAAGAATCTAAAAAGGATGAAGATGATAAGGAGACTGATGAGGAAGATGACAAGAATAAAGATTCTACCAAGGACAGTCAAAAGCCCTTGACTATAGTTAATCACCTTGTTACGGCGGCTTTTGAAGAAAATGAATCTCTTACATCCGCAGGGACATATCCTGAGATAATAGTCAATGAAGACTTTATGATGGATTATCCTAAGTTCTGGGCAGCTATGACCAATTATAGTGATTCTATAGCTGAATCTTCCAAGGATGACATAAGCTATTTTGGATATGGAACACCAAGAGAAGATAATGATTCATATCAGTATGATGTGGGCGTAGAAGTCCTTAGATTTGATGATAAGATATTTGCTCTCAAAGTATCAGAGAACTACTACTGGTCATATTCTGAAGAAGAGACTAAGTATTCATATCTGGTGACTTATGATATAAACACGGGAAAGAGGATATGGTCAGATGCCTATATCTCAAACAAGGAAGGCTTGGGACAGATACTATATGATGCTGTAGTTGCAACTTATCCAAGGGAAAAAGACCTTGTTAATGAGACCGTCGAAGACGGAAGCCCTATGGCTTTATACTATATCAATGATATGGTGGAGTATGATTATCTTCCTTGCTATATCCAGGGAGATCAGTTTATCGTCCATTTTAATTCATATTCTATCATGTACAACGATAACGAATATGAGATAACGATCCCTGTTGATGATCTTAAGGACTATCTCAATCAGGATTATCTGCCTGATACAACAGGCAATCTGGAAGATGTGATCGAGTTTGTAGAGGCTAATGACGATGTACTTGAGGGCCATTTATATACATATGATGATGGCGGAAACAGCTATGAAGAACAGGAAGAGATCCATGTATCAACTCCGGAAGAGTTTGTAGATGCGATTGCTCCAAACACACGCATAATCATGGAACCTGGCAAGTATGATATCAGTGACTATGTCCTTGAGCCTACAAGTGATTTTCTTGAAGGGCATCCATACTGGGGATATTCAAACTGGATGGATGAGTACGGACCAAGCGGCGTCTACAATATGACCATAGAAGGAAGTGACCCGGATGACAGACCTGAGATAGTAATTAATAGTGCTTATGATGATGTGCTTTCGATCATTAATAGCAACAACATTACCCTTAATAATCTTATTATTGGACATGATGTAGAAAAAGGGACATGTTCTGCCAATGTACTTGCACTTTATTCATCCAATGGCATAAGCTGTGACAATCTTGATCTGTACGGCTGCGGAGCATATGGACTTTTCTGTAAGGAAAGCTACAACGTATATATGTATGATTCCTGCATACATGACTGCACATATGGAATCATAGAAGTTATGGGTGATTCTACAGAATTGTACTTCTATGATTGCGAGTTCGTAGACAATGAGGAGTATACGCTCATAGAAAATGCATATAACAGCGGTTATCTGTATTTTACAGGTTGCAAGTTTGATGATAATAAAGGTGACCTGTTCAGTATATATTCAGAGCCTGATCAGATCACATTCACAGATTGCGAATTTGGAGATGAAGAGTCGGAGTTTTTGAATGAACATTTTGATATGATCTTGTACTACGAAGATGGCGGAGCAGGCTGATATTTTGAAAAAATGTATAATATGGGCAAAAAAACAGTGCATGAATATGCAAAAATATGCAACTTTATCCTATTAAATTGTGTTATACTTACTATTTGTGAATGACTAAAGTTACAAAACAGGAGGATTTAAAATGTTCGTTAACTCGTTTTGGGCACTTCTCCCCCCAATTATTGCAATTGTTCTTGCACTGATCACTAAGGAAGTATATTCTTCACTGATGATAGGTATAATTACAGGAGGCCTTTTATATTCAGGCTTTAATCCTGTCGGAGCTATGAATCATATCTTTGTCGATGGCATGATAGCTCAGCTTTCGGATCCATGGAATGTTGGAATTCTTATATTCCTTGTAGTACTTGGAAGTATAGTCATGCTCATGAACAGAGCCGGAGGCTCGGCTGCCTTTGGAAGATGGGCCAGTACTCATGTTAAGACAAGGCTTGGAGCACAGCTTGCTACTATAGCACTTGGAACTCTTATTTTTATCGATGACTATTTTAACTGTCTTACAGTAGGATCTGTTATGCTTCCTGTAACTGACAAGCACAAGGTATCAAGAGAGAAGCTTGCATATCTTATTGATGCAACTGCAGCTCCTGTCTGCATCATAGCACCTATATCTTCATGGGCGGCAGCAGTCACCGGATTTGTAGAAGGTGCCAATGGACTTGAACTGTTCATCCGTGCAATTCCATATAACTTCTACGCTTTTCTTACATTTGTAATGATGATCACTATAGCTGTAGGAGGATTTGATTATGGCAAGATGGCACAGGCAGAGAAGCAGTGCGGTATCACAACTTCTCCTGACGGAAGCCTCAAGCACCCCAGCCTTACAGGTGCAGAAGATCAGCCCAATCCGCCTATATCTCAAAAAGGTAGAGTTATCCACCTTGTACTTCCTATATTTGCACTTATCATCTGCTGCATTATAGGTATGATCTACACAGGCGGATTCTTTGACGGAGAAGGCTTCGTTACAGCTTTTTCCAATGCTGATGCTTCTACAGGTCTTGTATTTGGATCTATGGCAGCTCTTCTTATAACGATTTTGTTCTATCTTGCTACAAGAGTGCTTGATTTTAATGAATGCATGAATGCAATACCTGAAGGCTTCAAGAGTATGGTTCCTGCTATCCTTATCCTGACACTTGCATGGACACTTAAGTCCATGACAGATTCACTTGGTGCATCTGAATATGTTGGAGGTCTTGTAGAGCAGGTCGCAGAAAATGGTATGGTGATGGGTCTTCTACCTGCATTTGTATTTATCATAGGTGCATTTCTTGCATTTGCTACAGGTACATCCTGGGGAACTTTTGGTATGCTGATTCCTATCGTAGTAAGCGCATTCCACAGTGATATCAATAATGAGCTCATGATAATTGCGATATCTGCCTGCATGGCTGGAGCTGTATGCGGAGATCACTGCTCACCTATATCAGATACGACTATCATGGCATCTGCAGGCGGACAGTGCGAGCATATAAAGCACGTATCAACCCAGCTTCCATATGCTATTACAGTAGCTGCAGTATCAGTATTTTGCTATATCCTTGCAGGATTTGTACGTAACTGGCTTGTAACACTCCCTGTCAGCATCGCAGCTATGGTTGTAGTCCTTCTTGCAATTAAGAATTTCACTAAGTCAAAATAATTATTTGTCATTTATAGATCAGAAACCTGCAGTTGTGCAGGTTTCTGTTTTTTTACACGCATATTAAAGCATTAAACTCAAACTTCGCACTTGCCAAACATACGCCACCCTTTGAGGCAACGCCGATGCGGATAGTTTATAATGCATTTTCATATCTTGAAGGTGTTATAATTCAGGGCATGATATCTGGATTTTTATATTCTAGGGTCTGAAACTCGCTTCGCTCAGACATGCAGACCCTAAGAAGAATATAAAAATCCATCTCTCATGCTCCTGAATTTTATAACACCTTCAAAAGATATGAAAATGCATTATAAACTATCCGCATCAGCGATGCCTCAAAGGGTGGCGTATGTTTGGCAAGTACGAAGTTTGAACATTAAATTTAAATGGATATAAATAAATAATGTTGGGTAAAAAATGATTAGAAAACCTCAGCTTTGTCAGATATAATTTTAGTGTATTTAAGATCACATACGAAAAACATATATCAGTTTGTAATAATTGATGATTAAAAAGAAGGGGTGCATGAAATGTACAAGGCAGATGAAAAAAGATACGACAAGATGAAGTATTTAAGATGCGGTAAAAGCGGCTTTTTTCTTCCGAGGGTGTCTCTGGGATTGTGGCATAATTTTGGTTCTGTAGATAAGTTTGAGAATATGTTGGATATGGTTCATACAGCATTCGATAATGGTATCACTCATTTTGACCTTGCCAATAACTATGGACCTGTATACGGCTCTGCTGAAGAGAACTTTGGAAGGATCCTAGATAAGGATATGCGTCCTTATAGAGATGAGATGGTCATATCTACTAAGGCCGGCTATGATATGTGGCCGGGACCGTACGGTGATCACGGATCAAGGAAATATCTCATGGCAAGTCTTGATCAGTCTCTTAAGAGATTAAATCTTGACTATGTAGATATCTTCTATCATCATAGACCTGATCCTGATACACCCCTTGAAGAAACTATGGAAGCGTTGTCTGATATCGTAAGATCAGGTAAGGCTCTGTATGTAGGAATATCCAATTATAATTCTGAGCAGACAAGGGCAGCAGCCAAGATTCTTAAAGAGAATCATACACCTCTTCTTATAAATCAGGTTGTCTATAACATGTTCAATCGCTGGACAGAAGATGACAAGCTTCAGGATACCTGCAGGGAAGTTGGCGCAGGCATGATATGCTTCTCGCCTCTTGCTCAGGGCCTTCTGACAGACAGATATCTTAATGGAATCCCGGAGGATAGCAGGGCCAAGCGCAATCACTTCCTTCACGAAGATCAGATAACTGATGAAGTTATAGACAAGGTCAGAAAGCTTAAAGAGATTGCAGAAGGAAGAGGACAGACTCTTGCGGAAATGGCACTGTCCTGGATTCTTAGAAGAGACAAGGTTACATCAGTACTTGTAGGTGCCAGCAGACCTTCCCAGATCCTAGACAACATCAAGATGATCGAACACCTTGAGTTTACTGACGACGAACTTGATGCGATCGACAAGATTTTGAAATAAATATTACTAACTGAAACCCACTTGGAAGGGCCGGCATCCCCAAAGTCTTTACAGGGGCAGGCAGTATATATATCATTACCATGCTGTTAATAGTTTTATAATCCATGGCATGATATCTGGAGCTTTCCATTCTGGGGTCCAAACTCGCTTCGCTCAGACAGGTGGACCCCGGGCAGAATGAAAATCTCCATCTATCACGCTCATGGATTTAATAAAACTATTAAAAGCATGGTAATGATATATATACTGCCTGCCCCTGTAAAGACTTTGGGGATACCGGCCCTTCCAAGTGGGTAGTTTGAGTTATATATAAAAAGAGGTTGAAGATTCGTTCTTCAACCTCTTTTGCCTACGAGGAAATATTTTGCCCTTAGCGATCCGGCATGATCTTGGGGCTATTATTCAACAGTTACGTAGATAGAGTCACCGATGCTACCTGTTCCGATGAGACCGAATTCGATGGTCTGACCGTTTTCTAAGTGAGTATTCCATGAAAGAGGAGTTATTACGTAGTAGTCGCCTTCTTCTGTGATGTTCACGCACCAGCTTGAATCGATGCTTACCTGATCTTTTCTGACTCTAACTGTCCATCCGTCTACAGCTGATCCTGTGTTGTTAGTTACCTTGAAGTTTACAAGATATCCTGTTCCCCAGCTGTTTATTGTATATGTTACATCCTTGCCTTCTGTAGTGGAAGGATTCTCAGGCTGCTGAGGCTGGTCAGGATTCTCAGGCTGCTGAGGCTGGTCAGGATTCTCGGGCTGCTCTGGCTGATCAGGATTCTCGGGCTGCTCTGGCTGATCAGGATTCTCGGGCTGCTCTGGCTGATCAGGGTTTTCAGGCTGCTGAGGTTGATCAGGATTTTCTGGCTGATCAGGGGTTTCAGGCTGCTGAGGCTGATCAGGATTTTCAGGCTGGTCAGGATTCTCAGGCTGTTCAGGAGTCTGATGAGCAGGAAGGATCTTGAAAGAGTCAAGATCTACTGTATGACCGTTAGCTACAAGATAGAGATCATGTGTGCCTGTAAGATCTGATGTAAGCTTGACACCTGATTCCTTAAATGAAGCACCTGTTACATTGATCTTAGCAATAGGAGCTGAGTCAAGGCTGTCAACATATACATCGAGAGATACCTTAGGCTTTGAAGCTCTTGCTGTTGCAAGGATACCGCTGATACCATTAGAAAGATCTACATTTTTTACAACGATATAACCATTTACTCTGATGGCCTGATATGTTACACCATCAGCAGACAGTACTACTGCAGCATTGGCCTGTGTAGCATTCTCAGCTTCAACTCCTGCGTAAGCATCTACAGAAGCTGCAGGCTGCTCAGGCTGTGTGGGCTGATCAGGGTTTTCAGGCTGTGTGGGATCTTCCGGAGTCTCTATATCAGTAAGAGGTGCTGCGGACCAGCTATCTATAGATACATTACCTACAGAACCTACGAATGTGATAGTCTCGTTATCGCCTACAAGATTCTTTACGTTAGCTGTAAATGTCTGGTACTCACCATCTGTACTCTTTAACTTGATGTTACCAAGAGATTCACCGCTTGCATTTCCTTTTCTTACCTCGATAACGCTCATTCCTTCACTCTTAGCTGTTATAGTGATGGATGCAAGGCCTGATGAGAAGTCACAAGTCTTAACTGTGAAGTAGTCGCCCTTTTCAATACCTGATACAACTTTTCTTCCGTCAGCTTCTGTTGCGATATCTACGCCTGATGAGCCGAAATTAACCTCGGCTTCTACACCATTATATGGATGCATATGTGGAGCGGCGTTTGATTGAAGCGCCGGTGCGGTACTAAGACCTGCAGCCAGCATCATAGATAATACTACAGGGAATTTTCTTTTCATGTATATGTCTCCTTTATTCAATAATGTTTGTAGTAATAATTTCGAAATTATTTCTCACATGCAATGCGATTGTAACATTCATGTAACATTATAACAATCTAATTATTGCTTATTTACAATTGCGTAAAAAAGTTCAAATTCAGATGGTCATATATTGCTATTTTATATTGAATTATAAGTGTTTAAGTATACAATTAGCATACTTTTAAGAATAAATTAAATAACGTAATAATTCTTAAAAATTGCTATTTCCTACTCATGTCTTGCGCCCTCAAACATGAGCAAATTCGCACTACATGCTGCTTTGCTCTTGTTTGGCGGGTCATAAATTCATATTCGATTTCAAGCAAGCTCAAATCGAAATGACTTTTGATCCTTACGTCATATTATTGGAGAAGGAATAAAATGCCGATATTAAGGTGAAAACTTAAAAATGTGTGGTAGAATATAAGAAAACGTTTTTCTATAGGCAGGTGTAAAGTGGTATCTATCAAAGATGTTGCAAAAGAGGCAGGTGTTGCCATTTCTACAGTATCCAAGGTACTGAACAATTATCCTAATGTTAGTGAAGATACTAAAGCTAAGGTTATGGAGGTTGTGAATAGACTTGGCTTTGTTCCCAATACAGTTGCTGCTACATTATCTTCCAAGAATTCAGGAAGAGTAGCCCTACTTATTAAACTCAATGTTGAGACTCAGGCTATTGATGAGATAGACATGCAGTATATAGCCGGCGCGATCAGCAAGGCAAGAGAGCTTCAGATGGACGTTATCACTATCTTTTTTAGCATGATAGAGAATATGTCACTTGAAGAGATGACCAGATATTTTGTATCCCAGAGTATCAAAGGGATCATAATATATGGCATGTCCAAAGAGGACAAAGTCCTAAGACAGCTTATAGAAGGTGATACATTTAAGACCGTAGTAATCGATGTTCCTTATGTAGGAACATCCACCTCCTGTGTAAGCGTCGATCAGGCAAGAGCCCAGTATGATGTTGCCAAGAAGACTATTAAAGAGAATAACTGCAAGAAGGTTCTCTATATAGCAGGAACCAGAGACGGCTATGTGACAGATGCCCGTCTTGAAGGTATAAGGAAACTCAAAGAAGAGCTGGGACTTCAGGTTCTTATTAGGAACGGGAACTTCTCAGAACTCCAGGCAAGAAACCTTACACTTAAATATGGAAAAAACAAGGACTGCGTAGTCTGTGCATCAGATCTTATGGCAATAGGAGCTATGAAAGCTCTTATAGATATGGATATATTCAGACCTGTATGCGGTTTTGACGGTATAGTCCTTATGGGATATGTAGGCAAGCAGATGAATACAGTGCGTCAGAACTTTGCGGCCATATCCTCAAGAGCGGTAGAAGAGATGCAGAGGCTTCTGGATGGCGAAGAAGGTACAGAAGTTACTATGCCACATGAGCTTGTAAGGCTCAAATATGAAGAAATAATAAGATAATATCAGAAAATAAAAATCATACTTGCGGAAAACGTTTTCTTATGGTATTGTAATATCACAAGGGCAGAAAACGTTTTCTCTTCTCGCATGATTTTCTGCCCGCTTGATTCAAAACTAATGTGCCGGCAAGGGTCGGCGATTTAAGTTCCTGAGATAGGAAAGGAGTTATTTATGTCAACAAACATGCAACGTGATATCCTTGTTCTTAATCTTGAAGAGCAGATGGAGAGAAGTGCAGACAGACAATTCGATAAGTCTTTTGCAGACTGCACAGACAAAGAGGCTTACTATGTGCTTTTGGATGTTACCAATGAGCTTATGCGTGTGGCTGAGCCTATAGTCGGAGAGAAGAAGATCTACTATATCTCTATGGAGTTTCTTATTGGTAAGCTTCTGTCCAATAACCTTATAAACCTTCGTGTATATGACAAGGTCAATCAGATACTTCGTAAGAATGGCAAGAAGCTTGCTGATATTGAAGAGTACGAACCGGAACCATCTCTTGGTAACGGCGGACTTGGACGTCTTGCTGCATGTTTCCTTGATTCTATCGCAACACTCAAACTTCCGGGAGAAGGAATAGGTCTTAACTACCACTACGGTCTTTTCAAACAGGTATTTGAGAAGAATCTTCAGACAGCTCAGAAGGATCAGTGGCAGGAGAACAAGTCCTGGCTTGAGAAGACAGATACAACCTTTGATGTAAACTTTGGTGACAAGAAAGTTACATCAAGACTTTATAACCTCTATGTATGTGGTTATGATTCAGGTATCAACAAGCTTCGCCTTTTCGATATCGAGACAGTTGATGAGAAGCTCGTTAAGAAGGGTATCAATTTTGATAAGACCAAGATTGAGAAGAACCTTACTCTTTTCCTGTATCCGGATGATTCTGATGAAGCAGGTAACCTCCTTAGAATATATCAGGAGTATTTCCTTGTAAGCAATGCAGCTCAGCTTATCTTACATGAGATGAAGGAGCGTCAGTATGATCTTCATAAGCTCTATGATCATGCTGTTATCCAGATCAATGATACACATCCTACTATGATCATTCCTGAACTTATCAGAATCCTTGTAGAAGAGAAGGCATTCTCTATGGATGATGCTATCAAGGTTGTATCTAAGACCTGCGCTTATACTAACCATACTATCCTTGCAGAGGCTCTTGAGACATGGCCGCTTGCTTACCTTGAGAAGGTAGTGCCTCAGCTTGTTCCATATATCAAGGAACTTGATAAGAGAGTAAGAGCCAAGGTTAAGAACAAGAACGTTCAGATCATTGATAAGGACAAGAAAGTCCACATGGCTTTCATTGACATACATTATGGATTCTCTGTAAACGGCGTTGCAGCTATTCATACAGACATCCTTAAGAATACTGAGCTTAACGATTTCTACAAGCTCTACCCTGAGAAGTTCAACAATAAGACCAATGGTATCACTTTCAGAAGATGGCTCCTTTCTTGTAATCATCCTCTTGCAGATCTCATCGCTGATACTATCGGTGATGGATACAAGAAGGATGCTACTCGTCTTGAAGATCTCCTGTCTCATGAGAAGGACGAGGGATTCCTTGATCGCTTAGAAAGCATCAAACAGGAGAAGAAAAAAGACCTTGCCGCTTACATTGAAAAGCATGAAGGTGTACAGATTGATCCTACATCTATTTATGATATTCAGGTTAAGAGACTTCATGAGTACAAGCGTCAGCAGATGAATGCTCTTTATATCATTCATAAGTACCTTGAGATCAAGAATGGCAAGAAGCCTGTAAGACCGCTTACATTTATCTTCGGAGCTAAGGCTGCACCTGCTTATGTTATAGCCAAGGATATCATCCACCTTCTTCTGTGCCTGCAGGAGATTGTTAATAATGATCCTGATGTAAGCCCATACATGAAGGTTGTATTCGTTGAGAACTACAACGTAACCTATGCTGAACACCTTATCCCGGCAGCAGATGTATCCGAGCAGATCTCACTTGCAAGTAAGGAAGCTTCAGGAACATCCAACATGAAGTTCATGTTAAACGGTGCTATAACACTCGGTACAGATGACGGTGCTAACGTTGAGATACATGATCTTGTAGGCGATGACAACATCTATATCTTTGGTATAGATTCTGATACAGTCATTAAGCATTACAAGAAGGCTGACTATGTATCCAGGAAGTATTACGAGAAGAGCCCTGTCATCAAAGAGGCTGTAGACTTCATCGTAAGCAAACAGTGCCTTAAGGTTGGTAAGAAAGAGAACCTTACAAGACTTTACAACGAGCTTCTGAATAAAGACTGGTTCATGACCCTTATCGATCTTGAATCCTATATCGAAGCAAAGGACAGAATCTTTGCAGACTATGAAGATCGTAATAAGTGGAAGCACATGATGCTTGTAAATATCGCTAAGGCAGGATATTTCTCATCAGACCGTACTATCATGGAATACAACAAGGATATCTGGAAACTTCAAAGAGCAGACTGATATAAATATTTAAGGGGAACTTCCTAGCGGAGGTTCCCTTTTTTTGGCGTGCGCCGCCTGGCGCACATATACAAGATATATTTTTATTTCGTTAATTAATGTATTGGTGATATACTATATTAAGACACGTTTAATCTGTCCGTAGGACGCTTCTTTCAAATGATCAGGGGGCAAATATGAGTGATAAGATGAGACTTGTAACCCGTAGTGACTTTGATGGTCTGGTTTGTGCAATGATCCTCAGGGAGTGTAACTTGATTGAAGACATTAAGTTTGTGCATCCCAAGGACGTGCAGGACGGCAAGGTTGAGCTTTCGGGACACGACATTACCACCAACCTTCCTTACGATCCGAGGGTTTTCATGTGCTTTGACCACCACGAGTCGGAGCTTACAAGAAACGCGTCAATGAAGGAAAACAAAAACTGGCACATCGAAGGACAAGCCAAGTCTGCAGCCAGAGTTGTTTACAACTATTACAAAGATAAGGGTTACGCTCTGGAGCGCATCTCCGAGGAGATCATGACAGCTGTTGATAAGGGCGACTCCGCTGACTTTACAGAGGATGAGATCTTAAATCCTAAGGATTGGGTTCTTATGAATTTCCTTATGGATGCCAGAACAGGCCTTGGAAGATTCCATGATTTCAGGATTTCCAACTATGACCTTATGATGGAACTTATTGACTACTGCGTAAACCACGACATCAAGGCTGTTCTTGAACTTCCCGATGTCAAGGAGCGTGTGGATCTCTACAACGAGCAGGCTGAGCTATTTAAGAAGCAGTTAAAAGAGATATCGCACATGGAAGGCAAGGTTGTGGTTGTGGATCAGAAAGCTGCGGGAGATGTTATTTACGCTGGAAACCGCTTCATGATCTACGCTATGTATCCTGAGGCTGAAATCTCCGTTCACGTGGCCTGGGGCTTCAAGAAACAGAATACAGCCGTTATGATCGGTAAATCCATCATTAATAAGGCTTCCAAGTTCAACATCGGAGAACTGTGTCTTGAGTACGGCGGAGGCGGTCATGCCAATGCAGGCACCTGCCAGTTGGACAATGACAAGGTAGACGATCTTCTTCCTGAGATCATTAAAAAACTTAATTCGTAAAAGAGCTGATAGCCGGCCGCAGATTCTGAAGCGGCCGGTTGTTTCTTGATTATAATAAATAATTCAAACTTCCCACTTGGATGGTGCAGTATCCCCAAATTCTTTACAGGGGCAGGCAATATATAAATCATTGCCACGCTTTAATTGTTTCATGAATTCATGGCATGATATCTGCAAATTTTTATTCTGGGGTCCAAACTCGCTGCGCTCAGACATGTGGACCCCTGACAGAATAAAAATCTCCAGCTATCACGCTCATGAATTCTATAAAACAATTAAAAGCGTGGCAATGATTTATATATTGCCTGCCCCTGTAAAGAATTTGGTGATACTGCACCATCCAAGTGGGAAGTTTGAATAAATAATATGTTTACGAGAGGAGATACCACGGGTGTTAGCTTGATCACTATACTCATAGCGGCAAGAAGAGATCATCAAGCGTAAGCACTTCTGATATATGTCCCATATGCGCTGTTCCGGAAGTCCCTTTTGCTGAAATAAGGGTGATTTTTGTCGCGTTTTTTGTATTTGTCATATCTTTAAATACTGACTTTTTGTTAATCAGTTCTTTCTCATAATCTGCAGACACGACATATGCAGAATCAGTACATTTAACTTTGCACAAATTTGTTATTTTATCTGCTCTTTCTATAACCAGATCTATCTGCGCTTTATCGCAAACCCACGAAAACTAAGACCAAATATCTACACAAACAAGCAGATAAATGGTCTTGAAAGCATATAAAAAGTATTTGAAGACCAAATATCGGCACTTATAATTTTTGTGAACATGGAACGGAAAGCTTCTTTCATAATCTTTCATAATTCAATGCAGATTCATAATCCTTCATAAACTAAAGAACTGAAACTACTACTAGGAAAGAATGAGATAAACAGTAACAATCGGCAAAATAAAACTGAAATACATGACCATGAAAAGTAATAATAAATTGCCGATTGACTCTTTTTAGCATACAAAACCTTACTTGCCAGAATTTTCAAAGAGGTCATTGAAGAATGTAAAAACTTTTCATACGAAGAGATAGAGAAATGTATCGAGGGAGATGTCATTATCAGTAAGAGATATGTTGATAATGGATTATCCAATAATACGGAGCTTATCGGTGGGCAAAACACAGAGGATTATGAAAACGAAGAAGGCCTGATCAAGTATGACATAAGGACATACCTTAAGATACCACACCTGGACAGATCGGAATCTATCAAGATTCTTATTGACGTGGAGGCACAAAATGAGGATAATCCAGGGTATGATATAATAAATACAACAATAATAAACATCAGCGAGAATCATGATGTTAGCAGTATTGATAATAATACCGTTAAGCTACTAACAACGTTATTTGATGAGACGCTGGATGCAAAAAACAAGATATCGGAACTTCAGAATAAATATGGGTTGCCACTTACGAAAGAACTGGAAATGGAGGTAACTGAGATGTGTACATATGCGACAAGCATGGAAAATAAAGGAATAGAAAAAGGCCTTCGTGCCTTGGTAAATAGCTTGAAAGTTTATATTAAAGATTTTGATTCTCTTTACGAAGCAATAATTAAAAATGAGGATTATGCTAATGTCAGTAAAGAGCAGGTTAGAAAATATTATTGACATATGATGATCTGAGGGGAGCCTTAATGATATTGGCCTTAAGGTCCCCTCTTCTTTTTACAAAAACATATTTGCAATAACTGCTTTTACTTCTTCATGTTGCTTACAGAACATTTCAGGAAGTTTATCTACATCGAAAAATTTAAGGTCAATGGTTTCTTTGTTATCACAGATAAGCTCTCCAGAAAGGGCTTTAAGCTTATAAACAATAGCTATACTCTGTGCGTTATCACCATTTGGATATTTCATATCACTATCGGTATATATACCTATCAAAGAATCAATTGCAACATCTAATCCAGTTTCTTCTTTTAATTCTCTAATAGCTGCTTCTTCCGGAGTTCCACCAAGCTCAATTTTAAATAAAAAAAATAATTGTCATACTCAACATATACGTTAAAACGTGATATACTGTCTATAAAATCATTGTTTCAAAAATTGAATTAAAATCTGATGACTGATGGACACCGGTTTTGAAAAAATCTGACCGGCCCAAATGGTTCAAAAGAGGAAAGGGAGGACGTATTATGAAATACTCAGAAGTAGTTAAGACAGCTAAGAAAAAGGTTGCAGTACTTGATGCATCCAAGATTCATGATCACCTTGCCATAGAATTTGATGTTGAAGGCGATGGTGAAGGCGCATTTTATGTAGAGCTTTCTGAAGGCAAAGCTCACGTAGAGCCTTATGAATACTATGACAACGATTTCCGTGTACGTGGCAATGCAGATTCTATCCTAAAGCTTCTTGATGGTGGAAGTGCACTTAAGAGCGTACTGGGAGATGTCAGAATAGAAGGTGATGTATCTAAGGCTGCTTCTCTTGAAAACATCCTTGCAAGTCACAAGCTCGCTACAAGCAAGAAAGAAGCTGCAAAGCTTACAACTACCAAGAAGGAATCTGCTAAGCTTACGACTACCAAGAAGGAATCCAAAAAGCTTACTACAGCCAAGAAAGAGTCCAAGAAACTGACAACCACCAAAAAGGAAACTGCAAAGCTTGCAACAGCTAAGACTGAATCCAAGAAGATCACAAGCTCCAAAGACTCTACTAAAAAGATAGAAAAGAAAAATTCCTGATCAGTTGGTAGCAGGAGCTTCACCCATAGTACCAGGCTGCTGACCATCAGGAGCCTGGCCACTGGGAGCTTGTCCGCCTTGAGGACCTTGGCCCTGACTACCTTCAGGTATCTCCGGTGGAGTGGTTTCATCATTAGCAGAAGGAGGAGCATCAGGAATATTGCTGGTTCCTTCTGCTGCAGTATTACTATCATCTGTAGATGTATTATCTGAATCTGATGATGAGTCTTCGCTTCCGGAGTTATCATCAGTTATTTCTTCACTTTCAGAACTTTCATTAAGATTATTCTCATCAGCAGCAGTAGAGGATGTATCATCATTTAAGATAGTAGATCCAACTTCACCAGAATTATCCTGGGATGAACTTACTGCAGAGCTGTCTTCACTATCAGAAAATCTCCCTATTGCATACAAGCTTCCTAGTGTGAATACCATTAGTACAGCACAGGTTCCGAGTACGATAGATACTTTCTTTAAGATAGGCCCCTTTTTACTTGTAGGTCTTATATTTATTTTCTTACCGGTTTCAAAAGTTCCGTTTATAGTTTTTACAATTCCTTCATCTGTCAGAACAACTGTCTTATTGTTATCTGAATCTGAACTAAGAACTATACCTTTCATATACAGTTTATCCCCTTTATTCTTCGTCAAATATAAAGTCATAATATAGCTGCAGGTCCGGATAATTGCCGGTTAGAACAAGGGCTGCCATCACAATATATCCTTCGTGTGCTTCTATAAGTTTGGAAGATACTTTCGTTCTTTTTGAAAGAGGCTTTATGGGAATAAAACCTTTTTGAAGCATGGATCCCATAAGTTTCTGATCATCTATCAAAGCTTTTATCACATCAGCGCATCTATAGATGTCTTTGTTTTTCCTGGGCGAGTCCTTCTCAACATCCCAGAAATTATATCCAAAAGGATATAGTTCCATATCAAGACGTTCTATCTGACTTTTAATGCTCTTGGTGTCACATATTTCTGAATAACTGGTATTTTCCATCGTAAACCTCACTTCGTGATGATTCTTGTCTATTTGGTACAAGCATCTTGTAAAACTCTTCGCAAGTAAATAAGTGAATCAACTAAGCAATATCTTGAACCTATGGCTATAGTTTATAATCCAATACTAAAAATAAACTAAAAAACGTCCCAGCTTTCCGATAAAGCTCGGAAAACTAAGACGTATGTGTTAATTGACTAAAACTTCGCACTTGCCAAACATACGCCACCCTTTGAGACAGCTCCGATGCGGATAGTTTATAATGCATTTTCATATCTTTTGAAGGTGTTATAAAATTCAGGAGCATGAGAGATGGATTTTTATATTCTTCTTAGGGTCTGCATGTCTGAGCGAAGCGAGTTTCAGACCCTAGAATATAAAAATTCAGATATCGTGCCCTGAATTATAACTCCTTCAAGATATGAAAATGCATTATAAACTATCCGCATCGGCGCTGCCTCAAAGGGTGGCGTATGTTTGGCAAGTGCGAAGTTTTAGTCTATTTATTCGATATGTGCATCAATTATATCTCTTATAGAGCGGTAGAGATAAGGTTTTAGCTCTTCGATGCCGCAAGGGATACCATCGACTATAGCACTATAGGAAGTTGCACCTGCAAGCTCTATTATCATGAATAGCATGATGTCTGGCTTTACAAAGACAACACCGGACTGCTCTAATAGTTTTTGGTAGATACCGGCCACATCAATCTCTTCTGCAAAAGGAGAGTGAGGATCAAGTACACGTCTGAAGATCCCCCATGTAAGATCCTTGTGAAGGAAAGTAAGAAGAGCTTTATTGCCGGCAAGTTCTTCTATTATATGGTCAACTACAAAGATGATCTTGTCCTGAATTAGTTCAATATCAGATTTTTGAAGAGCTTCATATGCAGAGCTAAAAAGCTGGGCTGACTTGTGTATTACAAGTTTATTTCTAATATCATATTTATCTTTAAAGTATAGATAAAATGTGCCCTTGGCAACACCTGCTTTTTCAATAATGTCGGAGATCGATGTCTTCTCCAGCCCCTTTGTCATAAAGAAATCGAAAGAAGCGTTAAGAAGTGAATCTCTTTTCTTTTGTTTGTTGGCATCAATTTTGCTCATAATGACCTCATATTATAAAACTATTGTTCTAGTGATTTATTGACTAAAACTTCTTATTCATATCAAGAATATATTACAGCCATCGTTCGAAGCGGATTCCTCTGATTTCATAATGCAGGCAATAATACATCTTCGATTTTGTTATCAAATATCATTGAAGTAAGATAGATGGGGATATATGTTATGTTGTTGTTTGACTCAATGTTATTTAAAGAGACAACATAAGTTTTGTTGAATTTATATTTTTCTAACAGGTGGTTCAGTGCTGCATGTTTTTTATAGTCTTTTCCAGACTTTACTTCTATAGGAGTAACACCATCTGCTGTCTCGGCTATAAAATCAACTTCTCCAATGCCATTTTTCTTATAATAATATGAAGACTGCGTTTGGGAATATATTTCTTGTGCAACAAAATTTTCAAACAAAGCCCCGTTGTTTAATTCCTTTTCAGGATTCATTTCCAGAAGTTCTTTCTTTACTGAGATTGAATAGCAAGATGTTAGTAGCCCCACGTCACTTAAAAACAACTTGAATACATTTGTTTCCTTTGATGCGATAAGGGGTGCGGATGGCTCACTGACTATATATGAAGGAATTGCAACGGCAGCATCTTTTAACCACAAGAAGCTTTCTTCATACCTGTCAAATTTTAGCTCCTTGTTCAGTAATGAAAAAGTAAACTTCCTATTTTGTTTATTGAGCTGTGCTGGTATGTTTTCATAAACGGAGACGATCTTTAATTTTCTGTCTTCTTTCTCGTATCTTGTAAAATCTGCCTTATATTGTTCAACTATGTTCTTCTGTTCTTTCTCAATCAAATCGAGAGAATGTGTTTCATTATAAACATTTATAACTGATGGCATTCCACCGACTATAAGATAATAATAGAAAGCCTTTTTTAGCTTTTCATGAACCAGATCATCCAGCGGTACCAATTCCTTAAAACAATTTTTGGCATGCTCAAGCATCCTGTTACTGATACCGGTTGCTATAGCAAATTCTCTAAAGTTCAATGGAAACATTTGAT
Organism: Butyrivibrio fibrisolvens; assembly: GCF_023206215.1. Taxonomy (NCBI): domain Bacteria; kingdom Bacillati; phylum Bacillota; class Clostridia; order Lachnospirales; family Lachnospiraceae; genus Butyrivibrio; species Butyrivibrio fibrisolvens. The sequence continues at coordinate 1,668,412 of NZ_CP065800.1, forward strand.
ATGTCTCAATATAACCGACCGGTATGGATTTAATGCCTTTCAACTCAACTCCAAGATTGGAGCCGCTAAGGATATATCGGTATTTTCCTTCATCTACGAGAAATTTAATTTTAGTGATGATTTCCGGATATTTCTGAATCTCATCTAAAAAAACCACTGATTCAGATTCAGTCAGTTTATCATTAGAATATAATGCGAACTTTTCTGATATCTCCTTGGAATCATCACTATTTCTTATCGCTTCAAGAACGTCAGTGCGCTCTATTAGGTTAAATTCGCAAAAAGAAATGCCATTTCTTCTTAGCATTTCACGGATCAGGTATGTCTTGCCGACCTGCCGTGCACCATATACAAGTAAAGCCTTTTTGGAAAACTGGAGCCATTTTTGTATTGTTTCTTCAAATTCTCTATACATAAAAACCTCATCTGATAGTTGTGTTCAGTTTGATCTGGATTATATATGATTTTCTGCTTTAGTAAATAATAGCGTATTTGCAGCATTTTGTCAATTTTGTGCCCCGTTATTAATCTGAATTACGGGGCAAAGTGCCCCGTTTTTCAGATTAATAACGGGGCATTTTGCCCCGTTTTTTGAATGCGTATCAGAACAAAGCGCTCCGCTTTTTCTGCTTGAATAAGATAAGTTCTGGTGTACTGACATTATAATTCGCAATCACAACTTGGACAGATTCGCGTATCTGTTACCCTAAAATCTAATAAAAATCCCTTTATTTATAAACAAAAAATAAATTCATCAAAAACTAATTGACCAACGGTCATTTTCGTAGTATACCATATATTGAACAAAATGACCAGTGGTCATAAAAAAGTGGAGGAATTATGAAAGCGATATCAAAAGGAATCGTAAAGCTACGTTTTGTAATACTTGCAGTAGCAATATTTCTGTTGATCCCGTCAGCAATAGGATATATAAATACCAGGGTCAACTATGATATTCTGTCCTACCTTCCAAAAGAAATTGAGACAATGCGGGGACAGGACATTCTTGAAAATGAATTTGGAACCGGAGCCTATTCTCTTTTCATTGTAGAAGGAATGGAAGAGAAGGATGTGGCAGATCTTAAGACAAGGATCGAAGAAGTTGATCATGTCAAGAAAGTTCTCTGGTATGACAGCTTCATGGATATATCGGTTCCTATGGAGATGCTTCCTGATAATGTATATGAGGCATTCAACTCAGACGATGCGACTATGATGTTCATCATATTTGATGAGACTACATCAAGCGATGGCACTATGGATGCCATAAGACAGATCAGATCCATCGCCAATGAGAAGTGCTTCCTTGCAGGTATGAGCGGCATCGTTACAGATACTAAGGATCTTGCAGAAAAAGAAACTCCTATATACGTAATGATAGCAGTCATCCTTGCAGTGATCGTATTATCACTCACAATGGATTCATATCTCATTCCTATATTTTTCCTATTATCAATAGGTATGGCAATTGTATATAACCTTGGATCGAACATAATGTTCGGTGAGATATCTTTTATCACAAAGTCACTGGCAGCAGTCCTGCAGCTGGGCGTAACACTGGACTATTCAATATTTTTGTGGCACTCATATCAGGAAGAGCTTGAAAAGGGCTGTGATAAAAACGTATCTATGGCACACGCCATCGAGGCAACTTTCCAGTCAGTAATAGGAAGTTCTGTCACAACAATTGCAGGTTTTATAGCTCTTTGCTTCATGAGCTTTACTATAGGTCTTGACCTTGGCGTTGTTATGGCCAAGGGTGTTATCTTCGGAGTTATCTGTTGTATAACAGTTCTTCCTTCGATGATACTTGTTTTTGACAACCTTATAGAGAAGTCCAAGCACAAACCTCTTCTTCCTGAGATGGAGAAGATACCTAACTGGATATCTGACCACTACAAGATTTTTGCAGTCATATTTCTGGTGCTGCTCCCATTTGCAGTATATGGAAACAATAATACCAAGGTTTATTATGACCTTGCCAAGACACTTCCTGATACTCTTCCAAGTACTCAGGCAGCCAACGAACTTGAAAATAACTTCGATACCAGTACAACATACATGCTCCTTGTAGATGCTGATATGTCTTCAAACGATATTACTTCTATGAATGAAGAGATATCCAAGTTAGACGGCGTTGATGCGGCTATAGGACTTGACTCTGCAGTAGGCGGTATGATCCCTGAGGATATGATCCCAAGTGATCTTAGATCAGAAGTTCAGAGTGATGATTACAAACTAATCATCATAACAAGTGAGTACAATACAGCTTCAGATGAAGTTAATGCTCAGATAGATGCAGTTAACAAGATAGTTAAGTCTTATGACGAGAATGCAATGGTCGTAGGTGAAGCTCCATGTACCAAGGATCTTATCACTATTACAAACCACGACTTCAACGTAGTTAACTGGGTATCAATAGGTGCGGTATTTGCAATCATCCTGTTCGTACTTAAGTCATTCTCACTTCCATTTATACTTGTTGCTGTTATCGAGTTTGCTATCTTCATCAACATGGGTATTCCATACTACACAGGATCCGTACTTCCATTCATTGCTTCAGTAGTAATCGGAACCATCCAGCTTGGATCAACTGTTGACTATGCGATCCTCATGACTACCAGATACTGCCGTGAAAGAAATGACGGACATAGCAAGAAGGAATCAACTCATATAGCTCTTTCAACCAGTATGAAGTCCATCATCGTAAGTGCACTTAGCTTCTTCTCAGCAACATTTGGTGTAGGTCTTATATCTTCAATTGATATGATAGGTGCTCTGTGTATGTTGATGGCAAGAGGCGCGATCATCAGTATGTTCGTAGTAATACTGGTACTTCCTGCAATGTACATGATCTTCGATCCTATCGTAGTACGTACAAGCTTTGGATTTAAGAGCGCAAGAGAATCAGATAGGAAAAGGAAAAAATTGAAAGCCGGAAGCGAAAGAGCTACAGCATAAGAAAGTACAAAAGTTTAAACATAAGAATAAATAAATGTTTAAGCATAAGAAAAACAAAAGTATAAACAAAAAGTAAAAACATTCAACCGGGAGGCGATGATTATGATAAAAAAATATCTCGTTCGTACAAGAGCACTAATGGTAGCTACAATACTTGCATTCACATCTATGGCATGCGGAGCAGTTACAGCAGATGATGTTGCATCTAAGGGTGCAGCACAGGAAGCTGCCACTAAAGAAGAGGAAGAGCAGACACTTGAAAATACAATGAACAACAGCGCATTTGGCACAAGCTCAGCTTCTGACAAGGAAGAAACAGTATATGTTATGACTGATGCCAATGGTACTGCCAATGAAGTAGTAGTAAGTGAATGGTTAAAGAATACAGAAGGAACCAAGGAACTCAATGATGCTACAGACCTTTCCGATGTCAAGAATGTAAAGGGAAGTGGCACATATACTGAGAATTCTGACGGAACTATCACATGGGATGCAGAAGGCTCTGACGTATATTATCAGGGCAAGACTGACAAGTCAGTTCCCGTAGAAGTTAAGATCACTTACTACCTGGACGGAGAGGAGATAGCTCCGGAGGATATAGCAGGTAAGAGCGGTAAAGTTAAGATCAGATTCGATTATACCAACAATGATTATAAGACCGTTGATATAGCAGGCAAGGAAGAAAAAATCTATACACCATATGCCATGGTATCAGGTGCAATGCTTGATACAGAGCACTTCTCCAATGTAGAAGTTACTAATGGTAAGGTTGTATCAGAAGGCAACAACTATGTAGTTCTTGGCGTAGCTCTTCCGGGACTTAAAGAGTCACTTGGAATCGATGATGAAGATCTTGACGAGCTTGAAGATAAGACAGGTGAAGCACTTGATATCCCTGATTATGTAGAGATCACAGCAGATGCTACAGAATTCGAGCTTGATATGACTATGACTTATGCATCAGGCAATGCCCTTTCAGATCTTGGATTTGATAATATCACAGATTCACTTGACATTGATGATGCAGAAGATAAGGTTACAGAGCTTACAGATGGTACTACACAGCTTGTAGACGGATCAGATGAGCTTTACGGTGGAACAGCAACACTTCAGGATGGTACTGATAGGCTCTATGATGGAAGTATAGAACTTCTTGATGGTTCTAAAGCACTTTCTAATGGCGTTCTTGAACTTCAGGGAGGTACTAAGGATCTTGTAGAAGGAACTGTTAAGCTTAAAGAAGGTTCATCAGCCCTTTTACAGGGAGCAAATGCTCTTAAAGACGGAACAAGCCAGCTTGCAACAGGAGCAGGAACACTTAAAGATGGAACAAGCCAGCTTGCAACAGGAGCAGGAACACTTAAAGATGGAACAAGTCAGCTTGCAACAGGAGCAGGAACACTTAAAGATGGAACAGGCAAGCTTGCGACAGGTGCCGGAGACTTAAAGGCCGGAGCTGATACACTTTCAGCTGGAGCCGATAACTTATCACAGGGCGCAAGTGATCTAAATGCAGGTGTTGCAGACTATACATCAGGAGTATCTGCACTTGCAACAGGTATAGCTGATCTTGATGCATATCTTAATGCAAATCTTAATACGTTGCAGGATGCAGTATCAGGATTATCAGGAAGCGCAGCTTCACTTCAAGATCTTGCTACAAATTTAAATGTAGCTAAGACTTCTGTTGATAGTATGCTTACTGTTGTAAATGGTCAGCTTAAAACTATTGCTGATGCCTGCGGATATACAGGAACAGATGATTATTCAGGACTTAAGAAGTATATTACAGCTGCAAAAGATCAGTGTGAGAGTGATTATCAGAAATATTTCAAAGCTTACTGCGAAGAGATATATGCTGCAGGACTTTCTAAAGGTAAGGAAGATGGCAAGGCTGAAGGCAAGGCTGAAGGCATAGAAGAGGGCAAGAAACAGGCTGAGGAAGAAGCCGAGAAACTTACTACAAACAGCACAGCAAGTTCAGATGTAGATCCTGATGCATTTGATGGTCTGGATGATGAAAATGAAGAAAATGGTGAATCAAATTCAGGAGCCGGAGAAGGAACTTCTACTGAATCATCACAGGAATCTGATCCAGATACTACAAGTGCTGACGAGGCAGCAGGTTCATCATCAGAGGATCAGCAGTCAGTTGATCAGACACTTTCAGACCAGGCTTCTAATAAAGTAGTAGATGCTGATATCAGACTTCTTTCAGGAGAGGATGTAGCTTCTAAGATAGCTCAGATCCAGAATGGCGAGAATTATCAGAATTATGTAACTTATTATAAGAATTATATGGCTCTTACACAAGCAGAATCTTCTGTAGATAGTCTCCTTGCACTTAGAGGTGGTCTTAAACAATTATCTGACGGACTTGGTAAGATGTATGAAGGTGTTACATCTTCACCATCAACTACTGCTGAGAGCATGACATCTCTTTCTACTGGAATACAGCAACTTGTAGCTGTCGTTGATAAGTTGAATAAAGGTGCTCAGCAGCTCGTAGCTAATAATGATACACTTACATCCGGAAGCAGCCAGCTTGCAGCAGGAGCTTCAAGCCTTGCAACAGGAGCAAGTACTCTTGATAACGGAGCAGCAGCACTTGCAAGCGGAGCTTCAGAACTTAATAACGGAGCAGGCACACTTGCAGATGGAGCTTCTAAACTGGATCAGGGTGCAGGAACACTTTCAGATGGTGCCAATAAACTTGACCAGGGTGCAGGAACATTAGTAGACGGTGCTAACAAGCTCGATCAGGGCGCTGGAGATCTTGCAAGCGGAGCACAGGAACTTGATAACGGTGTTCAGACACTTGAAGATGGTTCAGTTAAGCTCAACGATGGCGCAGTTACACTTTATGACGGATCAGTAGCACTTAGCAGCGGAGTTTCAGACCTTAGCGACGGCGCATATGATCTTAACGAAGGTGCTATAAAGCTTTTGAACGGAGCTAAAGAACTTGCAGATGGACTTGTTAAGTTCGATGAAGAGGGTATCTCCAAGATAGCAGACATATTCGATGGAGATCTTGAAGAACTCAATGAAAGACTCAGTGCTATATCCGATGCAGCAGGCTCATCTCAGTCATTTGGCGGAGCCAAAGATGGCACACAGACAAGCGTTAAGTACATCATCAAGACAGCAGGCGTTACCAAGAAATAATTAGCTAGTTAAGCGTTAATAAACCAAAAATATAACAAACATCACCGGAAGCTATAATTGGTCATTTTGTCCGGTGATGTTTGTTTTTTATTAGAATTACTATTTAGTAAAAGTGGAGTGGATAACATTGAAAAGATTATCCGATGATAAAAAAGAGACTGCCACTTTCGTGGCAGTCTCGCATGCGTTATAAGTAGTCACTTGCGTTACTTTTATCTACAGGAAGGAATGGAACCCAGATATATTTACTGTCTTCTGATACACCCTCGATATTATCGATGGTTCCGCCGCCTCCAAGAGCTATTGCAGCTTCTACAGCTCTTGCTGCCTGAAGATCTGCATCCTGAAGGACTGTATATGCCATCTCGCCGGCAAGGATCGATTCACAGCCTGCTTCTATGGCATCTACTCCGCATACAGGGATAGTGGTGTAATCAAGACCGTATTTCTTCATAGCATTGATAGCACCAAGAGCCATATTGTCGTTGTTACAGAATACTGCATCTACGCTCTGGCCGGTCTTCATAAAGATATCGAATCTTTTCTCTGTCTCTTCAGTACTCCAGTTAGCATAATCCATGAATACGATATTGGCATCTACGCCATTGGCTATCATTGTCTCTCTTACGCCATTGGTCCTTCCGATGGTACCAGAGTGGCCTTTCTCGCCTTCGAAGATGATGATGTTCATGGATTTCTTGCCAAGTTTATTGATGACATATTCTGCCTGATACTGTCCGGCTACTTTTTCTTCGGAGCCTACGAACACGTTCTGATTACTGTCAAGATATTCTTCAGAAGGTTCACTGTTAAGATATACGATCGGTATACCATTGGATGCTGTGTTCATCTGAAGAGCTGTTTCAGCATCAGCAAGTCTTAAGATGATCGCATCATAGCCTTGAGATTTAGCATTCATTACAAGGTCTACCTGAGTTTCTACAGAGTATCCCGTCTCTACCATTGTAATATCAGCGCCTTGCTCTTTGCCGGCTGCAAGTACAGCGTCAGAGAGCTTTTGCCTGAAGGTATCAAAGTCTGTGATTATATACAGGATCTTCATGCCGCCTCCTCCTGATGATGAAGAGGACGCTTTATTGCCGCAGCTGACAAGTGATCCTATTACAAGGATACATACAGCTACCGATGCTATTATTTTCTTTAACATATGATTAGATGATCTTTTCACACTAACACCTCCTCAAATCTTGAACTGCTGTACATAAGATGTAAGTGTATCTGATGTACCGGCAAGCTCGTGTGCATTGGCAGCAACATCCTGGGAGCTTCTGGTAATATTTTCAGCCTGCTCTACCATGTTCTGGGAGGTTGCAAGGATCTCATCTGCGCTTGCTGCCTGCTCTTCGGATATGGCAGCAACATTGGTTGCAACATCATCAACCTTTTCAACACCGTTTATCATATCTCTGATAAGGTCATTGGATTCCTGAATGTTATCATAGATCTTATCAAAAGTATCAACAGCAGTTTCGATAAGACTGCTGTTCTGCTCGATACTTGCAGCGCTTTCATTGGCCTGACCTACAACTTCCTGGATCAGGTTGTGAACTTCATTGATAAGAGTTCCGATATTGGTAGCGCTTTCTGCAGAAGTCTGTGCAAGCTTGGCAATCTGAGTAGCAACAACTGCAAATCCTTTGCCGGCTTCGCCTGCCCTTGCAGCTTCGATAGAAGCGTTAAGAGATAGGAGATTGGTCTCCTCTGCAATCTCTCCGATAAGACCTACGATATTGGTGATCTCATTGGATGCTGTATCTACTCTGGAGATAGATTCCATAAGTCTTGCATTGGAATCAGACATTCCGGACATGGCACTGCTAAGCTGTTCCATATCGCTTCTGCCTTTTTTTGATATCTCTACAGTTTCATTCATACTGCTCTCAGCCTTGTGGCTGTTGTCTCTTGTATCAGCTACAACAGTTGCAAGAGTAGTAGCACTTGAAGCTATGTCATTAACAGCAGCTGCAAGCTGATCAACAGTCTCGTTGAGCTGTTTCATAGCTTCGGCCTGAGACTCGGAAGCACTGTACATGTTCTTGGATACAGTATCTGAGTTCTCTGACTGAGCTTTGAGCCTGTCAGACTCGTCACTTATCGAGTGCAGCATCTTTCTCATGCTGGTCACGAACTCATTGACCTGATCGCCCATAAGACCGATCTCATCGTTACTCTTTGCTTCAACTTCGATAGTGAAGTCGCCTCCGGACATAGCAACGATGTCTTTGGAGATTCCTGACAGAGGTTTCATCGCCTTATTTATAGTAAGGAGGATGATTGCAGTTATTATGATGATACTAAGTATACCTATTGCAATTGACAGATTTACGATATGATTGACATCAGCCAGGATGACATCTGTCTCTATATAGGATACAAGGACCCATGAAGTGCCTTGTATTTCGGCAAAGTCAACCATATAGTTTCCAATAGTGTCTTCTGTATAATCTCCATTTTCAATCTTTTTGGCTACACCGGACAGGAGCTTGTCGGAGCTTGATGATGACAGTGTCGATGATACAAGTGAGAAGTCCCTGTGAGCCAGAATAGTATTATCCGTCCTGTCTACAAGGAATGAACTTGCATTCTTCATCTTGACACCGGAATTAACGATAATACTGATCTTATCAAGAGTAACATCTGCTGATACAACCTTTATTTCATCGCCGCCGTCATCAAGAATACCTGATGCACTTATAACGCTTATTCCTTCTGCATTTTTATAAGCACTTCCGTAGGCCATATTTACACGGGTCAGACCTTCCTTGTACCAGGTTGTTGACGTAGGGTCAGAGAGGTCCAGATCGGCATCAGCAGCTTTGTATGTTTTGCCTGAAGCTGATGCAATATACAGGCCGTTGGTAGAGTTTGAATTAAAACCATACCAACCATCCAGCATAGCCTGAAGCTCCTGGTCAGTTGGATTTGCAGCTTCTATTGTTTTTTTGGCTGTTGCAAAAAACTGAAGGTTTTCATCGAGCCAGGATTCAATATTATCGCTTTGGTTGGTGAGTGACGAACTTAGCTCTGATTTAGCACTTTTTATAAGAGCATTTCTTGAAAGAATCGTTGTCACTGTGATAAGAACTACTACAGTGATAGCAACTGAAGGAACGATACACAATAATAGCTTATTACGGATCTTACCTGTTTTTGCCTTTTTTGTTTTAGCGGCCATTTCCACCTCCTGTGGCATGTTGTGGATGTAAATATACATACCTCGAAATGATTATCGGCATGATAATTATAAAAATTAGTTTTAACCGACTTATTTGCGAAAATATTTAAATTTTTTTTGTTACACCTTTTGCCCTGTAAATAATTCTTGAATACTGCATTGTCCATGCTGGAAGTCTTAATAATGTTCTTGATGATAAAGAAAAGTTATATTTTTAAGTTAAAACAGGGCTTATCATGATATACTGATTATTTGAGATTGATTAAATTGTTTTTTTTCCATGGAGTATTATTAATGGCCAAGAAGATATATATAGACTGGAGACCTGAATTTGCGCAGACTATAAGGTCCCGGGGGATGGACTATTACAGACGCGGTAATGTTAACAACTTAAAGCAGGAGGGAAGCTCTTTCTCTGCAGAAGTAACAGGATCCGGCGGCAGACGTTATATGACATTTGCACACCTTTCTGATGATTTTACCAGAGTAGAAAGGCTTAGTTGTACCTGCCCGTATGCAATGGAAGGCAAGCACTGCAAGCATGAAGCTGCTCTTATGTATCTTATAGAAGACAAGATCACAGATATGATATCCGGAAGCTCTCTTGGGATGTCTTCTTTGTATGCCAAGAAGAAACTGAATACTTCCGATGAGCAGGAGCTATTGGGTGGTAAGGGCTTTTATATAGATGATCTGGGCTATATAGGATTTGAAGAAAGTGAAGTAATAATCGGAGATAAACTAAGGGATATTACAGCTTACAAGTATTATAAGTATTCACAGATCTTGAAGAGCGCACGCATAAGTAAAGAAGTATGGGTCAAAGCTGTGGTCCTGGCCAAGTCATCTAAAGTCAGCATTCAGGATGTTAAGCTTAGTGAATTCTATGGAGGATCTTTTGGCGAAGAGGTTGATGATAACCGCAATGTTGGAGATAAGATCTGCTCTGCAACGGGCAGGATCAAAGAGTCATATTTTCAGGCCAAAGTTTCAGTAGGACCTGATTATTATGTAGGTGGATACTGTTATGTACCTTCCTGCAAGAAGCCTGTCACCAAGAAGATTGCAGGACATACCAGAACTATAGGCTTTATATGTGAGCATAAGGCAGCCCTTTTGTATCTGCTTAAAGAGTATCTGGACCAGGAAGGCATGGCAATAGATGCAACTGATAGAAGCGGCGAAGATATCATGAAGCAGCTGTCTAGAGAAAATAAGATTGCTGCAGTTAAAGAAAGTAAGACAAATACTGTAAGAAGAATAGAAAAGTATGATATAGAACCTATACTTATGCCTCGAAATAATAGTCTGTATCTTGCATTCAGGCTATCAGGCTCGCAGAAGTTCAAAGTCCAGCACCTTAATGAGCTCTACTATTCCGTCAAGAATAGGAAGTTATATAAATTTGGAAGAAAAAATATCAGACTATCTACTGAAGCCCTTACTGATAAGGGGCGTAAGATTTATGAATTTATTGAAAACTTCGCTCTTGAAAGTGATTTTTATACTCCTCAGACAGATGGCTTTGGTTTTGATATAAGTGATGATATGCCTAAGCTTAAGGATGAGATTCCACTGTTTGGGCACTTTCTGGACGAATTTTATGACCTGTGCATAGAGTGCGGGATGCAAGAGGATGGCATCACCCTTGTACATGGAAGAGATGAAAAAAAGGTATATCTTTCAGAAGAGCCTATACAGGCCAAGGTACAGATCAGCAATATGAAAGATGGCAAGGGCAGAGGTCTTGGAATACATGTATCAGGATTTATGCCGGTTGTCTTTTCCGGAAGGAAAAATGCCTATTACATAGAAGGCAATACATTAAATAAGGTACCAAGACAGGATGTTGACGTCCTGTCGCCACTAACTTCAATAAGCCATTTTGGTAAGTTTGAGTTTAGAATTGGTGTCCGTAATCTTACCAAGTTCTATTATGATACGCTGCCATGGCTTAGAGACCATGCACTTGTAAGCTTTGAAGATGCTGACTGGCTTGAACAGTTTATTTTGCCTCAGGCTGAGTTTGCTTTTTTCCTTGACAGGGAGAAGGGCTTTATAACCTGCAAGGCTGTGGTATCTTATGACGATCTTGAGAGGAATCTGTTATATGAAGCACCTGGTGAAGAAAGCTTCAGAGACCTTGTTAGCGAAGGTGATGTTATAGATGTAGTTCGTAACTATTTTCCTGATGTAGATACACAAAATGGCCTTTTTATATGCGATGAAGCCAAAAATGAGGATCTTGTATTTGAACTTCTCTCACAGGGACTTGATGAACTTCAGGCTTATGGAGATGTAAGACATACAGAGAGCTTCATGTCTATAGGAATCAGGAAGAATCCGGGATTCCAGATGGGTGTATCACTTGAATCGTCACTTCTTGATCTCGAGATAAGCGCTGAGGATATGGACCCTGAGGAACTTATAGAGCTTCTGAATTCCTATAGGACCAAGAAGAAATACTATCGACTTAAAAACGGAGATTTCGTATCTGCTCAGAACGAAGCGGTTGAAAATCTCGTCCACATGCTGGACAACATGCATGTAGACCTTAGGTCCTTTGTAGAAGGCAAGATGCAGATCCCTGCTTACAGAGCTTTGTATCTTGACAGGATGCTTGAAGATCAGAGTTTTATCTATGAGCACAGAGACAGACATTTTAAGAAGCTTATTCAGGAATTTAAGACTATATCAGATGCAGAGTTCGATCTTCCAAGCGGCATAGACGGACATCTTCGTAAGTATCAAAGAGATGGATACAGATGGCTGCGTACACTTTCCAAATACGGATTTGGAGGTATTCTTGCAGATGAGATGGGTCTTGGTAAGACTCTTCAGACTATAGCACTTCTTGCGTCATATTATGAAGAGCATGGAAAGAGCTTAGCATCTTGTGCAGATAATGATAATGAAGCTAATGAAAACGTATCACCAAGAAAGCCTTCGCTTGTAGTAGTTCCTGCGTCCCTTGTCTATAACTGGGGAGAGGAGCTTAAGAGGTTTGCCCCTTCTCTTAACTATGTGCTTATAACAGGCAGCAAGTCAGAGCGTGAAGACATAATACTTAACATAGAAGGTTATGACGTTGCAGTTACATCTTATGATCTTCTAAAGCGCGATATCGCTGAGTACGAAGATCACTCTTTTGCCATAGAGATAATAGATGAAGCTCAGTATATCAAGAATCATCTGTCTCAGGCAGCCAAGAGTGTCAAGCTTATAAGGGCTGACAGACGATTTGCTCTTACAGGAACGCCTATTGAGAACAGGCTTTCAGAACTTTGGAGCATCTTCGATTATCTGATGCCGGGACTTTTGTACAGCTATCCTCAGTTTAGAGCCGATTTCGAGATACCTGTCATGAAGTACGAGGAAGAAGATACCATGGACAAGCTTCGCGGCATGGTCACCCCTTTTATCCTTAGGAGGAAAAAAGCTGATGTATTAAAAGACCTTCCTGACAAGCTTGAAGAGATTCGCTATGCCAGGATGGATGAAGAGCAGAAAAAGCTCTATGATGCCCAGGTAGTTCATATGAAAATGCGCCTTGAAAAGCAGAGCGATGAAGAGTTTTCCAAAAATAAGATCGAGATATTCGCTGAACTTACAAGGCTTCGTCAGATATGCTGTGATCCTGCTCTGTGTTTTGAAAATTATAAAAAGGGCAGCTGCAAGACAGATGTATTCATGGATATGATAGAGCAGGTAATAGAAGGCGAGCACAAGGCTCTTGTATTCTCACAGTTTGTTACTATGCTGGATATTCTAAAAGGACGCCTTGAATCAGCAGGTATTCCTTATTATGAGATCACGGGAGCTACACCTAAAGAAAAGAGGATAGAGCTTGTTAATGCTTTCAATCAGGACAAGACGCCGGTATTCCTCATTTCTTTAAAGGCAGGCGGAACAGGTCTTAATCTGACCGGCGCTGATGTTGTCATTCACTATGATCCATGGTGGAATATTGCTGTGCAGAATCAGGCAACTGACAGAGCCCACAGGATAGGACAGCGCAAGGTGGTGACTGTCTTTAAGCTGATAGCTCATGGCACTATAGAAGACAAGATTCTGGAGATGCAGGAGAAGAAGCGCGCTCTTGCCGAGAACATCTTAGAAAGCGATGGAATATCAAGCGCAACACTTTCAAGAGACGATCTTCTGGAGCTGCTCAACTAAGAAACTTTTTTATATGGGGGTTAAATGAGTAATTCGAATTATTATAAGCCGGATTTTAAGGTTTTGGTTAAATATATAAGGGATATATCGGCGGTTGACGGCATGATGCTTTCAATTCAGGAAGAAGAGGCCAGGGCGAGGCAGGCGATAGAAAAGGCGGCAGCAGATCTTAGGATTAAGTTTGCTACAAAGAATCTTTCATCGATTCCTGTCAGTGAGTTATCCGGAGCTAAGGCGGGGATCAGGGTAGCTGCTTTGGAGAAGGCAGGATACCATGATCTGTCGCAGCTTGCCGGAAGGTCAGAGGCTTCACTTTCTATGATAAACGGGATAGGTGAAGCTCAGGCCAAGGCTATAAGGCAGACTGTAGATCTTTTTACAAGGAGGATGGCAGAGACTACATCTGTAAGGATTGATGCAGATTCCAAAGATCCTGAGAACTGGAATCTGGTATTCGAGCTATATAAATATATGCGTAAGGCTCTTGTATATAAGGATGTAGCGGATATTAATTCAAGGTATCATCAGCATATAGCTAAGGCGCTTTCGGATATTAAGATCAGGAATTCTTTAAGATGGGTATTCTCATCTGCTAAGGCTAAAGAGTCTACAGTGTCAGGTTATGAGACTCTTATAGTTATAGATAATGATAATTATCAGGTTCGTTCTAATAATCTTATTAATCAATATGAGACGTTTCGTCTTATATCCCTTCAGGATGCAAAGAGAGAGTTTCTAAGTAACAGTGCGCCATTTTATGCTCTTCTTGATAGTCTCAATGTATCATCTGCTCCTATTAGCTCAGTGTACAAGGATATACCATCTAGTCTTGCAGAAGAGATAGAGAGGCAGGAACTTGATACATCGCTTCTTAATGCTACGCTTAGGCAGTATCAGATATTTGGAGCCAAGTATGCGCTTCATCAAGAGAACGTCCTTTTGGGAGATGAGATGGGACTTGGCAAGACTATTATGGCTATTGCATCTATGGCATCAATAGCGGCTAAGGTTTCCAATGCGCATTTTCTTGTGGTATGTCCTGCCAGTGTACTTATCAACTGGTGTAGGGAGATTGAGAAGCACAGCGCTTTGAAGGCACATCTTCTACATGCATCAAAAGGTAAGATAGATGTAGATGTGTGGCAGCAAAATGGAGGAGTTGCAGTTACTAACTACGAATCTTTGGACGAACTTTATGACAATATGGATAGAGACCTTAATATAGAGATGCTGGTTGTAGATGAAGCTCATTATATTAAAAATCCTAAGGCTCAGAGGACTAAGTATCTTATGAAAATAAGAGATAAGGCAAAGCGCACTCTTCTTATGACAGGTACTCCTCTTGAAAATAAAGTCGATGAGATGTGCAACCTAATAGGTATATTAAGGCAGGATGATCTTATAAAAGATGTACAAAAATATGCATTTATGAATCAGTCTGATGAATTTAAGAAAGTCATAGCGCCTGTATATCTTAGAAGAGTAAGAGAAGATGTCCTCAAGGAGCTTCCTGAAATGGAAGATAAGCCTCAGTGGTGCGAAATGTCACCTTCTGACAAGGACGCATATGTTGAAGTGGTCAAAGAAGGTAACTTTATGACCATGAGAAGAGTAGGCTATCTTCAGGATGATATCAGTCATTCATCCAAGGCTGTGAGACTTTTGGAACTATGTGATATGGCCAAAGATGAAGGCAGGAAGATCATAGTATTCTCATTCTATCTTGATACTATTAGTAAAGTATGTGACCTTTTGAAGGACAGGGACGTATTCAGAATATCAGGATCTACTTCAATTGCAGATAGACAGGCAATAGTTGACGAGTTTACAAACAGTAAAGCAGGAAGTGTTCTTGTAAGTCAGGTACTGGCAGGAGGTACAGGGCTTAATATCCAGACAGCAAGTGTTGTGATATTCTGCGAACCTCAGATCAAGCCTTCTCTTGAAACTCAGGCTATATCAAGAGTATATCGTATGGGACAGGTTAGGAATGTCCTTGTATACCATCTCTTGTGTTCTGATACTATTGATGAAGATATGGTGAAGCTTCTTGAGCACAAGCAGAATATCTTCGATGAATATGCCAATGAGTCAGAGATGGCAGACGCTACCAAGTCTCTTGCAGACAAAGAGTGGATAAGCAGCGTAGTAGAAAGGCAGAGGAAGCTGTACCTTGCAACTACGCCGCAGTAATCCAGACTGCGGCCTTTCCACTTGGACGGTGCAGTAATCTGGGTTGCTGCCTTCCCACTTGGACAGTGCAGTATCTCCAAAATCTTTACATTGAAGGGCAGTATATAAAACAATGCCATGCTGTTAATCGTTTTATAATCCATGGCATGATATCTGGAGCTTTCCATTCTGGGGTCCAAACTCGCTTCGCTCAGACAGGTGGACCCCGGGCAGACTGGAAATCTCCATCTATCACGCTCATGAATTAAATAAAACGATTAAAAGCATGGCATTGTTTTATATACTGCCCTTCCCTGTAAAGATTTTGGAGATACTGCACTGTCCAAGTGGGAAGTTTGAAGTATTTGTAAGAGTTTTGATATAGAATCTATTACCTTCAGGTGAGTGTAAATTAGCCGGTGTGCTGGTAAAAGGTAGATGTAAACCGTTGAATCATTGATTGTAAACCTTTGATTCAAAAAATGGTTGACAATTAGTGTTTCGAAGGTTTACTATCTTTAAGACCGCATAAAATCTATAAATTATGGCTTAATTAATGCCGGTATTTGACTTGGAGGAATAACATAATATGAAAAAGTTTACAGTTAAGACAATCGTTTTATGTGCTATGTTTGCAGCTTTGTGCTGTGCTACAGCACCTATTTCCATCCCGCTTCCTGGCGGCGTTCCGATTACACTTCAGACGGCAGCAGTATTTCTTGCAGCTCTTCTTTTAGGACCTTTGTACGGTTTTGTAGCTGTGCTTGTATATGTTCTTTTAGGAGCAGTAGGTCTTCCTGTATTTGCAGGATTCTCAGGAGGAATCGGATCACTTGTAGGTATGAGCGGCGGATTTATTATGTCATGGCCATTTGCTGCACTTCTTGCTGGATTCATTTATTTTAAATTTGGCAGAAATAAAAAAGGCGTAGTTAAGTACGCAGAGATGATAGTAGCTATGCTTCTTGGAAGCGTAGTTATCTACGTAGTAGGACTTACACAGTTCATCTTCCTTACCAAGATGAGCATTCAGGCATCACTTCTTGCCTGCATGGTGCCTTTCATCCCGGGAGATCTTCTTAAGATGGTACTTGTAGCCATCATCGTTCCTGTTCTTGAAAAGGCGATGAAGTCTATCTTTGCAGATGAGCTAGCATCTGCTAATGCTTAATAAGTACAAGCTTAACCAGGCTTTTCACATTTAAAGCAGTAGATGTCAGAAATCTCATGATACATCTACTGCTTTATTATTTTTACAAGATGTGTTAAGATAATGTGGTTTAAGTTTTAGGAGGACTTAGATTTCGAAAAGTTTAGAAACTTTAGCGCCATGTACCGTAAGATACGGTTAACGAGGATTCGGGTTTATCGAGATTATTCGGCGGATGCCCGGACGTATGCATGAATGCGTAAGGCAGTTGTAAAGACCGGAACGATCCGGCAACAAATTAACTGCTGTCATGTGATCTGATAGTTACTGCCTGGAAGATGAGATGAATATATACATGCAGTAGCTTTTTATAACAATCGATGTGAAGGATCATCTTCATCTATCCGTTAGATGAAATGAGACTGATCATCTATGTACATTGACATGAAAGGAATTTATATATATGTGTGGAATTATTGGATTTGCAGGACATAAGCCTGCTCAGAATATCCTTCTTGATGGACTTCAGAGACTTGAGTACAGAGGTTATGACAGTGCAGGAATAGCCTTTTTCAAGGACAATGGCAAGCATGTATCCATTAGAAAGACTGCTGGTAAGGTTAATGACCTTCGGGCTATCTGTGATGATGAGAACGTTTCTACTACAGGTATCGGTCATACAAGATGGGCTACTCACGGCGGAGTTACCAATGCCAACGCTCATCCTCATAAGTTTGGTGATGTAACACTTCTTCATAACGGAATCATTGAGAACTATCACGAACTTATCGAGAAGTATGAACTCAAAGGGCAGCTTAAGTCAGACACAGATACAGAGGTTGCTGCTGCAGTTATCAGTAAGAACTATTCAGGAGATCCCAAGGATGCTATCAGAAAGGCTGTTAAGGAACTTAAAGGCTCTTTTGCTTTCTGTATTTTGTTCAAGGGTCATCCCGGAGAAGTTTATGCGGTTCGTAATGTAAGCCCTCTTGTAGCTTCTCATACAGATGGCGAGGGATCTTTTATCGCATCTGACCTTACAGCATTTATCGAGTTCTCAAACAGTTACTTCGTAGTACCTGAGTATCATATCCTTACACTTAAGGATGATGGTATCACACTTGAAGATCTTGAAGGCAATGTTGTAGAGCCTGAGTATCTTACAGTTGACTGGGATGTATCAACAGCTCAGAAGGATGGCTATCCTCATTATATGATCAAAGAGATCCATGAGCAGCCAAGAGCACTTGCAGATACTATCAATCCTCGTGTTAAGGATCTTCTTCCTGATTTTGAAGATGACAATATTCCGGATTCACTTTTTGAAGGTGTTCACGATATTACTGTTATAGCTTGCGGTACTGCTATGTATGCAGGTAATGTGGGTCGTACACTTATTCAGAATAAGTTCGGAATCCCTGTTACAGTTGCTATCGCATCTGAATTCAGATACGAAAGACCTACAATAGACAAGAATACACTTGTGATCGTAGTATCACAGTCAGGTGAGACTATTGATACACTTGAAGCTCTGCGCCTTGCCAAGAAGTATACAGACAGAACACTTGCAGTTGTTAATGTTAAGGGTTCTACAATTGCACGTGAAAGTGGATATGCTCTTTATACTCACGCAGGTCCTGAGATCGCAGTTGCATCTACCAAGGCTTACTCAGTTCAGGTAGCTGCTATGTATCTTATAGGATGCAAGCTTGGCCTCGTAACAGGCAAGGCTTCAGAATCTGAGATAAGAGAATTCATCTCAGGTCTTAAGAATGTTCCTTCTATGATCGAAGAAGTTCTTAAGCTTGAAGACAAGGTTGCAGCACAGGCAAGTCGTATGGTCAATGCTGAGGATGCTTTCTTTATCGGAAGAGGTCTTGACTATACTCTGTCTATGGAAGGTGCTCTCAAACTTAAGGAGATCAGCTACATTCACGCAGAAGCTTATGCAGCAGGTGAACTTAAGCACGGAACTATCTCTCTTATAACAGAAGGAACTCCTGTAATAGCTATAGCAACTCAGCAGCCTGTTTACAGCAAGGTTGTTTCTAACATCAGAGAGGTTAAGGCAAGAGGTGCCTATGTAATCCTTATCAGCAAGGATAAAGCTATCACAGACAGCACTGTATGTGATGTTCATATCAGCATACCTGATGTCAGAGATGAGCTTTCTGTATTTGAATCTGTAGTAGTACTTCAGATTCTTGCATATTACACTTCAGTAGGTAAGGGCAATGATCCGGATCAGCCTAGAAACCTTGCTAAGTCAGTTACAGTAGAATAATGAATTTGCCCAAAGAAGCCGCTTGTATAGCGGCTTCTTTTTGTTGCACAAGACCTACAAATTCATTTGCCGGTCGTAAGAACATGGAGCACTAAGTGCGGAATGTTCGTGTGCGAAATCGAGTAGGAGTCAGCCTACTCGATATGTGCGCCTAGCGGCGCACGCATATTTGACAAGTGCGAAGTCAGTTACGTACATATAAATCTTAATCAATTAAGTAACAGTATGAAATAATATGTGCGCATATATTGTTTGCACATTTATATGCCGATAGTAATTGTAAGACTGTGTATTTATGAATACATGCAAAAATAATGTAACTCCCCCTGTAAAGGCTTTTGGGATACTGGTTCGTCCAAGAGGGAAGTAATGTAAATAATGCCTGCGCCGGTAAAATTTAACGTAATACAGCCAGTTACTTTACCAAGGAAAGAAGAATACTATGTGGAATTATAGTTATATATTTCCAAGTTTTTTAATAATGATCGTATTTGTTTTATATTGGTTTTATATACCCAGGATCAACATTGGTCTTAACAGGGTGTTTATTCAGCTGATTGTATTCGAAATGATAGTTATGATTTCAGATATAGTATCGTCTGTGGCAGATGAGAATTACTTTATGTACCCAGACTGGCAGCTGTACGTTATTAACGACTTGTACTTCGTATTCTTTTTTGCAATGGCATATCTTTTTTATCTATTAACAATGTATTTGTTAAAGCTTCACAGAAACCGTATGGAGCTGCTTCACTGGGTGATGATAATCCCCTTTGTTACAGCCATTATTTTAACGATCACAAGTAATTGGACACATTTTGTTTACTATATAACAGATGATGGATATCAAAAGGGCTCTGTATATGACTATGTAGTTTATTCGTGCTTGTTATTCTATGAAGTTATTTCTTTTGCAGTTTTAGTGATATATAGGAAGAATATGCCCAATATCACAAGACTTCTTGGAGCTATGGGGTTCAATTTCACTATTCTTATGGGGACTGTTGTCAGGTGGATGTTCCCAAGATATCTGCTTATGGATACCTTCTGGCTTATAGCAATCATTATCATCTATCTGTCATTTACTAATCCTGATTTTTACTATGATTCCAAAACAGATGTATTTAATTCGGAAGCATTGACGTATTATGTTGATGAGATCAGATCATTCAGGTACAAGAGGTATATAGCCGTAGGACTTCATAATTACAAGGAGTTAAGGGAGGTATATGGCGCATCTAGTATGGATAAGGGGCTCAAGCTCATAGGTTCATATTTCAGAAATAAATACAAGAATCTGATTCCTTTTTACTCAAAAGAAGGAAGATTTGTACTTATCGGTAACAGAGATATAGAAGCAGATAAGATCATAGATCAGATCAATCAAAGGTTTAAAGAGTCATGGAATTTTAAAGATACTAAGATGTATTTTGAACTTGATTTCGTTATGACTGATGAAAATATGACTATAGAATCTCCCGAAAGGCGTCTTGAAGTCGGAATGGTTATACTGGCAGACGATATAGAGCTGGTACCCGGTAATGTTCGCTATGTTGAAGATGCTGACGTAGAGAGAGTAGAAAGGGAAGTGTATATAAGAAAAACTCTGAAATGGGTCATTGAACATGAAACAGCAGAAGTATATCTACAGCCGATAGTTAGAGCTGATAATCATCAAATAATAGGTGCCGAAGCCCTTGCAAGGATAAGGGACAAGGATGGCAACAGGATCATGCCAGGCGAATTTATAAGAGTCGCAGAACAAAATGGTGCCATCAATCAGATGGGTGAGCAGATATTTAAAAAGACTTGTGAATATATCAAAGATAACGATCTTGAAAAGATGGGTATATCCTGGATCAATGTTAACCTTTCACCCACGCAGTTTATGAACAACTCGCTTGCTTTTAAATATAATTCGATCATAGAAAAAAGCGGAATAGATGTAGGTCTCATACATCTTGAGATCACAGAAGATGCTATGGTCGATCAGATGGTACTTTTGCGTCAGATTCAGGCCATGAAAGAACGGGGATTTAGATTCGTACTTGATGATTATGGAAAGGGGTATTCAAATCTTGACAGGCTAAAAGATATACCATTTATAAATATCAAGATAGATATGGCTATAGTCAGGGATTATTGTAACAATCCTGACGGTCTTCTTCCAAGCCTGGTGCAGACTTTCAAGACTATGGGATTTACTGTAACAGCTGAAGGTATTGAGACTAAGGAGATGGCTGATGAGATGTACAAGATAGGATGTGATTATCTTCAGGGATATCTGTTTTCACCTCCTGTTCCTATAGAAGAATTTGCAGACATATTAAAATAAACAGTACTGCTATATGAGAAGTTATTAAGATATGATAAGTCCGGCTGAAAAGTCGGACTTATTATTTAAATTTATGACGATAAATTAGATGTGGTATGTTTTGCGATATTGGTTGTGACGTGGATGATCTTAGCATATTATTTGAAGAATACTTGCAGTGCATGGTATAAGTGAAGCTGCCATGCTTTTATGTCATGTATGCCGCCCGGAATTACGTAGAATGAATAATTCTTTTCCGGGATGAGAAGTTCTGAAGCTTTTACAGCTCTTTCCATGATATCCTTGTGTTCTTCATAGGCGATATCCTTGTCTCCGTTACCACAGAACATATATTTTAGTTCGTAACCTTTTGACTTACCATCTGTAAGTGTCTTACAGATTCTGTCTACTTCTGCGTCTCGATCACCAAAAGGCCCGCAGCAGCCTGAGAATGGTCCGTACCATGCAAATAGATCGAAGTTATTATAAAAAGCTGCACGGTAGGTTGTCATAGAACCAAGTGAAAGACCTGCAAAAGCGCGGTGGTCTCTTGTCTTGATCAGATTATCTTCTGACACATCACCTTCTGTATAGCATGCATATTTTTGTTCTATAAAAGGAATAAGATCATTACGAAGTTCATGTTTGAAGTTCTCACATCTTGACTCGTCATGTGTATGCTGATCCTCTTCATCGTGATAGAAAGTAGGTGTTACGATTATGCATGGATCGCAGATCTTATCAGCAATCATATTGTCAAGAATCGTTACCGTGTCCGGGAAATCCTTGAACCAGTAATTGTGATTGCATCCGCCACCGTGTAAGAGATACAGAACATTATATTTATTGTTTTCATTATAACCATACGGAAGGTATACCAAAGCTTTCTTGTGAAGAGGTCTTGAATCCTCACCATAAGTCTGCGATTCATATTCGGCAACTTCTATACGTCCCCTGTTTGTAGCCTGTTCCAGCATTTTTGCCGGCATTTCATAGATGTAGTCCATACCCTTTTTTCTCCTTCTTGTGGTGTCTGTAATTTTTTGTCTATAAGGCCTTATAACAGCCTATACCCTATAGATGTAATTATAGCGAAGTAATAAAAGCATTCTCTATTCATTTTTTTACATATAATTCTCAAAAAGTGCGCTTTTTGACCTATCTTTGTTGAAGTACAGGTGGGAAGCTTATAGAATGGTAGTGATGAATTAAAAATCATGCTTAAAGATTGAGAGGTATATAAGATGAAAAAAAGCGTAAGATTGTGCATAGCAATAGTTATTTTGGCAGTATCATTATTTTTCTTTTTCGGAAAAGTAATCCAGTTTGATTTTGAAACCAGCATAAGAGAAAATATGATATCTGAAATGATCGCTGAAATCACAGGCGATGAAGACTTAATGGAAGAGGATCTGTCTATGAAGGAAGCAGTTGATGCTGCTATCGAGGCTATAGATGATGGCATGGCAGATGATTCTATGGAAGAAATCCTTGATGATAATGATGATTTTGAAGAAGGTCTTGATGATCTTAAGGGGATTATTAAGACTATAAGAGATAGCGGATTGTCATATATGGAGCTTGGCAGACTTATGAACTTCATGAACAAATATGACAGTTTTCTTTCATTACCATCTGAAGATCAGGCTACTGTAAACGGAATTAAAATTTTTTCCTATATTATGGTTGGACTGGCATTATTCTGGGCAGTAGTTGGCGTACTCCTTGCACTTGCTAATAAAGGCGCAGGTTTTGTATTGTATATGATTCATTCCTTCCTTAATCTTATCGTAAGTATTCTATTAAAATTTATATTTGAAAGCACTAATAGTGATGTGATAGTAACACAGCCTATAGCACCGATATGCAGTTTCGTGATTGCATTGGTTCTTGTTATCTTCTGGTTTAGCACCAAGAAGAAAGTTGTAGAATGATCCCTGGGGACGGAGACAATGGTCTTTTACTATAGCTAAGGAGTTTTACATGATCATCAATACGGGTCAAAGGACTGATATTCCCGCATTCTATCCCAAGTGGCTTGCAAACAGGTTTAAGGAGCAGGTTGTATGTGTCAGAAATCCTTTTAATAAGGAGCAGGTCAGCAGGTACAGACTTAGTCCTGAAACAGTGGATGTCGTCGGATTCTGTTCCAAGAATCCGGCGCCGTTTTTTGAGTATATGGATCTTGTCAAAGAATATGGACAGTACTGGTTTGTTACTATCACTCCCTATGGAAGGGATATCGAGCCGCATGTTCCTGATAAACACAAGATTTTAGAAGATTTTAAAGTACTCTCTGACATGGTCGGTATTAACAGTATAGGTTGGAGATATGATCCGATCCTTGTTAATGAGAGGTATACAGTAGAGTACCATCTTAAGGCTTTTGAGCAGATGGCAGCAGCTCTTAGCGGCTATACCCGGACTGTAGTTATCAGCTTTATTGATCTATATGAGAAGGTTAAGCGTAATTACCCCCAGGCAAGAGCCGTATCAAGAGAAGATAAGTATTATCTTGGCAAAGAGATAATAAAGATAGCCAAGACCTATGGCATGGTTGTAAGACCCTGCGGTGAAGGGCAGTTCTTATCAGAATACGGTGCTGATTGCAGCGGCTGCATGACAATTGCAACTTATGAGAAGGCTATAGGACAAAAACTTATAGTCCCTAATAAGAAGCCTGCAAGAAAAGAGTGCGCCTGCTATCTTTCAGGAGATATTGGAGCTTATGATAGCTGCGGCCATCTTTGCAGATACTGTTATGCCAATAATGATATAGAAGCTGTAAAAAGAAATATGAAACTGAATGATCCGAATTCTCCTTTCCTGATCGGTAATTACAATGAGACAGACGTGATCCATGATGTTGAGATGAAGTCCTATATTGACAACCAGCTTAGCTTCTTTTGAGACATTGGTGACATATCTATTAGCTACTAAAAGTTATAGGCCGATATAACAGAAAAGGAGTTGTGTCGTTCATGTACACGGAGGTAGATGATTATGACCGGAATCAATATTACTTCGCTAGATAGGCAGGTAAAAGACATTGGGCAGGAAATTTACGCTGCGAATAAAACTAATAAGAATGGCAACATGAATTCGATCTCAGGCGCCAATCTTAAGGGTGAGAGTCTGGTAGATCAGCGCCGTGGGCTTGCCAGAAAGCAGGCTCTTAAGGTTGTCTCAGATGCCTTTGGAGGCGAGAAGAAGCTTGATGCACAGATGCAGGGGATCAAGGATGAGATCAAGCGCCTGCAGGATGTGATCAATGAGAAGAGCACTGATACCAGGGACAATGATGCTAAGTTAAAAGAGCTTCAGGAACAATATGGGATAGACCCGGACAGCGAAGAAAATAAGAATCTTGACCAGCTTGCTCTTAAGATGAATCATTCAAAAGACGGTCTCTCAGACGAAGAGATGGGAAAGCTCTCGGAGTATCAGCAGCAGGCTCTTTACTATGTGGCGAAGAATCAGCAGAATGCGCTTGATATCGACCAGGCCAAGGCTCAGCAGGCAGGGAATGTTCAAGGATATGCAGATATGAAAAGAGAACGTCTTAAATCCCAGGATATGCTCAAAGCACAGGATGCTGCTGAGGAGATCATGGAGGCTTCGAATGATGAGACGGTAGCTCTGTTGACACAGGAAATGATCGACAATGTGGATGAAGAGCAGAAGGAGCGCGAAGAAGAGGCAAAAGAGGCTGCAGAAAAGAAGAAAGAAGAGAAGAAGGAAGAGGCAAAGAAGCTTGAAAAAGAAGCCATGCAGCAGGAAATGATCGAGAACATCAAAGAACATGCTACAGAGAGCCAGAGGACTAGCGCCGATGCAAAAAGAGCTGTCGCAAGGCGTGAGCGCGCTGAAGCAGATAATATCGATGCTGATAGTATGCAGAAGATGATAATCTCAGACGGAGCGTCTATGGAGGATACTCAGGATGCAGTTAACCTTGAGATTAACAATATTCTCAACAAGCTGAGTCTTCTATCAAACGATGTAAAAGGAAGTGCTATAGATGATCAGATTTGACCTGGTAGATTGTATAGAACGTAAATTCAATCTCAGAGGAGGATTATTATGTTAGAAGTAGGAACCAAGGCACCTGATTTTGAACTCCCTGATCAGAACGGGACAATGCATTCTCTAAAGGATTATAGAGGTAAGAAGGTTATTTTGTATTTTTATCCTAAGGACAACACTTCCGGTTGTACTAAGCAGGCTTGCGGCTTTTCAGAAAGGTATCCTCAGTTTAGGGAAAAAGGCGCTGTTGTACTTGGAGTTAGTAAGGATACAGTGGCATCGCACAAGAAGTTCGAAGAAAAATATGGCCTTGCATTTACTCTACTAGCCGATCCTGAGCGTAAGGTGATAGAAGCTTACGATGTATGGAAAGAGAAAAAGAACTATGGAAAGGTATCCATGGGAGTTGTCAGGACGACATATCTGATCGATGAAGAAGGAATAATTATCAGAGCTGATGATAAAGTTAAAGCTGCAGATGATGCACAGAAGATGCTTGGACAGCTATAAATAGAGATAGTGAGCTTAATGTCACCTATGACAAGCAGATTCGTAAAAATACCGAAACATCTGCGAAAATATGCAAAATGTATTGACAGTCTAACTAATTCATGGTAACTTCTATTACCGTAGTGTGTAACTTGTAACCAATCAAGGCACGAACTATACATAATAACTTTTAGTATTTATGTGGGTTCGTGTCTTTTTTTATGCCCTAAACCCATCACCAGCATTAAAAAGACAATTTCTAATCCTCATAAATACGCAATAAAAATTTTCATGTATAGGAGAATTAGAAATGAAAGACAAATTATTTGGTGTATTGCAGCGTGTTGGACGTTCCTTCATGCTCCCAATCGCAATCCTTCCGGTAGCAGGTCTGCTTCTTGGAATCGGTGGTTCATTCACCAACACAACTATGCTTGAGACATATGGTCTTACAAGCGTTTTAGGCCCTGGCACAGTAGGTAATGCTATCCTTACTGTTATGAATGAGGCCGGTAACATAGTATTTGCCAACTTGCCTATTATATTTGCTATTGGTGTAGCAATCGGTATGGCAAAGAAAAAGAAGTTGCAGCTCTTGCAGCAGCTATCGCATTCCTTATCATGCATGCTTCAATCGGCGCTATGATCACAATTCACGGTGGTCCTGAGGCCATGCTTGATGGTGCAACAACATCAGTTTGCGGTATCACTTCATTACAGATGGGTGTATTCGGTGGTATGATCGTAGGTCTTGGTGTTGCTTCACTTCACAACAAGTTCTATAAGATCCAGCTTCCACAGGTATTATCATTCTTTGGTGGTACAAGATTCGTTCCTATCATCTCAGGTCTGGTATACACAGCAGTTGGTATTTTAATGTTCTTCGTATGGCCATTCGTACAGCAGGGCATCTACGCAGTAGGTGGTGTTGTTCTTGCTTCCGGCTACGCAGGAACATGGGTATATGGACTTATGGAAAGACTTCTTATTCCATTTGGTCTTCACCACGTATTCTACCTTCCTTTCTGGCAGACAGCTCTGGGTGGTACACTGGAAGTTAACGGTCAGATGATCGAAGGTGCACAGAACATCTTCTTTGCACAGCTTGGTGCACAGAACACAATTGATCACTTTGCAGTATCAGCTACAAGATTCATGTCCGGTAAGTTCCCATTCATGATCCTTGGTCTTCCCGGTGCAGCACTTGCTATGTATAGAACAGCTCTTCCTGAGAAAAAGAAGGAAGTAGGAGGTCTTCTTCTTTCAGCAGCTCTTACATCAATGCTTACAGGTATCACAGAGCCTATCGAGTTCACATTCTTATTCGTAGCTCCGGCTCTTTATGGTATCCACTGCGTATTCGCAGGTGCAGCTTACATGCTTATGCACATCCTTGGAGTTGGTGTTGGTATGACATTCTCAGGTGGTGTCATCGACTTGATCCTCTTTGGTATTCTTCCCGGCAATGCTAAGACAAGCTGGGTATGGGTTCCTGTAGTAGGTCTTGGTTATTTCGTAGTTTACTACTTCCTTTTCAGCTTCCTTATCAAGAAGTTTGACCTTAAGACACCAGGACGTGATGCTGATGAAGAAGTTAAGCTTTACAGACGTTCTGATTACAATGCAAAGAAGGAGTCTGTTTCTGACAACACTTCTGAGAAGATCACTAATGGTCTTGGTGGTAAGGCTAACATCTCAGATGTTGACTGCTGCGCAACAAGACTTCGTATTACAGTTAAGAAGTCTGAGCTTGTTAATGATGCAATGCTGAAGGCTACAGGAGCTTCAGGGGTAGTACACAAGGGTAACGGCGTTCAGATCATTTACGGACCTCACGTTACAGTTATCAAGTCTAATCTTGAAGATTATCTTGAGACAGCTCCAAATGTAGAATATAATGAAGCAAAAGACACAGCTGCCACTGAGGCTAAAAAGGAAACTTCTAATGAGCCTACAGGCAAAGTTGTAAAGACAGTTGTTCTTGGTAGCCCGCTTTCTGGTGTTGCTGCTGATCTTTCAGAGACACCGGATGATGTTTTTGCACAGAAGATGATGGGTGATGGCGCGGTTGTAACTCCTAATGATGGTAAGGTAGTTGCTCCGGCAGACGGAACAGTAGTATTTGTATTTGATACAAAGCATGCGATCGGATTCAAGACAGATGATGATGTAGCTATGCTCCTTCACTTTGGTATAGATACAGTTAAGCTTAAGGGTGAAGGCTTCAATGTACACGTAACTAATGGACAGAAGGTTAAGAAGGGTGATGTTCTTATGGAGGCAGATTTAGATTTCATTTCTAAGAATGCTCCTTCAATTGCAACGCCGGTTCTTTGCACAGAACTTAAGGCTAATCAGAAGCTTCGTCGTATTGGGGATGGCAGTATAAGTGTCGGCGATGATTTACTTGCAGTAGATTTTTACGAGTAAGCATATTTTAGGAGTTTCAAATGTATAGAGTTGAGAAGGTGTTAAATCACAACGCTCTTATCGGAATACCTTAGAATACTACACAGGAATATTTGATTTTGGGCAAGGGAGTTGGATTTGGCAAGCATGTTGGTGAGACAATAGATATCACTGATGACTGCAAGATCTATTCCTTAAAAGAGTCTACAGAGCGTGGAGATAAAAAGGATTTAGCTACTAGTATTGATCCGGTATATCTTGAAATCTCCAACGAATTATTAGATGGGGCAGAGGCAGAATTTAAGATTATCGACAGAGACGTTCTGCTGCCTCTGGCCGATCATATTGAATATGCTGTAAAAAGAAGCAAAAATAATGAACAACTTAGAAATCCCTTGACTGACGATATCAGAGTTCTATTTCATGCTGAGTTTAAAGTTGCAGAAAAGTCCAAAGATATCATATATGATCGTCTGGGCGTAAATCTGACTGATGATGAGATAGGTTATATCGCACTTCATATTCATTCTTCCATTATGGATCAAGCTGTCTCACAGGCTATGCAGATGGCAGAGGCAGTCAGACAGTGCGTCAATCTGGTAGAAGCTGAAACTGGCAAGGGGATTGATATTCAATCATTGTCGTACAATAGGTTGTTGAATCATATTAGATATATGATCGCTCGTACCCTCAAGGGCGAAGTTATAAAATTAGATATGAACGATTATGTTAATGCTATGGCAGCAAATTCATTCAAAATGGCTACTAAAATTTGTGATGAATTAGGTAAGAGTCTTGGTAAAGTAATCGATAGTGCAGAAATCGGATATCTCGCTTTACATATCGAGAGAATTGTTCGTGATGAGATAGATTGATCTGTATAGAAAATAGCTTGCTTATTAATTAGGCAGGCTATTTTTGTATTATGCTTCCGGTAAAAATGCTGATTGGAGAAGCGCTGTTTTCGACTTTTATGAATATTTAAGTTCTATTCATTACAATAAACTGTCCATTCATGACATGAATATATAAAGAGTATGATTCATGATAATATTATAAATATAGTTTAAGTATAAATGCTTACATGGATGTCCGTGCTAAGCATTTTTGTGTTATCAAGGCATATCACCAAACAAATGCGAATTGAGGAAAATGCAAATGGATAAATATCATTTTGCAGTATGTGATGACGAGGAAGTTGTCAGAAGCCTGATTGCCGGTTGGCTTTTAAAGAGCCCATATAAAGGGGTGATAAAAGAATATGATTCCGGGGAAAAGCTGCTCAAAGATATTGATGCCGGAGCGAAGCTTGATATCCTTTTTCTAGACATAGCAATGGGCGAGGCTGATGGTATCGATACTGCAAGAGAACTTGGTAAGAGAGTAGAAAAAAGTGGCAGAAGTATGCGTGCTTCAAGGCCTCTGATAATATATGTCACAGGTATTCCAGACAGGATGGGAGATGCCTTTGGGGTAAGGGCATATGGATACCTGCTAAAGCCTATAACACGTGAAATGTTCGAAGCTGAGCTTCAAAGAGCAGTAGATGAGCTGTCAAGACTGGATGCGCAGATGGTATGCGAGACCATTTATGAGGGAAAGGAAGCTGAGAGCATTACCCTTCAATCTGGGAGAATAACTGTAAATGCAGCCCTTAAGGATATCCTCTATATTGAAAGTAGCGGGAGAAAGACTATGGTCCATTTTAATGATAATACATATGATGTTTACAAAAAGATGGAGGAGTTTGAGAAAATACTGGGTAGATCATTTTTCAGGATTCATAGAGGATATCTGGTAAACATGCAGCATGTCAAGGGGTATTCAAGAACAGAAGTTTATATGGACAATGGTGATTTTCTTTTAATTTCGAAGTATAAGTATCCTGACTTTACCAAAGCATACATGGATTTTATATCATAAAATATTTGGGAGTTGATGGCTTATGTCAAAAGAACTTTTTTCTGTATTTCAGGATGGCTATGGTTATGCCATGATCCTGGTTAGAGGTATATTTCTAGGACTGATGATAAAGACATTTATCAGTGACTCTGTACTTGATAAAAAGAAAAACATAATTCTTTCAGCAGTAGTGACAGTAGAAGGCTTAGTTTTATTTTCTCTACCCATATCAACAAGAGGTATATGGACATATATAAGTCTTATCACGGTTCTTGCTGTCTTCTTTTTCTATAACAGGCAGTATATGCCGCATATCGCTTTTGTATTGCTTCTATGGACCAATGTTTTCTATGTATGGTTTTTGATAAATATAGTGACTAATGACATTTTCAGTGACCTGCTCATAGAGACTTTGAATTATTCATCAGAAAATGTAATGGACGAGATGTATGGAAGGATGGCGTGGCTGTTTGTCATCTCTATTCTTCTTTTGATAGTTTTTTCTATGATCTCGCACTGTATTATTAAAATGATATGCAAAAAGAAATATGATATGTCCTGGACTGAAGCTCTGTATCTGTCTGTCTATTCAATAATCTCTTATTTTATGGTGTACATGATTGCAGAGGTCATGATAGTTCCCTTGGAAAACGAGGTCTTTATACTTTTTGATGAAAAGAAAGATCTAGAATGGATGATGCCAGTTCTGGCGACTCTCATTTTTATAGGTGAAATGTCAGCCATTGCAACATGGCAAAGATACAGAAGATTAAAGGAAGAAGATCTTTTACTTCAGGAACAGGTGCAGGAGCAGGGATATATACGAAAAAAGATAGAGTACACAGAAAAGTATCAGGAACAGATAAGAACGCTCCGCCATGATATGGCTGGAAAACTAATGATCCTGAAAAGCTTTCTGGATGGTGGCAGATATAAAGATGCTTCGAAGTTCCTTAGTGAAATGGATATAGAACTTAGTAGTGGCGCAGTGAAATACTCTACAGGGAATGCAGTTACCGATGTTGTCATAAATGAGGCAGCTGCTATCTGTGAGAAAAAGTCATGCATATTTGACTGCAATTTCTCTTTTACCGAAGATAAAGGAATCACGGCTATAGATATGGCAATTATTCTTAACAACCTTTTGGACAATGCGATCGAAGCCATAACATCTATTCCTGCAGATGAGCGATATATAAGGCTTAGTGGAGCATCAAAGGCTAATTTTTATCTGATCAGAATTGAAAATTCTTATGACGGAGAGGTGATTCGGAATAATGATAATGGAATAATCAGCAAAAAGAAAAATGATCCTGACTTGTGTCCTCATGGCATTGGGCTTAAGAGTGTTGCCAGTATAGCAGAAAAGTATCTGGGAGCAGTAGATATTAAAACAGAAGATAGGACTTTTGAAGTTAAAGTAATGCTGCAAAATGCAAGATGATAACTATTCATTACACCAGAATGTCCGTTCATGCCAAAGCTATTTAATCGCCTCTTTCTAAGGACGATACTTAGTTTGAAAGTGTTACACTTTCAAACCCAAATTGATGAAGCGAGCTCCATCGATTTGAACCATTAGTCACTCGCTTTGCTCGCGACATGAGGTTAAGTTTGAAACAAAGCGTATGTTGATAAAGAGGTGATTTTTATGAAGATAGCAAATAGTGTTGTGAATTCAGGTGCAAACTACAGCTATCAAAAGGATTTGGCAACAACTGGTGCAGGGACTGGCGGATTTTTTGCAGGATTTGTAGAAAAGCATGTTGAAAAAGAAAAAACGGATTACAGAGCATCCGGCAAGGTACAGACAGAGGATGGAAGGCAGATCGAGGTAGATATTGATGTAAGCATGGCAAGAAAAAAAGAACATGAAACTTTCATAGCTATGTCTTCGCCTCTGGATAATCTTTTTGATCCCTTGATCATTAATACAAGTGCGCAGACTTCCGGGCTAAGTGATAAGAAGTTTACATTTGATCTAGATGCGGATGGTAAGAAGGACGAAATCTCCATGACCAAAGCTGGAAGCGGATTCCTTGCCATTGATAAAAACGGTGATGGCAAGATAAATGATGGCAAAGAGCTCTTTGGAGTAAAGAGCGGAGATGGTTTTAAGGATCTGGCGGAGTACGATACTGATGGAAATGGCTGGATCGATGAGAATGATGAGTCGTTTGATAAGCTCAAGGTCTGGAACAAGACAGATGATGGCAAGGATGAGCTAAAGAGCCTCAAAGATTCAGGAGTAGGAGCCATATACCTTGGTGCAGAAAATACTGAGTTCACATTGGATGGTACAGATGGAGTCTTGGACGGTAAGGTAAGAAAGACAGGATTCTTTCTTAAGGAAAACGGCGGGGCAGGAACAATTCAGCATGTTGACCTTGCAATTAAGGGACGTGAGTCAGAGCTATTGAGCTCAGCAGAAAAGCTGGATGAGATTCTTGAGAAGATGCGCAGCGAGAGCTCTCAGAGAAGGCGCAGCAATAATAGTAGTGATAATGCAAGGCGCCGTGCTCAAAGAGAAGCCAGGCAGAAAAAACAGCTCGAAGAACATCAGAAACGTAAAGAATTAAACAAAAAGCTGACCGAAAAAGCCATCGAGCGTAGAAAAGAGCTATATGGAACTTGATGGATACCGTTACCGTCTATTCATTACATTGGTGTTAATTAACTGATTGTTTTGCCGATACAGTTATTAGCAAAGGATCTGCCGGATATCAAAGGAATGAACAATTCCATGATATCCGGCTTTTTGTTTCCTGAGTTATGAAAGGAGGTGTTTATGCACTAATGAGTTTTCCGTTGGTAGAAGGGGATGCGGATTTGAGATACGAGGACATTGTCTTCATTGATACCTGCGGACGGAAATGTGTTTTTCATACTGTAGATGGAAGAGTGTTCCAGATATACAGAAAACTGGATGTTCTTCAGAAAGAGTTTGAAAAACATGGATTTATCAGGTGCCATAGGTGCTATATGATAAACCGCCATTTTGCTGTATCACTAAAGAACTATGTAATTACACTAAGTGATGGGAGTACATTTTCTGTTTCAAGAGCACGATATGGGGATGTAAAAGAAAAACTATTATGACCACTTGGCCCTTTACGGAGAGTGGTGCGGCTTTGAATGACAGATTAGCTGCAGAAAGGAACACTTATGTCAGATACAATTACAAACGGAAGCTATTATTACACCCAAAGTGCATTTGTACAGAGTATCCACTATTATTCGAATCAGACTTTTGGAAAAGATAACTTTCAAAGCGCTGTCATTGATAAAAATGATGGCACACTGGAACTAAAGGAAGCAGTTATTGATGATAAGTCTGCCCAAAAAGGATATACAAGAGTCGTAACTGCTAATGTCTGGAACTCTGAATTTGGTGCATCACAGCTGGATGATGGAAGAACAGCATATTCTTATCAAGGGATAATGCACCAGTTCCAGACCATAACCTATCAGAGTTCAAGAGATATAGATGCATCTGAACTTGTTGATACAAAGACTACTGAAGCTGAAAGTGAGGAATATCTTGGCGAACTGCTAGTGACTCCGCTTCACGGAATTGGATCAATTCCGGTAGGAGAGAATAACAACTATGTCATGACCGCTTCTGAGGTCATAAAGCCAGGATCTGAAGATAAGATAGTTCGGGTTCATGTGCATGATCAGGTTATTGATGTAAATGTAGATGAGGTTGACCCGAAGAATGCTACTGTTATCGAAATGTTTGCATTTTGTCAGTATGCTGATGCACACGGAACCGGAACCTCAGACAAGTTTGGAAGCTTCCATTCCATGAAATCGGTTGTTGATCCGTTTGGGCAAAATATTTATGCCTCTATTGATGAGGCAGTCACCAAGAAACAAGACTGGCATAATGCTATATCTTCGTCAAAAATCGCATTTACAAAAGTTATGACAAATGAGACTATTGATGCATCAGTTGTTTTAAAAATGCTTGAAGATACTCGGAATCTTTTCATTTCCCAACAAAGAGATAAGGACTTATGGGAGCTTACCGATGAAGAATGGGAGAAACTACTTGACAGTACCGACAAAGAAATAGAAGCAGCAAAAGAGTTTGCAGATGACAAAGTAGAGGAATTGGTTAAAGAGCGTGAGTCCGATCTAAACGGATTATAGGAAAAAATAATAGTAATGGTAAAACGTTCAGAGCGAAAGGGCTGCATTAGCAGTCCTTTCGGCGCTTGAAGGGGGATGGGCATAATCATCGAATGGTGTAAAGGGTAGTGTTTTATTACGCAAAAATAAGCTCCGCTAAGAATGCGTACTCGCGCGAAAAGAATATTTGTAGTATTATGTTGGTAAGAGCGGTCGCTTTTTACTACATAGTAAGCTGAGGAGTTGCTTATGCAGGAAATAAATGAGAAAAATGAGCTAGATTATACCTGTGGAATTTCAGATGATGAACTAACTGAAAGATTTAAGGAATCCATACGTATAGACGAAGAGATAAGAAAAATTAAAGGACTTCCTACGTCAGGTTATGATGCCGAATCAAAGCGTGCATATATACTTTACCCTGACGGGAGGAAAGAGTATGTCTGATAAAGAGAAGAGTTTAAAGCCGGAGGTAATTGTTTTTGCTGGACCTAATGGCAGTGGAAAATCAACTATTACAAAGATGGCAAAGACAGTTGGTGTGTACATTAATGCGGATGATATTAAAAAGTCCAGCTTATGTAGCGACCTGGAAGCAGCTCAAAAGGCAGAGGAACTCCGAGAACAGGCTATAAGGGAAAGAAGAGATTTTACATTCGAAACTGTTCTTTCTACAGATAGAAATCTTAATCTCTTGAGACGTGCTAGAGAGAATGGTTACTTTATTAGATGCATTTATGTTCTAACTGCATCTCCAGATATTAATGTAGCTCGTGTAAAGATTAGAGAGGTTTCAGGTGGCCATGGTGTGCCTGAGGAAAAGGTCAGATCTAGGTATTATAAGGCATTATCTTTAGTTCCACAGTTGGTTGATGTATGTGATATATTGCATGTGTATGACAATACAGACAGCCCATTTAGGATTTTTAAAAAGCGAAAAGATGTTTATTTTCGATGGGAAAACGATTATTGGAATAACGAGAACATTGCAAAGTTAACAGGGATACATGATTATAAATAAATGATTGCATCCATTTGTCATTGATGTTATCATCATTTTGAAAATATAAAGAAAGAGCGTCTAACGTACAGGTGATGAAATGAGCATTAGATAATTTAGCTTGAGTGAACACGATCAGTAATGAAAATGCTGCTTATGGCAGCTGTTTTGTGTACGCTTAAACTGGATTATCATGCATTCGTGGCCTGTTTTTTTATACTAATAGTAGGTCTATTTGTGTGAGTCTATTTTGCGTATGCAAAGTAGGCTTATTTTTGTGCAGCATTTAGTCTAAGGAGGGATGCCTGAATGTTACAGATTAAAGACCTGACTATCACACACAAGAAGGATCTACGGATTATTCTTGATAAATTCAACATGGTTTTAAATGATGGGGATAAGGCTGTTATTATCGGGGAAGAAGGTAATGGCAAGTCAACGCTTATGAAGTGGATATATAATCCGCTGATGGCTGAAGAATATACAGAATGCGATGGGGAGCTGATAACTTCCGGAGAGGTTCTGGGATACCTTCCTCAGGAACTTCCTGATGTTGACAAAGATAAAACGGTGTATGAATACTTTTCGGAAGCCAAACTATTTTTTGACAAAGATCCAAAAGAATTATCAGAACTTGCTAAGGAATTCGGGGTTTCTACAGATTTTTATTATAGTGATCAGAAAATGGGAAGTCTGTCAGGCGGCGAGAAAGTTAAGGCTCAGCTATTAAGACTTCTGATGGATAAGCCTACGGTCCTTCTACTGGACGAGCCTTCAAACGACATCGACATAAGTACGCTGGAACTGCTGGAAAGGCTTATAAAGGGTTGGAAACACATAGTTTTGTTCATATCTCATGATGAGACTCTTATTGAGAACACCGCCAATGTGGTGATCCATATTGAGCAGATCATGAGGAAAACAAAGAGTAGATATACTATTGTCAGAGACAATTACAAAAATTATATACAAAAAGAGCTGAGAACTTCCAGCGTCAGGAACAGCTGGCTATTAATGACAAGAAAGAGAAAAAGCGCCGCGATGAAAAGTATGCAAGAGTATATAACAGCGTTGAGCATGCTCTTTCTAATGTTTCCAGGCAGGCGCCGGCAGTAGGCAAGAATCTCAAAGACAAGATGCATACGGTAAAAGCTATGGGCAAGCGTTTTGCCAAGGAAGATGAGAATATGACCAAGATGCCTGAAAAGGAAGAAGCTATATTTTTTAAACTGGGCAAGGAAGATGCCGTGATGCCTGCCGGTAAGACCGTTATAGAGTATAGTCTCGATGAGTTGAGAACGCCTGATGATTCTAAGGTTCTGGCCAAAGACATCTTTTTACGGGTAAGAGGACCCGAGAAGATATGCATAGTCGGAACTAACGGCGCAGGTAAGACTACTCTTCTTAAAAAGGTGGCTAAAGAGCTTCTTGCAAGGAGCGATATTAAAGCTCAGTACATGCCGCAAAACTATGAGGAACTTCTGGATCTTGATGTGACTCCTGTTGAATTTCTTGATGATACAGGAGATAAGGCAGTAAGGACCCGCATCAGGACTTATCTTGGATCGCTAAAATATACAGCTGATGAGATGGATCATCCAATAAGAGAGTTATCCGGTGGTCAGAAGGCTAAGGTGCTTCTTCTTAAAATGAGTCTGTCTGATGCCAATGTGCTTATTCTGGATGAGCCTACGAGAAACTTCTCGCCCCTGTCAGGACCTGTTATCAGGAAGATGATAGCTTCTTTTCCAGGAGCGGTGATAAGTATATCACATGACAGAAAATATATAGAAGAAGTATGTACCAGAACATATAGATTGACAGAGAAAGGACTTGAATGATATATGAACTATTTCGTTGAAGGATTGCAGGGAAGTGGTAAGAGTACTCTGGTAGGGAAACTATCAGATAAATATAAGGATCATGAAGCCGTTCGCGAAGGCGATTATTCGCCGGTTGAGCTTGCATGGTGTGCCTATGTGAGCATGGATCAGTACGACAGTATTTTAGAAAAATATAGTGAGATAAAGCCTTTAATAGAGGCTAAGAGCGTCTCGGAAGATGGACATATGATCATCTGCTATACGCAGATCATTACTGATGTTCCGGGATTCCACAGGGATCTTGAGCAGCATGAGATCTATAATGGGCGAAGGGATTTTGACGAGTTTAAGGATATTGTACTTGGCAGATATCGCAGGTGGAATACGGATAAGATGATCTTTGAATGCTCTCTTTTCCAGAATACAGTTGAAGATATGATCCTGTACAGGTGCTTGTCAGATGAAGAGATAATTGATTTCTATAGAGAAGTTTGTAAGGCTCTTGAGGGTAAGAACATGCATATCTATTACTTAAAAACGGAAAATATTCCTGAAAGTATAGATATTATAAGAAAAGAACGAGCTGATGATGATGGTAATGAGATGTGGTATCCGCTTATGATCAGGTATTTTGATGAATCGCCTTATGCAAAGAAGTATGGTGTATCCGGGAATGAAGGACTGCTTGCGCATTTAGAGCACAGGCAGGAGTTAGAGCTTAGGATGTGTCAGGAACTGTTTGGGGATAAATGCACGATTCTAAAATCCAAGGAATATGATATTTAATACTGATTTTTACTGGTTCGGGAAAAGAGCTTAAACTTCAGGGCAATGTACTAAAGCGAAAAGATTGTATGCTGGATAATTTGTAGAAAATATGTTTCTATACAGATTTGACAGATTTAGCAGAAATGACAGATTTTACAGAATTGACAGATTTGACAGAAAAAAGCTATGCTGTAGAGATTGCTCGTCAAAGAAGAGTGTAAAGTGTTCAGAGAAAATGACCTGTCGCACTAATTGCTTAGTTCGACAGCCCATTTTATATAGAATTGATGTTTAGTTATTGCTGTATTTCCTTATTCTAAGCGGTATATTGTGCTCATTTGATAAAGCAATGCACCTGTCCTTTTCTTCTTCCGGAAGTACATCTACTATAGACCATCTGACATCCCCTATAACCTCTCTGCATCTTTTGGTGAACTCAACCATATTTTCAAAACCGTTTGTGAGAATAGGCCTTGTGACATCCTCGTATTCTTTTTTGGAAGGAGCATTGAGACTTACAGATACGCTGTCGATCACTTTAGAAAGCTCAGGGACTATGTCACGGCCATTCTCAGCTGAACCCTGTCCATTAGTGTTGAGTCTTATCTTAAGGCCTTTTTCTTTCTTGGCATAGTCAGCGGCATCAAGGAGAATATCAAGCTGGCAGGTTGGCTCGCCGTAGCCGCAGAAGACCAGTTCTTTATATCCTGTAAAATCAAAGCTTTTGATCGCATCAATAACTTCTTCCTTTGACGGATTAATCTGATGCCACAATGTATCTGCATCGCCAACTCCATCTTTTACAAATCTTATACAAAAGGTACAGCGGCAGTTGCACTTGTTGGTAATATTGGCATATACGCTGTCTTTGTAGGTGTAGATTATATCAGCCATTGGTTACCTCCACTTTTGATTTGAAGCTGATCTTGTCAAGAGCCTGTCCAAGGAGAATGAAGAAGAACATGCTTCCTCCTGATTGTACCAGACCTCCTGTAAGCCCTGAAAGAAGCGCTGTTTTAATCCCGAACATTACCGCTTCAGCTATAAAGTAACCAGTATGAGAGATTAAATATGCTATTATCGGAGCAATATAATTTCTTTTATTTAGTATAGTTGATCCTTTGTTTGTAAAAGGAAGGACTAAAAGTGCCTTGATGATGATGGTAGCGATCGCCCATGCCGGTGCAGTCAGAAGATCTGCAAGTCCTCCGCCTATTGCTCCGGCAGCCATTGCATAGGGAGCTGGCAGTATTGCTGCCGCAAGATATATAAGTCCATCACCAAAGTGGACATAGCCTCCATGGGCCCCCACCGGGATATGTCCGATATAGGCTGTGAAAATAGTGATAAGTGCTGCGAATATTCCTGTTAGTGTAATGTTGTAGATTCTGCTGTCTGTTTTTTTCATCGCTTCTTTACTCCTTTAACGCTTTGCTATGACAAATAATATACTCTGAACTTTGGCATTGTTGAAATGTTCAGTTTTGGATATTTTATTAATACCAGATTTTAAGATGCGCAAGATGCGCTTTACAGAGCTTCATGTTTACTATTACAATAGTTTTTATTGTAGAGAAATATCGGTTAAGGAGAATCTGGTTTAATGAAAAATCCAGATACTTCTGACAGGAATAGACCATGCGGCAGATATGGTATCGCTTGCAGCAGAACTTGCCAGGAAGGCTGGCGATACAACGCCCTGGC
Organism: Butyrivibrio fibrisolvens; assembly: GCF_023206215.1. Lineage (NCBI taxonomy): Bacteria > Bacillati > Bacillota > Clostridia > Lachnospirales > Lachnospiraceae > Butyrivibrio > Butyrivibrio fibrisolvens. Next base: position 1,708,091 of record NZ_CP065800.1, read on the forward strand.
CTAATATCGATGACCACTATTTTGAAATAGCTTCGAAGGAGCTGGGGATTCCCGAGTATAGCTCTTTTTAAAAGGTATTTTTACTGATATTATTGATAATAAAGAATGGATAAGAAGGGGCTGTCGCACTAAGTGCGAGGCCCCTTTTTGTATGCGAAAATACTGTGTTTAACACAAAAATCGGGCTTCGAAAAGCCCGATTTTTGCTGTAAAATATGTTTATGCGACTAAACAAAATCTTACAAGGAGATTATACAGTATCTTCCTTGTATCATCAAATCAAACTTCCGCTCGACATAGAAATATCTATTCCCTCTGATGATCCGGTGCGCCTGGTTAGTGCATTTGTGGAGGAGATGAATCTTTCTGATCTTTATGAGACTTATGACAGAATCAGAAAGAATCAGGCCTCACCGCGTCAGATGCTTAAGATTGTGATCTATGCTGCAATGAACAGAATCTATTCAAGTCGTGATATTGAGTCTGCCTGCAAGAGAGACATTAATTTCATGTACCTTCTAGACGGAGCACCTGCTCCTGATCATTCCACCATAGCAAGATTTATATCAATTCATCTCTCACAATGCGCTAAGCAGATCATGGCGCAGGTCGGAACCATACTGCTCGAACTTGGTGAGATTTCAGGTGAGAATATCTTTATTGACGGAACCAAGATAGAGTCAGTTGCTAACAAATACACCTTTGTATGGAAGAAAGCTGTATCCAGGAACATGATAAAGCTGACTAAAAGGATATGTATTTTCTGCGCTGAATGTGAAGAGCTCTATGGGATAAAAGTAGTCTATAAAGATCAGATATCATTACGCACCATTAAGCGTTTAAGGAAAAAACTGTATAAACTCAAAGATGATGAAGGCATCCAGTTCGTACATGGTATTGGAAAAAGAAAGACTCCACTCCAGCGTTCAATAGAAACCCTTGAAGAATACATAGAAAAACTCAAAGAGTACAACCACAAGCTTTATGTATGCGGAACCAGAAACAGTTATTCAAAGACTGATACAGATGCAACATTCATGAGGATGAAAGAAGATGCCATGCTCAACGGTCAGCTTAAACCAGCATATAACCTGCAGCATGGAGTGGACTCAGAGTATGTCACATGGCTGGATGTATTCCCAGCTCCAACAGATACCATTACACTGATTCCGTTCCTTAAAGACATGGAGGTTCATCTTACATTCAAGTATAAGAATATCGTTGCTGATGCAGGCTATGAAAGCGAAGAGAATTATATTTTTATCGAATCCAATGAACAGACTGCATACATCAAGCCTCAGAACTATGAGCTTTCAAAAACAAGGAAGTTCAGAAATGACATAAGCAGACGTGAAAACATGGACTATGATCCCGAATCAGACAGCTACATATGTAGAAATGGAAAACAGCTCACTGCAGTATCCAAGAGAACCCAAAAAACAGCAACGGGATATCAGCGTGAAGTAACTATATATGAGTGCGAAAGCTGCAACAACTGTCCATACAAGAAAGACTGTATTAAAGGCAATAACTGCAAGACCGCGTTTGAAGAGAGAAACAAGAAGCTTTCAGTTTCAAGAAAAATGGAAGAAAAGCGGGCAGAATGTCTTGAACGAATAACCAGCGATTACGGAACTCAGCTGAGAATGAACCGTAGTATTCAAGCGGAAGGATCCTTCGCAAACGTGAAAGAAGACATGAACTTCAGAAGATATCTATATCGCGGAAAAGAAAATGTTCTTGCACAGAGCATACTTCTGGCAATCGGTTATGACATAAATAAGCTGCATCATAAGATTGTATCTGATCGAACCGGAACGCATCTGTTTGAATTGAAAAAAGCCTCATAATTTTTGACACTTCAAAACGAAAAAGGCAATAATGCGCCGATTATCACATCGGCTTGTTAAAGTACTCAATTTTTCACAATAACAATGAAGACCATTTCTCAAATCCACAATTTATGGTAAGAAAAAGGGGCCTCGCTTAGATGATTTAATCATCTAAAGCGACAACCCCTTCAACTTTATAAGGTTGGGTAAAAGTATAGTAAAAGAATAATGAGTTTGTAGGAATGTAATTGCCGTGGAGGGAATCATGAGAAAAGAATTATTGGCCTTATTTAGCGGCTTTCCGGATCATCACTTTTCAGAAGAAATAACGAAGCGGTTACGGGAAGAGCTGAAGCAGAGAAAAAGCATAGTTTTTATTACAGCGTGTCCGAATGACTATGCTCAGAATGATGATGACTGCGATGGCATGCATGAAATGTTTGTACAGCAGGGGCTTTCATTTGAAGATCACTGTGTAATAGATAATCGAACCTCCCCTTCTGATGCAAAGAAACTGGTGGAGAATGCAGATTGTATTTTCCTTATGGGCGGCGGTGCATGTGAGGAGCAGCTTGATCTTATCCGTAGGAAGAATTGCTACGAGGCACTACTTGACTCTCATGCGGCAATCTTCGGAGTAAGTGCAGGCTCCATGAACATGGCCATAAATACCGTGAATTTTTCAGAATCGATGGAACCTTTCCGTGGACTTGGTTTTACTAATATTACTGTAAGCTGTCACCATGATCCGAAGGATACATGGCGATATGAACAGACACTTCGCATGTCTGAGGACCGCGTGGTTTATGCAATGGAAGACATGAGTGCTTTTTTTATAAAAGAAGGGCGGATAAAAACTGTCGGAACGATCTGGCGCGTTGAAAACAGAGAACTTCGCACAGCTACGGACGAAGATATCAAAGAGCTGGAGCAGGATGAGTTTAGAAGAGTATTTGACACTATCCCGGATCAGTTTGATAAGTTTCGGCCTGAGTATAGTGAGGAACTGTTTGATTTTCTTAATGCCGTAGCAAATATCGGCCCTGGCAAACGCGTACTTGAGATCGGACCTGGAACCGGTCAGGCGACAGAGCCTGTGCTTCGCACAGGATGTGAATATCATGCGATTGAACTAGGAGTACATCTGTATCGTAAGATGAAGGAAAAGTTCGGAAAGCTGCCAAACTTTAATATTGTGAACGATGACTTTATCACCCATGATTTTGGCGATATGAAGTTTGATATGATATATTCGGCGGCTACCATTCAGTGGATTCCGGAGGAGACCGCGTTTACCAAAACCTTTGAACTGTTAAAACCCGGTGGAACGCTTGCAATGATGCTTACTTCCGCTGAGTACAGATCGGCCAATGAAACTCTGTATGATAAGATTCAGGGATTATATGACAGGTACTATAAGCCGGACATTCCATACAAACATGGAGCATTCCATTACACTGCGGCTCCGGAGTACGGATTCACCGAAGTCGAAAAGCATGAGTTCAAAGGTCAAAGAGTGTTCAGCGCAGACGAGTATGTGGCTTTTTCGGGAACGCATTGTGATCATATTGTGATTCCGGAACCAATCCGTACAGAGTTTTTTGAAGCTCTCAGAAGTGCGGTAAAGGAAGCCGGAGACAGGATAGTATTTAACGATACTTATGTGCTCTATATTACGAAGAAGGGTACCGAACAATAATGAGTCGGTTGGGTTCACTTTGCATGATAGAAACAAAAAGGCTTGTGATCTTATCTGTGAGGACGGGGTTGTCGCACTAGACCATGATTATTACTGCTATTTTGTATCCGTAAGATTGGTGAGAATGTCAATATAGCGAAGAGTAAGAAATGAAGGATGGATAGAATCTGGTAAAATATATCCAATCTCCATGTAGTCATCAACTGCAAGAGGTAAGGCAATAATGTTAGGACCATTTAATTTGATTAGCCTTTTCTTAGGACGTCTGAATCTATCCTAAGAGTAGGCTTTTTGATCATATGAATAAGGAACAGCTGTATAACTTTATTTAGTATAATACAGGAAATGAGAACAATATCTGTCAGATATATTTCTGTAGGTATGACCGGAACTATTAAACCATGTTTTTTTGACTGGGTGCAGTTTATAGAAGGGAAAGTTATGAAAACATACGAATTTGGAAATGCAGGTTCCAACATTGTCCTGATCCAGCCTGTTGACGATCATGACCTTGAAGGAATCGAAAATGAATTTGAGGCAATCTCTGGTAGCTGCGGTATGAGCGTGCGCCTGACTGCTGTCAGGATAAATAATTGGAACAATGATCTATCCCCCTGGGAGGCACCTGCTGTATTTGGTAAAGATAACTTTGGCGGTGATGCATCAAAGACTCTTAGTGAATTGGTCAAGCTATGTGATGACAAGGGCAAAAGATATTTCATTGGCGGTTATTCTCTGGCAGGTCTGTTTGCCTTATGGGCTGCTTATCAGACGGATATTTTTGAAGGCGTTGCAGCTGCGTCCCCTTCCATGTGGTTCCCGGGTTTTGATGATTATATGAAAAAGAATGAGATTAAAACGGATACAGTTTACCTTAGCCTCGGAGATAAGGAGGATAAGGCACGTAATCCTGTTATGGCGACTGTAGGTAACAGGATACGCGAAGCTCAGAGTCTGTTAAAAGAAAGAGGCGTGAACTGTATTCTTGAATGGAATGAGGGCAATCATTTCAAAGATGCTGACATTAGGACTGCAAAGGCTTTTGCCTGGGTCCTGAACACAAAAATCTAAATAATGATACCGCGGTTATCTGCTATACGTGGATGATCGCGGGTATTTTATGATATAGGAAATTTCTCCGAAATTCCTATATCATAAAAAGAGCTCCGCTATGGATGCGCACTCGCGCGATAGGCAAATGTTGCATAAATGCAACCGCGCTCGGCGCGAGCATGTTGCGAGCAACATGCTTTTTTATAAATAGCAAAAACGGAAATACTATTCCGGCGATATAAGATTAAGATTGATGTGTAGCTACGAAATATCACAGAAAGGAGGGAACTGCGAATGGTCAGGGAGATGATCCAGAAAACATTGGATTATGTAGATAGCAACGTGAAGGAAGACATTACTGCGGAAGAACTGGCTGAAGTTGCGGGATATTCTGTTTTTCATTTTTACAGATTGTTCCAATCAGCTGTTGGGATGCCGGTTATGCAGTACGTTCTAAGGAGAAAGCTCCTGTATGCTATATATGAGATCGGCTTGGAACGAAAGAAAAACGAAGTGGTTTATGAGTATGGTTTCGAAACATATTCGGGTTTCTACAGAGCTTTTATCCGCGAGATCGGATATACCCCGGCGCAGTACCTCCGGGAATATAAGGCAAAAAAGCCTTATAGGATTAATGTTTTTCAGGAGGAACACATCATGGTAAGTAACAAGTTAATATCTGAGGTGCTTTTAAATTGGGAACTTCAGGATGAGAAAGTATCTGATATCGTCTTTCCGGAGACCGGGGAGATTAGCGACTGCGCAAAGTATGTCGGAAGCAATATGGTGATCAAGTATACGGCAAATCTTGGCTCAGTAAAGAAGGCAATAGAGATTTCAAGGGCACTTAACAGTGTTGGACTTACTGCTCCGTCGGTTATTCCGACTATTGATGGTAAAGAATATGTTACAGTCGGAGAAATGTTCTTCTCACTTACCCAAAAAGTAGAAGGCGAGAGAGTTGTGGCAAGCGGACTTTATCTTGATGATTATAAAGATAAAGCACGTTTTATCGGGGAAATAGTAGGGCAGTTGGATCTTGCGCTTGCCAAGATAGACACGATTGCGGATGAAGCGGACTTAGGAAAGAGTGTCAGGGAATGGGCGGTCCCGGCCTTGAAGGGTAAAATCGATATGAATCCGGAAGCTATGGAGAAATATGCAGCACTGTTTAATGATCTTTATAATGAGCTGCCGCGCCAGGTGATTCATAGGGATCCAAATCCGAGCAATATTATCCTGTCGAAGGACAAGTGGGGATTTATTGATTTTGAACTAAGCGAGGAAAACGCCCGGATATTTGATCCATGTTATGTGGCAACAGCCATACTTTCAGAGACTTTTGAAGAAGGAAACGAAGATAAGTTACTTACCTGGGTAGAAGTCATGAAGGAAATTATGTACGGATATGACAGTGTTGTAAAATTGTCGGATACTGAAAAGAAGGCTATTCCGTATATGATATTGGCAAATCAATTTGTTTCCACAGCTTTCTTTGCAGGAAAAGATAAATACGAGGAACTGTACAGGACTAACAAGGCAATGACTGAATGGATTGGCACAAATATGGACAAATTGAGTATATCTTAAGTAGAAGTTAAAGAAATACGCAGATATATTGAGAAAAAACAGTTTGAGAGCCAAAAAACTTAAAGTGGCTCCGAAGTAGAAAAAACACAATTCGGAGCCACTTAAGCGGAGACGATATTCGTAGTTATTCCAAATTCTGTGTTATAATCTCTCTAGCACCGTGATATATGCACCTGCCACAAATTCCGTAACGGTGCGCATAACTTCGAATAACCAGGAATAAAAAGGAGTCAAAACCTATGATAAATATTCTTTTTGTTTGCCACGGCAATATCTGCCGTTCACCAATGGGCGAATACCTTCTTCGCGATATCGCATCAAGAAAAGGCTGGACTGAAGCTGATCTTCACATAGAATCAGCAGCGACCAGTACAGAAGAGATAGGCAATCATGTCTATCCGCCAGTTAAGAAAATGTTAGAAGAGCATGGCATTAATTGCAGCAAGAAGAGAGCCAGAAGACTCAAACATGATGAATACTGGGACTGGGACTACATTATTGCATTTGATAATGAGAATGTAAGAGAGATAGCAAGAATATGCGGCCCTGATATAGGACATAAGGTTCACCTTTTAAAGAGCTATACAGGCGATAGCGGTGAGATCGCAGATCCTTGGTATACCAGAGATTTCCAGACCTGCTATGATGAGACATATGCTGGCTGTGAGGAACTTCTAAAGATATTGGTTAGATAAATACTAGAATATAACGCTTATCATGCCTCATACAGCCAGTGGCAGTACGAGGCATGATTGATTTAGTTTCTTGCACTTGTACGATACTGTACAGGTGTCATTCCGTATTTTTTCTTAAAGAGTCTGTTGAAGTGTTCCACGTTCTGGTAGCCGGATGCTTCTGCGACTCGTTCAACTTTCATATTTCCGTTCTTTAGAAGTGTAGAAGCTTTCTTAAGTCTTACCTGCTTTAAGTTCTCACCAAAAGTCTTGCCGCTCTTTTCCTTGATGTATTTGGAAAGATATGGCTTTGAGAGATAGAACTTGTGGGAGAGATCGTCAAGTGTAACTGTAAGGAAGTTCTCCTGTATATAGTTGATGATGGCGTTGATACGCTCGTCCTTGTTACTAAGGAGCTCTTTGATCTGTTCGAGCTGGTTTACAGCTACACACAAAGCGTTGATGGAAGAGCGGATGATATCTTCATCATTGCCTACGCCCCAGTAGGTCTGGTTGTCCTTGGTTATGCCAACATAAGCGATAGCCTTGGAAGATGAACCCTTGGAAAGCGCGTGTTCTTCATAGGTGGACAGTTCATATGATATATCAAAATACTGCTTGAGTCCGTTACTTACAGCGTCAAGACGACCGTTACCGGAAGCTTCGATGACGTGCTCTTTGCCTCCGTGGAGGATGGTGAGCTCTGCAAGGATGCCTTCGCCCTGCTTGAAGTGGCATTCCAGAATCTGGAATACGCCTGCGCCTCTGACATACTTAGCTTCGAATTCATCTCTGATACGCTCAGGTGTGAGCTCTGCATGCTCTCTGTCTGAGATGCCCTTCATGGTGTAGCTGACATCAGGCTGCATCTCTTTCGGAATAGTAAGTCCGTATCTGGTCTTTAATATGAAGCTTACGCCGCCTTTACCGGACTGGGAGTTGATCCTGATAACATCGCCTTCGTACTTTCTTCCAAGATCCTTGGGATCGATAGGAAGATAAGGTACAGTCCAGAATCCGTCGTCCTTGCCTTCCATGTGCCATGTGAAGCCCTTGGAGATAGCATCCTGATGTGAACCTGAGAATGCAGTGAATACAAGAGCTCCTGCATAGGGAGTACGTTCGTGGATATGCATTCCTGTAAGCCTTTCGTACGCTTCGCCGACTTCATGAATGTTGGAGAAGTCAAGTTCAGGATCGATGCCATGTGAGAACATATTTACAGCAAGAGTGACTATATCGACATTGCCTGTACGCTCGCCGTTACCAAAGAGAGTTCCTTCGATACGGTCTGCGCCTGCGAGCATTCCAAGCTCGGCATCACTTACGCCGCTTCCTCTGTCATTGTGAGGGTGAAGTGATAATGTTACGCTGTCACGGTATTTGAGGTTCTTGTGTATATACTCCACCTGAGTTGCGAATACATGAGGCATTGCGATCTCAACTGTAGTTGGGATATTGATGATGACTTTGTGATCCGGAGTCGGCTTCCATATATCAAGAACTGCATTACATACATCAACAGCGTAGTCAACTTCAGTTCCCGGGAAGGATTCAGGTGAATATTCAAAAGAAAAGTTGCCATCGGTTTCTTTGGTGAGCTTATCAAGAAGCTTGGCACCTTCTACGGCGATCTTCATGATCTCATCTTTGTCCTTATGGAAAACCTGTTCGCGCTGGGCAACAGAAGTAGAGTTGTAGAGATGAATGATGGCTCTTGGTGCTCCCTTTACAGCTTCAAAAGTCTTCTTGATGATATGTTCTCTTGCTTGTGTGAGAACCTGAATAGTAACATCATCAGGGATCATATTCTTCTCGATAAGAGTTCTTGCGAATTCAAACTCAGTGTCCGATGCAGCCGGGAATCCGATCTCTATCTCTTTAAAACCAAGCTTTACGAGCATAGTAAAGAACTCAAGCTTCTCTTCAAGGCTCATAGGCTCGATGAGTGCCTGGTTGCCATCTCGCAGATCCACACTGCACCAGATTGGAGGATGATCTATATAGTCCTTTTTGACCCAATCGTAGGTGCATGTCGGTGGCATGAAATACTGTCTCTGGTACTTCTGATAATTCTTCATAATTGTACTGCTCCTCCATAATCCGGTTATATCTAAAAAACTTGAATTTACAATGTTTAAGGTCTTATTTCTTGATCTTATTTATACATACATCGGAACAACATATTATTTTTATAATAGCTTAGTTGATAAAACTTATCTTAGCACAATAATTTAATTATAATAGTGATAAATTTAATCACTTTGGTTGATAAAAATTAATGTATTTCTTTTCTTTGTATGATTTACTAAAACTTTGATGATGCTGCACCGTCCAATTGGGAAGGTTGAGTAATTTCGTGCAAATTTTATCTCAAAATAAGTGAAAACTCCTTTGACATGAGCAGGCAGTTACTGTACTATATTTGCTTGGCCCTTAAGCTATAAACGTCCCCATAGAGACTGATTTGTGGTATTATAGAAGTGCTTATTAACGGCATTTGGGCAATGTTTTAGATATGCTGATATGGGCTTAATGGGGGAAGCCTTAATATCATTATTTGGCAGAGGAGATTTTTATTATGGACAAAAATTATGACGTTATCATTGTCGGAGCAGGCCCGGGAGGCATTTTCTGTGCCTATGAGCTTAAAGAGAAAAAGCCTGACATGAAGATTCTATTAATAGAGAAAGGACGCAGCATTGAAAAGCGCCAGTGTCCTAAGCGTGTTACAGGAGTATGCGCTCATTGCCAGCCTTGCTCTATCACAACAGGTTTTGCAGGAGCAGGAGCATTTTCGGATGGTAAGCTCTCACTTTCACCTGACGTTGGTGGTAACCTTCCTGAGATTCTGGGCTATGATGAAGCTACCAAGCTTATCAAAGAGTCTGACGAGATATATCTTAAATTTGGTGCAGACAAGAGCGTATATGGCGTAGACAAGGCCAAAGAGATCCGCGAGATCAGAAGAAAAGCTATCAATGCTAACCTTAAGCTTGTTGAGTGTCCTATTCGTCACCTTGGTACAGAAGAGGGCTACAAGATCTATGGCCTTTTGCAAAAGCATCTTGAAGAAGCAGGAGTTGATCTTCTCTTCAATAGCCCGGTAGCTTCTCTTGGTATTGAAAATGGCAGAGTTACAAGCGTTACTACAGAAAAGGGTGAAACCTTTAATTCAGACAGAGTAGTTATAGCAGTTGGACGTGACGGCGCTGACTGGTTCAAGGACCTGTGTCATGAAGTTGGAATTGAGACAAAGCCGGGAACAGTAGATGTAGGTGTACGAGTTGAGGTTCGTGATGAAGTAATGCAGTTTCTTAATGAGAACCTTTACGAAGCTAAGCTTATATATCACACTCCTACATTTGATGATAAGGTTCGTACATTCTGTACCAATCCTTCAGGAGAGGTTGCTACAGAATACTATGATGACAATCTTGCTGTAGTTAACGGACATGCATATAAGGCCAAGGAGTACAAGACCAATAATACTAACTTTGCGCTTCTTGTATCCAAGAACTTTACAAAGCCTTTCAATACACCTATTGAATATGGTAAGCAGATCGCACAGCTTTCTAATATGCTCTGTGGTGGCAAAATACTTGTTCAGACTTATGGAGATTTTAAGCGAGGAAGACGTACAACAGACGAGCGTCTGTGCAGGAACAACCTTATTCCTACACTCAAGGATGCGGTTCCCGGCGATCTGTCACTTGTATTCCCTCACAGAATCATGGTAGACCTCGATGAGATGATCCAGGCACTTGATAAGGTAACTCCCGGAATTGCATCCGAAGAGACTCTTATGTACGGCGTTGAAGTTAAGTTCTATTCCAACAAGGTAATCGTTGACAAGAATTTCGAGACCAGCATCAAGGGACTTCATGCAATTGGTGACGGAGCAGGTGTTACAAGAGGACTTCAGCAGGCCAGTGCCAACGGTATAAGCGTTGCTAGAAGTATCCTTGCAGCAAAAGAATAATGAGAATTTAACATATGAATTCGTGGCAGAATATTTTATCTAATACTAAAAGAATAAAAATATATGCGATAACTATACTGGCATGCCTTGTTCTTTCAGGGTGTGCCAACCCTTTTGAGGGTGGCAAAGACAGTATCAGTGTAGTTCTGACTACAGGCTTTTCCAAGGATGAGGTATTCCGTATAGAGGATATATCCTGCAGCCTTGCAGAAGTGGAAGTATACCTTGTGAATATGCAGAATTCCTACCAGAGTACTCTGGGGGATGGTATATGGGAGACTGACTCTTCACTTTCTGAGAACCTTAAGTCTTCATGCCTTGCCCGCCTTGCTCAGATCAAGACTATGGTACTTCTGGCTCAGCACAACGGGATCATGCTTGATGAGTCTGAGCAGAAAGCTGCGCTAAATGCTGCAAATGAATACTATGAATCTTTGTCAGAAGCTGATATCAAGGCAATGGACAATGTTACAAAAGATACTATACAAAATCTTTATGAAGAACAGGCCCTTGCAGGTAAGTTATATAAATATACGATAAGAGATATAAATCCTGAAGTAAGCGATGACGAGGCCAGAACGCTGACTGTCCAGCAGATCCTATTAAAAACTTATACAGTAGATGATAGCGGCAATCGCATCGCGATGTCTGACAGCGAGAAAAAAACTGTCTATGCAAAGATGGAAGAAATCGTCAAAGCACTTGATGAAGGTGCATCCTTCGAAAGCATGGTAGAAACCTATAATGAAGCTGATGAAGGAACCGTTTCTTTTGGTAAAGGCGAAGTTGATGAAAGTCTTGAGACGGCAGCTTTTAATCTGTCAACGGATCAGATTTCGGATATAATAGAAACAGAAGATGGTTATATGCTTATAAAGTGTGTTACTACCTTCGATAAGGAAGAGACAGAGCTTAATAAGATCCGAATAGCAGAAGAGCGAAGAAGCGAAGCCTTTGCTACAGAATATGATGAATTTGCCAAGGGACTTACCAAAGAGATCAACTCCTCCTTGTGGGATAGTATCACTTTATGCGATGATCCGGAAGTTACGACTAAGAACTTTTTGATATATACAATAAGTATTTTGAGGATTAGGCGACATGGACAAAAGAGAGAACTGGATAGACAGCATAAAAGTTCTGGCATGTACTCTTATCCTTGTGGGGCATCTCTTCCAGGGACTTCAGCGCACGGGGATACTTGTGCGTAATGGAAAGTTTGCCTTTTTTCTCTGGTTTATATATCTGTTTCATGTACAGCTGTTTTTCCTGTGCAGTGGTTATCTGCATGAGAAAAAAGACAAGGCAGGGAGCCTTAGAGACTGGCTGCACTACATAGGATATAAGCTTGTGGCGCTTGGTATCCCATACTTTTCTTTCTCACTTATTACCTGGCTTTTAAAAAGCCGATTTATAGATCTTGTTAATATAAGAACAGGGCATCTGATAGCTTTTTTGTTTACATCGCCTGCTTTGGCTCAGTATTGGTATCTGTACACCCTGTTCTTTTTATTTCTCTTTATCCCAAATATCAAGAACAATAAGATACTTATACCTCTTGCTGTCGGATTCTTTGGCTTGTACCTGATATCAGGAAGACTTGTATTTAGTTTTGCTTTATATTCTATGGCACAGTACGGCTTTTGGTTCGTCCTTGGTATGCTGATGTGTAATCTTGGCTTTGGAGATCTGAAAAAATCTGCAAGCCTTATTTTTGCATCACTGGTTCTTATTATCATCTTTACAGGCACGTCCTGTGCATTATATTCATATGGATACAGAGCGACATTCACAATCTTTACGATCATCCTTGGAACGCTTGCCTGCCTGGGACTTTCAATGCTTTTTAGATATATAGAGGCGTGCGGCTTTTATAGCAGATTTGTAACCCTGATCGCAAAGTATTCCTTCCCAATATATTTATTACATACGATATATGCAGCCAGCGTCAGGACACTGCTTATATTTACAGGTGTCAAGTCAGTATGGATACACCTGCTCCTTGGATTTACAGCAGGAACTGCAGGCTCTATACTTACCGCTTTCATATTTGAAAAGATGGTATACCCCGAGTTTATCTTCTATCCCTGGAAAGTCATAAAAAGAGTGATCAAATTCAGTGGAAATAACTAAATCATCTCACCTTGACGAAGCAATATCTCCAAAACGTTTGCAGTGTCAGACAGTTTATAAAAGTTTAAGAACTCCCCAAATCCCCATAAATACAGCAATCAATGCCTTTTGTTAGCACTCACGCTATCTGAGTGCTAATTTTTTATTGACTTTTAGTCATACGAGAATTAATATTACAAAGTAAACTAAATAAAAGTGCAAAGCATTCCGCATCTTAGCGGAACGCTGCTAAAAATAACTCAAACTTCGCATATACATAACTCTGACTTTCGGATTTGCTGGCGCTGTCAACACCAGCAAATCCGAAAGGATGACTATGTATCTTGTGAGAAGTTTGAGCCTATCAATTTTTTGTTTCAGGAGGCACCAGGAATGGCACAGAGAAAGGGTAATTTAAGTATTAATTCGGAGAACATGTTCCCGATCATCAAGAAATGGCTGTATTCAGACCATGATATCTTCTATCGTGAAGTAATCTCCAATGCTTGTGACGCTATCACAAAGGTCAGAAAGATGGATGCTATGGGAGATTATGAACTCCCTGAAGGCTTCAAACCCAGAGTAGATGTTGTTCTTAATGACAAGGATAAGACAGTTACAATTACCGATAACGGAATCGGTATGACAGCTGATGAAGTCGAAGAGTATATCAACCAGGTTGCATTCTCAGGAGCTACAGCATTCCTTGAGAAGTACAAGGACAAGGCTTCTGATGATCAGATCATCGGTCACTTCGGACTTGGTTTTTATTCTACATTTATGGTATCTGAGAGAGTAGATATTGATACTCTTTCCTATAAAGAAGGAAGCACAGCAGTTCACTGGACATGTGACGGTTCATCTGAATTCGAGATGACTGACAGTGATAAGACTAGTGTAGGAACTACTATCACACTTCACCTTTCTGAGGACTGCCTTGAGTTCTGTAATGAATATAAGGCAAGAGAAGTTATTCAGAAGTATTGTTCATTCATGCCTTACGAAATCTACCTTTCCAAGGCAGAAGAAGACAGAACAGAGATTGTTAAAGAATCAGAGAAGCTTGACAGTGATGTTGTAATAGAAGAGGTCAAGGAAGAGACTAAGCCTTCTGATGACAAGAAGGAAGAAAACAAGGAGCCTGAAGAGAAGAAGTTCAAGATCCGTCGTCGTCCACAGCTTCTTAATGATATACATCCTCTTTGGACCAAGACTCCTAATGACTGTACTAAGGATGAGTATCTTGAATTCTACAGAAAGACATTCAACGATTACAAGGAGCCTCTGTTCTGGATCCACCTGAATATGGATTATCCATTTAACTTAAAGGGTATCCTTTACTTTCCTAAGATTAACATGGAGTTCGAGTCCATTGAAGGCGTTATCAAGCTTTATAACAACCAGGTATTCATCGCTGATAATATCAAGGAAGTAATCCCGGATTATCTGATGCTTCTTAAGGGTGTTATCGATTGTCCTGATCTTCCTCTTAACGTATCAAGATCAGCACTTCAGAATGACGGATTTGTTAAGAAGATCTCTGATTATATCAGTAAGAAGGTTGCTGATAAGCTTTCAGGCCTTTGCAAGACTGATAAAGAGAACTACGACAAGTATTGGGATGATATAGCTCCTTTCATCAAATATGGCTATCTCAAGGATGAGAAGTTTGCAGAGAAGATCAATGATTATATCCTCTTAAAGGATCTTGATGGCAAGTATTCTACACTTCCTGAAGCACTTCAGATCAATAAGGAAGCAGAAGAAGAGGCTGCCAAAGAGGGCGCTGTAGATGAAAATGGTAACAAGGTTGATGTTGACGTAGTTGATGAAACTGCTGAAAACAAGGCAGATGATGCTTCCAAGGATAAGGAAGAAGAGAAAAAAGAGGAAAAAGAGGGAAAAGAGCCTCGCACCATCTATTACGTAACAGATGAACAGCAGCAGAGCCAGTACATCAATATGTTCAAGGCTCACAAGATGACTGCTTTCATTCTTAATTCCAACATTGATACACCTTTCATGCAGTCAATAGAGCAGAAGAATCAGAACATCAAGTTCCAGAGAATCGATGCTGATCTTACTGATACATTTACAGCTAAGACATCCAAGAAGGCAGAGAAGGAATTTGAAGAGGCTGCTACTAAGCTTCAGGACAAGATGCGTAAGGCTGTTGATAACAACACTCTTACAGTCAAGATCCAGAAGATCAAGGACAAGAAAGTATCAGCGATCCTTACAGTATCTGAAGAGAGTCGTCGTATGCAGGATATGATGAAGATGTACGCTCTTAACGGAATGGGTTCTATGCCTGATATGTCCAAGGAAGGTCAGACACTTGTTCTTAATGCTAATCATGCACTTGTTAAGTATGTAATGGAGCATGAAGATGATAAGAACAATAAGATGATCTGCGAACAGCTCTATGACCTTGCCAGAATCCAGAATGCTCCGCTTAGTGGTGATGACATGACAAAGTTCATAAACCGTTCCAACGACATTATGGTACTTCTTACTGAAGAGAAAAATTAATATTAAAAGTATAAAATGATTAAATCCCCGAAAATACGTAGAAATATGTATTTCGGGGATTTTTGTGGTATCATAATTATATTAAATGCTTAGGCGGGGGACGTTTTTTTGAAAGAATGTATTGACCGGATATTAAAAGGACAGTTTGAGTATGACAGAGGTGAGCTTTCGTTTTCTTTCCTGCATCTCGAACTTAACATACATGAGGGAGAAGAGATAGAAGGATCTTTTACTGTTACAGGCCCTAAAGAGAAGCTATCAGAAGGGACAGTTTCCTCTACAGAGATCAGAATGGAGGTTCTTACTGACAGCTTTTCAGGAGAAAAGAGCGAGATCTCTTATCGTTTCCATGGAGAAGGCCTTACTGGTTCTGATGTCATAAAAGGCTATTTTAGAATTATCTCTAACAGGGGAGAGTATATGCTTCCCTTTACTGTAACGGTAGAACAGCCCAAGATATCTTCAAGCCTGGGAGATATCAGGAATCTGTTTCATTTTGCTAATCTTGCAAGGACGCATTGGGATGAGGCACTTCATCTATTTTATTCTAATCAGTTCCATTATATTTTTAAGGGCAATGATGCCCAGTACGAGAGCCTTTACAGAGGACTTGCCAAGGAGAACATGTCACAGCACAACATGGATGAGTTCCTTGTTGCTATAAGTAAAAAGCACCCTGTGACCATTGAATGTGACGTGCAAAGCTTTGAGGAAGAGGCTCCAAGTCAGATCACAGACAGAAGTATCGTCCTAACCAAGGGAGGATGGGGATATGCTCATCTTAAGGTAGATTTTGAGGGAGACTTCCTGTATGGTGAGAAGAACTACCTGACAGATGATGATTTTCTTGGAAGTAAAGCCTATCTTCATTTTAGGATAGATCCTCAGTTTCTCCATGGTGGTCGAAACTTTGGATGTATAAAAATATATAATGAGTATACACATATCAAGATCCCTGTAACTGTATCTACAGTGGATTTTGATGAGGAAAAGCACAGCTCTTATGTAAGGAAAAAACGTCTTACACATGAACTTTTAAGATCATATCTTGCTTTCAGAGGAAGACGTGTATCCTCAAGGCAGTGGATGGCTGATACAGGCAAGCTTATAAGCCGCATGTTCACAGAGGATCCCGATGATATAGAGTTCAAACTGTACGGTGTTCACTTTCTTATAACGGCAGGAAGACTTAGTCAGGGACAATATATACTCGAGCAGATCATGCCGGAGATAGACAGACTGGCCCGCCTTGGCAACGAATATGGACAGCAGACATACTGTTATTATCTCTATCTTCAGACTCTTATAAGCAGAGAAGAATCTGATATACAAAGAGCGACAGAACTTATAGAAGAGGTTTTCAAAAGGCATCCGGATAACTGGCGTATCGCATGGATACTAGGTTATGTATCTGATGAGTATTCACTTAATCCGCAGAATAAGTGGATGCTTCTCCAAAGTCAGTATGAGCGTGGATGTAACTCTCCTATTGTGTATATGGACGCTTTTACGATCCTTAAGAACAAACCGGATCTTTTCCTTAGAATAGATGATTTTACTATATCTGTTCTTGAGTTTGCGGCAGATCAGGGCATACTTACTATACCTGTAATGGAGCAGGTTATATATCTGTCCGGCAATGCAAGAAGCTATGATAAGCGTCTTGTTAAGATTCTGAAGGCATGTTACCAGAGTCAGGAGAGTGATGACGCGCTGCTTTCACTATGCTCTCTTTTGATGAAAGGTGAAAGGTGCGATAAGGAGAGCTATACATGGTATAGAAAAGGTGCACTCAAGCAGCTTCGTCTCACAAGACTATACGAATATTATATGATGTCCCTGCCTGAAGACGAGGAAGGAAGAGCTATAGAAGATATACCAAGGGTTGTCCTTATGTATTTTTCCTATCAGAGTAGTCTTCCCTGGGACAAGAATGCACTTTTGTACAGATATATATATGAGCATAAGGATGATTATCCGGAGCTCTATGAATCTTACAGGTTCCAGATAGAGAAGTTCCTTGTGGGAGAGATTGAGAAAAAGCATATAAGTCCGGCTCTTGGCTGGTTGTATGAGCATGTAGTGACTGCCCAGATGATAGATGCTCAGAATGCACAGAAATTCCTTGCTATCCTGTATACCTGCAGAATAGTTGTAGAAGATCCTGATATACGTGAAGTAATAGTAATATATGATAAGTGTCGAAGCCAGATGCATTATGATGTTGTAGGCAGAATATGTGACCTTCCTTTATACGGAAGCGAGTATACGATACTTCTTGCTGATGCCAACGGAGACCGCCATGCAGCTTCTGCGCCGTATACTATTACCAAGCTTATGAATCCAAGAGATCTTATATCTCTTACAACACCTTATATTCAAAGCGGAACTGAGAACCTTGATCAGTTCCTGTGCGAGCTTGGAAGAAGCGCATATACCATAACGCTTGAGAATGCTTCAAGATACAGAGATCTTGCGGATTCAGATGTAATAAGAGAAGATGTCCGTGCGCAGATAAGATCAGATCTTATAAGATTTTATTATGAGAATGATTTTATGAGACAGTTGTCGGAATATCTTAACATAATAGAGCCCGAGAAACTTACACAAAGGCAGCGCGGTGAGATGCTGGAGCTCATGGTACTCACAGGCATGTTTGAAAAGGCTATAAAGTGGCTAAGGCGCTACGGCTGTTATAACATAGATCCTAAGATCATAATGCGCCTGTGTGGAAGAGCCTTTGATTATCAAAGAGACTATGGTGACATGGTTCTTAGCGAGATTGCATGGTATGCATTCCAGCAGGGCAAGTATGATGAACCTACCCTTTTGTTCTTGTGTAACTGTTTTAAGGGGACTATAAGGGAGATGAGAGATCTGTTCAAAGCGTCTGAATCCTATGGCATGGAGAACAGAGACCTTATGGAGAGAATCCTTGAGCAGATGCTATATACAGGTTCTTATCTGGGCGATCATGTGGAGCTTTATAAGAACTATGTTAGAACAGGCGCTTATCCTGATCTTGAGATAGCATATCTGTCACAGTGCTGTTATGACTATATGGTAAGAGACAAGGTTACAGAGCCTTACATTTACAGCCGTATAGAGGCGCTGTATAAAAGCGGGGCTTTGCTTCCTCTTGTTACCAAGATGGCTTATCTTAAGTTTTATGCTTATGCCGATCCTATCGAAAGAGAAGTTGTAGTCAAAAATCTTGAATCCTACAAAAAAGATAACGGGATCACAAGGAATAATGAGATATGTAAAGCTTTCCTCAAAGATCTTATGTCTCAGGATCTGTATTTCGGATTCTTTAAGAACTATGCTACATTGTCATCTATGATGTATTCATTTGCGGATAGGACTATTCTTGAATACCATACAAGACCGAACATCAGATGCAAGGTGCACTACCTTCTTATTACAGATGAGAATACAGATGATACCGGTGAGTATCAGGTCTGTGATCTAAGGCAGATGTATGATGGAATCTATGCTACAAGCTTTATAGTCTTCTACGGTGAGCAGATTCAGTATTATATTACAGAAGAACCCGAAGAAAGACTTGATGAAAATGGACATGTTAAGCCGCAAAAGCTTACAGAAAGCGGCGTTTTGTCTGTTACAGATGAGAATTTTACTGCAGGTCTTAGGCAGGGTATGTATGGCCTTATCAATGACATGATGATGTCTGAAGCACTAAATGATGACAGAGCGCAGTTCAAGCTCGCATCAGAATATTTTAAGAATAAATTCCTTGTGGAGGAGTTTTTTAAACCTGTATGATATTTGATACCAAAAAATCCAAAAGCTATGTACTAGGATATGATCTGTCCGATTCCTTCTGTCAGATCTCTTATCTGTCATCTGACAGTGATATGCCACAGACTTTGTCTGTTTTGGCAGGAGCTGAACTTTATAATATTCCTACAGTTCTCTCCAAAGAAAAAGGAACTTCCAACTGGTATTATGGCAAGGAAGCTCAAAAGAGAATCGAAGAAAATGGTGATATTGAGATAAGAGGACTTATTGAGAAGGCCGGCAAGATGGACATGATAGAAGTTGATGGTACCGAGTATAATCCGGTAGCTCTTCTTTCTCTTTTTATCAAAAAGAGTCTGTCACTTTTGTCCATGGAGATGTCCATGGAGCTTGTCAAGGCAATTGTTTTTACAGCAAGAGATCTTGATGACAAGATGATAGAAGCCTTATCTGCGGTAGTAGAGAATCTGGGTCTTGATAGCTGCGATATCTTCTACCAAAGTTATGAAGAAAGTTTATATTATTATATGCTGTATCAGACAGAGGATCTGAAGAGACAGAACGTTGTAGCTGTAAGTTATGACTTTGGCAGGATGTATGTATATATGCTTCGTTATAACAGGGGACTTAGTCCTATCGTATCCTGCGTAGATACTTCGTATTATGATGATCTGGCTCTGGCTGATCCGGAGCTTCCCACTTCGCAGGAGAAGATTGATATGATGGATGAGCAGCTTTCATTCATCCTTCGTCATCTGATGGAGAATACGGTCGTTAATTCCGTATATCTTCTTGGTAACGGCTTCAGGTCACAATGGATGCATAAGAGTCTTAAATTCTTATGTACCGGCAGAAGGGTTTTTCTAGGCAATAATCTTTTTTCCAAAGGTGCGAGTATAGCTGCAAGGGAGAAGATAAGTCCCAGTAGTTTTGCTTCTGACTACGTATTTCTTAGGAAAGACAAGCTGTTCTATAATGTCGGAATGCTTGTTGATAAGTCCGGCAAAGAGGTATACCATGCCCTTTTGGATGCAGGAATATCCTGGTATGATGCCGCAGCTTCCATAAGTGTGATACTGGACAAGAAACCTGAACTTAAGCTGATCATGACATCAGTCATAGAAGGAACGCAGCACGAAGAGCTTTTGGAACTAAAAGAACTGCCCCAGCGGCCTGAGAGAACTACAAGGCTAAGGATAGATCTAAAAATGAAATCCGAAGAGATACTGACAGTATATGTTGAGGATCAGGGATTTGGAGAGATATTCCCTGCAAGTGGAATTACATGGAGCCTTGATGTTCCATGTAAGAGAAATATAGAAATAGAGAATATTATCTAAAAATATTTGAGATATAAAATATTTGAGATATTGGTGGAGTTAGTATGAGCAATGTCAAAATGTGTGTCGGTGCCAGATCAGATACACCGTATTATATGAAGCACTTTGATACGCAGCTTTATAGCATAGAAGAGCTGTGCTACATCATTACCCAGAATGCTTTTTTGCTGGAAGAGGAAGACTTCGATGATAATCTTATAGAATGGATAAGGGACCGCCTTCATCTTAATCCTCTTTCAGATATGCTTATAAATCTCAAAAACGGTAAGGCAGGTCTTTTTGAGATAGTCATGACGATCCTGGGCTACGTTGGCTACAATACAGAGAAGGAGATGAGAGAAGTCAGATCCTTACTGGAACAAAGCTCTCACATGGATCAGTTTGACAAAAAGCTTAATAAAGCCCGTATGTATCTGGATCAGGGCAAGCTCTCAAGTGCAGAAGAAGAGTACAGATATCTTGAAGACAGTCTTCCGGATGGTGCTCTTAATGAACTTGCTGTTGTATATCACAATCAGGGCGTTATCCTTGCCAGAAAGTTCTACTTTATGGAGGCCGCAGAGCGCTTCAGGAAAGAATATGATATAGCTCATACCAAGAGTGCACTAATGTCCTATATGTATGCTGTAAGAATATGCATGACAGAGAAGCAGTATATTGATTATATGGCCGACAATAAGGATGCATATCTTCTTTCGATGGAACTTGAAAAGAAGATGAGCGATGCAGGACTTATATATGATGCAGGCGAAGACAAGCATCAGCTTGCTACATTGTCTGTGTACAAAGCAGAAGGTAATCTGACTGCTTATAAAGACGGGATGAATGAAATAATAAGAAATATGAAAGAAGAATATAGAGGTATGTGTAGCTGAAGTTTATCTTTTCTTTGGGAAAGGAATGAGTACAAGTTTGAAAGTGGAACGCTTTCAAACCCGAATTGGTGTCGCGAGCGACACCAATATCGAACCATTAGTCACTCGTTTCACTCGCGATATGAGGTTGAATTATGGGAATCCTGGACTTGTTTCGAAGAAAAAAAGATGATGAAGACCTTGAACTATCCGGCTTTGCAGATAATGAAGGTGACTTTGAAGAATCTGATGATGAGAAGCCTTCCAAAAGCCAAGGTCGTGAAAGGCATCATGTAGGAGATTGGGAGAAGGTAGTCTATTCTAGAGAAGGCGTCAATATCGATGATGCCGCTTCGAGAAGAGGCTATGTTCAAAGCTGTCTGACACAGATGGAAGAAGGTACTCGTCAGATAGAAGCACTTCAATATGAGTATAGGACAGTAACCGGTTATCTTCATGATATGGAGCTTATAAATGAGCTTCCCAAAGAAGAGCGTGCCATTATCAACGATTATGCCAAAAAGATCTATGATAATGAAGAGCAGCGCCAGAAATATCTAAAACGTCAGGGCAAGATGACTGACAAAGAATACGAGCATGTAGAAAAGCTCCAGGGTCAGGAAGATGAGATAATAAAGAAGATGAAAGAGTCTGAGGATTATCACAGGAAGATAAGGAAAGACCTTATCAGGCTTGATAATGAGCGTCAGGCCTATGACCTTAGGAAGATAGAGGCGGATAAAGCGCTTAATACTAATAGAAATCTTTCTATATTTACAGTAGTGGCACTTTTGGTTATCTTGATAGTTCTTGTATCGTTACAGACGGTTATGAGACTTGATGTGACACTTGCATATATGCTGGTAATACTAGTGGCTGCCCTATCCATAGTAGGCCTATATATGAGGCACGGATCCTGCATGCAGGAAAGGAAGGCTGTAAGAGCTGCCAAGGCAAGGCTCATACAGCTTCAGAATACAGTTAAGGTAAGATATGTTAATAACCTTAATCTCCTTGATTATATGTATCTAAAATATGGTGTCGAATCAAGTTCTCAGCTTCAGTCCATGATAGAGAGGTATCATGAAGAAAGAGCTCAGCGCATTCAGTTTGAAGAAGCGGAAAAAGAACTTGCTGATGACCAAAGAGAGCTCCTTCGTGCTCTTAGGAATTCTCAGATACGCACACCTGAAATATGGCTTCACCAGCCTGAGGCACTCATTAATCATAATGAGGAAGTGGAGGTGCGCCATAATCTTATCGTTCAACGACAGTCCCTTAGAAAACGTATGGATTATAACAGAGAGATGGTCATAGGCGGAGCCAGGAAAGAGATAGAAGATCTGGCGCGTACCTATCCGCGCTATGCTAGCGAAATCCTTGACCAGGTAGCAAGATTCCAGGGAGTGGAGCTGTAGGAAAATGTACACCGCCCATTGCAAGTTGATCCGTAATGGGCGGTGTACATTTTACAAGTGGGAAGCCTTTGGATAAATAAAAATTTGAACAACTGTTCAAAAATGCTTGATTATCTCTTTGAGATTTGCTATAAATGTAAAGGCGATTGCATTAGGATGTGACAAAGAAAGTGCACTAGTCTTAAGCATATGCCAAATAGAATCAGTTTGTATATCTATAGCAAAGGTCAGGAGGATGTTATGAGTACGGATCGTTATTCCAGTCCATTATCTGAGCGTTATGCAAGCCCTCAGATGCAGTATATTTTTTCACAGGATAAGAAGTTCAGAACCTGGAGAAGGCTCTGGATCGCACTTGCAGAAACAGAGAAAGAACTGGGACTTGGTATTACTCAGGAACAGATAGATGAGATGAAAGAGCATGTGGATGACATCAATTATGATGTTGCCAAGGCTCGTGAGAAAGAAGTTCGTCATGATGTTATGAGCCATGTATATGCTTTTGGTGTTCAGTGCCCTAAGGCTAAACCTATAATCCACCTTGGCGCTACATCATGCTACGTTGGTGACAACACTGACATTATCATAATGACAGAAGGCTTAAAGCTTGTTCGTAAGAAGCTTGTTAATGTGATTGCAGAACTGTCTAAGTTCGCTGATAAATATAAGAGCCTTCCTACACTTGGATTCACACATTTCCAGCCTGCTCAGCCTACTACAGTAGGTAAGAGAGCTTGTCTGTGGCTTCAGGACTTTACATATGATCTTGAAGATCTTGATTATGTTCTCGATAATATGAGACTCCTTGGATGCAAAGGTACTACAGGTACACAGGCATCTTTCCTTGAACTTTTTGAAGGAGACCTTTCTAAAGTTGATAAGCTTGATCCCATGATCGCTGAGAAGATGGGCTTTGATAAGTGGGTATCAGTTTCAGGTCAGACCTATACACGTAAGATCGATGTCAAGGTTGTGAACGTCCTTGCAGGTATCGCTGAGTCTGCTACTAAGATGGCACAGGATATAAGACTTCTTCAGCACCTTAAGGAAGTAGAAGAGCCTTTCGAGAAGAGTCAGATCGGATCATCAGCTATGGCTTATAAGCGCAATCCTATGAGATCAGAGCGTATCTGCTCTCTTGCAAGATATGTCATGGTAGATACTCTTAACCCTGCAATCACAGAGGTATCTCAGTGGTTTGAGCGTACACTTGACGATTCTGCCAATAAGAGACTTTCTGTTCCTGAGGGATTCCTTGCAACAGACGGTATCCTGGATCTGTGTCTCAACGTTGTAGACGGCCTTGTGGTATATCCTAAGGTTATTGAGAAGCGCCTTATGTCAGAGCTTCCATTCATGGCTACTGAGAATATCATGATGGATGCTGTTAAGGCAGGTGGAGACCGCCAGGAGCTTCATGAGAGGATCAGAGAGCTTTCTATGGAAGCCGGCAAGAATGTCAAAGTTGAAGGTAAGGACAATAACCTCCTTGAACTTATCGCTGCCGATCCTGCATTCCATATGTCACTTGAGGATCTTCAGAAATCCATGGATCCTTCCAAGTACGTGGGTTGCAGCGCTCATCAGGTTGAGAAGTTCCTTGCAGAGGTAGTTACACCTATCCTTGATGCCAATAAGGATGAACTCGGCCTCACGGCAGAAATCAACGTTTGATGGCGTGAAGCTTCCGGAGGTACATATAGGCCTCGCGGAAAAAATGATATTATTGCTATTACCAATTTTGAATATAATATTTAATAGATAAAGCTTACCGCTTGGACGGATTGGTATCTCTCCAAAAAAGTGGTAAGCTTTGGTTTTTAGTTTTGTCTTTGCCGGCAAAGAAGGTCAGCGTTTCACTAGATAGTGAAATGGCTGGCCTTTTTTTGACTTTAAATTGAAATGCATGAATAAAATAGTTACAGTTTTTGCTAAAGTAATTTGGTGATAATTGATAAAAATGTAAAAATAGAGTGATTTTTAGAGCAAACTCATGAAAAAGGGCTTGCCAAAAACGGTTTGGGTAAATATAATTTAGAAAATAGTAAAGTAATTTATGCTACACAAAAGCTTTGAGACCAAAAGTACAATTCGCTGAGCTTCACAAGCAAATATTGAAGAAACACTTAAGAAGTACAAAATACTAATCTCTTTTTCAAAACAATCAATAATACAGATTAGATTTAACTAAAACTTTTTGGTGATACTGCATCGTCTACACAACCCCAAAAATAGTCGAAAACTATTGTAATAGTAAGGAGCATGAGCATGAAAGAGACAGAACTTAAATTTAATGAACCCTGGATACTTCAAAGGGCAGATCCTTATGTGATCAAGGGAGATGATGGTTGGTACTATTTCACAGCTTCAATTCCTACATATGACAGGATTGCACTCCGAAGATCGAGAACATTGCAAGGTCTAAAAGACGCCGATGAAGTTACTATTTGGACTAAGCATGAGAGCGGACCTATGGGTGATCATATCTGGGCACCTGAACTTCATTATGTCATGGGCAAGTGGTACATCTACTTTGGAGCAGGCGATGCTGAGGATAAATGGCATCTTCGACCCTATGTTCTTGAATGTCAGGGGCCGGATCCTATTAATGACAAGTGGGTAGAGAAAGGTATACCAAGAGCTGCCAAGGATGATGAGTTCTCATTTAAGGCATTTTCCCTTGATGGAACTGTTTTTGAGAACAAAGGAAGCTGGTACTATGTCTGGGCTGAGAAGGTTGGAGTTGGCAAGCAGATATCGAATCTGTATATAGCACAGCTTGAGAATCCATACACACTTAAGACTGTTCAGGTGCTTCTGACAACACCTGATTATGACTGGGAGAGAGTGGGATTCTGGGTTGATGAGGGACCTGCTGTTATCAAGAGAAATGGACGATTGTTCCTGACATTTTCATCAAGTGAGACAGGAACAGCCTATTGCATAGGTATGCTTACAGCTGATGAAGATAGTGACCTTCTGGATCCAAGATCCTGGGATAAGTCCAGATATCCTGTCCTTAAGTCTGATGCGTCAAGGGGGATATATGGCCCTGGTCATAACTCATTCACAGTAGATGAAGATGGCAACGATATCATGGTATATCATGCCCGCACAGAATCTGAAATAACAGGAGATCCTTTGTACAATCCCAATCGCCACGCTATGCTGATGCCTATAAAGTGGGGTGATGACGGAGCACCTGTATTTTCTTTTGACAACACAATCTGATCTTTATGGGAGAAAGTATGGACAAAGGTATATATAAGCATATGAAAGAGGAAGAATATAGCAATCTGATAGCCTGGTATCCATTTGACGATGCAGATGATCCCGGCAAGGATGCTTCCGGACATGGTCAGCATGCAAAGCTGTGCGGGGATAATGTACCGTATATTAGCAAGGTATGTGGATTTATGGGAGCAGTATTCCAAGGAGGAGAAGGGAAGGGCTCGTCATATTTAGAACTTCCACAAGATCTTCTATCTAAAGCCGATGATATGACAGGTCTATCGATATCAGCATGGATAAAACCTGGTGGCAAGGCTGCCGGATGGGAGAGAGTGTTTGATTTCGGGCATAGCGACAAGGGACCGTATCTGTTCCTCACCAGATCTCTTAGAGGCATATGCTATGCGGATTCTGATCTTCCTGCTGATGCAGGAAAACAGGCACCAAGTGGTGAGTGGACTCATGTCGTTATGAGTATTACTCCGACACAAAACGGAACAGCTTCAAGTGCTGGTCCAAGGCTATATGTTAATGGTGAGCTTACGGCAGACGGGATCATAAGTCAGACATCAAGTGGCAATTATAAGAAGTTTAGAAGTTTTATGGATATGCTTTCAGAAGGAAGGCTTGATCATAACTATATTGGAAGATCCCAATTTGAAGTTGATCCATATTATGAAGGCGCCATATCTGATCTTAGGATCTACAATAAGTCCTTATCTCAGGAAGAGGTTATAGATCTTCTGTGCCAGAGGCTAAGTGACCAGAAGATTCTGGATATAGCAATAGATAAGTTCTTGAAAAAACCGGCAGATATGATAACAGATCATATAAGTCTCCAGCCATCTTTGATGCAGGACAAGGTATCAGTAAGATGGGATATTAAGCCACAAGGGATCATAGATGATTGTGGAAATCTTAAGTCTATAGATAAGCCTGTAAGACTTGATGTTACAGCTGTTTTATCAAGAGGGGATGAGAGAATATCAAGAAGCTTTAGATCTGTGGCTGTTCCAAGAGGTACAGCTCCGTATGAATTTGTAGTTCATACAGATGAAAAGGTGCTTGATATAAGCAGAACCTTGTTCGGTCTGTTCTTTGAAGATATCAATCACAGTGCAGATGGTGGAATCTATGCAGAACTTGTCCAAAACAGAAGCTTCGAGAATTTTGCGTTCAATAACTATAATGCATCAAGTACTGAGAACGGCCTGTCAGGTGGAAGAACTTATAAACCACTTGAATACTGGTTTGGAGATACTGATAAGGTAGAAGTTTTGGATAAAGGCGGTGTTAGCAGCTTCCTTGGATATAGCAATGATAATAATCCGCATTATATTAGGGCGTTAGAAGATGCCGCTATTATCAACAGAGGCTATTGCAGCGAGAATCATGAGCATGCGATGGCATTTGAAGATAAAGGCATATATCAGTTCTCTATATATGCCAAGTCTGAGAATAGTGCAGCCATAGAAGTGGTACTTCAGGATGATAAGGGAAGAGATGTATCTACGGCTGTAATTATAGATATCCCGGCAGGAGGAACTTGGGATAAATATACCAGAAAGATACAAATATCATATAAAGGTATTGCTGATACTACATCGAAGAGTCCCACATTCATGGGACAGCTTGTATTAAGGATCAGCAAGGGCTGCTGCGTAGATATGGTATCTCTTGTTCCTGAGAATGTATGGGGAGCTGCAGCGGAGCCTGACTCAGTAAGTGCTCATGATAACTTTAATGGCAATCCCAATTACCGCTTAAGACGGGATATCATGAAGAGCCTTGCAGATATGCATCCTTCATTTATAAGATTCCCGGGAGGTTGTATATCAGAGGGCTCATACACCTGGGACAATGTCTATGACTGGAAGGATTCTATTGGAGATATTGCCATAAGAAAAGAGAATGTCAATGTCTGGGGTTACAACATGACCATGGGACTTGGCTATATGGAATATTTCCAAATGGCAGAAGACTTAGGCGCTGAGCCTCTTCCTGTTATGGCCTGCGGAGTTTTGTGTCAGGCCAGAAGCGATTATGTAAATCCTGCAGGTGGCAAGCTTAGAGATAAGTATATAGCTAATTTTACAGATCTTATTGATTTTGCTATAAGTACTGACTTTGAAAACAATAAATGGGCAGATATTAGGAAAAAGATGGGCCATGAACAGCCATTTGGCCTTCACTATCTTGGCGTTGGTAATGAGAACTGGGGCGATGAGTTTTTTGCTAACTTCGAAATTTTTTACCATAAGATAAAAGAACATCTGGATGAGTATTATCCTGGATATCCCATGACAATAGTATCTACTGCAGGAGCACAGGCTGATGATGATGCCTACAAGATAGGATGGCAGTTTTTGTGCGGCAGGCATAAGGGCGTATCTTCATATATGTTTACAGATGGTGAGAAGTCTTTTGAAGAGAAGATTGACTGGTACAAGTATAAGGGCGACTACCTTGATACCATCGTCGATGAGCATTATTACAGGTCCAATGAGTACCTTCTTGAAAATGTTGATAGATACAACTATTACCAAAGAGCCTACAAACTTGATGAAAACGGGCACAAGGTTATAGATGAAGCAAAGTCTCCCAAAGTCTTTGTAGGCGAGTATGCATCTGTTGATAAGAATACCCTTAAGGGCGCCATAGCAGAAGCGGCTACAATGGTTGGATATGAGAGAAACAGTGATGTTGTGAGGATGGCATCAACGGCTCCTCTTTTTAATCAGATATCAAATGATGGTACTTATAGATGGACTCCTGATTGCATCTGGTTTGACAAGACGAGAGTATATAGAACTCCAACATATTTTGTGCAAAAACTCTTCATGACCAATCTTGGAACAGAGCTTTTAAAACTTGATGAAAAAAAGCTATCAGGAAGTAACATGTCAGAACTAAAGCCACATGGAGGTTTCTGTATATCAGCTTCTAATGGAAGAGTAAAGTTTTTGAATATAAATGTTACTTCTAATATAGATGGAACTGTTTATTATCACAAAGAATATCCCGAAGGTCTTGTACTTGATGGAAGTACTGATACTGAATATCTCGTTTTTACAGATGCTGAGACTGGCTTAAATACTGAGGATCTAAGTGATTACAGCATAGAATTAAGAGCAGTAAAACTTGACGATATGGCTGTAATAGAGGTTGGATGCGGCCTTGTAGTAGCTCCCGGAGACTTTGATCCTACGAGAATGAGTCTTATGAAGTACTGCGTAGGAGATGCAGGCAATGGTACAGGCCTCAAAGTCTACAAGGATGGCATAGAGGGATATACTCTTGGGGATTATTCATCAAGTGTATATGCAGGCAATCTTAGAGCTTGTCATATGGAGATAGTAGGAGCCGGATGCGAAGTGGTCGTAAGAGTTAATTATGGCGGCGATGATGGAAGAACTATCACGGCTTCATATGAGATAGCAGGCAGTAAAGGTGTGGGCACTGTCCTTGGAGATATTGCCTACAAGCTGGAAAGTTATAACAAGGATATATTTGCATCAGCAACTAAAGATGCAGAGAATATCTATCTAAAGCTTGTCAATCCTGCGGATACAGTTAGGGACGTGCATATAGCATTCGATCATGGAGGAAGCGGTCCCTGTGAAGATGGCAGTATCTGTAAGTATCTCAAGGCACAGGTGATAGTACTGGAAGCTGATAAAGGCCAGGAGGATGTTCCTAATGTGAATGTACCTGAGACAATACTTCCAAGGACATATGATCTTAGCGTTAATGGGGATTGTCTTGATATATCTCTAAAACCCTGGTCATTAAACATTATCAGGCTAAAAAAGTAAAAAACACATGTAAGCAGGTCTAAGGGAGGATACTTCCTAAATCGACCTGTTTGCATGAACTTAGATTTTTTTTACAAAAAAACATAGATTTCAAGCACTAAAATTGCACAAAAATAAGGCTTTGTTTTCTATATAGATAAAAGTGAAATTGTATTGAAAAATCTAAAACTGAGATGTAAGCTTGATATAGTTATAAAACTGAATTATTTAATAAAAATCTAAACTTTAGAAAATTGTAAAAACTGTTCTTTATTTGCTCGCGACATGAGGTTAAAAAATGGCATTATTAAGGGGAAGTTCTAAAAGTAACATCAAAAAGACATCTGGTCTTTTAACTGCTTTTGTAGTATTGATATCTTTTATGGGGCAGACATATGCCTTATCTGTAAACGCTACTGAAGTGGATGCTTCTGATGCTGCGTCCGTGGTATCAGATGCCGAGGATGCAGAACTGGGTAGCGAATCGGAAGGCGGTGAAGCATCTTCTGATACAGATGAAGATATAGAGCGTCTATCCACTAATTATACGACTATAAGTAAAGGTTATACGTCATCTGAGTATGAAGGTGAAGACATCGCTTATAGGATGGAAGATATCCTTGGCACAGAGTATTCTTCATATCTTACTACTGACAGTCATGATTATACAGATGGAAGCGTCGCTGATGTATCACATTCTGATTACATTGAAGTAACTGTAGATGTTCCTGAGGATGCACTTTATGAGATAGGTTTTGATTATCTGTCTTATGATGAATCGATCCTGCCTCTTGAGATCGCGTTTACTGCTGATGGAAGTTATCCTTTCTATGAGGCTAGGAGCATAACTCTTGAGACTATCTGGGTATCAGAAGATACTACCAGCATCGACCGTTATGGCAATGAGATCGTAGCACTTCCTCAAAAGCTTGTCAGATGGGAACACAAAGAGCTGGGTGATTCCAGTTACAGATATTCAAGCCCGCTTCTTGTAGAGCTTACAAAAGGTGAACATACTTTTGGTATATCTGTTAAGGAAGGCACTATGCTCCTTGGAGATATCACTTTAAAAGCACCTGTCAGGATTCCTGAATATACAGGATCAAAGGCAGCAGAGGGCGAGGGCCTTATCACTATAGAAGGTGAAGACTTTACTTATCGTAATGATTCTTCTATACATTCTTCTTATGAATTTGATACATCTATCAGTCCTATTTCTGCTAAGCAGAAAGTACTCAATCTGGTAGATGAGGATTCATTCAATACAGCCGGTCAGACTATCACATACAGTTTCAACGTAGATAAGGCCGGTTATTACAATCTTGCTATGAATTACAGACAGTCTGAAAAAAATGACTTTCCTGTATTTCTTGATATCAGGATTGATGATGAGATTCCCAATACAGCATTTCAGTCTTACTGGCTTACTAAGTCAACAAAATTTACCACCAAAGCATTCACAGATTCTGATGGTAATGCGCTTAGCGTATATCTTGAAGAGGGAGATCATACCATATCACTTACCATAAGTGCAGACAATATAAGATACGCCCTTGAAGAAGTTGACAGGATCATGTCACAGATAAGTGATCTGTCGCTTGAAGTTACCAAGGTTGCAGGTACCAATAAGGATAAATATCGTGACCTCAAACTTACAAGATATATTCCTGATCTTCAGGAAAGGCTTCAAGGCTGGGTTGATGACCTTAATGCTATCGCTTCTGAAGCTACAGTTTATGTAGGGACAGATGATCCTGAAGATGTTGCAGCTTTTTCATATCTTCTGATCGCAGCTGATCAGCTCCAGAGTCTTGCAGATGAACCTGACGAGCTTGTGTACAGGGTAGATGAACTATCTACAAGTGTTAACTCTATAAATACACAGATAGCTAACTTCGTTGACATCATGAATGACAATGATATAGCGATAGACAGGATATATCTATATCAAAATGATGCAAAGCTTCCTTCTGGCCTTAACTTTTTTGAAGGACTTTTGATGAGTGCAGAGAGGTTTTTCTATTCATTCTTTGGACAGAGCTACTCTGCAAGTAATACAGATGAGTCTCATATACAGGTATGGGTCAACCGCCCCAGACAGTATGTAGAGATCATGCAGAAGATGATAGATGAAGAGTTCACTGCTTCAACAGGGATAGAAGTCGATCTCTCCATCATGACTGATGCGCAGAAGCTTATTTTGTCCAACGCATCAGGTGATACTCCGGATATAGCTACAGGTATCAACTATTCGATACCTTTTGATCTTGCTATAAGAGGAGCTTTGGTAGACTTGACTCAGTTTGATAATTACAAGGAAGTATTTGGAAGGTATTCTGACGGTCTATTGGTTCCCTCGGTAGTAGGAGACGGACTTTATTCACTTCCGGAGACTATGAATTTCTATGTAATGTTCTATAGAACAGATGTTTTGGAAAAACTGGGACTTTCGGCACCTGATACTATAGATGATCTTATAGCTATGCTGCCGGATCTTCAGATGAGAGGACTTAACGTATATTATCCTACAGCAGCGATGCTGGCTATGAGGAACTTTCATGGAACTACACCTCTTATATTCCAAAATGACGGATCACTATATGGAGATACAGCTCTTGATATAGAGCTTGATTCTGAGACATCGGTTGAGGGCTTCACACAGCTTACAGAGCTTTTCACTTTATATGATCTTCCTGTGGATGTTCCTAATTTCTATCAGCATTTTAGAAACGGTGACCTTCCAATTGGTATAGCTGACTTTAACTCTTACAACCTTATATTGAATGCTGCTCCTGAGATAGCTAATTCATGGGAGATAGCTCTTGTGCCGGGCATCACTGACGATAGCACAGGTGAAGTTGTCAGATATATGTCGGGCGGAGCAGAGAGCACAGTTATGTTTGCATCTGATGAGGAAAGAGAACAAAAGGCCTGGGAGTTTATGGATTGGTGGTCCAGCGCGCAGGTTCAGGCAGAGTTTGGTCAAAGGCTCCAGATCCTATACGGAGATGAGTATATCTGGCCGACAGCCAATCTTGAAGCTTTTACGCTTCTTCCATATCCGACAGATGACAAGGATGTGATCTTAGAGCAGGCTCAGTATATCCTTGAAGCTCCAAGGCTTCTTGGAAGCTACATGATGGAACGAGAGTTGTCCAATGCTTTTAATGATGTAGTAGTTAACGGTGAGTCTGTAAGATCTGAAATAGATGAAACAGTCAAATCTGTTGACAGAGAGACTAGAAGGAAGCTCGAAGAATTCGGATATATAGATGCGGATGGCAACGTACTTGAAGAGTACATAACTCCTTCTATTTCCAAAGTAAGAGAGATTATGGAGCGATAAGTAGTTATTTCTATCAGAAAAAGGGGAAACAAAGAAATGTTTTTGCCAAAAGCCAAGGTAGGGGCCAGATCACATTCAAACAGAGCAGGTTATCTGTTTACAGGTCCTTATGCAATCCTTTTTATAATTTTCATACTTGCACCTGTTGTCACAGCGATAGGTCTTTCGTTTACAAACTTTAATACGATCCAGACTCCCAAAGTTGTTGGTTTTCTGAATTATATCAATCTGATAACAGCTGATGATGTATTTATGAAATACGTCCTTCCAAACACTGTTAAATATGCTCTGATAGTAGGCCTTGGAGGATATGCTCTTGCATTTCTTCTGGCATGGGCGCTTTCAAATCTGACTAAAGGGCCAAGGACAGTATTTGCACTGATACTGTATTCACCCAGTATGACTACAGGTGTAGCAATGGCTGTTTTGTGGAAGATCATGTTCACAGGTGATCAGACAGGTTATATCAATTCATGGCTTATGGATATAGGTGCTATAGATGAGCCTATCATCTGGCTTTCAAGCGCGCAGTACCTTCTTCCTATAGTTATAATAATAGGCCTTTGGTCCAGCATGGGTATAGGCTTTCTGTCAATTCTTGCAGGTCTTTTGAATGTTGATGAAAGTCTCTATGAGGCAGCAGCCATAGATGGTGTCAAGAATAGATTCCAGGAGATGATATATGTGACAATCCCTTCTATGAAGCCTCAGATGCTCTTTGCAGCAGTTATGCAGATAGTTGGAGCCTTCCAGAACGGTACGATATCCACCATGCTTGCAGGTAATCCTACTCCCGGATATGGAGCTCAGCTTATCGTAAACCACATAGAAGACTATGGATTTATCAGATACGAGATGGGTTATGCTGCGGCAGTATCTGTAGTACTTCTTTTGATAGTTCAGGCCTTCTCGGTATTCTTTAACAGATTATTCGGAAGCGCAGATGAGTAAATACTATTTAGATTAAAAATATACTAAGAAAATACTATTGGCGCTGCGAGCTCCGCCAATATCGAACCATTAGTCACTCGCGACATGAGGTTATAAAATGGCTGCTTATAGAGGACACCGGACCAATCCGGACAAATTCGAAAAAGGTCAGATCAAGATCTATATAATGATCCTTCCAATGATCCTTTTGACGGGACTTCCGATCATATTCATCATATTCCATGCTTTTAAGCCTATGGAAGAGTTGTTCGCATTCCCGCCAAAGTTTATTACAACTAATCCAACGCTTGATAATTTTGCCAAGCTTGCCAAAGCTTCCAGAAGTGCAAGTATTCCGCTTAGCAAATATGTCTTTAACAGCGTGTTTATAACAATCGTATCAGTTCTTGCCTCACTTCTTTTTTCTACAATGGCTGCATATGCCCTGTCCAAGCTTAAGTTTAAGGGAAGAACAATGATGATGCAGATCAACCAGATAGCTCTTATGTTTGTGGCTGTAGCTGTTATGATCCCAAGATACCTTATCGTTAATAAACTTGGACTCATAGATACATATCTGGCAGAGATACTTCCGCTTATAGCTGTTCCCGTAGCTCTGTTCCTGGTAAAAGGGTTCGTGGATCAGGTGCCGGATTCTCTTATAGAAGCTGCATATCTTGACGGAGCTTCTGAGTGGAGGATATATACAAGCATCATCATCCCGCTTATAAAACCGGCTATAGCAACAGCAGCAATCCTTGTATTCCAGCAGGTTTGGACCAATATCGAATATGCCAACTACTATATCAATGATGATTCACTTAAGTCGCTGGCATTTTATATGAATACACTTACAAGCGCAACTACTACCAACACTGTAGCTGGTCAGGGTATTGCAGCTGCAGCATCTCTTATAATGTTTTTGCCTAATCTGATCCTCTTCTGTATCCTTCAGAACAGCGTCATGAACACAATGGCAACATCCGGTATTAAGTAAAACATAAAGAGGACGTGAAAGTGAAAAAGATATCTGAAAAAAGGCAAAATAAAAGCAGTTTTAAAAATATCCTGAAAAGATCGATAGGGATAGCGCTTATAGGGATCAGCCTTATCTGGAATGCAGATGTATTAACGGCCCATGCTGACGCTCCCTATAAGACTTATACGGTAGATGGATACAATTCTGTAACAGAGACGCAGACAGCATATCTTCCGTATAAGACTATCACCAAGATAGGTGATGAATCTCTTATGACTCCTACAGATTTTACTCTTCTTGATGACGGAACTATGTATGTTCTTGATAGCGGTAATAAGAGAGTAGTAGTTGGTGATGCTGATGGCAATCTTGTGACTACTTTCGGAGAAGGGGTTCTGGTAGGACCTAAGGGCATATATGTTACTGACAAGCATATTACCTATGTTGCAGACAGAGATGCCAAGTCCATATTCGTATTTGATGAAAACGGAGAACTGATCCATACCTATACAAGACCGCAAGTTGCCATGTACGGCGATGCTCTTGACTTTCTTCCACTTAAGATAGTGGTTAATTCATCAGGTACTATGTATATCGTCTGCGAATCTAATACTAATGGTATAGTTGAGATCAGTCCTGTTGATAACGGAACTTTCCTTGGATATTTCGGAACCAATGCAACAAGCGCATCTGTCTGGACTATCGTATGGAGAGCGCTTCTTACGGATGCTCAGCGTGCCAAGATGGTTGGTAATATACCTGCAACTCCCGATAACATGGCAATCGATGAAAAGGGTATTATCTATACTGTCACAAGAGGTGAAGGTGATGATACCTTAAAACGCCTTAATATAGCAGGCGTAAACATGATAACAGATCCTGGCAAGAGCGATACGGTTCCTGCAGCTATAGCCGTTGGTAATCACGATAACTTCTTTGTAGTGTCGCAGCAGGGCTTTATATATGAGTACAACAATGAAGGTCAGCTGCTTTTCATGTTTGGAGGTAAGGATGATGGTCAGCAGAGGATAGGCCTTTCTACCAAAGCCGAAGCTATCCAGATAGGAAGCGATGACAAGATCTATGTCCTTGATTCTGACAAGGCGCAGATTCAGGTCTATGAACCTACAGAGTTTACTGATTATCTTCATGAAGCTTTATATCTTTTTTCAAAAGGAAGGTATGAAGAGAGTAAAGAGCCTCTGTCACAGGTTCTTATGATGAACAATCTCTTCGACTATGCCAATATGGCAATGGGCAAGGCTCTTTACAAAGAAGGAGATTATGAGGGAGCACTCAAATACGCCAAGCTCTCTATAGATAATGACCTGTACTCAGATTCTTTCTGGGAGATAAGAAATATATGGCTTAAGAAGAATCTGTCAACAGTTATCGTCATAATCCTTGTACTGATAGTTCTTAATAAGATCGTTAAATACCTTGACAATAAAAAGAATATTTTAAGTAAACCAAAAGCTTTTGTACAGAAGATAAAGAATCAAAAGCTTGTAGCACAGCTTCGATATATTTTCTTTTACATGAGGCATCCAATTGATGGCAATTATGGTATCAAGCGTCAGAACAAGGTGTCGGTACTTGCTTCTAATATACTTCTTGCTCTTATGATCGTGTTCTATATCATTAACAAGTATTTCTGCGGATTCATGTTCAAGACAGTAAGAGAGGGACAGTTCGATGTTGCATCGGATATCATCATAATCCTCGTGGGACTGTTTCTTATAGTAGGATGCAATTATCTTATGTGTACCATCAATGACGGTGAAGGTAAGTTCAAGGCTATATACTGTTCCTTTATTTATTCAGCATCACCGTTTTTGGTCTTCATGCCTTTTATCTTCGCTTTAAGCCACGTTGTTACATACAACGAAGAGTTTTTTGTAAGCTTTGGCAGGTTCTGTATGGTCTGTTGGATCCTGGTTCTTATATTCATAGCGATCAGAGAGATCAACAACTATACAGTTGGCGAGACCTTTAAGATCATAGGACTTACTGTTTTTACAATACTTATAGTATGTCTTCTTGCATTTATTATCTATGTACTGTGGTCGCAGGTATTCGACTTCCTGCAGTCACTTGTAGGAGAGGTGGTGTATCGCATTGGCGGCTGATAATAAGATTTTGGGATTTATAAAAAAAGGTACGTGCGCAGCCTTATCAATTGCACTGGCGCTTGGCGCAGCCTCCTATGCTCAGCGATATGAGTATATGCTGGGAGGAGAGAATATCAGCGTTGTATATGCGCAAGATGAACTTGACGGCCATAAATATGTAGCATCAAGCTCAGGATATAATCTGTACGTAAGTGAAGAGGATCTTTCTATCATCATAGAAGATAAGACAACAGGGGCAAGGCTTGAAAGCTATCCAACTTATGATGATCAAAAGTGCAATGCCACATGGATCGGAGCTATGCGATCTGCAGTTGTCATGACTTTGATAAGTGCCAATGATGATACCAAGCAGGCAGATCTTGTCAATGATGATGTGGACAAGAAGATCACATATACAGATACAGGCTTTACGGCAACTCTTTACTGGAATACTTATAAGCTTGGCTTGACACTTACAGTATCTCTTACAGATGAGGGACTTACAGCAAGGATTGCAGAAGATTCCATCAAAGAAGATGGAGATTCCTATTATATAGGAACTGTATCTATGTACCAGTACATGGGAAGTTCCTACCTTGATGACAAAGAAGGATATATGTTCATCCCTGATGGTAACGGTGCACTTGTTTATCTTGATGACAAAGAGGGAAGATTTTCAAGCGGATATTCGGCTCTTATATATGGAGAGGATGTTGGATTTGATGAATCGGAAGTTAATACCCTCCTTCTTGACAGATATAACACTATAACAGATCCTCAGCAGATCCTGGCTCCGGTATTTGGAATAGCTCATACAGATGATCAGATAGCTTTTCTTGGAATAGTCGAAGATGGCGCGCAGAGAGCTGATATCAATGTTATGCCCAATGGTGTGAGTATTGATTATAACAGGTCCTATGCAAGATTTATCTTAAGAAAGCTCTACACGCAGCCTACCAGCAACAATTCTACTTCAGGTTCACTTCATGTATATGAAGCAGACAGAAGCCATTCTGATCTTCAGATAAGGTTCAAGTTCCTCTCAGGAGAGGATGCAAACTATAGTGGTATGGCTACAAGCTACAGACAATATCTCCTTGATAACGGACTTATCAGCAAGCAGGATGTGTCCTATAACACAAGGATTGATTTCCTTGGAACAGAGAGAGAGTCATGGCTTATTGGCACCAGTGCTGTAGTTATGACAACTACAGATGATATCAGGGATATCTATGAAGATCTTGAAAGTAGCGGTGTTACAACGCTTATGTCAGTTTACAAGGGTTGGCAGGCAGGAGGCTTGTATGATCTTCCTATCACTAAGTACAAGGCTGACAGCAAGATAGGAGGAACCAAGGATCTTACAGCTCTTATCAAAGAGTCAGAGGAAAAAGGCATTAAGATATACCTTTACGATGATGCTCTTTTGATCAATCCTGATGAGCAGAATGCAACATTTAACGTAGTCAAGAAGGTCAATAAAAGGCGTTATGAGTACGAGACTTACAAAGATGTATACGATACCTTCCTATATGTAACTCCTTCAAGGACAGGCGATGTTCTGAATGATGTCTTATCAGGGTATACCAAAAACGGTGTTGATAATCTTGCAATAGCAGGTATTACCAACACGATGTATACCTACACCTATAGCGGCAATAAGTATACAAGATTTGATACGGCAGCATCTTATAAGTCTACTCTTGATACTATGTATGATTCAGCGGAGCTTGTACTTGAAACACCTATTGCTTCTTACTGGTCAGATACAAGAGCTTTTCTTGATATGCCGCTTTACTCTTCAAGCTACATTCTTGAAGATGTGGAAGTTCCTTTCCTTTCTATAGTACTAACAGGAATCATACCTGTATATGCGCAGTACATGAACTTTGAAGCTAACAAGAAGGAATTTTTCCTAAAGATGGTTGAGTCGGGTTCATTCCCTTCCTTCTATATCACTAAGGAGAGTTCATCAGAGCTTATAAATACTAACTCCAGCGATATTTATTCTTCTGAATACAGTTCATATAAGGATACTATCGTAAGCTACAATACAGAGTTCAAAGCGCTTCATGACAAGACGCAGGATGCTGTTATAGTAAGGCACGAGCTTCTTGATAACAACATAACTAAGGTTACATATTCTAACGGTGTAGTGATCTATATTAACTACGGCGACACAGCGCAGACTGTAGATGGTATTACGATTGACACTATGTCTTACGAGGTAGCAGAGTAAATGAAGATTTTTGGGAAAAAAGAAAAAAAGCCCAGGATAAAACTTGGAAAGCTTGAATCAAGAGAAGCCAGAATGGGATATCTGTTCGTGGCACCATGGCTTGTGGGAGTTCTGGCATTTCTTCTTATTCCGCTGGCACAGTCTTTTTACTATATGTGGTACAACATTAGGATCACGCCAAACGGAATGAAGTTCACATTTTTGGGAACAGGTAACTTTACTCAGATATGGCTTGAGAATCCTGAATTTCCGCAGCAGCTTGTGACATACATATGGCAGACTCTCATAGAAGTTCCGATCATAGTAGTATTCGCACTTATGATTGCGATCATGTTAAATGGCAAGATAGTTGCAAGAGGGTTCTTCAGACTTATATTCTTCCTTCCGGTCATTATAGTATCGGGACCTGTTATGAACCTTCTGGTAAGCGAGGGAGCATCCAGTATCCCTGCTATGGATACACAGGCTATCGTATCGGCTATGGAGACTGTCCTTCCAGCATCGGCAGCAGAGGGAATAGGAGAGATCTTCTCCAATATGATCATGACTTTGTGGTATTCAGGCGTTCAGATTCTTATTTTCCTGTCAGCACTTCAGAAGGTCGATCCTTCCATGTATGAAGCTGCCAAGATTGACGGAGGCTCTGAATGGGAGTGTTTTTGGAAGATAACTCTTCCTACTATCAAACCTATGATTTTGTTATGTTCGGTATAC
This sequence comes from Butyrivibrio fibrisolvens, assembly GCF_023206215.1. Lineage (NCBI taxonomy): Bacteria > Bacillati > Bacillota > Clostridia > Lachnospirales > Lachnospiraceae > Butyrivibrio > Butyrivibrio fibrisolvens. The sequence goes on from NZ_CP065800.1 coordinate 1,748,283, forward strand.
TCCGTAATATTCCTTTCGGGCAATGAACAAAACGAACTTATTACCATGATCAAAGATGCTATGTTCTCAGGAACCAAGGAAAAGGGTTATGGATATGCATCAGCAATGGCCTGGATGTATGCAGTGGTTATTACTCTTATAACACTTCTTTTCTTCCTGCTATTAGGATCTAAGAAAGATCACTATGACAGACTTGTGAAGAAACACCAAAAGCAGCTCAAGAAAGAAGAAAGAGAAGCAAAACGTATAGAAAGGAGGGGCAGAAGAAATGCAGCAAGGATGGAAAAAATCCAAAGAAAAGGAAAATTCACAACATATGACGGCTCAGGCGATTACTAAAAAAGATCTAAGGAGCTATTTTACCAAAGAAAAGCTTCACAGATTCATGTTTGGAACAAGAGAAAAGCAGGGAGCCGGCAAGATGATCGCCATATATGGACTTCTTATCTGCATAGGTTTTGTATATCTGTATCCTATCTTCTATATGATAAGTACCAGCTTTATGGATCAAAATGATCTTTTGGATACATCGGTCAAATGGATTCCTAGTCATTTATATCTTAGAAATTATGTAGACGCAGGAGCATCGCTTGATTTTGTGGCTTCCTTTTTTAAGGGAATACTTATAGCTGGGATTCCCACTGTCTGCAATATCCTTATTGATATGATGGTTGGATATGGGTTTGCAAGATATGAATTTAAGGGCAAGAAGATCATGATGGCGATACTTATATTCTCTTATATCCTTCCCAAGCAGGTTACCATGATCCCTACCTATGTTCTGTACAACGATATGGGAATACTTGGAACTATATGGACTTTTGCACTTCCGGCGCTATTTGGTAACGGACTTAATGCTCCTATTTTTATCCTGATATTTTATCAGTTTTTCAGGCAGGTTCCCAAGGTTTTAATGGAGGCAGCGGCTATAGACGGCGCGGGTCATTTTAAGAGGTTTTTCAGAATAGCGGTTCCGTCAGCTGTTCCTGCTATCGTTACAGTAGTCTTATTTTCTTTTGTATGGTACTGGAATGAATCATATCTTACTGAGCTGTATGTTCAGGGACTTTCAGGTAACAGCATATGGACCAATCTTGTAGTTCAGCTCAAGAATTTCGATTCATCCTTTGCTTCTAAAGCTACAGTAGGATCAACAGCAACGAGCCTTAATGAGTCGGTTCGTATGGCAGCAACATCACTTTCTATCATCCCGCTTCTTATCATGTATCTGATATTACAGAAGCAGTTTGTAGAGAGTATCGATAGAGCGGGTATTACGGGTGAATGATCTTTGATCAAGACTTTAATGACTCCTTACCAGGTGATAGATCAATTGGTTAGTAGTGATAATTTTTATGGAATTAGTCAGCACAAAATGTGTATTAGCCTTCCCGGTCTTAGGAATGATCTAATATTGGGTATGGCATCAGATACGATAATAAAGGAGGGAATATATGAAAAAGAATTTAAGTAAAGCTGCTGCGAGCATACTGGCCGCAGCAATGGTGGTTGGCACAGCTGCCTGTGGATCTTCAACAAATGCAGATACAGGTTCCGGTCAGACAGCGCAGGGTTCCGGGGAGGATGGAGTTACTACTGATAATATAACTCTTACTTACTGGCACTATGAAGATGAGACTACTATTAACATTCTGGCTGAGAAGTTTATGGAGAAATATCCTAATATCACTGTAGAGACCAAGGTCATCAGTGATATGTCAACAGACCTATCTGCAGCAGCTGCAGCAGGTCAGTTCCCGGATGTATTTGTAGGTACAGACTCTGATACAGCTCTTGCCAATATGTACTGGGCTGATATTACAGATTATTACAACAATGATCCTGAGACAGCCAACCTTATGCCAACTATTAATGAATATGGTATAGGTATGTTCGATACAGATGTAAGGTATGCGGTACCTGCATGGTATCAGCCAAGTGCTATTTTCATTGATAGGAATGTTATCAACAAACTGAATCTTGAGATGCCTCGTACAGACTGGACATGGGATGAGATGATCCAGCTTATCAAGGATGCAACAGTAGATGACAGAACAGGTATGAAGTATTACGGCCTTGGCTACTACAACAGACTTGATTCACTTTATGGTATCGCAGCCTGCTCCCCTGAAGAAAGAGCACTTAAGGGAGAATTTGGTTTTGATGGAACAGACTTTGATCTCTCATACTGGGCTACAGGTGAGCAGCAGTTTTCAGATCTTAAACTTGGAGGATATGTAGCTCCTCAGCAGAATACTCAGGCTATGGAAGACTGGTCCGGTGACTGGTCCACATGGTTTGGTGCAACAGGACATGTAGCAGTATTCTCAGAAGGTTTCTGGTCATATCAGAATCTTTGGAATACAGAGATTGATGGTCAGTCATATCAGGACTATTACGGACTTGATATCGTTCCTTATGTAACTCCTAATGTTGTTGATGAGAAGGAACACAATGTTATCGCCAATATGTACATGGGCGGCGTATCAACATCCTGCGAACATCCTTATGAAGCATACCTTCTTCTTAAATTCATGACATTTGGCGTTGATGGCTGGAACGCTCGTCTTGATATCTATGAAGATGAGTCTATCACTAATGAATCAGGTGTTGCACTTAAGCATGCCAATATGCCTGTTCCTATGACACTTGATGAGGGCGTATGGACCAGATACAGAGCACTGTTCCCGACAGTTACAAGTGAAGACGGAAGTGTTGATTACTGGGATGACTATTTTGCATCAATCACAAGGCCTGTTGCTTATGGCTGGTACAGCATTGCAGGATACTGGAACTTCTGCGATCAGTATTTTAATTCAATCGGTATACATGATCTTGTTGATGCAGGCACAGCTAAGGCTGCTGACTACGCTGATGAAGCTACACGTCAGGCCAACTATTATCATGCAGAAGCTATGATCTCTTACTTTGGACCAAGCGGATATGATGTCCTGTCTGAAGAAGATCTTGCTGCATATCAGGCGGTTGTCGATTCTTTTGCTCAGTAAAAACGGGGTAGTTTAAGACATGAGGCATGGATATGATCCATGGAGATGATTCATGGATAGAATCTGTGCCACATGTCAGGTAATAAGGCTTTAATTATATTTTTCATATTATAAGGAGGGTTTTATGAAGAAGAAAGTTTTAAGTGTCATGATGGGTGTATTCATGACATCATCTCTTCTTGCAGGCTGCGGAACTTCTGGAAGTGATACAGCAAGTCAGGCTGATTCATCAGCACAGGAAGCATCTAGTCAGGAAACTGCAAAGGAAGAAAACAAGGAAGAACAGGCTACAGAGAGCGCAGCGGCTACTGAGATTCCTGATGACTACAAGTACTATTTTTCTTTCGATGAAGAAGATGAGAGAGTACATGCAGCTATTCAGGATACTGCGGCAACACCTATCGTTCAGACTACAGATGATGCAGTTAATTATGTTAACGGTGTAAGTGGCAATGCCCTTTATGTTGATGGAAGTAAGGGAGCAAAGCTTGATGTTAACGGCGTAGGTGATACGTATTCTGTTTCCTTCTGGGTATATTCAGAAAGATCAGCTAACTATATGCCAACTCTTCAGTATGGTCCTGATATTCACGGAGATGCTACAGGTGGTCAGCACTATGTTAACTTCACATGGGCAGACTGGAATCCTGACGGAAGCGCATTCCCTTGCGTATGGGCTTATGATCAGCTTGATGATGCCAAGTGGCCTAACTGGTATCCGGATGAAGCCAATACTCATGTAGGCGAGTGGAACAACATAACTCTTACAGTTGATCCTTCTGAGCTTTCTGAGGATGGAACACTTATTGTTGCACATCTTTATTTTAACGGAGAAGAGCTTGTTGGCTATGATTCAGATGGCAATGTAAGACCTACATATGTTGTAAGCGGTACTATGGCTGAGTCTGATAACTTTGATTTCCTTCTTGGTATCAACTACTGGGATGCTATCATGAAGGGTGCATTCGATGAGATCTATGTATATGACTATGTACTTGACGCAGGTCAGATCAAAGCTTTGTATGAGGCCGGAGATGCTACTTCCACATATGATGCTCCAACTCATGAAGTGACTCTTAAAGTAGATGAAAGTGCTATTGATAGCGTTGGTGCTACAGATTTTTCTAATGCATGGTGGAGTGACTGGTCAGAGTTTACAGAGCTTAAGGATGGTGAGACCAAAGTTGTAAAGCTTAAGAACTGGTCAGATGGCGTTAATAACTATGATAACTATACAGTTCTTTTTACTAACGAAAAGACACCTGCTCACGAGGATCCTAATGAGTCCGGATCAGCTGATCACAAGGAATATGCATGTGTAAGAGCCGATGCATTTGGATGGACTCCTGACGGAGATATTGATTCTGCGCTCTTTAACTACAGCTGGGGCAACTGGGGCACATGGCTTCAGCAGGTTATGACGGAAGCTGATGTTGAGCTTACAATCTCAAGAAGCGGTTCTGAACTTACTGTTAATGCTGTTCAGACTGACTATCTTGGATCAGCTAATACCTGCCAGGTTACATTCCCTGCTGATATTACAGCTGATGATGACTGCTTCTTCGCAATTACAGGCGAGGCTTGCTATATCGATATCCTCTCAATCGAGGATGCTATAAGTGTTGTGGCAGATCCTGATGCTATAGACTCTGTAGGTTCTACAGATCTTACAAATGCATGGTGGACAGACTGGTCAACACCTATCGAGATTGCTGATGGTACTACAACTACTGTTAACTTCAAGAACTATTCTGATGGTGTCAACAACTGGGACAACTACGTAATGGTATTTACTAACGAAGAGACAGAGGCTCATCAGAATCCTAATCCTGATGAAGGCGTTGGCTCTGCTGATCATGTTGAGTATGCAGCTATTCGTGCTGATGCTTATGGCTGGGACGTAGATATTGACGGTGGAGATGTAACCTATGAGACAAGCTGGGGTGATGACTGGGCTACATGGCTTGATGCTATGAAAGATGCTGATGTAACTCTTACTATCACAAGAGATGGTACTTCTATGGTAGTAGATGCTGTCATCGTTGACAGAAATGGCAACAAGTTCACTAATAAGACTAGCTGGACTACAACATGTGCTGCAGGCGATCCTATGTACATGCTCCTTACATGTGAAGAGTGCTACATAGACATTATGTCTGTAGAAACTAAATAAATAGTTCCTCCTTCTGTTATTTTATTCCGGGTGCTATTTGCACCCGGAATAGTACATTACTAAAACCACTTGGACAGACCAGTATCCCCAAGTGGTTTTAGTAATGTACTATTAGAATGAAGTGGCTGAAAGATGTTGGTTTCTAATGAGTATATAAGGAATGGATTTGTATTTATTAGAAAGTGTGGATTTAAGATATTAGGCGAGATGTAGAAATGATGCAAATATAAGACTAATGGAGTTGGATTATGTATAGCGATGGTAAAAGTTTTAATGATATTAGTAATGTTTCGGATAATGATCATTGTGCGACCAAGGGTGCAAAGGCGGGTGGATTTCGAAAGATTCGCAGGACGTTTGCTGCGCTTTCGCTTCTTGTGATGATGGCAGTTAATGGGTGCAGCGGCGGGGGAGAATCGTCTTTGGATGTTAACGGCGCTGGAGAGGCATCTTCGGGGCAGGGAGATGTTGCTGGTGACAAGGTGCAGGGGCTTAATGGTAATACTTACTATGAGTCTAAAGACGGTGTAAGTGTAACTCTTTCTACAGATAAGCTTTCGTATGAAGATGGAGAAGAGGTTCATTATACGCTAGTAGTTAGTAATGATACTAAGGACTATACGATATCAGGTAAGAAATTCCAGTATACCAATTCTGATAATCTTGTGGCTGCGTCAGAAGATTCTATGCCTGATGAAATTCCAATGTTAAGAGCCGGAGAGAGTTATACCATAGAAGGGACTTTGATTGGAGGAGAGGGTCAGAGTGTGTCACCTAATCTGGCATCGGCATCTACTGATGTATCTCTAAGGCCTTATGTAATGATCACTTATAAAGGAGAGGAAGCAACGGTTCGCTGCGTTCTGAATTTGAAGATGACAGAAGTTGTAAGAGAGTTTGATAACCAAGATAAGAAAACAGCAAGTACTGTATCAGTGCATGATCCGTCTATATTCAAGGATGAAGATGGTAAGTACTATATTGTAGGAACTCATATTACCAGTGCATCATCAGATGATCTTTTTGACTGGGAGAATAGGACTGCAGATTTTAGAGCATCTCTTTCTGATGAAACTATAGAAAAGATAAGAGAGTGGAATGATGATGAAAACGGTGACTGGTTCGGATATCTCTGGGCTCCTGATATCATCTATAATGAAACAATGGGCAAGTACTGTATCTATCTGTCTGCTAATGGAGACAACTGGAAGTCCAATATAGTCCTTCTTACAGGAGATAGTGTTTACGGCCCTTATGAATATGCAGGATCTGTTGTATATGGCGGATTTAACGAAGATACGTTCAGTCAGACAGATGCAGGAACTGTTCTTGGTACGGATACTATTCCTGAGCGCTATGTTACATACGGCGTTGACAACAAGAAATGGGGGGATATGTATCCTAATTGTATAGACCCATGTGTATTCTATGATCAGGATGGCAAGCTTTGGATGAGTTATGGTTCCTGGTCAGGCGGTATCTTTATGCTGGAACTTGATGAAGAGACAGGCCTTAGAGACTACAATGTAAGTTATGAGACCAAGGCTCACAGCGATGCATATTTTGGAACTTTAGTAGCAGGCGGAGCCTATGTTTCGGGAGAGGGATCCTATATACAGCATATAGGTGACTATTACTATCTTTTTATTTCATATGGTAATCTTGAAGCTGCAGGCGGCTATAATATAAGGGTGTTTAGATCTACTAAGCCTGATGGAGACTATGTTGACGAACTTGGAAATACGCCTTACTATGATACATATTCTTTTAACTATAATACAGGTATAGGTGTCAGACTCTTCGGAGGATATAAGTGGAAGACCATGTCTATAGGTCAGGTCGCTCAGGGACATAACTCAGCTTTTGTAGATGATGACGGCAAGGCTTATATTGTATTCCACACAAGGACTACAAACGGATCAGAAGGCCATTATGTCAAGATCCATCAGCTTTTTGTCAATAAGGAAGGATGGCTTGTGGCAGCTCCTTATGCTACTGATGGAGAGACATTGAAGGAAGATGGCTATGAGATATCTGAAGTAGCCGGCGACTACGAAGTTATAGTTCATGATCTTGATGTAGACTACAAGAATCTTGACTACAATGCGCCAAAGACTATCACTCTTAATGAAGACGGCAGTATCACAGGCGCTTTTGAAGGCACCTGGAGTCTTGAAGATGGCACTCCTTATATTGAGCTTTCATTTAACGGCGATACATATAGCGGAGTTACTGTTTCTATGAATATAGAAGGCAGCAGCGTAGAGACTATGACATTTACTGCTCTTGGCAAGGATTCACAGATTACGGTATGGGGATCTAGGATGGTAGATTAATGAAAAAGAAATATAGAAATAGTAAAAACGCTTTAAGCGAACAAAAAGCGATAAACATCCTTAAAACAGACTCTGAAGAAGCCGCTTATAGGCGTGCCAAGGAAGATGAGTTTAATCCTCTGAACCTTTTAAAAGGTATACTGGGATTCGTCTTTGTGGTAGCAATAGCCTTTGGCTGGATGATGCTCATGCTCCTTATTATAAGCTTTGTAAGCCTTTCATACCTTCATTTTAATATTGACGTCATGCTCTACGTATCTGCAGGATTTGCTGCAATATGTGGTGTGGTTTATATTTTTGGTAAGGTCAGAAAGAGTATTGGAAGACGTAAACTTTAGTTTGATCAGTATATAAATAAAAAACCTTCCCTTTTAGTTTTGGGGAAGGTTTTTTATTTATTCAGAGTCTATAGGACTGTAGCTCATTCTGACTTCGATATCCTGATTGTAATTGCCAAATGACTTACCAAAGATAGTTAGACCGCCAACATGCTCAGCTGTATCAGGAACTTCCATGCGGAATTTGATGTTGCTCTTACTTGTAAGATTGAATCGGTCGATGGTAACGTCAGATATCTGAAGACCATCAATGAAGGTGCCCTTATGGTTTATTACCAGCATCTTTAGAAGACCATACTGATTCCAGTTAGGGAACCACCAGTCAGGGGTGAAGATTCCTTTGACATCTCCGAAGTCTCCCGGTGATGTCCAGTAGCCAAGGCTTACATCGTTTAGATAAAAGTAAATATCAGATGGCCATACGTTGTTGACACCAGGTGCTTCTGATGAAAGCTCTGCTGAGATGCAGATCTCATCAATTTTTTGTGAAAAAGGAATGAAATTAGGAATCACATAGTCTACATGACCTTTAGTAAACCATAGAATATCAGCATGATACCTGTCTGGATGAGAGAAGTATCTTGTATCATCAACCTGGCCTATGAGCTGTGATCCGGATGCTATACCACAGGTAGGATATACTTCATAGTCTGAAAAAAGACCAACTTTTATCGAAGTAGTATATACGTTTTCATCCTTGGCTTCATCTTGAAGGTCGATTAGTATTTTATCAAGATGTACTGAGCATATTTTTTGATTGCCGTGTCCTGAGGTTTCAGATGATACTGTGACAACTCCGCATTCTTCAAGCTTTTTGATATGGCTTGTAAGAGCACCGTTGGTGATATTGAGACGAGATGCAAGCTCGTTCATATTCATTCCGTTATTGTCCAAAAGAATCTTAACGATCTCCACTCTGATATCTGATCCGAGTGCTTTGAACAGGTCCAGTCCTTCTGAAAGAGATTTGATATGTAACATGATACCCCCTATACAGTAATTCAATTTATCTGCTTATGATCAATACATATGATGACGTTTGTGTTTGAAGAAAACACATTTGACCTTAAGAATAAGATGATGAGATCTGTCATCTTTACCATAATGATTTACAAATTACTAAAATATTTCAAACAACTATATTTTAATATAAAAATATGGCGCTTGCAATCTAATATAATGCTAATTTTGGCTAAATTTTGCTCGATATTGACAATTTTCAAAATATATAAGCGTGGCTTATGCGTAACATAAAAAAATATTGATTTTACTTATGAACAAAAATGTTTTATAGTAATCACGGTGACAGGTTCATGTCTTATGTCACTAAAATCTATTTGTTATTTGGAGATAACAATTTCAGGAGGATAATAATTATGGTTAAGGCAGTTGTAGGAGCCAATTGGGGCGACGAAGGCAAGGGAAAGATTACAGATATGATGGCAGATAACGCAGATGTTGTTATCCGTTTTCAGGGTGGTGCCAATGCAGGTCACACTATTGTAAATGAGTATGGTAAATTTGCTCTTCATACAATGCCGTCCGGAGTATTCCATCCGAATATTATGAATATTATTGGTAATGGTATGGCTTTCGATATTCCTAAGTTTATGAGAGAACTTAAGGAAGTTACTGAAAAGGGTGTTCCGATGCCACAGATCATGATCTCTGACAGAGTTCAGGTTATGATGCCATATCACATTCTGTTCGATACACTTGAAGAGGCTCGTCTTGCAGGTAAGAGCTTTGGTTCTACCAAGTCCGGTATTGCACCTTTCTATTCAGATAAGTTTGCTAAGATTGGCTGGCAGATCAATGAGTTCTTCCAGGATGATGAGACTATCAAGGAGAAGATAGCTAATATCGCTTCTATTAAAGATACACTTTTAGTACACCTGTATCATACAGATCCTATTAACCAGGAAGAGCTTTTTAATACGATCGTAGACTGGAGAGAGCAGGTTCGTCCTTATATTGGCAATGTTTCTGAGTATCTCGATAAGGCTCTTAAAGAGAACAAGACAGTCCTTCTTGAGGGACAGCTTGGTACTATGAAGGATCCTGATCACGGCATCTATCCTATGGTTACTTCTTCACACACACTTGCAGCTTATGGCGCACTTGGAGCAGGAATCGCTCCTTACGAGATCAAAGAGATTGTAGCTGTAACCAAGGCATACAGCTCTGCAGTAGGAGCTGGTGAGTTCGTATCAGAGATCTTCGGAGAAGAAGCTGACCTTATGCGTAATCACGGTGGAGACGGCGGAGAGTACGGTGCTACAACAGGAAGACCCAGACGTATGGGCTGGTATGACTGTGTTGCAAGTAAGTACGGATGCAGACTTCAGGGCGCTACAGATGTAGCCTTTACAGTACTTGATGATCTTGGATATCTTGATGAGATCAAGGTATGTGTAGCATACGAGATTGATGGCAAGGAGACTACAGAGTTCCCTGTAACAAGAGAGCTTAAGAAGGCTAAGCCTGTATATGTAACTCTTCCGGGATGGAAGTGCGATATCCGCGGAATAAGGAACTTTGACGAGCTTCCAGAGAATGCCAAGAATTACGTTAACTTCATCGAACAGCAGATTGGATTCCCGATCACAATGGTTTCTAATGGTCCTGCTCGTGAGGATATTATCTACAGAGAGAGCCCTCTTAAGAAATGATATTTTAGAAAAAGAATTATTAGAAATAAATCTATTTTAGAAATAAAGATATTTTAAAAAAGTTATTTTAGAAAAAAGATTTTTCAGAAAAATGTTGACTGAGTATATCGCAGCTATTGATCAAAGATCGTGGCTGCGATATTTTTATAAAGCTTCTTTGACTTTAAAAGGCATATGTCATATTGTGGTATAGACGATCTTATGAATTTAGTTAGGAGGATTTACTTTGAGCGATAATAATTCAGCAAATAAGTGGACGGCTAAGAGAATAGCCGCAATAATTGGTATTGTACTTCTTGTGGGGATGTATATAGCCCTGTTTATATTGGCATTTATCTTTCCTGCCAATTCTTTTGAACTGTTTATAACAGCTGTAGGCGGAACAGTAGGTATTACGATACTTATATGGCTTATGATATGGGTGATAGGTCTTTTTACAGGAAGACATACAATAGCTTCTCTTGATGCTATGACTTCCGATCAGGATCATGACAAGTATGGCAATGCAGTTCCGAGAAAGCCTTCAAGCTATATTGATACGATCATCTTCGATATAGGCAATGTTCTTGTAGACTTCTCCTGGAGGCAGATGCTTGCAGATAAGGGAATTCCTGAAGATCTTATTGAGAAGGTTGGCGATGCAACCGTAAGAACTGATATCTGGAACGAGTTTGACCGTGGCATCATGAGCCATGAAGAGATTATTGATAAGCTCTGTGAACAGAGTCCTGAACTTTCCGAGTATATACATATGGGCTTTGATGATTTCAAGGGCATAGTTAAGCTTAGAAGTACATCAATTCCTCTTATCGAAGGGCTCAAGAAAGCACATTACAGAGTGCTTGTTCTGTCTAATTTTTCCAAGAATGCAGTAGATACCAACAAGGTAGAGATGGCTTTTTTGGACTATGTTGACGGCGGTATCTTAAGTTATAAGGACCATGTGATCAAGCCTGATAGCGATATCTACGAACTGATCATAAAACGCTACGACCTCACCCCTGATAAGTGCGTATTTATAGATGATACAGAGAAAAATGTCATCGGAGCCATCAGATCAGGGATAAAGGGTATCCATTTCCAAAGTATCGAGCAGATGATGGATGAGCTTAAAAAGCTTGGAATAAAGCGCATTTAATCCTTGGCTTTGATCAGTTCCAGCAGCTTTGCAGATGCAAGGGACTGAGGACGTTTGGTGTCAGTCACAAGTCGCAGGTGTCTTGGAGGGATTCGCTGCTTGAATCTTAGTTCGAAGAGTTTTCCGTTGTCCAGATCTTCTTTTGCAAAATCCCTGACAACCATGCCAACGCCAAGAGATCTCTCTGCAAATTGAACGATCATATCACTGGTGGCTAGTTCGAACTCAGGATGTATGGTTATATTGTTCTTTTTTAAGAATTCAGTTACATATCTGCCGCTTGACGTCTGGCCTTCAAGAGTTATAAGCGGCAGATTTTCAAGCTCTTGAAGATCTATCATATGATTTTTATATTGGATAAAAGATCTTCCTGCTACGAAACAGTCCTGAATTTCGCGAACATCTATATAAGTGATGTTTTCTTTATTTATATATTCAGGAAACGGAGATGATACAACGCCAAAATCTATTCGGTCATCTTCGAGGTATTTGAGGGTTTCGGGAGTAGGTCCATTGGTTACGGTGACTTTGATACCGGGATATAGCTGATGGAATTTCTCAAGGTATGGCAGAAGGAAAAAGCGAAGAGTCATATCGCTTGCTCCGACTCTGACTTCTCCTGCTTCCAAATGCAGAAGCTGAGATAGGCGTTTTTCACCCTGAAGTATTTCTTTGTAGCCTTTTTCTACATATTTATATAGGAGGCTTCCTTCTGATGTAAGAGCGATGCCTCGTCCGCTTCTTTTAAATAAAGATACGCCCAGCTGCTTTTCAAGACCTGATATCTGCTGACTTACAGCAGGTTGTGACATGCTAAGCTCTTTGGCGGCAGCGGTTATCCCGCCGTTTTTGGCCACATGATAGAATATCTTATAGTATTCAAGATTGACATCAAAGTTTGTATTGCTGATATTATTTTTTAAATTGTTGTTTTTGATCATTTTTTATTTTGCCTTTTTGAACTGAAACTATTGACAAAGGGTTACTATCGTGATAATCTACTAATGTTTGAAAACAAAGCAGAGTATCCACTCTCACCCTGCGGCATATGCTTCAGGTGTTTATAACTTCAGACAGACTCTTTTGTCTGTACGGTTTGATTATAAGTGGATGCGTCTCGCGTGTCCACTTTTTTATTTTAATCGGAGGTAATAACCATTAACGACTTATTTATTAACGAACAGATCAGAGACAAGGAAGTTCGTGTGATAGGACTAAGTGGTGAGCAGCTTGGAGTTATGTCAATCCAGGATGCACGCAAAGTCGCAGAGGAAGCAGGAGTTGATCTTGTCAAGATCGCACCAAATGCAAAACCCCCTGTTTGCCGAGTAGTTGACTACGGCAAGTACAAGTATGAACAGCTTCGCAAAGCTAAAGAAGCGCGTAAGAAACAGAAGACTGTTGAGATTAAAGAGATTCGTATTTCTCCCAATATCGATACAAACGATCTTAATACTAAGATCAATGCTGCAAGGAAATTCCTTGAAAAAGGCAATAGGGTCAAGGTAACTATGCGTTTTAGAGGTCGTGAAATGGCTCATATGGGAGCGAGCGTTCATGTTCTGATTGATTTTGCCAAGGAGCTCGAAGACTGCGCAGTAGTTGAGAAGCAGCCTAAAGCAGAAGGCAGAAGCATGGTTATGTTCTTAGCTGAGAAGAAATAAAAAAGTACATGCAGATACCGTAAGAAATAGGAGGATTTTTATTATGCAGCACAAAATGAAAACAAGCAGAGCAGCTGCCAAGCGCTTCAAAGTAACAGGCACAGGCAAGCTTATGAGAAACAAGGCATACAAGCGTCACATTCTGACTAAGAAGTCTACAAAGAGAAAGAGAAATCTTCGTCAGCCAGCTCTTGTAGATGCTACATCTGTTAAGACAATGAAGAAGATCCTGCCTTACCTTTAATTTTTAGTAAGACAGTTCGTAGTTTTTTAGATTATTTAGGAGGAAATTACAATGGCAAGAGTAAAAGGCGCATTAAATGCCAAGAAGAAACACAATAGAGTATTAAAGCTTGCAAAGGGCTACAGAGGAGCTCGTTCCAAGCAGTATAGAATCGCAAAGCAGTCTGTAATGAGAGCTCTTACAAGCGCATTCGCAGGTCGTAAGCAGAAGAAGAGAGATATGAGATCACTTTGGATCGTTCGTATCAACGCTGCTGCTAGACTTAACGGAATGAGCTACAGCACTCTTATGCATGGCCTCAAGCTTGCTGGTGTTGAAATCAACCGCAAGATGCTTGCTGAGATGGCAGTTAATGATGCAGAAGGCTTCAAGACTCTTACAGAAGTTGCTAAGAAGCAGATCGCTTAATATACAGAATTCGTGAGTTTAACATGAATTTATAAAGATCCACTGATCACTTTAGGTGTGACGTGGGTCTTTTTGATTGCTTTGATATGTGATAGAATATACATCTGATTTAAGTATTAGTATTTACATCTAGTATGCTGACTGGCTCATATTTGATTAAATATGAACGAGTCAGTACACTAGAGGCGTAGATCTTTTACTGATACTAAATAAATCTGTATTAACAGGAGGACTTGATAATGGGCGTTTTAGATAATTTAGAGCCAAAGTCAGTATTTCATTTTTTTGAGGAGATAACACAGATCCCTCATGGATCAAATAATGTTCAGATGATCAGTGACTATCTTGTGAAGTTTGCCAAGGATAGGAATCTTGAGTACATACAGGATGAGACCAGAAATGTTATCATATTCGGTGAAGCTAGTGAAGGATATGAAGACAGGGAGCCGATCATCCTTCAGGGGCATATGGACATGGTAGCTGTTCATGATGCTGATTATGATATTGATATGGCTACTCAGCCTTTAAAGCCTGTTACAGATGGTGATAAGATCTGGGCTGAGGGTACATCTCTTGGTGGTGATGACGGTATTGCTGTTGCTTATTGTCTTGCACTTCTTGATTCTAAGACAATTCCTCATCCTAGGCTTGAAGTTGTTATAACAACCAATGAAGAGACTGGAATGGACGGCGCATTTGCGATAGATCTGTCTCCATTAAAGGGCAGAAAGCTTATCAATATCGATTCTGAGACAGAGGGTGTACTTCTTACATCTTGTGCAGGCGGAGCAAGATTTTATGCAACTCTTCCTGTATCTAAGGTTAGCAGAAGCGGTATGCTATATGATATCGAAGTGTCAGGCCTTCTTGGTGGACATTCAGGTACAGAGATAATCAAAGAACATGGTAATGCTAATATTCTCCTTGGAAGAATTCTTGCTGCAGTTTCTGACAAAAACGATATTTCACTTGTTTCGATAAATGGCGGAGTAGCTGATAATGCAATTCCGGTTAATGCAAAGGCAACTATAGTAGTGCCTGAAGATACAAGTAAAGAAGCTGCTTTAAAGGCAGTAAAGGACCTTGAAGCTATCGTTAAGAGTGAACTTGAAATCAAGGATCCTGATGTTAAGTTTACGGTAACAGCAAGAGAAAAATGTACTTTTGACTGTCTTGATAACGCTTCAAT
This sequence comes from Butyrivibrio fibrisolvens, assembly GCF_023206215.1. Lineage (NCBI taxonomy): Bacteria > Bacillati > Bacillota > Clostridia > Lachnospirales > Lachnospiraceae > Butyrivibrio > Butyrivibrio fibrisolvens. The sequence goes on from NZ_CP065800.1 coordinate 1,763,453, forward strand.
GAAGAATGTATACAAGCTCATATTATCCTTACCAAATGGTATCCAGGCTATGAGCGCATCTGTTCCGGGACTTGTAGAGACATCTCTTAATCTTGGAGTTATTGTAAGTTCTGATAACGAAGTGACACTTGAGTATGCTGTTAGAAGTAGCGTAGATAGCAGCAAGGATGCTCTTCTTGACAGACTTGTATACATTACAGAGGCATTTGGAGCCAAGGCCAAGATCACATCATCCTATCCGGGATGGCCATTTAAGTCAGATTCTAAGCTTCGCGAGCATATGATAGATGTGTTTAAGAAGATTTACGGCCGTGAGCCTAGGATAGAAGCTCTTCACGCAGGTGTAGAATGTGGACTTTTTGGTCAGAAGCTTGAGGGACTTGACTGTATCTCTATAGGACCTGATATGGAAGGTGTTCATACTACATCAGAGAAACTTTCTGTAGCTTCTGCAGCCAGAACATTTGAATATCTGTGCGAAGTCCTTAAGTAATTGATCTGATCATAGTGTTTATTATAAGTGTTTTTATCATAGTTTGGATGTACTGGCTTTTGATTTGAAAAAGATCTTGAAAGAGACAGTATACTATAAAAGTGATAGAAATAGTTTTAACTTTTGCGATGTTATATTAGTAGCCAAAATTTTTTGAAAATTTTGGCTACTTTTTTATATTCCATTTTACGATAATGAATGATAAAATGGAAACCAAGGAAAATGATTAAGTTTCCAAATGTTAAAAATGTTTATTTGGTGCAAGCATATGGAAACGTATAAAGAATATTTTTTATCGGAGATGAGTTATGGATGAGACACAGAAGAAGATACTGGAGACTGTAATAGTTGAATACAAGGCTAAAGGCCTTAAGTTTACTATGGATGACATTGCCAAAGAATTGCATATGAGCAAGAAGACCATATATAAGATCTATCATGATAAGGAAGAGATGCTCGATAGCATGGTTGACTATGTATTTAATTCTATTAAAGAGAGTGAGCATGCTATCTTGAATGATAATAGTCTTACTACTGCTCAAAAGGTTAGCAAGATACTTATTGCTCTTCCTGATAGTTATCAGAATGTGGATTTCCGTCTGATGTTCCAGCTTAAAGACAAGTATCCAAAAGTTTATTCCAAGATTAACGATAGACTTGAAAGCGACTGGGAAGAGACTATAGCTCTAATAGAACAAGGTATCGAAGAGGGCAGTATCAGACCTATTTCTATTCCTACTCTTAAAGTGATATTCGAAGCAACTGTAGAGAAGTTCCTTAGTTCTGATGTTCTTATCAAATTTAATATGGAATACCAGAATGCACTTAATAACATGATAGATATTCTTATGGATGGCATTAGAGCTTAATCAGGGGAACAGAACATTATATATTGGGAGTGGTGACTTGCTATGATCATTGAGAGAAATGGATGTTTTTTGCTTCAGACTTTGCATACATCGTATCTTTTTAATATTTTAAAATCCGGACATCCGGAGCATCTTCATTACGGTGCTTCAGTGATATCGGAAACGCAATATGAGGAATTTCTAAAAGCTTCCTCCTTTGGAGATGGCTCAGAAAGTGAAGCTGCGTCTATATGTCTTAACAATATCTGTTATAGCCTTAGCGAAAAGCATCCTGCTGTAGGCGGGAATATGATCTCATATAGTGATGATTTTCCGGGGATCGCGCTTGAAGATCTTCCTCTCGAGATAAGCTCTTTTGGTAAAGGAGATATAAGAGATCCATTTATTCTTGTAACACATGAGAATGGTTCTAAAACTTCAGATTTTACATTTGAGAAGGCTTCTATTACTAATGATATACAAGCTCCTTCCTCTCTTCCGGGATCATATGATGATAGTGTTAAGACTAGCGTCGGCTCATCAGAAGACTATGCTCAGCAGCTTGTTGTTACATATAAAGACAAAGAGTATGGAACTTGCCTTGAAGTTATATACAGTGTATATCCTGAATGTGATGTTATCACAAGACGAGCAGTCATAGTATCTGCAAATGAGAAGATTCACATAGACCGTATCATGAGTAACCAGATTGATTTTCATGAAAATGGGCTTGTGTTTACATCTTTCCATGGAAGATGGGCTGATGAAATGCATAGAACAGACAGTGTCTGCGATGGCGGAAGATGTGTATCAGAGGAGATGGCTGCAGGCGAATCCGGAAGCAGGTCCAATCCATTTGTCATGATCTCCCATAAAGATACTACCGAAGATAGCGGTTATTGCTATGGCTTTAACCTTATTTACAGTGGTAATCATTATGAGGCTCTTTCATCCAATGGATATGATAAGAGCCGTTTTATAAGTGGTATATCTCCGGCGACTTTTGGATGGACGCTTGATAAAGGTGAGAGATTTGAAACTCCTGAAAGTATTATGACTTTTGATATGAATGGTGCCAATGGAATGAGCCGCCACATGCATGATTTTGTCAGAAAGCATATAGTAAGAGGAAAATGGAGAGATAAGAACAGACCGATCCTTATCAATAGCTGGGAAGCATCTTATTTCAGATTTACAGAGTCAAGTCTTTTAAAACTGGCTAAGGAAGCTGCAGGACTTGGAATAGAGCTTTTTGTAATGGATGATGGATGGTTTGGCAAGCGTGATGATGATAAAAGTTCACTTGGCGACTGGTATGAAAATAAAGACAAATTGCCGGGCGGCATAAGTGGTCTTTCCAAGAAAATAAATGATCTTGGGCTTATGTTTGGTATATGGGTAGAGCCTGAGATGGTCAATGAAGACAGTGACCTTTACAGAGCGCATCCTGACTGGGCTGTTCAGGTTCCGGGACATGCTCATTCCAAGGGTCGTAATCAGATGAATCTGGATCTTACAAGAACTGATGTTCAGGATTATGTTATCGAGTCTATGAAGAAGGTCTTTGGGTCGGGTGATATCTCTTATGTAAAATGGGATATGAATCGTATATTCTCTGACTGCTATTCTAAAGAACTTCCTGCAGACAGGCAGGATGAATTTATGCACCGCTATTACATTGGCTTATATCGCATTATGAAGGAATTGACAGATTCTTTCCCTGATATATTGTTTGAAGGATGTTCTGCAGGTGGTAACAGGTTTGATCTGGGAATTCTGTGTTATTTTCCTCAGATATGGGGATCTGATGATACGGATGCTATATGCAGAGCAGATATCCAGAGAGGTTATAGCTATGGATATCCTCAATCGACAGTAGGCGCGCATGTATCTGCAACTCCAAATCACCAGACTCTTAACACAGTACCTCTTGAGACCAGATTTGACGTAGCCTCATTTGGATGCTTTGGATACGAGCTTAATCTGTGTGATATTACTGCTTCTGACAAAAAAGAAATCAAAGATCAGATAGACTTTTACAAAAAATACAGACATACCCTTCAATTCGGGCATTATTACAGATTAGATGATGGAAGGTGTATTACAGTATCGGATGATGGCAAAAAGGCCATAGCATTTATGCTTCAGAGAGAAAGCAGACCTAACAGAGATGTTGTGACTCTTAGAACTTGCGGACTTGATGATAGCAAGACATACCATATCACTAACAGATATGTAGATATCGACCTTAAGACTATGGGTAGTCTTATCAATATGTTTACTCCGATACATATTAAACAGGATGGTATTATACATAATATAGCTAACTCTGTTGTCAAAGTTCAGAATGAAAGAGAAGATATGACAGCTCCTGGTGCACTGCTTAACAGAGTAGGCGTAAGGCTTCGCCCCAAGTTTGGAAGTACCGGTTTTGATCAGGACGGCGATAAGACAGGAATCCTTAGGACGGGTGACAGCAGGCTGTATATCATTGAATCTGTATGATGATTTTGTAATAAGATTTAGTTTTAGTATCCATGCGATTGGTATACTGGTTCATTCATAATGGATTTTTAGAAAATAGAATGATAGTTAAGGATGGATACAATAATAGTACGCAATATAATTGCAGATGTTTATAGAAAATTAATATGATATAAGCCTTTTATATGCTTGCTTTATTATATTTCATAATGTAGAATTCAACTTGATGTAGTTATTGATTATACGGAGGCTTTATTAATATGAGTTTAAGAGATATTTTATTTGGTAGTGACGAGGAGCTTGCTAATGCTCCTGTTAATGAAGAAGCAGAGAAGGCCGGAGCAGAGGCAGCTGCCAAAGCTATGAGCGATGAATCTTCTGAAGATAAAAAGGAAGGTGCTGATCTTATTACAACAGATATGCTTGTAGGCGAGATCATAGCTAAGCATCCTTCTACAGCACAGTTCCTTATGGACTGCGGCATGGAATGTATTTTCTGTCCAGCATCTCAGATGGAATCTCTTGGAGAGGCATGTGCAGTACACGGAATCGATGGTGATGAGATCTGCGCAGCTCTTAATGAGAAACTTGAAGAGTATAAAGACTGATATATATGTTAAAGAAAGCATATTAAGTGATAAAATCCCCCTATACATGATATTTGATGAGTTTCGATATCGTAATACTCATCTGTATGTCATGTATGGGGGGATTATTTGATTTGTATTCAGATAGAAAGTATATACATTTTTGAATCTTTGATTCAAAAATGTATGAACTTATGAATCTGTACTATTAAGGTCTATATCTTTAAGAACATAGTTATGTAGCTTATTGTCTAGTGTCTCTATATGTTGCTGTCTTATCTGATCTTCTGTATTTTTTACCTCGTCCCAGAACTCTTTTGCAGGCATACGGATACCGCCAGCTCCTAATATGATAACCTGTTCGATTCCGTCAGATGTTGCAACTGTAACTTTATAGTTTTTCGAAAGCTCATGTGAGGTTCTTTCTATATATTGGTCTGCGGTTTCTGCTTCTTTGGTATATATTACATCAAGGTTATGGTATTTAAGGACTTTTTCTGATCCTCCATGAACCTTGTAGGCATCGAATACTAGGATTATGTTCTCTCGTCTGTACCCTTGGAAATTAGATACTATATCCATAAGCTTGTCTCTTGCAGCATTTATATCTCTTTCTGCGAGAGATTTTAGATCGCTTGAAGCAAATAGTACGTTGTAACCGTCTATAAGAAGGTATTCTTTCTGACCATTTGCTTTTTTCTGGGCTTTGGCATCTCTTTTTTCATCATACTTGGGATCAGATATCCCTTTGGGTTTGTCATCAGGAACTCCGTAGGTGCGTGGCCTGTCATCATCGTTATTGGTACGGCGGTCTTTAATTGGGCCGTAGGTCTTTTCGAAGATAGCCATGAGTTCATCCTGACCTGCCCTGTAATCACGCTCTTTCTCAGAAAAGGACCTGTTATCAACAACTGCCTCATTGGAAGTGCGAGCTTTGAATGCAGTAATGTTTTCAATGTCATACTCCATAGCGATGTTGCTGGGAATAGGAGTATTGTCTCCTTCAGGCCTCCACCCTGTATCTACATGCATATATTTTCTGACATCATTCCATGGGATGACAGTGCCTACTCCGTGAGAACAGAAGACGGAGCTGCAAGGATTGTGGGTATCAAGCTCCGGATCGTAGTTGCTTTTGGCTATGACTTCTTCTGCGTTATGGCACGGGGCATAGCCTTTTAGTACGCAGGATATAGACCCTTCGCCGCTTGTGTAGCTTCTTACATCTTCTGCATAGTTTCCAAGGCATGCAGCGGGGATTGTACCTCTAAGGACAGTTTTGCCATTCTCTATCTCAGGTGAATTTACTGTGGCATTTCTTTGTGACAGATCAGTCATGGCTCGTCCTACATTTTCAGAAGGAACTATAAGTTCATATCTGTACACAGGCTCAAGTAGTACAGAGTTCGCCATCATAAGTCCTTGTCGTACAGCTCTGTAAGTCGCTTTTCTAAAGTCTCCGCCCTCAGTGTGTTTTAGATGAGCCTTGCCTGATATGAGAGTTATCTTCATATCTGTGATCTCGGAACCTGTGAGAACACCTTTGTGTTTTTTCTCCTCAAGATGGGTCAGGACGAGTCTTTGCCAGTTGCGAGCCAGGATATCAGTAGGGCAGTTTGCTTCGAAACTAAGACCGGATCCAGGGGCAGAGGGCTCTAGCATTAGATGAACCTCTGCATAGTGTCTTAGAGGCTCGAAGTGCCCTACGCCTTCGACTGTATTAGCAATAGTCTCTTTGTATATGATACGTCCCTGGCCGAAATCTATGCTCATTTTAAAGCGGTCCATCATGAGTCTTTTTATGATCTCCATCTGAACCTGTCCCATAACTCGTACGTATATATCGCCGTTTTCTTCAGTCCTTGATACGCTGAGCATAGGTTCTTCTTCCTGAAGGATGAGGAGGTTCTGCCAGACTTTGTAGGGATCTTCATCATCAGGCAGCAGGATCCTACAATTTAATATAGGTTCTAGCAGCTCTTCGTGGTTTGATGCTTCAAAGCCAAGACCGTCGCCTGCTCTTGTGCCGGATAACCCTGCTATTGCACAGATTGTCCCTGCCTCGGCACTTTGCACCTGTTCGTATTTACTTCCGGAGTACAGCCTTATCTGTGATATCTTTTCTTCTCCAAAAGTATCTCGTATTGATATACTTCCTCCTGTTATTTTGAGAAAAGATAATCTGGTTCCGTCACTGTCTCTGGAAATCTTATAGACTCTTGCTCCAAAATCATCAGGATATGAGGGGGTAGGGGCATATCTACACAGATTTTCAAGGAAAGCCCTGACGCCTTCACCTTTTAAAGCACTTCCATAGTAACAAGGAAATAGAAGCCTTTTGGATATCAGGTTTATTATGTCACTTTCCTTAATAGGGGTACCGTTAAGGTAGCTGCCTAGAAGGTTATCATCGCAGACTGCTATACTTTCACATACCATAGGATCGTTGACTCCGAGAGTCATGTTTACAATGCTTCTTCCAAGACTTTGGCTTAGCAAGGCGGAGATTTCATCCATATCACTTCCCGGCTGATCCATCTTGTTTACAAAAATAAAAGTTGGAACATTATAATGCTCAAGCAATGACCAAAGTGTCCTTACATGAGCTCCTACACCATCAGCTGCGCTTATAACCAGAATTGCTGCATCTAGGACCTGAAGAGTTCTCTCTGTCTCGGGAGAGAAGTCAATATGCCCGGGAGTGTCCATTAAAGTGATCTTACGATCAAAAGCTTCCAGTCTTGCCTGCTTTGAGAAAATGGTGATTCCTCGTTCTTTTTCCAGATCAAAGGTGTCTAAAAAGGCGTCACCATGATCAACTCGTCCGATAGATCTAACAGCACCTGCTTCATATAATAATGCTTCTGATAAAGTTGTCTTACCGGCATCAACATGTGCCAGTATTCCTATATTAAGTGAGGTGGACATATATCCTCCAAGAATATGCGTATTTGTAGTGAATATCGTAATTTAAATCATAGCATATGTGATGATCATATGCATTGCAATAACATGGATGGAACATAAAAAGATTCTAAAATATTACAAAGGTCATACAATAAGAGATATAAGTAAGGATTAGATGTGAATTCTGCTTTTGTTCAAAAAAAGAAATCGCACTGATGATCAAATCATCAGTGCGATTTCTTATCATAGTCGGAGTGACAAGACTTGAACTTGCGACCTCTACTTCCCTAAAGTAGCGCGCTAGCCAACTGCGCTACACCCCGGCACAAGTGCTATTATATAACAGGGTTTTTGAAAAGGCAACACCTAATTTTTAAAAATTACAAATTTATTTTATAAAAGTTTTAGCACTCTCAGCTGGACAGTGCTAATTTTTGATATATAATATACTTAATTGAGAGGAGTGAGGCAGGATGGTAATTATAAAAATAAGTGAAAAGACTGTGCAGTGCAGTATTGCTGCTCAGGAACTTCATGAGATCGGACTTACACCTGAAGCTCTTTTACATGGAGAAGAAAAGAGTATTCCATTTATGACGCAGCTCAATCAGGAAGTTGGGCAGCAGCTGTCATATGATCCTGAGAATGAAGTTATGATGATGAGCAGGAATCTGATGGCTGATGGAAGTGTACGTATATATGCGGTTAAGATGGACAATGATGATATACAAAGTTCTGCAGACCGCCTTCGCAGTATTGCTCAGGGAATTCTGGATTATCTCACACAGGACAAGATAGATGCAGTCAAAGCTGAAAAAGGCAAGGATAAAAGTGATGCACTAAATAAACTTGTCGAAGGAATGAATAATATGGTAGGTCGTATGTATCTTGAAGAGAGCAAAGAAGGTCAGGAACTTATCAGTGCTCTTGAGAAGATACAGGAAGTTAATGTCATATCTAAGCCTGCGCTTGAATATCAGCGCTATATGGGCGAATTCGATAATCTTGATAAGGTGATAAGATTTTCAAAGATCGCATCGGCTATGCCGATAGTGGATTCTGCGCTCTATAAGGCGGATGACAGATACTATCTTATGATGGGACTTCAGACTGACAGCGAGGCTGTTGTATATGAACTTCGAAAAGCCGGTATCGAGTACGCAAGTGCTCTTAGCGTTAATTCACCGGAAGAACTGCATCTTGCTGAGACTGCAGAGCGCATTATAGCAAAAGATGCTATTTCTCATCTGGCTGAACTGGAAGCCGAGAGCTGACTATAATGAAGCTTTTTGTTAAGATGTAGTATCGCAGTATATATAACCAAGCATCAAGGATCTGATTATGAATAAATTTGATGATGTAGCGATTTTTAATTTTACAGGTGTATATGAAAGCGAGGATTTCTATAGAAATATAGATAATCCTCGCTTTATTGAATGCAAGGACATAAGCGGAACAGATTGCTTTTGCGACGATGATGGAGAGAGAACGATCAGAAATATCATAGAAGGTGAGAAAGTTCCTCTTCGAGGTATTCATTTTATAGATAATGGCAATTATCATTATATGTCACATATCTTTACTTCAATGATTGAAGAACCCTTTGATCTTATATATTTTGATAATCATCCTGATATGAAGCCTTCCATGTTTGGCGATATCCTTTCTTGCGGTAGCTGGGTCAAAAAAGTAATTGAAACTAACGTAAATGTCAGAAACGTCATAGCTGTCGGAATTAATAAAGAGCTATTTGATGAAATAGATGATGCCGTAAGAAAAAAAGTGACATTGGTGTCAATCTGCGATAGCGTATGCGGAATAGAAAATGATGTTTACAAAAGTCTTGACTATGACAATATTAACGTTGGAGATGGTACTAAAAACTTTGATAACACTATGAACAGAATTATGGACGGGTTATCGCATGACCTTCCTGTATATATTTCTGTTGACAAAGATGTATTGTCTCCGGATCAGTTAAAGACCAATTGGGACCAGGGAACTATGCTGGCAGATACTCTTTTAGAGATTATAAAACGACTCGTAGGGTCAAAAAAAGTATTGGGCATAGATATATGCGGCGAAGTAAGTATAGATACAGATTGTGACTATGACCTGGAGATTCAGAAGAACAACAGTTTTAACAAGAGGATTTTAACAGAGTTATCATGAAGACTGTATCTTCTATATAATAATGTTAATGCGCGATCGATAAAACGATTTTTTGGAAAAAATGCAAATAGGTGTTGACATTAAATGATCAAAAGGATATCATATAACAGTCGCGTGCAGCGAGTATGGCGACAAATTATAAGGTTTGCGGGAATGTCGGAATTGGCAGACGAGCAAGACTAAGGATCTTGTGACCGCTTAGGTCGTGAGGGTTCAAGTCCCTTTTCCCGCACGAAGAGCATCAGTCGGATGACTGGTGCTCTTTTGCGTTATCCATAAAATATAGTGACTACATAAAAGCACAATCATATACATTTTTGAATCTTTGATTCAAAAATGTATATTTTCTGAAGGCTTGGATCTGAATTGTGTTTAGAATAAGTTTGAGTAAGTTTTTTGAAAAAATAAAAAATAAGTGTTGACATAAATCTCTCTAGAGGATAATATAATACATGTCGCGTGCAGAGCGCGAGGGACTACAGCGTAGTGCACATGCTATATGCAGGAATGGCGGAATGGCAGACGCGCATGGTTCAGGTCCATGTGATAGCAATATCATGAGGGTTCAAGTCCCTTTTCCTGCACTGCCTTACTTATAAGGCAAGCGATATAGTTAAATAAGGGTTTGCGGGAATGTCGGAATTGGCAGACGAGCAAGACTAAGGATCTTGTGACCGCTTAGGTCGTGAGGGTTCAAGTCCCTTTTCCCGCACTAAAGAGTATTGATTATAAATCGATGCTCTTTTTTGTTCATTATTGTAAGGTGCATTAAAAGCTTTACTTAATGAATTTTCGTTAATATCTACAATGAACTTTTTCTAAAGGCCAGGCGCTAAAAGCTTCTTTTTAAGCCTATCTAAAACAAAATGACCGACTTTCATTTCAAAAAATCATGTTTTTATGATGGTAATTATTATAAAAACTTTCGGAGCGTGTGGTATAATTTAGGAAGCTTTATATTAGTACTTTTTACATGGCGTAGGATTAGTTTTTGCGAGAAAGTCTTTTTTAACATCAAGATCGGAAACGCCGCCGACATCAATGGTTTCTACAGCATAATGTTTTTATCAATAAAATAACGAAATTACGTATTTGATTTGTTTAATATCAATATTGCCAATATATAGAAACGATATTATGATAATCTATCAGTGAGTTTATATGTATTTACAAAAAACATCAAAAATGTGATGAATTTGTCTGTCTTATACGCTTTATAGCGTTTGAAACATGAGGTTGATTATGGCAGAACTGGATCTTAAGAAGCTAAGTAGAGCTCAGCTTCTCGAAATGATGCTTAAGTTCTCTGAAGAAGCTGAGGCTGCAATTGCCCATGAAAAAGAACTTCAGGAACAGTTTAATAAGGAAAAAGAAGTTATCCTTCAACAGGCAGCAGATGAAAGAGAAGAAATGATGCATAAATTTGATGAAGAAAGAAATGAAATGCGTCAGAAGTTTGCAGAGCAGAAAGCACAGCAGCAGGCTAAATTCGATAAGGATATTGAAGGGCTTAAAGCAAGACTTGAGCGTGAGAAGGCTGCTATGAAAGATGAAGTTGATATGGCGCTTCATAAGATAAATAACTCGGGTACGCTTGCAGATGCAGCAGTGAGACTTGGCAATGTAATGGAATCTGCTCAAGAATCCGCTGATATGTATGTAGAACTTATCAAAAAACAGATAGAAGCTGAATATGAGGATCTTCAAAATGACATGAAAGCGGCCAGAAGTCGAATCGAACTTCAGGAGAAGAAGTCGAGTGACAAATGCAAGGTCATGGAAGAGGATACAAGACGAAAGTGCTTAGAGCTTTTAAAAAAAGCTGAGTATGTCTACAAACATCCTGAGCTTGTGGCAGGTTTAGTACAAAATAGTAATAAGGCTTGAGCTTTTGCCTAACTATTTTGAATATTGTAAATCGGGTAAATGCAATAAGACATAAAAAGCTAATCTTATGTAACATACATGTTTTGATATATACAGGGATGGATTATATCGGTGAGTAGCAAAAATACTAATACTAAAGATAATGAACTTAAAAACATCAAGCCGACGACACAGCAGCTTAAAGATGCCCTTGATCACGAAATGCGTAAGCAGGAGTATAAGACTACATTTGCTAAAACAATAGGAATACTTGTGGCTGTTGCTGCGTTTTCTGTTCTTATTGCCAGCTTTTTTGTAAAAGTTCAAAAGATATCCGGAGAATCAATGTATCCGACGTTATCTACAGGGCAGATTGTAATAGCTTTTAAAACAGATACGTTTGAGCCGGGACAGTTAGTTGCTTTTTATTATAACAACAAAGTGTTGATCAAAAGGGTAATAGGGTCACCAGGTGACTGGATCAATATAGATAGTGAAGGCAATGTCACTGTAAATGGTGTGGTTTTGGATGAGCCATATCTTACAGAAAAGAGCCTTGAACCAACAGATATTGAATTTCCATACCAGGTGCCGGAAAGTAGATACTTTGTATTGGGGGATAACAGAAGTGTGTCTATAGATAGCCGTTCAGATGTAGTGGGATGCATCTCAAAAGAACAGCTAATCGGTCACGTTCTATTCAGAATTTATCCATTTGGCGAATTTGGAATTATTACTAATAACTGACTATTGACAGGATTTTATTAGTAGGTGTGTTTTTTTGTGCGCCAAAATACAGGCTTTATAGGGAAGTTAAGTTAAGAGGAAACAGGGATGCAGAAAAAAGGTGAAAATCGCATAAGAGAGTATTTGAGCAAAAGAAATCGCTATAAGAGATGGATTTCTATTGTTATAGTACTTGCGATGCTTGTAGGTCTTACAACAATATACTCATTAAATCAGGATGCTTCAGCTACAACACAGGATGGCGCTGATGAAGTTGGAATGATACTTGAAGGATCAGATGGCAATGGGTCTGATAATAGTGACCATCAGACTGAGACTATTGTTAATAATAGCGGCGAAGGTTCTGACACCGAATCTGTTTCTGATGAGCAGGAAGATGACGGATCATCAGATGATACAAGGGCTGCTGATAATACAGATGAACAGAATACTTCTGATGAAGAGTCTGATGAGCATGAATCAGATGAGTCAGCTATAGAAGCTTCTGAACTTACTGATCTTAACGATGATGAATCAGCAAGTGCAGCATCAGCTTATACATCATCAGATATTCAAAATGATGAAGATGATGAAGATGATTATGTTCCGGTTAATATCGCTGTTTTGGTAGTTGATGAAGATGGTAATGCCCTTGGTGGTGACTACTTAGATATTGATATAGATGATATTTCTTTTGACTCAGATTCAGAAGTGAGTATTGATTCTTCTTTGTTTGGTAATGTTTCTATTACTAATGAAGATGGCAATACCACCTATTATGAATATGTAGCTAATTCTTTTGATGGAGAACAGATTCAGTCCATTAGAAGGCAGGAATATAAAGCTGATGATGCGGATACGGATCCTAGCTCTGATCACTTAGAATCAGATTCTTCTGAAGGTAGCAGATATAACTACTACTATTCTAAAGATAATACTGACTGGATCAAGATAACATCTGATGCAGAACTTATTATTACATATAAGACCAAAGGAGTAGCTGTAGATGTAAGAGCATCTGTTGTAGATGAGTTTGGAGAAGAGATAGATTCTTCATTTACAGATATGGATCTTCCGGCTTTTACAGACGATGTACTTGTCCTTGATGATGTAGATAATGCACCTGTAGCTAAGGTTCGTAAGGTGTTAAAAACATATAGCACATACAAAAAGTATAGTTCTGAATATACATATGTACGTGCAACAATTGATGGAAACATCGTCACAAGTATTAAAAGAACTCTTTTGGATGAAAATGACGGAGTATATACATATTCATATACTATAGATGGTGAATCGTATATAGATATAACCAAAGATACAGTTGTAAAGTTTGAATATGCTTCAGATGATTCTGATACATACAAGTTTACATATGACGATGATGATGTAGTAGTTACAGCCGTTTTACAAAATGCTAATGCTATTCCTGAAAATGCTGAGCTTCGTGCTACCAGGATCACAGAGGGAGAAGCCTTTGATGCATATATAGAAGCTCTTAATGCTGCTGATAATGAGAGTTCAAAAGATTCTGATCAGCCTGAGGAAGGATCTGGCTTATCAGAAGGAACTGATGAATCAGAAGAATCAGTAAAGCATACACAAGACAATACTCTTCTTTATGATATTGCTTTCATAGTATCTGAGAAGGATGATGAAGGTAATGAAACTGAAGTTGAATATGAGCCTACAGAAGGATCTGTAAAGATCACAATAGAGTTTAAAAATAAGCAGCTTTCAGATATAGGCGTTTCTTCTCAGGAAGATGTAGAAATATCACATATGATCCTTTCTGAAGAGGTTAAGGATACTGCAGCTACTACATTAGAAGCTTCTCAATCAGCTACTTCATCTGACATTACTATAGAAGAGATAACAGCCAGTGCGGTAGAAGCAGGTAGTGATGCCTTGTCCAATGAAAAGATTGAGTTTTTGGCAGAAAGCTTTTCTGTATATGCTTTATCTTTTAATAACAGCATTCTTTATTATTACAACTACCAGTATGTGGATGACTTTGACTATCAGAAATCGCTCAATGCTGCATATGATTATGGTGTTGTAGCCAATACATATTCCTGGTCAGGCGATACAGAAACCAACGTAATGGCAGGATATGTTAAGACAACAGGCAATGATGTCGGAGCATCAGTTAATTATAGTAATGCAGGTGGCAATAACTACTTTGGTGATTTTGAAGACAATATTACTACAGTTAACTTCCATACAGCTCCTGCTAACATCTATCTTGGAAGCGGAGCTACATCCAAATATAGTAATGGACGGATCAAATTTACTAATACTAGTGGAACAAATATTGTTAAGAACTCCGGAATCAGTGTTCCTACTGTCATAAACAGTATTGATGATTATTATGCTAAGTATGAAGGCATAGGTGGTGCATTTGAAGCAAGTCACAGAGATAAGGGCGGAACAACAATCGATCTCCGAGGCGTCCCAAATGGAACATATGTTCTTACTTATACAGGCAATAATATTCATATAGATCACGAGAAGTTATATATATACCTTAACGAAGGTCAACACCTGATTCTTAACTGTACATCTTCTGATCTGTCCATAGGAACGTATGAACTTAACGGAACAGTAAGCTCTTCATATGTTGGAAACACAGACAAATCATATGACTGGCTTACAACTGCAGTTATATTTAACGTTGTGAATGCCAGCAATGTTACTATAACCAATACCTGCGGTACATTTATAGCTCCTGATTCAGCTGTTGTGACAGGTGGTGTTAACGCCGGAGTTGTAGTTTCGAACTGTATCACTTCCTGCAATGAGTGGCATTATCACAATCATGATCTTCCGTCTGTTGAAGATTTCGGATACCTTCGTATCCATAAGATGGTAGTTAATGATTTTGGTTCTGATTTTGTAAGAGATAAGACCAAAACTGCTCTGTTAAAACAAGTCACATTCAGAATAACCAATACAGCAGATAGTTCATATATAGTATTTACCGGATTTGTAACAGGTCAGACGGAATTAACATACAAATCTGATGGTAGAACTATAGCAGGTAGAGCGGTTGAATATGACAAATACGGCAATCTTACAGGCAGAAGCTATGATGTAACTTATAATAACAGCGCCCAGTGGACTGTTTCTAAACTTCCTGTAGGAACTTATGTTGTAGATGAAGTAGCTGACGGACTTACACTTGGTTACAACGCTGTAGGCAATTATTATTATGCGATTACTGATTCCGGCCTTAGCAGAGTTACAAAATATGCTGTAACCACTGATGCTAATGAAGGCAATAATAACTACGGAACAGGTGGAGAGAACCTGAGAAAAGTATTCTCAGTAGATGTCAGCAGCGGCAATCAGAACAATCTGTCAAATGTAGGACAGACTGTTAGTGTAAGTAGTTGCTATTCAAAAACTCAGACCGTTCAGGTATGTAACTATTATTCAACACCTGTTGCACCTTTGGAGGTTACTAAGAACTTTAACGGCGGTATATGGGAAGATGACATGACCTTCTCATTTAAGCTTGAAGGTATAAGCGCTACTGATACTGTTCTTTCTGATGGAACCTTGGTATCCGGCGTAGCGGTTCCTATGCCCAAGGCAGATACTGTTACAGGTGATGGTATATCAGCAGTATTAAATGATGACAATACATATACTTTGTCTATAAACAGTAGTGCAAAACATACGAACGAAGATGGTTCATATACTGCCAAGGCATCTTTTGGAAGTATCAGCTATGTATATGAAGGAACATATACATATAAGATCACTGAAGAGATGACTGGTGCTAACGGAGTTATATATGATACCAGTGTGTATTATGCAACAGTAGTAGTATCCAAGCAGTATACAACTTTCCAAAAGACGTATTCTACCTGGGTCAACTATCCGGATGGTAGAGAAGCAGGCGCTTTTAGTAGCGGTGATAAAGATAATGTATCTTTAACCAAAACGGAGGACTTCTTCTATCTAGGAGCTGATGTTGTTTATACAGATGAATCAGGACAAAAAGTTGCGGCAAGCTCTGTAAGACTTAATTCGGGACTTAACACAGCTAATCCTGTCAGCAACCCTTACATTACCACTTATGACTCTTCATATAACCAAAATGGAGTGGTATTTGTAAACAGCTATGCAGCCATCAAGGTTGTTAAGAGCGCTGCAGTAGAAGGAACCATAGCAAATGGAACAGAATTCTCTTTCCGCGTATATGATTCTGAGGGCAAAGCTTTAAAGGTTTACGGTTACAGCGTAGATGCAAACGGCAATGTAACAAAGTATGAAAAAACCAAGGATCGTAACATCGTTCAGGTTGGCGGTTATGTAGTTATCACAGGATATAAATCCGGTGAAGATGCTAATGGAGACGAGATCATTTCTAATCTTGTCCCTGGAAGCTTATATACTATCGTCGAGTTAACCTCGAATGAAGGCGACAAGATAGATGGAGCGCCTTTAGGTTATAAAGTAAGCTATTTTGTTATGACACCGGAAAACATGACACCTGTAGAAGGCAATACAGTAGCTTTTACAAGCGGCCTTTCTACTGTGAATATTGTTAATGATAAGCTTGCTCAGCTTACAGTCAAAAAGACCTGGCTGTCATCATCTGGCGAAGATGATTCAAAGAGCCATACTTATCTTGATCTTAGTTTGTACAGAAAGACTCAGGATGAAAATGAATGGACTTTTGTACAAACGCTGCAGCTGACCAGTGCAAATGAATGGAGTTATACATTTGAGGATCTGCCTGCTTTTGATGCAAGCGGCAATGCTTATCTTTACAGAGTGGCTGAAGATGATGCATACAATTCACTCTACAGCATTACATATTCTTATGTTGATGGTAATGGCAATACGACAACTGTAGAGGGAAGCCCTGAATATGCAATGAATATTAACGGCAGCACCTATGATTATGGTCAGCTGACTATTACCAATAAGTCGCTTGTTAATAACACACTTCCTTCTACAGGAGGTATCGGAACGATTATATTCAGGATCATAGGTGGACTTTTAGTACTTGCAGCAATTGTATTCTTTATTTTGAAAAGAACTAAAAAGAGCAGATCATAATAAAGAATTTTGAAATACAATGCGATGCAATAGAATCATAGCATTTACGCGAAAATACAAATATTATCATAAATATGAGTATTTGTAAGATGGTCAAAATGCTACACTATGGCATAATATCGTGCCAAAAGGCACGATTTATGAAATATAAGCTGGTTACAAAACAAAATTTAATCACATTTATCTGACACCGGGTTAAGTCTTACTTTTTTGGAGAAGGCCAGGGGAACAGGGAAAAGGAGAAAGAAATGAAGAGATTCAAGGCACTATTAACAGGAATCCTCACAGCAGCGCTTCTTGGCGTAACTGCAGCAGGATCTATCACAGCTAATGCTCAGGAAAATGCCGGAAGCATTACAGTAACAGGAGCAACAAAAGGTGAGACTTATACAGCCTATGAAGTACTTGAGTATACAGCTGTAGACGAAACACTTAATAATGCAGCAGAGTCCACAGATACTAATGGTACAGCACAGTTCACAGATACTCATGGTACATATAAAGTTACAGCGGAGTGGGTAGATTTTTTTACAAGTAATGAGTACGGACTTAGTTCATATATTACTAATTATGATGGTGAGTACTATGTAACAGGAGTTACAAAAGCTAATGATGTAGCGTTCGCTTCTGCTATTCAGACAGGAAGTATCAAGTATATTGCTTCTCATACTAACCTTACTGCAAGACAGGCAGTAGCACAGGAGAAGACAGTTACTATCTCAAACCTTCCATATGGTTATTATGTAATCGATTCTTCACTTGGTGCAGTTAATAGTACAGGTCTTACATCACCTTCTGTATCAGTTGAAGAAAAGAACGTGACAACACCTGCTCCTGAGAAAGAAGTTCAGGAGAACTCCAAAGCAGCAGAAACTTTCAGCATTGACGAGTCCAATGGCTGGGGAGAATGGAATGACGGTCAGATTGGCGATACAGTTACATTCAAAACAAAGGTAACACTTCTTCCCAAGACAACCAATGTAGTACTTCATGATACTATGGATGCTACTCTTAGCTATAAAGAAAAATCTGCAGTAGTTTACTATGCAGAAGATGCTACTGGAAGCGATGTAACAGACGCAGTAAAAGCTAAAGCATCTGTAAATACAGATGGAAACGGATTCACAGTATCTTTTGATACATCTTATACAGAAAATCTTACAAATACTGTTTTCGTAACTGTAGTTTATTCAGCTCAGATCACTCAGGGTGCGCAGGTCAACAAAGGCCAGCTCAATGATACATATGTATCATATGGTAATGACGGTACAACAGCGCATGATCGTACATACACATATACTTATGACATCAATATCATAAAGCAGGATGAGAACGGTACAGCACTTGATGATACACACTTCAATCTTCTTGCAGCAGATGGAAAGACTGTATTAAAAGTGTTTTATAAAGATGGTGTTTACACTTTAGCAGCTGACCAGAATGCCGATAATGTAACTGACGATATTGTTACATCTTCAAAAGGTAAGATTAAGATAAATGGTCTTGATACAGGAGTTTATTATCTTCGTGAGACACAGGCCAAGGCTGGCTACAACATGCTTACAGATGATATTAAGATTTCTATTTCAGGAACTGTAGATTCTACTAATAACACAGCAGTTGGAACTATTTCAGCTACATATGGCGAAGATAATGCAGCTAAGATTGGTAATGTTTCTGTTGATAAGAATACTCTTTTCGTAGTAAATACAACAGGTGCTTACCTTCCTTCTACAGGTGGCGTTGGTACAACAATGTTCTATCTTGTAGGCGGCGCACTTATCCTTATGGCAGTAGCTGCATTCATCGTTAAGAGAAAAGCAGCAGTTTAATCCTAAAACTTATTGTATGCATTGTATTATTGATTCGCCTATAGCGAAGATATACTAAGATATGATTTGTAGCGGTATATGACCGCTTTCTCCGCCATCTGTCAAAGGATGGTGGAGAGTTTTGGCAAAAGAGGTAGCGAATGAAAAGTTATATAAAAAAGAATTTATCTACAGTATTTTTCGCTGCAGTTCTTATTGTCGGCTTATGCATTTTTTTGTATCCATCTGTCAGTAATTATTTGAACGGGCTAAAACAGTCCAAGGCTATAGCAGACTATAATACTGCTTTGGACTCTATGACACCCGAAGACTATTCATCATTTTGGCAGGCAGCTATTCTTTATAACGAAAAGCTTGCAAATGGTGTGATGGATTTTAATCTTACAGATGAAGAGATGGAAGAATATAATACGATCCTTGATCCTACAGGAACGGGTATTATAGGTTATCTTGAGATAGAGAACATAGGTGTTAACCTTCCGATCTATCATGGAGTAGAAGAGTCTGTACTTTCAGTAGGAATTGGACATCTTCCGGGGACGTCTTTCCCAACAGGGACAGCGTCAACTCATACAGTACTATCCGGTCACAGAGGACTTCCGTCTGCAGAGCTGCTTACCAATCTTGATCAGATGATAGAAGGAGATACGTTTCTTTTACATATTATGGATCAGGTTTTTGCTTATGAGGTGGACTCGATCAATATAGTCCTTCCAAATGAGACAGAAAGTCTGTATATATATGACGGTGAAGATTATGTTACCTTGGTTACATGTACACCTTATGGTGTCAACACACATCGACTTTTGGTAAGAGGCAAAAGAGTAGATTATAATCAGGAAGAAAGGCTTATTATCACAGCTGATGCTACTATGTACAGTACGCTTACTGTTGCTATCTTTATAGCAGTGCCAATTCTTTTGGTAATATTTATTGTATTTATGATAAGGACATCTAAACATTTTAATAAAGGTAAGTGATTTAAGGAGTAATATGGAGAAGAAGTTCAAAGCTATCAAAAGAATAATCGGGATTATAATGACAATTCTCATTATGAGCTCCATATTTGCATGTCTGGGAAGTACATCACAGGCAAGGAACAGGATAGATACCTCCAAGAAAGGGACCATTAGGTTATCCTATAAGTGCGATATAACAGAAGATAATGTGAGTAACCCTATGCCAATAAGTGGCGTTAACGTTCATCTATATCGCATAGCTTCTGTGAATGAAGCCGGTGCGTTTGCATGGGAATCGCCATATGCAGATATTGCAGAAGTTAGCGCTATTTCTGTCAATAAGATTTCATCTGCAGATGAATGGAATATACTTCTTGGACCAATTAAGACATATATTTATACCAATAGTATAAGTGCGGATGCAAATGGCATATCTGACTCTGATGGGACAGCTGTAATAAGTGGACTTGATCTTGGTGTATATCTGGTGGTTGGAGATACGCTTGAAGATAAGTCTCAAAACTGCACATACACTTTTACACCATTTTTCGCCACTATTCCTACGATCGATCCGGAAACAGATACATGGGTATATGATAATGGAGATGAGTATATTGTAGATGTATCTGCCAAGTGTGAATATTATTTAAATCCTAAGGAAGTCCAATATAATATTTACAAAAACTGGGTTGATAATGGCACGGAGCGCCCAGAGTCAATTGAAGTAGGGATCTATCTTGATGGAGACTTATATCAGACAGTTACACTTTCAGCATCTAATAACTGGCACTATTTCTGGACATACAAGGAAGGACATAGCTTTACTATATCAGAGACTGTGCCTGCAGGTTATACAGTATCATATTCTCAGAACGGCAATGTCTTTACGATGACCAATACCGGTAATGATACGCCGCCAACAACCCCCTCTGAGCCGGAGAATCCCAAGACACCTGACAATCCTGTTGAAGAGGTTCTGGGAGCAGTCAGACTTGCAATTACAGAAGATGACACACCTGAAGTGCTTGGAGCAACAAGACTTCCTCAGACAGGTCAGATCTGGTGGCCGGTATTTGCTTTAGCGCTTATTGGGATAGGATTTTTTACAGTAGGATTTATTAGTGACAAAAAGAGCGTATAAGAACAATTGTTTTTATGCACAAAAGAATTACAATTAAAAGCGGGAAGGAGCGGGGATGCTTTCTTCTCGCTGTTTTTTAGGAATTTTCAGAGCTTTATAAAGGCAAGGAAACGGAGTTGTTTATGAAAATGACTAAAGGAAAAGTAATGATGGCTGTTGGATTTATATGCATAATAGGTGCAATGGCTTTTGTTGTTAGAAATTATATAGAAAGCAGAAATGCAGGTGACCTTGCAGATTCTTATATGACTCTTGTTGAGCAGCAGATTCCTGATCATGATGATGGAATTGCTATTCCCAAAGAAGGTGAGATGCCTGCTATAGATGTAGATGGAAATAGTTTTATCGGAATAGTTTCTATACCTGCATTGGATATAAGTCTTCCAATACAGCGCGACTGGTCATCCCAAAATGCCAAAATATCTCCGTGCCGTTATAAAGGTTCTGTTTATGAGAACAACCTTATAGTAGCCGGACACAACTATGACAGGCACTTTGGAAGACTTAAAAACCTTGTGAGCGGCGATACAGTCATAATAACAGATGTTAATGGACTTAGCTTTTATTATACAGTTACATATACAGAGATAATAGATTCGTACGGAGTTGATATTATGGACCAGGGAGACTGGGATCTTACAGTATTTACCTGCACTATAGGCGGTTCTAGCCGTGTCACTGTCAGATGTGAATTTACAGGTAAAGTAGTTGTATCCGATCAAAACCTTTTTAATTAAAAAAATATAATGATCATAATAAAATACTAGTCAAAGAGTTTGACATTATGTGGTATACTTAATCTGTTGCAGTATGTTTTATAAGGGCGGAATTTTGTTTTAAAGGAGCGAGATTATGGCAGAGAATAAGACAGGCGACAAGATCAAAAAGATTAAAGACTCCTTGACGGAAGTGGCTCAGGACCTTTCACAGCAGGCTAAACCGGTACTTGATGACATCAAAGACGCAACAATACCGGTCATTGAGAATGCCCGCAAGAATGCCGAGCCATATGTAGAGAACATAAAATCCAAAGCACAGCCTTTTATTGATGATACAAAAAAGAAGGCTGATCCCTACATCAAGAAAGCCAGAAAGGCAGCAGAGCCAGCAGCCAAAAGCATAAAAGAAGGTTCTGAAAAGGCCAGGAGAGCTGCAAAATTTGTCAGCGATGATATAACTCGTCAGGTCATGAAGAAAAATGAGAAGGACGAAGTTTATATCCAGTATAAAAATACGGAAGTTCGTACAACCGATATTCTTGAAAAAGCAAGAGAGAATTATGTTGCCAATGGACATAAGCTTACCGATATACAAGAAGTACAGGTATATATCAAGCCTGAGGACAATAAAGCTTATTATGTTGTCAACCATAAGGATACCGGAAGATTCGAACTATAAACTAAAAAGACATCTAAGGATGAATGGATAATGGATGACAATATTCAGGATGTAAGACCTATACAAAAACACACTTTCTTCAATTTCAACCATTACAATTATGGTGAAGCCTTTTTTGGAAGTTACAAGGGAATGAGGTACAGACTAGCAAGAGATCCTCTTGTCAATGTTATCTTTATCCCGGTTGATCAAAGAGGTGAAGCAAAGCTAGTTGCAACTGTATGGCCTGAACCATTTGCATATGGTCAGACAGATCCATCCAAAATGACAACATGTGAGTTTGAATTCAGTGAAGATGGATTTGATCAGGCGGTTTCATGGTTTAATGATCAATATATGCAGCGTATTGATGAGTGGAGCTTAGATCATAGTATTCTTGACTGACCCCACGGAATGGAGTTTATTTGAAAATACGTGAAAATCTTGAAAAGCGGGAAGCTGAGACACTGAGTAAATATGCGGTTCTTAGCAGAGATTCCAAAGGCCGCGAGAGGGATGAGGAACTTTGTGACATAAGGCCATGTTTTCAAAGGGACAGAGACAGGATCCTCTATTCCAAATCCTTCAGAAGATTAAAAGATAAAACACAGGTCTTCCTGACACCTGATGGAGATCATTACAGGACCAGGATGACACATACTCTTGAAGTTGCTCAGAATGCCAGAACACTTGCAAGAGCACTTAGACTGAATGAAGATCTGTGTGAAGCAATAGCTCTGGGACATGATCTTGGACATACGCCCTTTGGTCATGCCGGTGAAAGAGCTCTTAATGCTGTTAGCCCATACGGTTTCAGGCACAATGAACAGAGCCTTAGGCTTGTTACAATGCTTGAAAAAGAAGGTAAAGGACTTAATCTTACCTGGGAAGTAAGAGACGGTATTATAAATCATGAGATGGAACTTACACCTGCAACTTTGGAAGGCAGAGTTGTAAGGCTTTCTGACAAAATAGCTTATATTCATCATGATATGGATGATGCGATAAGAGGCGGTATATTAAGCCCTGATGATGTTCCGGAACAGATCAGCAAGATTGTAGGCAAGACCAACGGAGAATGGCTTGATACCTTTATCCATGATATTGTTGAGAACAGTACTGACAAGGACGACATCAGAATGTCGGACGAAGTCTACAATGCAATGCTGGAGCTGCGAAAGTTCATGTTTGCAAGAGTATATACCAACCCTGTTGCCAAAGGGGAAGAGGGCAAGGCGGTTGATCTTGTCAAAACATTATATGATTATTACTTACACCACGAAGACAGATTCCCGGGATATTTGAAGAATCTTTTGGACAAAGGTGAACCTATTGAGAAAGTCACCTGCGATTATGTCAGCTCTATGACAGATCGTTTTGCTATAGCGCGCTATGAAGAATTATTCATTCCTAAATCGTGGTCAGTTTATTAGAGGACATAGGGAGACGATAGTAATATAATAATCTAATTGCTATAGGATCCGCGAATTGGTGTCGCGAGCTCCACCAATATCGAACCATTAGTCACTCGCGGCATGAGGTTAATAATGCAGTTCACACCCGAGTTGATTGAAGAAATCCGCTCACGTAACGATATAGTAGATGTAATAGGACAATACGTCCATCTTGAAAAAAAAGGATCGAATTATATGGGGCTATGCCCCTTTCATAACGAGAAATCACCTTCTTTTTCGGTTTCCCAGAGCAAACAGATGTATCATTGTTTTGGATGTGGCGTCGGAGGAGATGTTTTTAGCTTCCTGCAGCGCTATAACAGTCTGACATTTCCGGAAGCAGTCAAGGAACTGGCAGACAGGTCCGGAGTTGCGCTTTCGGCAGCAGATGATACTGAAGAAGCCAGAAAAGAAAGATCCCAAAGGCAGCTATTATATGATATCAATAAAGAGGCTGCCAAGTATTATTTTTATGAGCTTCGTGGAACCGGCGGTAAGACAGGACTTGATTATTTCCAGAAAAGGAAATTATCAAACGAGACCATGCAGAAGTTTGGACTTGGCTATTCTCCTGTGGGAGCAGGTAATCTTGTTAATTATCTTAGGAAAAAAGGCTATTCTGATGAGATAATGATCCTTGCAGGGCTTGCCTCACATGATGAAAAAAGAGGAACGCATGATGTGTTCTGGAACAGAGTCATGTTTCCTATTTTTGATATAAATAACAGAGTTATAGGATTTGGCGGACGAGTATTAGGAGATGCCAAACCCAAATATGTTAATACCAATGACACGCCTATTTTTAACAAAAGAAGAAATCTATACGGTTTGTCTTTTGCCAAGAATTCAAAAGCCGGTAACTTCATATTATGTGAAGGGTATATGGATGTAATAGCTATGCATCAGGCGGGATTTACTCAGGCGGTAGCTTCGCTTGGAACTGCATTTACAGCAGAACAGGCCCAGCTTATAAAAAGGTATACACAGGAAGTTATCTTGTCGTATGATAGTGACGGCCCGGGAGTTAAAGCCGAGCTTAGAGCAATACAGATACTCAAAGAAGCAGGACTTCGTGGAAAAGCTCTTAACCTTGAGCCTTATAAAGATCCAGATGAATTTATCAAAAACGAAGGACAGGAAGCCTTTGAAAAAAGACTTCGAAATGCGGAAAACACATTTTTCTTTGAGATACGGATAATGCAAAGGGACTATGATATGACAGATCCTGCCGGCAAAACTGCGTATTACAGAGCTGTCGCAAGGCGTTTGTGCGAATTTAGTGAAAGCCTCGAAAGAGAAAACTATATTCAGGCGACGGCAGCCAAACTTGCAATTCCGATTGGAGATCTAAAAAATCTCGTTGTTTCGATAGCTTCTGAAGGCATAACTTCGAAGCAGTCAGGAAAGGATATTAAGGCTTATCAGAATCAAAGAAGGAGGGATCCCAAGGATAATATCCTTAGACCTCAACGCTTACTGCTTACATGGATTGCTGATGAACCTGATATTTATAAAATAGTCAAAAAATATATAAGTCCGGATGACTTTACCGATGAACTTTATCGTAAAGTCGCGGAGAAGATGTACGAAGGCCTTGACGCAGGAAGATTTTTGGCTGCATCCATTCTCTCTCTTTTTCCTGATGATGAAGAGCAGCAGTCGAGGGTATCGGAAATCTTCAATACCAATCTGGTCCGAATTGAGACCAGAGAGGAAAAAGAAAAAGCTTTGCACGATATCATTTATGATATCCGCAGAATGTCTTATGAAAAGAAAAAAAGTGAGATACAGCTGGGAGATGCAAACGCGCTTAAAACAATAGTGGACAGCAAAAAGAAGCTGGAAGAGCTGGCGCATAGTCGCATTGGACTTGACTGAAGATCACACGATACGGTTTTTTTAGAAGGTGCATATTTGCCCCAAGGGAGGAAAAAATGAGTACCAGTAAGAAGACGCTAAGTGATGACAAGAAGACAGAAAAATCAAAGGCAGTATCAAAGACAGACAAAGGTAAGACACAAAGTGCCAAAGAAGCTTCACCCAAGGCTAAGGATAAGTCTGTAAAGAAAGTGAGCGAAAAGGCAGAAACAACAAAAACAGGGAAGAAGGAAGTAAAAAGCAAAGTGAGTCAGACAAAAGCAACAAAGGAAGAAAAAGAAATCAAGGAAACAAAAACAACCAGCAAGACAACAAAGCTTAAAGCTACAACAAAGAAAGCGGCAGATAAGACTGCTGATAAAGTAGAAGATAAAGAAGTAAAGACTGCAAAGGCACAGGAAAAGGAAGTTAAACCTGTCAAGGCTGCAAAAGCGCCCAAAGCACCAAAAACTGACAAGACTCCTAAAGCAAAAGCCGATACATTAGAAAAAGATAATCAGTCATCAGGCGAAATGGATGAAGATGCTCAGGAAAGATTCAAGGTTAAGCTTAAAGAACTTCTTGCTCTTGCCAAGAAGAAAAAGAACGTACTTGAATATGATGAGATCAGCGATCAGCTCTCAGAGCTTAATCTTAACGAAGATCAGCTTGATAGTGTACTTGAAGTACTTGAAAAATCAGGAATAGATGTTCTTCGTATGTCAGAGGATGTAGATGATATCCCTGTTGATGATGAAGATATCGATCTTGATGATGAAGAAGAAGTCGATATGGAGAATATCGATCTCTCAGTTCCTGATGGCGTAAGTATAGAAGATCCTGTACGTATGTATCTTAAGGAAATCGGTAAAGTACCGCTCCTTAATGCTGATCAGGAGATAGTTCTTGCTCAGGATATGGAGAATGGTATGCTGGCAGAGAGAGTTCTCAAAGCTCAGGACCGTAGTTCTCTGGATCTTAAAGATGACGAAAAAGAACTTATAGAAGGCAAGACAGATGAAGAACTCAAAGAGCTTATTGAACTTGGTAATGATGCCAAGAATAAGCTTGCAGAAGCCAACCTTCGTCTTGTTGTATCTATAGCAAAAAGATATGTTGGCCGTGGAATGCTCTTCCTGGATCTTATTCAGGAAGGTAACCTTGGTCTTATCAAGGCTGTAGAGAAGTTTGATTTCCGTAAGGGATTCAAGTTCTCAACATATGCTACATGGTGGATTCGTCAGGCTATAACAAGAGCCATAGCAGATCAGGCCAGAACTATTCGTATTCCTGTTCATATGGTTGAGACTATCAATAAGCTTATTCGTATCAGCAGACAGCTTCTTCAGGAACTTGGCCGTGAGCCTCTTCCGGAAGAGATTGCAAAAGAGATGAATATGCCTGTAGAAAGAGTTCGTGAGATCCTTAAGATCTCTCAGGAGCCTGTATCTCTTGAAACTCCTATAGGTGAAGAGGAAGATTCGCATCTTGGAGATTTCATTCAGGATGATAATGTTCCGGTTCCTGCTGATGCAGCAGCATTTACTCTTCTTAAAGAGCAGCTTGTTGAAGTCCTTGGAACACTTACAGAGCGTGAGCAGAAAGTATTAAGACTCAGATTCGGTCTTGATGACGGAAGAGCCAGAACTCTTGAAGAAGTAGGTAAAGAGTTCAACGTTACTCGTGAACGTATCCGTCAGATTGAAGCAAAAGCACTTCGTAAACTGCGTCATCCCAGCAGAAGCCGTAAGCTTAAGGATTATCTCGACTGATGAGACAAAAGATTTATGCATACACACACCAACAGGCATTTGTCAAGAAATTGGCGCTTATGCTGATTGGTGTTCTGTGTATGGGCTTTTTCCTATCTTTTCTTATCGAGGTTAATCTTGGTACAGATCCTTGTACATTTATGAATGTTGCAATATCCAGAAAATTTGGGATACTTTTTGGCACCTGGCAGCTTTTATTAAATGCAGTTTTACTTTTGATCGTAATTAAATATGACATAAGACAGATTGGACCTGGCACGATTGCGAATATGGTATTGATAGGTTATGTTGCTGATATTTGCAGATGGCTTTGGTCAAAAATCTTACCAAAAGAGTTTTTTACAACATTTCCATATAGAGGAGTCATATTTGCAGTAGCGATCGTAAGCTTTGTTATAAGCGTAGCGATTTACATGAATACCGACATGGGAGTAGCACCATATGATGCTTTTCCTATAATAGTTCATGATAGACTTTTGAAGAATATTCCGTTCAAGTATGTACGAATGGGCTATGATTTTCTGGCAATCATTATCGGATATCTTCTTGGCGCAGTTCCAAACATAGGAATAGTTATAATGGCATTATTATTAGGTCCTGCTATTTCGTATGTAGGCAAAAAGCTCGCTCCTTATCTGAATTGAAGTTGTTTAAAAATAGTTATTTAAAATAGTTATAAAAAGCCTTCGAATACATGTTTAAGATATTCGAAGGCTTTTTGTTATTTATAGAAATGTTAATGGCAGGACTGCTTCAAAGAATGCTCTATCCGACAGGGTGCATCTCAGTATCTGAAGGAAGTTTAGTTCCTATAGTATTCATTATTTCCATTACCCTGCAAAGACCAGCATATACATCTGCTCTTGTTATGGGACATCCTCCGTCTGTAATATCACTTGAATCAAAACTTGAAGGATCGATATATACAGCTTCAGGAGGAACTATACCATCAGCAACAGCCCTGTGAAGGCACTCAGAAAGTCCGAGGTCAGGCCTTTTCAAGACTTCCTTTTCCATGCCGCGCTCGCACAGACTGGCAAATTCTGCATAAGTAAGTGGATCATCAGGCCTGAACATATCGTTAGGAGTAGTATTCTCATCGATAAGATTCTCCTGAACACAGGTTTCAACAAAAGATGAATCCCACTCGTATCTTCCTATATCTATATATCTTCCATGATATGGACGTCTTCCTTCAATTCGAAGAGCCTTAAAAAGGACCATCAGAACCTGAGCTCTTGGCATAGTCTGCATAGGATGAAGATACATGATGCAAGGATCAAGAAGACCGCCTTTGAAAGCTGTAGCTATGCGCCCGTACTGTGGGATACCCTCTATATCAACGTAAGGGATATTTATATCAAAGATGCTGCTTTCTTCAGGTTCTTTTGGAAGCTCCTTGATATCAAGATCGGGTGTAAATGGAGTCGGATCTGCAGGAGATATGAAATTACACAAAGGCTCTATGTTATTATTTCTGATCTCGTCAGCAACGATCTCAGCTATAAGAGATGCGCCATAATCGTTGGTATGAGTTTGATCCATAAAATAATCATTAGCCCTGTCATCAAGTTCGATCCATTTATTGAAAGTCAGTGTATGAAGATCTATGAATGGAACATTGAGTTCTTCACTGGCCTGCCTTGCAGCAAGAGCATAAGTTTTTAAAAGAGAACATTTTTTGCCTGTTTCTTCATCAGTGAAAGGAATACGGCTTATTGGAGAGCATATGATTGGATAAGCTCCAAACTCACGTATTTTTTTGACATACCATCTTAGATTATTGATATACCCACCAAATGCAGTGAGATTGCGGCGCTTTTGATCATTATGTCCGAATTGGAGCATGAATATATCCCCTTCACGAATTGACTTCGTAAGGATATCCCAATGTCCGTCATCTCTGAAACAGTTAGTAGTAAGGCCTGAGTGAGCATAATTACATACACTTATATTTTCGAAATACTGAGCTATATTCTGAGCCCATCCGCCTCCGCTTCCGTATGGATAGTAAGGCGCAGGAGCGTTCTGATCTGTAAGGGTCGAGTCCCCTGCAACATACAGTACGGGTACCTGATCTTGAACTATATCTAACTTGGAAATTCCCGCATTTTTACCAGTAATGCTTATATAGACAGCTTTCTCCATACAAGGCACACTCGTTAGTGCAGGTATATAAGGAGTGACATTAACATAGAAAGATCTTGAATACGATCCGCCAAGTGGCACATCTATTTCGGAAGCAATGAGATTTCTACGTCCGGCGAATATTCGCATATCTTTGATATCGCCTTTATCAGCGTTTACATTAAGAGTTATTTTGTAGGTCCCGAAATCAGGAACTAATGACTTAAAGATTATCACATCTCTTGAATGATTAATATAAACTCCATTATCTGTAGCAGTAACAATATCATCCCAGGGCGTCTTATAGGATTTTCTGAGATTCCAACCACCTGCATACAAAGACCTTTCAGATGCGGTATTGCCTATAGGAGAACTTAGATCAACAAAACCATATCCCTTTGATTTGTCATAAAAAGATGTATCACCTATCATATTTTCTTTAGAACCGAAACTATAGGATGCAATTAACACGTTAATTCCTCCTTAATTCAAAAATATATGTGAGGTTAAATATTTAAAGAAATACTAAATGCCCATATAGATTTTTTTCGGACATATTGTTATTTTAATGAATATGCAACTTTCAAAAGTTAGAATCATCATAATAAACTTCGTGTGCACATTATCATTATAAAATAATATATTTAATAATCCAATTTTCTAAGGACTAGTTTGATGCAAAAATGACCATGTATCTGTACTTCAAACGCTGATCGATAAAAAAGGGATAACTGCACAAGTCTTCGAGGTTATTTTTGAATGAAATGCTAATTGAAAAAAGGAAACTAACTATGTAAAATAAGTTTTCGAGTGTGTTATAACTTTGTCAGGAAAGGATACAGCAATGAGCGACAGAACATTTGAGATTTTGGAAACTAAAGAACGGGTTATTGCTGACAATGATGCAGAAGCAGCCAAAGTCAGAAAACTCCTGGATGAACATAAGATATTTCTTGTAAATCTTATGGCATCTCCAGGCGCTGGGAAAACTACAACACTTGTACGTACTATAAATGCACTTAAAGATAAATACAGGATAGGTGTCATGGAGGCTGATGTTGACAGCGATGTAGATGCTAAAACTGTATCGTTGGCAGGAGCCAAGGTTATACAGCTCCATACAGGCGGAAGCTGCCATATGGATGCAGATATGACAAGAAGAGGCCTTGAGGGACTTGGACTTGATGATGTCGATGTAGTATTTCTTGAAAATGTCGGCAATCTGGTCTGCCCGGCAGAATTTGATGTTGGAGCCAATAAGCGCGTTATGATACTGAGCGTTCCGGAAGGTGATGATAAGCCGCTTAAGTACCCTCTTATGTTCAGCGTAAGCGACTGTATGCTCATTGGTAAGATAGATGTAGCTCCTGTGTTTGATTTTGATTTTGATGCTTGTAAGAAAAGGGTTAAAGCTCTTAACCCCGATATTGAGATAATAGAAGTCTCATCTCTTAAAGGCGACGGATTTGATGAATGGATAAACTGGCTTACACAGCAGATTGAGAGGAGCAGATAGTGTGAAAAATTGTATCGATATGACAATTTTTTACACGACTATTTGATACGAGCCCAAATAGCCCTGATGGCAAATTCGAATCTGATATTCGGATTACCGGACTTACACAAAGACTCGTAATGGAGGAATAATATGAAGACAATTGAACTCAATGCTTCGGTCACAGCATCTAATGATGCAGATGCAGATGCTATGAGAATGGAACTTAAGGCAAAAGGAACCCTTCTTATAAATCTGATGTCATCACCCGGATCAGGCAAGACAACTCTTTTGTCAAGAATCATCAAAGATCTTGGTAAAGAAAAGAAGATAGGAGTTATGGAGGCAGACATAGCTTCTGATGTAGATGCATTAAAGATAGAAAACCTTGGAGCAAGAAGTATTCAGGCTCACACAGATGGAATGTGTCATATGGATGCAGGAATGACAAGACGTGCCATGGATGCTATGGGATGTGATGATCTTGATCTTATTTTCCTTGAGAATGTAGGCAATCTTATATGCCCTGCAGAATTTGATACAGGAGCTGGCAGGAATATCATGATACTCAGCATTCCGGAAGGTGATGATAAGCCTCTTAAATATCCACTCATGTTCGAAAAAAGCGATGCGCTTGTTATAACCAAGATGGATACCAAAGATTATTTTGACTTTGATCTTGAAAAGTGTATTGAAAGGGTAAAGCGTCTTAACTCGGATATTGCCATATTCCCTGTTTCGGCAAAGACAGGTGAAGGAATGGATGACTTTGAAGACTTTCTTTTAAGTCAGATGGCACTTTGGAAAGAATAAAAAAATTCAGGATGGCAAGGTCCTGATAATGTTTTTATAAAAAAGGGTAAAGGTTAGGTAAGAGATGAAAGAACAGAAGAATCGTATGACTAATGAGAGGGATTTCGTGCAGGATCCTTCTTACAAGGCTAAGGATCCTGAGAAGGAGAAGGTTATCAAAAAACTTGGTGAGATGATAACAGATCGTTATGCTGTTAAGCTTACTCATTCGCTTGGTGTTGATGATCCTGAGTATTGGGCACTTGATGATGTGCTCACTAAAGAAGAAGCTAAATTTCTTCTTAGTTTCAAGAAGACACGTGTTAATTACAAGCCTGAACAGCTTGCCAAGATGAATAACATGTCACTTGAAGATACTCAGAAGATGATAGATCATCTTACATGGATCGGTGTTCTTGAAATGAACAGAGAGAACCCCGAGCATACCAAGCAGTATGATGTTCCGATATTCGTACCGGGATCTGCAGAATTTATGATGATGCAGGATAAACTCACAGATGAGCATCCAAGGATTGCATCATTTTTCAACCTTATGACACAGATGCCTCTTGAAGGCATGACTCCCAATATCCCTATGGGCGGAGCCGGAGTCGGAATGCATGTCATCCCTGTAGAGAAAGCTATCCAGACCCAGTCACAGTCAGTTTCTGTAGAACACCTGTCACATTGGCTCAAGAAATATGACAAGTATTCAGTCAGCCAGTGTACATGTCGTAAGCAGCAGGAGATGCGAGGCGAAGGAAGCGGTGAAGTCAACGGTGAATTCTGTATCGGAGTAGGTGATATGGCAGAATTCCTCGTAGATAGAGGTACAGCTCGCTATATAACATACGAAGAAGCTCTTGAAGTATTAGAAAGAGGAGAACGTCACGGTTTCGTACATCAGACAACCAATATTGACGGAGAAGATAAGATAGTAGGCATCTGCAACTGC
The DNA here is from genome assembly GCF_023206215.1 of Butyrivibrio fibrisolvens. Lineage (NCBI taxonomy): Bacteria > Bacillati > Bacillota > Clostridia > Lachnospirales > Lachnospiraceae > Butyrivibrio > Butyrivibrio fibrisolvens. The sequence goes on from NZ_CP065800.1 coordinate 1,796,370, forward strand.
GCTCCCGGTGTCTGCAATGCCCTCCGTACATCTCAGCTTTATAATACACCTAATATGTCTAGAAGCGCATATCGTGCGCATGTAGAGACAGATAAGTGTGTTGCCTGCGGTAAGTGCGTAGAAGTCTGCCCGGTAGGCGCAGCTAAGCTGGGACAGAAGCTTTGCAAGAAGGACGGATCTAAGGTAGAGTATCCACTTACTCTTTTACCTGATAATACAAAATGGACAGCTGATAACTGGAACGTAAACTATAGAGAGGATGCTAAGATCAACTGTTACGATACAGGTACAGCTCCATGTAAGGCTAACTGCCCTGCTCATCTTGCTGTTCAGGGATACGTCAAGATGGCAGGCGAAGGCAGATATATGGATGCCCTTAAACTCATCAAGCAGGACAATCCATTCCCTGCAGTATGCGGAGCTATCTGCAACAGAAGATGTGAAGATGCATGTACGAGAGGCACTATAGATAAGCCTGTAGCAATAGATGAGATCAAGAAGTTCATCGCAGCAAAAGAGCTTAACGAATCAGAAAGATACATCCCTATCTGTGAAAAAGATGATGGCGGTATGTGGGGCGCTGATTACAAGATGGCAGTTATTGGAGCTGGCCCTGCCGGCATGACATGTGCATATTATCTGCGTACCAGAGGATATGATGTTACTGTTTTCGAAAAAGAAGACAGAGCAGGCGGTATGCTCATGAATGGAATCCCTAATTTCCGTCTGGAAAAAAGTGTGTTAAAAGCAGAGATAGAAGTTCTCGAGAAGATGGGCGTAGAGTTCAGATTCGGCGTAGAAGTCGGTAAAGATAAGACTATAAGTCAGCTTAGAGAAGAAGGCTATAAGGCATTCTATATTGCTATAGGTCTCCAGGGTGGCCGAAAGGCTGGAGTTGCCGGAGAAGACGCAGAAGGCGTAGAATCCGGCGTATCATTCCTTAAGAGAGTTGCACTTGGACTTTCTAAGGATGGAAATTCAGATACTGTAAAGCTAAACGGAGATGTTGTAGTAGTTGGCGGTGGTAACGTTGCTGTAGACGTAGCAAGAACTGCTGCAAGAAGTACAGATGGTAAAGTTACAATGCTCTGCCTCGAATCAGAAAAAGAGATGCCGGCAGCAGCTGATGAAGTAGAAGAAGCGAAGGCAGAAGGAATTGAAGTCAAGAATGGATGGGGACCAAAAGAGATTCTCACCAAGGAAGTTGATGGACAGACTGTTGTAACAGGAATCGTGTTCAAACGCTGCACCAGTGTCAAAGATTCAGATGGAAGATTCAATCCTTCATATGATGAAAATGATACAATCACAATATCTTGCAGCAATGTACTTCAGGCAATCGGACAGTCTGCTGAGTGGGGCTCACTTTTAGAAGGAACCAAAGTTGAACTTGGCCGCGGCGGCACAGCTGTTCATGACAGCCTTACATTCCAGACAGGCGAACCGGATATCTTCGTTGGAGGAGACATAGGACACGGCGCTCGCTTTGCTATAGATGCAATTGCTGATGGCAAAAAAGCCTGTGAGTCCATGCATAGGTTCGTTCATAAGGGACAGTCACTTACTATCGCACGTGATAAGAGAGAGTTTATCGAACTTGATAAGGATGATATCAGTGTTGCAAGTTATGATAATACCCCTCGCCAGGTTGCCGGAGTAAAAGCAGGTGATGCAAAAGGAACCTATCATGATCTTAGAGAACCTCTGACACAGCAGCAGATCATTGCAGAGAGTAAGAGATGCCTTGGATGTGGTGCTACAACAGTAGATCTAAACCGCTGTATCGGATGCGGACTTTGCACTACAAGATGTGAATTTGATGCTATCCACCTTACTAGAGATCTTCCGGGGTGCACCAATATGATAAGGTGTGAAGATAAGATAGGACCTGTTGCAAAGTATGCGTTAAAGCGTAACTTCAAGATTCTTTTCTCTGGCGATAAGAATACAAAATAATAAAAGAATACAAATAATAAAGACTTCAAGAAAATAAAGACTACGTCATATGGTGTCAGAAGAGAATTTTGACATCCGGATTATAATATGACCTAAAATCCAAATGTCTCTACGGATTCGTAGAGACATTTGAATTATAAAAAGAAAAATACATTTCACGAGGAATTAGTATATGCATGAAATGGGAATTGTTACTCATCTTGCCAAAACGCTTGATGAAACAGCAATAGAGAATAACCTCACCAAGATAGGCTCAGTAACATTGCAGATAGGCGAAGTGTCAGGAATAATGACAGATTATTTTGTTGAATGCTGGGATTATTTCAAAGGTCGACATCCGGTACTCAAAGACTCTACTCTTAAACTGGAACAGATACCGGCAGTCACCTGGTGCAACTCTTGTAAAAAAGAATATGAAACAGTAAAATACGGAAGAGAATGTCCCTACTGCCATAGCGGCGAAACCTGGCTTTTAAAAGGAAACGAATGTATCATTAAAGAGATAGAAGCTGAAGGGGGCAATAATCCATAATACAATAGCGAAGTAAGGCTTGAAAATGATTTGTTTTCAAACCCAAATTGGTGCCGCGAGCTCCACCAATTTGAACTATTAATCACTTGTTTTGCTCGCGACATGAGGTTAAAAATGCGTTTTGTAATACAGGTAGTTACTGATTCACAGGTTACAGTTGATGGTGAAGTTAAAGGGAAAATAGGCAAAGGCTTTATGGTCCTCATAGGAATAGGACATGAAGATACTAAAGAAATTGCTGATGTAATGGTTAAGAAGATGCTAGGTCTTAGAATTTTTGCAGATGAAAACGGTAAGACCAATCTGTCTCTAGACAAAGTAGATGGACAGCTCCTTCTAATATCGCAGTTTACTCTCTATGCAGATTGCAGACATGGTAATCGCCCGGGATTTACCGATGCTGCCGGACCCGAGCTTGCTAACGATCTATATGAATATATAATTAGTAAATGTAAAGAGAAAGTACCTGTTGTCGAAAAAGGTGTATTTGGAGCAGATATGAAAGTAAGCCTTACCAATGATGGCCCATTTACTATTGTTCTTGATTCCAAAGATTTGATCAAATAAAGATCTTATAGGTAGCATAAGTATACCTATGATATATTGATACAATTATTTGCTTTTACAACAGTATATTATTACCCTATTGATAAGGGGATTTGATTACATGATCAGAAAAGAAATGGTATTTTATGGCGGCGTTCAAGGCGTTGGTTTTCGTTATACTGCTTATCATATAGCCAATAGCTTAGGGATTACAGGCTTTGTTCACAATGAATGGGACGGTTCAGTCAAAGCCCAGCTTCAAGGTGACAAAGAGCAGATCGATCTTTTTCTAGATCAGATTGGACGCGGAAGGTATATCAGTATTGATCGCATAGAGCAAAGAGATATACCTGTAGACGAGGATGAACGTACATTTAGGATTGAGTAAAAAGATATATGAATAAAAAAGAATTAGATAAAAATAGTCTTCCGCCTGTTTCAAACAGGCTCAAAACAGTAGCAGATATGGTGCCGGAAGGAAGTAAAATAGCGGATGTAGGGACAGATCATGGATTTGTCCCTATTTATCTTGCACTAAGTCATCGTATAGAACATGCCATTGCCATGGATGTACGAAAGGGACCGCTTGAAAGAGCAACTCTTCATGTAGAAGAGTATGGTCTTAATGACATGATAGAAACAAGGCTTTCAGATGGTCTTGAGAAGCTTAAGGAAGGTGAAGCTGATACAATGATCTGTGCAGGTATGGGAGGTCCTCTTATGAGAAAGATCCTTGAAAGTAATCCGCCGCGCAGATTCGGCCTTAAAACTCTTATACTTGAGCCTCAGTCTGAGATAATGAACTTCCGTATCTTTTTAAGAGAAAATGGATACGAGATACAAAAAGAAGATTTTCTCTTAGAAGATGGCAAGTATTATCCTGTGATCAAAGCCCATGTTATATACCTTGAGGAACAGGATAATAAGGATAAGTATTGTAATAAAACTTATCGTGATAATATGACAGACACAAGTATAGATACAGACACAGGTGTAGATACAGATATCAAGATATCAATGCTTCCTGATTCTTACAAAGATGCTATTTTTGAAACCAGAAAGCGCTTAAAAGATAAGAATATTATAGTTACAGATTCTCAACTCGTAAGATTATGTGACCGTTTTGGACCATGCATATTATTATCTGGGAAGGCGGATTTTAAGAGCTTTCTTGTGCATGGCAATGAAGTCTGTGATACAATTTTAAGTAAGATAAAAGATGCTGGGAAGTCTCACCAGGGACGCTTTGACCAGGTATCTTTAGAACAAGCGGATATCAAAATGGCGCTCCATCTTTTTTGACAGGGGGAAAGAAAATGCAGTGTCGCGACATTATAGAACATTTAGAACAGTTGTCTCCGGTTTCCTTTGCATCAGACTGGGATAATGTAGGACTTCTTGCAGGTCGCAGAGAAAAAGAAGTCCAGAGAATTTTTATAGCGCTGGATGCAACAGATGAGATCGTTGATGAAGCAGTACGGGTAGATGCAGATATGCTCCTTACACATCATCCGCTTATTTTTAAAGGAATCAAAAATGTCAGCGACAGTGATTTTATAGGTCGTAGGATATTAAGACTTATACGCTATGATATCAGTTATTATGCCATGCATACTAATTTTGATGTTATGGGGATGGCAGATGCGGCAGCAGATGAGATGAAGCTTGAACATAGAGAAGTGCTTGACGTCACTTATGAAGATGATCTGTCGAGAGAGGGAATAGGTCGGATTGGCGATCTTCCTTCAAAGATGTCGCTTATAGAATGTGCCCGTTATGTTAAGGAGTGTTTCCATATAGGGAATGTTCGTATGTACGGCGATCCGGCCAAGAAAATAAAAAGAGTTGCCATATGTCCGGGTTCAGGATCTGACGTAATCCAGAATGCTATAGACAAGAAAGTTGATGTGCTCATAACAGGAGATATAGGTCACCACGACGGAATCGATGCAGTGGCATGCGGACTGCCTGTTATAGATGCAAGTCATTACGGACTTGAGAAAATATTTATACCTTACATGAGGGACTTTTTGCACAGAGAACTTCCCGGACTTGAAGTAATGTGTGCTGAGTACAAGCCGCCATATCAGGATATTTGATCTTATGCATTAATTATTAAGGAGGTATTGATTATGCCTACATTAGTGATTCAGGGTGAGAGAAAAGAATACGCGAAAGGAACTACTTTCGAAGAAATAGCTAAGGAGTATCAGGTTCGCTTTACTAATCGTATAGGACTAGTGATATTTAATGGCAAGATCCGTGAACTCTTTAAGAAAGTTGAAAATGATGGAGTCCTTTCTTTTGTTACGATGGATGACAGTATAGGACACAAGACATATGGAAGAACAGCTATTATGATGCTCATCAAGGCAGCACATGATGTTAATCCAAATGTACGTACAAAAGTCGAGTTTACAATAGGATACGGATATTACTGCACATTTAAGAACAAGGACAAGGAAATTGAAAATGTCAGTGGTGATTTTGTCAAAAAGTTGCAGGCCCGCATGGAAGAAATGCGTGATCAGGCTCTTCCTATCACCAAGAAGACATATCCTATTGACGACGCTATGGAGATATTTAGTAAACAAGGAATGATTGACAAGGTCAATCTTTTTAAATATCGCAGAGCCAGCGAGATCAATGTTTATCGAATGGACGGATTCTGCGATTATTTCTATGGATATATGCTTCCTAATACATCCTATGTAGAATATTTCAAAGTTCAGAAATACCATGCAGGAGTATTGCTTGTTCTTCCTCCGGCATCAAGCCCCAATGAGATCAGAACTTTTGATCCCAGAGAGAAAGTTTTTGAGCAGATGATTCTGTCTAGTAACTGGGGCCATATGATGGGAATAGAGAATGTAGGTGATCTCAATAACGCCATATGTTCCGGAAGACTCAGTGATCTTATTCTCGTTCAGGAAGCTCTTCAGGAGCACCGTATTGGTAAGATAGCAGAGAATATCTATTCATCTCCTCATGTTAAGTTTGTCATGATCGCAGGACCCAGTTCTTCCGGTAAGACAAGCTTCTCGCACAGACTTGCTATACAGCTTCGTACACACGGCCTTGTGCCTCATCAGATATCACTTGATAATTATTTTAAAAATCGTGAGGATACGCCGCGAGATGAAGATGGCAATTACGATTTTGAATGCCTTGGAGCTATGGATATAGAGCAGTTCAACGAAGATATGACCAAGCTTCTTAACGGTGAAGAAGTGGACCTTCCTGTATTTAACTTCCTTACAGGTAAGCGTGAATATACCGGCAATCCAATGAAACTTGGCGAAGACGATATCTTTGTAATTGAGGGAATACATGGACTTAATGAAGAAATGAGCTATTCACTTCCCAAAGACAGTAAATACAAGATTTATGTAAGTTCGCTTACAACTCTTAATGTTGATGCACATAATCGTATCTCTACCACAGATGCAAGACTCATAAGACGTATGGTTCGCGATGCCAGAACCAGAGGTGCATCAGGCAAGAAGACAATATCTATGTGGCCGTCTGTAAGAAGAGGTGAGGAGAGGAATATCTTCCCGTTCCAGGAAAGTGCTGATGAGATGTTCAATTCAGCCCAGATATATGAGCTTGCAGTTCTTAAGAATCAGGCTGAACCGCTTCTTTTCTCTATCACCAAAGATGATCCGGAATATTATGAAGCCAAAAGACTTCTTAAGTTCCTTGACTACTTTATAGGTATTGACTCTACAGAACTTCCTCACAATTCAATTGTCAGGGAATTTGTAGGCGGAAGCATATTTAATGTTTGATTCAAACAAGATGATATAAAAGTTAATATAAAAGATGATATAAAAAGTTAATATAAAAAGATTGCTGGTTAGATTCAAGATTTTGAATCTGAATGCTATATATTATCTTGACAACTTTACAACTAAAGGCGTAAATTAAATATCTGAGCAGACTAGATGATCGCGGCTGCAATACCCGAAAGGGTGCAGGTGAGGAAAGTCCGGGCTTCAAAGGGCAGGATACCGGATAACGTCCGGCGGAGGTGACTCCCGGGATAGTGCAACAGAGATATACCGCCAACTTTTGTTGGTAAGGGTGGAAAGGCAGTGTAAGAGACTACCGTGCGGGTGGTAACATCCGTAGCCATGTAAACCCTATCCGAAGCAAGACCGAATAGAAAGCTATGGGCCGGCCCGGTCCGCTTTCAGGTGGGTCGCTTGAAGCGTCTGGCAACAGGCGTTCTAGATAGATGATCATCCTAGACATAACCCGGCTTACAGGTCTGCTCTTCTAAAAAAATATGAGCAAAAATATATCACAACAAGCCAAAAAGATATCCCTGTCAGTATTTCTGCTGGGGATATTTGTATTTGTGGCAATAATCACACTACAATTTGATGATTTCAAAGAATTCATAGGCTTTTCCAAAAATAAAGGAACTCCTATGACTATTCTCGATGAACCTGATCTTGGCGCCTCTTTTGAAAATGCTAAGCAAACAATGGTTCAGATCCATATATATACAGATCTTTCAGGCAGTGTATATTCTGATGCCTCTTATACTAGTGATACAGATTTTAATACCTCGCATACTGGTAATGCAGATTATTATACTTTGGATTCTAATTCTCAGGTAGTTGATCCTTCCATAACAGATCCTTCGATATACGGAAGTTTTGGAAGCGGATGCATATGGGAATATGATGAAAATACTATTTTAGTAGCTACCAATTATCATGTTATATCTCAGGTAGTTACTAAAAATGCTCTTGGATATGTAGTTTTTTATAACGGCGTGATATCGGAATTTACAGTGGAAGCATTTGATGATGATGCAGACTGTGCCTTTTTGTCTGTTGATTCATCCTGTATGGATGAAGATGAGCTAAAACAGCTTCGATGTGTAGTTCCCTATGATAGTCAGACAACTGTATTATCTGCAGAAGAACCCATGTTTGTAATCCATTCCAAAGAGATAATGCGCCAGGACCTTGTATCAGGCAATACGACTGGTATGATTGCTGATACATCTTATGCTGGATACATTATGGAACCATCAGTCTATGTTTCTGCGCTCCTTCAGGATATGCTCTACTGCAGATGTAGTGCAGACGCAGGCATGAGCGGAGGTCCAACCTTTGATGCATATGGTCACTATATTGGTATGCTCACAGGAGCAACAGATCAAGGCGAGACAGTAAGTGTACTGCTTTCAGATGTAGAAGAGATTTACTCCCAGATCCAGACAGGACAATAAACGTACTGGATTAAGAGATATAACAGATTTACTTGCAGATCAAGTCGAGACGCAAAATGCTTGCCTGCTTTACTAGACTAAAGGAATATGTTATAATTTGCGACTGATAGAAAATTAAAGTCTATAATAATCAACAGATAGAAAGAAGAGGAAATATTCATGGCTCTTATTAAAAAGCCCGTAACAGGAATGAAGGACGTGCTTCCTGCAGAGATGCAGCTGCGCGACTATGTAATTGGAGTGATCAAGGAGACATATGCAAGATATGGTTTTACAAGTATAGATACACCTTGCGTTGAGTCACTTGCAAATCTTAATTCCAAACAGGGCGGAGATAACGAAAAGCTTATATTCAAGATCATGAAAAGAGGCGAGAAGCTTCGCCTTGCTGAAGCTAAAGAGGAGAATGATCTCACAGATTCAGGACTTAGATATGACCTTACTGTACCGCTTGTACGTTTTTATGCTAATCATGCCAATGAACTTCCATCTCCTTTTAAGGCACTGCAGATGGGATATGTATGGAGAGCTGACCGTCCTCAGAAGGGAAGATATCGTCAGTTCATGCAGTGTGATATAGATATCCTTGGTGAGCCTTCTAACCTCGCAGAGATAGAGCTTATCCTTGCTACAACATCTACTCTTGGCAAGCTTGGCTTTAAAGGATTCCAGATCCGTATCAATGATAGAAGGATTCTTAAGGATATGGCAGCATATGCCGGATTCTCAGAAGAGTCATATGATTCTGTATTTATTACAGTTGATAAGATGGACAAGATTGGCCTTGAAGGCGTAGAAGCTGAACTTATCGAAAACGGATATTCTAAAGAATCTGTAGATAAGTATCTTGGTCTTTTCAAGGGACTTGAAGTTAACAAGGGTATCGAAGGACTTAAATTCCTTGCTGAAACACTAGGAGATTTCCTTGAAGCAGATGCAAAGCTTAATCTTGAAGAGATAATCTCAAGCGTAGATGCCAATAAGGCAGCAGAGTTTGAAATAGTATTTGATCCTACTCTTGTAAGAGGAATGAGCTATTATACAGGAACTATTTTTGAGATCGCAATGCCTCAGTATGGAGGAAGCTGCGGTGGCGGTGGTCGTTACGACAAGATGGTAGGCAAGTTCCTGGGTCAGGAGACTCCTGCATGCGGATTCTCAATTGGATTTGAGAGAATCATAATGATCATGATGGATGAGGGATTCAAGGTTCCGGGCGTTGCAGATAAGACAGCATACCTTATCGAGAAGGGTATTAGCGGACAGATGCTTTCAGATATTCTTGGACAGGCTCAGGAAGCTCGTAAGAATGGTGAGCAGATACTTGTGGTTCGCATGAACAAGAATAAGAAATTCCAGAAGCAGGCCCTTGAAGAGCAAGGTTACAATAACTTTAAGGAATTCTATAAGAATCCTCTTAACTAAAAAATAAAAGTACAAAGATGTACTTCTATTCCCGACATTACAGGACGTAAAAAGGGAATGTCCAGAAGTACAAAGATGTACTTCTATTCCCGACGTTACAGGACGTAATAGGGGAATGCCCAGAAGTACATGGATGTACTTCTATTCCCGTCTCTTAAGGGTGTTAATGAGTAATAGGACCAGTATTTATACAGATTTGAGACGGGATAGTTTCAAATTGTCCTGATATTTATATGTAATTTTTCGGGCGCCGATTTGCGGCACCCGTATTCTTGAATGTAACATCTATTGAAATCATTTATAAACCGCTTATTATCTACTGAGAGAAAAAAGTTTGTAATACCATACATCTCTACTAGTGATCTAATTGCCAAAGGATGGCAGTCTAAGACATTCAAACCAAATCCATACAAGCCAGAAAAGAAAATATTTGATACTCGAAGAGGAGAGAAGGTCAGATCTAAATCTGAAGCTATTATCGCAGATACTCTATACGAGTTTGGAATACCATATCGATATGAATATCCTGTCCAAATGGCAAACGGAGAAATAAGATACCCAGATTTCATGCTACTGAATTTAAAGACCAAACAAGAAATCTATTTTGAGCATTTTGGGAGGATGGGAGATGCGGGGTACAGAATGGATGCCATGGAAAAGATGGATTTGTACAGAGCTAGTGGAATCTATCCGGGAGAAAACCTGATTTTTACATATGAGACTGAAGAAAAGCCCTTAGACATAAAAGGAATGAGAAAGATGTTGCTTGAATTATTCTGCATTGATTAAAATAGATACAAAAAGTGGCGAAGGATGACGCTGATAAAGCTCTTTTCCACCGTTGAAGTGGTTAGGGCCAAAGATAAAAACAAGGTCAAAAACAAAGGATAAGATTGAGGTTTAAACATGGTAAAGCAGATAGTTAGAGATCAGTTCTTTTTACAACAGAAGTCGGAGCCTGCAACCAAGGCAGACAAGCAGGTTGTAGATGATCTTCTTGATACTTTGCTTCAAGGACTATAGATGAGTAAGGATATTTTTTATGATAAGGATATTCGGGAACCATTGTTTGATTTTCTGGAAGACTCATTTGGAAAAGTGAGGATTCTTGAGGAGAAAAGAACCGGCAGTGCCAGGGCAGACGTCGTCATGATTACACCGGATTTTCTGTACGGCATAGAGATCAAAAGTGATGCTGATACATATGCCAGGCTTGAGAAACAAGTCAAGAACTATAACTGGTATTATGATCGTAACATTATTGTTGTTGGTTCATCACACGCAGCTCATGTAAAGGAGCATGTACCTGACTGGTGGGGAATTATCACTGTTGAAGCTGACGAGAGCGGTGCGCCTGACTTTTATGTGATGAGACAAGCAGAGGTAAATCCCAGGGTCAAGGATAAGAGAAAAATCTCCATCCTGTGGAGGACTGAGTTAAATCATCTTTTAGAGAGAAATGATCTTCCCAAATATAGAGAAAAGAGCAAGCTGTTCGTTCAGGAAAAGCTCATTGAAAAAGTTCCCGGTGAAATCCTGTGGAAGCAGGCATATGAGAAATTGTTTGAGAGAGACTATAACACAATAGCGGAAGAAATTGAGACATATAGAAAGAATCGAAGAAAAGCATAGAAGGATGGAAAAGTGTAATGGTCATAGCTGTTAGCGCATGCCTTTTAGGTGAGAACTGCAAATACAATGGTGGAAATAACTACAGCGAGAAGGTCAGGGCTTTCTGTGAAGGGCATGAAGTAGAAGTACCAGAAGATATTCCGGAGAAATGCCGGAAAGAGCGCTTGTAGAAAAAGTGATTGAGGCAGGCAGATATGCGCCTAGCGGTGGAAATAATCAGACTACCCACTTCATTGTTTTTTCAGATGCCGAAATTCTTTCTGACATGGCGGGATTAGTCTGCAAAGAGTTTGCAGAAATGGAAATCGCTGAGGGTATGTACTCTTCCTTGAAGAATTCGATAAATGCGGCAAACCAAACTGTGAATAAACGCAAGGATATGGAAGTGTATTAGGTGATAATTCTGATATAACCCCAGGCTATCATCAGCCATAGGTAAATACATACGCAGAGTAAGCGCTACTAACTATATAATGGTAACAGAGACCGATACATCTTGTGAGGAGGACGAATATGAAGCGTGATACAGTAGTTACTAAACTTAGAAAGCTAGCAGAAAATGCCGATGTTTCAAATGTGGATTTTCTTGCCGTTCAGGTGAATCTGACAGATCAGGATCCCGGAGTGTTCTACGTTGAAGTTAAGGACCACAAGATCAATATAGAGCCTTACGATTACCATGACAGGAACTGCGCTATATCAATCAAGTCCGATGATTTTAATAAGCTAATCAGTGGAAAGTTAGATCCTATAGCAGCTTTTACTATCGGCAAACTTAAGGTTGACGGTGATGTAGGGAAGGCTTTGGAATTTTCCAAGCTTCTTAAATGATCGGGGAGTAAGCAGACATGATTAATGAAAGGGTAAAAGAGTTTCTTGTCTCCAATAATCTTGGTGATAGGCTTACTGAGCATGCAGAGACGATTGATACAGTTGAACATGCTGCACAGCAGATAGGTTGCACCAAACCGGAGATTGCAAAGACATTGTCTTTTGTGGTAGATGAAAAGCCTGTAATTGTGGTAATGGCAGGCGATGGTAAGGTTAACAGTTCTAAGTTCAAATCACTATTTCACACTAAGCCACACATGATACCCAGAGATCAGGTAGAGAGTATCACGGGATTCCAGCCAGGTGGAGTATGTCCTTTTGCTGTGGCTGATGACATCCCTATCTGGCTGGATGTATCCATGAAGAGATTTGAATATGTCCACCCTGCAGGAGGTAATGAGTTTACTTCTGTTAAAGTTACACCTTCAGAGCTTGAAGCTGTTACAGGAGCCGAGGGCTGGTGCGATGTGTGCAAGGGATGGGAAGAAGACGAGTAACAGTGTTTGTGCTAAAGGAGGAAACAGATGAGCAGAGTTAATTTTGGAGCAAAACCACTTATGTACCCGCAGCCAGTTCTTATCATTGCAACATATGATGAGAATGGAGTACCGAATGCTATGAACGCAGCCTGGGGTATAACCACTGACTTTAAAGAGATTTCAATCAGCCTGTCTGAACACAAGACTACTGACAATCTCGCAAAGAGAGGTGCTTTCACAGTAAGTCTTGCTACTGAAGACCAGGTGATTCCCTGCGATTATGTTGGGATAGAATCAGGAAGAAAAGTACCTGATAAGTTTGAAAAGGCCGGATTCCACGCAACAAAGAGTGAGTTTGTTGATGCACCTTTGATTGATGAACTTCCTGTTGCTCTTGAGTGTAAGGTAAAGAGCTTTGAGGATGGCATTCTGATTGGAGAAATCGTAAATGTCTCTGCAGATGAAAGTGTAGTGACAGATGGAGCGGTTGATATCACCAAACTTAAGCCTATAAGCTTTGATCCATTTGGTAATGGATATTACGGAGTTGGAGAAAAGGTGGGCAATGCTTTTAAGGATGGCGCAAAGCTGAAGTGATAAAGAGATTTAAAGAGGGGCAAAAAGTTATTGACAGCTAACAGGGCTATGTCTATACTTACAACTAATAATCTTGGAGGAATGCCAGTTATATGACAAATACACGTCTCGTCAATAGAATGGTGGTCAATTATGTGTTCGTGGAAAATATTCAGGGGCTTAGATTACCATGCGAGATGAGGCGTTCTATATGATGAATCTGTAAACTGTTTGATTCATTGAACAAGAATATTTAGACCTTATCAAGCTAAAATAGTTTTGATAAGGTCTATTTTTTTACATTCAGGAGGAGAACACTATGAAAATTGCAGTTGGTTCTTGCGGAGTTCTTGCGGATCTTCCGGAGGATGCTTTTATTGTTCCGGTAAAGGCGTTGAGAGCTGAAGGTACTTCATATCACTATCTTCCAGCATCCAGATATATTGAACTTGATCAGGAACCGATAGCAGCTATCGAAAGCTCATTTAATAAACATGATCTTCCGTTTGTAACCTGTACAACCTGGACAACAGATGGCTTTTTCAGAGAGACCAAGGATATGGTGAGATACCGCCTTGAGGAAGGCTGTTCTGTGGTGGAAATGGAATGTGCAGCCCTTGCAGCATGCTGCAGGAAACGTGGAGCGAAGTTTGGACAGTTCCTGTTCACTGCTGATTCATTGGCTAATGTGCATGAGTATGATGCCAGGTCATTTGGTACAGGGTCCCATGAGAAAGCATTGTTGCTTGGACTTGATGTTTTGAGAGATTATAACTAAGGGTGGTGGTATGAATGGCAAATCTTATAGTAGTGTGCGGCCCTCAGGCTGTTGGCAAGATGGTGGTGGCAGAGAGCCTTAGGGATAAATTGAAATACAATCTGATGATCAATCATGACAGTATCGAGATTTCTGACAAGATATTCGGGTTTGCGACGCCTGCGCAGAAGGAATTCAACGCTTTCTTTCGTGAAAAGGTATTCGAATTGGCTGTAAAGTATGATGTTGACCTTATCTTTACATACGTTACAGCATTTGAATTGCAGGAGGAAAGAGATTATCTTACAAGTCTTCATGACTTATTTACAAAGAGCGGTGGGGACTTCTACTTTGTGGAGCTCAGTGCGGATCTTGAGACCAGGCTTGCTCGCAACGAGACTCCATATAGAATGGAGAAAAAAGCTTCGAAGAAGAATGTGGAATGGAGCAGAACTAATCTTCTAGATGACAATAAGAATCACAGGCTAAATTCGTATGAGGGTGAGGTGTGGTTTACAAACCATCTTAAGGTTGACAATACAAATCTTTCACCTGAGCAGGTTGCTGATAAGATAATAGAGGCTTTTGGACTAACTCCAAATGAGAAGGAAGAAAAGGAATATCGCTTTGGGGGTTGATTATTTTATACTACAAATATAATGACAACTAAAGTTGCCGGTGTTATTATACGATGTAGAAAGAGATAAGCGGAGCAGATAAAGCTCCCGGAAAGGAAAAGACAGAGACATGACAACAATGAATCGCAATTATTGCCTCTATAGCGAAAGTTATGAATCATCACTCCAGAGCAAATCAGAGTGGATGTTTAATTTCATGCGCTCATTTAAGGATAGGCAAATGCGAGAAAATGTTGTTTTGGCAAAGAGCCGGATTGTATAGAGATCGGATTGGAAGCTTATAGATAAACATGTTTGCGTACCGCTTACCTTAGATGACAAGGCAAGCGGTTTTTCTTTTGCCTAAAAATATGCAGAGTTGGCGTGGTTGGTACAGCATCGGTCTTGAAAACCGACATTCCTCACGGATATCTGGGTTCGAATCCCACCTATGTCTCTTAGGGCTTGTAGCTCAACTGGTAGAGCTGGGGACTGAAAATCCCTGCGAGGTGGTTCGCCCCCACCCGGGCCAATTATGCTTCCTTGGCAGAGCGGATATGCACCGGCCTTTTAAGCCGAGAGATGCGGGTTCAACCCCCGTGGGGAGCACTAAGCTGTTGTAGCTCAGTTGGAAGAGCAGCAGACTCTTAATCTGAAGGTCGTGGGTTCGAGCCCCACTAACAGCATTATTGCGGTATAGCTCAATTGGTAGAGCACCTGACTCTGACTCAGGGTGTTGCAGGTTCGAGTCCTGCTACCGTAGTTTTGGACACATAGCTCAATCGGCAGAGCGCCCAGCTGTTAACCGGGAGGTTGTGGGTTCGATCTACGCTCCGCTCCGGTCGTTGCTAAGCAGATGTCCCCCGGACATCTAGCAACCCTCTGTGTCCGCTATTCCAGGATAGCGTGGGAGGTAGAGCATCCGCTTCATACGCGGAAGGTTATGGGATCCCTCGCAGAGCTCGGAGTCGCAAGCATGGCATCCCCCAGATGCCTGTTACCCGTTTCTGGGACTATTATTTAATCATTTTGATAGAGCGATTTTCTAATTTATCAACCACGGGTTTATATACAATGGAATTAATCTACAATACAATATATATGAGAAAAGGAATAGGTTTATTGATTACATGGTATGTGCCGGAATATAAAGAGATAGAAGACCGATATTTTGAAGAAAGTAGGAAACTTGACCAATATAGAGACGAGTGCAAGGACAGAGCTATTGATATGTTTAAAGAATGGTTTTGGGAACTTTGGGATTGATGAAAAGATTACATTCAGAGTAGACATAGAGGGAAAATATTTATGGATGAAGAATATGAAAAAATAATGGAAATCATTGAAATGAATAGATTTCGGCAGAGACTGGGACTATTGGATTACACAGCATGTTGGGAAGAACCTGACAGGGTAAAGGGTCTTGATCTTGAAGCTACAAAGAAAAGGGTGTGTGATCTTATTAAAGCAAAGGGGTTAAAAGATAAGACTATCGCTGATAAATTGGGTATTACTCCACAGGCGGTTAATAAATGGCGCCATAAAGGATCATTTTTCGTGATTGAAAACCTTTATGTTCTCAGCGGTCTCTTGGGTGTAAGTGTTGATAAACTTTTAGTTCCTGTAGCCGTAAAGAAATGGGAAGTACTGATTGAGAAAAGATGAGAGTCTTGATATTAGTGAAGCACTGAAACAGATGGAATAATTGGAGATTTTTTGAAATGAGCAGAGTACTTGTGATTCCTGATGTACATTTAAAGCCATGGATTTTTGATATGGCTGATAGAGTTGATGAGAACAGCTACGATGACATCGTGATTCTTGGAGATCTGGTAGATGATTGGGGAAAGGAAAATGATTTAGACGCATATAACGAGACTTTGGACAGGGCTGCTGAATTTGGCAAAGAGCATGATCAGTCATTGTGGTGCTATGGTAATCACGATGTATCTTATCTTTGGGATGCCATGGAATCGGGATATTCTGTCCAGGCAAGGATAACTGCTATTGAAGGCATTACCAGACTGGAACGTGTTCTTGATGAACGTTATAGATTTGTCCATAAAATTGATGATGTGCTATTCAGTCATGCCGGTCTTACGGAAAGTTTTGTCTTTCAGACGTGTGGATATCATATAAAAGAGATAGAGGATATCCTTGCAAGGATTAACCGTATGGGTAAGCAGGAACTGTGGAGGGATAATTCACCAATCTGGGCAAGACCTCAGGCTGATTTCTACCGAATGTTCAGGGATGATCTCTTTTATCAGGTTGTGGGACATACACCTGTAGAGGAACCACTTGATCTAGGAGGAGTACTGACGCTGGATCTTTTTTCAACATACTCAAATGGGGATCCGTATGGTAACCAGAAGCTGTATATTGTGGATACTGCAACCCGGAAGTTTGAAGAAGCATAATTATTTTTGCTGATTTAGAAAAAAGTGCTTTACAAGTCATTATACAGGTGCTAATCAAAATAAATAGGAAGTGCCTGTCCTATTTATTTTGATGCAATCATCAACATAAATATGCGGTCACTTCCTTTTTTGTTAATTGGATTAAAACAGAAATACTACGAAAGGCAAGGTTTTAAGCTTTCAATGAGAAATATGATGTTTACAAATTTAACAGCCATAGAAACCAGAGCATATGATTGCACGATCGATATGCTTAGTACTCGTGCGCTCGATTTGGCGACATCACGCAGCAAAACAGGTATAGAAAGAAATAGAAGGATAGATTATAAAGTCCTATGTTAGACTGATACCAGGCACATTGGAATAATAATCAGGGTTTTAGGATCTATCCGTGAAAGTGGGTAGGTCCTTTTTTGATGCACAAGACTGGCAAGCGAATGGATGCCTGCGACCCTGCTCCCGCGACTAAGCTATAGAAAACTTGCAGGTTTCAGCTTCATGTTTTATCAACCACGAGTTAACTGACAGTCAGTATGTATTGGGATATCATTTAATTAAATGGATTGTGCGCCGTCACATTAATCCGGAGGTGGTGTGAAAATCAGATGGTGTCCACCTATCGGGCGTCGCCGTAACAGTCGGATTTACAAGATTTGGGAAAATAAGTATAGCAGGGAGAGATGAGAGAAATGCGTTTTGATGAGATGGACAAAAAGATGCGTGTTTACGAGCAGTCCTTAGATCAGGTATTGCTTCCAGATATTTATATGGTGGCAAGGCTTGATGGCAGAGGCTTTACAAGACTTACTAAGGAAGTCTGTCATTTTGAAGCACCATTTGATGAAAAGTTTAGAGATATGATGGTGAAAACAACAAAAACTCTCATGGATTGCGGATTCAGAGTGGTATACGCCTATACAGAAAGCGATGAGATTTCATTATTGTTTGCGGCAGATGAAGATGCATTCGGCAGAAAAGTGCGCAAGTATAATTCAACACTTGCTGCTGAAGCAAGCGCAGTCTTTTCGCTTGAACTTGGGATGGCGGCAACATTTGACTGTAGAATGGTGCCTCTTCCAAATGCGGAGAGAGTTGAGGATTACTTCAGATGGCGTCAGGAAGATGCTAACAGAAACGCTCTTAATTCACATTGTTACTGGATGCTCCGAAAGGAGGGAGTATCAGTTCATAAAGCTACGTCAGAGCTGAAAGGAAAAGGCGTTGCTTATAAAAATGAACTGCTATTCAGCAGAGGAATCAACTATGATAATTTGCCCTCATGGCAGAAACGAGGCGTAGGCATGTGGATAGAAGAGTATGGAAAAGAAGGTTTTAATCCGCTTACTGGTGAAACAAAGATGACAACACGTAAAAGAATACATGTAGATTACGAGCTGCCGTTAGGTGATGAATATGGCAGCTTTATTCGGAAATTTACTTGAGGAGGATGAGAAGAAAAATGAGAAAATTAGCATCAATACAGAAGATAAAGGAAGTCTTTCCAATACCCGATGCAGACAGACTTGAACTTGTTCAGGTTCTTGGATGGAAGTGTGTCGGAGGAAAGGGAGAATTTCATGTGGGAGATCTGGTGGTCTATTTCGAGATAGATTCCTTTCTCCCTGTATGTGATGAGTTTGAATTCCTGAGAAAGAGTTCCTACAGAAGTAATGATTTTATGGGTGAAGGATTCAGATTAAAGACTATGAAGTTCAGGGGAGAGATATCCCAGGGATTATGCCTTGGGATTGATAAGCTCTCAAAGCTTCAGGGGATGAGTCTTGAAGAAGGAATGGATGTGACGGAAATCCTTGGAGTTCGCGAGTGGGAAATGCCAGAAAGGGCGGGATCAGGAGGAACCATGATAGGTGATCGGCCCGGATATATACCTAAGACTGATGAGACAAGGATACAGTCAGCGCCGGAGCTGCTTAATGAGTTTAAGGGGCTACCTTATTACATAACAACCAAGATGGATGGTTCAAGTCATTCCATAGGTGTAAGGGACGGAGAAATTTCTTTTACCGGCCATAACTTCACTTATAAGGATGACGGAAAGTCAGCGTTTGTTGAGCATGTAAAAACAGCAGGTATTCCAGAAAAGATGAAGGCATATGCAGAGGAACATGGACTGAGCTCTCTGGTTCTCCAGGGAGAATGGTGCGGGGAAGGAATACAGAAGAACAGACTTAGACTTAAGAAGCCAGAGTGGTTTGTATTTACGGCAAGAGCTGATGATAAGAGAACTGACCTGGCAACACTTAAGGAAATCTGCAGATATGTCGGATGTCAGATGGTTCCGGTGGAAGAGGAAGGCGATGATCTCTTAGCAAAGTATCCTGATGAGGCGGCTCTATTAGCAAGGGCAGAAGGTGTTGGATACAATGGGACAATAAGAGAGGGAATAGTAATAAGGCCTGTTACGCCTGTTCACTCTTATACACTTAGCGGGCCTTTATCAATGAAAGTGATAAACAACAAGTATCTAATGAAAAATGATGAGTGATTATAGACGGGAGGCAGCATGATATCGACAGTATACACAGGATCACGATTAACCATGCAGTGGAGAAGAAAGAAAAGAAGTGGATTAGTAAAGAGACACAGCAATGAAATCGAAGATATTAGAGTTTATAGAAAATAATACAGATAGCTGGGAAGAAAAGCTGAATGCAAGGCTCATTAGGATAAGCCGTAATGGTGATCTGGCATGCTTTAAGTATATGGCAGAAGCTGATTTCTCAGATCCACTGGTATGTGAAGCAAGAGGAATCATGATCGATGTGGTTCAACTTTCTGTGGTCTGCTGGCCGTTTGATAAGTTTTTTAATGTACAGGAACAGTATGCTGCAGATATCGACTGGAATAGCGCCAGAGTGCTGGAAAAAATAGATGGCTCTATGATAAAGCTTTTCTGGTACAAAGGTGCATGGAGATTTGCAACAAGCTCCACTTGCGATGCAGGAAATGCTCCTGTTCCGGGATATAAGGATCTGAGTTATGCAGATATCATTAACAAGGCAGAGAATATAGCGGAGATACCATTTGATAAGCTGAATAAGGATTACACATACGTTTTTGAATTGGTATCTCCATTTACTCAGGTTGTCATCAGATATGATGTGACTTTTTTATTCTTTCTTGCAGCAAGGAATAACAAGACCGGTGAAGAGTTGGATACAGAGCTTCTGCAATTTAGGAGACCCAGGAGCTTTGTACTAAAATCTATGAATGAGTGTCTTGATGCTGCTCTTGCGCTAAATAAGGGCGACGAGATAGAGGATGAGGGCTTTGTTGTGGTTGATGGGAAGCATAACAGGGTCAAGATAAAATCCCCGTCATACGTCGCTATTCATAGAATATCCACGAACAAAGTGTTCACAGCAAAGAGAATGTCAGAGCTTTTCTGCAATGGAGAGGATCTTTCAAAATTGGCAAAAGACTTCCCGGCTAATGCGCATATCATAAAGTATTATGACTGGCAGTTTGCTGAGATAAAGCATAAAACAGAAGACATGATGCTCTATTCCAGGCGCCTTTATGAAGAATACGACCATGACAGGAAAGCAGTAGCAATGACCATAAAGGATTCACCATATGCCTGGGCTGGGTTCAGGGCAATCGGTAACGATAAGGATATCACTGATATCATGGCAGTGCTTGCACCGGCAAATGTTGAAAAACTGATTGTGGAGTATCCTGAGATAAGTAAATAAGAAGATGAGAGGAAGGTTTAAATGGGACGAAATGATAATGTAGCAATATTCCAAGATACAGAAAAGATGTGCAGAGAGAACGTTCGGCTAAGGGAGTCTATAAAACAGGCATCTGAGAATCAGAAGCTTATTCTGGAGGGAGATTCATTATTTGCAACTGAGAAAGATAAGTATGATGAATCAGCTAAGATAGTAGTCTCAAAGAAAAAGACATTTGAGGCTGCAAGTGCATACAAAGGTATGAAAGTTGCTGTTCATAATTTTGCGTCAGCAACAAATCCGGGCGGTGGAGTGGTTAAGGGATCTACAGCCCAGGAAGAATGTCTGTGCAGATGCTCGACTTTGTACAGCATGCTTAATGTCAAGGAGATGTGGAATGGATTTTATGCTCCTCACAGGAATGTAGCTGATCCAATTCACAATGATGACATTATATATACTCCGGGAGTTGTAGTGTTTAAAACAGACACAGCGGCTCCTGTTGTTATGCCAGAAACGCAGTGGTATGAAGTTGACGTTATTACCTGTGCTGCTCCTAATCTACGGGACAATCCAAGTAATCCATATAACAAGAACGATGGAAATAGAAAGGCAAAAATATCAGATAGAGAGCTGTTTGAACTTCATGAAAAGAGGCTCAAGAGAATACTGGATGTTGCCGTGGCTAATGCTGATGAAGTAGTTATATTGGGGGCATTTGGATGTGGAGCATTTCAGAATAAACCGGAGATTGTTGCCAGAGCTGCAGCAAATGTGATTAATGACTATCTGTATATGTTAAAAAATATAGAATTTGCTGTTTATTGCAGTCCTAAGGACAGTCGGAATTACGATGCATTTAAGCGAGAACTGGCTAGAATTGCGAATCAGAGATAAGGGGAACAAATAATGCATTCTACAATTTTTGTTTTGAATGATAATCCAATTTCGGAAAACGATGTCATTGACGATGACTATTTTTCAGTGAGTCAGATAGAGCGCCGGGGATATGATTATTGTGGTGTAACGAATCTTGAGTATGAAGCAAGGGACTATTTTTCTGGATATTACTCCGAATTTTTTCAGACAGAGATCATGAAAACGGAGTATGAGGATTATCCTGAAGACAACTTTGTGCAGTACAAGATGACCATTAAAAATCGTGAAAAATTCATGAAAGGCGTTTATAAAAGATATCGCAAGGCTTTAAAAGAATTCAGCAATACTCTTACATTGGAAAAACTTTTGGATAGTGAAGACAGAGATATCCATTATTTGCTATATAAGCTGCAGTGTGTAATGGATGATACATGTGCTTTGCAATTCTACAGTGATTATGGGGATTTTGAGAGCCCTGAGCAGTTAATGCGTCGTTGTAAGGATGGAGATGTTTATTATATAGTTGCTGCTTTTGACTATCATTTTTGACAAAAACAAGAGAAAAACTTGTGGCAAGGAAAATGAGGAGTAGGTAACGATTATCAACCACGAGTCGAATGACAGCAATTCAATTATTACCTATCATTGATGGTAACAATAAAGAAAGAGGAATTATTCATGAATGATAGACAGAAAATGATTGAAGAGCTAATGAAGCATCCTATTGGCAAAGATCAGGAATTTCATTTCCATTGTGATCAATGTGGAGAATGTTGTAAGAATCGTGTTGATATTTTGCTCTCACCGTTTGACCTTTGCCGCATGGCAAAGGCGTTGAATAAACCGTTGCCGGAAGTGCTTCAGGAGTATGGAAATCTCTATTTGGGAAATACAAGCAAAATGCCATTGGTTTCGTTAAAAATGCGGGAAGATAATGGTAAATGTCCTTTTTTAATGGATGATAATCGATGTAAGATCCATAGCAATAAACCAACAGTTTGTGCTTTGTATCCTCTCGGGAGAGGTGCTTCACGCGAAGCAAAGAAAGCTAAGATTTTTTATATCCTGCAGCCTACAACTTGTGGAGGAATGGATGAAATTCATACTCCCAGAGAGTGGATGGGGGAGTTTAATCTTCTCGAGAGTGAGCAGTGGTTTTCTGTATGGCAGGACATTGTAATGGAAATATCAGAGCAAATAAGAAAAGTGCTCCCTCAAATGCCTGGCAGAAGCGGTGATGAATTATTGATGGGGATCACTGAGATCCTATATCTTCATTATAAATTGGACAAGCCGCTAATACCTCAGGTTAAAGAGAACGGCAAATTGGCAGAAAAGATGTTGATGATGGTAAAAGGTACATTAAAAGAATATAGAGGATGGCGGGGATAATGGGGCACGATTCTTACATGGTGAACGCAGCGGAAAATTAGTTATTTTGTGGCTTTGCGGTTCCACATGTACTATGCTAACGTTCTTGACGAAAAGAATAAAATATGTTATATATAGCATAAAGTGAGGGAGGCAATGTGTCAAATTTTCAAATAAATTTTTATAGAGACATAGACGGCAGTAAGCCTGTTGGATTATTTATTAGGACTTTGGATGTAAAGATGAAGGCCAAGGTTGTGGCTAATCTTCACTTGCTTGAGGAGTATGGCAATCTTGCTAGGGAACCTCTTTCTAAAGAGCTAGAGGATGGAATATTTGAATTACGAAGTGGAGAAGGTAATAACATAGTCAGGATATTGTATTTCTTTGATAAGGGGCAAATCATAATTGCAACTAATGGTTTTGTTAAAAAACAACAGAAAACACCTAGAGGTGAAATTGATTTAGCTAAGCAGAGAAGAATCGACTACCATAGTAGGAAGGAGGCAGGAACATATGAGTGATCTTCAGGAATTAACAAATGAACTTATGCAGGATCCTGAGTTTAAAAAAGAATATGAGGCACTTCAGCCAGAAATGGATATTGCAAGAGCGATACTTGATGCAAGAATCCATGCGGGTATGACTCAGTTGGAATTGTCAGAGAAGAGCGGTATAAGTCAAGCGGACATAAGCAGATTGGAGAAGGGTACAAGAAATCCTAGTATTGCGCTTCTTAAACGCCTTGCTGAAGCTATGGACAGTACTTTAAAAATAGAGTTTGTTCCTAAAAAAATGGTAAGATAATAACTTGTTTGGCTTTATGTCAAGATAGAGGTTATAAGAGGAATTAGATCTATTTCTTCTTACGATTAGATAAGAGTAGCCCTGCAAGCAGTGTAACTGGTACAGCAAGTACTGATATCAGTGTAGCTGCTCTAGCAGTAATGCTGCTCTTATTATTTTGCTGTTTTCAGTGTTGTTCACGCTCATGGTAGATGGCCTTTCATTGAATCAAGTATGAATTTTAATGATGGAAGAACACTTGTCCTAAGATCAGCGGAGGAAAAAGATGCTGTTACCATGCTGGACTACATAAAGCAGACAGCAGAAGAAAGGCTGTTCTGTGGTGGAAATGGAATGTGCAGCCCTTGTAGCATGCTGTAGGAAACGTGGAGCGAAGTTTGGACAGTTCCTGTTCACTGCTGATTCATTGGCTAATGTGCATGAGTATGATGCCAGGTCATTTGGTACAGGGTCCCATGAGAAAGCATTGTTGCTTGGACTTGATGCTTTGAGAGATTATAACTAATCTGAAGGTCGTGGGTTCCCTCGCAGAGCTCGGAGTCGCAAGCATGGCATCCCACGGATGACTGCTACCCATAAGGTCTCCTAAACAAGGAAATAAAGCTAGAAATGTCTAAGAATAGTAATGAAAAAAATCATGTTATTATGCATTACAATATTGACTTGTGATATTGTTATGATAGCGTAGTTATATCTTTTTGGTGGCGGGGTAAAATATGAAGAGAATAAGTGATTTTGTCGGAAAATATATGGCGTGGATAGTTTTGATCATCGCGGCACTGGCATTATTTATGCCCGGTACCTGTTTGTGGATACAGACAAAATGGATCAATTATCTTCTGATGATCGTTATGTTCGGAATGGGATTGACGATGAAAACATCTGATTTTGCCGTTGTTTTTTCAAGACCAAGGGATGTTATTATCGGATGCCTTGCACAGTTTGTCGTCATGCCGCTTCTTGCTTTTGCGCTTGGTAAAGCCTTTGGGCTAAGTGATGAGCTGCTTGTAGGTGTGGTTCTTGTCGGGACCTGTCCGGGAGGAACATCAAGCAATGTCATAACATACCTGTCAAAAGGGGATACTGCTCTTTCTGTGGGAATGACGAGCATAAACACTCTGTTGGCCCCTGTATTGACGCCTCTGTTGACATATCTGTACTTGAAAACATCTGTTAATGTGGATGTAAAGTCGATGTTCATTTCGATAATCCAGGTTGTTCTGATACCTGTCGGATTGGGGCTGCTGATCAATAAACTCTTTGGGAAATATACTCAGAAGATTGTTTTCGCACTGCCCACGGTATCAGTAACGGCAATATGTCTGATCGTTGCAGCGGTTGTATCACATAATAGTGAAAAGATCCTGTCCACTGGATTGACGATCTTTATGATCGTGATCCTGCATAATCTGTTGGGATATCTGTGCGGATTTCTTATCGGAATCCTGTTTAGGATGGACATGCCCAGAAAGAAAGCAGTTTCTATAGAGATAGGAATGCAGAATTCAGGCCTTGCCACTTCGCTGGCATCAAGTGCTTTTCCGCAAATGCCCATGGCGACAGTTCCGGGTGCAATCTTCTCGGTTTGGCATAACATCTCCGGCGCGGTTCTTGCCGGGATATACAGGAGAATTGATGATCAGAGTATGGAAGAGTAAAAACCGGTTAAATGCAACAAGGGTGTTGGAGATGGAACGGGATAATTTTAATGGAATTGGAAGAGGATAATGTATGAACACAGAGTTGAACACACATAATAATACACGCCTCATTGAAGCGGATGTGGCAAGGCATTTGCTATCACATACATTTTACCGCTGATAGACTATGGTATCCGAAATACATACGGGGCGCGGGGGGATCTATTATAAGCAAGATATGTACTCTTTCCTGTTTACCCTGTCTGTTGTCCTGATCGCTCTGGCCTTGTCATACCTGTTTTTTCACGGAAGGGAGCATACAACGATCGGTCGGTTTATCATATATTGCAGCGTTAACCTGGCTGCTGGCGATATAGTTTTAGATTCAGGAAATCAGATTGTTGTTTTCTATGGATCTAATTCTTGGTCATATACAAGGCTTGGAAAAATAAATCTTTCAGAAAAAGAATTAACAGACCTTCTTGGAAATGAGGATGTAACCTTAGAAATTGAAAAGAGATAAAAGATGAGTAAACACATAGAAGTAAACGGCAAGCTTGTACAAGCTAACAAGCGTTACAGCGATTTAAAACAAAGACAGAAGTCACATATATCTCAGTGGCTATATAACGCATATAAGAAGCAGGTTGCAGAGAACATTACAGATGATGAGGCTTTGGAACCTGTTTTTGCAAAGATAGATGAAGCTCAGATATGGATTCCCGAGAAGGAAATCAGGGCACAGTATCGCAGTAAGAAGATTAAGTTTAAAAAACGTATGGAAGCTACAGTCTTACATGACAGCTTCAAGTTTGATTATAATGCGGCTGCTAGCTATTGGATCAATAAGGACAAGCATTCTCCGAAGATGCCGAGGCAGCAGGTACTTGCGAAAATTACAGCCTTTATTGAGGGACATAACACATGTACTTTGGCAACAGCTTCTGAAGGACATACAAGATGCACACCGATAGAATACAACTTCGTGGATAACTGTTTCTATTTTTTCTCCGAAGGTGGATTAAAGTTCCGTGGACTTAAGAAAAACAAGCATGTGGGAATGGCAATCTATGAACCATACAACGGATTCGGCAATCTAAAGAGCCTACAGATTGAAGGAATGGCAGGCCTTGTGGAGCCTTTCAGTGAAGAGTACTAAAAGGTCATGGAATATAAAAAGATTCCGGAAGCAGCTATGAGAAATCTTCCGCAGCCAATAGCGCTTATAAAGGTTGTTCCGGAGGTATTTGATCTGTTGGATTCTGAACTTAAGAAAGAAGACTTTGGCAGCAGGCAGCATTACGTAGTTTAAAAATGAGGCGGAAAATGAGGGATAAAATAGCAAAGTATTTAAAGAAAGAATATGGTACTGAGCCAGAATATCTTTGGAAGAGATACCCAAGATTTGCTGTGTTCCGTCATGATGATAATCGTAAATGGTACGCAGCGATTATGAATGTAACCCCAGATAAGATAGGTGCGATGGGATGCGATGAGATAGATATCATCGATGTAAAAATAGATGATCTTATGCTCAGGGATGTTTTGCTTCAGCAGGAAGGATATTACCCTGGCTACCACATGAACAAGGGCAACTGGATTACTATAGTTCTTGATGGCACAGTGGCATTTGATGAAGTTTGCCGAATGATTGACGCAAGTTATGAAATCACTGCGTCAGCAAAGAAAAAGCAGAAGTTCAGACAGCCTAAGGAATGGATTATTCCGGCTAATCCCAAGTATTATGATATTGAGCATGCATTTGATAATACTGATGAAATAGATTGGAAGCAGGGTGCCGGAATTATAAAGGGCGATACTGTCTTTATGTATGTTGGTTCACCGGTATCCGCAATTTTGTATAAGTGCAAAGTCACAGAGGTAGATATCCCTTATGACTATGAGGATAAGAATCTCAAGATCACAGCACTTATGAAGATAAAGCTGCAAAAGAGATATAAGCCTGACAAGTTCACTTTTGACAGGCTGAAATCGGAGTATGGAATATATGCTGTGCGAGGACCTAGGGGGATTCCGAATAGTCTTAGTGCGGCACTGAAATAAAATTGAAGGAGTGATTATTTGGGAAAAAGAGGCATTTATGGACACTTCCAGAAAGACAATAAACGTAGTAGCTGCGTTGATCAGAGACGGTAAAAGAGTTTTTGCCACAGCCAGAGGCTATGGGAATTATAAAGGTTGGTGGGAATTTCCGGGCGGAAAAGTTGAACCTGGAGAAAGCCCTGAAGATGCTTTAGTAAGAGAAATTAGAGAAGAGCTTGATTCAGAGATCAGCGTTGATGAGTATATTAGTACAATTGAACATGATTATCCGGAGTTTCATCTATCCATGCGGTGTTATTGGTGCAGTTTGATATCAGGAGATCTTGTGCTGAAAGAGGCTGAGGATGCTAAGTGGCTTGATGTAGAGACCATTGATTCAGTCAAATGGCTTCCGGCGGATATTACTTTGATAGATGAGATTAAGAAGAGGATGGCGTAAGCTTTGAGGTGAGCAATGGGAAATGAAAACGGAACCTGGATTATGTACGGCGTTGAGTGGGATGACCCTGAATGTGGATATTCAGGATAGAAGACATTTTGTTTGAGAGGTTTGAGTAGTATGGACGTAAATGAAAAAGACTGGAAGCTTTTCAGAAAGTACCTTCCTGATTGGCAGGAGAACTACATGGAAAAGCTGATCAAAGACTACATTGAGTTCCTCAAAGGTGATGGGCTTGCATCTGACAAGTTCTGGGGGCTTGAAAAAAAGATTAAGGCAGACAGGAAGAATCCAGGAGTTCTTTTGCAGGATGTCAGAAGATCAAATTTCTATGTGCATCTGGCGTCATTGGTGGGTTATGAGGTTATCTCAATGAAGGACCTTGATGGATTCAGTGATGAGACTAAAGAAATAGTAGAGCGTATGGTTAGTTGAGTTCAGTTGTGGTTTTGTTTAAACCAGGTGCTTGACTTTATGATCATAGAGACTGCCATTATCAATACAATAGAGCATACTCCTAAGCCTGTAAGTGCGGTCATCTGCTTTCTGAAACTGATATCTTCTGCACCAAAACGGGCTGTCATTGCAATCTCAAGAGAAAGCATGGAGACAAGAGCTGCCGTGAAGCTGGAAATCCTGGCTGCGGTAAACATTGGATGAGTATGACCTCGATATTTTACAGCATTTACAGCTGTTGCGATTGTTGCATAAAAAGAATAAAAGGCCATCCCAAATATCAGAAGACCTGGATAATCAATTGTGCCTTCAAGTCTTGATGCCATCACTGTTATGAAGCAGAGAAATATGTTTAGAACAAGAAGCTGGATTCCACAGAATCTATAAGTTTTATACTCTCCGCGAAGGTCGTTACTTTCAGTATATATTCTGTCTGCTCTTATGATGAACAATCTTAAGATGGCAAGGAACAAGTAGTATAAGCCAAAAAGGATAAGCCATGCAGAGTGATATATTGCTCCGGTTGTGATCTTAAGGATTACATACAAAAGGTTGATAAAGGTCCCAATGTAAAGAACTGTCCTTATTCGAATAGCATCGTTAGTAATCCAGGTTCCTATAATCGGAAGTGATGTCAGCCATAAATAAAATCTGCTGTGAAGGAAAGTTTTTTTCCATGAGGGGATAAGTCTTGCGATAGCAATACATGTTATTACAAGAGCGTAGCTGGAAAGAAAGTATGCAAAATATGCCACCGGACCTGTGATTTCTTTTGCGAGCACAGCTCCGACTAATACATACAGTGGGATAGAAATAAGTATAGCGGTGGATGGCTTAGGAATAAAAAGCCTCTGTAATATTTTTTTCATAAAAATCCTTTAGTTTCTGCCCTGATACTCTGAACTGATAATCTGCGCTATTTCTTCCGGAGACTTGTCGCATCCATGATCAAGCCATATCTTCACTATGCGGTTAAAACCGCCTCTGAAGAACTCCATATGATACATAATGTCTTCACCATGGAAATCGTAATTTTAAAAATAGCACACATAACAGGCGTATCCGTCAGGGCACGCCTGTTTTTTTAAAGTTGCTATAACATTACCATTAAGATCTGTGATCACATTTTTAGTAATATCGGCATTGAAGTTCGAGATACCATATGACAATCCCCTGCCGTCGCATTTTATGAAAGCCTCTTTGGCAGACCAGATCTCATAAAAAAGTTTTTCTTTTTCCAAATTGCTAACAGCACTTTGAATGATATTGTTTTCAAATCTGGTATAGAAGCGATCTGCAATATCCAGAACACTTTTCCTGTCTTTAGTCTGAATATCTATTCCTATACTCTTACATTCCGCTGATGTAGCAGTTACAACGGCTGCATATGAACCGGAATGGGATATAGAGAACTTAAGATCCGGAGCTTCTGCAATATATGGCTTTCCGATGTCTTCACATTTTATACTGATTGGAAAAGTGATATTAAATAAGCCTGGATATTTCTTAGTACAATCATCGAAAATGTTTTTTTCTGATAGTCCTGATATGCTTGAAGCATCCGACCTAGATGCAGTGTTTGTTATAGATAAATGATCTGAAGCGGATAAAGTATCCCTTAATTCTTTTACGATATCAGTTAGAAGAATAGAACCGGCAAGGCTTCTTAATCTGTCATCTTCATTCTTAAAAGATAAAAGATGTTCTTTTCTTTCCGGACTTATGCGTTCAAGGTAAGAGGCATAACGTTCTTCA
Organism: Butyrivibrio fibrisolvens; assembly: GCF_023206215.1. Lineage (NCBI taxonomy): Bacteria > Bacillati > Bacillota > Clostridia > Lachnospirales > Lachnospiraceae > Butyrivibrio > Butyrivibrio fibrisolvens. Next base: position 1,826,495 of record NZ_CP065800.1, read on the forward strand.
AAACCAAGATCCTTCATACCTTGCGTGCTTTCTTTAAAGTTGTTAATATTTGAATAGTAAGCTTTCATATTTTTTATTGTATAAAAATATACTGAAGCTGAAAACCCATATATGATTATTTTAGGAGGCATATTTTATATGCAGTTAACCAAGGGATCTGTAATACAGCTTATTATACTTTTGATATTACTAGTATTGTCTTCTTTTTTCTCAGGAGCAGAATCTGCTTTTTCTACAGTTAACAAAATAGCGATCAAATCACTTACGGATGATAAGGATGCAAGAGCCAAAAGAGCAGGAGTGGTTCTTTATATACTGGATCATTATCAGAAATTCCTCTCAACGATCCTTCTTGGCAATAATATCGTTAACCTCTCTGCATCAGCACTTATGACCGTGATAATAACAAAACTCTTTGGAAGTGCTATGGTAGGAGTAGGCACAGGAATCCTTACAGTGCTTATTCTTATATTTGGAGAAATCACCCCTAAATCAGCAGCAACTGCCCAGTCTCAGAAAACCTGTCTTAGGTATGCATATATCATCAATTTTCTGATGGTCATATTCACTCCACTTGTAGTCATAGTTGATGCACTCTCCGGAATTGTGCTTAATGCTCTGCATATAGACAGAGATGCACGTAAGTCCATTACCGAGAAGGAACTGAGAACCTACGTTGATGCCAGTCATGAAGACGGAGTCATAGAATCTGAAGAAAAAGAGATGATAATTAACGTGTTTGATTTTGGCGATACAGTAGCCAAGGATGTCATGATTCCAAGAATAGATATGTCCTGCGTTTCAGCAGACGCAGACTACGATGAGGTCAGGGCGGTCTTTCATAAAGATATGTACACGAGGATCCCGGTATATGAAGATAATCAGGACAATGTTATAGGGCTTATCAATATCAAGGATATTTTCTTTGTCAAAGATAAAGAGAATTTTCATGTTAAAAACTATCTAAGAAAAGCATATTATACCTATGAATTCAAGAAGACAGCAGATCTTATGGAAGAAATGCGCGCCAAGGCATATAATGTGGCCTTTGTGCTATCCGAATACGGAACAACAGTAGGAATGATCACGCTTGAAGACCTTCTTGAAGAGATAGTAGGTGAAATAAGAGACGAATATGATCAGGACGAGGCGCTTCAGATAAGAGACCTTGGAGATGGCAAGTACCTAATCGAAGGTGCTATGAAACTTGATGATATCAACAATGCCCTTAATACAGAATTTGAGAGCGAAGATTATGATTCTATAGGCGGACTTATGATAGGACAGCTGGACAGACTTCCATATAACCGCGAAGTAGTAAAGCTTGATAATGGCATCACGCTGGCAGTAAGAGGAATCCGTCAACACAGGATCATGAAAGTACTTATGACCCTGCCTCCTGAACTTAGACAGATTCAGGCTGACAAGGATAATGAATCTGATGAAGACAATTCCAAAGAATCCGACAGCAAGGATAATGAGAATTTGTGATTCGGATTTTTTCATGACTCCAAACATAATTATCTAAAACAATGCAATTTGAACAAATTTGTGATTTGAACTTTTCTCATGACAAAATACACCTCATCTTTATGCTGGCTAAAAATGTGCAGCTACAAGATGAGGTGTATTTTTTACAAGTCAAAATATAGTCTTGTATTTAAAGTCAATCATTGAATATTGTTCTGACATTTATTCCATTAACTTCGACGTGGTCATCAACCTTAATTACAATGCACTGTCTTCCATCAATGATCCTGGTTTCTACAAGATCTGTTCTTTCCGGATTGACCTTTATTTCTACATCAGGAGTTTCAATTCTGAATTTCTTGTCATTAGCAATGTTACTTGCAAGAAGAGGATAGTCTTCATTTTCACCGACGCAGTTTTCGTAATTTTTGTTGAATCTTTCCATATTCTGTTCAGGAACACCAGCATCCTGAAGAAGGCTTCTAAGATCTTCTTTACCAATAGTAAGAGGAGTCTGGTCTTCTGCATGATCCTCTATCATCTGTTCAAGATTCTCATGAAGAGTCTTTATAGTGTCATAACTTCCTTCTTCGCCAATAGTATCAGTTATAATGGCAGTAAATGTATCCTTCTGATCAGGTGCTGACATAGGCGGCCTTCCGCCAAAAAGTGCGGTAATGAATTCGGGCTGCAAATCTTCAGGCTTCTTGGTAAAGTAAAGCATGTTGTGAATGTCTGTGTTCCTGTCTATAAAAGCCGGGAACAGCATGCCTTTAGAAGGCGCATCTACAACCCAGTCTCTGAATCTATCTTCTATGCGATTATCTGTCTCATTATATCCAAGACCAGCCTTAGAGAGCTTAACTGGACAGATACTGCACAGTATATAATCGTATACATCAGTAGAAGCGTCATCATTTTCTATATGGTCACTTGTTACGCCGGGAATATCATACATGGCATGAACAAGGATTATGTAATAGTTTTCAGCATTTACATAATTAGCTATAACCCTGTCATAGAATTCGTCTACAAGAGAATCGTCCTCAAGATGAGTATCGCGAAGAGCAAGAAGGAAATTCTGAGTACCACCTTCCTCTTCCTGATCCATAGGAAACTCAAGCGGGATAAGATTCTTACCTATAGTACCGGTAAGAGTGTGTTTGAAGATATCGAGATATTTATACATCTCTTCTTCCGGAATGGAGCCAAAAGCTCTCTTATCAACCATGAGCTTGTTTTTCTCATGATCTACATAACATCCGCAGATGCGATCGATAGTACATCTGTCAGGCGCAAACTGCTTCTTTATTTCTACAATTTCAGCTTTATTCATTAATTGATCCTCCTTATGAAAAAATAGACTGTTGCATTAGATTGTAAATACCCTGTTAAAGTAACAAAGCATGATACCTGTATTTTTTTATTCTGGCATCCAAACTCGCTTCGAGACAGTCTCGTGGACCCCATAATAAAAATCTCCATCTATCACGCTCATGAATTCTATAAAATGATTAAAAAGTGTGACAATGATATATATACTGCCACCCTCCGTAAAGGCTTTGAGGATGTTGGTTCGTCCAAGTGGGAAGTGTGAGTAATTATAAAGTACTCATCCCCTATAGTGATCTTTTGGCATTTTAGAGAACTTGATATTGTTGGAAATGCATTTTTATTTTAACATAAAATATAGAACAAATAACAAATTACTCGAATTTCCTGTTTGTAAAACGTAGCTCAAAGAAGTGTAGGGGGATAAGATGGGATTTTAAATAGCTAAAAGCAAAAAGGTGCAGAAATATCTAATCAAACGTAGTCAAAAAAATAAATAACGATTTATTCAAAAAATGTTTGACATCGGGGCTGTAAAGACATATAATCAATTTCGCTGTCGCAAACAGCAGCTTTCCCTGAGGGTCGGGAGACCGCTTATATAGCTGCAAGGATAGTAAAAAAGATTATAAAAAAGTTCTTGACAATTACAAAGCAGCGAGTTAAGATATAACACGTTGCGGCGAACGAAAGCCAAGACACAAAAGCTTAAAAGCCTTAAGGCAAGAGCTTTTGAAAGCACTTTGACAACTTAACAGTAATGCAACCCTGAAAATTCCAGTTCTTCTTTTAAAGAAGGACAGAATGTTCAGAAGAACAAAAACCAAAAGTAAATTTTTGATGGTTTAGCCACCATCAAGCTGTTAGAAATAACAGTGGAGCAGAATTATTCTGATTAAGTCAGCATAAGTCTGAACCGGCGAACTCGGAATCACAAAGTGATTCCAAGCGTAAGAAGATCATTTATGATCTTTGTCGCATTTTAAAAGTGAGAGTTCGATCCTGGCTCAGGATGAACGCTGGCGGCGTGCCTAACACATGCAAGTCGAACGGAGTTTAGCGCTGATGAAGCTTCGGCAGATTCTTGTTAAACTTAGTGGCGGACGGGTGAGTAACGCGTGGGTAACCTGCCTCATACAGGGGGATAGCAGTTGGAAACGACTGATAACACCGCATAAGCGCACAGGATCGCATGATCTAGTGTGAAAATATTTATAGGTATGAGATGGACCCGCGTCTGATTAGCTAGTTGGTGAGGTAACGGCCCACCAAGGCGACGATCAGTAGCCGGCCTGAGAGGGCGGACGGCCACATTGGGACTGAGACACGGCCCAAACTCCTACGGGAGGCAGCAGTGGGGGATATTGCACAATGGGCGAAAGCCTGATGCAGCGACGCCGCGTGAGTGAAGAAGTATTTCGGTATGTAAAGCTCTATCAGCAGGGAAGAAAGACCTCGTAAGAGAGGGATGACGGTACCTGAGTAAGAAGCCCCGGCTAACTACGTGCCAGCAGCCGCGGTAATACGTAGGGGGCAAGCGTTATCCGGATTTACTGGGTGTAAAGGGAGCGTAGACGGTGTATCAAGTCTGAAGTGAAACCCCACGGCTCAACCGTGGGCTTGCTTTGGAAACTGGTAGACTAGAGTACTGGAGAGGTAAGCGGAATTCCTGGTGTAGTAGTGAAATGCGTAGATATCAGGAAGAACATCAGTGGCGAAGGCGGCTTACTGGACAGCAACTGACGTTGAGGCTCGAAGGCGTGGGGAGCAAACAGGATTAGATACCCTGGTAGTCCACGCAGTAAACGATGAATACTAGGTGTTGGGAGACATAGTCTTTCAGTGCCGGCGCTAACGCAATAAGTATTCCACCTGGGGAGTACGTTCGCAAGAATGAAACTCAAAGGAATTGACGGGGACCCGCACAAGCGGTGGAGCATGTGGTTTAATTCGAAGCAACGCGAAGAACCTTACCAGATCTTGAGATCCAGATGAATTATGGGTAATGCCATAAGACCTTCGGGACATCTGAGACAGGTGGTGCATGGTTGTCGTCAGCTCGTGTCGTGAGATGTTGGGTCAAGTCCCGCAACGAGCGCAACCCTTGTCCATAGTAGCCAGCAGTAAGATGGGCACTCTATGGAGACTGCCAGGGATAACCTGGAGGAAGGTGGGGATGACGTCAAATCATCATGCCCCTTATGATCTGGGCCACACACGTGCTACAATGTCGTAACAAAGGGAAGCGACCCTGCGAAGGTGAGCAAATCCCAAAAATAACGACCCAGTTCGGACTGTAGGCTGCAACCCGCCTGCACGAAGCTGGAATCGCTAGTAATCGCAGATCAGAATGCTGCGGTGAATACGTTCCCGGGTCTTGTACACACCGCCCGTCACACCATGGGAGTCGGAAATGCCCAAAGTCAGTGGCCTAACCGTAGGAGGAGGAGCTGCCTAAGGCAGGTCGGATAACTGGGGTGAAGTCGTAACAAGGTAGCCGTAGGAGAACCTGCGGCTGGATCACCTCCTTTCTAAGGAAAATAAAGAAGGAAGAAGTAGGGAGTTGCATTACTGTTTAGTTGTTAAGGTTATTTTTAACTAAAAAACAAAGAAAAGTCTTTGAGAAATCGAGCTTGACAGACAAAAGACTGCAGAGTAAGATATCAAAGCACTGAACATTAACAACAAAACATTTCTGGTGGCGATGCGCTTGGGGGAAACACCCGTTCCCATCTCGAACACGACGGTTAAGACCTAAGCGGCCGAAAGTACTATACTGGTGACGGTATGGGAGGATAGGTGGCTGCCAGATTTATAAAAAAAGTTTGAATGATGATGAGAGATCAGAAAACAAAAGTCTTCCGATTTCTGATGACTGTTCAAACAGTCAGACTTAGATCGTGATCGAAGATCATGAATAAGGTAATTGTTCCTTGAAAACCGAATACTGAAATATAGATTATATCAAGATCCAAAAGATCAAAGATATGTTCTATGTCCAAACCAAAATCAAGACATCAAAAAATGATGAAGAAATTCATCAAGACCATTTCAAAAGAAATGGGCCTTATCTTACTCATATCGCTGTGAGAAAGATAAGAAGAGAATCCAGATGATCGAAAGATCAGGACTGATTCCTGCATAACAGGTTAAGTTATGTAGGGCGCAGGGCGGATGCCTTGGCACTAAGAGCCGATGAAAGACGTGATAAGCTGCGAAAAGCTGCGGGGAGAGGCAAATACTTCAAGATCCGCAGATATCTGAATGGGGCAACCTAACCAGGGAGACCCTGGTTGACCTTAACTGAATCCATAGGTTAAGGCCGGGAACCCGGTGAACTGAAACATCTAAGTAGCCGGAGGAAGAGAAAACAAAAGTGATTCCGTAAGTAGCGGCGAGCGAACGCGGAAGAGCCCAAACCGGAGAGCTTGCTTTCCGGGGTTCGGACTGCATGATCGATTCAAATCTGCTAACAGAAAGGTCCTGGAAAGACCTGCCAGAGAACGTGAAAGCCGTGTATGTGAAAGTGGAAGAGACGAGGCAGAATCCAGAGTAGGACGAGACACGTGAAACCTTGTCTGAAAGAGCGGGGACCACCCCGTAAGGCTAAATACTACTTAGTGACCGATAGCGCATAGTACCGTGAGGGAAAGGTGAAAAGGACCCCGGGAGGGGAGTGAAAGAGAACCTGAAACCCTGTGCCTGCAAGCTGCGAAAGCTCTATATACGAGTGATCGCGTACTTTTTGTAGAACGGTCCGGCGAGTTATGTATACCGGCAAGGTTAAGTGTTTAAGACACGTAAGCCGAAGGGAAACCAAGTGTGAATAGTGCGAATAGTCAGTATACATAGACCCGAAACCGGGTGATCTATCCATGGACAGGATGAAGCGGCCGTAAAAGGCTGTGGAGGTCCGAACGCACATCCGTTGAAAAGGGTGGCGATGAGCTGTGGATAGGGGAGAAATTCCAATCGAACTCGGAGATAGCTGGTTCTCCCCGAAATAGCTTTAGGGCTAGCCTTGTAGCGTGCCTGTTGGAGGTAGAGCACTGAATATCCGCGGGGCTTCACCGCTTACCAAAGATTATCAAACTGCGAATGCCAGTCAGGTTTAGCACAGGAGTCAGACTGCACGAGATAAGTTGGGCAGTCAAAAGGGAAACAGCCCAGATCTACGGCTAAGGTCCCAAAGTACGTGTTAAGTGGAAAAGGATGTGGGATTTCATAGACAGCTAGGATGTTGGCTCAGAAGCAGCCACCCATTCAAAGAGTGCGTAATAGCTCACTAGCCGAGAGGTCCTGCGCCGAAAATTACCGGGGCTAAAACACGACACCGAAGCCTAGGGATTGCTTGTATCTACGGGTATAAGTGATCGGTAGGGGAGCATTCATAAGAGCGTAGAAACTGTACCGATAAGGAGCAGCGGAGCGTTATGAAGAGAGAATGCCGGAATGAGTAGCGAGATGAGGGTGAGAATCCCTCAGGCCGAATATCCAAGGATTCCAGGGTAAAGCTGATCTGCCCTGGGGAAGTCGGGACCTAAGACGAGGCCGAAAGGCGTAGCCGATGGACAGCAGGTTGATATTCCTGCACCAGATATCATCAGAACTGTGGGGACACAGGTGATAAGGACAGCCCGGGAGAGCAGCCCGGGGCAAGCATGGCAAGAGGAAAGGGAGAAAACCCCTTTCAGGATCGAGCTGTGTGACGTGGAGCGAAATAAAGTAGTGAAGTGTCCGGAGGACCTGTCGAGAAAAGCCGCTATAGTGTGATATCTGCCCGTACCGTAAACCGACACAGGTGGATGAGGAGAGAATCCTAAGGCCGACGGAAGAAGCATTGCTAAGGAACTCGGCAAAATGTACCCGTAACTTCGGGATAAGGGTAGCCCTCATGTATGAGTATATGAGGGCCGCAGAGAAGAGGCTCAAGCAACTGTTTAGCAAAAACACAGGTCTATGCGAAACCGAAAGGTGAAGTATATGGGCTGACGCCTGCCCGGTGCTGGAAGGTTAAGAGGAGAGGTTAGAGCAATCGAAGCTTTGAATTTAAGCCCCAGTAAACGGCGGCCGTAACTATAACGGTCCTAAGGTAGCGAAATTCCTTGTCGGGTAAGTTCCGACCCGCACGAAAGGCGTAATGATTTGAGTACTGTCTCGGCAATGCATCCGGTGAAATTGAAGTGCCAGTGAAGATGCTGGCTACCCGCGCCAGGACGGAAAGACCCCATGGAGCTTTACTCCAGCTTGATACTGGGATCCGGTATTGTATGTACAGGATAGGTGGGAGGCTAAGAGATTGTGGCGTCAGCTGCAAAGGAGCCGCTGTTGGGATACCACCCTTACCGTACTGGATTTCTAACCATGGACCGTGAAACCGGTCCGGGGACAATGTCTGGCGGGGAGTTTGACTGGGGCGGTCGCCTCCGAAAGAGTATCGGAGGCGCTCAAAGGTTCCTTCAGGATGGACGGAAACCATCCGAAGAGTGCAAAGGCATAAGGGAGCCTGACTGTGACACCGACGGGTGGAACAGGTACGAAAGTAGGACTTAGTGATCCGGTGGCAGAACGTGGGATTGCCATCGCTCAACGGATAAAAGCTACCCTGGGGATAACAGGCTTATCACTCCCAAGAGTTCACATCGACGGAGTGGTTTGGCACCTCGATGTCGGCTCATCACATCCTGGGGCTGTAGCAGGTCCCAAGGGTTGGGCTGTTCGCCCATTAAAGTGGTACGCGAGCTGGGTTCAGAACGTCGTGAGACAGTTCGGTCCCTATCCGGCGCGGGCGTAGGATATCTGAGAGGAGCTGTCCTTAGTACGAGAGGACCGGGATGGACGGACCGCTGGTGTATCTGCTGCGAAGGCAATCGCATAAGGCAGGGTAGCCAAGTCTGGCAGGGATAAACGCTGAAGGCATCTAAGCGTGAAGCCCCCCTCAAGATGAGATATCCCCACGCAAGTGGTAAGACCCCTTGGAGAGTACGAGGTTGATAGGCACAAGGTGTAAGAGTGGTAACATTCTCAGCTGATGTGTACTAATAGGTCGAGGACTTAACCAAAAAAGTCAAGAAAAGTTTGGAGATTCAGTGTTCGGTTTTGAAGGAATGATCAAGGCTCTGTGCATAGCACGGAGCTTTTTTTGTGTCTGTTATTATAGATTACGCCTTAAGGATGCAGTTTTATTGAAAAGTTATCGGGATAAGCCGTAAATATAAATATAATTACGATTTATCCAAAAAGTGTTTGACATTGTGGCAATAACATCCTATAATCAAATTCGCTGTCGCAAGAAAACAGTTTTTTCTGAGGGTCGGGAGACCACTTATAAAGCTGAACTGATAGCAAAAAATATTCAAAAACTTCTTGACAATCTAATAGCAGCGAGTTAAGATATAACACGTTGCGGCGAACGAAAGCCAAGACAAAAGAGCTTTAAAGTCAGTAGATAAAAAGCTTCTCTAAGAAAAAAAGTTCTTGACAAGATTAAAGCAGCGAGTTAAAATATAACACGTTGCGGCGAGCAAAAGCTAAGACACAAAAGCTTGAAAGCCAGAAGGCAAGAGCTTTTGAAAGCACTTTGACAACTTAACAGTAATGCAACCCTGAAAATTCCAGTTCTTCTTTTTAAAGAAGGACAGAATGTTTAGAAGAACAAAAACCAAAAGTAAATTTTTGATGGTTTAGCCACCATCAAGCTGTTAGAAATAACAGTGGAGCAGAATTATTCTGATTAAGTCAGCATAAGTCTGAACCGGCGAACTCGGAATCACGAAGTGATTCCAAGCGTAAGAAGATCATTTATGATCTTTGTCGCATTTTAAAGTGAGAGTTCGATCCTGGCTCAGGATGAACGCTGGCGGCGTGCCTAACACATGCAAGTCGAACGGAGTTTAGCGCTGATGAAGCTTCGGCAGATTCTTGTTAAACTTAGTGGCGGACGGGTGAGTAACGCGTGGGTAACCTGCCTCATACAGGGGGATAGCAGTTGGAAACGACTGATAACACCGCATAAGCGCACAGGATCGCATGATCTAGTGTGAAAATATTTATAGGTATGAGATGGACCCGCGTCTGATTAGCTAGTTGGTGAGGTAACGGCCCACCAAGGCGACGATCAGTAGCCGGCCTGAGAGGGCGGACGGCCACATTGGGACTGAGACACGGCCCAAACTCCTACGGGAGGCAGCAGTGGGGGATATTGCACAATGGGCGAAAGCCTGATGCAGCGACGCCGCGTGAGTGAAGAAGTATTTCGGTATGTAAAGCTCTATCAGCAGGGAAGAAAGACCTCGTAAGAGGGGATGACGGTACCTGAGTAAGAAGCCCCGGCTAACTACGTGCCAGCAGCCGCGGTAATACGTAGGGGGCAAGCGTTATCCGGATTTACTGGGTGTAAAGGGAGCGTAGACGGTGTATCAAGTCTGAAGTGAAACCCCACGGCTCAACCGTGGGCTTGCTTTGGAAACTGGTAGACTAGAGTACTGGAGAGGTAAGCGGAATTCCTGGTGTAGTAGTGAAATGCGTAGATATCAGGAAGAACATCAGTGGCGAAGGCGGCTTACTGGACAGCAACTGACGTTGAGGCTCGAAGGCGTGGGGAGCAAACAGGATTAGATACCCTGGTAGTCCACGCAGTAAACGATGAATACTAGGTGTTGGGAGACATAGTCTTTCAGTGCCGGCGCTAACGCAATAAGTATTCCACCTGGGGAGTACGTTCGCAAGAATGAAACTCAAAGGAATTGACGGGGACCCGCACAAGCGGTGGAGCATGTGGTTTAATTCGAAGCAACGCGAAGAACCTTACCAGATCTTGAGATCCAGATGAATTATGGGTAATGCCATAAGACCTTCGGGACATCTGAGACAGGTGGTGCATGGTTGTCGTCAGCTCGTGTCGTGAGATGTTGGGTCAAGTCCCGCAACGAGCGCAACCCTTGTCCATAGTAGCCAGCAGTAAGATGGGCACTCTATGGAGACTGCCAGGGATAACCTGGAGGAAGGTGGGGATGACGTCAAATCATCATGCCCCTTATGATCTGGGCCACACACGTGCTACAATGTCGTAACAAAGGGATGCAACCCTGCGAAGGTGAGCAAATCCCAAAAATAACGACCCAGTTCGGACTGTAGGCTGCAACCCGCCTGCACGAAGCTGGAATCGCTAGTAATCGCAGATCAGAATGCTGCGGTGAATACGTTCCCGGGTCTTGTACACACCGCCCGTCACACCATGGGAGTCGGAAATGCCCAAAGTCAGTGGCCTAACCGTAAGGAGGGAGCTGCCTAAGGCAGGTCGGATAACTGGGGTGAAGTCGTAACAAGGTAGCCGTAGGAGAACCTGCGGCTGGATCACCTCCTTTCTAAGGAAAATAAAGAAGGAAGAAGTAAGGAGTTGCATTACTGTTTAGTTGTTAAAGGCATGAACCTTTAAAACAAAATATTTCTGGTGATGATGCGCTTTGGGGAAACACCCGTTCCCATCTCGAACACGACGGTTAAGACTAAAGCGGCCGAAAGTACTATACTGGTGACGGTATGGGAGGATAGGTGGTTGCCAGATTTATGGGATTATAGCTCAGCTGGTTAGAGCGCACGCCTGATAAGCGTGAGGTCGGTGGTTCGAGTCCACTTAATCCCACTTGAGATAATTATTATCTCATTTCGTTCCTTGAAAACCGAATACTGAAATATAGATTATATCAAGATCCAAAAGATCAAAGATATGTTCTATGTCCAAACCAAAAATCAAGACATCAAAAATGATGAAGAAATTCATCAAGACCATTTCAAAAGAAATGGGCCTTATCTTACTCATATCGCTGTGAGAAAGATAAGAAGAGAATCCAGATGATCGAAAGATCAGGACTGATTCCTGCATAACAGGTTAAGTTATGTAGGGCGCAGGGCGGATGCCTTGGCACTAAGAGCCGATGAAAGACGTGATAAGCTGCGAAAAGCTGCGGGGAGAGGCAAATACTTCAAGATCCGCAGATATCTGAATGGGGCAACCTAACCAGGGAGACCCTGGTTGACCTTAACTGAATCCATAGGTTAAGGCCGGGAACCCGGTGAACTGAAACATCTAAGTAGCCGGAGGAAGAGAAAACAAAAGTGATTCCGTAAGTAGCGGCGAGCGAACGCGGAAGAGCCCAAACCGGAGAGCTTGCTTTCCGGGGTTCGGACTGCATGATCGATTCAAATCTGCTAACAGAAAGGTCCTGGAAAGACCTGCCAGAGAACGTGAAAGCCGTGTATGTGAAAGTGGAAGAGACGAGGCAGAATCCAGAGTAGGACGAGACACGTGAAACCTTGTCTGAAAGAGCGGGGACCACCCCGTAAGGCTAAATACTACTTAGTGACCGATAGCGCATAGTACCGTGAGGGAAAGGTGAAAAGGACCCCGGGAGGGGAGTGAAAGAGAACCTGAAACCCTGTGCCTGCAAGCTGCGAAAGCTCTATATACGAGTGATCGCGTACTTTTTGTAGAACGGTCCGGCGAGTTATGTATACCGGCAAGGTTAAGTGTTTAAGACACGTAAGCCGAAGGGAAACCAAGTGTGAATAGTGCGAATAGTCAGTATACATAGACCCGAAACCGGGTGATCTATCCATGGACAGGATGAAGCGGCCGTAAAAGGCTGTGGAGGTCCGAACGCACATCCGTTGAAAAGGGTGGCGATGAGCTGTGGATAGGGGAGAAATTCCAATCGAACTCGGAGATAGCTGGTTCTCCCCGAAATAGCTTTAGGGCTAGCCTTGTAGCGTGCCTGTTGGAGGTAGAGCACTGAATATCCGCGGGGGCTTCACCGCTTACCAAAGATTATCAAACTGCGAATGCCAGTCAGGTTTAGCACAGGAGTCAGACTGCACGAGATAAGTTGGGCAGTCAAAAGGGAAACAGCCCAGATCTACGGCTAAGGTCCCAAAGTACGTGTTAAGTGGAAAAGGATGTGGGATTTCATAGACAGCTAGGATGTTGGCTCAGAAGCAGCCACCCATTCAAAGAGTGCGTAATAGCTCACTAGCCGAGAGGTCCTGCGCCGAAAATTACCGGGGCTAAAACACGACACCGAAGCCTAGGGATTGCTTGTATCTACGGGTATAAGTGATCGGTAGGGGAGCATTCATAAGAGCGTAGAAACTGTACCGATAAGGAGCAGCGGAGCGTTATGAAGAGAGAATGCCGGAATGAGTAGCGAGATGAGGGTGAGAATCCCTCAGGCCGAATATCCAAGGATTCCAGGGTAAAGCTGATCTGCCCTGGGGAAGTCGGGACCTAAGACGAGGCCGAAAGGCGTAGCCGATGGACAGCAGGTTGATATTCCTGCACCAGATATCATCAGAACTGTGGGGACACAGGTGATAAGGACAGCCCGGGAGAGCAGCCCGGGGCAAGCATGGCAAGAGGAAAGGGAGAAAACCCCTTTCAGGATCGAGCTGTGTGACGTGGAGCGAAATAAAGTAGTGAAGTGTCCGGAGGACCTGTCGAGAAAAGCCGCTATAGTGTGATATCTGCCCGTACCGTAAACCGACACAGGTGGATGAGGAGAGAATCCTAAGGCCGACGGAAGAAGCATTGCTAAGGAACTCGGCAAAATGTACCCGTAACTTCGGGATAAGGGTAGCCCTCATGTATGAGTATATGAGGGCCGCAGAGAAGAGGCTCAAGCAACTGTTTAGCAAAAACACAGGTCTATGCGAAACCGAAAGGTGAAGTATATGGGCTGACGCCTGCCCGGTGCTGGAAGGTTAAGAGGAGAGGTTAGAGCAATCGAAGCTTTGAATTTAAGCCCCAGTAAACGGCGGCCGTAACTATAACGGTCCTAAGGTAGCGAAATTCCTTGTCGGGTAAGTTCCGACCCGCACGAAAGGCGTAATGATTTGAGTACTGTCTCGGCAATGCATCCGGTGAAATTGAAGTGCCAGTGAAGATGCTGGCTACCCGCGCCAGGACGGAAAGACCCCATGGAGCTTTACTCCAGCTTGATACTGGGATCCGGTATTGTATGTACAGGATAGGTGGGAGGCTAAGAGATTGTGGCGTCAGTTGCAAAGGAGCCGCTGTTGGGATACCACCCTTACCGTACTGGATTTCTAACCATGGACCGTGAAACCGGTCCGGGGACAATGTCTGGCGGGGAGTTTGACTGGGGCGGTCGCCTCCGAAAGAGTATCGGAGGCGCTCAAAGGTTCCTTCAGGATGGACGGAAACCATCCGAAGAGTGCAAAGGCATAAGGGAGCCTGACTGTGACACCGACGGGTGGAACAGGTACGAAAGTAGGACTTAGTGATCCGGTGGCAGAACGTGGGATTGCCATCGCTCAACGGATAAAAGCTACCCTGGGGATAACAGGCTTATCACTCCCAAGAGTTCACATCGACGGAGTGGTTTGGCACCTCGATGTCGGCTCATCACATCCTGGGGCTGTAGCAGGTCCCAAGGGTTGGGCTGTTCGCCCATTAAAGTGGTACGCGAGCTGGGTTCAGAACGTCGTGAGACAGTTCGGTCCCTATCCGGCGCGGGCGTAGGATATCTGAGAGGAGCTGTCCTTAGTACGAGAGGACCGGGATGGACGGACCGCTGGTGTATCTGCTGCGAAGGCAATCGCATAAGGCAGGGTAGCCAAGTCTGGCAGGGATAAACGCTGAAGGCATCTAAGCGTGAAGCCCCCTCAAGATGAGATATCCCCACGCAAGTGGTAAGACCCCTTGGAGAGTACGAGGTTGATAGGCACAAGGTGTAAGAGTGGTAACATTCTCAGCTGATGTGTACTAATAGGTCGAGGACTTAACCAAAAAAGTCAAGAAAAGTTTGGAGATTCAGTGTTCGGTTTTGAAGGAATGATCAAGGCTCTGTGCATTGCATGGAGCTTTTTTTTGTCTGTTACTATTCTATGTTTTTTGCTCAAATGCGCATAAATATAGGCAAAAACCTTTTTACACACTACCTAAACTATGGTATACTTATTAAACGTATGAGATTATCTCATTTTATTTTATCGGGAGGAAATACCATGAAGCACGTTAAGACACTTGCTACAAGAAATCTTAAAGAGTCTATGAAGAAGGGCGGATGCGGCGAATGCCAGACATCTTGTCAGTCAGCTTGTAAGACATCTTGCACAGTTGGTAATCAGAGCTGTGAGCAGCTTGCTAAGAACTAACCTTTTTTCTATTCAATTGGTTCAGATTCTGATGTTTCCCTTTTGGGGATGATCGGACCCCAGTAATCCGTCAATTATCTCAAGGGATTATGTAAGCATGTATAGCGATATTCCTAGTAATTTATTACAGGCATATTGCTATACTTGTTTTCTGTGTTTTTAAATTTTAATATTATTTACTGGTAGATAGAGAGTTATAGATTTAATGGTACATTTATTTAAAAATAATGGTTATAACATCGTTCTTGATGTGAACAGCGGCAGTGTTCATGTAGTTGATGAGATTGTATATGATCTTATTCCTTCAGTAGAAGAGATTCTCAAAGGAATGTTTGGTACAGCTCAGATTCCTGATGAAGAAGAGAATGGTGAAGTTAGTAAAGAGCTCCTTGAAGAAGTATCCAAGAGTATTATTATAAAGGGTACAACATATCCTGAGAGCGAAGTGGCAGAGGCTGTAGAAGAGATCCTTTCATTAAGACAGGCTGGACAGCTTTATACAGATGATATATATGAGAATTATGTAGAAGAGTTTAAGACTCGCGATACAGTAATTAAAGCTTTATGCCTTAATATAGCGCATGATTGCAATCTTCGTTGCAAATATTGTTTTGCAGATGAGGGAGAATATCATGGTCGTAAGGCTATGATGACATTTGAAGTCGGTAAGGCTGCACTTGATTTCCTTGTTAAGAATTCAGGTAATCGTCATAACCTTGAGGTTGATTTCTTTGGCGGTGAGCCTCTTATGAACTGGGAAGTTGTAAAACAGATCGTAGAGTATGGCCGTAGCATTGAAAAAGAAGCTGGTAAGAATTTCAGATTCACAATTACGACTAATGGTACTCTTCTTACTCAGGAGATACTTGATTATTGCAACAAAGAGATGGGTAATATAGTTCTCTCGATTGATGGACGTAAGGAAGTCAATGACAAGATGAGACCTAATGCTGCCGGTCATGGAATGTATGATGTGATCGTTCCTAAATATCTTAAAGTTGCAGAGTCCAGACATCAGCTTAGATATTTCGTTAGAGGTACATTTACTCATAACAACCTTGATTTCTCTGAAGATGTTAAGCATCTTGCAGATCTTGGCTTTAAGCAGATTTCAATGGAGCCTGTAGTTGCAAAGCCGGAAGATTGGTATGCTATTAAAGAAGAAGATCTTCCAAAGCTTAAGGAAGAGTATGATAAGCTTGCAAAGATTTACCTTCAGTATCGCAAAGAAGGTAAAGGATTCAATTTCTTCCACTTCAATATTGATCTTTCAGGTGGACCTTGCGTAGCTAAGCGTCTTTCAGGATGTGGAAGTGGTTGTGAATATGTAGGCGTTACACCTTGGGGTGACATCTATCCTTGTCATCAGTTCGTAGGTAACGAAGATTTTATTATGGGTAATGTCTTTGAAGGAATCAAACGTACTGATATTCAGCAGAAGTTTAAAGAGAGTAACGTATACTCAAGACCTGAGTGTCAGAAGTGCTTTGCAAGATACTATTGCAGTGGTGGATGTAGTGCTAACGCCTATAATTTCAATGGAGAAATCAACACAGTATATAAAGAAGGTTGTGAACTTCAACGTAAGCGCATAGAATGTGCGATTATGATAAAAGCGGCACTTGCTGAAGAAGCAGATGCCAAAAACGTGGGTTAACGGAGGTTATTAAAATGAAAAAGTTAAAGCAAGTACTGCCATTAGTTGTTGTACTGGCTGTACTGGTCGGATTGTTCTACGTTGCCTGGCATGGAGTTGGGGAAACACGTGATGGCTCTATGCACGACATCAATTTCGGTCTCGATCTAGCTGGTGGTGTCAGCATTACTTACCAGGTAGCCGGTGAAAATGGTGGAACACCTACAACTCAGGAGATGGATGATACTGTATCAAAGCTTTCAAAGCGTGTAGCTTCTGAACTTAATACTACAGAAGCTTCTGTTTACAAAGAAGGTTCTGATCGTATCACAGTAGAGATTCCAGGTGCTACAGATGAGATTTTCGAAACACTTTCAACACCAGGTAATCTGTATTTCATTCGTGAGTACAATGATCAGGGAACTCCTAACTATTATGATCCCTATGGTATGGGATACTCAGCATTCTATATGCTTTCTGATGGTGTAACAGTTGAGTCTCTTCAAGCTAGTGGAGATATCGTTCTTTCAGGAGAAGATATTGCTGATGCACAGGCCGGTGTTGACAATTCTGGAACAGGTTCTGAGTATATCGTAGAGCTTACACTTACATCTGAAGGTGCTAAGAAGTTCGCTACAGCTACAGAAGCAGCTTATGCTAACGGATGGACTATTGGTATCTACTATGATGGCGCATTTATTAGTGTTCCAAGAGTGCAGGCTGTTATATCAGACGGTAAGGCTTCAATCACAGGTATGAGTTCATATGAAGCTGCAGAAAACCTCGCATCTACAATTCGTATTGGTGGACTTGATGTATCTCTTACAGAACTTCGTGCTAATGTCGTAGGAGCTCAGCTTGGTGCCAGTGCTATTCATACAAGTAAGATTGCAGCTATCATTGGTCTTGCTCTCATCGTTCTGTTTATGATCATCATCTTCAGGATCCTTGGTGTAGCAGCATCAATGGCTCTTGGTTTTTACTGCTGCTTCATGGTAATACTTCTTTCAGCATTTGATATAACACTTACTCTTCCTGGTATTGCAGGTATCATTCTTTCAATCGGTATGGCGGTTGATGCTAACGTTCTTGTATTTGCTCGTATCAGAGAAGAAATTGCTAACGGCAGCGCTGTAGATAAGGCAATGAAAGCCGGATATTCCAAGGCTCTTTCAGCTATCCTTGATGGAAATATTACAACACTTATTGCTGCCGGAGTTCTTGGACTTCGTGGAACAGGTACAGTAAGAGGTTTCGCTATAACTCTTGCACTTGGTATAGTTATTTCCATGTTCACAGCACTTTTTGTAACAAGAGGAATTTCTGCACTCCTTTATAACCTTGGATTTAAGACTGAATCTTTCTATGGTAAGGCTAAAGCTCCTAAGAAGATTGACTTTGTATCTAAGAGGAATATCTTCTATGCGATTTCTGTTCTTATAATCGTATGTGGTATAGGTACATGTGTATATAATCACACAGCAGGTAATCATGCTTTCAACTATTCAATTGACTTTGTAGGTGGTACAGCTACAACAGTTACTTTCGAAGATGGCAAGACTCCTTCAGTAGAAGATCTTGAAAGCTCAATTGAACCAGCTATTATTTCAGCAGCATCTGCTGCAGATGCAAACCTTAAGAACCTGTCAATATCACATCAGATTGTTAATGATCAGGATCAGGTAGTATTTAAGACACAGTCTCTTTCAACAGATGCTTCACAGGCTGTTAATGAACTTCTTACAACAACCTATGGTGCAACAGATGTTACATACGAGACAATCAGTGCTACAATAAGTGATGAGATGACAAGTGATGCAAGCTGGGCAACAGTTATAGCTCTTATCCTTATGCTTATCTATATCTATTTCAGATTTAGAGATATTCGCTTTGGTGCAAGTGCCATCATCGCTCTTGCTCACGATGCTATCATGGTTATCATGTGCTATGCATTCACAAGACTTGAAGTTGGAAGCACATTTATTGCTGTAGTTCTTACTATTATCGGTTACTCTATCAACGATACAATCGTTACATTTGACCGTATCCGTGAGAACCAGCATGGCCTTCGTAATCAGGAGCAGCTTAAAGAGCTGGTCAATGAATCTGTTAACCAGACTCTTACTAGATCACTGTTTACATCTATCACAACATTCATCATGGTACTTTGCCTGTATGTAGTAGGTGTTCAGGATATTAAGACCTTCGCACTTCCTCTTATGGTTGGTGTAGTAAGTGGTACATATTCTTCTATCTGCATTGCATCACAGCTTTGGTTCTCTATGAAGAAGAAAAGTGTAGAAAAGGCTTAATCTTTTTAGAAAACTATTCAGACTGCAGGAAGTTAGAGCTTTCTGCAGTCTATTTTATTGCTTGGCATGAAGTTTGAATCATATATCTATTGTATTGCTTAGCATGAAGTCTGAATCATATATCTATACTATTGCTTAACATGAAGTCTGAATCATATATCTATTTTTAAGAATATTAAAAAGGGTGCTTTATAAATGTCAAAATGGATGATTGCAGCTAAGAAGGCTGATTTTAATAAAATAGCAAAAGACTTTAATATAAGTCCTATTACAGCCAGACTGTTAAGGAATCGAGGGCTGGTTGATCTGGAAGATATCAGAAGATATCTTTTTGGAGGGCGTGAAGACTTAAGGGATGCCCATGATCTTACTGATATAGAAAAGGCTGCATGTATTATGAGGGACAGGATTGATGCCGGATGTAAGATCAGAATTATCGGTGACTATGATGTGGATGGAATATGTTCTTCCTATATTCTATGGGCTGGTCTTAACTTTGCTGCAAAGGGTTCTAAAGCTTCCAGTGCAACTGAAACGATTATAGACTACAGGCTTCCGGATAGGATCAAAGACGGATATGGTCTTAACGAAAGGCTTGTTAGAGAAGCTGTAGATGACAATATCGATACTATAATTACTTGCGATAATGGTATAGCTGCATATAATGAGGTAGCTTTAGCCAAAGAGCTGGGTCTTACAATAGTTGTGACTGATCATCATGAAGTTCCGATATCTAAAGAAGGTGATGAAGAAGTACAGATCCTTCCTCCGGCTGATGCAGTCGTAGATCCCAAGAGACATGACTGCAATGTAACATTTAAGGAGATATGTGGAGGAGTCGTAGCTTATAAATTCATTCAGATTCTTTTTGAACAATATGAAAAGTCAGGATGGAATCATGCACCTTTAATGGTAGAAGATTTCTATAATGAGATGCTTGAATTTGCAGCTCTTTCAACAGTATGTGATGTCATGCCTATAGAAGATGAGAACAGAGTATTTGTCAAAGAAGGTCTTAGACAGATGGAGAATTCTCACAATCTGGGACTTAGAAGTCTTATTAATGTCAATGGCCTTCTTGGAAGCAAGATGACAGGTTATCATCTTGGCTTTGTGATAGGTCCTTGCCTTAATGCAACTGGAAGACTTGACAGTGCTATGAGAGGACTTGATCTTCTGACAGCATCAAATGAGATGACAGCAGTTAATATTGCAGGAGATCTTAAAGCGCTTAATGATAGCAGGAAGACCATGACTCAAAAAGGTGTAGATCTTGCTACGCAGGAGATGGATAAGTATGGCAAAGATATACCTAAAGTCATAGTTTTGTATCAGCCGGATCTCCATGAGTCTATAGCCGGAATAGTTGCTGGAAGAGTTAGAGAGAAGTATTCAAGGCCTACTATTGTACTTACCAATGCCAAAGAAGGCGCAAAGGGAAGCGGAAGATCTACAGAGAATTATGATATGTTCAGAGAATTATCTGAATGTAAAGACCTATTTACTAAATTCGGTGGACACAAGATGGCTGCCGGGTTATCTCTTGCAATTGATAACATAGAAGAACTCAGACAAAGACTCAATGCTAACTGTACACTTTCAGAAGAAGATTTCGTAGAAGTAAAGCATCTGGATATGATACTTCCTCTTCAGTATTTAAGCATTCCGCTTATCAAAGAGTTCGATATCCTCGAGCCTTTTGGTAATGGTAATGATAAGCCTTCCTTTGCCGCGCGTGATATAAGGATAAGATCAGGCCGCATTATGGGCAAGAATAAAAACTGCGGCAAATACAAGATTTTAGATGCTGATGGCAGAGAATACGAAATGGTATATTTTGGCAATATGGAAAAATGGCACGATTTCCTAACAGAGCGATATGGAAATGCAATAATAGATGCGTTATATAATAATAGTGTAAATACGGACATCGTCCTGAATATAGCATATTATCCTGATATCAATACATGGCAGGGTAGAGAGAGCTTGCAGATTGTTATGACAGACTTCTGCTGATCAATACAAAATGGCTGCAAGATAACAATAACAAAAATAGGAGATACACTTATGAAGCTTGAGAGTTTGCTTTCTAAATTAGAATATAAAGCATATGAAGGTAATACCGGAAGGGAAGCTGATATCTCTGATATAGAGATAAAGTCAGTTGTAAATAATTCTAAAAAAATTGAAGAAGGTTGCTTCTTTATGTGCATAAAGGGAGCAAACTTTGACGGTCATAGTGTTTCAAAAGAGGCTGCTGATAAAAAAGCTGCAGCGATCCTTGTACAGGATGATGTGGAACTTCCGGACGGTTGCACAATGCCTGTGATCAAAGTTAAGGACACTAGATATGCAATGGCATTTATTTCAGCAGCATGGTTTGGAAATCCTGCACAGAGCCTTAAAACAATAGGTATAACAGGTACTAAAGGTAAGACTACTACAACATATCTTATAAAGAGTATGCTTGAAAATGCAGGTCATAAAGTAGGTCTTATCGGAACTATTGAAGTTATAATAGGAGATAAACATATTCCTGCCAAGAATACAACTCCGGAATCATATGATCTTCAGGAGTACATGAGACAGATGGTAGATGAAGGATGTGATAGCCTTGTTATGGAAGTATCATCTCAGGCGCTTATGCAGTACAGAAGTCAGGGATTTGTATATGACCTTGGACTTTTCACTAACATAGAACCTGATCATATCGGCCCTAATGAACATAAGGATTTTGAAGACTATATGCACTGCAAGGGCCTTTTGTTTAAGCAATGTAAAGTTGGTATTGCTAATGCAGATGATGAGCACATGGAGAAGGTTGTTGAAGGTCATACCTGCAAGCTTGAAACCTTTGGATTCTCTGAAAAATCTGACCTTAGAGCTATCAACCTTGCATATATCAGAAAACCGGGACAGCTTGGAGTATTCTTTGATACAGAGGGACTTATAGAGCTTCATGCAGAAGTTCGTACACCTGGTAAATTCTCAGTTTATAATGCGCTATGCGCAATAGCAGTTGCCAGACATTTTGGCTGCACTGATGAAGAGATAACAAGTGCTCTTAAGAATGCAAAAGTCAAAGGTCGTATCGAGATGGTCAAGGTATCAGATGATTTTACTCTCATGATCGACTATGCTCACAATGCAATGGCACTTAAGAGTCTTCTGTCAACACTTAAGGATTATCGCCCTAACAGGCTTGTATGTCTATTTGGATGTGGCGGCAACAGATCCAAGCTTCGTCGCTATGAGATGGGTGAAGTCAGTGGCAGATTAGCTGATCTTACTATCATTACTTCTGATAATCCACGGTTTGAAGAGCCTCTTGATATCATTCATGATATTGAGACAGGTATGAAGAAGACTGATGGTAAGTATGTTGAGATCCCTGATAGAAAAGAAGCTATCGCTTATGCAATAGATAATGCCCAGAAGGGTGATATCATCATTCTGGCAGGTAAAGGTCATGAAGATTATCAGGAGATCAAGGGAGTCAAGTATCCCATGGATGAGAGAGATCTTATAGCTGATATAATGAAAGAGCGCAGCTTATAAGTGTATTACAACTAACTACTTATGAAAATGCCACTTGCCATTTATCCAATACCCTATGAAAGTATTAAATAACTGACACAAGGCATTTGGGGGAGTCTTTAAAAAAGCTTTATACAATTCTTATAAATGGAGAGCAGGAAAAAAGATCCTGTTTCTCCATTTTTTAACCTCATGTCGCGAGCAAAGCGAGTGACTAATGGTTCAAATTGGTGGAGTTCGCGACACCAATTTGGGTTTGAAAGTGGAACACTTTCAAACTTATAATTCCAGAAGATTTATTTAGTGCGATGTTTTTTCGTATTTGATTAAAATGAATGAGTCAGTACACTGCGCTATATTCTACAATAGATTCTTTTTGTGAAATTATGTAAGTAAGATGTCCTGGTGTCTGATATAATAAATTCGGCTTTTATATGAGTCATATAATGAATTCGACTCAAAAGATTAATTTGAATACATGAGGTTATAATGGATATTCCAACAGAATCTAATCTGATATTTGCTAAAATAATAATAGATATATCTCATGAACAGGTCGACAGAACCTTCTGTTATAAGATTCCCGATCATCTTCGCGGAAGTATAGATATAGGAACCTGCGTACTTGTACCTTTTGGAAGAGGCAATAATGTACGTACAGGTTATGTTATGGAGCTAACGGACACAGCAGATTTTGATCCTGATAAGATCAAGGAGATAAAAGGTATTGCTACTGAGAATCTGCCGGCAGAGGATGTGTTTATAAAACTTGCTGTATGGATGAAGCAAAGGTATGGCTCTACCATGTATGCAGCTCTTAAGACAGTACTTCCTGCACATAAGAAGCAGGCCGCTCTAAAGCATAAATATATATCGCTAAAAATGGCTGAGCGTGAGGCTAGAGAGTATTTTTATGAATGCAAGTCCAAAAACAGGAAAGCGCAGGAAAGGCTCCTTTCTGAGCTTTTGTCGGAGCCTGGTGAAAGGATACCTTATGAGCTTGTAACAGGTAAACTCAACATTTCTGCTGCTACGATCAGAAGCCTTAAGGATAAAGGCATTATAAGCGTAACAGAAGAAGAATATTACAGGAATCCTGTAAACATAAGTGAAGTAACAGCAAAGAAGCTGAATCTTTCGGATGAGCAACAATACGTAGTTGATAAGGTCATGAATGATTATGATGACAATATCAGGAAGACCTATCTGCTTCATGGGATCACAGGAAGCGGTAAAACTGAAGTCTATATTCGTTTGATCGAAAAGATCATAGAGCGTGGCAAGCAGGCGATAGTTCTGATTCCTGAAATCTCACTGACCTATCAGACCCTGATGAGATTTTATCGTCACTTTGGAGACAGAGTATCAGTTATGAATTCGACTCTTTCACCGGGTGAAAAATTTGATCAGTTTGAAAGGGCAAGAAACGGACAGCTTGATATTATAATAGGTCCTCGTTCAGCTCTTTTTACTCCATTTAGTAATCTTGGGCTTATAATAATAGATGAGGAACATGAGCCTGCATATAAATCGGAGCAGATGCCAAAGTATCATGCAAGGGAAGCTGCTATAGAGCTGGCAAGACTTGTCAAAGGAGGCGCAAGCGTAGTACTTGGAAGTGCGACGCCTTCTCTTGAAGCTTATTACAAAGCTATTACAGGTGAATTCGAACTATTTGAACTCACCAAAAGACTTACCGGCGGAACACTTCCTGAAGTAGAATGCGTTGATCTAAGAGATGAGCTTAGAAGCGGTAACAGGTCTATTTTTTCAAGAAGTCTTAGAGAGGGAATAGAGGATAGGCTCCAAAGACATGAACAGCTTATGCTCTTCATAAACAGAAGGGGACTTGCCGGATTTGTATCCTGCAGAAGCTGCGGACATGTGTTTAAATGCCCGCACTGCGATGTATCTTTGTCAGAGCATAAAGGGGGACGTCTGGTATGCCACTACTGCGGATATTCGGAACCTGTAACAAGAATCTGCCCTGAATGCGGATCTAAGTATGTATCAGCCTTTAGAGCTGGTACCCAGCAGATAGAAAAGGAAGTGTTAAAATATTGGCCGCAGGCCAGAGTCCTAAGAATGGATGCGGATACGACCAGAACAAAAGACTCCTATCAGAAGATACTGACAGCATTTTCTAATGAAGAAGCCGATATTCTTATAGGAACGCAGATGATAGTTAAGGGACATGACTTTCCTAAGGTTACACTTGTAGGCGTTCTGGCTGCTGATATGTCTCTATATGCCAATGACTACAGGGCAGCAGAGAGAACTTTCCAGTTACTGACTCAGGCAGCAGGAAGGGCTGGAAGGGGCAAACTTCCCGGCAAAGTAATCGTGCAGAGTTATCAGCCTGATCACTATGCCATACAGACAGCTGCTAGGCAGGATTATAACGCGTTTTATGATGAAGAGATTGCATATAGAAGACTTCTTGCATATCCTCCTGTAGCGCATATGATGGCAGTACAGATAACTTCAAGATATGAAGACAGCGGTATTAGCTTTGCAAACAGACTTAGGACTATTCTGGAACAACCTGTTGTTGCAGGAATTGGCACTGAAGATGCTATGTTTAATGCTTCTTATAACCACAGACATAATTTGGATACAGGTAATGATACAATGTCTGCTTACGTTAATGGAAGCCTTATGGAAAGCGCAAAAACGGTGATCATAGGACCTGCTGCAGCTAATATATCAAAAATTAATGATGTTTTCAGATTTGTTATATATGTTAAGTCGGCGGATTATGCTATATTAACTAGGATGAAGGACAAAATCGAACGATATACCGCTAGACTTATAGAAGCTGGACAATACCGCGGATATTCGGTACAATTTGATTTTGACCCTATAAACGGGTTCTAATGATATTTTTATTAACAACTAATGTTTTAGTATGTGCAAAAGTGCTGCACAGATTATTTGGAGGTATAAAATGGCAATAAGACAGATTCGTGAATTTGGTGATGATGTACTTGAAAAAAAGTGCAAGCCTGTCAGAGAGATGACAGATTCAATACAGGAACTTATCGATGATATGTTCGAAACAATGTATGAAGCAAACGGTGTCGGACTTGCAGCTCCTCAGGTTGGTATTCTTAAAAGAATCATGGTCATCGACTGCACAGGTGAAGACCCATTTGTATTTATCAATCCTGAAATACTTGAGACAAGCGGAGAGCAGACCGGATACGAGGGATGCCTTTCAATCCCGGGTAAGAGCGGCGTTGTGACAAGACCTAATTATGTAAGAGTTAAAGCTCTTGACCGTGACATGAACGAGTTCGAGCTTGAAGCAGAAGAGCTCTTTGCACGTGCAATATGCCATGAATGTGAACACCTTGATGGACATATGTATGTAGAAAAGGTTGCCGGCGGAGTAGAAGGACTTGTAGATAACGAAGAACTTTATAAGGACGAAAACTAATGAAAATAGTATATATGGGAACTCCTGATTTTGCTGCATATGCACTTAAAAAGCTCTATGAAGCAGGACAGGAAATAAAATGTGTTGTCACACAACCTGACAAACCAAAAGGAAGAAGCGGTAAGCTCGTATGCTCTCCTGTTAAGGAATTTGCTCTTGAAAAAAATCTTCCGGTATATCAGCCAGAAAAGATAAAGGCAGCAGATAGTGTTGCATATCTTAAAAATATAGAGGCAGATCTGTATGTAGTAGCAGCTTTTGGACAGATACTGTCTCAGGAGGTTCTTGATATTCCAAGGTTTGGATGTGTTAATATACATGCATCACTCCTTCCTAAGTACAGAGGAGCAGCTCCTATTCAACAGGCACTTCTTGATGGCAACAAAGAGACCGGTGTAACACTCATGCAGATGAATGCAGGGATGGATACAGGTGATATCCTCATGCAGGAAAGTCTTGAGATCACTGATGAGGATACAGCAGGTACTCTTTTTGACAAGCTTATGGAACTTGGCGGCGATATGATAGTAAGAGCTGTTCCCAAGATAGAAAAAGGCGAACTTACACCTGTGCCTCAGGATAATGATAAGGCAACCAAAGTTGGTAAGTTTACAAAAGAGATGGGACTGATTGACTGGACCAGGGATGCAGCATATATAGACAGACTTATAAGAACTATGGATCCATGGCCAAGTGCGTATACACATATGGGAGATAAGACTCTTAAGATCTGGAAGGCAAGACCTGTTGATAAGACATCTGATGCAAAGGCCGGCGAAGTATTTGAAGTATCCAAAAATACATTTATGGTAGCAACAGGCAAAGGAAGTCTTGAAGTTCATGAAGTTCAGCTTGAAGGCAAAAAGCGTATGCCGGCAGGTGATTTCATGAGAGGAAGCCATCTGGAAGCAGGCCAGCTTTTTAATTGATAGAAGATAATAAGTCAGCATAAAAAATAAAAGACTTAAGATTAAATCTTTACATGATAATATGACTCGTGACCGTAGATATAGAGTCATAAGGAGGTATTATAATGGGTTATTATTATTTTGACTGGACATATATTCTTGTAATCGCCGGAGCGCTTCTAAGTCTTCTGGCAAGCTGGAATGTAAAATCGTCATACAACAGATATGCAAGGATTGCTAATATGCGAGGACTCACAGGCGCAGAAGCAGCAAGACGCATCCTGGAAGCCAACAATGTGATGAACGTTCAGGTACAGCATGTAAGAGGAGAACTTACAGACCATTATGATCCGAGAACACAGACAGTTAACCTTTCTGATTCTGTCTACAATTCTACATCTGTTGCGGCGCTTGGCGTAGCAGCACATGAGTGCGGACATGTAATGCAGCATGAGACAGGATATGTTCCGCTTCAGATCCGAACAGCTCTGGTACCGGCTGCCAACATCGGATCAAGATTTGGTATATATATTGTAATACTTGGACTTATACTTGCATTTGAGCCGTTAACAACTATAGGAATCTGGGTATTCTCACTTGCAGTTTTATTCCAGATAGTAACACTTCCTGTAGAATTCGACGCATCAAGAAGAGCACTTTCAATGCTTGAAGGCTACGGAATGATGGGACAGGAAGAAGTTGGCGGAGCAAGGAAAGTACTCACCGCAGCAGCTCTTACATATGTTGCAGCAGCCGCTGCATCTGTGATGAGTCTTGTTAGACTCCTTATACTTAGAGACAACAGAAGAAGATAATGATTAGTGAAAGAGAAATAGCACTTGATATAATAATGGAAACAGATAAGGGAGATGCATCGCACTCCCTTATTCGTGATGTTCTGGGAAAATATGACTATCTGGAGCCCAGGCAGAAAGCTTTTATCAAAAAGCTGGCCCAGGGAAGTCTTGAACGTCGTATAACACTTGATTATATAACAGATAGCTTTGCAAGTGTCAAAACTGCAAAGCAAAAGCCACTCATAAGAAGTCTTCTTAGGATGAGTGTGTATCAGATTTTCTATATGGATCAGGTTCCTGACAGCGCTGCGATCAACGAAGCAGTTAATCTGGCAGGCAAAAGAGGATTTAAGAATCTCAAGGGATTTGTAAATGGTGTTCTTAGAAATATCTCAAGGCAGAAGGATAAGATAACCTTTCCTGCGCCTTCAAAAAAGGATAAAAAAAGTCAGATCACCAGCCTTTCTGTAACCTATTCCATGCCAGAGTTTATATGTGATCTTTTCCTTAAAAATTATGGATACGATCAGACAGAAGACATTCTTAAAGCTTTTTTAAATCCGCGTCCTGTAACCATCAGGATGGACGAGAGACTGTCCAAGGAGGAAATGAAAAGACTTGCAGACTCTATGATAGAGGAATCCGGAGACAATTTTGCTATCAAGCAGCATGAACTTCTGCCATATGCATATGAGCTGACACACACAGATAATATCCAGTATCTGCCAGGTTATGAAGAAGGCAACTGGATGGTTCAGGACGTTAGCTCGATGCTTGTAAGTGAAGTTGCAGGCCTTAAAAAAGGAGATGTCGTAATAGATGTGTGCAGTGCTCCCGGAGGTAAAGCCTTGCATGCTGCAGCTAAGCTTGCAGCATTGGAAAAAAACGCTGAGCCCTGTGACGAAAAACCTCATGTCTATTCCCGGGATCTTACTGGCTTTAAGACAAGAATAATCGAGGAAAATGTTGATAGAATGGGGCTTTCTGATATCGTGACTGTTGAAGTTCATGATGCTTTGGAACATGATGAAGCTTTTGAAAATAAAGCTGACGTTCTGTACTGCGATCTGCCATGTTCAGGTCTTGGAATTATAGGAAGAAAGGCCGATATAAAGTATGGAGCATCCCAAAAGTCACTTAAATCGCTCTCTTGTTTACAGCAAAAGATCCTTGAAAATGTCTGGAATTATGTAAAACCGGGCGGAATCATGATGTATTCGACCTGTACTATCAACCCTTATGAGAATGAGAAGATGGTTGATTATATCTGTGAGAATCTGCCCTTTGAAAGAGTGGATATTACTATGTCTGTTCCTTCTGCGCTTAGAAATGAAGAAAGCCTTTCAAAAGGATACCTTCAGCTTCTGCCTGGAGTATACGATACAGACGGATTCTTTTTGGCTAAGCTTAGAAGAGTCTGAATACATGATCTGATATCCAGAACATAATAAGATTGTGATATGAATACAAGCGATTAGTTAAGAATATCAGCTTTAAAGTAATATAGAATAGAAGAGGTAAGTTAAGGATATCAGCTTTAAAGTAATATAGAATAATGGGATTAAAAGTAATATGAGCATTATCCCAAAATAGGAAAAAGTAATGAATGATAGTAATATAGACAACAACATAGATAACAAAATATCAGATACACTTCCTGATATAAAATCAATGCCTCTTCCAGAGCTTACACAAGCTATCATAAGCCTTGGCGAACCTAAGTTTCGTGCCAAGCAGCTTTATGAATGGATGCACAAAAAGATGGCAGGAAGCTATGATGAGATGACCAATATACCAAAGTCTCTCAAAGAAAAGCTTAAAGTTTCGTATTCCTATACATCGCTAAAAGTAGTAGATGTTCAGGAATCTAAGCTTGATGAGACCAAGAAATTTCTCTTCGGACTTTCTGATGGCAATGTCATCGAAAGCGTATTTATGAAGTATAAGTTTGGTTGTAGCGTATGTATATCATCTCAGGTTGGATGCCGTATGGGATGCAGATTCTGTGCTTCTACTATAGACGGCGTAGTAAGATCCTTGATGCCAGGAGAGATGCTGGATCAGATATATGCAATTTCCAGGATCACAGGACAGAAGATATCTCACGTAGTAGTAATGGGTTCAGGTGAGCCACTTGATAACTATGACAATCTACTGGTATTTATACGTATGCTTACAGGTGAAGATGGTATGAACATGAGTCAGAGGAATCTGACTGTGTCTACATGCGGCCTTGTTCCTAAGATCAGAGAGCTTGCAGGAGAACATTTTTCTATCAATCTTGCCCTGTCTTTACATGCTTCAAATCAGGAGAAGAGACAGAAACTTATGCCTATAGCCAATAAGTATGAGCTTTCTGATGTTATTGATGCCTGTCGCTATTATTTTAATGAAACCGGAAGACAGCTTACATTTGAGTATTCGCTTGTAGCCGGAGTTAATGATACTACGGAAGATGCCCAGAAACTGTCAGAACTTTTAAAAGGTCTTAATGCAATAGTAAACCTTATCCCTGTAAATCCTATCAAAGAGCGTGACTTTGCGGCTCCGACACGGGAGAATGCCCTTGCTTTCAAAAATAAACTTGAAAAAAGCGGAATAAATGTTACTATAAGAAGGGAAATGGGCAGGGATATTGACGGTGCATGCGGACAGCTTCGCAGAAGACACCTTAACGAAAATTGACCTGCTAATTTTAATCTCGGCTCAATTACGGCCGGATGGAGGAGTATCTTGATCAAATCGTTTTCCATAACTGACATTGGAAAAGAACGCGAGCTGAACCAGGATTATGTATTTGAATCCCAAGAGAGAATTGGAAATCTGTCCAATCTCTTTATTGTTGCCGATGGTATGGGAGGACATAATGCAGGAGATTATGCGTCACGTTTCAGTGTGAATAAAATAGTTGAAGGAATAGAAGGCTCTTTTGAACAGAGCCCTGTTAAGATTCTGAATCAGTCTATACAGAATGCTAATGCCAAGCTTCGCCGCGTTGCAGAAGAAGATATTAGTATGAAAGGTATGGGAACGACTCTTGTCGCAGCTACTATAATGGGACATTTTCTGCAGGTAGCCAATATCGGAGACAGCAGATTATATATCATAAATGGCGATAATATCAGACAGATTACCAGAGACCATTCTCTTGTTGAAGAGATGGTCAGAATGGGTGGTATCGACAGAGAAGCTGCGCGTAATCACATTGACAAGAATATAATAACCAGAGCTGTAGGAGCTACAGACAAACTGGATATCGACTTTTTCCAGGAAGAGATTAATGCTGGCGATATTATACTGATGTGTTCAGATGGTCTTACCAATATGCTGAGCGATGATGCAATCAGGGATATAGTCAACAGGCAGGGTGAGATAGAGGATAAGGCCCGAGTACTTGTAAATGCTGCCAATGAGAATGGTGGTAAAGACAACATTTCAGTTATCCTTATTGAAATCTCGGAGGAAGATAGATGATTAGAATCGGGATGATCATCGGCGACCGCTATGAAATTCAGGAAAAAATCGGAACTGGCGGAATGTCCGATGTATACAGAGCACTTGATCATAAATTAAATCGTCCTGTTGCAGTCAAGGTACTGAAGCAGGAATTTTCAGAGAACCAGAATTTTGTACAGAAGTTTCGTTCTGAAGCACAGGCAGCAGCTGGCCTGATGCATCCAAATATTGTCAATGTCTATGATGTAGGCAATGATAAGGGAGTCTACTACTTCGTAATGGAGCTTGTAGATGGAATAACTTTAAAGAAATATATTGAAAAGAAATCAAGACTTACAGTCAAGGAAGCTGTAAGTATAGGAATACAGGTCGCAATGGGACTCGATGCTGCTCATAAGAACAACATAGTCCATCGTGACATTAAGCCTCAGAATATCATGATCAGTAAGGACGGCAAGGTCAAGGTTACTGATTTTGGTATAGCCAAGGCTGCGTCCAGTAATACTATTACTTCAAATGTAATGGGATCAGTACATTACACTTCTCCTGAACAGGCAAGAGGTGGTTTTTCTGATGCCAAGAGCGATATCTATTCACTTGGTGTAACCTTGTTTGAGATGGTAACAGGACGTGTTCCTTTTAACGGTGATACAACAGTTGCTATTGCGATAAAGCATATTCAGGAACAGTTCCCGTCTCCTTCTATATATGCTCCGGATCTTCCTATAAGTGTTGAGAAGATAATCCTTAAGTGTTGCCAGAAATCTCCTGATCGCAGATACCAGAATGCTACAGATCTTATTAAGGATCTGAAGCGCTCACTTATCACACCTAATGAAGATTTTGTGGTACTTGTTGATCCTGATGAAGAAGGTGCTACCAGAATAGCATCTGACGATGAG
The DNA here is from genome assembly GCF_023206215.1 of Butyrivibrio fibrisolvens. Taxonomy (NCBI): domain Bacteria; kingdom Bacillati; phylum Bacillota; class Clostridia; order Lachnospirales; family Lachnospiraceae; genus Butyrivibrio; species Butyrivibrio fibrisolvens. Next base: position 1,858,455 of record NZ_CP065800.1, read on the forward strand.
CAGGAGATGATCAGAAATGGTAACCCTCAGGGCGGTAAAACAGGTGAGATGCGCCTAAACGATACCGGCACGATAGGTTCTGATGATCAGATCAAAACTGTAAGGAACAACCGTAATAGCAGGGATATACAGAGCAGCCCTAATTCACAGCGTACATCAAATGACAAGAATTATCGTGATGAGTACGATGAAGGTGATTACGTTTATGACAGATCCTACAGACCCGGCAGCAAGAAAAGGAAAGACGTCAGATCAGACGATAGTCTTGACAAGATAATGATACTTATGGCTGTAGTTGCAGTTGTACTTGTATTTGTTATAATTGCTTTTATTGTAGGTGGACACATGGGGCTTTTTGGGGCAGGTACGACAGGAAGCTCAGCTACCGTTTCGTCTACTCAGGCAGCAGGATCTGATGCATCAGGGATCATAGTTCCTGATGTTGTAGGCATGTCCTACATAGAAGCCAAGACTACCCTTCAGGACAAGGGGTTTAAAGTTGAAAAAGTAGATGATAATGAAAGTTCTGAAGCTAAAAATGTAGTTGTAGCGCAGACTCCGTCAAAGGATACAAGGCAGGCAAGCGGAACTACAGTTACCATAACAGTAAGTACAGGTGCGCATATGGCTGCATCTGATACCGCTTCTTCAGAGTCTAGTGCTAATGAAGTTGTAATGCCTAGTGTTATAGGCCTTGATGAAGCTTCGGCAAGACTTGAGCTCGTGGAGATGGGCTTTTCTAACAGCAATATCAATGTAGTTATGGTCAATAATGAAGATGCTTCACTTACAGATCTTGTGATCAATCAGACTCCTGCCAAGGGAACCAAAGTATCCACAGACTCAACAATCAATCTTGAGGTTTCTGTAGGACCTAAGGCGGCAGCAGCATATGTATTTGTAGGCAATATAGAAGCACCTACAGAGAACACCTATTATACCAGCGGAACTACAGTTAATGTTACGATAACAGCAGCTGACGGAACACTTTTGTTCAGTTCTGCTACAAGTTCTTTTCCTATATCTGTGATACAGAGTCAGAATCAGGCGTACACATCCTCAACAACTGCAACTCTTGAGATGAGTTTTGTAGTCAATACCGAGTCTGGAACTGTGACACAGTCAGTAACAAGGACAGTTTCGCTTACGCAGATGCAATAATTGGAGATTTAATGCAAGGAAAGATTATAAAAGGAATAGCAGGTTTTTATTATATAGATACTCCTTCCGGCAAGCTGTATGAGTGCCGTGCAAAAGGTATATTCAGGCAACAGAAGGTTAAGCCGCTGGTAGGTGATGACGTTCTTATGGATGTAGTATCTGAAGATGATGCCACCGGCAATGTAATAAAGATCCTTCCACGCATGAATGAATTATTAAGACCACCTGTTGTAAATGTTGATCAGGCTCTTATAGTATTTGCAATAGTTCATCCGGATCCATCCTATAACCTTCTGGACAGATTCCTTATAATGATGAAACAGCAGAATCTTCCGGTTATCATATGCTTTAATAAACAGGATATAGCAGGTGAAGAAGAACAAAGAGAACTGGAAGAAACCTATGAGAAGTGCGGATATAAGGTCCTTTTCATAAGCGTTGTAAACGGCAATGGAATAGATGAACTTAAGAGTCTTCTAAAGGGCAAGACTACAGTACTTGCAGGACCAAGTGGTGTAGGTAAGTCATCTCTTATAAATCTCCTGCATCCTAAAGCTATGATGGAAACAGGAGAATTATCCAAAAAAATAGAAAGAGGTAAGAATACCACAAGACATTCAGAACTCTTTCATGTAGAAGGCTTAAGTCTTGATACCTATATCATGGATACGCCCGGATTTACTTCATTGTACCTTAAAGATGTAACTACCAGAGAACTTCCCTTATATTATCCTGAATTCGAAGCTTATGAGCCGGAGTGCAGATTTGGAGGCTGTTCTCATATTACAGAACCTGACTGCGGCGTCAAAAGAGCTGTAGAAAAAGGCCTTATATCCCGTATCAGATACGAGAACTATAAAGTTCTCTATGATGAACTGAAAAATGCCAAGCCTGTCTATGGCAAAAAAGAAGGAAGAAAACCAATGTGATTATTACTCCCTGTGTAAGCAAAGCATAGGGAGTTTTACTTTGAATATAATCTCATCATCTGTACATTCTGCCCATATCATACCACCATGCTGGTTTATGATCTCCTTGGCTATTGATAGGCCAAGTCCATAGCTTCCATTATGAGACCTGGAAGAATCTGTCCTATAAAATCTTGTGAAAATATCTCTAAGCTCCTTATCAGAAAGCTTGTCACCTTTGTTGGACACAGACAACAGAATATTAGAAGAATATTGCTTTGAGAGTGACATCTTGATGGCTGTGCCGTCATAAGCATATTTTCCGGCATTATCAAGGAGAATATCGATGACTTCACGAAGTTTGCTGAGATCACCTTTGACAAAAAGTTTTTCATCTACATTTGTTTCAAGTAGGTGGCCTCTTTCGAAAAGTTCAACTTCCATAACCAAAGACTCATCTGTAACCAGTCCGGAAATATCTACAGGAATGAAGTTTTCTTTTGGTATACCCCTGTCTATACGGGCAAGATCAAGAAGGTGGGTTATAAGAGTCTTCATTTGATGAGATTCTGTGAGTATGTTTGAAATGTATTTATTTTGAGAAGTGGAAGAGGTTTCGTTTTTGTTCAATAGCTCTGCATTGGTCAGGATGACTGTCAGAGGAGTCTTGAGCTCGTGAGATGCATCTGCTATAAACTGTTTTTGCTGGTTCCAGGCAAATTCCGTAGGTTTTATTATCCATTTTGAAAGATATATGGTCATAATACTTACAATGACAAGTGATACTACGTACATTAGCATACATGTCCTGAAAAGAGAATCAGTATATAATTCATCTTCCATGGAACTTTCAATAGCATACCAGGTTCCTGCAGCTGACTTTGAATAGTTATAGTAAAGGTGGGAGTTTTCAAGCATAAAGTCTGACTCCCCGTAATAATCACTTTGTATCTCTCGATAGATCTGTTCGAGCTGGCTTCTACTGTACTGCATGCTGTAGTATCTTGTGATAGTTCCTACATGATTGACATAAAAAGCGGAATATGTAAGCGAGGAAGCATTGTCCCTTGGAGAAAGAATCTCTTCAGGCTTATCAAGGATAACATTAAGAGCATTGGAAGCATTGCTTCTTGCAAGATTAGATTCTAATATAGGGATACTTACAAAGAGAATTCCAAGTAGTATCGTGGCTATGATAATCATTATTACGATAAATCTTTGTTGTAATCTTTTGATCATATAATCAATCCTTTGTTCCAAATAGATTTGGTATTCACTCCAAGTGATACCCAACGCCGCGAACTGCGCATATGTTTACGCTGCTCCCCAACTTTTTAAGCTTCTTACGAAGAAAAGCCACATATACTTCTACATTATTCTCAATAGCTTCTGAGTCATAGCCCCATACCTGATCGAGAATCCTTGATTTTGGAATGTTGCTGCTTCCGGCCTGCATCAGAAGTCGCAGCACATCGAACTCCTTAGAAGATAGTCTTATGCTTTCTGCTCCGCAGCTCATACTTATGCCTGTAAGGTCAAGTCTAAGGTCTCCAAAGGTTATCTCGTCCACCTGGTCCTTCTGACGCCTTGTAAGAGCGCGTATGCAGGCAATAAGCTCTCTTGATTCAAAAGGCTTTGTAAGATAATAGTCTGCGCCGCTGTCAAGGCCTCTTACTCTGTCATCCAGATCAGACTTTGCGGTAAGCATTAGAATAGGGGTTCCATTGTGCTCTCTTCGAAGAGTAGTAGCAACTTCAAAACCATTGATCTTTGGGAGCATGACATCCAGAACTATAAGATCATATATTTGCAGGCGTGCCTTATCAAGTCCGTCTACACCGTCATAAGCAGCTTCTGCTTCGTAGTTATTTGATTTTAATAGCTCCACTATTGAGTCTGCCAGAATCTGCTCATCTTCAACAACAAGAATTCTCATATGTATTCTCCATTTAAGGCGCCCCAGAGATGCTTTGGACACCTGCATCATTATGTGTTTTCAGGTAATAGTTACAGTTTTTAGAACATATGAATTTTAGCTTTATTATCTAGAAAAGACATATGTTTATGTAGCACTATATCTTTACGAACGGTCCTAACATAATTGTACTATATAAAAAAAAGAAAGAAGTAAAGTCTTTCTATGCACAGCTCCATCATACATCCTACAACATATCATAAGATGCTGAAAAAAATCTTAAATCAAGATTACCATAAGCAGTGGTTTAAGAACGTAATAATAAATTGAATGTCATGATAAATAAAATATCTCATTAAGCCGATAACCATAGTGGACGATTTAAGAAAATATAAACGAGTGAGCACATCGATTTTGGGAGGTCTTTATGAATAAATCCAAATCAGTTAGATCAATAATAAAAAAAGCAGTCTCTATAATCATTGTAACTGCCTTTACGATGATAATGTTTTTTGAAAGTACATCCATAGTCAGCCGGGCAGAAGATCCCTATGAGATACTTCTGTCAGCTACTACTGTATATAATGGCGTTGATTATAGCGCAGAATATGATGCCTATTGTTATTACATGAACTATGCGGATATAAGAGCTGCATTTGGAATGGACCCATATGCGCTTATCATGCACTATGCCCTTTATGGAAGATTTGAAGGAAGGATAGCCAACAGGCTTATAGCTACAGAAGAAGTCGTAGTACCATCCGGAGACGATACGGTATCCGTAATTGATATAAACAAGCATGATAACGGAGGCATGAGTGCCAAACAGGAACAGATAGCAAGAAGCAAAGCTTCACAGATAGCCACTGAGATCAAAAAGGCAGCTGCAAACTATACTCCCAAAAAAGGAACGGGAGTAGAAGTCCTTGAATGTGCATATGCTGCCGGTATAGTGCAGGCATACTGCAATGATGGTACATATACAACATCAGGCAAAAATTACAGAACAGCCTATGGAGTATTTGTAGCACGCGAATATTCAAGTGAAGGTGCAACAAGAGCTCTCGGACTTATCCTTGATTATCTTGGAATACGCTGGGAGCATGCCAATATAGGAACATACGCTGATCAGTGGTGCAGAGTCATAGTAGATGGTCAGGAAGGCTTTGCAGATGGTATAAACGGCGTTGCAGGCTATGGCAAGAGTTCACTTGAAGGCGGCGATGGCAAAGAGATAAGCTATGCTGATGTAAGAGCAATGTTCAGCGTATATTGATAAGCTGACAAAGGCTATATAGTGTGCGAAGGGATCGCACTTTAAATCTATAAGCAGGGAAGCTGACAAGAGGCTGCATGTCATATACAAGTGTTACTAATATATCAGTAAAAAAATATTTGGCTCTAAATAAATTATTGAAGATGACTAGAAATGCCGCAGTGGTAATCCTTGCGGCTATTCTTGTTGTAATAAATACCCCCCTTTATTCAAAAGCAGAAGAACTAACTACTATTACAGTCAATACTTTTGATAAGCCTGAGAAAATAACAGCTATCCATATAGGGCAGAATGTTAAGCAGATATCCAGCAATTCTTTTGTCAACATGTTCAATCTCAAAGAGATCACAGTTAGTGAGAATAACCGCTATTATTCATCCTATGACGGATGCCTTTATGATAAGAAGCTCACAACCCTTCTGTGTTTCCCTCAGGCAAGAAAGTCAGCATATATACCGGATTCTGTGGTCACTATAGGAGTAGATGCCCTCGACGGCGTAGAGACTGATCTTAAGAAGCAGGTAGAGAATACTATAGCCTACAATAGCGAAGCAGGAGCAGCAGAGCAGGATATATTAAATCCGCATCTTGTCTATACTGATAGCGGAGTCATGTGGGATGATGGCAGAGGCAATCTAATGCCTGTCAATGACGGCCTCATGCTCGTTGTAGCGCAGTTTGTAACAGACAATACAGATAGCAAGATGAGACAGAATGAACAGCTTAGAAGCTGCTACAATAGTCTCATAGAGAATACTACGTACTCTGACTATTTCTATGTGCCTTCAGGTAACTGGACCGGTGAAAAAGCTCTATCGACTCTTTCAACCAAAGTAGGAGACTCTTACGGCATGTCTGCGGCCTTTGCGTATATAGCTGCAAGCCTTGGCTACAAGACAAGAGTTATAGTTGGGGTGATCACAGATAGCGAAGGTAAGAGCCAGTCTGCGGCCTGGGTTCAGGTAGAAATTGACGGAACTTACTACGTATTTGATCCTGCCATGGAGAAAAATCTGGGAGAAGACTGCTATAAAATCTCTGCTACGTCAAGCACAAACGGAATTACGCGCAAAAATAGTGCGTCTTATACTGTGATTTTTTGACCAAACGTTCTAGCTTTTTAGCTAAATAATCCTCAGATATAGTATAATTATTAGGGATTTTATCTCAAATTATATTGAGGTATTGACTATACAACGCATTTTGCGATATTCTATATCGCGATGATTTTTTATGTTCTTCAATCATGAACATATAGATTCTCATTTTTTTGAAGAAAAACAGGAATCTATGGATTATGTTTTATGATCCATTTTATCTTTGATCAGATAGTCAGCATTCATGCTTCAAGTTATAGTTATTTTCAGGAGGAATAAAGATGTCTAAGACACCGTTTATTATAGGAATCGCAGGAGGAACCGGCTCAGGTAAGTCCACTTTTACCAACAGACTCAAACATATATTCAAGGATCAGGTAACCGTCCTTTATTATGACAACTATTATAGAGCACATGATGATCTTCCCTTTGAAGAAAGGAAAAAGATCAATTATGATCATCCTGATGCATTCGAAACAGACCTTCTTCTTGAGCACCTTAAGATGCTTAAGGCTGGCAAGTCAATTGAGTGTCCTGTTTATGACTATACACAGCACAATCGTTCAGATGAAGTTACAGTTGTAAATCCAAGTAATATCATCCTTCTGGAAGGTATCCTTGTACTTGCAGATGAGAGACTTCGCGACCAGATGGATATTAAGATCTTCGTAGAAGCTGACGCAGATGAGAGAATCCTGCGCCGAGTAGTTCGCGATGTTAAGGAAAGAGGAAGAGATATAGACAATATCGTAGATCAGTACCTAACAACAGTTAAGCCTATGCACTATCTCTATGTAGAGCCTACCAAGATGTATGCAGATCTTGTTATCAACAGTGGAATGAATGACATGGCTCTTGATGTTATGGCTACCAAGATCAATTCACTTATAGAAGAAAACTAAACATATTAGTATCAGAGCCGATGCGAATGCATCGGCTTATTTTATGACCTTTATTGCGGCGGTTTTGATTACCTTTTATCACATAAAAAATGTCACCTGCCGGATGAAATGTGTAATTCGTCAGAAAACTATTTACAAGCTCATTATTGTATGTATAATAGCAAAAGTCTATGTAATAGAATTGGAGCAAAGAAAGGACAAAAATATTAATGAAAAAAGTAATAAAAGTAATACTTGTACTAATGCTTATCTTCAATATCTTCAGCACAGTAAGATATGGTATAGATACTTTCGGAGAAAAGGATATTGACTGCGAGAGAGTGACTATAACCGACAAATATGAGATCGGATCAGGCGTAAGAGGAACTTCCGATTATATGAAAGGTGAAAATGAAGATGGACACTACAAGATAGTTGGATATGATTATGATATAGGAGATACTGTTAAGATATATCAGAACGCTAATTCAGTCGGTGCTAATGGAAGTAACCCTGAGTGGTATACATCCAGAGAGATGGCTGAAGGAGTATCTACAGCAGGCTTTGTATTCTTCATAATCCTGACAATCATCAATGTGATAATAGTAAAAAAGTGTTCAAACCTCAAAAAAACGTAAAATAAATCAACTGGGCAAATAAGGCATAGTTTTTTGCACTTACATGATAAATACTAAATAGTGTAGTTGCCTCGCCCAAGTGGGAAGTTTGGCTAAATAATACTCTTTTAACGGTTTATTTGTGGTAAACTAACACCGTTATATTAATCCGGTAAAGGGTATTGTATATGAAATGGTTTAGCAAGGGTAATATTCAAAAGCAGTTATTATCAATATATATGATCGCAGGATTGGTACCTATTGGTATTATAGGCACTATTTTGCTGGTCAGTACATTTTCTATGTTCACGGGATATAACAGAAATCTCTTGGAATCTTATGGGCAGAGGGTGTCTACAACGCTTTTTGAAATAACTACTCAGGCTTATAACATATCAGAGAAGTTTGCCTACAGTCAGTCCATGTGGAATACTTTGTCATGTGAATATACAAGCTTTGATCAGGAAAAAGATACTATAGATGAAATAGATATAATAGACAGTTATAACTATGAATATACTGCCATAGAAAGTGTAGAGATCTACTCTGACAATCCCTACATTCAGGATTATAGGCAGTTCTATGAAGCTACGGATACCATCAAGGATTCAAAATGGTATCAGAAAGCTATAAGCCGTAAGGCTGCATTCTGGGAAGGGCTTCCTCGGCAGGATGAGAATGGGACGACCTACTATAATATCTGCCTTATCAGGCAGATCCCTCTTGTAGATTCCAAGTATCATGCGGTTCTTGTAATGAGACTTAGTGATAACTACTTAAGGACCAGGCTTAGAGAGCAGCAGTATAGCGTGGTGATATCTGTCAATGAGGGCAGCGTATCTTTTTGCTCTGACAATTCATATTATGGGCAGGAGCTGACGGACCTTATACCTGTAGATTACAGCAAGGAGCATTATACCTATCAGGGTACTAAGCGCATAAATGGCCGTATGTCCATGCTAAATGGCAATACTCTTTCTGCTTACAGGGTAGATTCCAGACTATATATCACTACTATTGATTATAATTCTATAAGTAGATTTATTGTGATACTTGTATTTATCATAATAATCCTCTTGCTGGCTCTTATAGTGCCTTATGAGATACTGAGGCTTTTCTCAAGATATTTTTCTGATAGAGTTGTGACTTTAAAAAGTGCTGTACACAAGGTATCAAGCGGAGAGTATGATATCGTACCTTCCCTTGAAGGAGAGGATGAGATATCAGAAGCTTTCTCTGATCTTGTCATCACAGCCCATGAGATCAAACAGCAAAATGAACAGATGTATAAAGCGCAGCTTGACAAAAAAGAGCTTCTAAGCAGGCAGAGCCAGATGGAGCTTAAGATGCTCACAAGCCAGATCAATCCGCATTTTTTGTATAACACTCTTGAAACTATCAGGATGAAAGCAGTAACTGCGGGTGACAGGGAGGTTGCAAAGGCCATCAAGATCCTTGGCAAGATGTTAAGATTTGTCCTTGATAAGGGCAATAGCGATGAAGTAAGTCTTGCAAGTTCTCTTGACCATGTAGAGAATTATCTGTCTATCCAGAAGATGAGATTTGGCGACAAGGTGGGCTATGAGATCCATATAGATGATGATATAGATCCTGAGTCTGTCACGACCATGCCTCTGATAATCCAGCCTCTTGTAGAGAATGCAATACAACACGGCCTTAGGGAAAAAGAAGGTAATGGCATCATAAGAGTAGACATTACAAAAGTTATGTTGGATAGCTCTGAAGAAGATTCTAAAAGTGCTTTGAAGATAACCGTGACAGATAATGGTGAAGGTATGTCAGCAGAAAGGCTAAGTGAACTTAAAGAGAGTATCAAGACGCCGTCTGATGATGGCAGCAGTATTGGAATATCCAATGTTTATAACAGAATCAAACTAAAGTACAAAGATCCCTATACGATGACTATAGATTCCACCAAGGGCGTAGGAACAGTCATTAATTTATATGTTCCCATACAAATCCGGCATAATTAAACTAATGTTTAAAAATTACCGTATTTTTAGTTAAATAGTTTAGGTACTGAATCAGACCTCAAAAAGTTACACTTTTGATGTATGGTTCAGTACTTATTTTTTTACTGACTGGGAGGAACAAAGTGGGAAAATCAAAAATATCTGACAAGATCTACTATGTCTATCGCATTGTCGCGATGTTATTATTCGTCATTATCTTTTTGCCTGCTGTTAACCCTGCAAGGATCAGCGGCATGGTCAATCGTAGTATTTCACTCTTAACTGCCGGATTTTCATATGGAACGCTCATAGATAACTTCGGCCGTGCTTTTAGGAAGGAATGGATACTGGAGAGCACTATGAGACTTGATAATATTTCAAGTCTTCTTGTATGTATCGGTATATTTGCCTGCAGCATCGGTGCCTGCCTATCTATTGGCAATAACAAGTGCAAACGCCTGGGCAATATATTAAGTACCGCTGGAAGTGTCGTATCATTGGCAGCTCTTCAGGGTATCTATATAGCATATACACAGGTTTCGCTTACCAAGAAGCCAGAGAAGATAGAGCCAACATTCCCGCCATTTTATTATGGGCTCTTAGTAATTCTCATCGTGATGCTTATAGTATCGGTATATGAGCTGATCATATCTTATAAAGCCCCTAAGGAAAAGAAATTCTATATGGAGACCAAATACAGGCTTTTCCTTATGCTTATGCCTTTTTTACTTCTGACATTTGTATTTAGTTATCTACCACTTTTTGGCTGGAGATATGCATTTTTTGATTACAAGTCAGGTGACACACTTTCTATGGAGAACTTTGTAGGATTCAAGTGGTTCACACAGCTTGTAAGAAATGCAGCCACAAGAAAAGACATGATAAGAGTTATGAAGAATACTCTTGGAATGAGTTTCCTTGGTATCCTCACAAGCTGGATGCCTATGGTCTTTGCAATCTTCCTTTCGGAGATCAAGAATTCAAGATTCAGAAGATTCGTGCAGACATTTACAACTATTCCTAACTTTATTAGCTGGGTTTTGGTTTTTGCCATAGCATTCTCAATTTTCTCAACGGATGGATTTATCAGTTCTCTTATGATAAATCTTGGAATTTGGGATCAGGGCAAGAACTTCCTTATGAGCAGCGACTATGTATGGCTCAAGATGCTTATGTGGGGCCTTTGGAAAGGACTTGGCTGGAGCGCCATCATTTATATAGCAGGAATATCAGGTATCGATCAGCAGCTTTATGAAGCAGCAACAGTTGACGGAGCCGGAAGATTCCAGAGGATGTGGCACGTAACAGTTCCGGGGCTCTTACCTACATTCTATGTACTGCTTCTTATGTCTATCGCAGGAATCTTGTCCAACGGTATGGACCAGTACCTTGTGTTTGAAAATTCTACCAATACAACAGACATCATGGTTCTGGATCTGTATGTATACAAAATGGGTATCGTTAACGGAGCTATCCCCTTCTCAACAGCGGTTGGTATGCTCAAATCCGTAGTATCAGTGATCCTTTTGTTTACTGCCAATAACGTATCCAAACTTATACGAGGCGAGACAATCGTTTGATCCGCCATTTATGCTTATATGATCAAAAAAATTGTCTAAGTATATCTATCTGATTGAACCCGATATAGATGATTGTGACAGGAAACAAATATATAAAACGTATTATCCCAAGTGGATAGCTTATCTTATAAGGAGAAACTTATGGCCAAAACAGCACAGGAAAGAGCTGATGAAAAAGCTGAAAGGCTCTATTACAAAAAGCATAAAAAGCCCGGAAGAGTAACAGCCGGAGATATCATTTTCAATATTATCAATTACCTTGTTTTTGCTCTGTTTACACTGATATGTATTTTTCCTTTTTACTATCTTTTCATTAATACAATTTCAGACAATGAACTGGTTAGAAAGGGACTTATCAACTTCTTACCGCAAGGAATCCATTTTGGTAACTATGTAAGACTTATGGCAGTTAATGATCTGTTCTTATCTACATCAGTTACTGTAGCAAGAACAGTTATCGGTACATTACTAATGGTTACAGCATCCGGTTTTGTAGGATATCTTGTAACACAAAAAGAGATGTGGGCCAGAAGCGTATGGTACAGATTCATAATAGTTACAATGTACTTTAATGCAGGTATCATCCCGTGGTATCTGAATATGTCTATGCTGGGACTTACCAACAGCTTTGCAGCGTATATAATCCCGGGAATCGTAGCTCCCTACAACATCATTTTGGTCAAGACCTATATAGAATCTTCAATACCGGCAGAGCTTGAAGAGAGTGCTCAGCTCGACGGAGCCAGCAAGATGAAGATCTTCTCATCAATCATATGGCCTTTGTCCAAGCCTATCCTTGCTACAATAGCTGTCTTTGGTGCAGTAGGCCAGTGGAACTCATTTCAGGATTCACTTATTCTCATGCAGTCTGCTCCAAAGCTCTATACTCTGCAGCACAGACTTTACATCTACCTTAATACAACATCAAACCTTGCAGCGCTTATGTCTTCCGGTAATACATCAGGTATAAGCCAGACAGTACTTGAATCAGCGCTCAACGGTAAAGTTATAAAATATACTATTTCAATGGTAACAATAATTCCGATATTGTGCGTATATCCATTCATGCAAAGGTACTTTGAAAAAGGTATCATGATGGGCGCAGTAAAGGGATAATGCAATATAAACTTTAATATCACAGGAGGGTGAAAAAGAATGAAGTATAAGAAATTACAGGCAATTCTCTTGGCTGCTTCAATGACTCTGTCACTGGCTGCATGTTCTGATTCAGCTACAAACGCAGGCGGTGACTCACAGACAAGCGCCGACGGCGCAGGTGCAGAAGGCAGTGAAAATGCTACAGATGGTGATGTAGCCGGATCATCAGATCTTGAGGGGGATCTTTCAGATGTTATCCCGGAAGAGACAGTAACACTTGACGTTTATGATCAGCTTGCTAACTACTCAGGAGAGCAGATCGGATGGTTCGCACAGATTATGCTTGATAAGTTCAATGTCAAGCTTAACATAATCCCTGAATCAGACGGTGTCTATGATACACGTATGGAGTCAGGCAATCTTGGTGATATTGTGATCTGGGGCGCTGACGGAGACGATTATGTTCAGGCAGTAAATAAGGGAATGCTCTTTGACTGGGAAGAGGATGACATCCTCGCAGATTATGGTCCATACATCCTTGCCAATATGGACAAGGCTCTTGAGAAGAATCGCGGTATCAATGCAGATGGCAAAATCTATGGCTTTGGACATGACGTAGCATATTCTGCAGAGGATACACAGTCAGTCATGTATGAATGGGATCTTAGATTCGATCTGTATCAGCAGATCGGTGCTCCGGAGATAACAGATTTTGATTCTCTTGTAGATGTACTTGAGAAGATGCAGGCAGCATGCCCTACAGATGACAATGGCAACAAGACCTATGCTGCATCACTTTTCAATGACTGGGACGGCGATATGGTGATGTTCGTTAAGTCAACAGCATCAGCTTACTATGGCTATGATGAGTTTGGTTTCGGACTCTATGATTCTTCTACAGGTGATTATCATCCTGCACTTGAAGAAAACGGTCCATACCTTACAGCTCTTAAGTTCTACAATGACTTATATCAAAGAGGCCTTCTTGATCCTGATTCTCAGACACAGGGCTACGATGGAATGTCTGAAGACTATCAGAATGGTACAGCATTTTTTAACGTATTCAACTTCCTTGGCTCAGCACTCTATAACTCTGATGCTCATATAGCTCAGGGCAAGATGATGTATCCTGTAAAGCCTTCAAATGCAACACCGATCATCTATGGACAGAACATCTACGGATCTAACAGAATCTGGTCAATTGGTGCAAGTACTGAGTATCCTGAACTCTGCATGGCTATCATCAACTGGCTGTCTACTCCTGAGGGAAGACTTACTGCAGAGTACGGCCCTAAGGGAACATGCTGGGATTATGATGAGAACGGCGGAGCATATCTTACAGATCTTGGCCTTGCCTGCAAGACAGATTCTTCTACAACTCTTACAGGTGACTACAGCGGAACATTTGACGATGGTTCCTTCAAGATGAACAATACAACATGGGCACTTGATTCACTTAACCCTGACTCAGCTCTTTTAGAGACATACAATTACAAGACCTGGGAGAGTTACAAGGCAATAGATGCTTCTGATATAGAGAAGTCATGGATTGAATGGTCCGGAGCACAGACACCTGATGAGTATATCAAGAGTTCTGATTATATACTTGCACCAGGAACAACCTATTCTGCAGGTACACACTCTGATGAGCTTCAGGTAATCTGGGATCAGGTTGCTACATGCATCAAGGACAACTCATGGAAGGCTATCTATGCAGAGTCTGATGAAGAGTTTGATGCAATCGTTGCTGATATGATTAAGCAGGCTACAGAGTACGGTTATGATGAGTGCGTAGAGTTCCAGCAAAATGAAGCACAGCTTCGTCATGCTGCAGAACAGGAAGCTCTTGCAGCTAACTGATAAGCTTTGATAAGAACTAAAACTCTATGTATATTTTTGATATAAATATGAGAATTAAAAGTATTATTTGATTCTTACATCTAACTTAGAAATTGACAAAAAAGTGGACATAATAGAGACTTTACTCTGTTATGTCCACCAAAATAAGTTACAATAAGAGCTGAATGCACATTTATAAAAGGAAAAAGGTGAAAATGAGAAGAAAAGTTTTATCTGTCCTAATACTGGCATCAGCTCTTTTTTTAATGTCAGGTTGTAATAGTAAAAGTAAATACCAGGAAGAATTAACAATAGATGTTTTTGCAAGCGAAGCAAACAGTCAGGGGATTCAGTCAGGATGGTTTGCCAGGTGTATACATGACAGATTCAATATGAATCTCAACGTCATATCTGTAAATAATAATTATAACGGTGCAGTTCTCAAGGATGTCCGGGCAGCATCAGGCTATCTTGGAGATATCATCTTCATATCAGCCCAGAACAATGCTCTTAAGGATCTTGTAGATGCGGGACTACTCCTTGATATGACTCCTTATATCAAGGATAAGGACATAATGAAATATAAGGATGCGATAGAGAAGCTCAACAGCGGCCTTGATGGCATATATGCTATTCCTTCAAGTATATCAACACTTCCTCCGGATACCCCTTCAGATATCATAGATTCTACATATGCTCCATATCTAAGATGGGATATATACTCTCAGGTAGGAAGCCCTAAGATGGACACTTTAGAAGATATGCTTGATGTTCTTGAGAAGATGCAAGAAGCATATCCTACAACACAGTCAGGACAGAAGGTGTACGGTTTTTCACTATTTGATGACTGGGACAATAACATGATGACTCTTGCCAAGCAGCCCTGCTGTTTTTATGGATATGATGAAAATGGATTTGTGCTTTCTAAAGCTGACGGAAGTGATTATCAGTCCATACTTGATGATGACGGATTATATTTAAGATCACTTAAATTTTATTTTGAAGCTAATAGAATGGGGCTTGTGGATCCTGATTCAAGGAATCAGGACTATGGCGAAGTTTTTAGTAAGTATCAGGATGGAGCAGTTCTTTTTAGTCCATGGCCATTCCTTGGCGCATCTGCTTACAATACTGATGAGCACATGGCTATGGGGCAGGGATTCATGATGGCTGATATAGGCGATATGCTTATATATGAGCATGGCAGCTCCCCTGACGGAGTATATAGTCAGGTTGTCTGCGTCGGCGCTGATGTCAAGGATCCTCAGAGAATGGTTGATTTTGTAGATTATCTGTACTCTGATGAAGGCGTCTATGAAAATCAGGCAGCAGAAAATGGCGGAAGTGCAGGCCCTGAAGGCGTTACCTGGGAGATGTCAGACGGAGCGCCAAGACTTACTGATTATGGAATTGATGTTTTTTATAATCAAAGCAGCGGCGTCATCCCCGGAGATCCCAATGGATATACCTATAGAGACGGAGTATCCATACTTAACTATACTGCAGTGCAGCTCTCGGAGACTGCAGCTAACGGATTCCCGTATTCATATCTTTTATGGGATAGTGAACTTTCAAGAACCTCAACAGTACTGCAGGATGAGTGGAAAGAGGTTATGGGCGCTGACAATACAATGGATTATCTTATAAAGAACGACAAGATTATAGTATCCCCGGGCTGTGAATATAACGAGATGGAAGAAAGCGCTGAGATCAAAGAGATAAGAGAAGCAGTAAAGCGTATCGTAGTCCAGGGATCCTGGGATATGGTATTTGCAAGTGACATAGATGAGTTTGAAGCTATATGGGATGACATGAAGAGAAAGTGCATGAGCCTTGGATATGAAGATGTATATAGTTTCGATCTTGAAAATGCCATGGCCAAGGGCAAACTCAAACAAGAGATACTGGAAGAAAAGAAAGAATAACAGGAAAGATATATGCAGGATAGTAAAATTAGTGTAATGATAGCTGATGATGAAGAGAATATCAGAGCAGGTCTTAAATGCATCATGGACTGGGATGACCTTGGATATAGCGTAGATTATGAAGCTGAGAATGGCGAACAGGCTCTTGATATTATCGAAAAGTCAAAACCTGAAGTGGTAGTCATGGACCTGAATATGCCAAGGATACAGGGCATTGAAGTGATAAAAAAGGCCAGAGAGTCGGGGTATTCCGGAAGATTCATAATCTTAAGCGGATATTCTGATTTTAAATACGCCCAGTCTGCCATCAAATACGGAGTTACCAATTATCTTACCAAACCTGTGGATGAGGATGAACTTCAGAAGACGCTTGAAGATATCGGCAAGGACATGTGCCTTGAAAAAGAAGAAAAAGGAAAACTCCAGACCATCCGTAAAAAGGCAAGAGATGCTGTGATCCAGGACCTTTTAAGGACCAATGAACTTAGCCTTAATGAAGAAGAACTTGATGAGATGAAGCTTCTATATGATAAGTATCAGGTTGTTGTTTATGAAACTTATCATACTGACAGGCAAAGGCCTGAATATAAACTTCCGGAGCTTCTATCTGCTTTTATCGATGCCAGAGACTATGAATCCTGTATCATGAATGAAAGAGCAGTGATACTTCTAAAAGGTAAGGCTGCCATATCAAGGTTTAGGAAGTTCCTTGATCATTATGACAAACGCCCTATTCAGGAGGATTCACCTCTTGATGCTATATTCCTTACATATGGAAGATGTGTGGATAAGGCCTGTGATATAAAGATATCCTGTGATGAAGCCATGAAGCTAAGTGACAGGAGATTCTTTGGAGATATGGGCGTTCATAAGATGGGCTATGAAGAGCTTCAAGTATTAAGCAGTCAGAATAAAAGCGTGATCACCAAGGATATACTAAGAGACTATACCCAGAAGATCATAGGTTTTATGCAGGCCGGTTCAATAGACAGAGCCCTGGAAACCTTAAATGAGATGAAAGCCTGTCTGTGTGCTTCTAATGAGAATTCTACTGCCATAAGAATCTACATGACAGATATGATCCTTGAGATCAAAAATCAGATATCAAGGATATATCAGGAATCCGGAGATATTTTTGCAGAGAACTCAGAGATAATAGACTTTCTGGAGACGAGATTCTATCTGTATGAGATTTTTGAATACATTCAGGACATAGCTTTTAAGGTAGTTCAGATGGTGCGTGGAAGACAGGGTGCAAGGAGCACTATGGAAGATGCTGCAGCCTATGTTGACCACAATTATTTTAAGAATCTTACACTTGAAGTGGTTGCTCCTTTATTTGGTTATAACAATGTGTATTTTGGCAAGGTATTTAGTAAAGAAATAGGAGTAAGCTTTAATACTTACCTCAATAAAAAAAGGATCGAAGAAGCCAAAAAGCTTCTTACAAGCTCCGATATCAAGATCTATGATATTGCAGAAAGAGTCGGCTACAGCGATGTAGACTATTTTGGAAGAAAGTTCAGGTCCATGGAAGGCATAAGCCCCGCAGACTACAGAAAGAAGGCAAAAGGAAAATAGATCATTACAGGAAACTGCTATACTCTCTGCTGGGATGATGCGAAAGTCATTGATTGTAATATAATAACCTGATTTGCGTTTTCAAATCGGAATAAGTCTGTTATAATCATTTAGTTGGGAAAGAGATAATAGATATTCTTTCGCTTTGAATAAAGACAAAGGAGCGATCATGAGTAAGAAAGCATTAGTGATTGGCGCTGGACCTGCCGGTCTTACAGCAGCCTATGAGTTATTAAAGCAGGATAAAGATATAGAAGTTATTGTCTTTGAGGAAACTGAGCAGTTCGGTGGTATTTCAAAGACTGTTAATTATAAAGGTAACAGAATGGATATGGGCGGTCACCGCTTCTTTTCCAAGATACCTGAAGTTAATGCATGGTGGGACAACATGCTTCCTATGCAGGGACACCCTACCTATGATGATATAGTACTTCACAGAGATATGCCCGTTCATGAGGGCGGTCCTGATCCTGAGAAGGAAGATCGTGTTATGCTCACTCGTCACCGCGTATCACGTATTCTTTTTGATGACAAGTTTTATGATTATCCAATCTCATTAAAGCCTGAGACATTCAAGAATTTCGGACTTCTTACAACACTTAAGGTTGGATTTTCTTATCTTAGATCAGTATTTCGTAAGCTTCCTGAGGATAACCTCGAGAATCTGTATATCAATTCATTCGGACGTAAGCTTTACAGCATGTTCTTTGAATATTATACAGAGAACCTTTGGGGCAGACACCCTTCTGAGATCGATGCTTCCTGGGGCAAACAGCGTACCAAGGGACTTTCTATCTTCGGAATCATCAAGGACTACCTTGGACGAGTATTTAAGGTCAAGAATCGTAAAGTCAACACATCTCTTATCGAGGAGTTCAAATATCCTAAGCTTGGTCCCGGTCAGCTCTGGGATGTAACTGCTGATGAAGTAGTGAAGCTCGGCGGCAAGATCATAAAGAATGCCAAGGTTACTAAGGTTCACAAGTCTGAAGACGGAATCCTTACATCCTTAACATATGTAGATAGCAAGGACGGATCAGAGCATGTAGTAGAAGGTGATTACTTCATATCTTCCATGCCGCTTCGTGATCTTGTAGGCGGTATGAACGATGTACCTGCAGAAGAGGCAAGGATCGCTGACGGACTTCCATATCGTGATTATATGACTCTTGGAGTTCTGGTTCCAAAGCTTAAATTAAAGAACCTTACAGATATCAAGACTATCCAGAACATAGTTCCTGACTGCTGGGTATATGTACAGGATCGTAAAGTTAAGCTGGGACGTTTCCAGATTTATAATAACTGGTCACCATATATGATCAAGGATCTTGAGCACACTGTATGGGTTGGACTTGAGTACTTCGTAAGCGAAGGTGACAAGTACTGGACTATGACAGAAGATGAGTTTGCTAAGCTTGGAATCGATGAGATGGTCAAGATCGGTCTTATAGACAGCGCCGATGAAGTTCTTGATTATCATATGGAGAAGGTTAAGAAGGCATATCCTGCTTACTTCGATACATATAATGAGATCGACAAGCTTGTTGCATATCTTAACACTATCGATAACCTCTACTGCGTAGGCCGTAACGGTCAGCACAGATACAACAATATCGACCACTCCATGGTTACATCTTTTGAAGCAGTTAAGTGCATCGTAACAGGAGATAAGAACAAGGATAAGATCTGGTCTGTTAATACAGAGCAGGAATATCATGAGACAGAAGAAGTCAAAGAAGAGGCTGAAGTAGACTAAATATTAAAAGCTGCTGTGCATTTGTGCGCAGCAGCTTTTTTGACCTTTGAGGTTGTTTGCAAACTGCCCACTTATCAAAAAGACACCATCCCATGGAGCATAATTCGTCTGGGTGGTTTAAAATGTATTGTCGTGTCTTGAAGGTGTTAAAATTCAAGGCATGATATCTGGGTATTTATATTCTAGGGTCTGAAACTCGCTTTGCTCAGACATGCAGACCCTAAGAAGAATATAAATACCCATCTATCACGCTCTTGAATTTATTAACACCTTCAAAAGAACACGACAATACATTTTAAACCACCCAGACGAACTATGCTCCAAGGAATGGAGTCTTTTTGACAAGTGGGCAGTTTGAGTTATTTATAATTTGAACAGTGTACTAAGAAGGCCTCGGCCCAGGCTTGCGCCTACGTTGCCGCCGAGGGTCTTACCAAATTTACCGAAACTGCTTCCAACGCTCTTTCCGACTTCACGTCCTACGGTACCGGCAACAGAATTACCTACAGACTTTGCAACTCTCTTTTTCTGAGCTTCTGCAGCTTTTTGAGCTTTCTCTTTTTCTTTTGCAGCAAGGGCATCGGCTTTAGCCTTTTCCTTGGCAGCAAGAGCATCAGCCTTTTCTTTTTCTGCAGCAGCCTGCTCTTCAAGACCTTTTCTTTCAAGAAATTCATATGCAGAGTCGGGATCATATGCCTTTTCATATTTACTATAGAGCATAGCACCTTTTATAGCTCTGTCTCTTTCGATATCATTAATACTTCCAAGAGCACTTCTTGGAGGAAGGATTGTAGCGATATTGGCAATAGCAGGAGTTCCGTCTTCCTGAAGCATAGATACAACCGCTTCGCCTGTTCCCAGCTGCATGATAGCATCATAGGTTGAGAACTCAGGATTAGCTCTAAATGACTCGGCAGCAGCCTTAACAGCTTTCTGCTCGGCAGGAGAGTATGCGTGAAGAGCATGCTCTATCTTGTTGCCAAGCTGAGCCAGTACTCCGTCAGGAACGTCGCGAGGGTTCTGTGTTACGAAGTAGATACCTACGCCCTTGGACCTGATGAGCTTGACAACCTGCTCTATCTTATCAAGAAGAGCTTTGGATGTACCATCAAAGAGAAGATGAGCTTCATCGAAGAAGAATACGAACTTGGGCTTATCAAGATCACCAACTTCCGGCAGGTTCTCAAAAAGCTCTGACATAAGCCATAGAAGGAACATGGAGTACAGGGTTCCGTTTTGCATAAGGCTTCTGGAATCAAGGATGTTGATAACACCCTTACCTTCAGGACTAAGCGAGAAGAAGTCCTGTATATTAAGTGCAGTCTCGCCAAAGAACTTATCCCCTCCTGCCATCTCAAGGGCAACTACAGCTCTCTGGATAGCTCCGATCGACTGAGGTGACATCTTGCCATACTCGGAAGCGAATTCTTTGTTATTATCTGAGATGTAGTTAAGAAGAGCTTTAAGATCCTTGGTATCTATTAAGAGAAGATCATTGTCATCAGCAATCTTGAAAGCTATAGTGAGGATATCGCTTTGGAGATCATTAAGATCAAGGATTCGGGACAGAAGAAGTGGTCCCATCTCTGATATGGTGGTTCTAAGCGGGATACCATTCTGACCATATATATCCCAGAATACTGCAGGATACTTCTGATAACTGTAGCCGTCAAGGTTTATGGAAAGCTTGGAAGCACGTTCCTCCATGCCTGATCCTTCCTTGATCATGCCTGCCAGATCACCCTTAACATCTGCAAGAAATACCGGAACTCCAAGATCTGAGAATGACTCTGCCAGAACCTTTAATGATACTGTCTTACCACTGCCTGTAGCACCAGCGATAAGACCGTGACGATTAGCTTTGTTTGGAAGAAGGAAGACCTCTTCACCTGCGTTTGTCTTTCCAACAAGGATTTTACTGTCTTTGATCATATTGAATTCCCCCTATTATGATGTAATAATATTTCAAACTTTGAACTTGCCAAACATACGACACTCCTTACGGCTGTACCGATGTAGGCAGTTTATAAAGCCTTTTCGTGTTATGAAGGTGTTATAATTCAGGGCACGATATCTGGAACTTTATATTCTGGGGTCCGAAACTCGCTTACGCTCAGACATGCGGACCCCAAGAAGAATATAAAGTTCCATATATCATGCTCCTGAATTT
Organism: Butyrivibrio fibrisolvens; assembly: GCF_023206215.1. Classification (NCBI taxonomy): domain Bacteria; kingdom Bacillati; phylum Bacillota; class Clostridia; order Lachnospirales; family Lachnospiraceae; genus Butyrivibrio; species Butyrivibrio fibrisolvens. The sequence continues at coordinate 1,880,232 of NZ_CP065800.1, forward strand.
AATAACACCTTCAAAGAACACGAAAAGACTTTATAAACTGCCCACATCGGTACAGCCATAAGGAGTGTCGTATGTTTGGCAAGTGCGAAGTTTAAGTTATATAAAAAGTGTATTTGGATTCGTTAATCAATAAACGATAGAATCATACATAGATGTTAGCACAAAAAAACTGTGAATAAAAGATAGTTACAATTGGCTTGCGAAGCTTGAAGAAACATAATGAATTATAGATGATTTGTGTTGTTAAACACTATATGTATATGCTATCATAGCCTCTGTTGGTAGTGGTTTCCCTTGAAATACCGGGGAAGGAACGAGTAACCTATGAATATTATGGAAATGCTTGGAGGATGATGATAATGAGTACAGATTATAAACTTATGGCAGCTCAGCTTAAGAGCCTTATGGAAGATGAGAAGAACTATATGCCGGTTCTTTCTAATGCATCAGCCATCCTTAATGACACACTTGATGATATCAACTGGGCTGGATTTTATCTTGTAGATAATGGAAGCCTTCTTCTTGGACCTTTTCAGGGACATGTAGCCTGCATCAGGATTCAGTCAGGCAAGGGAGTATGCGGAACTGCTTATGCCACAGACACAACCCAGCTTGTAGAAGACGTGCACCAGTTCCCAGGCCATATCGCTTGTGACAGCGCGTCTAATTCAGAGATAGTAGTTCCGATCCATAGAGACGGTAAGGTTATAGCCGTCATGGACATAGATAGCCCTTCTCTTTCAAGATTTGATCAGGAAGACAAGGAAGGCCTTGAAGCTTTTGCCAAGGTTATAGAAGAGGCAGATTTTGCCGGCATTTGATCATGATTACTTCCTACTTCGGTGATACTGCATCGTCCAAGTGGGAAGTTTGAGATCATTAGGGTCATCTGGGAGCTGTACCAACTTCCAGATGATCTTTATTTTTGCATTTATACATTTCAAAATCGGCCCTTGAGAAGACATGCATATAGTTGCTGTCAATGGACTTGTCATAGACAGCCATTCCATAAGCTATGGAGACTGCTTCATAGAAATGGACTGAGGATTTTTGGTTATTCTTTAATTCGATGAAGAACTTTTCTTCAAGTTCGTCTCTGTTTTCATAATCATTGCCTGTCAGGATCACGACGAATTCATCACCGCCTACTCTGAATACAGGACTGTGCTCATAGATTTTGCATATGATAGTACTGCAGGTCTTGATAGCGATATCCCCTGCTTCGTGACCATATTTGTCATTGATATTCTTGAGATAGTTAAGATCGAACATAGCTACACCAAAACAATAGTTTGGCTCTGTATCGATATGATGTTGTATATCATCTACAGCAATAGTATAGGCCGCTTTATTTTTGACATGAGTCAGGTCATCGATGTATATACGATTTTCCATGCTTTTGGTATACCTTTTAAGCTGGCCTGTCGACGTTTTTAAGGTATCAGCAAGTATCTGGAACTCAGTGATATTGCTGTCTGGGATATCTACATCAAAGTCACCGTTTCCAATCTTCTTGGCAACTTTAGTGAGCTCTTTTATCGGCTTTGACATAATCTGGGAATTAATTATAGACAAGCTTACAAATCCCAGTCCGATTATCATTGAGAGTATAGTTACGAATACAAGAGTGTCGGTTCTGGCTCTATAGGCGTTTTTATATCCTTCGGATATGATCAGCTTCATACCGTTTCTGAGTGTGACAAAAGACATGACTGAGTCGACACCGTTTTGATCAAATCTTATAAGTTCCTGATCACTTGAATCACGTAACATGATATCAAAGGATGGCTTGTTGATATTTGGGATTGCTTCTATATATGTGTTATGATCTCCTTCTTCAAGATGATAATGAACCTTCCAGTCTTCGCTGGCAAGGTAGGCAGAGCCTCCGCCTTTGGTGCTGATAGTAGCAATCGACTGCATGAGATAGTCAAAGTCCATATTGATACCGACCATACAGATCAGGACATCATCAATATATACAGGAACTTCATAAGTTGTTACGTACAGATCCAGCGACGGATCATAATAGGGACTTATCCAGCGAGCAGATTGTTGATCTTCCGGAATGACATAATACCATCCGGACGAATTTACATTATCAGAATCGTGGTAGAAAAAATCTGTGATAGGGATATCTTCCATAGTTCCGGCGGAAGTTCTCATATAATAGTATCCGTCGACATCTCCATTCAGATATTCAGGAACGATATAAACATAGTTGGATACTATCTCATCATAACTTTGAATGTATGATACGAAGAAATTCTCTGTTCTTGACAGAAGTTCAGCTCTGGCGGTGCTGTCTTTTAGATATTCAGGATCCTCAACCTGATTATAGATGTAAGATGCGATGGCATCTACTTCATCTTCGATTCGGATCATAGTATTATTGATCTTAAGAGCTTGATTTTCTGCTACCAGATTCAGAGTCTTGGAGATGTTATCGTCGATGATCTTACTGACGCGCATATATGAGACAAATGATGTAAAGCTCATTATGAGCATGACAAATAGCAGAGTTACAACAGTAATTCTGAACCGGATAGAAACTTTTTAGTGTTAAAAAAGTTTGATAAGCTATTTTTCATAGTTTTTGTATGAGGGCTTATATAATATATAATGAGGTGTGTGTCAAAAGTTCTTTTTGACCCCCTTACGTTATATAATGTTTTGACCGGGTCATAAGTATCTGTGGTACGGATTAAAAGGCGGTATAAAAATCCTTTATATTTATCGGACTTTTGACAAAAATCATTATAAGATCAATAAAACTTTAATAAGGTAAAAGATAAAGATATGAGTGAAAATGTAACACCGATCCAATGGATAGAAAATGTAAATAAGATGATATCAGGACCAGATATCAGATCTATGGAACTTGCAAGAAAACATCTTGATGCTATAGCTAAGCCTCTTGACGGCCTTGGCAGATTTGAAAAGATGCTGGTCAAGATAGCAGGCATCACCGGTGATCCCCGTATAGATCTGTCTTCTAAGAAGGTGTTGGTATTATGCAGTGATAATGGAATCGTAGAAGAGGGTATAAGTCAGTCAGGGCAGGAAGTTACCGGCGCTGTAGCAGTTAGTCTCTCCAAGGGAACTTCCAGCGTATGCCGCATGGCAGCTGCTGTAGGAGCTGAGGCTGTGCCTGTAGATATGGGGATGGCCTGTGATAAGACGCCTGAAGGAGTGATATGTACAGTTAAGGAAGATGAAGTGATAAATACATATTCAAGGCGAGGATCCAGAAATTTTATGAAGGAGCCGGCCATGACCTGCGATGAAGTGATCCATGCCATAGATGTAGGAAGACTCCTTGTCAGAGAGGAAGCTGCCAGGGGGACTAAGATAATAGCTACAGGCGAGATGGGTATAGGCAATACCACAACTTCAAGTGCCATAGCTTCCATGCTCCTTCATAAGGATGCGGGTGAAGTTACAGGAAGAGGCGCAGGCCTTGACGATGAGGGACTAAAACACAAAATTGAAGTTATAAACAGTGCGATAGATAAGTACAAGGACGAAGCTGATTTTACCAATCTGACCGGCATCTTAAAAGAAGGTTATGATAAAAAAGGATTAGATAAAAAAGAAATAGATAAAAATAAGCTTCAGGAACTTATGTCAGCATACGCTTTTAGAACCCTTACGATTTTTGGCGGATATGATATAGCAGGGATGGTAGGAATATTCCTTGGCGGTGCGCTGTACAAGGTTCCGGTTGTGATAGATGGTCTTATATCTGCAACAGCCGCTCTAGTGGCTTCATATATTTTCCCCGGATTAGCTGATTATATGCTTCCAAGTCACCTTGGCAAGGAGCCGGCTATGAAAGAGATAATGGACAAGCTCTCTCTTGAACCTGTGATCTGCGCAGATCTTGCACTTGGTGAAGGAACCGGCGCGGTGATGCTGTTCCCGCTCCTGGATCAGGCACTTTCTGTATATAATGGTAATACAACTTTTGATGATATATCTGTAGGCAAGTACACAAGATATGAACATCAGCTGAGTGATCTGACAAGCGATCTAAGATAAGGATAATAGACGATGATAGTTTTTATAACAGGCGGCAATGACAATGGCAAATCTGAATATGCGGAAGATCTGGTGCTAAAGCTAAGCCCCGGAGGAGGGGCAGCAGGATATACCAGGATATATCTGGCAACAATGGGAGCAAGAGATCCCGAAAGCCTTAAGCGTATAGAGAAGCATATCTTTAGAAGAAAAGATATGGAGTATATCACTATAGAGAAGAGCTATGACGTAGGAAGTATAAATCTTGAAGAAGTAGATAAGATCAACAATAATAATAGCGATAACAAGAGGATCCTACTGATAGAAGATATCCCCAATCTGCTTGCAGGAGAGATGTTCAAGGGATCTGAATTTAATCCCCATGTTGCTGATAAGATTACTGATGATATCAAAAAATTAATATCAGTATGTGATCATACAGTCATAGTAACCAATGAAGTATTCTCAGATGGTATAACCTATGATGAATATACAACTACTTATCTTAAGGAGTTTGGTACTATCAATCAAAGACTTGCTGCTATTTCAGACAAGGTTGTCGAGCTTGTCTGCGGGATACCGCTTGTCATTAAGAAGTAGTGTGGGATACCGCTTGTCATCGAGAAAGTAGTGAGGAATACCTCCTATTATCAAAGAGTAGTTTAGGATAGGACCTGCAAAAAAAGAGATCTAATACGAGGCGAAGATATGGAATTATATATAGGCGGCGCTTTTCAGGGCCAGAAAGAATACGTGGATAACGAATATCGTGATATTAAAAAGCTCAATTGGTACAATGGCCAAGACCCGGTAGATACTGACATCTCAGATTATGATGCGATCTGCAATTATCATGAGATCATAAGAAGGCAGGTTGGCATAGGCATAGATCCGGAAGCTGAGCTTGAGAAGATCTTAGATCATAATCCGCAGATCATAATAGTGTGCGATGAAGTTGGCTGCGGAGTTATCCCTATAGATAGTCAGGACAGAGCCTACAGAGAAGCTGTTGGCAGATGTATGTGCAAGGCAGCATCAAGGGCTGATAGAGTTGTGAGGATCATATGCGGTATCGGCCAGGTGATCAAGGATGTAAACAGATAGTATATACAGAGCATTAAATGTAATAGACAAGGGACAGATACATGGCTATTTCGTCATTTATAATCTTAAATACAATATGTATACTTGTGGGGATCATTCTGGATCTATTGATAGGTGATCCCATAGGATTTTTTCATATTGTGATCGTAATAGGAAGATATATATCTTTTTTAGAGAAAAAATTGTATAAGGATACAGACGATGACAAGATGATGGAGTTCAAAGGCTCAGTGATAGCCTTTGTCGTACCTGCTACATCGATGATACTGGCAGGGATTGTCCTTGTTATCGCATTCAAGATACATCCGCTTATGTATTGTGTCATAGAGAGCTTTCTGTGCTGGCAGGCTGTTGCTGCAAGAGATCTTGCATATGAGAGTATGCGAGTATATAAGGCCTTAAATGGAGAGAAGATAACGATACCCGATTTTGAAAATGGAGGGAAAATCGTTTTAGATGATGCAGACAGAAGGCTGGAGAATGCAAGACGCGCTGTATCTTTAATAGTTGGCAGAGATACGCAGTCACTTGATGAAACAGGAGTCATCAAGGCAGCAGTTGAGACTGTCGCAGAGAATACATCCGATGGGATAATAGCTCCTCTTTTTTATATGTTCATAGGAGGCGGCGCGCTCTCGGTTATGTACAAGGCAGTCAATACCCTTGATTCTATGCTTGGATATAAGAATGACAAGTATATGCATTTTGGAAGTGCGTCAGCTATCCAGGATGATTACTGGAACTACATCCCTTCAAGGCTTTCGGCTCTTCTTATGTGTCTGGCAGCTTTTTTTACAAAGATGGATCATAAGAATGCCTATAGGATATGGAAGAGGGACAGATACAAGCATGAAAGTCCGAATTCAGCGCAGACAGAAAGCGCCTGTGCCGGAGCCCTTAATATACAGCTTGCGGGCGATGCATCATACTTTGGACATATCAAGCACAAGGACACAATTGGAGATCCTGTCCGCCCTGTAGAAAGAGATGATATCAAAAGGGCCTGCAGGCTTATGTACGCGACGAGTTTTTTGATGATGATGATAGGACTTATTATTAGAATACTGGTGTACTGGCTTATTCTTATCTGATCAGATTACTTGTTTGTGAATTGTATCAACATATGATCATGACAATGATCAATACGGATATGGTTTACTATTTCTATAAAAGAGGATTACGATGATATACGAACATGGTGGTGACATTTACAATAATGATATAGAGCTTGATTTTTCTGTTAATCTGAATGCATTTGGGATGCCTGAAAGTGTGAAGAGAGTTATTACAGGCAGCCTTGATAAGGCAGAAAACTATCCGGACCCTGATTGGCACGATCTTAGAGATGTTATAGCGGCGTGGGAGAAGACTCATACAGGCGCAGATCTTGTTCCTGAGCAGATCATATGCGGTAACGGTGCATCCGAACTCATACATACTATAATTCAGGCTTCCTGGCCTTCATCTGCAATAATCCAGACTCCGGGCTTTTATGGATACGAAAGATCCTTGGAAGCCGCAGACTGCCGTATTATACGTGGAGACTCCATGTCAGTAATGCCGGGAGTCAAGCTTAGAAGCGACAGAGAAGGTATATATTTTATGCCTACTGAGAAAATGGCGGATCAGATAAGGAGTCAAAGACCTGATATGGTCATCCTTTGCAATCCGTCCAACCCCGTAGGATCCTGTATAAATGAAGAGATACTAAAGAAGATCCTTGTAGCGGCGCGTGAAGTTAAGGCAAGGATCGTGATAGATGAGTGTTTCCTGCCTTTTTGCTCAGATTTTGCAGGAAGGAGTGCTGTAAGGTTTCTAAAAGATTATCCCAATATGATGATCATTAGAGCTTTCACTAAGCTTTATGCAATGCCCGGGATAAGGCTTGGCTATGCTATAAGCGGAGCAAGGCTTTGGGGAGAGCAGACTCTTAAGCTACTTCCGGAATGGAATGTTGGAACACTGGCGCAGGCAGCAGGAATCGCAGCTCTTAAAGATGAGGAGTATCTTAAAAAGTCTCTTTCTTATATTTCAAAGCAAAAAGAAGTCCTTATGCAAAAGCTTCTGTTCCTTGGGATGGACGTGATCCCCGGAAAGGCGAATTTCTTGCTCTTTAGAAGCCCGCACGAGGTAGATCTTAAACAGGCTCTTATTCCCAAAGGAATACTAATAAGATCTTGCAATAATTATCCGGGACTCCCGCATTTTGGATTTTACCGAGTATGTGTAAAGAAGGAAGAAGACAATGACAGACTTATTGAAGCTTTAAAATCAGCATTTTAACGAATTTTGTGGGATAATGACTTCAAAAGAACGTAAAACAATGAATATTACGAAAAAGCGATGATTTAAAAGAAAAAATTCAAATAATTATATTTAAAATATTTTAAATATAAAAACGCGTCTAAGACCCTGTCATAGACGCGTTTTTGATGTGTATACCAATAGTATAGATGTGAAATACAGCACAAATAGAAGCGTTATAACGGTCAAAAAATCCCAAAAGCAGATCATTGGCAGTTTTTAACAAAAGCAGCCTGCTTGATACAGCATTAATACTGCATTTGGTATGACAGACAATTGATTTTCGTGACAAATTAGCTATATTTCGAGCAATGTCATTTGATTTTTGTAGTAAATATGCTATATTTAGAGAGTGATTGTTATATATAGGATTTAGTGATTTAAATCTGAAGGGAATACCCACCATTAAAAAAGAATAGAAAACCTTTTCACAGGGTGAATTGAATTTCATAGATGAAGTTCTTATTTGTGTTACGGTTTTTAGGAAAAAGGGTACGGAGGGGAAATGTATGAAGAGACGACTTGTAAGAAACTTACTCTCAGGTGCTGTGGCTGCTACCGTTCTATTCCAGGTCATGGGAAGATGCGGTATAACAACCTACGCGGAAAACAGCTCAGATCAGATGATCGGAGACCAGACCATTTCAGACAATGGCGATAATAATACGGGTGATCAGACTACTGATAACGAAGCTACGGGTAATGATGTATCAGATAATGGTTCTATAGGTGATGGAATTATAGATGATGGTCAGGATGGTTTGAATGGTCAGGGTGATTTAGATGATAGTAATGTTCAGGGTGGCAGTGAAGATCAGACAGAATCAGACAATTTAGATCAGGAAGGACAGGATATAGAAGATTCTGAAACAGATCTGGATAGTGAAGAAGCTATACCGGAAAAAGGATCTGAAAAGGATAATACCAAAACAAATAAAGAAGTCACTGAAGGTAAAGGTGATGACGAAGCAGAATATAAGGTTGTAACTATAACTTATATAGCAGGAGAGGGTGGAACTCTTGAAGGGATTACTAATGGAGAGACATCATTAACTGAAGAAGTTGTTATAGCATTAGATGATGATAATACAGATGAAACAGCTTCAGAGGAATCAGCAGATACTTCTTATACTGATGAAGAAGAAATTGCGGATTCATCCGCAGACGGTTCTGCAGATCTTACTTCTGTTCAGGAAGATACAAATGCCAGTGCTGATACAGCGAAGGCTCCAGATGAAGCGGTAGAAGAATCTGTAGATGCTGCACCTGCAGAAGATAGTGAAGCTGCATCTGCAGATGAGACAGTTGAAGGAGCTACAGCTCTTCCTGAAGTAGGATATGAATTCGTAAGCTGGACACTTGCTGATGCTGACAGCCTCGTATCAACTGAAGAAAGTCTAGAGCTTTCTGCCTCTGATATAGAGACTCTTAGCGGCAATGCTAATGAGCTTACATTCATGGCAAGCTTTAAGCAGGCTGATGTCTATACATCTGTGGATTTTACACCAACAGTTTATTCTTCTCTTTCAGGTAAGGATCTTACTGCCGGAGAGTTTAATTACTACATGGTAAGTACTGATGCAAATGGTAATAGTATAGATGGTTATGCAGCTACTGCTTCAAACCAGGCAGATGGAGTTGTACAGTTCCCAAGCATAACCTATGACAAGCCCGGAACATATTATTACAAGATAACACAGACAGATGAAGGAAAAGAAGGCTATATTTACGACAATAACTTTTATTCTTTAAGAGTGTATGTAGCCGAGGATGCTGATAAAGCCGGTGCTCTTAATGCAAATGCTGCATATTTTAAAAATGCAAGTGCACCTGCAATTACTGTTAGAATGTATGATTATGAAGAAGATTCCAGTAATGGAAGCCCTATAAATGATGGTCACGCATTTAAGTTTTCCAATGGATCGAAGTATCAGGGCTTTAACAAATGGGTCGGTTCTCAAAAAGGAATATATCAGGGTATCGTATTAACAACTCTTGGAGAAGATGGCTATCCTGTATTAAACAGTGCTGTTACTAAAAGTAGTGAAAGTCTTGCTTACCTTTTTAACGGAACTACTGATGGCGTAGAATCATATAATGAGAACGCTACTTTATATAACGCTGATGGTAATGGAATGTATACCTACAATAGTAGCAGTTTCTATCCTTTTGGCACAGGCAACAATCTGTTTGGAGTAGTTACTGAGACAGCCTTTATAATACCTGAAGACGGCAAAGCCGGTGATAGTGATATGGTCTACCGCTTCTCAGGAGATGATGATGTATGGGTATATGTTGATGGACAGCTTGTTATAGACCTTGGTGGTATACATGATGCTTATGGCGCTGAAGTTAACTTTAATTCAGGTGATATCTCATATTTCAATCCAGGTGGAAACGGCATTGCACCAGATAACAAGTATATCAATAATTTAAGTGAAGTCTTTTCAGAAGGATGGAAAGACGGACAGATGCACCAGCTCAAGATCTTTTATTTTGAACGTGGTAAGTATAAGTCAAACTATAACTCAATGTTTAATCTTAATCTGATTGCTAACTTCAGCAATACATATGAGCAGGTTATAGTTCCTGATGTTCCCAAGGAAGATCCGCCAGTAACACCTGAGGAACCCACTGTAACACCGCAGGATCCTCCTGTAGTACCTGAAACACCTCAGGAGCCTGCAACTACGACAACAACTACAACAACTACAACAACTACTACTACAGAAACACCTCAGACAACTTCTGAGCAGGCTGTGACAGAGGAGACACCTATAAGCGCACCTCCAATAGCAATGGTGGATGAAGAGCCTGAAGTTCTTGGTGAGACAAGACTTGCAGTTACTGATGAAGGCGAAGAAGAAGCAGTCCTTGGAGAGTCCAGAAATCGTACAACAGGTGATGATTTCAATATTGCAGGGAACATTATAATAATAATAGTTGCAGCTATGGCAATTGTCGTACTTGCAGCTCATGCTAGAAAGCGCAGAACCATTGACTGATTAGATTATTGATTTTTCAAATGGCAGATGTGTATGAGTATCTATTTATAAATAGGATTTAAATATTTAATATATTCTAAGATCATTGGTTTTGAACATTGAATATTGATCCAAGAATCATGATCAAAGATTCTCTATGAAATAGTAATCGCATAAAGTTAAAAAAGTCGCCTGGAGACAACATTTCAGGCGACTTTTGTTTTATGGTATGAGACGTTTTATTATCTCTTTGTAATTGTCCGCTTCATGAGGGAATGTACAGCTCATACAGCTTTTAATAATCTTATCGCCCTTTTGGATATATTCAGGGCTTCCCGGACATTCATCCTTGAAATATAAAGGGCAATAACAAAAAAGACAGTTCATATGCTCCATCCCTTCATGACAAGGGTAGTATTTGCAATCTCTGTTTTCAAAATACTTAAATGAATTCTCCATAAAAACTCCGCTTTGAACAAATACTTTAACACGATAATTATAACACATTGCATTTCGTCGTATAAAATATGCTTTCTGTCGAAATATGCTTTACATCTTAAAAAAGGTGGTATTCTGATAACTGTCAGCAGGTAACAAATCGCTGACCGATTCCAACAATCAATTTTAACAATGAGAGGAAATGACAATGAGAAAAAAGATTGTAACTTTGTTTTTAACCGGTTTGTGCTCAGCATCCATGGTATTTGGCTGCGTGGGAACTACAGCATTTGCACAGAAGGGATCTTCAGATAGTAAAAAGTCTCAGACCTCTAAAGATAGTGATGATAAAAAGGATTCAAAGAAGGATTCCAAGGACGATTCCAAGAGCGATTCAAAAAAGGATTCCAAGGACGATTCAAAGAAAGATTCAAAGAAAGATTCAAAGAAAGATTCAAAGAGCGGATCAGGAAGCAGTTCCAAATCAAAGTCCAAGGATTATGGCGATGCAGAAGAAGTCCTTGCAGAGGCTTTTGAGACAATCTATGATTCAGAGTGCATTGGATTGTCAGGCACTAGCACAGTGACATATGATGACGGAGAAGAGGCTTTATTTGATTCATATATCCTTGCAGATGATAGCACATATATCGAAGTTCTTTCTAACGAAGACGACAGCGACATAGCATATCTTGTTGTTGCATATGAGAACAAGAAGTCTTGGGACAAGTATATCATTCCTGCAGGTGGTGCAGAGGACGATATTACAATTGACGAGGTCGACTTTGGAGATCTTGAAGAGAGCGGATATTCAATAGCTGTAGGAACACTTGCTGATGTTTCATCTGCTGAGTGGGAAGAAGGCAGTGAAGGTGAGACTATCGAGGCTGAGATAGAAGATTATGATCTGACCTATACAGCAGATCTTGATGATGATTCCAGAATCGAAAGAATAGAAACATCAAACGGAGAGGATTACGAGATCTATTACGATGAAGAGATCCAGTACATCGTCAAGGATTTCCTGAATGTTCTCGACGAGATGGAGCCTGATGACGGGGGTTATATCGAATCATTCAGAGAAGGTATTGAAAGTTCTGATGAATACGACTATGACGATGACTATTCAGACTATGAAGTCGATGGTGATAAGCTTGGAACATATGTAGATACACCTATCTATTGGCTTGAAGATCTTGTAGAGCTTCTTGATGAAGATGACTATAGCTATGATGAAGTATATGAAGCTCTTGAAGCTCTTGATGGAGCTGTAGAAGATGGCCTTGATTATTACAGTAGTGATGCAAGCGGAATGTTTTCTGCAGGTTATGATGACAATGCATATGCTAAGGTAAAGAAGGGTAAGACAGCTACATATATCCTCCTGTTCTATATACCTGAGACAGACAGCTATGGACAGATTGAAGTAACTGTAAAGAATACTACTAAGAGTGATCAGTATGCTATCGATTGTGAGATTACAGGTTATTCTGTAAGTGAAGAGTAATAAATGCTCTTGGAGATACGCTTAGGCAATATACACTGGGATAATAGAATATAAAGTAAAAAAAGGTGTGGTCACATGACCACACCCTTTTTAATAGGCTATTTATTCAGCGTCAAGAACGAATGTAATATCTGTATCTTCGTCGATATCGAATTCACTTAAATCAAGAACGCCTGTAAGATTGCCATCTTCGTATGTGAGAACCCAACCTTCACCTTCTTCGCCATCTTCACCAACGGTCTCAACACCCTTAAGAGTGATTGAATCTCCATCGATTTCATACTCGCCGGTCTCTTCTTCTTCGAAATCAGAAACTTCGAATTCTGTCATATAATCAGCGATGAAATCTTCTTTGGACTCATAACCCATTGTCTCCCAAATTGAAGAATAACCAGCAGCCTCAAGAACTTCATCAATAGTCATTCCTTCAAGAGATGGTTCAGAAGCAATCTCATTTTCAAAAACGCTTGTCATGAAAGGCTCAATGTTCTCTTCCATGTAAGCTTTGAAATTATCTGATGTAGCCTCAGCGTCAACTGTGAGAGTATACTCGCCTTCTGAAAGCTCAAGCTTATAAGGAACAACAAGAGTTCCTGTCCATTCATAATCACTTGTACCTACAGCAGATTCCATGGCGTCCTTCATGACAGTTCCCATGTACTGAGAGAGATCAACATCTGCAGTATAATTTCCATCAAAGTTTTTCTTACTGCAGCCAATAAGTGAAAGCATCATTGTTGCAGTGAGTGCAATAGCACCTAATTTCTTCATCATAATTTTTCCTCCTAATTATATAAAACACAACTATTCTTTTTTATCATGTTTAGAGATAAAAAGCAAGATAATATCTGATATATGGTACAATAGTGTATTGTATTGTGAGCGTTAAGATTGTGAACACCACATATTATTATCTTGACACACTGACTTTATTTTGCTAAAACAGATAAGGTTATTAATTCATAAAAAGGGTAAATTAACGATAAATGTCCCCCCGTTTTGCTATAACAGTGGAACAGGCGTTTATCGTTTTTATATGTTAGAGGAAAAGAGGACAAAATTATGGAAAAGTATGAGTTTCTGAAAGATCTGGCGATCATATTGTTATCAGCCAAGATCTTCGGTATTGTCGCTAAGAAGTTCAAGGCACCTCAGGTAGTTGGAGAGATCATTGCAGGTCTTATTGTGGGTAACTGCCTCCTGGGTCTTGTACAGGAGTCTGATTTTATATCAGGTATAGCAGAGATCGGTGTTATCATGCTCATGTTCGAAGCAGGACTTGGCACCAATATGAAGAAGCTTAAAGAGACAGGTGTTAAGGCTACTATCATAGCCTGCTCAGGTGTATTTATTCCACTTATTCTGGGCGCTATATTGTATATGTCTTTTTATGGTTTTGCTTCCTATGGTACAGAAGAATTCACCAAGGCTCTGTTTATCGGAACTATCATGACTGCTACAAGTGTTAGTATCACAGTTGCTGCTCTTAAAGAGATGGGCAAGCTCTCAAGCACTGTAGGAACTACAATCATGAGTGCAGCTATCATAGATGATGTTATTGGTATCATCGTACTTACTATGGTTCTGGGCCTTAGAGATACTACTCAGAATCCCGGAATGGTAATCGTTAAGTCTGTTCTTTTCTTCGTTATAGCAGCTGTTTCAGGCGTTGTAGTTTATAGAGTATTTGCATGGCTTGATACAAGATATGAGCACACAAGACGTATCACAATAGCCAGCCTTGCATATTGCCTCGCAATGGCATATGTTGCTGAGAAGTATTTTGGAATCGCTGATATCACAGGCGCATATGTAGCCGGTATCGTTCTGTGCAACCTTGCAGATGCTTCTTATATAGAGCGCCGAGTAGATATAAGTTCATACATGGTATTTGCTCCTGTATTCTTTGCTGGAATAGGTCTTAAGACAAGCTTTGATTCTATGAACAGTACGCTCCTTGTCTTTTCTATCGCATTTGTAATAGTCGCTCTTCTTGGCAAAATTATTGGATGCGGACTTGTATCCAAGGCACTTAAGTTCAACTGGTCCGATTCACTTAAGATAGGACTTGGAATGATGACAAGAGGAGAAGTAGCGCTTATTGTAACCAATAAGGGCCTTGAAGCCGGGATTATATCTAATGAATACTTCTCTGCCGTAATCCTTCTTATCATCATCAGTTCTATTTCAACACCACTTCTTCTTAAAGCGGTTTATAACAAGGATGAGAAAAAGAAGCTGGCAGCCTGATCTTTATTATAATATTAGTGCAGTTGTTAGAGTGTAAGTTACTCTGACAACTGCATTTTTTTACCCGAAATAAGTAATAAGGTTAAATAATTACATCTCTTTTTTTATCTTGTAAATAAGCATTTATAGATTTATCATTAGTATATATAAGATTTTGTCTTCAATAATTGTAAACAATTTAAGAAAATGTTCTTGGTCAGTCATCAAATGCCCTATATGCCAGCATTAGATGACTAACATAAGGCATTTTCTAAAGTCGTTTACTATGCATTATGAAAAATTTTTTGTAATCGGCAGGTTGTAATCGGCGTTTATAACATGGCAGACTATAAATGATCGGTACAGCAAAGAAAGGAGACAGTCTATGAAGTACATTTGTCAGATATGTGGTCACATATATGACGAAGAAAAGGAAGGAGTTCCTTTTGAGCAACTTGGAGATGACTGGACATGTCCTAAATGTCATCAACCAAAATCTGAATTCAAACCCGTAGAAGAGAAAGAGGATACAGACATGGCAAAAACAAATCCATACGCAGGAACCAAAACAGAGAAGAATCTTGAGGCAGCATTTGCAGGTGAATCTCAGGCAAGAAATAAATATACATACTTTGCTTCTGTAGCAAAGAAAGAGGGATATGAGCAGATCGCAGCTCTTTTCCTAAAAACAGCAGACAATGAAAAAGAGCATGCTAAGATGTGGTTCAAAGAGCTTAAGGGAATCGGTGATACCAAGGAGAATCTTGCAGCAGCTGCTGATGGTGAGAACTATGAGTGGACAGATATGTACGAGGGCTTTGCTAAGACTGCCGAGGAAGAGGGCTTCCCGGAGCTTGCTAAAAAGTTCCGTGCTGTAGGCGAGATCGAGAAGCATCATGAGGAGAGATATCGTGCTCTTCTTAAGAATGTTGAGACTGCTAAAGTCTTCGAGAAGAGTGAAGTTAAGGTTTGGGAGTGCAGAAACTGCGGTCATATCGTAGTAGGAACCAAAGCTCCTGAAGTATGCCCTGTATGTAATCACCCTCAGTCATACTTCGAAGTTCACGAAGAGAACTATTGATAATAAACTCCATAGCTTACTAAAAGGATGTCACAAATGTGACATCCTTTTTTTGAAAGTGCGTGCAAGGCCAGTGCGGTATCCCCTAAAGCTTTGCCGGGGCGGATGGTATATAAACCATTGACGTGCTGTTAATCGTTTTTCAATTCATGGCATGATATCTGTAGCTTTTTATTCTGGGGTCTGAAACTCGCTTCGCTCAGACAAGCAGACCCCGGGCAGAATAAAAAACTCCATCTATCACGCTCATGAATTTGTAAAAACGATTAAAAGCGCGTCAATGTTTTATATACTATCCGCCCCGGCAAAGCTTTAGGGGATACCGCATTGGCTAAGTTGTGGAAGTTTGCAAATAGAGCGTGTATTAATAAGTTTTGTTATCTATATCAAAAGTTCCAAGCTTTTTTGTAATGTAATTTTTAATATTATTAGTATTGGTTACTCAAGTTCGCACTTGTACGGTGCAGCAAAAACTTTGGTGATGCTGTATTGTACAAGTGCGAGGGGCTGCATTTAGAAATATGGTAGAAGGTATTTATCAAAAGGAGAAAACATATGGAAGAAGTATATGCATTTCAGGTGAAGGTAAGAGGGGATTCTTTTAACGGACATTATACTAATGGTATATCGCTTGCTAATAGTGAGAGTGTCAGAAGATGTAGGGAAGTATATAAGGATGATGAGAAGACTGTATATGAAGCTGATAATTATAAGGTTACAGCTTATCATATACCTAAAGGCGATGTGATACAGTGTTACACTGTCTTTGAGAATACATCAAGCAAGGATATCACAATAGATCTCCTGTCATCTTTTTGCATTGATAATATAGAAGCAGATGTCCTTCATAGAGCGACGTCTTTCTGGAGCGCTGAAGGTAAGCTTCTAACACAGAAACTTACTGATCTTAACATGGAACCATCCTGGAACAAGCATGGGACCAGAATCGAGAAGTTCGGACAGATAGGTTCTATGCCTGTCCGTAAATGGTTCCCATATGCTGTTCTTGAAAACAATGCTACCGGTGAATTTATCGGTGTGCAGATATATTGCGCCTCCAGCTGGCAGATAGAGGCCTTTAGGACAGCTGATCCTGTTTCGCTGTGCGGAGGTCTTGCAGATTTTGATTACGGCCACTGGTGTAAGTGCATCAGAAGCGGCGAGAGCTTCACTACGCCTAGGGCAGTCGTTGCTAAGGGTAAGTCTTTACTTGAAGTGAGTGATAAGCTTGTAAAGGCGCAGAACCCTCGTATAGCAGATGTAGATAAGGATATGCCTATTATATACAATGAATACTGCACGACCTGGGGCAATCCTACTCTCGATAATGTTAAGAAGATATGCGAAGCACTTAAAGATACTATGGTCAGATACCTTGTTATAGACAGCGGCTGGTACAAACAGCCTGATAAATTCTGGTGGGATACGATAGGAGACTGGGACGAAAGTCCTGAGCTTTTCCCAAATGGAATCAAAGAGATGACAGATATGATAAAGTCTTACGGCCTTATCCCCGGCATCTGGTTCGAGTTTGAAAAGGCGGCAACACTATCACAGTTGTATGAACAGACTGAGCACCTGTTAAAGCGTTTTGGTGATCCTATCAATGTTGATGGTCAGAGATTCCTTGATATGAGAGATGACTGGTGCATAGATTATCTGTCCAAAAAGGTTATAGATTTTCTGAAAAAGAACGGATTTGGGTATATCAAAATTGACTATAACGATACTATAGGTGTAGGCTGCGATGGCGCAGAGAGCCTTGGAGAAGGTCTTAGACAAAGCGTTCTGGGAACTCAGAAGTTCTTCAAAAAGCTTTCTGACGAAATCCCATCACTGGTAATAGAGAACTGTTCAAGCGGCGGACACAGACTAGAGCCTTCCATGATGGAACTTGTATCACAGGCAAGCTTCTCTGATGCCCATGAATGCAAGAGCATCCCTGTAATAGCCGCTAACCTTCACAGAGTCATACGCCCCGAGCAGAGCCAGATATGGGCAGTTCTAAGAGCAGCAGATGACATCCATAGGGTCAATTATATCCTAAGCTCAGCATTCCTTGGAAGAATGTGCCTTAGTGGTGAGATATTTGATATAGACCAAAGAGCCTGGGACACTACACATAAGGCTATAGACTTCTATGATGAAGTTAAGCATATCATAAAGAACGGTATGACAACAGTAATAGACTGCAAATGTAATGACTACAATAATCTTACAGGATATCAGGCTGTTATTAGAGAGTATGAGGATGAAGCACTTATGGTAGTACATACTTTTGAAAATGGTGCTAATCCTGATATAGATAAATATCTGTCCGGATATAACATCCTAGATACCTTTGGCAGTGAACTGGATGGAGATTTTAGAGGAAAAGCTTTTTTCTTAAGAAGATAATTTTATAATTAAATTTGCCTGAAACTTCGCACTTGCCAAACATATGTCACCCCTTGAGGCAGTGCCGATGTGGACAGTTTATAATGTATTTTCGTATCTTTTGAAGGTGTTATAAAATTCAGGAGCATGATAGATGGAGCTTTATA
This sequence comes from Butyrivibrio fibrisolvens, assembly GCF_023206215.1. Taxonomy (NCBI): domain Bacteria; kingdom Bacillati; phylum Bacillota; class Clostridia; order Lachnospirales; family Lachnospiraceae; genus Butyrivibrio; species Butyrivibrio fibrisolvens. The sequence continues at coordinate 1,898,442 of NZ_CP065800.1, forward strand.
TTCTGCATAGGGGCTGCATGTCTGAGCGAAGCGAGTTTCAGCCCCTAGAATATAAAGCTCCAGATATTGTGCCCTGAATTTATAACACCTTCAAGATACGAAAATGCATTATAAACTGTCCGCGTTGGCGCTGCCTCAAGGGGTGACATATGTTTGGCAAGTGCGAAGTTTCTCTCCTCCACATAAAAAGGTCCTGCCCCGGATTTTCATCCGAGGGCAAGACCTTTTATTTTAAACACTTTTATGACTCCGTTATGTGAGCTTTATGAAAGGATTATTTCTCCCATTTCCAATTAGCTACTTCAGGAAGATCAAGACCAACCTCGTGGATGTACTGCTTGTGCTCAACAAGCTTGTCGCTCATGCGCTGGTAGAGATATGCGCCGCGGTTTCCAAGCTGTGGAAGATACTTAAGAGCATCCTGTACAAGGTGGAATCTATCGATATTGTTCTGAACTCTCATATCGAATGGAGTTGTGATAGTTCCTTCTTCCTGATATCCGCGAACATGCATAAGTCTGTTGTTGTGACGACGATATGTAAGCTCGTGAATAAGTGTAGGATAGCCGTGGAAGTTGAAGATTACAGGCTTATCAGTTGTGAAGAGCATGTCATATTCAGCGTGTGAGAGACCGTGAGGGTGCTCTGATGCAGGCTGAAGTTTGAACAGGTCGACAACGTTGATGAATCTGATCTTAACTTCAGGAAGTTCCTTGTTAAGGATTGATACAGCTGCAAGTGCCTCGAGTGTAGGTGTCTCACCTGCACAAGCGAAGATGATATCAGGTTCCTGACCCTGGTCATTGGAAGCCCAATCCCAGATACTGATACCCTGTGTGCAGTGCTTAACAGCCTGTTCCATAGTGAGCCACTGTGGACGAGGATGCTTAGATGCAACGATAACGTTTACATAGTTACGGCTTCTTACGCAGTGATCGAAAGTAGAGAGCAGGCAGTTAGCATCTGGTGGAAGATACAGACGTACTACGTCAGCTTTCTTGTTAGCGATATGATCCATGAAACCGGGATCCTGATGTGTGAAACCGTTGTGGTCCTGCTGCCATACGTTAGATGACAGGAGGAGGTTAAGAGATGCGATCTCTTCTCTCCATGGAAGCTGGTTGCAAACTTTCAGCCACTTAGCGTGCTGAGCTACCATTGAGTCGATGATACGGATGAATGCCTCGTAGCTTGCGAAGAAACCGTGACGACCTGTAAGAAGGTATCCTTCAAGCCATCCTTCGCACATATGCTCTGAAAGCATTGAGTCCATAACACGTCCGTCAGCGTTAAGAGCATCATCGATATCAAGTGTATCTGCATTCCAAACTCTGTTTGTCTCCTCAAATACAGCATTAAGTCTGTTAGAATTGGTTTCATCAGGTCCAAATACACGGAAGTTGCGTGATTCCTTGTTGAGCTTGATGATATCACGAACGAACTTACCAAGTTCTGTCATATCCTGTCCGTCTTTTTCGCCGGGAGCTGTTACATCGAAAGCGTACTTGCGGAAGTCAGGCAGACGAAGGTCACGAAGAAGCAGACCACCGTTACCATGAGGGTTAGCACCGATACGTGCATTGCCTGTAGGAGCAAGTGCCTTAAGTTCAGGGATAAGCTTACCGTTCTCATCGAAGAGTTCTTCTGCATGATAGCTCTTGAGCCACTTTGTAAGGATCTCAAGGTGATCATCATGATCCATCATTACAGGAACCTGATGTGCTCTCCAGTAATCTTCAACCTTATCGCCATTTACATAATCAGGGCCTGTCCATCCCTTAGGAGTTCTAAGGACGATCATAGGCCATACAGGACGAGTTGTATCGCCTGTCTCACGAGCGTGTTTCTGGATAGCCTTGATCTCTTCGATGACGCTGTCCATAGTTTCAGCCATCTTTCTGTGCATATACATAGGGTCTGAACCCTCTACGAAATATGGCTTCCAGCCCATACCTTCGAAGTACTTCACAAGCTCTTCGTGTGAGATACGTGAAAGGATAGTAGGGTTAGCAATCTTATATCCATTGAGGTGCAGAATAGGAAGAACAGCACCGTCTGTCTTAGGGTTAAGGAACTTATTGGACTGCCATGATGTAGCAAGAGGTCCTGTCTCAGCCTCACCATCACCAACAGTAACAGCTGCAATAAGGTCCGGGTTATCAAATACAGCACCAAATGCATGTGCTATAGAATAGCCGAGCTCACCACCTTCGTTGATAGAACCGGGAGTCTCAGGTGCACAGTGGCTTGGAACACCGCCTGGGAATGAGAACTGCTTGAACAGCTTCTGCATACCTTCTTCGTCTTCGCTGATGTTAGGATAGATCTCGCTGTAAGAGCCTTCAAGATATGTGTTGGCAACATAGAAGTTTCCGCCATGTCCGGGACCTGATAATAAGATCAAATCAAGGTCATATCTCTTGATAGCACGGTTTAAGTGAACATAAACAAAGTTCTGTCCAGGTACAGTTCCCCAGTGACCAACGATCTTCTTCTTGATCATATCCATTGTAAGTGGCTTCTTAAGAAGAGGATTATCAAGCAGATAAAGCTGGCCGGCTGAAAGATAATTGGCTGCACGCCAGTAGGCGTTCATTTTGGTGAGTAGCTCGTCTGTGATAGGTCCTTTTTCTTCACAGACAGTTGTCTTAACGTCTTCCATTTCTTCTCCTTTAATACTTGTAAATACCAGTAAATAACAAATTCAAAATGCCATCTACCATATAGTTCTTCGTGTTAAAAAATTAACACGAACAAAATAATATAACATTGTGGGAAAAAATACAATAGGAAACTAAAATATTTTATTTGTACCTAAAAAGATAGCAATTAATGAAAACAATAAAGCAAGCATTAAGTATACTTGATAGTCGGAATGTTATATGATAAAAATTTTGAATAATAGGGCGAATAATTTGGAATACATAGAGCAATACTTGACCAGATAGGAACAAGATATGATAAGAATGATACCATATTCGTGTGTTATTGTAAATCGTCAGAAACCATTATTTGCTTCTATTATTTGGCATATGCTAAAATAATTTAGTTAGCTGTTTCCGAAAATTGCAAAAAATACTTCAAAAACAAAAAGCGGATAGGCCGAAAGGTCTATCCGCTTTTTGGAAAGTGATATTTACTATAATTATTATTTGAATTGTATAAGTATAAAAACTAAAGGAAGTGTATTGTCTTTTGTTTACTTAAGCAGTGTATCCTCAAGATATTTGATCAAAGACTTGATCGTCTCCTGATTTTGTTTATAGAAGATCTTAGAGTCTACTTTCTCAATCTGTAAGAGACTTTGTTCAAATAAAGCTGAAGTGTGATGTGATATAGTAGCTGTCGTAAGCCCTATCTTATTGGCAAGCTGTGCTCCATAATATGCCTCATCCCTGGTCAGCTGTAGGATTTCTAATTTACTCTTATCAGACAGAAGTTTTAAGATCGTAAGAGCCTTATCCTGCGTTATACTCTTTCTCTTGATCATGATCTTATCATATGTAAGACTGTCGCTGTATATAGCTCCTATCTGGGCTATGGGCCTTGCTGTTTTGATATCGTCCCCTTTAAAACTCAGACTGACTTTCATGCAGTTTAGATAGGAGAGAGTGATATAACAATCATTTGAAGAGTTAAAACCGGAAGATGAATATCCCATTTTCTTCATGACATAATCTACATATGGTTCATCTTTGGCATCTTTTTTGGCATAATCGATGGTATCTTTACCGAACTCTTCGAGCTTTTTTTCATATCTTTTAAGAACTTTAGCTGCGCGGCTTATGATAGTTAAGAGCTTTGGTATATGCTCACTGCGGTGTATATAGAGCTGCTGAAGTTTTAATTTGTCACTGTCAGCTATATCCATTTCATAGATGGCATCGATAATATCACAGATACCGGCATATTCTGCATCATCATTGTCAGAAGCATTTTTGCCGGCTCTTCTTATAAGCTGATAGAAATACTTATTGTAGCTTTCTTTTGGTATATCTTTAATATACTTTTGATAATCTTTGATAGATATGTTCTCTGGAATATCATTCATAGCAGGACATACGCTATCGTGGAGTAGGAGCATACTTGCAAATGAATAGCTGATCTTATCTTCAAGGGCATAATAGCTCCTTATATCGTCAATATCTTGTGCAAATTCTTCTCTTGCATCGTCTTCTATACGCTGGAGCAGTTCTACAAACTTTTCTTCCCTTGGCCCCGGGATGATGTCATAATCGACAGCACTTTTGTCCATATGCGGCTTAAAATATGGAGCTGGTTCCACCAATACATTTAAAAGGGATAGACTTTCGTATACATAATGTATTTTATAAGAATAATTGTTCATAAATAGAATCCTTTCATTTTCGTAGGCGGAAAACCTCTCCCCTTTGGCGATTCCGGCGATCTTAAGCTGTTATTTCATCTGCACAGCTTTTTTCATCAGCCAGAGCAGAAGACTCTTCGTTTTCTCTTTCTGCTTCTACAATAGCCTTTGTTCCTGATGTGAGCATGTACATGCCAAAAAGGAAAGCAACAACACCTGCCATAACCAGTATAACCTTTGTAGAAGTTAATTTTACCACAATACTTATAATAAAAGCAGTTACGGGTGTAATTCCAACAGAAATGGCACTTCCTATGCCTGAAACTCTTGCAAGGTAAGATCTGTCAATAACATTGAACATCTCAACATTTATATACATATTGCCAAGAGATATACCAAAGCCAAGTGCTGTAGACAGGAGTAATAGTGTGATAGCAGCTCCGTATCTTGTCTCATACAGTGGCGCTGCGCCTACAAGACCGAGATAGAAGGTTATGATAAGAGCTATCATCATTATTATAGTCTTCTTGCCATTCAAAAACTTTCTAAATACCGGGAAAAGCAGTGATCCCAGAAGCATTGATACTGTAACAGCAATTCCGAAGATAGATAAAAGTTCAGGTCCTCCCTTAAGTACTTCTGTGACTATAGGTGTCTGAAGAGAGTTGATAGGAACAAGTATACCATTTAGAAATAGTGCGACGTAAGCAAACACTACAAGGATCTTTTTTCCTTTACAGTATACAAATCCATCTTTTAACTCCTTAAGATATGCACCAGCGCTGGCAGATACCTTAGTATTAAGAGTTTCTGCAGGTATCTTCATCCATGATATAAGAAGTGCTGAGATTACAAAAGTTGCCATATCAAGATATATAGCTCCGGAGCTTCCTATAAGAGCGATGATGGCAGCGGCAAGACCGGTACCTATAAGCTCTGTGATGGATGATACTGAGCTGTTAAGAGATATAGCTTCATTGTAGGAGTCCTTATCTACAACCATAGGGAAAAAAGCTGATGAAGCAGGACCGCGGAAAGCTTCTGCAGTAGAGATGATGAGATTTAAAAGTGCTATAAGCGGAGCACTTAAAAAGCCCATCAAAAGGCCGGTAGCCATGACACCTACGCATATTGCGCGGATAAGGTCGGTTACAACCATGATGTTTTTCTTACTGTGATTCTCAACCCATGGTCCTACAAGAGGAGTCACGATGATGGTGGGGAGACGGTTGATAGCATAGATGATGGCAGACCAGGATGCCTGACCGGTAAGTTCATATACTATCCATGAAGATGCGATAGCATCTACGGAGTCTCCGAAACGATTGACGATGGTTGATGCGAGATTTTTGCGATAGTTTGGATTTCTGAATAGCTTGCCATACTTAAAACTCATGATTGATCCTCCTGTGAGAACTGGTTGAGCCTATCTGTTAAAGCTGTTCATATAGCTTAGATGAGGCGATATTTGATGTTTGTCATTTTGAAAGTTAGATGAATATCTAATATCTCCTTGATCAGTATAATACATTGATATTAGATGCATGGCAAGTATCTAGTTAGATGATGATAATATCACTATGATGCAGAATAAAAAAGATCAAGGAGACAATACATGATTCAAGCGATTCTAGATTTTATGTATCCCAAAATAGTTGATCAAAATGAGCATTTTGAATGTGGTCTAAAGAGAATTTCAATACAGTTTTTGATGAAAATGGCAATTTAAATAACTGGTGGCTTGATGAAGATTGGTATACAAACAATAGTGGCAGGAGTTTTTTTGTACGTGGTAAAATGAATTGTAGCGTGATTTTATGGATAATATACGAGGAGTAGTTTATGAGATGTTATAAGATAAGTGAAAAGTTAGAGCATATAGAGCTTAAAACATATAAAAATCTTGATTTCCAGTATGTCATAGTCATGACAAGCGATGAATGGAAAGATAGAAGTACGGATTTTGATATGGGTATTGAATGGGATATATATTCAAGATCCGGAAGTGGTACCAGAGCTGAAGTCAACTACGATTCCATAACAGGTAAGTTCTCTATACTGGATAGGCAGAACATGCCGGAGAAAGCAGGTGAGTTTTCTTTCTCACTTGATGAAAAAGGTATAATCTTCGTAGACGATCAGGGACTTGCAGGAGAGATCATAGACAGGATTTCTTCTTCCAAAAAACTGTTTAATCCATGTCTTGAAAGATTCCTTTATGATTTCCTGGAGCAGATAATCTATAACGATGCAGATCTTCTTGCATCCTATGACAGAACTCTTGATGAGATAGAGAAGAAGATATTTGCAGGGCATACAGATAATGTACTTAAAAAAATAGCTGATATGAGAAATCAGCTGCGAGATCTTAAGATTCATTATCTGGAGCTTATGGATGTATGTCAGGAGTTTGAAGAGAATGAGAATGAATTCTTCATGGCCAGCAATGAAAGATACTTCCATCTTGTTAACCAGAGAATCCAGAGACTGTATGAAAGAGTAACATCCCTTGTAGAATTCACTATTCAGCTGCGCGAGTTCTGTCAGTCCAAGACTGATGAGAAGCAGAATAGTAACCTTGCTTATCTTACTGTAATATCAAGTATTTTCATGCCTCTTACTCTTATCGTAGGATGGTATGGCATGAACTTTAAATACATGCCTGAACTTGACGAGAAGTGGGCATATCCTGTGACAGGCATCATATGTATACTAATTGTAGTAGTATGCATAACCTTCTTTAAGAAAAAGAAACTTCTGTAAAAGTCACATAATTACATTGCCTTTCTATAATGGCGCAGTAAACATAGAAACTGCGCTATTTTTTATGGTAATAATTGGGCAGATAATAGCACAGAGTGACATTGTTTTAAGGCCATAGATATTAGAAAATATGCATTGGTACATAGTACAGATCACATAACATTATTGGTACAGTACCTTGGGCAATTGGCAACAAAGTATGTATGGAAAGGACATAACATGGCTTCAGATAAGATCACTAGAACATCAAGAGAACAACCTCAGGTAATTAGCAGTAAAGATTACAGATATGATTCTTTTAATAATGGAAAGACTTTTGAGGGCAAAAAGAAAAGACTCCCTGCTATGGGGTGGAACAGCTGGAATGCATTTGGAAGCGGCAATACAGAAGCTCTTACCAAAGCTATGGCTGACAGATTCATAGAACTGGAACTTGATAAGGCAGGTTATGAATACCTTGTTCTTGATGATGGCTGTTATAACTCAGAAAGAGTAGATGGAAAGCTTACTAATGAGCCACTTAAGTTCCCAAGCGGATTTAAGGCACTTGCAGATTATATCCATGCTAAAGGCCTTAAGTTTGGAATGTACAACGATATAGGAACCAACCTCTGCGCAGGATCAGCAGTTGGAACCTGTGGCTTTGAAGATGTCGATGCAGTAAGCTATACAGATTGGGATATTGATTTTCTTAAAGTAGATAACTGCTACTATCTCTGGGATAATGCAACATTCTCAAATGGTGAGAATGCAAGATATACTTATGCTCCAAGGATTAAGGCAGTAAAGCTTGTAAGCCGTGATGGAAGCGAATATACATATAATGCAGTAACTGATGGCGTGATAACAGGAAGACATGCTAGGATCGAAGAATCCTATGTTACTAATATAGGTACTTTTGATGGAACTAATATAGGTAACACACCGGTTGGAGACCAGAGCAGCGAGCTTACCTTTGATCTAAAGAATGTAACAGAAGGTTCTTACAAACTGTATGTAACCTATGCTACAGGAAAAGAAGCCGGCGTTGGCGAGTGGCTCCAGGTTGCTGTATCAGATGGAAGCATGTCAGATTTCTTTTTTGATAACCTTGTAGAAAGTACTAAGGGACCGGAAGACTTTAAGGAAAACTATGTGTGCGATATAGCTGTAAAAGGCGGCGATACAGTTCTTAGACTTATGAATCACAGACGTCAGGAAAATACACTGTGCTCTTATGCAGCAATGTACAACTCCTTGAAAGAAGCTGATCCTAATAAGGACATACTCCTTTCAATCTGCGAATGGGGCAAGACAATGCCTGGCGATTGGGGATACAAAGTGGGTGATTCCTGGAGAATCCTTAATGATATAACATTCCAGGTAGGAAGAGACGGGGACCCTGGAAGAGGATACTGGGAAGCAGACGGAACCTGTAGTATCACATCACAGTATGATAAATGCGTAATAATGGATGAATTCGCCAGTCTTGAAAGAGGCTGGAACGACCCGGATATGATGGTTATTGGAATGGGAGATGTTGATGAAACTATGGCCAAAACTCATTTTGCCATGTGGTCTATGATGAACTCACCACTTATGCTTGGCATGGATCTTAGAAAGGTCGAAAAAGGTGACTATATCTGGAACATAATAACCAACCAAGATATCATAGCCCTCAATCAGGATGAGCTGGGCGTTCAGGCTAAGAGAGTGTGGTCAAGCCTTGCAGACAAGGATGCTGATAAGGTATACCTTATGGATCATGACAGGGTAGATATCCTTGCAAAGCCCCTTGCTAGCGGCGATATCGCAGTATCATTTATAAATCTGTCCGGCGAAGACAATACTAATAAGATAGAAATCAGCCTTGATAATATAGTAAACGCTATTGAGGGCAAGATGGCAGATCCTGAGATCTTCAAAGGCGCACAGTCATATAAGATCAAAGACCTCTGGACAGGTGAAGAGAATAGTCTTTTAGGAGAAAATGTTTCAGTAGATGGACTTAAAGCTCATGACAATGTGACACTTCGCGTATCACCAATCAGATGATTTCAAAACAGGTATTTATGACATGAAAGCAACGGTCAGAGAATTTACTCTTGCCATAATGAGAGATGATCATATCGGCGGCGAGATGATGACAGATGATGAGCTTTTTAGAGAGGCTTATACAATGAATGTCATCGACAATCAGGATTATCTTCATCCGGATGATTACATTACAAGGAAGGCAGCAGCCAGAATCATACATCATACACTACTATATCTTTTAGATGAAATAGATGTAAGTGATATACGACCTGCAAACGTCCTTGTAGACCTCTATGACTGCAGAACCTGTGTCCTTCATATAGCGCAGGTTTATTGTAAAAAAATCATGGGATCAAAGACGATCACTGATAAGTCTTCCGGCAAAACATTTGAAATCTTCGATATGAACTCCGGAATTGAGCATGAAGAAATGAATCAGATATTATCTAAAATATGGAATAGGTCAAAGTAAATGCAAATGTAAATGAAGCGATGCTTTATAAAACAAACAAGTCGCTTCATTTTTTTATGATCATTTGGTAGAATGGTGAAGCTGGTGTCATTATCGCACAGATTCTACAATCTGGCTGCAATAAGACATAAAGCATAATTGTGTATAGACAACAATAGTAAACGAATTAAGAAAATGCACTTTGTTAGTCATCAAATGTCATATATGACATTTGATGATCTACATGTATTTTAGTCGTCTACTAAAGGTATTAACAGAAGGAGGCACATCTATGCTTGGAAGAACACATTTTTTTGTAGGAATGGCGGCTGCGCTTATAACCTTAAGACCTGAGTCACTGCCTGTTGTAGTAGCAGGAACAGGAGCTGCAGCAATAGGCGGCGTCATAAGTGACATCGATTCCGGAACATCCACAGCTCATAAGGAAGCTGACAAGATAGTTATGGCGGCTACACTTGCCTTGGGAGCAGTGATCATAATAGAGTACAACTTCCATATTGGTATATACAGAAGATTACTTGCTGATAGTAACATCTATCGGATCATAACAGGAAGCGCCGCTTTTCTTTTGCTATGTGTATTTGGAATGAGGCAACCTCACAGGTCATTTATGCATTCGCTGCTGGCACTTTTTTTATTTTCATCATGTGTAGGGATAATATTCCCGGAGGTGGCGCCGTACTTTGCGATCGGATATGCATCACATCTGATAATAGACCTTCTAAACAGGAAGCATGAAAAGATACTCTGGCCCATGAAAAAAGGATATAGCTTCAACCTCTGCTCATCCAAAGGTTATGTAAATAAATTGATGATGGCTGCCGGAATATTTATATCAGCAATCTACATTTCGACACTTCCATATGTGCAGGAGGCATATGCAACTATGCTGGCAGTACTAAAGCTGAATTAGTTCCTCGGATATACTCCCACAACCTGATAATAGGAGCACTCCCATCATCATTGGTACTAAAACTTTTTGAATACCTTTTTCATGATTTCTCTCCTTTTAAAAAACTGACAACAAATAGATTATATATCGTCCCCCCATGTTTTCAATAATCTGGCTTGTAATAATAATATATTTAATTATCCAAAACTTCCTATCGGTGAGTATATCATAAAAATAGTTAGCCAAAACTAACAGTAAGTGCTATTATGAATTGGTGTACTTATAGGAGACCGAGGAGGCGTAATATGCAATTCGAAGAATTAGGAAATATGTCAGGAAAAACACTGATGCTGTTACCGGGTACCTGCTGCGATTATCAGACCAATTTTGGCACAGTTCTGGATGAATTATCAAAAAGTATCACCTTATCTGCGTCAACTATGACGGTTTTGATGGAAGCGGTTCTATTTTTCCGGATATGATAACTGTTACTAAAAAGATTGAAAAATATATAAAAGATAATCATAATGGAAGACTGGACGGCGCCATAGGATCATCTCTTGGCTCAAGCTTTGTAGGACAACTGGTTCAAAGAGAAAATGTCCATATCGATCATGCGATATTTGGAAGCCCTGACCTTGACCAAAGTGGCAAGGTAGCAGCAAAGCTTCAATCTATGCTTGTAGTTCCGCTTCTTACAAGCTTCACCAAAGGCCAGAAGAAGAGAAATAAGACCAAAGAAAAGCTAAAGAGCTTCTTCCAGATGAGCGAAGAGACAGCAGAGAAGTTCATGAACTGCTTCTCTAAATTTGATCCTATATCAATCAGGAATGAGTACTACACAGATCTTCTGACTCATCTTAAGGATGATATTAGCGTCGAGCATACAAAGGCTCATTTTATATATGCAAACAAAATGGGAGAGAAGTACTTAAAGCGTTACAAGAAGTATTTCCATGATCCAGAGATAAGAGAGTTTGATATGCAGCATGAGCAGTGGCTTTTTGGCGAAAAGGAGTACGCTGAGCCGGTACTTAAAGCTATCGATGAATTCATGGATGCGCCTGTTTGAGTTATTTATAGGAAGGTGAAAAGGTATGAGATTATACACAATTGAAGTTAATGGAAAAGAATGTGTAGCAGTAGCACAAGGACAGAGTCAGGATCTGATACTCCTTGACTCCATTGGTATATGCGTTAAAGATATGAATGAGCTGATCACAAGATTCACAGAGCTTGAACCTAAGATAAAAAAATCTCTTGAAGAATATGCAGCTAAAAGCTTATCAACAGATGAGTACAGGTTACTTGCTCCTATCCCTGTTCCCATTCAGGATGTGATCTGCCTTGGAGTTAATTATAGCGAGCATATCAAAGAGACAGCTCCCCTTGCTGACTTTACTGATAAGACAGATGCAGTCTATTTTTCCAAAAGAGTTAACAGAAGTAATGATCCTGGCGGAAGCATCCCTGTATATGACCATGTTGACAGCCTGGATTATGAAGTCGAGCTTGGAGTTGTCCTCAAAGAGGATGCATTCGGAATATCTGTATCCGAAGCTGATAAGTATATACTCGGCTACACTATCATCAATGACGTAAGTGCAAGGAACATACAGCTAAAGCACAAACAATGGTACAGAGGTAAGAGCCTAGATGGCTATACTCCAATGGGACCTTGCATCGTAACAGCAGACGAAATAGGCGATGCCCATAATCTTGCGATAGAATGTTATGTCAATGATGAGAAAAGACAAAACAGCAACACCTCATACATGATAACAACAGTAGAAGAAGCTATCTCTGAACTCTCTCAGGGCATGACCCTAAAAGCAGGAACCATAATCGCCACCGGCACTCCCGGAGGCGTAGCCATGGGCATGAAAACACCCAAGTTCCTTAAAAAAGGCGATGTTGTAAGATGCTGCATTGAGAATATCGGTGAACTTGAGAACAAAGTTGGCGAATGAGTGATTTGTTGGGCGATGCTTTCAAGGATGAAGCAAAGTTTGAAAAGTTGTACTAGAAGAAAAAATAAGCAGCCAATCGTTTGGTAATGTACAGCATAAAGCAAAACAAAGATAACAATAATTAAGAAAATATTGTCATAAAATAATAAGAATTCAGTATCCATCCGCTTTATAGTAATTATATGGGAAAGTTACTTATTTCTTGACTTAACTTTCACCCTGGCGGCGCTTCATTCTCAAAGATTTTGCAGGAGTGCGTGATCCTCAGGCATACAGTATATAAATCATTGCCATGCTTTCTAATTGTTTTATAAAATTCATGAGCGTGATAGCTGGAGTTTTTCATTCTGCCCGGGGCTGCATGTTTGAGCGAAGCGAGTTTCAGCCCCCAGAATGAAAAGCGCCAGATAGCATGCCATGAATTTATAAAACAATTAGCAGCGTGGCAATGATTTATATACTGTATGCCTGAGGGTCACGCACTCCTGCAAAATCTTTGAGAATGAAGCGCTGCCAGGGCGCGATGTTTTGTCAGCTACAAAACGGAGGATAGCAATATGGGAATGATGGAAAGACCCGTTGTCGAGACTTTAAGTGACGGCGGCAAGTATTGGGAACATGAATTCGAACACTTTTATTTAAAGGCCTATGTGCCTGTTAATGACATTGACAGCCAGGCCAATGACTACACATTCAGAGCACCGCTCCTTCTTATCTTCGAAGAAGACAGACGCAGCAAAGAAGACGCCATCTCTTTTGCCAAAGAGAGCGGCCTTGAGAAGATAGCAGCAAGATATGACTCCAGCGTCCTGTTCGTATATCCTACATGTGACGGAGCATGGGATAGTGCCACAGATGAGCTTTATAAAGAAGTCATCGCATCAGTCAAGATGTATCCTGTATATGAAGACGGCCTTGTAGAATGGAGCGATTTCATCAGTAAGAGATACATGGGCTTCTATATAAGAGGCGCTATCTTTAGAGCTGATATCTATAGTTATGGCAAGTCTGCAGACTATGTTGCAAGGAACCTGTTAAAAACAACTGACGGCCAGTATCTCTGGGGACCTGGCGAGATCACACCTTCTGTATGCTCTATGGAGAGACTTAGTGTAGTTCCTAACGTAGAGAGGAAAGATATAGCTATTGTAAGCGTAGCCAATTCTTCAAAAGTCAACGATGCATTCAAGGACTGTGAACACCTTCTTGTCACAGATGCTGCTGACTATGAGAAGGACTTTGACTCATTTGTCAAAAAGTATAAGAGATGGTGCGGAGATCTCCAGATAGAGCCTGATTTTGAAGCACTTTCCATGAATGAAGATGTCGGAGTTATAACTGTTAAGACATCTCCTGATAATAAGGGCATATTCAAGGATACCAAGGAGCACAAGATAGGTTATTTTGCTTATTATAATAAGGACATCATGGACGGATCCAAGGTACCGCTGGTACTGGGCTTCCATGGAGGCGGAGATACAGCTATGTTCCTGACCTTTGTATCAGGCTGGTATGAAGTTGCTCACAAGTATGGCTTTTTGTATGTTGCTATTGATAACCATCTTGCAGTATCAGCTACAGAGGTTGCAGAGTTCATAGAGAGCCTTAAACTTAGATATCCTATTGATGAGCACAGGATCTACGGAACAGGCTTTTCTATGGGAAGCGGTAAGTCATGGGATATGTTCCAGGAATATCCGGAGATATTTGCAGGACTTATGCCGGCAAGTGCTCTTTTTCCAAAAGATCATAACCTCTTTGGTGACTATATTGGTGACAGGATCAACAAGACAGTGCCTGTTCCGATCTTCTATTCAGGCGGAGAAGAGTCGCCTCTTCCGGAACTCCCCTTCCAGGCAGCGCAGTGCATTGAGAGAGTTCAGTATGCAGCAAGTGTCAATAAGTGTAAAGAAAGGTTCGAAGATCTTGACTTTGAAGACCGTGCTAACTGGGAAGATAAGATTTATGGAAAGAAAGCTGACCGCGTAGAAGTTGTTCATGACGACTCAAGAAACAGCGATCTTACTATACGCTATTATGACAGCGAAGACGGAGTATGCCGCACAGCTTTTGCAAGTGTGAGCCATCAGCAGCATGAATGCCGCCAGCATACATGTGAGAATGCATGGAAGTTCATCTCTAAGTTCACAAGATAAACGGCGCACCGGACGCATTCAATTTCAGATTTTTAGATACATATAACAGCAAAGCCTTAGAGCGATGATCATCTTACGAGATGTGACCTGCTTTAAGGCTTTTTTGTATAAATTAAAACTTGATTTTAATTTATATATGTCGATATACAATTTGTAGACTTTTATAATTCAAAAATACAGATTCATGTTTGAACCGTATGTCATATCTTTAGTTTATTAAAATATTTCATCGGATGGATATTTATGAATAGACTTATAAAAAGCGGATGGATCCTTGGAACTATTATATTTATAATTGCCGTTATCATAAATTGTTTATTTAGTTATATATCTATGAAAATTGGTATACCGCCTATTTTGGGCTTGGCAGGTTCTATGGCTATAGCTATTATGGCGGGATATTTTCCTGCAGTATGGGTTGTTATGTTTACTCATATCATCACAGGTATTTTTATCAATCAGTTTTTGTACTATACTCTCATCAATATTCTTATTGTCATTATTACAGCTTATTATTCTCAAAAAGGCTATTTTAAACGCAGATCCAAGATTGTCAGGTATGTACTGATCACTTCTTGTATCAGTGCAGTTTTAAGCGGCGTAATAGTAGGAGAGACTGGCGAGATCAATGCAGAGATAATGAGAGATTCAATGCCTTTTAATGTATTCTCTCTATCTTCTATGGAACTGCTACTTTTGTTTGCTGTTGTTATTTTTTTTATAGCTATTCCGGCTCAGATCATAGGCCTTGTAATTGCTTTTTTTATAGTCAGGATCATTCCTGAAGATATAAAGAAGACCTTACATAATTTTGGCTGGCTTCAAAAGCCGATCGATGATGAGGAAGTTGAGCTTTTTAACAGGACCAGAACCAGAGTTATTACGACTAATACTGTGTTTATAATCGCGCTTATCTCAACATGTCTTACAGTACTATTATTAGTTGCTTCTATTGGCAGCAGACTCTTTATAGAGCACACTCAGGATGAGCATGAGAAGCTTGCTAAGGGCGTATCTGAGATGGTAGCCAAGGTGATAGATGGTGACAGGATAGATGAGTATATAGCAAGTGGGGGATATGGTTATGAGTATGAGAAGATGTACAAAGCACTTGAGAATATACGAAGCATATCCGGTGATATCGAATACGTATATGTTTATAAGATAATGCCTGATGGCTGCCATGTTGTCTTTGACCTTGATTCGGAAGATGTTGTAGCTGCAGATCCGGGTGAGGTAGTGCCCTTTGATCCTACTTTTGAACAGTTTGTTCCCTCTCTTTTAGAGGGCGGCGATATAGATGTATTTGTATCTGATGACTATTATGGATGGCTGCTTACTTCTTATACACCTATCCATAATTCAAAAGGTGAGACTGTATGCTATGCAGGCGCAGATATATCTATGAAGTATCTGTCCAATTATACAAGACAGTTTTTTATCAGGCTCCTTATTCTGTGTTCAGGAATAATCATAGTGATCATAATTACAGGACTTTGGATAGCCAAATACAGGATCATCTATCCGGTTAATTCTATGGTAGAAAGAGCCAGATTCTTTAAATATGACAGTGAAGAAGCCAGAATAGGCAATGTGGAACTTCTAGAAGATCTGGATATCCGTACAGGTGATGAGATAGAAAGACTCTATAACTCTTTTTTGCAGGTTACTAAAGACAGTATGAAGAGTTTTAGTAAGATGCAGCAGAAGTCTGATTACATCGAGAAGGTTCAGGCCAATCTCATAGTGATTCTAGCCGGTATGGTTGAGAACAGGGATGAATCTACAGGCGATCATATAAAGAAGACATCCATGTATACCCTTATCATTATGAAGAATATGAGAAAAATGGGTATACACCTTGAAGCCCTTACAGATGAGTATATAGATGATGTCTATAAATCTGCCCCTCTTCATGATATAGGCAAGATCAGAATAACAGATGCGATTCTTAATAAACCGGGGAAGCTTACGCCTGATGAATTTGAGGTCATGAAGCAGCATGCTCTATATGGTGGTGAGATAATCGAAAAGCTCCTTGAATCACTTACTCAGGCAAGCTACCTGGAAGTGGCCAGAGATATAGCCATGTATCATCATGAAAAATGGGACGGCTCCGGTTATCCGTACGGCCTCAAGGGCGAAGAGATCCCGCTTAGTGCAAGGATCATGGCTGTTGCAGACGTATTTGATGCACTTATTTCAGACAGAGTTTATAAGAAGGCATTTCCTTTTGAAAAAGCCATGAGCATAATTCAGGAAGAGTCAGGAACACATTTTGATCCGGAAGTAGTTAAGGCTTTTATGCTGGATCCGGAAGATGTAAGAGCAGCTGCAGATATGCTGAAAAAGGACAAATAATAAAATGAACAAAGTTTCATTGAAAAAATGGTCTGGAGTAATTGCCGTATTTCTATTGGCAGTACTATTCAACTGCATATTGTGTCTGGGGTGTACCAGAATGGGCCTGATGCCGGCACTGGGGATTGCAGGCTCTATGTCTGTTGCTGTTATGTCCGGATATTTTCTGGGAGTCTGGGCTGTGTTTGTGACAGAACTGATCGTCTCATTGTTTATAAAAGAGTACATATACTATGGGTTTGTTAATGTTCTAAGCGTCATTATCACAACATATTATTATAAAAAAGGATATTTCAAAAAAGTCCGGTATATTTACATATCTTATCTTTATTGCCGGAATCAATACTATTCTTACGAGTCTTATCCAACTTCAATCAGGTCATCTAAGTGAGGATCTTTTTACGATCAATGCTTATTCGACTGCGGTGGGAAGTCTGCCTGCGAGCATGCTTGCCAGGTCGTCTGTCATAGTATTTACTACTGCGATCATATCTCATGTGATATGTCTTATGATAACCTACATTGCAGTAAGGATCGTTCCTGCTGATATCAAAAAACTTCTTAATGAATTTGGATGGCTTCAAAAACCCGTTAAAGATAGTGAACTTGAACAGATCAGTAAGACAGAAACCAGAAAGACTAAGATAGGAACTGTCTTTGCAATATCTCTTATAAGCACATGCCTTGTAGTGCTTGTTGTAGTTGCAATTGTAGCTAGTTCTCTTTTCGTACAACATACAAAAGATCAAAGGGAAAGACTTGCTGTCGGAGCATCTCACATGGTTGCAAATATCATAGATGGGGACAGGGTTGATCTTTATATACAGAGCAAAGGAAACACGCAGGAATATAAAGATATAAAAGGCGCTTTGGAAAATATCAAAAAGATGTCTGCTGACATAGAATACATCTATGTCTATAAGATAGTTGAGGATGGATGCATCGCGGTATTTGATATAGATACTCCTGATATGAAAGCTGCAGATCCGGGTGAACTGGTGCCGTTTGATGCATCATTATATGAGTATATCCCTGCTTTACTAAAGGGAGAGAGAATCGAGCCTTTTATATCTAATGAGTATTATGGCTGGTTTCTTACCTCTTTTATTCCGGTATATAACTCGGATGGTGAGACAGTGTGCTATGCGTGTGCCGATGTATCTATGAAATATCTGGGCGTATATAGGCGGAATTTCGTAGTACGTATTCTGATCCTGTGTTCAGGAATGATCGTAGTTATCATAATCACAGGACTATGGGTATCTAAGTACAGAGTTGTATATCCTGTTGATACTATGGTCATGATGTTCAAAGATTTCAGATATGACAGCGAAGAGGCCAAAAAGGCTAATCTTGCGCTTTTAAGTAAACTTGAGATCCGTACAGGCGATGAGATAGAGAGGCTCTACAATTTCTTCGTTCAGGTTGCCAAGGACAGTAGTAAGAGTTTTAGCAAGATGGTCCAGAAAACAGATTATATAGAAAAAATGCAGTCTGATCTTATAGTCATACTGGCTGATATGGTTGAAAACAGGGATGAGTCAACCGGTGATCATATCAGAAAGACTTCAATGTATACTCTTATTATCATGAGACAGATGAGGCGAATGGGTATAAAATCAGGCATGCTTACCGACGACTATATACAAAATGTATATAAATCTGCCCCTCTCCATGATATAGGTAAGATAAGGATTCCTGATGCGATTCTTAATAAACCCGGTAAACTTACACCTGAAGAATTCGATATCATGAAAAAACATTCTGTATATGGCGGAGCTATTATTGATGAGCTGATAGAATCTCTTCCACAGGCAAGTTATCTTGAAATAGCAAGGGATATAGCTTTGTATCATCATGAGAGATGGGATGGTACAGGATACCCTGAGGGTCTTAAGGGTGAGGAGATTCCGCTTCCTGCAAGGATCATGGCTGTTGCAGATGTTTTTGATGCGCTTATATCTGACAGGGTCTATAAGAAGGCTTTTTCATTTGAAAAGGCGATGGATATCATAAAAGAAGAATCAGGAACGCACTTTGATCCTGATATAGTCAAGGCTTTTTTTGCAGTGTCTGATGAAGCCATGGAGACTGCCAAGAAGCAGAGCGGGAAGTCTTAAGCTACATTTAAGTTTAAATAAAGCTTGCTTTAAAGATAGGTCGTTATAGTGTACTTCGAAGATTAACGTGAACTATTTTTCGGAGGCTATAATGAAGGATTACGAATTAGATGAGCAGGCAATAGATAATAACGGGGTATATAGCAATGTGGCTGACGGTGATGGAGATATTGCTAATGAAGATACCAGTAGTGAGAGCATTATTGGAGAAGGTGACATTCTTGAGGATAGTAGCAATAAAGATCTGATAGACGAAGATAAGATCTACGAGAAGATGATAGGTGAGGATCTTATTGGCGAATATAATATCCATGATGATATGCTGAGTGATGAGCTTGCGGATGAAGATACAATCAATGAATATCCTACCAATGAAGAGTCATTGGGTGAAGATTCTATAAATGATGACTCTACAAATGAAGATCTATTAGATGAAGACTTTGCCTATGAAGATGAGTCTTTAGAAGATGCTTTCGAAGATGACGAGTCTGGTGAATCCGCTTTGTCAAATAAGAAGGATCTTAAGATAAGCCCTAAAGCAGTTCTTATAAAGTGCGGCAATGGTATTAAGTCTCATAAGAAGATGGTCTTTGCTGCAATTGCTGTATGTCTTGCCGGCGCTGTGGGAGTATCGGCGTTGTCTTTTGCCAAGGCTAAGGGGGAAGAAGTGGAGGCTGTTCCGGCAGCTACAGAGCAGATCATCAAGCAGGATCTGTCCAAGTCCATAGCAGTAAACGGGACTATTGCAAGTAGTGCAAGTTACAGTCTTTCTAGTGAAGTGACGGATGTTACGGTTAGTGAGCTCAATGTGTCTGTTGGTGACAGGGTCAAGGCAGGAGATGTCATCGCAGTTCTTGATACTACATCTTTAGAAAAATCCCTTGAAATTGCTAACAAGAATCTTGAGACTACCAAGGAAAAAAATGAGCTTGACGTAGATGCTTCAAAGAGAAGCTATTCTAATGCCACAGAGTCAGCTTCTACTCAGAATGAGAGAGCCAAGGATGATGTAGATAAGGCGCAGGATGAACTTAATAAGTCTACTAATGACATGAATACTGCAAGTAAAGATGTAGATACCACCAAGGCTGACTCTCAGAGTAAGGATGCTGCAGTAACAAGTGCCAAAGATGATGTTACCAATGCTACTAATAATGCAAACAGTAAGTCAGATGCAGCTACTAAGACTCAGAAGGAGTATGACAATGCGGTAAGTGCTCTGTCTGATGCCCAGGCGCAGCTTGATACTGCCAAGGCCAATGCTCAGACTGCTATAGATGCTGCCAAGACCAAGGTAGATACAGCACAGGCTGCATATGATACAGCTCTTTCTGACAAGAATGCTGCCCAGAGTACTTATGATACTGCCAAGAGTGCCTATGATACAGCTGCAGCTGAACTTGAAGATCTCAGATCTCAGAAAGATTCAGAGAATCCTCCGGAAGATATAGATACACAGATAAGTAATAAAGAAAGCGATGTTGCAACTAAGAAGGCAGATATGGATACAGCCAAGCAGACGCTTGATGATAAGACATCTGCCTATGATACAGCTTCATCTACTCTTGACAGTGCTAAAACTGAGCTTAGTAATGCTCAGAATAGTCAGGAGTTAAAAGATGCTCAGGCCAAATATGATGCAGCCCTTGAAGCCAAAAATAAAGCAGAACAGGCCAATGACACCGCACAGACAGATAGTAAGAATGCTCAAAGAGACCTTGAAAGTAAGCAGTCAGCTCTGACAGAAGCACAGACAGCTCAGTCTGAAGCAAAGAGTAAACAGTCAGAAGCTCAGTCCAAGTATGATACTGCCAAGTCTCAGACTAAGACCAATCAGGAAAGCCTTGATAAGGCCAAAGAGAATCAGGAAGATACCAAGAGAAGCAGTGATAAGAGCGTTGCAGACAGCGCTGATTCTGTAACTAGTAGTAAGCTTTCGGCAGAGTCTTCTGAGCTTACAGCTCAGCAGGAAGTTGACAAGATCACAGCTCAGATTGAGAAGGCTACGATCATTGCTCCTTTTGACGGAGTTATCACAGTCCTGGATGTAAAACAGGGAGATACCTATAAAGGAGGAGAGCTGGCTCTTCTTCAGGATGATAGCGGATACAAGGTATCAGCTACAGTAGATCAGTATGACATAAGTGATATCTATGAAGGTATGAAGGTTACTATTAAGACTGATACAACAGGGGATGAGCTTATGGACGGAATCCTGACTTTTGTATCACCTGTTCCTAAGGCTACAACAGCATCTTCCTCTACCAATGAATCTGCAGGTACATCCGCTAGTACAGACTATCCTATAGAAGTTACCATCACTAATCCAAGTGACAGACTTCGTATAGGTATGACTGCCAAGCTTACTATCATCCAGCAGGAAGTTACAGATGCTCTAACTGTATCAGAGTCATCTGTTCAGATTGATGATAACGGTCAGCCATATGTGGAAGTAGTGACAGGAACAGATGCTGATGGCAATATGGAAACTCAGAATATATCAGTATCATACGGACTTAAGACAGACTATTATGTCCAGATAATAGGAGATGGAATCTCTGAAGGCATGGAAGTTAAAATGCCTGATCTTATGACTGATACAGGCAGCTATGAGGATACGGGAGACTTTACGGAAGGCATGTACTGATGAGTGATATTATGATCGATGCAAGAGGCATCATTAAAAGATTTAATATTGGTAAGGAAAATGAGCTTGAGATACTACACGGAGTGAATCTAAAGGTCAGAAAAGGAGAGTTTGTATCCGTAGTAGGTCAGTCAGGATCCGGCAAATCTACTCTTATGAATATAATAGGTATACTGGATAAGCCTACGAAGGGATCCTATATACTTGACGGAATTGATATAGCCAAGGCCAAAGATAATCAGCTATGTGCAATACGTAATCAAAAGATCGGTTTTGTATTCCAGACTTACAACCTGATCCCCAGAACAAGTGCTCTTAAGAACGTGGAACTTCCTATGTTATATGCAGGAGTTAAGGCAAGAGAGAGAAAAGAAAAGGCCATGGAACTGTTAGAACTTGTAGGAATGGGCGAAAGGACAGATCATAAGCCTGATGAACTTTCAGGTGGTCAGAAGCAGAGAGTTGCTATAGCAAGAGCTCTTGTCAATGATCCTGCCATAATTCTTGCCGATGAGCCAACAGGAGCTTTGGATAGTGCAACCGGAAGGGCTGTCATGGATCTTTTCCATAAATTAAATGAAGAAAAAGGAATCACTATAGTCTTTATAACCCATTCTAATGAACTGGCAGAAGAGACAGGGAGAATCCTGACACTTCGAGATGGAATGATCATAGGCGAAAGACAGGGAACTAATCATAATTCCTATGTTAAGGCAGCAAGTAACTTCTGACCGGCTGGATTATTTTTTCATACATAATAAGGAAAAAAATAGAAATGATATTAGAAAATATAAAGCTGTCTCTTTCAGCTCTCTATGCCAATAAATTAAGAACATGTCTTACGATGCTGGGAATAGTGATAGGTATCGCTTCTATGATAGCTATCATGACAGTAAGTGATGCTATGAATAAGTCTACTATGAATTCCATGGGAGATATGGGTGCCAATGTAGTTAGCGTATTCCTCACTCAGAAAGCTGATGAGAACGGAGAATACGATGAGAATGTCCGCGCTATGAAAGACAAGGACTACGTTTCGAGCCAGATGCTTGAAGGCATCCGAAAGACTTTTGGCAGTAGTATAAGTGGCATCTCCATATCTGCAGAAGTAGGCAGCGTGAAAGTTACAGATAAGAAGAACTATGCCAATATAACCCTTATTGGAAGCAATGCTACAGGTATCAAAAAGAACAATCTTACAATGCTTGCAGGAAGAAGTTTTGTATCAAAAGACTATGAAGATGGCAAAAAAGTTATCCTTGTGAGCGATAAATATGTTCAGAATATGTTCAGTGGTGATAATGAAGGCGCCCTTGGGCAGAATGTCGAAGTTGTTATAAACGGCAAATACTACAACTATACTATCGTAGGAGTATACGAATATCATGATACAGGATACAGTAGCGGAACAAGCCAGAGGGACATTCAGACAGGCGCCTATATACCATACATGACAGCAACAAGGCAGCTTAGAGAAGAGGCTAATATTACTAACTTTGATGTGATCACCAAGGCTGGAGCAGATCCGACACAGTTATCCTTTGATCTTATGGATTATATGAATGAGAACTTCTATAAAAACAATGATGCTTATGAAATCTATGCTTATAGCATGAAGGCTGAGCTTAAAGAGATGGAGAATATGCTTAATACTCAGAAGATGGCCTTCATGGCAGTTGGAGCCATATCTTTACTGGTAGGCGGAATCGGTGTTATGAACATCATGATCGTATCTATTACAGAGAGAACCAGAGAGATAGGCACCAGAAAAGCTCTTGGAGCTACCAATGGTTATATAAGGCTTCAGTTCATTACAGAAGCAGTAGTTGTATGCTTTATCGGCGGAATAATCGGTGTGATACTGGGTATTGTATTTGGAATAGCTGCATCAAATCTTATGAACTATCAGGGAAGTCCGTCAGTAACAGGTATCGCTGCATGTCTACTTTTCTCTATAGTATTCGGAGTGTTCTTTGGATATTATCCGGCAGGCAAGGCTGCAAAGCTCAATCCTATTGAAGCGCTGCGGTATGAATGAGGTTACGACTTTGTAAGCCCCTCGCCGCTAGGGTGGGAAATTTGAAAATAATAAGAAGTTTTTGCAATGATTAATACACGGTTCGATTCTGTAGCTTCTCTAGGTATACCAGATTGCTCAAGTGAGATATTATCGGTGTGTTAAATATGATCAAATATTGCATCGACAATATAAGAAAAATCATAAAAACAAAAAACAATTATTGCAAAAACAATTATTTGAGATTAGAATACAAACATCTGTTCGTTATATGTATTTTAAAGGATTAAGGTTTTAATGTTGAGGATAAGATACGAAGCACAGGAAACAGTTAAGTTAGTCGGAGCCAAGATCATGGCATCCAGACAGTTTCAGGAAGCAGATCTCCAGACACATCATCATGTTACCACCGTTGCAAGACATAGCTTCAGAGTTGCATGCGTATGCTTTTGCATATGTCATTTCCTTTATGTTGTCTTCAAGATAAGGACTAACTGGCAGCTTCTTATCGTATGCGCCCTCTTGCATGACCTTGGCATTATAGGCAGACACTTCAAGTATGCAAGTAAATCTGAGTGTTATATGAAACATCCGGTAGATTCAGTTGATATAGCAGATAGTCTTCTTGGTGGACTTGATGATACCGCAAGAGATATCATAGGCAATCACATGTGGCCTGTGACTCCCACACGTCCTCGTACTATTGAGGGATTTATAATAACTGTAGCTGATAAGTACAGCGCCATGACAGATTTCATTCCTATGAATCATAGGCAGATGCTTGTAGAAGCTGCTATTTTATGATGAATATTATTTTAGCCGTCATGTAAAAATGGCGGCTTTTTTTCGCATAATACATATGAGGTTATCTATGAAAGCATATTATCACCTTCCGGGGTTGTTTGAGTTTTATGAATTTTATAAAGTTTTTTTGCCTATATTTAGGGAGCATAGGGAGTATTTCTATGACTGGTGCGATATAGGTTCTATATACGGTGCTCCTGGAGACTGTCTCTGGGGAGGCGGGAGAGTAGGATTTGGAGATGCAGATCCTGTTAAGGTCAAGTCTTTGATGGAAGCATATAACATATCCATGCGTCTTACTTTCAGTAATTCTATGTTAAGACAAGAGCATCTGTCTGACCCAAAGTGCAATGAGCTATGTGCCATGTTTGAGGGTAGGGATACAGTAGCGATCTGCGATTATCCAAAAGCCGTAAAGGGCGTTGCGGGAGCTTTTGAGGATTCAGATGTAAAGAAGAACGGCATAATAATACATTCTGATCTGCTTCTTGAGTATGTTAAAAAGAAATACCCGGGATATTATTTTGTTTCATCCACAACCAAGGTTCTGACTGGTTTTGAGGATCTTTGCAAGGAACTTGACAGGGAAGATTTTGACTATGTAGTTCCGGATTTCAGACTTAACAAAGAATTTGATAAGTTAAGTTGCTTAACTGCTGCTCAGAAGGATAAGGTAGAGTTTCTTTGTAACGAGTGCTGCTTCTTTGGATGTTACGATAGGAAGAAATGTTATGAAAATGTCAGTCTCAAGTGCCTTGGACAGAAGGTAGAGGATCATATATGCGTATCTCCTGACAAAGACAAGGGTTATCGCTTCTCAGATGCCATGAACAATCCGGGCTTTATAGGAATAGATGATATTCAAAACATATACCTTCCTATGGGATTTTCTAATTTTAAGATTGAAGGTCGTAGTCTTGGAAGCGCTATAATCCTTGAGTTCTTGCTATATTATATGACCAAGCCTTCCTATCAGCTCAAGGTAAGAGAAGAGATATATCTTGACAGTTCGCTTGATCTTTTTTAACTCTTTAAAGGTGCGCGCCTGATAATGTTATTTATATACAGCCTGTTAGGGTGATGTCTGGATGACTTAATGGAGGCTTTATATATTTTTATATTGAATTATCAGATGAAACATAGTAGTATTAGCTACGAAGAAATTCATAGAACGTTTGTTCAAAAACTTTTAAATCAGAATAAAAATGCAGAGTAGATTTCAAAGCGTTAAGTGCTAGGTGAACAGGGAGTTGTCACTTGGACGAAAAGTTAAGTCTTGCGGTTTTGGAGTCGCATCCCGCTGCTACATACCAGGATATTATACCTTCTTATGTAGTTGTCAGGACGAGCATAAGGAGGTTTTTTATTGCAAATGATGAATTATGAACAGGCACTAAATTACATTGAATCAATCGAGAAGTTCGGCATAGACCTAGGACTTGACAGGATGAGAGAGCTTCTTAGGCGCCTTGGAGATCCTCAAGACGGGCTTAGATATGTACATGTAGCAGGAACTAATGGTAAGGGTTCTACAGTTGCTTTTATATCCAATATTCTCATGGCAGCAGGCTACAAGACAGGTATCTACATATCGCCGTCTCTTGACAGATTCACTAAGCGTATTCAGGTTGATGGCAGGGAGATAGACAGGGATGTTCTGGCTGCGCTGACACAGAAGGTCAAAGATGCTGCTGATAGCATGCAGCAAGACGGACTGTCTGTCCCTACAGAGTTCGAGCAGGTCAATGCAATTGCTTTTCTTTACTATAAGCATGAAAAGTGTGATTTTGTAGTACTTGAAGTAGGTCTTGGCGGAAGGATGGACTCTACTAATGTTATTAACTGTCCGGAAGTTGCAGTCATTGCTTCTATAAGCTTTGATCATATGCAGTATCTTGGTAACACCCTTCCTGAGATAGCAGGCGAGAAGGCCGGCATCATGAAAGAGGGCGGAGACGTAGTTGTATATGACCAGGCTCCTGAAGTTATGGAAGTATTTAGAAATGTAGCCAAGGAGCGCGGTTGCAGACTCTACGTATCAGGAATGCCTGAAGGAGATAAGGCAATAAAATATGATCTTACTGGGCAGTATTTTAAATATGAGTCTGAGATATATCACATAAGCCTTCTTGGAGACTATCAGATCCGTAATGCGTCGCTTGCTCTGGCAGCTGTTCGTATATTGCAGAGCAAAGGTTATGACAAGATCACAGAAGATGCTATAAGACAGGGCCTTGTTAATACCAGATGGGAAGGCAGATTTGAACTTTTGCAGGATGATCCTAAGGTGATAGTGGACGGAGCTCATAACCCTGATGGTATCAGAGTATTGTGTACTAGTTTGAAGCGTCTTTTTCCTGATAAGAAGATCATATTTATAGCCGGAGTTCTTGCTGATAAGGATTACAAGAGCATGATGAAGATGGTGGCGCCTCTTGGCAAGGTCTTCCACACGATCACACCGCCCAATAACAGAGCACTTCCTGCTGAGGATCTTGCGGATACTTTCAGATCCTTTGGTAGTGAGGCTGTATCTCATGGCAGTGTAGAAGAGGCGCTTGATAGTGCGCTAAAAGAGGCAGCAGAAGATGATGTTATATGTGCATTCGGATCACTTTATTATATAGGCCAGATTAGGAAGCTGATCCTTGGAGCGGTATAGAAGGTGTGATCAGACATTGATTTAGTAGTCACATTATAAAAGTGTCAGTATAGTGATGCTTTTTATTATTCCCTAGAAGAATGGGAATCTATAGATTTATGGTTATATAAACGAGGAGGCAGTACTTTGGACGATAATAAGATTAAAGAAGGTGTAAGACTTATTCTTGAAGGAATAGGTGAAGATATAAACAGGGAGGGACTTCTTGAAACACCCGACAGGATCGCAAGGATGTATCATGAACTGGCAGCAGGATATACTGAGGATGCGGCAACTCACCTTGCCAAGCGTTTTCATGTGGATACTTCAGATATAGTTGTTGAGAAGGATATTCCTCTTTATTCATTTTGTGAGCATCATATGCTTCCTTTCTATGGGACAGCAGCTGTAGCATATATTCCGGATGGAGAGGTTGTAGGTCTTAGCAAGATCGCACGTACAGTAGACGTATTTGCTAAGAGGTTCCAGGTTCAGGAACGCCTTACATCTCAGATAGCAGATGCCTTTGAGACAGAACTTCATCCCAAGGGAGTTATGGTACTTGTAGAAGCTGAGCATATGTGCATGACCATGCGCGGAATACGTAAGCCGGGATCTAAGACAGTTACAGTTGTAACAAGAGGCGCGTTCGCTACAGATAAGAACCTTCAGGACACCTTCTATCGCATGATAGGAAGATAAATTTAGTCATAAGCTCTGGATGTTCTAACTAATAGCCACTCGTTTTCATTCGTGGCATGAGGCTCATATGAATCATATTGATAACAAAAATTATACTAAAAAAATAAATAATATAAAATCAGTAAATAATAATGAAGCAATAAATAATACTGGAAAAATAGATTATTTAGAAAAAATAAATCATATAGAACATATTTCCATATGCCAGCTGATATATGATCATCCGCTTTATCAAAATGAGCTTGCTAAGATTGCCGGATATGAATCAGACAGGATCTTTTGCAGGCACACCTTTGAACATTTTATGGATGTTGCGAGGATAGCTTATATCATGAATTTAGAGAAGGAATATAAGCTTTCTAAGGAGATTATCTATGCAGCAGCGCTGCTTCATGATATAGGAAGAGCAAGACAGTACGAAGATGGAACACCTCATGACAAGGCAGGAGCAGAAATCGCAGACAAGATCCTTTCTGATTGCGGATTTAGTGATGATGAAAAGAACATGATTGTAGCTGCTATAATAAGCCATCGCGGTAGCGCACATGAAGGCGATATCTATAAAAGCGATAAGGACGCAGAGCATATAGAGCATACAGAGTATACTCGAAATATACTTTCAGCTATCATCTACAAAGCTGATAAATTATCTCGCCAGTGCTTCAAGTGCAACGCTCAAAAAGAGTGTAACTGGAGCATGGAGAAGCGTAATCTTGAGATTAATATATGATGATGTAGAAAAAACTTATAATCCCAACTTGGACAGACATGACTACGACCAGAAAGGTTTGATGACAAAATGAAGATAGGTAACAGAGAATTTGATGTTAATAGTGCTGATCATAAGTGTTATATAATGGGTATACTTAATGTAACACCTGACTCTTTTTCCGACGGAGGTAAGTGGAATACTCTAGGCAAAGCCAGAGACCACGTTGCCGGAATGATAGAAGAGGGCGCCGACATAATAGATGTAGGCGGCGAGTCCACAAGACCCGGGCATGAGCAGATATCTATAGAAGAGGAGATAGAGAGAGTCACTCCTTATATAGAGATGATAAAGAAGGAATTCGACATACCGGTTTCTATTGACAGCTATAAGGCAGATGTTATTGAAGCGGCTCTAAAAAGCGGAGCCGATCTTGTTAATGATGTATGGGGCTTTAGGTACGAGAAGTTCTATGAAGGCTGCGAAGAAATACCAAGGATCGCTCAGATCACCAAAAAGTATGACGTACCTGTATGTCTGATGCATAACAGACCCGATAGAGACTATACTGATTATATAGAAGATGTTATTGCTGACCTGCAAGATTCTGTAGATATAGCACTTAGTGTAGGCATTGATAAGGACAAGATCATCGTAGATCCGGGTATTGGCTTTGCCAAAGATCTTGAACAGAACCTTATACTCACAAACAGGCTTCAGGAGCTTGGAAGACTTGGATATCCTATACTTCTTGCAACATCCCGTAAGTCCATGATAGGTCTGTCACTTGACCTTCCATCTGATGAGAGAGTAGAAGGAACTATTGCAACTTCCGTGTTAGGAGTTATGAAGGGCGCTTCTTTTGTAAGAGTGCATGATGTTAAAGAGAACAAAAGAGCTATAGAAATGACGAGGGCAATTTTAAATGAGCAAAAGTGTTTATGATAAGATCACAATAAAGGGACTTGAGGTATTCGCTAATCACGGCGTATATCCTGAAGAGAACAGGCTGGGGCAGAAGTTTGTAGTTAATGCGGTATTGTATGTTGATACAAGAGCTGCAGGATTATCTGATGATCTTGACTTGTCTGTTAATTATGGAACAGTATGCCATCAGATAACAGATTTCCTTACAGCCAATACCTATAAGCTTATAGAAAGGGTTGCAGAAGAGCTTGCAAGACATATCCTTATTAACAATCCGCTGGTTCATGAGATAGATGTAGAGATAGAAAAGCCCGGAGCTCCTATAGGACTTCCGCTTGAGACAGTAAGTGTTAAGATTCACAGAGGCTGGCATGACGTAGCTATAGCACTTGGAAGTAATATGGGTGATAGCAAAAAGTTCCTTGATGAAGCTGTAGAGAAGGTTGGACAGCTTCCGGATACCAAGGTCATCAAAGTAGCAACTTATATTACGACTAAGCCATACGGCGGAGTAGAGCAGGATGACTTCCTTAACAGTGCCATGACCATAAGAACTATGCTGACACCAACAGAGCTTCTGGACAGGCTCCATGATATTGAGAGAGAAGCCGGACGTGAGAGGATCATCCGCTGGGGACCAAGAACCCTTGATCTTGATATACTTCTATACGATGATCTTGTTATGGATACCGAGGATCTGACTATACCTCATATCGAGATGCATCTTAGAGACTTTGTCTTAAAGCCTCTTGCTGAGATAGCACCCTGGCTTCGTCACCCTGTATATGGCAAGACTGTTGCACAGATGCTGAGCGAGCTTAAGTAGTGAACAATAGAGCAGTGGAGACCGCATATAACACCCGAAAGGATTTTATTTATGAATAGTTTTATGCCTGCAGATGAATCTTTTAATGGAGATATGGAATTTGCAGATCTAATGTCAGATCCGGATGCGCAGCTTCTAATAGCTCAGATCATGGACTGGACACAAGATCCAAATTGGCCTGACACTACAAGAATATTAGAGATATTACATCAGCACGAACAGATCCTGATACCATACATCAGAGATGTACTAAAAAATCAGGACCCGGAATGGAAGGAATGGATCCTTACATATCTCGTTGCATATTTTCCGGATGAATATCTAGCAAAGCTGCAAGAAGAATTAAAGCTAGTCATGAACACAGATATGTATGATAAAGACTATAAAAATATTCCTTAGTACTTTACTTGAGCGCTTTCACGTGGTATTGTGATAAAGTAATTGTCAAAATAGGATTTTATGTGTTCTAAATAGAGAGGAGAGCAGTATGAAAACTGAACAAGATAAGAACATCCCTTATAAGACATACCTTGATGAAAGCGAACTTCCCAAGAGCTGGTACAACGTACGTGCGGATATGAAGAATAAGCCCGCACCGCTTCTTAATCCTGCAACACATGAAGTTATGAAAGCTGAAGACCTGGCTCCTGTTTTTTGTGATGAGCTTATCAAGCAGGAACTTGATAATGATACAGCTTATTTTGATATTCCTTCAGAGATTCTTGATTTTTACAAGATGTATCGTCCGTCACCACTTATAAGAGCATATTTCCTTGAAGAGAAGTTACAGACTCCGGCTAAGATATATTACAAATTTGAAGGCAATAATACTTCCGGATCACATAAACTTAACTCTGCTATTGCTCAGGCATATTATGCCAAGAAGCAGGGGCTTAAAGGTGTTACCACAGAAACAGGTGCAGGTCAGTGGGGAACAGCACTTTCTATGGCTTGTTCTTATTTTGATCTTGACTGTAAGGTTTACATGGTCAAGGTTTCTTATGAACAGAAGCCTTTCCGCCGTGAAGTCATGAGGACATACGGCGCCAGTGTAACACCTTCACCTTCTATGGAGACAGAGATCGGCAAGAAGATCCTTGCTGCTCACCCGGGGACTACAGGAAGCCTTGGATGTGCCATCTCTGAAGCTGTTGAAAAGGCTACGTCAACGCCTGGATATCGCTATGTACTTGGAAGCGTACTCAATCAGGTACTTCTCCATCAGTCGGTAATAGGACTTGAGACCAAAGCTGCCCTTGATAAGCTTGGTGTCAAAGCTGATATCATAATAGGATGCGCAGGTGGTGGATCAAACCTCGGCGGTCTTATCTCTCCTTTCATGGGTGAAAAGCTACGAGGAGAAGCTGATTACAGGATTATTGCTGTTGAGCCCGCAAGCTGTCCTTCACTTACAAGAGGCAAGTATGCATATGACTTCTGTGATACCGGAATGGTATGCCCTCTTGCTAAGATGTATACACTTGGACATGACTATATCCCTGCTCCTAACCATGCAGGTGGTCTCCGCTATCATGGTATGAGTTCAACATTGTCTCAGCTTTATGACGATGGTCTTATGGAGGCTGTATCTGTTCCTCAGACCAAAGTATTTGAAGCTGCAGAAGAGTTTGCAAGAGTAGAGGGTATCCTCCCTGCTCCTGAAAGTTCACATGCTATAAGAGTTGCTATAGATGAAGCTTTAAAATGTAAGGAAACAGGCGAAGAGAAGACTATCGTATTCGGACTTACAGGAACAGGATATTTTGATATGGTAGCTTATGAGAAATTCCATGATGGTCTTATGGAAGATTACATTCCTACTGATGCCGAGCTTAACGAGTCTTTTGCCAAGCTCCCTAAGATGGACTAAAAGCTTATTTGAGCATATGTTGTCTTTTTGCGAAAAAACACGAAATAATAATAATTCCTTGTTTGTATACTAATAATGAATTATTATGTTGTTATGATTATATCAATATGTAATAAGCTCTCCGCTTCTTAATAGGCGGAGAGCTTGTTGTGGGTATAAGCGCTTTATATAGGGGAAAGTGTGACCCAAATGGGTGAGGTAAAGGATGAGTGTTGGGTTCAAAAAACGCATACGCACAGCACTGATAGCGATCTTTATGCTATTGGTTTTATGCATGACAATTCAATATTTTAGTATTACTGCTTTTAATTCGACCAAGCATACTTTTAGTAGTATGGATAAAGGGATGAGTGATGAGATGTCTGATGAGACTTCAATGGACATCCATTATAGAGGAAATAATACTTCTACATGGATCAAAAGGGACATGGATATCTATGGGATAATATCGGATGTCCGTGTATACAATGGATCTTCTAGTGTTATAAGCTCATGGACGCTCAGAGTTAATATCAAAGGGCCATGTTATATTAATCAGTTCTGGAATGGTGATGTAGAGATACACCAGCATGTGGGCAGGGATGATGAAGTAATCCAGACTTTGAATCTTGCCAATTATGACGAGAAGGAGATCAAACTTGATTATATTATCAATGAGTCTGATCTATTGATTCCACTTGATGAAGGTGATTATTTTGTCTACTATCCTGAGGAAAGTATGCGTGAGATGCCTATAAAATCAGGGGATGAGACAGTAGTTGGCTTTATCATGTACTATGATGATAATATTGATCTTTCAGATTACACCTTTTATTACTATTTCAGTAGAAGTTATTTTGAAGGTCCTGTTTTCCTTATTATCTGTCTTCTTCTTGTATGGGAGTTCTTTGCATTTGGAATGTATCTTACAGCCATGTATGTATATAGAAAGGCTGACAGGGAGATGGAACTTCGTAAGTCCGGCCTTTCGAGCATGTCAGGACTTTATACTATCATTTATATAGTAGATCTTATTGAGGATAAGATCATACCTGTAAGTTACCCTGAAGGGCTTGATAAGATCCGTCCCAGAAACCTTGGCGCCAATGATCAGTTCAAGAATCTCTACAAGCTGGATGCTGTTGAGTCTTACATAGAACCTTTGATGGAATTTGGCAATCTTAAAACCCTCCCCAAAAGGATGGAAAACAGAAACAGTATATCAATTGAATATGTAAGTAAAAGGTTTGGCTGGAGCAGAATCAGATTTATCAATATGGATACAGGTTCTGACAGGCCTGTAGAAAAGGTTCTATTCACGATAGAACAGATTAATGAAGAGAAAAAAGAGATAGACAGGATCTTAAGTCAGGTCGAGCAGGCTGAGTCTAAGAGCCGTGTAAAGAGCGCTTTTCTTGCCGGTATATCAAGAGAGATCAGAACACCTATAACCGTGATGCTCAAACTTACAGATCTTATTGTGAATCGCAGTAATGATGATCTTATCAGATCATATGCCAAATCTGTTATAAGCTCCGGCAAAGTCCTTATGGCAGAAGTTAACAGCGTTATAGATTATTCAAATCTTGAAGCCGGTGAACTTGAACTTACCCCGGCAGATTATTCATTAAGAGGATTTCTTGATGAGATGTATGAGCTGATAATGCCGAGGATCAAATATAAAGGAATAGAATTCCAGGTAGATATAACTGATACTATTCCTGATAAGATGCATGGCGACAGCGTCAGACTTATGCAGATACTGATCACACTTATAATGTATACCTTAAGTCGTAATAAAACAGGCGGTATCAGACTTGGTATATTTGGTAAAGTTACAGATGAAAGAAAAGTTCATCTGCTAATATCGGTCAAGGAGATAGAGTCTTCGCGTAGAATTGATGAAAAAACAAGGTCTTATCAGAAGTACATGCAATCTGAAGGTGGACTTCCTCCTGAAAAAGAAAATGAAATAAGTATAGATCTTGTACAAGGCCTCTTGCAGGCTATGGGAGCTATTCTTAATGTTTCAGATACATATGGAGATGGTAATGACTATTACTTTGAGATCGATCAGGAGATAGTCGAAAGAAGCCCTATTGGACAATACAGCCTTAGAGAAAGTGAGATAACCTGGTAAATGATTACTTCCTTTTTTGGTATACTTCTGGTAATATCTGTGCTTGTAATACTATACATGGCACAGAAAAACTATGAAAACATTGATATCTACTACTGGACTCTGGTAATCCTGGTTCCTGTTGTGGTTCTTGGATACTGGCTTAAGACTAGAGTTACAACAGTAGAAGGGGCCAAGCTGTGCTTTTGTTTTATCTATATCGACAGTACAGTTTTACTTACTGCAGTGATCTTTAATATCATGCGTTTTATGGGAATCGCAGTTAAATCCTGGATCAAGCTTGTAGCTTATATAGTCGGCTTTGTGCATTTGTTCATTATATGGCTTTGTTTTGATAACGATCTGTATTATAAGAATGTGACGCTGATAGATACAGGACTTGGTACTGCTACTAAGATGGTTAATGGTCCTTTGAAGATTGTTCACTGGATTTATTTGATCCTTGTTCTTGGCATTATTATTGCCCTTATGATAATGGCTATTGTGAGAAAAGGAACTTATTCCAGAAGGACACTGACCCTCTATTCACTTCTTACAGGAGTTGGAATTCTTGTATATATTATTGAGTCAATTCTTGATGTTGATTTTTCTAACCTTCCGGCTCTTTATGTTACGGCAGATATACTTATTGCACTTAATTATGATCACGCGCATACACATGATATAGCATGTCTTATCTCTGAACAGCAGAAATATCACGGGACTAAGGGCTATGTTGCGTTTGATCTTGACAGGAACTTTCTTAGCTGTAATTCTAAAATCTATGATTTTGTTCCGGAATTAAAAAAGCAGGTAGTTGATGAAAATCTTCCGCCTGATAGTGAACTTCGAAGCATTTTTTACAGTCTTATAGATGATTACAGAAGAGATTTCAAAAATGTTAAAAAATTCGACCATGACGGCAGGATATGTCAGTGTGAGATTTCTGAGTTTTCTATAAGAAAAGACGGAAAAGTGCAGGGATATCTTTTTGATATAGATGATGTTACAGAAGAAGAAAAGGTTCTTCAGGTCATGAAGGACTATAACACGACACTTAACAAGGAAGTTAAGATTAAGACTGAAAGTATCAAGAATATTCAGGAAAAAGTAGTCCTTGGCCTTGCTAATATGGTCGAGAACCGAGACAACAATACCGGAGGTCATGTTAAGAGAACCAGTGATCTTATCAAGATAGTTGTTAATGAAGCCAAAAGGCAGGGTGTATACAGTATATCCGAACAGTATGCGGAAGATATAGTAAGAGCTGCACCTATGCATGATATAGGCAAGATCACTATTGAGAATTCTATTCTATGTAAACCCGGGGATCTTACCAAAGAAGAGTTTAATATCATGAAGACGCATTCTGTTAAGAGTGGCGAATTCGTTAACCTTATCTTAAAGGGCGTAGAAGAGAAGCATTTTGTGGACGTTGCATACAATGTAGCCAGGTATCATCATGAAAGGTGGGACGGAAGAGGCTATCCGGAAGGCCTTGTAGGCGAGATGATACCTCTGGAAGCAAGGCTTATGGCTATAGCAGATGTATATGATGCTCTTGTAAGTCAGCGTTATTACAAAAAGGCTCTCAAGTACGAAGAAGCTGCCAAGATCATGGTTGAAGGCATGGGAAGTCAGTTTGATCCCAATATGTTGAGCGTTTTCCTTGGTTGCAGGCATGAACTTGAAGAATACTATATGGATATTCAGGAAGATCTCGATGCCCACGATGAGAAGCTTCTGATTAGCTAAGTGTGTTATTGCGATATATCTGCAATGTGGCATTTGGATATTAATAACAGGCAGGTTCAGAGAGGATTATCTGATACCTGTTCATACGAAAAAGCATGTTAGCTGTTTATGGCTATACATGCTTTTTTATTGTTTGAGATAAAAATATAATTTCCCCCTTTTATTTATAGAACATGTGTGAGATAATCTTAATAGCAATAACGGGACACGTGTACCGTTATAAAAACAGGATATTATTTTTTATGCAGGAGGTTACTTCAATATGGGGAAGTTTTATGCACTTACATCTGATGAAGTTACATCATTAGAAAAGGAGAATCAGGCTCTTGTCAGATCACTTGCCGGAGAATGCATGGTTGTTTTGGAAAACGATGGTGCACTACCGCTTGGTAAAGAGGAAAGAACCATAGTTTTATATGGTAGCGGTGCAAGAAATACAGTAAAAGGCGGCACCGGATCAGGAGATGTTAACTCAAGAGAGGTTATTAATATCTATGAAGGTCTTAAAGCTGAAGGCTTTAATATCCTTTCTGATGACTGGCTTGACAGATATGATAAAACTCTTGAAGATGCTACAAATGCGTACATGGCGGATATTAATGAAAAGGCAGCCAAACAGCATGTTCCGCCTATCATGATAATGTTCTCTACACCTTTTGTAGCTCCGGATGAAGAGTTGATAACACAGGTCAAAGATGCTGATATCGCTATATATGTCATAAGCCGTAATTCCGGAGAAGGTGCTGACAGATATGATGTCAAGAAGGATTATGAGCTTGATGATAATGAGGTCAAGAATATACAGTTTCTTGCAGCAAATTATAAAAAGACCATCGTACTGTTAAATACAGGTGGTGTTATAGATACTAAGGTTCTGAGAAATACTGATGGAATAAATGCAGTGATGATCGCAGGCCAGATGGGTAATATCGGCGGCAATATCGTCAGCGATGTTCTTACAGGTAAGTCGATTCCTTCCGGAAAGCTTACAGATACATGGGCTGAGAATTATAGCGATTATCCATCATCAGCTACTTTCAGCCATAATAATGGCAATATAGATGATGAATATTATACAGAAGGTATATATGTTGGCTACAGATATTTTGATACTTTTGGTATAAAGCCCGCTTATTCATTTGGTTATGGTAAGGGCTATACTGATTTTGTTTATGAAGTTGATGATGTAATTGCTAATGAGAAGAAGGTATATGTATCTGTAACAGTTACTAATACCGGATCAAAGTATGCAGGACGTGAAGTTATCCAGGTTTATGTAACTTCTCCTGAAGGCGGTATCGATAAGCCTTTCAAGGAACTTAGAGGATTTGCTAAGACAAGTCTTCTTGGACCTTCACAAAAGGAAACTGTAACTATAACTTTTGATACAGCCAGCATGGCTTCTTATGATATAAACAGAGCTTCTTATGTACTTGAAAAGGGACAGTACATCATAAGAGTCGGCAACAGCTGTGATAATACAAGACCTGCAGCAGTTCTTACTCTTGATAGAGACGTTGTGACAGTTAAGTGCAGGAATCTTTTTGGACTTGATGAAGCTGTAGAAGAGATAAAGGCTCCAAAGAGGGAGAAAGAAGACATAAGTGGTCTTAAGGAGATCGCATTAGACAGCTCAAAGTTTACAACATCCGTGATCGAGTATCAGATTGACAGACCTGTTCTTGAAGATAAACGCAGCGGCGAAAAGCTTACAATGGATGATGTAAAATCAGGCAATGCTACCTTGAAGGAACTTGTAGCGCAGCTGACGCTTGAAGAGATGGCAAATCTCTGCGTAGGACTCTTTGATCATAGTGCAAGTAATGTAGTAGGTTCTGCATCAGGATCTGTCGTAGGCGCAGCAGGAGAGACTATAGGAATACCTGACAGGAAGATCATACCTACAGTTAATGCTGATGGACCTGCAGGACTTAGACTACAGCCTCACTTTAAGACAACTGCTGATGGTCAGGTTCTGCCAGGCGGAGAAGTTTTTGGAATGTCCCGTAACCCGTTCCCTGATGATACACCAGCTGATGCTATCGATTATTATCAGTACTGCACAGCAATTCCGATTGCATCTACTCTTGCACAGTCATGGGATATGGAACTTATAGAGAAGATGGGTCATATTGTAGGTATAGAGATGCAGCAGTTCCATGTGCATCTGTGGCTTGCTCCCGGTATGAATATCCACAGGAATCCTCTTTGCGGACGTAACTTCGAGTATTATTCTGAAGATCCGCTTATTGCAGGATCATGTGCAGCAGCTGATACTAAGGGTGTTCAGAGCTTTGCCGGTCAGGGAACTACTATAAAGCACTTTGCAGCTAACTCTCAGGAAGACAACCGTATGTACAATAATGCACATATTTCCGAAAGAACCCTCCGCGAGATCTATCTCAAGGGATTTGAGATTGCTGTTAAGGATTCACAGCCCCTGTCTGTCATGACATCCTATAACCTTATAAATGGTATACATTCTGCCAACAGCAAAGACCTCCTTCAGGGAGCACTTCGTGACGAGTGGGGATTTAAGGGCTTTGTAATGACAGACTGGTTCTCAAGTCAGGATGCAAGATCTATAGGACTTGCTCCTGCCAATGTTAAGTATGACTGTGCATCAAGCCCTGATTGTATCAAGGCCGGCAATGATGTTCAGATGCCGGGAAGTAAGCAGAATGTTGACGATATTATAAAGGGCGTAGAAGATGGCAGGATCACTCTTGGAGATGTACAGTTCTGCGCACTGAACATACTTGGCGTTGTAGCCAAATGCGAATAATAAAGAGCTGATCAGTATAGCAGTATAAAATGTATACTTTTTGACACTGAGTACAAAAAAGGCATCCGGATTCAGAGCATAACTCTGAACTTCGGATGCCTATTATTAGTGTACTTTACATCGCTTCTTTATGATAAATCAGCACACCTGATACAGTTTCAGATGTCTTTTTCATCAGTCTGTGTATCAACTGATTCAAGCGGATATCCTACAGATATTTTCAATATTCTTATTATTTTTCTTTGTTTTCAGAAGTGAAGCTGTAGATATTTTTGATAAGATAAGTCTGTTTGGGGCTTAGCTTAGGAACTCTTTTCATGACAGCTTCTTTTATGGCATTGCCACCGTGCTCTTCAATGTATCTGCCGGCAGCATTCTTGCGTTCTATAGCTTCGTGCTCGATATCTTCCATGAGTTTATTAAGATCGGTTATGTTATTGATGGAAAGAAATGTATCACCTCCGAGGAAGCCTGCAAGGAAAATAGCGATCACTGTTGCAGGTTCTGAAGGTATTGAGTCTACAAAGTTGATTATAGGAATAATAGCACCCGGAAGTAATATAACTCCGGCCAGTCCAAAAGCTATGGAACAGGACAAGCATATCCTTCCGTGAATGTTTAGCGGTATTGTAGAATAGTCCCACCATCTTGCGCCAAAGAATTTCTCTAATACAAATGATGTCAGGTATTCGAGAATGGCAGAACTTATCATACATACAAAGAAAAGTTTAAATGGACTACCAATAAATGGCCCAAACAAGGCTGCTGCGATATTGGCGCCAAATCCGTATATGGGACACAATGGGCCATACAGAAAGCCTCTGTTATCGAATTTGCCGGATAAGACTGTATACAGAACTGATTCCCATAGCCATCCGCAGAAGCCGAATATTACAAATTTAATTACAAATGCTGCAAACATAATGTTACTCCCTCATCAAAACGTGATAAAAATATACCGCTGTATATTATACATGATAAACAGATTAAAAAAATAGTATATATCTAATCTGTAAGTCAGGTATTATATTATAGGTAATAGAAAATGGTTAATTTGCCCTTTAAAAGTGCTTTAGACACATACATCATAATATATATCGGGAGTATGTGTTATTTTTCTGATAAAACGTAAAAAATAGCAGATGAAATGAACTGTTTTCCTGAAAACTGCCGGTCTGATATACTGTAATGGTCAAAAAGAACTTTCAACATCTGTCTCATAATGTCCTTATAAATTGTAAGGATTATAAGTGGCAAGTACACTGCACCGTGATAGCGCAGCACTGTAACAGAGCGAAAAAACGTTAATTTACATATAAAAACGTGCATCATAATTGTAAAATATGCTGAAAATGGATACTAGATATTGAAAATAGGTACCCATTAATATAATAATTAATAGCTCTGAATATAAATAAGCAATAAATGCAGGGGAGATATACTCAATGAATATCAGAATAGAGAACCTTACTAAGGCTTACGGCGATTTCAAAGCTGTAGACAACATGAATCTGACGGTAGGAGACGGACAGCTTGTCGGACTTCTTGGACCATCAGGTTGTGGCAAGTCTACAACTCTTTTTATGTTAGCAGGTCTTACACAGGCTACTACAGGTCGAATTTTCTTTGGCGATAAGGAAGTAACAAAAGTTGCTCCTGAAGATCGTGGAATCGGTCTTGTATTCCAGAACTACGCCTTATATCCACATATGACAGTTGAAGACAATATCATGTTTCCTTTGATCAACCGTAAGGTTAACAAGCAGGAAGCTAGAAAGATGGCTTATGAGATGGCTGAGCTTGTACAGATTGAAAAGCTCTTAAAGCGTAAACCAAGTGAACTTTCCGGTGGTCAGCAGCAGCGTGTTGCTATTGCCAGAGCTCTTGTTAAAAAGCCTGAAGTACTTCTTCTTGATGAGCCTTTATCAAACCTTGATGCAAAGCTTCGTGTAGAGACAAGAGAAGAGATAAGACGTATTCAGCAGGAAGTTGGTATTACAACTATCTTCGTTACACATGATCAGGAAGAGGCTATGAGTATCTCTGATCAGATCGCTGTTATGAAGACTGGTGTTGTTCAGCAGTTTGATGTACCTCAGAATATGTATCTTAATCCTTGCAACAGATTTGTTGCTACATTCCTTGGAACACCTGAGATCAATATCATCGATGTAGAAGTTTCAGGCGGAGCTATAAGGTGCGGCGATGTAGTACTTAGAACAGGTGTTGATGTTAAGAACGGAACATATAAGGCAGGTATCCGTCCTGAGTCATTCACTCACAGAGGAGACGATCACAAGTACAGCGTTAATTCAGTTCGTATGATCGGTAGAGACCTTCTTCTTCATCTTGATATGGCAGGAGGAGATGTTCGCGCTATTACTCATTCAGGTCAGTCCATTTCCGCTGGTGATACAGTTGAGTTCTCAATAAGAGAATCTTCAATCATCTTGTTTGGATCAGATGATAAGGTTATAGGTAAATTCTGATTATAATATTTTGAATCTGTGACTTATTGATCTGCGAGTCAATGAGTCACCACTTCAAAAAGTGAAATAAACAAGAAGCTGACATGTGCGTCTATGAATAAGATCATGAGCTTGTCAGTACATTCGTATCCGGATTGGGAGATCATTTATGGAAAAGAAAAGTATGAAGGGTTGGCTTTATCTGTTGCCGGCTTTAATTATAATTACAGTGTTTACACTGTATCCTCTTGTAAAGGCATTTAGCATGAGTATCATGCTTAATTATGACATGGTACACAATACCTTTACAGGGTATGGCTTTGATGCTTATCAGAAGGTTCTTACTGATAAGACATTTCACAAGGCTTTGCTTAATACAACTATCTATTCTATTGTAGTTGTTCCTTGTTCTATTATTCTTTCACTTTTAATTGCAGCCATGATCAATGGCACTAAGAAGACCAAAGGTCTTTTTCAGACTATATATTTCCTTCCTTACGTTACCAGTGTTATCGCTATCGGTATTGTATGGAGCTGGATCTATAACAGTAGATATGGTCTTTTGAACAGCATCATGGGATTTTTTGGAATGGAGCCTATTCAGTGGCTCAACAAGCCGAAGTATGCACTTCCTGCACTTATCATTTTTGCAGTATGGAAGAGTATGGCTTTCAATATCATGGTATTCCTTGCAGGTCTTCAGACTATTCCAAAAGATGTATATGATGCAGCCAAGGTTG
Source organism: Butyrivibrio fibrisolvens (assembly GCF_023206215.1). Classification (NCBI taxonomy): domain Bacteria; kingdom Bacillati; phylum Bacillota; class Clostridia; order Lachnospirales; family Lachnospiraceae; genus Butyrivibrio; species Butyrivibrio fibrisolvens. The sequence continues at coordinate 1,940,508 of NZ_CP065800.1, forward strand.
ACTCAACTCCAAGATGGAGAGTATTCCTTCGTATCACAGTTCCGGGTATTGCACCTATGATCGTTTATTCCTACATCATGGGAATAATCAGTGCATTTAAGGTATACAACGAGGTATATTCACTTTATGGTGGCAAGGCAGGTCCTGCTAACAGCGCTATTACAGTCGTTTATTATATCTGGCAGAAGTTCTATCAGAGCTTCAAATATGATGAAGCAGCCGCTGCAGCAGTTATTCTGTTCTTTATCATTTTGGCATTTACAATGGTTCAGAAACTTGTTCGCAAATTGATGAGTCGATAAAAGGGGCATTACTATGAAATCAACTAAAATTTCCAATATTATTTTGGATATACTTAAATTTGCAATTCTTATATTGGGTGCAGCTATTACTGTGATGCCTTTTATCTGGATGATATTGTCTTCACTTAAGACTGCATCAGAGATCACTGCGATCCCGCCTACATTTTTCCCTAAGGAATTTCGTTGGGAGAATTATAAGGAAGCCTGGAGCAGAGCTCCTTTCCTTAGATATTTCGTTAATACTATCATAGTTGCTGTATGTAGTACTATTGGTGTTCTTATCACCACAGTTCTTTCAGCATTTGCTTTTTCAAGACTTAACTTCCCGGGCAAGAAGGTCATCTTCTCTGTTCTTATGGCTACACTTATGATCCCCGGAGAGATGCTTGTTATCACTAACTACATCACTGTTTTCCACATGAAGCTTGAGATCGGCGGTGTCAGGATCATGGGTATTGATTCTTACGGCGCTCTGATACTTCCGTGGATTGCGAGTGTTTTCTATATTTATCTCCTGACTCAGTTCTTCATGCAGGTTCCGGATGCCATATATCTGGCTGCTAAGGTCGATAAATGTTCCGACTGGAAGTTCATGTGGAAGATAATGCTTCCTATGAACAAACAGGCTGTTGTTACTATTGGTATACTTAATTTTATTAGCAGCTGGAATGCATTCATGTGGCCACTGCTTGTAACAAATGATCCAAGCATGAGAGTATTGTCCAACGGACTTACTCAGTTCCAGTCTGAAGCAGGTTCTGATTATCAGCTTATCATGGCTGCTTCATGTATTCTGGTTATGCCTATCATCATCATCTACCTGTTCCTTAGAAAGTACATCATCGAAGGTGTTACAAGATCAGGTCTTAAGGGATAAGCATTTAAACAGATAATTTAGATAATATATTCAAGACATAATAAAACAGTTTGTCATCTATCATTGATCAGTCGTATGATTGAAGGGGTAGTAAATTGCCTTATGGCAAGTTAACTATACTAGTGCTTACCGTTTATACGGTACAAAAGGAGGATACGTATTATGAAGAAGAAAATGGTTGCAACATTGCTTACAGCAGTGATGGCAGCAGGAGCTCTTGCAGGCTGTGCTCAGAAGGTAGATCCTAATGCAGATACAGCAGCTTCTAAAGACGAGGCTACACAGGAGACAACTAAGGAAGAGACAACACAGGATGGTACTACAACAGAGCAGGCAACTTCTGAAGAGAAGACAATCGAGCCTTGCGAGATCGAGTTCTGGCACGGAATGTCCAACACACAGGAAGAGGTTCTTACTCAGCTTACTAACGATTTCAATTCTAACAATGAGTATGGAATCACTGTTACACTTGTAAACCAGGGTTCATATGGCGATCTTTCACAGAAGCTTCAGGCAGCTGCAGCAGCTGACGGACTTCCGGATATGGCTCAGGCTTATAACAACTGGCTCAATCCTTACATTGATAAGGTTGTAGATCTTACTAATTTCGTAGAAACAGATTTCGATAACTATGACGATATTGTCGAGGCTTATCGTAATGAGTGCAGCGAGTTTGGTTTCATCCACGCTCTTCCTTTCAATAAGTCTACATACGTAATGTTCTATAACAAGACAGTTCTTGATGAACTTGGATTCGAAGCTCCTAAGACATGGGATGACCTTACAACAATTGGTAAGGCTTATGTTGAAAAGTATGGCAACCCGGCATGGGGTGTTGATGACCTTGCAGGTTTCGTAGAGGCTTCTCTTCGTCAGAACGGTGAGGGTTATGTTGATGAGACAGGTGCTCTTTTCAATACAGACGGTGGTCTTGAGACTATGACATACATCATGGACCTTTACAACAACGGATATGCTCGTCTTGTTGGTGAAGACAAGTACTTCTCAAACGTTCTTTCTGCACAGTCTATGCTTGGTTATATCGGATCTTCAACAGGTGCTTCATACATCACAGTTGATGGTTGGGAGATGGGTGTATGCCCTGTTCCTTCAAACAAGGAAAGCGCTGCTTACTGCGCAGGTACAAACCTTGTAATGTTCACACAGGATGCTAACAAGCAGCTTGCAGCTTGGGAGTACATGAAGTGGCTCACATCTGAAGAAGCTACTGTAACATGGGCTACAGGAACAGGTTACCTTCCTGTAAGAACATCTGCTTATGAGTCTGCTGATTATCAGAACTTCATGGCTTCTGATGTAACAGCTACAGCAGCTTACGAGCAGTCTGATGCTTTCTTCACATCTCTTGCATCTTATGATGCTTCTAACGATGTAAGAACAGCTGTTGCTGCTAAGATGGAAGAGCTCATTCTTGATGAGACAGCTCCTCAGGATGCTCTTGATGCTCTTGTAGAAGAGATCAACGCTCAGTTCTGATATAGTATTAGTTAACTTAGAACTATATTTAAGCCGGTGCATATGCACCGGCTTTTTTAGGTGATATTATAATGATATTGGCACATACTCGCTATTGTGATAAAATAGATATCTTGCTCTAGAGATTTTTTCTCACAGGAAAGGAGTAATAGTTATGAGTATGACTAAACTTGGATTTTATAATGGCCTAAAGGAAATAGGCGGGACATTTGTGGTAGTTGAGACTGATACTGCCAGATGTATGTTCGATTTTGGTTTTGCCAATGCTGATATTATTGATAATAAAGTCAGCTGCGCGCCTGGCGATATGGCGTATTATTATGTTAATCTCGGTATTCTGACACCGATGGATGGTATATATGATGACAATACTGCTCATAAGCTTGGGCTTAAGTCATTTTCAGAAGATACTAAAAAGAATTTCTTTATTATTTCTCACATGCATATAGATCATATGGGCGGACTTGGTATGCTGGATCCTGATGTTCCGGTATATATGAGCATGGATTCACTTAAGCTTTACAGAGCAATTGCAAGATGCGGTGAAGCAGAAGTTAGAGAACACGCCAACTGCATTGGAGTTGATTATGAAGACAGCTTCACAGTAGGTGATATTACAGTCAAAGTAGTGCAGATAGATCATGATGTAGCAGGCGCCTGCGGATTTATCATTACTACAGCTGATGGAAGTATCTGTTATACAGGTGACTACAGATTCCATGGTTTTCACAGGGATATTACAGAGAAGTTCGCAAGAACCTGCCATGGCGTAGATGTTATGATAACAGAAGGTGTTACTGCAAGCTTTGAAGATATAGATATGCTAAGCCTTGAAGAGCCTGAAGATATGGGCAATTCCGAGGAAGTAGTAGAAGAGTATATGAAGGATAGGATCCGTAATGAAAGTGGTCTTATCGTGATCAACAATTATAACAGGAATGTAGAGCGTATCCACAGGCTTATATCTGTATGCGAAAATGAAGGACGAACTCTCGTACTTGAGCCGATTCAGGCAGAGTATATCAAAGCTTTCTATCCTGAAGATAAGATTAGTGTATATACACAGAATATTGATGAGTGCAGCTTTGCAATATCTCCTGACTGGAAGATGGTTACGAGGAAGGATATACTTGATGATCCTTCAGGATTTGTGCTTCAGCAGGATTATAAACATATATATGAGCTTATAGATCTTAAAGCCGTGCTTTCATTGTATGTTCATATGGATGGTGGCCCGCTTGGTGATTATGATCCTTCATACAAAAAGCTCCATGACTTTATGGAGCAGCTTAACATAAACTACGAGCACAAGGGAACAGGCGGACATTCAAGACCATATTATCTTCGCTATATGATAGATAATATAGCACCAGGTACGCTTATACCGCTTCATTCCTTCAGACCTGAGCAGGTTATGTCTGATAAAGCAGGTTGCAGGATACTGCCTGAGTATGGAGATATCTATACCATGCAGGAAGGAAAATTGTCAAAACGATAATTGATGATTGATTTTTAATTTTAGATTAAGTTTGGACGTTTATACTTACATAAGAATACAAAAAGAACTGACTGATTATAGAAAGTTGAATCAAAGTTTTATGAATAATAACACAAGATCATTAGATATCATATATACATCAGATACACATGGCCACGTATACCCTGTAGATTATGCCAAGAACGGGTCCTCAAACTGCAGCCTTTTGAACATAGCACATGAGATAGACAAGGATGGAAATACACTTGTTCTTGATGGAGGAGATTCACTCCAGGGAACCCCTCTTTCTCAGTATTATCTGGCTAACTCAGATAAGTATTCATATCATCCTATAGCCGAAGCTTTTAATGCAATGGGTCTTGACTATTTTACACTTGGCAACCATGACTTTAATTTTGGTTATGAAGTTATCAGAGACTACCTTAATGCAATGAATGCAAAGTGCCTTTGTGCCAATGTGGAAGATCTTGGCGGAGAGTTAAAGCTATATAAGACAGACATAGTAACACTTGATAATGGCCTTAGGATCGGTCTTTCAGGAGTTGTAACAGATTGGGTCAATGTCTGGGAACAGGAAGACAACATCACAAAGACAAGGGTCACAGATCCTCTCAGCGCTGCAGCCAAGGCACTTGCTGAGATTAAAGATCAATGCGATATAACTGTCCTTATATATCATGGAGGCTTAGAAGAAAATCCAAAGACCGGCGAGAAGATGTCTGATACCACCGAGAATATCGGATGCAGAATAGCTCATGAACAGGACTGGGATATCCTTCTGACAGGTCATCAGCATATAGCTAATGAGAAGTTTGTCATAGATGGAACCTATGCAGTTCAGCCGCCTGCCAAGGCAGAGAAGTATATATCCATGCATGTAGAAATGGGTGCACAGCAAGGTGATGATGAACAACTTAAGATCAGTTCTAAGCTTGTAAGTACAGGATCTGAGCATGAAGATATAGTTTATAACAAGATGCTTCCACTTGAGCAGGATGTTCAAAGATGGCTTGATATACCGATAGGATCAATAGATGAGCCTATCATACCTGAAGAAAAACTTGATGCAGCACTTAACGGAAGCAGGCTTGCAGCTATTTTTAACCAGACTCAGCTTGAATGGAGCGGAGCGGATTTTTCCTGCACAAGTCTTGGTAATGATCCTTTGGGATTAAAAAAGAATATAACGATTAGGGATATATGTGCTGTTTATCCTTTTTCTAATACAGTATTTGTTGTAGAAGTTACCAAGAAGACTATCAAAGAATCTCTTGAAAGAGTTGCTTCATACTTCACTCTGGTAGATGGAAAGCCTGCGGTTTCGGAAGAGTTTTTAAAACCCAAGATAGAACATTATAACTATGACTTCTATGCAGGCCTTGATTATGAGTTTGACTTAAGACGCCCTGTTGGCGACAGAGTAGTTAAAATGGTTCGTATTGACGGAACAGAGCTTTCTGATTCTAAAATGTATACACTTGTGACCAGTAATTACAGAGCGACAGGCACAGGTGGATATAAGGCGATTGGAGATAGTAAAGTTTTAAGGAATAGTACAGAGGAAATGCCAGACCTGTTACAGGAATTTATTAAGAAAAACAGTCCTGTTGGAGATATAAAGAATTACAGAATAAAAGTAATATATTGATGTTTCAGATAATTCGTATGCCGTGAAAATATAGTAATTGACCTGGGAACATGCAGTATGTCAGTCATAAGATTTCATATATTGCGGATGACTGATATAAGACAGTTTATAGTATCAGTTACTATAGTACTTGAATAAGATCATTGTCAGATACTATTTCGAATATATTTTCAAGAAACGGGATACAGTACATGTGTTTAGTGATATACTGTTATAGATGCTTGCAAAGAAGGACAATAATCCTATGAAAATATTTAAGCTATTCACCAAAGATGATGATGTTTTTTGCGATTATCGAGATAGAATAAATGAACTGAATTACGAACGTATAGGTAAGCTTTCCATGATGGGAGCCACCCTTCCTATAATGGCTGTAGTATTCTTTTTGATAGTGGGAGATCTTGAGGGAAGTTTCGGATCAGCTATGATCATGATCTATTTTGCCATACTTAGGGTTGTTTATAATTTTCGTGGTAAAGACAGACCATTTAAAAATTCGACAATTATCTTTTATCTTGTAGTAGTGCCGATACTTTTATTTGCGGCTTCTGTTGATTCATATTTCGATCCGGAAGAAGAGGGATTTACATCGCTTCTTTTTCTATGTGTGATTCCATGCCTTATCATAGACAAGCCAAGAAGACTTTGGTCTTTTATGATAGGAGTTGCAGTGACATATGGTGTAATATTTGACTTCTATAATGATGGGGCAGTAATGGAAGCTTTTACTTCGCATATAGCTGTTGCTTCCATCGTATCGATAGTGATCTCCGGATATGTACTTACCATACAGATTGAGAATATCAGAAGAGGCGAAGTGCTTTCATATCAGTCTGAACATGACGGAATGACAGGGCTTTTTAACAGAGCAGGAGGAGAGAAGAGAATCTCAGAGTACTTAGAAGAAGGGTGCAGTGGATTTTTCTATCTGATAGACGTTGATAACTTTAAGGAAGTCAATGATTCATTCGGTCATGATATAGGTGATGAAGTACTTGAGGATATATCAGGGATACTTACAGAATCCAGCGGTGACAAAGATGTCCTTATGAGAATCGGCGGTGATGAGTTTGTAGGCTTTGCTCAGGGAGTCTTTAGCGAAGAGATGATTCAGAGGAGATTCGAAAGAATTCAAAGCGGCCTTAGATGGACGAGATTCTTTAGAAATTACAAGCAGAAGATAACCCTTTCTATGGGGGCAGTAATCCTTGACAGTAAGACCGACTATACATATAAGACCCTGTATAAAACAGCAGACGAACTATTATATACTTCCAAACGAAATGGCAAAAATGTATTGACTGCGCAGTGATGTGCAGTCTTTTTATTTTATCCCGTTTTCCTTGTTCTGGATTTCAGACTGTTTTGCGATTAAAGAGATATGTTCGACCTGTAGCAGATATTATCAATATTTAAGCATATAACATCAAACTAAACTAAGAGGGTTATGTGATATCATAAATGCATGGCCCTCTTTTATTTTTTTCAGGCTTACAGGGCTTTTATACAGGTATTATGGAGGTATTGATTTGAACAGAATTTCTATTAGTGACAATGATAAATGGAAGATGAGAATTATATCATCAGATTCAAAAGGCAAGTGGATCAAGGCTGTAGTTCCGGGAAGTGTATATACAGATCTTCTTAGAGAAGGACTTATGGAAGATCCATTCTTTAAAGATAATGAAGATAAAGCTCTTATGCTTATGGACAATGATTTTGAGTATGAGACCAGCTTTAATGTATCCAAAGATTTTTTGTCATGTTATGATCAGATACTTCATTTTGATGGGCTTGATACAGTTACGGATGTATTCCTTAATGGCCAAAAGCTTGGAAGTACTGAAAATATGCACCGGATGTATGAATTTGATATTAAGGACATAGTTAAGGAGAAAGGCAATAAGCTTACTGTTTTATTTCATTCTCCTACAAGATATATCAAAGAGGCTGTAGAAAAAGACTATGTGGACGGATCATCAGATGCTATGCCGGGATTTCCACATATCAGGAAGACGCATTCAAGCTTTGGCTGGGACTGGGGAGCTCACCTTCCCGATGCAGGAATATATAGACCTGTATACCTGATAGGATCAGGAAGCGTAAGACTTGAAAGCGTGCAGATACTTCAGAAGCATATAACAGTCAAAAATAGTGTATCTGATAAGAAAGCTGTAAAGAGCTCAGGCAGGAATACTAAAACTTCAAATAAAAACAATATAAATGAATCTACTAATGTAAAAATTTCTTTTAAGCCGGAACTTTTAATTAATAGTACTGACCTGTCCGATCTTGAATCAGCTCTTTCCAAGCTGACCTATGATGTCAAGATTACAGATCCTGATGGTAGAGAAGTAAGGAGTAAAGAAACAAAGCTATTCCCGTCATCAGGAAGGAATAAGTCTTCTGATAAGAAGCCAGCCATAGATGCTTTTGCCCTTAAGATGTCAGGAATTGAAAGCGCTGACGGACTTGTAGGTGTAAGAGTTAGGGCATTGGAGAATTCTCTTTCTATAACTATAGAAGATGCCAAGATCTGGTGGCCTAGAGGATACGGCCAGCAGCCCCTGTATGATGTAGAAGTGACTTTATATGAAGACGGTCAGAAGATAGATTCATGGACTAAGAGAATAGGACTTAGAACTGTAGATCTTAATCTCAAAAAGGGAAGGAAAGCCGCAGACTTTGCAATAAGAGTAAATGGAACGCCTATATTTGCCATGGGCGCAGACTATATCCCGGAAGATCACCTTCTTGGAAGAGTAAATCCTGCTACTACCAGATCCCTATTAGAAAAAGCTGCTTTTGCAAACCACAACTGCGTACGTGTATGGGGAGGCGGCTACTATCCTGAAGACTGGTTCTATGATATCTGTGATGAACTTGGCCTTTTGGTATGGCAGGATATGATGTTCGCCTGCGCTGTATACCATCTGACGGAGAAGTTTGAAAATAATATAAAAGAAGAGTTCAGGCAGAATTTAAGGAGACTTCGTCATCATGCATCTCTTGGCCTTATATGCGGCAATAATGAGATGGAGATGTTCGTAGACAGAGGGGTATGGGTTCATTCCAAAGAAGAAGTACGTGACTATACGATTATGTATGAACGCATAATTCCCAGCATGCTTACAGACATAGCTCCGCAGGTTTCATACTGGCCATCCAGTCCGTCATCAGGAGGAGCCTTCGATGATCCGGGTAATGAGACAAGAGGAGACCAGCATTACTGGGATGTATGGCATGGAGATAAGCCATTTACAGAATATAGAAAGTTCAGGTTCCGTTTCCTGTCAGAGTTTGGATTCCAGAGTTTCCCTCTTAGAAAGACCATCGACCTTATAACAGATGATGAGAATGACAGGAATATCTTTTCATATGTGATGGAGAGACACCAGCGCAATGGCGCAGCTAATGGCAAGATCATGAACTATATGCAGCAGACTTACCGTTATCCATCCGATTTCGATACTCTGTTATATGCATCACATATGCTCCAGGCAGATGGAATCAGACTAGGAATAGAACATTTCAGACGTTACCGCGGAGAATGTATGGGCGCAGTAGTATGGCAGCTCAATGACTGCTGGCCTGTTGCGTCCTGGTCTTCAATAGACTATGCAGGAAGGCTCAAAGCTCTTCATTATGCAGAAAAAAGAGCTTTCGCACCACTCATGATATCCTGCGAAGAGAACGGACGCATAAACTGCGGCAAAGCTGTTAATGAGTATCCAAAGGATTTTGAGAAGTCCATAAGACTAAATGTTGCCAACGAGAGCATGGAAGACAGGGTAGTTACAGCTATCTGGGAGCTTAGAAATGCCAATGGAACAGCTGTCTCAAAGTCTGAAGTATCATGCCCGGTTTCAGGCACTAAGAAGATCACAGTCCCTGCTCTTACATCAGTATGGCTTGATAAAGTGGATATGGAAGGCGTAGACGAGTTTAGCCAGTATGTGAGCTATCATCTTCTTGATGAAAATGGTATAGAGATTTCAGGCGGCTCAGTAATCTTCTCACTTCCTAAATACTTTAAGTACGAAGATCCAAAGCTTGAATTAGAGGCCAGCGCAGATACCATCACCATCACCTCTAGTGCCTATGCAAGAGGCGTAGAAATACTTAATGACAATGAAGATATAATCTTGTCTGATAACTATTTTGATATGGATAAGGGTACAAAGACGATCAAAGTTATATCGGGAAGCTGCGATAACTTAAGACTTAGAAGTGTTTATGACATAAAATAGAATAATTCAGACTTCCCACTTGCCAAGCACAGCTCCAAGGTTATGAAGCTGTTTGCTAGTAGGAAAACTTGTGTAAAAAAGCTATCGCCAGGAAGGAACAAGCCTGCCAGGTGATAGCTTTTATTTTATCCTAGTGCTACATCCAGGGTCATCATAAGTGTGAATCCCAAAGCGAACATAACTGTACTTACATTAGTATGCTTGCCGGATGCCATCTCCGGAACCAGCTCCTCGACTACTACATACATCATAGCTCCTGCCGCAAAGCACAGAAGATATGGAAGAACCGGAACTATAAGTCCTGCAAGAAGGATAGTGATGATAGTCCCTATAGGTTCTACAAGACCTGAGAGAACGCCGCTTACAAATGCCCTTGTTCTGGACTCGCCTTTACTTCTAAGTGGCATTGATATGATAGCGCCCTCAGGGAAGTTCTGAATAGCAATACCAAGAGCTAGTGCAAGAGCACCGGCAGCAGTGATGCCGCTTGTACCTGTAAGCCATCCTGCATATACGACACCTACAGCCATACCTTCAGGTATGTTGTGAAGTGTAACTGCAAGTACCATCATGGTTGTCTTTTTGAAATTGGCTTTCATACCTTCCGGTTCATCACTGTTCATGTGAAGATGAGGAATCAGCTCATCAAGACATAGTAAGAACAGGATACCGATCCAGAAGCCTGCAACTGCGGGTATGAACGACAGCTTACCCATAGAAGCGGATTGCTCCATTGCAGGGATTATAAGACTCCATATTGATGCAGCCACCATGACACCGGCAGCAAAGCCTTCCAGTGCATGATTTAATTTTTCACTCAGTTCTTTTTTCATGAAAAAGACCATGGCAGAACCAAGTGCGGTACCTAAAAATGGTACCAGTACGCCTATTAATAGCTGATTGTTCATCAGAACTCAACTGTGCGCGCAGGCGCTGTAAATGATGAGAAAGCAGCTTTTCCTCCATCAAAATACAGAACAGCAGTATTGCCGTCTCCCGGGGCGTACATATTCTTTAGACCGGGATTTTTATCAAGCATATCTGTTTCTGCTTCGATGCGGTTGTCGTAGACGAGCTTGCCTTCTACTCTGAGCCATTGTCCGTCCTTAAAGGCGCAGATCTCGGCTTTTGGGTTTTTCTCTAACTGTTTGAAGACATCTTTTTTCTTACCAGTCTGGATATAAAGCTTGCCCTCGAATATCTCAGCGGTTCCAAAAGGTCTTACTCTTGGCTGGTCACCATCTACCGTAGCAAGGTAGTAGGTCTGAGCGCTGTGAAGAAAATCTCTAACTTCTTCGATTGGTGTTGTTGACATATTATAGCCTCCTTAGTTATATAAATTTGTGCCTGTTTATAGTCTGTATCTATCGGAAGGTTTTGCTATAGCCTGTTACAGGCTATCCGTATTTATTATATATCATTACACATGATCAAAAAAAGTCATAGATGTTACAAAAATACGTGTATATCAATTGAAAAATTGAGCACAATATAATAGAATTAAATATACAGATAATCTATATCTATTCTGCAGCTGTTGTTCGTATATTACGCATTGGGTCATAAGGAGGACTATTATGTTCTATGGTACCTGGGTGTCACTTCTTCCACCGATTATAGCTATAATACTTGCACTTATAACCAAGCAGGCCTATCTTGCTCTGTTTGTAGGAGTTACGACAGGGGCTTTTTTTATAGCAGGTCCTCATCCATGGGAAGCTTTTGGAGTTTTTCTTGATACCATGGTTTCAAATGTAGATCTTACCATCATAATATTCCTGATTCTTATCAGTATAGTCGTAAGACTCATGCAGATGAGTGGTGGAACCAATGCATACGGAGAATGGGCATACAGGAATCTGAAGAATAAAAAGTCATCTTTGATCGCTACAAGTCTTCTTGGAGTCCTTATATTCATGGATGATGGATTTAACTGCCTTACAGTAGGTTCTGTTATGATGCCTGTTACAGATAAGTTTAAAGTTTCAAGGGCCAAGCTTGCATACATAATAGATGCAACAGCTGCACCTGTGTGTATTCTGGCGCCTATATCGTCATGGGCAGCGGCAATTAATTCATATATTCCGGAAGGATATCCTATTAATGGTTTTAGTATGTTCGTAAGAGCGATACCTTTTAATTTCTATGCACTTCTTACCCTTATTATGGTATTTGGGACATCTATAGCAGGATTGGACTATGGAATCATGCAAAAATATGAAAGAGCAGTAGAAGGTGGACAGCCGGATATAAGTGCAGGCAAAAGAAGCAGTGAATCGGCAGATTCTGCCGGAATGAAAGGTGCGGTCATAGACCTTGTACTTCCTATGGCTTTCCTTATAGTTACAGCAATATCTGCTATGATCTACACCGGATATCTTGCAGGAGGGACAAGCCTTGTAGAATGCTTTGCAAACTGCGAATCTGCAAAAAGCCTTGTATTTGCATCACTTCTTACTATATTATTTTGTGCTTTTCTTTATCTTCCAAGAAAAGTAATGTCATTTAAAGATTATATGGACTGCATCCCTACAGGGTCTACTCTAATGGTCCCATTTATGATAATACTGGTTCTTGCCTGGACTTTAAAAGGTATGATAGGAGGCCTTGGCGCAGACGTATTCATAAACTCAGTGATGCAGGGAGCCGGCAGCGTATATCCTCTTATTCCGATATTCCTGTTCCTTATATCTGTATTCGTGTCCTTCTCATCAGGAACCAGCTGGGGGACTTTTGCCATCATGGTGCCTGTAACTGTAGCGATGCTATCATCTGATCAGCAGATGCTGCTTATAGGCATAGCGGCCTGCCTTGCAGGAGGCGTAACAGGAGATCATATATCTCCAATCTCTGATACGACTATAATGTCAAGTTCAGGCGCCGGCTGTAATCATATAGATCATGTTAGCTCACAGATTCAGTATCAGATACCTGTAATAGTTGCATCTTCTGTAGGATATCTTATTGCAGGTTTTACAAAAAGCTTTGTTATAGCTTTTCCGGTTGCAGTGCTGGTTCTTGTGATGGAGCTATTCTGCATATATAAGTTTGCAATCAAGAGATAGAGTTATTGATCTTTGATTCCATTGCGCCTTTTAAGCTTATGGAACTGTCGTCAATATCAATATCACCTGTTGGAAGGAGAGGATCGGCTTTGAACATAAAGCCGTTTTTTCCTGTCTTTTTGATTTTGTATAGAAGCTCGTCAGCTATGTCTTTTAGAACCCTAAGATCATTCTCATAGTCGCAGACACCTCTATAGATACCGCAGCTGATCGTTGGTGAGACATCTGCTTCTTCAATGTGGTAATTTGTCAGCTCTTTTCTCAGTAAGGAGATTTTTTCTTCAAAGCTTTTTTTGCCATAGCCTGATATGATGAGGAATTCATCGCCGCCTATTCTGTAGCAATGTTCAACGCCAAAGTATTTGATAAGAAGTGTGGCGACTTCCTTGATGACGTTATCGCCGACTGTATGTCCAAATGTGTCGTTGAAGTATTTGAAATCATCGATATCCATCATCATGACGCTTAATATATGTCCGTTGTATTCAGACCAGTCAGCCCTAAGAGCATTTCTGTTCTTAACACAGCTTAGTTCGTCATAGAAACTTATGGAATGAAGCATTTCATTGCTTTTTTCCAACCGCTCTTTGGCCAGAGTAAGTTCTTCATTGACTCTCTTTAGTTCGAAATGATTCTCGTACCAGGTACAGGTCAGGTAGTACCTGATAACACTTATAAAATTTATAAAAAAGAAATACTCCGTCATATTTAGAACGTCCGAATACTCTACATCATAAACCGGAATGAGTACCAGATAGAAAGAAACAAGGGAGATGATACTAAGAGTTATGGATCCGTATGGATTGATGACCAGTATTCCAAAGACGCAAAGAGTCATGATAAAAAAGACATATGAGTTGCCGCCAAGAAGAAGGTCATAGACAGAGATATAGATACCAAAGGCTATCTCTATAATGGAATATACAAGCAGGACGAAGCAGATTTTTTTTACATTGCCGCTGACTTTATTTCTATAACTGATAAGGTACAAGAAGACTATTGCAGATATGAGCATCATCATAACGCAAGAATTGAGCCTTATCACGATATATAGGTGTGGAATCTCCGGATGGAGTATCATGATACTGTAATTCCATAGTGAAAAATAAAGTTCAATAAAGAAATTGACTATAGCGATAAGACTTATGCAATATATGTTCTGAGCTGTGATAGATGCTATGATATCAGAGCTTTTATGCTTAAATAAATAATGAAAAAATGGATCGAATCTTAGCTTCATGGGACATCTCCTGTTCAAATATCTGACGATTCATAATTCATGATCTATTATTATTTTTCGACCAAAAAAGTGTATTTGTTAACCATGTTAAAAATTGGTCCAAAAGAGGATATTATGAGGTAGGTGTCAAAAGTTCCTTTTGACACCATATGACTACCGGATTGTTCCGTTTCTTCGAAACTCTCACAATCCTCAAACATTCGCAAATCCGCACTACGTGCTACTTTGCTCATGTTTGGCGGGTCATAAATTCATATTCGATTTCGAGCAAGCTCGAATCGAAATGACTTTTGACCCTTACGTCATATTATAAAAAAGTTAAAACTTCTTCCCCGGTCATTGCCATATATAAGGAAACCTTGCCAATAGGTTGTCTTAAAGTGAACATAAAAAAGAATAAATACGGTATTTGCTATATTTCTTTTTTCATAGTAAAATGGCAAAGATGCACTGTATTTGAATAAATAACAGAATAATAGAATAGGAGATCACATATATGAAGTTAGCGGTTACATATGCCGGAGGCGACATTTTTCAGCATTTTGGAAAAACTGAAGAGTTTAAGATCTATGAGATTGAGGATGATAAAGTAGTAGCCAGCACAGTTATTGGCAATGAGGGACTTGGACATGAGTCTCTTGCAGGACTTCTTGCTGAGCAGAAGGTAGAGAAGCTTATCTGCGGAGGACTTGGACAGGGAGCACTTGATGCACTTACAAGCGCTGGAATCGAAGTTATATCCGGCGCAGAAGGCGATGCAGATGCTGCTGTATACGCATATCTTAACGGAGAGCTTGAATCTAAGGGCGTTAACTGTGATCATCACCATGAAGAGGGAGAAGAGCACAGCTGTGGTCATCATGAAGACGAAGCAAGCGGCGAAGAGTCTGGTTGCGGCGGATGTGGCAGTGATGAAGGCTGCGGCGGATGCGGTGACGAAGAAGAGGGCTGCGGAGGATGTGGCAGCAGTGAAGGCGGCTGTGGTGGCTGCGGCGGTTGCGGTGGCCCAAGACCTGTTATCTTCGAGGGACCTAATGCCGGCAAGAAGGTAAGCGTTCATTATAAAGGAACACTTGATGACGGAACACAGTTCGATTCATCTTATGACAGAGGTCAGACACTTGATTTCATCTGCGGTACAGGTATGATGATCGAAGGATTTGATAAGGCTGTAGTTAATATGGAAGTAGGCCAGAGTGTTAATGTACATCTTGAGCCTGAAGAAGCTTACGGAGTTCGTGATGCTTCCAACATCTTCACACTCAATATTACAGAACTTCCGGGATCTGAGAATCTTAACATAGGACAGAAGGTATTCCTTCAGGATCCTGCAGGCAGAGCATTCCCTGTAGTTGTTAAGGCCAAGGATGAAGAGACTATCACTCTTGACGCCAACCACGAACTTGCAGGCAAGGCACTTAATTTCCAGATCGAACTTGTAAGTATTGAGGACTGATAAGTCAATTATATTTTTATGACACCTGCCTCATTTTTATATGAAAAAAGGATTTAGGTTATAAAGTAAATTTTAGCTTAACGTAGGCGAAAAGGGGCCTCGCCCAGATGATGATCAAATCATCTAGTGCGACAGCCCCACTTTAGCCTGCTATATTCTCACAACAAGCACTCCCTTACTACCAAGTTTTCCGGCATCAACACTGTCAGCATCATCCCATTTGCGTGCAAACAGTACTTCAGATCCTTCAGGAAGAGGAATACTTACGGGATCTTTCTCGCAGTTCAGGTATACAGCAATTGTCCCAGATTCATCAATCTTAAGATAAGAAATGACACGACTTTCTTTGATATCATTAGGAAAATGGAAGTTTCTGCTCTTGCAGGCAGGAGTACTTTTTCTCATTGCTATAAGAGCTTTCATGGTGCTAAGTTCTGCCTCTCTAAGGCCGCTATCTATCTGATCCCAAGGCATACATCTGCGGCAATCGGGGTCAAATCCGCCCTCCATTGCAACCTCGGTGCCATAGTAGATGCATGGACTTCCGGGCATTGTAAACAGGATCGCCAGTTGCTGATAGAATACATCTATATCGCCGTGCACCTTATCAAGGAGTCTGTTAGTATCATGCGAGTCCAGAAGATTAAAAAGTACGTCATTGACCTGTGAATAGTACATGGTAAAGCATCTGTTGATGTCATATTCAAAGCTGCGTCTGTCTCTGTCTTTATAGATCCAGAAATCTGATATGGCACTGGCAAGAGGATAGTTCATAACTGCATCGTACTCATCTCCGCGAAGCCAGTTTACAGAATCATGCCAGATCTCGCCAAGAAGGTAGAAGTCATCTTTCATGCGCTTAGTCATGTATCGTACAGCTCTTAAAAAAGAGTGCGATACCTCATTGCCCACATCAAATCTAAGACCGTCTATATCAAATGTATCAATCCAGAATCTTATGATATCAAGAAGATAGTCTACAACTTCGGGATTGCTGGTGTTGAGCTTTGGCATATGCTCTGCAAAGGCAAAAGAATAAAAACGGCCATCTCTTGTATCGCGTCCGGTATCAACAGGCCACTTATTGACCATATACCAGCTGGCATATCTGGACTTCTCTCCATTTTCAAGGACATCTATCCACATAGGATGGTCCGATCCTGTATGATTAAAAACTGCATCCAGCATGACACGGATACCAGCAGCATGCGCCTCATCAACAAGTGCTCTAAGGTCATCATTGGTGCCAAAGTGACTATCGACTTTCTTATAGTCCCTGGTATTGTATTTATGATTTGATTTTGATTCAAATACAGGATTTAGATATATTCCGGTGATTCCAAGGTCTTTAAGATAAGGAATCTTGTCACGGATGCCCTTTATATCGCCGCCGTAGAAATCTCTAAATCCTGTCTCTTTGTATTCCCAGTCAAGTACGCCATCAGGATCTAAAGAGTGATCGCCATTACAAAATCTCTCCGGGAATATCTGATACCATACAGTATCATTGACCCAGGAAGGAGTAACAAATACATCACAAGGATTCATCCACGGCATTATGAAATAGGAGAGAGCCTTACCATCCTGATTCATCTCATCTTCAGTATAGAAGCCATCTTCGAAATAGTACATGCATTCATCGCCGCAGTGCAGCTCGAAGTAGTATTTACATCTTTTATATTCCGGGAAAAGAGTTGTAGTCCACCATATATGATCTTTAAGACTTTTCTTAAAGCAGATTTCTTCACGTCTGCCGCTCCATCTCTCACATCCGCCCATAATACCGGCTTCATAGGGATCACCATGGATAATATAAACGTGGTCGATGTCATAACCGGTCTTGATGTTTATAACAAGACTGTCTGTATCGAGGCAGTAACAGTACTGATCTGATGTACGGTGATATATTGCTCCTAAATTCATGTTGATTCTCCTAATATAAGTATTGCTTATAACAGATACGTGTTTCTGGGAAAAATAATCCGTTATCAAAAAGACACATAAAAACATGCATCACGGAAAACGTTTTCCTTAAAAGCAATATACACTACTCTGTAAATAAAATCAACCAGAACTTTTTAACATCCATATATATGCAGCAACAGGTAGCCGCAAAGAGTCCTAAGGGTCTTATTTTTTGTGGGAGTATTCTTCTATGAGCAGCTTTTTTATAGGAGGAATGCATTTCATCCCATATTTTTGTCAATTCGTCGCAAAAGTCACACAAGCCTTATTTAAGCTGATATTATGACTTTCGTGCCTGGGATGATATGAATTATTCCGGCATTAAACTATTTTTTCGTTCTAGGGAGGAAAATATGAGTAAAAGAACATCAATTCTAAAAAAACTTATGATCATTACAACAGTAATGACAATGACCCTTGGGGGATCAATGACAGCATTTGCTGCCGAAGGCGGAGTATGCACATGTGATGAACAGACTACAGTTGTAGTAACCGTTGATGAGCAGGCAGCTACAGAAAATGAAAAGGAAATACTTGGAAATCCTGATGAGCAGCAGACAGAATCAGAGACAGCTATATATGAGGAATATACTAAATCTGATATGGATGAATTTGCAAAAGAGACAGCAGAGGAAATCGAAATGGGAGAGCGCTATGTAGATCCCGAAAATCAGAAGCTGGCTACAGAGTATGCTGATGACAGAGAAGAAGGAGAAGCACCAATAGATCCTTTGGCAGAAGGGAATGCTCATATAACAATCACCGATTCTTCACTTGAAGATGAAGATGTTCTTCAGGGAAGAACAGAGATAATAGCTAATACTACAGACAATAAAATTCCGCTTGAAGCTGATGAGGAGTCAGCTGAGGCTACTATATATTTTGTATCTTTAAATTCTACTAATACAGAAGTTCTTGATGGTAAGAATATTGAAGCGGCTGTTACAGTTCCTGTAGCTACTGACTGTGACGATCCTGCAAACGCAGTTGCATATGTTGATCCTCAGCTTGGTACATTCGATGCTATTGATAAAGTAGCTTTGAAATACGATGCTGAGCATGGAACATGGACAATTAATATCACACTCAAAAGTTCATATTCTTATAAAACTATAAATGGCACAGATTATCCTGTATCTTATTACAACTATGGTACAATTTATCTGGTAAAATACGATGCAGTTAAAAAAGAAGTTGTAGTTGAGCCAGTTCAGCCTGGTGTTGAGCCTTCTTCTAACGAGAATGAAACAGTTCTTGCAGTAGTAGATGCAAGCGGCGTACAATCTTCAACAGAGGTATCTACAGTAGCACCTGTTAATGATTACTATCAGTTCAACCTTGACGCTGCAAAGGCTATCAGGGAGGCAGCTTATGGTGCAACAGTAGACATTGATGCAGGTGAGTATGTAAGCTTTGCAGATTTCGTCATCGAAGAGATTGATAAGCGACCTGATCTTACAATCAATGTTAACTATATCGATGCGAAGAATGGTCACTCAAAAGAGCAGATCGTAATCCCTGCAAGACAGGTAGCATCTGATGGAACAGTACTCGGCGAATCAAGAATAGAAGAACCTGAAACCAAGTATTATGGCTTTAGGTTTGTTGATACTAAAGTTAATGCATAATTAGCTTAGGTATTAGAGTGATAAATTGAATTGATTTAAGTTAGAAGATATGCTATACAATCTTTTTTGCTAACGACTGATAGCATATGCACTTTTTGAACTTCCCAATAGCTTTGTTAAAAGAAGAATGGATATAATCCCCGGTAAGACAATGCAAGGGTCTATGAAGTTTTAGTAAAATATAAAAATGTCCTTTTCAAATATCCGGCGCTTTGGATGTGTTGGTAAAGCACTCAGATATTTATAGTAAACTACTTAAGAAAAGGACATTTTTTTATGTGGATAATTATAGTACCGGTATAGAATTACATGCTGGTATATCCGCCGTCAACAGGAAGTGCTATGCCGGTTACATAGCTTGCAGCAGGAGATGCCAGGAAGCAGGCAGCAGCATCAAGCTCGCCTTCTACACCGTATCGTTCCATAGGAATTGCTGATTTTGCATATTCCTTGAAGAAATCAGAATCCAAGGTTTCTTGGGTAAGTGGTGTGTAGAAATAGCCTGGGCATATGGAATTGACTGTAATGCCGTGCTTGCCCCATTCACTTGCAAGAGCTCTTGTAAGATTGACAACGCCGCCCTTTGCTGCATGATATGGTGAAGAAGGTGCAATCTTGTTGCCCACAAGTCCGTACATGGATGCGATATTGATGATCCTTCCAAAGCCGGCAGGGATCATAGCCTTCTTGGCAACAGCTCTTGCAACCCTAAAGGTTCCAAAGAGGTCTATATTAAGCTCATTGGAGAACTGCTCGTCGGTGATATCTTCAGCAGGTGCTACAGCGCCTGTTCCTGCATTGTTGATAAGAATATCTATCTTGCCAAAGTGCTCTAAAACCTTGTCTACAGCATCTTCAACCATTTTGGTATCTGTTATATCACATCTTACAGCCAGAGTATCAACCCCATATTGCTCGTGAATATCCCTGGCTACCTGATCGATGAGCTCCTGCCTTCTTGCAAGCGCTACGATACTGGCACCCTGACGGGCAAGCGCCTTGGCCATCTGTACTCCAAGTCCTGTGGAGCAGCCTGTTACAAGTGCTACTCTACCTGTAAGATCGAAAATATTGTTGTTATTGTTGTTCATAAAATCACGTCCTTCCTTATTTTAATGGTATATAGTAATACATCTCTGTATTTCTTAACATATCCTGTTTACATCGTGTAAACGGATATAGAAATACATCCTATAACTCCTTTGTTTGACTGAGCTGCATGATCAATTTGTGGAATGGTTGCGTGCAATCAATTAATTACAATATATCATTACAATGAATTGTATGCAATATATTTTTAGTAAACAAAACATAAACTGTCCCATTATAAAAATATAAATTTTGCAATATTATATTGACACCAAAGTAATTATATGAGATTATATGCAAGTTAGTTCTGGCTAACTAAATAAAGCATAACATATTTTCACACGAGGAGAAATACTATGAAAAGAAAAATTGTATCAATCATAACTGCAGCTGTAATGGGACTTGGTGCTACTGCCTGTGGTGTAGAAGGCTCTAATGTTGCAGACAGCTCAGTTTCATCTGATAATGGATCTTCTAATGATGCCAATGTGTTAGCTTCTGCTAATGATGAAAACAGTGATGCAGCCTTCCCTATTACAATTCAGCATGGGCTTGGTGAGACTGTAATAGAAGATAAGCCTGAAAACATCGTTGCCATCTCCTGGGGCAATCCGGATGTGCCGCTTGCACTTGGAATAGTACCTGCTGGTATATCCGAAGCTAACTTTGGACCAAGAGATGAGAATGGACTTCTCCCTTGGACGGCTCAGGCTTATGAGGAGCTTGGAGCAACTCCCAATGTATTCAAGGACACTGATGGATGGGACTATGAAGCAATCTCAGACTGTAATCCTAATGTGATACTTGCTGCATATTCAGGACTTAGCCAGGAAGAGTATGACAGACTTTCAGAGATAGCACCTGTTGTAGCATATCCTGAGATTCCATGGACTACAACATGGCAGGAAGAGACTATCAATGATGCCAAAGCCCTTGGTCTTGAAGAAGAGGGTAGAGCGCTTGTAGAAGAGACACAGCAGCTTATAAATGATAGCCTTTCAAACTATCCTGACCTTGAGGGCAAAAAAGTTGCATTCTTCTGGCTGTCTGAAGACGATCTTGGAACATTTTATATTTATACCAATAATGACCCAAGAGCAGCATTTCTTGGAGATCTTGGATTTGTAACACCTGATAGTGTAACAGCTTTAATTGAGAATCCAGATGACTTCTCAATAACAGTAAGCGCTGAGAATGCAGATCTTCTGACAGATGTAGATATCATTATCACATACGGAACAGATACACTTGTAACAGCCATGAAGGCTGATGGAAGGTTTGACAACATTCCGGCTGTACAAAATGGTGCGTTCGTACTTCTTGATTCTAATGACAACCTTGCAGCAGCAAGCACACCTACAGTTCTTTCAATACCATATTGCATAGAGGATTATCTGGAAGCATTAAATGAAGCAGCTCAGAAAACAAAATAAAAGTAACTTAATAATAGGTTTTACGATAGAGATAATATTGCTGATAGTATGTGTTTTTCTATCCGTTGCATATGGAAGTAAGCAGATACCTTTTGCTGATATATTTGGATATTTTACAGGAAGGGATATTGACGCATTCAAGGCTGCTGTAATAGATGCCAGAATTCCAAGGACGGTCTTTGGGATTCTGGCGGGTGCAGCGCTTGGAGTATCCGGAGCACTCATGCAGGCAATTACCAGAAATCCAATAGCTGATCCAAGTATCCTTGGCGTAAATACCGGTGCTTCTCTTATGGTAGTCATAGGCATTGCATATCTTGATATTTCGTCAGGAATGAAGCTTATAGGGCTGTCTTTTATTGGAGCACTTCTATCTGCTTTATTTGTCTATGGCATTGCATCAGTAGGTTATGGCGGAGCAAGTTCTATAAAGCTGGCACTTGCTGGAGCTGCAGTGTCTACGGCTCTGGGATCTTTGGTCAATACCATAATGCTTCCTGATTCCAATGTCATGAAGGCTTATCGCTTCTGGCAGGTTGGAAGTGTGGGTGGTGCTTCATGGGAAGATGTTAAGTTATTAACCCCATTTTTTGCAGGAGGAGTGCTGCTGGCACTTATATGTTCACCGGGTCTTAATGCTCTTTTACTTGGAGATGAGATGGCAATCTCATTGGGAGTTAAAGTTGGGCATCTGCGTTTTGTCACGGCACTTGCAGGAGTACTTCTGTGTGCCAGTGTTACAGCGCTTGCAGGACCTATAGGTTTTGTAGGACTTATGATGCCTCATATTATCAGGCTTATCTATGGCGGTGACATGAGGATTATAGTTCCAATGTCAGCACTTGGAGGTGCGGCACTTCTTGTTCTATCGGATGTCATAGGAAGAGTCCTGGGAAGCCCGGGAGAACTTGAAGTAGGCATAATAACAGCGCTTCTTGGAGCACCTGTTTTTATCTGGATCGTATATAAAACCAAGGCTAGGAGTATATGAACGCCAACATTTTAGAAAAGAATTTAAGAAATATATATACAAGGCAAAAAAGGCAAAATATGCTGTGCGTTCTTGCACTTATATGTATCATCGTATTTCTTGCATGCCTTATGATGACTATCGGAAATACCAATTATTCTCTCTCAGAAGTTTTTGGATATCTATTTAGTGATGAAACAAAAGGCGCTGCCTATACTATTAAAAGCTTAAGACTCCCAAAACTGATAGTTGGAGGACTGGCAGGATTCTCTTTTGGTATAGCAGGATTTGTATTTCAGAGCCTTCTTAGGAATCCTCTTGCATCTCCTGATATCATTGGTATCACAGCAGGATCATCTGCTGCAGCTGTGTTCTGTATCTTGATACTGGGTATAAGCGGAATAGCAGCGTCGATATTTTCCATAATAGCGGGCCTTTTAGTTACTGTTATGATCTTCTTGTTATCAGGAAGAGGCAAGTCTTTTGGCAGCAGGATGATACTCATAGGAATAGGAATGCAGGCAGTCCTAAATGCGCTTATATCCTGGATGCTGCTTGTAGGCTCTGAATATGACGTAGCTACCGCACTTAGATGGCTACGAGGAAGCCTTAACTCGGCCCAGATGTCAGATGTTCCGGCTATAGCTATTATGACTATACTGGGAAGTGCACTGCTTCTTTGGTGTAACAGGTATCTTAGGATGATGCAGCTTGGAGATGAGTATGCAACAACTCTGGGAGTTCCTCTTAGCGCAGTCAGGATATGCTGTATAGTATGCGCTCTTATATTAAGCGCAGGTGCAACAGCTGTTACAGGACCAATTGCTTCTGTAGCATTCCTGTCAGGGCCTATAGCAGGGAAGATCACCAGAAACGGAAGTAATGCCATGGCAGTATCAGGCCTTATTGGAACACTTCTTGTATATGCAGCTGAACTTATAGGCAAGAATCTGTTTGAAGCTAAGTATCCTGTAGGAGTAGTGACAGGACTTTTGGGAGCACCATATCTTCTTATGCTGCTTCTAAATCTTAATAAGAAGGGAGATAAGATCTAATGAGTGATATAGCAATAAGTCATGACTTTGGAGCTAAAGGAATAAGCACAGGTTATGAGGAAAAACTCATTTTAAAAGATATGAATATAGATATTCCTGCAGGAAAGTTCAGTGTTCTTATAGGTCCTAATGGTTGTGGCAAGTCTACACTTTTAAAAAGTTTTGCAAGACTTCTTAAACCAAAGGATGGAACAGTACTTCTTGACGGCAGATCCATATATGAAGTCCCTACAGCTTGCCTTGCCAAGCAGATAGGTCTCCTTCCACAAAGCCCTATTGTACCTGCAGGAATCACAGTAGCTGACCTTGTTGCCAGAGGACGATTCCCTTATCAGAACATCTTCGGACAGTTGTCCAAAGCGGATTATGAAGCGATAGCCTGTGCTATGGAAGCAATGGGAGTATCGGAACTTGCAAATAAGCCTGTGGATTCTCTATCCGGAGGACAGAGGCAGAGAGTATGGATAGCTCTTGTACTTGCTCAAAATACAGATATACTCTTACTTGATGAGCCAACGACTTATCTTGATATAGCATATCAGGTAGAGATCCTTGACTGTCTTGCCAAGCTCAATAAACTAAGAAAGACTACTATTGTTGCGATACTTCACGATATCAACCTTTCTATCAGGTATGCTGATCATATTTTTGCCATGAAAAAAGGTGAGCTTATCGCGCAGGGAAGTCCTAAGGACATAATAACTCCTGATCTGATGCGTACAATATACGGAATGGAAAGTTCCATAATAACAGATCCCGAAACAGGAGATCCTTATGTTATCCCAAGAAGTAAAGCCAGCTAAAAGACTCAAACGTCTCGTATAGGGCAGTACAGTATATTCAAAGGCCATGCAGGGGTACGTGAACCACGGGCGGGCAGAATATAGATAATTGCCACGCATTAACCATTTTATAAATTCATGGCATGATAGCTGGAGCTTTTTATTCTAGGGTCCAAACTCGCTTCGCTCAGACATGTGGACCCTTGGCAGAATAAAAACTCCATCTATCAAGCTCATGAATTATATAAAATTGTTAAAATGCGTGGCAATTATCTATATTCTGCCCGCCCGTGGTTCACGTACCCCTGCATAACCTTTGAATATACTGTACTGCCATATAGGGAAGATATAATAAAATAAGTTCTAAATAGTAAGTTAAGAGCAATAATCGAGGGGATTTGCTTGGCGTATAGCTGTTATACTAATTTTATATTCAAACTTCGCACTTGCCAAACATACGCCACCCTCTGAGGCAGAGCCGATGCGGCCCGTTTATAATACATTTTCGTATCTTTTGAAGGTGTTATTAAATTCAGGAGCGAGATATCTGGATCTTTATATTCTTCTTAGGGTCCACCTGTCTGAGCGAAGCGAGTTTGGACCCTAGAATATAAAGATCCAGATATCTTGCCCTGAATTATAACACCTTCAAGATACGAAAATGTATTATAAACGGGCCGCATCGGCTCTGCCTCAGAGGGTGGCGTATGTTTGGCAAGTGCGAAGTTTGAGTTCTATACTTAATGAATAATTGCAAGAAAGGATAGGAGCAAAAATATGGGGAACTGGGGAGACGATGTTGATTATGAAGCAATGTCCATAAAGGATCATAAGGGACGTTTTACCATCAATTTTAAGAAGATATTTATGGACGTAGATGAGATAGCGCTTAAGACGCTTGAGATTACAGACAAGCATCCCAAGGATTCACTGCTCAAACTGTGGGCAGGTACGATGACGGGAATGTTTATATTCTTTCTTTTTTCATTCCAGATATTATATCTGGTTACTACGCCGTTTCTGGCATTTTATCTTATTGCACTTTTCAGGATTGCCGGGTGCTGGAAAAGCTTTGGATACAGCGCTGTTAAGTTCTGGGGTATGAGTGTATGCACGATTGCTTGTATGTTTGCATTGTCAAGAGGCGTACTGTTCTTGGTTGACAAGATGATATAACAGTCTCTGATCAGTATAATAAAACAACCCAAGTCTATGCGACCTGGGTTGTTATTATTATATAGTCTTGGTTGTCCATTCAGCGCAGTTCCAAACCTGCGTTGCAAAGGATTTATAGAAGTCCGGTTCGTGGCATACCATAAGGATACTGCCGGGATATTCTTTGAGGGCGCGTCTTAGCTCGTCTTTGGCATCGACATCCAGATGGTTTGTAGGCTCGTCCAGTAACAGAAGGTTTGATGGATGGTTTATGAGCTTGCAAAGTCTGACTTTGGCCTGCTCGCCTCCTGATAATACCTTGACTTTACTTTCGATATGGTCTGATGTAAGGCCACACTTGGCAAGAGCGGAACGTACCTCGTACTGATTGAATCCGGGGAATTCGTTCCATATCTCTTCAAGGCAGGTAGTCTGGATATTAGGATCTGTCTCCTGCTCGAAATATCCAATCTCAAGATAGTCTCCAAGTTCTACAGTTCCCTGCAGAGGCTTGATTATACCAAGTATACTCTTTAGAAGAGTTGACTTACCGATACCATTGGCACCTGTCAGTACTATCTTGCCGCCTCTTTCCATTTCAAGATTTAGCTCTTTGGAAAGTGGTGAATCATATCCTATGATAAGATTCTTGGCTTTAAAGAGGTACTTACTGGGAGTTCTTGCGGTAAGGAAGTTAAATTCTGGCTTTGGTTTTTCGGCAGTTTTCTGGATAAGCTCCATCTTATCAAGCTTCTTCTGCCTTGACATAGCCATGTTCCTTGTGGATACGCGGGCTTTATTCCTTGCAACGAAGTCTTTGAGCTGGGCTATTTCTTGCTGCTGTCTCTTGTATGCAGCTTCATTCTGAGCTTTCTGCATCTCATATACTTCCTGGAAGTGGTCATAGTCACCTACATATCTGGAAAGTTTGCACCCTTCCATGTGATAGATGATATTGATGACACTGTTAAGAAATGGAATATCATGAGATATAAGGATAAAAGCATTCTCGTATTCCTGAAGATAGCGCTGAAGCCAGTTAATATGCTCTACGTCAAGATAGTTGGTAGGCTCGTCCAGAAGCAGAATATCAGGTTTTTCCAGAAGGAGCTTACCAAGGAGAACCTTTGTTCTCTGACCTCCTGAAAGCTCTGTAACATCCTTATCAAGGCCAAGATCCAGAAGACCAAGAGCCCTTGCAACCTCTTCAACCTTGGAATCTATCATATAGAAATCGTGATTGGTAAGATACTCCTGAAGCATACCTGCTTCGTCGAGATATTCTGTCATAGTGGCTTCATCAACTTCTGCCATCTTCTCATATAGCTCCTGGATGTGCTGCTCTGTCTGGAAAAGAGGGTCAAAAGCACTTTTAAGAACGCTTCCTATTGTCATCCCGTTTTCAAGAACAGCATGCTGATCAAGGTAACCTGCTTTTACATTCTTGGACCACTCAACCTTACCTTCATCAGGCTGAAGAGATCCTGTGATGATATTCATGAAAGTAGACTTACCTTCGCCATTGGCACCTACAAGGCCGATATGCTCGCCCTTTAATAGCCTAAATGATACATCTTCAAATATAGCTCTGTCACCAAAACCATGTGACAAGTGTTCAACATTTAAAATACTCATTATAATCCTCAAATCTTTTATTAAAAAAACTGCTTGTTTATAATATCGGAATTGTGAATATTATGCAAGAATATTGTGACTAATATATAGGATGGACAAAAAACTAAAACATAGTTAAGATGCGGCATGTAAAAGAATGTGATAGAGAACCGGGAGATAACACATGTTATACCAAGTTTGTTGGAACAATAAATACGAAAGGACAAGCATAATCCAGATAGCCGTAGAAGGTAGAATAATAGCTATTTTTGAAAAGTTCATACAGTAATTGCCGTGAGAACGAACTTTGAAAAAGTCTTAATGAAGAAGATTTCATTGAGACTTTTTTATTTTGCATTGTTACGGCATTTACCGAGGGGAAGTTTTCCTCCTCTTTTCTTCCCCTCCTTCCCTTTTCTTTCTTCTTACCCTAGAAACAAGAGAAAAAGAAAGAACCAAAGAAAAAGAGAATAAAGATATACACTATTTACTATTCTATCTTATCCTATCCATCCTATCTTATCTCTTCTTTTCGTTCTTTCCGTGCCAAAAACTACATAACAGACCAGGAGGGCAGTCAGAAAGGAGCAAAAACATTTGAGTAGATTGACCAAGACGGAACAGGAGACAGTGATCAACTTCAATGTGGCTGAAACAGAGGCAGTTGTCTACACAAGGGATAGAGCAGTAATGCGAAAACTTGACTCGTTAGTTACTGAGTTCCCAAGTGTGTATAGGTGTGTAAAGGCAACAGATATTGACAAGACCTATGTTATGCCTAAACAGTACGTTAGTTATCGTAAAACCAGACGCATAACAAATAATCGAAAAAAACAAATTAGGGAGCAAATGATTTCTATAAACGCGAAACGTAGAAAATGCTAAATATCATTTTACACATTTTTTAATATAGTAGTTAATCTTAGTGTGATATATTTAAATGTGTGGGTAAGAAAACAAATTTTTAGGTTGGTATAAACTGATGAAAAGTAAAGATATTGTTATCACTTCTAAAAAAATGATAGAGAGTAACCAAATTGATATTAATGGTTTGGCAAAGGATTTTTCTGACACTACTTTTTGGTATTACACAACCCTAGAAACGGCAAAGCTAATTCTGAAAAATAAATGCTTTTACGTAAATAATTTGACAAAAATGAATGATAAAGCTGAAGCAGATAATCATAAAATGACGGCGAACAGCATATATGCCTTGTGCTTTTGCAATAGCAAATCAGAAAAAATACCCATGTGGTATTTGTATTCAGGATTAACTGGAAGAGGAGTAAGCATAGGAATTACACCAGCTGTAATGTTGGAATTTATAAGATCAATTGAAAACGTTCAAGGGGTTAATGATAATGCTCAATATCTGAGGAACAAAGATTTTGATCTAAGTGCTGCATGGGTATATTACAGGGAACAGAAAACAAATAGGGTAATGTTTCGGAATAAATGGTATTCAGTATCAGATGGTGATCAATTCTTTAGTGAGGATAATCTTTTTGTGAAAGATTATCCTTGGGAATACGAGAAAGAATTCAGAATTGTGATAAAAACCAAGAAGCCGCCTCGAGATTCGCAGAAGCTTAAGATTAATATACCGGATTCCTTAGTTTCGAAGCTACGTTTACGAATTGCACCTGAAATGAGTGACAGTATTAGTGACGTTAAAAAGTTTGCTTATGATGAGAAAATCTCGGGAATTCTGCCAAAGAATATATCAAAAAGTGACTTAAACATTAAAATGGGGTTATTTGAAAGAAATATAGAGAATTTAAAAGCATCATGGGATATGTTGATAAAAGAAGGCTACATAAAGAAAGATGATTATGAATTCTTCTATGAAGGCATTAAGCCATACATATCCACCAGCTGACAAGAGTGTTACGGCATATGTTGCGAAATTGGAAGTATAGTATTTATGCACAGTAATAATAGTATTTAGTGTGGTTTGGAGTTATTTATATTTGCAGAAATGTAGGAGGCAATGAGAATGGGACTGTTTGAATGGATTGCAGGATTAGGAGCAGAAAGTAGAGTACAGGCAGCAATTGATAAAGCGCTTCCACGATGGCTATATATTTATCGTTTTATGCCTAAGGGATATCTTGATGCATTATATGAAAGTGCATTTAGGAGAGGAATCAGTAATGCGACAACAGCCGATGCTGCAGCGGAAGTAAAGGCAATTAACCAAATAAGACAAGATATGGAACATGAGACAGTTTCAAATATTCCAACGATGGAAAATGCTTCAATTGCGCATGGTCAGTTGGCAAATTGGCTTACTATGAATACTAGACCCGAGTTGATTTTGCGCTATTTTATTATCGGATTAGGACCGGTAATCGATAAAAAACCTGAGACTAAACAAAAAGAGATTCTTAATGAAATAGCAATTCCTTGTAAAGATTTTAATACAAAATACATGAAAGAATTGAATGATTACAATAAATCTATGGGGATAGCAGCGGATTATTTTGAAAAGCATTATGTATCTGGTGAAGCGAGTGGATTAGGTTTTGGTGTGATAACAAACAGCGTAGCGTCAGCTTTGCTTTATGACATAATGAATGCAAATGAAATAAAACGTCAGTTAAGTTATCAGCATGGTGCTGCTGCAAACATTACGGGAACCTTTAATGAAGAACGGGCAGAAAGACTAAGAAGCAACGTTGCAGAATTATATAGTCAATTTAGAAGAGACATTAACGCTGCTGTTGATGAAGCGTTTGTCGCAATTGATGGCGGGAAAACGGCCATAATGAAAGAAAAAGAAATAGCAAAGGAGAAAAATGATCAAGATCGACAGAATGTTAGTCGGTTATCAGAACAGTGTAGAGAACAAATATTAAAAGATATAGCAGGTATAGGGAATTGCAAAGCATCTTCTTTCTTTAAAATCAAAGGTTATGGGGAATATTCTCATCAAATGGTCAATGCTAACCTTAATTTATTAGCAAAGGAAGGACGTATAAAAAAATTTAAAGGGGAAGACGGAACCACATATTTTTCTGCATTGGATAATACTGAGGCAATTGAGGAAGAGAACACGGCAACTGAGTTGTTTGAAAGGGATAAAAGTCGTGTTTATTATGTTTTAGCACAGAATGCTCCTATAACGTTAAATGAGTTGTTGACAAAAGATAATATCGTGAAAATGTTAGGAAACTCTCGTGTTGCAACATTGTTAAATCAACTAAAAAAAGATGGTCTCGTTCTTATCGAAGAGAGAGGAAGTGATAAATTATACCTTATAGTCCCAGAGTGGGAAATAGTAAAGGTTACATTAGAAGAAAATGGTAAAAGTACGTTATCGCAGTTGAAGAGTCTTGGCGGTAGGACATCATACTTATCTATGGGGCAACTTTCAAGAGCAGTAAATAAGTTGATTGATGAAGGAATTGTAATAAAAACTACTGAGGAAAGGGAAACATTCTATTCATTATCTAAAAATGTACAAACAAATGTGGAGAGTACTTCTACACTTTCTGTTGCTGATGAGATAAAAAAATTCAAAGAACTATTGGACATTGGCGCTATCACGCAAGAAGAGTACGATAAGAAAAAAGAACAATTACTTAATCAGTAAAAAGTTTATATTATTTTACTGTTTTAACTGAGAGTTAAGCAAAGAGGATTATTCCAAACGGAATAGTCCTTTTTTCTTTGTTCTGCAGGACAAAAAATAAATTCATGGAAAGGAGTGATCTGTAATGATAGATCCAACTGTAACTAACAACAAGGGCGTTGAGAACGCCGAGAAGAATCTCGAGCAGGCTAAGCATAGGCTTACTACCGAGAAGAAAGCTAACGATGCTCGTAGGAAAATTGAGAACCATCACAAATATATGATGGGTGGCGTTGTTCACAAATACTTCCCTGAGTGTTTCAGCTTTGCAGGATGATGAAAGCCTCTTTGCCAAATGAATGGACTTATGAGCTTGCAGTGGAAGTTGTCAGAAAATATGTCATGGAGAACTTTGTTTCCAAAGGCATGTGTTGTGACTGGGCAATCCATGATTCAGTCAATAAACATGGACAGCGAAATCTGCATTTCCATTGTCTGATGACTATGAGATCGATGGATGAATATGGTAAATGGCTGCCCAAACAGCGTAAGGTTTATATCCTTGATGAGCATGGTAACAAGATCCGTCAGGGCAAGAACTATAAATGCAAGACGGAGCATGTTACCGATTGGGATGACAAGAGTAAAGCCAAGGAGTGGAGAAAGAATCTTAGCGACCTGATCAATCAGACCAATGAGGCTATTGGTGTTGGTGAGAAATGGGAGCACAGGTCTTTTAAAGAGCTTGGGCTTGATATCCTTCCTACGATTCATCTTGGAAGTGAAGCTAATGCACTGGAAAATAAGGGCATCCATACAGAGCGTGGCGATTATAACCGCAAGGTCATGGAGTTTAGAGGCGTTGCCAAGTATATCAATGTCATGTCAGCGACAATTAACTCTATCAAGGATACTGCTAAGAGGCAGGCTGCAACAGTGAAAAATGAAATCACTGAACTTATTGATAAAGTTGTGAAACGTCATGGACGCATGCAGCTACCGATCATAAGCGGTAAGTATCTAAGGAAGGTCTCTCATAGAGAAAAGCTTCAGGATCCGGATGTCATGAAAGGCTTTGCGGAGAAAAAAGGTATTACCACTTTTGATGAATTGCAGTCCTATATTGATGAGCACGGAACAATCTATGACAAACTTGCGGCTGATCATGATAAGGGTACTGCGAAAGTTGACGTTCTAAGTGCCAAGATATCAGCTTGGGAGAGATATAAAGGTTTCATGGAAGTTTATAACAAAAGCCAGAGCCTTAAAGGTCTAGCCAGGTTGAAGTTTGACAAGGAGAACAGGACAACCCTGGACGCCATGCCCAGGGAATATGAAAGATTCCGAAAGGTGATTCCAAAGGGTGAGAAGATTACTCCTGATGCATGGCGAAAGGAAATAGACAAGATCATTGATGGACAGAATTCGATTTTGGAAAAAATGGTCGGGGAAGTCTATGATCTTGCTTATGCAGAAATCATTGGGTACAACAGTGACAATGAACAGCGTGAGCATATGAATGAAGTCAAGCAGAAGGAAAGAGAGCAGGAGCGCTCACACAAGCTACAGAGAAAGCACAGTTATCAGGAAAGATGATTGTGCTTTTTATATTATTGTAAATGTATTTTCACTGTGTTATAGTCTAATAGACTTGAGGTCGCAGCCACTTGAGGTCGCAATTTGCGACCTCAAGTTTATGAAAGTTGGGAGATGCATTAGATGGCAGCTAAGAAGGCAAAAATACAGAAAGATACAGCTATTACAACTCAGAACAACAATACTGAACTGAAAAATAACACAGACATTCAGAACATGATCTATACTGTCAGGAATCAGCAGATAATGCTTGATAGCGATTTGGCAGACATGTATCAAATTGAGACAAAGCGTCTTAATGAGCGTGTTAAGAGGAATATTGAAAGATTTCCGGAGACATTCTGTTTTCAGCTGACCAAAGAAGAATATGATAACTTGAGGTCGCAATTTGCGACCTCAAGTGAGGAGTATGGTGGACGTAGATATTTGCCTTACGTGTTCACAGAACAGGGAATTGCTATGCTTTCAGCAGTTTTGAATAGTGAAGTAGCAATTAAAGTCAGTATACGAATCATGGAAGCATTTGTTGAAATGCGAAGGTTCATGGCAAATAACGCTATGCTTTTTGAAAGGATAAGTGCGGTAGAACTTAAGCAATTAGAGTTTCAGAAGAAAACCGAAGAGAAGCTTGATGAAGTATTTGAGTATATCGCGGATCATGCGGAATCAGAGCAGAAAATTTTCTATGACGGTCAGATTTATGATGCATTTAGCCTTATAGTTTCGCTTATAAAGAAGGCTGGTAAGACAATTGATCTTGTGGATGGCTATGTTGATGTTGTGACGTTAAATATTCTGGCAAAGAAAAAGAAAGGTGTTAACGTCAATGTTTATACTTTTCCAAAGACTAAGCTGAGCCAGACAGATATAACCAATTTCAATGCTCAATATCCAAATCTTACAGTGAAATACACTAATGCATTTCATGACAGATTTCTTGTTGTTGATGGAAAGATCGTTTACCACATCGGTGCTTCAATAAAGGATGCCGGTAAGAAGTGTTTCGGAATCACATTGATACAGGATAATGATATGGCAAATGACCTTATCAACAGGCTCAAAAAAATAAAATAATTGCTAAATGCGCATAGAGCAGTAGATCAATAAAACGGTCTGCTGCTTTTTTTGTGCCTTGATAACACGATAATCTGATAAGAACAGTAGAACATACTGTTTATTTCTTTTACGTTAGAAGGTATTTCCATGTGTAAGACAAGTTTTAAAGTGACGGTTTTTTATGATGGCACGAGGACTGCCAAGGAAGTCCTCAATGACGCTATTGCAGCAAAGGTAAGAAGAAAAATAGATAACGATATAGAGATTCTAGAGGGAAAGAACTATAATCAAGATAATACTTAGGAAATAATTTATCCGAGTCTATCTGGATTATGCGGGTAAATGAGTATGAGAATGTCGAATGAACAAATGGAGGAACTCCTTGCACCAACTTACAGAGTGGGAGTGTATTGCAGGCTTTCCAAAGAGGATGATGATATCCGAGAGGGAGAGAGCCAGAGTATATCCCATCAGCGTGAGATCATAGAGGGGTTCTGCAAGAAAGGATGGCAAGTAGAGGACGTTTATACTGATGATGGCTATTCAGGCACAACTTCGAATAGACCGGATCTTCAGAGACTTTTGAAGGACATCGAGGACAAAAGAATAAATGTTGTTGTCACCAAGGACTACAGCCGTTTGGGAAGAGATAATCTTTTCACTGAGAAACTGCGTGAGATATGGTTTCCGAAGCATAATTGCCGCTATGTTGCTATCAACGATAACATTGATACCATGTACGAGTATGCACCGTTCAAGGCGGTTATCAATTCCCAGTACTCCAAGGATATTTCCAAGAAGGTTCACTCATCATATATGAATCAGGCTGAAAAAGGCAGATACACAGGTGTTGTACCGCCCTTCGGATATCTAAAAGATCCAGAGGACACCTACCATCTTGTGATTGATGAGGAAACAGCTCCCTATGTCAGGCAGATATTTGATTGGGCATTGGATGGGCATGGAACAGCTTATATCAAGCGTAGACTTGAAACTAACAAAGTACTTTGCCCCACATGGTGGAACAGAAAGCGTGGTTTCCGTAACCACTTTACGAAGTGGGAGATCCAGGATCCTAAGAACGGCAAGTATGTATGGGATGACTCGGTAATTGGCGATATGTTAATAAAACCTGTTTACTATGGTGCAGTAGCATCACAGAAAAAGAACTATAAGTTCAAAGTCGGGGTAATTAACGAGAAAAAGCCAGAGGAATGGATTATTGTTGAGAATACCCATGAGCCTATTGTGGATCAGGACTCTTTTGATATTATCCAACAGAAGATCGAGTCAAGGAAATGCAGCCGTGGTGATGGTACGTATTTACTGTTTGCAGGACTTATCAAGTGTGGAGAATGTGGGAAGGCTCTCACAATCCGCAAGACCAATGCAAAATATCCGCAGGATATATATGCATGTGTGACCTACAACAGACATGGCAAGAACCACTGTACACAGCACCGTGTTGAGTATGATACTCTTTACAACATTGTTTTTGACGAGATCAAGAGCCTTGCAAAGCAGACAGTTGATGCAGAAGAGGTAGCAAGAAGCCTTGCAGATGCCTATGAGCAGGAGCGTGAAGAACAGAAAGAACTGTTGGAGCGCAATATCGCCAAGGCTAAGAGCAGGATCGAGACCTTAGACCGCATGACATCTAAGTTGTATGAGGATCTTCTTTCAGGTAATATATCCGAGAGTATTTTCGGATCCATGATTGAAAAGACCAAGACAGAGACCGAAGATCTTGAAAAGCAGATTGCAGCAGACGAGAAACGCCTTTCTACAAACGACAGTGAGAGCGGTAATGCAAGAAAATGGATAGACCTTATCAAGGACTATGCAGATATTACCGAGCTTGATGCTGACACCCTTAACCGTCTGGTTAAGCAGATCGTTGTTCATGAAGAAATTACAGAGGACGGAGACAGGAACATCTCTATGGAGATCCATTACAACTTCCGTCCAACAGATGAATCTAAAACCTATAATCTTTCTGAGGTAGCTGAGGCAAATTCTGTTGCCAAAGCTTTGTAAGACAATTCTATAAAACTTCTACGTGCTAGGTAGGCATGATTCTACCTACCTAACACACCCTTATATTTCCATCAAACATGGTATAACACATTTTATGGCAGGCCTATTAAGAATGTGGTAGAATTTGGATATGACAAACGCAGAAGAGATGTTTATGAAAGGCAACTTAAAAGAGGCTTTTAATATATTTCTTTCTCTGGCGCAGCAAGGTGATGGGAGAGCGATGTACTTTCTTGCGCTCTATTATGCCCTGGGCCTTGGCGATATCGATTTTCCGGATGATGTCCTGGCAGGTAAGCTGCTTTCTAAAGGAGCCGAAGCCGGAGATTTACTTGCAAGGCTCAATACAGCCTATGCTTTTGAACCAGAATCCCATGAATTTACAGCGGCTATAAATGATTTATTTGATAAGATCAAAGACCTTGCCGATTCAGGAGATATATTTGCCCAAAATGAGATTGCAGACCTATATATGAACGGCTGGGGCACAGCCAAGGATCTGGAAAAGGGATTATCTATATTAAAAAGCTGTTCTGAAAAGGGATTATGGCTTTCATCCTACAGACTGGCCCAGTACTATGATAGCCTTGAAACAGAAGAAGGCCAGAAAGAAAGTATGTTCTGGCTCCATAAAGCAGCAGATCAAGGCTGCGAGAAAGCAGAAGTAGTCATAAAGGTTATGGAGCTACTTGAAGATTAAATTTAACTATAAAGATTTATATTATCAAAATCTTTCCACTTGTAAAGCTCAGCCCCTGGCAGAGAGCGATTGCATGGGCAGTTAATAAAGTCTTTTCGCATTCTATTGAACGTGTTATTACATTCAAGAGTGTGATAGATGCAGCTTTATATTCTGCCTGGGGTCCGCATGTTTGAGCGAAGCGAGTTTCGGACCCCGGAATATAAAGCTGCAGATATCATGCCTTGAATTATAACACGTTCAAGAATGCGAAAAGACTTTATTAACTGCCCGTGCAATCGTCTCTGTCAGGGGCTGAGCTTTACAAGTGAAAAAACGATAACGATAAGCTAAAGGGGAGCTTTGGGGGAGTTTTACATGATCAGCGTATTTTTGGTAGAAGATGAAATTGTTATGAGGGAGGGCATAAGGAGCAACATTAACTGGTCTGCCGAGGGCTATAAGTTCGTCGGAGAAGCAGGTGATGGAGAGCTTGCATATCCCATGATAAGGGATCTAAAGCCAGATATAGTCATAACAGATATAAGGATGCCATTTATGGACGGCCTGGAACTTAGCCGCCTTATCAAAAAGGAATTGCCCTCTACAAGGATCATAATCTTAAGTGGTTATGATGACTTTCAATATGCTCGTGAAGCGATCAGCATAGGTGTTACAGATTACCTTCTAAAGCCTATTTCAGGCGCCCAGCTTCTAGAAGCCATCGGCAAGGTTTCTGATGGTATAAAAGCTGAGCAGGATCAGCTTAGATTTATGGAAAGGTATAAAAAAGAACGTGAAGAAAACCGCATCCTTGAAAAGCGTGTACTTTTCAGGCAGCTTGTTGCGGGAGCTCTTTCTATGCCTGAAATCCTGAATAAGGGCAAGGCACTTGGCATAAATCTTGCTGCCGGAGCTTATGGCATCGTTATGTTCCAGATCAAAGTAAGTGATGAAAGCAGAGGCGAAGGGCAGATAACAGAAAGCTATAGTGAAAGCATCGAGAAGATCACCTCTGTTATCAGGGATAAGTACAATTCTAAAGAAGGCATACAGGTTTATGAGCAGCTTGGCGGAGTTTTTGTATTTCTTGTCCTCGGAAGAGATAGGCAAGAGACAGCTGATAGTATGGATGGACTTCTAGGCGACCTTGAAGATATGATGTCTGATAAGTCGGGGATCAACTATTATGCCGGCACAGGCTGTGTTGTAGACAGGATCAGAGAAGTGGGCAGAAGCTATGAGTCTGCAAGTAAAGCTTTCGCTCATAGATTCCTGTATGATTCCAGCAGGGTCTTTGACGGCCACCGTAATACAGATCAGGCTGCAGAGTCTGCCCCTATAAATATGGATGAAATAGATATAGGCAAGCTTGACAGACGCATTGTCACAAGTTTTCTAAACAATGGAAGCAGTGAAGAACTTCTGCATTTTGTAGAAGACTTTGTTGACAATACAGGAAAAGGCAACTTTCAATCACTTATATTCAGACAATATATAAGTGTTGATCTGTATTTTACAGTGGTTTCATTCCTTGAATCTATAGGCTATTCAAGAGATGAGATAACAGAAAAGCTTGGCAATATCGGTGATGGGCAGTCTTCACAGGGAGATACCGATAAGACCAAAGACTATATACACGATATACTCTCCAAAGCCTTGGAGATGAGAGATAAGGTATGTGATTCAAGATACAGTTCGTTGATAAACAGCGCAAGAAGCTATATCTATGATCATTACAGCGACGAGGATATATCGCTTAATCAGGTAGCTGCCAGCGTCAATATAAGTCCCAACCACTTCAGCTCTGTCTTTAAGAAAGAAACCGGAGAAACCTTCATAGAATTTCTCACAAGAGTTCGAATGGACAAAGCCAAAGAACTCCTTGAAACCACAGATCTGAAAGCGCAGGAGATCGGCTACAAAATTGGCTATAGAGACCCGCACTATTTCAGTTATATCTTTAAGAAGACGCAGAACATCACACCCAGACAGTATCGGGATAAAGTATAATAAACTACAAATGATATAGAGGCACATATGGCTAAAGATCAGAAGGCGAATATAATCAGTGGTCTTTCTGTGGGCAAAAAGCTGACTGTTATGGTTATGGTCATGTTAATCCCCTTTACATTGATCACTGTATTCTTATTATATAATCTCTATCGATTTGGTAATTCTTATAATCTTGTCGTATCCAATGTTGCGATTGCCAATCAGTACAACCTTGAATTCAGGGAAAAGTACGATGCGGTCCTCTACCAGATGGTAGCAAGATCAATTACCAAAGACCATATAAATGAAGAACTCGGACTGATCAACCCGGATGATATGACAAGCAGTGTCAGACAGAGTTTTGATAGCCTCCTGACATGTTCAACCTCTCCCAATGCCAGAAAAATAGCGGAAAGTGTCCTTAAACTCCTATCTACACTAGATGACAGGTGTAATGATATCAATAACAATATAATCGAAGGCGGGTCATATGATGTCAACATGAGCGCTCTTGATAATGATATCCGCGTAATCACTGAGCTTATACAAGAAAGAATCTCCGAATACATCTATTATGAAGCAGGCAGCATGGAAGTTATAAGGGCTGCAATGGATGCTGAGCGTATCAGAGTGATACGTTTTATTGGTATGTTCTTTATTATCTTTTTCATATTTGTACTTCTATTAGTAATATATCTGTCCTCAGCTATAACTCATGAAGTTGACATACTGGTCGGCGAAGTCAAGAGCGAGCAGATCAATTCAAGGAACCTCGAATTAAAGCTCCTTCAGTCCCAGATCAATCCGCATTTTTTGTACAACACTTTGGACAATATAGTATGGCTGTCTGAGGGCGGTCGCAAGGACGATGTAACAGGTATAGTTACGTCTCTTTCAAGGTTCTTTAGGACTACTTTGTCCGGAGGACTTGATTATATAACTATCAGGCAGGAGATATCACACATAGAGTCGTACCTGCAGATTCAGAGATTCAGATATCGTGACATATTGAACTATGAAATTGATATACCGCAGGAGTTTCTTGAATACAGGATCATCAAGATGACACTTCAGCCTGTAGTTGAGAATGCGCTGTATCATGGGATCAAAAATAAACGCGGCGGCGGAACTATCAGGATATCCATGCACTATCACGACAGCGACCTTGAGATAGATGTAGAAGATGATGGAAAGGGTATGAGCCCGGAAGACACCCTTCATCTTCAGCGTCTTGCAGACGGCCTTGAGAAAGCGAGAGAGGATAATGCAGGCTTTGGAATGGCCAATGTCGGCGAACGTATGCGCCTTAACTATGGTGATAAATATGGCCTGAAGATTGAAAGCGAATATGGCAAAGGAACTATAGTGAAAATATTGTTCCCTAAGGAAGCGCAATAATGCGAAATTCACGACTTTCAGATGGATCTGATGACATCTGTCATAATAAAAAATCAAAATTTTTTCCGTAAAAAAACAAACTTTTTAAAAGTTAATAAAAAATATAACTAAAAAGCGAAAAAAATGTATCGAAACCTCGCCCTTCATACAATACAATTGGTAACAGTTACAGACCAACAATTATCAGATCCCTATTCAAGATAAAAGAAAATGCGATTATCAGATGGCATTTTTTCTTTTCCCTGATAGGGTCCAAAGGAGGGTTCAAATGAAAAAGAGAGTACTTGGAGCATTAATGTCTTCTGCAATGGTTGTAAGTCTTCTGGCAGGCTGTTCATCAGGCGGCGCAGAAACTACACAAGAGCCTGCAGGTGACGCTGGCCAGGAAGAAGCTGCTGATAACAGTACTGATACAGCGACTGATGTAGAAGAGGCTGAGAAGGAAGTAGCTGAAAATACCGAGGCTTCAGATGGGGAACTGATCAATATCGGTTTTGCACAGGTTGGACATGAGTCTGACTGGCGTACAGCTTCTACCAAATCCTGCCAGGATGTATTCTCAGAAGCTAATGGCTATAACCTGAGCTTTGTAGACTGCGATAACGATTCTGCAGCTCAGCTTGAAGCAGTTAGATCTTTCATCGAGCAGGACGTTGATTACATCATCATCGATCCTATCGTATCTACAGGTTGGGATACAGTCCTTACAGAATGTGAAGATGCAGGAATCCCTGTAATCGTAATCGACCGTACAATTGATGATTCTGACAAGTATGCAGCATGGGTTGGATCTGACTTCAAGCAGGAAGGTCTTGCAGCTGGTGAGTGGCTCAAAGCATACGCAGATGCTAACGGTATCTCAGAGATCAACGCACTCGTTATCTCCGGTACAACAGGCGCATCCGCACAGATCGGACGTTCTGACGGATTCAAGGAAGTTGCTGACAAGTATGGATGGACAATCCTTGATGAGCAGACAGGTGACTTCACAGAAGACGGCGGACAGGAAGTTATGGAATCATACTGCAAGAGCTACGAAGGCAAGTTCAACGTAGTTGTATGCCAGAATGATAACGAGGCATTCGGCGCTATGACAGCTATGGACAATGCAGGTGTTACATATGGTCCTGACGGCGATGTTATCCTTATCTCTTTTGACGCATGTACAGCAGGTCTTGAGGAAGTTAAGGCTCGTAAGATCACAGCAGATTTCGAGTGTAACCCTCTTGCAGCTCCTACAGTAGAAGAAGTTATCCAGACTCTTAAAAACGGCGGAACACCTGAAGCAGAAGTTTACATGCCTGAGCACTGGTATGCACTTCCTGATGCTATCGTTGAGTTCTCAATCAACGGCGAAGCTCAGGAGATGACAGAAGTTACAGATGCTGTTATCGAAGCTCAGTATTAATTAAAAAACGGAATATTTTTTCCACAGACAGTTTATTAAAAGATTAAGAAATCCTTTTAAAAGAATACATACTAATAATGGCCAGGATCTTGTCGGGTCCTGGCCATTGTTACAAAAAGATGTTTATGATCAAGGGAGGCGCGAATGGAAGAAAGTGTTGTTCTGACAGCCAGAGGAATCAGTATGACTTTCCCCGGTGTCAAGGCTCTCGAAGACGTAGATTTCACTCTTCGAAAGGGAGAGATTCACGCGCTGATGGGAGAGAACGGAGCCGGCAAGTCTACGCTTATCAAATGCCTTACAGGTATCAATGACTTTGAAGCCGGTGAGATACATATAGACGGGATACAAGGCCCGGTACGTAATCATTCTACAAAAGATGCACAAGAAGTAGGTATATCAACTGTATACCAGGAAGTTAATCTCTGCCCCAATCTTTCTGTAGCAGAGAATCTTTTTATTGGAAGAGAACCACTTACCAAATTGCATACTGTCGACAGACGTTCCTATTACAAAAGAGCTGCAATGCTCATGGATGACCTTGGAATAGCTGTTGATGTAACTCAGAACCTGGAAAATTACTCGCTGGCAATTCAGCAGATGGTCGCTATAGCAAGAGCTGTCGATATGGAATGTAAGGTCCTCATCCTCG
The DNA here is from genome assembly GCF_023206215.1 of Butyrivibrio fibrisolvens. NCBI lineage: Bacteria > Bacillati > Bacillota > Clostridia > Lachnospirales > Lachnospiraceae > Butyrivibrio > Butyrivibrio fibrisolvens. The sequence continues at coordinate 1,982,427 of NZ_CP065800.1, forward strand.
ATGAGCCTACATCATCTCTTGACGATGAAGAGGTTGAGAAGCTCTTTGGTCTAATGAGAATGCTGAAAAATAAAGGCGTTGGAATTATATTCGTAACACATTTCTTAGAGCAGGTATATGCTGTCTGTGACAGGATCACGGTTCTTAGAAACGGAAGACTTGTTGGTGAGTACAAAGTTGAAGATCTGCCAAGACTTAAGCTTGTAGCTGCTATGATGGGCAAGGATTTCGATGATCTTGCCAAGATTAAATCAGATACATCCAAAAAGATAAATGACGAAGTTGTTATAAGTGCAAGAGGCCTTAGTCATATCGGTACCGTTAAGCCATTTGACCTTGATGTTCACAAGGGCGAAGTCGTAGGAGTTGGGGGACTTCTGGGTTCTGGCCGTAGTGAGCTTGTAAGGACCATATACGGAGCTGATAAGGCCAATACCGGAACACTTAAAGTTAAGGGGCAGGAAGTTAAGATAGCTCAGCCTATAGATGCTATGAACAAGGGAATGGGACTTCTTCCTGATGACAGAAAAGCAGAAGGTATCATAGCTGATATGTCTGTCAAAGACAATATCATCCTTGCTCTTCAGGCCAAGAACGGAATGTTTAAGCTTCTGTCAGCTTCTGAGCAAAATGCGATAGCAGATAAGTATATCGATATCCTGTCTATCAAGACTCCAAGCAGGGATACACTTGTCAAGCAGCTCTCAGGTGGTAATCAGCAGAAAGTCATACTTGCCAGATGGCTTGCGACAGATCCTGATTTTCTGATCCTGGACGAGCCTACAAGAGGTATTGATGTAGGAACCAAGACAGAGATCCAGAAGCTTGTGCTTAAGCTTGCAGAAGAGGGCAAGAGCATCATGTTCATATCATCTGAGATATCAGAGATGATAAGAACCTGTAGTCGTATGGTCATCATGAGAGACGGGGCCAAAGTCGGGGAGATAGACGATGATCTGACCGAAGATCACGTTATGAAAGTCATTGCGGGAGGTAAGGAAAATGAGTAATGAGAAAAAAAGCAAAGATTCATTCTTTGCCAAAATAAGGCGATCACCTCTTTTTCTTCCTATAGTCGCACTTATACTGGTAATGGCTGTTAATATAATCCATGACGCAGCTGTTGGTTCTAATCCGTTGGGATTTTTTGTAATAAAGCTTCAGAATACGACCAGTAACGGAACGATTCTGTATGGTCGAATTATCGATATTCTAAACAGGGGAAGCGAAGCTGCAATACTGGCACTAGGGATGACGCTGGTTGTGTCCAGCTCGGCGGGAACTGATATCTCGGTAGGTTCTGTAATGAGCCTTTCAGCATCATTTTGCTGTATGCTCCTTGCAGGCTACGGCGTATCATCTACCACCGAGCTTGCAGTTCCGCTCTTTGTGGGAATCCTTGGCGGTCTTTTGATGGGATGCGTATGCGGATGCTTCAACGGCTTCCTTGTAGCTTACCTTCATATACAGCCGATGGTTGCGACGCTTATCCTGTATTCTGCTGCAAGAGCTATAGGACTACTTCTATGTAACGACCTTATCGTTTATATAAGAAATGGTTCTTATGGTATATTCGGAAGTTTTCTTGGTCCGATTCCTACACCTGTTATTATTACAGCTGTATGTGTATGTATCCTGGCTATTGTCCTTAAGAAAACAGCCCTTGGTCTTTATATTCAGTCTGTTGGTATTAATTCAAAGGCAAGCCGCATAGCAGGACTTAATTCAAGACGTATCATCTTCCTTACATATGTTATCTGCGGCCTTTTTGCAGGAATTGCAGGAATCGTGAATTCATCCAGGATCACTTCTGCGGACTCCAATAACATAGGCTTGTATCTGGAGATGGATGCAATCCTTGCAGTTGCACTTGGCGGCAACTCTCTTGGAGGCGGTAAGTTCTCACTGGCAGGTTCTATAGTAGGTGCATATACGATCCAGGCTATAACTACAACCCTGTATGCTCTGGGCGTATCAACAGATCAGGCTCCTGTATTTAAGGCAATCATCGTTATCATAATAGTTGCAATCCAGTCACCACCTATCAAGGCATATCTTAGAAAAAGAAATGCAGCAAAGGAGGTGGCTAGAGTATGAGCAAGCAGACAGAAAGTAAAAAGAAGACACTAAACAGTCATACCATCCTACTGATAATAACAATAATACTATTTATAGTATTGTATGCAGGCGGCTGCATAGCATATGGAAGTAAAGGTTTTACCCATCTTCAGACTTTTTTGAATATCCTTATTACTAATGCAGGACTTATCTGCGTAGCATGCGGGCTTACCTGTGTCATGCTGACAGCTGGAATTGATATCTCAGTCGGCGGACTTATAGCTATGGACTGTATGCTCCTTGCAACAGGTATGCGCAATGGAATCGGAGCATTTCCCATGATAGTTCTGGTACTTGTGATAGGACTTATATTTGGCGCGGTTCAGGGATATCTGATAGGATACCTTGAGATACAGCCATTTATAGTAACTATGGCCGGTATGTTTTTTACCAGAGGTATGACTGCAGTTATATGTACTGAGCAGGTATCTATAACACAGGATATGAACAAGGCGTTCTATGATATAGCCAACATCAAGATCAAGCTCCCCTTTGGAGGATATGTCAATGGTAAGGGAGTGTATATGGCTCCATATGTGAGAGTAGGTGTTATCATAGCTTTGTGCGTATTGATCCTGATATTCCTTATGCTAAGGTATACAAGATTTGGAAGAAGCTTGTACGCAGTAGGCGGCAATGCACAGTCTGCCGCGATGATGGGTCTTAATGTCAAGCTTATCAAGATGAAGACTTATATATTGTCATCATTTTTGTGCTCGATTGGAGGCATATGCTTCTGTCTTAATACTATGTCAGGTTCTGTACAGCAGGCTTTGGGACTTGAGATGGATGCCATATCATCAGCGGTCATAGGTGGAACACTCCTGACTGGAGGTGTTGGCAACGTTATAGGTTCATTCTTCGGAGTACTTATAAATGGAACGATCTCTTCAATAGTTAAGACCAATGGTAAGCTTGCAAGCTCCTGGCCCAATATCCTTACAGCAGCGCTTCTGTTCCTATTCATCGTAATTCAGAGCATAGCTGCAACTCTTAGAACAAGAAAAGCAAAGTAATGATGAACCCCCGGCTATGTGGCCGGGGGTATTGTATCGTAATGGTATAAGTTTGAAAATGAAGCGTTTTCAAATCCAAATCGAAGACGTTAGTTCCATCAATTTGAACCATTAGGCACTTGCTTTACTCGCGACTTGAGGGTATCTATGATAAAATTAAATCTGATATATATCAGTATGCAAGATTGTCAAGATTTATATAAAGATGTAGATAGATTCACAGACAAGTGATTTGATCAAAATGTAATACACTAAATTCAATATCGACAGAGAAGGGGCTTGAGCTACGCAACATATGCAAAAAAGACTTGGCAGGATTATATCTATTTTATCTATAATAAGTATTCAATCAATATGTATATGCGGCTGTATGGATCAAAACAGTTCATATCTTCAGGATTACGGACAGATGGTCAATGAAACTGAAGCTGACTCCAATGCTTCGGATACTTCTTTTAATGATGTAGCAGAGTCGGAATCATTGGATGAAGCCGGGATATATGTCAATACAGGAGATACCATCACAGTTGGTTTTTCACAGATAGGAGCCGAGTCTGACTGGAGGCTTGCCTGCACCAATTCTGTGGTATCGGCATTTACAGCAGAAAATGGCTACAATCTCATATATGATGACGCCCAGCAGAAACAGGAGAATCAGTTCAAAGCAATCAGAGAATTCATAGATCAGGATGTTGATTATATAATCCTTGATCCTATCGTTGAGACCGGTTGGGAAGGCGCCCTTCTTGAAGCTAAGGAAGCAGGGATTCCGGTTATAATCGTCGATAGAAGAGTAAGCGTAGAGGATGATTCATTATATACCGCCTGGGTCGGAGCTGATTTCTATCTTGAAGGAGCAAGAGCCTGTGCATGGCTTGATGCCTTTCTTTCTAAAAAAAATATTGAAAGTGAGATTGGCATAATAGATATTCAGGGAACGCTTGGAGCGTCTGCTCAGATAGGCAGGAGTAAGGCACTTGAAGATGCTGTGGATACCCATGATAACTGGACTTTGCTTGCAGCAGAAAGCGGAGATTTTGTCAAAGCAAAAGGCCGGGAAGTCATGGAGCAGATGATAGAAGAGTATGGCTACAAGATAGACATAGTCTACTGTGAGAATGACAATGAGGCCTACGGCGCTATAGAGGCATTGACTGATGCCGGCTACAAGATAGGAAGTGATATTGAGAATGGTGATGTGATGATCATCTCTTTTGACTCAACAAGAGAGGGCCTGGAGCTTACACTCGATGGGACGATAGCAGTTGATACAGAGTGCAACCCTTTGTACGGGCCTGTCCTGACACAGACTATCGCCTGCCTTGAAAACAATACCTATCTGCAAAAAGAAAGCTATGTTCTTGAAAGTCAGTTCTCGGCGGACAGAACGGTATATTCCACAAGAATAGATGGAAATACATACAAGGTAACTATACTGTCACAAGATATAATCGATCAGAGAGTATACTAGTGTGCTGGCTCATTCATATTTGATTAAATATGAACGAGTCAGTACACTAGAACTGGCATGGCAAATTAACCTGCTTAATTCGCTGATTTTGCACTTTTTTATTAGAAAAATAATGTTAGAATTATCTTGTAAGCACGAAGTGACTGCCGCAGATGACGGTGGTTGCCACAAAGCTTATGATCCGGTATCTGATCTGACCGGAGATGTTTCTTATTTATTTTCAATGGAAAAATTTATTGGCCACGAAAGGAGATAAAATTATGGATATCACAGTTGAAGCAGTAGAAAAGGTAATTGACGCTACAGGCGTAGATTTTAAGACTGCAAAGAAGGCACTTGAAGAGACAGATGGTAATCCTGAAGATGCTATCAAGTATCTGACTCCTGAGAAAGATAATACTGAGGTTCAGGACATCATCGATAAGATCAAAGCCAGGGTTGAAGAGGGCAATGTTACAAAAGTTCAGATCCGCCGCAAGGATGAAGTGCTCCTTAGCTTACCTGTCAACGTAGGAATTATCGGGGGCGTTGTAGGTGTGGCAGCAGCACCGTGGGCATTCATCGCAGGCGCTATCGCAGCATTCGGATTTGGATGCACAGTTGAGATCGTTAAGAAAGACGGAACTGTTGATAAGGTAGAGTGAGCTGATAACAGAATATGACAATTTAGTCAAAAGTCATATTGATCGCTGGCTATTTGAGTCAGGATATGATCTTAAATTTGACAATGTGTATGAGCAGCTGGTAAGACTGTAAAGTTTTACCAGCTTTTGTTTTATGACTTCATGTTGATGGCAAAATGAGCGGCCCCGCAGGTTTGGTATGTTACACGCCGTGAACGGGAAGGTTGAGCTTGCGGCGCAAGTGCTCAAATCTTATAATATGACGTAAGGGTCAAAAGTCATTTCGATTCGAGCTTGCTCAAAATCGAATATGAATTTATGACCCGCCAAACATGAGCAAAGTAGCACGTAGTGCGGATTTGCGAATGTTTGAGGGTGCAAGACATCCGGGGATGTCTGCTTTGCGCCGACCGGAGTGGAACGTAGATGTGAGAGTTTCGAAGAAGAGGTTAGGATGAAAAAAAGAGATGATATTAAAACTCATACGCATATAGATGAAAATGGTCATGAGTATACCCATACGCATGAAGACCATGATCATGTGCATGCTCATGACAATAATACACATGAAGGCCATGATCATGCTCATACTCATACTCATCACTCTCATTCACATACCCATGACCCCAAGGAGATGAAAAAGATCATAAATCGTATCTCCAAATCAATCGGTCATATGGAATCCATCAAGCGTATGCTTGAAAATGGTGAAGACTGTGCTGATGTTCTAGTTCAGATAGCAGCAGTTAAATCAGAGATCAATAATGCAGGCAAGGCACTACTCAAAGAGCACCTTGATCACTGCATAGTAGAAGCGGTAGCTCAAAATGATACCGAGTCTGTAGACAAGATGAACAAAGCAATTGATTATTTTATGAAGTAAGATTCACACCTTTTAGGTGGTGGTGTACTTTTTTCTGTACTTTAGAGGTGTGATTCCCTCGTATTTGTTGAACATATTTATCAGACCTCTTGCATCTGAGAATCCGCAGTCCATGGCTATTTCGAGAACGGACTTGGAAGAGCCTGTAAGAGCATCCTTGGCAGAATTGATACGCATTCTTGTCAGGAATTCTTTATAGGTTATTCCCATATTGGATCTGAAGAATCTGGAAAAATAGCTGGCAGAGTATCCAAAGTGCTGTGCGGCAGACATCTCATTTATATCCAGCCTGTAGTTATCTTCTGTATAAGAGATTATCTTTCTTAAAATATCAGCATTTTTTCTGTCTTTTTTAGGCATTTCCATGTCTTTAAGAGTCAGGTCATCTCTGCAGATATAATATAAAAGCTCATGTACCAGGCCGATGAGGCGCATATTTTCGTATTTATTCAAAGCTTTTCCATCAGCATATCTTGCAAGATCTTTCATTATCTGAGCGGGTCTTTCTTCGCTTGTTTTAAATACCGGCAGGAAGTACAGGTCTTCAAAGTTTGGAATGAAGCTTCGAAGAAATGAATCACTTATCTGAAGCACGGTAGTCAGTGTCTCAGGCATGTCATCATATGGAGTTGTCCTGTTGGATATGACCTTGTGAATACTTCTTGAGTTAACGATGATGAACTGGTCAGCTTCCAGATGGTGAGGTACACCATCTGTATAGTATATTCCGTCATTTGAATAAGAGTAGACTATTTCAAGCTCGTTGTGCCAATGATCGAGAACATCACTGGCAGTAGAAAGGTTACCGTTTCTGTAAAGATCCCTTTTATGCACATTTAATATATTGAAAGGCATCTCTGTATGGTAGTGTACTACTTCATATGAGATATCTTGAGTGGTTGATTCCGGCATATTTTCCCCTTATACGTCAGATTATATTTGGCAAAAAAGTTTTTATTGCATCAGGTATAAAAAATTAAGATATGATATCAGGCGCTTTAAAAGACAGCTTGATATAGACATACTGTTATATGTATCAGAGATAATTATATAAGACGAAGATTAAAAGTCAAGAAAACGTAATTTTTGTGGCAAGAAATGTAAAGAGCAAATTATCAATTTTTAATATATTAGTTTCCAGAGAAGGAATTAAGGGTCCGGTTTTATAATAGCTATTAAAACAGCGATGAAAAGTGATCCGGTGGCTTACATATCTGTATTACCGGCATAAGCCAATAGAGCATAGGAGGTACGCAAGGATAGTAACAGCCGGATCGAGGACCCTATATAAAGGGAGGAAACATATGGAAGCTATATACGAACAAAGTCAGGACAAGAAAGTACGTCTATCTACCACAGAGAAATTATCTTATGGAATTGGTGACTGCGGCGCCAATGTAATAGTTGCTCTGGCATCATCTTTTCTCACAGGATATTATACAGATACTGTAGGAGTTGCTGCAGCTGCTATAGGAACCATGATGTTGCTATGCAGAGTATTTGATGGTATTACTGATCTTATTATGGGTGCAATTGTTGACAAGACTAAGTCAAAATATGGTAAAGCAAGACCGTGGCTTTTGTGGACAGCACCACTTATGGGAATATCACTCTTTTTGATATTCAACGTACCGGCATCACTTGGTGCAACTGGTAAGCTTATCTACATCTATCTTACATATATCTTCCAGAACTGCATCATCTATACAGCTAACAACCTGCCTTACAACGCACTTCTTAGCCGTATGACACTTGATGTACAGGACAGAGCTCAGACAGCTTCTATCAGATTCGTGATGACTCAGGTTACATCACTTATCACAAACGTAATCACAGCTAACCTTATAGCAAGCGTCGGCTGGAGATCAATATCAGCTATCTATGGTACTGTTGCATGTGTTATGTGCGTTCTGTGCTTCCTTGGAGTAAGAGAGCACGTAGATGCTGAGGATGATGGAACAGTCAAAGTAGAAAGAGTTCCGCTTTCAAAGGCTCTTCCGGCACTTTTTAAGAACAAATATTTCTTCATTCAGGCACTTATGTTCATGTTCCTGTACATCAACGTAGTAACAACAGGTTCTATGACCTACTATTTCTGCAACAGCGTACTTGGAAACATCGCATTCCTTTCATGGACATCAGTAGCCGGAACTGTACCTGCTATGATCGTAAATCTTATGATGCCGGGACTTGTTGCAAAGTTTGGAAAAAGAAAACTCATGATCACAGGCGCAACAATCATGGCTATAGGCTCATGCATCATCGGAGCAGCAGGTTCTAACCTTCCACTTGTAGTACTTGGACTTATAGTTAAGGGATTTGGTACAGGACCTATCATGTCAGGAATCTTCGCAACAACAGCTGACGTAGTTGACTATGGTGAATGGAAGACAGGAGTTCGTTCTGAAGGACTTGTTAACAGCTGCACAAGCTTTGGTATGAAAGTTGGTATCGGCCTTGGATCAGCTATCTGCACATGGATCATCGCAATCGGCGGATATGTAGGAACTGCAGAAGTCCAGACAGAAGCTGCGCTTGCATCAATCCGTTTTGGATATGGATACTTTGGAGCAATCCTGTCACTGGTAGTACTTGCACTGTGCATCATCATGAACATTGACAAGCACATCGACCAGATTCAGAGAGACCTTGAAGCTAAGAGATCTATGGCTTAAATGGTATAAAGGCATTTCAACCAAAATAGGGGATAGGAATTAAATAATAGTGCGGATGAACTGATTTTAGGTTCATTCGCATTATTAAATAACAAGTGTAGTAATAAGACTATAATTGATATAATGAGGTAGGTGTCAAAAGTTCCTTTTGACACCATATGACTACCGGATTGTTCCGTTTCTTCGAAACTCTCACAATCCTCAAACATTCGCAAATCCGCACTACGTGCTACTTTGCTCATGTTTGGCGGGTCATAAATTCATATTCGATTTCGAGCAAGCTCGAATCGAAATGACTTTTGACCCTTACGTCATATAATAAAATATAGTTAAAAAATATTATTAAAAAGAATATTTTTGGGTAAAAGATATATATATACGAAGTGAGGTAGTAAATATGTCAAAGACAAGCGACACAATAAGAGAAATGTTTTCAAAAGGCGATGCCATGAGAGATGCAGGCCTTGAGATTCCTGCAGATATAAAAAGATATAGTGATATTGCTTATGGTGATAAAGGTCAGCATCCGCAGTGGCAACTTCTAGATGTATACAGACCTGCCAATATTCAGGAAGATAAGAAACTTCCGGTGATCGTAGTCATCCACGGCGGCGGATGGGTATATGGTGACAAGGAAGTATACAAGTACTACTCAGCTTCTCTTGCACAGAGAGGCTTTGCAGTAGTTTGCTATTCATACAGACTTGCACCTGAATATACATTCCCAGCTAGCCTTGAAGATTCTTGTGCTGTTATTAACTGGATCGTAGATAATGCAGATAAATACGGCTTTGACCTTGATAATATCTTCGGTGTTGGCGATTCTGCAGGTGGTACGCTTATAGGTATTACAGCAGCCTTCCTTACCAACAAGGAGTATGCTGACAAGTTCGATTTCACAGCATCCGACAAGTTCAGGTTCAAAGGCATTGCATTCAACTGCGCTGCATTTGAGATAAAGTCTGTAAAAGAAGCTGATGACAACATGGGATCACTTATGGACGATCTTTTTGGCAAAAAAGTCACAGATGATGATCTTGAAGTTGTGAATACAGGTAACTACATTACAGACGCTTATCCGCCATCCTTCCTTATGTCTGCAACAGGAGACTTCCTCAAGGATGAGCTTCCCAAGATGGCAGAAGTTATGATCAGAAACTCTGTACCATTTACCTGCAAGTACTATACAAGTCCAAATGGAGAACTCGGACATGTATTCCACTGTAACATGAGACTTCCGGAAGCTGTCCAGTGCAACGACGACGAAGCACAGTTCTTTAAATCGCTGATATAAAAAGAAAATAGTTCTAAAGTATTGAATACCCCCTTCCATGCGAACAAGAGAAATAATATAATCTTGTACTGCTTGGAAGGGGGCTTTTTGTGGAAAAACGGGAAATGATATTATTGAAACTTCCCATTTCCCGTTTTATTATATTAATATAATAAAAACTTTGAGGTGGAACATGGATTATATCACATCAGCAAAAGCTGCAGAAAAACTTGGAATATCCCGTAGAATGGTAAATGCAATGTGCCAGAAGGGAACTATAAGCGGTTCCAAAAAAGTTGGCAATAGATGGATGATACCACTTGATTATATCGAAAAAATGGGAAATGGGAAATTTTCAAACAAACCACTTCCCATTGGCGTCTCTGATTTTGCCAAGGCTATTACAGATTATTACTATATAGACAAGACTTTGCTGATAAAAGAATTAATCGATAACAGGCCGCTTGTTTCTCTTTTTCTACGTCCCAGACGTTTTGGTAAGACATTGAATATGGATATGCTTCGTACCTTTTTTGAAAAAGCTGAAAAAGATACAAGTGTATATTTTCAAAAAACCAAAATATGGTCTTCTGGACGGGAGTATAGAGAATATCAAGGCAAATTTCCTGTTGTGTATTTTAATTTTAAAGATATGAAGTTCGATAAATGGTCTGAAATGCTTATAAATATAAAAGCAATTATTCAGTCAGAGTATGAAAGACTTATATCTCAAATAGAGCAGAGTAATCTAACGGAGCTTGATAGAGTCTATGTTGATAAAGTCATTAATGGTACATTAGAAGAAGCTCTGTGGTCGGGAACATTGGGGAAGCTTACGCAGATTCTGGACAGGTACTGCGGCAAGGCCCCTATAATAATGATAGATGAATATGATACACCTATTCAGCAAGGACATATGTATGGATTTTATAATGAAGTCATAGGCTTTATGAGAAACTTTCTATCAGGTGGGCTCAAGGACAATAAGCATATGACAATGGCTTTTCTGACCGGTATATTAAGAGTCGCTAAGGAAAGCATATTCAGCGGACTAAACAATCTGATGGTCAATTCTGTTATAGATAACAATTATAGTTCGTACTTTGGATTTACAGAACCAGAAGTAAAAAAACTCCTAAAGGACTACGGCGTATCTGAGCAATTTGCAAAGGTCAAGGAGTGGTATAATGGATATCATTTTGGTGATACGCAAATATATAATCCATGGTCGGTACTTAATTATGTATCTCAAAACTGTATCACCAAAACCTATTGGCAATCTACCGGAAGTAATGATGTCATAGGCGAGATTATCTCAAACGGATCCAATGAACTTATAGAGGAGATAAGAGAACTTCTTGGAGGAGGCAAAAAAAGTGTATATCTTGATATATCTGTAGTATATCCGGAGATAGGGAAAAGCTTTTCTTCTGTTTATAGTTTTTTGCTTATGGGAGGGTATCTTACTCTTGATTCAGCGGAATCACTGTATGATGGTAATACTGTAGGAGAAGTCAGGATTCCCAATATAGAAGTGATGCATGTTTTTGAACAGGAGATACTTTCAAGAACTGGGAATATAGTCTCAGGTGAAGATGCTATTGGTTTCCAGCACGCGCTTTTAAGTAAGAATAATGAAGAAATGCAGAAACGATTAACTGAATTTCTAAAGGAGACGATCAGCTATTTTGATGCGTCTGCAGAAGGTTTCTACCATGGTATGCTTCTGGGGCTAAGTGCCTCATTGAATAGGTTTTATGAGATTAAGTCCAATAGAGAAGCCGGTGATGGGCGCTATGACATAGCGCTTATTCCGAAAGCCAAGGATAATACAGGATACATAATTGAAGTAAAATCTCTATCAAAAGTCAAAAAAAATATATCCGAAAATGACTTGTTACAGCTACTTGACTACGAAGCTCAAATGGCTTTAGATCAAATAGATGATATGCATTATGCAGATGCTATGAAGAAAGCAAAGATATATAAAATTGGAGTGGCATTTTACAAAAAGAATTGTCGCGTGATCGGAAGAAAATGAGAACATTAAGTATAATATGATGTAAGGAGCAAAAGTCATTTTGATTAGAGCTTGCTCGAAATCGAATATGAATTTGCACAGATCGGAGGAAATTATGTTCAGAAAAATGAGAAGATTCAGGCAGCAGCTACCGGATGAAGAGGCAATCAAGATCCTTGAAAATGGCAAAACAGGCGTACTTGCTGTTAATGGTGATGATGGTTATCCGTATACAGTTCCTATCAACTATCTGTATAGGGACGGTAAGATCATAATCCATGGTGCCAAGGCAGGTCACAAGTATGATGCCATGCTTAAAAGTGATAAGGTATCCTTCTGCGTTATCGACAAGGATGAAGTCGTTCCGGATAAGGTTACCAATTACTTTAGAAGCGTAGTAGCTTTTGGACGAGTTAAGATAATAGAAGATGAAGACTTGAGAAAAGAAGCCGCGCTTGCCATAGGCAGGAAGTTCTCTCCTGAAGAAGCTGTTCAGGAAGACATGAGAAGATCATATGCCAATGTTGTGATGTATGAAATTAGTATAGAGCACCTGACAGGCAAAGAGGCTATAGAGCTTGTGGCTATGAAGGCGGCTCAAGATAAATAGCTAAATTATATACAGCCGATGTCGTAATAGATGGAAGAAGCTGTACAGTAACTAATACACAGACGACTGCCAAATGATATTTATGACGTCTTGAATGAAGTGACAATAATTCATAATTTTGTTAAAAATGGTATAGTGTATTTGAAAAAGATTTTTGAAAAAACAACTTAAGAAAGAATAAAGGTGTTAGAAATGGCTAGAAAGAAAAATGATTTTAAGGTTTACACAGATTTTATCATGGAGAAGAGTAAGGAGCTTCTGTCAATTGACTCTCCTACAGGCTATACAGATGATGCAGCAGCCTGGGTCAAGAAGGAGTTTGAAACACTTGGCTTTAAAGCTTCATTTACAGGTAAGGGCGGCGTTCTTGTAGAACTTGGTGGCAAGGATAAGAAAAATGGCCTCTTCCTTGAAGCCCATACAGATACTCTTGGCGGCATGGTATCTTCTATTAAGGGAACAGGTCGCCTTGTAGTAACACCTCTTGGCGGAATGAATGCTAATAATGCTGAGACAGAGAATGTCCGTATTGTTACTAAGTTCGATGGAGATTATGAAGGAACATTCCAGCTTGTAAATGCATCAATCCATGTTAATGGTGAGTACAATGATATCAAGAGGACTTTTGATACCTGCGAAGTTGTCCTTGATGAAGATGTTAAGTCTAAAGAAGATGTTGAAAAACTTGGTATAAGCGTAGGCGATATCGTATGCTTTGATCCTTGTACACGTATCACAAAGTCAGGTTATATCAAGAGCAGATTCCTTGATGATAAGTTCAGCGTAGGTATACTTCTTGGATATGCCAAGTATCTTAAGGATAACAAGATCACTCCAAAGCGTGCAGTATATGTACATGTAACTGTATTCGAAGAAGTAGGTCACGGCGGATGTGCATCAGTTCCTGAAGGCGTAACAGAAGCAATCTCAGTTGATATGGGATGCGTCGGCGAAGGTCTTACATGTACAGAGCGTCAGGTATCCATATGTTCCAAGGATAGCGGCGGACCCTACGCTTATTCAGTAGTTAAGGGACTTATAGAAGCTGCTAAGAAGATGGGCGCTGACTATGCTGTTGATGTATATCCTCATTACGGATCTGACGTAGAAGCTACACTTCGTGCAGGCTTTGATGTTAAGCATGGTCTTATCGGCGCAGGAGTATATGCTTCTCACGGTTATGAGAGAAGCCATAGAGACGGAGCTGAGAATACACTTAAACTTCTTATAGGCTATATAGATTGATATTTAATAAGTATCAAAAGCATACTTTTTGGTTACTATAGTAAAACCACTGCCAATCATTACAAAAACAAGATATTGGCAGTGGTTTTTATATCTTTACAATTATTCAGATTTACGAACTATTATTTTTTTCTTAAGATAGCTTCATTATCAGAGAAATAATACTCACTGATATATACACCTTCAGGAACAGCAAATATAGAATCAGTAGCAACTGTATCTGTAGGCGAGAGCTTGCTTCCGTTGAACATGATGTAGTCGATAGTTTCAAGTCTTACAGGATTCTGAGCATTTGAGAAATCCATAGACAGAACCCAGAAGATCATATCAACCTTGCCGGATACAAGAGCAGCAGCGCGGCTTCCGGAATTGATCGTTACAAGCTCAATATTCATATCAAGTCTCTTGCCAAGCTCTGCAAGGATTGCCGTATTGAATCCCATAGGAGTTCCGTCTTCTGATACATAGTCCATAGGAGGAAGATCGCCTGTTACTCCGACCTTTAATGTATCTCTTCCATCTACAGTTTCAAAAGTGACTGCTTCAGGCTGACCGCCTTCTATTATCTTGGTTATATATTCATCCTGAAGACTTGATAGCGTCCCATCTTCCTGCATAGCGATGATCGCGTCGTTGCAGGCAGGAAGGAGATCAACATGGGCTTCGCCAACGCCCAGAGAGTAGTTCTCCAAAGGATCAGCTGTTTCTACAACATACTTGCCATCTCCTTGAGTATTAGCGATATATTCTGCTACGGACTTACTCAGAGGAATATAATCAATATCACCGCGGTCCAGTCCCAGGAGCATGGTAGACAGATCATCGTAGCGGACTACGCCCGACTCGGTGCCATCGGTATAGTGAATGACATATTCATAGCTAAGGCTTCCTGCCAGCTCGCCTGATGTAGATCCGGAATCTGTGGCAGTTGTTCCATTATTACCGCATGACATCGTGAAGATACATGAAACAGTTAAAATAGCAGATAACAGTGATTTTTTCATAGTGCTCCTTTCGATTGCTGCTTCATACGCTTATAGATATTGATTGAGAAAATACCGATATGCTCTATAGCTCCATTCCCTTTTATTACTCTTACATTTGGTCGTTTATAAAGTGTTGCAAGGCTGAGAATAATAATACCCATACCATATACATTCTTATCGGATGATATTATCCATTTGTTTAGAAAAAGAATAGAAGATATGACCTTAATATGTCGAGAATCATAGATTTAAAGGTAAAAGTTTTAGTAATAAGAAATAGAAATAAGATAATAAACTTCCCTGGCATGACACTGACCAAGTGGGAAGTCTGCAAATAAACAAGAAAATGAATAAGAAAATGAAAGAGAAAATAGATAAATTTTTAGAATATAAATAATAACACATGGAGCTTTAGCGATAATCTACCAAAGTTCCATGTGTTTTTCGCGTGAAATATTAATTTCAATCAAACTACTATTATTGTTATGCCTGAAAGTATTATTCGCGCTCTACAATTGCAGCTGCGCCCATGCCGCCGCCTACGCACAAGGTTGCAAGACCTTTCTTGGCATCCCTTTTCTCCATCTCATGAAGGAGAGTGACGAGGATTCTGGTGCCGGAACATCCTACAGGGTGACCCAGGGCGATAGCTCCGCCGTTGACATTGAGCTTGTCCATATCAAATCCAAGATCCTGGCCTACTGCAACAGACTGAGCTGCGAAAGCTTCGTTAGCTTCGATAAGATCAAAGTCACCAATCTTGTAACCGCACTTATCCATTACTTTTCTTGTAGCAGCAACAGGTCCGATTCCCATGATCTGAGGATCTACGCCTGCAAGCTCGCCGCCGATCCATGTTGCCATAGGCTTAACGCCAAGTTCTTTAGCTTTCTCTTCGCTCATAACGATGATGGCAGCAGCTGCATCATTGATACCTGACGAATTGGCAGCAGTTACAACGCCTCCGTCCTTCTTAAATGCAGGCTTGAGACCTGAGATGCTTTCTGCTGTAACACCGGCACGCGGTCCTTCATCTGTATCGAAGAGGATAGTTTCTTTTTTCTTCTTAACTTCTACAGGAACTATCTCATCCTTAAACTTGCCTTCTGCGATGGCTTTCTGAGCCTTCTGCTGGCTCCATGCTGCGAACTCGTCAAGCTGCTGCCTTGTAAGGTGCCACTGCTCAGCAATATTCTCAGCTGTGATGCCCATGTGATAGTGATAGAATGCGTCTGTAAGAGCATCTGTGATCATGGCATCTTCCATAGTAGCCGGTCCCATACGATATCCAAAACGAGCCTGACGCAGAAGATAAGGAGCCATGGACATGTTCTCCATACCACCAGCTACGATGATATCAGCATCGCCCATAGAGATGAGCTTGGCAGCAAGGTTCACACAGTGAAGACCTGAACCGCACAGTACGTTGATGGTAGTAGCAGGAACCTCAACAGGTATACCTGCATTGATAGCTGACTGCCTTGCAGGATTCTGACCAAGGCCTGCCTGTATTACACAGCCCATGTAGACTTCATCAACCTGCTCTGGCTTAATGCCTGTTCTTTTTAGTGCCTCTTTGATAACAACTGTTCCAAGCTCAGGAGCAGGTGTATTAGAAAGAGTTCCTCCCATTGTTCCTATAGCCGTACGACACGCGCCGGCAAGTACAACCTTTCTTCCCATAAATACCTCCAATATGTTTTGTATTGCAGATGTATACATCTGTAAAAAATACTACTAATAAATATTATATTCTTGAAGTAGAGAGATTTCAAAACTAAACTTAAGAGCGCCTCTTCCTTGATTTGTTTTTTATTGTTGTAAAGTGGCGTTTTTATCAGGGAGTTATTCGTTTCATGAAAATGTCATTTGTCTCATTAAAATGTCATTCGTCGAATGAAATGTGCAATTTGTCGGAAAGTCATTTACAAAGCTCTAATTGTATGTATAATGACAAAAGCGCTTGGCGGTTGCGGTTTGTGCAGATATATCTGATAAGCAATTCCAGCGTCATCATGTGCAGATGTAGATACAGACAGCATGATTAAAATAGCTAAGATAAAGTTTCCTAGTACTTAAAAAAAAATCATATAGATTCGATTTTTATTATTCGAATCTATATGATTTGCACAAGAATGAAAAATACTATGTGGTAGGAGATAGTGTATTATTATTCTTTAATGTAGACCATATAGATTGATCGCTTTTTAGGTAGAAAGGTTTTGGATTACAGTGGAAGCAGTTTGTTTTGCAAGTGGTTGTATTATACCGATATGTTTGTTTTTGACAATTATATATTGGATTAAAGGAATAAGATATAAGAAATCCAAATATTTTAGAGGAAAGGTCATTTATAGTAGAGGGACAAAGATTGTTGTAGTAAATAGGAGGCGTGGTGAGATATATGAGACATATAATGTTAGCTATGAATATAAAGGTAAGACACTGGAAGGAGAAGTGTGCACCAGTGAAAAAGGTCTAGAACCTGGAGATGATATCTTTATTTATATATATGATCCGGAAGGAGTTCATGAAATCCAATCAGATATAAACTGGAGAAAATTTAAATTTTCTGCTGGGTTTAGTTTGCTAATGACGGTAGTGTTTTTGATAAGTTGGTCTTTACGATCAAGTATTGAAACAACACATTCCTATACGCATTTTGATGAGGAAGAGATGAAAAAACTAGTTGAGGAGTATTTGGAACATAAAAAATAGCGTGAAAGAAATAACTCGAATTAATGAATGCCAATAGCATTATTATAGCAATATATAGCTTGTGAGCGGCTTTTTACATGATTATGATGATATTAGAATATGAAAAATGCAGTTCAAAGGGGCCGGTTATGAGAAAGAAAAGCATTTCGATTTTATTGGCAGCAGTTATGACCGCATTGTGCGCATGTGGTGCAAATTCACAGGAGGATAAAGGTATGGGAGCAGAAAACAGTAACGAAGAGATTAGCATGGAAGTAGCAAATAGTAGCGAAGAGAGCAGCGTGGCTACAGATAACAGCAGTGAAGACTTAAGCTCTTTTGCTTCAGGAATAAAGACAGAGGATGACTCAGAAGGTGCTGACACAGAGTTCGTTCTTAACGATGAGATAGATGAAAGATGTCCATTACTAATCGAGTCAAAGCGCGGTGATGTAGAATACGGCGAGTTCACACATGCAACTTATTATTCTGAAACCTGCGGACTGGAGAGGGGTTATAGCATACTTCTTCCTGCAGACTATAGCGAAGATAAGCAGTATCCGGTTTTATACCTTTTACATGGTATCTTTGGTAATGAGTATTCTTTTTCCTCAGATGGAGAGAATAGAATTAAAGAGATCGTAGGCAATATGGCGGCAGATGAGCTCATAGAAGAGACAATCGTTGTGTGCCCTAACATGTACGCAACATCTGATCCTAATCAGCAGCCTGGTTTTGATAGCGAGAGCGTTCTTCCTTACGATAACTTTATCAACGACCTTGTCAATGACCTTATGCCTCACATTGAGAGCGAGTATTCAGTCCTTACAGGTAGGGAAAATACTTATCTTGCAGGCTTTTCAATGGGCGGTCGAGAGACAATTTATATCACCCTTCAAAGACCTGAGCTTTTTGGCTATGTCTGTGCGATATCTGCAGCTCCGGGAATTGTTCCTACAACAGACAAATTCATGACTCACGAAGGAATGATAGAAGAGAGCGAGATGAAATTTGCTGACGGTGCAGTAGAGCCGGAGGTATTCATTGTCTGCTGCGGTAGCAGGGATTCAGTAGTTGGAACATATCCAAAGCAGTATCATGAGCTTTTAGAAGCTAACGGCGCTGATCACATCTGGTACGAGATTACAGGCGCAGATCATGATAATAATGCTATCAAGAGCGGTCTTTTCAATCTCTTCAAGCAGATCGCCTATGATAAGAGCAAGTCTTAAACTATAGTTCCCGATCAACTTTTCTAACCACGTTTCAACGACACCTCTGCAGGGCAGGAGATCTTAAATAGCTTGTAGCAATCATTCATGATCTTTGTTGCCTCTGTTGTCAGTTCGGCAAAATCTTACAAAGAATGATTACACAATTATAATTGAAATTCGATGGGATTTTGTGTCAAATACGGTATAATCCATTGAAAAGGGGCTGTCGCACTAAGTAATTAGTGCTCAGCTCCCTGTTTATGCCCAAAACACAAAAACCAGGCTTCGAAAAGCCTGGTTTTTGCTGTAAAATATGTTTATGCGACTAAACCAAATCTTACAAGGAGATTATACAGTATCTTCCTTGTATCATCAAATCAAACTTCCGCTAGACATAGAAATATCTATTCCATCTGATGATCCGGTACGCCTGGTTAGTGCATTTGTGGAGGAGATGAATCTTTCTGATCTTTATGAGACTTATGACAGAATCAGAAAGAGTCAGGCCTCACCGCGTCAGATGCTTAAGATTGTTATCTATGCAGCAATGAACAGAATCTATTCCAGTCGTGATATTGAATCATCCTGCAAAAGAGATATCAATTTCATGTATCTTCTTGAAGGTGCACCCGCACCCGATCATTCTACATTAGCAAGATTTATTTCCCTACATCTCTCACAATGTTCAAAGTCTGTAATGTCGCAGGTTGGAACTATACTTCTGGATCTTGGAGAGATATCAGGTGAGAATATATTTATCGATGGAACAAAGATTGAATCTGTTGCCAACAAATATACTTTTGTATGGAAAAAAGCCGTGACCAAGAACATGGCTAAACTTGCAGAGAAAATCTGTATGTTCTGTGCGGAATGCGAAGAACTCTATGATTTTAAGGTTGTATATAAAGACCAGATATCACTTCGCACTTTGAAACGATTAAGAAAGAAGCTTTACAAGATCAAAAAAGATGAGGCTATCGAGTTTGTACATGGCATTGGTAAAAGGAAAACAATGCTTCAACGCTCAATCGAAAAACTTGAAGAATATACAGAAAAGCTTAAAGAATACACAAACAAGCTTTATAAATGTGGCAGACGAAATAGCTATTCTAAAACGGATAACGATGCCACTTTCATGAGAATGAAAGAAGACGCTATGCTTAATGGTCAGCTTAAACCTGCATACAACCTGCAGCATGGTGTTGATGCAGAATATGTAACCTGGCTCGGCATTTACCCGAATCCAACAGATACTCTTACTCTGATACCTTTCCTAAAAGATATGGAAGAACATCTTCCCTTCAAATATAAAAACATAGTTGCTGATGCCGGTTATGAAAGTGAAGAGAATTATGTTTTCATTGAAAACAACGATCAGACCGGATATATAAAACCACAGAATTATGAACTGTCAAAAACAAGAAAGTTCAAAAAAGATATCAGTAAACGAGAAAACATGGACTATGATTCTGAAACTGACAGTTATACTTGCAAGAATGGAAAAAAGCTCTTAGCTGTATCCAAAAGAAAACAAAAGACAGCGACCAGTTACCAACGTGAAGTAACAATATATGAGTGTGAAAGTTGCCATGAATGCCCATTCAAGAAAGACTGCATAAAAGGCAATAACTGTAAAACTCCATTTGAAGATAGGAAAAAGGTTCTTTCTGTATCAAGAAAAATGGAAGAAAAACGTGCAGAATGTCTTGAACGAATAACTAGTGATTATGGAACACAGCTACGAATGAACCGTAGCATACAAGCAGAAGGTTCGTTTGCAAACGTGAAAGAAGATATGAATTTCAGACGATACCTTTATAAAGGAAGTGAGAATGTTCTGGCACAGAGTACACTTTTGGCAATAGCTTTTGACATCAACAAACTCCACCATAAGATTATGTCTGAGCGAACCGGAACACATCTATTTGAACTGAAAAAAGTGTCATAAATTTTGAATTTTAAAATAAAAAATTTGTATCAGCGTCGATAATTCAATCGGCTTATTAAAGTACGCCCAAAGACAGAGTATATAAAAAATATATAGTAAAAAAGCCGTTTTTAAGGCATGAAAAAGGGGCCTCGCCCAGATGATCAAATCATCTAGTGCGACAGCCCCTCTTTTACAATCTATTGAATCAGAGATTCATGATTATGAATTTTTTAATCTCATGTCGCGAGTAAAGTGAGCTACTAATGGTTCCAATTGATGAAGCTTGCGACATCAATTGGTTTTGTATATGGAAGTCTTCAAGCTTTTTCTTCGCGTTCCTGCATCTCGATGATGAATATTACCATGCAGCATGCAAGCATGATGATTGCAAGGTGTGCTGCGATAGAGGAACTATCACCTGTAGAAGCAAGTCTTCTTCCTGAGATACTGCTGTCGCTATTTGAAGCAGATGTTCCATCTTCGGAAGGTGTTACTGAAGTGTTAACAGTAGCTGTATCCTGATCTCTGGAAGCTCCAAGTACAGCGCTTTCGTTTGTTGATGCTGGGCTGCTTTCAACATTAGATGTCTCGTTATTATTCTGAGTAGCAGAAGCACTTCCTTCAGAAGCTGTATTAGAAGCTGTCTGAGTTGCGGATGCACTTCCTGTGTTAGCAGCATTACCGGAAGCAGTAGTATTACCTGCTACAGCTGTGTTAGAGCTGTTTGATCCTGAAGCTTCAGTAGAACCGGTAGAGCTTTCATTAGAAGCCTCAGTAGAGCCTGTTGAGCTTTCATTAGAAGCCTCAGTGGAGCCAGTTGAGCTTTCATTAGAAGCTTCAGTAGAGCCTGTTGAGCTTTCATTAGAAGCTTCAGTAGAGCCTGTTGAACTTTCGTTAGAAGCTCCTGTATTAGCATTTGCAGGATCATCACTAGGATCATTTTCAGGATCAACTACTGGCTTTGGCTCCGGAGTAACTATACTAACTGATGTAAGAGTAGGCTCCCAGCCAAGCAGCTTAGTATAACCTGCAAAGGTAAGACCAAGCTCTTCAAGATCTTCTATGTTCTCATAAATAGTACTGATATTATTAGTGCCATCAGCAGTTTTTCTTTCCTTTACGACTTCAAGTGTGTTTGAATCATAAGTATTGAATTCTCTATATGTTACAGTATAAGGCTCTCTGCCACTCATCTTGAACCAGCCGTCCTTGTGGATAGTAACACCTCTTGAGATAGTTGTATTACTAAATGTAACCATGGTCTTGGTATCCCAAGGTCTTCCGAGATAGCTTGCGCCAAGTTTTTTGCCGCTATTAGAAATAGCTACTTTAGACTCTGCTATAAATGGATCAGAAACATCTGAAGTTGTAGTAGTATTAGGACCAGTAATAGTGCAGTCTTCAAAGAGGTATCCGTATGTAGAACCTTCGCCTCTTGCAGCTGTGATATATGAGTGCTTCTTGGCACCATCTGAGTAGCCTTCAAAGTGAAGCTCGCAGTTTTTGAATGCCCAGTCGCCATATCCGAAGATATAGTCAGTATTACCAGATATCTTACTATCTATGAAGTAGCCACGTGTTCCAGGACCTGTATAAAGTGTATCCTGGCTTCCAAGAACTGTTACGTTATAGAACTCTGCATCGGCAGCTTCTATAGCAAGTGCGGTAGCTCTCTCTGTAGCTGCTACGCATGTTACATCTGCGCCTTCTTTTCTTTCGAAAGAAGTCTTTGAGTCGCCATATGCTGCGGCGTTAAGTGTTACGCCGTCTTCAAGCTCTTCTTCAGTCATATAGAGGTTGAAGGAGTTCTCGAAAGTGATACCGCTTGCTTTGAAGCCTGTTGCATTCTTCTTGACATATGTTGAAGCGCCCCACTTAGTAACAGTTCCCTTAGAAGTCTGGTTGTAAGCTGCCTCTTCATCATAATATCCGTTCTTGGCACTATAATAGGTATAGCCGATTCCATAGTACCATGTAAGCTTAACATCGCCGTCTGCAAGAAGAGTTACATTAGGTGTGTTTATAACAATCTGTTCTCTGTATGTTCCGGCATTTATCTGAACTACTACGCGATGGTCACCGGTTCTTGTGTTAGTGATAGCATCGATAGCTTCCTGAACTGTATCGAAATTGTAGTCTCTGCCGTCTGTATATCCTACGTATACTCTGTCTGCATCGCCTACTGTGATGTCAGATTTCTTTTTACCAAAATAGAGGTCTCTTGTAGTATCTTCGCCTGCTACAGTAACTGTAGTAGAAGTTGTGTATTTAGTATTAGATACCTTGACTTTGTAAGTACCGTCTCTAAGACTTACTTCATATCCTGCGTTATCAGCCAGAACAGTTGCCTCATACTTAGCCTTATCCTTGGTATTTACAAATGTAAGTGTTCCAAGATCTGCATCTGCAGTAAGGCCTATGAACTTACCTGTTACCTTGTAAGAGTTAATAAGTGTTGCAACAAAATCATAACCAGAGAGTTCATCATCTTCAGAAACAGTTATCTTGTTATCTGCAGCGATCTCATAATCAGGGCAGTCTGTAAGAGATACAGTGTATTCTATACCAGGTACTACGTTAATGCCTTCATATGATCCGTCTTTTGCAAGAGTTACTGAAACTTTATTATTTTTAGAATCAGTAAATGTGATCTGTGACTTGTTTTTCTCAATATATTCTTCGTCAATTCCTGTTACAGTGCCGCTTATAGCTACTGTAGATGCCTTGATTATAGTGATGTCATGAGTTGATGTACCAGAAGCAACTGTATTAGTGCTGTCACTTACATCATATCCTACAGGTCCTACGATGCTGATGCTGTAGCTATGACCGTTTTTGAGGTATACTGCGTATTTGTCATTATTATAGTCGATATCAGCGTATACGCTTCCTACACTTTCATCATCTGTACATGTAAAAAGAAATTTATAATCATCAGAAAGTGACTGTCCATCTTCGAAACTGATGTTTCCTGAAAGGACGCTCTGGCTCTTATTTCCTTTTACAATTCTGTAAAAATCAGGCTTGCCGCCATTGGTATTCTCTGTATAGATTGTGTATGTACCGCTTGTAGTAGCAGTGAATGTATAGGATGCAGGACTTCCCGCATTTAATGTAAATGTCTCATCCTGAGAACCGTCAGCTGACTTGAAGTGAGCTGTCTCTGTTGTGGCTGTGGCAGAAGAGCTGAACTTAACTCCCATATAAAGAGTAAAAGTATCGCCCTGCTCAACGTTTGCTATTGTGATGTATCTGCTAGTAGGAGCTCCCTTCTTGATAGAAGTCTTACCATTACCGTAGTAATAACCTGATGATGTGTAGTCATCAAATGAGTAGATACCTTTTTTATTAGTTGCTTGATAGGTCTTACCTTCAATGCTTGTTGCTGTATAGAATCTGTCGCCTTTGCCCATATAAAGAGTAAGGTCGCCAAAAGATACAGAAGTATTTGAAGTTACGCTGGATGTCTTAGTATTGCCCTTGCTGTCAGTGTATGAACCGATTGAACTGATGTTTTCGATGTCTTTGGTAGAGATCATGTCTGTGGCACCTTCGATGCCTGATGCCTGACCACCAAAATCCCATACGGATATATCGCCGTTTCCTTTATCATCAAGTGCTGACTTGGGATATTCGATCTCGATGCTGTAGAGATAGATCTTGCCTGTTGCAAGAAGAGTTACATAGCCGTAGCCCTTACCTGTGTATTCGTATGTATCTCCTGAGAGGAGCTTGGTCTCTCCATCTGCAAGGAAAGATGAACCGTTATCATAATAAGTTACCTTAAGAGTTCCTGCTCTGTTAAAAGGAACTACTATAAGAGTTGTGTCATTGACAAGTGCGTCATCCTTAGAATCATTATCTCTGGGCTCGAACTTACCTGTAGATGCATCAATATAAAGTTCCTTATAGCTTCCTGTTTTACCTTCGTATTTGACATATGATTCTGCGTCATATTCTGTGAAGTCCCAGGTATAATTCTTAACAGGATATGAGAAGAACTTAGTATAGTCTGTTTCTTCCGGCTCTGTGACCTCGGGTTCTTCAGCTTCCTTCTTGGATATTGTAAGGCTCTGAAGATATGTAGAATTGTCATCTGCAGCATTTATTGTAAGCTTTACAAGTGCAGCCTGATCACCACTATATTCATAGGTGTATGTGAATTGATGATTAGCCCCTGTTATCTCGGCACTTGTTATATCAGAATCTGCTCCGTCGCCAGCTATGCTGAGTTCAAGATTATAGTTATTCTCATATGCAAGAATGGTGATAACAGAGTTTGCAGGAACTGCAAAATATAATACTGTTCCGGCGTTGAACTGTCCCCATGATGCACCATTAGGAGCGTATTTGCCGGCTGTAGTGGTATCTATATATAAGTTATTATATAAAAGATGATCTACATCTACAGATGAACCATACTGTACTGTCTGATTTATTCCATTAGTAGAAAAATCCCATGAAGTATAATCTGCTTTTGAAACATCAACAGGGATCTCATTAGCTGCATCATCTGCTGTGTTATCAGAAGCTTTTGCTTCTTTCTCTGAACCGTTAGCGCTCTTATCTTTATCAGCGCTGGATTTATCAGATTCAGATTCTGCATTAGCTTCGCCATTATTAGAATCAGAAGTATCATCGCCTGCAGCATCATCTGCTGTAGCTGTTGTATCGCCATTAGAAACGCTATTATCAGATCCTTTATTGCTATCTGTCTGATCGTTAGCTGCAGTGCTTTCGCCTGATCCTGTATCAGAAGAGGAGCCTTTTTCAGCCTCTGAATCCGTTACATTGCCGGAAGTATTATCTGCTGGCACAGCTTGTGTATTTGTAGTTTCAGTTTGCTGATCATTTTCCTGCGCCATGCTCTTTACAACATTGCCGCCAAGAAGTGTCATAGATAGAAGCGCTGCGAGTATAAAACTTTGAACGCGCTTACTGCTAGAATTCTTTTTCATAAACAACCTGCTTTTCCGGATGTAAATCCTTTTATTTGTGGAAGCCCTTACATTGGGGGGACAAGCCACGATGGCCATAATATCAAAAAGGGTATCATCATTATTAGCATATTTTTAACTATTTTTGTAAGAGCTTTCATTCATGCGGCGAAACTCGCACTAATACTAGAGTTTCCAAACAAAAAATTTTTGATCCCTTTGAAATATAGTATTATGTAAGTGCAAAACAAAAGCTGACATCTCATTCATATAAACAGCCAACCATGTAAAGGCTGCTATATTACTGATGTTATAAGGCATGAAGAAGGAGGAAACTATGAGATATTTTATTGCCAGTGATATTCACGGTTCATATTATTGGGCTGATAAGATGATGGATAGATTTGCAGGTTCAGGTGCAGAGCGCATGATATGCCTTGGAGATATACTCTACCATGGTCCTAGGAATGATCTTCCAAGAGACTATGAACCTAAGAAAGTTATAGAACTTATGAATTCTATCAAAGACCGTATATGGGCTGTTCGCGGCAACTGCGAAGCAGAAGTTGATCAGATGGTACTGGAATTCCCTGTCCTTGCTGATTATGCGATACTGGCTCTGGGCGGTCATACATTTTTTGCTACACATGGACATCTGTATGATGAAAACAAAAAGCCCCCGCTATCAGCAGGTGATGTCCTGCTACATGGACATACACACCTGCCGGTATGCGAGAAGCTTGTATTAAATGATAAGGGTGAATACTTCTATCACTTAAACCCTGGCTCTGTCTCTATACCAAAAGGCGGCAATCCCAATAGCTATGCGGTCTTAGATGACAATGTATTCATTATATACGATTTTGAAGGCAATGTAGTAAAAGATATTAATCTCCACTGATTGTATGAATTATAGATATATTAACGCAGACTACTTACTCAGAAGAACCTGCATCACCAAAGGCTTTACAGAGGTGGGAAGTATATAGATCATTGCTACACTTTTTAATCGTTTTATAAAATTCATGAGCGTGATAGATGGAAATTTTTATTCTGACCGGGGTCCACATGTTTGAGCGAAGCGAGTTTGGACCCCAGAATAAAAATCTCCAGATATCATGCCATGAATTTATGAAACGATTAAAAGTGTGGCAAAGATCTATATACTGCCCACCCCTGTAAAGGCTTTGGTGATGCAGGTTCTTCCGATTGGCAGCCTGAAACTTTATTGGAACGCCAGCTGAGCGAAGTTATAGAAGCCCAGATACCATACGCCGAAGGTGTGGCTGCCTGTTACTTCCTGCCACATATAGTTTTCGCCGTCTACAAACTGATCACACAGAGCAGGAAGTGACTTAACTGCCGCTGAGTGAGATGAATATGCTATATTGTCCTGAAGACCGCAGATATTGTAGAAATAGTATATAGGATAGGTGTTGTCCTTAAGAAGACTTGCAGTAACTCCCGCTGTATTGCTGGTAGGTGCAGCAGAGAAGGCACCAAAATAGCCAAAGAGATCTATGCATTCTCCGATACCGATATTAATAGTCTGCATGCCGCCCATTGACAATCCTGCCATAGCGCGGTGAGCCCTTGATGCAGACATGTCATAACCATTCTCGTCATAATCTGCATAAGTGCTGTAATGAGACTCAATATAAGGAATGAGATCATTTCTAAGCTCTGATCCAAAGCTATAGAAAGATTTGAAGTCAGATCCGTCACTTGAATGGTTGGCAGCGGATCTTCCGTTAGGAGTTACGACTATAAAGGGCTCAATATCTCCAAAGTAGGCAAGATTATCCATGATGATCTTGACGCGTGATGTTGAACCTGTCATGCCCCATTCATCCTCATCGCCGCCTATACCATGCATGAGATAGAGGACATTGTACTGTTTGGACTCATCGTAGCCATATGGAAGATATACGTTAGCTTCTTTTTCTACAGGAGCGCCATCTCCATAATAGTCATGAGCTGTATAGGTGATGCGCTCGATCGTGCCTGCTTCCTTGGTATTAAGATTTGTATACTTGGGAAGGACTACGTCTGAAATCTCCGCAGTAGGAGTGCGATCTTCGTAGTCTTCTTCTGAAGCTTCGCCTGCAGAAGTATCTACGGTTGATGTCTCTAAGGCGATAGCTTCAGAGATGCCATCAGAGCTTTTGGCCACAGCTTCATCGGTTACTGTAGATGAAGCGTCATTAGTTGATGTAATACTTTCGTTTGCTGAATTGTTCATTTGCATACCCTCACTGTTTTTTGCTTTTGCCGCACATCCTGACAGACTCCCTGATATGAGCGTAAGTCCCAGAAGTATAGCGGGCATTTTCTTAGTAACTATAGCTTTCTTCATAACATGATCCCCCCGATAAGTTATGTACTTAATTAGCCGCGTTTTTGCACCTATACTTACTAATGTAAGAGCAAAATGGCTTAAAAACAATTGATATGCAGCAAGATGGCAACACTTAGGTATAAGTTCGCATGAGGTGACAATTTTGGGTATAAACAGATACAGTGCAGACTCTGAGTAAGGCTTTACATGATGCATTTTGCAAAAGAAAATGGAATCTCATGCGGGAATATGTCCAAAAAAAGTTAAAAGTTTTTGGTAAATTCAGTAATTATATCGAGTTATTATTTTACTTCTTCGTGTTAAAATAATGCATTGTTGCATGATTGGAAGTAAAAGGAGTATATGAAAAAAGTATGATAAAGAATAAATTCTTAGCTGTATGTGTACTTGCTACAGCTATGTTACTTAGTGGATGTACATCGACTGTTGATGCATCAGAAAGCGGACTTGATACATCTGTTCAGGCTGCACAGAGCGCATCTGAGGGAACTCTTGAAGGAACTGAGCCCGGTGAGTCAGCAACTGACCTTCGTGGTCTCAAAGAGACAGGCCATCAGGCAGTATCAGTTCTTGATGACAGCATAGAAGCTTCAACCTCAGCACCTTCAGTTGAAGCTACAACATTTGATCCCAAGAATTATGCTCTTCCTGCATATGAGAACTCTGATCCGGAATATGGAACAAGGACACTTATGTCTGAAGAGGGATTCAAGAACGCAGTATCAACTTATTGTCATGTGTTTGTTACAGATTATGCTTCACAGGTTACTATAGAGAACTATAATGCGCCTGTGGGAGATATGATCAAGATCCATGCTGTTGTAATAGATACAACTGTTCTTGGAAGCGCCAGCAATCCTGCCAATGTCAATGTCGACTTTGAAGTATCTATAAAGACCGGCATGGGCAAAGTTACTAAGCCTGACGGAACCTATGATGTTGATCTTAAGACTTTCTCATCATATGCAGATCTTGGAGTTGCAGCACAGACTCAGAATACGCTTAACAAGAATGTAGTTACCAGATATGGCGATCTTTATAACATATTCAAGAAAAAGGTCAGCCAGAAATCATCAGATTATCTGTATGGAATATACATAGTCGACTTCGACAATGATGGTGATAAGGAAGGTCTTGCCCTTACAGTATCTATACCTCAGGGCAATGATCCTACAGAATATCTTGCTACTTGTGAAAGCTTCACCAATGCTCATCTTTGGTTTGTAACAGAAGATGGAGTAGCAACTTATGTAGAGCCGCCGGCTGATTATGATATGAGTATTGTATACGGAATGGCCAGCAGTATGTACGGTGATGGAACCAGCGTAGTGATGCTCTCAGCTATAGAGTCAGATTACAATAGATACAGTTATGTTATTGACTTCCATAGCGGCAAACCCAAATTCATTGGCAAGCTCTTAAATGCTTATGTTGACTCTAATGGATTTATAAGTACCTGCGGTGCCCTCAGTATAGGCGGAACTAACTTCAGCTTCCCTGAGACATATGCTATCAATGGTGGCAAGCTTGAGCTTATAAAGTCATATCCTTATTAAATAATAAAAGCAAGACCAGAAGATGCTTTGACTTAGTATGATAATTTTGACCCTTATGTCATATAATAATTTTTAGTAAAAAGTGGTGATCCAATCCAGTGATCATCACTTTTTTCTTTTCATTATAATGAGTTTGTGATTTTATAATCCTTGAACGTAATTTTGTCCGGGGGAGTTTGAGTTAAGTAACAATTCTTGCATATTAAAAAGGTATGATAGCTCTTGTAGCAGCGCTAGTAGTGGACAGATAATATATGACTAAGAGCAAATAATGATATACTTTGCGCATAAATCAATAAGAAATCGTGTAAGATTATTTTTATTATATATGTAGTTGTATTGTAGCGGTATTGTCAGTTCTATATAAAAGAAGTTTAGGTCGCTATATATCTATATGATTGAGG
Organism: Butyrivibrio fibrisolvens; assembly: GCF_023206215.1. Lineage (NCBI taxonomy): Bacteria > Bacillati > Bacillota > Clostridia > Lachnospirales > Lachnospiraceae > Butyrivibrio > Butyrivibrio fibrisolvens. Next base: position 2,012,444 of record NZ_CP065800.1, read on the forward strand.
AGGGGTGTATGAAAAATCTTGAACAGAAATTAAATCCATATATGCCGTCATGGGAGTATGTTCCGGACGGAGAACCTTATGTATTCGGAGACAGGGTATATGTATACGGATCTCATGATAAGTTTAATGGAGATGTATATTGTATGCTTGATTATGTGTGCTATTCTGCGCCTGTAGATGATCTTGGTGCATGGCGCTATGAAGGCGTTATCTACCGCAAGGATCAGGATCCTGCCAATGAAGATCTTCAGGGCAATCTGTATGCACCTGCTGTAACTGTTGGCCCTGATGGAAGATATTATCTTTATTATGTACTTAGCTCCTGGGGAGTAGTATCAGTTGCTGTATGCGATGAGCCTGCAGGCAAGTATGAATTCTATGGTTATGTACATCATGCAGATGGAACCTACCTTGGTCAGAAAGATGGAGACGAACCTCAGTTCGATCCGGCAGTCCTTACAGAAGGAGACAGAACCTATCTGTACACAGGATTCTGCGGAGTAGGAGATAAGTCAAGACATGGAGCTATGGGTACGGTTTTAGGACCTGATATGCTGACTATAGTAGAAGGTCCTGTATTTGTAGCACCGGGTGAACCATATAGCCACGATACATCTTTTGACGGACATGCATTCTTTGAAGGTCCTTCTATCCGCAAGAAGGATGGCAAGTACTATTTTATCTTCTCAACACAGCTCTTCCATGAGCTTGGCTATGCTGTAAGTGATGATCCGCTTAAGGGATTTGAATATAAGGGCGTGCTTGTTAGTAACGGTGATCTTAATATAGATACCTATAAGCCAGCAGATAAGCCCATGTTCTACTGTGCCAACAACCACGGAAGCATGGTTCAGATTGGTGATGACTATTATATCTTCTATCACCGCCATACCAATGGAACCAACTACTCAAGGCAGGGCTGCTTTGAAAAGCTCAAAGAAAAGGCTGACGGAACCTTTGAGCAGGCACCTATGACATCATGCTGTGGTATGGAGCCATTAAGAAGTGAGGGTACATATCCTACATATATCGCATGTAATCTTTTTACAGATACAGATGTAACCTACATCCCATGGTCAGGCTGGATGGATGACCGATTCCCTAAGATCACTCAGGAAGGCGGAGATATCATACCCAAGGACCGTATGGAAGCTCCAATATGCTCTGAGCCTATAGTAGAGGATCACGGTTCATGGCGCCGCACTAATTATGCATATATAGCCAATATGAGAGATAGCGCTACTGCCGGATTTAAGTATTTTGACTGCAAGAATGTAAAGAAGATGTCAGTATGTACCAAAGGTTATGCGACAGGAGAGCTTGAAGTCCGTACTAAGTGGGACGGAGAAGTCATAGGATTCTTCGAGATAGGCTATGCCAATGAATGGCATGAAACAAAGGCTGATATCGAGATTCCTGACGGAGTGCATGATCTGTTCTTTACATTTAAGGGAACAGGACATCTGCAGTTCGCTGCATTTTCTTTTTGCTGATACAAAATGACTCCTGGGGGCGGGATTAAGGAACCTTTTCGACCCCCTAGGGCCGGGGTTAAGGGACCATTTCTGTGATATCTATTCTGCGCTTGAGGAATTGCCTGGGTGCTTCAATAAAGCTAAAGAAGAAGGAGTTGTGATCATCCTTCTTCTTTTTTTACGATAAAATGCATTTCATCAAGTAAAAATGGTGTTTCATCGGATATTTAAGATATGAGCCGGCATATCATGTATAATAACGGCGATATAAGTGATCGTTTTTACCATAATTATGTGAGGTTAGAGGAATATTATTAAATGGAAATGAAAATATGTATAAGTGGTATAGTGATTGTTTTTCTTTTAGGAATTGTGCTTTTTGGTGCGTTGTTTCTAATAACCCAAGTATTGTTAGGATTTAGGTGCAAGAATAAGATAGAAGCTGTGCTTGTTGATGTGGAAATAAGTAAAACGGAAGATGGTTCACAACGTGTTGCGGTACCTCATGAATCCAGATATTCAAAGTATAGTAGCTACTCTTACAAGCCAAAGAAGGAATATGTAAACAAAAAAACATATAGATATGCATATAGTCCTGTATACCAGTATGAGTACGATAATTATAGCTTTACCAGACATCCTGTGAACAACTTGGACTATTTTGATAATAAAGTTTTTGAAAAAAAGAATTATAAAATCGGCCAAAAGTGTTACATTTACATAGATCCGAAACGTCCTGCTGTTTGTATGACAAAAAGATTCTCATTGATGAATACAATAATGGCTATCTTCATTATTGCTGGGGGATGCTATATGTTTTTGGCTTTTTTGTTAAAAATATAAACGGTGTCAGATTGGATCATAAAATGTGAATTATTATCGTATTGTGGGGAGGTTTTACTGTGAGTATAAAGAAAAAGAGTTGATTATGCAAGAAGAAACGATCTTAGTACAGTTATGATGGTGAGATTGTTGAAGTAAGAGAATGATGTAATGATCAATTACTATAAATAACAATTAGTTTCGGCAAGGAACAGTATAGCATGGATTATAGAGTAATAGTTACCAAAAGAAGTATATACAACATACTACCTTGGGCAATAATTTATTTCTTGCTACCGATATGTGTATTCTTCGATTTCAAATATGACCTGAATATTTTAAAATGGGTACTCCTGGCTTTTGCCATATATACCATTCCTAGTATTTATTTTGCATTAGTATTTGTAAATGAAAAGATAATTGTGTCTTCTGAGGGAATCATACATATCCTTCCAACCAAGAAAGAACTGGTATATCGTTGGGGGGATGTAAAAAAGGTATATCTGGGTAGTTGTGGTCAGTATGCCAATTCCATGCTGATAATTCTTTTATCTGATCGTAAAAAGCTAAAGATTCCATTTTATTTAAAAGGATACGAGTTACTAAAAGAATACATGGTTGATCACGGAATACTTGGTATGTATTCGGATAGTCCCTTATATTACTACACCAATATGGGAAAGCATTCGAAATATATCTACGATAAATCTTCAAAAATACAGAGTTTTGGAGATAGTAAGGTAGACATCTCAGATGTGATGGATACGGTTGCATCTGGTGAGTATCTACTCGCGTCGGATATCCTGAACCAAAAGACAAATATAGGTATGGACGAAGCGTTTCTATATGTCAGACAGATAAAGTATAAGAATGAGAGAAAAAATAAGAATCAATAATAGCCAATAGGATTAAGAGATATGTCTAAACAATATTATATTTAGAGATAAAAGTAAAAGCCACTATCCAGGTTTGATATGTACCTTTTTACCGGACATCCTGTAAGAGGGGGACATATCTGTATGGGTAGTGGCTTTCTTTATCTTGTAGTTATAGTTCTTTCGTAGCTATAACCTCTGTCGGACTTAACTTTAGACTTAGAAAGCTCGAAATAAACAACTGTTTCCGGATCTAAAGTCTGGTCAAAAGAGATACTGCCTTCGCTTGCTGTGAGTCTGTCTGATGTTACCTGCGGGAAAGCAGCAGATTTTATCAGCTTGGTCTGCTCGCTATTCGGTGTTGCAGGCTCGCCTAGATCATGCCAGAGCTTAAGCGGGTTAGTAGTCTTAGGACTTACTGTCTTTATGATCAGAGTGTATTCATTATCAGCATCCTCGCCCTTAGCAATATCTTCAAGGCTAAGCTTTATATCAAGACTATCATCGGAACTTTCGTTAAATAAGACTCCGGCATATCCCTTTGCAGTCTTTTCTATAACAGCATTATCATTCTTAAATACGCAGCCCTTTCCTAACTTCTTAAGATCTGTATAGAACTTGAATGTCCAGAATGTAGGCTTTGGAATGCTTCCTGCTGCGACAAGTCCAAATCCTCCATGGAAAAGAGAAAATGGAACGCCGGTCTCTTCGAATACGTCACCAAAAGTCCAGTAAGAATAAGACTCGTTCATATCTCCAAGACGTGAAAGCTGACGCGCCATAAGCGCTGCGTTTAAGTTAGTGTCATGGATTACACCCTTTGGAGTATAAGAGGAACTGAATTCTGTGATGTGAATAGGAAGTCCCTTGTATTCGTCATAAGAGTCTATGATATCTCTTGTGGACTGAAGATTGGCAAAGCCTTCTTCTTCATCCATCAAAGCTGAGTAGTCGTAGTGACCGTCGGCTTCAGGGAACTCTATTGTGTAGTGGTGCCTTGTGATAAAGTCAGGCTTTAAGCCACTTTCTTTGCAAAAATCTAGGAAGCCCTTGATCCACTCGGCATCCTTGACGCCGCAGATTGCAGGACCGCCGACCTTGAATGATGGATTGAAATCTTTGATCGCTGTGAAAGTCTCTTTGAAGAGCTTGCAATATTCCTTCACATCGGCATGCTCCCAGAATCCCGGAAGATTAGGCTCGTTCCAGACTTCAATAGGCCATGTAGTCACATCACTTTCACCGTATCTGTCTATGAGATGTGACAGAAGAGCTACTACAAGGTCGCACCATCTTTCGTAAGATTTGGGCGGAGTAGTATTTCCTTTCCAGTAAAAGACAGTCTGAGTACCGCTTGCAAGATCCTTGGGCATAAATCCAAGCTCTATAAATGGACGGATATTGAGCTTTAAATACTCATCCATGATGCGGTCAAGATAGGTATAGTTGTACTCGACTTTATTAATTCCATCCTCTTCATACTCATGGTATATAGCTGTATCATCTGTGAATATGCCGTGGCCACGGATGTGCTTAAAGCCAATCTCTTCCTGTACGAAAGCGAGCTCATCCAGATATTCTTTGGTAAGAGCAAGTCCGAAACGACCTGTTCCCACACAGAAGTCTACATTGTTGTAAAAAGGTGCTGAGTCTGCAGCCTTTACGGATATAGACTTATTTATAGTTTTCTGATTCTCCATATAATCCCCCTTAGATTTAATATAATCTTGAAAATCTGCACCAAATGCAGAACTGATCATCATACAAAAATAATCTAACCAAGTTTTGAACTTATATTCTATCGAATTATTGCTATAATTTTCTCATTTACTTTTGGTCTGTATATATTTAAAATTATTTAATGACACCAGGATTGTGAGAGTTTCGAAGAAACGTTACAATTCGGGTGACACCAGGGTCAAAATTCATTTCGATTCGAGCTTGCTCGAAATCAATTATTTATTCTTGCTGCGGAGGCCTATTATGATAAAACCAAAAAGATTACAAAAAGGGAGATAAGATTGCAATTGTAAGCCTGTCCTGGGGAGGGCTGGGTGATTCCGGGCTTATTCATAAATATGATATTGCAAAAGAGCGTTTGGAACGAGACTTTGGATTAGAGGTTACTTCGATGCCGCATGCCCTTAAAGGGAGTGAGTTTGTTTATTCTAATCCGCAGCTAAGAGCTAAAGACTTAATGGATGCTTTCTTGGATCCTTCCATAAAGGGGATTTTTAGTGCTATCGGAGGCGATGATTCCATAAGATTATTGCCTTACATAGATTATGAGATCATAAGGAATAATCCTAAGATCTTTCTGGGATATTCAGATACTACTGTCACTCATTTTATGATGAACAAGGCCGGTGTGGTTTCCTATTATGGTCCATCCGTTATGGCGGAGTTTGGTGAGTATGTTCAGATGTTTGATTATACCAAGAACTCAGTCACAAATATATTATTTGAAGATTCAAAAGGATATGAGATTATTTCCAGTGATTACTGGTCAGACGATCATGTGTCATGGTCTGAAGAAAATGTAAATAAGAAAAAGAAAACACGTCCGGAGGAGCATCATTATGAAGTGCTGTCTGGAAGTGGTGTTATCACAGGAAAATTATTGGGCGGATGCATTGACGTATTCCCTATGATCGTCGGTACACAGATATGGCCAGATCTTGATGAATGGAAAGATAAGATACTTCTGCTTGAAACAAGCGAAGAAAAGCCTAGCCCTGATCTTATAAAATATTACCTTAGGAATCTTGGCGCACAAGGGATACTGAATAGAATAAAGGGAATTGTTGTAGGAAAGCCTCAGGATGAACAGTTCTATGAGGATTACAAAGAGGTATACAAAGCAGTGTTAAAAGAGTTTGATTGCCAGACCTTACCTGTTATATACAATGTCAACATAGGTCATGCGGTTCCTATCGGGACTCTTCCGTTAGGAATAGAGTATGAAATAAATCTTGACCAAAAAACAATCAGATTACTGGAGTCTGCGACAGAATAGATTACAAAACAATGGAGGATTATCATGCAGCAAAAGATAAAGACAGGCCTTGTCCTTGAAGGCGGCGCTATGCGAGGTATGTTCACGGCAGGCGTTTTAGATGTGATGATGAAAAATGGCATAGACTTTGACGGAGCTATCGGAGTATCCGCAGGAGCGGCTTTTGGATGCAATATAAAATCAAGACAGCCCGGAAGAGTCATAAGATATTCAACCAAATACTGCACAGACTGGAGATTCTCAAGCTGGAAATCTTTTTTCAAAACAGGTGATCTCTACGGCGCAGAGTTTTGCTATAAGACAATACCTTACGAACTTGATCCGATGGATTTTGAAACTTTTGACAAAAATCCTATGGAATTCTACGGAGTATGTACCGATGTAGAGACGGGCAAACCCTACTATCACAGATTCTCAAACGGCATGGGCAAGGATATGTACTATTTTACAGCATCAGCTTCAATGCCTGTGGTATCCAAGATAGTAGAAGTGGACGGTCATAAACTCTTAGATGGAGGAGTAGCAGATTCTATCCCGATAAAGTTCTGGGAGCACAAAGGCTATAACAAAAACGTAGTAGTACTGACTCAGCCCCTTGAATATATCAAAAAGCCCAACAAAATGCTGCCTCTTATAAAAGCTATGTACAAACAATATCCTAACATGGTAGAGGCTGTAAGAGTAAGACACATCCACTACAACAAAACTATAGAATATATAAGAGAAAAAGAACTAAAAGGTGACCTCTTCGTAATAAGACCACCCAAAGCTCTTGAAATAGGCAGCATGGAGCATAACCCAGACGAACTTCGCCGTGTATATGAAATTGGTATAAAAACCATGGAATCTAAGCTTGAAGACTTGAAAAATACCTGAATTAATAAGCTAAATATTTACTATTGTCTATCTGATTATAGCATCATAAAATATAACTAAATTATGAGAAGCAGAAACTATCAATGCTGATCTTGGGGGATTGGCAATAGGTGGAGAGTTTTTGCGTGGACTGCTGGCAGGACACGTGGTATTTAGAGAAGGGACGCAGGAAACTGTTCATCAGGGTGAAGCTCGAAAAAGCTTTCAGCTCTTTGCGAAAACTTACAATTCAGGACGTTAGTAAATAAAATCATAAGCCGATTTTGAAAATGTTCCTGATCTTTCTTAGGGGATTAGGAGCTGAAGTGTAGCACGTCTACGTAAGCGGATAAGACCCTTAGAAAGATCAGGGTTATTTTCACATGAGGCGTTGATTTTATTTACTAACGTCCTGAAGGCAAGATCTTCCTGAAAAACTGAAGGCAAAGCCTTCCTGCATGTGCGTTCATCCTTAGGGGGGAGAGGCGTGAATAAGAAATGGACTATGCGCCATGTGATCATGGCGATCAGTACTTTTTGTACGATTTTTGCTTTGGTTCTTCTTACAGTTTTTTTCTATCTGACATCTCATCGCAAGATCAGCGATGAAAGCATAAGGGAAAGCACTGAAACATTGGGACGTATGGAATACGAGCTTGAGAGCAGGATCCATACGCTGCATGTTCAGATGCAGACCATGTACAATGAAGCAGAGCTTATGGGGGAGCTGAAAAAGAAAACGGATGGCGGGAAAGCTGATCTCAAACCTTTCTATTTTACTGCGTCTGAATATGCCAAAAACCATTTCACATCTACAGATGATCTGGTGGCGATATATATATATGATTCAGATGACTGCCTTGTAAGTTCTTATCGAAAATCTGTTGTTTATTATCCCAATAATTTATATGAAAGTAGTGAAGATACTAATAGTGACAAGATCCTTGAATACGTATACTCCAAGGATACAAGACTTCTTGTTACAGGCTATGATAATCAGGCGGCGGGAAGACAGATAGTACACCTTGTATTAAAACTTCACGGATATACTGACAAAACAAGGTGTTATGGGTATCTTGTATGCGATTTTGACAGTAGCGTCTTTTCAGATATCATGCACAAATATACTTCATCGGATAATGTCATCATGTGGCTTCAAAGCTGCAGTGATGATGTCATAACCACCATAGGATACAGTGATGGAGCTGAGAAGATATTTGCAGATATAAGTAGAATCGTCTTAGATACCAAGGGTCGTGACAACCTGTCGCTGGGCGTTGAATATGACGATTACTACTTGACCTCCAAGGCCTTTGACCATCATAGCATAAATGCATTTATGCTTACTCCTATGTCCCTTGCTCTTGCTACCCAGAGCACTCTTTTTAGGACACTTATCGTCACATCTATTATCATGATGTTCTTTACGTTTATTGTTAGTTCTTTTATCGCAGGATTTTATTCCAAGTCGGTTGAAGATATGCAGAAGACTGTATACCGCATCAGAAATGGAGAGACGGAGCTAAGGTTATCTCCCAGGGAAAAAGGCGGAACCAAGGAGCTTGAGATACTTGGTACTGAGTTCAATGATCTTCTTGATCAGATAGAGAAGATGATAGCTGAGAAATATGAGTACCAGCTTCTTATGGAGAGAACAGAATATCAGGCTCTTCAAGCTCAGATCAATCCTCATTTCCTATACAATACTCTGGATACTATGAGCGGCATAGCTAATTCCCAGGGCTGTACTATGGTAAGTGGTCTGTGTCAGTCGCTCTCTGCAATCTTCAGATACAGTCTCGATATATCGGATGCACCATCTACTATAGAGAATGAACTTGTACATGTGCGTAACTATCTATACGTAATGGATGTTAGAAATGGTAATAGTATACAACATGAGTTTGATATCAAAAGCGAAGTCCTTCAGGATGAGATCCCCAGGATCACGATCCAGCCTATAGTTGAGAATTCTATTAATCATGGACTTCGCTATGTTAAGAGAAAAGATAAAAAACTCTTTATAAAGGCAGAGCATATCTATGAAGGAAAGAAAAAGTACCTGACAATATCCATAGAAGATAACGGCATCGGTATGGATGTGGGGGGACTTAATGAAGAGCTTTCTAAAAACAGTATTTCAAGAGTTGAGAAGGGTAAGTCCATAGGAATACTTAATGTTAATGCCCGTATCAAAAAGGCTTATGGTGACGGCTACGGGATACACGTATATAGCGAGAATGATAATAATGGAACAAGGGTAGTTATCAAGCTGCCCATAAGGCAAAGGGGGGAGGAAGTTGTCTAAAAGAAGGTATAAGGTACTTGCAGCTGATGATGAATATTGGAGTAGAGAGAACATCAGGACTCTTTTGCCATGGGATACATATTCAATAGATTTCTTAGAGCCTGCACAGGATGGGGAGGAGGTTCTTGAGAGAATCCCTGTAGAAAAGCCCGATATAGTGATGACTGATATCAATATGCCCTTCATGGACGGGCTGGAGCTTCTTAATAAGATCCATGAGATGTATCCGGATATCGTATCTGTTGCAATATCCGGTTATGACGATTTTGAGAAAGTTAAGGGAGTATTTCTAAATGGCGGTATCGATTATCTGTTAAAACCTGTAGGTAGAGAGCAGATGGTCGATGTACTCAAGAAGTCACTGGAAGCTCTGGAGAGCAAGGGGAGCGATTATGTTGTATCTTCTTTTGTAGAGGATAGTGAGCTTTCCATGATCCTGTCAGGTAAGCTATATCAGGCCAAAAAACAGACTGAGATATCTGCAACAAGGAATGTGGAGCATATTCCTTCACTGCTTCTAAAATTCCATGATACCTCTAAGATAAGTCAGATGTACCAAAATGATATGGCCAAAATGTCTCTTGGAATCAAGAACATGATAAGGGAAGTTACTTTTCGTTTTGAAAATGATGATAATAGTATAGTTTTGTTTAACTATAGTACCAAGGTCAATGAATTTATCATGTGCAGCTCTTTTGGCGAAGAGGTGCTGTTAGAGATTGCAAAGGGGATCCTTGATAAGTTCTCATTGGATGAATATGGCCCCATAACTGTTGTTTATAAGGCTAAGACTCAGGCCGTAGCTGATATGGCTAAGACCTACCGCGATATGATAACAGGACTTATGAACAGACCCTTTGACAAGAGGCATGCGATCGTAAATTCTGACAAGGGTTTGGTTTATACCAAGGCGGATGAAGGTAACGGACCTCTTATCTATTATCTAAGACCAGATTCTAAAGAAAAACAGTTTATACGTGATGGGGGAAGGTCTGTCTATGACAGGACTCTTACAAGAAGTCTGGAAAAAGAGATAATAGATGCCATAAACAAGGAAAGCGCCTATGCCTTGACCAAGTGCCTTATAGAAAAAAGCGGCCTTATCAGCTGCGATGAAGATGGCTGGACTTTGTTCGAAATATCGCAGTACATTGCAAGGCTTGGAGGCATCATCTGGGGGATGGATAATCTTCCTAAAGCTGCATATGAAAACAGGGAAGAGATTGAGAATGGCATTGGCTATGCTCAGATGATGCTTGATAAAGAAAGCCTTCTAGACAATATAAAACTTGCAGTATCCATGATATGTGAAGATAACGGTGCATCGGTGGATACTTCAATAATGGGACAGGTCGAGCAGATCCATGACTTATTATTAAAAAGATACTATGAGCATTTTACGCTGTCTCATCTTGGAGAGCAGTATCATGTAGATCCTACCTATCTTTCAAGAGTCTTTTCTCAAAGATATGGAGAGTCTATAACAGCTTTTATCGCAAGGATCAGGATAGAGAAGGCTATCGAACTGATGATAAGGAAGCAAAGTTTTGAAGCTATATCATTTGAAGTGGGGTATGAAGACTATAACTATTTTAGCAGAGTATTCAGGAAGCAGACCGGGATGAGTCCGAGTGAATATAAGAAGAAGCTGGAGGAGAGTCATATATAAAGAGGAAATCCGCGATAGATAAGAGTACCTGAAAAAGAAACCAGTGATGTAGAAGAATACTTGAATCAAAAGTGAATCTGTGACGTATAAGAATACTTGTATCAAGAGTGAATCTGTAATGAATAAGATTATATGTATGAAGAGGGGGATTGTAATGAATAAGATTATTTGTATAAAAAAGGCGATCGTAATAGGAATAACATCCTGCATTCTTATAGGCTGCGGCAAAAGCGAACCTGCTATAGATGGTGTCGTAGATATCTTTGATTATGTATCAGTTGATTTTGACGGCGCTAACGGACAGGGCAAGGCCAATGTAGTCATAGATTATGACAACTTGGAACTTGAGATGGTAGGAGGAAGAGACAAGCTTGAAGCACTTGATGATGTGGAGGATCTAGGCACTTTGAATAAATATATCAATGTATGCGCATCACTATCATTTTCCTCGGATAAGTATACAGAGCTATCTAATGGAGATGTTGTGACAGTTTCGGTTGTATATGACAAGGAAGCTGCCAACATGGCAGGAGTAGTCTTTGGAGATGAGCTGTCCCATGAATATACGGTAAGTGGTCTTAAGTAGGGTCATATACTTTTTATAAACTCAAACTTCCAAGTGGGAAGTTTGCAAATAAAGTATTCAAGGATATTGTATAGCTCAAGTGATAAGGTAATTATTTGTATGGTACTTTTTGTAAAAGGAATAGGACGAATTTAAAAATCGTCCTATTTTTTTTGAAAAATATTCCTAACAGGTTATGGGCAGGATAAAAGATAATGTCTTTAGATACAGCAGGGCTACGCATAGGAAGGGAATATTGACATTTATATAATGACATTCCCAGGTAATGTTGTATAAGACCTGCAGGGGAAGATTTTTCTACTAATGAAGGAGGATGTTTTTTTATGAAAAAACTAAGCAAAAAGCTGATGGCGGCAATTTGTACTTCGGCTCTTATGGTAGGGACTATAGGATGTAGTTCATCTTCTGGCGGCGGAGCTGAAGGCGGCGCCGGATCAGCAGGTGGGGGATCAGGGAGTCAGGAAGCTCAATCGGATATTACTATAGGCGTGTCTATATGGAGTTCTACAGACGTACTCGGAAGCCAGTGCAAGAAGGTTGTAGATAAGGCAGCAGGTGCTCTTGGTGTTAAGACTCAGTGGGTTGACCAGGGACATGTATCAGAGCAGGTTACAGCATCTGTTGAGACTTTGTGCGCAGCAGGATGTCAGGGCATCATCATTTGTAACTCGGCTGATTCCGAGATGACCTCAGCTATCAATACCTGTGATGAGTACGGCGTATATATCGCTCAGTTCTTCCGTATCATCTCAGAGAAGAATAGCCCTGAAGTTTATAAGACAGCCTGCAACTCCAAGTATTATGTTGGCGCAGTTCACGAAGATGAGGTTACCAACGGATACACACTCGTTAATCTCCTTATTGAGAACGGCGACAGGAATATAGGACTTGAAGCTTGGACAGTAGGTGATGCTACATTCCAGGCTAGATGGGAAGGATATCAGAAGGCTGTTGATGAGTGGAATGCAGCTAATCCTGATGATCAGGTTACTATGAGTGAGCCTGTATATGCCAATACATCTTCTGAAGAAGGTGCGGCAGCAGCTATGTCACTTTATAACTCAATGCCCGGTATGGATGCACTTATTGTAGCAGGCGGCGGTGGAGATCCTCTTGTTGGCTCTATTGGAGCTTTTGACAATGCAGGTCTTACAGGTCAGATAGATGTAGTATCAACAGACTTCCTTGATGATCTTGCTGATCAGCTGTCATCAGGCGGTATGTATGCAGAGTCAGGCGGACATTTCTGTGATCCTCTTTTTGCATTCCTTATGGTTTATAACGCTGTTCAGGGCAACTATGTTAAGGAAGCAGGTACATTCGGATATGAGATTCTCTTCCCTTATATCTATGTATCATCTCCTGAAGATTATTCTAATTATGAACAGTACTTTGTAAATGCAGATCCATATACAGATGAAGAGATCAAAACTATGGCAGGATACAGCTTTGAGGATCTTAACAAGGCTGCAAGCGAATTATCAATTGACGATGTTATAGCTCGTCACCAGTAATATAAGCTGCAATTTATATGCCGTACAACTATCACTTGGGCTGTACGGCATATTTTCTTATAAGACAGTACTTGGTGCTGACATCTGTTTTTTAATAACGAGATCTTATAAAAATATATCAAAACATTTTTTTGCATGTAAATAATAAACTCTAGGAGATGAGCGTTTATGAAGAAGTTTAAAGAAAGCCAGTGGTATGGAATAGTCATTCTGGTACTCATGGCCATCTTGTTCTGGTCTGTATTTAAGATACTAAGACCCGATACATTTGGTTCTCCGGACAAAGTGCTCCAGTATATCAAAACTGCATTTATATATGCAATTGGTGGATGCGGTCTATACTTTATCTGCGTTATGGGACCATTCGACTTTTCAGTTGGTGCAAATATCGTTTTATCAGCAGTTGTAGCTGTAACTGCAAGTAAGTATTTTGGCTATGCAGGACTCATCATAGCTCCGCTATTATGCGGTACTTTGGTGGGACTATGCAACGGCATCGTGTACATGAAACTTCAGATATCGTCACTTATCGTAACGGTAGGTCTTTCGCTTATATATGAGGCACTGGCTATTTTTGCAACTAATGGTAAAGAAGCTGTCCTTGACAAGAATCTGCGTGCCTTTGGCGATTATCCATGGAACATTGTTCTGGCATTTTCTGCATACCTCATATGCGGTTTTATCCTAAGGTACACCAAGTTTGGAACATACGTTTATGCTATAGGAAGTAACGAAGTTGTCGCAAGGAACATGGGCGTTAATGTAAAAAAGTACAAGATCCTTGCATTTACAGTATGCGGATTCTTCGTAGGCATCCAGAGTATTCTTACAATAAGCTATGGAACATCTATGACATCTGCTTCCAACCTTGCATCCATGAGCCGTAACTTCACACCGCTTATGGGAACCTTCTTCGGACTTGCATTCAGGAAATATGGCCATCCTATTGTGGCAATAGTAATAGGAGAGATCATAATATCACTTATGTTCAACGGATTCGTAGCACTTGGTGCACCTATCACTATACAGAACGTGATCACAGGTATCGCGCTTCTTGCAATCGTAACTATGACAACAAAGCCGGTCAAAGGGCTGGTAGTAAAGTAAAAGGAGAGGAACATGAGCGAAGTACTATTACATGCCGAAGACATAGACAAGCGCTTTGGTATAACACATGCCGTGAATCATGTTACTTTGGACTTTTACAAAGGCGAGATTCACGCGCTTATAGGAGAGAACGGCTCCGGCAAGTCAACATTCACATCGATGCTTACCGGAATATATGAAAAGGGCGGCGGCACTTTTACCCTTGAGGGCAAAGAGATAAATCCCAAGAACCAGGTAGAAGCCAACTATGAAGGCGTGGCGATCATAGTTCAGGAAGTTGGCACACTTTCAGGCCTCACCGTTGCTGAGAATATTTTCTTGGGAAAAGAAGATGAGTTTACCAAAAAAGGTATCAAAAATTCCAAAGCTATGAACAAGAAGGCTCAGGAACTCCTCGACAGCTATGGTTTTAACCACATCAAGGCTACAGCCCTTATTGATACCTATAATTTCGAGGAAAGAAAACTTATCGAAATAGTTAAGGCAACCCACTTCGGACCAAAGATCCTCGTTGTCGATGAGACGACCACAGCTCTTGGACATGAAGGAAGAGCCGAGCTTTTCAAAGTTATGAAGAAGGTAAGGGATAGCGGTAACTGCGTTATTTTCATATCCCATGACCTTGAAGAAGTAATAGAACAGTCTGATAACATATCTGTTCTTCGTGACGGGGTTTTGATCAATACAATATCAGCTAAGGGTGCAACACCTGATGACCTCAAAAAGCTTATGGTTGGTCGCGAGATGAGTGATAACTATTACCGCACCGATTATGGCGAAGAGATAAGCAACGAAGTAGTTCTTCGCGGCGAGCATATAAGCGTAAGGGATGAGCTTGATGACTTCAACGTAGAACTTCATAAGGGTGAGATACTCGGAATCGGCGGTCTGTCTGAATGCGGAATGCATGAAGTCGGCAAGGCCCTCTTCGGAGCTTCCTATGACAGAGAAGGCACCGTGACCTTATATGACGGAACCAGGATCAACGACATCCCGGATGCCATAAGCCACTCCATAGCCTATGCATCCAAGGACAGAGACACCGAATCACTTGTTATTAACGACACCATCAAGGACAACATCTGCCTTCCTTCAATAGAGAATCTTAAGAGAAAAAAGATTCTGCACGACAAGGACATGACAAGCTTTGCAGAAAAGTTCGCCAAGCAGATGTCTACCAAGATGGAGAGTGTCAACCAGTTCGTGTCAGCTCTTTCCGGTGGTAACAAGCAGAAAGTCGTCCTCGCCAGATGGATTGGCAAGGACTCAGATATCATCATCCTTGACTCACCCACAAGAGGAATCGATGTCAAGGTTAAGGCTGATATCTACTCAATGATGGATGAGATGAGAAAAAATGGTAAGTCCATCATTATGATCTCGGAAGAGATCATGGAACTTATCGGTATGAGCGACAGGATTCTGACAATGAAAGATGGTAAAGTAAGCGGCGAATTCAAACGTTCAAAGGAGCTTACAGATGAAGACCTTATTGCAAAGATGGTTTAAAGGGGGAAAAGAAATGAGCGATTTTGCTATTATGAATAAAAAGGGAAAATCTGATGTTTCCTTCTTTGACAAAAATACATTAAGAACTGCAATGCCCTTCATAGGATTCCTTCTTATCTGCCTTATCTTTTATATACTTACAGGCGGTAAGATATTTGCTGCAGCTAATATAAAACTCCTCTTCAGTCAGACTTACATGCTGATGATAGCATCTTCCGGAGTATTCATGGTAATGACAATGGGCGGACTCGACTTTTCCCAAGGTTCAATGCTGGGTGTATGCTCAATCGTCATATGTTACCTCTCCAACTACAACATAGTGCTCGCCATGCTCGGCGGCGTTGCAGTCGGCGGACTTGTAGGACTTATAAACGGATACTTTAACGTTAAGCGCAAGATCACATCATTCATCGTTACTATCTGTATGATGTACCTGCTGCGCGGCGTTGTAGCATACGCAACCACCAAGTCCCCTGTATATGGCGTAAGCGACATTGCCAAGTACAACACACTTGGATTTAACCTCACATTTACAGTGATCATTCTCCTGGTGCTCTTTGTAGCCTTCACCTACACAGGTCTTGGCAACAGACTTAAAGCCATCGGCGCAGGCGAAACCGCCGCAAGATTCGCGGGTATCAGAGTTGAAAGAACCAAGATGCTCATCTACATTCTTGCTGGCTGCGTAACAGGACTTGCAGCATTCATTAACTCAGTAAAAGTCGGTTCCGTAACATCAACAGCCGGTAACCAGCTTGAAACCCAGATCATGATCGCCCTCGTACTCGGCGGAATGCCCGTAAATGGCGGCGCTAAAGTTAAATTCTACAACATCATCCTGGGCGTATTTACTTATAAGATACTTGCATCCGGCCTTGTAATGATGGGCCTTACATCTCAGATCCAGCAGCTGCTCCTCGGAATCATCTTCCTCGTAGAGGTAGCGATCTTCTCAGATAGAAAGACGGGAATGATCGTGAAGTAAAAGCAAGATAGAACCTTCTTTAAATGAATAAAGTGCATTATTAAAGTAAAAATACACACACTGTATATATCGTGTGTATTTTTACTTTATCTTTGTGTTGCTTTCACAGACCATATGGGAATGGTAATACGAGAATTTGAGGAAAATCCATTGCAGAAGATTGTGCTACAAGTTGAGACGGATATTGTATGCAAGAACTGCCCTAATAATGAATCTGGCATCTGTACCAGTAAGGATAAGGTTGAGCGATACGACCGTGGCGTCTTAGAAGCATGTGGACTTAGTGAAGGAACCGAGATCTCATATGAAAAATTTTTGAAAAAAGTCCGAGAATTTGTCATAGAGACAGGCAGGCGAGAAGAAATATGCGGAGATTGTAGCTGGGATTATATTTGTAGGAATAAGAGTGTTAATAGAATATGTGATTAAACAGGAAATTAGAAAGTAGGGCAGTACATGATATGTATATTGTGTACTGCCTTTTCTTTTGCCATTAAAGTCTTTTGTCATCATAGTTTTTCATCAAAGTCTTTTAACTAACAAAGGAAATGGAAGAATTACATTTTATCTTATAAAATCGACCGATTATCGGATCTTGTGGTTTTAAGTTTGGAATAATGATAATCTTGGTAATGTCAGTAGGTAAAAATCCATTATAAAATTTAGAAAAGAGAGAGACGGTATGAAGAACAATACAAAAGTTTTTGTAGCAGTTCTGGTAGTTTTAGTAATAGGCGTTGTTACTTTGGGGTCAGCATTATTTCTTACGTCCTGGATCAGGGACAGAATACCGGAAACAGAAGAGGAAGAATACTCTTCAAACGATGAAGATAGATCCAAAGAGGAAAAAGATCTATACGATGAAGACAAGTACATCGGCTTTACCTACGGAGGAGGCGGCTGGGGATCATATTTTGAATGTGCCGGCGGCGATGTGATCATATATAACGACGGCAGGGCAGAGCTTATATTTGAAGATGAAGTAGTTTATGAGACCACTGTTGATATTGATGATCTTAAAGATAAGATTGACAGAGATGACCTTAGAACCATGAAGATAAAAGAGGACACAAGCGTCTGCGATGGAGACTCTGAGTACATTTATCTTTATCTGAAGGATGGTACAAAAAAGGATGTTGGCGGTTATATGGTAAACACCAAGAAGTTCAATCGCTATTTTTCAGTTCTGCTTTCAGCTTTTAAACAGGGCGAGCTTGAGAATGCTCTGTATGAGGCAAAGCTTATTTATGCAAAAGCTAATAATATCTGTTCCTATGAAGGCTGGGACCTTGTAGATTATGTTGCTGAAATTACAGACATTGAGCTAGGCGACCTTTACTGCATGGCTGAGGGCGAGGTCGAAATCGATTATTCAGAAGGATACAGTGAACTTGCTTATATCCGTATCAGCTTGTTTAATGGCGCTACAGAAACCATTGAAGAGCAATTTGCCGAAAGAGACAGGGAGATTAAAGAAGTAAATTCCATCCCGGGATATAAGGACCACGAGATTGCGCAGTTGCTTAAATCAGAAAATTGCATAGGAGTTTATTACTTCTTTGATGATGGCTGGAATGGCGCCAAGACAAGGTCTATGGAGATGTATCTTACGACAGATGATGAGGGGAATGAGTATCTGTACTTTTTTGAGTGATTGAAAAACATAAGAAGTGTTTATAACGGCGTCATGAAAATTCAATTATTTGTGAGGATTAACGGAATTAGAGATGAATTTTAAAAATACGTATTATTCTAAAAATGGCAAGATGGTGTTTAGACTTGATATGACACCACTTACAATATTATGGCTAGTGATAGCAGTGCTCTTTATAGTTATTGGAGTATTATTTGATGACTGGGCTACAAGAATATTCTGTATTGCATTTGCACTTGTACCGGCACCAATTTTTTATCCGTTTAGATATCTCATTATAACAGACACAGAATTCGTCATGAGTTTTGGCATTTTCAGGAGAAAAATTAAGTTCAGCGATGTTGAAAAATGCATCGTTAGAAAAGGCTATATTAGTCAGTATAATTGCATTTACTGTTTTGATGCCAACGGCAAAAGAAAATCATTTGGACTAGCTTACTATGAAAACATTGATAAGATATATCATGAGCTTTCAAAGCACGTAAAAAATATAGAGGTATTCCGTGATGGAGATTATGAATTTCGTGAGAACAAGTTATCTGACGAGGCAAAGAAGATTATTGAGGTATCTTTACAAAAGCCAAAAAGGATTGTGTATTTATTTATTGCAATCCTCTTTTTTGCGGTGGCAGGAGGTATAAGTTATTACATTTATAGTGAATGGGATAGCTTTTATACATTATCAGACAGGATATGTTTTCATTACGGCTAT
This sequence comes from Butyrivibrio fibrisolvens, assembly GCF_023206215.1. Classification (NCBI taxonomy): domain Bacteria; kingdom Bacillati; phylum Bacillota; class Clostridia; order Lachnospirales; family Lachnospiraceae; genus Butyrivibrio; species Butyrivibrio fibrisolvens. The sequence continues at coordinate 2,031,531 of NZ_CP065800.1, forward strand.
CCTGTTTTTATCCTGGTTATGGTTTTGTTAGCGTTTGTATGTCTTAATGATGCATTTGCCTATATAAAGGTGAAGGACGAAACCATAGTTATTAAAGGCTTATATTCAAAAAAACGCTTGATCAAACCAGGAGATATTCGCAAATGGCGAAAAAATGTGGAATTTAGCATAGTTAAACGACAATTGCTTATATCTAAAGAAATCAGGATCACTGATTACAACGGTAAAGAGCATAAAATCTCTTCTGCACAGACAGAGTATTTTGATGAAGTTCTGAATTTTTTGAAGACATATGCTTCTAACAAGGAAAGTAAATAATCAGTATAAACAAGCTTTATTGAATCTAGTACTATTAACAAGAAAGGATTAACGCGCTAATATGCGTGATTTGGTTCATTATGAAAAAACAACACAAAGTTAAGAAAATACTACTTATAACGATTGGTATTATTGCGCTAGCGATCGTTATGACTAGCGGCATCGGATATTACCTGATGTGCAAAGCGGCGATTTCAAGGATTGAAAGCTTGAACATGCCGGATGGCATCACGGTTTACGGCCAGACCAAGGCTGAAGCGTCAGATATTTACTGGGTTCACATGAGAGCAGAAAAGGTCATTATCTGTGACGGTGGACCGGAATATGTGCAGAAATACTTAGAGGAAAACAATTCGGACCTGGCTCTTATGAATATTGATGTTGAATACTTCACAGGCATGACTGATATGTGTATGTATGATTTTGATGCGCTCTCTGATGAAGAACGCGACAGAATATTGGACGATGATAGCGATAGATATGTTCGAATCGTATATGAACATAAGTATTTTTGGTTGCCAGTTAGCTGGTATTATTTAGAACCGATTAGCTAACAAGGTTAGTGATAGAGTTGGTGAATTGTAAGAATCTATACCGAATTTATCATCTTAAATATTCAGGTGGTAAAACCAGATATCAGGAATTTAATGACGGTCAGGCTGTAGTAGACTATATTGAAAAACAGTTTATATATGAGTATTTGTAAAGCATATTTCTAAATTCAGAAAAAAGAAGTAGTATAAGATAATAATATGGTTGATATGATTGAAAGGATTATTTGAATATGAATCTCATCGGAAACTTAATTTGGATAATATGCGGTGGCTTATTTAGCGCTATAGGATGGTGGCTGGCAGGTATTCTTTGGTGTATCACAATAGTTGGAATTCCTGTCGGTCTGCAATGCTTTAAAATGTCATCATTATCACTAAATCCATTTGGAAAAGAAGTGATAGATGAGGGCGGAGCAGTATCTTGTCTATTAAACATTATCTGGTTCTTTGTATCTGGCTTGGAACTTGCTATTGGGAATTTTTTTATCGGATGCGTTCTTTGCGTTACGATTATTGGAATCCCTTTCGGCATGCAGTTTTTCAAGATCGCCAGATTAGCACTTTTTCCCTTTGGAGCGAGAATAGTGAAGACTACATATTAAGCAATAAAGGTGACGGGAATCGAACCCGTCACCTTAAAAAACGAATCTATTTGATTTCCTGAAATTATATTTCATCAAGGCAATTTTAAGCAGTTAGTGACTGATTTGTGCTTCCAACTCTTTAATCTTGGCTTGAAGATCTGCGATAGTTGAGTCTTTCTGAGAAATAGTGGCATCCTTCTGTGATAACTGAGCATCTTTCTGAGAAATAGTAGCATCCTTCTGTGATAACTGAGCATCTTTCTCAGATATAGTAGCATTAGCAGTATCAAGTTGATCCTGCAACTCGTCAATCATATAAATAACAGTGTTCTGATCAAGTTCTTGGAGTTCTTTCGAAAACATTTTCATTACCTCTTCAACATTGAGACACATATCATAAAGATCTTGATACATGGGCGTGAAAGAAGGATATTTCTCAATAAGCTTTCCAATGTAATTAATATCATCACATCCCAGAAATGTAAGCCATGCATCAAATTCATCATTTATACCTTCATTATGAAGTTTGTCCATGAAAATATCAATGGGAATGAAGATACAGTTCTCCAGCATATTAAGCGTTAATCCTGAGTTTATAGAAACTGGTACAATTAACTTTCTGAAAATATATCTTTAGATGAATGCTGACATATACAAGGGAAGGGTAATTATTCCATCTTCACTAATCCATCAGCATATGAAAAATTTTCAAGCTGAAAGCCACTCTTTACCATGACAAATTTGCCTTCATTAGATTTACTGTTTCCAAGGATAAAAAACTGATATTGACTGTTCTTGATTATTTTTTACACCTATCTAATATCGCATTTGCTGCATCAAATTTACTCATAAGAGGAAGATGATCAATACCATCTTTAGTTATAACAGTGATGACATTTGTATCTACACCAAAGCCTGCGCCTTCGACTTTGACATTGTTTGCACAGATAAGGTCGAGATTCTTTCTATCTAGCTTATCCTTGGCATGAGCTTCAAGATCTTCTGTTTCCATTGCAAATCCACAGAGAATCTGGTCGCTCTTTTTATGCTGACCTATCCATGAAAGAGTATCTTCGGTTCTTTCGAGGGTTAAGGTTATAGTATTATCTTTAGTTGATATACTATTAGTATTATTGCTGGAATTTATACTATCAGTATTATCTTTGAATATATCTTCCTTACGAATCTTATTGTCAGCGATTGTCTGAGGTCTATAGTCTGCTACAGCAGCAGTTGCTATTACTATATCTGCATCAGATGCTCTTTTGGTAGTCTGTTCGAAGAGTTCTTTAGCACTTGAGATACGGATGAGATTTATATGTGAAGGAGCCTGTATATTAACGGGGCCTGATACAAGAGAGACATCTGCGCCTCTAAGCATAGCAGCCTTAGCTAAGGCGTATCCCATTTTTCCGGTTGAATAGTTAGTTATGAAGCGGACAGGGTCAAGGGCTTCTCTTGTAGGACCTGCTGTTATCAGGACTTTTTTGCCGGACAGGTCTTTTTCAAAAGCGCAGTGATACAGGATCTCTTCAAGTATCAGCTCTTCCTTGGGGAAGCGGCCTTTGCCACTGTCTCCGCAAGCAAGGTAGCCTGATTCTGGTGTCATGATGGCAAAGCCGTGCTCCTTAAGATGTTCAAGATTCTCCTGAGTTATACTATTTTCATACATTCGGGTATTCATGGCAGGGACTATGAGTTTTGGACATGTTGATGCAAGAACTGTTGTAGTTAGCATGTCATCAGCTATTCCATGTGAGCACTTGGCGATAATATCTGCACTTGCAGGAGCTATGGCTATGATATCAGCTCTTTTTGCAAGTGATACGTGTTCTACTGAGAATTCAAAATTTCGGTCAAATGTGTCTGTGAGGCACTTATTGCCGGTTAAGGTTTCGAAGGTGATGGGATTTATAAAGTTGATAGCGTTCTTTGTCATTATGACATGAACATCTGCACCTTCTTTTTTGAGCATACTTGCAAGATTTGCAGCTTTGTAAGCGGCGATACTGCCTGTAACGCCCAGTACAACTGTTTTGTTTTCTAACATAGATTCTCCTATCGGTATTGTCCATATATATTTTTCCAAAAACTGAATTTATTAGAGCGCCAGAGATGACATCGCTTTTGGAAATATGGTACAATCCATTATTGTTATATAGTTACTATGATTTGGACTATTAAATGAGTAGCTATAAAATACGTAAGTATTCTAAACTATTTTTTTGCTCAATGGAAGTAAGATAGGTATGATTTTAGTTTTTGATATAGGTAATTCAAATATTACAATAGGCGCTTATGACAAAGATGAGCTTGCTTTCACAGCAAGACTCATTACAGATAGTGAACTGGATGCTGAGTCCTATGCAGATAAGATACAGGGGATTCTTTTTGCAAGACAAAAGACAGCTGAGGACATCGTTGGAGCTGCTGTATGCAGTGTAGTTCCTGCTGTGACAAGGACTATATCCATGGCAGTTGAGAAGTTGTCAGGAAGTAAGCCGCTTATAGTAGATTCAAGTACGGATTATGGTCTTAAGATCTGCATGGACAATCCAAGGAAAGTCGGAACTGACCTTCTGGTGGGAGCTTCCTGCGCTGCCTTCAAGTACGAGGCACCTCTTTGCGTTATAGATCTTGGGACTTTCACTACTTTGTGCTATGTAAGCAGTAACCTTGAGTATCAGGGGACTATCATAATCCCCGGAATAAGGACTACAGGAGATTCATATTCAAGAGGCGCTCAGCTCTTTGAGTTCGAGATTAAAAGTCCGGGGCAGCTCCTTGGAACTAATACAGAAGGCAGTATGCTATCAGGACTTATGCATGGGACTTCCGCTATGCTGGACGGACTTCTGGACAGAATAGAACAGGAGAAGGGAGAACTTAAGAGCATAGTAATAACGGGCGGATTTTCTGAGATGATAGAGCCTTTGTTACAGCATAAGGTTATCATCGATGAAGAGCTGTTATTAAGCGGTCTTCTAAGGCTTTATTATAGCAATATCTTTGGATGAGTGACTGCTTAAAGCTCTGCTTTGGTAATAATAGCGATCAGACATGTGACCTTGGCTATATTATAGACTGTCAGCCTGTTCGGATGACTGATTGTTTTTGGGACCCCAGGGCTTCTGGAGATCCTCGACAACAATATTCTCATCAACCTTGACGACAACCTGATACTCATCTTCGTAGACTATCTCTCCCGGATAATTAGTATATACAACGTAGTAGGGATGGTTATATCTTTCAAGAAGCCATAACATGGGATTGATCATCTTCATCATAAGCTCTGCATTCTCAACCTTGAAGTAGCAGATGACTTTCTCCTGGCGCTGGCACTGGGGAGGCCATGGAAGGACTTCTGCAAACCAGGAATCGATCTCCAGAAAGAGATCTATATCTTCCTGCTCCATGGTTTTGTCCTGAACCATCTGGTTGAGCATGCTGAAGATCCCTTTGCCGGTTTTAGTATTGGCGGCAAGTTCTTTGCCTTGAATCCTGACGTATTTAAATTTCATATGTTATCCCAGTATTTTGGCGCCTGTATATGGCAGCGACGATCATGGTGGATGTAACTTGTGACTTATATATGTGATGGTGTTTATAAAAACATGTACTTGAAAATATGTATACAATCGAAAAAACGATTGTATATTTTTATTTTACAGCATTATTTGATGGAAATGAATAAGTTATGGAAGTTATATACTGTCTGCCATTGTAAAGAATTTGGGGATGTCGGAACGTTCGAGTGGGAAGTTTTGTAAATAAGGCATCTATATCATTAGATATTTCCATGGTATTATAAGCTATAGCTTACTGACTTGGTGAAGAGATTTAAAATTCTGCCTTCTTATGCGAAGTTTTGAAGATTCGGCATGGCATAAGTGGGCAGTTTGGATTATAAAGTGCCGAGCTGGCAAGCGGATGTAGTGCAAGATATAAAGGAGTTTTTGATAATGAAAAGAGAGTTTAAATTCTACGGATGGGACAGCTGCGATGTCTCACCTGTTAATGAAGATTATGATGTTATAGCAGATCCTAAGGAGATGTATGTGATCCTGACTGAGATCTGGAGCAAGGATACCTGTGCACCGAGGCTTCGAGATGGATGGTCCAAGGAGAATATGACTCTGGGGCAGTGCTCTATAACAGCATTCCTGGTACAGGATGTGTTCGGAGGAGAAGTATACGGCATACCCAGAGAGGGCGGCAATTTCCACTGTTATAACGTTGTAGACGGTCATGTTTTTGATCTTACAAGTGAACAGTTTGGAGATGAAGTCCTTTCATATGAGGGCAATCCTGAGCAGCTTCGAGAGGATCATTTTGCAAGTGCTGAGAAGTATGAGCGTTATAAGCTTCTTAAAAGCGGATTTGATAAGCTTGTTCAAAAGCACAGACAGCTTAAACTTATCGACGGCGCTGCAAGAGGCGATGTAAATGCAGCTGCAGGACTGGCAAGGGGATACTTCGATGGAAGCTTTGGTGAAGTTAATAAGGCTAAAGCCAAGAAGTGGGCTTCATATGCAGCTAAGCATGGCAGTGTAGAGGCACAGGAGCTTCTGAGTAAGCTTTGATTTTTGGAGAATAGGAATAAAAATCGTATGGAAGAAAAACAGCACAAAAGAAGAGTCCACTATTCAGGCAAGTACCCCAAAAAGTTTGAAGAAAAGTACAAGGAGCACAATCCTGAAAAATACAAGGACACAGTTGAGCACGTTATAAGCAAGGGCTCAACTCCTGCAGGAATGCATATCTCTATAATGGTTAAAGAGATACTGGACTTTTTACAGATACAGCCTGGGCAGCAGGGGCTTGACTGCACATTGGGCTATGGCGGTCATACCCGCAAGATGTTAGAGCAGCTTCAGGGAAGTGGATGCATATACGGCCTTGACGTAGATCCTATTGAGTCCAAGAAGACTACGCAGAGGTTAAAAGATGCAGGATTTGGCGAGGATATTTTTAAGTTTAGACTCATTAATTTTGCCAATATAGATAAAGTCTGTGAAGAAGCCGGCAAGTTTGATTTTGTTCTTGCTGATCTTGGCGTATCCTCTATGCAGATAGACAATCCCGAAAGAGGCTTTTCATACAAGATCGACGGTCCTCTTGACCTTCGACTCGATCCTGAACACGGCCAGTCTGCAGCAGAAAGACTCCATAGCATCACTCAGGAAGAGTTTGAAGGTATGATGATAGAGAACTCAGATGAGCCTTATGCCAAGGAGATCGCGAGCAAGGTCTTTTCACTTATGAAAAAGGGGAATCCTATGGATACTACGACAGCTTTAAAGAATGCTATCGCTGATGCCCTTTGGAAAGTTGACAAAGATGAGAAAGAGCAGGCTATCAAGAAGAGCTGCGCAAGAGTATTTCAGGCACTTAGAATCGATGTTAACAGCGAATTCGAAGTTCTGTATGCGTTCCTTGAAAAGCTCCCCGGCATACTAAAACCCGGCGGCAGAGTAGCGATACTTACTTTCCACTCAGGAGAGGACAGACTTGTAAAGAAGTCCTTCAAAGCTTTGAAAAAAGAAGGAATATATTCTGAAGTTTCGGATGAAGTAATAAGACCATCTGCAGAAGAATGCAGAGTTAATCCAAGAAGTAAGTCAACCAAAATGAGATGGGCGATTAGAAGTGAATGAACCCATAGGGACGGAAAATGACCTCTGTGGTACGAAGCCAAGGAAACAGTTTAAGTTAAAAACTAAAACTGATCCCTTGGTAGTGTATGCCGGGGGTCATTTTCTGGTGCTGTTTCTGAACATGGGTGTGCATTCTACATGGGTCCAGCTGTAGGGAATGCCGGGATTGCCGATCCTTCTAAGGAGAACTTCTGCTGAGATGCGGCCTATCTCTACACTGGGGATCTGGACGGTTGTAAGTGCAGGCTCTACGATAGAGGCCTGAGGTGTTCCGTCGAATCCTGTTACCATTATGTCGCCCGGAATAGATAATCCCATCTTTTTAAGAGCATTCATTAGATGGGCTGCAAGGAAGTCATTTGCGCATACAAAGGCATCCGGCAGCTCTTTCATCTTATTAAGTCTTGATACGATCCAGTCTGTGTCTGCGTATGGAGATGCATCCGGATCTAAGATGCAGTAATCTTCGTTATAATCTATGCCGGCATCTATAAGGGCTGTCCGGTATCCTATCCATCTGTCATAGAAACTTCCGCAGTGTTCACAATCGCCGTAGAATCCAATCTTTCCGGCACCTTTACTTATAATATAGTTTACTATTTCTATGATTCCTGCGCGACTTTCCATAGCTACGAAGTCGCATCCCATGAGCTTTTTGAAAGCGTGTGTGGGACTGTCGAGCATTATCGTAGGGATTCCGAGCTTACATATATAATCAAGATAGTCTTGATCAAACATCTCTATTCCCACTATTCCGGCGGTCTGATCCGGGATGAAATGGGGCGGCAGCTCTTTTCGTTTAAGCTCTTCTGAAGATATCTCGAACATCTTAAGGTTATAACCTGCTCTGCATATCCTGTCTGTAAAAGTAGTAACAAAATATGTACCAAAATGGTATTCAGCAGGGAGCTTATTGGAAAGAAGTGCGATTACCTTTCCATGAGAAGACTGCTGGAAGACTTTTTCGCTGGGGATGGCTTTGTATCCGAGCTCCTCAGCTTTTTTTAATATATGATTACGTGTATTTGAAGGGACATTACCTCGTCCGTTGAAAACTTTGGATACTGTATTTCTGGATAATCCGCAGGCGTCTGCGATATCCTGCATAGTCACTTTATTGTTGGCCATGTTCATTACCTCATATTGATCTGATATTTACATATGATAATAGCGCATCAAGGCTTGTCTTAATGCATTCATCAGATATCTTTAAAATCTTAGCATATCAAAAAAGTCAAAACAAGTTTACAAATGTAAACAATTTACACACTGACGATTTACATCTACATACATCCTGTATTTTGGCGCTTTGAGCAGAATATTATTAATATTGTACAAAAAATGGATGCTTAATACAGTTACTATTGAATATTGACGATAAAAAATCGTGGATGTAAAATCATAATCATCAAATGTAAACAATGTAAATAATGTAAACATTGTAAACCAAAATATGTGGCGGTTATCTTTACATATTTATGTTATTGAACTGCCAGCATGTACCGGGGAGGATCTATATGAATAAAAAGCCTAGAAAGACGTTGGTGCGTGGGTTTAAGGATAATCTTCCTTATCTTCTTATGCTACTACCTGCCATTGTAACTGTTTTTCTTTTTAACTATCTGCCGATATATGGAGTTCTTATCGCTTTTCAGGACTTTATGCCCGGCGACAAGATTTTTTCAGACACAACCATATGGGTAGGATTTAGTAACTTTACAAGATTCTTTAGTGATGTTCAGTTCCTGCCGCTTATGAAAAACACTTTTTTATTGTGTATCTATGGTTTTATCATTGGTTTTCCACTTCCAATAATTGTTTCGCTTTCACTTAATGCACTTAGAAAAAAGAAAGCAGGCAAGATATTCCAGACCATTTTTACAGCGCCGCATTTTATATCTCTTGTAGTACTTGTTGGTATGCTGCAGCTCTTCTTCGGAAGATATGGACTGGTCAACAATATAGCGGCCGGTATGGGGCTTGAGAGATTCTCTTATTTCCTTGAAAACTCAGCTTTCAGACCTTTGTATATCTTGTCCAGTAACTGGCAGGATTTTGGATGGAGTGCAGTGATCTATATTGCAGCTTTATCTAACGTGGATCCGGGTCAGCACGAAGCTGCTATGATCGACGGTGCCAGCAGATTCCAGAGGATACTTCATGTTGATATTCCTGCGATCATGCCTATGATAAGCGTGATGCTGATCATGTCCATCGGCGGTCTTATGGGAGTTGGTTATGAGAAAGCTCTTCTAATGCAGACAGACGGTAACCTTGCCGTGAGCGAACTTATAGCAACTTATGTATATAAGAAGGGTCTTACAGGAGTTCCTGATCAGGCATATGCTACAGCAATCGGACTTTTTAACTCGGTTATCAATGTGGTACTTCTGATCATTGCCAATACGCTTTCGAAGCGTTTTTCTGAGAACTCTCTTTGGTGAAAATATATGTTTTCGCAACTTTGAATCAGAAATCCGCATTTACTGCGGATTTCGTAAGAAAGTGAATCGGTAGGTAAATAGGCTAGGCACCGAAGGTGTTCTCAATTGGCCTATTTACATGACTTTTGGAACGAAGTGACAAAAAGTCATATTTTATAAATGAGGTTAATATGGATAATTCTATCAGCAATACTTCTGCTTTAAATAAAGAGAAAGCTCTAAAAATAAGAAAAACATTCAAGAAGATATCGTTTGGAGATAGAGTATTCTATTTTTTCAATACTTTGTTTCTGACACTGCTTGCACTGATAATCCTGTATCCTGTTTATTTTATCATCATCGCATCTATATCAGATCCGGATGCAGTTTTGGGTGGTCAGGTTTATCTATATCCTGTCAAGATCACACTTGATGGATTTGAGAAGATACTTCACAGAAACGATATCTGGACAGGTTATCTGAATACTATCTGGTACACAGTGATCACTGTGGTGTTGTCACTTGCTGTAACGATTCCGGCAGGATGGGCTCTTAGCAGGAAGAAACTTCCGGGCAGGAAATTCTGGATGGTCTTTTTTATAATTCCCATGTTCTTCGGAGGTGGTCTTATTCCTTTTTACAATGTTATGAGCAGTCTCCATCTTATCAATTCACAGTGGGCTATCATACTTCCGGCTATCCTGTCTGTATGGAATCTGTTCATGACCAAGACTTTCTTCGAGTCTTCGATCCCTGAAGGATTATTGGAAGCGGCCAGAATTGATGGTGCGGGGAAGTTCAGGACTTTCTATTCTATAGTACTGCCACTTGCCAAACCTATCATTGCGGTTATGGCACTATACTACGCGGTAGGTCAGTGGAACAGCTACTTTAATGCGATGATCTTTTTGCAGGATGAGACCAAGTATCCGCTTCAGCTTGTACTTAAAGAGATACTGATCGCATCAGAAAGCACGGTAGGAGGCAGCGGAGAGACAATACTGCAGCAGTACAGACTTGCTAACCAGCTCAAATACGTATCGGTTATCGTATCAAGTATTCCGGTTCTGTGCTTATATCCTTTTGTTCAGAAATATTTTGCACAGGGTGTAATGCTTGGATCTCTTAAAGACTGAGTATCTTCAAGTGCTTGTCATGGAGGAATAATAAGAACACTATATTAGATCATGTATCTGTATAAATACCATTTGGAGGAAAAATATGAAAAGGTATAAAAAACTAAGCGCTCTGGTTCTTGCAGCGGTTATGACTTCGTCGCTTGCCGGTTGCGGATCAGGAGATAAGCAAAGTGCATCAGCATCTGACATAGATGCTCTTGTAAGTGAGTATGGATTTCAGTGGGAGGATCCTACAAAGCCTATAGTCAATGAAAAGGGTTCACAGGAGATAAGCTTCAATATCTATTCTTCTAAGAATGCTTCTGCACTTGATTATAACGACATGAAGATCATGCAGGATCTGTATGATCAGACCGGTGTCAAAGTAAACTGGGAGAATGTATCTGAATCTGTATATTCCCAGCAAAAGAGCCTTATCTTTGGCAACAGTGAGAATCGTCCTGATGCTATCTATCATGCAGGTATGGATTCAGGAGAGATAATCAAGTATGCAAAGCGTAAAGTTCTTTTGCCAATAAGTGATTATCTTGATTATATGCCCAATCTTAAAAAGCTTCTGGAAGAACGTCCTGATATCAAGAACCAGCTGCTAAATGTAGAGGATGGCAAGATCTATTCCCTTCCTCGTATTGAAGAGATGGGACTTTTAGAGTTCCCTAACCTTCTGTTTCTGAATGCTCAGTGGGCCAAAGATGCTATAAATGCCGGAGCAGTTACAGGTTTATCTGAAAGCGATGTCCAGGATGGACTTACTCTTACGGCTGATCAGATGGAGCAGATCCTTGCTTACTTCAGAGACAATGATATGAACGGCAATGGTAAGAGCGATGATGAACGACCTCTTAGCTTTGTATATAACAACTGGCAGGGCAATCAGTGTGATCTGTACGGAATGTTCGGCCTTAATGATAATCTTGAGCACAGAGTTGTTGTAGATGGCAAGGTGACATATACAGTTACTGATGACAGATTCAAGGAAGCTACCAACTATATTGCAAGCTGGGTAGACAATGGCCTTATCGACAAGGTTTCATTTGAGCAGAGCCAGGACAACTTCCTTGCAGGCGGCAAGGGCCTTGAAACATATGGCGCTTTCTACTGGTGGGAGAGTGAGACAGTAGTATCTAATCCTGAAGATTATATCGTATGCAGTCCTCTTATCGGACCAAACGGCGATCAGACAATCTGTGTATCTAATAACCCTGAGATTGGAACCGGTGAAGTTGTAGTATTTGCAGATTGTAAATATCCTGAGATCCTCCTTGCATACTTCGACCGCTACTATGATCCGCTTATATCCGCTCAGATCAACTATGGTCCTGTAGGCGTTGTATATGAAGAGGAACTTGATGATAGCGGAATGCTGGTTCAAAAGCCGCTTCCGGAGGGAGTTACAGCTGATGAACTTCGTCTTCAGAATGCGCCTCTTGGCATCATCAATCTTGGAGAGTATGCATGGAACAATGTTGTCAACATGGAGCCTAGAGCGAAGCTCCGCCTTGAGAGACTTGATCAGGTGGCAAGACCTTATGTAGATGCTAAGGTAACCCCATGTCCTAACCTTCAGTTCACTCTTGAAGAGCTCAATACTCTTGGCAATTACGAAAGCAACATGAATGACTATATAAGGACCAATCTCATCGCATGGCTTATGAAGGGCGGCGTGACAGACAGCGACTGGGAAGCTTTCCAGAATGACCTTAATGGCAAAGTTAAACTTCCTGAGATCCAGCAGGTATATCAGGATGCTTATGACAGATATATAAGTCAGTAAACCTGCAAGTATATCAAAACAAAATATAAAAGGTATTAGAGATTTTTTGTAGCAAAAATAAGTTCCTGTAAGTCTTATAGACAGCTAGGGACCAAATAATATAAAAGAGGGAATGAGAATGAGAAAAAAGTTTGTGGCAATGCTTATGACACTTACATGTACAGTATCAGTAGCTGCCTGTTCAAACGGCGCAGCATCAGGCGGTGATAATACTGCTCCTGTAATAGAGGGAGCTGCTGATGCTACAGTTATGGCCGGAACAGAGTTTGATGCTCTTAGCGGCATAACAGCATCTGATGATCAGGATGGTGATCTTAGCAGTGTGATCAAGGTAGAGGCAACTCCTTCACTTGATTTTAAGAACGATAAGGCAACACCTGAGAACGCAGGATCTTATGAGCTTGTATATTCTGTAACAGATAAGGGAGGTCTTACTACTGAAAGCTATGCAACTCTTACTGTTACCAAGATGACTGGGGACGAGGAAGTTTATAAAGAATTTGATTTTAGTAAGGCCGGAGAAGTAGATAATAAAGGCTGGGAAGTTAAGATCGGGGACAATGCCAAGGCAACAGGACAGCTCAAGCAGGGCGCATATGTTTTTGATATAGAAAATCCCGGAGAGTCTGATGGAGAAGTTGCTCTTTCCAAATCAGGATTTGAAGTCAAAAAAGCTGACTATACTGTAAAAGTCTGGGCTAAGTCAACAAAGCCAACATATGCACATATCATTGCAAGAGATGAAAGCGCAGCAGACTGGGCTACTTTTGGCGGATCTTATAACGTTCAGATCACAGAAGAGGTAGCACCTTACGAACTTACTTTTTCTTCAGATAAAGAGGGTAAGTGCGAGCTCATGATCAATATGGGCAAGATCACACCTAACCCTGATAATGCAGAAGATACAACACCTGAAGACTTCACTGTAACTATTGATAAGATCGAGATCTACGAAAGCGTTGGCGAAGAGGAGCTTGTAGCTTCATATACAGCAGAGCCTTCTAAAGACAATCTTGTTGTAGAAGCAGGCGACAGCGCAGAAGCTGCAGTGACATTTGAAGATGGCAGTGCCAAGACTGATATTACAGCTTATCCATCTGCTGACGGCGGAGTATGGAGCATTAAGACAGACATCGCAATAGGCGATGTTAAGATCGAGAATGGAAAGAAGTACTATTACAGATTCAATGTTAATGCTGCTAACGGACAGACTGGTGAAGTTCTGGTAGAGAGCAGGGAAAAAGGCTTTGAGTGCAGAGCTAATTTTAACACGCTGGATGCACCTGCCGGCGAGGAGATAACAGTTGAGGGCGTATTTACGGCAGAAGCTGACGTGGAGGATCCTGTTATCCGCCTTCAGATCGGTAACGCTCCTGAAGGAGTAACTGATAACGAGATCGTTATAAGCAGCATCGAATTTGGAACAGTAGAAGGCGATAAGGAAGTTACTAAGACAATCGACTCTTTCATGGCATTTGGAAGAAATAGTGCCAACGCAGATAATACAGATCTTCCATGGGAGACCTTCAATGGAACTGATGAAGATAATGACAAGGGAGTTGGCGTTATCTGGGCAGAAGACGGAAACTTCTTCTACCGCATTGATAATGGAGGCACAGTAGACTGGCACAACAAGCTTATCTGCGGTTATACAGGCAATCCTCTCACTCTTGAATCAGATGCTTACTATACGATCGAGATAACAGTTAAGGCGCAAAAGCCTGTATCTTGCGGAGTATTCCTCAATCCTATGGGAGATTGGGATCCCAGAATCTCAGAAGGAATGGATATCACAACTGAGTATCAGACCTTCAGATTTACTACTACAGATACGTTCATCACAGATATGGATTTCGAGCTTCTGTTCCAGTTTGGTTCTGAGGACACAGCAGCTATGGGAGAAAATACTATAGAGTTTTCTAACATTACTATCTATAAGATGAGCGCTATGTAAGATAATGCAGATAATGGAAGATAGTAAAAGTTAGGGGATTTATATAAAGTGAGCAGACAGGCCGGGCGGTACAAAATGCTTTGGCCTGTTTGACTTATATATGTAATGTGAATGATTGATGCCTACGGGATCATTAAAGATTAAGACCAAAACACTTGCTATAAAATTAGTGTTTTGGCGTTGGTAAAAAACATACGAATTAGATACAGATTATCAGACTTTCTAATGATATGTCTGTACATGAGGATTTTTATTTTATGAAAAATAAGTTATTAGGAATTGCCAGGATCATGAGCATTCTATGCGTCTTTACTGCGGGATGCAGTATTGGGCAGGAGCCTTTCCAAAAAAATTTAGAATATGATGATGAAGGGGAACCTTTTGTGGAAAATACAAATGATAAAGATTTCTCGGAACTTACAACTCCCGGAAGTATGGAAAAAGCATATGAATACAAAAACTTTTTTCTCCCGGGATTATGTGGTACAAATCAGCCATATGTAGGTGACTGTATGGCATATTATGAAGACGGAACATATTATATCTATTATCTCAAAGATGGTGGAGATTCATATAATCACTCGGTATTCCTGACCAAGACAACAGACTTTGTAACTTATGAAGAAGTGGAAGGCCCTGTGCTTGAAGCTGACAAAGCAGGCGGTCAGGATGCATGGATAGGAACAGGATCTGTTGTGAAAATAGGTGATGAATATCTATTCTTCTACACAGGACACGGATCTCATCCTACCTGTGAATATGCAGAGACTATCAAGGTTGCAAGAGGAACTAGTCCTACAGAGTTTGAAAAGGACGAAACTTTCGAGATCATACCTCCTGATGAACTTGGACAAAAGAATGATTTTAGGGATCCGCAGGCATATTATGATGAAGAAACAGGTAATATAGTGCTTACAGTTACTGCATCTAAGGATAATGTTGCAAGGATCCTTAAGTACACGCTAAGCTCTGATCTTAAAGAAGTGACTTATGATGGAGTTATCTTCGATGATCCTACTAAAGAGTTCTGGAATCTTGAGTGTTCTGATACTTTTAAAATAGGAGACAAGTATTACATCACATATTCAGCACAGGATGATACTCTCTGGTATGCAGTATCAGATACGCCTTACGGCCCTTATGAGAATGCTGCAAGAATTGATGGCAAGCTCTTCTATGCAGCCAAGCACGTAGAGGGCCCTGATGGAATGTATATGGTAGCATGGGCCAGAAGAAGTGATTCACCTTCTGACATCATGGGTGTAACAGCCTGGGCAGGGAACCTTATAGTCATGAAGATCTGTCAAAATGAGGATGGAAGTCTGTATCTTGCACCTGTTGACAAGATCGTGGAGCAGTACAAGGATAGAAGAAAGCCTCTTATGGCACAGGATGATGTGAACATAACAGCGGGCTCCAGATATTACTACGAAGAGTATTTTAACTGCTATGAAAGCTTTATGCTGACCGGTAAGTTCACATATTCCGGTAATGGAAGTTTTGGACTAGCCTTTGATTATAATGGCAATAGTGATAATTATAAGATGATAAGCATAGATACAAGGACTCAGCTTCTTGATCTTAATTTTAATGAAGGTACGACAGATATCACTTCTACAAGCGTATCACTTAAAGAAGGCGAGACATACTCTTTTACCTATATTCAGGAAGGATCTGTGGGCGTCTTCTATATAGATGGTCAGGCATCACTTACAGTAAGGCTCTACGGAGTGTCCGGCAAGAGCATCAGACTCTTTGCAGAAGACTGCACTGTTGATTATACGGATCTTAGAGAGTATACGAGGTGATGATCGAAAATAGTAGGGCAACTGATATTGCCTAATGGATAAGCTTCTCACATGAGAGTTAACTTCATGTGGGAAGCTTTTTAATTATGGTAAGATGTACTGCCAAAAAGAGTAAACGAAGAAAAGAAACGAAGAAAAGAAGCAGTAAGCCGGAGGTAAATAGAACTGCCAAAAACAAAGAAAACAGAACAGTTGGCAGTTATTCAAAAAGTAAAAATAAAAATCCCAAAAGAATTTAGAAAAAAATAAGAAGTGTACGATATATTTATTGATATACTATAGATTAAAGTAAGTAGCTAATAACACCTTCAAGATACAAAAATGCATAATACACTGCCTAAAAGGGGCGTATGGGCAGTAATATGCATATTTCAAAGCACAATAAATCGGTCATTTATACACTGCTTTCATCGGCTAAAGGTGCAAAAGAGCAAAAAATAATTGAAATCAGGGCAAAAATGGTATAATATTTAATTGTATGCAATATAAAATATATATTTTTATATATAAGAATTATTAGCGTGATATTAGTTTGATAGGTATATGTAGGAGGTTTAGTGGTGTCCGATTCTAAGAGATTTAATCCTGTAAATAGATCAGGTGAAGAGATACATGAAGAGCAGTTGTCAGGTGAGAGAGCACTCTATAGAGGGCGTGATCTTAAGATATATGATACAGTTTTTCATGATGGAGAGTCTCCGCTTAAGGAGAGCAGGAATATAGAGCTGTATGGCTGTGAGTTCCAATGGAAATATCCTGTATGGTATGCGGACAATGTATATGTCAAGGACTGCGTATGGCAGGAAATGGGCAGATCAGGAGTCTGGTATACAAATAATATGACAATTGAAGACAGTCTTATTGGTGCTCCAAAGAATTTCAGACGATGTAAGAATTTAAAGATCAGAAATTCCTCTATCCCTAATGCACAGGAGACATTGTGGATGTGCGATGGAGTGGAGCTATCCAATGTTACAGCAAGAGGCGACTATTTTGGAATGAATTCTGATAATATCAAAGTAGATCACCTGGAGCTTTTTGGCAATTATGCCTTTGATGGTTCTAAAAATGTTGAAGTCAGAAATTCAAGGCTTGTGACCAAGGACTGCTTCTGGAACTGCGAGAATGTAACTGTATACGATTCATATATATCAGGAGAATATCTTGCTTGGAATACCAAGAATCTTACTTTTATAAACTGTACTATAGAATCTAACCAGGGACTTTGCTATATAAATAATCTTAAGATGATCAACTGCAAGCTTGTAAATACCAGACTTGCGTTTGAATATGCATATGACGTGGATGCTGAGGTTATAAACAGAGTAGATGGAATCTTAAATCCCGGATCAGGCAGTATAAAGGCAAGAGAGATAGCAGAGCTCATAATTGAACCTGATAACTGCGATATCAGTAAGACCAATATTATGATCAAGGATAGTCAGAGCGGAGAATTCAGAAGTCTGCAAACAGAAAATAAAGAATAACACAATTGGAGCATCAAATATGGGAAAATATAATTTTGACAAAGTAATTGACAGAAAATCATCCTGGGCGATCAAGTGGGACATCAAAGACGGTGAACTTCCCATGTGGGTTGCCGACATGGATTTTGAGACAGCACCTGAAGTCAAAGAAGCACTGGTAGAAAGACTTGGAGTTGGTGCATATGGATATACCTATATTCCTGACGAGTGGTATGATGCTTATATTTCCTGGTGGAAAAGGCGTCATCATCTTAAGATCAACAAGGATGAACTTATATTCTCTACAGGTGTTATCCCGACTCTATCAAGCTCAGTCAGAAAACTTACAACTCCTAATGAGAATGTTGTGATCATGACTCCTGTTTATAATGTCTTCTATAACTGCATTGTTAATAACGGTGCCAGAGCCCTTGAATCAAGACTTGTTATGAAGGATGGAAGATGGGAGATCGATTTTGAAGATCTGGAGCAGAAGCTTTCGGATCCTCAGACTACGCTTCTTATATTATGTAATCCTCACAATCCTGTGGGCCGCATCTGGTCAAAAGAAGAGCTTATCAAGATAGGAGAACTTTGTTATAAGCACCGCGTAACTGTTATATCTGATGAGATTCACTGCGACATCACAGATCCAGACAAGGAGTATGTACCTTTTGCAGCAGCATCTGATATCTGCAGGGATATAAGTATTACTGCTCTGGCGCCTTCCAAGTCTTTCAACATGGCAGGTATGGCTACAAGTGCAGCTTTTGTTCCTAATGAGTTTTTGAGACATAAGGTATGGAGACAGATCAATACAGATGAGTGCGGAGAACCGTCATTTCTTGCAGTGACTGCTGCGATAGCTGCTTTTACCAAAGGTGAAGAATGGCTCGATGAACTCAACGAGTATGTATATGGTAATAAATGCTATTGTGAGGAATTTATTACTAATAATATACCAGGGGTTAAAATACTTCATTCAGAGGCAACTTATCTTATCTGGGTTGATTGCAGTGATATCACTAAAGGAAAAGATGATCTGGCCCGCTTTATCAGAGAAAAGACAGGACTGTTTATAACAAGAGGCGGTCAATATGGACCTGGCGGCGAGGGATTCCTTCGTATAAACCTTGCATGCCCCAGAAGCATTGTAGTTGATGGCATGGACAGGTTAAAAAAGGGAATTGAACTGTATAAAGAAGCTCATGAAGACAAGGAATAGTTAACGAATAATACTATAGACGAGATATACTAAAGACAAGAGTTATTAAAGCGAAGAAAACCGGAACTAATATTAGTTTCTGGCTTGAGGATCAGCTGATCCAGCTGATCTTGTCTTAAGGAAACGCTTGCACTAAAAGCGGTTTCATGTTACTATTTATATAGTTAATTGAAGATTTGATCGGCAAACGAAGAGACGAGAGAAAAGGGTGTCGGTGCAGTTAGAGTTAAGGATATAACTTAGCTTTAAGCTTATTGGATTTATTCCGATGGGGTTATTTGCACGCGCTTTTTTCTATCGTCTCTTTTTGCATCTATTCCTTCTTATGTGCATTTATTTTTTTATGAGCATTTATTCTTTCTTGTGAGCATTTATTTTCTCTTATGCGCATAGTAAGGATAGAGATTGCAAAGGTTGTTTCGAAAGTTTACAAAGCCGGTAGTAGAGAGTCTTTTAAAGGAGAAAAATCTATGAACACAGATGTAGTAATCATTGGGGGCGGTGTTGTTGGATGCTCCATAGCAAGGCAGTTGTCAGCTTATGATCTAAAGACAGTGCTTTTGGAAAAAGAAGAAGATGTATGTTCCGGTACGTCCAAGGCTAATAGTGCTATAGTGCATGCAGGTTTTGATGCGGAGCCGGGTTCTGTTAAGGCAAGGTTCAATGTCCTTGGCAGCAGGATGATGGAAGAGCTGTCAAGAGAGCTTGACTTTCCTTATAAGAAAAATGGGTCTATGGTTTTGTGCTTTGACAAAGGCGATATGCCTAAACTTAATGAGTTGTATGACAGGGGTATCAAGAATGGAGTAGAGGGCCTTGAGATAATAACAGGCGATCAGGCAAGGGAGCTTGAACCCAATGTATCGGATGAAGTTGTTGCAGCTCTACTGGCAAGAACCGGTGCTATTGTGTGCCCTTTTAATCTTACTATAGCTCTTGCAGAGAATGCCTGTGATAACGGCGTGGAATTTCGATTTAACACAGAAGTTCAGAATATAAGAAAGATTGATGGCGGTTATAGTATAAGGACTGACAATGGAGAGATAACCACCAAATATGTGGTTAATGCTGCAGGAGTCTATGCAGATAAGATCCACAATATGGTCTCTGATAAGAAGATCCACATAACTCCTCGTAAGGGCGATTACAAGCTCATGGACAAGGAAGTAGGAACATATGTATCTCATACTATATTCCAGCTTCCGGGAAAATACGGTAAGGGAGTCCTTGTAACACCTACTGTTCATGGCAATCTTCTTGCAGGGCCTACTGCTGTGGATGTTGATAACAAAGAGCTTACCTCAACATCAGCTGCAGAACTTGATGATCTGACAAGTAAAGCTATGATCAGTGTTAAGAATGTTCCATTCCGCCAGACGATAACATCTTTTTCCGGACTTCGTGCTCATGAAGACGGTGACGACTTCATAATCGGTGAATGCGAGGATGCAGAAGGCTTCTATGACGCAGCTGGAATCGAGTCTCCGGGACTTAGCAGCGCGCCTGCTATAGGCGTATATCTTGCAGATGAGATTGCCAAAAAGGCTGGAGCCTTAAAGAAAGATAACTTTATTGCAACAAGGAAAGGAATACCTCATGTAGCTGAGATGTCTTTTGATGAAAGGGCAGCTCTTATAAAGGAAGATCCTTCGTATGGAACTATCATCTGCCGCTGTGAGGGTATCTCTGAAGGCGAGATTAGAAACTCTATAAGGAGAACACTTGGAGCAAGATCAATGGATGGTGTAAAGCGCCGCACAAGAGCCGGAATGGGCAGATGCCAGGCTGGTTTTTGCACGCCTCGTACCATGGAGATAATCGCAGAAGAACTCGGTATTCCGGTTACGCAGGTTTGTAAGAACAGAAGAGGTTCTGAGCTTATAGTGGGTGATCCAAGGGATGAAGTTGGAAGGAATTAGATCTTTTAAGATCTGATAATATTTCTGGATTGCTGTTTGGTCTTAGAAAAAGAGAATTGTGTTTAATACAGGTAATTAGATGTCAAAAGGGGCTTTTGATACCTGCCTCATTATATAGATGAAAGGACTATTATGAATAGTACTATTAAAAATACAACAGATCTTGTGATCATAGGAGGCGGCCCGGCAGGGCTTGCTGCAGCGCTTTCTGCCAGGAAAGAAGGCGTAGAAGATATACTGATACTTGAGCGTGACCATATTCTAGGAGGGATCCTGAATCAGTGCATTCACAATGGATTTGGTCTTCATACATTCAAGGAGGAGCTGACAGGCCCTGAATATGCAGGACGTTTTATAGAGCGTGTTGTTAATGAGAAGATCGCATATAAACTTAATACTATGGTCATAGATATCAGTAAAGATAAGGAAGTTACTTATATCAACAAAGAAGATGGTCTTACTACTATCAAGGCTAAGGCGATAGTGCTGGCTATGGGATGCAGGGAACGCCCGAGAGGAGCTCTTAATATCCCGGGATTCAGACCGGCGGGTATCTATACTGCCGGAACTGCGCAGCGTCTTATGAATATTGAAGGCCATATGGTGGGGCGAAAGGTTGTGATCTTGGGTTCCGGTGATATAGGTCTTATCATGGCTCGCCGTATGACTTTGGAAGGAGCTAAGGTTGAGGTTGTGGCAGAACTTATGCCGTATTCGGGAGGCCTTAAGAGGAATATAGTGCAGTGCCTTGATGACTATGGTATTCCGCTTAAACTGAGCCATACTGTTGTTGATATTGAAGGAAAAGACCATGTGACAGGCATTACGATAGCTCAGGTTGATGATAACAGAAAACCTATCCCGGGAACAGAGCAGCATTATGAAGCAGATACACTTCTATTATCATGTGGACTTCTTCCTGAGAATGAACTTACGAGGGGCATTGGAGCTTCGATGTGTCCTGTGACCAGTGGGCCTAATGTAAGTGATAAGCTCGAGACAAGCATTGACGGGATCTTTGCCTGTGGCAATGTCCTTCATGTGCATGATCTTGTGGATTATGTTTCGGAAGAGGCTTCACTTGCCGGCAAGAATGCAGCTTCTTACATAAATGGTGGTAAGAGTGAAGGCGGCAAGGTCATAACTCTGATCGCTGATGGCGGCGTCCGTTATACAGTTCCTCAAAGTCTTGATATTGTTAACATGAATGACAAGGTGGTTGTGAGATTCAGAGTTGGGGATGTATACAAGAATCGCAGCATCTGCGTATATTATGGCGATGAGAAGGTTCAGAATATCAAAAAGAGAGTCATGGCTCCCGGAGAGATGGAGCAGGTGATCCTTACCAAGAGCTCTTTTGACAATTATAAAAATATTGAATCAATACGCATATGCACACAAGAAAACTGATATATAAAGGCGTGATGGCAATAAGCATAATTGAACTGTCTGATACGCATGGTTTTGGAGGCTTTTATGGAGACAAGAGAACTTATATGTATAGGCTGTCCTATGGGATGCCAGCTTACTGTGAATATGGAAGATGCAGATAATATCACTGTTACAGGCAATACCTGCCCAAGGGGCGAAGCTTATGGCAAAAAAGAAGTAACAAACCCTACCCGTATAGTTACAAGTAGTGTTAAAATAAACGATGGTACTATCGCGAGGGTTTCTGTTAAAACAGAAAATGATATTCCTAAGGGAAAGATTTTCGATATCATGAAAGAGATTCGCGAGGTTACTGTGACAGCGCCTATTCATATCGGAGATGTGATCATAAAAAATGTTGCAGATACGGGAGTTGATGTGATCGCAACCAAGGATGTTGGAAGGAGCGCTGCTATCTGATAATAACGGTTCGCTGATTTCATTGATCTCTTAGAGTGCTATATACATATGGCAAAAGATCTTTTTCGATAGACATTTTCTATGGATCTTAAAGGCGGATTCGTTAAGGAAGGGCTTTTAACGACCATGGATAAAAAGAAGTTACTTGAAGATACAGATCTTTTCGTGCTTGATATGGATGGCACATTTTACCTTGGAGATAATATTCTCCCAGGGGCGCTTTCCTTTATTGAAGCTGCTGCAAAGAAAGGGAAGGATTATCTTTTTTTTACAAATAATGCATCCACAAGGCCGGAGGCTTATATTGACAAGCTTGCTGGCATGGGATGCTTCATAACAAGGGATAAGATCATGACGTCTGGGGATGTTATGATCAGATTCCTTAAGAGCAAATATCCGGGACAGTCCGTATATCTGCTTGGTACAAAGCCTCTTATCGAGAGCTTCGAGGATGCGGGTATCAAGCTGGATGACGAGCACCCGGATATTGTTGTTGTAAGTTTTGATAAGACTCTTACTTATGAGAAGCTTGAAAGAGCCTGCACTTTCATAAGGCAGGGAGCTACTTTCCTTGCAACACATATGGATATCAATTGCCCTGTTGAGGGGGGATTTATTCCGGACTGCGGTGCGATATGCGCTGCGATCAGTCTGTCAACAGGAAGACAGCCCAGATATGTAGGCAAGCCCTTTAAAGAGACGGTTGATATGATTCTTGACAAGACCGGATATAAGAGAGAAAATATTACGTTTGTAGGTGACAGGCTTTATACTGATGTTGCAACCGGAGTCAATAACGGCGCTCGCGGTGTTTTGGTACTGACTGGAGAGACTCATCTTGAGGATGTTGACATTAGTGATACCAAGCCTGATGCTATCTATGACTCGATTGCGCAGATGGGACAGCTGATGTTATCCTAAAGTAGAAGGGCAGGGACTTCTTATGAATACAAATCTATCTGACATACTTGCGGATTCACCTGTTATAGCAGCGGTTAAAGATGAGAAGGGGCTTACTAAGGCGCTTTCTTGTGATTGCGGGATTATCTTTATTTTGTATGGTAATATTTGTAATATAGGTGATATTGTTGAGAAGGTAGACAGAGCTTCAAAGATTGCTATAGTTCATGCAGATCTTGTAAACGGCCTTTCAATGAAGGAAGTTGCTGTTGATTATATCAGGAACAGTACTAAGGCTAAGGGGATCATTTCGACGAAGCCTTTGCTTGTAAAGAGGGCTAAGGAGCTGGATCTGATCGCTATTCAGAGGACCTTTGTGATCGATTCCATAGCGTATAATAATATGATGAAACAGATAAGGGAATATGAGCCTGATGCCATAGAGATACTTCCCGGCGTCATGCCATCGGTTACGGCTGATGTGAGAAAGGCGGTAGGTATTCCTATTATTGCCAGTGGACTTCTTAGGACCAAGAAGGATGTAGTTGCAGCTCTTGATGCAGGGGCAGATGCTGTATCTACAACGGCTGATGACTTGTGGTCTGTTTAAGCTTTTTTCAAGGATATATAGGTACAATTTCTTATGGTTTTCAGGCGGATCAGTAATTGTGAACATCCGTCTAAAAAGGGGATAGCTAATACCAGGGGATGTCTTGAATAATTGGAGTTTAATCGGGATGGCTAATGATAAAAACAATAAAAGAGTAAACGAAAATAAAAACGAAAACGAAAACATCAATAAAGATACTAAAAGCATGACTAAAGATACTAAAAGTATAGGAAAGAATGCTGACAATTCTTTAGAGAATGCCAAGAAGCCGGAAGAATCAGGTACTTCTAAGAAAGAAGAGTATGTCACAACAGTGGATCCGGAAGAAGAGTTATTTAAAAATGAAGATAAGAAGGATCCTAAAATAACAGGGGATGATAAGGTTAAGGCTGATGATCCCAAGACTAAAGAGGATGCCAAGGTCAAGGCTGATGATCCCAAGACCAACGAGGATGCAAAGGTCAAGGCTGATGATCCCAAGACCAAAGAGGATGCCAAGGCCAAGGCTGATGATCCCAAGACCAAAGAGGATGCCAAGGCAAAGGCTGATGATCCCAAGACCAAAGAGGATGCCAAGGCCGAGACTGATGATCCCAATACCAAAGAGGATGCAAAGGTCAAGGCTGATACTTCCAAAGAAAAAGATGATGACAAGACGGATTTGGATTCTTTCAAAGAAGCTCAAGATACAAACGATAGTGCTGATGAAGATGACAACGATGAAGATATAGCGAGAGCTCAAAAGAAGGCAAGATTCTGGAAAGCTTTTGATATAGGACAGATCGTTTTGATATTCGTGCTGTTATTTGTATGCCTTTTTGGTACTTATAAGCTGTATCAGAATATGACAGCTGTTCGATTTACAAGAGCACTTGCACTGGCACAGTCTGCGCAGAATAATGGTGATTATGCAGATGCCATCAAATACTACGAGCAGGCTATAGGTGTTGACAGTAAATCTTTGATCGCTTACGAAGAGCTTGCTAACTGCTATGCTACTCTTAACGATACTGAGAATGTAATGAATGTTCTGTACAATGGCTGGCTGAACACCAGTGATCAGTCTTTGCTTGATAATTACATCTCATTAAAGCTTAACAGTGTTATTGCCACTATCCAGACATCCGGAGGTAGTTTTGAAGCTGTAGAGGATGTTCTTGATGTTCTTAAGATCGATGGAAGTAATGAAGATGCTCTTCAGCTTCTGAGTACTCTTTACAGCTATTGTATGATCGATAAGAACTCGTCAGGAGATAGTGTACTGTTCTGGTCTATGGATGAAGACGAGGCTACTTTTGACCAATATATTGAAGCAGTATCTTCTATGCTTGATATATATGAGATATATCCAAGTGATGAGCTTGAGATGCTTATAGCAAGATATATCATTCCGGAAGGCAATGTAGTATGGATCAATACCAAGAACTGTAGTGATTATGCACTTCTTGTCAAAGATGCCAGAACTCTTCTTGGAGAGAGTAGTTCACTTAACTCTTTTATAGCCTGCCTTGAAGATGCGGATAAAGTGTCCGGTGTTTTTGATAGCATCTGGCCGCTTATAGAATCCGGAGATGTTGAACCTTTCAGGGACTTCATGATAAGCGATGATGTTATTTCATTAAAAGAGTATTTGATAAGCGGAGAAGATCAGTATCTTGAACTTGAGATGGAGAATGCTTTCTGTCAGGAAGGCATAGTTATGACACTTGAAGATAACTTATGGACTTATCATTTCCCGGATTTTAGTGAGAATCCGGCTACCAAGGGTGTGATAACACTCCAGCTTACATATGATGAGGTGCAGACTGCGGAAGAGGCAAAAGCTGAAATAGCAGAGCAGGATGAACTTGAATCAGAAGAAAGTGCTAGTGAAGACGCCTCAGAAGATGTTTCTGAAGATGCCGTAGAAGATGATTCTGATGATTTTGAGAATGCTTCCAAAGATGCTTCTGAAAATGCTTCTAATGGTGCTTCAGAAGATGCTTCTAAAGATGCCTCAGAAGATACTTATATAGATAACTCAGAAGATGAAAATGATCTAGAAGAAAATGCGGAAGATGAAGAAGTTATAAGATCCGGCAAGATCAGCATGAATTACGAGCCTTCTGTATCAGGCGGAACTTATTTTCCTCATGTGACATATTATCTGACTTGTGAATACGAAGGAGATATTGTTAATTACACATATCAGGAAGTTATAACAAGTGAAGATGGTACTAAGACAAGGACGACCATCAGTAACTGGGGCGATGAAGATCTTGAGACTGTAGTTGATGAGGAGTTTGAAGAGGAAGAAGAAGAAGACACATCCTCTGATAATGTTAATACTCAGCCTGATAATACCAATGAGGAGCCTGCAGATACAGGTGCTACTCCCAATGTTATCGTAGATCCTGAAACCGGAGCTATGTATGATCCTAACACAGGACTTCAGATCGACCCGGGCACTGGATTCTATATTGATCCTGCTACAGGCCTTTATATAGATCCTAATACATGGACATATATAGATCCTGCTACAGGTGCAGTTGTAGATCCCAATGCAGCAGCGCAGACACCTGATGCAGCGACGCCCGAGGCTGCGCCAGATGCTGCAGCGCAAGGTGCAGGAGCTTAAGCGATTAGATCGAGGCTATTAAGATATGGACTATAGAGATGGAAAATGCATAATAGTATCTGCCGGGGATTTCGAACCGGTTGATCTGAATATTCAGGATGAAGATTATCTGATCGCTTGTGATGCGGGCTTTCGCTATCTTGATCGTATGGGAATACTGCCGGATCTTATCGTTGGAGATTTTGATTCAATGTCTTCTTATCCGGAAGCTATGAATTCTCTAAGAGAGATTGCTTTAGAAGATCCTGACAGGATACTGGGCCTTGATGTTCACAAGGATGATACAGATACCATGAAGGCTATAAAGATTGGATTTGAGAGAGGCTACAAGAAGTTTTACTTGTACGGAGCACTTGGCGGAAGCAGATTTGATCATTCCATATCCAATATCCAGGCGCTTGTGTATATCAAAAGGCATGGCGGTAAGGGTTATATCATGGAGCCTTCACAGATAGTTCTTATTGCAGAGAATGAAACTATTAATTTTAGCAGAGGTATGACAGGTATTCTTTCGGTTTTTTCAATTGGCGGAAAGGCAGAAGGAGTGACACTAAAAGGCCTTGAATATGAGATGGAAGATGGAATCATCGGTGATGATTTTCCGATAGGAACAAGTAATGAATTCATTATAGATGAAGTTGCTCAGATATCAGTAAGAAAGGGAACCCTTCTTCTTATTGCAAACTGGAGCGGAGCTCATTAACTCAGACTTCCCACTTGGGGATACCGGCCCGTCCAAGTGAGTTTTAGTCATTAATAATAAAAATCCCGAAGTGTTGCAGAAAACGCTTCGGGATTATTTTAAATAGTAAAAGTATATCTGATAAATACAAGTTTTATAAATGGAATTAAGTATATTAAAAGTATACAATACTTATATTTAATATATACTTATTAAGTTGCCCTGAGGAGCTCTGTGGTAATGCCATACATGACCACTTTCATATTGGATGCACAGAACAGTCATGCCATTCTTATCGGTTTCCATCCAATATTTGCTGATACGCCCATCTTTCCAACTTTTACATCTTTCTTTGTGCTGCTGCATAGCTTCTACTATCATATGCTGAGCAAAAGAATCGATCATCCGCCACATACACATATTCATATCCGTCCTCTCTATAAAATACTAGTCATTGCAGCTACATAAACCACCCAATTGGCTGCTCTCAAAAGCCTACGGACAATATTCTATCACAATTGTTAGCAAAAAAGCGCTAAACTACGCGGTTTTTTAGAGCCTGAAAAATCATTCGTCATTTTTAAATGTGGAAAAACGCGTGGTTATCACATTTTACAATGCGAACCTTAAAAGTTTGTGAAAAGTCAACAATTGCCTTAAACGTTTAAGTATGCTTCTGTGTAAACTCTTACAAAAATGATTGGCGTTTTTTGACAAAAATCCCCTTAAATAGATGCAGATAATATATATCGTCTATCTAAGGGGATTGGCATTTGATCTTTATTTACAGGTGTTGTTGATTTTAACTAACGTGTATACCGGTACATTCTTCAAAAATCTCTTTGTCGAAACCCGGAATAGCAAATACTATGTCTTTTTTGTCCTGAGGAAGTTTGTCCCACCAGATCTGTCTGTCAGATTTGTCATAATGGGGAACTGTAGGCCCATCCAGTTGTTCATCGCCGCCGTAGATTGGTTGAGCCTGAAATTCTTTTTCTGTAAGGCCCATGGAATTGTTCCATTTGGTTGATTTTTTGGGCATTAGAATCAGTATATCTCTTGCTTCGGAATTCATCCACTCATCGCGAGTGATGGGAGATGGCTGATTGAAGAGCATGAATGGAGTCTCGCCTGTGCAGAATGCTCCGGAATTATAATTGCCACAATTGAAGTCTCCGGCATTATAATCACCGTTATTGCAACATCCTGCGTTGTGATTGCCATTATTTCTTTCACCTGAATTATAGTATCCGACATTGCCTTCGCCGACGTTGCAGTCGCCGGCGTTAAAGGAGCCTGAATTGACATCACCTATATTGAAGGATCCGGAATTCTTGCTTCCCATATTACCATAGCCGGAGTTGTTGTCTCCTATATTATCATCGCCGGAATTGCAGTATCCTGTACAGTTATGGCCTATATTCATCTCTTCCATGAGCTTTTCTACAGGGACCATTCTCATGATGCGGACTTTATTGGTATAGTACCTGTCTTTGCGGCTGTCAGGATCTTTTTCTATTTCATCTATTACATCTACTTCGAACACTCTGCATGGAGATCCGTTATATTCATAAAGGAAGCACTCACGCAGTCTTGGGTACAAGAACATATCCTCCTGCTCATATTCGGACAGGTCGGCATAAGACTCGCCTTCTCTTTGGAAATCATCTCTTATCAGTATGAAACCGCGCTTGATGCCGGGAGTAAGGGCTTCTTCGCTCATATGATCCTCCTTATAGGTGTGGATGAATTATTTATTAATATAATAAC
The DNA here is from genome assembly GCF_023206215.1 of Butyrivibrio fibrisolvens. Classification (NCBI taxonomy): domain Bacteria; kingdom Bacillati; phylum Bacillota; class Clostridia; order Lachnospirales; family Lachnospiraceae; genus Butyrivibrio; species Butyrivibrio fibrisolvens. The sequence goes on from NZ_CP065800.1 coordinate 2,060,782, forward strand.
ATTATTCCGTGAATATATGTACACCTAATTAGATATCAGACATTATTCTTTTTAATTCTGACGAAATGACAAATTAAGGCGATGAATTGACAGTTTTGAAGGTTGATTTGCGTATAGCGGCTAGACTATAATTGTCAATGTACCGGGGAAAACCGGAGGAGTTTTATATTCATAATTTGGAAAGGGGTTCAATATGTTACCAACACCTATTATCGTCGCAATTGTAATTTTTCTAATTATCTGTATCCTTAGTGCTATGGGATATGTCAAGGCACCGACTGATGAAGTTGTTATCATCTCAGGTCTTCGCAAGGAGCCTAAGATCATAACAGGTAGATCATCTGTAAAGTGGCCTTTCCTTCAGAGAATCGATCGTCTGTCACTCAAAATGTTATCTGTTGATGTTAAGACATCAAAGACAATTCCTACTCTAGACTATATCAATATCATGGTTGATTCCGTTGCAACAGTTAAGATCAGCCTTAAGGATGAGATGATCCGTCACGCTGCTGAGAACTTCCTTAACAAGGATTCCAAGTACATCAATGATATGGTTGTGAATGTCCTTGAAGGTAATCTTCGTGAGATCATCGGTTCCATGAAACTTGTTGATATCATGAATGATCGTAAGACATTCGCTACCAAGGTTCAGGAGAATGCTGCCGTAGATATGGCCAAGATGGGTCTTGAGATCGTATCTTTCAATATTCAGAACATTGATGATGCAGGTCTTGGAGTTATCGAGAACCTTGGTATCGCCAATACAGTTGCTATCCGTCAGAACGCTGAGATCTCTCGTGCCAATGCAGAGAAGGAGATCGCAGTAGCTCAGGCTCTTGCTAAGCAGGAAGCTAACGATGCTCGTGTTACTTCAGAGACTGTTATCGCAACCAAGAACAACGAACTTCAGATCAAGCAGGCTGACCTTAAGGTTCAGGCTGATACCAAGAAGGCTGAAGCTGATGCTGCTTATGAGATTCAGAAGCAGGAACAGATGAAGACTATCGAGATCAAGACAGCTGATGCACTTATTGCTAAGCAGGAAAAAGAAGTACAGATCAAGGAACAGGAAGCAGCTGTTCAGGAACAGCAGCTCAATGCTTCTATTCGTAAACAGGCTGATGCTGAAAGATATCGTCTCCAGCAGCTCGCTGAAGCACAGAGATTCCAGACACAGCAGGCAGCTGATGCTGATAAGTATAAGAGAATCGCAGAAGCAGAAGCAAGACTTGCTGAGAAGCAGAAGGAAGCTGAAGCAGTACGCGTAGCCGGTGAAGCAGAAGCTGCTGCAACTAAGGCTAAGGGTCTTGCAGAAGCTGAAGCAATCAAGGCAAAGGGTGAAGCTGAAGCTGCTGCTATGGATAAGAAGGCTGAAGCTCTTAAGAAGTACGGTCAGGCAGCTATGACTCAGATGGTAGTAGAAAAGCTTCCTGAGATGGCTAAGGCTATTGCAGAGCCTCTTGCAGCTATTGATAAGGTTACTATTATCGATTCCGGTAACGGTGAGTCAGGAGTAGGCAGCATTGGCGGATATGTTCCGGGAGTACTTGCCAAGACTATCGAATCAGTAAGAGAGACTACAGGATTTGATCTCACAGATGTTATGAAAGCTAATACATACGAGGCTAAGACAGATCGCAATGTTAAGCTTGATGCTGACAAGGCAGTTATCAATGTTGAGAACAAGAACGTTTAATAAGTTAAGATCTAATGTATAAACGTTGCGAGCCTTCGGTAATATCACCGAAGGCTCGTGTTATGTTGGATATTCTGTTATGCCGGATATTCTGTTATGCCGGATATTCTGTTATGCCGGATATTCTGTTATGCTGGATGTCCTATTATGCCGGACATAGGATCTGTCCAAGACAGATATAGAAGTGCAGTGATGTACTTCTATGTCCAATTCCGGATTATATGTTATTATTAAGAATATGATTTTCGTTAGATGGAGACATTTTTATTATGGACAAAAAATTAAAGCGCCTTGATAGAACTATCGCATTTGAGGGCGAGGTTGTCGATCTTTATAAAGACAAGATGCAATATCCTGACGGAAGCATTCATAACTGGGATTTTGTATGTCACAAAAAAGGGTATGGAGCTTGTATACTTCCTGTTCTTCCGGATGGAAGGATACTTCTTATAAGACAGTATAGACCTGCTGTTGATGATACTATACTTGAGATTCCGGCAGGAGGAATAGAGCCGGATGATGAGAGTACTCTTGTCTGTGCCAAAAGAGAACTCGTAGAAGAGACCGGATATACGTCAGATGAGTTTAGTCATCTTTTAAGAATCCAGGTAGCTGTTGCATACTGTAACGAGTGGCTTGATATCTATCTTGCAAGAAATTGCACTAAGGCAGCTACAGGCAAGCATCTTGATGAAGGTGAAGATATCAGTAACGAAATATATGAAGTCAGTGAACTTCTTAAGATGATATCAGATGGTCAGATACAAGACGCCAAGACTGTAGCAGCGATCACAGCTTACGCTGCAGGTTTGAAATAAAATTATTTATATTTTTACAGGAGATATAATATGATCTGCAAAGAATGCGGAGAAGAGATTAAAATTGAAGCCAGATTTTGCCCTTTTTGCGGGACTGTTCAGAGCAGCATGGTGAATAATGAGAATAATATAGCAAAGACAGGTGACGTAGAAAAAGGAAATGCTATGCCTATTGATAAAGAAAATGGTGTGCCTATTGATGATGGTGAGAATGCCAGAGGATATAAAAAGCCTGTTTTTAAGACAAGTAAGACACAGCCTGAAGATCCAGTGAAGGTTAAAGCGCGTACTATAAAGCAGAAGCTTATTGATATAGTACTTATATTTCTTATAATTGCCATTGCCAGCAGTATGATCGCATTTAAAGTGATAACATACAGGAATGCTCAGAAACTATGCCCCATGGCGGTTTATGTCAAGGATGGAATTCTGTATCTTGATACAGATATCAAATCTGAAGATGACGAGCCGATACCTGTATCAAAAACCAGTGATAAGCTGTTGGAGTATGGACTTGAAGATGAGATAGCAGCTTTTTCCAAAGATTGTAAGACTCTTTACTATATGGACAAAGATACAGGAGATGGTTCAGGCAGGCTCAAGAAAGTTAAGATTGCTAAGCTGTCTGAAGATATTGATGAGAATTCCGATAAGGCAGAGAAGGTAGCGGATTTCGTAACCTCCTATCAGCTTCTTGATGATGGAGATGTATTATATCTGACCAATGAAATGGAAGCCTGCTACTATGATGGCAAAAAAAGTAGTGTAATTGCTGAAGAGGTAGTGCAGTATTATATTTCATCCAGCGGCAACTATGTATATCTTCTTGAGGGAGATAAGGATGCTGAAACCTTTGAACTTTGTAAAGCGGGCCTTAATTCCAAAGCACAAGAGGTGAGCCTTGCAGAAAATGTGTTTAAAATAAGGCTCCATGAAGACAATGATGCAGTTCTTTATGAGGTTGCAACTGATAATTCACAGGCAGGTGAATCTTCAGATGAGTCTGAAGCTGAGTCCAAAGACAAGTCTAAAGATGAGACTAACGAAGGTGATACCGGTTCAGAAGATTTTGATGAGACTGAGTCTGATGTAAGTGATTCTGATGAAGAAACATCTGACGAAAAAAAGTCTGATGAAGAAAAATCAGGTAGTGAAACTTCCGAAGCTGGTTCAAGCTTAGAATATAAGGATTACAACGAATTATATCTTGCTTTTGATAATAAAGATCCGGTTAAGATAGGTGAAAATGTCAGTTCTATATCGGATTATAGTCAAAGTGCCGGTGGCGTGTTCTTTACCTCGGAAACCGTGGATAAGATCAGCACTTTGTATTACTATGATGCCAAGAACGAAACTACCAGACAGGTAGATAACTTATCAACAGTGTATTTGGGAGATGGTATAAGCATCTATCACAAAGAAGATGAAAGAGGCTGGTATTATATGCTTTCCGGCGGTGATGAGAAGGCACTGGACATTGATCATGAATATGATCAGGGACTTATGTGGGGATCAAGAGATGGAAGATATGTGATGGTAGAATTCATGGCTGAAGGAGACGTTGGCAATACCATTATTTCTTTCAGATCTACAGATGGATCTCTTTCTTCGCAAAAAGTAATTACAGAAGAAGGGGAACTTGGCCATTCTTATGGAACTACAGCATATTATTACGCCTTTGATGAAGAGGAGGAAGAGCTGGATCTGTATTCATTTCGTAATGACAGAACGAAACTGATTGCAAGAGATGTTACAGAGGAAGTTGTAATCTTTTATTCTGATGAAATTGTGGTCCTGTATGATAACAACGGGAACCTGAGTGTATATACAGATGCTGACGAAAAGGAACTTGATGCTCATATTCAGAGGGTCCTGTATGCAGGCAAGAATGCTGTTATATATAAAGATTCGGATGATAGTTATTACATTTCTTATCTGTCCGGTAGAGAATTAGAAACATCTCTGATTACAGATGAAGCGGATGTTGTAATACTTCCGGAAGTAACTGATGAGATGGGTATGGGTATTATCAGTGAAAACTGATAGGAAATTATAAATTGATTTTTGGAAACTGTTTCTCGGAAACTATTTTACAGATATGAAGTAAAATGTAATATTCACTAATTGTCTAAGGAAACTTTCGTAAAAAATTCATACGGTAAAACGATTGCAAAAAAGCGTCATCATGTAATATAATACTCATGGGGACATTGCAAGGGTGCAATGTCTTTTTTGACCCATTAGGAAAACGAGGTTTACATTGTTAATTTTTCATTAAGCTTTTTGCTGGCGGATTTGTCCCTTCTAGGAAGTGATGACCGGAAGCACGAAGGGAGGACGACAATATGACAATGGATGTACAAGATAGACAGCTGGTGGATTACGTTTCAGAGATTCGTAAAAAACAGGAAGACGGAAGAGAACTTGACGAACTTGAAATTCTGACTATAAGAAATCTTAATGGTCAGGGACAGAAGATGACATGGAGAACTGTGTGCTATTGGAATCTTCTTCTTTAAAAACTAAATAACAATTACTTAAGATACCTCCGCATGAAAGTGCGGAGGTTTTTGTTATAAGTAGTAAACAAAATAATGTATGCAAATAATCATATAAATGATAAAATATATGTATCCGTTCTAGATAAAAAAGGAGGAAGCCTAAATGGGAATTTTCTTTAAAGATGCTGAGAATCCGACAGGGGATGACTATGATGCACTTGATGATTTTTTCTTGGAAACAGAGCTTGATCCTGATATGAAGAAGCCGGATTCTTTCAAAAAAGCATGGCAGAATGAAATGGGGTTTTATAAGCAAAAAAGACAGGAGGCATAAATGGCAGACCGTGAAGATTTGATTATGCAACTTTACAAAGAGTCTTTTGGCAAGACATTTAATAAGTATGACATTTCAGTTCGCTATGACAATAGGGATGGAAGTCTGCATATGAATGAGCATCGTGATGGTGAAGAACACTTCACAAAAGCTCAGATAGAAGCAGCAATGAAGTATTTTAAAGAAAATATTGAGAAGTTTAAAAAATCAGGAGTGGAGGCTTCGAGAAAGAAGGTTTACGAAATATCCGTAGCTGCGATTTCTCTTATGACGCATCCACAGGATGATAAAAATAAAAAAATTGTTATATAATATTTGTATTTTGTGATTCGTATATAAGAACTTTTTTGAATTGTTATTATGTCAATAATATAAAGGCCTCCAGTCGCTGGATTATCTAGTGACTGGAGGTTTTTTATCAGAATATTCTGCGATTCATAAGAGTTATGAAATCTTTGTTGGATCTTGTACGAGAGAAGTTATTAAGTATCTGATCTGCTGCATCATCAGCCTTTAAGCCGTTGAGGCTCTTACGCATGCGATTGACTGCATTGAGTTCATCGCTTGTAAGAAGGAGATCCTCTCTTCGTGTAGAAGACTTTGCAATATTGATAGCTGGGAAGATTCTCTTCTCCTGAAGCTTACGATCGAGGATCATCTCCATGTTACCTGTTCCCTTGAACTCTTCGTATACAACATCGTCCATCTTGGAACCTGTCTCGATAAGAGCTGTAGCAAGGATTGTAAGGCTTCCGCCTTCACGCATGTTACGAGCTGCACCGAAGAATCTCTTAGGCATATGAAGTGCTGCCGGGTCAAGACCACCGGAGAGTGTACGTCCTGACGGAGGAACTACCTGGTTGTATGCGCGTGTAAGTCTTGTAATAGAGTCGATGAGAATTGTAACATCTTTTCTATGCTCTACAAGACGTCTTGCATGCTCGATAGTCATCTCGGCTACACGGGTATGATGCTCCGGAAGTTCATCAAAAGTTGAGTAGATAACTTCGACATTAGGTCCTTCGATAGACTCTTTGATATCAGTTACTTCTTCAGGTCTTTCGTCGATAAGAAGGATAATGATATGCATGTCAGGGTAGTTTCTCTTAATGGATTTTGCAACATCCTTAAGGAGAGTGGTCTTACCTGCCTTTGGAGGAGATACGATCATTCCACGCTGGCCTTTACCGATAGGATCGATAAGGTCCATGATCCTCATTGAAACAGGAGCACCGGGATATTCAAGACCGAGTTTCTGATCCGGGAAAATAGGAGTCATCTTCTGGAAAGAATATCTCTTAATTGATTCTTCAGGTGTATATCCATTAATGGTATCAAGTTGAATAAGTGCTGCGAACTTATCACTTGTGCTTTTCTTTGCAGCTGCTCCTGCAAGAATATCACCTGTTCTAAGACCGTATTTACGTATCATGGCAGGTGCGATATATATATCATTCTCGCCTGGAAGATAATTCTCACTTCTGATAAAGCCAAAGCCATCAGACATGATCTCTATGATTCCACCTACAGGCATAGCTTCAGAAATGAATTCGGCTTCTTTTGCTGCGGTCTCTGTTTCAGGTGCAGCAACTTCCTTCTTAGGAGCTGACTTGCGATAATCCTGAGCAGGTTTTGCTTTTCTCATATCCTGCTGACCTGCGCCTGTATGCTGCTCTGGTGCAGAAGGTGTTCTTCTCTGGTCGATAGCAGAAGGAGCTTTGCGCTGCATCTTTGATGAAGACTTGGCTTTAGCATCTCCTGAAACCTGGATTATGTGGCGCTTTTTAGGATGCTCTTTAGAAGCTTCCGTGGAGACGGAATCCTTTTTTGGAGCCTTCTCGTCACTGTTTTTCTCGCTGGTTTTGTTTGAAGTTATGGAGTCTTTGGCGGTTTTACTTTTTCTAGCGGTATCGGCGTTACTTTTTGAATCTGCGCTTTTTTTGGCTACGGCATTATCCTTATCTTCGGCATTTTTCTTTTCATTAGCAGTTTTTTTATTATCTGCTGATGCATTTTCCTGCTCGTCAAGTGCACATAGGCTGTCGATAAGTTCTGCTTTCTTTACGCCTGTTACTCTCTTGATGCCTCGAGCTTTCGCAATGTCTCTTAACGAAGTAAGACTTAGCGTTTCATATTTTTCTCTCATATAAATATCCTTTTATATATAAAAATGTGTGGGTAAGTTTACGAATAAACATCTGAATCTTGTATTCGTACAAACGGGAATCTCGCCGAATTGGCATGAAATTCTTTGCATCAACTAAAATAGCAAAATAAAACGGCGATGTCAAGCATCGCCGTTTTGTTATTAGGCAAATAGTTTGAAAGTGTTCCACTTTCAAACCCAAATTGGTGTAGCGAGCTCCACCAATTTGAACCATTAGTCACTCGTTTCACTCGCGACATGAGGTTAAAAATGTTTTAATATTGAGCCGGAACCGTTGTATCATCAGTTTTAATCAAGATTTGAATAATCAAATGAAAGAACATTGTCTATCATAAGAGCGTAACTTTTGTTGGTGTTTAGATTCTTGGCATCGGCTATTCCTACAAGATTACCCTTCATATCTACAACTGCAGTTCCGCTCATTCCGTCTTGAAGCGCGAGAGTTGCTGTAAGATAGATAGGAGCATCTTTTTTCTCCGGAATAGAATCATTGATCTTTAGAAGTGTCATCGGAGTTACAAGATCCTTGCCGGTATGTTTGTAGTTGGTCGCGATTCCAAGAAGCTGTGTGCCTTCAGGGATCTGTGAATAGATCCCCGGATTGATCGATATCTCCCTGAGCCTTGTAAGTATACGCATAGGGATAAGGGAGGTGCTGAGTCTGAAGAGGCAGATCTCATTGTCAGCTGAAAGCTTTGTGTATTTGATGGCATTACTGAAGGTTATACGGGTTCCGTCATAGAGCCATAGTTCGTTGTTACCTTCCTGCATAAGGTCAAGGACATGAGCAACTGACAGAAAATAAATATAGTCAGGTGTTATGTCGTAGATAACTCCGGATCCTGACCAGCCGTTTGGCGAATCCTCTGAATCAGCATGGAAGAGCTCTACAAGAGAAGGCTTTACAAGCTGCTGCGCAAGTGTGAAGTTCTCTGCAGATAGCGGCTTATAACTAAAATATCCGGTTTTGCAGAGAGTCTCGAGTGATGATTCTGAAGTATAATCATCAACAGCGACAGTTGAGGTTTCCAGTGACTTGGAGAAAGCATCTTCGGCAAAGGCAACAGAATCAGCAAAAAGTAAAACGGTTGATTCGTCATATATTTCATCGGGCATAAGATATGTGAAGCGGATTCCGGAATTGCTGGATGTATGTGTAAGTACAATAAGATATCCGGAATATTTATGCCCTTCGATATTCTCTGTTATTCTGGCTCTAAGTAGTGTACTTAGTCCATCATCTGAAGCGTAGGATTCAATACTGTCTGATGTAAAATACTGCGAAGGAGTAAGGAATGAGGAGAAAGACTCAATTGTATACAAGGAAGGAGCTTGAATGAGCTGGGTTTCTCCTATACTTATGATGTACGAACTGTCACTTGCTTCTACTATCACAGAATCCGGTGTTGCACCAAAATATCCTACGAAGTCTTCATTGCCTAAAAAAGAAAAGCACAGCGAACGGCCACTATTGGTCTTAACATTGGCTATGTGGTAAAAAGCCGAGTCTAAAGCATAAGTCTGAAGACCCATGAGGGCATTGGAATACCCCTGTGCATAGTAAGATGTATAAGTGTGGTTTATAGAATAATCCGGAGTATAAGAAGTGGCAAAAACATCATAATTTACAGATGAACCAGACAGTTTATGGGCTTTGCCTGCGTATGCAGTTATGGATGTCGGTGTGTGGAAAAATGCTGATAAAATACAAACTGTTACGAATGGAACAAGCAAGCCTCTTTTCATAATACTACCCCTTTCTAGAATGACGCTGATCCGTTTAAAAGAATTCCCTTCAGCGTGTACATAAAATATCGGCCATGCGTGGTAGTGGGTGAATAGAAAAAAATCTACAAAATAGGAAAAATTATTTTGTTGTTTTTTCTCTATTGACTTTATACTTATATTTTATCATATGAGGTAGATATAGGCTATATGAAAAAAGGAATGGTTAGAAACGAGATATAGTCAAAAAACAGGCAGGTTCATAATGGGTAAACCAAGGAATGATCAATATCAATATAAAAGTAATAATGGAAGATGGGTATCTATAAAAGATAAAGGTAGTATACCAAAAGAAAACCCTGCAGATGGGAGGGCTGCAGGGTTAAAAGAGGACTATGGAAGGAAAGGGTTATTTGGGGGAGGAGTCCTTCCATTGCTACTACATATATCGACACCTCTTTATAAAACTTAACCCCAAATATCAAAAAAAAATTAATTTTTTTCATCCATATGTCTCATGCGCCATATAGCGCTTCCTTCAAGAGACGGAATGTCATGATCTTTGCGAAGTACCGTTACATATGACGGAAGAGTGACTCCACAGCGATATAAAAATTCAATCCAGTGATTTATATCAGGAGGAAGTGCTCTGAATCTTGTATCCGTTTGGAATTTCATATCTCCTGAGAGCTGAATGCAGCTTGCAAAGGAACAGATCATCGTCAGTTCATCGATTGTAAGGTAGTTAAGCTCTGATTTATTATACCTGGCCATAAGAGCCTTAATTATATGTCCACCTGACATGACGTTGGCCTGTTCTATATATGACCAGTCAAGAAGATAGACCTTTTGGAAATTGATTGGATTATCATTGACTTTGATTTCGTCAACCATTGTTCCTGAATCGGTTATTTCTATAGGCCTTGCGCAGGAAGGGCATAATATCCTTCCGACTATTTGGTGGCGAGAACCTTTATTGATATAAAAGTGAGGGAAAAAGTGTCCGCATCCATCGCAGTAAAGCGGGAAAAGTGTAATGTCAAGTTTCATAGAAAGCACTTCGTCTGTCTTGACTAGCTGGATCCTGTTGGGGAATCCGCCACGTGTGCCCGGTATGTAGTAATCAAGTGCCATTTATACAATGCATCTCCTTGTTGTTTTTTTGAAGAAAAAATATCACAATAGTATTTTAATTTTAACATAAATATAAAAGTATAGCTTGCGTGCCTGACTTTTTTTCGATATTTATCGCCATGACTTTCTGGTGAGATTATGTTGTTCACAATTTTGTAATGAATTTTGAGGCAAACTAATGTAAAATATTATCTGAGGGTGAAAAAATTCAGGGAGATTACACAAATTGGGGACTGATAACAGAGATAATATTCATATCAATTCTAAGAATAAAAATAATTATGCCAATGAGTCTTTGCTCAAGCAAGAGATGGATTCGATCTTAAAATATGAAACAGATGAAGAAGAAGTGATCGATGAAGAAGAGCTAAGACTTGAGGAAGAGCATTTTAAAGAATATCAGGCTAGGATTACTAAAAGAATAAACGAGATGAAAGAAGAGCATGACAGGCAGATCTTTCATCGCAATATGATAAAAGCCGGCGCGGCTGTTTTGGCAGTTGTCGTTGTAGGTGTTGTAGCTTTCAATATGATAGGAACCCGCATTCTGGCTCCAAGATCTGTTGATGAAGCTGCAGCGGCTGAGTATTCTTCTGGGGAGACACAGGATGTAGCTACTAATGCCAGTACTCAGACAGCATCAGCAGCAGAAGCATCTACAGAACCTCCAGTTATTGAGGAGAAATACGTGGCCGTTGAGACCGCTGATACGCGGGAATTTGGTCCTGAGATTGTAAGTACCTGCGGCATTTTGATGAATGCCGATTCACTTGAAATTGTATCTGAAAGAAATGCATATGCTAAGATGTATCCTGCATCTATGACCAAAGTCCTCACCCTCCTGGTTGCTGCAGAGAATCTTACACAGGAGCAGCTTGAAGATACATTTGAAATCACTATAGAAATTACAGATTTTAGTTACTCTCACGGCTGCAGCGCCGCGGGTTTTGATGTCGGCGAAGTTGTCAAGGTCAAGGACCTTTTATATGCGCTGATCCTTCCTTCAGGAGCTGATGGAGCTCTAGGACTTGCGTACTATATAGCCGGTTCACAGGAAGCATTTGTTGACATGATGAATGCCAAGCTCGAAGATCTGGGACTAGCTGACACAGCTCACTTTACTAATTGTATAGGTATTTATGATGATGATCATTATTGCACCGCTTATGATATGGCTATAATAATGCGTGCGGCTATGGACAATGAACTGTGCAAAGAGATATTGTCGACACATTATTATGTTACAGGCGGTACCGAGCAACATCCTGATGGGATTGAGCTTTCCAACTGGTTTTTGCGAAGGATCGAAGATAATGATGAAGGAATAAATGTAGTATGTGGTAAGACAGGTTTTGTAAATCAGTCCGGAAGCTGCGCAGTAAGCTATGCAGAGAGTGAAAACGGTGAACCATATATTCTTTGTACAGGCAATTCCAGCAGCTCCTGGCAGTGTATAGGTGATCAGACCATTCTGTATGCAGATGCTATGCAGGATGATAATATGACAGGTTATTCCGTATCAGCAGCGGAGTCGAATTCAGGAGGAATAGATGAAGAGTGACAACTTGGTCTGTTTTTATCGTGAGAACGATGCATATGGAGAACTAAGTAATTGGATCAATGCTCCTTTTAAATACGCAGGTATTCAATATCAGTCATCACTTCAATTTATCATGCTACATAAAGTTATGATGTTCGGACAGCGTCAGATAGGTCAGAAGATCATGCAGGAGACATCTCCGGAAGAGATCAAGAAACTGGCTACCAAATTCGAAGGCTACAGAGATATGCTTTGGGATGTTACCTGTGAAGGAGTTGCCTACAGAGGAATCAGAGCCAAATTTCAGCAGAACCCTCAAATGGCGGAGAAGCTTCTTGCTACAGGTAATAAGGTCATAGCTTTTTGTTCACCACTTGATCAAAGCTGGGGAACAGGTATATCGCTAAGTCAGCCGGATGCTTATGAACCTGCCAAATGGAAAGGCAGGAACAGGCTTGGCAGAGTCCTTATGGATGTAAGATCCTGGCTAAGGCTGAGTGTTCTGGCTACAGGAGGAATCCTTCCTTACATCGATATCAAAGAAGGTACTACGATTCCGGAATTTAGGATGACTCCGGGTGAACTTCAGATGATACCTGATTTTACCAGAGCTATTCAGACTTATATTCTGTCACTGCCTGACCAGCATGCCAAGGATACATGTCTTTGGTCTTTTGAGATGGGAAGACTTGATGCCAATATTGCATCTCTTCCTAGGGTGGGATTACTTGAAATGAAGCAGGAAGTCTTTGATAATGCAAGACTTAGATCTATAGTAGAGCAAAAAACACGTCCTGCGGGCGAAGAGATTTTGCCGGAATAAAAACTATTACGGGGAGGACTGGCTTATGGTTACAGAAAGAAAACGTGAGATCATCGAAAAATATGAGGTGCTTCTGGATAAGGCGCTAAAAGAAGATCCTGAGAAAGGACATGACAGCTGCTATCACGATTTCAAAAAAGAATGCAGTGATAACGGTTATGTTGGAGAACTTCAGCAGCAGATGTGGCAGTCCATTGTTAAACGTGTAGGTATAAATAACAGAAAAAAATGACTTCCAGTTCTATAAGAAAGGGGCCACACAGAGGCTTTTAGAAAACCTCTTTGCGGCCTTTATTTTTTAGAGAAAATAATGGAATAAAATTCTACCTAAATGCATTCTGTCGTGTAAAAAGTGTATTCTGTCGGAAAAATATTGCGAACTTGAAAATGGATGATAGTATATAAATATCTCCGGAACACATATTTCTTTTTACATGATGTGGTAGAATAATCATATTACGCTAAGGATAACCGGAGGAGACAGCATGAGAATTCAAAAGATCAGACTGATTTCAAAAAAGCTCGGGCAGTATTCATCTGCACTTAGAGAAGAGTCAGAACAAAAGCTCACAATTTCTAATTCGGGAAGATTGTGGTTTACAGCCTATTCCGGAAGAGATGATGAGGATCAGGATTATTCTGCTGTAAGAAAACTTGGTGCAAGTATTGGAAAAGAACTTGCGGTAGAAATTCTGGAATATGTTAATGACGTATTCTACGGAAGAAAAGAAGGTAAATATATCTCAGATGACAGCGGAAGTTTTGAACTTATAATTACAGACACCAAGGGCAACAATTATATATACGGCGGCGAGCTTTCCAGAAACGCAGACAGGATAATCTCAAATCTGTCTGTTAAGTTAAGAGAACTTATTCCTATCGATAATCTCTTCCTTTTTGATGGAGGTGAGCTGCAGCCGGGTGAGAAGACTAGCGTCCGTTATTGTTATTGCAGCGTAGAACCTAAAGGCATGACAACCAATTATTTTTATATCAGCGATTTTGGACTTCTTCAGTCCGGATCTTTTGTAGAAATACCTTTTGGTAAAAAGAACACTATCATGAAAGGCACAGTTATAAGCAGTAATTATTTCGAAGGTGAAGATGTTCCTTTTGCGGTAGAGCTAACCAAGCATATCATTAGAGAAATAAGTCAGGATGAGTTTGAAAATACTGATGAACTCAATGATAATCTATCAAGAGAAGATCAGGACGATCTTGATGAGGTTGAAGAACTTATCGAGAATGAGAATTACGATGGAATGTATCAATGGGCATTTGAGCATCATGAGCGCGACGATGTTCAGCAGATCATGGCCAAGGTAGTTCAGTGTTACGAAGAATGTGTCAGACAGAATATGCCAGTTGCAGCTCTTAATCTTGGTACGTTATATTATGAAGGACGCTATGTCAGACAGGATTATCAGAAGGCGTTTGAACTTTATAAGATAGCTGCCGATGCCGGTGAGCCAAGGGCGATCAGCAATCTTGGATATTGCTATTATTATGGAAGACATCAGGAAGTTGATTATGAGAAGGCATATGAATATTTTCTCAAGGGAGCACTTCTTTTTGATGATGCCAATTGCCTTTTTAAACTTGGAGATATGTATCTTCAGGGATATCATGTTGAGAAGAATGAAAGATATGCATACCTTATGTATGAACGCGCCATGTTTGAATGCTATGGCGATGACGGAAGACCTGATCCGATAATACCTGATATCATGCAGAAGATGGGACAATGTTATCTGTATGGAATCGGAATATCGCCGGATGTACCAAAAGCACTTACATTGCTTAATAATGCCTTAACAGGCTTTTATTATAGGAAAAAAGATGATCCGAATGCAGTACAGCTTATTGCTGAAACAAAAAAATGCATCGAAGATGCTGAAAAAATATTGGATTCGGAGGAGTAAAAAAGCGAGGGAAAGAGAATTATGTATTGTGGAAAATGCGGAAAGATAGTAGCTGATTCAGCTAAATTCTGCCCATATTGCGGTGAATTATTTAATAAAAACACAGAGCAGAACAAAACTGATAATCCTGGTACAAGTACTGAACAGGTGGCTGCCGGATCATATCAGGCTATGAATGCTGGGAATTCGAAAGTCACATATCAGGCGCAAAGCACTTATCAGGCAACAGGTTCCTATAATGCACAAAATTCATATAACACACAGAATTCTTATCAGTCACAGAATATGTACCAGAATCAGTACAATCAGGGCTATCAGCAGCCTGGTCCGCAGATGCAGGGTGGCTATGGACAGGAGCCTCCTAAGAAGAAAAAGAGTCATAAAGGACTTGTGATTGGTCTTGCCACTATACTCGTTTTGACAGGAGTAGGCGGAGCCGGTGGTTATAAATATCTTCAGAAGACTCACGAAGAAGCTTATCAGAAAGCTATAGAAGAAGCTAAACAGGCTTATGCAGATAAAGATTATGAAAAAGCAGTGAGCAGTTATCAGAGCGCACTTGATATTAAGGGTGAAGATGAAACTGCAAAGCTTGGACTTGATGAATCAAATGCAATGCTTAAGATAGATTCTGCTACAAAGAAGCTTGCAGGACTTTCTTCATATGATGCTACTGTTAATTATGAGATGAGTATCAATGTAGAAGATGCTACAGACGGAAGATCTTATAATCTTACACAGTCTTCTGAGATGACAGCATCCAACATAACAGGTGAAGATGGTAATACTATCGCCTATGTAACCGGAGATCTTATAACTTCTGCAGATGATAATGGCAATGAGAGTAATCAGTCTTATGAGATTTATATTACCAGAAGCGGCAGTGTTGAGACCAGTTACTCATATACAGAATCAACGGGATGGGGCGGTGAGCTCTCCACAGGTGCTACCGGCGGATCTTCTGTTGTACTTGGCGATATAGCTTCACTTTCTTATTCTTTTGACAAAGATAAAGAAAGCGACGATTACTATGTATTTACTGCTGCTAACGTAAATGCAGAAAAATGTTCATTTTTAACCAATTTCTGCAGCATAAGCGATAAGGCTACAGACGCAGGATCACAGAAGATGGATGTATCGCTCTATCTGAGCCGTGAGGATGGCAAGATATCCAAGATAGAGATATCATATCCTAATCTGTCCATGGCTGATGTTAATACTTACTACTGCAATTATAGTGGAAAGAGCCTTTCTATCTCACTTGAAAGGCTTACATACACAGTTAAGATAACAGAATGGGATTCTGATGAGACATTATCATTACCTTCAGATGCAGTAGATGCCCTTTCTATTGGCGGCGGTCTCCAGACAGCAGTAGCATTTTCTACTGAGCCAACAGAGTATCTTGGAATAAATATGGTTGATACAACTTTCAATGATGCAAGCTTCCAGGTACCTGCTTCATGGACCAAATATGATTCTACAAGCACAGCTCAGGATTATCTGCTCAATACTGATGGAACAGCTTATGTAAGTCTTGCTTACATTGATAAGTCATACTTCAGATCTAACTCTGACTCCAAAAACATGGAGGCTATTCTTGAGAGCATCACAGATGGTGTAGAAGTATCAGAACCTGTAGATGTTACAATTGATGGAGAGGATGCACTTAGATTTGGAATTACAGCTAGTGGCAGTAGTGCTTCTATCAATGGAGTTATATATGTAGTTCCTTGCGGAGACGGATATATGGTTATCGAGTACGTTATGTATAGCGGAGTCGAGAATATCTGGCAGAGTCAGTTCAATGCATTCATAGATAGTATTGATGTATAAGGGATAAAAGATATGATTCAGTTTCTGGCTGGAATATGTATCAAAGATCATAAGAATTATAACGATGCGAATGTGCGCCGTCAGTATGGTATACTGTGCGGCGCCTTTGGCGTTGTATTAAATATCATCCTTGTGGTGATCAAATCAGTAGCTGCCCTTATGGCAGGTTCTGTATCAATCCTGGCAGATGCAGCCAATAACTTATCTGATGCTCAGACATCCATAGTTACGATCATAGGCTTTAAACTTGCATCGCAAAAACCTGATAAGAAGCATCCTTTTGGTCATGGCAGAATAGAATATGTTGCAGGACTTATTGTCGCATTCTTTATATTCGGTATGGCGATAGAGCTTTTAAGGACATCTGTCAAAAAGATACTCGCTCCGGAGAGAACTGAATTTAACCTGGTCATAGCTGGTATACTGATTGTATCTATACTGATCAAGTTGTATATGTTTGTATATAATAAGGACCTTGGCAAAAAGATATCATCAGCTGTTCTTGTGAATAACGCAAAAGACAGCATATCTGATGTTGTATCTACCAGCGTGGTCCTTTTTTCATCATTTATAAGTAATGCTTTTGATATAAGTTTAGATGGCTATGCCGGAACTTTGGTTGCGTGTTTTATCTTCTATCAGGCGTTTGAAGCTACAAGAGATACGATATCTCCTTTGCTGGGAGAAGCTCCTTCTGAAGAAATGATAAAGAGTATAGAACAGGATGTTCTTCAATATGACAAGATTCTGGGAGTTCATGATATTGTCGTACATAATTATGGTCCCAGCATGACGATGATGTCTCTTCATGTCGAAATCTCTTCTGACGGAACTCTTCTTGAAGCTCATGATCTTGTGGATGAGATAGAGCAGTTTCTTAACAACAAGTATTCATGCAGCAGTGTCATACATGTTGATCCGGTTGATTTCCATAACGAGGAAGTCTGGCTTATGAGAGAGAAGATAGCCGGACGTATCAGAGCCCTTGGACCGGATATACAATTTCATGATTTTAGGATAATCCACCATGGCGTTCAGAAGATCATAGCATTTGACATAGTTGTGCCTTTTGATTATGACGCTTCAGATGACGAAGTCAGAGAATTTGCAAAGCGCAGCTGTATGGAGATGTATCCGGGATATGATACGGAAGTGACAGTTGACAAAGCAGAGATACTTCGCTGATCAAAGAGAGGCAAAGAGCAATACTATACAGTAAATATTTATTCTTGTAATAAATGCTTGTTCTGTCGTATTATATAAAATGCAAATATATTGAATTTTCATGTCTTGACCGATGAATAAGACAGAGATTTCATTTTAGTAGTTGTAAATAGATAATGGAGGTTTTATAAATGAGAGGTTCTAAACCAACACTTCTTTTGATTCTTGATGGCTTTGGTCTTAATGACAACCCTGAAGGTAACGCTATTGCCATGGCCAATACACCCAATCTTGACAGACTTATGAAAGAGTATCCCTATGTAAAAGGAAATGCCAGCGGACTTGCAGTTGGTCTTCCTGATGGACAGATGGGTAACTCTGAAGTAGGTCACATGAACATGGGCGCAGGCCGTATCGTATATCAGGAGCTTACAAGAATTACAAAGTCTATAGAAGATGGCGATTTCTTTGAGAATGAAGCACTTCTTGATGCTGTTAATAATTGCAAAGCCAATGACAGTGCACTTCACATGTTCGGTCTTGTATCCGATGGAGGCGTACACAGCCACATCACACACATCTACGGACTTCTTGAACTTGCTAAGAGAAATGGTCTTAAGAAAGTATATGTTCACTGCTTCCTTGACGGACGTGATACACCTCCGGAAAGCGGAATAGATTTCGTACAGCAGCTTGAAGATAAGATGAAGGAACTTGGAGTAGGTGAGATCGCATCTCTTTCAGGTCGTTACTATGCTATGGATAGAGATAACAACTATGATCGTGTTGTTATCGCATATGATGCACTTACAAAGGGCGAGGGCCAGAAGGCTTCAAGTGCTCACGAAGGAATGCAACAGTCCTATGACAATGGTAAGACTGATGAATTCGTAGTACCTACAGTAATCATGAAGGATGGTCAGCCTGTTGCAACTATCAAGGACAATGATTCTGTTGTATTCTTCAACTTCCGTCCTGACAGAGCAAGAGAGATGACACACTGCTTCTGCGATGATACATTTGATAAGTTCGATCGTGGCGCAAGACTTAATACCAAGTTTGTATGCTTCACAGATTATGATCCGCTTATTGCTAATAAAGAGATTGCATTCAAGAAAGTTCTCCTTACTAATACATTCGGAGAATGGCTTGCAAATAAGGGACTCAAGCAGGCTCGTATCGCCGAGACTGAGAAGTATGCTCACGTAACATTCTTCTTCAACGGCGGCGTAGAAGAGCCTAACCAGGGCGAGGACAGAGTACTTGTAAACAGCCCTAAGGATGTACCTACATATGATCTTAAGCCTCAGATGAGCGCACCTGAAGTTTGCGATAAGCTTCTTGATGCTATTAATTCTCAGAACTATGATGTTATCGTCTGCAACTTCGCTAACCCTGATATGGTAGGTCATACAGGTGTTATTCCTGCAGCAGTTAAGGCTGTAGAGACAGTTGATGAGTGCGTAGGCAAGATCTATGATGCTATTATCAAGACAGGTGGAACTATGTTCATCTGTGCTGATCATGGTAACGCTGATATGATGATCGATTATGAGACAGGAGAGCCATGGACAGCTCATACAACTAATCCTGTTCCGTTCATCCTTGTTAACTATGACCCTGCATATACACTTAGAGAGAATGGCTGTCTTGCAGACATCATTCCTACTCTTATAGAGTGCATGGGCGAGGAGCAGCCTGCAGAGATGACAGGTAAGAGCCTTCTTGTTAAGAAAGACTGATAGTATTTAAGCAACTGATAAGCCACACCGGGATAGCTATATTCCGGTGTGGCTATTTTGATGTCATAAGACCTGTTTTAAAATATTCGCTAAAGAAGTCAATTTTTAATAAATACTGAATTGACTTATGTATATATACTGCAACATAATAATTATCAGGTTGTTATAGAATTGTAAAAATTTAGAAAGAGGACAGTATGGAAGAAAAGAAAATACTTAAAAGAGAAGAAGTTCCGGTAGAATATACCTGGAATCTTGAAGACCTGTACAAAACACCTGCTGATTGGGATAAGGATTATGAAAAGGCAGGAAAGCTTGCAGAAGAGATCGCAGCTTTTCAGGGACATATAGGAGAAAGCGCAGACAGCCTTGTAGCATGGTTTAAAAAGGCTGATGAGGCAGAGCTTCTTTTGTCATCTATATATTCATATGCATCACTTGCTGCAGATCAGGACCTTGGCAACAATGAGAATCAGGCCAGAAAAGGTAAAGCAGTTGGTCTTCTTGTATCTATACAGAGTGCATCAGCTTTTGGTGATACAGAGATAATGGATATAGAAGATGATAAGCTTGATGCTTACTTTAAAGAGAATCAGGATCTTGAAGTTTATCGTCTTGCTATAGACCGTATAAGAAAAAAGAAAGAGCATATGCTCTCAGCAGCTGAAGAAAAGCTCCTTGCAGCAACAGGAGAGATGTCAGAAGGACCTTCTAACATTGGATCTATTTTTAGAAATGCAGATCTTAAATTCCCTAAGGTCAAAGATGGTAAGGGAGAAGAACATGACCTGACACAGGGCACCTATATCTCATACATGGAAAGTACAGATCGCGAATTCAGGAAGAATACCTTCAAGACTTTCTATGATACATGGAAGAGTCATGAATCTCTTTCTGCAACTATTCTTGATGCTCATTACAAGCAGCAGACATTCTATGCAAATGCAAGAAAGTATGAGAATAACCTTGAAGCAGCTCTTGACAGAACAGAAGTTCCTGTAAGCGTATACCATAATCTTATTGATACAGTACACAAACATATGGGATCAATGTATCGTTATATGGATCTTCGTAAGAAGCTTATGGGAGTTGATGAGCTTCATATGTACGACCTTTATAATTCTATCGTACCTGATGCTGAAGAGAAGATCACATATGAACAGGCTAAAGAAGCTGTATTTGAGGCGATCAAACCTCTTGGAGAAGATTATGCCAAGGTTGTGAAGACAGCTTATGATAACCGCTGGATTGATGTATACGAGAATGAAGGTAAGAGAAGCGGAGCATACTCTTCAGGCGGAGCAAGACCTCACCCTTATATACTTCTTAACCACAAGGATAATCTTAACAGTCAGTTCACACTTATTCATGAGACAGGTCATACAATGCACAGCTATCTGTCTATGAAGAATCAGCCGGTAGTATATTCAGATTATGTTATCTTCGTTGCAGAAGTTGCTTCTACATGCAATGAAGTTCTTATGATGAAGAATCTTCTTACAAAGACAACAGACAAAAAGAAGAGAATGTATCTTCTTAACTACTTCATGGAGCAGTTCCGTACTACATTGTATCGCCAGACTATGTTTGCTGAGTTTGAACTTAAGCTCAATGAACTCGTAGAACAGGGTAATACGCTCACCGCGGACACTCTTAACAAGATGTATTATGACCTTAATAAGCTCTACTATGGAGAAAACATGGTAGTTGACGAAGAGATAGCTTCCGAATGGGCAAGAATCCCGCATTTCTTCTACAACTATTATGTATATCAGTATGCTACAGGATTCTCAGCTGCTATTGCACTTGCTACCAAGATTCTTAAAGAAGGCGAAAGTGCTGTTAAGGATTACCTTAAGTTCCTGTCATCAGGATCAAGCACAGATCCGATCAGCCTTTTGAAGATCGCAGGAGTTGATATGTCAACACCGGCGCCTATAGAAGAAGCTCTGGATCAGTTTGATGCGCTTATTTCTGAGATGGAAGAGCTTGCATAATTCCTAGTAAGGCGGTATTATTTATATAATTAGAATACTGCTTGATTTAATCGAGTGCATAAAGTGACGAATATCCACACTTCCGATGGAAACTGATGATTTTTTCAAAAATATTTTGTGTGCGTAGGACGTACATTTGTCCGCCATACAAGTGGAAACGTTGATAAAAATTACGATTTCTGTATTGACAAAAATTAATATGTCTGTAAAATAAAGGAAGTTGATGTAACACAGTGCGCGCATCGAATGAGGCTCTGACTTGTAGTTTATATGGGAGCTGAAATTTCATAATTTTGAAATGCTAACGATGACGTTAAATTGACTTTCTTTAATTATAAGAAGAATTTAACGTCATTTTCTATTTTAAGGTTATGCTCTGATGCACTAAAGCGCCAACTTGTTAAACAACAAGGGGATGTAGCCTCATAGAGGATTACATAAACAATTACCGAATCTAATAATAGAAGAGGAATAAAAGGAGGAAGGAATTATGAAAAGATCTAAAGTCGTTGCACTGCTTCTCACAGCTGGAATGACAGTGTCTTCAGTAGCCTGCGGTGGTTCTGGTAACACAACCGAGAACACAGGTTCTGATAACACTCAGCAGACATCCGGTACAGAGAATACAGATGGTAAGACAACAGATGGTGAGACAGGAGAAAGCACAGAAGAAGCTGTAGACGAGTCTTCAATGGATTATGATGAGCTTTCTGAGTATGTTTACAACCAGATCCTGGGTGAGTTCTATGAAACTTATGAAGCTGCTCAGGCAGAAGAAGACAAGAATGTAGCATGGGCACTTGATGCTGTAGCAGAAGCTAAGCTTCTCGAGTCAGGTGTATTCATTCCATTCTCATCACGTGGCGGTATGTATGCTATCAGCCGTGTAGCTCCTTATACAGTATGTCCTACACTTTGGGGCAATGATGAAAGCCGTTACCATAATGCTGTAGTAACTTCTGACCTTATCAAGGCTGAAGATTATATGGCAATGAGAGAGAAGTATGCTGAGCTCAAGGGCACAGGCGAGTATGAGTCCTGGGTTAAGTCATTTCTTGAAGAAAAGGGATATACAATCACAGATGAGTATAAATATCCTAGCTCATCTGACCCTACAACTTGGGATGTACTCAGCACTTCAAGACAGGCTGATACAAGAGCTCTTGTTCATACATATGACGGACTTATGGAATATGACGGAGAAGGCACACAGCAGCCTGCACTTGCAACAGATTATGAAGTTTCTGATGACGGACTTACATATACATTCCACATCCGTGAAGGTGTTAAGTGGGTTGATTCTCAGGGACGTGAAGTTGGCGATGTTACTGCTGACGACTTCGTAGCTGGTATGCAGCACATGATGGATGCCATGGGCGGTCTTGAGTACCTTGTTCAGGACGTAATCGTTGGTGCGGATGCTTATATCAATGGTGAGACAACAGATTTCTCAACAGTTGGTGTTAAGGCAGTTGATGATTATACACTTGAGTATGACCTTGTTGCTCCTTGCACATACTTTAACACTATGTTAAGCTATAGCGTGTTCGCTCCTCTTAATCGTTCTTACTACGAATCATGCGGTGGTAAGTTCGGTGATGAGTTCGATTCTTCAGCTTCTGACTATACATATGGTACAGACGCTGACCACATCGCTTATTGCGGACCATACCTTATAACTAACTTTACAGCTAAGAATACTATTACATTCAAGGCTAACTCTTCATATTGGAATAAGGATAACATCAATATCCAGACTATTTACTTCCTTTACAATGATGGAACAGATGCTACTAAGGCATACAATGATGCTAAGGCTGGTACAATTTCAGGATGCACTCTTTCAACAGCAGCTCTTGAAGCAGCTAAGAATGATGGCCTTTATGATGATTATGCATATGTCAGCCTTACAGATGCTACATCTTTCGTAGGTTTCATGAATGTTAACCGTGCAGCATTTGCTAATACTAACGATGCTACAGCTGCTAAGTCAACTCAGACAGAAGAGGACGCTGCAAGAACAAAGGCTGCTATGCGTAACCAGGAGTTCAGACTTGCACTTCTTCAGTCAATTGACAGAGGTACATACAACGCTCAGACTAACGGCGATGACCTTAAGTACAATTCACTTATCAACACATACACACCTGGTAACTTCGTACAGCTTGAAGAGGATGTAACAATCGCTATCAACGGAACAGATACAACATTCCCTGCTGGAACATACTATGGTGAGATCGTACAGGCACAGCTTGATGCTGATGGCGTTAATGCTAAGGTTTGGGATCCTGAAGCAAATGATGGACTTGGTTCTTCATCAGGTTTCGATGGATGGTACAATAAGGATGCAGCAGTTGAACACCTCAATAAGGCTGTAGAAGAGCTTGCAGCTCAGGGCGTAGAAGTTAGCGCTGAGAATCCTATTCTGGTAGATTATCCTTACTTTGAAGCTAGTGAAATATATGCTAACAGAGCTAACGCTTTCAAGAAGTCTGTAGAGGATGCACTTGGCGGAGCTGTTGTTGTTAATCTTGTAGCTTGTGCAACATCTGATGACTGGTACTATGCAGGATATTACACAGACCTTGGTTCAGATGCTAACTATGATATCTATGATGTATCAGGTTGGGGCCCTGACTATGGTGATCCTAAGACATACCTTGACACAATGCTTCCTGATTATGCAGGTTACATGGTTAAGTGCTTTGGTATCTACTAATTAGATAGTTAAAAAGTTTTATAAGTATTAAACATTATAAGCAGGAGAATGGGCTCATGCTCGTTCTCCTGACTTTGATGTAATATAGACTGGTAAGTAATTATGAAGATGTAACGTATTCTTCTATCACATGACCGGTCGTCTGGAGTGAAGGACTATGCTAAAATATTTGATCAAACGATTATTACATGGACTGTTTTCTATAGTTGTAGTTATAGGAATAGTTATGCTGCTGATCTATTCATTAATGGATCGTCAGCTTATTTTTGCTGCTGATTCTGTATATCAGAATCTTGGTAATAACCAGAAGAAGCAGTACATGTATCGTATGTGGGAGAACTACGGTTACATTGACTATGTTACTTATGAAGAGTACATAGCTTCACTTGTTGCAAGTGGAGAACTTGATTCATCAGAACTTGAAAAGATTCAGGACCTTGGTAAAAAGGCAGAAGATGATTCTGAAACAGTTGCTGAGTATGTTAAGAAGTTTTCAGAGTATTATGAATCTAAAGGTTATACAATTGTCAGACTTGATGCTATAACCATCAAGAAAGGTAGAAAATATGCAGATGGCGGGCAGGAAGCCCTCTTTGCATACAGAGACAAGCCTCTTTTAACACGTTTAACAGGCTATTTTACAGGAATTGTTGATATTGACAGCATTCATTATGTTGATGATTCAATTGATATTGGAAAACGTGGAATAAGCTTTACACTGCATGATCCGGCATATGGCGGAGAGAAGTTCTCACCGGCACTTATCGGAAATGGTACTAAATATAAGTACTTACTTTACTTTGATAATAATTTCCCGTATATTCACCAGAACCTTATCAAGATAAGTCTTGGTAAATCATATACAGTAAATGCGGGAATTGATGTATTTGATACAATGACACAGTCACAGGGATCTTACGTATCATCAGAAGTAACTTTCCCTTCTGGTGTTGTAGAAGCTTCAGCTGATGACCTTCATACAGCTACATATGTAAAGGGATCACTTGCTTCAAGTACGCTTAACCAAAGGCTCTTTGTAGATGACTATACTAATGTATCTACAGTTAAGAACGGTCTTTCAAAAATTGGTTATTCATTTGTTATTGGTCTTATCTCAAGTATCATTGCATATGTACTTGGTGTTTCCCTTGGTATTGCTATGGCAAGACATAAGGATAAAGCTATTGATAAGATCGGAACTATTTATATAGTATTTGCTATTGCAGTTCCTTCGCTTGCTTATATCTTCATGGTTAAGGCTATTGGTGGTAGTGCAGGACTTCCTACAACATTTGATATGGAATCCACAAGTAAGCTCATGTACGTACTTCCTATCATCTCACTTTCGATTAAGAGTATTGCAGATCTTATGAAGTGGCTTAGAAGATACATGATCGATCAGCAGAACTCAGACTATGTTAAGTTTGCTAAGGCGTGTGGTCTTACAGACAATGAGATATTCAGAAAACACATTTTCAAAAATGCGGTTATTCCGATAATTCATGGAATTCCGGGAACTATCCTTACAGCACTTGTTGGTGCGATCATTACTGAGAAGGTATATGTTGTTCCCGGTGCAGGTAATCTTCTTGTAGAAGCGATTGCCAAGTATGATAACGGCGTAATTGTCGGTGTTACTTTGTTCTATACAGCACTTGGTATTACATCAGTAATACTTGGAGATATCCTTATGGCTATGTTCGATCCGAGAATCTCATTCTCAGATAAGGCTAGATAAGAAGTGGCTATAACTAAAAAAATGCGGTACTGCCGCTTGGAAATGAGGAAATTATGTCTGATAAATTTGAATTAACAGATGATTTGGAAGGCATGTCTGAAGAAGAGCTGTTTTCTTTTGATACGCATGATAAATCAGAAGCAGAGAAGATCACAGCACCTAGATATTCTTATTGGAAATCAGTGTTTCGTGTATTCTTTAAAAAGAAGATCAATATTATAATGCTTGCAGTATTACTTATTCTTATACTGTTTGCTTATATCTATCCTATGTTTTCAGGATATGATAAGTTTGCAAATATTACAGATGCTTCAATGAAGCATCTTACACCATCAGCATCTATTGCCAAGAACGGATTTAGTATTCATGAGATACTTGGCCGTGGTGGTTCAGGTGAATCTACTTTTGATGCTGTATGGAACGGCGCAAGAATTTCTATTTCATTCGCCTTCTCATGTGCGATCATTAATATGACACTTGGTGTTATCATTGGTGCTATTTGGGGATTCTCCAAGAAATTTGATCTGATCATGACAGAGGTTTATAACATTGTTGGTAATGTGCCACTTACATTGGTAGTATCAGTACTTGTACTTGTAATGTCATCAAGTTTCGGAACTATGGTTTTTGCCATGACAGTAACCGGATGGCTCTTTATAGCCTACTTTTTCAGAACGCAGGTTATCATCATCCGTGACAGAGAGTACAATCTTGCATCACGTTGTCTTGGAACATCAATCTTTAAGATTGCTATCAGGAACATCCTGCCTTTCATGACATCTATCATCGTAACACTTGCTGCAGCTGAGATACCTTCATATATCTCTTACGAGGTATTCCTTTCATACATCGGAATGGGTATGGCTGATATGTCACTTGGTAAGCTTATATACCAGTATGAAAGCTCAATGGCTATTTCAGGATGGCAGTTCGAATTCTGGAGCCCGGTAATAGTAGTATCGATCATCACAGTTGTGCTCTATGTAGTAGGACAGAATCTTGGTGATGCTTCAGATCCTAGAACACATATGTAAGGGGATAGATAGAAAATGGCAGAAGATAAGAAAGTATTATTGTCAGTCAAAGACCTGGTTGTTAAGTTCCATGTTAGAGGCCGTATACTGACTGCAATAAGAGGAATTTCATTAGATATATATGAAGGCGAATCAATCGCAATCGTAGGTGAGTCCGGTTCAGGTAAGTCTGTATTTACTAAGACTTTTGCAGGCATGCTTGATAGCAATGGATTTATAGATAAGGGTGAGATCATTTATAATGACCTTGAGCTTGCTGATACCAAGGTTTCTTATAATGCATTTGCTCACAAGATGATCAAGAAATATCAGGCCAAACTTGATGATTGTTCAGGACTTGAGTTTGGAGCTGAGACTTATAAGAAGATCAGAGCTCTTGAAAAAGAAAAGGCCGCAAGAATGGACCTTAACGAAGAAGAGCGCGAGAAGATAGCTAATAAGCTTGATACTCTTAAGTATGAGCGTACAGAGATCTTCAATAAGCGTCAGACATATAATCCTAAGACTGAGAAGCATCTCATAAAGGAAGCTACTCAGAAGATCAAGGATTATGATGCTCAGATTGCTGAACTTAAGCTGAAGAAAGAAGAAGCTATCAGAAAGCATAAGGCTGAATTTGAAGCTGATACTAAAGCTAAGGAATATTACAGCACAGAACTTTCAAAGCTTAAGGCTCAGTATCATGAGGAAATCTCTAAGCCTGTTACGCAGGAGCAGAAGAAGAGAAATGAAGTCCTCGCCAAGGAGATGTATCTCTCAGGTGGACGTTATGGCTACTACAGAGCTTATAAGCTTATGGGCGGCCTTTTCGAAGCTCTTAAGAAGGCTATGAAGATGGGTGTTGATCTTGACAATGAAGATCAGCGCAATCAGGTATTTGATACAGTTGCATTCCATGTACGTTATGTTGATGAGACAGAGGATACACTTCACGGCGTAGCTATCCTTAATATTGCTGACGTTAAGGAGAAAGAAGACTGGGCACAGATCAGAGGTAATAAGATCGCTACAGTATTCCAGGATCCTATGACATCTCTTAACCCGATCATTACTATCGGTAAGCAGATATCGTCAATCATCATGAAGCACCAGAAGTGTTCAGAGGCTGAGGCTCGTGTCAGAGCTCTTACACTTATGAAGAAGGTTGGTATCCCGAATGCTGAGAGCCGTTTTGATGACTATCCGTTCGAGTATTCAGGTGGTATGAGACAGCGTATCGTAATCGCTATCGCACTTTCCTGCCAGCCCAAGATACTTATCTGTGATGAGCCTACAACAGCTCTTGATGTTACTATTCAGGCACAGATCCTGCAGCTTCTTAAAGATCTGCAGAAAGAGTTCCATTATACAATAGTATTCATCACACATGACCTTGGCGTTGTTGCTAATATAGCTGATCGTGTAGCTGTTCTCTATGCAGGACAGATTGTAGAGTATGGTACTGTAGATGAGGTATTCTATGATCCTCACCATCCGTATACATGGGCACTACTTTCATCACTTCCACAGCTGGCTAAGCCTAATGAAGAGTTGTTCTCTATCACAGGAACTCCTCCGTCACTTTATAATGATATACAGGGCGATCCATTCGCACCTCGTAACCAGTATGCTTTGAAGATTGATTCAATTAAGGAACCGCCTATGTTCAAAGTAACTGATACTCATTATGCCAAGACATGGCTTCTTGATCCTCGTTCACCTAAGGTTGAAAAGCCCAAAGCAATAGGTAACATTCATGAGACGCTGATCAAGGCATTCAATATCTAATAGATGGAGATACACAAAGTGGCTAATACATATGAAAAAAACAAGACAGCATCTCATTTTCCTGAAAAAGGACCTATTGATGAGAAGACAGGTAAAGAAATCCTGCTGTCCATAAAAGATATAGATATTACATTCGGCAAAGGCGCAGACGCAGTTAAAGCTGTACAGGATGCTTCCTTCGATATTTATAAAGGTGAGACATTTTCACTTGTTGGTGAGTCAGGTTCAGGTAAGACTACAATCGGCCGTGCTGTAATCAGAGTTAACCCTCTTGCTAAGGGTGAGATAGATTATAAGGGCGTACGTATCTCCGGTAAGATACCGCGTTCTCTTGACCGTGAAGTTATCAGAAATGTTCAGATGGTATTCCAGGATCCTGCTGCATGTCTTAATGAACGTGCAACAGTAGATTATATCGTATCTGAGGGTCTTTATAACTTCCATCTGTTCAAGGATGAGGCAGACAGAGTTCAGAAGGTTGAGCATATGATCAACGAGGTTGGTCTTCTTCCTGAGCATCTTACACGTTATCCTCACGAGTTCTCCGGTGGACAGAGACAGCGTGTAGGCCTTGCAAGAGCTATGGTCATGGAACCCGAACTTGTAGTAGCAGATGAGCCTATCTCTGCTCTTGACGTATCTATCAGAGCTCAGGTTCTGAATCTTATGAACAAGTTTAAGAAGGAAAAGGGTGTTACATACCTTTTCATCGCGCATGACCTTTCAATCGTAAGATTCATATCCGACCGTATCGGTGTTATTTATAAGGGACATATTGTGGAAGTTGCAGATTCCGAAGAGCTGTTCAATTTCCCTCTTCACCCATACACCAGATCACTTATATCTGCTATTCCGCTTCCTGATCCTAAGCTTGAGAAGCGCAAGAAGCTCCTTACTTATGATGCCAGTCAGCATGACTACAGCACTGATAAGCCTACAATGGTAGATATAGGACATAACCATTTCGTATATGGTAACAAGAAAGAGATAGAAGAATACAAGAAAATCCGTGAGGCAGGTGTTCCTGTAAAGTCAATCACTATTATGACTGACGAAGAGCTTGCAAATCAGAAGACAACTGTTGGAGATGCAACTATTGACGAGGATATCCTTAAGAATACACCTATTCATGATACAGGTGCTCTCTGGCTTTCAGTTCTTAGCTTCTTCCTTCCTGTACTTGGCCTTATACTGATGTTTATATTCAAGAAGAAACATTATGCACGTAATTACAGAAAAGTTAAGTCAGGTACAGTTGCAGGATTCATCTTTATCGGAGCATTGATAGTATTGTTCCTGCTGGCACTTCTGTATGCGCTTAAATAAAGCATTACAGGGATCATGAGAGTTTTATGGAAACTTAAGAATCCTTAAATATTATGATATAGGTATCAAAGGGGAACTTTTGATACCTATATTTTTACAATAGTAAATGATTTTGAAAGATACCTTATGACAGTTATCTGATGCTGGCATATAGGGCATTTGATGACTGGAAAGTGCATTTTCTTATGTCATTTACTATAAGTATTTATGTTTTAAGTAATCTCTTTTCTAGGAAAAGTTGTACGAGAAAAAAGCGTATGACAATTACAGAATAGGTGACTACAATTCAGGTTAATTATGAATAGATATGCTAATGACAAACCTAAACCGAATAAAGTAGAAACAGCTGAAGTAGATCATGATCATATATTAAGGAGAGCAATACTTACTTTAATATTCGTAGGTATTGCAATAGCTTCATTTAGTTATGCAGTATGGCTGCTTAATAATTCTGATTCGGGATGGACGGAGATTAAAGTAGATTCTACAAGCGATGTTAATCTTGGGGATGACTTTACTCTTGAATATAATCTGGGGCAAAGCGGCGTATCGCCGGCTGCTGAGAAGAAGGCGCTTACGCCTGTATATTCTCAGGCTATGGTCAACTATTTCAGACTGTTTGATCCCGGCAATATATATAAAGATGTCAACAATCTGTATTATATCAGTTGTAATCCTGAGACTGAGATCGTTGTCGATGAAGACCTGTACTACGTTTTAGAAACGCTTAAAAAGTATGATAACAGAGCAATTTATCTAGGACCTGCTCTTACGTACTATACTGCGATATTTAACAGTACATCAGATCTTGAAGCCAAGGCCTATGATCCCTCCGTGGATCCTGAGATCATGGCTTATGTAAATAAAGTTGCAGAGTATGCAGCTGACCCGGAAAGTATCGATATAGAGCTTCTTGGGGATAATAAGATCATCCTTCATATATCAGATGAATACAAAGCTTTTTGTAAAGACAATGTAGTCACACAGCTTCTAGATCTTGGATGGCTTAAGAATGCTTTTGTAGCAGATCTTACAGCCGGTAAACTCAAAGAAGCAGGCCTTACTAATGGCTATCTATCGTCTGACGATGGATTTACAGTTAACCTGTCTGAGGATACAGACTTTACTCTTAGTATATATGATGAAAATGGTGATAACATCGTATCTGTAAGAGAGTACTCTTATAAGGGGCCAAGGAACATAGTATGGCTCAAGAATTTCCTGGCTACTAAAGAGGACGTCGGCAACTTTTATATGTATCAGGATGGAAGTGAAGTATCTTACTATATAAAGGCAGATGGAACGTCTGATACAGGTTCATGTAGCTTGTATCTGTATGGTGATGCATATACTTCCACTTGTGCAGATATGGTATTGTCTGTATATGATATATTCTTAAATGCTGACAGCAATGAGAGTCTTGATGGAGAGCTTATAGATAAGCTTGCAGATGTCGGAATTTATAATATTCGTATAGAAAATGGCCTGATTTATGGAAACGGCGATATCATGAACCAGGATTGATAGCTGAATAAATATTTTTGTCATTAGAAAATTATGATTTCTGTAATTTACGTTCAAGAAGGGACATGAGGTTAAAGTTTGAAAGTGTTCCACTTTCAAACCCAAATTGATGACGCGAGCTCCATCAATTTGAACCATTAGTCACTCGTTTCACTCGCGACATGAGGTTAATTATGAAATTTAGTGAAATGCAGTATACAAGACCTGATATTGATGAGGTCAAAAAAGAATATGCCGAGCTTACAAAGAAGATGGAAGAAGCAACTAGCGGCGAAGAGCAGTGGGAGATCCATCAGAAATATTATGAGCTTAGCGATCGTATCATGACACGGTCAGTTATAGCTGAGATCAGACATGATGTTGATATGACAGACGAGTTCTATGAAAAAGAGAGTGACTTCTTCAATGAAGTTAATCCTATAATTGCCAATATAGATGTTGAGTACAAAAAGAAGCTCCTTCATTCTAAGTTCAGACCTTATCTTGAAGAGAAGATCGGCAAGGTTGCATTCAAGAATATGGAGCTTGCAGAGAATTCTGTAGCAGAGAAGATCCTTCCTCTTATGCAGGAAGAAAACAAGCTTCAGGATGAATATAACAAGCTCCTTGCTACTGCTAAGATTGACTGGAATGGCGAGACACTTAACCTCTCACTTATGAATCCTTATCTTAACAGTCCTGATCCTGAAGTAAGGAAAGAAGCATGGAAGAAATACTCTGCATTCTATGAAGATAATGCCGAAGCACTTGATGATCTGTATGATAAGCTTGTAAAGAACAGAACCAAGCAGGGAGAGGAGATGGGATACAAGAACTACCTTCCTCTTGGCTATGCACGTATGCAGCGCAATAACTATGGCCCTGCTGATCTTAAGGCTTTCAGAGAGCAGGTTAAGAAGGACTTCGTTCCTTTTGCAGAAAAGCTTCACGAAGTAAGAAGAAAGAGACTTGGACTTTCCAAGCTTCATTTTGAAGATGAAGGAGTATATTTTGCTAATGGTAATCCTGCACCAATAGGAACACCCGAGCAGATCCTTGAGGCAGGCCGCAAGATGTACAATGAACTCTCACCAGAAACAGCTGAGTTCATGAACTTCATGTGTGATAATGAACTTTTTGACGTACTTGGAAGAAAGACTAAGAAGACAGGTGGATACATGACATATCTTCCTGATTATAAGTCTCCATTTATCTTCGCTAACTTCAATGGATCATCATCTGATGCTGATGTGATCACACATGAATGTGGACATGCCTTCCAGGGATTTGTTGTAAGGAATGAGCTTATAAGAGAACATCAGGATATCACTATGGAGACAGCAGAGACTCACTCCATGGCTATGGAGTTCTTTACAGATCCATGGATGAAGCTCTTCTTCGGTGATCGTGCTAAAGACTATTCTGACATGCACTTTGAAGACTCCTGTATTTTCATCCCTTATGGCACTATGGTAGATGAGTTCCAGCATATAGCATATGAGAATCCGGGACTTTCTCCAAAGGATAGAAACGGAGTATGGCGTGATCTTGAGCGTCAGTACAAGCCTCACCTTGATTATAGCGGCAATGATTATTATGAAGGCGGTGCTTTCTGGCAGAACAAGCACCATATCTATGATTGCCCTCTGTACTACATTGATTATTGCATCGCCGGAACAGATGCTCTTCAGTACAAAGTATGGATGGACAAAGATTATAAGGCAGCATGGAACAGTTACTTAGAGCTTTGCAAGCTTTCTGCTTCAGACTTCTTTGACAGCATGATCACACGGGTAGGACTTAACAATCCATTTGAAGACGGCTGTCTAAGGAACGTAGTCAAGCAGCTTGAAAAGACTATGGGATTATGATTCTGGAAGATAAACCGGGAGCCCTGATCGTGCGAAAGTTATAGTTGAAAAAAGTTCGTAGTTATGTTATTCTAATCAAGGTCTGTTCGATATGACAGATACAGTTTGAATTGCTAAACAGAATAATTCGGGAGGTCATTTTACAATGGCATTTGCAGTTAAACTTCTTGTAAATATTATATATTTGGGTGTTTGTGTAGCTCTTGTTGGAATCATCATTTCCCAGCAGGGTAAGACACAGAGTCTTGGAGCTCTTACAGGTCAGTCCAGCTCTGATACATATTGGGCTAAGAATAAGGGACGTTCTGCAGAAGGAAGGCTTAGAACAGCTACAATCGTTCTTACAGTTCTTTTCTTCGCACTTTCTATATTCCTTAATACAGGAATCGTAGACTGATTTAGTTGAGATATTACGCGGCACTCTATTTATAGGGTGTCGCTTTTTTCTTTTTACAAGATAAAAGGATATAATGTTGTAAGAGGATAAGTGTATAAATGGTAGTGCATTTATACGCTTGATTAAAAGTAGTGTATAAAGAAGTAACCCATAAAGAAGTAATCTATAAAGAAGTGTGATCTCCTTAGATGTAGTATTTGTTGAGAATCTTTCTGCTTTTGATGCAAGGCAGTAAAGACATAAGGAAAAGGATATATGGCAAAAAGAAAAAAGAAAAATGAACAGGAAACATTCATGATCGCGCAGGATCGTAAGGCTATGGTCAATGCGTTTATTCATGATGACAGATATTCTCCAATGAAGGAGAAAGAGCTGGCAGTCTTCCTGCAGGTTGAAAAGGAAGACAGAAATGAACTTGCGCAGATACTTGAGGATCTGATCAAGGAAGGCCAGATAATAAGAAACAGCAGAGGAAGGTACCTTAAGTCTGATGCAGGTATCATCGGCGTGTTCACCAGTAACAGCAGAGGATTTGGATTTGTTACTGTTGAGGGAAGAGATGAGGATATATATATCCCTGAAGGTGATACAGGCAATGCATTTCTTGGAGATACGGTCGCAGTAGAACTTAAGCCTTCTCAGGCAGGAAGACGAGAAGAGGGGCGTATCATAAGAATTGTGATGCGTGGTATGACTGAAGTTGTCGGAACTTATGAAAGCTCTAAGACATTTGGTTTTGTCAGAGCAGATAATAATAAGATACCCAATGATATCTTCGTGCCCAAGGAACGCAGTAAAGGTGCTGTATCAGGAGATAAAGTCGTAGTAGAGATCACAGATTATGGTGACAGTGTATCCGGCAAGAATCCTGAAGGCAAAGTCAGAGAGATCATAGGTAATATCAATGATCCCGGAGTTGATATCCTGGCTATTGTCAAAGGATATGAGATTCCAAGTGAGTTCCCTGAAAGAGTAATGAATCAGGCTATGCGTACAGCTGATGAAGTCAGTGAAGCTGATATGCTTGGAAGAAGAGATCTTCGAGATGTGCAGATGGTGACGATAGACGGTGAAGAGAGCAAGGACCTTGACGATGCTGTAAGCGTATCCGTTGATGAGGAAGGCTTCTATCACCTTGGAGTTCATATCGCAGATGTTGCCAATTATGTTCAGGAAGGTTCAGCACTTGACAGAGAAGCTCTTAAGCGCGGTACCAGTGTATATCTTGTAGACCGTGTAATACCCATGCTTCCTCATAAGCTTTCAAATGGTATATGCTCTCTTAATCACGGAGAAGACAGGCTTGCAATGAGCTGTCTTATGAAGATCAACAGTAAAGGCGAGATTGTAGATCATGAGATCGTAGAGTCAGTTATCAACGTTGATGAGAGGATGACCTATACAAGTGTTGGCAAGATCATAGTTGACAATGATGAAGAGGAAAAAGAGAAGTATGCAGCTCTGGTTCCTATGTTCGAGCAGATGTATGAACTTGCCAAGATCCTCAAAAAGCGCAGATCCGATCGAGGCGCTATAGAGTTTGATTCTGTAGAAGCTAAAATAAAGCTTGATAGCGAAGGGAATCCTGTAAGTATCGAGAAAGAAGAAAGAGGACCTGCCAACGAGCTGATTGAAGACTTCATGCTTGCAGCTAATGAAACTGTAGCCCAGCATTTCTACTGGATGTCTGTACCATTTGTATACAGAACGCATGAACAGCCGTCAGAAGCCAAGATAGATACACTTACAAACTTTATAAGAGGCTTTGGTTATCACCTTAACATCCGCCAGGATGAGATAAGACCTATGGAGATCCAAAAGCTCCTGACCAAGATAGAGGGAAGCAGAGAAGAGTCCATAATCAGCAGGGTAGCACTTCGAAGCATGATGCAGGCCAAGTATACAACAGAATGTGTCGGCCATTTTGGACTGGCACTTCAGTATTATTGCCATTTCACATCACCTATCAGACGTTATCCTGATCTTCAGATCCATAGGATCATCAAGGACTCCATAAGAGGCAGGCTTGATGAAAAGAAGCTTGCGCATTATGCGGAAATACTTCCGGATGTTGCCAAGCACTGCTCTGATACTGAAAGACGCGCAGATGATGCTGAGCGCGATACTGATAAGCTCAAGAAAGCCCAGTATATGGAGCAGCATATCGGAGAAGTATACGAAGGCGTAGTATCCGGAGTAACTGCATGGGGCATGTTCGTAGAGCTTGATAATACCTGCGAAGGAATGATACGACTTGCCGAGCTTACAGATGATTACTACGTATTCGATGAGCAGAACTTCACTCTTACAGGAACGGATTTTGGCAAAGAGTACAGACTCGGCCAGAAAGTTAAGATCAAGGTAGTAGGCGCTGACAGACTTGAAAAGACTGTTGACTTCAGGATAGTGGATGAAGATACAGATCCTGATGATATCGAGCTTAAGCCTGCCAAGAAGCACTATGTGCTTAAACTTATGGAAGAAGAGGCAGCAAGGAAAAGTGAACAGGACGCCTTGAAAGATAAAGAGCATTCAAAAGCTGAAGCCTCTAAGGATGGGTCTAATATCAAAAGTACCAGGAAGAAAAAGAAAAGAAATCTCGATGAGATAAGTGATGAATTCGAAGAGATAGAAGACCACTATAGAAGCAGAAAGCATACAGATCTTGATGATATAGATCTTGAAGACGGCGAAGACGATAATCTGATGACAGCTCTTGAGCTACGCGAACACCTTCGCAAAAAGCGCATGATAGAAGGACTTGAGCCTGATGGCAGAACAGGAAGCCCAAGGGAAAAGAAGCGCAAAGGCGTAAAGAATAAAGAAAACGGACCTAAAGAAAAAGGGCATAAGAAGTACAAGGTACATAAGTATAAAAAGTCAGCTACATCCAAAGCTGCCCGCAGCAACCAGAAGAAAAAGCGTTGACAAAAATATGTCATAATAGTCATAAAAAGCTCTGAATAAAGGCTCTAATAAAAAAGCTAAAAAAGCGCTGAAAAACTGCAGGTATGAAGAAAAAACTGTAGGAATATAGAAAAACTGAAGTAAAACATAGTATTATTTGTACAATAACCCGAGATTGGAGACACAAAATGGCAGAAGAGAAGATAAAGCTGGTATGTAATAACAAGAAAGCATACCATGAGTATTTTATCGAAGACAAATATGAAGCAGGAATAGAACTTGTAGGAACAGAAGTTAAGTCTATACGTATGGGCAGATGCAGTCTTGGAGAGTCCTTCGTAGTGATCAAGGACGGTCAGGCTGATCTGTGTGGAATGAATGTAAGTCCTTATGAGAAAGGCAATATATTCAATAAAGATCCGCTTCGTGTAAGAAGGCTTCTCCTTCACAAGAACGAGATCATGAAGCTGGAACAGCAGGTCAAGATCAAGGGATATACTATAGTTCCTCTTCAGGTATATTTTAAGAAAGGCCGCGTCAAAGTAGAGATAGGCCTTGGTCGAGGCAAGAAGCTCTATGATAAGAGAGAGTCTGATGCTAAGCGCGACCAGCAGCGTGAAGTAGAGAAAAACTACAAGATGCGCTTAAGATAAGTCGATTACTATAACTTAATGTCGCGAGCAAAGCGTGTGGCTAATGGCTTAAATTGGTATCACTAGAAAGATCTCCCAAAAGATGCTAGAAATGGTTTCTTTTGGGAGTTTTTTTATATGGCCATTTGTCGAAAAAAATCATTGATTCATGACCGATAGAAAGCGGTAAAGAAGCCTGTAATGCAGGATTTTTTTAAGATGCTTGGAAGATATCCTCTTTTCACTCTTGTATTTTATTGGTATATATTTCGAAAATACTATTGACAATATTACGAGTATTAGGTAATATGACATTATGAAATGGGTTTCAAAGTAAAATATATATCTAATATCACAAAAGAATAATAAGTCTGATGTGATCAAGGACAAGAAATACAGTAAAAATAACGGAAGTCAACTATCAGTACATACAATTTATGTGTTTTAGATCAGAAACTTCCTTTTTTATTTCTTGATTGCGAAACCGATTTCAAAAACAATATTTACTTGTATCAACAGTGGGAGAGGAAAGTATGGGAAAGAAAAATGAAACGGGCGAGAAGATTATAACTCGTAAATCATCTCTGACATTTGGTCAGAAGCTTTGGAGAAATCGTACGCTGGTTCTTATGTGCATTCCGGCTATTATATTCTTCATCGCATTCAGTTATGCGCCAATGCCCGGTATCTATGTTGCATTCGTCAAATACAACTATCGTAAAGGTATATTCGGAAGTAACTTCATAGGTCTTAAGAATTTTGAGTTTCTCGCTACATCAGGTAAACTCGGAATGCTGACCAGAAACACCATTCTATACAACATTGCATTTATTTTACTTGGTAACTTCTTCGCAGTATTCGTAGCAGTACTTCTAAACGAAATCCAGAATAAATGGTTCAAAAAAGTCTCACAGACAATGATGTTCCTGCCATATTTCATCTCACAGGTTCTCATCGGACTTTTGGTATACAACCTTCTGAACTATGACACAGGTTTTGTTAACAGTATTCTCAAGGCTTTAGGAACTCCTGAAGAGAAGCTCTTTAGTCCATACTCAGATCCGACTGTATGGCCTGTCCTTTTGGTTGTGATCCACCTGTGGCAGTCAACTGGTTATAACTCGGTAGTATATTTTGCCTCCATCATGGGAATAGATGCAGAGATAATCGAGGCAGCAAGAGTAGACGGAGCCAACGCATGGCAGAAGATCAGATATATCATTCTTCCCGGACTTCGCCAGACAGTAGTAATACTCCTCCTGTTCGCTATCGGCGGTATTGTAAAAGGTAACTTCGGTCTGTTCTACAACATAATCGGAACCAACTCACTCCTGTATCCTACAACCGATATCATTGAAACATATGTATATCGTGCTACAATGACTGACTTCAACTTCTCAACAGCATCAGCAGTAGGACTTTATCAGTCACTTATAGGATTCTTCATGGTTATGTTCGTTAACTTCATAGTTAAGAAGATCGATCCGGACTACTCACTGTTCTGATTGATAAAAGAAAACAAACAGACAATTTACCACTTTTTCAATAACAGTTACCGCACACGGTACGGAGGATATAAATGGCTAAGAAAGATAAAAAAATCGATTATGATACATATGATTCAAGCGCCAGAGTTAAGCTTGGAACATCGGATTACGTTATACGAGGAATTGGATATGTGTTCGTAACACTGTATGCACTCGCCTGCATATTCCCTTTCCTTCTTATCATCGGAACATCATTTACATCAGAAGCTGTAATAAGATCAGCCGGAGTTCAGCTCTTCCCAAGAGACTTCACAACAGAAGCTTACGACATGGTACTTAAAGGAGGCGCGATCTGGAAATCATACCTTCTTACAATATTAATGACAGGTATTGGAACAGGCGCAGGACTTATCATCATATCAATGACAGGATATGCTCTTCAGAGAAAAGACTTTGTGCTTAGAAATGTAATCTCATTCTTCATCTACTTCACAAGTCTCTTCCAGGCAGGACTTGCGCCATATTACATTCTTATGACACAGACATATCACCTTAAGGACAGCTACTTCGCAGTACTCCTTCCGCTTCTTATGTCACCATGGCTCATCATCCTGATGAAGAACTTTGTTAAGTCTATACCTTTTGAAATAACAGAGTCAGGTAAGATCGATGGAGCAGGAGATATGAAGATATTTACATCTCTTATCCTTCCGATGCTCAAGCCTGCACTTGCAACTATAGGTCTTTTCCTTGCACTTGGTTACTGGAATGAGTGGTATCAGTCATCACTGTTTTTAAGTTCAAAGGTAGATGCATATCCACTTCAATACATGCTCTACAAGGTAGTAAATGAGGCTAACTCACTGAAGAACTCAGTTGCAGCTCAGTTCGTAACTGTAACAGACCTTCCTACCAACTCGCTCAAGATGGCAACAGCAGTTGTAGCTACAGGACCTATCGTACTTCTGTATCCTTTCGTACAGAGATACTTCATCGGCGGTATCACAGTTGGTGCGGTTAAGGGCTAAGGCACATTATAAAAACTATATTTTTAGGGGAAAGTTAACTGCAATAACGCAGTAACAAATATATATTCTATAGGAGGATATTTAATGAAAAAGAAATTGCTTGCTTCACTTCTTTCACTCACTATGGTAGCAGGACTTGCAGCTTGCGGCAATGGTGGAAATGGCTCAGGGGA
The DNA here is from genome assembly GCF_023206215.1 of Butyrivibrio fibrisolvens. NCBI lineage: Bacteria > Bacillati > Bacillota > Clostridia > Lachnospirales > Lachnospiraceae > Butyrivibrio > Butyrivibrio fibrisolvens. The sequence continues at coordinate 2,100,763 of NZ_CP065800.1, forward strand.
TACAAGCGGATCTGATAGTGCAGAAGCTGTCGATACATCAGAGCACGTAGTTATCACCTACATGACAACAGGTGGTAAGCCAGAGAACAGCGCTACAGACGATATGCTTGCAGAGCTTAATAAGATCCTTACAGAGAAGGTTAATGCAGAGCTTCAGATCTACTACATCGACTGGACAGATTACCTTTCAGTTTACAACCTGACACTTGCTCAGATGGACGGAACAGTTGACCTTGTAGGTACAGCTACTGACTGGCTTGATGCATGGCCAAACGCTAAGAACGGTGCTTTCCTTGAACTCGACGAGGACATGCTCAAGACATATGCACCTCAGACATACGCATCAGTTCCTGCTGAGGACTGGGAGTACTGCAAATATGATGGCAACATCTACCTCATCCCTGAAGACAACTATGCACAGTGGACTAACCACGGATTCTCATATCGTCTTGACTGGGCTAAGGAAGCTGGACTTGCAGACGGCGTTAAGAGCTGGGAAGACCTGACAACATATTTCAAGTATGTAAAAGAAGCTTATCCTGATGTACAGCCTTGGGATTCTGACGGTACACAGTACGCTACAATGGTTGGTGGATGGATTTCATCACATTCTAACTATGTTTCAATCGATGGTATCAACTCAGGCGCTATGTGGGGGGGTACAAAGGATGACCTTTACACAGTATACAGCCCATATGTAACAGACACAGATTCACTTGTTGAGTTTGCTAAGCTCATGAAAGAATGGGATGAAATCGGTGTTTGGAAGACAGACGTTCTTAACAACACATCATCTGATAACAGAGAAGACTTCCGTGTAGGTAAGACAGCTGCTGAGCAGCATCACACACAGACATGGACAGACCTTTGCTCACCTGGACACACAAACAACACAATCTTTGCTGATGACGAAGATGCAGAAGTTGGATTCTTCTACTTTGGTGAAGAGACATCTAACGTAACAGCACTTTCAATCACACATGGTGCTATGGCTGTATCAGCTGCTTCCAAGAACCCTGAAAGAGCACTCATGGTTTATGACCTCATCAGAAATGATCCAGATTGCTACAAGCTCTTCAACTATGGTATCGAAGGCGTTCAGTACAATGTAAATGCTGACGGTCTTAGAGAGACAGTAGCAGATGCTGATGCTATCGTAACTAACTACTGGTGGGGCAGAAATGATGATCTCGAGATCAGAGATGCAACAATGAACTGGGACGCTATCGATGCTCTTTACAAAGAGTATGACAACATCAAGATCGAGTATCCTTATGGTCAGTTCATTCCTAACGTAGACTCTATCTCAACTCAGATCGACCAGATCAACGAGATCCACACCAACTACATGAAGCAGATCGCATATGGTAAGTATTCAGGAACAGCTGAAGAGATCGTAGCTGAGTATCAGCAGGCACTCAAAGATGCAGGTATCGATGATGTAACTGCAGAACTTCAGAAGCAGATCGACGCACTTTACAAATAATAAGTGTTGTAAGTGATCAGTTATACGTAAGATTAACTTTACAAATATTCAGATGGTCTATATAAGTAGCACAGACATTTCAGTCGTACATATACCAAATGAATAGAATTTCTTAAAATCCTTGGGGACGTATCTTCGGGTACGTCCCTGATTTTGAACAAAAATATAAGAGCATGTGATGACTTTTCTTTAATATGAAGCTTTAAAGCTGTTATTACTTTTTAGATAAAAAGATTCTTATGATATTAAAGATATAAAAACTATTAAAGATATAAAAATATTAAAGATATAAAAATATTAAAGATATAAAAATATTAAAGATATTAAAGAAATTATCAATGAAGACATGCTTTTATATTTTTAGTCAAAAATGGAAATGATTTATATACTGCCTGCCCCTGCAAAGACTTTGGGGATGCCGGCCCGTCCAAGTGGGAAGTTATTTGAAAAGCAGATTGAGATTTAAGATAAGCAGATATCATATTTTATAAAAGAGGTCATACAAATATGAGCGGAATAGAGATCAAAGACAGATTTTATCTAGACGGAGAAGAATTCCATCTTATATCAGGCGCAATACACTATTTCAGAGTAGTGCCACAGTACTGGGAAGACAGGCTGCTTAAGCTGCGCGCAATGGGATGTAATACAGTAGAAACTTATATTCCGTGGAACATGCATGAACCAAAGGAAGGCGAATTTGTCTTTGACGGGATGCTGGATCTTGGTAAGTTCATAGAACTTGCAAAGAGCATAGGGCTATATGTCATCTTACGCCCATCGCCCTACATCTGCGCTGAATGGGAGTTTGGAGGCTTCCCTGCATGGCTTTTAAAAGAAGATGGCATGAAGCTTCGCTGCACATACAAACCATACCTTGATCATGTCAAAAGATATTATGACACACTCATGCCTTACATCAAGAAGTACACATATGATAACGGCGGGCCTGTGATCATGATGCAGATTGAGAACGAGTACGGATACTATGGCGATGATCATGAATACATGAAGTGGCTCTATGACCTTATCAGAAGCTATGGTATAGAAGTACCTCTTTTTACATCAGATGGTCCCTATGATGATGCATTTAGAGGCGGCAAGATCCCTGGAGTACTCCAGACCGGCAATTTTGGCTCACATGCCAAAGAGCGTTTTGATTTTATGAAAAAATATGTAGATGGCCCATTGTCATGCATGGAATTCTGGCTTGGATGGTTCGATGACTGGGGATCAGGCTTCCATCATACAACAAGCGTAGAGCAGAATGTCGAAGACTTTGCATATATGCTTGATAATGGTAATGTAAATATCTACATGTTCCATGGCGGTACTAATTTTGGATTCATGAACGGATCCAACTATTATGACAAGCTGACTCCGGACGTTACAAGCTATGACTACGACGCAGTTCTTACAGAGGACGGACAGATAACCGATAAGTATATAGCTTTTCAAAAAGAAATATCAAAAAGGTATGGACTTCCCGAGGTAGAAGTTCCAAAGCCTGTAAAAAGAAAAGCTTATGGCAAGATCAAAGCAGACGGATACGTATCTCTTTGGGATAGCCTTGATAATATCGCAGACTGGCATGAGAGTGTATATCCTGTTTCTATGGAAAAATTAGGCCAAAGCTACGGCTTTATCCTCTATCATACCCATCTTGACGAGATCCCGAATATGGGCGAGATAAGACTTATGGATGCCAATGACAGAGCAAAAGTGTATGTCGATCATGAGAATATTGCGACCATGTATGACAGGGAGCTCCTTGAAGCAAAGAAGATAGAGCCGCATGTAGAGACTCTTGACAAGGATCTTGACATACTCGTAGAGAATATGGGAAGAGTCAATTTCGGACCATATATGCAGAAACAGCGCAAAGGAATCGACGGCCCTGTACTCATAAACACTCGTCAGCACTACGGCTACGATATCTATACACTGCCTCTTGATAACATCGACAAACTTATCTTTGGAGATGTTAACGAGACCAAATTTGGGAACGGCGCAGATATAGAAAAAGAAAATAAAGAAGAAAAAGGAACAGGCCCCTCTTTTTACAGATATACATTTGAAGCAGATGAATGTTGTGATACCTTCATAAATATGGAAGGCTTTGGCAAGGGATGCGTGTTCATCAACGGATTCAATCTTGGAAGATTCTGGGAAGTGGGACCTCAGAAGGCTCTGTATCTGCCGGGGCCTCTTATCAGGAAGGGAAAAAACGAGATAGTGGTATTTGAAACTGAAGGAAAAGCTCAAATAGAACTGGAACTCATGGACCATCCATCACTTGGCCCCTGCGAACAAGTAAATCCATGACCGGCATGCACGGGGGATTTAGAGAGGAAAACTTATATGCCAACAGACAAGAAGATAACTATATATGAGATCGCCAAAGAAGCCGGAGTATCTCCTGCCACAGTTTCCCGTGTCCTTACAGGCAATGCCAATGTCAAGCAGGAGAAAAAGGAAAAAGTCTTAGAGCTGATAAAAAAGTACAACTTTAAACCCAGTGCTGTTGCCAGAGGCCTGTCTGATACCAAGAGCCGCATTATAGGAATAATCGTCGCAGATGTAAGAAATACTTACTATGCCGACATGTACGTTGCCTGCGAGAATGCTGCCAATAAGGAAGGCTACAGTGTAATGCTCATGAACTCCTTTGGACGAGTAGATATGGAGATAAGACAGCTTGAGAAGCTTGTTCAGTGGCAGGCTGATGCCATAATCCATATGGGAGGTGCTGTAGACAGCCTTACTACCGACCCGTCTTTTGCCAAAGAAGTAAAGAGACTTCTCGGATCAAAGCCTCTCGTGGTAACTGGTAAACTCGACAATACAGACTGTTATCAGGTCAGGATCGATGCGGCAGCAGCCATGGATATGCTGGTGCAGCATCTGGTATCCAATGGCAACAGAAGGATCGCGCTTGTAGGCGGACGACTTAACGTAGAGTCAACATATATTAAATACAATGAGTTCAAAAAGCTGGCAGCAGAGCTCGGACTTGAAAGCGGAAGTCTCTATACCGACAATTTTGGCGGATACGGAATAGATGAGGGCACTGCATCTATGAATGAACTAATTGAGAAGTTCAAAAAAGAAGGCGCTGCGCTTCCTGAAGCGCTCATCTGCATCAACGACAGCACCGCAGCCGGAGTTATAAAGAGTTTAAGAAAACACGGCATCAGGATACCTGAAGATATATCAGTTGTCAGTTATGATAATACAGACCTGTGCGAAGTAGTAGAGCCTTCGCTGACTTCTGTGGCTTACGATTATGAAAAATATGGTAAAACACTTGTTCGTACAGCAATAGATGTTGCAGATGGTCTTGAGGCAAAGAGACAGATACTTGTAAAGCCATCAGGACTAATGGTCAGAAAATCAAGTAATATAAGACGCTGATAGCTTGGCATAATTGTGGATCTTTGAGACAGTACACTGGTAAGGCCACCTGGGAGGAACATATGGATACCGTAAGAGCAATTCTTACAGACAATTGGAAGTTCTACTATGGGGATGAAGAGGAGGCTTGGTTCAAGGGCTTTGATGACAGCACATGGGATGATGTGATGATCCCTCATGACTGGTCGGTAGAAGCTCCTTTTTCTAAAGACTATTCAAGCGGTACCGGCTACCTTAGAGGCGGAACAGGTTGGTACAGGTGTCATTTCAAAATTCCTTCTGAGTATGAAGGCAAGAATATATCAATTACATTCGATTCCGTTTATAAGAATAGTAGTGTCTGGATCAATTCTTATCATATCGGCGGACGTCCTAGCGGCTATGCATCTTTTTCCATAGATATAAGTGAATATGTAAGATATGGCGAACAAGACAATGTGATCGCGGTAAGAGTGCGCCACGAAGATATAGCAGATTCCAGGTGGTTCACTGGCTCCGGTATTGTCAAAAAAGTCACCCTGTCAATAAGTGAAAAAGTTGCGCCATCACAATACGGAGTGTGGCTTGATACCCGTTCTATTATAGAAGATGCAGGCAAGATATCTGCAAGGATCAGGATCAATAATGTAATCGAAAATAAAACCAATGAAGATAAGAAAGTCAGAGTAAGGTGCGTTCTTGAATATGATACACCAAAAGAAGCGTATGAAAATGCATCGGAAGAAGCTCTGATAGAACTGTTCGGAGAGATAGATGCAGCGGCACATGATGATTCTGTACTTAAAATAGACGGAATAATAGATAAGCCGCATCTATGGTCATCTGATATACCTAATATATACAAATTATCAACATACTATAGTGTAGATGGCGGGGGCTTTTACCTTGTTGATGAGCAGAAAACCGGAATAAGGGTTATATCCATGGATCCTGACAAAGGATTTGCATGTAATGGCGTATCGGATAAGCTCCGGGGAGTATGTGTCCACGATGATGGAGGAACTCTTGGCAGCGCCATGAAAAAGGAGATATGGCAAAGGCGTCTTGAGCTTCTTAAAAAGGCCGGGTGCAATGCCATAAGATGTTCGCACAATCCTCATATGCCGGAATTGTATGACTTGTGCGATGTCATGGGATTCTATGTCATGGACGAAGCCTTTGATGAGTGGGAGAATGCCAAGAATAAGTGGTCTCATGGTCACAATGTGTATCCACCTCGTCATCAGGGATATGCCGAAGACTTTAATGAATGGTATGAAAGAGACCTTGTGAACATGATAGAGCGAGGCAGAAGGCACCCTAGCGTGATCCTCTGGAGCATAGGCAATGAGATCGATTATCCAAACGACCCTTATGTGAATCCCATGTTCAAGGAATTCACAGGCAATAATGATAACGGTAAGCCTGCCAGAGAGATGGTCTATAACCCTGACAAGCCTGACATGACAAGACTATCTGAAATTGCCAAGACTCTTACTGATATAGTCAGAAATACTGACAAGACAAGACCTGCCACAGTAGCTGCAGCCTTCCCGGAGCTGTCCGCAAAGCTTGGATTTGTCGATAGCCTTGATGTTGTAGGTTACAATTATAAAGAGCATCTGTATGAAGAATCACATAGAAGATTCCCTGATAAGGTCTTCCTTGGAAGCGAGAATGGACACGGAATAGGGCAGTGGGAAGCTGTAGTACGTAATGACTACATCTGCGGACAGTTCCTGTGGACAGGGATCGATTATCTGGGAGAAGCTCATGGCTGGCCGATACACGGTGCATATTCCGGCCTTATAAATACAGCAGGACTACCTAAGCCGGAATATTATAAGAGAAAGAGCCTGTGGACATCAGATCCATTTATCAGGATATTCACATTAAGACCTGATGAGGAAAAAAGAGAGTGGATAAGCAGAACACGTTCATGGAATTATGATAAGGGAGAGAAGGTTGTAGTAAAATGCTACGTGCCTATTTGGGAAAAAGATATTGTTGAATATGGCAATGAAGATAGAAGCAGTAATTGTGCCGATACTAATGCAAATGCCAATTCTAATAGTAGCTTAAAAAAATGTAAAAGCAGTGCACATATCAAAAGTGTCAGATTATATATAAATGACAGACTTGTAGGAAGTGCTTCAAAAAGGTCGGATGACGGATCCTACAGATTCGAAACAGAGTTCGAGCCCGGCAAGATAGAGGTAAGAGCAGAGCTTGAAGATGATCGAGAAATACAGAGCAATAAAGAATTAGCATCAACTTCTAATTTGAGCTATATATCAGATATTATATATACATCGTCTCTGGCAGACCATGCTGAAGTATCTGTATATGATAGAGGCGACTTCATTACAGGCGAGAGTTTCGAAGAGGCATCTTCCAAGAAAGGCTATATCTATCAGATTCTTGTAACACTAAAAGACGCAGATGGAAGAGACGTAGTATGCCAGGATGAAGAGATAAGTGCATCAGTATCTGATAATGCGCAGGTACTAGGCCTCGATGGTGGTGATCTTGCAGATAATACCGACATGAGATCACCAGTCAGGAAGACATATCAAGGCAGAATTGTCATATACGTAAGGCGCATAGGCGTAGGTAAGATAGATCTTGATATTTCTTTTGGGAATTACAAAAAACATATTGAACTGTAGAATTTATATTTTCCAGGAAGTTTGTCAAAGCATATAGGAGCCAGCCATGATGAGGCTGGCTCTTTTTGGCGTAGTTAGTGTGCTGGTTCATTCATATTTGATCAAATATGAATGAACCAGCACACTAGATTTACTATACTTATAATATTTGTTACTATACTGTATTATGCGATATTGGATATAAGTGGAGGTTTTTATATGACGTACAGGTTATTGGCGCTGTCTTTTATGGCAGTATTTTATATGATCTATTTTGGCAAGATGCTGATCCAAAGAAGGAAAGGCATTGTTACCAACCAGATCGCCAAAGGCAAAGAGCACGATAGAACTTTCTATGTAGAAGCTATTATGAAAGTGGCAACTCTTGTAGTACCGCTTGCTGAGGTGATATCAATAGTACTTGGTACATCAGGACTTATGATCATGTGGCGAGTTATAGGAATGTATTTTGCATTTATCGGAGATATAATATTCTTTCTATCAGTATATACCATGAAAGACAGCTGGAGAGCAGGAGTGGCAAGCTCTGATATGGATCAAAGAAAGCTTGTGACAAGAGGGATATATAACTATTCCAGGAATCCGGCTTTTCTTGGATTTGATCTTGTTTACATAGGTATACTACTTATGTTCTTCAATCTGGTACTTATGGTACTTACTATATTTGCAATAGTAATGCTCCATCTTCAGATCCTTCAGGAAGAGAAGTTTTTGCCCAAGGTATTTGGCGAAGACTATCTTAAGTATAAAGAGAGAACCAGTAGATATGCAGGACTTGGAAAGCCTTCTTTTGATAAAATAAGATTGTATATCTATTTTATACTTTTTGTCTGGTCTGTTTTGTATTTTTTTACATGCCTTGCATACGGAGGCGGACTTAGCCTCTCATGGGTATGGATATGGATCGTTATCGGCGCATTTTCTTTGGTCAGAGTATTGATGCTTGGAGCAGGGATCAAGGGACGTAGCAGGATAAAGATAGCACCTGTGTTTAGATGGGGTTACAGGATAGTTTTTGGGATATTCCTTATATCTTTTATCATAATCGAGTGCAAGGTTATAGGTGCGATGACTGCGGCGGCTCCTGATAACCTTGAGTATGTGGTACTACTAGGAGCCGGCTTACATGGAACGCAGCCTTCTAATCCCTATAGGGCCAGAATTCAAAAAGCAGCAGAGTATCTTGAAGGCAATGAAAACGCTATATTGATCGCATCCGGCGGACAGGGTTACGACGAAGCCATAAGCGAAGCAGAGTGCGCCAAAAGGGTCCTTGTAGAACAGTACGGCATAGACGAAGACAGGATCATCCTTGAGGATAAATCCAGAGATACAGAAGAAAATCTGAAAAATAGCCTTGCTATAATAGGAGATGCAGATGCATCTGTAGGAATCATAACCAATGGATTTCATGAATGCAGAGCCATGTCTATTGCAGAAAGTGTCGGATATGAAAACGTTCACTCTGTCCCTGCCAAGACTCTTTTCCCGGTAGGGATCCATTATATCGTAAGAGAATTCTTTGGAATGGTAGAATTTTATTTAAAATACAGGTTATAAATGAGATGAAATCATAATGACCAATAAAACCTAGCAAGGAGGAATAAATGACCCCTAAAGACAGAGTTAAGGGACCATTTTGGTACAGAATACCCCAAAATGTCCTCCTATGGATGTAGTAAAGGAGTGATAATGAGCTTTATTGAAGTAGATAACTTACAGAAAGATTTTATAGTAAAAAGAAACGTGAAAAAGGTAAACTTTTAAGAGAAAAAGAAATTGTGAACGCTCTCAAAGGCGTTTCTTTTTCTGTGGATAAAGGGGAACTTGTAGGATACATAGGCCCTAACGGAGCCGGTAAGTCAACTACAGTCAAGATTCTCTCCGGAATCCTGACACCGGATGGCGGCCAGGTATCGGTTGGCGGTATCGTTCCCTGGAAAGAGAGAAAAAAGCATGTCAAGAACATCGGCGTAGTCTTCGGTCAGCGAAGTCAGCTCTGGTGGGATGTACCCATAATAGACAGTTACTCGCTTCTTAAAGATATCTACAGGATCCCGCAGGGAGATTATGAATCAAGGTTAAAAGAGCTAAGTAGTGCCCTGCAGCTTGAAGAGCTTATGAGGACTCCTCTAAGACTTCTTAGCCTAGGGCAGAGAATGCGAGCAGAGCTGTGCGGATCACTTCTTCATAGACCGGAGCTGCTTTTTCTTGATGAGCCAACCATAGGCCTTGATGCAGTCAGTAAGCTGGCTCTAAGAGACTTCCTAAAATGGGAAAATAAGCAGTATGGCACCACCATCATGCTCACAACTCATGATATGGAAGATATCGAGGCACTTTGCTCCAGGGTTATGGTCCTTGGTCATGGCAAGAAGCTTTTTGATGGTAAACTTCAGGAACTTCTTGAGCACTATGATACAGTCCGCAGAGTAAATGTTAAGTACGATGGTCATGTTGACTTGAAATTCCCGGAGGGAGTAACCCTTGGTGATACAGGAGAAGGAATAGAACTTATCTACAATCCATCAGAGCTTCCTACAGCAAAACTTCTGGAAACATTGCAGAAAGCGGGAAATGTTGCTGAGCTTACACTAAAGCCCGAGACCACGGATCATATGATCGCCGCTATGTACAAGGAACTGGACTTATAAGTATCAGGAAAAAATCAAAATTTTATGACAATGTAGATAAATTCATAGACAGGTACTTGGATAACAACTGACTATATATGATTAGAGGTGTATATGCCATATTTTACCGTGTTCAAAATGAGGCTTCGGATGGAGCTTCAATATAGAGGAGCCATGATCGGAGGGATAGCCTGCCAGATGTTCTTTGGCCTTATACTGGTGGCCCTGTACAGAGCACTTTATGAAGGAAGTCCCCAGTCGTTACCAATAGAAAGCGTAGCGACATATGTCTGGCTTCAGCAGGCTTTTTTCCGTATGATGCTGGCATCTGACACAGAGCTTGTGGATAAAATAAGGTCAGGAGATATAGCTTATGATATGTGCCGGCCTGTAGATATGTACGGATTCTACTATGCAAGGATCATGGCGCAGAAGCTCATGGGTAGCCTCATGCGAGCTGTGCCTATGCTGGTGGTAGCGTTCCTTCTGCCAAAAGGATGGGGTATTAGTCTGCCGGCATCAGTGCCGGGACTTTTGGCTACTATACCGGCTCTTTTGTTGGGACTGTTATGTGTCTGCGCTCTTGAAAATATCACTGTGGCTTTTACCATGAAAACACTTGACCCAAGGGGCATGCAGGGACTGCTTAATCTTTTGATGATGACACTTTCAGGGAATCTGTTCCCACTTACTCTTTTCCCGGAGAGCTGGCAGAAAGTTATAACATTCCTTCCGTATGCCCAGCTTCTTGATGCGCCTATAAGGCTATATACAGGAGGGTATCCGCCCCATGAGGCGTTATGGATCTATGGACTTCAGGCTTTCTGGGTTGTGATACTGATAGCACTTGGCACATGGATGTGGAATGCTAACAAAAAAAGAATGATAGTTCAGGGCGGTTAAAGGTAAGCATAGCGTACTATATTTTGGCCCCGGCCTTACCGATCAGGTGGCGTATGTTTGGCAAGTGCGAAGTTTGAGTAACTTATTATGTAACTAACCAGATGGAAGGAAGATACATGAATACGATACATTTATACATAAAATCAATAGGAATGCTCCTTAAGAGTCATCTGCAGTACCCAAGTTCTTTTATCATGCAGACCCTTGCCCAGCTAGTTATGGAGGGCGGAGAGATGATGGTAGTCATCCTCATAGTTGACAGATTCGAAAGCCTTAAGGGCTGGAGCGGTGGGAATCTGTATTTCTTCTTCGGGATAATGTCTGTATCTTTCTATCTTACAGAGATGTTCGGAAGAGGGATCACCGGAGACTTCCCATCTATGGTCAGAACAGGGCGGCTTGATACATTCCTTGTAAGACCAAGAGGAGTGCTGACCCAGGTTCTGTGCGGCGGAACAGACCCAAGACGTATCACCTGTATAGCAGTTGGCGTAGCGGCACTTATCATGGGCAGCAGATTATCAGACATAGTCTGGACACCCCTTAAGGCTCTTGCATTGGCAGAATCCATAGCCATGAGCTGCTTTCTGATACTGGGACTTTTTATGATAGAAGCTATCTTTTGTATATTTAGTGTAAAATCAGTAGAGCTTGTCAATGCCATCACTTATGGCGGCCGAAGCGCCTGCCAGTACCCGATTGATGTATATCCGCTGCCGCTTAGAGCTCTTTTTACAGTAATAGCACCATTTGCTCTTACAATGCATGTTCCGGTATCCTATATATTGGACAAGCCGCTATATGGCTGGCCTATGTGGACAGCTTTTGTTACGCCGCTTTCGGGAGTATTGGTATTTGGCGTGATGACAGTACTGTTTCATCTTGGCATGAGACATTACAGATCTACAGGAAGCTGATTAATAGAAAAAAATCTTATTTGTATATCAGTATGCAGTATATAATGACATATCGCAGGATTCTCCCCAGACCTCCTCAACAAGAGCATTGCAATTGTCCAAAGTAAAGGATGAGTCCTGTTTTGATATCTTGTTCAAAAGAGCAAGTTCCTCGGTATATAAAGCCAGAGGATATACAGTCACGCCGTTTGTTTCAGGCTCAAGATGACATACGGTTGGTATGACATCATAGCTTTCTATATATACTTTTCCTTCAATATCTTTAGTAATAGTAACATTAGGGATGCCTCCAACAACTCTGTTAAGAACCCCCTTTCCGCTTCCGGAAGTCCAGCTTACGAAGTTGCCTATAGAGTAGTAGCAGAGCATCTGCCTGCCATCTTCTTCGTAGAACTCTATATCCTCGATAACATGAGGATGAGTACCTATCACAAGATCAGCCCCGTGCTCCATAAAGAGCCTGCTCCAGTATTCCTGATTGGAAGTGTGGTGCAGCACATATTCCGTCCCCCAGTGAGGACATACTATGGTAAAATCAGCTATCGTCTCAGCAAGGTCAAGGTCTGCGATAACTCTGTCTTTGTCAAGCGTCTCAACGCAGTATGGCATACTCTTTGGGATCGGGATACCATTAGTTCCGTAAGTGTAGTTAAGAATCGCTATATTTATATCATTGACATTCACCACAGTAATCCCCGTAGAATCTTCCTCATTATCATATATACCTAATGTTATGATCTCAGGATGGAAGGTATGCCAGTAGTTGAGCGTATTGATGATGCCTGTTGTTCCCTTATCAAGAGCATGATTGGTCGCATGGCATACTATGTCAAAACCTGAATCAGCCAGTGCATCTGCTATAGGATAGGGAGCATTGAAGCAAGGATATCCGGATATACCAAGCTCTTCACCGCCTATGATGACCTCTTGATTGACAAGGGCAAGATCAGCGCTACTTATGATATCTTTTGTATTTGCAAAAAGAGATGAGAAATCATAACTTCCATCTTCCTGCCTGCAGGTATCTTCGATAGGCATATGAAGGAGGATATCACCTACCATCCTGATGGTCACATGCTTATAAAGACTCTCTGCAAGAGCCGCGGTATCTATATCAGTTATAGGAAGATTGTCAGTAATAGTAGATATATGATCAGATCTTATAAGATGTCCGGAAGAAGTAGTGCCTTCGGGAAGTTTATCATAGGCAGAAGATGAGCTGGCTGCACCTTTCTTATTCCCTTTGATAGAATCAGACATGGCAGGATTTGAAGGATTAATGTACGCAGTTTCGGAATCTATGCGGGCGCTGTTGTAGCTGCACGACATACATAGAAGAGACAAAGTAATGATAATAAGACTTGAAGAGATCTTCCTGACATCTATCTTGCCCATATCAACCTCACTCTCACCTTGACTGACCGCTTGGGGAGCAGTATCCCTATGAAGCCTTCGAGGATACTGCACTGTTCAAGGGTGAAGTCTGCAAATAATATATCATATACAATATAACGATAACAATAACGCACGGCTCAGTCAACAGTATACACACATTAACGTAAAAACGAATATAATTACATAAACATATCTGCTATAATATTTTCAACAGCTAAAGTTCTAGTCATATATTCTTGTATTTCGCATTCAAGAATAAATCATCTCATGATAAGATAATCTTATGAAGACAGATATAATGCAGATCACAGAGGGTGAGGAATACGTCCGTATACGTTATAAGGATCTTACCCCATCTATAAAAAGAATAATAGGCATCCTTGAAGGGACAGAAGATAAACTCTGGGGCAAGACTGAAACAGGTACAGTCAGCATCAGACGAAAGGATCTTTTGTACCTTGAATCTGTTGACGATAAGCTTTTTGCTTATACAGGGGACAAGGTCCTTAGGATAGACGGAAGCCTTAACTCATTTATGGAGGATTTTGATGACGGCACCTTTTTTAGGTGCAGTAAATCCATGGTCATCAACGTCGGCAGGGTCAAAGCTTTAAAGAGCCTCTCATCCAACAGGATCGATGCCACTATGGAAGGCGGAGAGCATATCATCATATCCAGAAGATATGCTTCAGAATTCAGAAGACTTTTAAAAGGAGGCAGAGGATGAAAAAAGAAGGAAAGCCTACTTTGTGGGAACTGTATCTTACCAAAGAGATCGGGATTGAATTCAAGGCATGTTTGTACTTTTTTGCATTCCTGTTCTATTACTGCGTATACAGGATCATAAACGGAGTCTACAACGCCAGTATCCTGCATATGACCGAACTTATACTCATATGTTATGTCATAGGATATGTTCAGGTATATCTGCTGTGGAATTTTGATGAATCGGACAAACTGGGAGTCAGGGAAGTTATAGGTATGGTCATATGTACGGCTGTCTACTGCGTATCATCATGGCTTTTCGACTGGTTTTCAAGAGATCTATTAGTGACGCTTTTATTCGCAGCATATATCCTTCTTGTATATTTCTGTGTATATCTGATATATAAATACAAGCGCATCATCGATGATAAAAAACTCAATGAAGATCTGAAACTTTTTCAGGCCCATCACAAAAAAAGTGAATGATAAAGGCAAAAAAGTGCACCTTACGGGAACATGTATTGTTCCCGTTTTTTTTATCTGTTATGAATAAGATATAGATAAGGCGTCATGAAAGAATAATGAAGTAAATCGGAGGATCATATGAAAGAAATTGCAAAAGGTCAAAAAGTAATAGAGATAAGCAATCTTACTAAAAGCTATGGAAAGCAAAGGGGCGTTATAGACGTATCTCTAAGCGTAGAGAAAGGGGATATATTCGGATTCATAGGACCAAATGGTGCCGGCAAGTCCACAACTATAAGGTCCATGCTTGGATTCTTAAAATTCAGTCAGGGTAGTATCAGGATACTGGGCATGGACAGCGTTAAGAATCATGAGGATATCTTAAAAGAAGTTGGCTACATGCCTTCGGAAGCATGGTTCTATGACTCCATGAAAGTCAGAGACGTAATAAAATATGCAGCTGATATAAGAGGACTTAACTGCAGCAGCGAAGCTGATAAGATCTGCGAAAAGCTAAAGCTTGACACTAATAAGAGGATCAAGCAGCTGTCTCTTGGTAATAGAAAGAAAGTCAGTATAGTATGTGCCATGCAGCATAAGCCAAGTCTTTTCATTTTCGATGAGCCAACAGGTGGCCTGGATCCCCTTATTCAGAAGAACTTCTTCGAACTGATACATGAATATGTGGATAATGGTGCGACATGCCTTTTGTCAACACATGTGCTGTCAGAAGTTGATAAGTACTGTACCAAAGCTGCCATCATGAGAGAGGGAAGGCTTACGATGCTGGATACGCCGCATATTGATGATGAGACTTTTTTGAGTTTCTATGAAGATTAAAAAGAAGGTCGGAAAGAAAATCTGAAAAGATCAAAAAAGAAAATCAAAAAGACCAATAAGAAGATCAAATAGATAATCCAAAAGACTAAAAAACAAGAATAAAAGATAAAATGAAAAGAATACTAAAAGAAAACTGATAACAGAATAGCATACATTTTTGAATCTTTGATTCATAAATGTATAGAAAATGTGAGGTATAAACATGAAAGCTGTTTTGAAAAGGGAATTACTATTGAATATAAAGAGTATGCTGATATGGAGTCTGTCTGTTGGAATTTTGGGACTTACCTGTATACTTTTGTACAGCTCCATGGAAGGCGAGATGAAGGATATGGCAGATGCTTTCTCCAATATGGGAGCCTTCTCGGATGCCTTTGGCATGAGCACACTTAGTATCGCATCGCTAAAAGGCTATTTTGCCACAGAGATAGGAGCAGTTCATGGCCTTGGAAGTGGCATGTTCGCTGCGATCATCGCTATCAATATCATATCCAGGGAAGAGGATGGACATACAGGAGAGTTCATCTTCTCAATGCCCCTGTCAAGAACCAAAGTCCTTACAGCCAAGGCTATATGCGTGTTTATAATGCTTATAGTATTCACTATAGTATGTACAGTCTGCTATGTTGTAGGATTTAACATACTTGGCGAAGAGATGCCCATGGATCAGTTCATGACTTTTATGTGCAGGCAGTTTGTTATGAATCTGGAAGTTGCCGGTATATGTTTTGGATTGTCATCTCTTGCAGGTAAGAACAGGATGGGACTTGGCCTTGGACTTGCACTTTTGTTCTACGCATATGACGTAATGGGAAGAGTAATTCCTGATCTTAAGGATTATCTCTTCGTAGGACCATATTCTTATGCCAATGCAGCAGAGATCTTTACAGGAGAGGATACTCCTGTAAAGGCGCTGATACTGGCAGTTTTGATTCTTGTGATCGGTGTAGCTTTTGGCTTTTATAATTTCAATAGAAGGGATCTTGCGAGCTGACGGATATTTTTATATATTTAACTCAGACTTCCCACTTGGAAGGTGTAGTATTTAATTCTTACCTTTAAGTTTGCAGATCCCCTGAGTCATGGTTCCCATAGGGCAGAAGGTGCACCAGGTCCTTGGTCTGTAGAGTATCATGACGATAAGACCTATCAGAGTCGAAGTCAGCATGAGACTGTAGAACCCATACGAGAACTGAGTGATCCACGCAGGGACACCGGTAACAGTATAAGCCCAGTTCCAAGGAAGCTTGAAAGTCCAGAACAGTTTAACAACTGTGCGCAGCGAAGCACTTCCTGCAAACACAAGATAGGTCTGATATACCATATTTCCAAACATTGTCAGGAAAAAGATAAGAAAGCCATATCTGAATACTTTGCCATACATCCAGGAGGGTGCGACCTTCCTGGATTTTATTTTTAGAAGTTTTGGGAGTGTTGCAAAGAGCCTGCCTCGTCCGCAGTATCTGTTACAAAAAGCTTTGCCGCCTCCCAAAGATGCAATGAAGATAGGAACTACAAAATCTATCATGCCTAGCCACGCGAACAAAATGTTAAAAAAGCCAAGTGAAAAATATATGATTGGCCATATCCAAAGGTAATCGTACCATTTCTTTTTCTTTTGCTTCATAAAAAACCTCATTTCTATAATTCGTAATAATTCCAAACAGGTATCTTTGAGTCTAACCTTGTGTCAGGCCGGCTTCCTGTCACTGACTGTGATGCATCCGGCAGGGCATATTCCGGCGCATCTGCCGCAGCCGACGCATATGGAAGGGTCAACTTTCATGAAGCGGCCACCTTCGGAACTAATGGCTGACATGGGGCACTCCTGGAAGCATGCCCCGCAGCAGACACATATGTCTTTGTTAATACTTGCAACTTTCTTTGAATTCATAGTCTCTTTTCCTTTGTAAAAAAATATGCTTGCTTATCGATAGTGATAATGTTAGTATATGTGGTATAAAAATATATCAAGTACGCAGAATATACATACGTGGTATTAAAAAACTGAGTGACGTGTGTTCCGCCAAGTTGAACCATTAGTCACTCGTGACATGAGGTTATTTATGAAAGGAAAAAACAAAGAAGAATCAATAGTTAAAGAAAAAAAGATTATTACAAAAGAGATTACAAAGTCGAAAAAATCGGCGGCAAAAAAGCAGGTAAATTCGAAAGCTGCAATTGAAAACGAATCATCTAAATCAAAAAAGGCAGCAGCAAAAGCTGATTCAGCCAAAGACCGTGAACCACTCTGCGAAGATCTGGCGGGTAAGAATTGCGGCCTAAAGAAAGTGCTGGACATCATAGGTGGCAAGTGGAAGATAATGATCCTCTGCGTTATAGACAAGGAAGGCACCGTTAGATATGGAGATCTTAGCAGGAGAGTGTTCGGCATCACTAATACCATGCTGGCCAATTCACTTAAAGAGATGGAAGCAGATGGGCTTGTTGAGAGGAAGCAGTACATGGAGATGCCTGTCCGGGTAGAATATTCACTTACTCAGAAAGCTGAGAGCATCATCCCGATCCTACTTCAGCTCAAAAGATGGGGTGAAGAGAATCTTCCCGATGACCAGGAAGAAAGTAAGTAGACATATATAACAGAAAAGTAATAAGAATCATAAGACTGGGAAAATAAGTATGTAGATAAGACTGACGAAAAAGTGATTCTATAAAACCGAATTCATCGAAGGCATACTAAAAAAAAAAAATGAAGAAATACAAAAAATATCTTATTGATATATTTGGTAATAAAGGAGAAAGCAAACTATGGAAAGAAAAGAACTTGCAGTAGAACTTAAACACAATGGACACAATTGTGCCCAGGCAGTATTGTGCGCATTCGAGGATGAACTTCAGATGTCCAAAGACGACCTTAAGAAGATGGGCGCAGCCTTTGGCGTAGGAATGGGATGTATGGAAGGAACCTGCGGTGCTCTAATCGCAGCTCAGATGGTCATGGGACTTAAGAAGTATGAAGGCGCACCTGTATTAAGAGATGCAGCCGGAATATTGAAAGAGTTCGAGAATAAGTGCGGCGCCACCATCTGCAAAGATCTAAAAGGCAGAGACACTGGCGTTGTCATCTGCGAATGTGATGACTGCGTAAGACATGCGGTAGAAGTTGTAGAAGGTCAGATGTGATGAACTGGAGAAAGAGGATGAGTCTGAAACTGATAAAACTAACAAAGGATTACGAGAAACAGTGCAGAGATACTGGATTTCACTGAGTTAATTATATAAATTAAGGCAATACTCATATTTTCCTTTGTAGTTGAGGAAGGTTGTGGAAAGTTGTGGAAGGAAAATAAAGTTGTGGAAGGTTGTGGAGAGTTGTGGAAGAAAAATAAAGTTGTGGAGAGTTGTGGAAGAATGAGTTATAATTAGATTAGAACTTGTGATTTAAGGAGTATTTGTATGAAATTTGAAGAAATCAAAAATCCATATACACTTCAATTTAGTTATATACCTCCTCAATTTATAGAGAGATCTATCATAACTAATGAAATAATCAACAACTTCATAAGGGAAGTGCCGACTTTTCGAGGCATGTTCATCACAGGGGTTAGAGGATCCGGCAAAACAGTTCTGATGGGAGATGTGCGCAACAAAATAGGGAAACTGGATGATTGGATAACTATCGATATCAACCCTGAGAGTAACCTTTTGGATTCTCTTGCAAGGGGCCTGTATATTATTCCTGAAATAAAGGCACTTTTTGTAAAAGCAAAGCTCGATTTCTCAGTTCTGGGGATAGGAGTACATATTGAGAATGCTGAGCTGGTGGCATCTAATGAAGAGGATGCTCTCAAGATGATGCTTGGAATTCTAAAGAAGGCTAAAAAGAAAATTCTGGTCACAATAGATGAGATCACATATAGCACTGATGTTGCCCGTTTTTCACATGCTATGTCATCTTATGCAAGTGCTGATTATGATATCTATGTCCTTATGACAGGACTGATTGAGAACATCAAGGCTATAAAAAATCAAAAGTCGCTTACTTTTTTGTATAGAGCCAAAGCCAGAGAATTAGACAATCTGAATATCACAGCTATCTGTGCTGATTATCAGAAAGTTCTCGCCCTTGATAGAGAGACTGCTGAGGCACTGGCTTTTTGTACCAAGGGATATTCACTGGCATTTCAGGCGCTGGGATATCACTACTGGAACGCCCTTTCAAGATATGGTGCAGGCAAGTTCGATATAGATGATGTATATCGGGAGCTTGATATTACGCTTTCTGAACTGTCTTATGAGAAAATATGGGATGAGCTATCTGAAACAGACAGAAAAGTCTTAGCGGCGATAGATACCATCTGTAAAAAGAATAATACCGATGCTGCAAAGGTTGAAGATATAAGAAAACATATAGATATGACATCTAATACATTTGCCACCTACCGCACCAGACTTATTGATAGCGGAATAGTAGATGGGAAAAAATATGGATTTCTTTCTTTAAAACTTCCGCGATTCGGAGAGTTTATCAGGTTTAATACATATTGATGAGCAGAAGATCGATGTCAAGCTCTCATACTACTATATAGGACACTTCTCAAGACATATAAAAGAAGGCGCAAGAAGAGTACTGTCCAGCACTTATGACAACGATATCGAGACAGTAAGCTTTATAAATCCTGACGAAAGCCTCGTAACTGTTATCTTAAACAGACGAGATGAAGACAAGAAAGCTGTAGTCAGTACAGGAGATGGCTACGTAGAAGTAGATATCCCGGCACATTCTATCCAGACACTGGTAATGTAAACAATATACACATCACAAAGACCCCCAGGCTCTGTCCAAAGGGGGCTTTTTCAATTATCAGGGAAAAGACTTGTCGCTTACAGTGATATCTTATTTACGGTTAATCTATCGTTTGTTTTTGATACTTTTAATATAAACGGGAATTTATTGATATCTACACACAGAGGATAGTCCTCTTTTGGAAAAACATCCTGCGTATCAGGGTCGAAGAACTTGGATGCGCCGTGATCCTTAAGATGGGCTATCCTTCCTTCTATGTCGAAGTCTTCACCAAGGATCAAGGCTCTTATATATTCTGCGGCAAGGAGATCTTCTTCGGAGCTAACCTTGCCGGCAAGCCCCATAGGACAGATGGAGACGTCTTCCGGGTTCCTGGCCTTAATATACTCAGCTACGGCCTTGGCATTAACAAGGGATCCTGTGATGATCTCGGAGGCATTGACTGCATTGACTATGCCCTGTGTTCCGGCGCTTGTGGTATGGATTATGGTCTTACCTTCAAAGTCGCCTGAAAGGAGCTGGTATGGGGAGTTGCCATAATCGCAGCCTTCCTGCTTCCTGCCTTCTCGCTCGCCGAAGAGTACATAAGACGGATTCTGCTTCTTTAGCTCTAGGGCCTCTTCAAGACTTCCTATAGGGAAAATTCTGGCAGCGCCCTTATCAAAAAGGTAGCACTCCACAGTAAATGCTCTAAATACATCTATGATAACTGTAAGCCCCTTGGCTTTTTTTGCTCCTTCTATAAGTTCTAGTATCTCAATATTCATAATCGCATTTCCTCTTTTCTGTAGAGAATGAATACTTCCCACTTGGTTATAAGATTTATTCACACTAATTTAGTATGTTCGGGACATATTCTAGCACTTGGGCTTTTTGAATTCAAATATAAACGAGTCAGCACACTGGCAAGCATTTTTAGCAACAATTAGAAAGAAAAAGACAATATAAAGTAAGACTAATATTTGTATATATGTAAATATGATAATTACTATCATTCATGCGAATAAAGTAAGAAAAAGTTCGAAAAGCATGAAAAAGCGCAAAGAGAATTGCAAAGAAAGTACAAAGATAATCATAAAGAAAAGTACAGAATCACAAAGAAAAGCGCGAAAAATTAAATGAAAAAGATGGAGAGTATATAAATCATGGGATCATTCGATAACAAAACCTATAGAAATGTATTCAAAGAGATAGGTAAAACGCAAGAAGAGATAGATGCTAAGATCAAAGAAGCTGTCGATATCTTCTTTTATGATGAAAAAGAAAGAATCTATCATCCTGCAGGCGATGACATGGGATATCTTGTAGACACCGGCAACAACGATGCCAGAACAGAAGGCATGTCCTATGGCATGATGATGTGCGTACAGCTTGATATGAAGGAAGAGTTTGACAGGATCTGGAAGTGGGCTAAGACCTTCATGTACATGGAAGAGGGTGACAATGAGGGATATTTTGCATGGTCATGTCAGCTTGATGGTACCAAGAACGCTTACGGACCTGCACCTGACGGGGAAGAGTTTTTTGCCATGGCGCTTCTATTCGCATCACACAGATGGGGAGATGGAGAGGGCATCTACAATTATAGTAAACAGGCCAAAGAAATTCTCAGAGCCTGCCTTCATAAGGGTGAAAATGGCAGAGTAGGAGATCCTATGTGGAACAGAGACAACGGCCAGATCCTCTTCGTACCGGGAAGCCCATATACAGATCCTTCCTATCATCTGCCACATTTCTATGAGCTGTTTGCTCTCTGGGCATATGAAGAGGATAGAGAGTTCTTCAAGAAGGCTGCAACAGTTAGTAGGAAATATCTGGTATCTGCCTGTCATCCAGAGACTGGCCTTAATCCTGAATATGGCAACTTCGACGGCACACCTATGGATGAGAAGCTCCCGTGGGGACAGTTTGGTGATTTCTTCAGTGATGCCTACAGGACAGCTGCCAATATAGGTCTTGATGCAGAGTGGTTCGGAGTAGACGAAGGCCAGCTTGGCGTACCTCTTAAGGCTATGAAGTTCTTCGGAACAGACCTTGAAGCAGTAAGATGTGCTTACAAGGTGGACGGAACTCCCCTTGAAAGACCGGTACTTCACCCTGTAGGACTTGTTGCTACCATCGCTCAAAGTGCTCTGTCCGTACCTTACAGCGAAGATCCTGATAGCGACTTTTCTGTAGCAGCCAAGTGGGTCAACTGGTTCTGGAATCAGCCACTTAGAAAAGGAGAGCGCAGATACTATGACAATTGCCTGTATCTGTTCGCACTGCTGGCGCTGTCAGGCAATTATAGGATATGGTGATGAAGGACTATATTGAAATCTATATTAGTGTTCAAGATTGAGGATTAGTAAATTCAAGTGAGGCTACTGCATGTTTAGTTTAATATGCAGCAGCCTCATTTCTTTACACTTTTTGAAGATCATCCTGAGTTTTTTGCGAAATACCATATCAGTAACGAAAGAACTTGAGAGAGCTTCCGGAGCTGAAGGTTGGGTTGATGTGTGTAAAGGATGGGATGAATAATTACCTAAGAATCGACGGCTCCTCTGCATACGGAACCGGACCACCCTTTGATTTATCATAAATAGCAATCGCATCAGCGATGTAGTCATACAGGTCGTCGTAAACATAAGCAAAGAGCATAGGATTTACCGTATCATCAGAAATTTGGCCATGGTTGTAAGAATACGCATATTTACCTCTACGCTTAATGATAGTTAGACAGCCATCAAGCTTTGATCTAACATCGCTTTCGAAGATGCCTGATTCCAAAAGGGTCTTTCTGATAAAGTCACAGAAGAACTCAAAATCATCATCCCAGTTGATATTTCCATTATCCTGAGCTTCGCCACGTAAAGCCTCTAATTGTCTCAGAAGCTCGCCTTGAACGCAGTTTGACTGGCCGCTTTTAGGAACATAGTCATGCCAGATCTTCTTACATGCTTCTAGATGAGTCATTTTATAACCACGTATGCCAAGCTTATCAACTCCATCATACATAGTATCAAAATCAATCAGATCTTCTTTCTTTGAATTGTCTTTCTTAGGTTGTGAAAAGTCTTTCCTAAATCGTGAAAAGCCTTTTGCAAGCCATGAAAAATCTTTTATCAATTGAGAAAAAAATGCCATAATATGCTCCGATCCTCAGATCCTTTTACTTCTCAAAAGAAGTATCTCCAATAACAATCTCATCAACATCTACATCTTCAATCACGCTTGTAAAGTATGTGTGGTAGAATTCTGAATTTTCAAAATCGAAGCTATAGAAATTGATCCATACTTCGTCACCTTTTTTGAAGCAGTTGTAAGGGACAGTACATTTAAATTTGGGCCTTGAATACTATAGCACATTTGGATCTATTTTGGAAAAAAGCCGTAATCTGGCACACCACTAAGCAATATACTATAATAACCTCAGAGGGAGCCCACAGCTTCCTCTTTGCTTTTTCAAAGTTTCTTACGAGGTAAAAATGATGCAGGAAAAATCCGCCAAGAAATCCCTAATCCTATTCGCCATCATATTTAGCTTGGGCCTTCTCGTAATAGAAGCCATAAAGATCAACTACCAGGTAACCAACAAATATGGAAGCTGGAACCACTACTGGGAGCATGTGCGCCTCAATCGCGAGAAGCCAAACCTGGCTGAAGAGTTTGACACAGCCAGAGACGCATATAAATATACAGTAGAAAACTCCGTCCTATACATGATCAGAGACGGCGACTATGTAGAATCAGTAACCGCCGAAGTTGTATATGACGACATACGTTCCGCTGAAATTACTGCTGAACGCATAGGATCATGGTGCAATCTTGACAAAGCCTATGTAACAGTCCAATTGGATACAAGTTTTAACAGCATCCCCGATTTAGACAAGTGCAATATGCTCTTAAAGATCCAGGATGAAATAGAGCATAATCTGTCCGAACTGTATTATGGCAGCAGCTATTACCAGATGTTCGAGCAGTACAAATACCAGCCCCGCGATTCAATAGAATACAAAGATCACTATCTATGGATTGAATACACCCAACGTTGCACCTTTACTGCCGGTACAACTGAGTATAGTCCCGACACATATATGTTTAGCGTGATCAAAAACAACAGATATACTATCTATAACTGCAGGGAAAGCCACGGAGAAGTAGTAAAACTCATAAAATATGACACAGGAACTATAGAAGCCGACGGCAGCTGGACATCTGATAGCGAAAAGAAGAAATCTAAGGACACCACAACTACAAATTCTTCTGGCAAAAAAGATACAGACTCCTCCGGCTCGAAAGATACAAACTCATCTGGCAAAAAAGATACGACAGGCAGCAGCTCTGGCAGCTACGATCCATACGACGTGCACGACTACGACTCTGCAGACGACTTCGCTGATGACAAGTATGAAGAATTTTACGATTATGAAGACGAGTACGAGGATGAAGACGAAGCTTATGATGCGGCGGAAGATTACTGGTATGATGAGTATTAATTTGATATAGTTCGGAACAATATCGAAGCGAAATTGACATTTGATAACGTGGTTCGAGGAGATGATTATATCGAAGTTAAGCCTGTCTATCACATAGGCTTTCTTGACTTTACACTTTTTGAAGATCATCCTGAGTTTTTTGCAAAATACCATATCAGTAACGAAAAGGATGGTTATCAGTATACTGACAAGTTTCATCTGTATGTGATAGAATTAAATCACACAGAAATGGCTACAGAAGAAGATAAAAAACACAAAATCGATACTTGGGCCAAACTTTTCAAAGCTACTACATGGGAGGAAATTAAGATGATCACAAGTGCCAACCCATCCATGAATTCAACTGCTGAAGAAATATTTGCCGCTAATTCTGACTTTATGATCGCTGAGCAGTGCCGCGTAAGAGAAGATAATATCATTCACGAAAGAAGAATGAAAGAAGCACTGGTTGAAAAAGATAATAAAATCGAAGAACAAGCAAAAGAACTTGAAGAGAAAGATAAAAAGCTTGAAGAGAAAGATAAAAAGCTTGAAGAGAAAGATAAAAAGCTTGAAGAGAAAGATAAAAAGCTTGAAGAGAAAGATAAAAAGCTTGAAGAGAAAGCAAAAGAACTTGAAGAGCAAGCAAAAGAACTTGAAGAGCAAGCCGAATTAATTGCAATATTACAAAAACAACTGGAAGAAAAAGGCATAAAGGATTAACTGATCAGGCAGGGAAATATCCCTGCCTATTATTTCGAACGAAACCAGCAACAAAACTGTAAAAATGCAGATAGTAATCTTACATCCAGAATAGATGCCAAAGTCAAGGAAGCCATTGCTAAGAGCCTGTGGAGGAAAGAGTATATGACTTACAAAGAGATATAGAGTAGATATTGGCTACAGCCTGATGATGATCAGCGGGCTGTAGCTTTTATTTTGGGAAAAGAAATATGGAATTGATATAATAATACAATCGGTATAGTTCTGAAAAAGTTAGGTATAAGTGGGCATAGAATAGCACTGTATAAATGAAACAAAAAAGGGCATCGACTAAGAAATTAGCTGATGCCTTTTACCATGAAAAAAGTATGTAAGGTCAGTCTGTATGTTCCCTCATAAAAATGTAAGACAATACTAAAAGATCCCTCATAAAAATGTAAAATACCTTGAAAGATCCCTCATAAAAATGTAAAATACTATATTAAGAAGGAGTATCTTTATGGAGAGAATAGCTTACAACAAATTAGTAGAATGGAAAAACAAATCCAATAGAAAGCCTTTAATTCTTAATGGAGCAAGGCAGGTTGGTAAAACATGGCTTTTGAAAAATTTTGGGCAAAGAGAATATAAGAACGTAGCATATATAAATTGTGACAGAACAGATGAGATGAAGACTATATTTTCCGATTTTGATACAGAACGTCTGATCAGAGTTTTTTCTGCACTTTCAAATACAACAATTGAGCCTGGTAATACAATTATAATTCTTGATGAAATACAGGTAACTCCACTGGGGCTCACTGCTCTAAAATACTTTTGTGAGGAAGCACCGGAATATCATATTGTTGTTGCCGGTAGTCTTCTGGGAATAGGACTTCATGAAGGAACGGGATTTCCTGTTGGAAAAGTTGACGAGATCACACTTCACCCAATGTCATTCGAAGAATTTCTTATGGCAATGGGCAAAGATATCTTATTGTCTCAGATAAAAGAACATCGTTGGGATGAATTAACATCATATTCAAGTACATTTATTGAACTTTTGAGACAGTATTATTATGTTGGCGGTATGCCAGAAGTAGTTAACTCTTATATAGAGAATCAGAATCTTCAGGAAGTACGATCTATACAGAACCAGATTCTAGCAGATTATAAAAGGGATTTTTCCAAACATGTACCAATGGATATTATACCAAAGGTAAATATGGTATGGGATTCAATTCCAGCTCAGCTTGCTAAGGAGAATAAAAAATATATCTTTGGTTCGGTAAAAAAAGGTGCACGGGCAAAAGAGTTCGAAAACGCTATACAATGGCTTATCGAAGCAGGGCTTGTTCATAAAGTACCGCGCGTTTCAAAAGTATGTCGTCCAATAAAATTTTACGAAGATTATAATGCATTTAAATTATTCTGTGTTGATCTGGGGCTTCTTGGAGCGATGTCTGATGTTTCTGCAAAAGATATTTTAGTGAAAGACACAGTTTTTAAAGAGTATAAAGGCGCCTTTACAGAACAATATGTTTTGCAGCAAATCATAGCGCAAGATATCAAAGCATATTACTACTCAAAAGAGAATTCTACGCTAGAACTTGATTTTATAATTCAAAAAGAAGACGTTCATCCTATAGAAGTTAAGGCGGAAGAAAATCTAAGATCCAAAAGTCTTAGTACTATTTATAACGAAAATAAAGATTTGAAACCCTGGCGATTCTCAATGGCGGGTTTCAGACAACAAGATTGGATGGTCAATGTACCACTATATCTTATCTATGAATGGATCAAAGCAAGTGAGTAATATCCCTGCCTATTTTATTGCTCTGAGAGTTACGTTAATAAGACCAGCAAAACTTCCGATAATATCGATAAGAAGCGATATTGCCAGATATAACAAGGTAACAGACATAGCAGGAGAATACCAATGCTTAAAAAGTATATCGATTTTATGAAAAGATCACCGCTGATAACTGCTGCGCTCTGTATAGTATACGTGGTTGTGTGTTTTAAAACGGTACATACAGATACAAATTTTCAGTTCTTTATAGTGAGAACCATGCTTTGCGGGGCAGTGTGCTTCTTCCTGTACCAGATATCCGGAGATAAGACACTGACATCCTGTTATGTCTCCACGGGCTATGTCATTAAGAATTCCATAGGATTTCTTGCGATGTCCCTTATCATGGGCTTGGTACTACTAATCTCAAATATAGAAGAGCACGTCCCGCTTAAGGATAATCCGGTATTGGGATTTATAGTCATATTTCTTATGTTTATGTCCGTGGGCCTTTTTGAGGAACTGGCTTTCAGGGCAGTCATCAATGATGCCATAATCTATAAGTTCAGGGAAAAGAAATATGTCTTTGTCCTTAGTGCACTAGTATCTTCGATAGTGTTCGGGGCAGTACATATAGTAGGAGAATTTGATGTAACGTCCCCTATTGCATGGGGGCAGGCTGTAGCCAAAACGTTGGAATCAGGCGTTTTCGGACTGGCCCTTCTTATACTGTATTGGAAGACCAGAAATGTATGGGCCATAGGTGTGACACATGGATTATTCGACTTTCTGGCAGGCTTTACAGATGGCCTTTTTGTTTCGGTGGGAAAATCAGGTTCATCGTATATCAATACCGGTGAAGATGGAGTACGGATCCTTATCACATACTTTGCAATAGCTGCAATAAATGCGGTCTTGACGTTTATTGTATGGAAGAAGGTTGGGAAGACTATCGATTTTGAGAAGATAAGAAGAGAGTGGTAGGCACTCGATAACGATCATCCTGAGTTTTTTTGCGAAATACCATATCAGCAATGAAAAGGATGGCTATCAGTATACTGACGAGTTTCATCTATATGTGATAGAATTAAATCGCACAGAAATGCTACAGAAGAAGATAAAAAACACAAAATCGATACTTGGGCCAAACTTTTCAAAGCTACTACATGGGAGGAATCGCGATCATCACATTGATTGCATGTTTTTTATAGAATATGTATAGAGTCAAGAGAATAATACCATACGCTTGTACAGTTCTGTTAGTAGCGCTGATGACACTATTTGCAGAAACTTTAAATGAGAAGGAGATTATATTTCCTGAGATAACAGCATTAGCAGTTGGATATATGGTGGCAAAAAATAGAAGCTGGAAGGTTAATGGAAAGCGTATGCTTTCACTGATAACAGGCTGTGCGATAATAGGAGTGTGCATTGTAAGATTTGTTCCGTTTGATACGTATATCGAAGTGATTTTGGCATTCACAATCGCTCAGGTAATCTTTATGTTTTCAGGAACCACGTTTGCACCATTTGTCTCAGCAATAGTGCTCCCGGTGATGATGCATACTACAAGTATAGTGTATCCTATAGCTGCATTTGTACTGACATTACTTGTAATATTGTTTCATAAACTTTTTCTATTTCAAGGAATCCGAGCAGATGAGGAATATGTTCCTGTGATGCTGAATTCCAGGGACGATATGGTAGATACTTCCATTAGAATCCTTTGTGTGACAGTAATAGCCGGTGTTGCATTCAGAACGGGTTATAGATTTGTTGTGGCACCTCCATTACTTGTGGCATTTACTGAGTTTTCCAGGCCAAGGAACAAAACAAGAAATATGCCAGTCAAAACGGTGGCAGTGATAACTGTGTGTGCCATAATTGGTGTGATTTCAAGATATTTCTTTGCTATTTGGATAGGGCTTCCTATTACGATTTCAGCAATTGTTGCTACAAGTGGTATGCTTATCGTTATTCATTTTACTAAGATGTATATGCCACCGGTTGGCGCTATTACCATGCTGAGCATGATAATATCTGAAAGCGTACTAATCACATATCCGATTCAGATTTTTGTAGGAAGTAGCTTGATTCTTTTTCTGTCCCGGATGATTTTCATGAGACGGCAGGATAACAAGCTTTATGAAAAAGAACATGAACTTCATGCAGAATGAGTTATAGGTTGTATTTCCTCACATATTGCACGGATCTCTTCACTGAAAACAGTATCTTTGGGCCAGATGAAGGTAAAATCATGTTTTACCCTAAAGTCGTCAAGGGGGATTGTTTTCAGATATCCGGACTGCAGTCCTGATGCAACCGCTGCTTTATATAAAAAGGTGATGCCACAATCTTTTTCAATAAGGCTTATTATGGCATGCATGTTCTCCACCTGGGTAAAATTCCTAAAATCACTTGTGGAGTAATTGTTCAGGGCAAGAGCTCTTTCCAATATATTGCGCGTTCCTGAACCGGGTTCTCTTATAAGAATTCGCTCGGGAAAGAGATCTTTTATCACGCGTGGCTTCTGATTGAAAGAGTGCTTTGCCGAACAGACAGGAACGAACTCTTCTTTGCTAAAAAGCAGCGTTTCATAATCATTTTCAGGGAAATATCCTTCTACAAGTGCAAAATCTATAACACCGTCGGAGAGTTTTTTTAGAAGCTCCGATGTGTTGCCAAATGTAATCTTAAGATTAGTATCCGGGTGATTTTTTATGTAATCACTGATCGGATCAGCAATTATGTATTCTCCTATGGTCATGGTGACACCAAAAGAGATGTCTTTTAAGCCATGGTTATTCTTTGAAAGTATTTCTTTGAGACTTTCATCATCATTTTTTATCTGATTCATTTTTTTATACAGGAGTTTTCCGTTATCAGTTAGAAAAAGTTTTTTTCCATCCTGAGTAAACAGCTTTGTCCCGTATTCATTTTCAAGATGATGTATGTGCTGAGAAACAGCGGGCTGAGTAATATTCAGCTCCTTAGCCGCCTTGGTGAAATTGAGGTGCCTGCAAACACATAGAAAGGTATCTATCCTGAAATCCAGCATAATCAGTCCTCCCTAACGATAAGAAATGTTTATGGATATATAATAATATATAATTTTATCTTTTTCAAAAGACAGAATAGAATAAGACATGCGAAAGAACAGATTAAAAAGAGAGAGAGGTCTTGAGATGGATTTTTTGAAAAAGAATTACATGGGAGTAATAGTATGCTTCACTATTGCAGTTCCTTCATGGCTCCTGGGAAAGCGCTTCCCTGTCGTTGGCGGAGCGGTGATTGCAATCATTCTGGGCATGATAATAGCCCTGTTCTGGAATGACAAGGGGAAGGCGGCTGATGGAATAAAGTTTACATCAAAGATAATTCTGCAGGAGGCTGTTGTCCTCCTTGGATTTGGTATGAATCTTTCGGTCGTTCTTCAGACCGGGAAACAGTCACTTCCTATAATTATCTGCACGATTTCAACATCGCTTATCCTATCATGGATTCTTCATAAGGTTATGAATATCAAAGGAAACACAGCTACTCTTATCGGAGTTGGCTCATCAATATGCGGCGGCTCAGCAATTGCAGCTACGGCTCCTGTCATTGATGCGGATGATGATGAAGTGGCACAGGCAATTTCTGTGATATTTTTCTTTAACGTGCTGGCAGCACTTCTTTTTCCTTCGCTGGGAAAGCTTATAGGTTTTGATATCACAACAGGAGAGGCTTTCGGTATTTTTGCGGGAACTGCAGTTAATGATACTTCTTCCGTCACCGCAGCTGCGTCAACATGGGACAGCATGTGGAACCTGGGTAGTCAGACTTTGGACAAGGCAGTTACAGTGAAGCTTACAAGGACATTAGCAATCATTCCGATTACACTGGTTCTTGCTTATATGAGAGCAAAGGAAGCAAAAAAGGATGGAAGCACCACCAACGGTTTTAGCTTCAGGAGAGCATTCCCGATGTTCATAGTGTTCTTTGTTCTTGCTTCAATCATCACAACACTTTGCTTGGAAATGGGAGTACCTTCGGATATTTTTATACCTCTTAAAGAACTTAGTAAGTTCTTTATCATAATGGCCATGGCTGCTATAGGCCTGAACAGCAATATAATCAGGCTCATTAAATCCGGCGGAAAACCGATACTGCTTGGTGGTTGCTGTTGGATAGGAATAACAGTTGTAAGCCTTGTGATGCAACATGTAATGGGGATATGGTAAACGATTTAAAATAGATGTTGACAAATATAGACAGATCTCATTCAAAAATAGGAATCGATTATATCCTTAGAAACCGCCGTATATGAAGCGATAGACGGTAAGGACAATGAGGCAGTTTTAGCAGAAGCATGGTGTGAAATCAAAGTACAGATCAAATGATTATAGAATAAAAGTGAAGTAGGTTATATCGGAATATTATCTTACAATAATACTTGGATGGACCTGATTTTTAGAAAGAAATAACAGAGTTGCCACCAGCCGTATACAGTAGCCCTGAGCTTTCTACCGTACGCAGCAGGTAAACAGCAACTCATCCTACAAATGCCCAAAACAAGGCAATTAGGGCATTGAAAAAGTTCTCAAAGAGATAATCATCTGCTATTGCAGATTTCAAAAGACTCGGTACAGTGTACCGGGTCTTTTTTGTGTGATTTGTTTTTACAACGCACCTGTGATAGAATAACTATCTACGTGAAAGGAAAGGGCAGTTAATGGGTATTTATAAGCTAAAGTCGCCTGTAAGGATTACCTTTGGGGTGGCCACAAGCTGGTGGATGATTTTGGAATAGAATACGATGGCGATGTATTAGCTGAGGCTTGGCTTTTATCGTGCCATAAGGATGGGAAATCTGTAGTGGCTGACGGAGAGTATAAGGGCAGGACGCTTAAAGAGCATATAGATATTCTTGGAAAATAGTGTCTTGGCAGTGATTGCAGGGATAAAGAAGACTTCCCTATTCTGACAAAGCTCATAGATGCAAGGAAGCCTCTTTCAATCCAGGTACATCCCGATGAAGTATATGCCAAGGCCAACGAAGGCCAGCACGGTAAGACAGAGATGTGGTATGTGCAGATGTTATATGTCAGGGAGAATGCATCAGAGCTAAAAAAGGAGAGTCGCTGTTTGTGACTGCGGGAAGCGGAGAATTTACAATAGACGGAGATGCCGAGGTCCTTATCACCTGGGTTCCGTGAATAAAGCAAAGATTGTACAGGTAGCTGGTAAGGCTGCCTGTTTTTTTGTGTTTTTATGCATTTTTATTTAATTTTATTAAAAAAATATAAAACGTAAAACAATGCATTATTTAGCTGTATAATGTATATAAGTGGACATTTATTATATTGAAAGGAGTATCGCTATGTCAAGGACAACTGAAAACAAGAAGAATAAGGTCAGTTTTTTCAAATCTATTCCGGTTCAGATTTTGTTCTTTAATATTCTGATGTTGCTGGTATTTAACATAGTAAGCTACATTGTTAACGATGGAATATCATCCATGTCTGACAGTGCTCAGGGTATAATTGCCGGAGTAACCGAGCTGGTTCATAAAGAGGGAACAGTTAAGGAAGATCTGGCCAGGATTGACGGAACGATCCAGAGCGCACTGGGACTATGGTCATATTACACTGATGCTGATAAAGAGAGAATCGGAAGCGAGCTTAAATCCTACGAGAGCGAAGTGACCACTCTTGTAAAAGAAATCGGCGATGAGTTTACTATATATGGCAATCCAAACGCAACGACACAGCTTGATGCTTCGGCAAACGCTCTTATTGCGAACGTTGATGAAGTGTTCAATATCATGATGACAACCGGCGATGGACGTGTTGCCTCGGAGATACTTACCGGAGATTATATGACTAACATGGAAGGTGTCAAAGCAGGCATGACAACCCTTGATGCATCGGTGGATGCACTTAAGGGTAATGTTGTAAATTATATGGCACAGACAAGAAGTAAAATAACTGTCATGAATGTAACAGGAATGGTTGTGTTTATCGTGTGCCTTCTTTTGAACCTCTATGTTTCATTTGTTCTTATCACCAAAGTTATTGTTAAGATTTCCGACTCTGTTCAGGAAATTATAAATGATATCAACGCCGGAAAGGGTGACCTTACAGCAAGAGTAAATGTTAAGACCGGAAATGAGCTTGTATTTATAAGAGACGGCATAAATGATTTTATTGAAACCCTGCAGGGCGTAATGAAAGATGTTAAGAGCGGAACACTCATTCTTACAGATTCCGCAGACAAGATGACCTCACAGATCGCTTTGGCTAACGACAACATCACCAACACATCAGCGGCGCTTGAGGAGCTTTCAGCCAGCATGGACAATGTGTCAACTACAGCTTCTAACATTAAGGAGCAGCTCAATGATGTAAGAGATGCGGTGGAGAGCATCAATGATGAGGTTGCTTCAGGAAAAGAGCGTGCAGACGAGATCCAGAAGGAAGCTGATACCATTAAGAATGAGGCTATGCAGAAGAAGGAGAATACAGGTGCCAGAGTTGAGGCGCTCAGCAAGACCCTTGATGAGTCAGTAAAGGAAAGTGAGCAGGTTAATCAGATCGGAGAACTTACCAAGGTTATCCTCGATATAGCTTCCCAGACAAACCTTCTTGCACTTAACGCCAGCATTGAGGCTGCAAGAGCAGGTGATGCCGGCAAGGGCTTTGCGGTAGTTGCGCAGGAGATCAGTGCACTTGCCGATAACAGCAGACAGACAGCCGGAAATATTCAGACTATAAGTGAGAATGTGACAAAGGCTGTTCAGGAGCTTTCGAATAATGCCATCGAGGTTGTAGATTTTATCAACAATACTGTTATTGCCGATTATGAAGCCTTTGTTGAGACAGGAGAGAAATACGAGAGTACAGCAGAGATAATGAATGAAATTCTTGAAGGCTTTACTGAGAAGGCAGACTCTCTTGATAACACAATGCACAGCATGGCAGACTCAATTCTTACAATCACCGATTCTGTTGAAGAGTCCACACAGGCCATCAGCCTTTCAGCTTCCAACTCTACGGAGATTGTGGGAGAAATTCAAGAAATCGGAGAGGCCATGGATAATAACAATCAGGTTACGAACAAACTTAGCGACAGTACAAAGAAGTTTATAAACGTATAATACTATTTAATAGTTTTTTAATAAAAGGGGCTGTGAAGAAATGATTTCTCATTTTTTCACAGCCCCTTTTTGTGTGCCGAAAGTGGACCTGGGGGGACGGTGTTAGTGGTTTACTTTTGTGCTAAAAGATTAAGGGTAAGGCTTGCCTTTATTGATATGATTTTATTAAAATGTAAGAAAGCACCATGGAATAATATTGGATTAACCGATGAGAGAAGATAGATTATGGACAAATCATGGTCAGAAAACAATAAAGAAATACAGAAATTGTTGACGAAGGAAGCAACCTTTAAAGATGCTATTCAGAAGCTTTTGGCTTTCCGTGAGGAAATGTTTGAGCAGATCACACAGATTGTGAGTGAATACCCGGATGAGGCCTTTGCCAAAATGCCTTTTGCGGGTGCGGACGGATATCACAGTAAAACCCTTGCCTATTCTATCTGGCATATTTTCAGGATTGAAGATATAGTTGCCCATGAGATGATAGCAGGGGATAGTCAAATCCTTTTTACAAATGACTTTCATAATCGCATTGGCGCACCTATTATTACTACGGGTAATGAACTTCAGGGAAACGAGATTGCAGAGTTTTCAGTTTATTGAACCTGGTACTATTAATTGGTTGTGAATATGGCGAGTATGGAGGGTGATATTTCATGAAGGCAGAATACATTAGTGAAGAAATGGATTCTTCAGGTTTTGTAGTTCTTGCAGATTATATACCGGGCATAATTCAGGAAATAAGGTATCACTCCACTTATAATTTTATAGGTGACAGGATTGATGGATATGAAGAGCCAGTGGCGCTACTGACCAAAGAAGCGGCTCGAGCCTTGAAAAGTGTCAGTAATGAGATGATGGTTCAGGGTTACAGACTTAAAGTATATGACGCCTACAGGCCAGCCCGTGCGGTTAAGCATTTTGTTCTGTGGGGGATAGAAGATACTGATATCAGGATGAAGCCTTATTTTTATCCGGATCTTGAAAAACAGGAACTCTTTGTAAAAGGATATATAGCAAAGAATTCAAGTCACAGCAAGGGAAGTACTGTTGATCTGACTTTATTTGATATGAAGTCGGGTAAAGAAGTTGATATGGGAAGTCCCTTTGACCATTTTAGCGAAGTATCTCATCCGGATTATAAGGGCATAACAGATGAGCAGTATGAAAACCGCATGGCTCTCCAAAAGGTAATGATAAGGAATGGGTTTAAACCTATTGACTGCGAATGGTGGCACTTTACTTTGGAGAACGAACCTTATCCTGAAACATATTTTGATTTTCCTATTTCAATTAAGTATTTGAAATAAAGGGTGGCGTTTATGTCAGATGAATCCAAGAATAATCCCAAAAAAGATCTTAAGTCTATAAAAACAAAGAGTAATCCTAAGAAGGATGCTCTTGCCAATGCGCCAGAGCAGGTGCTGGCTATGGCAATAAGAGACGCCATGAGGAAGGATAAGGATAAAACTTAATTTTAATTCACAAGGTTCGAATCGCAGGACTTACACAAATTTCGTAAGGAGAAATTATATGAAAAAAAGAATAGTAAGTATCACATTAGCTGTTGTTATGACCAGTTTTCTTTTAACAGGTTGTAATAAAGAAAACATTGCTAATGAAGATAACAATAATACGGAAACAGATTCAGGCGATGGATTATCTACTTTGGATTCTTCAGATACTACGGAATCAGAACCTGATGCTGATGTAGCTGATAGTAGTGATACAGATATCGAAACTGAAATTACAACTGATACAGATAGCCAAACCTTTAATTATCATTTTGCTGATCAGGATGAAGCTATTAGCTGTTTTCTTTCAAATGAAGATTACTTCAATGGCTTTAGTACTTGTGATCTTCAATACAAAACCGGCAAAAAAGATGGAACAATTGAAGATTATAAGGAATTTGGCGTATCCCAGATGCTAGAATTCACCGATTCTGAAAAAGAATCTATTGATAAGCTGATGGCGGAAATTGAAGAAGATATTGCTTCAAATGGATATTACATTCCTGAAGTCGATGAGATTACATTTATTAAATCTACTCAGGATGAAGAAAACGGTAGCGGCGCATATACTCATGGAACACAGATTTATTTTGGTCAGAGCTTTGTTGACTTATTCACATCAGACGATCCTGATTATTACAAATATGGAAAGTCTATTTTGTGGCACGAAATATTCCATTGCCTGACCAGAAATAATCCGGATTTTAGAGCTTATATGTACAGCATCATAAATTTTACAGTTCAGGATAATGAATATGATATTCCTCCGTCAGTTTTTGATAAATATATTTCAAATCCTGATGTTGAACATCACAATGCCTATGCAACTTTCCATATTAATGGTGAAGATATAGACTGCTATACAGTTCTCATAGCTACCAAGCCTTTTGAAAAGGAAGGCGATTCATTTTTTGACTGCATGGAGACTGCTCTTGTGCCAGTAGATGGTTCTGATATCTACTACGTTCCTGATGATGCCGACAATTTCTGGGATGTATTTGGTATGAATACTGGATATGTAATAGATCCGGAGGAATGTATGGCAGATAATTTCAGCTATGCATTAACATATGGACTTGAAGAAGATTATGAATCTCCGGAGATAATCGAAGCGATAATTGATTATTTATCCATGCAAAAATAAAATATCGGAAAGGTATTAACATATGAGATCAAAGACAGCGACCATGTAGAATCAGTAAGTGTAGAAGTTACATCTATCGATAGCCATTACGACAGTACTACCAAAGACCGAATAGGATATTGGCTTAACTATGATAGAGTCGATGTAACGGTAAAAATGGATGCAAGCTTTCGTGAACTCCCAGATAAAGATAAGTGCTATATACTCATCGGTGTCGAAGATGAAATAAACCAAAATCTGGCTGATCTGTATAATCGTAGCAAATATTATCAGCTTTATGAGCAATATAAATGCCCGTATTCCGGGAATTTAATATATAAAGATCTGCATTTACAATTGGATCATACAGAATGCTGTATCTTTACTGATGGCGTAGCTGAGTATAGTATCTATGGCGATTTTTATGAAGTAAGTAAGAAGAATGGTAAGTATACTACTTATCGATACAGGGAAAGAAATGGAGAAATAGTAAAGCTTGAGCTATATCACGAAGGAGGCACTAATTCAAGCAGCCAATCCACCTCTGATACCGATAAGAAACAATCCGAAGACACGAAGAACACTAACTCCTCTGGCAAAAGAGATACGACAGGCAGCAGCTCTGGCAGCTACGACCCATACGACGTACACGACTACGACTCTGCAGACAAGTTCGCCGATGACAAGTACGAAGAATTCTACGACTACGAAGACGAGTACGAGGATGAAGACGAAGCTTATGATGCAGCGGAAGACTATTGGAATGATGAGTATTAAAGGAAGGGAATCCTGATATGAGCAAGCGAGACAGATACGATAGTGACGATAATAGATATTTCTATGAGCATTATGAGGGAAAAGACTATTACGAAGGCTATTCCGGAATTAATACTGGGAAAATAGATTTAATAATATACATATTATTCGTGCTCTTCTTGATCTATATTGAAATAACCAAATAAAAGCATAGATGCAAGTAACAGTGTTGATGCCAGTAACCGTAATTTATGGTCACTGGCATTTTTTAATTTAGAAAAAAATCTATAGAGAACGAAAAAATAATGAAATTCTTATTCTATATAAATACTTTGAATAGTATAATTATGAATTAGTAATCATATAATTGAGGAAAATTGAAGTATGAAGCTACGGGAGCAAGAGCGCTAGTTTATTGTACCTGATACCATTAAACAAAGAATTCTTTATGATATACCTGAGTTATACGGGATAAAGGAGAAAAAAGCATGGAAGATAAAAGCGGTATTTATAGTTTGGGAGGATTTGCATTTCAAATATTGGTTTTGGCAATATATATTCCATTTATGCGGTCAGGAGATTTTGTCTCATTTGAAACAATAGATGATGTTGAAACAAATTTGAAACAAGAAGAGTTAGATAATAAAGAGAATCTTTTGAATGTATCACGAATCGGCACGAATAAACGTACCTCGATACAGGTAAAAAAAACATCCATAAATCACACCAAAGCTAAAAAAATAGTAAAGAATTGGATGATAGCAGAGATAGAAAATAATGATATTGATAAGTTTTGTTTAATAACTGATAGAAGTGACACTGATAAAAAAATTTTTAAGAAGGTTTTGACATCGGAAATAGTCGACGAAATTCTCAATGAAAATGACAAAAAAACAAATTCTATAAACAATAGGATTAAGGCGTATAAGTATTCGGAGAATGAGCTAGAAAAGATTTGTAATAAAGTAAAATCTAAGTCAGAGGTAAAAATATTATCAAATATAGAAGCGGAAGTTAAAAAAGCATATGATAGTTATCTTATTGCCTCTTCTGTTTATGAATATACATATATTGAACGAATACGTCAGTTTTTGTCTAATGTTGCATTTAATATTCTTGAGTGTGTGATAAAGGGGAACCCATATACGCTTAGATATGAAGACGCTGGTAAAATACAAAATAATGTCATAACTTCTATTAACGATGAACACTTTGAACCTTCGTTCTCACAGTTCCAAAGGGTGAATAAAATAAATCTCTCTGATTTAGCTATAGCGAATACGAGAGAGTATAAGCAGTTATGTGAATGTAAATTAGAAGAAGACTCAATAATGCGACATTTGATATATGGAGAATACTATGCTAATTGTCGCTTAAGATACTACGAAGCGGGTAAAGTGGGTTTGGTAGATGATATTGAAGTAACTGCCCATGATAATTTTTGTAATGCAAAAGATGGGCTAAAGTATATCAAAAAAGATACTCCAAGAAATCGGTTAGACAAAACTAAGGAATTGCCTAACGGATATGCAAAGAATGATCAAATAAAATATGGTGTTTGCATAGGTTTAACAAAGGATGGAGTTGATCCTGGTTTACAGATTTCATGGAAGGATTGATGTGATGAATAGAGAATATGAAGTTATACAAATCAGTGTGTATGTAGATGCAGTTTATACAATTCTTATGGAACATAACGATATTAGCATTGTACAACTTGTGTTCTATTCATATGTTTTAAATAAGACTCGTTTTTTTGAGAAGGGTATATACACTGCAAATACTAAAAATGATATTGTAAAGAAACAAATATCAGTTATTAGTGGTGATTTTGAGGGCTTTTCAAATGCGATTCCTTTTATTCTTAAAGCTATACATATTATGAATAAATCTGGAATCATTTCAGTAGAAGATAAATATGTTCATCTTATTAACAAAAAATATAAAAGTATTTATGCAAAACTCAGCAACTTTGAAAAGAAAGCGATTACTGAAAGTAAGCGATGGAGTGATAAGCGGTTCATAAAGGAGGTCTTGCACTGTGTTTAAAATTTGCAGCATTACATTGATTAGTTCTAAAGGTGAAGAATATGTATATAAATTCAATTCAGGAATCAATTTCTTTAGGGGGTCAAATGATACTGGAAAGACAGAGTTTTATAAGTTTATCGATTATATGTTTGGATCATCTTCGGATATTAATACTAATGACTGGAATAATGGAACTGTTGTAAAAGCAGTTATGGAAATAATAAACGATGAAAAAAAGTACAGATTCACAAGAACTAATTGTGTAGAAGAAAATTATTTCTGTGACAACAATGATTATGAAACAGAGGCTATTGGTATTGATGAATATAGAGATTGCCTTGGGAATGTTTTTTCTCATAATGAAGATGAGTTGCGCAGATTACGAGACTTTACAGGAGAAAATTATACATATCGTACATTTACAATGTTTAATTTTTTAGGAGAGAATGGTCAGGGTGAAACGTGGGATTTTTTAGACAAGTGTAGAAATATAAAATACGCTATTAAGCTCGGACCGATCCTCGATTATATTTTTAATGAAAACGTTAGTAATATTGAAAAAATATTAAACGAACTGGAAGAGTTAAAGGAGATATTACGTAAAA
Source organism: Butyrivibrio fibrisolvens (assembly GCF_023206215.1). Lineage (NCBI taxonomy): Bacteria > Bacillati > Bacillota > Clostridia > Lachnospirales > Lachnospiraceae > Butyrivibrio > Butyrivibrio fibrisolvens. Next base: position 2,141,058 of record NZ_CP065800.1, read on the forward strand.
AGGAAGCTGAACAAGGACAATATTTTTATAATATTGAACAAGTTAATAATAATTTGCTAAAGCTAAATATTGATATTAAATTCAATGGTAATAATGTCGAAGATGTACTGAAATCATTACAAGAAAGAGAATATGAATTAGATTATTCTCATGAAAATATTAGGAATACTATAAGTGAATTGGAAGTCATCTATAGTAATATTAGTGAGCAAATAAAAACTTATGAAACAACAGTATCAACGTATGAACATACTAAAAAGGAAAATGAGAACAGAGAGAAACTCTTGACCAATTTAGCGGGGCTGGTAGAAGAAAATCCAGAAATGTCATATTTAATAGAACCAATAAACGGCTTGTTAAAAGATGTGGAAAATAGTATATCATTTAGTAAATATATTATAAGTGATGAAACAGTACTTGCTTTAAGAAAACAACAAGCCAATATTAGACATGCAATGAGACTTCTTAATTCAAAATATAGATTTTATTCTATTACTGATAAAGCTAAAGCGGTTGCTTTGATACGCGAATATTTAAGTATGAATATAAAGAACAATATTTCTGATATAGAAGAATTAAAAAAGCGTATTTCTGATTTGAAAAGAAAATTACGTACTTTACGTGCTTCGGATAACAAGGAAAAAATAGATGTGTTTTCCGATGTAATAAATCAGTTATATAGTAGTGCTGTTGATGCATCGCCTTTTGTAAAATTTGATTTAGAGCATGATGTAAACATAAAATATATAAAAAAGGGGAATAGATTACAAACAACAAAATCTGATAATTATTTGAGTGAAAAGATGTTGAAATAAATAAAGGAAGTATGGCAAGACATACACTAATTCAGTTATGTGGGTACCTTGCTTTTTTGAATTTATTTGTTTCTGAAAAGAAATATCCTATTGTTCCGATGTTTGTAATTGATCATATCTCAAAGCCCTTTAGCAAAGATAATTCTAAAGCAATTGGAGCAGTATTTGAAGAATTTTTTAAAATCTGTGATAAAGAAAACGTCCAGGTTATCATGTTTGATGATTGTAGTGCTAGTGATTTAGGCATTGACAATATTGACGAAACAAATTTGGTAGAAAGAAATAAGACTGGATTCAATCCTTTTTATAGTGCTCACTAAATCATAGTTGTCATCTTAAAAAACTGCATTATGAATCTGTTCATACAAAATGCAGTATTTTTAACTTGGAAAACTGATAATTGTGTCGCTGCATTCGTAAAAACGTATTAGATACTTAATGATTTATGAAAACTGGCTGGTCTCAGTAATATGAGACCAGCCAGACTTTTTATTCACATAAATATGTGTCATAAAGCATTAATAACGCCAGAAAATGAAGATCTTCTATGGTTTTTACATCATAGAGAGTTGGGGTTATAAGACTTTTGTATTTATTATTTTCATTACTTATATGTTTGGACATATTGTAGCAGCAACATGAATAGAGCTGTTTTTGATTGCCCTTAATGAGGAATAAAAGCCCTGCCATTGGAAAATGAGATCCAATGACAGGGGGGGTGGCGTATCTGGAGGGGAATAGTAGAAGTGGCTATCATCGAGAGTTAATTAAAAGCAATAACAAATTAGCAATATTCAGGTAGATTGTGCTAATAAGAACGACGATAATAGTAGTGAGATGATATTATTGTAAAAAGGGTTATGGAATTTTAAGAAATAGAAAAATTGGTGTAATAGCGTAGTACAGTTACGTGTCCTAAGTGTTATGCGTAGAAGGTGTTATAGTGATACGATTTGGCCGGAATAATTACGGCCTATTAATGCTGTATGCTATTTGTAGTGAAAATATATTATGAGTTTAAAACAAAAATATAAGATCAGAAAAAACGATTTGATATATCTGTATGTGTTAAAGACTTTGCTCCTCAATAAACGTAAGGAACATTTGGACTTTTATACTACGGATTATAGTCAATAGATTTTGGTCAACAAAAATCATCAAAACTATTTGAAGAAAAAATTGCGTTTTGATAATATTACGTCAATTGAGATGGCCATCTTCAAGAGAATAACAGTGATAATGGATAGTAGAACAAATAGATAATACAAGGAGAATGTAAAATGAATTTTTATGGTCATGATGTTCAGTTTGAGTATAGTATTTACGAAGTAGGAGAAAAAGAGGGAGCGCGTTATAGATTTGATACGATAGAAGCAGTTGATGCTTTCGTGCTAGAGGCTAGATCGGATAAAAGGAATATAGGAAAAAAAGAATCCCTTCAATTGGTCATTGATGGCGATCCGGATGATGAAACTATGGTTTTGGAATACGAGGATATTCAGCCATCACCATTATCTTTTAATGAAAAGGCTCTGTTATTACAGGATATTCCTTTGCAATTGGGATGGGATATGACTTTTTGGCCGACATGCCCAATTGTAAGAATTAATGTAGTGGTGGAAGGAAAGAATAAATGGAAGACATTTATGATTGATGACATCGATTCATGCGAAGAAGCCATTGCTAGTATGAATGAGTATATTGCTGGATTTGGAGAAGAAGTATTAAAGAGAAATTCTAAAGTATACGCCTATGTTGCACCTAACAATATGATAGGCGATCAACGTCTGGTTAAAGCGTTCAGAAAAATATTGCTTTTTGAAAATGGGTATCGTCTACTTGATTTTTATGATTATTATTCTTTTTTCTTACTTCATGTGAGATGATATCGAACAAGTACGCTACTTTGAGTTATATATATTCTTACTTTAACAAGGATGCTGATAATAAAAACAGGGAAATCTATGGACCTGAATATAGAAACGTTATGGTTGCTCTTAGTAGAGAAATGGCAGACAAAGAAGTGGATGATACATACTTGGATTTATCATGCATATTGTTAGAAGAATGTAATGTAACTGCTTTGGAAGAATATGATTTAGGCAATTCTTCCGATGATTCTCATCTTGAAGATGCTTTATTATTATCAGACTTTATAGTTGTGATAGTTGATAAAGCGTATATAGAAACAAGTGAGTTTGATGAAGAAGTTGTTCCGTTAGCTAAGAAACTAAAGACTGTACTTGTGTATGCTGATGACACAAGATTATCAGAAGATAAGATGAGTCAGTTGGGAGAATATATAGAGTACATCCCTGGCATTACTAAGGTTGATGAATTAAAAGCATTTCTTCAGATTGGATAAATTAAACTGGGAGCGCAGATACTTTCGTACGGTTAGTCATTTTAGGTATGGAATTGCGTCTGCGCTTCTGCTTTATTCGATTAGCTTATAGATGTGGATGATTTTAAACAACCTTTATCAAGTGAAAGAATGAAGAGTAGCTGGCTAGAATGGAAGTATATGATTTACGTTTTGCTGCAAGGAGCCGTTTTACGTTTTGCTGTTTTACTGTTTGATAGGTACGATAGTGACGATGATAGATATTTCTATGAGCATTACAAAGGGGAGAGTTATTATTCTTCACAATATTCAAACCCTGAATTTCCATAGGATTTCCGACTAAAAGGGATTCCGCCTCAAAAAAGGCGCTTTGAAAATCGAAAAAACTCAGTAAAAATGCGCGTTTGAGCCTGGTTTTTGTTGCCGAAAATGGCTTCCTGTGGTAGAATATATTTAGTAGGAATTCCGACTAAAACTACAGGAGGAAAACACATGTATCTGGATGCTTATGTGAAGGTGCCTGAGGTAAAGGGAAAGATAACTTTCAGGACGAAAGGCAACACAACATATGTCGAGTTTGAGTATGACAGAGTCTATAGCACTGAGAAGCAGTATACAGATGTAAAGCGAAAAACGATAGGAAAGCTTGCTGATGAAGATAAGCGTATAATGCGGCCAAATGAAAACTTCATCAAGTTTTTCCCTGACACTGAGCTCCCAGAAGAAAGGGACAGATCATCAAGGAGCTGTGGGCTACGGATCGGTACATGGGTTGTTATCAGGAAGATAGTTAATGAATATAAGCTCACTGAGATCCTAGGGAGATATCTTCCGTGGAAGGATGTGGGGCTGTTTCTTGATCTTGTGGCATACTCAATTATTGAGGAAGATAACCGTGCCCAGCATTATCCTGCGTATGCCTATAGTCACCCTCTCTTTTCTGAAGGTATGAGGATATATAGTGATTCAAAAGTCAGCGAGTTCCTCAATACTATGGATGCAGATACCAGTGTCATGTTCCAGAATGACTGGAATGCGGAAAGGAATCACCGGGAGAGGATATATTTTTCATACGATTCAACATCTAAGATATGTGAAGCTGGAGACCTCAGGATAGTAGAAGTCGGTCATTCAAAGGAAAATGTAGAGACGGATATTTTTAACTACGCAATTGCCTATGACACAAAGAACCGGGAGCCACTTTTTTACGAAATATACCCCGGCAGTATCAATGATATGTCACAGTTCCAGTGCACTGTGGAAAAGGCTAAGGGCTATGGATATAAGAAGATAGGATTTGTTCTTGATAGAGGATATTTTAGTAAGGATAACATCTATCAGCTTGAAGATAGCGGATACAGTTTTGTCATGATGCTTAAAGGCAAGGCTGATCTTGTACAGAAATGGGTGCTAGAGAATAAGGGATCATTTGAAACGAGCAGATCGTGTAATATACCTGCTTATCAGGTCTATGGGAAGACCATTGAGAAGAAACTATTTGGGACAGATAAAAAGCCAAGATACATACATCTGTATCACAGTTCATCGTTGGAAGCAGATGAACGTACCGGCGTAGAGAAGAAGATAAATCAGCTTACGGCTTTTCTTAACAGTCATATAAATCAGTTCAGGGATTTTGGACCTGGAATGGAAACATACTTTGAACTGCACTATGACGAGAATGCAAAGAAGACTGGAAAGAAAGATAAGGACACAGCAGATAGTTCAGCAAGGAAGTTTGTGTTTTTTGAAGAAAAGATGCCTGTTATAGAGCTGGAACTTAAGCTTTGCGGATATTTTGTTATTGTCACATCAGAAAAGATGACAGCAAAGGAAGCGCTGGAAATCTATAAAGGGAGGGATGCATCCGAGAAACTGTTTTTATCAGACAAGACTTTCCTTGGCAATCACTGCTTAAGGATTGGTTCTGATGAATCAGCCACATCTAAGATCTTCATCGAGTTTGTTGCGCTGATAATAAGAAACCGTATGTACAACTATCTCAAGGATGAGATGAAGGAAATGGCTACCAAGCCTAATTACATGACAGTTCCTGCTGCAATAAGAGAGCTGGATAAAATCGAAATGTCCCGTCAGCTTGATGGGGTATACAGATTTGACCATGCAATAACAGCGAAGCAAAAGACAATACTCAAGGCATTTGGACTTACTGATGCAAATGTAAAATACAGGGCGCAGGAAATAAGCAAGATGCTTGAGATGGCAGATTGATGGAGGGTGATGATATGGCTAGAATGACATCGATGGATGCACTTGAAACTAAGATAGAGAAGGCACAGGAACAGGTGAGCAGAACGAAGAAACAGTATGATGCTGCTCTTGCAAGACTTAGTGATCTGTTGGACAAACGGGATGCGCTCAGAAGGGATGAACTTGTAAAGGCAATCCTAAAGAGCGATAAGACATATGAGGAAGTACTGGAGTTTCTTGGCTCCGGCCAGGAAGAGGCAGAATGATGACTGATCAGACAGAGATAATTGTCACGCTTTTGAAGGAACTTATAGATAAAAACGGACCCGAGTATCTTTTGGAGAAACCTTATGATGCTTATAAAGAACTGAACAGATATATGGGAGCAGACAACGCGGTTACTGCTGCGATGCTTTGTTTTCTGGTGAGCGGGCTTGTGAGCGATGCAGAGAAAGGCTGTGAGCCGGAGGAACTGTCAAAGGCTATACAGAAGAAATGCTGTTTCAACAAGAAAATGTCGGATCTGCTGTCAAAGATCTTCTGTGTACTTTATTCGGAAGGAAACAAGACAGAGTGGAAAGCAAAAGACAGTGAAGGGCTATCGAAGTTCCTGAAACAGGAGCATACTTTCAGATGGGAAGGATGCTCTGTCTGGGATGCAGGGAATGGTACAGTGGACTGTTACTATGATGCGGACATGGTATTGAAGCCGACTAAGGAAGCCGGGAAAACAGATGGTCTGAAGAGTATGCTAAAAAAGAATCCATTTGTTACGGCAGATGCGATTTATAAGTTTTATGAAAAGGAACTATGTAAGTACCTCGACCATGAATTTGAAGAGTATTGCACCTGCGATGATTATTACCAACCGGTGGTTGAAGATTTTGAACTGGAATATGATGTGAAAGCCTGGGCAAAGAAAAATGGATTCAATGTCATCTCATGCAATGGAGATGGTAGAGATGACGGATATGAGCCCAAGTTCAGAAGAGGTTGGTAAGAGACAAAAGACGACTTTTAGTCGGAAAAATCGTGGAAAATGAGGCAAACCCTAGAGGCAACTGAATATAAAGTATGAGCAATATAAGAGTAAACTATTATAATGTGAATTGTGCACAATGGAGCAAAAATTATTCTAAAGTCTAGGGGTGCTAGAAAATTCAAGGGAAACTAGCAAGTTTAATGCTGATTTTTGAGCTTTTGGCGTTTGGTAGAATTGCACAAAAATTCGTTGACTTCGTATAAAGCAAGTGATATATTCGTAATAGTCTTAACTGCTTAGTTGAACTGACATATACAAGACTTAATAAAGAGGTGAATTGTATTATGAAATGTTGTAACTATCAAGGGATATCAACTAAGAACAGGCCATATTCGACTCTTTTCTGCTAAATAATGTGGTTGTTATCTTATATATGCTTTATGTTTTGTGTGTTGGCAATATGGCTCTTTTGAATTGATATCTTTGAAATATAATAGCTAAAGGATTTTTAGCTGTTTTTTTTTGGGCAATATTATTCCACTGATATATATTCTCACAATACATATATTCTAATTATTGATTTATAAAGTAATTCATATATAAGGGTGAACTACTATTAATAATTCAATATAACGATAATATATAAAATATATTATTGGTGTATTTTGGCTTGTTTGTATTATTTATGTTCTTTTTTCATTTTAATATAATAAAAGATTTATAATTATAATAATTACTAATACTAAATGGAGATATTTATGAAGAAAGACATTGTTATTACAGATTGCTTTATGTATAGCGTTTTTAAGCTGAGTGTAAATGAAAGAAAGCAAGCTACAAATACGATAAAACAGATGAATCAGGATATTTCTACGCCATCGCTTAAAGTCCATGCAATAGATAGAGAAAAGTGTGATTCTAAATTTAAAAGTGCAAGGGTTAGTAGCGATATTCGATTGATTTTTTATTTGGAAGGGAATAGCTGTTTCTTACTCTACATAGATCATCATGATGCTGCTTATGACTGGTGCGAAGGGAAGTATTTTAAAAAGACGGATTTTGGTGCGTCGTATATTTTTGATGTAATTAAGGAAGAAAAATTATTATCCGAATTTGGCGAGAATGAGCAGAATTTGGATGTTAGTGAGGGCGAAGGCGTTTTAGAAAAAATGGGATCACATTAAAAGAATTGATTAAATTGGGTATAGCAAAAATACATGCAGGTAATTTATTAACAATAGATGATGATGAGCGCTTTGTTGAATATATTGAGATTTTTCCTGAAGAACTGCAAGAAGCATTGATGGATTTGTATGCTGGGGAAAAGAAATTTGATGTTGTTTATAATGAGTTGAAAGATAATGAAATTCAAGATGAAAATAAAATTGATATAAGTCAAAGTTTGCTTCAAAAAGATACTAAAAGAAGATTCTATGTTACTCAAAGCATGGAAGAATTAGAGTATTTGATGGAAAATGAATCATTTGATAAATGGACTATTTTTCTGCATCCATCTCAGGAAAAGTATGCCAGTATTCATGTTAATGGTCCTATGCTTGTTGAGGGCGGACCTGGAACAGGAAAAACCGTATTGGGAATTCATAGAGCTGCTTTTCTGTCGGAGAATGTCTATAAAGCGCAAGATAACAAGAAGATATTATTCTGTACTTATAGTAAGAAGCTTGCGAGATATATTTCAGATAACATAGATAAATTATTTACGCAGAGAGGAATAACAAATAATGTTGATGTTGTAGGTGTAGACGCTTTTATAGCACAACAGCTTGGACACAATACTCTTGCTGTTTCGATGGAGAAGTTCAATGAGCTAGCTAAGTTTATATATAGCACACAAAGATGGAAGTATTCATTTGATTTTTACATGTATGAGTACTTTCAGATTATTGAACGTTATGGAATTGTTTCGCTGGAACAGTATCTTAAAGCAGATAGAACAGGAATGGGTGTTGGATTAAACGAAAACAATAGAAAGGCTGTATGGGAATTTTTTAGGAGACTTTATGAAGAACAGAGGAAAAGGGGAATAGCTACATTTGTAAATAGAGCAGAGAAGTTGTTGTACCTAATAGATAAGAATGAAATATCCCCAACTTATGATGCAGTTATTATTGATGAAGCACAGGATTTGGAACCGTGCAAATTAAGAGCTGTTATTTCCTGTGTAAAATCAGGCTCTGATTCTGTAATGATATTGGCTGACGATAACCAAAGAATATTTAATTTGCGTTCTTGGAAAAGTGATGTTGGAATTAACATTGTTGGTAGAACGCACTATTTATATTTGAACTATCGTACCACCAAAGAAATAAGTGATTACGCTACTGCAGTTTTATTTAAAGGCGAAGAGAAAAATGAGTATATGAAGAGTTACAAGTCAATAGTAAAAGGAAATGACCCTGTTGTTCAGGGATATAAGGATGAGGCCAGGGAAAGAGATGCTGTTGTTGCAACTATTGCAGGGCTTATACAACGAGGAACAGAACCTAACCAAATCTGTGTGGTATTTCCGAATACTAATGAGTTAAGTAAATTTGAGAGTGTTTTAGATAAGCATAATGTTGATCATATGTTTTTGAAAGATGATGTTATACCTCAAGATTCTAATGGGGTTTGTCTATGCAATGTTTATGGAATAAAAGGTTTGGAATTCCGTGTTGTAATTATATTTGCAGCAGAAAAATATGGCAACTGGATAACTAATAAGTATGAGAATATTGGTGATCCAGAAGCAAAGAAGAAATATTTAAAACAGGCTGACTGTGCTAGATTTGTTGCTGCGACAAGAGCTAGAGATGAATTATACGTCACATATACAGAGGGATAAAAATGGTATTTCCAAAATTTGATTTTCATGGTAATTCAGTAGGAGAAGATGATATTTGGGATAAAATGAGGCAGTATTTACCTCAGAATTACGTATCTTTTCATAATTATTTATTGGATACTCAAGAAGTAGATTGGATTTTATTAGTCCCTGATTTTGGGGTGCTTATTATTGAAATTAAAGCATTTTATCCAAATAATATTGTTATTGCAATAGATAATAATAATATTCTGCTTAGTGATGGTACTATGGAGTATTCACCGTATAAGCAGGCACAGCGCTATTGGAAGAAATTGCTGGAGATGACAGCTGATAATCCGGATTTGAAAAAAGTTTATATCGCTAGAGCTGCTTGTTTCCCATTCCTTACAAGGAAAGATATAGCAGATAAAAAACTTACACGTATTTGCGCTGATAAACTAATTATTTCAAAGGAGGACTTGGTAAATTTTAGCTCTCTTTCATTGAGAATAGAGACTATTTTTAGGACAACATATGAAGTGAGTCTTCCTGGTGCACTGGATTATGGCTTTAATGAAGAGATAAAAAAAGAATATGCAAACTTTATTTCTGATGGTTGTATGGATGAAAATGACGATGAAATAATACAAGAAGATGAGGTAAAGGAAGCTGATTATTCTATTATATGTGTAAAAACTAAAAAAATAGATGAAGGAAAAATAGATAAATTATTCAATTCATGGAAACATGGCACGAAAATTTTCTTTTTTACAAAAGTTCGAGAAGATGCTGAATTGCTACGAAATAAAATTTGTGAATATATTAAGAGCATAGGTGAACTAGATAGGCTATGTTCTAAGGGAGACATATTTAATTGTTACATTGATAGTTGTACAGAAATTATTGATGACTTTGAAATAACAAATGGAGATAATCTCGAGTATTATTGGGAAAAGTTAGAGCACCTGGGAAGTATTGTTTCTTTCAATGCAGAACAATACAGGGTAGAGCATCTTAATACTGAAGATATCATCGTGAAAGCTGGCGCAGGAACGGGAAAGACGTACCTTTTAGTTTCTCGTATAGCATATTTATGCTGGAGAAAAAAATACGATGAAAATGATATTTTAAATAAATTAGTGCTTATTACTTTTACGAATGATGCAACTGATGAGATGAAGTCAAGACTTGAAGCTTATTTCAATAAGCTTTTTGTCTTAACATATAATCCTTTATACTTCAGCTATGTTGAGAGTATAGAGAATATGAGGATAAGTACAATTGATTCTTTGAGTTTAAGCATTATTAAATCGTATGCATACTATTTAGGATTGGGAACGGAGCTTTCGATTACTAATGCAACTCTTATAAAAAGAGATGCTATCAGAAATTTGATTAATTCAGTTATCGAAAATGGAGATAGCACGAGTTTATTGACTAGTTATCAATTGCAGAAGGTAATAGAAGAAATAATAAATAAGTTTGAAAATAGAAATGTTGACCTTAAGACTTGTAAAGAAACATTTTTTAATGATGAAATGCTTGGCAATAATGCCATTTCGAAATATCTTAAAGCTATACCAGAAGCTGTAGAAAGTATTGAAGAGGAATGCGAAAAGAGAAATAGAATTACTACAGGACATATAATAGTCTATCTGCATAGATTAGCAGCAATGATGAGTGAGGGTAAAATTGTTCCTAAGAAATCGTTGAATATTGAACATGTATTTATAGATGAATTCCAAGATACAGATGATACCCAGATTCAGCTAGTTGCATTGTTTAAGAGATTTTTTAAATTCAATCTGTTTGTGGTTGGAGATGTAAAACAGAGTATATATAGATTTAGAGGAGCAGATGATGATAAGGCATTTACTACGCTAGAGGAGAAACTGGGATATTCAATAAAAGAGTATCCTTTAAAAAAGAACTATCGAACCAATAGTCAATTGTTAAACTATATGGATGGTGTTTTTGAAAAAATATCTGCTAAAAAGTTATTAAAATACTCTAGAGATGATAAGTTACAAGGTGTTATTAATCCAGATGTTCCGGCTAGTGTTATTAGTATGAATATTGTTACCGAAGAAGAGCGAGAGCATAGAATAGTTGAGGTAATAAAAAGATTTGAGAAAGAATGTTGTCAAAACGATGACAGAAGGAATAATAAAAAGAAGTTAGGAATATTGGTAAGACGAAGATCTGAGATACTTAAACTAAGAGAGATTTGTTCAAATAATGGAATTAAAAACATTGATATCGATATCGGAGGTAAGTTATATAAGACTGAAGCAGCAATAGATTTATATAAATTGATATTAGCTCTTAGAGACTGCGGAGATGTTGGTGCTGTATATAATCTTTATTCAACAAATTATGTAAATGAACAATTAGACAAAACAAAATTGATTAGAAAAAAAGATGGGTTGCTGGAATGCTTCTATAGTGAATTGCCTAGTACGTTAATAAAGTGGAATGATTATTTGAATAGACTGAAAATTGAGCCTATTTTAAAAATTCTTAAGGAAATTACCGAAGATATTAAACCTTGGGATATCTATGCCTCAAAGATGAACAATGATACATCATTGGAAAAAGATGCTCTAGCAGTAAGCTATAAATGTAACTTAGATAAAATGTTCGAAAAAATCGCAATAGATTTTGAAGGAGATTATCTTACTTTGAATTCATTGATTGATTATCTATCAATAATGATAAAAACAGAGCAGGAAGAAGAAGAACGATCAATTGAAGAAGAATCTGCTATTCAGTGTAGAACTGTCCATAGAGCCAAAGGAAAGGAATATGATTGGGTATTTATGCCTTTTAGCGATATACAAATTACTGGTGGTGGAGCGGGAAAACAATCGGATTTTATAATTGATGAATTTGGCTTTGGATATCGTATTGTTCTAAATGTGGATGAGGAATCTCAGAAGATAGATTCTTTATCTAACCCATTCTATGAGAATAGAAAAAAATAGAAAGAAATGATCAAAGTTGCGAAGAAGCAAGAATTCTTTATGTCTGTTTAACAAGAGCTAAAGAAAGTATCATTTATTTAAAAAAGATATCAGATAAAAAAACAAAAGGCTTGAAGTGGCAAGATTTATTGTGATTGGAGGATAAGAGTTTCTTCATGGAAAGAGAAATGATGTTTAAGTGGAATAATTCACCAAGAATAATTACATATAATGATCCTAAACAGATTTTTATGTCTGTAGATCGTGAATTAATTAAAAGGCATCCACATGTATGTGCATCTGATACCTTAATGCAGGGGCTAGAAGAAAAATATGGAAGAGACTCATTTTCTATTATTGGTGCAGTTAGTCAGTTTACTAATTGTATTTTTTCAGGAGGTTTAGATAGAGCCACTGATAACTTGCAGCTCTATTTAAATGTGTCTGATGCGATAGATTCACTTAATTCGAATGAAAGTAATTCGGGATTATCAGATTATTGCAAAAAAGCGTTCAATCATAATAAAGCTTCAATTATAGAAGCAGTAAAACTTTTAGTATATGCGAATGCAGATGAGAATTTTGAAACGTATTGCCATAATGAAGAACAGAAAGCATTTTTTAATAATGTATATCTTAAAGTGAAAAATGATTATAGAAAAACCTTTGATAACATTATTGAAAATGTATCTAAAGAAACAATTAGAGCTTCTATGGAAGCAGTACTAATAAACGAAATAAATTATCAGTTAAATAGAGATTCTAAATTATCAATTAGAACAGTGGATGATGCAAAAGTTTTTTTAGCCGAAGTATGTAATAAAGAGGATACTAACGCGTGGAATAAGAAAAAAGCAGCTGATTATCTAAAAGTAATATATGAATTAGATAATTATGATTATGGTACATTTGTATTTCATGGTATCTTAAGGTTTACACCAGAAATAATAAAAACGCTGGAAGTGCTTGATAGAATAGGAATCCGTATAATCTTTCTTTTTAATTATGTCGATAATTTGGATAGTATATATGGCGTATGGAAAAAGGCATATGAGTGGATAGATTCGGACTTTGAGAATATAAGTTCGCTTAATTTTAGTCGAGGTACAGACGTCGGAAGAAGAATAGCTGATGTTTGTAGCGGAAATAGAATTAAAGATAATTCTACTGCACAGTTTAGAGAATATAGATACTTGACAGAATTTACAGACAGAATAAGAGATGAGTATACGTGCGCTCAAAAAAGAAATAAAAATAATCCATTGAGTAGTATGGAAGTTCAGTTCTATGCAGTTAAGCCTGACAATGTAAATGATATTTTGAGAAATTATTTCCCAGATCAATTTTCGGATAAACCTTTTATGGCATATCCTATTGGACGGTTTGTAAAAGGTATATATTCCATGTGGAATTTCGATGAATCAAGAGTTGAGATTGATTTCAAGGAATTAAAAGAATGCTCAGTAGTTGGAATAGGGCATGACAATTTAAAAATGTCAGAAGTAATTGACATGCTTCAGTTGTATTTTAAGGGATTAAAAGAAGTTGATGAAGTATTATCTCGTGGGCAGGAGCTAATTTCAAGGAGAAAAGAAATTAGCGAGAAAATGAACAACAGTGGAAATATTTATCTTTTACACATTATCAGAATCAGATATTCAAAGTTTTTTAATATTTATAAGTACAATAAATAAAATATCTAAAAAATTATTCCTAAGCTTGTCAAAAAAGGATGTGGACTATAAAAAGCACTTTAATGATACTATGCATTTTATAAGTAATGCTACAGAGGATAATTCGTTAATTAGCGAAAAAGAGCGAGAACTTATTGACATGTTGCTTGAATGTTTGAGCTTTTCTGAAGATTCTGATGTACATGGATCAGCGAATGACTTAAAAAATGCATTACAGTTTTATCTTGCAGCCAAAAGAAAAATGAGTGGCAGTGATTGGATTGTTCGAGGTTTTGATCAATTGGATGGAGCTCCTTTCCTTTGCGAAAGATCACGTAGAATGTATGAATTTTCATTAGTGTCTATGAAAAACATGACTTCTAATGGAAAAGATATGATTCCATGGCCGCTTGATGAAGAAATGCTAAATAGTTGTCAAGGTACGAGTATTTATTTTGAGCAGTTAAAAAATATAGTGGATACCAAAAAAGATTATTTACTGTTTTATCTGTTTTATGGAGCTTTCTTTTCAAAGGCTGGTATTACTTTTAGTTATGTTCAAGATGAGGATGGGATAAAGCAAAGACCTTTTTTTGTAGTGGATATGATAAAGCCGGTTAAACCTTTGAAAAGAGCTGTTTCTATTGATCCTAATCCATTAGAAAATATTGAGTACAAAGTAAAAACTGATGGTCGGATAATTGATGTAAGCTTTGATAAGCGAGACGAGAAACTTTATTCCATATGTGCATATAAGTTTTTTCTTTCAAAAGTTATAGGAAAAGATGTTTATTATGTTGATGAATATCATATTAAGTACTTTATTGAAAATGAAGCATGTGCATGGATTAGTGAGAAATGCGGATATAGTAAAAAGAATATCGATAAAGAATTCATAAAATTAAAGGAATACCTTGTATACTGGTTTCCATTCCTTGATGAAGCAGATATTTTTGATATTAGGAGATTTGTTGAAGAAAAATTTTATACATCAAGACCTCAGAATGATTACTTACAAAGAAAAAGAGATTTTTTGATAGCAAAGTGGGAAGATAAAGGTGTAAATTATATGAATTTCAATTCTGCAACCCAGGAAGATATAAAAGCTTATATAAATGGTAATTATTTGGAGAGCAAGAATGTACCGCATAAGAAGATATGTCAGGAATGTAATTTTAATTCTGTTTGTATGAAATATTATTATGACAAGGTGACAGATTAATGAAGTTGTTAACGGTTGCAATAGAAAAAAAGGAAAAAAAAGAATTTATATGGGGAATTGACTCAAAGACAAAACAGTTTTTTTACGTTGAAATGTGTGATGTCATAAAAGAAAAAATGAAGTCAATTGGAGATTATTTGATTTTTAAAGAAAGAGTGATTAAAGGTACTCATGAACTACAGATAATAAAGCTTTTAGAGATTGAATCGAACGCTAGAGTGAATTTGATTAATACGTTAAATTGTATGGCAACATATCCAGCATGTTTGAGAGATCATTTTGTTAAAAATAACGTAATTAAAATTCGTGAGATTCATGCTTTGGAAAGATTAGGTGAAGCAGTTGCCGCTAAAATTGAAATCTGCGGAATAGAAGGAATATATAATGCAATAATCAATGATTCAAAGTGGGTGAATTTTTGGAATGATAGTTCAAGTAGCGAAATAAATGAAAAAAAAATAGTAGATGCTATTAACTCGATGAAAAATATTTACATGATTCTTGATTTTGATCAGACTTTTTTTGGTAATGAACTAATTTTTAGTGGAATGGTAGTTGAGTATGGCTAAGACATATTTACATATCGATAAAGAAGGCTATAGTATTTCTGAAGATTCAAAAAACTCATCAATGAGTTATAAAGATTATTTATATAAAAAGATACTAGTTGTGCTGGTAGATGGATTAGTTACGGATGGCTTTCTTAATGTATATGATGTTGATTCATTTTGGGATAGCTTATCAGAATATAGGTTTGAGCTTTTTGAAAATGGCATCGATAACGGAATAAATAATGAGGAACTAGAAAGTAAACTAAATAATGTATCAGATATTATTGAGTCTAAAGAAAACAATGTCAATGAAGTGTTGTTAGGCGGCATTGAAGAAAGAATTATCAAAGTATTAGATACAGAAATATTACCAGTTATTATGGCAAGAGTTAATAATAAAGACATTCAGTTGAATGTAGACGATGGCTTTGGGATTATTAAGCGGTTATTTTTAGATTTATTGAAAGAGTATGGATATAAAGTAGATATTACTCGAATAGGAAGTAATAAAGACTTAAGTAGGATACAAGTGGAATACGAAGATGAGATTATAATTGATTTAAATGATGGTCAAGGTATGCACATGGGTAAGTGCAATATAGCAAGTGATATAGAACCGTATATTGTATTTAAAGTAATAACAAATGATGTAGAGTATGTAAATGTGTTTTTTCCATTCTTTGGTTATAGTGATGCCATTGAAGTTAGGATAGAGCATAAAGACGGGAATTATTTATTGATTGTTAAGCATGACAAAACAGGGTTATGCGTAACAAAAAAAATAGGGGGTTAATAGATAACGATGTTTTCGTTAGGAATGTATGTGAAATTTAGAGCAGAAAACTCTAATGGTGAAGAAAAAACAATACTGGGTCAGATAGAGAAAGAGCTTTCTGACGTTGCAATAGTCCTTTGTTATGAAAAACATAATAGCGCGATGATGATGAAGAGAACCAGGATTAATCTTAAGGAGCTAACTAGAGCAAGGATCAAAAATGGTTCAATCTGTTTGGTTGAGGGAAAATCTGTCAGAATACTGGAAAAGTCAAAAAAAATGACAAAGACAGGTCTTCATGGGTATTATTGTGAGTTTTTTGGTACTAATAAAGTTCGACTTGTAAGTGAGGCTAAGCTAATAGCAGATTATGAGAGCGCTGCAGTTACAACTGTTGATTTATTGAAACAAGATAAGATTACAAATTACACGTTGTGGAGATCCAGAGAAAATATAAGTGATTATTATATTAATTCTTCACTTGTTATGGAAGGCTTTGATATAGCTATAAATAGCAAAATAGAAATGTATGAACATCAGCTGGAAACTGTGCGTGGTATTGTGGCTAACAAACCATATAGGGCAATGCTATCAGATGAGGTTGGATTAGGAAAGTCTATAGAAGCGCTAGTGGTTTTAAAGTATGCTATTAGAAATGGTTTTGTTAATAGAGCTATAATTGTTGTTCCAAGCCAGCTTGTACAACAGTGGAGACTAGAAGCTACTAGTAAATTTTCTTTAGACGCTCAAGTGTTTATATACCACTCTTATGTCGTTCAGAAGAAGATTCCTCAAGTACTGATTATTGGATTTGATGATTATAAGAAATATGCAGCAGATTATTTTGAATACGCTAAGTGGGATTTTGCGATTGTTGATGAAGCTCATAAAGTAATTAGAGATAATAAGCTTTATGCAAGTATAATGAAGATAAGTAAGGCTACAGAAAACTACCTTATGCTTAGTGCTACTCCAATTTTGCAGAGGACAGAGGAGTATTATAATCTTTTACGCCTATTATTCCCTCATCACTATACATCGATTGGAATTAATAAATTTAATAATGTAATGAAAATCAGAGAGAAGATAATAGATGATGTCAATTATCTAGCTGAGAATTTAAGATATTATAAAGAATATGCTCTTTATGAAGATTATTTGACAAGATTAAATGGAATAAATGAAGTTGTAAATGATGATTATTTAAAAGAATTATTGGAGCGGATGAGTGAGCAAGAAGATGATTCTTATAATATAGCATATATTGCAGTTAATTATCTGTCTGCTACATATGAGATAGATTCAAAATTTATAAGACATAGAAGACAATCTGTTTTAGATCCAACTACAAAAAGAATTCTTTATGAAGCAATTCCAATTGATTCAGGCGCATTTGACTTTGGACTTAATGAGCGTGATTTGAAAGATCAAGTCATAGCTGAGCTTGATGAGAGCATATCAAATGAAATTGTTAATATAGATAAAGCTATTCAAATTTGTAATGCTTTGTTTAGCTCTATTGGTGCCTTGTTCGGCGTTATAACTCGTAATAAATTAGAAAAGTGCTTTCCAAACACATTACAGGCCATTAGTAGAAGTGCAGATAAAGAAAACTTTAGAATGGCGAATTTAAGACTTAATACAATAATACCAGTATTAAAGAAACTTATTGAAACTGGCGATAAAATAATTATTTTTACAGATTACTATGAGACTGTTAGCCTGATATATAACAGACTAGTAAAGGAATTTGGAGATAATAAAGTAGCAAAGTTTTCAAGTGAATTAAGTCCAGCTGGAATGCAGATAGCAGTTAATAAATTTAAACATGACAAAGCATGTCAAATTTTGGTATGTGATAAATCCGGAGGTGAAGGAAGAAACTTTCAATTTGCAGAATACATAATTCATTATGATATGCCATGGTCTCCAGCTGATTTGGAGCAAAGAATCGGTAGATTGGATAGAATAGGCAGAAAGCATAATCATAATGTTAAGAATATCGTTTTTTATGAACCGGATACAGTAGAAGAAGATTTGTTTAATCTTTATAATAACTCACTTAATATTTTCGAAGAGTCATTATGTGGAATAGAAATAGTATTTGAAGATATGAATTCAGCAATTAAGGATCATCTAAAAAAAGGGGTTAAGATAGGATTTGAAAATTTATCTGAAACCTTATGTGATTTAAAAAAGATTGCAGAAGATCAGATTAGTTATGAAAATTTGTCTATTATGTTGCAACATTCAGATGATTCATACAAGAATATAGAAGACGAATTAATGAAGCATTTTGATGAGAGTTCCACGTTAAAGTATCAAGATGCAATTGCGTCATGGATAGAAGCACAAGAAATTGGGGATTGCAAGCTAAGCTCAAATCCTTATAGAGGAGCGAAGATACATATTTATGAAAGTTCAAAGCACAACGACTGCAAAGTCGAAGGGACTTTCTTTGTTAAAGATGCACTAGAATATGAGGATGTGGATTTTTTAACCTGTCAGCACCCTATTGTTAGAGAATTATCTGAAGAGGTTATTGATAGTAATGATGGAAGGTTTTCAGCTGTAAAAGTTAATGATTCAGATGTAGAATGGAAGGGACTTATTCTTTCATGGAATCTAGATCTTGATATTCCGGATTACTTTTCTGGCGAGTGGGATAAAGATCTCTTACCCTTAACAAATGAATTTATCACAAATAATAGAATTAAGATTGTTTATCCTATGAATGATTCAAAATACATGATGTATGAAGATATCATTAATAGTGTGGATAACGGACTGCTAAATAAAACTTGTGAAGATATTTCACGAAGCGAAATTGAAGATATATTAGATTATTCAGACCTAGAAGAAGATGTAAAAATCGCAATTAAAGAGACAAAATCGAAGTATTCAGAAATAGAAAAAAGTACTTTCGCACAAGCACTTCTTGAAAAGAAAATTGAAGATCTGGAGTTTAAGTGTCAATTAAACAATCAGATGAAAGTATCAAATACTTATGATGAAAAAAAACTCGAGTTATACAAGGCGCTCAGGAAAGCTATGAATGCAGCTAATGGCGTTTTGGATAGCATCTTATTTGTGTGCTTAGAGAAATAATATGAAAATAATAGAGATAGTAGAAAAATATATTGAAAAGCAAAAAACAGCTCAAGAGAGCATTAAGTTGCTGAATGATATGTGTTGTGCTAATAAGTCTTTAATATCACCTGCTGTTAGGTTTATAAAGTGCATAGAATCAAATGCATTATATGATTCTGTTAGCCATTTGAGACAAATTTTGCTTTATGAAAAGTCTAATATACGTATATCAGAATCTTATTATGAATATCTAAAAAATCATTCTGAGAGTTTAGATTTATATTTTGATGATTCAAATAATATAGTTGCTGTTAAGCCTTGGTCTTTAACTGATAATGATGATTTGAAATATTCATATTCATTTGAACGAAAACGAAATGCTTTGGGATCATACCCTGATGGAGATTTGTTAAATTATTTCGGGTACGATTCATATATAAGCATTCAGCAAAAGCTAATGATTCATTCATTGAAAAAGATGAATCCAGGTGATTGTTTATTGGCTTGCCTTCCTACGGGAAATGGAAAGAGTTTGCTTTGGCAATATGCAGTGGCCAGTGGAAAGTTTACAGGATTAACTGTTGTAATAGTTCCAACAGTTGCACTTATTTCAGATCATATAAAGAGTGATAATAAAATATTTGCACGTCTTCCATGGATATCATCTATTTTTTACTCTGCTAAGAGAAATGAAAAATCAGAAACATACATGGATGAATTATGCGAACAAATAAAAAATGCTAAGCAGACAATTCTATATATATCACCAGAAAGTTTAACAAATTATAAAATTGTTAATGCACTAAACTATTCAGCAGCCCATGGTAACTTATCTGCAATCGTCGTTGATGAGGCACATTTAATTGTAGATTGGGGAATGAACTTCAGACCAGAATTTCAGTTTATTCCAGCTCTTTGCGAGAAGTATAATAATTATGAGTCAAAGATTTATACGATATTAACTTCGGCAACCATTACGGAAAGTGATTCAGATACTTTGAGGAGTATCTTTAAATCTGGTGAGTTCATTGAGTATCGAGGGGAGTCACTTAGACCAGAAATTTCCTATTACTCTAGCTATTGTATTAGCGAAAAAGATAGAATGTACAAAATTAAAAAGTTAGTGAAATCTGTTCCAAAGCCAGCGATTATTTATACGGGAACAAAGAAGCAGAGTGATGAATATCTAGAGCTTATAAAGAGTATGGGTATTACTAGAGTGAAACAGTTTACCGGAGATACCTCGGATAATGAACGTGATCAACTTATTGAATTGTGGAGAAATGATGAAATAGATATTATGGTTGCAACATCTGCTTTTGGAATGGGAGTAGATAAGGCTGATGTTAGAACTGTAATTACAGCTTACATGCCTGATAGTATAAGTAGGTTTTATCAAGAAGTCGGGAGAAGTGGAAGAGATGGATATTCATCTTTAAGTTTCACGTTATTTTGTCCTATTATTGACAAAGGATATGTTTCTGATATTACGGATAAGAGATTGCTAAAAACAGGAAGTATTATTGATCGGTGGAATGATATTAAGGCATATGCTGTCATAGGAGATGAACCAAATTTTTATAAGATTGATTCAAGTGTTACACCAGAACATTTGAAGTATTCAAAGACTGGACAGAAAAATAGTGGATGGAATCAGAATGTTTTGCTCTTTCTTATCAGATGTGGTTTTTTAGACATTGTTGATGTTAAACGTTCGTTTACTAGTGGTTATAAGTCATATGTGATTACTGTTAGACAGAAGAAATTTTTTACTTCAAGAGATAATGAGGCATTTGAACAATTAGTTGAAGAGCAAAGAGAAAAAGAAAGGAAATCAATATTAGAGGCGAGAGAAGCAGTTGAGAAAATGCTATCAAAGAATAATGAAGATTGCTTTTCTTATTATTTTCAGCAGGAATTTCCATATACAGATGGAGGATGTAATGGGTGTCCGGTTTGTAGAAAAAATGAGTATTCTAACTGGTTTCCAGAAGGAAGAATTAGCCTAATTTATAATGGGCAATTTAAAGCTTCAAGAAAATATTCTTTTAAAAATAATTGTTCTATGTATATGAAGTTGCATAGTCGAGGAATGCTTTTTTACGAGCGCAGCATGAGTAGTAATGATCATGATTTGCTTGTGGAACATTTAATCGCTTCTGGAGCAGATATTATTGTAAGTGAGCACTTTACCAATGAATTGAAGAATAAAATTACAAATTATATGTCCAATGAATATCTCTTGCTAACTTTTGATGAGTTTGTAAATACGCCCAGACAGTATATAGTCGGTACCATAACGTTGTTTCTAGATACTGGCAAAGAGGCTAAGATGTTGAAGCAAATAGAAAAGCTTTGTAATGATATTGATGGCTTGAACATAGTTTATGTTTGCGAAAAAGATTTTTATTATGAAAAGGAAGAACACTTTCTAAGAGATATAGTAGAATATGCTATTCCTATTACAACCATATTATTGGAGGATGTTGTATGTTAATGCCTGATTCATTAAGACAGGAATATATGCCAATGATGGTATATTATCTATGTAAAGCAGTTGATTCAACTGTATGTAATGAAGATGATTTAAAAGGAAAGATGACAGCTTTTCAAGATGATAAAAATAGTTCAGATGAATTTAATAAAGTATTTAAGTTTTCTGAAAATGTTTTTATCAAAAAAGATGAAAAAACGGGAGAAATATCAAGTGTTTTTAGCAGTGAGGAATTAAAGGATTATAAGTCATTTTCGAAATCTTTGTTAACAAAATTAGAATTAAAACGCTCTAACAAGTTTAGTCAAATGCTTGAGTGGCTCATTGGTTCTGAAAATCGTAAATTAGATAAGTATACAAGGGCTGAAGATTTTGTTCCAGCTATGGGTATAGATGGTATAGACCATAATACGGTTCATGGTTTTTTGTTTTGGTGTGAGATGTTAGGGATAATATCCTTTAATGGTTATAGGTCAGGAAGAGTATCGTATGCTCTGGATAGTATTTTATATGATTATCTAGAAGACCATGAAGAACTCAAGCAGGAAGGATATATTCCGGCAAAGTTGTTTTTCGATAAAATGGCAAGTGAATTATTCTTTATTAAAATTTGTATTCATGAAAACAATGTTTCATATCCATTATCACAGGCTATTAGAATACTTGAACAAGCCAAGATGATAAAAATAGAAACTATGAAAGATATAGGAGATGTTTGGCATTTAAGTAAGTCAAACATATTACTTAAAGGAAATAATTTTACAAATATAAAGGTGTGCTGAAATGACAAAAATATCAGAAGAGAGAATCAATAAAGTAATTAATACAACAGCAACAGAGTGTAGTGAAGCGGATTTTATGCTTACGCATATGCCGTTTAATTCGTTAGTTGATTATATTAAACCTATTGAAGGTAGTACACAGCACCTTTTTATTGAAGATAATCTTTATGACAATGCAACTGTATTTACCGAAGATGATCTTCTTGATGATATGATAGCAAATGCTAATAATCATCAGTTTATTATGATACAAGGTAAAAATGGGTGTGGAAAATCACATTTAGTAAGATGGCTATATTATCAATTTAGAAAGAATAATGATGAAAATATAGAAAAAAGCATCTTTATTCCGCGTTCTAAAAACACCCTTAAGGCAACAATTAGAACTATTCTTGATGCTAATATTCTACCAGAAGATAGAACTAAATATTATCTCGACAAAATTAGTGCTGGTACTACAGAAATGTCAGATGTGGAGTTTAGGGATACGGTCTATTCAACTCTTAAGGTGCGAGTTAAGAATTATGAGGGAGATAATATTGATAAGATACTAAAAGAAAAACTGTATCATTATTTGTCTGATCCTGTTGTAGAACAGACTATCTTTATGTGCGAAGATGGGCCAATAGATAAGTTGTGTAACAAAATAACTGGAAAAATAGTTCTACGTGATGGAGAAGATATATTTGAGGATGATGCTATTATGTTCTCTCCTTCCGATATAGCTAAGCATTTGCAGTCTTCAAATCATAAGGCAGACAGGGAAACACTTGAGTTAGCTAAACTTTTAGCTACAAATAAAAAAGAGTGTTTGAAGGTAACACAATATTTAAATTCACTTGTTGAGATAGTTATAAAAAGAACGTTGAATTTTTCTGGAAGCGATTTACGAGATGTTTTTGACGAAATCAGAACTGAGTTAAAAAAACGCGGTCAAAAATTGTCTCTTTTTATTGAAGATATTAATATTTTTACAGGAATTGATAGTGAAATCATAGAAGTATTAATCAATAAGCATACCGATGTTGGCAATGATAATCTATGTCGTATTCTTTCGGTAATTGGATCAACAGATGCCTTTTTTGATCGTTTTCATACAAGTTTACAAGAGAGATTGACTAGGAATGTTGTTATTCTAGAGAAATCATTGCTGAAAAAAGATGAGTGGATTATTGAATTCGCAGCTAAGTATATTAATGCTATTAATTTATCTTCAGATGATAGCGATAAGTGGTATACAAAAAAGGGTGGAGATATACCAGTTTGGGAATGTGCATATGATTTTGCAGATGTGATGGTTAATGGAAAGAAAATGTCTGTATTTCCATTTAATAGGAATGCTCTATTGAATATGTACAGACTACTTCCAGATAGTTCAAAGTCACCTAGATGTTTTTTGAAAGATGTAATTAAGCATGTTGAATTAAAGTGGCTAAGTTTTGGACCTAAGATTATTAGCGAAGAGCGTAATTTTCATAATGCAAGTATAGTTACTTTGGGAAGAATGGAAGAAAAGGATGAAGTACTAAATGAAAATTTTGATCCTATAAGCGAACAAAAGGAAAGAGAAATTTTAATTAAAATTTGGGGGAATGGAACTTTTTCTCGTGGCGCAAATGGCGAGATAGGCGATGTTCCGCCGACACTTTTTGAATTTTTTGGATTACATCTTGGAGCTTCAGCTACATCAGTTTTTGTTTCGGCAGATGATAATAAAGAAAACGATAACATTAATGCCATAGGTAAGGCAGAAGAGAATGCATCTATTGAGCATAATCAAAAAGAAATAGAAGTCCAAAAGAAAAAATCTAGACAAGAAGAAAAATTAGAAGACGATATAAGCCAAATTAAGCGCTGGTATGATGATCCTGCTGTAAAATTGAAAATCATAAGAGAACCTAAAGAGTATATTTGTAAATATATTCTTGAAAACATTAATTGGGAGCATGAGGGACTGAGTTACAACTTAGTATCAAAAGTTTTAAACGCAAGAAATATCTATATTGAAGGGCAGAATGTTTCAGGTAATGGCATAATTAAGATTGATAGAAATCTTGAATCGTACCAGTTATTAAGGGCATTGTATAACTATAATTTTTATAAAGGATGGGATTATGAAAATGGTGACGAACAGTTTGTTAGCGCCAAAGCATGGTTAATTAACCACCGAAACGAATTGGTAAGCATAATCAAAAAAGAAATTGCTGGAGAACAGGATATCGATTACATTGTAGTGAAATCAGCAATGGTATATTTACTTGTAAAAGGGAAAATAAGCTCATTTGATAAAAAGAATGTAATAAAGGCTCTGTTTTCTTTAAATAGAAAGAGCAAAAGCTTTGCTTTAAAAAGTGATAAATGGTCTTCTATTGATTCTAGGATGGATGATAATAGTGATGTAATAATGGATTTACTCAATATACGTTTTAGAACTTATATAGGTAGTAGTAATGAAAGCAGTTACTTTTATATTGATGAGACTAGATTGTCCTCTGTTGTTGAAAAGGTGTTAGAAGAGGGGATTATTTCGGATTTTGTAATAAAGGGAGTATTACCTAATGATGCTTTGATAGTAGAGGCTCTAAAACTATTAAGTGTCTTTGCGGAATCCAAAGATGACATAATGAATGAAGAGCTGGAGGTTGCCAAAAATTCAAAGAGAAAACTAGAGCAATGGCTTGGAAATGACATCGATGAAAAAATAGTAAATAAAACCAATATGGAAATGTTACGTTACCTGAAGTTCATAAGAAATGATTGTAATTTGCCTTATGAAGATGTTTCACTAAAGGTAATTTATGATGACTCATTTTCTATGGAGCTATTGAATTTAGTTCGTTCTCTTAACAAGATATCAAGAACGAAGAGTTGCGATGATGTATTTTTGTTATTAGCAAAATTAAATACTGAGACCTTGAAAAAATATGTGTGTGCTTTTGAGGCTTTTGAAAAATTGATATCAGAAAAAAATAGTATATTTACTTCAAATATTGATAGATCATTAGATCAAAAAGCAACCAGAATCAAAGAAGGGATAAAAGCTAGCCTAGATAGTGTTAGTAATATGTGAGGTAAGTTATGTTAATAGAGGATATTTCTTATTCTATAAAACAGGGAAACAAGTATTTGAGTTCAAAGGTTGCTAAAAATAATGTTAGTGACCTTGAAAAGATTCAGATGGACTTGTCTCCTATTATCGTAGATATTATAAAATTGTACGCCCAAAGAAAAGTGTATGAGAAGCTCGAAGATTTAGAAGAGGAAAATATTAAATCAATTAGGGGATATTTGAATTCTATAAGAAAAGATATAGAGCTAGATAATACAGAAGATATTCTAAATAATATGAGCTTTCTGAAAACTAGAATCACAGAAGAAAAAAATTATCTTACAAAAATATGGCGTACTTATAAAAATGACCGTATTAATTCTTATGCGAAACTTATCAATGCGTTAGCAAATATTATAGATAATGGCGAAGTTCTTGATGAATTAGGGAAACTTAAAAGTGATATAGATAAAGTAGACGTAGGAAACGATAAAGAAATTGATATGATTTCAGACTATATAAAAAAAAGCAAAGAGTTGATAAAGTCACTTTCGCTCGATGAGGATACGGAGAAGTTTGTAATAAGTATTACGGATGGAGAAGATATTAGCCTGGCAGATGTGAAAAATTCTACTATGAATTGGCTTGAAGATCATAGATTATTGACTAAAATAAAGCTTGTTTTGTAGATATCAATTGACACGAACACCCTACTTAAGTATACTACTTAAGTAGGGTGTTTTTGCGGAGGAAGATATGAACTATTGTTATAAATTTCCTGTGGTAAAAGGCGTTCAGGCTGGCAAAGATTATTATATTGCTATGGTGCCGTTAAAAATGATATCAGCATTGTTTCCGAATGATGAAGAATATGTTCTCCCAGAGCATAGAGCTCAGAGGAAATTAAATGAATCCAGAATTCCAGAAATAAAAAGGTATATGTTGAATAATAGAGATTCTTATGTCTTTTCAGCGTTAGCAGCAAGTATAGATGGCGAATATCGATTTGTTTCAACAGACCAAGAAGATTTGGGCATTTTAGAAGTATCTATGGATGCTCATTTCTTAATTAATGATGGGCAGCATAGAAAAGCTGCAATATTAGCAGCACTTGAAGAAGCTCCAGAACTATCAGATGAAACAATTTCGGTTGTTTTTTACGAAGATATGGGACTGGAAAGAAGTCAACAAATGTTTACAGATCTAAATAAGCATGCAGTTAAGACTTCCAATTCAATAGCTGAATTATATGATTCAAGGGATGAGCTTGCAGTACGTACGAGAGCTGTAGTTAAGGCCGTCTCATTTTTTGATGAATATATTGATAAAGAAAAAGATATTTTAGGTAAGTTTTCATCATCGCTATTTACTTTAAACAATCTGTATACAGCTAATAAGCGAATACTTAGAAGATATACTTGTGATGATAAATTTGAGAACTTTTGTATTGCTTATTGGAATATTGTTTCAGAACATATGGTTCCTTGGAAAGATATGCATGAGAGAGTTATTAGTAAAACAGAGTTAAGAGAAAAGTATATTGCAGCACAAGCCGTGGTTTTACAAGCTTTAGGCCGTGTTGGCGGATGCTTGTTTGATAATTGCAAAGAAAGTGATCTTGAAAAGTTACTAATAAGATTAGAAACAATTGATTGGAAGAGAAGTCATAAAGAATGGCAGCAAAGAGTAATAAAACCCAATGGTAGAATGATAAATAATGAGAAAGCAATAGTTTTAGCTGCAAATCTAATTAAGAAAAAAATCGGTATACCTCTTTCTAACGAAGAAAAAGAGGCAGAAAAAGAAATAAGTAGGTGACAAAATGGACGTGAATACAAGTAATGAAAAAAGTGAAGTGACTATTACGAATGAATCCATAAGATGTTTATTAACAACAGTAAGGAATTTATATCTATGTGATGATATTCCTTGGGTTATTGGATATTCCGGAGGAAAGGATAGTACAGCAACAGTTCAATTGGTTTGGATGGCTATACAAGGACTTCCGAAATCGCTTCGCAAAAAGACAGTTCATGTTATAAATACAGATACTTTAGTTGAATCACCTGTTGTATCAAAATGGGTGAAGAGATCACTAGAATTTATGGATGAGGCAGCTGAAGAACAAGATATGCCATTTGTAACACATCAGTTAACTCCTGCAGCTGACAATACATTCTGGGTTAATTTTATAGGTAGAGGTTATCCGTTTCCAAGAAAAAAACTTCGTTGGTGTACAGATCGATTGAAAATACAGCCTGTTAATAATTTTGTTAAAGATAAAATAGCAGAGCACGGCGAAATAATTATGGTAATTGGCACACGTAAAGCTGAAAGTGCGAGACGTGCTAAAACCATGGCTTATTATGAAAAAAAGCGTGTAAGAGAACTTCTTAGTCCTAATCCTTCACTTGCGAACGAACTTGTTTTCTCTCCACTTGAAGATTGGAATGATAATGATGTTTGGGTATTCTTAATGCAACATAAGAATCCTTGGGGATATTCAAACAAGGAGTTGCTTACTTTATATAGAGGAGCAACTGCGGATGGAGAATGTCCACTTATGATAGGCAAAGGACTTCCGAGCTGTGGAAGAAGTAGATTTGGTTGCTGGGTTTGTACCATGGTTGAAAAGGACAAATCAATGGAAGCTATGATAGCAAACGATTCTGAGAAGGAATGGATGTCTTCATTACTAGAATTTAGAAATAAATTTGGTGATGAAGAACATGATAGAGAGCGAAGAAGCTTTAGAAAGATGGCAGGTTATCTGCAGGGAAGTTATAAGCAGTTATATCATGGCCCTTATAAGAAGGAAGTCAGAGAAGAGTGGTTGCGTGATTTATTAGAGGTTCAAAAAGATATAAATGAAAATGGTCCTGCTGAATTTGCTGACCTTCAATTAATTACGCTTCCAGAGCTTAGAAATATCCGTAGAATATGGGTAAATGAAAAGCATGAGTTTGATGATTCTCTCCCTAGAATATACAAAGAGGTGACAGGAAAGGAATTTGATGATCCTGAATGGATTAGTTCTAATTCTTTCCAGTCAGAGGAATGGGATATTTTAAAATCAGTTGTCGAAGAGTTATATCCTGATGAAGAATTAGCATTTGAAATGGCTTATAGTCTGGTTGATATTGAGAATAAGTCTAGTGGATTAAATCAGAGAAAAGGTATAGCAGATGCATTAGAAAATACAATAAAGAGAACATATTACAAAAACGAGGAAGATGCAAGACAGTTTTATCTAGGACAAACAGAACGAAAACGAGATCTTGGGGGCAAGTACAATGCGCTTGCACTTGATGATTCATATGATGAACCATACGAAACAGATGATGACGAGGAAGATAAGGAATGATCATAAAAAAACTTATTTTGCATAATTTTGGAGTTTATGCAGATACAAATATAATGGAATTCACTGGAAAGAAACCCGTTGTTCTAATTGGCGGAATGAACGGAAGAGGTAAAACGACAATTCTAGAAGCGGTTTTATTAAGCCTTTATGGTTCGAATTCATTTGCATATACAGAGAGTAAATACCAATCATATGGTCAATATTTGAAATCATATATTAACAAGAAAGATGGTACACTGTCATCTTTTGTTGAAATAATTTTTCTATGGATAATTCTGATGAAGAAGTATATCAAGTTCATCGTGAATGGGATTCAAATACCCAAAGGGTACATGAGAAAATATGGGTTAAGAAGAATGGCGAAGATAGTCCTTTTTTAACAGAAAACTGGCCGATGTTCGTAGAAAGTATATTACCAAGCGCATTATCTAATTTTTTCTTCTTCGATGGTGAGAAAATTGCAGAACTAGCAGTAGAAGAAACTAGCCACCAAATGAAAGAATCAATAAAGGCTATGCTTGGAATATCAGTTCTTGATATTCTTGATAATGATATTAGTAAATTAATTACAAGAATCGGCAAGAAAATTTCATCAAATCAAGATCTTACTAAATTGGAAGAGCTTAGAAATGAAAAAGAAGCTGTCGGTGAAGAATTAAGAATGATTGATGAAGAGATAGATGAAGTTGAGAAAAAGAAAACTAGATTAATTAACGAATTGGAAAATCTTAATTCTGAATATCAAGTAAAAGGTGGAGATATTGTTGAACAAAAACATGATTTAATGCAGGAGAGAGCCAATAAGCTTAACGCACTTGCCAGCAATCAGGATGATAGATTTGAGATGGCGGCAGGAGAATTGCCTTTATCACTAGTGATGCCATTATTAGCTGATATTAGAGATGAAGGTGAAAAAGAGCATGATAAGAGGATATCTTCTTTTGCGCTAAGTAAAATAAATGAATTGTACGCTGATTTTAAAGGGAAAGATGAAAATACTGACAAGTTTATATCTTTTATGAAAGAGAAAATCAACGCTAATCAAAGTGAAAACATATATAATCTGTCAGACGCAACATTATATAAAGTCGGTATGCTGTATGATCATGGCCTTAATAATGCTAAAGAGCAGACAAAAAAACTCATAGATGATGAAAAGGAATATCAAAAGAATATAGATGTAATTGACGGATACTTGTCTGTTGATATCAATGAGAAAGAATTAAGTGAGCTATATAAGACTATAAAATCAACAGAAAAGGAAATTGCTAATTGCGAAGTTGAAATAGAAGATTACCATAAGAAGAGATCAAGCATAAATAGTAATTATATTTTGACATCTGCTGAATTTAGTAGGATGGCAGAAAGTGTATTATCTTCGCTTGAAGCAGTGGATTCTGACGAAAGAGTCGTTAAGTATGCTCATATGGCGAAAGATATAATAGATCAATATAGAATTAGATTACAAGCAAGAAAAACTAGTATTCTTGCTTCAACAATGACTTCATGCTACAAGAAATTAGCAAATAAGAAGAACTTGGTATCTAATATTGAGATGGATCCTGAAACTTTGGATCTTACATATTTAAATAAAGATGGAGAGATAGTAACTAAAGAGCGCTTATCTGCAGGAGAAAAGCAATTGATGGTAATTTCATTGTTATGGTCTTTAGCAATTTGCTCTCAGAAAAAGCTTCCGGTTATTATTGATACACCATTATCAAGACTAGATTCAGCGCATAGAGAATCATTGATTACAACTTATTTCCCTAATGCAAGTGAGCAGACAATAATACTGTCTACAGATTCTGAAATAGATGAGAAGTATTATGAGCTAATGCAGGACAGTGTAGGAGATAGATTTACACTTGAATACAATGACGAAGAGAAAACAACTTCATTAACAAAAACTTATTTTGGATGGGAATAAATATATGATAGTAAAACAGATAAAGTTGTCAAATGCCGCTAAAGAAAAGCTTGGAAGATTAAAAGGTAAAACGGGTATAAAAAACTGGAATATTTTATGTAGATGGGCTTTGTGTTTTTCTTTATCAGAAAATACGATTCCAACAGATGTCCCTATTATTGCGGATAGTAATGTTGAAATGTCATGGTATACTTTCGGCGGGGAGTATAGTGATATTTATGATGCACTTATGATTGCGTGGTGTAAGAAAATGAGCCTTCCAACTGATGAACAAACCCTTGCAAAATATTTCAAATTACATTTGGAAAGAGGGCTAGCATATCTTTGTGGAACCAATTTTATAAAAAGCCTTGATGACTTGTTAAAACTTTCAATAGAGGAATAATTATGGGAGTATATCTAGATTATAATGCAACGACACCAATCGATAAGAGAGTTCTTGATTATATGGTAGAGGTATATACCAATAAGTTTGGAAATGCTGATAGCAGAACTCATGATTATGGTGATAACGCAAGGAAAATTGTAGAACAGGCAAGAAAAAGTGTCGCAAATCTTTTAAGCGTTAATAGTACAGAGGTGTTTTTTACAAGTGGATCAACTGAAAGTAGTAATATTGCGATTAGAGGACTTATAGATTATGCAAATTCTGTAGGCAAAAAGCATGTTATTACTACTAGCATTGAGCATAAGGCTGTGCTTGAAACTGTAAAAAGTTTGAAGAAAGATGGCTTTTCTATTGATATAGTTAATCCAGAAATTGATGGAAGAGTTAGTGCAAGTAGAATATTAGATTTAGTAAGAGATGATACGTTATTAGTTAGTGTAATGCATGCTAATAATGAAACAGGAATCATCCAGCCAATAGATTTACTAGGTGAAACTTTGGCTAGTAGAGATGTTTTTTTTCATGTGGATGCAACTCAAAGTTGTGGAAAGCTTGTTGAAGAACTTAGAAATACTAAATACGATATGCTTTCGCTTAGTGCACATAAGTTTAATGGTCCACAAGGAATAGGAGCATTAGTTTTAAAAAAGAAAAAATATAAATTACCTCCTATAAAGGCTATAACATATGGAGGTCAGCAAGAGCATGGTATAAGGCCAGGAACGATACCAGTGGCATTGGTTGCAGGCCTTGGCAAAGCTTGTGAGATTGCAGCGGCAGAATATAAAACTAATTATGATCATTGCCTTGAAATAAAGAATGTAGTCAAGAAGATAATAGAGGATTCTGGATTAGAATATGAATATAACGGTGATCAGAATTATTGTATGCCTAATACAATAAATGTTAGTTTCAATGGAATTGAATCCGAAGCATTGATGCTTTCATCTAAACAGTATTGTGGGGTATCTAATGGTTCCGCATGTACATCTAATGATTATAGTCCTAGCTATGTACTGACAGCTATGGGGATTGATAAGGATAAAATATCATCGGCTATAAGAATTAGTTGGGGAGCGGATTCTGATTTAGATGACGTCAAGAAGAATATCAAAGAATTACTAACAGTTGCAAAAGGGTTGGTTTTCTAAAGGTATACAATATGGCAGGATATGATAAAACATTTGGAAGTATAAAAGATTATGCTGTAAGCGATGACAAGATATGGTCTTTGTTTAACTATGTTTTTTCTGATTCCAGCAAAAAGAGGAATACCTATAAATTTGGATTAATAAAGTCTCTGCTTGATAATGCGTTCAATGGGAAGAAAACTGAAAAAGGTGTGTACTATACATATGAAGAGATCTTCTCTAAATTTGCCGAAAATTATTGGAATTTAGTGGTTAAATATGATTTACGGCAAATGAGACCTGATGGAAAATCAAAGTACTCAAGAATAGAATCGATTTTTATTAAGGCTGTAACTGATAATACAATAATTAGTGTGTTGGAATTTCAGTCTCTTGATATTGATTTGAAAAAATCGCTTATAAAGCAAGTCTCAAAAGAGTGCAGGAAGTATGTGATTGGCGCATTATATGAAGATTTTGATGGGCTTATTTATGATTTTGATCTTGCTGATGATGGATTAACATTAAATCCTGTTTTTTCAGACTTCATGCTAAAGTATAAATCAGAATTAGAAAGATTAAACTATTATTCCTGGGCAAAATTTCTTGAGCAGGTGAATGATGAGAATGTTTTAATTAAGGTTCTCGAAAAACTTGAACTTGCAACTCCAAAACGTGAAGATCTTTCTATATATAGGGAGTTACTCAGAAGAGAGTTTGAAGAAAATACGTGTTTTTATTGCGGGAAGAAACTGAATGATAAAGCTCATGTAGATCACTTTATTCCATGGTCATTTGTAAAAGACGATAAAATCTGGAATTTCGTTTTGGCGTGTCCATCTTGTAATAGCAAAAAAAATAATAAAATTCCTAAAAGAGAGTATATTGTAAAGATTGAAAGAAGGAATAATTGCATAAAAACTTCGCACGACATTATTATTGAGACAGAGATGAGCGAGTATTCAGATGATGTAATTGAACGAATGTGGAAGTATGCAATGCTTAGTGGATATAAAGAATATCAATAATAGATATATGTTTTTGTAAGTAATAATTAATTCAATTGCATGAGATTAAATATGATAGATAGGAACATTGAATATTATAACATTAACGCAGATAGCTTCTTTGAAGGATCTGTTAATGCTGATATGTCAGTAGTAAGGAATAGATTTTTAAAATATGTTCCTTATGGTGGCAAGATCCTTGATGCTGGCTGTGGAAGTGGAAGAGATAGTAAGGCTTTCTTGTCAGAAGGATATGATGTTGTAGCTTTTGATGCATCCAAGGAGATGTGCAAGAGGGCTTCTGAGTATATTGGCAGGGAAGTTCTTAATATGCGTTTTGAAGATATTTCTTTTGACAAGGAATTTGATGGAATCTGGGCGTGTGCTTCGCTGCTGCATGTGCCTTCAGATGATCTTCCTGATGTATTACAGAGGATGAAGAAGGCTCTAAAACCTGGTGGAGCCATTTACGCATCCTTTAAGTATGGCGAGGGAACGACTGTCAGAGGAGAGAGTATTTAGTGATTTTACTGAGGAGAGCGCTACTAAGCTTTTTGAGGAAGCGGGATTTGAGATTGCAAGCCGCGTAGTTGGTGGTGACTCAAGACCGGGAAGAGAAGCTGAGATGTGGATTAATGTTATTGGTATATGTCAATGATAGGAGGTCTATATGATCAAGATCTATGGTATGCCCACTTGCCCATATTGTGATTATGTTCATGAGCAGATCAAGGGCAGAGAAGATGAATTCGAGTACATAAATATCGGCGAGAATATCCGTAATATGAGTGCCTTCACCAGACTTCGTGATACCAATCCTGTATTTGATCATTGCAAGGAGATTGGCGATGTAGGTATTCCTGCTTTTGTATTTGAAGATGGCAGGGTGTCGATAGACCCGGCTGATGCGGGACTTATTGAGTATGGTACGCCGGGGGCTTGTTCTATTGATGATCACAAGAACGGCAGGAAAGGGTGCTGACAAGTTTTTTTCCTAAATCATATTGATTAGAGGAGTTCGATATTTCAAGGGCAACAGTATTTAGAGACTATGCTAAGATAAAGAAAATCACAGGTGCTGTTTATGATAAAAATGAATCTGTGTGGAAATTATAATACTGAGTCTCATGCGTGAATGAGACTTTAAGGGGGAATCATGGGTATTTTCACAGATGGTGATGATGACGATGATGAGCTGATGGATTTCTTTATATTAAATGAGATCCATGAAGACAGCAAGAAATCCGGCAATGCAGGAGGGAATAAGACAGCTTCAGGAGGCTGTCTTACAAGTCTTGTATTGATGCTGGCTATACCTGCCTTGATCATTGGCGGAGCTATTGCTGTGCTTACATGAATTTTTTCTAAACTAAGGCTAAAGTACCGTGTTCTGTTAACCATATAAAAGTTGAAGAGATAAATGTAAGAAAGGATAGGAGATAAGGCTAAAGAGCCAATGGACACTAAAATGTGGGAAAAAGAGATTGAGAAAATAAAAAAGAATTTGTCGGTTGGGGATACAAAGTAAACGAACCGGCAAGTGATGATGAGATCAGTAGATTTACTACAAAAGTAAAAGAAAAATTTCAAATAGAGATTCCAAGTGAATACATTGATTTTTTGAATGGAATCTGTAGTGTTACGGATAAAGGAGTATAAAATTGGAGCAAGAAGAATTTAGAGTGATGGTTAGAGATGCAGTTAAAGCGTTGATTGATGGTATCGCTTCAGGGGAGTATGACAAAATTCCTGATAATGTTGATATTAATAAATCCTGGTATTCAGATGGTATGACGCGTGATGAGGCAATGGCTGATTTTAAGGACTGGATCGAAGGTCAATTATCATTATGGAATGAACAAGATGGCGCTGATTTTGTCTTTGACGCTTTCAAAGAAGACTCTTTGGATTGGCAAGACAGTGATTATTTCGATGATGATGATGATGACGATTTGGGCGAGACGGATTTTGTAATATATCAGCCTACAAGCCATGGCGAAGACATCGATTTTTGGTTTGAAATAGATATCGAGAATAAAGAGGGAGAAAAGCCTCGCATTGTATTTCATATTAACTATTAGGATGTTAAAGAATTTATTGAACCTGGTACTATTATGTAGAAATTGTAAATATAGATGTCAATTTAACTATGAGCGATAATCTCTTTTCCCAAGGAACTGAATACCGTCTTAAGGTTGATAATAAGTATTACAGCTCTTTAGACATTGAGGGCTTCTCACTTATGATGAAGGATCCTTCCTATTGCTACAAGTTCTATTGGCTTGAAGCAATAGTGAAGCTGATCTCTGAAGGCGTAAGTGAGACTACTTTTGATGACATTATAAATGAGATGATCGCAAGTGCCTGGTATTCTGTTCGTGAATTCCATATCCATTTAAGCGGTATACAGCTTGATGGTCAGATAAGAGATGGCCTGGAACGGGCTATTCTTAAGCTGTCGGATCTAAGCGGTCTTCCATCTAACGCTTCTAAGGTTGAGATTATAAATGCAATCAAAGAACATGACAGTGAGTTGAAAGATTCTAAAGAGCAGCTTACTAACATGGTTCCTTACAGGGCTCTTGCAGGTTTTTTCTCAAGGTCTGAGGAGAAAGCTGAGTGGGGCAGTATCAGGAGGATGACGGCATATATCAAAAGTATTAGTAGTGATGTGGTTTTATTGCCGTATACTCTTGGTGATTCCAGTAAGCTTAAGAAGGAAGTGTATTTTGAACCGGCCTGGATCAAGATGATTCAGGATAATACTGTGGCGATTCTGGGCTGGATTCAGTATGAGAAGGTTAAGTGGCTTCAGAACAATAATCCTGAGGTTCCGGGACTTGTATATAAGCTTGCGCCCATGGATGAGAAGATGCGTAAGCTTGACAGGGTTCATAAGCTGTGGGATGGAATTCTTGAATGCAGCAATGTTATAGATGTGTTTACGGATGATCCTATAAAGACTAAGAGTTATGATGTGGATCATTTTATTCCGTGGTCTTTTGCTATGAATGATGAGCTATGGAATCTTATGCCGATGGATTCTTCGCTTAATTCTGCTAAGAATAACAGACTTCCAAAGTGGGATCCTTTCTTCAGGAGATTTGCCCAGAATCAGTATCTGTTATACGAGATGATCCATGACAAGGAGCATATTCATAAGCTTTTTGAGTCTTGCCTTCGTGACAATCTGCATTCTATATGGGCAGGGCAGGAGCTATATCGTAAGGGGAATTCTAAAGAGGAGTTCTTTGGGATTCTTGAGAAGAATATGCAACCGGTGTATGACTCTGCCAGAAGGCAGGGGTATGAGATTTGGAACTGGTAGACTTTGATACATGGCTTGAGGTTAGTATGATAGATAAGAATGTTGAATATTATAACAATAACGCAGACAGCTTCTTTGAGGGCTCTGTGAATGCTGACATGTCAGGAGTAAGGAGTGGCTTTTTGAAATATGTTCCTGATGGGGGCAAGATCCTTGATGCTGGCTGCGGAAGTGGTAGAGATAGTAAGGCTTTTTTGTCAGAAGGATATGATGTTGTAGCTTTTGATGCATCCAAGGAGATGTGCAAGAGAGCTTCTGAGTATATTGGCAGGGAAGTTCTTAATATGCGTTTTGAAGATATTTCTTTTGATAAGGAATTTGATGGAATCTGGGCGTGTGCTTCGCTGCTGCATGTGCCTTCAGATGATCTTCCGGAGGTATTACAGAAGATGAAGAGGGCTCTAAAACCTGGTGGAGCTATTTACGCATCCTTTAAGTATGGCGAGGGAACGACTGTCAGAGGAGAGAGAGTATTTAGTGATTATACTGAGGAGAGCGCTACTAAGCTTTTTGAGGAAGCGGGATTTGAGATTGTAAGTAGTGTAGTTGGTGGTGACTCAAGACCGGGAAGAGAAGATGAGAAGTGGATCAATGTTATTGGTATATGTCAATGATAGGAGGTCTATATGATCAAGATCTACGGTATGCCCACTTGCCCATATTGTGATTACGTTCATGAGCAGATCAAGGGCAGAGAAGATGAATTCGAGTACATAAATATCGGTGAGAATATCCGTAATATGAGTGCTTTCACAAGACTTCGTGATACCAATCCTGTATTTGATCATTGCAAGGAAATCGGTGATGTAGGTATCCCTGCTTTTGTATTTGAGGATGGCAGGGTGTCGATCGACCCGGCTGATGCGGGACTTATTGAGTATGGTACGCTGGGGGCTTGTTCTATTGATGATCACAAGAACGGCAGGAAAGGGTGCTGACAAGTTTTTTCCTAAATCATATTGATTAGCGAGCAGAGCATCGGGAAGAATCCGGCAAATGGATGAATGTTTAAAAGTGGAGTTAATCACACTGTGTAAACGTTTATCCCTTTGCTGGATTTTTTTATTCTCTGACTGGGAAATACAGTAAAAACCACAGAGGACTAAAAAGATCATGCTGGCCCAGATGCGAGCAGTGGCTAAAATGAGTTTATTGAACCTGGTACTATTATGCAGGAAGCAAAGCTGATTGCCGAAGAAGACACAGAAAAATGGCTTGAAGAATTAGAGAAAAAAGAACTCCCGGCATTGAAAGAACTTAAGGACGGACTGACAGACTTGGGGGCAGATAAAGCTGACTACGACAGTATAACCGGTTTTGCCAAAGCACTGGAACATCCGGTCAGATCAAGCAACGGGAAGGTATATGTGGAGATTCCAAATCCTGAAAAGACACTTCCGGTACTGAAGAAAATGATGAAGAAGCTGACATCGGTAATCGAAAAGGCTAAGGAAATAGGAAGAAAGATCGCTGGACATGCGGAGCAGACAAGGGTATCGCTTAGGGCAAAACTTGCCGAGGCGCAGGAAGAAGCAAGACGACAGAATGAGGAAAGAAAACCGGTACAAAAGAAGAATGATATAACCCGATAAAACCGCATGGTTACACGCTTTTTCATTGAAAACAAGTGCTATTCATGGTAGGATATATTTTGGTATTTTGTACCATTAAGATAAGAAAATGTCACCACTGGTGACACAATTGAGTTGGACAAATCATCTGTTGATAATGTCAGGCTGTAAATCCGATGAAGAGCGTGAATTCTATATTCGGCTTGCAATTAAAGAGCGTTATACCAAAAGACAGTTGGAACGCCAAATGGACAGCGGATATTATGAGCGCTATATGCTTTCAAAGGATAAAATCTTGCCGGAAAAGGTTCAAGCTGAGTTAAACCCTTTCTTGGATTCTTATGTAATAGAGTTCTTGGATTTGCCAACCGGTTTCCTTGAGAAAGACCTTCGTAAAGGCCTGATTTCCGGAATGAAGCAGTTCATGCTTGAAATAGGTAAGGACTTTACGTTTATCGATGAAGAATATGCCATAACCGTTGGTGGTGAAGATTTCAGGATAGATCTACTGTTTTACCACAGAACGTTACGCTGCCTTGTGGCTATTGAACTTAAAACCGGCAAATTTAAACCGGAATATGTATCAAAGATGGACTTCTATTTGGAAGGACTTGATAGGCAGGTGAAGAAGCCTGATGAAAATCCTAGTGTTGGCTTAATTCTCTGTGCATCAAAGAATGATGAGGTGGTCGAATATGCAATGAGCCGTACCATGTCTCCGATGATGGTATCGCAGTACCAGTTACAGTTGCCGGATAAGGAAGTGCTGAGAAAGAAACTGCAGGAATTGGCTAATATTCCGCAACTTGAAGAGTAGTTAGATTATGACATTGAGATAGTTTTTTTGAACCTGGTACTATTATGAAATCATATTGATTAGAGGAGTTTGATATTTCAAGGGCAACAGTATTTAGAGACTATGCTACGAGTTTGAGAAATATCGTAAGAATAGAAAACGTCAGAAGAACTCGAGGTATGGAATGAAAAAATATAACTTAATAGTCGCTACAATTATAACAGCACTGGCCTTATCAGCCTGCTCTTATGGGGAGGGTGAGTACGGCGTGTTCTTAAGCTATGATGGCGATCTTGAGGATCTTTCGGATTATAAGACGGTGGTGATAGATGCCCAGTATTTTGACAAAGAGGATATAGAGGATTTCAAGGAGCAGGGCCATGAGGTTTATAGCTATATAAACGTTGGCTCTATAGAATCGTTCCGTGATTATTATGATGAATATGAAGATCTGACACTTGATGTCTATGAACACTGGGAAGAAGAGAAGTGGGTAGATGTCTCTTCAGGCAGATGGCAGGAGTTCATCCTTGATATACTGGCGCCTGACCTTTTGGATAAAGGAATAGATGGATTTTTTGTAGATAATTGTGATGTCTATTATCAGTATCCTGAAAAGGAGATCTTTGAAGGACTTACTGTTATCATGAAAGGTCTCATAGCTACAGGAGCAGAGGTTGTTGTTAACGGCGGAGATGCTTTTGTTACTGCATATACAGATGAAGGCGGGGATGCAGATGATATCATAACAGGTATCAATCAGGAATCCGTACTTACAAGTATTGACTGGGACGAGGAAGAGTTCCATGAAGCTGCTGCAGATGACGAGGAATATTTTAAGGACTATATAGAGACATATGCAGATGAGGGCATTGATATATACCTTTTGGAATACACTGATGATCCGCTTTTGTCCATGAAGATACGCCGTTATTGCAAGGCGCATGGCTTTAAGTATTATATATCGGATTCACTGGAACTTGATCTCTGACTTTCTTGATATTTAGAGGATGTTGCAGTCATGGAACTTTTATGATCTAAATGATGTACCGTGTTAAGTTAACAGAATGTGAACGCTTGCCTGTGACCTGGAATTTTCGAATTGATATCTGTGTTCTGTTAAACGGTCCCTGTTAAGTAGTGATATTAGAAAAGGCTGCCTGACTCTATATGATACCCTAGCGCAGACAGCAGCTTTAAGTGCCTTGACAAGCATTTTGTATATAGATACACTATACATATAAATATAGTGTATCTATATTATAAGAGGTGTATTATGGGTGCGATTTATACCAAGGCGCAGAAGGCTGCGACACAGAAATATATAAACTCAACCGATCAGATCAGGGTTAGAACGAGTAAAGGCAATCTTGATTTTATTAAGAATCATGCTATGAATATGGGTGAATCTTTTGGAGAATTTGTTAATAGGGCCATTACAGAAGCTATATATAGGGATAGAGGAGATGTTTTTGTAGAGGATACCCATAGCGATGAATATGGGATTTCTGGAAAGCTTCTTTTGTCTAAGGATAATCAGTATGAGATGGATTATATCATTGATGGTGTCCGTAAGATTAAGCTGCTTGATAAGAGAGAGGATGTACCGGAGAATTTCATTTCTGATTATGCCTGGATGTCATTAGAGAATGAGTATGAGAGTGATCTGTTAGGTGGTGAATAATATGGCTATGTTTACGCTTATGCGCAAAAATGAAGAAATAATGATGCTTCAGATTGGTGAAGACGGTAATATTGTAAAGCTTGGTAAAAAGGAGAATCTCGATATTTTGCCTTTGCAAAACAGGACCAGTCCCAGGGGTATCATCGAATGGTGGAGAGATAGAGCAATTCCTATAAAGCAGGGCAAAATTGAAAAAATGCTTAGAGAAAATGGGATCGAGACAAGTGGTCTTTTTCTTACGCACAATCTGGGCCTTAGCCTGACTGATTATTATTGGATCAGGCCTTTGGGATCTGGACTTACATGGGAAGATGTTAATCTTTTTGATAATGATTTTAAGGAAAATCTACTGCTTGGTAACATCAGTTATAACGATGATGAAGTTAGGGAATATCAGCCCAATTCGTCTCTTCAGGGTAATCTGGAAAAGACATGGATTATAGATAATGGAATCAGAAAACTTGTTAAGGGGAACCACGATATCTATTCCAGTGAGAGCATCAATGAAGTGATAATAGGCGATGCTATAAAAGCTCAGGGCAGAGATAGTGTCTGCTATTCGCTCCTGCATATTGATGGCAAGAATTATGATTATGGCTGCATTTCCGACTTGTTTACTTCTCAGCAAAAAGAGCTTGTTTCAGCATATGCAGTTATAACAAGCGAACAAAAGCCAAATAATATTTCAAGATATGAGCACTTTATAAATGTGTGTGATAAGAATGGACTTGATAGAAATATAGTAAGAGAATATCTTGAATTTGAGATACTGATAGACTTTATTTTTAGTAATAGAGACAGGCATCTTACTAACATCTCTGTATTAAGGGATGCGGAATCTTTAAAATTTATATCGATGGCCCCAATTTATGACAGTGGTAAGAGCATGATGGTCGAAAGAGATATAGTTCCAATAACAGATAAATTTGTTCTGTCTCAGCAGGCTCAAGGGTTTAAGGAAAGTGAACTTGAACTTCTTAAATATGTTCAAAACAGGAAACTTATAGATGTTAGCTTATTGCCTGATGCCTATTATATAGAGGATATGTATCGTAAAGATTCTCAGGTAAGTGAGGAGAGAATCAAATTTGTTACTGAGATGTATCGTAGGAAAATAGATATGTATGAGAAGTTCTCTTCAGGTGCAAATCTTAGTGAGATCAGGTTTTGAAGTGATTATTTTGTACAAAGAAAGCGAATGAATACAATAGTATTTTGTCAATTGAATCATTAAGCAGTTGTTGTAAAATATAAGTAGAAAAAGAAATAAAAGTCCTTTAAAGATGTATTAACCGGAGAGTTCCTGCCGTTTAAGTGGAAGGTTTAACAACCGGAGAGTTCCTGCCGTTTAAGTGGAAGGCTTAACAACAATAGAAGCATCTTTACGGATGCTTCTATTTCTTTTATAGAAGCTTGCTGGCTCTTTTTCTGTTCATCCACCAAGTTTGTATTTTGGTCATATGCTTTGGTATATAACAGATAATTGTGCTACTATTTCAGTGTTTGACTTATTAATTATGTGGAGGATAGGAATGAAAAGAGCTAACATAATTGCGCCTTTATGCGCAGCACTTTTATTATCAGGCTGTTCTATTCCGGGAATTGAACTGCCTGGCTATAGCGATACTAAGGAAGAGTGCGCTGCCAAAGATAGCAGTGAAGATTCATCCAAAGATGAGTCTGAAGAAGATACTAAAAAGACTGATGAATCAAATGAAGATAGCTCCAAAGAGGATGAATCTTCTAGCGATGCTGCGACTGAAGCTGAGACTTTAGAGGAAGAAGAAATTGAAGAGTCAGATTCAGAAGAGAAGGAATATAAGCTTGTAAACGTATATGGAAGCGGAGCTCCTTCATATAAATCAGTTAATAGATCAGGCTCTAAATTATCTGACGACGGTAAAAAAGTTGATCTTTGTGAGAAATCACAAAACGCTATAATGGTTGTCGCTGATCTTGAGGATGAATATCCGGAACTTGCTAAGACACTTAAAGCCAGTGCTGATACTATGCTTGATAATTATGATTCAGAATTCGAAGAGATGTATGGTATGGCTAAGTCTCAATATGAATCTGATCCTGATTATTTTGGTGAATATTATGATGATGAACATCAGGAGATAACAAGGTCAGATAGTATGGTACTGAGTATCCTTGAAACTGAAGATTTTTATGGTGGAGGAGTTCATGGATATTATGCAGTATATGGCTACAACTATTACGTTTCAAATGGCGAAGAGATAAGCCTTGGTGATGTTGTAAGCGTTTCAGAAGACGAGTTTGCCACAATTATTAAAGCGGACCTCATTGATAATGCAGAAGACGGCGAAGGAACTTTCTTTGATCTTGACGAATCCCTTAGTCACTATAAGTATGATCCTGATGAAAAGAAAAGTATAGAATCCGGCGCTGAAGATTACGAGCTTGGATACAACTGGTATATGACCATAGATGGTATACATATAGTATTCAATCAGTATGACATAGCTGATTATGCATCCGGTTCATTTGAAGTTGTATTTGATTATGACGAAGAGATAGTAAATGAAAATCTTGGATTCGATACAAGTAGGACATATTGCTACAAAGAAGAAATACCTTTTTATGAGTCTGAAAATGAAGCATATGAGGATGAAAATTACATAATATATAACAGTCAGAAGAGCAGCTTTGTTCTTGTATATGGAGATGGCAGTGCTGAATTTGATGACTACTATGGTGAAGAAACGGGAGCTTACAATGTCTATCATTTTGTAATGGATGACGGCAGAGAGTATATTCATCTTTCGACTGCATTTGGCAATGATTATTATGATACATACGTATTTGATGTAACTGATGGTGGCTGTGAGAAGGTAGATATTTTTGGCTATACTGGAGTGTGGATCGATGTAGATACAGAGTATAGCGGCCCTAAGGTGCTTTCAAGTGCAGATAGTTTTATAATTGTTGACACAAGCTCAGCCCTTGGAACTTTCACTTACTACAATTATTACTCTATTGGCGATGACGGAATGCCGCAGGCGGATCCTAAAACATGCGTTATTGTTAAAGTCTCCACAGAAGATATCGTATCAGCAAAGAGTGTTAAGATGGAGAAGCTTGATGATAGCTTGGAGTCTACAGGAGATATGATAACTGTACAATCCGGTACAGGCTTTACTATTGTATCAACTGATGGAGTATCTTTTGTAGATCTTCTTTCATCAGACGGGCAGTATCTTAGATTATATATTGATAACATTGGATATGAAGGAACAGTTGACGGTGTATCTATTCAGGATATCTTCCCGGGTCTTGAGTATGTCGGCTGATACATATAGGATAGGCCCCTCGATGCATCATCCCTTTATAAAATGCTTTTGTGATTAAATAATTAACTAAAGTAGTAGCATGGATAACAGACGATTTGTATTTTTGTCTTTGTAAGTGGCTGTTGTTATTTAGAAAGGGCGTTGATTCTATGCTTTTCGGTAAAAAAGATAAAGATGTAAGACTTACAGATAAAGAATATAAGAGCCTTGTAGGCGGTATGAGCAAGAAGGAGCGCAAGGACTTTGACCGAAGACAGAGAGAGTTAAAGCGTGAAAGAGAAGATGATCGACTGAATGCCTGGCTTGACTTTGAGGATGACATGGATGATAGAGGATTGTAAATTACACGGAAGCAGCGTATGCATTTTTTGATTACCTTTTCAAGGATAAAGGAGCAAGGCGTATCTATGCCTATACTGAAGACTACAACAGGTCCAGTCAGCATCTTTGCGAGAAAATTTTGATTATTTTTTATAGTTGACAATCACAAAAGCTGAAAGTATACTAACAGAAAACATTTGATCGAAAAGCAGTAGCTGTGTAGCGT
Organism: Butyrivibrio fibrisolvens; assembly: GCF_023206215.1. NCBI lineage: Bacteria > Bacillati > Bacillota > Clostridia > Lachnospirales > Lachnospiraceae > Butyrivibrio > Butyrivibrio fibrisolvens. Next base: position 2,185,874 of record NZ_CP065800.1, read on the forward strand.
GTGCGAATGCTTTTTGCGGAGAATATCAATATGACATTTTATATCCTTGTTGACAATTTTAATAATACTACCGAAACACCCGTGAATAATAATAATCAGGGGTTTACTTTTGGTATGGTCGATGAGGATCAAGGAATAGGCATAAGCTGATAACAGTATATGCATAACACCTGCTTATAAGCCTCATCAAACATACGTTTGATGGGGCTTAATTTTTTATATAACAGGAGGAATAATATGGAACTAGTAAGAGTACAGGACTCAGATTACAAGAAGACTTATGAGCTTTATATGACTTTTCCGGAAAACGAGAATGGTTATATTAACAGCGTGTACGGCTATAACTATGAACAGTTCCTTGAATGGATCGAGAAGAAGAGAAACTGGTCTATGGGAAGAGAGCTTCCGGAAGGTTTTGTTCCTGATACAACCTTCGTTTTAGTAGATACTGATAAATATGTAGGCGTGTTTAACCTGCGTCACTGCCTAAATGATGCCTTAAGAGAAGGCGCAGGCCACATCGGCTACTGTATATCTCCCAAGTATAGAGGCAAGGGTTATGCTACCAAAGGACTTGCAATGACTCTAAAAAAAGCCCGTGAAATTAGTATCCATGAAGCATATCTTTCTGTTAACAAAGATAATCCGGCAAGTTTAAAGGTTCAACTAAAGAACGGCGCGTACATACATCATGAAGATGAAACACATTATTATACAAGAATAAATGCAATCAAAGAGGGGTCTTCCAGAAAAGAGATCGTAAGCGGATATTATAACAGCTATGTTGAAGATGGCAGACTGGAGCGAACTGTTCATGGGAGACTAGAGTATGCGACTACCATGAACTATATTCACCGCTACGCAGGTAAGGGTTCCAAAGTCCTTGAAGTTGGCGCAGGTACTGGCCGCTATTCCATAGCTCTTGCCAAGGAGGGAATGGACGTAACAGCAGTTGAATTCGTCCAGAGTAACCTTGATAAACTTCGTTTAGGAAGTAAGGATCTTTCAAATCTTGCATCATATCTTGGAGATGCTACAGACCTTAAAGATCTTGAAGATGATACATACGATCTTACACTTGTCCTTGGACCTATGTATCACCTTTATGACAAGGAGGATGCATTAAAGGCTATAGATGAAGCTATCAGAGTGACCAAAAAAGGCGGAATTATCATGTTTGCATTCATCTCTGTATACGCAATCATGTATTCCAACTATTTCTATGGCAACTGGTCAGAGGGACAGGCTGAAAACTTCACGGATGATCATAAAGTCAGACACTTCAAAGAGCAGCTCTTTACTGGCTATGATGTTGCTGAGTTTGAAGACCTGTTTGAGAAAAAAGAGATAGAGCATATCACAACTACAGGTGTAGACGGTCTTATAGAGCCTCTTGAGCACAGGGTTGACTTCTCGGTATCTGACAAGGACTTTGAAGCTATTTCAAAATGGTACTTATCAGTTTGTGAAAAGAGAGAACTTCTTGGAAATACTAATCATCTGCTTTATATATGCAAGAAAGCATAATGCAAATTAGTAATCATGTAAAGCCTGGATGTAATGTCTGGGCTTTTTTAGGTGGTAGAGCGATGTCTTCTTTTCAATATATGAGTTAATATCATACTTATTAAAGATTGCCACACATTCTTTCGGATTTTTATTCCAGCGTACCTGGGCTAATCTAAATAATCTGACTTGTAACATGAATAGGTCATCTATGTAAGTTAACGCCATTTTATTCTCCATTCACAAATAATTCTCAAACTGCGAAAAATGACTGCGGATCCCTCTTGTTAGCTGAATTGTACCACATTTGAGTGTATCTATAATTAGGCGTATTTGGGGTATACTAATAAAATTCTTTACTTAGACAGATGCCGATGTTAGAATATCCTTCGTTGGAATTTCTGATAACGTCTCAGTCGAGATGGTTGCAACAATTCAGTTGCACAGTACATTCCCCAATTTTATAATAATAGGAGATACTAATGAAGGATTATGAAGAACTAAAGTTCCAAGATGACTTTATGTTCTGTAAGATTCTGCAGGAGAATGAAGACCTGTGCAAAGAACTTACTGAACTTGTCATTGGACGCAAAATTGGCAGCATCGTTAAGACAGAAAAGCAGAAGGCTATCAAGGTTTCGGAAGATGGCCACGGCGTAAGATTTGATGTGTATTTTGAGGATGATGAGAAGACTGTCTACGACATCGAAATGCAGAGGTCTGATACGTTGGAGCTTCCTCTTAGAAGCAGATACTATCAGGGAATGATAGATGTTGATTACCTGGAGAAAGGTAAGGAATACAAGGAACTTCCTGATAGTTATATCATTTTTCTTTGTACATTTGATCTTTTCAAAATGGGATATCACAAATATTCATTCGAGCCTATGTGCAGGGAAGTAGAGAATCTTTTACTTGATGATGGTACAAACAGAACCTTTATCTGTGCCGGTGGCGACAAAGATGATGTATCAGAAGATATGAAGTCTCTGATAGATTATCTGGCAGGCAAAGACGCGGATAGTAATCTGACATCCAGGATTGATGCTAAAGTCAAAGAAGCCATAGAAAAGAGCCTTTGGAGGAAAGAGTATATGACTTACAAAGAACAATTGGATCAAGAGTTAAACCGTGGAATTGAAATTGGTCGAATTCTCACGCGATTTGAAGATGGTATGCCAATAGAGAAGATTGCTGAGAAATCGGGCATTACAGTGGAGGCTGTAAAGAAGATTCTTGAAGAGTATAAGATGATCTGATATTGATCGGATGTAGGAAAGCCTGGATGGAATGTCTGGGCTTTTTTAACAGATATGAGAGGTGTTATGAATAGGGAGATTAAGCGTATTTCAGAGATGGAAGCAATCTTCGATGAGGTCACCGCTGCGCAGGATTCATTGGAGAGGGCTATCGATGATTATAAGAGCTTGCAGGACAAGGTTCGATGGCTTGAAGATTACTATTCCGGTGACCAGTGGAAAGAGGACTTTGCCATGGATGAGCGGGGCGAGATTCCTGCTGATATAAAGCGTGGGGTTCTTTCTGAGGATGGGATTTATGATCTTTTGGAGCGAAATAGTGAGATTATGAGGATGATTGAGACTGGCGAAGACTAGGAGGGAGATCATGGGCTTTTTTTCTCATCATGATAATAAGAAGAATTCTGGTGGCGGAGATATAGATTATGAGCGGCTTCGCGATGATCTGATCGAAGAGTTTTTTGCCGAGGGGGTGGCTTATTCGGGCGATCTTGGATTTCTGGATGCGCTTGAAGTTAAGGAAGCGTCGCATGAAGAGCTGCTACGGATCGCGAGAAGAGAAGGGGTTAATGTGGATAGGTATCGGAGATAGTGAACAAGGCTCGTTCACTATTCGTTGAAACTGGTACAATTAATTAAGATGTCTGATATTGAGCATATGCAGGAAGGCCTGGATGTAATGTCCGGGCTTTTGTTTGTTTTAGGATTGTGAAGATTCATGACGGGAAATGCGTTATAATGGTAGTGATGCATAATCAAAAAAGGAGAATATACAGCCATGCTTAAAATATACTACGGAGATTTGGAATCCGATAATTATATTTTTAATCCGGATGTGTTTTTTAATAATAGTTATGAAGATGAATGGATAACTGACAGCTTTTCTGTTGAGATGATAAAGGATATAGATAAATCGGATGTTATTGGACCTCGAGTTATAGACAGTCCGTTCCTTGGGTCTATACCTGTTGAAAGGTTGTCTGGTGGCGTTAAGACTTTGATCCTTATGAATAATGATTCCGAGCATATATTTAATGCATCTGCTTGTGGTGACAACTGTGCGAAGTGGATTTTGAAAATTGCAGAGAAAAAAGATCTTACTATAAGGCTTGGATATCTGATGGATTTTGGAAAAGACAATTTGAATATTGAGATCGTGAATCTTGGGAAGACAGTTCACAATGGTGTTGATCTAGTGGAATCTGTATTGGACAATCATTTGATTTAAGGAGAATAACACAAAAGCAGTTGGCAGGAAGAAGTAATGTTAGCTATGCCACTTTGCGGAAATTCGAAAAGACAGGCCAGATCTCGCTGGAATCGTTTATAAAGCTTACTATGGAACTTGGGCTGGTTCAAGAAGTAAACGATCTTTTTTCAGAGCCTGTTTATAACAGCATTGAGGAAGTTGTTAATGCTAGTAAATATAAGGTATGAATGTGGGGGATGATAAAGAATATGAGGCTCCCGATATAGTGATTGATATCATTATATCGGGAGCTTTGCTACTATATACCGTGCAATTTGTAAATGCTATCGATTTAAGGTAGAATGAATTGGTTTTAATGATTAAAGTTTTATTTGGGGACAGGGATTTATGACAACAAAACAAAAGAAAAATCAGAAAGAAAGCCGGATTGTATTCGGTTTATTTATAGTGGCTGCAGGTGTGATGGCAGCGCTATTGTTTCGTTATGGCCCGAATGCGGGCTTTTCTAAAGAGAACTATGTAGTCTCTTTCTGGTGGGACTTCCTTTTCGATTCACCTAAAGATTATGCGATGAATATGTCAGTAGGTAAAACACATAGGTATCTTACAACTGAGGATGTTGAGCTTACTAATAATTCATTTTGTCTGGATGATGGTAATTTGTTCCTCTTTGACGCTCAAACGGGTATGTATGGCTTTGCTGATAAATACGGTAACTGGCTGACAACTGCCAGATATGATAATTGTGATTTTAGCCATATGGATAAAGGGGTCATTATAACTGAAGAATATACAAGATATCCTGATTACATAGATTATGGCTTATTAGACCTTAATTATAATGAACTTTTTAAGACGAGTTACAGAAATATAGAAATATATGACTATTATGCCTGTATCGAGGAATGGAGTGGGAATAGTGAGATATATTTTTACAACAACGGTGTTACTTTATTGACAGCCAAGTACACCATAAGTATTTATGATGATTTTTTCGTTGCAGAAATAATCTCTTCAGAAGATAAAGACTATCGCCCTGATGGTTATTACGGAGTATATGATAACAATGGGAATGCAATCATCGAGCCCCTTGTGTATGATTATATTATTGTTGAGAGTGTTACTGATAGATTTATTGCAAGAGATATTGATGCTAATTACAGGCTTTTAGACTATGAAGGAAATGATGTTCTGGGAGATTCTTATAAAGATATAGATTGTTGTCACCTGGACGAAGAGGCTGAGTATCCATGCTTTTTTATTATCAAAGATGATGATGTTACATTTTTTATCTGTGATAAAGATGGTAACAAGCTAACAGATACATATGATTATATGAAACGAGTCAAAGGCAGCGATGTTCTCTTTATAGTTGGTGTAGATGGCAAATACGGAGTTATCGATTATTTGGGTAACACTTACATCGACTTTGTATATTATGATCTGAGTACGTTAAAAGAGGAGAACAACATAAAGTAATGAGTTTAAGTAGAAATAGGATTATAGATAGTTTTTTGAAGTGTATACCAGTTATATATGCTTTTTATATACCATTGAGTTTCTATTTGTATATATATGGAAGTCTCACAGGCAAAATAGACGGTATGTATGGTTACTTTTTAGATTGTTTCAAGATACTTGTAATATTACTTTTTTCAAGCTTCGTAGTTCGAACCTGTGTTTCAGAAAAAGAGAATCCGAGTAAGCATTTAGTGATTTACGCGGGAATCTGTATTCTTGAAATTGTTTTTTCTGTTTGTATACATGGTAAGTATCATAACAGTGGTATGTTTTTATATACTGCATATGCTATGTTTTTTGCAGCGGGAATAATAGCTGAGAATAATGCAATATGTCAGTTGTACAGCGAGAATGAATTTGGTTGGAAGGGATCTTTGACTTTACTTAATGTATCTCTTATTACTTTAGTATTTTTAAAGGTTATATTTGGGAATGTGGTAATTAGTTCTGCTACCCTCTGTGTGTTTGGTGGGATAATGCTTATTTACAGAGAATTTGCAAGAGTCTGTCTTATACTTGGGTATGCATATGGAAAGAAGGAAGGTGAAAGTTCCAAGGAGGGAGAGCTGAACGTTCAACAGGAGGTAAATCATGATAAAGAAGAAGTATAAACTGATCATTAGATTCAATATTATTGGATGTATATTCCTGGTACTCACGATATTTTCTTTTGTCCTGATGCATCATTTAAAAACACAGGGTTTTGAGAATGCTACCTCGCTGGCTGAAAATTATGAGGATGAGACAATTAAGGTTGGAGAGGCGTCATATGTTGATATCGTAGAGCGCCCTGTAAAGATATGCCGATATTCGGATGATGTGACGTACTATGAAATAAATGATGGCGACAGATTCTACATTATGCGAGCCGGCAAAGACTGGTATGACGATATGATGGATGGAATTGCTGAAGATGGTGAGTTTCACGTAGTTGGATCTGTTCTTAAGATAAGTGACAGTGATAAGGAGACTATCATAGAGCACTTTAATGATAAGCTTCCTGATAATGTAGAACCTTGGACGAAAGAGTCTTTTGACGACTACTATAAGGGCGTTTGCATACAGTACATGTATCCTGTGAGAATGGCTATGATATGTGTATATGTTGGCTTAGTACTTGCCTTATTTGCATTTCTGTTCCTCTTAATGGGAATTAAGGGATTTGTAAGCTTCAATAAGACACTGCATGGTATTTCTGATACTCAGTTACAGATGATAGACAATGAGCTTTTGGATCCCGCTACGATGGTTATTAAGGTTGCAAATACTTACCTTACACCAAGGCGTATCGTCTATGCGGATATAGATCTGGCATTTATTCCTTATGAGGAGGTTGCGAGGGCATATAGGTCTGATGCTTCTTATAAGGGCGTACATAGTGTATTTGTCACAGTCGTAACAAGAGATGGTAGGAAGCATAAGATTGCCATGATGAATGCGCTCTTCAAAGGTGTTAACGAAGCTGTTAATACGATCCTTTCGGAGATTCACAGGCGTAATCCTAATGCTGTGATTGGGGAAGAGCAGTAATGAACCATAAGAATTAGTTAAAAATGAAGCTCCCGGAATAGTGAGGTATCACTACATCGGGAGTTTTTCGTGAAGTGTTTTTTATGAAATCGTTGATTCCTGATACATATCGATGATCTTGTACAAGCTGACATCGGAATCCTTTTAAATGCCTAAACTGACATCGGAATCCTTTTAAAAATGCCTAAACAGTCATGAAAACCTTTTAAAAATGTCCGAATATAGCTAGGAAATCCTTTGAAAAATGCCTAAATGCAGCCTGGAAATCCTTTGAAAAATGACCATCGTCACTACTGAATCCGTTGAAAATAGCCGATAATTGTCATATAATAATGCAAACAGGAGGTTTCCTATGTTAAAAAGAGATATTTGGGATAAACTTATTGACTGGAAAAATCGAGATCATCACCCACTTGTGATAAGAGGGTTAAGGCAGATTGGAAAAACATATATTGTTAGAGAATTCGGAAAGGAATTCTTCGAAAGTTGTATATATATTGATCTTAGGGCGAATAAAACTATACATAGTGCTTTTGAGGGGGATTTTGACGTAGATAAAATGGTTATGTCAATTTCTGCAGTGGAAACAAAAGCCAGATTTATTCCGCATAAAACACTTATCATTCTTGATGAGATTCAAGACTGTCCTAATGCAAGAAGTTCTTTAAAGTATTGGGATATTGATGGGCGATACGATGTCATAGCTACCGGAAGCTTTTTGGGTGTTAAAGGCTTTCGCGAGCCATATATAAGAGGAATTCCTGTTGGTTATGAAGAACAAATATCCATGTATCCTCTTTCGTTTCGTGAATTTTTGAAAAACACTGGAATTGATGAGAAAGTATTGGATTATGTTAAGGATTGTATATGTAATCAAGAAACAATAGAAAAGACAATTCATGAAAGCATGAGAACTTTATATCTTCAGTATCTGATAGTTGGTGGTATGCCAGAGGCTGTGAATAAATTCTTTGCGACTCATGATCTTAACGCTGTCAGAAGTGTACAAAAATCTATCTTGAAATCAATAAGGGATGATTTTGGAAGGTATAAAGATAGCGAAGGGAACGATAAAGTAAATGAAGTGCTCAAGCTCCGGGCAGAGGCCTGCCTTGATTCCATGACTTCACAGCTTTCAAAAGAATATAAAAAATTCCAGTACAGCCTTGTAAATGTAAAAGGGAAATCTCCTGAAAAAGCTGATGGACTTCAATATCTTATTGATGTTGGCCTGATTTATAAGTCTTTTAACACAAAGGAGATATCATTCCCATTAGAAGGTGTAAAAATTCCCACAGAATTTAAAGCTTTCTATTGTGATACCGGACTACTTGTATCGCAGCTTGGCGATGATGTCCCAGCCAAAATCCTTTCAGGAGATATTAGTTCCTATAAGGGCGCTATAGCTGAAAATATGGTTGCTTCTGCCTTTGCGACTAATGGTATGAAATTATACTATTTTCATGCTCCGAGTGGATCTCCGGAACTTGACTTTTTATATGAAGATGAGGGCAAAGCCGTAATAGTTGAATGTAAGGCTACCAACAATAGAGCAACAAGTATGAAGTATGTGATCAGTCATCCAAAGAAATATGGTGCACATCCGGCTATAAAGTTCTCTGATACCAATATAGGTCAAGGCGAAGGATTCACTACATATCCGCTTTACGCCATCGGTTTCATGGAACCTGATACAAAAAGTAATATTGTTGCACCGGTAGATGTCACACATCTCAAAGTGCCTGATGATAAGTGATTAAATTGAACATTAAAAAGTGCCGATGTCATCGGCACTTTTTCGTTGTTATCGGAACAAAAAAGGGGTTGTCGCATCAGCACCATTGATATTAAAACTATTTTCGATTCTGAATTACAGACTGACCTGTTTGACCGTGAAGGGGAGGCTGTTGTTATGTTACCATTAGTTGCTTACAAGGGGTGTGTAGCCACTTTGTTTTACGATTGCCTGACCCTCTTCTGAAAGTATGAAATCTATCAGGATTGGTATATTCGGGTTGGTGTTAGATGAGTTGTAGACGGCGAAAAAGCTATCTGCAAGGGGGTAGGTTCCATTGGCGATATTTTCTTCGCTTGGGTATACGCCGTCTAATGCGAGCATTTTGACATCAGAATTGCCGTTTAGTCCTGTTACATAGTATCTGAATGAAAAGCCGATCGCTCTGCCTGTTAGTGCACCAAAGAATGAGCGTTTCATTTTCTGACCGTTCATAAAAGAGAGCATTGCGGTCTGGCTGCCACTTCCAGGTTGGTATACAAATCGATACTTATGGCTATCAGTATACTAACAAGTTTCATAAGTATGTGCTAGAATTAAATCACAAAGTGGATGTGCAGCAAGTGCTATGTGTGTGATGGGAGTTTATATGTAAATAGCAGGCTATGAATGCATTCGTTACTGTAAATAAAGAGGGAACACCAGGGAGGGGATCTGGCTATTGATATTTTTGTTTTTCGGAGGATGTTTTGGTTATTGAGCTTTTTTTGACATTTACTAGGATAGGTCTTTTTACCTTTGGCGGAGGGTATGCCATGATCTCGCTGATACAGGATATCTGCGTTGATAAGAAGAAGTGGATCACCCATGATGAGATGATGGATATAACAGTCATCGCAGAATCAACGCCGGGGCCTATAGCTATAAACTGCGCGACATATGTAGGATATAAGAAGCGCGGGCTGATGGGGGCTATTGCAGCTACTGTAGGAGTGATCCTTCCATCTTTTATCATCATATATGTGATCTCCATGTTCCTGGACAGCTTCCTTGAGATAGCATGGATAGCGAGCGCATTTAAGGGGATCAAGATAGCTGTTGGGCTGCTTATACTGGATGCGGCTCTTAAGATGATCAAAAAGATGCCAAAAAGGCCTTTTCAGATTGCTGTATTGATAACAGTTTTTGTCATCATGATGGCTGTGAATATCTGCGCTATCAAGATATCATCCATTACGCTGATGTTGGTGGCAGGTCTTTGCAGTCTGCTTATATACAGTATCAGGAATATGACTACCAGGAAGGGCAGCAGATGATGATATATATAGATCTTTTCTTTGGATTTCTAAAAGTGGGATTGTTTTCTTTTGGCGGAGCATATGCAGCGATCCCTCTTATAAGAGATGTGGTGCTACACTACGGATGGCTTGATGAAGAGAAGCTATCATACATGATAGCTGTGAGCGAGAGTACGCCGGGACCTCTTATGATCAATATGGCTACATACGTAGGCGCAGTGACAGCAGGAATCCCGGGAGCGCTTCTTGCGACCTTTACTGTAGCTCTTCCTGCCTTTGTGATCATCATACTTATTATCATCTTACTTAAGAGCATTTTGGATAGTCCCTATGTTCAGGCAGTGCTTAGAGGTTTAAAACCCTGCATTATGGGTATCATCCTGGCTATGGGCATCAGCATGATACTGCAGAACACCATCATCAAGGGGATGTCTGTAACTCCCGATATTAAGGCGGCTTTATTTTGCGCTGCTTTGGCAGTTGTATATTTTGGCTCCAGGAAGGTATTAAGATCAGGTATATCGCCTATAGGACTTATATGCATCGCAGCGGTGATGGGGATTATAGTATATTAACTCAAACTTCCTACTTAGACAGGCCGGCATCCCCAAAGTCTTTACTGGAGCAGGCAGTATATATATCATTGCCATGCTTTTAATAGTTTTATTAAATTCATGAGCGTGATAGATGGAGATTTTCATTCTGCCCGGGGTCCACGAGGCTATCGCGAAGCGAGTTTGGACCCCAGAATGGAAAGCTCCAGCTATCATGCCTTGAATTATAAAACTATTAACAGCTTGGCAATGATATATATACTGCCTGCCCCAGTAAAGACTTTGGGGATGCCGGCCCGTCCAAGTGGCAATAATGACAACTAATGATAAAAATATAGCAATAGTTTTTTAGTCTGAATAAGTCCCCCATTGTACAATTGTAAGTGGCAATTCCCGTATAGGCATATATCTTATGGGATGGCACAAATTGTAAATGGGGGACTGACATTATGAGTAAAGACGCTAAGATAACGATCCATCCGCAGTTCAAAACAGGTGATATCAGCAGGAGACTTTTTAGTACGTTCCTAGAACCGATCGGCACTATGGTCAATGGTACTATGTATAATCCCAAGCATCCTACAGCAGATGAAGAGGGGCTTAGAACAGATATCATCGAAGCTCTTAAAAAGACCGGAATGCCTGCTATAAGACTTCCCGGTGGCAACTTCGTATCAGGCTGGGACTGGAAGAATTCCATAGGACCTAAAGAAGAGAGAAGGACAGTTCTGGATCCAGCATGGTATCAGTATTATACCAATCAGGTAGGTCACGATGAGTACCTTAGCTGGGCCGAAAAGGTTGGAACTGAGCCTATGTATACTGTCAATCTTGGCACAGGTGATATCCGCGATGCCATGGCGATAGTAGAGTACACCAATCACAAGGACACAAGCTACTGGGCAGAGCTTAGAAGAAAGAACGGGCATGATAAGCCCTACGGCGTCAAGACCTGGTATCTTGGCAATGAGATGGACGGCCCTTGGCAGCTTGGGTCATGGGAGAAAGATCCAAGAGGATATGGCAATCGCACCAATGAAGTGTCCAAGGTTGTCAAGTGGATCGACCCTTCTATAGAGACGGCTGTATGCGGTTCATCCGCACCCTTCATGGACCACTTCCCAAGATGGGATGAGGAGGTTTTGGAGCAGTGCTATGAATCTGTCGATTATCTGTCAATTCATCACTATCACATAGCACCTCCCGGAGACCTTAAGGCTCTTCTTGGCGGATCGCTCTATTATGAAGATTTTATCAATACAGAGGTAGCTCTGTGCGACCTTGTTGCAGCCAAGATGAGATCTCCTAAGAAGGTCATGATCTCTTTTGACGAATACGGATCTATGGTTCGCCCTCTGTCGCCGCTTAATCCCGGCTACGGACCTCACAACATGTACAGAAGTCACTATGTATTCAATCCTGAGAGAAAATACATAATGCACGACCCTGACAATATGGAAGACAGGATCTTCCCTGGCAGCGAGATGGTACATGCCCTCTCTATGGCATCTATCCAGCTGGCGCTTCTGCGTCATGCTGACAGAGTCAAGATCGGTTGTATGACAGGAGGCCTTGGTGCTCTGTGCGCTTCAAACCATGATCATGTATGGAAGTCTGCATCATTCTATCCATTCACAGACCTTATCGAGTATGCTAAGGGAACAGCCCTTAATACTGCTGTTGAGAGTGAGACTTTCGATATCCCCGGATATGCGATCGATGACAACTCCCAGTATCCTACCAAGGAAGGCGTGCCTTACATCGATGCTGCATCAGCCTGGGACGAGGACAAGGAGCGCGTAGCTATATTCGTTATCAATAAAAGCGATAGCGACGAGTACCCTCTGACTATAGACGCATCTGGTTTTGAAGGCTATGATAAAGTATGTCACAAAGCTATGTATACAGAAGATATAGATGCAAGGAACTCTTTTGAAGATCCTGATATCATAAAGCCTGTAACTGTCAGCGATGTGACCTTTGAAGATGGCAAGGTCAAGACCTATGTTAAGCCACTTTCTTGGAACGTTATTATTCTGGAAAAATAATGTATTTGTATTTACATACTTTTTATACAAATAGGATATTATGACCGGAGTGGAACGTAGATGTGAGAGTTTCGAAGAAACGTAACAATCTGGTAGTCATATGATTATAAAGTTTGGAAGTAGCTTGGTTATTTAGAAAAAGATATATTTGAGGTAGCAGCGATGAGTTTTGAATCTGAAAAGTACAAGTATAAATACGAAGTTCATATGCATACAGCTCAGTCCAGTGCATGCGGCAAGACTGATGGAAGGGATTATATAAAGAAGTTCAAGGAACTTGGTTATGACGGTATGATCATCACAGATCATTTCTTCCGTGGTAATACAAGACCTTCAAGACACCTTCCCTGGTCAGAATATATAGATGAGTTCTGCAAAGGCTACGAAGCTGCCAAAGAAGAAGGCGACAAGCAGGGCTTCAAGGTATTCTTTGGCTGGGAGGAGAATCAGCACGGAGATGAATACCTCATCTATGGCCCTGATAAGGACTGGCTCAAAGCTCATCCCGAGATAAGAGATGCTGATCACCTTGAGTATATGAAGCTCATCCATGAAGCCGGTGGCCTTATAGTTCAGGCTCACCCCTTCAGAGAAAGAGGTTACCTCTCTGACATATACCTGCACCCATACCAGTGCGATGCCATGGAAGCCTGCAACTACGGCAATCCCGAGTATCAGGACATCCTTGCCTATAACTTCTGCAAGGACAGAGGCATCACCATGACATCCGGCACAGACCTCCATGACGTCAACGTCTTAGAAGGCAGCTGCGCCGGCATGCTCTTTGAAAAACCTATCGAGAGCATCTATGACTATGTAGATGCGATAAAGTCAGGAACAGGCTTCATGCCACTTATCCCTAACGAGCGTAAGATCATGACAGCTGATACCGCCAATACACTTCCTATGACACTGTTTGACGAGGCTAATCATGGAAGCAGCGTAGAGCTGGGCGACCTTTTTCCAAACTATAAGCAGACATGAAGTTCGAGTACACAATCAATAAGGAGAAATTATTCATCTATGGAGACGACACTTAAAAGAAAAAGCACTAATCCTATTGTTTCATCTATATATACAGCAGATCCTGCACCTATGGTGTATGGAGATAAGCTTTATCTATATACAACTCATGACGAAGACGAACTCGTTAACGATTTCTATACAATGAATGACTGGAGATGCTTCTCCACAACCAATATGGTTGACTGGGAAGACCACGGCAAGATTTTCTCACTTGATGATATCGAGTGGGCAGATGCAAGAGCCTGGGCTCCGCAGTGCATCGAGAGAAATGGCAAGTTTTACCTCTATTGCCCGGTTAAGAAAAAAGACAGCGGCATGGCAATAGCTGTCGGCGTATCAGATAGCCCTGTTGGTCCTTTCAAGGATCTTGGACATCCTCTTGTAGACGAAGGCGACTGGAATGACATCGATCCTACAGTATTCATCGATGATGATGGCCAGGCATATCTGTATTTTGGTAATCCTGAACTTCGCTACGTTCTTCTTAATGAAGACATGGTATCATACGATGAATCCGTGGGAGTTGTGAAGGTTCCTATGACTCAGGAGTCTTTTTCCAAAGGAAGCCACATGACAGGAACATCCTACGGCGAGGGACCTTGGTTTTATAAAAAAGATGGCCTCTACTACATGGTCTATGCTGCATTTGCAGAAGGCAAGAATAGAAACGAGCACCTTGCCTACTCTACATCAACATCTCCCACAGGACCATGGGTATATGGCGGTGTCCTCATGGCAGAAGAAGAGGGAGGCATCTTCACTAACCATCCCGGCATCTGCGATTTTAAAGGACATTCATATCTCTTTTACCACACAGGAGATCTTCCGGGAGGAAGCCTCTTCCATAGAAGCGTGTGCGTAGCCGAGTTTAGTTATAATGAAGACGGTTCTATCAGCACTGTTCCTATGTGCGACGGCGTTGAGGAAGTGTGATAGGTAGTGTGCTGATTAATTCATGTCTGATCAGAATATTCATCTATGAATATGTCTACAACGTCATAAAAGCTCGACTATGATATATATATTTCTTATTATGATTATATATAAAAAGTATAGGACTTGTTAGCTGTGAGCCGATATAATGGATCTGTTGGCCGATGTGATAGGTATTAGTTGATGAAAGGATTTTAAGATGGATTTGGAAAAAAGTCAGAATGAAGCCGTAAACAATATAGCTTTTCTTGAAAACTTCGAATTTAGGATCATTCACAAAGATGAGATAGATCAGGCTATAACCATAGAGCACACCTGCTTCCCACCTCACGAAGCGTGTTCGCCCGAGAATATGACTTCGAGGATAGGAGTAGCATCTGATTTCTTCCTTGTAGCAGTAGACAAGACTACTGGCAGGATTGCGGGATTCTTAAACGGAATCGCTACTAATGAGACTGAGTTTAAGGATGAATTCTTCACAGATGCATCAAACCACGACCCGGGTGGAGCCAATGTCATGATCTGCGGCCTTGACGTATTGCCTGACTATCAGATGAAGGGTCTTGGACGAGAGCTTGTTAGGCAGTATGGAATCCGTGAGAAAGCAAGAGGCCGTAAGAGCCTCGTCCTTACCTGCCTTGACAGCAAAGTTGGCATGTACCTAAAGTTCGGCTTCGTAGACAAGGGAATATCAGGATCTGTCTGGGCCGGCGAAGAGTGGCATGAGATGAGTCTTGCATTATAAACTATCAGCATCGGCGCTGCCTCAAAGGGTGGCGTATGTTTGGCAAGTGCGAAGTCAGTTATTTAGAAATTAACGAATTGTCAGAGGACAATCTACGGGGTATAATAAAGTTCTGTAAGCCTTGATCGTGTAGGCATTCTCTATATGATCAGGGCTTTATTTAAAGTTATGTTTGGGAGGAAATATATGAAAAAGAAGGCAGTAGTAGCACTTTGCAGCCTTATGGCTGTGCTGAGTCTTGCCGCTTGTGGCAAGGACAAGGAGACATCTTCTGAGAAAGAATGGGCAGGAGTGTATATTGGTAAGGACGGAAGCCTCCTTATCCTATGTTAGGATGGAGGAGGATACATCAATGGCGGTACCCCTGATAATTACAAGATTAAATGGAAAATTGATGATGACGAGATCGTGATCAAATGTGACAGATTCGAAAAGCTTATCATCGACATTGACGATGCAGAGCCTGATGATACAATCTGTGTATCCGGCAAAGAAGGCCAGTCATGGAGAGACGAGGACTTCGATAGAACAGAGATATATGAAGAAGACTGATTTAGGGGGATTATTAAATGAAAAAGAAAGCAGCAGCTTTGATCTGCACTATCATGACAGTTACAAGTCTTGTAGCATGTAGCAAGACATCACCTGAGAAGGCCTGGAGCGGAGCATATATTAATGATGACGGAATGATCCTTGTTTTAAGTGAGGACGGCTCAGGTTATCTCAATGACGGCTATGGCAGTAATCTGGAGATCGAATGGGAGATCGATGATGAAGAGATCAGCTTCGAGGCAGATAACGGAATGGATTTCACGATCGATATAGAAGACAAAGAGCCTGGAGATAAGATCACTGTAAAAGGAAGTGATAAAAGTTCAGATAAGTTCAAACGTGTAGAGATATACGAAGAGAAATAAAAAATAAAGACGCCAAAAACCTGATTTTTAAGGCTTTGGCGTCTTTTTTAGTGATGCTGTCGTCATATAGGAGAGCAGACTAAATAAAAAAAGACCCGACGTAGTTCTATTTGATAAGAGACGCGTCAGGTACTGCTGCAGTTACAATATAAGTGGACTAGACGGGAGTCGAACCCGTGTCCAAAAGCTCGTCCGCTGTCCTTCTACTATCATAGTAAACTGTTTCGGGTTGCCCCATTTTCCTCATCAGACCATCAGTTTACGAGCAATCTGAATCGGTAGCTTCATGTTACGCCCACAATCTCAAAGCTTTGAATGTGTCGTTTCCTGCCAGAATGGCGCCAGATTCCAGATGAGCAGGTGCATCTGGGCTGACGGCTGCAGCACTTAGGCTGCTGCTAATTCGTAATCGTTGTTAGCGTTTACTTTTAAGTTTGAGGTTTAACGCACCATCCCGCGGATAGCTTCTCCAGTTTCAAAACCCCTGTCGAAACCTTTACTAGCCCTTATTCAATTTATAAAATACAGATGTGCTCTAGTATTATATCGGATTGCAGAGCAAATTTCAACAGTGCTCTACGAAATAGTTGCCAAAAATCGCCAAAGGTGGTAAAAACTATATCTGGTCATCATATGCTTATATAGAGCAAATGTTCAAAAAATATGATATTATAGTTTCGAATATATATCAAAATTATCATATGAAGATAGGGAGGATCTACCATGAACAGATTATTATCAGTTAAGACCATCGTTGCAACAGCGATCGGCGCAGCATTATTCTTTGTATTGGGCAGATTTGTAGCAATTCCAAGTCCTGTTCCGAATACTAATATTTCAGTTCAGTACGGCGTTCTTGCTTTCATTGCAGGAGTGTTCGGACCTATAGCAGGTGTTCTTGCAGGACTTATAGGTCACTTTTTCATCGACTTTAGCTACGGCTGGGGCGTTTGGTGGAGCTGGGTTATAGCTTCAGGTTTCTTTGGCCTTATTATGGGTGTTATCTCATTTTTTCTCAAACTCGATGAAGGTGAGTTCAATATTAAGGGTGTCGTACTCTTTAATGTAAGCCAGGCTGTATCACATATCATAGCATGGATAGTTATAGCTCCTACTCTTGATATACTCATATATGCTGAGCCTGCCAATAAGGTATTCCTTCAGGGCGTAACAGGTGCGATCATCAATATCATTACAACTGCTATTGTAGGAACACTTCTTTGCATTGCATATTCAACTGCAATTCCTAAGAAGGGTAGTCTTAAGGAAGAAGATTAATCTTTTATATGTCAGAAACAATTATAGAGTTTAAAAATTTTGGATTTCAGTACAAAGCTCAGGCAAAGCCTACTCTTTATGATATAGACTTTGCCGTATCCAAGGGTGAAAAAGTACTGATAGCAGGTCCGTCAGGATGTGGCAAGAGTACGCTTGTACACTGCATCAACGGACTTATACCATTTTCATACAAAGGGGATATGACAGGAAGCGCTACCATAAATGGTAAGGAGATCCGAAAGCTCAGCCTTTTCAAGATAGCGCGCACTGTAGGAACTGTCCTTCAGGACAGCGATTCCCAGTTTGTAGGTATGACTGTGGCAGAGGATATAGCATTTGCGCTTGAAAATGACTGTATTCCGCAAAAAGAGATGAAGGATCGTGTACAGAAAGTCGCTGATATGGTCAATATCGGCGACTTTATGTCGCATGCACCGTCGGAAGTTTCCGGAGGACAGAAGCAGCGTGTATCCCTTGCAGGAGTCATGGTAGATGATGTTGATGTCCTTCTTTTTGACGAGCCTCTTGCCAATCTGGATCCTGCTACAGGCAAGCAGGCCATAGAACTTATAGATGAGATTCAGAAAAAGACAGGTGCGGCTGTGATAATAGTAGAGCATAGAGTAGAAGATGTGCTCCACCGCTATGTTGACCGCGTAGTACTCATGAATGAAGGCCGCATAGTAACAGATACAACGCCTGATAAGCTCCTGGCAGGTCACTTTTTAAGAGATTGCGGTGTCAGAGAGCCTTTGTATGTGACTGCTTTGGAATACGCCGGAGTATCATCATCTGAAGACAAGCATCCCTGGAATCTTGAATCAATGGTGATAGATGCTAAGGATACAGAGCTTGTAAGAAGGTGGTACAAGGACACGCCTCTTGCTGTGGATAACAGGGATAGAGATGTCCTTATGTCAGTCAAGGATATTACTTTTTCTTATGAGAAGAACAAAAAGACTGTACTTGATAATATCAGTCTTGATATATATAAGGGCGAGATGCTTGCCATAGTCGGAACCAACGGCGCAGGCAAGACCACCTTTTCCAAGGTTGTATGCGGATTTGAAAAGCCTGCATCAGGCAGTATCACTTTTGATGGGCAGGACTTCCTTCCAAAGAGTATCAAGGAAAGAGCTGATCATGTCGGATATGTACTTCAGAATCCTAACCAGATGATCTCACAGGTCATGATCTATGATGAAGTTGCTTTCGGTCTTAGAAACCGCAAGGTTCCGGAGGATGAGATACAAAAGAAAGTGGAAGAGGCGCTTAAAGTCTGCGGCCTTTGGAAGATGCGTAATTGGCCTGTTTCGGCTCTTAGCTTCGGCCAGAAGAAGCGTGTTACTATAGCAGCTATCCTGTCTATGGGGCCTGAGATGATAATCCTTGATGAGCCCACAGCAGGTCAGGATTATAGGCATTATACGGATATCATGGAGTTTTTGAAAAAGCTTAGAGACTCCGGTATCACTATCGTGATGATAACTCATGATATGCATCTGATGCTTGAGTATGCAGACAGGGCGGTTGTCTTTTCACACGGAAGGATAATTGCTGATGACAGACCGGCAAAGATCCTTACGGATAGAGAGATAGTAGACAAGGCGAGCCTTAAGGAGACATCTCTTTACAATCTTGCCTTAAAATGCGGGATAGAAGATGGTACGTCTTTTGTCCAGAGATTTATCGATTATGAGAGGAATGAAGTAAGATCTCATGACTAATTTATTTAATTATATTGACAGGCCATCAAGGATCCACAATCTCACGGGCGCGACCAAGCTTATATGCCTGCTTTTGTGGAGCTTTGCGGCAATGGGAACATATGATACGAGATTTCTGGCCCTTCTTTCTATAGGTGGGGTAGTGCTCTTTTATATAGGGCATATCCATCTTAAGGATGTGTCATTTATGCTGGGATTTACTATGGTATTTCTGGTACTTAATACCATACTTGTGTACCTCTTCTCCCCGCATCATGGCACGGAGATCTACGGTACGACTACATATCTGTTTGGGATGAGCGGACATTTCGGACTTACTGCAGAGCAGCTGTTCTATCATCTTAACTATTGGCTTAAGTATACGGCTACGATACCGATCATACTTCTGTTTGTATGCACCACTAACCCTAGCGAATTCGCTGCTTCTCTTAACAGGATAGGGGTCAGCTATTCTATATCGTATTCGGTGTCGCTGGCGCTTCGCTATATTCCTGATATTCAGCGCCAGTACGATGAGATCAGCAAGGCAAGCCAGGCAAGGGGCGTTGAGATGAGCAAGAAGGCTTCTATAATTAAGAGACTTCAGTCAGCATCTGCAATCCTCATACCGCTGGTCCTTACCAGTATCGACAGGATCGAGGGTATCACCAATGCTATGGAACTTCGCGGCTTTGGCAAAAACAAAAAGCGCACCTGGTATATGGGCAAAAAATTCAAATTAGCCGATTATGTAAGTATGATAGTGTGCGCAGGTCTTCTGGTGATCTCTATCATGCTCAACATTCATAACGGCGGACGCTTTTATAATCCGTTTAAATGATCATATATTTTGAATCACAGATTCAAAAATACAGTAGTAGAGTAGGTTGAGATCGACTTTGGTGAAGGCTCTATTATTTACAGAATCGTTGAATTATGAAACATGCAGTAAATATGTGTTTCTGATTTATACGTTCAAGAAATCATGATTGATTGAAGAAGGAAGGTTCTATGGATAACAGTTATATTTATGAAATTAAAGAAGCAATTACACATGGCGGTGTGTTTCATTCGGATGATGTATTTTCTACAGCTTTTCTGCAGATTCTAAATCCCGAGCTTAAGGTTAAGAGACTTATGCAGGTTCCGGAAGATTTCGACGGACTTGTTTATGATATAGGACTTGGAAGGTTCGATCATCATCAAAAAGACAGGAAGGTAAGGGAGAATGGAATCCCTTATGCGGCTTTCGGACTTCTGTTCGAGGAGTTTGGAACACTGGTAATGTCCGAGGAAGATGCCAAGGAGTTCGATGAGACTTTCATCCAGCCGATCGATAAGTCTGACAACACAGGTTCATTTTGGATGATATGCGATATCATAAGTGACTTCAATCCTGACTGGATCGGGAATCAGGACAGGGACGAGGCTTTCTGGAGAGCTGTTGCTGTTGCCAAGGAGATCCTTGTTAATAAGTTTAGGCAGATCAATGCTAATCGTAAGGCTTATTATATGGTCAAGGAAGAAGTGGACGCCTGCACAGGGCCTGTTCTTGAGCTTTCCAAGACTATCCCGTGGCAGGATGCTGTCAAGGGAACAGATATTCTGTATGTGATCTATGAATCTGAACGTGGTGGTTACAATGTTCAGACTGTTAGGGTTGATGGAGAAGAGAGAGAGAAGAAACCATTCCCTGAGAGCTGGAGAGGTAAGCCGGCTGACTTCCTTCAGGAAGTTACGGGTGTTAGCGGCATAACATTCTGTCACAACTCCGGATTCCTGTGTGCCTGCAAGACCATAGATGACGCCAGAGCCATAGCCAAGCTTGCAGTCGAGGCGTGAGTCGCTAGAGCATAGCGGCCCACTTGGACGACGTTGCCTCGCTAAATGATTTGCAGGGACGGGCAGTATATAGATCATTGTCATGCTGTTAATCGTTTTAAACTTCATGGCACGATAGCTGGATCTTTTCATTCCGGGGTTCAAACTCGCTTCGCTCAGACAGGTGAACCCCTGGCAGAATGAAAATCTCCATCTATCATGCTCATGAAGTTGATAAAACGATTAAAAAGCATGACAATGATCTATACACTGCCCGTCCCCGCAAATCATCTAGCGAGGCAACGCCGCCCAAGTGGGCCTTTTGTTTATAGGATGGAGAAAGCGTGGCGAAAAGGTGTGGTAAAGAAGCGTTGTTAAAAAAGCGTTGTAAAAAAGTGTTGAAGAAATGTAGTTTTTATGCCGCTCTAAATAAAAAGGTAAAATATTTGATAAATAAGTAAAATTCTGATTGTTTTTTATTTTATCAGCTAGTAAGATTAATTGAGGTATCAAATCTATACTCAAGTTTCTTGCTTTGTGGTTTTGGTAGCTTCGGATGTTTTTGGGAGTATATAGCCCCCGATGGACAGAATATAATCTTTGCCATGCTTTTAATCGTTTTATTATCTTCATGAGCATGATAGATGGAGATTTTCATTCTGCTAGGGGTTCACATGTTTGAGCGAAGCGAGTTTGAACCCCGGAATGAAAAGATCCAGCTATCGTGCCATGAAGTATAAAACGATTAACAGCATGGCAAAGATTATATTCTGTCCATCGGGGGCTGTATGCTTCCAAAAACATCCGAAGCTACCCATGCGACTGTTCAATGCGTGGAGTTTGAGTTCTATATAAGAGGGAGAAGATATGAATCACATCATTGTTAATGGCAAGGTAAGCAAGGGAACAATCAACAAGAATATATACGGGCAGTTCACAGAGCACCTCGGACGCTGCGTATATGAAGGTATATATGTTAAGGATGAAGATAATATACCTAATGTCAATGGTATTAGAAGCGATGTACTTGGAGCGCTTAAGAATATCGAGGTGCCGCTGGTGCGTTGGCCCGGTGGATGTTTTGCTGATACTTATCACTGGAAGGACGGAATCGGTCCCAAGAAGGATAGGAAGACTATCGTTAATACCAACTGGGGCGGTGTAACAGAGGACAACTCTTTTGGAACACATGAATTCATGGAGTTTGCAAGTCAGCTTGGCTGCGATGTATATCTGTCAGGCAATGTAGGAAGCGGCACTGTACAGGAGCTTTCTGACTGGATAGAATACTGCAACATGGGCGGAATATCTCCTATGGCCAATCTAAGGCGTGAGAACGGACGTGAAGAACCCTGGAATGTCAGATACTGGGGTATTGGCAATGAAGCCTGGGGATGCGGCGGCAATATGTCTGCCGAGTACTATTCTGATGAAGCCAGGAAGTTTGCTACCTATATGAGGAATTATGACAATGAGCATCCTATCTATAAGATTGCTTCCGGTAGTAACGGACCAGACTTCAACTGGACCAAGACTGTATGTGAACGTGCTGGTCATATGATCGATGCGATCACATTCCATTATTATACGGTGACCTATGATTGGAACAATAAGGGCAAGGCTACAGGATTCACCAAGGATGAGTATTATCGTCTTCTTCACAATACTCTTAATATAGAAAATATGATAAATAATCATAGTAATATCATCAAACAGTATGAGACTAAGGATCATAAGATAGGTCTTATCATTGATGAATGGGGAACCTGGTTTGATGTAGAAGACGGAACCAATCCGGGATTTTTATATCAGCAGAACTCTATCAGGGATGCTGTGCTTGCAGGTATCAATCTTAATATATTCAATAATCACTGCGATACTGTTGTGATGACCAATATCGCACAGATGATCAATGTACTTCAGGCTATGATCCTTACAGATGGTGACAAGATGGTTTTGACACCAACTTATCATGTATATGATCTGTATAAAAAACATATGAATGCTAATCATCTCGAAAGTTATGTGGATGCAGATATATTAAATGATCAGGAAGAGCTCAAGGTTCCTCGTCTCAATGTTTCTGCTAGTTGCAAAGATGGTAAGGCTCTTGTAACAGTTGTCAATCTGTCAGAAAGTGAGATGGCAGATGTTGATGTTATCCTGTCAGGACTTAAAGCAAGCTCTGTATCCGGAAGATGTGTAACAGGCGATATGGGAGATTATAATTCATTCGAAAAGCCTGATGTTGTAGGCATAAGATCTATTGATGCAGATGTAGCAGAAGATGGATGCAGCTTTAAAGCATCTCTTCCAAAGAACAGTGTATGTGCGTTTGAGGTAGTTCTTAAATGAATAAATGTAAGAGATGCTTCCTGTACGAGATTGCCGGCAAGGAGGATGTCTATGCTCACGTGTTAAGAACACGTGAGCTTCTTGCTGCTAAGGACAAGGCATCTGATGCTGTATATGATAAAAGACTTGCTATCTGCCGTGAGTGCGATAGCCTTCTTGAGGCTACATGTCTTAAATGCGGCTGCTATGTAGAGATAAGAGCTCTAAAAAAAGATGCGACCTGCCCTTTGAAGAGGTGGTGAAGTTTTGTTTTAGCTGTTCTGCGTCTATTTAGTACTTGAAGCGCCTATAGGATTAGCTTAAAATATAGTTGTATAGTCGTTGTTATTTTGATCTGTGATCCGATACCTGCGGAGATTGCCTATGTCTGACGAACTCAAAATGTCTGTATCAGGTGCGCTTAAGAATAAAAGCGGTATGAAGGTTGTCTATGTAACCTTTGAGGATGAAGGCCGAAGAGCTGAGGGAGAGCTTCCCGAGTGCAGGATCACTAGAAACAGCGGTTTTACCAAACAGGAGATTGAAGCTTTGCAGCAGTATATGGCTAGTCAGAAAGACACCATTATGAAGATGGCGCAATCCGTCAATCCGATGAAAGCTTTTCTGTCCGGGGGAGACAAAAGTTTATAATACCTTTTCTATAGTGACTTTGGATTTTGTCTGATCCGGATGTAATTCACCATTCAATTGTAAATTAATAACAAAGGGGAGGTACTTATGGCAAAGAATAATATGCTGGCAATGGTACTTGCTGGAGGTAGAGGTAGTCGTCTTAAAGACCTTACCAACAAAGTTGCAAAACCGGCAGTTGCTTTTGGTGGAAAATACAAGATCATTGATTTTCCGCTTAGTAACTGTGCTAACAGTGGAATAGACATCGTTGGAGTTCTGACTCAGTATGAATCAATTCTTCTTAACAGTTATGCAGGCGCCGGAAGGATCTGGGGTCTGGACAGCAAAGACAGTGGTGTCTTTATCCTGCCGCCTCGTGAGAAGGCTGATAGTGGCCTTAATGTTTACAGAGGGACTGCGGATGCTATCTCTCAGAATATCGATTTCATAGATTCTTATGAACCTGAATATCTTCTTATCCTTTCAGGTGATCACATTTACAAGATGAATTATGACAAGATGCTGGACGATCATATTGCTAACAAGGCAGATGCTACGATCGCAGTTATCGAGGTTCCCAAGAAAGAAGCCAGCAGATTCGGTATCATGAATACTGCCAACGACGGCCGTATCGTAGAATTCGAAGAAAAGCCTGCTCATCCTAAGAGCAATCTTGCTTCTATGGGTATATATATCTTTTCCTGGAAGCAGCTTCGTAAGATGCTTGTTGCTGATATGAACAGCAAGACTTCCAATCATGACTTTGGTAAGGACATAATCCCTACTATGCTTAATGATGGTAAGGCTCTGTATGCTTATAAATTCAAGGGCTACTGGAAGGATGTAGGAACTATTGATTCCTTATGGGAAGCTAATATGGACCTTCTTGAAGAGGGTAGTGAACTTAATCTTGGTGATAATTCCTGGAAGATCTATACAGAAGATGCAACTGAACTTCCTCAGTTTATAGGCGAGGATGCAGAGGTTAAGTGTGCTTATATCACTCAGGGTGTTCAGGTTCATGGTAAGGTTGAGCATTCAGTTCTTTTTACAAGTAGTATTGTAGGTAAGGATGCCAAAGTCAAGGATAGTGTTCTTATGACAGGTGCAGTAGTCGGAGAGGGAGCTAAGGTTACAAGAGCTCTTGTGGCTGATGGTGTAACTATAGGAGACGGCGCAGTTGTAGGCAGCGCTAAGAGTGATAATATCTTGCTTGTAGCTCATGATATCGAGGAAGGAGGCAAATATTATGGCTAATGCATTCGGAATAATCGCACCTGCCGGAACATATATGAGAGTAGAGGGATTGCAGGATTTTAGGCCTATAAGCGCATTCTCTTTTCTCGGAAGATATCGTATAGTAGACTTCCCGGTATCCAATCTGTCCAACAGTGGGATAGAGCGTATACAGCTTTTTGTTAATAATGAAAATCCCAGATCACTTGCAGAGCATGTTGGAACGGGACGTATCTACAATATCAACTCCAAGAGGGGACTTCTGCAGATGATGTTCAGCCATGAAAGTGCGCTGAGCGATATCTACAATACAGATGTTAAGGCTTATCTTGAGAATCTTCCTTCAATAGAGCGCTGTCATCAGAAGTATGTCATCATAACTCCCAGCTATATGGTCTTCAAGCAGGACTATGATAAGCTTCTTGATGAGCATATAAATTCCAAGGCTGATATAACTCTTTTATATCACAAGGTCAATAATGCAGATACTTCGTATCGTAACTGCTATACACTTGAGCTCAACAGGCAGAAGGGCTTTAAGTCCATGCGTATAAACACAGGTACAGTGGCTGATCGCAATATCTTCATGGATACCTATGTAATGCACAAGGATCTGTTCATAGAGCTTCTTAAGAAGGCCAAAAAGCTGTCCGCTATATCAAGGCTTACCAATATCATACATGCTGAGAGTGAGAATCTTGATATAAGAGGCGTACAGCATAAGGGATATTTTGCAGCGATCACGGATTTCAGAGCATACTATGAAGCTAATATGGAACTTCTGAATCTGGACTATGCTGAGAGTCTTTTCTCTAATGACTGGCCTATATACACTCATACTACTGACTCGTGCCCTGTTCAGTACACTTCATCTGCTTCTGTCAAAAAGACGATGGTTGCTAACGGCTGCGTCATCGAGGGCAATGTAGAGAACTCCGTAATCGGAAGAGGCGTTGAGATAAAGAAGGGTGCTATCGTCAGGAACTGCATCATAATGGGCCATGTGATCATCGAGGAAGGTGTTCGTATCGAGAACATGGTAGTCGACAAGTGGGCGAGGATCACTGCTAAGCAGAACATAGTCTGCCCCGAAGATGAACCCGGCTACATCCGAAGGATGGATATAATCTGAGTTTTACGGGAGGTGTTGCAGCCTCCCGTTTTTAAGTTGCATACGCACATCTGCAAGGAGGTTGCGACATTATTACTAAAGTGAAGCGACAAGTAAATTTTTTGTGCAGAGGAGCCGATATAAAGACTGAAATATATAGGTGCATTCATGGATGACCGCACTGATATCCAAATGGCTATTCGCAACACGTTCAGGGAAGAACCCGCCGCAGGAAGCGGCGTATGTGATACCAGGAAAAGAGGTTTTTATGCTTAGATCTTTATACTCGGCGGTCTCAGGACTTAATATCCACCAGACACAGATGGACGTTATCGGCAATAATATTGCCAATGTCAATACCAACGGCTACAAGTCGAAGGCTACCAATTTTTCTGATATTCTCTATCAGAGTAAGCAAAGAGCATCCGGTCCTTCAGAAGCGACCGGCTCTATCAATCCTATTCAGATAGGTCTTGGCGGTAGAGTAGCCGCTGTAGACACCAATATTACCAAGCAGGGTTCTGCTCTTACAACTTCAGCCCCTTTTAACATGATGATCAATGGAGATGCATTCTTTGTAGTAACTGATGGTACCAATCAGTACTATACAAGAGATGGTGACTTCTTCGTTGATGGTGAGATCAATGAGATAGGCAATCCTGAGGATGATGAAGGTTATCTTGTAACATCATCTCTGGGCTATTATGTCCTTGGCTGGGAATCTGCTGACGGAGCTACAGTCAATACAGACGGCGCTCTTGACAGGATCATGCTCATGGGTCCTGATGTCGAGGATTCACCCGGCGAGCCCACCACATATATAACTGTTACAGGTAATGTAGACAAGATGGACCCCTCTGTTCATACCAATGAAGGTCACGGCGTATCAGCCGCAGCCCTCGTCCCGGGAGAGGAAGGCTTCGAGTCTTATAATATCAACTTCTCCTTGACAGATGCAGGCGACGATGATGATACAACTTATCTTATGAAGCTCACTGGAGTTACAGATTCTGCTGGTAAAAAAGTTGACTTCGAAGAGCAGGAGATAGAACTTACCTACAGCCCTGCAGATGGCAAGCTGACAAGTGCAGAAACTGCCAATATTAATGTTGGCGGCGTAGGTATTACGGTAGATATAAGCAGAACTACCAATTACAATACAAGCGGAACCACAACATTCAGGACATCAAGAGGTGATGCGGAAGGCAATGGCGAAGGTCAGGAAGATGGCAAGATGTCCGGAATCGCTATTCAAAGAGACGGCAGGATATATGCTAAGTATACCAATGGCGATACAAGACTTCTGGCTCAGATGGCTACAGCTACCTTCATGAATGCAACAGGTCTTGTCAATGAAGGAGACAATCTCTACTCAGCATCCAATGCTTCCGGAGATCCTGATATAGCTCCCGTTACAGAAAGCGGCGGCTCTATATCTACAGGCGTTCTTGAAGCAAGTAACGTAGACCTGTCAGACGAGTTCACAAGGATGATAACAGCTCAGCGTGCCTTCCAGGCCAACAGCCGTGTCATCACAACATCAGATACCATGCTAAGTGAGCTTAGAAACCTTAAGTCAACTTAGAAACAATAATATATGATCATCTTTATTATGATATTTGTAAAGCACACCAGACAGATTTTGATCTTGCTGATGTGCTTTTTATTATAAAAAAGAAAGTGATGAACTAAGATGTCAAGGTTAACAGATGAAGAAAAAGAAGTTCTTTATGTTTATGGAAGTCCAATCTTAAAGGATACCCATAAGCGATTGGGAATGGTATGTGTACTTATGGTTGATCCTGTTACTAAGGCAGCTACATGTAGCCTGAGAAATAAACTTGCAGAGATGACATGCTCACTGGCATATTTTCACCTATATGCTTCTGTCCGTGAAGAGCTTAGCGACTTGTTATATAAAGGTGAAGTCGCTTAAAATTGAATTGACACCCTATTGAATAGGGAGCATATTAAAGGTAACAGGAGGAACTATTACAAGAACATTTATACAGACACCGGAGTTTTCCTGCAACTGGGACAACTTAGGATTTGATGAAAGTCATTGAAGCACTTAAGAAGAGCCTTGGAGGTGAATAATATGAGTAATAGCGTATATGAAAGCATTATGACAGGTCTTAATGAAGCATTGGAAGATGCCAAGAGTGCTAAGAAGGTACTTAAAAGGCATAAGATAACAGTTGAGCCTGTTAAAGTATATGAAGCAGATGAAGTAAAAAAAATAAGAAATTCAACTGGAATGTCACAGAAGATATTTGCAAGTTATATGGGCGTTTCAGACAAGACAGTTGAAGCATGGGAAGCAGGAACAAATCATCCATCAGGAGCTGCAAGCAGACTTCTTAGCATGATTGAGAAGGATAAGGAGCTTATTATTAAGTTTCCTTTTGTGACAAATGCAATGGCAAAATAAATAGCATTACAATTTAATATGTACCGTTTTTAGGCAATCGAGAGAATATCTTGGTTGCCTTTTTATTAAAGAGAAGTGCTTGTGATATAATGGTCGCTAGGGAAGAAGTTACAAGGAATATTTTGCATCTCGAAAAACAGTCCTGAGGGACAGGGCGAGGAATTGTTTTTAAATAACTCAAACTTCCCGCTTGGACGGCGCGGTATCGCCAAAGTATTTGAAGTGACTGGTAGTATATAGATCATTGCCATGCTTTTTAATCGTTTTATTAACTTCATGAGCATGATAGATGGAGTTTTTCATTCTGCCCGGGGTCCACATGTATGAGCGAAGCGAGTTTGGACCCCAGAATGAAAAGCGCCAGCTATCGTGCCATGAAGTTTAAAACGATTAACAGCATGGCAATGATCTATATACTACCAGTCACTGCAAATCCTTTGGTGATACCGTGCCGTCCAAGCGGGAAGTTTGAGTGAATAATTAAAATTTTGGGAGGACGGCACATGGCTGGACAGATCACGCACATGGAGATTGCGTACAAACTTATAGACAGATTGGGGATTGATGAGGGTAAGGAAGAGTTCATTCTTGGTTCAGTAGCCCCGGATTCGGTCCATTTTGACGATGACTATCTTAGTAAGAAGGTCCATTCGCACCTTTTCGAAAACTGCGGGCCCTGGGGAGATACGCAGAACTACGACAACTGGATCTTAAATATCAAGGCTTTTTGGTATAGATATGTAGTAACTGAAGAAGACCAAAATCTAAAGGCGTTCTACACCGGGATAGTCGTTCACTGTCTCACGGATTATTGGAACGACCTGTCAATATGGCGTACTCTGCAAAAAAAGATGATGCCGCCTCTAAGCTTAGAGGAATTCAAGGAAGGATATTCCCCTGAATATATGAGGATAGACAGATGGCTGTATCAGAACATTGATGATGCAGATGAGATCATGGAGCTTCTTGAAAACTCACATGAAATAGATTGCAAAGACTATGTGAAAGCTACTTGCATAGCAAAGATGAAAAGGCATCTCATAGATGTGCAGTACAACCTCCCTGATCCTATTGATGTATCCGGTCATAAATTTTACACAGCAGATTTGATGCGACAGTTTGTAAGCGAAGTCCCGGATAAGGTGTATCAGCAGATAAAAGAATTTGGTAATACACCTGTAAAACAGATGCAGCTTTTAAACGATGACTTTGTAGGACGCATAGAGAAGCTCCGCCACGCCTGCAGAGGAATACTTGTGCAAGACGGAAAAATCCTTCTGTGTCACGAGCCAGGGAGCGGATTGTACATAATCCCCGGCGGTGGAGTAGAAGGGCATGAGAACTACGCTGATTGCTGCGAACGCGAGATGCTGGAAGAGACAGGTTGCAAGACAAGGGCTGTAAAAGAATATCTTGATATTGAAGAGCTCTTTGATGTCTGGAGGCACATAAACCACTATTATATATGCGAACTTGTGGAAGATACAAAAGTTCAGCATCTTACAGAAGCTGAGAAGCTTGCAGGATACACCAATGCCTGGGTGCCAATTGGGGAAGCGCTTGATATATTTGGAAAATATGAAGATTACCACTATAAAGATATAGCAGTGTACGGCCTATACAAGCGCGAATACGCAGCACTTAAGGAATATAAAAGTGCTATTACTTTTTAGAAACTCAAAATTCCCACTTGTACGATGCAATACCTTTGGTGATACTACACTGTACAAGTGAGAATTTAGAATTAGAAGAAAATAAATATATTACTGATGTTTTTTGCGGTAGGGTAAAACGACTTGATTAATTTACCACATTGCAGTAGATGGGTATTGTAACTATAATTGGTAATAAGCTTGAAGTACAGAATAAAGGAGATGAACAGTCATCATGGCGCTTTCAAAAAAGAGAATAGTAGTAAAAGTTGGAACATCCACCATCACCAACGATAAAGGCGATATTAACATAAGACAACTGGATCACCTGTGCAGAGCACTCTCTGCAGTAGAGAACATGGGATATGATCTTGTCCTTGTAAGCTCAGGAGCTATAGCAGTAGGTGCCGGCAAAATGCGCCTTGCACAAAAACCCAAGGATCTGGGTCTAAAACAGGCAGCGGCAGCAGTCGGACAGCTGGAACTCATGCATCTGTATGACAAACTCTTTGGAGAGTACGGAAGACTTGTAGGCCAGATACTTCTTAGTAATGAAGACGTACAAAATCCCGAAAGAAGAGAGAATCTTACTAATACACTAAACGCGCTTTTGGAAAATCACATAATCCCCATCATTAATGAAAATGACTCCATAAGCCATGCCGAGATCGAGTCTGATAAGAAACTCTTCTCTGATAATGATATGCTCTCTGCTGTAGTTGCAGTATTCTGCGAAGCTGCAAAGCTCATAATCCTTTCAGACATAGACGGCCTCTACGACTCCAACCCAAAGACCAACCCCAACGCTAAGCTCATCAGCAGAGTAGAGAACATAGACGATGAACTCCGCAACAAAGCCGGCGACTCAGGTTCCAACAGAGGCACAGGCGGCATGATCACCAAAATGGATGCAGCCCAGCTGGCTACCAGCCGAGGTATCGACGTCCTGGTAATCAACGGCCAAAGACCAGAACAAATATACGACATCCTCGACAAGAAGGTTGTTGGAACACTCTTCGTTGGAAAAAAGAACTAAGTCAAGTAGCGTATTAGTCGCATTAATGGAAATACTGAGTAGAGAAGAAGCTTGTTGCTATATTTTGATAGAAGAACTATATAAAGCAACAAGCTTCTTTTTATATTGGATAAAAGTATAATTGAAACAATTCTCCTTCAGGCGGTGTGGTATCTTCAAAGGATTTGCGAGGGAAGATATGGCTCTGGGCAGGCAGAATAATAATCATTGCCGCGCTTTTTAATTGTTTTATAAAAATTCAGGAGCATGATAGATGGAGATTTATATTCATCTCAGGGTCCGCATGTCTGAGCGAAGCGAGTTTCGGACCCTTGAATATAAATATCCAGATATCATGCCCTGAATTTATAAAACAATTAAAGCGCGGCAATGATTATTATTCTGCCTGCCCAGAGCCATATCCCCATCGCAAATCCTTTGAAGATACCACACCGCCGGGCGCAGCCTACCGCGTCGCCAGATCCGTATCGCAAGCATACAAAAAAGCCGGAAAGCTGAACAATAGTTCCACTTTCCGGCTACTTGTTTTGTTTTTTGGTTGGCAGTACCATGAACGATCACATTGTAGGACGCTCTGTGTACTTGTCATAGATCTCTGCAAGGTATGTCTTGACCATCTCGATATTGGCCATCTTGCGAAGATTCTCATTGCCCATTCCTACAGCGATCTCATCTGCAAGAAGAAGCATATTATAAATGCTAAGCTTGAATTCATCTCTAGTCATCTTGTCGATTTCAAGACTGATAAGAGGAGCACCAAGCTTCATAGTGATATTATCATCAGAGATACCGGTCTCCATAACCTTAGTCTCAGGACTGAAGTTAACATAGATGATAAGAGCTTCTTTTTCGTGCTTTTTAAGAGTGATAGGTGTCTGATGGCTCATCTCAAGCCACTCATAATAATCAGCAACATCGGGATTCAGAAGATATTCTGTGAGCTCCTCTCTGTGCTTCTCAACATACTGAAGATAGCTGCTGGCATTAGGTCCTGTATAGTTGAAATCTACCTTGAGACCATTGTCTGTCTGAACCAGTCTGCACTTTTCAGCTACTTCCTTGATCTTGAATGAAGAAGTATCATTACCTACCTGTTTGAAGGACCCTGAGTCCATAACCTGTTTAAATTCCATTAGTATTACTCCTGCTTTCTAAATGCTTCAACCATAATAGTGCGTCAAATACGTCGCCGCATAAAGTATAGCATAAACGATTCTAAAATGGTATACTTAAAAGAAAACTAAGCAGGAGTGGTCATTACTTATCCTGCGTTTATCCCAAAATTTTTTTAAGGGGTCAGGGAGAATATGTCAGCTTCAAATTCCAGTGTTAGAAAGACTAAATCAAGGGAAGGCAGTAGTAAGCAGAGGACTTCATCAAGAAGTAAGTCCCAAGGAACCAAGAGTTTAAAAGGTGGCAGTAACAGATCTACTTCCAAAAGAGTTTCCCGAGATAACTACATAGATGCCAGGATGTATGACGAGCAGGATGATCTTGGATATGCATTAAAAAGTGAGATAACGGCAATTGTCCTTATAGCTGCGGCAATTGCTCTTTTCCTGTGCAACTTTGGGCTTCTGGGTGCTTTTGGCGGTTTTTTGAGTGAGATAATGTTCGGACTTTTTGGCCTTCTTGCTTTTGTTATGCCACTTATAGTAGGTGGAATGGTAGTGTTCTATATATCCAACCATGGGAGCATTCCGGCAGTTCGCAAGATTCTGTCCTGTATAGGTCTTACTTTTATCATGGGCATAGTTTTTGAACTGGTTTCGGGCAGGACATCTGCCTTGGAATTCGTTATCTCGGATATATATCAAAGTGCTGCTATAGGACACAACGGCGGCGGAGTGTTGTTCGGCTCTATCGCTTATCTTCTCGATCACACTTTTTCACTTATAGGAACTGTGCTGATCCTTATAGTTGCAGCATCTATCTGCCTTGTGGTTCTTACAGAGAAGTCCCTTATAAGGGGCGTAAGGAAGGGAACTCATATGCTCAAAGAAAGGGCTTATGAGGATGCGGCTGCCTATTCTGAGCAGGTCCGCGTAAGAAGGATGCGTTTAGAAGAAAGAAGAGAAGCTCAGAGAAGGGAAAAAGAGCTCCTCCTTCAGCAAAAAGAGGATGAGAAGATTCTCAGGATGGATCACTATGTATCAGGAGTAGATACCAATACTGACCTGAGGGCGAGCGGTGATTTTGAAGATTCAGGTACAATGTCTGATGATGATGGCTATCTTGATGAGCCTGAATACGATCAGGAAGAAGAGATCATGGAAGAGCCAAAACCTGAACCAAGGATCCATACTTCCTTCTATGTTCCGGACAATTCGGAAGTACATGATGATATACATGAGATTACATTCAATACCTCTTATGAAGAACAGGCAGATGCCGGGTATAGAGTCAGCGCCAGTGATAATAGATCAGAGGATACTCAGACTTATAAAGCAGGCTTTAATGAGAATGTTAAGGCTGACAGCACGCTGGATGCAGGTGATGTCGGTATAGAGAGTAGCGGAAGTGATGCACCTTCGTCCCAGACCAGAAATGAGATCTATGCAGGTACTGACCTTAAGTTTGAGCAGATGCAGACTGTGGTTGAACCTGATGGACAGCACAGATTTACCGGCAAGCTCAAGGCGCACCTTCCGGAAGATGATAGTTCTGAATCTTCTCAGGATGATATATTGATCCATGCAGGCGGCAGGGATTATGGTAACGGAATATCAGAAGAAGGTTATGGAATCCATGCCCAGGATCATGTATCTGCATCCAGATCTACTCAGAAGATTGATTCTATGGCAAAAGAACCTTCATATATGCCGGGAGAGATAAGCTATTCTAATGGAGCGGCTCCTTCAGCAGCATCCGGAAGCCGAAATGAGATGGCAAGACCTGCTTTTGAAGGAACAGGATCAGACACAAGTCTTGGCAGTAAGACAGCACAGACTGCCACAGCAAGTGCAGCTAAGCCGCCAAAGAAGTACAAGTTCCCGCCTACCAGCCTTCTTAAACCCGGAATGGGCAATAAGAATGCAGATTCTGCCAAGGTATTAAAACAGACAGCAGCCAAGCTTGAAAAGACACTTAAGACCTTCGGAGTTAACGTTACTATCACAGATATAAGCCAGGGACCTACTGTTACAAGATATGAGCTTCAGCCTGAAGTTGGAGTCAAGGTATCCAAGATCGTCAATCTGCAGGATGATATCAAGCTCAACCTTGCAGCAACTGATATAAGGATAGAAGCCCCTATCCCCGGCAAGGCAGCTGTAGGTATCGAAGTTCCTAATAAGGAAAATGTCACAGTGTCTCTAAGAGAGCTTCTTGAATCAAGAGAGTTCAAGGAATCCAAGGCAGATCTTTCCTTTGCAGTCGGCAAGGATATAGGTGGCAAGACGATAGTTACTGATATAGCCAAGATGCCTCATGTGCTTATAGCCGGCGCGACGGGATCAGGTAAGTCTGTATGTATCAATACGATGATACTGTCTATAATCTATAAGGCTAAGCCTGAAGATGTAAGACTTATCATGATCGATCCTAAGGTCGTAGAGCTGTCTGTGTACAATGGTATTCCTCATCTTCTCATACCTGTTGTCACAGATCCCAAGAAAGCTGCTGCGGCTCTTAACTGGGCTGTTGCAGAGATGACCAGAAGATATAAGTATTTTGCAGAGGCAGAGGTTAGAGATCTTAAAGGCTACAACGAATATGTAGAAGCTCATATGGCAGAGAATGAAAGCCTTAAGAAGCTTCCTAAGATCGTCATCATAGTAGATGAGCTTGCAGACCTTATGATGGTATCTGCCAATGAAGTAGAAGAAGCAATCTGTCGTCTGGCTCAGCTTGCAAGAGCCTGCGGAATACACCTTGTTATCGCAACTCAGCGTCCTTCTGTTGATGTCATCACCGGACTTATCAAGGCCAACATGCCCAGCAGGATCGCATTTGCTGTTTCCAGTGGTACAGACAGCCGTACTATCCTTGATATGGTCGGTGCAGAGAAGCTGCTTGGTAAGGGTGATATGCTCTTTTATCCGCAGAGTGTCAGCAAACCGGTAAGACTTCAGGGCGCATTTGTTTCTGATTCTGAGATCAGCCAGGTTACAGATTACATCAAAGCTGATTCGCAGGATGATACTTATGATACAGAGATACAGGAAGCTGTTCAGAAGATGGAAGGACAGTCCGGTTCATCATCTGCGGACGGCTCTGCATCAGGCGGTCCTGACAGAGATGAGTATTTTGCAGATGCCGGTAGGTTTATCATTGATAAGGAAAAAGCTTCTATTGGTAATCTCCAAAGAGTGTTTAAAATAGGCTTTAACCGTGCTGCACGTATTATGGATCAGCTCTGCGAAGCTGGCGTAGTCGGTGAGGAAGAGGGTACTAAGCCAAGGAAGGTACTTATGTCCAAGGATGAATTCGAGTCTCTTCTAAACGGATCAAAATAAGCGGGAATATATAGTCATAAACAGGGCCTGATGTTTAGAAAAATCTGGTAATGAAAAGAAATTGATGGTCAGAGATTTTTATCATGAAAAGTTCCTGATGGTCAGAGTTTTTTTACCATAATAATACTAGACTTAATGGTTAGAGAAAACTGATCGCAAAAAAATAAATGATCAGGAAATGAAATATGTGATTGATTACCTGAAGGATATGACATATATTTATAGACAGCCGGGACTTAAAATTTAAGTCAAAAGCTATATGAAGGAGGAGATTTATGAAAACAGACATCGAGATCGCACAGGAGGCGGTTAAACTGCCAATCAAGGAAATTGCAGCAAAAGTAGGAATGACAGAAGATGATATTGAACCTTATGGCAAATATAAGGCCAAGATCACTGAGGAATTTCTTCAGAGTCTTAAGAACAAGCCTGCCGGCAAGCTGGTACTTGTTACTGCTATCAATCCTACACCTGCCGGAGAGGGTAAGACCACAACCAGCATAGGACTTGCTGACGCTCTTAACAGGATCGGAGTAAAGACAGTTGCAGCTCTTCGTGAGCCATCACTTGGACCGTGTTTCGGAATCAAAGGCGGAGCAGCAGGCGGCGGATATGCACAGTGCGTTCCCATGGAAGATATCAATCTTCACTTCACAGGAGATTTTCATGCAATTACATCTGCTAACAATCTCCTTGCTGCCCTTCTTGATAATCATATTCAGCAGGGCAATGAACTTGGAATAGACACAAGACAGATCGTATGGAAGAGATGTCTTGATCTTAACGACAGAACCCTTCGTAATGTTGTTGTAGGTCTTGGTGCTAAGGCTGACGGTTTTGTAAGAGAAGACCATTTTGCTATCACAGTTGCTACTGAAGTCATGGCAGCATTCTGTCTTGCTAATGATATAAGTGATCTTAAAGATAGACTTGGTCGTATCATTGTGGCTTATACATATGATGGAAAGCCGGTTACAGCTAGGGATCTTAACGCAGTTGGTTCTATGGCTGCACTTTTAAAGGATGCCATAAAGCCTAACCTTGTACAGACACTTGAGCATACACCTGTTATCATCCATGGTGGTCCTTTTGCCAATATCGCTCACGGATGTAACTCAGTACGTGCTACCAATGCGGCTCTTCGCCTTGCAGATGTTGCAATTACAGAAGCAGGCTTTGGTGCAGATCTTGGAGCTGAGAAGTTCCTTGATATCAAGTGCCGTCAGGCAGGCCTTAAGCCTGATGCAGTTGTACTCGTTGCAACTATCAGAGCTTTGAAATATAATGGCGGAGTAGCTAAGGATCAGCTTGCTACGGAGAATCTTGAAGCGCTTAAAAAAGGTATCGTGAACCTTGAGAAGCACATAGAGAACCTGCAGCAGTTCGGCGTTCCTGTTGTTGTAACTCTTAACTCTTTCACATCTGATACAGAAGCTGAGATAGCTTATGTAAGAGATTTTTGCCATGAACGTGACTGCGACTTTGCTCTTTCTGAAGTTTGGGCAAAAGGTGGTGAAGGCGGCGAAGAGCTGGCCCGTATGGTCATGAATACTCTTAATAATAAAAAGAGCAGTTATGAGCCTATCTATCCGCTTGATATGTCGCTTACAGATAAGATAGATACCATTGCTACCAAGATCTACGGAGCAGATGGCGTAACATATACACCTGCAGCTGCAAGGCAGCTACAGAAGATCACAGAGCTTGGTTTTGGCAATCTCCCTGTTTGTATGGCCAAGACTCAGTATTCACTTTCTGATGATCAGAAAGCTCTTGGAAGACCTAAGGATTTCAAGATCACTGTAAGAGAAGCTTATGTATCAGCCGGAGCAGGCTTTGTAGTAGCTATGACCGGTTCCATTATGACAATGCCTGGTCTTCCTAAGCGACCGGCAGCCTTCGATATAGATGTCGATGATAATGGCAAGATCACAGGTCTTTTCTGATTTTTTGCAATGAGGTTAGTTATGAAGTGTCCTAAATGCGGAGCTTTTATACCGGATGATGCGGTATATTGTCCATCATGTGGTGAAGAAATTAAAATTGTACCGGAGTTTGATCCGCTTGTAGAGAACAGAATAGATGAATCATTGTCTGTTCTGGCCAGCAGTCTTGATGACGGCGATGATACGTCTGATGACGAATATGATGATTATGACGAGGAAGATGATTTTGATTCCAATGAAGAAGGTCATATATTCGGCAGCTATAAAGTGACGATATGTATATTATGTATCGTTCTGATAGCACTTCTTGGAAGTATAGTTTATTATCTTATCAACGACAGATCATCTGATGTTAAAACAGATAATCCGTCAGTTAAGAGTACTGTGTCAGCAAGCGATTCTTCCCTGGAAGGTTCATCACAG
The DNA here is from genome assembly GCF_023206215.1 of Butyrivibrio fibrisolvens. NCBI lineage: Bacteria > Bacillati > Bacillota > Clostridia > Lachnospirales > Lachnospiraceae > Butyrivibrio > Butyrivibrio fibrisolvens. The sequence continues at coordinate 2,224,220 of NZ_CP065800.1, forward strand.
GAAGCTGCGCTTACTGGGGAAGGTCCCGAAGCTCCGACATTTTCAGTGGCTTCCGGAACTTATGATGAGGAAATTGAAGTTTATATCGAAGCCGGAGAAGGCTCTATATACTATACTATCAACGGGGTTACACCTACACTTGCGGATTCTATCTTCAATGGTGTAGATCCTATAGTATTTGATAAAAATGGTATATACACCCTCAAGGCTGTCCTTGTAGATAGTGACGGAGTCAAGTCTGAAGTTGCAACAGTTACATATGAGATCGCTATGCCAATACCTGATGCACCGACTATAATAGAGGATAGTGGCAATTATAACGTTGATACCCAGATAGCGGTAGTTACTTCAGAAGTAACTAATGTATATTACACAACAGATGGAAGCGATCCGACTGCATCATCAACTTTATATACAGGACCTGTAAGCATGCCTTACGGAGAATCAGTATATAAATTTGTTGCCATCGACAATGAGACAGGAGCTGCAAGTGAGATAGTAGAGCGTACATATTCACTTCATTATACGGTCAATGTCTCAGAAGAATCTGCAGCATCACTACTGATCACTTCGCTTGTTCAAAAAGGCTACCTTCTTGACGGAAGCGGAGCGGTTGCTGGAATGGACGGATATAATACATATTCTGTTACTTCCACAGAAGTTATATCCAGTGGCGACTATTATGTTTTTACAGAGTATCATATGTCTACAGATGGCAGCGCCACAGCTACAGGACTTTTATACGCGGTAAATGTGCACGACGGAGCTGTATACCGTCTTGGCACGGACGGAGCAGGAAATTATTTCCTTAAACAGCTTAGCTAAGGCCCGGAAGTCCGCTATTTATGGACAGATCCGGCCTAAGACCTATTTTAAACAAATGAATTTAGTTTCTAACGTTGCCACTTTACCACGTTTAAGTGTTGCAATGTTTTACAATTTGTTTTATGATACTGAAAAGTTGAAATTATTTAAGTAAGGAGAAACAGGACTATGTTCAAGATTTTGGAAAGAAATGAGCTGGCAGCCCATATATATCAGATGGTTGTCGAGGCTCCACGTGTAGCAGCAGGATGTCTTCCAGGACAGTTCCTGATCGTGCGCGTAGATAAAGAGGGTGAGCGTATTCCTCTTACAATCTGCGATTATGACAGAGAAAAGGGAACTGTTGAGATTGTAGTTCAGTCAATCGGTGCTGAGACCAATCAGATTGCTAAGATGAAAGCAGGAGACAGCTTTGCTGACGTAGTAGGACCTCTTGGTAATCCTTCAGATCTTACAAAGGAAGACCCTGAAGAACTTAAGAACAAGAAGATCGTATTCATAGCAGGTGGTGTTGGAACAGCTCCTGTTTACCCTCAGGCTAAGTGGCTCAAGGAACATGGAGTTACAGCTGATGTTATCATAGGTGCCAAGAACAAGGATCTTGTAATCCTTGAAGATCGTTTCAAGACTGTATGTAATCTCTATGTAACAACAGATGATGGTTCATATGGCAGAAGCGGTATGGTTACAAAGTGTCTTGAGGATCTTGTTAATGAAGGTCACAAGTATGATCTGTGTATCGCCATCGGACCTATGATCATGATGAAATTCGTATGTAAGCTCACTAAGGAGCTCGGAATACCTACTATCGTATCCATGAATACTATCATGGTAGATGGAACAGGTATGTGCGGTGCATGCCGTCTTACAGTTGGAGATCAGGTCAAGTTCGCTTGTGTTGATGGTCCTGAATTTGATGGTCACCTTGTTGACTTCGATCAGGCTATGAACAGAATGAAGCTTTATAAGAACGAGGAAACAAGACTTAAGCTTGCTGAAGAAGAAGGCGAGACACATAAGGGTCACTGCGGAGTTTGTGAATAAAATAGGAGATTAACAAATGGCTATAGAAGTTGATGTTTTAAAGAGAGTTCCTGTTCGTGAGCAGGACCCTAAGGTTCGTGCTACGAATTTTGAAGAAGTATGTCTTGGTTATAACAAGGAAGAGGCTGAGGCTGAAGCAACACGCTGTCTTAACTGTAAGAATCCTCAGTGTCAGAAGGGATGCCCTGTTGCCATCAATATCCCTGCTTTCATTCAAGAAGTTAAAGAGGGCAATGTAGAAGCTGCATATCAGATCATCAGCGAGTCTTCTGCACTTCCTGCTGTATGCGGACGTGTATGCCCTCAGGAGTCACAGTGTGAAGGTAAGTGTATCAGAGGCTTCAAGGGTGAGCCTGTATCTATCGGTAAGCTCGAAAGATATGTTGCTGATACAGCCAGAGAGATGGGCATCGTACCAGAGGGTGCTAAAGAGAAGAAGAATCACAAGGTCGCTGTTATTGGATCAGGTCCTTCCGGCCTTACATGTGCAGGAGATCTTGCTAAGCTTGGATATGATGTAACTATATTTGAGGCACTTCATGAAGCAGGCGGTGTTCTTGTATACGGTATTCCTGAATTCCGTCTTCCTAAAGAGAAAGTTGTTAAGAAAGAGATCGAGAACGTAGAAAAGCTCGGTGTTAAGATCGAGAAGGATGTTGTCATCGGTAAGAGTGTAACAATTGATTCTCTTATGAAAAATGAAGGATTTGATGCTGTATTCGTAGGATCAGGTGCAGGACTTCCTAAGTTCATGCATATCCCGGGTGAGCAGGCACTTGGCGTATTCTCAGCCAATGAGTTCCTTACACGTTCAAACCTCATGAAGGCATTCAGCAAGGATTCTACAACACCTATCATGCATCCTAAGAAGACTGTAGTAGTTGGTGGTGGTAACGTTGCTATGGATGCTGCCAGAACAGCACTTCGTCTTGGTTCAGAGGTACATGTTGTATATCGTCGTTCTGAAGAAGAGCTTCCTGCACGTAAAGAGGAAGTTGAGCATGCTAAGCAGGAAGGTGTAGTATTTGACCTTCTTAACAATCCTGTAGAGATCCTTACAGATGAAGAAGGATGGGTAAGAGGTTGCAGATGCATTAAGATGAAACTTGGCGAACCTGATGAATCAGGTAGAAGAAGCCCTATTGAAATCCCGGGTTCTGAGTTCGAGATCGAATGTGATGCTGTGATCATGTCACTTGGAACAAGTCCTAATCCGCTTATCAGTTCTACAACAGAAGGACTTGAGATCAACAAGCGTAAATGTATCATTGCACAGGAAGATAACGGTCAGACATCCAAGAAGGGTGTATTTGCAGGTGGAGATGCTGTAACAGGTGCAGCTACAGTTATCCTTGCAATGGGAGCCGGCAAAGCTGCTGCAGCAGGTATCGATGAGTACCTCAGATCTCTTGATTAATTTTTAACTTTTATTAAAGAAAAATTTACATAATAAGGGCGTACGGGTTCAACCTGTATGCCCTTTTGTGGTATTATATAGGGAGTTATAAATACCTTTGGTCTATGATTTTACACGTTCTGTGACTAATCGCGACACAGCTTTCAAGATAGTCTTGGGGTATTATATAAAGGGGACGATAGATAAGAAAATCTTACGCATTTTCAAAATATTATATTTAGTGCGCTGACTCGTTCATATATGATTAAATATGAACGAGTCAGTACACTAGGATGTATGCGTATTATTGGAGGATTATTATAATGGGATACAGATCTAATGAAGATATGGCAGAGGATAATCATTCCTCAGCTGTCGTACTTATAAGTGTCGGTACTTTAGGACTTATTGCTGATATATACATGCTTATCAAAAATCCCCTTGCAATGCCTATGTTTAATAAATATATGACAACAGGTATAATGGGCTCATTATTTGTGCTTTTTATAGTCATGGGTGCTCTGGCCATGAGGAATTACAAAAGGTTCAACGAGGAAGCTGTCAAGGAGAGCACTCTGGCTGACAAGATTCATGAATGGTGCGTAGATAATCTTACAGCAGATACTATCTGCGACGCTCTTGAAGCAGAAGACCCAGACGATGATATGTCCGGAGACGGTGTCATATTTTATAAAAGGACAGCATATATGAAAGAACGCATAACTTCTAAATTCCTGAATCTGGATGAAGATATGCTGGATAGATTTATAGAAAAATATTATAGTGAGATCTTTTCTTAAAAGGATACGGAAAGTGTGAAATTATTAAAATAAGTATACTATGTGTAGGCAAGATAAAAGAAAAATATTGGAATGACGCTATAGCAGAATATACTAAGCGTCTTACCAGATACTGCAAACCTGAGATCATCGAGGTTGCAGATGAGAAGACACCTGACAATGCTCCTGAAGCTATAGAGCAGATGATCAAGGACAAGGAAGGGGAGAAGCTTTTAAAGCATGTCGATCCTAAGGCCAAGGTCATAGCTCTGGCTATCAAAGGAAAAAAGGTTGATTCTCCCGGATTTGCAAAATGGATAGATTCATATGCGATATCCGGATGCAGTCATATCCAGTTCGTGATAGGTGGATCGCTGGGACTGTCTGATGCAGTTTTAGAAAGAGCAGACGGACAGATCAGTTTTTCGGATATGACTTTTCCTCATCAGATGATGAGAGTTGTACTACTGGAACAGATATACAGATCATATAAAATTCTAAGCGGGGAGCCGTACCATAAATGAAATACATAACAGAGATCAGAATAGATCTTACGGTCGATGAGATGCGGAATATATTCGGCCGTAATGACAGCTATATGAAGAAGATTGAGAATAACTTCGGCGTAGAGATAACAGACAGACAAGGTCAGCTTCGTATAGTCGGAAGACAGGAAGATGCCCAGAAGGCGGCTGATATCATAAGACAGCTTGCCAAGCTCTCGTCAGCGGGCAGCAACATCGAAGAACAGAGCGTTGACTACGCTATAACATTAAAAGAGGACAGTGACGACATGGGAAGTGACAAAGATACAGAAATAGACAATGACAGTATCCTTCTGGATATTGACTCGGATCTTATATGCCATACTACGACAGGCAAGCCTATTAAGCCCAAGACACTTGGACAGAAGAAATATGTTGATTCTATCAGATCTCATATGATCACATTCGGTCTTGGACCTGCAGGAACCGGAAAGACATACCTTGCCATGGCGATGGCTATAACAGCTTTTCAGAAAGAGGAAGTATCCAGGATCATCCTTACAAGACCTGCTATAGAGGCAGGAGAAAAGCTTGGTTTCCTTCCGGGTGATCTTCAGAGCAAGGTCGATCCATATCTTAGACCTTTATATGATGCGCTCTATCAGATAATGGGAACAGAGAGATTCCTTGCTAATATGGAGAAGGGACTTATAGAGGTGGCTCCTCTTGCTTATATGAGAGGAAGAACCCTTGATAATGCATATATCATCCTTGATGAAGCCCAGAATACAACTCCGGCTCAGATGAAGATGTTCCTTACAAGAATAGGTTTTGGTTCTAAGGTTATCGTAACTGGTGATGCTACTCAGAAGGACCTTGCACCCGGCACTGTATCAGGACTTGATGTAGCTCAGAAGGTTCTTAAGGATATAGATGATATCGCCGTATGCAATCTTACGAGCAAAGACGTAGTCCGCCATCCGCTTGTACAGAAGATCGTTAAGGCATATGAAGATTATGAGAAAAAAGAAACAGCGCGTTCTCAGAGAAAGTCAGCTATAAAGCGCGAGGCCAGGAAAAGAAGCAGCTGAGAAAAATAAGCAGTTAAAGAAGAGAAGTAGTTAAGGAAAAGAACCAGTAAAAGAAAAAATAGTTAAAGATACAGCAAAAATAGTCAAAGAAACATTTTAATAGAAAAACTATAGTAAGATCCATAGTTATAGGGAGAGGTCTATTACAGACGATAGGCAGGTACCGACTAAAAACAGGGGAGAGTTTTATTATGGATATCAAGACAGCAGCTTTTGGAAATATTCCCGATGTGGATATTCGTAGTGAGAGTAAACTATTGACCGGATTAAAAAAAGCAGCAAGTATATGTGCTATGTGTCTTGTGTCTGCTGTACTTATGTTTGTTGCGAGCAAGGCAAGAGGCCTTAGTGATGTAGAGATCATAAGGAATGTTATCACTGTGATCATAGAAAGCGGTCTTATAGTATTCTTATGGGAAGACGGTCTTATAAGGAATACGCTTTCATATGGTAATGAGAAGCATATTAACAGGTTTTTCATCATATACATGGTATCATTTGTTGCATCGCTCTTGTTTCCTTTGGTCAACAACCTGATATGGCCATACCTTAGCATATTTGTTCTGTTATCGCTTTTTTCCAATGCTATGATAGGCCTTTGCAGCGGATGTGCTCTACTTAATGTGACACTTCTTTTGTGCAATGGATCGTATGTTCAGCCGTTTTTTATATATCTGATCGCCGGAACAGTTGCTATAGTATTGTTTCAGCATGTTGGTGAGAAGCTTCAGTTCGGGCTCCCGATACTTATATCCATCATGCTTTTATTCGTACTGCTTGTGGCTTATCATGTGCTTTTTCTCAATCAGACTTTTACAATAGCCATGCTTACAGTTCCGATTGTTAATGTGGTGATCACGACATTGCTTCTTTTGGTACTTCTTAATGCCTTTAGTCTCCTTGTCATAAGGGGCAGCAATGACATGTATATGGAGATCAATGACCCTGAATTTGAACTACTTGTCAAGATCAAGAACAAGGACAAAAGGGAATATTATAAAGCAGTTCATACAGCATATCTTGCAGACAGGATCGCTGCTGATATAGGAGCTGACAGAAGAGCGACCAAGGCATGTGCGTATTATCACAGAGTTGGAATACTCGATGGAAGACCGGATGATCTTGAGGCAGCTAAGCCTTATTTCCACCGTTATCAGTTCCCGGAGTCTGCAGTTGCTCTTTTGGAAGAGTATATTAAGAGCGGCAAGACGGCGCCTGTATCTAAGGAAGCGACGATCATCAATTTGTGCGAGGATCTCGTCAATAAACTGATGACTATTTTTGAAAAAGATAAAACAGCCAAAATTGATAGTGATAGAATGATAGAAGAGATGATCGAAAGAAGACATGTGGGAGGCAACTTTAATCACTCGGATCTTTCGATCGCTGAGCTTAACAGAGTCAGTAAGCTCTTAAAAAAGGAGAAATTGTATTATGATTTTCTGCGTTGAAAACGAAGTCGATGCCAAATTTGATTTCGATATAGAACAGATCGCACGCAGCGTATGTGAAGAAGTACTTAAAAGTGAGAATTTCCCGGAGGAAGCTCAGATCAATATGCTTATCACGGATGATGAGGGCATACATGAGATGAACAGACAGTTCAGGGATATAGACAGAGAGACAGACGTTCTTTCTTTTCCCAATATAGAATATGAGACTCCCGGAGACTTCTCAGTTCTAAACGGGCCTGACAGATGCGATATGATAGACCCTGATAATGGCAGCATCTATCTAGGAGATATAGTTATCAATGAGAAGAGAGTTCGCTCACAGGCACTAGAATACGGACATAGTGAGAAAAGAGAATTTGCTTTTCTGACGGCTCATTCCATGTTTCATCTGTGTGGCTACGACCACATGGAAGAGGATGAAGCTAAAGTTATGGAACAAAAACAAAACGACGTACTTGAAAGGCTTGGGATAACAAGAGATGGCAATTAAAAGTAAAGACAGGATTAAACCGGATACTTTTTCTGTAGCAGTTTTTGTCATGATCTGCATTTTGATGGTCACCAGAATCTTCCTTCTTAAGGTCATCAAAAATGAAGGACTTGGCATTCTTGCTTCGCCTATGAACCTGTTCATGGTCTGCTATGGAGTATTTGTTTTTGCTATAGAGCGCGCCATAAGTGCAGTTATCAAACTGTATGAAAAAAAGAAACAGTTCATAAACGCAATGGACGTAGCCAGAAAAGCAAGAACGATAGGCTTTGCAGCAGGAGTGATAGTAAGCGGTATAATTCTTATCTTTTCTTTTTCTGTATCAGAGAAGCTTTTTGGATCCAGGATCGGTTTCCTTGCTTTTATCGCAACTTCGGTAGCCATTATATTTATAAGCTGTCAGGGAGCTATAAGGGGCATGCTTGAGGGATTTGGAGAAAATCTCTTATCTCTTATCTCTGATCTTATATTTGCGATTTCTTTTATGGTATTAACACCTACCTTTGCAAGCTTTTCTTATAGGTACGGTCTTAAAGCCAATGCGCTTCTTGAAAGAAATGATCTGGCATCCGGTTATGGAGCATGCGGAGCGCTTGCCGGAGGATGCGCAGCTTCTCTTATCACGCTTATATATCTTCTTATCATCTGGAAGATTAAAAGCGGCAAGATGGATGATATCGTAAGATCCGGTGAGCCAAGATATCTTGGAATCGGGCCTTCCTATGGAAGAAATATAGTAGCATATTCGATTGTATTTGCTTTTCCATTTGCGCTCGATATCATAGATGAAGCTATGTATGTGGGATCTTTGAAGCATACGACAGCTCAGTGGGGCACCTGGTTTGGCGGAGTACTGCCTGTTATAGTGATAGCTGTATGCATTGTTACAATTACCCAGCTTCGAAAGGTATATGAGCTTTGTTCTATGGTGGTTCATTCTGATAAACATGGAGCCCTTGATACACTTTCAGAGTTCTCCAGATATTTAGTGATCATCCTGTTCCCTGTTTCTATGTTCATGGCAGTTTTGTCAGATACTATACAAAGGGCTGTGTATGTGACACCGTCTGACTCTGCCGTAGCTATGATGGGACATGCATCACTTATGGTATTCGCCACGCCTGTTGGTATCCTTATGAGTACCATACTCTTAAGACTTCGTAAGGTCAGAGCTCTGATCCTTAACATAATAGTAGCAGTGATAGCGCATGCGGGTACATTTGCTATTATGACCTATGTTATGAACAAAGAGATGACAGCTGTATCCTATGCAGATTTTGTAATGTTCCTTGTGATGGGAGGCATGGGCTTTTGGGAGATCATGCGAATGCTTCATTACAGGCATAGCTGGATCTCAAACTTTGTAGTTCCGCTAATCTGCAGTGCTGTAGCGGCTCTTATAGTTTTCTTTCTCAATATGATTCTTATAAATGTAATAGGAGAGATCCTTACGATACTGGTAGGATGTCTTGCGGGAGGATTCCTGTACCTACTCTTCCTGCTGATCCTTAGAGGTATATACGAGTACGAAGTTGAGAGGATTCCGGGCGGCGGATTTGTTCTAGTAATAGCCAGAGGTTTTCACTTTATATGATAACAATACTTATAGCAGGAGCAGGGGCGTCGGGTATGTGTGCTGCGATCACAGCAGCAAGACAAGGCGCCCATGTTATCCTTTTGGAAAAAAATGATATAGCAGGCAAGAAGATCTCCATGACTGGCAATGGGCGCTGTAATATAACCAATGAAGCCATGAGTGCTTCATGCTATAATCTTAGTGCACAGGGCAAAATGGAGGGATGGCTTCAAAGATTCGGAGTAGCGAAGACTTTGGAATTCATGAAGTCTCTGGGAGTTGTGATTCAAAGCGAAGAAGGATATATATATCCTATATCCGGCCAGGCAGTCACAGTCCAGAATGCAATGATAGATGAGGTAGTAAGACTTGGCGTCGAATATATAACCGGTCAGCAGCTTAAAAAGATAACGCCTGTTGATGATGGAGGCTTTGAAGTTAAGACAACAGGTGGCTTATATAAAGCTGACAAAGTTATAATAGCAACAGGAGGCTTGTCAGGCCCAAAATCAACCATGTCTACAGGTGATAGTTATTATATAGCGAAGAGCCTTGGAATGAATGTTACGAAGACATATCCGGCTCTTGTGGCGCTTTTGTCTGATGACAAAGACCTGCCGTCCAAGTACGGAGTCAGAATGATGGCCGGTATTAGAATTAAAGAAATCGAAGACTTGTATGAATACGGCGAAGTGCAGATTACATCCAAAGGAATATCAGGAATCCCTGTCCTTCAGCTAAGTGGGCGCGTGGCACAGTACATGGCTGATAACAAGGGGACTGTTACTGCGTTTTTGGATTTCTTCCCGACATATTCTGACGATGATTTTGCCAATATGAAAAAAGATATCATAGAAGTATCAAGAGGTAAGACATATATCCAGGTACTTGATGGAATCAGTAATCATCTTATAGGCCTTATGATACTGTCAAGACTAGGCATAAAAGAAGATACCGTTATAGATGCTAATAGCATAGACGATCTTGAAAGAGTTATTGATAACTATAGAAATGTTAGAATAAATATAGTCGCTACTTCTGACTATGTATCATCTCAGGTTACTAAAGGCGGAGTTGATCTTAATGATCTGACAGATGATCTTGAATCAGTTCATACACCCGGAGTGTATGTTGTCGGCGAACTTGCAGATGTTGACGGAAGATGCGGAGGGTATAATCTTCAGTGGGCATTTACAAGCGGGTATATCGCAGGGATGGCTGCTGCGGGCCGATAGTAAATCACTATCTTATAAGCATATATACAAGAATACAGTAATTTAAGGAAATATATGATCAGAATCAGTAATATTAAAGTTAAAAACGGCTCAGAAGCATCGCAATATACAAATGGTGTCATGGAACCAGAGGCTCTTTCAAGGAGCCTTATTCCGGTTGCAGCCAAAGCGCTGAAGATAGATGCTAAAGCTATAGCAGATCTGAGCGTATTCAGGCACTCGATTGATGCTCGTAAGAAGCCTGACATATTTGATATATATACAATTGATATATCACTTAACATAAATGAGAAAAAGGCACTTCAAAAAGCCCGTAATAAAAACGCACAGCTTTTTGAACCCATTGTTTATAAACTTCCTGAACTTGGGACTAATAAGATGACTAAGCCTCCTGTTGTAGTTGGCGCAGGTCCTTGCGGTCTTTTTGCAGCGTATGAACTGGCATGTCTTGGCTTTAAACCTATACTTATAGAAAGGGGAAGAGCAGTAGAAGACAGGCAGAAGGACGTTGAGAACTTCTGGAAGACAGGAGTCCTTGATACGACATCCAATGTCCAGTTTGGTGAAGGCGGCGCGGGAGCATTCTCAGACGGCAAGCTCAATACCATGGTCCGTGACAAAGACGGAATAGGAAGGCGTGCACTTAAGATATTCATAGATCATGGCGCTCCAAAAGAGATATATTATGAAGCAAAGCCCCATATAGGCACGGATAAGCTGGTTGATGTAGTTAAGAACATAAGAGAAGACATTAAAAGTATGGGCGGACAGGTTTTATTCGAAACCAAAATGTCCGGTCTTATTATGACAGATGCACATGTGACAGGCGTGAAAGTCACTGATAGAGCAGGAAATGAATCTGTGATCGAGACAGATACTGTTGTCATGGCTATAGGCCATAGCGCAAGAGATACCTTTGAAGTTCTAAATAGTGAAGGTGTATATATGGAGCCTAAGGCATTTGCAGTAGGCCTTCGCGTAGAACATCCTCAAAAGAATATCAACAGATCTCAGTACGGAGTATATGAAAGTCCCACACTTCCTGCTTCTCCTTATAAAGTTGTACATAATACTTCCAAGGGTAGGGGCGTATATTCTTTTTGCATGTGTCCGGGAGGACATGTAGTCAATGCTTCATCTGAAGAGGGATACCTGTGCGTTAACGGAATGAGCTACTATGCCCGTGATTCCAAAAATGCCAATAGTGCGATCATAGTAACCGTTAAGCCTGAAGACTTTGGAGGGGAAGGACCTCTATGCGGAGTGAAGTTCCAAAGAGAGCTTGAGAAGAGAGCCTTTGAACTTGGAAAGGGCAAAGTTCCGGTAGAATACCTTGTTGACTATAGAAAAAAAGGAACAGTAAAAGGTAATACTGATGAAAGAAAAGACTGGAACACTCCATGCATAAAGGGCGACTACGTATTTGCAAGTGTTCATGACCTTCTTCCTGATGATTTTAAAGAGGCTATAGATGAGGGTATGAGCGCTTTTGGCAGGATGATAGAAGGATTTGATGCTGATGATACTCTTATGGAAGGCGTTGAGAGCAGGACATCATCTCCTGTAAGAATCACAAGAGGAGAGGATCTTCAGGCTATTAATACTAAAGGCTTATATCCTTGCGGAGAAGGTGCAGGATATGCAGGCGGTATCATGTCAGCAGCTATGGATGGTATGAAAGTTGCTGCAAAGATCTGCTCAGAGCGATGTCCTGGTATGTAACATGGCAGGATATACAATGGACATTGTGCATGAGGATGTATTGCATATAGCCATTTGTATAGATCTGATGATATAAGTAATAGTTCTATGTTTTATGAACGAATCATCACACTAGAGATTTGGAGTAGTTGTTTTGGACAAGCAGGATTATAGAAAAGCGGCTCTTGCAAGAAGAGATGCTATACCCGAGATAGACAGAGAGCGTTACAGCCGGATGATAATAGACAAGCTCCTTGAATCTAAAGAGCTAAACGACGCAGATAGCGTATTGGTATATTGTTCGTATCTTTCAGAAGTAGATACGCATACTCTTATAGAAAGATTACTATATAAAGGCAAGAGAGTATATTGCCCTAAGGTGACGGACCCTAAAAATGGAATTATGGAATTCTATGAAGTAAGAGGCATGAAAGACCTGACAGAAGGCTATCACGGAATTCCTGAGCCTGTAACTACGGATAGATATGTGACTGGGGAGGCTATGCATGATTTGGACTTAAATCATGCAGATGATATACATGAGCCCCCTTATCATGAAGATACTAATCATACAGATATGCTGCATACAGATACTCTTATGATTCTTCCGGGTGTTGCTTTTGATAGAGACTGCAACAGGATCGGCTACAGGGGCGGCTTTTACGACCGCTATATTCCAAGGATTCCCGGAGCATATCTTATAGCCTTGGCTTTTGAGGAGCAGATATCAGAAGATATTTTCCCGATGGAAAGTCATGATATAAAGCCTGATGCGATATATACTCAGGCTAGGATAATAGGGCATGAATTCATAAAATGATTAACAGTGTGTCAATGATTTATATACAGCCTCCCCTGTAAAGGCTGGTCCGTCCAAGTGGAAGGCTGTAGTTAGACAAATATTAAGATTTTGGAAAGCAGGAATTATAAATGGATCCACGACAGGAAATTATTAATATTGGAAAACAGCTTCATGATCAGGGACTTCTTGTAAGAACCTGGGGGAATATATCATGCAGACTTGATAAAGACCGTATACTTATAACTCCAAGCGGTATACAGTATGAAGACCTTACACCTGAGATGATCGCGGAAGTCAATCTTGGAGATCTCTCATGGGAAGGCAAATGCAAACCTTCAAGCGAGCTTCTGGTACATGTTGCCTGTTATAATGCACGAAGCGATATCAGATTTATAATCCATACCCATCAGGTTTTTGCTACTGTGGCAGGATCTCTTGGTGTTAAGGAGATCCGGGCTATGGTTGACGGCGATGACGTAAGGATACCATGCGCTCCATATGCACTCCCCGGAACCAGAAAGCTTGCAGATAACGTTAAGAAGACTATCCAGAAATATAAATCAGATAATGGAATAGTCATGTCCAATCACGGAACTATCTGCATGGGCACGATAAGCGATGAAGCTCTGGAATGTGCAATGGAGATGGAGGAAGCTTCAAAGCTCTTTTTGCACGGGTATTGCCATATGGATATTGAAAGCGAGTTTATTGAAGGCTTCAGCTCACATATCAATAGCGGCAGCATCATATATGATAAGCCGGATACTCCTTACAGGATCAAGCGGATGCATGAAGAGATATACGCCAAAAGACCTGATGTGAGATATATAGTTCACAACAAGTCACAGGCTTGCAAGATCGTATCAAGGCGTGCCACACATATGAAGCCTCTGCTTGATGATTTCGCCCAGCTTGTAGGTACAAGTGTAAGGATACCGATCAATCATCATGGACATGATGGAAATCGTATTATCGTCAAGAAGAATGTCAACGCTGTTTTTTCACTGGATGATGGAGCTTTTTGTCTGGGACAGACAAAGGATGATGCATATGCTACGGCACTAGTACTGGACAAGGCTTGTATAGCGCAGATAGCGGCATCCAGATATGGAAGCGCCAATTTCCTTTCCTACAGAGATTGCCTTAAAATGAACAGACATTATAGAAACTCCTATTCCAAGCTGGCAAAAAGGTGATTGTTGAGGCACATCTAACTGTGTTAAAATGTTCTTAGATTTTATATCCATGTCTATGGAGGACTTCAATATGACAGAAACTATTACAAATGAAGTAGTGGCTGATGCTGCTTCAGTAGAATCAACAAGCAAGGCTCCCGAAAAAGAAGCTGTTAAAGAAGACAAATACGTAGCTTATGTATCAAGCTATACAAATGGAACCGGTGACAAGTTCGGTATTCGTGTCTATGATGTAGATGTCAAGAACGGCCGTATGACTGAGAAGAGTAAGATCAAGATCACTAATTCTTCGTATGTTACTGAATCCAAGAATAAAAAGCACCTTTATTCTATCACTGACTTTGGTGTAGAAGCTTATGATATAGGGAAAGATGGATCACTTAGTCTTATCAATGAAGCTTCTATCAATGGAATGAGAGGTTGTTACCTTTCTACAGATTATGAAGACAAGTTCCTTTTCTGTGCAGGATACCATGATGGTAAGATCACAGTACTGCGTCTTAACGAAGATGGAAGTATCGGTGAGATAACAGAAGAGATCTATCAGAAGGGCCTTGGCTCTGCAGCAGGACGTAACCATCGTCCACATGTACAGTGCGTACGTATGACCAAGGACAACAAGTTCCTGTGTGCATGTGATCTTGGAATGGACAGGATCAATGTTTATAAATTAAATCATGTGACAGGTCGTCTTGAGAATGCCGACGTGATCCACTGTGATCAGGAGTCAGCTCCAAGACATATCAAGTTCTCAGAAAATGGTGAGTTCATCTACGTTCTTACAGAGCAGAAGAATTCAATCGATGTATATCATTACAAAGTAGATGATCATGATATACCTGATTTTGAAAGAATCCAGTCTATGTCAACTATAGACGATCCTGATGCACAGGGTATCGCAAGCAGTGCTCTTATGTTCTCGCTTGATTATAACTACCTTGTATCTTCTAACCTTGGAGAGAACTTTGTAGATATCTACAGAGCAGACAAGAGAACAGGTAAGCTCAAGAAGATCCTGGGTCTTCCTATCTCAGGAGAGTATCCTAAGGATGCAGCACTCTTCCCTGATAACAAGCACCTTGTATCTCTTAACCATGAGTCCAATACAATGACTTTCTTTAATGTCAACATGGCACAGGGAACCATTGTAATGAACGGACCAGAAGTCGTAGTTGATCAGCCTAACTGCATCGTATTCCATAAATTAGAGGATTGATGAATTTCTATGTACGGAATGTAATTTTGTTTCTTCCGGATTCTTTGGCTTCATATAATGCATCGTCAACTTTTTTAAAGATATCTTTATGACTGGTCTCGGTGTCACTTATAACAGTGACTCCGAGACTTATTGTTACTTTCGGAACAGGCGAAAAGTCTGATGTTTCTACCTTTTGCCTTATAGTCTCAGCGATAGATATGGCTTCTTCTTTGTTAATATTGTCTATTATGCAGACGAATTCTTCGCCTCCCCATCTACAGAAAACAGCTCTTTCAGGCAATACGGAATTGACATAGGCAACAAGTTTTTTTAGAACAATATCGCCTGCTTCATGTCCGTAGGTATCATTGATATGCTTGAAGTGATCGATGTCTATAAGAAAGAGTCCTGCAGATATAGGACCATTATTTTTTCAAATATTTCATTGTAATAGTAGTTAAAAGATGCTCTGTTGTAGATTCCTGTAAGTTCGTCGTGGTTTGCGGAATGATATAACTGCAGAACATTCTCTCTAAGGTCATCAGTAGTCTTCTCAAGAAGGTTGATCATCCTCTCCATAAGAGGGAGCAATTCTTCGTTTTGGATAAGATCTTCGTCTACATAAGGCTCTATATAAGAAAGAGTAGCGTCTCCCTCTCTAAAGCCAATAGCTATAAGGGATCCATTCAACAGACCTGCCCCTTTGTCACTAAAGAGGAATTCTCCGTAGCCACCTGTGAAAGCGCTGTTTGAGCATACATTTTTATAATATAGGAATTCTCTGTCTGCAAGCAGGTCTCCCATAAAATTCCTTCTGGTAACACAGGAATATATAAGGATTGCCTGTGGATTAAAGCTGATAAGGTCATTGGCATTTTGCAGGGATTCAGAAAGAAGGTATTTCTTTCTGGCATAAGCAAAACTGGCTTTGGTTCCTTCCGGGATGGGCATAGTATACTTTATAGCGCCATCCGAGCAATACAGGGCAACTCTTCCTACAAGTTCATCATTCTGCAAAAAAAGAATAGGAAATGCAGCTGTATTATCATAGAAAAATCTATTCTCAGATACTCCAAGATATTCCTTGTATACATCTATTGCAGGCTTATCATCGATCTCTTGTACCAGGCCATCATTTGAGCTTTTTGTGATAACAAATTCCTTGCCAAGAGGGCGCCAGCCAAGACTCTTTTTGGCTTCTATATGCAGATCGTCCCCACAGAAGGCAACTGCTACGATCCCTTTGTTATATATTTCTTTATCAAAATAAACCATGGATCTGTCGTTGGTAATGTCCCTGGTACCGGCCATAGCGCCAAAGATGGGGACATCAGGGTATTCTTCTAGGATGGTTCTGGCAAAATCCTCAGAAAAAAGTGTGATGTCAGACGACATGAGCAGGATGCCTTTAATATCTTTTCGTTTATTGAGAAGATTAAGATAGTCCTGCCCGCATTCAAGGGGAGTCTGTATGTGGCAATCGTATCCCTTGGCAACAACAGTGCTGTTTTCAAAGAGAAGTAAAGAGCAAACGCCCTTGCCGTTATAATCGATAGTGACATCATGCATGCCATCAACTATAGCCCTTTGAGAAGTCATCCCGTATATGATCATATCCGGAAACCACTTTGAGGCTTTTTCATATCCATATCTGATGATTTCTTCTGTGCCGGAAGACTCTATAACCTGAAGCACAGAAGTGATATGCGGATTTCTATGGATCTTGTCGCTGATCTGCCTGGCTACATCTTCTAAAGAAATGTCATCATTTATCACATAAGTATATTGCTTCATACGGCTATGATCCTTTCAAATTATGGATGCCCGAATTTATTGATAAAAAAGTGTGTTGTCATGAATGAGCCTATAAAACGATACGCCATTATGTTTATCGGACTTAAGTAGTTGATATTTAAGTTTTAATTAATGATAGAAAAAAACTCCTGCCCTATTTATAAAATGAGGACAGGAGGTCTTGGTTTAAAAGTATTATTATGCGCGGCTATTATAGAAGTCTGTGATATAGCTTGCCCTTGCTGACATATTGGATATCATGGCATCAAGGAGTGTGACTGCGGCCATGCATTCTACTACGACAACAGCTCTTGGTACAACTACAGGATCGTGTCGGCCGCCTATGACTATATCTATAGGGCTTCCGTCCTGTTTTACTGTAGACTGCTCTTTGGAGATGGAAGGGGTGGGTTTTACATGACAGCGAAGGATTATGTCAGATCCTGAACTGATGCCGCCCATGATACCACCTGAGTGGTTAGTGGCAGTTATTATCTTGCCGTCTTTATATGTGAATCCGTCATTGTCTTCAGAACCTTTGTAAGTAGATACCATAACGCCATCACCGACTTCGACAGCTTTAACAGCACCGATTGACATCAAAGCCTTGGCCATGGAAGCATCAAGCTTATCAAAAACAGGCTCGCCTATTCCTGCAGGCACGCCTTCTATGCGGCATTCTATAACTCCGCCTACAGAGTCCAGTTCATTTCTGCATTCCTGAATATAATCAAAAGCCTTGGCAGCAGCGTCTGCATCAGGCATACATACAGGATTTTCTTTGATAACAGATGCATCGAACCTATTCGGATCGATGCTTACAGGACCTATGGATTTGGTGTATGCGGTGATAGTAATGCCCATCTGGCCAAGGAGTTTAGCGCACAGTGCACCTGCAGCTACGCGGCCTATTGTCTCTCTTCCTGATGAACGACCACCGCCCCTGTAATCTCTAAATCCGTACTTGGCATCAAAACCGTAATCGGCATGTCCCGGTCTATAGTAGGATGCTATCTGGCTGTAGTCTCCGGATTTCTGAGATGTATTTCTTACAAGAAGGGAGATGGGAGTGCCTGTTGTCTTACTTTCGAATACTCCTGATAAGATCTCAACCTTGTCATCCTCTTTGCGAGGTGTTGTGACAGATGATGTTCCGGGCTTCCTCCTGTCCAGATACTTCTGTATATCAGATTCTGACAGCTCCATCCCTGCCGGGAATCCATCAATAACAACGCCAAGAGCAGCCCCGTGCGACTCCCCCCAGGTTGTAATTTTAAGATGATTACCAAATGTTGATCCAGACATGAATAGCCCCCTTTGCATATATAAATATGTCGTGCCCGGTCGGTGTAGTATCTTCAAAGGCTTTGCAAGTGGGATGTAACTTGCGGCGGACAGAATATAAATCATTACCACGCTGCTAATTGTTTTATTAATTCATGGCATGATATCTGGAGCTTTTTATTCTGGGGTCCAAACTCGCTTCGCTCAGACATATGGACCCCTGGCAGAATAAAAATCTCCATCTATCACGCTCATGAATTATATAAAACAATTAAAAGCGTGGTAATGATTTATATTCTGTCCGCCGCAAGTCACATCCCCTTGCAAAGCCTTTGAAGATACTACACCGACCAAGTGTAAAGTAGTAGTTATAAAACACAGAAAACTTAATTTATTATACATTATTACTGCATAAATTCAACACTTTAAAGTCAGAGAATAAGGCACTGGCACATAGAAATGCATCCATAAGCAATTACATACGCAGCGTATATTCCTGGCTTGGGCGGCATGGTATCCTCGAAGGTTGGCGGGAGTGGGTAGACGATGGGTGAGCAGAATATAAATCATTGTCACGCTTTTTAATTGGTTTATAAAATTCATGAGTATGATAGATGGAGCTTTTTATTCTGCATGGGGTCCACATGTCTGAGCGAAGCGAGTTTGGACCCCAGAATAAAAAGGGACAGATATCATGCCATGAATTTATAAACCAATTAACAGCGTGACAAAGATCTATATTCTGCCCGCCCATCGTCTACCCACTTCTGCTAACCTTCGAGGATACCATGCCGCCCCCTCTACAACCTAAGCGTGAAAGCGATAGGTATAAAAACTATTCTTTTGGTATATTTTATAATTACGGGCATGAAAATTGAAGCTTTTTTGTAAAAAGTGTTCAAAAGTTCTCAAAATGTAGTATAATACCATTATGATATACCGAAAATACAGGGGGAGCCAGAGCTTAGGTGCAATGAATAACAAAAATGTTTCATTTGAGCCGACGTTTCGGGAGAAAGCTGTTCGGCGAATAGGGAAGTTCGTAAAAAAGAATAGGAAGTTCTATTTCTTCGGTGTGATCGCTGTCGCAGTAGTTGTGTTTGTGACGGCACTTGGTAGTGCTCTATATGATAATAGAAAACGTCTTCTTAGTATTGCTTGTGTTCTTTTATTCTTCGTATCATCGAGTAGTTTTTCGTATCCCGTTTTACCAATGGATGTAAGTTTTGTATCAGATAGTATTCGCAGTGAGGATGTTGCCGGTACGACTTATGTTTCAGCTGAAGTAGATGCTAAAGATGTTGCAGATATTGAGACAATTTCTATCGATGATCAGACGGTTCCTACAGGCAGTAGTTATACTAAAGAAGACGCAGATAAAGATCCTGTATATGATGGCAATGGAGAACTCTTGGGAGAAGTCCTCGAAAGCGATCAGATCAGCATCTCGGAGATACTTAATGCAGAAGATGAAACAGGTAGTAAGGATATAGAGCAGGAAGATAATGACGATTCTGTGGCAGGAAACACACAGTTTTCTGCAGATTACTGGAATCTTATGCTTGTTAATAAGCAGCATCCGATTCCTGATAATTATACTTTTGCCACTGCGCAGATATCCAGCGGTGGCAAGCTATGCGATGAGAGAATATTATCGCCTCTTAGACAGATGGTGGCAGCAGCTGCGTCAGACGGAGTGTCACTTGTAGTATGTTCACCGTATAGATCCAACAATCGTCAGGAGATGCTCTTTGCAAGGAAGGTTGATTACTATTTAGAGCAAGGCTATGACTATATGCAGTCATATACACTTGCTTCTCAGGCAGTAACTATTCCGGGATCTTCAGAACATGAGATAGGGCTTGCTCTTGATATCATCACTGACGGATACAGCTCATTGGATGAAGGATTTGGTGATACGCCTGCCGGTAAGTGGCTTGCGCAAAACTCGTACAAGTACGGCTTTGTAGTTCGCTATCTTAAGGGCAAAGAAGAGATTACAGGTATTGAATATGAACCCTGGCATATAAGATATGTTGGAGTTTCGGCTGCAACTGTAATGTATGAAGAGGGCATCTGCCTTGAAGAGTTCTGGGACGAGTATCTGTACTGATATATTTACTTGTCCAATAAAATGTAATGGTATATTATGTATAGGGGCATGTGCGACATGTCCCTATATTTTTGAGTATAAGGATCTGAACTGAATTATATAAAATCCATAATGCATAAATTCCTTTAATTCATATTCAAGAATTTATAGGATTTATATTGTACAAGATCATGTGTGATCCTTATATTTTCTCAGATTATGTTATGAAAAGAGGTACTATGTACAAGTTATTAAAAACAGAAGGCCGTGCTAAAAGAGGCGAATTTCAGACTGTTCATGGAACTATCCAGACACCTGTATTCATGAACGTAGCAACAGTTGCAGCCATCAAGGGCGCTGTTTCTACAGAAGATCTTGAAGGTATTAAGAATCAGGTTGTTTTATGTAATACATATCATCTTCACCTTCGCCCTGGCGATGACAATGTATATCGTATGGGCGGTCTTCACAAGTTTATGTCATGCAATAAGCCTATCCTTACTGATTCAGGCGGATTTCAGGTATTTTCACTTGCTAAGACAAGGCGTATCAAAGAGGAAGGCGTATACTTCCATTCTCATATAGATGGTCACAAGCTTTTCATGGGACCAGAAGAGAGTATGAGGATCCAGTCTCATCTTGGAAGTACTATTGCCATGGCTTTTGATGAGTGCCCATCTGCAAGAGCTGATCATGAATATGTTCAGATGTCTGTAGACAGGACCACAAGATGGCTTGAGCGCTGTAAGAAGGAGATGGACAGACTTAATTCACTTCCTGATACAGTGAACCCTCACCAGATGCTATTTGGTATCAATCAGGGCGCGATATTTGATGATATCAGAATAGAACATGCCAAGCGCATCAGAGAGATGGATCTTGACGGTTATGCAGTTGGAGGCCTTGCAGTAGGTGAGACTCATGAAGAGATGTATCATGTCCTTGAGCAGGTAGTTCCTTATCTTCCTCAGGACAAGCCTACATACCTTATGGGTGTTGGTACACCTGCCAATATTCTTGAAGGCGTAGAAAGAGGTATAGACTTCTTTGACTGTGTATATCCTAGTAGAAATGGCCGTCATGGTCATGTATATACCAAGAAGGGTAAGCTCAATCTCCTTAATGCCAGATTTGAGCTTGATTCTCATCCTATTGAAGAGGGATGTCAGTGCCCTGCATGTAAGCGCTATTCAAGAGGTTATATCCGTCATCTGTTAAAAGCCGGAGAGATGCTTGGTATGAGACTTTGTGTCCTTCATAACCTGTATTTCTACAACAATATGATGGAAGAGATAAGAGATGCTCTTGATAATGGAAATTTTGCTGCTTATAAGAAGAAGACCCTTGACGGATTCAGAGAATATGAAGAGCTCTCTACAGCTCCCGGAGGCGACATAGCCAAGAACTGGCGTAAAGGCTGATGGAAGTGCTGATACATTCAGAATGTTTTTCAGTAAAATATGCCGATTATTGACAAGAATTTTTTATGAAAAACGCACTTGTAAGTAAACTTTATATTGTGTATCATTTAAAGGTAGCTTTTTCGAAAGCTTTTTAAAAGAATTAAAGAGGATTCCGGAGGACAATTAAATGTATTCAGATTTATTTAAAATGGCTGCTACTGCTGCAGATGCTACACCTGTAGGCATGAGCTATTATCTGATCATTCTGGTTGTGATGTTCGCATTCATGTATTTCATTATGATCAGACCACAGCGTAAGCAGGAAAAAGAGAAGGCAGCTATGATGGCAGCACTTGCAGTTGGCGATAGCGTTCGTACAACAGGCGGTTTCATCGGAACTGTAATCGATATTCATGACAACATGGTTATCATCGAGTTCGGTAACAACAAGAACTGCCGTATCCCTATGGTTAAGGAAGCAATCGTAGAGATCGAGAAGCCTGAAGATGCTGTTAAGCCTGTAGAGACCAAGGCTGACAAGAAGAAAAAGGATTGATTTTTAAAGGATGGTAAGAAAGTTGCGGCTTTCCTGTCATCCTTTTTTTATAATGTCTCAGCCAGAAAACCCATGGTCTTTAGACCGTGGGATGAATGGCGTCAGTTTTAGAGTGTGTATTATATTTTACTGTAAACATGTATTTTTAGTAAAAATATGATATAATATACATACAGGAAATTCCATTTCTGAGTCTACGAAAGGAGAAATTTGTATGTATCTTACTGTTAAACAGCAGGTAAAGCATCTGTCGAAAGGCGATTACAAAACCTTAAAAGAACTGTGCCATTCAGCTAAAAATCTTGCAAATGAAGCCATCTATAATGTTAGGCAGTATTACTTTACTGAAGGTAAATTCCTGAAGTATGAGAAGAATTATACACTTCTTAAAAGTAGTCCTAATTACAAGGCATTAAATTCTAATATGGCACAGCAGATCCTTAAAGAAGTAGATGGCAGCTTCAAATCATTCTTTAGCTTAATTAAACTTGCAAAACAGGGTAAGTATGCCTTTAAGGATTGCAAACTGCCACATTATCTTCCAAAAGACGGACATACCACACTTGTTATAGGTTTTGTAAGACTTAATGGGAGTAAGTTAATACTTCCGTTTTCAAACAGCTTTAAGAAAACCCACAAGCCGGTTGAAATCACAATCCCGCCAATCCTAGTTGACAAAAAGGTTAAAGAGATACGTATCATACCAAAAGCTCACGCTAGGTTCTTTGAAATCCAATACACTTACGAAGCTGAGTGTGTTCAAAGAAATCTTAACAAAAACAATGCACTGGCTCTCGATTTTGGTATAAATAATCTTGTAACTGCAGTGTCAAGCAATGGCAGATCATTCATTATTGACGGAAGAAGACTTAAATCCATAAATCAGTGGTTTAATAAAGAGAATACCCGCCTGCAGTCCATTAAGGACAAGCAACATTTTGGCAAAAAGACTACAAATCGTCAGAAAGCCATTGCTCGTGATCGTAACAATAAAGTAAATGACTATATGAGCAAAGCCGCACGTAAGATAGTAGATTATTGTATTGCTAACGATATCGGAACCCTTGTAGCCGGATATAATGTTACGTTTCAGAGGAATTCTCATATCGGCAAACAGAATAATCAGAATTTTGTTAATATCCCTTATGGCTTATTAAGAGATAAACTGTCATACCTTTGTGAACTTAATGGCATTATCTATGTTGAACAGGAGGAAAGCTATACATCAAAGGCCTCATTTTGGGATAAAGACAATATTCCTGTTTACAATAATGATAATCCAAAAGAGTATCAGTTCAGTGGTAGTAGGATACATCGTGGAATGTATAAAACTGCCAATGGCTTTAATTTTAATGCCGATGTTAACGGAGCATTAAATATAATGCGTAAAAGTAGCGTTGTGGATCTTAGCATCCTATACGGTAGAGGCGATGTGGACACGCCTGTAAGAATAAGGATTGCCTGACCTGTCAGGTGGAAACTTAAATATCAAACTTCTTAAATAGAGCCGTCAGGCTCTTAGAAGCCCATTACCTTTAGGTGATGGGTAGTTCACATCAGAAACAGATGGTATGTGATACAATTTAATAGGTGATTTTTAATCGTGTTTATAGGTGTGATATTAATATCGTATTGTTCGATACATTAATTTTGCACCTTGTACTTTGAATTTTTTTAAGCTAAGATGATACTTAACTTTTGCGAAAGCGGAAAGGGGAGATAACATTGAAGCTGAACATTACAAGCATTCCCGGCGATGGGATAGGGCCGGAAATTGTTGCTGAGGCAAAAAAAGTTCTTGAGAGCGTAGCCAAAGTATATGGACACGAGATTATTTTTACAGACGTACTTATGGGAGGATGTTCTATTGATAAGTACGGGGTTCCGCTTACCCAGGAGACCATTGATATAGCCAAATCTTCCGATGCGGTTCTTATGGGTTCTATAGGCGGCAATACATCTACATCACCATGGTATAAACTTCCACCGGAGAAGAGGCCTGAAGCCGGACTTCTTGGTATTCGCAAGGCACTTTCACTTTTTGCAAACTTAAGACCTGCATATCTGTATCCTGAACTTAAGGAGGCATGTCCTCTTAAGACTCAGATAAGCGAGAAGGGCTTTGATCTTATGATCATGCGTGAGCTTACAGGCGGTCTTTATTTTGGAGAGAGGAAGACTGAGGAGATTGACGGTCAGGAAGTTGCCACAGATACTCTTGTTTATTCAGAAAAAGAAATTGAACGAATTGCTATCAGGGCATTTGATGTTGCAAGAAAGAGAAGGAAGAAAGTAACTTGTGTCGATAAGGCCAATGTACTTGATTCTTCAAGACTTTGGAGAAAGGTAGTTACCAAAGTTTCAAAGGATTATCCTGATGTAGAACTTTCATTTATGCTGGTTGACAACTGCGCTATGCAGCTGGTTAAGGATCCTGCTCAGTTCGATGTGGTACTTACAGAGAACATGTTCGGAGATATCCTTTCAGACGAAGCTAGTATGATAACAGGTTCTATCGGAATGCTTCCTTCAGCGTCACTTAATGAGACGAGTTTCGGACTTTATGAGCCGAGCGGCGGATCTGCACCTGATATTGCGGGAAAGGATATAGCTAATCCGATAGCTACGATCCTGTCAGCGGCTATGATGCTGCGTTATACCTTCAGTCTTGATAAGGAAGCTGACGCTATAGAAAATGCAGTTAAAGTAATCCTTAAAAAAGGGTATAGGACAGGAGATATTAAGGATGCACAGACTCCTGAAGATATGATCTGTTCATGTTCAGGTATGGGAAGCCTTATTGCAAGTGAGATAAAGTAGTAGCGGGTTTAGTGATATTACGGGATGATTAAAAAGGAAAAGAAATCTGATAAGGGGCTGGTGATCTTCAAGATCCATTACAGACCGCCTCGCCTTCATATTTCAGAAGATCCTCAGGATATGGCAGTAGTACTTGCGGTACTTGCCATGACTTTGTACTACATTTGGAGAATGTTCTATATAACTCCTTCGTATGAGGAGCTTCACGATTATTTTTATTTTATCAGTAAAGGACCTTTATTTACGCTTAGCAACTGGTCGGCAGAAGGTAACCACATAGGATATAACTTCCTGGCATCACTTCTAAATATGTTCGGGATACCTAAGTATATGGTCATGAGAGGAATATCCTGCATTGCAGCTTCTTCCAATCTTATCCTTTTGTACAGACTTTCAAAAAGGTATTTTACACATTGGATCCCATTTGCGACTATTGTGACTTACAGTGGTTTTGAACTGGTCAATATCCTGAATATTCAGGGAAGAGGGTATACACTTTCGGTAACATTATTCCTATTATCGATATATATGCTTGGAAGGCTTTCACTTACGGAGAACTTTAGCAATATCCAGTATTATTTCCTTGTGATCACATTTGTTGCAGCTTTGCTGGTATGCCTTTGGAACATTAACTGGATCATTCCTATGTGTTTTGCGGTTCTGTTGTATCTTCTTATCAACGGGCTCAGAACCAGGAAGGTAAGCGGAAAAGTTGAGAACAATATTTACTTTTCACAGTTTTTTAATATCCTTAGCTGTGAGATAGCAGCTTTTATCATTGCCGGTATTTTTTATACAATTAATATACTTGGAAGCGGAGCGTATATCCTATCTTCAGATAAAGAGTTTGAAGGACTGTCAAGAGCCGGAATAATATCCAAAGATCCTGTCAGAGCCTTCATAGAGGGACTTAAGCTTGTCAGAGAGTCATTTGGAATGATAACACCGGAAGGTAATACATATCTTGTAAGGTGGTATCACTTTATATTCGATTTTTCTAAAAGTTTTGCACCGGGATTTGAGCATGCACTTATGGTCATGTGCTTCGTATCCATATTTGTAATGATCACCGGTTGCGTCCTGTATTTTGAGGAGAGCAGAACCTGCATCAGACTTATAATCCTGGGACAGCTATTCTGGATGCCTCTTATACTTGTCTTTTTTAAGAGAGTTCCATCCTATGAATCATATATGTTCATGGGTGTTATCATGGCTATTGCTGTCAGCGTTGTGATGGGCAATCTGATACTGACACTGCAGAGATTTGACCTAAAGCATATATTCTATGCTCTGCCTATAGCTATATCTGTTGTATACTTCTTCATTGGAGTGTTTGGCGATACCTTTTTTGCCCCATATGACAGAGAGATAGATGAGACATATCAGGCTCTTATCATGGTAGATCCTTCGGAATATAAGCATCCGGCAGTTACAGGTATGGTGCAGGAATACATAATGGAATTTTTGTATGACGTAGAAGCTTCGGACAGGATAGAGGATGCGGATTATCTTATGATCAAAAAAGAAATGTACGAAGACGAAGACTTTGCAAACAAAGATTATATCAAAAGAATGCACAGATCTTACGAAAACGGCAGTTACATAATATTAACTAATTAAAACAGGAGAAAAGACTATGAACAGTGACAGAGTTTTAAGAGGACTGCAGCAGGCACCTCACAGAAGTTTGTTTAATGCACTTGGTTTTACAGAAGAAGAGAAAAGAAAGCCTCTTATCGGAATTGTGAGCTCTCAAAGTGATATCATTCCGGGTCATATGGAACTGCAGAGAATCGCTGAAGCTGTCAAGCTCGGCGTAGCTGAAGCCGGCGGAATGCCTGTAGTAGTTCCTGCTATCGCAGTGTGCGACGGAATTGCGATGGGACATATCGGAATGAAGTATTCTCTTGTTACAAGAGATCTTATAGCAGACTCTACAGAGTGTCTGTGCAAGGCTCATGGCTTCGATGCCATGGTCATGATACCTAACTGTGATAAGAATGTACCGGGACTACTGATGGCTGCGGCACGTTGCAATATACCTACTATATTCGTTTCAGGCGGACCTATGCTTGCAGGACATGTTGATGGTCGTAAGAGATCTCTTTCATCTATGTTCGAAGCTGTTGGCGAGGTTACTGCCGGCAAGATCAGTGATGATAAGCTTCTTGAGTACGAAGAGAAGGTATGCCCTACTTGCGGAAGCTGCTCTGGTATGTACACAGCCAATTCAATGAACTGCCTGACAGAAGCTATCGGTATGGGTCTTAGAGGCAATGGTACGATCCCGGCAGTATACTCTGCAAGAATCCGTCTTGCCAAGAAGGCTGGCTACAAGATCATGGAACTCTTGGAAAAGGATATAAAGCCAAGAGATATCATGACCAAAGAAGCCTTTGAGAATGCTCTTGCCATGGATATGGCACTTGGCTGCTCTACTAATACAATGCTTCATATCCCTGCTATCGCTCATGAAGCAGGTGTTGATATCAATATGGAATATGCCAACGAGATCTCTGACAGAACACCTAATCTGTGCCACCTCGCACCTGCAGGTCCTACATATATGGAAGACCTTAACGAGGCAGGCGGTGTATATGCTGTAATGAAGGAACTTACCAAGAAGAATCTCATCCATACAGATCTTCTTACATGTACAGGCAAGACTGTAGGAGAGAACCTTGAAGGCGTTGAGAATCTCAATCCTGAGGTTATAAGACCTATTGATAATCCATATCTTCCAAACGGCGGTATTGCAGTACTTAAGGGTAATCTTGCACCTGATACAGGTATTGTAAAGAGGTCTGCAGTAGCTCCCGAAATGATGGTTCATGAAGGTCCTGCGAGAGTATTCGACTGTGAAGAAGATGCTATTGCAGCTATCCTTGGCGGCAAGATCGTAGACGGAGACGTAGTTGTTATAAGATATGAAGGACCTAAGGGCGGACCTGGTATGAGAGAGATGCTCAATCCTACATCTGCAATTGCCGGTATGGGACTTGGATCTACAGTTGCCCTTATTACAGATGGCAGATTCTCAGGAGCAAGCAGAGGAGCTTCTATAGGACATGTATCTCCGGAAGCTGCAGTAGGCGGACCTATAGCTCTGGTACAGGAAGGCGATATCATCTCAATCGATATCAATAACAATTCTCTTAACATGAAAGTATCTGATGAAGAGCTTGCTAAGAGAAAGGCAGCATGGAAGCCAAGACAGCCTAAGATCACAGATGGCTATCTTGCCCGCTATCAGAAGCTCGTTACAAGCGGTAATACAGGCGCTATCCTTAAAGTTCCGGATGTTGAATAGGGCACATAGAAGTCCATCCATGGACTTCTAAGAATGTGCTTAATACATCCTGTATAGGGCGCATAAAGTTTTTTTACGTTTATATCACAGAATTAATACTTGTTATAAGGAGTACAGTACAATGGTCTTAAATGGTGCAGAAATCGTTCTTAAATGTCTTAAGGAGCAGGGGGTAGATACTGTATTTGGATACCCGGGCGGAACGATTCTTAATATTTATGACGAATTATATAAGCATTCGGATGAGTTTTGCCATATCCTTACAAGCCATGAGCAGGGTGCTGCTCATGCAGCTGACGGATATGCAAGATCCACCGGCAAGGTTGGAGTCTGCATGGCTACATCAGGCCCCGGATCTACCAATCTGGTAACAGGAATAGCAACAGCATATATGGATAGCGTACCGATGGTTGCTATCACCTGCAATGTTAATCTTCCCGCACTTGGTAAGGATTCCTTCCAGGAGGTTGACATCAACGGTATCACAATGCCTATTACCAAGCACGGATTCATCGTCAAGGATGTTAAGAAGCTTGCTGATACATTAAGAAGAGCATTTGAGATTGCAAGATCAGGCCGTCCAGGACCTGTAGTAGTTGACATTACGAAGGATGTTACTGCTGCCAAATGTGATTATACACCGGCTCAGATCTCTGAACCCAAGACTAAGAAGGAATATTCCAAGGAAGACATAGAGAAAGTCGCTGCAATGATAGCTAAATCCAAACGTCCATTTATCTATGTCGGCGGCGGAGCAATCATATCAGGCGCTCATGAGGAAGTCAGAGAGCTTGCAAAGAGGATTCAGGCTCCTGTATGCGATACTCTTATGGGTAAAGGTGCCTTCGATGGTACAGATGAGCTCTATACTGGAATGATCGGTATGCATGGAACCAAGACTTCAAACTATGGTGTCAGCAAGTGTGACCTTCTGCTGACCTGCGGTGCCAGATTCTCAGACAGAGTAATAGGCAATCCTAAGGCATTTGCCAAGGGTGCTAAGATCGTACAGTTCGATATAGATGCTGCTGAGATCAATAAGAATATCAAGACAGATGCTTCTATAGTTGGTGATCTTAAAGAGATCCTTACTGATCTTCTTGAAGTTTTGAAACCGGGCAAGCATGACGAGTGGCTCTCCGAGATCAAGGAGATGGAAGAGGAGTTCCCGCTTTCTTATGACAAGAGTAAGCTTACATGTCCTTATATCATGGAAGAGCTTGATAAGATAACCAAGGGTGGTGCTATCATCACAACAGATGTAGGTCAACATCAGATGTGGGCTGCCCAGTACTATAAGTACAAAAATCCAAGAACTTTCCTTTCAAGTGGCGGTCTTGGAACTATGGGATATGGTCTTGGCGCAGTAATAGGTGCCAAGATGGGCAATCCTGACAAGATCTGTGTCAATATTGCAGGTGACGGATGCTTTAGAATGAACATGAACGAGCTTGCAACTGCCAGCAGATACAATATTCCTATCATCGAGATCATCATTGATAATGAGGTTCTTGGTATGGTACGTCAGTGGCAGAATCTGTTCTATGGTCAGCGTTATTCTCAAACTGTTCTTACTGACAAGGTTGACTACTGCAAGGTTGCTGAGGGTCTTGGATGCAAGGCTATCCGTGTGACCAAGAAGTCTGAGGTTGCAGCTGCGCTTAAGGAAGCTATAAATGCTGGTGGTCCTGTCGTTATCGATGCGGTTATCGAGAAAGATGATAAGGTATATCCGATGGTACCTGCAGGCAAGCCGCTTACGGAAGTATTCGATGCTAGCGATATAGAAGAGTAAATAAAACTTCCCGCTTGTAAGCGGGAAGTTTTTAGTGGGATGAAGCCTTGGCAAGTTGATTGCCGGGGCTTTTTTTATGGGTGAAAGTAAAATGGAGCAATCTGAAAATATGTCGTATTCTTCTTATGTATATATCTTTATGGCAATAATAGAGATGAATATAATGAGTGTAAAATGTATCATTATCTGAAAATATGTAGTATCTATTTTATAAAGAGGAAGGTCTATATGAGCAGAGTATATTGTAATCCGCTTAATTTGCCGTATAAATACAGCTTTCAAAAGCCCAACATGCCTGGGCTTGGAGATGATAAGCTTTCGGTATACAGGGAGGCGGCGGATCCTACGCTGGAATATTTTAAGGGGAGGTATTATCTTTTTCCGTCTATGACTGCGGGTTTTTATGTTAGCAGCAATATGCTTGACTGGGAATATCATGAGCTTGATGCTCCTATTCCTGTTTTTGACTATGCTCCTGATGTTAGGGCGGTGGGAGATTATCTGTATTTCTGCGCATCGAAAAGGAACGAGGTATGTAACTTCTATAGGTCCAAAGATCCTGTTAATGAAGGTTTTGAAGAGATTGAAGGGAGCTTTCCTTTCTGGGATCCGGATTTGTTTCTGGATGATGATGGGAGGATGTACCTGTATTGGGGGTGTTCTAATATTACGCCTATATGGGGAGTTGAACTTGATCCAAGGACTATGAAGCCTGTCTGTGACAAGAAGGTTATGTTCGAAATGGACAATAAGTCAAGGGGCTATGAGCGTATTGGTATGGATCATGTGAGTCCTAAGGCTGGGATGGATTTTGAGAAGGCTGCGGAAGCTATTTTTCAGGATCTTATGAAGATGCCTATGGAACTTAGGCAGAAGGAAGGGCTTACTACTGAGGATGCTGTGAGGAAGCTGGCACGAGGCTTTGCAGGAGATGATCCATATATTGAGGGAGCTTATATGACCAAGCATGATGGGAAGTATTATCTTCAGTATGCTTTTCCGCAGACTCAGACCAATGTATATGGAGATGGTGTTTTAGTAGGGGATAATCCGCTTGGACCTTTTGAATTTGCACGCAATAATCCGTTTAGTTATAAGCCGGGAGGTTTTATTAATGGCGCAGGTCATGGATCTACTATAGCTGATGAAGATGGCAGGTACTGGCATGCGGCGTCGATGTCCATTTCTGTTAATAATGATATGGAGAGAAGACTTGGTTTGTGGAAGGCAGGCTTTGACGCAGATGGCGAGCTTTACTGCGATCAATTTTATGGAGACTGGCCGTCTGATATGGACAAGGAAGCTTTTGAAGAGCCCGAATATATGCTTCTTTCATATGGCAAAAAAGCTTTTGTTTCTTCAGGTGTTGGAGCAGATAAGCTTACAAATGAGGATGTAAAAAACTGGTGGAAGGCGGATTCCAAAACGGGCGAGTGGGCTGTGATAGATCTTGGAGAAGCGATGGATGTTAACTGCATTCAGATAAACTTTGCAGATGACGGGATTAAGGCTAAGATTCCGGAAGGCGCACAGTGTCTTGTTGCACATGAGATCAGATACATAGACAGGGAAAAGCGCCGCACAAGGTGGATACTTGAAGGGTCTTTGGACGGCGGAGATTTTTTTGTAATAGAAGATAAATCAAAGGCAGATACTAATCTGTGCAATGATTTTGTATATAGACCGGAAGGTATAAAGGCAAGGTTCATAAGGCTCACTGTAATAGAGGTGCCTTTTGATCAGAATATCTGTGTGTCCGGTATCAGGGTATTTGGAAAGGGCAATGGCCGGATGCCAGCCAAAGCTGCCGGTGTTAAGGCTGTGATGAAGACTGACATAGATATGCAGGTGTCCTGGAGCAAAGATAACGCTGCAGGCCACAATATTGTATGGGGCTATGCACCGACAAAGCTCTATCACAGTTATCTGGTACTTGGGAGGAATTCCCAGAATATAGGGGCCATCGTAAAGGATTCTCCTATTTATGTACGAGTTGATAGTTTTAACGAAACAGGTATCACACATGGTGATGTGATTAAGATAAGATGACCAAAATAGGTGGTAAGAAAGAGGACATATATGAAGATCAGGAAATGGAATGATAACTGGAAATTCTGGAGCGGCGGAGATTCTTTTGCCTTAGTATGGGGGATACCGGAAAACGCTGTAGATGTAACGCTTCCACACGATGCAATGGCGCTTGAGACGCCGTATGAGGACTGCCCTAACGGGACTAATACCGGATATGCTAAGGGCGCGCTCTATACATATGTAAAAAGATTCTACGTTCCATCATCTGCGTATGCAGGCAAAGATGTAATAGTCAGATTTGAAGGAATATATGAAAAGTCGTCTATCTATGTGAATGAGCAGCTTGTGGGAAGCTGTAACTACGGATATAGCGTAGTAGATGTTAATATTACGGGAGCTTTAAGGCTGGATGCGGAAAATGAGATAAGAGTGATTGTTAGAAATGGGGCTATGCCAAACTCCAGATGGTACAGCGGCGGCGGAATATACAAAGATGTATATATGCTAATAGGAGAAAAGGCTCATATTGCTCCTTATGGCGTTCGTATAAATACGCTTACTCTTGATGATGACAGTGCAGAGATCCTTGTGAAAACAAGAATTGATAATAAAGATAATTCCAGGCTTACGGCTAGTCTTGAGACAAGGATTATAGATCCTTCAGGAAAAGAAGCCGCTTCTGTCAAAGTGCCTGCGCACTTGATGCCTCTTGAAAGTAGAGAGATCATGCAGAGAATCACTGTTACTGATCCAAGCCCATGGTCTGAAGATACTCCGGATCTATATAAATGCGTATCGGTGATTACTTCAGATGACTTTTGTGCTACAGAAAAAGATATAATAATGGATTCTAGCGAAGAGTCATTCGGAATAAGGACTATGTCTTTGGACAAAGTACACGGCCTTAGAGTTAATGGCAAGACTGTAAAGCTCAGAGGTGCCTGCGTCCACCATGACAGCGGGCTTATTGGAGCTGCAACCTATGACAGTGTGATGTACAGGCAGGTTCGCAAGATGAAAGAAGCGGGATTCAATGCTCTTAGAATAGCTCATAACCCTGCTGCGCCTGCGCTTCTTAGAGCCTGTGACAAGCTGGGCGTATATGTTATGGACGAGTTTGTAGATATGTGGACTCGTAACAAAACAGACTATGACTACAGTATGAGCTTTGAGACTGATTGGAAGAAGGACCTTAAGTCCATGATCATGAAGGACTATAATCATCCGTCTGTGATCATGTATTCAATTGGTAATGAGATACCTGAGATAGGTACGGATATAGGTACCCGTATCGGAATAGAGATGAATGCATATGTCAAAGAACTTGATGATAGCAGGTATACAACAGCCGGTATCAACGGCGTATTCGCTGCAGGAGACAAAGTTGGCGAGATAATGCAGGATATAATGAGCGCTGCATGTGATAAAAAGGAGCAAAAATCTGCAAAAGATGTAGAAGGAATAGAAGCTGAAGCAGAAGTTGAAATAGAAGCTGAAACAGAAGCTAAAAGAGATGTTGAAATAGAGAATGAATCAGGGACACAAGAAAATACTGATAGCAAAGCAGATGGAAATGCAGATAATAATGCAGATGGCAATGCTGATGGTAATGTCAATGACTTCATGACAGTTATGGATGCTCACATGGATGAGATCGTCAATCACAAGGCTGTATCCCAAAGACTTGATAACGCCTGCACTTTCCTTGATATAGCAGGGTACAACTACATGACTGCAAGATATGAAAAAGATTATGTAAACAATCCCGACAGGATAATAGTAGGATCAGAGACTTATCCGCCGCAGATAGCAAGGAACTGGGCTGAAATAGAAAAGTACAGTACAGTGATAGGCGACTTCACCTGGACAGGCTGGGATTATATTGGAGAAGCCGGAATAGGTATACCTGCCTATAAGTTTGGCGAGGGAGGCTTTGGCGCTTCATATCCATGCAGATTATCATATGTCGGAGATTTTGATATCACAGGCTTTAGAAGACCCGTTTCTTATTATAGGCAGATAGTCTTCGGGCTTAGAAAAGCGCCTTATATAGCAGTGCAGGATCCTCATCATTACGGTGAAAAAGTCATAACAACGCCATGGGTCATGAGCGATGCCATATCATCATGGACATGGGATATACCTAGAGGAAGCGGCGTTATAGTAGAAGTATACTCGGCCGGAGATGAAGCTGAGCTTATTCTTAACGGCAAGAGCCTTGGCAGAAAAGCTTCAGGCAAAAAGGAAGGATACAGAACACTTTTTGATATAACTTATGAAGAAGGTGAACTGGAAGCTGTCTCATACGAAAACGGCAAAGAGATAGGCAGAGTGTCTCTGGTAACCGCAGGAGAGTTTTCTAAGATTGAAGTGGTCAGGGAACAAAATGACTATAAGGAAAGCTGTAATAATGCTATAGGCAATGGCTCTATAAATATCAAAACCATTGATAAAGCTATGGAGAAAGAAGCGTCATGTGACAATTCTGATTCATATGAAAATATGGAAATAGTATATCTGAATATATCCCTTTGCGACGACGAAGGCAATGTCAACACAGAGTCAGACACAGATATCCATGTCAGCTTGTCAGACAATCTGGAGCTAATGGGCTTTGGCTCAGCAGATCCAAGAGATGTCACAAATTATAAGACTTCAGACACAAGAACCTTTAACGGCAGATGTCAGCTGATAGTACGCCGCCTGGATAATAATAAGGGAATTGTAACCCTGAAAACGGACGAACTAGTAACAGAGTACGAGATAATATAATTTATATGGGCTAGCCATTGCAGGCTCGGCTGCAATGGCTGGCCCGCTTCATTTTTAACCTCATGTCGCGAGTGAAACGAGTGACTAATGGTTCAAATTGGTGGAGCTCGCGACACCAATTTGGGTTTGAAAGTGGAATACTTTCAAACTTACTCATTCTTGCTCATCGTAAAAAATGTCGGATTTGGACAATTATATTACATGGATTCGATGTTTTGATAACTATAAAATGTAATCACATTAAACACACGGGGTATACAGGGTACAAAAAAGGAGAAAACGTTTATGGAGGTTACAATGTCTAAAGATCAGGGAGCACAAAGTGCTAAGAAAGAAGAACATGTAAGCAAAGCCTTTTCATGGTTCCATGCAACATCAGTCAATGGCGGTGCGATGGTCATTGCGGCAGTTATTTCGAGTTATTTTTCCCAGTATATGACAGATCATATGGGGCTGGCAGCAGGAGCGGCTTCACTTATCATGTTCATAGCAACGCTTTGGGATGCTATCAATGACCCGATCATGGGAGTACTTGCAGACAGGACGCATACCAAACTTGGAAGATACAAACCTTATTTTATCTTTGCACCAATTCTTTTAACACTGTTCTCAGTACTTATCTGGGTCAATCCCGGATTCTCTGCAACAGGTAAGTTTATATGGGTGCTTGTGACATACATAGGATACGGCATGACAGTTACTATGTATACAATGCCTCAGATGGCTATCCTTCCGGCAGCTGTTAAGAGCAACCAGAAGAGAAATATGATCATCACAATGGGCGCCGGTACCTGCGCAGCAGCATTTACAATCGGTAATACATTCACACCACAGCTCACAGGATTTTTTACAAATCTTGGATTTAGTAACGGATACATACCGCTTATGATCGTATGCGGCATCCTCTCAGCTGTTTCATTCTGGGGACTTTTTGCAACATCCAAGGAGAGATACCTCCAGCCTGTTAATCAGGGCGAGACTCTTAAGAACCTTAAACTTGTGCTTAAGCATGTAGAGCTTTTCCCTAACATCATCGCATGGATCATGGCTTCAATGGGATATGGACTTATGTTCTCAACTTCAGTTTATTACATGATGTATTACTACATGAGACCAGACCTTATCTCAGTATACATGGGCGTTATCTCTATCGGAGCACTTGTATCAATGGTTGTCCTGATGCCTATTTTCCTTAAGGTATTTAAGACTGGTCAGAGAGCACTTATGGTATCTCAGATCTTATCTATGATCTGCTATATCATTCTTTTCTTCTTTGGTAAAACAAACTTCACATTCCTATGCGTTCTTACATTCATCTCAGCATGCACATCATCAATGCAGAATGCGCTTGTAAATGTACTTGTAAATGACGCGATCGACTATATTCAGCTCAAAGAGGGCATCTCTGCCAACGGCGTTATCTCTTCAATAAAGGGATTTGCCCAGAAGTGCGGCAATACATTTACTAACTCCGGAGTGCTTCTGGTACTGTCACTTTCAGGATATGTAGCCAATGCAATAGGTCAGGAGCCTGAGTCAACATTGTTTGCACTTAACTTCCTGAAGTTCGGCGCACCATGTCTTACAGGTATCATCCTGATCCTGAGCGTTATGTTCAATCCTGTGCACAAATATGCCAAGGAGATCGAAGATATGAAGAGCAAGATGGAAGATGTGGCCTGAACTTAGTTAAGAGATCTGTGCCTTGTTCAGAGGCTTAAGATATGTTCAGGATATCATATGATGTCAAAAGAAACTTGTGATAACTATCTCGTATTATAGTAAAAAAAGAGGCATACTCACATCAAGGAATATGCCTCTTTTTTTAGTGCATCCGACAGCGATTATCTATGATAAGCTAGTCGATATTAGTGTACTGACTCATAAAATCCTGACAATGATTATCAGGGATCAAAGCGAGGGCCGCCTTGGCTGTTCTTCTTTTTGGAATGGTTTGAACTGTTCTTCCTGCGAGTGCTTCTTGCGGTATTCTAAAGGCGATTCCTTGTAGATCCCGCGGAATACTCTTGAGAAGTGATCTGCCGAATTGTAGCCGACCTGATCTGCAATCTGGCTGACTTTCATATTGGTATTAACAAGAAGGTTGATCGCATCATTTATTCGCAGCTCCTTGATAAGATCTGTGAAGCTTCTGCCGGTGTTGTGCTTTATCAAAGTGCTAAGATGAGGCTCGCTGTAGTGGAAGAACTCGGCGAGGGACGAAAGCGTCAGAGTCTGATAATTGTGCTGTATATACTGAAGTATGAGCGAGAAGTCAGTACCCATCTGGTAATTATAGAACTGTATAGTACTGCTGTAGTTTCTCAGAAGCTCTGAAAAAATAAGGTTGACCCAGTTGATACAACAGCTGTTACTATATGTATCGCCTTCGTGGCACTCTAAGAGGGCATTACGCATATAGCTCTTAAGCTTTTTATTTTCCCTGGTAAAAAATAAAAGGTAGTTCTCATGAGAATCATCCTGCAGGATGGTTCTGAAAAAGTGCCCCAAAAGGTCTTTATTGGACAGTAGTGAAAAGAAGTTGGCGTTAAAAGTGCTCTTCCTGATCATAAGTGTATAGACCGTTGACTCATCATCAATAGTGATATCGTGCAAAGAGCCGGGAGCTATCACGCATATCTCGCCGCTTTTTAAAATCAGATCTTCTCCGTTGAAATGGAAGTTGCAGCTGCCTTCTACAACATAATTGATCTCAAAATAGTTGTGACGATGGGGATCACGTCTTGTATATCTTGGATGGCGTATTATGAACACATCACGGCTCTTGGGGATGATGGATCCCTCTTCAACAGTGCTTGTCGCGCTCTCCATAGGTGTAACTGTCAGTATCAGAGAGTCTATGACTTTGTTGAACTCTTCGGTTGTTGACTCGCTGTTCCAGTAGGGCATTACAAGCTCAGGGCGCTCATCAAGGAGCATACCGTTAACTTCAAGATAATTGATCATCTCAATAAACTGAACCTTATTGCCGGACTGATTATAATACCTTCTCATGTGGTTTTGAAACTCACCATAACTAATATACTTATTCATCTCAACCTCTTAGACTTTCCGCTTGGCCTGAGCAGTATCGCCAAAGGATTTGCAGGGACGGGCAGTATATAGATCATTGACATGCTGTTAATCGTTTTATACTTCATGGCACGATATCTGGATCTTTTCATTCTGGGGTCCAAACTCGCTACGCTCAGACATGTGGACCCCGGGCAGAATGAAAATCTCCATCTATCATGCTCATGAAGTTAATAAAACGATTAAAAGCATGCCAATGATCTATATACTGCCCGTCCCTGCAAATCCTTTGTCGATACTGCTCTGGCTAAATGTGAAGTTTAGTTTATCTTAAATATTCAACCTTAAAATAACTTCAAACAATGTAAACTATTGCAAATCAAAGTTAAAAAATCCCTTATCTAATACACCTTATGACAAAGCAAAAGGAAAAAGTGCGTGCTATCAGATATTTATACAATAAACAACCCTAAAAATCAATCTTAAAAAATGTCGGATTATGCTTAAGATTCCCTATGTAGTTACACCCTCTTTTTACATAAAATCTATAAATAACTACCCCCACTTGTCCGGACCGGCATCCTCAAAAGTCTTTACTGGGGCAGGCAGTATATAAATCATTGCCACGCTTTTTAATCGTTTTGTAGAATTCATGAGCGTGATAGCTGGAGGTTTTTATTCTGCCCGGGGTCCACATGTCTGAGCGAAGCGAGTTTGGACCCCAGAATAAAAAGCTTCAGATATCATGCCATGAAGTCTAAAAACGATTAAAGCGTGGCAATGATTTATATACTGCCTGCCCCAGTAAAGACTTTTGAGGATGCCGGTCCGGACAAGTGGGCAACTATAGTCGGCAAACAAACCAACATCCCCTAATACAACGTGTGTTTAATGAATCGAATTTTTAAGGAGCGACATGATTGATTTTAAGGCAAACCCGTTTTTTCTTGACGATGAGAAGATAAGATGGGTTGAAGAGACATATGACAACATGACCCTTGATGAGAAGATCGGACAGCTCTTTTGCCCGATAATCTTCACCAAGGACAAGCAAGAACTGGAAAACTTCATAGACAAGTACCATATCGGCGGAATGCTCTATAGAGAAGGCCCCGGACAAGAGATAAGAGATGCCCACAAGATATTGCAGGAGGCGAGCAAGATCCCGCTTCTTACGGCTTCGAATCTTGAATACGGCGGCAATGGATCAGCTGTAGAAGGTACATATTACGGAAGGCAGATGCTGGTTGCAGCTACTAATGATACGGACAGTGCCTACAGGCTTGGCAAGATTTCCTGCAAGGAAGGAGCAGCAGTTGGAGTTAACTGGGCTTTTGCACCAGTAGTTGATATCGACAGGAACTATCACAATCCGATCATGAATGTCAGGACTTTTGGAGATGATGTTCAAAGGGTTATCGATATGGGAACTGCTTATATAAAGGCGGCAAAAGAGGAAGGCGTTGCAACAGCGGTCAAGCACTTCCCGGGAGACGGAATAGATGAAAGGGATCAGCACCTTCTTACAAGTGTCAATTCTCTGTCTGTATCCAAGTGGGACGAAAGCTACGGCAGGATCTACGAGGCTATGATAGAAGCCGGGACTCTTAGCATCATGGCAGGTCACATAGCACTTCCCTCATATGAAGACTTCTATGAGGGCAAAGAGGTTGATAAAGTGATTCCTGCAACACTGTCTCCAAATCTTCTCAAGAAGCTTCTTAGAGACAAGCTTGGATTTAACGGCCTCATAACTACTGATGCTACACCTATGGTTGGCTTTTGCTGTGCCTGTGACAGAGAGACTGCCGTTCCTATG
This sequence comes from Butyrivibrio fibrisolvens, assembly GCF_023206215.1. Classification (NCBI taxonomy): domain Bacteria; kingdom Bacillati; phylum Bacillota; class Clostridia; order Lachnospirales; family Lachnospiraceae; genus Butyrivibrio; species Butyrivibrio fibrisolvens. The sequence goes on from NZ_CP065800.1 coordinate 2,264,201, forward strand.
ACTATAGAAAGCGGCTGTGACGTATTTCTTTTTAATAGAAATATAGATGAAGACTATGAATACATGCATAGGGGCTATGAAAAAGGTATATTGTCGGATGCAAGACTCGAAGAAGCAGTCAAGAGGATACTGGCAACCAAGGCTGCCCTTGGACTTAACACTAAGAAGAAAAAAGGCACTCTTGTACCTGACGAGGATGCTCTTAAAGTCCTTAACTGCAAAGAACATGACAGCTGGGCAAGAGAATGTGCGGATAAGGGTGTAACACTTGTTAAGGATACTCAGAATCTTCTTCCTATAAGCCCTGTTAAGCACAAGAGGATCCTTCTTCAGATCCTTGGTGAGTATGAGTCCAATGACAGGGTTCAGAGCTTTTTTGTAGATAAGCTCACTAAGGAAGGCTTCGATGTGACAGTTTATGTCAAAGAAGGCTTTGAAGTAATGGTCGATTCTGTAGCTAAGCTCAAAGAAAGGTATGACCTTGTGATGTACGTGGCTAACATCGAGACAGCGTCCAACCATACTGTAGCCAGGATCAACTGGCATACAATGTTCGGACTTGGAACCAACATGCCCTGGATGGTGTATGAGATGCCTGTCATGTTCATAAGTGTTGGCAATCCTTATCACCTTCTGGATGCGCCTATGGTCAAGACATTCATAAACGGATATTGCAATTCTGAGTATGTTATGTCGGCTGTCATAGACAAGATCATGGGAAGGTCACCTTTTAAGGGCGTGTCACCTATAGATCCTTTCTGCGGAAGGCAGGATCTAAGATTTTAAGGTGTAAAAGAACTTAAAGAACAGAAGAATTTAAAACACAAAAGAATTTAAAGAACAGAAGAATTTAAAGTATAGAAAAATTTGAAACACAAAAGAATTTAAAGTACAAAAGAATTTAAGATACAAAAGAATCCAAAGCATAAACGATTTGGATATAGGAGTAGTATATTTTGAAAGCTTTTATTTTTGACCTAGACGGCGTGATCGTCTTTACAGATAAGTTCCATTATCAGGCATGGAAGAAGATGGCTGACAGGATGGATATATATTTTGACGAGACTATTAATAACAGACTTCGCGGAGTAAGCCGCATGGATTCTCTTGAGATCATACTTGAGAATTATAAAGGCCATAAACTTGGACAGAGGGAAAAAGACCTACTTGCGGCTGAAAAAAATGATAACTATAGAAAACTTCTTGAGACCATGACACCTGATGATGTAAGCACAGACGTAAGGAATACTCTCAAAGAGTTAAGGCATAGGGGATATAAGCTTGCCATAGGATCATCAAGTAAGAATACCAAATTCATACTTGAAAGAGTAGGACTTATGGACGCATTTGATGCAATCTCTGACGGCACCAATATCACAAAGTCAAAACCTGATCCGGAGGTCTTCTTAAAGGCTGCCGAGTATATCGGTGAAAGCCCCAAAGACTGCTACGTAGTTGAGGATGCATATTCAGGAATCGATGCTGCAGAAGCTGGTGGCATGACATCTGTAGGCATCGGCGATGCAGCAGGCTATGACAAGACAGACATCAAGATTCAAAAGTTTTCTGATATCCTGAGCCTTTCCTGAACTGATTGGGAGTAATGCCTTCTCTTTGCCTGAAGCAGTAGCAGAAGGCACTCTCATCCTCAAATCCGCAGGCATAGGCAATCTCTGATATTGTCATGCTTGTATTAAGAAGATTATATTTGGCAGCTAAGATGCGTGTTGATATGAGAAACTGGTGCGGACTTACACCGGTTTCTTTTTTGAATTTTCTGGCAAAATAGTATGGAGAAAAACCCGCAATCTCTGCCATCTGATCAAGAGATATATCTTTTGAAAAGTTATCTGAAAGATACGCAGTGACTTTCTTGATGCCATCCTGAACGGAAGTAACCGTATGATCATGAAAAGACATCAGTTCAAGAAGGATGTTGTTTATTATAAGACTCATGGATGCTTCGCTTACTAACTCATGCTTTTCAAAAGAATCATACAGCTTTAATAGCTCTCTGCGTATCATGCTGCAATTTGGCATAGAAATGATAGCTGAGCCTGGGACAGATATAGCACTTGATGAATCACTTACCAATATTCTATCTTCGAGCTCTTCATTAGCCCTTCCCATGAGCAAGTATTCAAAATAACTTCCTGCCATAGCGCCGTCAAAATGCATCCACAATGCCTTGCATCCGGAACCGCTCTTATAAGCATGAGGCTTATAACAGTCTATGATAACTACATCTCCTTTTCTAGCAGTCTGGTACCTTTCCTCGAGCAATATTTCCATAGAGCCGCTTTCTATAAGAATAATAAGATAGCTGTCGTAACGGCTTCTTGTAAGGGTATATGAAGGCATATATTCAAAACGCCCTATTACAGTAGGATACAGGAATAATTTGCGCGCCAAGGCTGTCGGAGTATACAAAAAGTATTGAGAATCCTTCGTGATATTTTGTTCTGTAGAATACATCGAAGCTCTCCTTTTATATAGAGCAATTTTTTTACATTATAAGGCAATATTCTTAATTGTTAAATATCTATATGGTAAGTATGATTTATTAAGAACTTAAACTTAACCGCATGTCGCGACTAAAAAAGGAGGCATCATGGATACAGTAAATATTTGGGAAGAGAAGGTTGAGATTCCAACGTATGACATTGGAGAGCCTGACATCAATCCAATGTTTCTTGAAAAGAGAGTGTATCAGGGCAGCAGCGGCAAGATCTATCCCTATCCTGCAACATCTGAGATCAAAAGAGAAAAGAAAAATAAGATCTGGAACGTTGTTTTCCTTGAAAATAAATATCTTAAAGTCATGGTCATGCCGCAGCTTGGCGGCAGAATCCAAAGAGCCTATGACAAGACCAATGGCTATGACTTCGTATATTACAATCATGTGATAAAGCCTGCGCTTGTGGGACTTACAGGCCCCTGGATATCAGGCGGCATAGAGTTCAACTGGCCTCAGCATCACAGACCCACAACATATATGAAGGTCGAGCACAAGATAAGGGACAACGCTGACGGCTCTAAATCGCTTCTTCTTGGAGATGTAGACAGGATGTATGGCACAAGGGTCATTACAGCTATAACACTATATCCTGACAAGGCATATATTGAGATTGAAGGCCAGCTCTATAACAGAACGCCACTTCCGCAGACTTTCCTGTGGTGGGCCAACCCTGCTGTGTCTGTCAATGACAACACCCAGTCAGTGTTCCCGCCTGATGTACACTCTGTCTATGACCATGGCAAAAGAGCTGTATCAAGATTCCCAATTGCTACCGGCGTATATTATAAGCATGATTACAGCCAGGGCGTTGATATCTCAAGATATAAGAATATACCTGTGCCGACTTCCTATATGGCAGAGCGTTCTGATTTTGACTTTGTAGGCGGCTATGATTATGGCAGGGAGGCAGGACTTTTGCATGTAGCTGATCATCACATATCTCCCGGCAAGAAGCAGTGGACATGGGGGTGCGGAGACTTTGGCAAGGCCTGGGACAGGAACCTTACTGATGCAGACGGCCCTTATATAGAACTGATGACAGGTGTATACTGTGACAACCAGCCTGATTTTGCCTGGCTTATGCCCTATGAGGAGAAGAAGTTCAGGCAGTACTTCATACCATACAAGAAAGCGGGATATATCAAGAATGCAAGTATAGATGCGGCAGTTAATCTGGAAGTATCTGATGATAATATAGAAGCTATCGTCTATGCAAGCAGTGAACTTGAAGATGCAAGAGTTATTATTACCAATAATAATAAAATCATACTGGATGAAAAGACCTCAATATCTCCTGAAAATGTATATACCAAAAATATACCTGCTAAAAATGCTGACAGATATAAGGTTAAGATAACTGTCTATAATGAAGGCAAAGAACTTGTCTCTTATCAGGAGAAAGACTATGGGATACCTAAACTGGCCGAGCCTGCAAGACCTGCCAAAAAGCCTGAGGATATCATGACTAATGAGGAATTGTACCTTACGGGAAGACATATCGAGCAGTACCGTCATGCGACCTGGCTTCCTGATGGATACTATCTTGAGGGACTTAAAAGGGATGAAGGAGATATACGTATCAACAATGCATATGGACTTCTTTTATTAAGAAGAGGTGAATTTGCCAAGTCTGAGAAGCACTTCAGGAAGGCAATTGACAGACTGACTTTATTAAATCCCAATCCTTATGATAGCGAAGCATATTACAACCTCGGTCTGTCACTCTTTTACCAAGGAAAAGAGAATGAAGCTTACGATGCCTTCTATAAGGCAACCTGGACCAGTGCCCAGCAGGAGATGGCTTATTACTATCTTGCAGTCATTGATTGCAGAAGAGGTGAGTACGACAGGGCGCTTGACCTGATCGAAAAAGGGCTTGTTAAGAATGCTCATAATATAAAGGCAAGAGGCCTTAAAGCTACGCTTCTTAGTATACTAAATAGAAATAAAGAATCTATTGAGTATATAGATGAAAACCTTAAGGTTGATGCCTTTGACTTTGTTTCCAGATTCCTGAAGATGGCGACTGAGCTTCGGGAAGCGGCGGCAGCAGATGAGAATGTTTTAGAAACAGATAAGAAGGAGAAGTGCAAGAATTATAAAGAAGAGCATGTAGAAGAATATATAAAAGATCATAAAGAAGAATATAAAGAAGTAGTCACAGGGGATATAGAGAACTTCCTCCAGACAGCCCGAGATTTTGCCGAATATGGTCTTTATGAATATGCCGCAAGGGTCCTTTCATTATGCAAGCAGGATAGCCCTTTGAAGCACTATTACAGAGCATACTATCTTGATAAACTTGCCGGACATGATGAGGCACATAAGGAACTGCTCCTTGCGCAGGAAGCATCCTTCAAATACTGCTTCCCTAACAAACTTGAAGATATCCTGGTATTGGAAAGGTGTATAGAACTGTATCCTCAAGGCTCAAAAGCTTACTATTATCTGGGATGCCTGTATTATGACAAGCTTGGATATAACAAAGCAGTGGATCTGTGGGAGAAGTCAGGAAATCTTGATGACAGCTTCCCAACGCTCTATAGGAACCTGTCTATAGCTTATTACAACAAAAAAGGCGACAAGGATAAGGCCAGAGAGTGCATGGAGAGAGCTTTTGAACTTAATAAGAGCGATGCAAGAGTTTTCTTAGAGCTTGATCAGTTATATCAAAGACTTGGAGTAGACGCTGCAAAGCGCCTCGAGCTATTTGAAGATAATATATCTCTTATAGAAAAAAGAGACGATTTATATACCGAGTATGTGACCCTTCTTAATATGTGCAGGCAGTATGAAAAGGCCTACGACATGATAATGCGGCATGATTTCCAGACCTGGGAAGGCGCCGAAGGCAAGATAACAACCCAGTACAAATTATCACTATATATGATGGCAAGAGGTAAGTTGCGTGATGATAAGCCGGAAGAAGCTGCAAGCCTTATTAACAAGGCACTCTCATATCCTGACAACCTTGGCGAAGGAAGACTCGAAGGAACCAAAGACAATAATCTATATTACCTTCTTGGAAAATGTTATAAAGCTATGGGTGAGATTGAGAAAGCTGCCGAATGCTTTAGAAAAGCTACACTTGGCGAAAGCGAGCCTGCCGGCATGATGTACTACTATGACCAGCCGGCAGATATGATACTCTATCAGGGACTTGCTTATGGAGAACTTGATGACATTGGCAATGCTAATACCAGATTCTATAAACTCCTTGATTACGGTGAACATCACGAGGGCGATAAGTTCGTAATGGATTACTTCGCAGTATCAATGCCGGATATGTCTGTGTTTGATGCAGATATGGATCTAAAGAACAAAGTCCATTGTTACTACCTCATGGGCCTTGGCAACATGGGTCTTGGACACATTCCGGAAGCTGCAAAATGGTTTAATAAAGCTCTGCAACTTGACGTAAACCATCAGCTTGCATCCTTGTATCTTGAGATGTGCTAAGTGATAGAGCTGCAGCATTTTACATATGGCTTTCTCGGTTAGTAAAGATTTTGAGCTGAGATGAAAACGGCATAACTAAATATCGGTAAATAATCGAAAAATAGATAATAAAAACTTTTTAATTGTGGTATCATGAGTATATGAAAACTATAATTAAATGGTCAAGTGGTATTTTAATAGGGATCGTGATAGTGGCTGCAGCCGTTTATATGGCTCTGGCAGTCTATTATCACGACCGTTTTGTTTTTGGGACATGGGCTCAGGGACATTATATTACAGGCCTGTCTGTTAGTAAGGCAGCAGAGCTTCTAAACAACGAGTATGAACCCTGTGACATCACGGTTACAGATTTAGAGGGTCAGGAGTACATAGTCAGAGCTTCTGATGTTAATATTAAAGCAGATTATACCAAGTCCCTGCAGGCGGCTTTTGACAATCAGAATGTGATCAGCTGGATCTATCATCTTGTTAATGGCAAGGAGCTTACTATGGCCGCTGATATAACATATGACAAAGAGAAGCTCCGGAACATAGTATCCTCCTGGTCTATGTTCGATCTTAAAGAAGAGGACAGAACTATAGAAATAGTAAACATAGTTGATGAAGGTTATCAGCTTATTGATACTACAGGAGACGTACCTGTATATGACGAGATACTCAAGCAGGTCGAAATAGCATTAAGAAGCGGAAGCAGCAATCTTGATCTTGGCTTGCTGGATTCATGTTACAAAGAGCTTGAGCTTACTGATGAAATGAAGTCTGTCAGGAAGACTTTTGAAAAGATAAGTAAGATCCAGGATATAGGAATAGTATATAAATTTGGAGATGATGAAATAGAGCTTAGCGGATCTTTTATGAGCAGTGCCATAGTTACAGAAGATATGGCGCCGGATCTAAAGTCTCAAAAGCCCAAGAAGAATCAGCCGGGGAGTGGCAACTTTATTGTTGGCGGCAAGGAAACATCTTTTCCCAAAGAATATTATATAGAGAATGGATTTGCAGTAGATAATGCGGGCAACATCATCGTAAGCGAATCTGCGCTATATGAAGGTGTGCAGGAACTATGCGGTCAGTATAGTACTGTGGGCGGCAGCAGGTCTTTTTACACCAGTAGAGGTAAGACTATAACAATTGACGGCGGAACTTATGGCAATAAGATAGATAGTAATAATGAGTTTGAATATCTGATAAGTTCTATCATAAAAGGGATCAAAGAGACTCACGAACCTACCTATAAACAGGTGGCTGCAAGTAAAGGCTCTGATGATATAGGCAATACCTATGTGGAGATCAGTATAGAGGATCAGCATCTGTATTATTATAAAGATGGGATCCTGATGCTTAGCTGCGATATTGTTACAGGCAATGTGGCAAGAGGAAGAGATACTCCCACAGGTGTATTCTATGTATATGGCAAGGCTAGAAACAGATATCTAAGAGGCAGAGGCTATGTGTCTTTTGTCAAATTCTGGATGCCTGTTTACAAGGGCGTTGGAATGCACGATGCGTCCTGGCGGGATGAGTTCGGAGGAGATATATACCAAAACGAAGGTTCTCATGGCTGCATCAATCTTCCTACAGATAAGGCAGAAGAACTTTATGGTTATGTCGAAATAGGTACTCCGGTTGTGATATACTGATCATTACATTAATGATTCTTGTTTTTTTCGATGTAAGTGTGCAAGTTATGTGATAATATATTACTGAATCTTTAAAGCGTTCTGTATTATTTATGTTCTTTAGTTTTTTCAGCACCACAATAAAAAAGAAGTTGAAACGGAGGAAAACCACGTGAACAACAGACTTTATAAGTTGATGAATTGGCCGGAAATTGAGGAGATAATTTATTCGGACGGACACGATCCGCATCGTATTCTTGGAGCACATAAGGTTGGGAATTCTGTTCTGATTCAGACATTTCGTCCTGATTATGCAGAGGTCAAAGTAGTATCATCTGATGGCAAGACTTACAAGATGGATCTTGAGGATGATGCGGGATTCTATGCAGCTTTGCTGCCATACAAGGCAGGATTCTCCTATCATTACGTATTGGTAGATCAGACCGGTAAGGAGACTGTATCTCATGATCCATATGTGTATGAGCCTCTTATAACAAGGGAGGATTGTATCAAGTTTTCAAGCGGTATGCATGATACGATCTATGACAAGCTTGGTGCTCATATGATGAAAAGAGATGGAGTAGAGGGTGTAAACTTTGCAGTGTGGGCGCCCGATGCTGCCAGAGTATCGGTAATAGGAGACTTTAATAACTGGGATGGCCGTATACATCAGATGAGGAGAGTAGATGAGAGCGGTATCTATGAACTTTTTATTCCTGATGTAACTGAAGGTCATGAGTATCAGTTTGAGTGTAAGACAAGAGGCGGAGAGATATTCCTTCGTCCCGATCCGTATGCTACAAGAACCAAAGATTATAAAGCTGAGGTGTCTGTAGTTGCTGCGGCTCCTTCATATAAGTGGGATGACAAGGCATGGATGACTCAGAGGAAGACTTATGACAAAACAGGCAGCGCCCTTTCTATAGTAGAGCTATCTCTTGACGGATTTGCACAGACTGCATTTGAAGATAATGAAGATGTTACATATGCAGCTTTGGCAGCTCGTGTGATCCATTATGTTAAGGCCAATGGTTTTAATGCTATAGAGCTTCTTCCTGTATGTGAGCATGATGAAATTCACAAATTCGATGTTAACAGTTTCTATGCGATAAAAGGTGAGTACGGAACAGCAGAGGATTTCATGGGATTTATAGATGCCTGCCACAAGGAAGGTATACGTGTTATCCTTGACTGGACAGCTACTTATTTTCCCAAAAGAGATTATGGACTGTCCTACTTCGATGGCCATGCTCTCTACGAGTATGAGGATCCCGGCAAGGGAACCCAGCCTGGAACTCATCGTCTGATATTCGACTACGGACGCAAGCAGGTAACCAATTTCCTGTATGCTAATGCTTTATACTTATTAAAAGAATTCCATATTGATGGTTTACGTATCACAGATATATCAAAAGTATTGTATCTGGATTATGACAGAAAGCCCGGCGAGTGGACTCCTAATATCTACGGCGGATATGAGAACCTTGAAGCTGTAGAGTTTATGAGAGAACTCACACAAAAGGTCAATCAGCTGGATCAGGGAATCCTTCTTATCACCAAGGAGACAGCATGCTGGCCGCATCTTACAGATACTGTTGAAGAGGGCGGACTGGGATTTGACTACAAGTGGAACAATGGATGGTCACATGACTGTCTTGAGTATATGAAGTATGATCCTATCTTCAGGGGTCAGCATCACAATGAGCTTACATTCTCTATGATGTATTCATATACAGAGAAGTTCATACTGGCTCTGTCACATGAAGATGTCGGCGGATATCCTTTCCTTAAAGAGATGATGCCTGGTGATGATGACCAGAAGGAGTCCAATGTCAGACTGATACTTGCTTATATGATGGTTCATCCCGGCAAGAAGATGCTCTATCATGGCAGAAATGCTGTATCTATGGAGCGCGGCCTTCAGATGGAGAACTTCATATACAAGCTCAATATGATGTATTTCGATCATCCGGCACTTTATGAGCTTGATGATGTGACTGATGGCTTTGAATGGATCAACTCGATGGCAGCAGATCTGTGCATGCTTGCTTTTGTCAGAAAGAGCAGCAAGGACGAGGAAGAGCTTCTTGTAGTCATGAACATGGCTGGTGTTGAGAGAGAGTTCAGAGTAGGCGTCAACCACGATGGACGCTATGAAGAAATTCTTAATACAGATGCCAAGGATTTTGGCGGAAGCGGCGTAGTCAATGACAGGAAGATCGAGGCTGAGCTTATAGAAGCTGATGGCCGCAAGTATAGCGTGCCTGTTAAGCTTGCACCTCTTTCACTTGCAGTATTTTCTTACATTCCTTATACAGATAAGGAGAAGAAGATCCGTAAGATCAGAGAAGAGGCTCATGAGAAGAAGATAGCAGAGCAGGAGAAGAGCCGCTCACTTCTTCTTAGTAAGCATGAGAAGGAAGAGGCAAGGATGCTTGCTGAGCTTAAGGCCAAATACGAGAAGGAACTTGCCCAGCAGCAGAAGGCAATAGAAGAAAAGTATGACAAGATCGAAGAGGAAAGGATCTTTGCTATAGTATCTGATGCTGCTATAGAGAAGCTCGCTGAGACAGGTACCAATGAAGATGGCTCCAATAAGGGAACTTCTGATAAGAAGGCTCCAAAGAAAGCTGTTAAGAAGGTAACTAAGAAGAGCACTATCACCAAGTTCCCTGAAGGAAAAGATGTAAAGAAGCCTGCAGCAAAGAAGAGCACTTCCAAGAAGACATCATCTTCAAAGGGTAGCAAGAAGAAAGACACAGGTGATAAAAACTGAATAGGTCTATTTGAAATAATGAAATAATAAATAACGAGATGATAATAGATCGGTTTGTATCACAAATAGGTACGTGATATAATCAAAGCTCTATACATCGAATCTAATAGATATAGTTATATGCAGATAGAGTGATCAGAAGTAAATAGCTCGAATAGTTTTTAACGGAAGTAAAAGGAATTAGTTTTATATGCTTTACAATTTTTTGATAAACACTTTCGCAGGAGCTGCACTTTCAGGTAGTGCAGCTTCTGCTGCGACTGTAAATTCAGATGCGGCAGCGAATTCAGCTGCTACTGCTTCAACAGCTCTGCAGGAGACCATAGATGTACTTCCTTCTACAGAAGCAGCGGCTGAGACACTTACCAAGATCTCCGGAACAGAGGTTGATCCTTCGGCTTTGGAGAAATTCATGACTGAGCTTCCTGATAAGGCACTTAACTTTGGAATTAAAGTTCTTATAGCACTGGTATTCCTTCTTATATGCTGGAAGTTGTCTAACCTGATAGTCAAGGCAATCCGTAAGTCTATGGAGAAGGCAAGGTCGGATGAGAGCATCATCCACTTTGTATGTAAGTTCATCGAAGTGGGACTTAAGTTCCTGAGCATAGTCCTTGTGGCAGCTTCACTTGGATTTAATTCTGCAAGTATAGTTGCTCTTCTTGGTTCTGCCGGTGTTGCTATAGGTCTTGCTGTTCAGGGTACACTTTCCAATCTTGCAGGTGGTGTGATGATACTGCTTGTAAAGCCCTTCAAGCTTGGAGACTATATCATAGAAGATTCACATGGGCATGAAGGAACTGTTAAGGAGATATCCCTCTTTACAACCAAACTTATAACACCTGATAACAGAGTGATCGTGATTCCTAACGGCGATCTGTCCAATACATCACTTACCAACTCGACAGGCAATAAAGTAAGGCTCCTTCAGGTATTCGTAGGAGTTCCTTACAGTGAGAGTACTAATAAGGTTAGAAGCGTACTTGAAGGCGCTATGAATTCAAGCAAGTACGCACTCAAGGACCGCGAGATGCTGGTTGTAGTCAATGACTTCAAGGATAGCTATATTGAGATGCAGCTTAGATGCTGGGTTAAGTCTTATGAATTCCTTGCATCCAAGTGGGATCTCAATGAGAGAGTCAAGAATGCACTTGATGAAGCCGGAATTGAGATTCCATTTAATCAGGTTGATGTGCATATGAAGCAGGGCTGAGTATATCGTAGTTTGTTGAATTTAAGTACGATTGCAAAAAGTTTGCAAAAAAGCTCATGCATTAAGTACAATCTAGGCTTGAAAAAGGGGATTGTTGCTAGTATAATGAACTTTGTCGGTGCGCAAATAAAGGCGCATCGACATATATAAGATGCTGGAATGGCGCAGTTGGTAGCGCAACTGATTCGTAATCAGTAGGTCGAGGGTTCGAGTCCCTTTTCCAGCTCGGGTGCCGGGTACATCTTTATGATGTAACCGGCATTTTTTGGAATGAGTATTTGGTAATTACTCGTTTGTGTATTTGTTTTTTGGAGGGAGAGGAAAATGTTTAAAATTGACAAAACACACAAAATGATAGTCAGGATAGTTGCTATAGTTCTGGCTATTGCAGCAACAGTCCTTATTATGAAGGATGGCATGGGAGAGAGTTTAGAGGGGATGCTTGAAAAAGCCCAGGCAGGAGGCCTTACGGAGAAGCTTTTGACAGGAATTAGCGTTCCGATGATCGCGGTTATTGTCTATAGTGTCTTTTTTGTTACGGTTGTTGTTGGCGGAGTTGGCTTTTGCCTTCGCACCGGCAGAGCATACGTTATGGGAGAGACTGTCCTTGTAGAAGAGCAGGGTATTATCAAAAGACTGGTTACTGCACTGATTTTTATGTTTGTCTTTGCTGCGGCATTTGGGCTATTGGCAGAGATCAACAATACAGTGGCTGTAGTCTTGGCTGCGATTATTGTTATTGATGCGATAGTCGAGCATGTCTTGCTTATTAGATTTATCGTATTAGGAATTAAGGAGAAGTTTGCCTGAAAACGACCCAGTTATGTGACCAGGGTACCGGAAGACCGAATAGGGTTATTACTTGGCCGGCTGCGTTTTGGTACCAGGAATAGTTCCAGCCGGCGCCCATGTCCATGTACAGAGCGTTGGTGACACCAAGTCTTTGGAGTTCTTCCATAAACTGGGTGAAGTGCATCATATTGACAGAATCGATTATGCACAGATTACCATTAAGTTCAGCCAGAGTTCTATAGCATCTTGCTCGTGGCCTGTCGAAGTTCATGACAACTTCGTGATCTTTGATAAGGCCAAATTGCATGAAGCCATTGCCGCCTGCATCGGCGGCTTTTTTTATTGCGCCTTCCGGATCATTGAATTCAAAAGAAAACTCGCCATCTGCAAATGTAAAAGCAGCAAAAGCATCTTTATTATAGGGACTTGTATAGTAGGCTCCGTTTACAGCATGGTCCCCTTCAACATTCTCCTGACTAAAGTCAAGACTTACCGTATGCTGAAAGGCAGCCCCGCTGCACCATGTGATGGAATCATCAGACTTGGAAGGACGATCTTTGCATACAAGTTCTACATTGGAATATTCAGGGAAGAAGATATAGACCTTGCCTGTGTTGTATATTGTTGTCTCATTCCCTGGGATGATCTTATCGACAGGCATGCTGGAAGCATCTATACTTTCAGGAATATTAATATGATATTGGGATATAAGCCCCATAAATATAAAAGCGAATGATGGAATTACAAGAATAGATGACAGGTAAAAAAAGCGGTATATAGCTTTAAAGGGCTTGAACGAAAGTTTTTCTGGTCCCCACAGATATATTATAAGGGTGATGACCTGAACAAGAGCAAGTGAAAAGTAGACCATAAATAAAAGGTTAAGCCACATCTGTGCTACAAAAAAGCAGGTAAAGGCGCATAGAGATAAAAGCGCCATTGTCATAAGCCAGATCCCGGATATACGTTTACGCAGAGTCATTAGCGGTTTTTCCTTTCACGTTTTTCTTTTAGAAGTTCATGATGCAGGAGCTTAAATGAATCAAACTGCGATTCTATGCAGATCAGCATGAATAGTATAGACATGTCAGATATATACAAAAGTGCATTGGCCCACAAAATCAAAGCAGAAAAGCCCAGCATGCTGTTGGTTACTATGAGGATGATGTAAATAATAATTTTAAAAATGATAGCCATTCGGTTGAATATAACATTCTCCGGATTACCATGAAGTGCATAATTGATTAGAAAATGATTGATAGTGATTATAATAGTCATGAGAAAAGACATACCGGCGGCTGCCAGATACAGGCTTCCCTGAACACCAACAACCAGGTATACGTCAAAATCCTGCTCACTCCAAAGCTTCCCCAGAACAAGATAAGCTTCCTGATACATAAAGCAAAAGAGAACGCCGCCCATAAGCCCTTTGGCAACGTCCCAGTTGTAATGACGGAACGCAAAGAACATGGCAATGGTCGTTACGAGCTTTATCGTAATCTCAAATATAGTCAGATAACTTCCGCCCTGAAGACATAACAAAGCAAAAGAAGCTATGCTTGTAAGTACAGCTAACAAGCATGCGACCGCCATCATATTTTCATTTAAGAAGATGGATTCAGAACTTTTTCCTTTTATCATTGCTGCCTCGTATGGTTTTGGATTTTGAAAAAACGATAATTGTATACCTAACATATTTTATCAAAAGTATATAAAGGATAATAGTCATAATAGGGACAATTCAGTTTGACCCTGCTATTATTTTATTATACTTAATAATATAATGGCTTTATAAGATAAAATGAATATTGCACGAATAAAAATGCATAATACATTCAGAAATATACATTTTAGAACTTGCATTGCTATAGTTAATGTGGTAAAGTAGCATTCATAACATGTATAAATATACAGGAGGAATTCATATGGCACAACTTTGGGGTGGCCGTTTTCAAGGTAAAACAGACCAGCTTGCCTGGGATTTTAATGCATCTATATCTTTTGATAAAAGGCTCTTGGAGGCAGATGTACGAGGCTCCAGAGCTCATGTAACAATGCTTGCCAAACAGGGAATCATCACAGATGAAGATAAAGAGGCTATCTTCAAGGGGCTTGACTCTATCATGGCAGATGTTGAGAGCGGTAAGCTTTCTATAACTACTGAATATGAAGATGTACACAGCTTTATAGAAGCTAATCTCATAGACAGGATAGGCGATGCCGGCAAGAAGATGCATACAGGGCGTAGCCGTAACGACCAGGTTGCGCTTGATATGAGACTTTATACAAGAGATAAGGTTAAAGAGACGCAGGAACTTATTATCGATATGCTCAAAACTCTTCTTGATCTTCAAAAAGAGCATATTGATACCTACATGCCAGGCTTTACACACCTTCAGAAGGCGCAGCCTCTTACACTTGCCCATCATCTTGGTGCGTATTTTGAGATGTTCAAGCGTGATGCCCTCCGTATGAAGGATATCTATAAGAGAATGAATTATTGTCCTTTAGGATCAGGCGCTCTTGCAGGTACTACTTATGATCTGGACAGAGAGTATACAGCAAAGCTCCTTGACTTTGATGGCCCTACTCTTAACAGTATGGACTCTGTAGCAGACAGAGATTATCTTCTTGAGTATATGTCTGCGCTTGCTATCATGCAGATGCACCTTTCAAGATTCTCAGAGGAAGTTATCATCTGGAACTCTAATGAGTATCAGTTCGTGACTATAGATGATGCCTACTCTACAGGCAGCAGTATCATGCCTCAAAAGAAGAACCCTGATATAGCTGAGCTTGTACGCGGTAAGACAGGCAGGATCTACGGAGATCTCATGAGTCTTCTTACTACCATGAAGGGTATACCTCTTGCATACAACAAGGATATGCAGGAAGACAAAGAGGTAGCATTTGATGCGATGGACAATGCCTTAAACTGCCTGATTCTTTTTACAGATATGCTTAGAACCCTTAAGTTCAACAAAGAGGTCATGCAAAAGAGTGCGATGAACGGATTTACAAATGCAACTGATGCAGCAGATTATCTGGTTGTTAAGGGTGTTCCTTTCAGGGATGCACATTCTGTTATAGGTAGGATCGTACTTCACTGTATAGATAAGGGATGTGCTATTGATGATCTTGATATAGATACGCTTAAGTCTTTTGATGAACATTTCGATAATGATATATACGAAGCAATATCTCTTAAGACCTGTGTTGAAAAGAGACTTACCATCGGAGCTCCCGGTATAAGTGCTATGGAGAAAGTCATTGCAGTCAATGAGAAGTTCATTGAAGACTATAAGATTTGAAATAAGTTTGTGGCTAAAAATATATAAGAGAAATATATACAAGAAAAATATATACAAGAACTATATGTAAGAACACTGTTTTTATGCAAAGATATATAAAAGTTTTTGACTATATGGTAAAAAATGTATATTTTATCTCTTTTCACAGAGAAAAAAATAAGATTATAATAAACAGCAAATTAACGCGCTAAAGTACGGGACGCGTAAAAGCATTGGAAGAGGAGCATTATTATGAGTGAAAAGTTGAAAGTGGCAGTCCTTGGTGCAACAGGTATGGTAGGTCAGAGATTCATCTCTATTCTTTCAGATCATCCATGGTTTGAAGTTACTACAGTTGCAGCCAGCCCCAGAAGTGCAGGTAAGACTTATGAAGAGAGCGTCGGAGACAGATGGAAGATGGATGATCCGATGCCGGAAGCAGTTAAGAATCTTGTAATTAAGGATGTAACAGACGTTAAGGGCGTTGCATCTGATGTTGATTTCGTTCTGTCAGCTGTTAACATGAGCAAGGATGAGATCAAGGCTATAGAAGAGGAGTATGCTAAAACTGAGACTCCTGTTATCTCTAACAATTCAGCTCACCGCTGGACACCTGATGTTCCTATGATCGTACCTGAGATCAACCCTCAGCACAGCGATGTCATCGAATATCAGAAAAAGCGTCTTGGTACTACAAGAGGCTTCATCGCAGTTAAGCCCAACTGTTCTATCCAGAGCTATACACCTGCTCTTGCTGCATGGAAAGAGTATGGCCCTTATGAAGTTGTAGCTACAACATACCAGGCTATCTCAGGTGCAGGTAAGAACTTCAAAGAGTGGCCTGAAATGGTTGGCAACATCATTCCATTCATCTCAGGAGAAGAAGAGAAGTCAGAGCTTGAGCCTCTTAGAATCTTCGGTCATATCGAAAATGGTGTGATAGTTCCTGCTGAGAGCCCTGTTATCACAACACAGTGCATCCGTGTTCCTGTTCTTTATGGTCACACAGCAGCTGCTTTTGTAAGATTCAAGAAGGAAGCTACTAAGGAAGAACTTATTGAGAAGCTTGTTTCATTTACAGGTAAGCCTCAGGAACTTGGCCTTCCATCTGCTCCTAAGCAGTTCATCCAGTACCTTGAAGATGACAATCGTCCTCAGGTTGCGCTTGATGTTAATTATGAAGGCGGTATGGGTGTGTCTATCGGAAGACTTCGTAAGGACAGCGTATATGACTGGAAGTTCGTAGGTCTTTCACATAACACTCTCAGAGGAGCAGCAGGCGGCGCTGTAGAGTGCGCTGAGCTTATGAAGGCTCTTGGATATATTCAGGCCAAGTAATTGAAAGAGTTTCTATCGCGGGATTTTGCGGCTGATTGTAGTCTGAAAGCCTCTGATATAGATAAAAGAAGAATTCTTAATTTATTATAAAAACTATTATAGAATTCTACTGAGATTTGTTTTATAATAAGCGTTGGTGTTGACACTTTCCTGATGCCTTGGGATGAGGGGGCGACTAGGGATAGATGACTTCACTGACGCTTATTCTATTGGGAGGAATCTTATAATGATTACTTTACAGATCCTAATTGCAGCCTTGGTTGCAGAATTGCCTTTTTCAGGTAATACTTTCAGTGTTTGGGATATAGCCCTTATCGGACTTATTACCATAATAGGCAGATTGTTATGTACTAAACTTCTCAAGGTTCATGGCCTTGCGAATGCAATTTCTTTTAACCTTTCACTTATCACAGCATCAGTGCCGATGATCCATTATATCTGGTGGCATGCAGCTAATGGAGCAGAGTATTCTACAGCTTCTAACGTATGGATGCTGATCCTGTGCGGTATCATCTGGCTCCTTTTCTGGAGACTTATCAATCCTTGGTACTATACTAAGGTTGACGGTTCATATGTTGCTATGAACTTTATTCCATATTTTGAGAACAGCGTAGTTCTTCGCGCTGTATGCGGAGTTATCCAGCTCCTTCCTATGACAATATTTGTAGCTTTCGTATGGTATGGATTTGCAGGACACTTCAGCCCTAAGGCTATTGCAGGTCTTGTACTTGCCAATGTTGTATGGGTAGCTGCATTCCTTTATCTTGTAGCAAGAGATTACAAGAAGCACCCTGAAGCTGTGATCGAGACAGTTAAGGATCCATATTCAGATCACGTTGAGAACGAGACAGAGTCCCGTTTTGAAGTTAAGCTTTCTGCTAAGAACTACAGACTCTTTACAATCTGTAAGGTAGTAGTACTCTATGCAGCATTCTGCCTTGACGGTCTGTACTATGACAGAATTCATAATGACCTGAATGAGGCATTCTCACATACAGTAGGTATCCCGTTCCTTATCTCTGTACTTGCTGTACTTGCAGCTTATCTCTTACAGGAGAGACTTAGCCTTCGTCTTATTGTTAACAAGAACCGCTTTGGTATCCACAAGATCTTCAGCTTTGGTGAAGTTGTAGATGAGAAGGATATGGTTGACTACGAGATATCAGGCAAGAATGCAAACTCTATTGCACTTACATATTTCAATGACAACAATAACAAAATGATCCGTTTCGATGGCGCATATGACAATGTATCTACGCTCAAGAACTACATCGTAGAAGAGACAGCTATCGAGAGATATACACCTAAGACTCCTGCTCAGAAGAAAGAAGAGCTTGAAGCTCGCAGAGCACAGAAGGCAGCTCAGAGAGAAGAAAAGAAGAGAACAGCTCCTGAAAGAAAGGAAGCTAAGAAAGCCAAGAAGCTTGCTGAAAAGGAAAAGAAATCAGCAGAAAGAGAGCTTTCCAAAGAAAGAAATAAGATTGAAAAAGAGGCAAGACAAAAGCACGAAGAAAGAGAAAAACTTGCTAAGAAGAGAAAAGCTGAAAGAGATAAAAAACGTGCAGAAGAAGCAGCTTCTAAGAAAAAAGATGTCGAAGAAGAGACTAAGGCTAAGAAAAATGCCTGATAAGGGATTTGCCTAACCTGCAATGTAAAGGTCATGCCCGGCGGCATGACCTTTTTTAAACGAAAAAACCGCTTTTTTAGGAGGTCTAATGTCAAAAAGCGTTTATATAGCGGAGAAACCAAGTGTAGCTCAGGCTTTTGGAGCTGCTCTTGAGCACGCTGATAACGAAAAATACAGAAAAGCAGACGGATACTGGGAATCAGACAATTCTATCATAACCTGGTGCGTAGGACATCTTGTCACAATGAGTTATCCGGAAGTCTATGATGAGAAGTACAAGAAGTGGCAGATGGATACACTTCCTTTCATTCCGGAAGAATTCAAATACGAAGTTATACCAAGCGTACGCAAGCAGTTCAATATTGTAAGCGGCATACTTAACCGTGCTGATGTTGATACTATATACATCTGCACTGACTCGGGACGAGAGGGTGAGTATATATACAGACTTGTTGACCGCCAGGCCGGTGTAAAGGATAAGACCAGGAAGCGTGTCTGGATCGACTCTCAGACAGAAGAGGAGATCATCAGAGGTATCAGAGAAGCCAAGGATGACTCAGCATATGATAATCTTGGATCGGCAGCTTATCTTCGCGCCAAGGAAGATTATCTTATGGGTATCAACTTCTCAAGAGCTCTGACACTTAGATATGGCTATAATATCAAGACATATCTGGGCGCTGATAAGGGAGTTGTATCTGTAGGACGAGTTATGACCTGTGTTCTGGGCATAGTTGTTGACAGAGAGCGTGAGATCAGGAACTTCGTCAAGACATCTTTCTATAAAGTCAATGCTGCCCTTGCTATAGGTGACAGGAATCCGGATGCTGAGTGGAAAGTTCAGCCTGAGAGTAAGTATGATCAGTCCCCGGCTCTTTATTCTGAAAAGGGCTTTAAGAAAAAAGAAGATGCTGATGCTCTCATAGAACTGTGCAAACAATCTGCCGATCCTCTTGAACTTACTGTAGCAAAAGCTGAGAAAAAGAAAGAAACCAAGAATGCACCGCTTCTTTATAACCTTGCGGAACTTCAGAATGACTGTTCCAGATTCTTCAAGATCAATCCTGATGAGACACTTGCTGTAGCTCAGGAACTATATGAGAAGAAGCTTACAACTTATCCAAGAACAGATGCCAGAGTATTATCATCTGCTATCTGTAAGGTAATAGATAAGAATATATCAGGTCTTACCAATTATCCTCAGGCAGGTGTGTATGCTAAGTCGATCCTGCAGCACGAGTCATATAAAGGTATAGCCAAGACCAGGTACTGCGATGATAAGGCGATAACCGATCACTATGCTATCATACCTACAGGCCAGGGCTTATCTGCACTTTCCGGATGCTCTGCTACTACACAAAAGGTATACGAGATCATTGTAAGAAGATTCCTTGCTATATTCTTCCCGGCTGCTCAGTATCAGAAGGTTGCGCTTGATCTTGAACTTCAGCTCAGTCAGTCCAAGGAATTGCCCGGAGGTGAGAGCGTTCCATACAAAGAGCACTTCTACAGTAACTTCAAGGTTCTATCTTCAAAGGGCTATCTTCATGTGATGGATTATTCTTTCTTTAAGAAAAAAGAAAAAGACAGTGAGGGTGAAAACAGTGCTGAAAATGAAGAGCAGATGACGGATGAAGCTTTCTTTGAAGAACTTCAGAAGATCAGAAAGGGAAGTAAGATCCCTGTATCCGGAATGTCTGTAAAGGAAGGTGAGACAGCTCCGCCTAAGCGCTATAATTCAGGAACCATGATCCTTACAATGGAGAATGCAGGACAGTTTATAGAAGATGAAGAATTAAGATCCCAGATCAAGGGAAGCGGAATCGGAACATCAGCAACACGTGCCGGTATCCTTACCAAGCTTTTTGCCATCAAGTATCTGAATCTTAACAAGAAGACGCAGATCATAACACCTACGCAGCTGGGCGAGATGGTATATGAGACAGTAGCTATATCAATGAAGCCTATGCTCAATCCTGCACTTACCGCGTCCTGGGAGAAAGGACTTACAGGAGTTGCAGAAGGTGCTATTTCTGAAAAAGAATACATGGACAAGCTGGACGACTTCGTATCAAGAAGAACCAATCAGGTCAAAGAGAACAATTACAAGAACCAGCTGATGCAAAGGTTCAGGACGATAGATCAGTACTATCCTGAAGCTAAGAAGTCATCGGGTTCGAAAGCATCAGGTGCTAAAGGATCTGGTGATAAAGCTAAGACATCATCTGGGAAAAACAGTTGAAATGGTTCTAAAAAAGCAATAACATTAAACAGCAATAAAAAATTAGAAAAGGCATTGAATACTTAATATTGAATATAAAATAATAAATTTGTTTTTATCAATGCAGGAGGAACTATTATGTTAGAAGCATATACTATTAAAAATATGTACGATTTAAATGAAACTATAGCAGCAGATCTTTTTGAGGGAGCTACATATCCTTGGGAAGTTCTCTCTAAGATCAAGGACTTCATAGCTGAGCTTGGTCCAAAGCTTCCTAAGGACAAGTTCGAGCAAAGAGGAGAGCATGTATGGGTAGCTAAGAGTGCTACAGTATTTGACTCAGCATATCTTGGAGACTATTGTATCATCGATGAAGATGCTGAAGTCCGCCAGTGCGCTTTCATTAGAGGTAATGCTATCGTGGGCAAGGGAGCTGTAGTAGGCAACTCTACTGAGCTTAAGAACGTAGTCCTTTTTAACAAGGTTCAGGTTCCTCATTACAACTATGTTGGAGACTCTGTCCTTGGAAACTACGCACATATGGGCGCAGGTTCTATCACATCCAATGTTAAGAGTGACAAGAAGCTTGTTGTAGTCAAGGATACAGCATCTGATGATAAGTGCGAGACAGGTCTTAAGAAGTTTGGTGCTATGCTAGGCGATCATGTAGAAGTTGGCTGTAACAGCGTACTTAACCCAGGTACCTGCATCGGAAGATGGTCCAATATCTATCCTACAAGCTGCGTGCGTGGATGCATTCCGGATCATCATATCTACAAGAATCAGGACAACATCGTGCCCAAGCATGACTAATACTATCTGCCTTGGTGACGATATGAGATATTAGGCAGTATTTATGCATAGCTTATATTTGTAATGTATAAAAAGCTGTTAAAAAAATATCATTCCCCATTGAAATTAAAGAGATTATATGCAAAAATAGGATTGGTGCTTGGCAGACACCAATCTATTTTTTTATTCGGTAGTAAGTAATGAAAGTTACTTTACAATACGAAAGGAGATTTTACATGATTTACTCAACAGAGGTAAAAAACATGTGCCCTGTAACTCAAGGGGTACACCATGGCGCAGCTCCCATTCCGGAAGAGGCTAAGTGGGTTAAGTCAAAAGAAATAAAGGACATCTCAGGCTATACACATGGTATCGGCTGGTGTGCTCCTCAGCAGGGCTGCTGTAAGCTTTCCCTTAACGTTAAGGAAGGTATCATTCAGGAGGCACTTGTAGAGACTATCGGATGTTCAGGTATGACACATTCTGCAGCTATGGCTTCAGAAATTCTTCCTGGCCTTACAGTTCTTGAAGCTCTTAACACAGACCTTGTTTGTGATGCTATTAATACAGCTATGAGAGAGCTCTTCCTTCAGATCGTTTATGGTAGATCACAGTCTGCATTCTCTGAAGACGGACTTCAGATCGGTGCAGGTCTTGAAGACCTTGGTAAGGGTAACCGTTCAATGGTTGGTACAACATACGGTACTCTTGAGAAGGGACCTCGTTACCTTGAGCTCACAGATGGTTACATTACAGATATCGCTCTTGATGAGAACGATGAGATCATCGGATACAAGTATGTTAACTTTGGTAAGATGATGGACTTCATCAAAGCTGGTGATGATGCCAACACAGCTCTTGAGAAGGCTAAAGGACAGTATGGACGTGTTGCTGATGCAGTTCGTTGCATTGATCCTAGACACGAGTAATTATAGGTAAGGAGGAATATAATAATGGCTTTATTTGAATCATATGAAAGAAGAGAGCCCCAGATCCTGGCTTGCCTTAAGGAGTATGGAATCTCTTCAATAGAAGAATGTAGAGATATTTGCATGAATGCTGGTATCGATGTTTACAAGCTCATCGAAGGCATTCAGCCAATTTGTTTTGAGAACGCTAAGTGGGCTTACACAGTAGGTGCTGCTATCGCTATCAAGAAGAACTGCCGTAAGGCTGCTGATGCTGCTGCAGCAATCGGTATCGGTCTTCAGGCTTTCTGTATCCCTGGATCAGTTGCTGATCGTCGTAAGGTAGGTCTTGGCCATGGTAACCTTGGTAAGATGCTCCTTGAAGAGGACACAGAGTGCTTCGCATTCCTTGCTGGTCACGAGTCATTCGCAGCAGCTGAGGGTGCTATCGGTATCGCTGAGAAGGCTAACAAGGTTCGTAAAAAGCCTCTTCGCGTTATCCTTAACGGTCTTGGAAAAGACGCTGCACAGATCATTTCTCGTATCAACGGTTTCACATATGTAGAGACTGAGTACGATTACTACACAGGTGAGGTTAAGGAAGTATTCAGAAAGTGCTACTCTAAGGATGCTAACTCTCCTCGTGCAAAGGTTAACTGCTACGGCGCTAACGACGTACAGGAAGGCGTTGCTATCATGTGGAAGGAGAACGTTGACGTATCTATCACAGGTAACTCAACTAACCCTACAAGATTCCAGCACCCAGTTGCAGGTACATACAAGAAAGAGCGTATTGAAGCTGGTAAGAAGTACTTCTCAGTTGCTTCAGGTGGTGGTACAGGTCGTACACTTCACCCAGATAACATGGCTGCAGGTCCTGCTTCCTATGGTATGACAGATACTATGGGTCGTATGCACTCAGACGCTCAGTTCGCAGGTTCATCTTCAGTTCCTGCTCACGTTGAGATGATGGGTCTTATCGGCGCTGGTAACAACCCTATGGTTGGTATGACTGTTTCTACAGCTGTATCTATCGAAGAGGCTGCAAAGGCTGGTAAGTTCTAATTATCAAACATAAGTGTAAGTAATGAAGGCCGTCACACTGTTTTGGTGTGGCGGCTTTTTTTGCTAAATAACCAGGCTTTAAACATTTCAAAATGCAATTTACGGTTTGATGTGCATTTCGTCGTATCAAAGATGCATTCTGTCGTATCTGGTAATTAAGAAATTTGATTTACTTGTATAATAATTATGGCTTTGTTGCGACTGGGGAAAACTAAAAGACTCAGAGGACATAGATAAGTATTACTGTTGCAGTAAATGGTTTATTATTATATTTGTTTGGAGGAGATACGCATTGACTTATCAGGTAAGAGAATCAGCTGGATTTAAGATTTTTGATATTGTAGGAATGATGATCATCGGAGGCTTTTCTATTGGAGGATACGGTTTTATTTTAAAATACCTAGTATTGGAATCAGCTATGGAATATGCGATATTTACAGGAATCAGCATCGCCTTTTTGGCGTTTATTGCATATTGTTTGTATCAATCTCTTTCCGATAAGAGAGTGGCAGTGACTGTTAATGAAAGGGATAGGTATTTTATCATCCAAAGGACTTTAGGAGCGCCTGAAACAGTATATGCCAATGAGATTACTGCCTGGTATGCCGATGTAATAACATATTTATCAAAAGGCGGTTTTAAGACCACCGATTGTATTACCATCAGGTATGGAGGTAGGAAGGTCAAAATCCCATATTATTTTGATAATTATGCAAGAATGGTCAATTCCCTTAAAAGGCTTGCAGGAAATCAGGCTCAGGGAGCACCAATAGATGAGAGCAAACTAAGTCCTGACAGTGCTATAGATTGTCTTGTAAAACAGCTCGATCCTGCAAAAACTTATGATTTTAACATAACTTATGTAACTGACTGTGCTTTTATAGGATTCAGACCTGATCATCATAAGGCTACAGCCTTGTTATACAGGCAGAATGGCAGAACTCTTCAGGAGTCATTCTTTACTTATCTTTGTTCACGTTTCGACGAGTGGGATGAAGATCTGGCAAGACAGCTAAGAGAGGTGAATTTTAATATCCGTCCTGTAAATGGTGGCTTTCCTGAGATGATCAGCTATGAGTCGCCAAAGGCAAGAAAGAAAAAAAGAGATGTTCAGGAACATGCTGAGGGGCTGTATTATTACCTTTTACAAAATCTTGGAGAGCCGGTTGGAATGTATGAAAATGCTGAACCCTTAAGTCAATATGCCGGAAAGATTTTGGGAGAGGAACTCTTATATGACGAAGTTGAGCATTTGTATTTTGTAGTATTTGATCAGTATATCCTTTGTATAGTTATGGCTGTTGACAACGATTGAACTGTTTTTTTAGGAACTCAAACTTTTCACTTGGACGTTTGAGTTAGGAAGAAAAGTGCAAGTTTGAAAGTGTTCCACTTTCAAACCCAAATTGATGACGCGAGCTCCATCAATTTGAACCATTAGTCACTCGTTTCACTCGCAACATGAGGTTAATTATGACATAATTGAAAATCCTACAGGAAGAAGCTGATTTCATGAAAACTTAATGCATATTTGTATACACAAAAACATACATAAATATTGCATTTACCTATATACATTAAAAACAATGTAGGTGTAGAATAAATCTGGCATTTGACCGATATAGATATGAGAACATGTTATATATTGTAGCAATTAGTATTATTAATGCTGGTATACATGGCATTTATTATCCGGTCAGCCAAGATTATCATTTAAGAGGTATACATACTATGTTGCGTAAAAAATTAGCATCAAGAGAAGTTCTTCAGTTTAAGCGTAGTGATATATGGAGGATAATTCTATGTATCTGCGCCGGAATACTTATGTCAGTCAACCTTCGTACATTCGTTTATACAGGAGATCTTCTTCCGGGAGGTTTTGCAGGACTTACACTCCTTCTACAGGCTATCTTCCATAAGTTCCTTGGAATAACAGTTCCATACGGCGTTATTTATTTCCTCATGAACTCAGTACCGATAGTGATAGCTTTTAAATTTATAGGCAAGAAGTTCACTCTCTATTCATGTATTACAATACTTTTAGTGACGTTCTTAACTGATATAATACCTGTCTATGCCATAACCTATGATGTGCT
Organism: Butyrivibrio fibrisolvens; assembly: GCF_023206215.1. Taxonomy (NCBI): domain Bacteria; kingdom Bacillati; phylum Bacillota; class Clostridia; order Lachnospirales; family Lachnospiraceae; genus Butyrivibrio; species Butyrivibrio fibrisolvens. The sequence continues at coordinate 2,289,918 of NZ_CP065800.1, forward strand.
TCTTATCAGTATCTTTGGAGGACTCATCAACGGATTTGCAATCACCTTGTGTCTTAAGGCTGATGCGACAACAGGTGGAACAGATTTTATAGCTATAGCGATATCTGAAAGATTCGGTATTGATTCTTTTAACTATATTCTGTTCTTTAATGCAATAATCCTTACAATAGATGGTTATATCTTTGGATGGGACAAAGCGCTGTATTCGATCATCTTCCAGTTCTCATCTACACAGGTAATACATATCTTATACAAAAGGTATAAGAAGAATACGCTCCTTATCGTCACCCAGAAGCCCAAAGAGATCGCTGATATGATCTATGAGCTTACAGGCCACGGTGCTACAGATATTGAAGCTTACGGATCCTATCAGAATGCGGACAGGACGATAGTCTATTCGGTTGTATCAAGTGACGAGCTTAGAACAGTAGTGTCAGAGATACTTGACATAGATCCCGATGCTTTCCTTAATGTTATTAAGACAGAACAGCTTAGCGGTAAGTTCCATCTTCATCCTAATGATTAAAAAAACACCACACTCCCAATCATCACGGGAATGTGGTGTTTTTTATCAAATAAATGATTTTATGAATATTTCCAATCCGATTGCAATAAGTATTCCGCCTCCAAGGAAGTTGGCATATTTGTGGAGCTTGCATCCGAAGATCTTTCCAAGCTTTACACCTATCATGCAGATTATGAAGGTTACAACTGCTATGACAAGTGAACTTGCAAATGCTCTTATAGTGCTATAGTTTGCTATTGCAAATCCAACAGAGAGAGCATCTATAGAGGTTGCGATTCCCTGGATTATCAGTGTCTTAGTGCTTATTTTCTTTTCCCCTTTTGCAATGGCTTCTTCCTTTTGCTCTTTGGCATTATCTTCGCCTTTGATTCCATCTACTATCATCTGGATTCCGATGTATAGAAGGAGTAGAAGAGCAATCCACGGGATGAATTTCTGGAATGATACGAAGGCTTCCTGGATTGTGTGTACACACAGCCATCCGATCATTGGCATTGCGAACTGGAAGAAGGCATATATGCCGGCCATCTTGGCATGCCTTGAACTTGACATGCATGGCTCTTTAAGCCCGTTTGCAATGCTCACAGAAAAAGCGTCCATAGCAAGACCGATGCCAAGGCCTATACTAAGGATTAAGAATTCGATTATCATAGTCTGTACCTGCCTGTTATTTGATTTTTGATGTTGGAACATATAAATGCGTTCATACATATCTGATAGTGATGATACATCTACATGTCCTTATTACATTGCTGCAATGTGTGCTGATGTAACTTTGATGCACATAAAAAACGAGACACATGTAAAACCCCCATAGTTTATATGAAAGTTTTACATGAGTCTCGCAATTTAAAATAAGCCAGGTTCTTGCCAAAACCAGTATGTTGACTTATTACGTATCAAAATCACGCTTGCTACTCCCTCATGGAGCAAATAAAAACAAGACTTAAATTTTCATCTAAGTCTTGTTTACTTTAACATAGTTATTAGGTTATGACAAGTGTTATTTCGATAGATTACTTGCCGATCATCTTGAGGAGCTCTGACTTTGGTTTAGCACCAACACTCTTGTCTACGATGTCGCCACCTTTGAAGAATCCGATTGTAGGGATAGACATTACGCCGTACTTAGCAGCAAGATCCTGCTCATCATCAACATTGATCTTACCAACCTTGATATCGTCGTTCTCTTCTGCAATCTGATCTACAACAGGAGCCATCATCTTGCAAGGTCCGCACCAGTCTGCGTAGAAGTCTACAAGAACAGGCTTGTCAGAATTAAGTACTTCTGCTTCGAAGTTATCAGATGTAAGCTGTATTATTGCCATAAAAATTCTCCTTTTTGAATAGAAAAAATAATATTATTGGTTTCACACAATCATATTATAAACTGAAAAAAACGGAAAAAAGATACAGCAAAATTAAATTTTACACAATTTTAATAACTCTCTTGATGAAAAATAGCAATATTTAATAAAGTACTGTGTTATAATGCTAGCGTGATATAATTAGTATATTACATATCTTGGATTTGTGATTTGGGGTTTGAAAATGAAACATTTTTCAAACGTTTAGCGTAAGAGCTAAAAATTCATCATGCTGTCTATTATTATCCTGTAACGCCATGAATATCATAGTAAGACTATTGTACTTACTATTATGCCATGCACTTATTTCATTTTAGATGAACAAGACTTCTCAAAAGGTCAAGAAGAGTGGTAAGTGAAGTTATATGTAAGGAGGGCTATGTATAAAGATAAGGAAAAAGAACCAATAATAAAGAATCAAGATAATCTAAATAATAAAAATGATACCAATAATAAAAGCGATATAAATAATAAAAACAAGGCTCATAAAAAGTCACTGGATGAGTCTTTAAAGGTAAAGATCAATCCCAAAGGAAAGGCAAACAGAAACGCCCAGAACAGTGTGAACAGAATAGCCGCAATTGCTATTTTTACCCTGCTTCAGATTGTGGTACTGGGACTTATGCTGTATGAATTTAGTAATTACAGTATCTATTTTCAGATTGGATTTGGCGTTCTCTCGATCATAATCGTTCTGACTATATACGGGAGACATACCAATTCTGCCAACAAGATGCCCTGGATGATATTCATAATGTTCGTTCCTGTGTTTGGCATACTTCTGTATCTTCTTATGGGGCGACCAGGCGTAACAGCTAAGGCCAGAAAGCGTTTTGAAGAGATTGACTCCAAGATCCTTCCTTATCTCAAGCCTAGAAGGAGTATTCTTAATTCTCTTGAAATAAGTGATCCTAATATAGCTTCAAGAGTCAAATATGTGGAAGACTATGGTCACTTCCCGGTATATAAGAATACTGACTTAGTCTATTTTGATGATGCGAGGAAGGGAATTGAAGATCAGGTAAGAGAACTGGAGAAGGCCAGAAGCTTTATCTTTATGGAGTATTATGCGATTCAGGATACAGACACCTTTGAGCCGATCAAGGAAGTCTTGGCAAGAAAAGCTGCTGAGGGTCTTGAAGTTCGCGTTATCTATGATGATATAGGAAGCGGAGGCTTTATTAATAGCGGATTTATAAAGAGGATGGAAGATCTTGGCATCAAGTGCCGAGTGTTCAATCATGTAAGTCCTTTTTTCCAGGTCATTATGAACAATCGTGATCACAGGAAGATAACCGTCATAGATGGAAGAGTTGGATATACTGGCGGATATAATATTGCAGATCTTTATACACATAGGATCGAACCGCATGGATTCTGGAAGGACACAGGTGTCAGACTCACAGGAGACGGGGTGGTGACGCTTACAGCTCTTTTCCTTGAGATGTGGAATGCAGTTAAGGCCAACGATATTGATGACAATGATCTTTCAATCTTTTTTCCAAGGGTGTCTTACACAGCTATGGAGAAGGATTGCTTCGTGCAGCCTTTTGCAGATACGCCGCTGGATGAGGAGCTTCTTGGAGAGAATGTCTACATGGGGATGCTCCAAACTGCAAGGAAGTATTGCTGGTTTGTGACCCCGTACCTTGTCATAACTGATGAGCTGTGCCGCGAATTCGAGATTGCGGTTAAGAGGGGCGTTGATGTCAGGATCATAACCCCAGGCATTCCTGATAAAAAAGTTGTATACGCGATCACAAGGTCTTATTACAATGAGCTTGCAAGAAATGGTGTCAGGATCTTCGAATACACGCCGGGATTCTGTCATGCCAAGATGTGCATAGCTGATGGACAGTGCGCGACTGTCGGGACGCTTAATCTTGACTTTAGATCCTTGTATCTGCACTTTGAAGATGGCGTATATCTATACAATTGTAAAGCTATAAAAGATATAGAAGAGGACTTTAAGGAGATGTTTAAAGTCAGCACCGAAGTTACAGACAAGTATCATTCGCACAGAAGTGTGCCGCTTCGTATAAGTCAGTGTGCGCTGAGGATCGTCGCACCGCTTGTGTGATAATGGAAAATACAGGCTTAGGTAGGGAAAGATAGTTTTGGCAAAAAAGTTAAGTGAAGACAAAAGAAATATAGTTTTAAACGGTAATATATATCAGGCTGTGCTGATGCTGGCAGTGCCTGTAATGATCAATAGTTTTATTCAGTCTCTTTATAATCTGACAGATACATACTGGCTGGGAGTTCTGGGAACAGAGTACCAGTCTGCGATCACGCTTGTATCGCCTTTTCAGTCTATATTACAGAATTTTGGATCCGGTATCACCGTGGCAGGTTCTATACTTATAGCTCAGTACCTTGGTGCGCACAATGACAGGGAAGCTTCGAATATGGCGGATCATGTCTGCATCTCGACACTTATTTTCTCTGTAATATGCGCGATATTATGTTTTATCATATCTCCGCCTCTTGTGGGGTGGCTTGGTGCTACAGGACTTCAGTATGACTATTCACTTATTTATATCAGGATCGTCATTCTGGATATGCCTCTTTTGTACATGATCAATATCTATTCGTCGGTGCATCAGGCCCAGGGCGATTCTGTGCGCCCTATGCTTTTGAATCTCATAGGAGCGGTGGTCAATCTTATAATGGATCCGCTTCTTATGGTAGTACTTCATTTTGGAATAGCAGGAGCAGCTTTTGCCACATTGTTTGCAAAGCTTCCGGGAGCACTTATAGCTCTATATACTCTTACAAGAGAAGGTCAGGTCATAACTCTTCATTTCAAGGGATTTAGATTCCAAAAAGAAAAGCTCCTTAGCATAGTAAGAATAGGTCTTCCTACAGCGATAGGCCACAGTACTATGCAGTTTGGCTTCCTTCTTATGAGTAGAAGTGTACAGGCTTATGGCATGATCGCAACGACGGCTTATGGTATAGGCAATAAGATCAACTCCATCATAACTCTTCCTAATAACGGAATAGGCTCAGCTATCAGTACCATAGTAGGTCTCAATATAGGAGCAGGTGACAAAAAGAGGGCTGACAGAGGCTTTAGGATAGCTCTTAAGATGGCTTTTGTATATCTGCTTATTGCAGGACTTATCCTGTCAAGACGCCCTATAGCTGAGTTTATGGTCAGAACTCTTACATCAGATGATCAGGTTGTAGCTCTTGCTACAGACTTTTTGTGTCTGATGGCTTTCTGGTGTTTTACCAATGCTTTTTATAATGTGACTATGGGACTTTTCCAGGGAAGTGGTCATACTCTTGTGACTATGATAGTAGATGCATCAAGGTTGTGGATATTTAGATTTGCAACACTTTTCATCTGTCAACATGTGTTTGACATGGGCGTTGAGTCTGTATGGTACTCTGTAGTTGTATCCAATGCAAGCTCGGCAGTTATCCTCTTTGTCCTATATCTGACAGGACTTTGGAAAAAAGACGTTATCAAGGCCAAATAAACTGATATAATGATATAAAGCGTAAAAATAAATGACTCAAACTTCGCACTTGCCAAACATACGCCACCCTCTGAGGCAGAGCCAATGCAGCCCGTTTATAATACATTTTCGTATCTTGAATGTGTTATAATTCAGGGCAAGATATCTGGATCTTTATATTCTAGGGTCCAAACTCGCTTCGCTCAGACAGGTGGACCCTAAGAAGAATATAAAGATCCAGATATCTTGCTCCTGAATTTAATAACACCTTCAAAAGATACGAAAATGTATTATAAACGGGCTGCATTGTCTCTGCCTCAGAGGGTGGTGTATGTTTGGCAAGTGCGAAGTTTGAATAAATGAAATAAAAGGTAAAATAATTTCGAAGAAGATCTCGAAAAAAGATCTCGAAAAAAAGATGTGACGTGTGCTTCTAATGATCCGTCTTATAGTTTAGAAGGGCAAAAAGCCGGAATAACATATTCGCAGTTTGCTGACGTTTTAATGATCTGTTATGAATGCGTCAGTAGTGCAGGCGATGAAACAAAAAAGTACAATTCCCCAACATGGGGGTGAGGAGGATTATTATGAGGAAAATAAGAACAGGTTTTTTAGGAGCACTAATTTTATCTTTTTCTATGATTCTATCAGGATGTGGAGGTACATCAGACAGCTCGTCCTATAATGCAAAGTCCGCAGGGGGCGATGCCAACTATGCGATGGAGAATGCTAATGATGAAGTTGCAATGTCAGAAGACTATGCTGAAGGCGATGTAGAAACGGAGACTGATGTAGAAGTAGATGAGTCATCGCAGGCTACTGACAGGAAGCTTATCACTACAGTCAATATCAATTCTGAGACATTAAGCTTTGATGAGACTATATCCTGGATAGAAGCAAGGACTCTGGAGCTTGGTGGATACGTTGAGAGCAGCAGTATATCTGTAAGTGGCAGTTATTACTATAGTGACAGATATGTGGATCTTCATACTGCAGACTATGTAATCCGTATACCTGAGCAGAAGCTTGAAGGATTCCTAACAGATGTTGATTCTAAGACCAATATCACATATAAGAGCAAGAACGTAGAAGATGTAACTCTTACATATACTGATATCGTAGCTCATCAGGATGCTCTTGAGGCAGAAAAAGAAGCTCTTGAAAAGCTTATGGAGAAGGCTGAGAACATGGAAGATATCATCACTATCCAGACTGAGCTAACAGATGTTCAGTACCAGATTGATTCCATCAAATCACAGCTTCGCGTATATGATAACAAGATCGATTACAGCACTATCAATATAAGCATTAAAGAAGTTGAGCCTGATAATCTCACTATTACTGAGAAGAAGACTGTATTCCAGAGGATAGGCGATGGATTTATGTCAAGCCTTAAGGGGACAGGTAACTTCCTTGTTGAGCTGTTCATAATCATCGTTGTCAACATCCCACAGCTTATACTTCTTGCAGCTATAATCATTGTTATAGTACTTATCGCTAAAAAAAGTATGAAGTCATCAGAAGAGAATAAGTCCAAGAAGAGATCGGGAGTTTTTAGTCGCAAAGATATAATCGATCCTATTGACGCGGTTAATAGTCAGGAAGGTGACAATTACCAGAATGACAGCGATGGTCAGAAGGATAAGAAATAAAGATAAGAATAAGCGATTTAGTTGTTCTTAGTAGAAAGATATTCATGATTTGGAATGCAGATTGATACAGAGGAAAGGCGACAGATGGAAGAGAAAAGATCGTCCCGTGACATTGTTACAGCTCGCATTACCGAAATGATATTAACAGGCCAGCTCAAGCCTGATGACCAGCTCCCTCCGGAAAGGGAGCTGGCTCAAAGTATGGGCATCAGTAGAAAGCTTTGTTCGGATATAATAAAAGAACTTGAAAGAAGAGGACTTCTTGTCGTAGTGCCGCGGCAGGGAGTCTTTGTCAATGATTTTAGACATAATGGCAATATCTATACCCTTGAGGCTCTTATGAATGTGCAGCTCGAACTTCAGCCCCAAGAGATCCGATCGCTTCTTGAATTCAGATGGGCTATGGAACTACTTGCCTGTAAGCGTGTCATCGAGACTGCCAGTGACCAAGAGATAGCAGACCTTGGCCATATGCTTGATAAAGTGCTGGATTCAGGTTCTGCAGAGGAAGCGGCTTTATGTACCTACGAGTATTATCACAAGCTGGCAGTTCTAAGCGGCAATTCAATAATCCCCATGACTACACTTGGTTTTAAAACATCTACGATTAAGCTTTGGCAAAGGTATGTTAATAATTTTGGCATATCACAGCTTTATAAGAGCCTTGCCCAGGTCTATTTTCATATCAGACAAAGGGATTTTGAGGGAGTCTTTAAACAGCTATCAAAATCCACAACTGAGACTATTAGCGGAGATTACAGTATCTATAAAGATCTGTGACGATCATGCATAAAGTGACGTAAAAAAGTACTTGAAATGCCTTTTATTTTAGCGTTAAAATGTGTTCTTGTATTGCATAGTTATGTAATAGCTGACTTCTTTTTTTCATAACACATCATATGTGTATAAAAAGTTATTCCGTAGGTATTGGTACAACTAAACAGGTAGGAGATTCTTATATGAACAAGATAGGTTTTGACAATGACAAGTATCTTAAAATGCAGAGTGAGCAGATTCGCAAGCGTATAAGCGAGTTTGGCGGCAAGCTTTATATGGAATTTGGTGGTAAGCTTTTTGATGATTTCCACGCTTCCAGAGTACTTCCCGGCTTCCATCCTGACAGTAAGATCACTATGTTAAAAGAACTTAAGGATCAGGCTGAGATCGTTATTGCTATCAACGCTGCAGATATCGAGAAGAACAAAGTAAGAGGCGATCTTGGTATCACTTATGATATGGACCTTTTAAGACTTGCTGATGCATTCCGCGAGGAAGGTCTGTATGTTGGATCTGTTGTTCTTACAAGATTTGCAGAGCAGCCTTCTGCCATAGCTTATGAGAAAAAACTCAAAGCACTTGGTCTTAAAGTATACAGACACTATCCTATTGAGAATTATCCTTCTGATATATCACTTATCGTTAGTGACGAAGGTTTTGGTAGAAACGATTATATCGAAACAACTCATCCACTTGTTGTCATCACAGCTCCGGGACCAGGAAGCGGCAAGATGGCTACATGCCTGTCACAGCTCTATCATGAGAATAAGAGAGGTGTGAAGGCCGGATATGCCAAGTTCGAGACATTCCCTATCTGGAACCTTGCTCTTAATCACCCTGTAAACCTTGCATATGAGGCAGCAACAGCTGACCTTGATGATGTTAACATGATAGATCCTTTCCATCTTGAAGCTTATGGTGAGACTACAGTTAACTACAATCGTGACATAGAGGTATTCCCTGTACTTAATGCTATGTTTGAGAAGATCTCCGGAAGCTCACCATACAAGTCTCCTACAGACATGGGAGTTAACATGGCCGGCAATTGCATCTTTGATGATGAGGCTGTATCAGCAGCTGCTAATCAGGAGATCATCAGAAGATACTATCAGGCTCTTTGCGAATATCGTAAAGGTAATGCCGGAATGGAACCTGTCCGCATCATAGAGCTTCTTATGAATAAGGCAGGAATCTCACCTGCTGACAGACCTGTTGTTGCAGCAGCTAATCTTAAAGCAGAGCAGACCGGCGGCCCGGCAGCAGCTATGGAACTTCCTGATGGCAAGATCCTTACAGGTAAGACATCTGTTCTACTTGGAGCATCTTCAGCTCTTCTTATCAATGCACTTAAAGAGCTGGCAGGAATAGAAGACAGTGTAGAACTGATCCCTCCGGATTTCATCGAGCCTATCATGAAGCTCAAGAGTGACTGCCTTGGAGATCATTCTTCACTTCTTCACCTTAATGAGATCCTTATCGCGCTGTCAGTGACAGCTGTTAATAATGAGAATGCAAGAAAAGCTCTTGAGCATATCCCGGATCTTAAGGGATGCGAAGCACACAGCTCAGTTATCCTGTCACAGGTTGATGAGACTGTATTCAAGAAGCTTGGTGTGAACCTTACATGCGAAGCGCATTACGAGAGCCAGAAGCTCTATCATAAATAAATGAAATAGCTAGTCTTGGGGGATTCCTGGGACTGGCAGTTTATAAACTGCCAGCCCCAGGAATTTGCATGATTTAGATTTAGTTGAGGTTGGAATATGCTGGTACATAATGAAGAAGATTTTAAGTATATAATGCAGGATTTTGAAAAATATTATATTGGAGCTAGATATAGCTATGATGAGCTTATGTCTTCGAATTTTGTGCCATTTAAGCTTAAAACCATCATTGAAAAGTATATAGCTAAGGATATTGATAAGAGTGCTACGCTTGAAAGCCATTTTTATTTTATGACAGATGAAGGCTTTGATTATAGAGTATGCAGACAGCTTCGACTAAGACTTCGCTGCTCAGTTCTTGCAAGCCCTCATGTGGACGGCGTAGAAGATAAGTATACTGAAAAAATATATCCTATAGATAAGCTTGTGAAGTTATCTTCACAGGATAAGATGGATAAGGGGCTGGTGATAAGAGAACTTATAATTGGTAAGCTGTCCCTTTTGATGTTCCAGGTGTAAAGCTTTTGCAATATTATAAACTGGTGATAGTAATAGGATAATGAAACTTTGTTTGATGTAGTGGAAGCTATGTCGGATGAAGTTTCTTTTTGATTAAGATATGCTAAAACTTATACAGCTAATCCAATTGACAGGTGTACTGCAAAATGCTATATTGTAACTATAAAATAGTTGCAAGAGGAATTGCTGTGCCAAAAAAATCCTAATTACTAGAAAAATTGTTATCAAAACCTGCACCAACAAGTTTTACAATCAGGGAACTTGATACACTCATGAAACAGTGCGGTTGTGAAAAGTTTGAGGGTGGAAGAGGATCTGGAATAGGTTACTATCATATTGAAACCAAACGCATCATTCAATTTGATGGACCACACCCAGGCAATGAGCTATACAGGTATCATGTAAAGATGATTATAGCGTTTTTAAAGGAAGTAGGTGAGATTGGATGATAAGTTCGTTGATGGAATATAATGGATATCACGCAAAGGTAGAATTTGATCAGGAAGATCAGATTTTTATTGGACACGTTCTTGGAATAAATGACTCTTTAAATTTTCATGGAGAGTCAGTAAAAGAGCTTACTCAGTCCATGCATGACTGTATAGATAATTATCTTGATTACTGTCAAAAGATTGGAAAAGAACCTGAACGTGAATATAAAGGGACTTTCAATGTAAGAATTAAACCAGAGCAGCATAAGAAAATTGCATTGTATGCTGCTAATGAAGGAATCACTATAAATCAGTTTGTTTCAAGAGCTATTGATGATGAGCTGAAAGTTCTTGAAGGCTAAACGATTTGGCGATGTTATAATAAAACATCAAAAGTATGATGATTAATATAAATAAAAGCGGCAATCAGATAGCGCAAAAACGATATTTGATTGCCGCTTTTTAGAAGTTGCAAACAAGTCTCTTTCATGCTAACATTTTAATGTTCTTAAAGTTCTGAAAATATCTGAGGCATATCTGCCAGACATTTCAGCATTTAAGATTAAAAATCTAGCATAAGAAATGCTAAAATTATTGACAACCGGCAGGATATACCCTAAAATAAATCATGTGATCAATGTGGCAGGAGATGATTTTATCGCATTATCACTGGATTTCATTAGTTATATCATTAGTACATAGAATTACAGTCATGCAATTCTAAATATGTATAGGATGCGTTTTTTGATCCTGTACATAGAAGTACATCCTATATTTTTTCAAAATATTAAAATATCTGCCGGAGAGGAGAGATCTCTTTTTACGAGGGGTCGTGCGCATCTGCGCAGGAAAGGAAAACATGGAAAGAGAAGAAAAACAAAAAGCACTTGAGGCTGCCCTTGGACAGATTGAAAAGCAATATGGTAAAGGCGCAGTTATGAAACTGGGTGACCCTACTAATCAGATGAGTGTTGAGACAACACCTACAGGTTCCCTTAGTCTTGATATTGCACTTGGACTTGGAGGAATTCCTAAAGGACGTATCGTTGAGATATACGGACCGGAATCTTCAGGTAAGACAACAGTTACACTTCATATGATCGCAGAGATTCAGAAGAGAGGCGGTATTGCAGGCTTCATCGATGCCGAGCACGCTCTTGATCCTGTATATGCAAGGAATATCGGAGTAGATATAGACAATCTTTATATCTCTCAGCCTGACAGTGGTGAGCAGGCTCTTGAGATCACAGAGACTATGGTTCGTTCCGGAGCTATTGATATTGTAGTAGTTGACTCTGTTGCAGCACTTGTACCTAAGGCGGAGATTGACGGTGAGATGGGTGATTCGCATGTAGGTCTTCAGGCAAGGCTTATGTCTCAGGCTCTTCGTAAGCTTACAGCTGTTATCAGCAAGTCTAACTGTACAGTAGTATTCATCAACCAGCTTCGTGAGAAGGTTGGTATCATGTTTGGTAATCCTGAGACTACTACAGGTGGTAGAGCTCTTAAGTTCTATTCATCAGTACGTCTTGATGTACGCCGTACAGATTCTATCAAAGTTGGCGGTGAAGTTGTAGGTAACCACACTAAGGTCAAGGTCGTTAAGAACAAGATCGCTCCGCCATTCAAGACAGCTGAGTTCGATATCATGTTTGGTAAGGGAATATCTCAGTCCGGTGATATCCTTGATCTTGCTGCTAATATCGATATTGTCAACAAGTCAGGTGCATGGTATCAGTACAATGGCGAGAAGATAGGTCAGGGCCGTGAGAATGCCAAGGCTTACCTTGAAGAGCATCCTGAGATCATGGCTGAGATCGAAGGCAGGGTTCGCGAGTTCTATAACCTTCCTTTAGATGAGTTCTCTAAGGCACAGGCTGCTAAGGCTACAGAAGCTGAAGCTGATGAGACTGCCAAGAAGAGTTCTAAGAAGAAGGCAGAAGCTTAAACAGAGTATTCAAAATTTACAGTGGCGGTCCGTGACATAGATCCGGGTCGCTACTTTTAAATTCGAGGCATGAGGTTATTATGATCATCACTTCTATCAAAGAATATGACAAGAAAAGAAGCCAGATATATATAGACGGAGAGAAAGCCTTTCTCCTGTATAAAGGAGAAATCCGTAAGTATAAGCTTGAGCAGGATAAGGAGATAGACCAGATAACTTATGACGTTATTGTAAGGGAAGTCCTTGGAAAAAGGGCAATCCTTAGAGCTATGAATCTTTTGCAAAAGCGCGACTATACTGAATATAAGCTAAGAGAGAAACTGGGTGACGGAGGCTATCCACAAAGCTGTATTGATGATGCGATAGACTATGTCAAGAGCTACAAGTATCTGGATGATAGAAGATATGCCTCTGACTATGCAAGATATTATAAGGAATCCCGAAGCCGTAAACGTATAGAGCAGGATCTTATTCAAAAAGGTATAAATAAAGATCTGATAACAGAAGTAATGGAAGAAGAATACGAATCGGATGATGAAGATATAGAACTTGACCAGATCCGCCATCTTCTTACCAAGAAGCACTATTCTCCTTCGATGGATTACAAAGACAAACAAAAGATCATGGCTTTCTTGTACCGCAAAGGATACAGCACAGAACTGATATATAAAGCCATGGATATGGATTAAGATAGATATGTAAACTTATCACTTGCAAATAATTTTTTGCAAAGAGCCTCTTGGCATCAAGCCAAGGGGCTTTTTGCAATCTTGTGCTGGTGCAGGTAATGTAAACATCCCGCTTTGATGATGCTGTACCGCTATGGTGAATAGCTGATTAATAATTATTGTTTAAGATTTGATTTAAGTTCGATTTAGGAAAGGTCTATATAATCGTGTTCAAAGGAGAGCGAGTATATGCAAGGTAGACATGAAATCAAACACAGTATCAGCTTGACTGATTACTACGTCCTAAGGCAAAGACTCAGAGCCGTTTTAAAACAGGACAAACATGTAGGGCCTACGGGCTGCTATATGATAAGGAGTCTGTACTTTGACTCATATGATGACAGAGCTTTGAAAGAGAAGCTCGATGGCGTTAGAGACAGAGATAAATATCGTATCCGTTTCTACAATAACAATACATCAGTCATTCATCTTGAGAAAAAAAGCAAACGCGTAGATATCGGATTTAAGCAATCGGCATCACTTACTTCCAATGAATGCCAAAGGATTGTCAATAACGATTTTGAATGGATGAAAGATCATGATCATCCGCTTGTAAGAGAACTATATCGCGGTATGAAAAATGACGGATTAAGACCCAAGACAATAGTTGATTATACAAGAGATCCATTCACATATCCGGCAGGTAACGTTCGGGTGACACTTGATCATCATATTAGGAGCGGCCTTCGCTGTACGGATTTTCTAAATCCGGATTGTGTGACAATCCCTGTTGCACCTGATGTGATAATACTGGAAGTAAAATGGGACAATTTTCTTCCTGACATAGTAAGGCAGATAGTTCAGGTTGAAGATACAAGAGCTACAGCATTTTCAAAATATGCTATATGCAGGATTTTTGAATAATGCAGCTTGAAAGTCTGAAAGTATATTTTTTGTAGTGTGTAATAACATCGAATAATTCATGAATCAAAGGAGATAGTAAAATGACATTCAGTGATATCTTTAAATCAAGCTTTTTGGAAAATGTAACATCGGTTAGTATCTTGGACATGGTAATTGCCCTGGTTCTGGCATTTGGAATTGGCGTATTTATCTTTTTTATCTACAAAAAGACATTCCAGGGAGTTATGTACTCTCCAAGCTTTGGCGTAACTCTTATAGCACTTACAATGATCTCGACACTTGTAATTCTGGCAGTAACATCTAATGTAGTTCTTTCACTAGGTATGGTCGGTGCGTTATCTATCGTTCGTTTCAGGACTGCGATCAAGGATCCGCTTGATATAGCATTTTTGTTCTGGTCTATAGCAGTAGGTATCGTACTTGCAGCAGGAATGATCCCGCTTGCAGTATTCGGAAGTCTTATCATCGGTCTTATCCTTGTACTTTTTGTAAATCGTAAGACTTATGTAAAACCTTATATCATAGTGGTTACTCTTGATGATGCTATCGCCGAAAAAAATGTTATGGAATATATCAAGTCTAATGCAGATAAGCTTATCTTAAAGGGTAAGACAGCTCGTAAAGGCAATATCGAACTTACATATGAGGTAAGGCTCAATTCTGAGGATACAGCTTTTGTAACAGCTCTTAGCGATAAGCCTCATGTAGAAAGCGCAGTACTTGTAAGCTATAACGGCGAGTATCAGTAATAAAAAATCAAAATATAGCGGCAATAGAGTTGTTATATCCGATTTAGAGATGCCTCTATTGCCGATATTAATTGAAACATAAGTTTAGAATCAAAACAGATAGGAGCTGGAAAATTATGTCTTTTAGTAAACATACAAATTTGATTTGTATCATAATTACTATCCTGACTGTTCTTCTGACTGCCTTATTTATGAATGCCGAGAGACTGGGCGTAAGTGTAGTTACTTCTGATGTGTCGGCAGATGAAGAGGGTATTTTTTCAGATAGAGATCTTGATCCGTCCTATACGGAAGCGACAGCTGTATATATAGATCTTAGTGATATTGATGGATATACAAGTGGCGGTGCATATGAGCTTGATGGAGATCTGTATATAGTTACAGCTGGTACCTATGTACTTAGCGGAGAACTTGAGAATCAGCAGGTGATCGTAAATGCATCAGATGCCAAGGTTCAGATCGTTCTTGACGGCGCTACTATAACCAATGAGTCTCTTCCTGGAATATACGTAGCGGCAGCTGACAAGGTATTCATAACACTTGAAGAAGGATCAGATAATGTAGTGTCATCGTATGATCTTAGCTCAGAAGCTGCAATAGCAGCGGACGTTGATGCGGCGATATTCGCTTCTTGTGATCTTACAATAAATGGATCAGGTTCTCTTACTGTAGCAGCAGAAGGCGGACATGGTATAAAGAGTAAGGATGATCTGGTAATAACAGGAGGATCGATCACTGTTACAGCAGATGACAATGCACTTCTTGGCAAAGACTCGGTTCGTATATGTGATGGTACCTTCAATCTGACATCGGGTAATGATGGCATTAAAGCCAATAACACTTCGGATGAAGACAAGGGATATGTGACTATAACAGGCGGCGATTTCACGATAGTAGCTGATCATGACGGAATATCTGCAGTTACGGATGTTAATATATCTGGTGGAAGCTTCGATATCACAACAGGTGGTGGATATGAAAATGGGGCTTCGCATACTGATGAGATGGCTATGGGCGGCATGAGAGGCCAGATGCAAGGTATGGGCAGTACAGATGGGCAGATGCCGGATGCCGGAAGTTGGTCATCTGATGAAGATACTGAAGATGCAGATAGTGAAGTAACAGAAGACGAGATGCCACAGGAAGGCGGAGAAACACCTGATATGAGCGGTGAGATGCCGCAGGCAGGCGGAGAAGCGCCTGATATGAGCGGTGAGATGCCGCAGGCAGGCGGAGAAGCACCTGATATGAGCGGTGAAATGCCGCAGGCAGGTAGTGATACACTTGATATGAGTGGTGAAGATGCCGCAGGAGAAGGCGATGGATCATCTGGCGCAGATGCGGCGATTGAACCAGGTACCTCGGAAGTGGCAGATACAGCAGGTACAGATACAAATTCAGCAGATATAGAAACAGCGGATACAGAAACAACAGATTCAGATACTACAGGTGATGATACAACAGAAGAATCAGATAGCTATAAAGGTATCAAAGCCGGTAATAGCATCACTATATCCGGTGGAACCTTTAATATTAACAGTAGTGATGATGCAATCCACAGTGATGGAGATGTTCTTATATCCGATGGTGATATTACTATATCCACCGGTGATGATGGCATACATGCAGAGAATCAGGTAGATATTGAAAACGGTACTATAGTAATAGAGACAAGCTATGAAGGCATAGAAGGTTATTATATCTATATCTACGACGGTGATGTAAGTGTAACAGCTACTGATGATGGTATGAACGCCGGAGGCGGCTCTGATACATCGACTATGATGATGGGCGGCGCAGGCATGGGCGGCATGGGTGGCCGTGGCATGAACGCAGGTTCCGGTGCTCAGATGGCTCCTAATACAGATGGAACAACTATGCAGAACGGGTCTCAGAACACAGATGTTACAACAGATCAGAATGTATCGCAGGATGCAGATACTTCAACAGAACAGGATGCAGATGGTGCAACTGACCAGAATGCATCA
Organism: Butyrivibrio fibrisolvens; assembly: GCF_023206215.1. NCBI lineage: Bacteria > Bacillati > Bacillota > Clostridia > Lachnospirales > Lachnospiraceae > Butyrivibrio > Butyrivibrio fibrisolvens. Next base: position 2,306,598 of record NZ_CP065800.1, read on the forward strand.
CAGGGTGCAGATGCTACAACTGACCAGAATGCATCACAGGGTACAGATGCTGCAACTGATCAGAATATGCCAGAAGGTGCAATGCCTAGTGGAAATACTGAAGAAGCAGCTAGTAGCAGTGACTCTGATACTGATAATACTACAACAACTACTACACAGATCCAGTGTCTGGCGATCTATGGTGGCAATATATATGTCAATGCAGCAGGCGATGGTCTTGATTCCAACGGAGACCTTATCATCTATGGCGGCAACGTGATCGTAGACGGACCTGAGAATGGCGGCAATGCAGCACTTGATTCCGGAACTGAGAGCGGCGGCGAACTGATCGTCAATGGCGGAACAGTTATAGCTCTTGGAAGTACTGGAATGATAGAAGCATTCTCAGATAACTCTGAGCAGAATTCATTTATAGTTACTATCGAAAGCGGCTATGAATCAGGAGATACTATAACGATAACAGATGCAGAAGGCGCTGTGATCTACGAATACACAGCTGCAAAGAGCGGTAATGCAGTGATATTCAGTAGTGAACAGCTTACCATTGGAGAGACCTATACTGTTACGGTTAATGAAGAAACACAAGAGATAACACTTGACTCAGTATGCTCTGGGGATGCATCTTCTACAGGATCATCCATGGGTGCTCCCATGGGAGGTGGAATGGGCTCTCGAAACGGCGGACAGATGGGAACTCAGCAAAGCTCCGGTGAATCTCAAAGCGATAATTAAGGCTTTTTATAAATGACTTTCGCAAAATAAGTAAAGGCAAAAGAGCTGTATTTTGTAAAAACCAGAATACAGCTCTTTTTATAGCCTTGGAAGTATCATGGTAGCCTTGACAGAGAGCCTTTACAGGGGTAAACTAAAAGTGTTGTAAAATTGTATAAACAAATGCTGATTTTGGGCATGATATACAAAATATTGTACAATGAAAACTGAATAAGGAGGTGCTCCTGTAATGAGTATTACTATGGCTGTAATTATAGCAGTAGTAGTAGCTGCACTTTCTGTCATCATTACCGTTAATGTTAACAATGCCCGTCATAAGAAAAATGATGCGGCCAAGATCGGCAGTGCTGAAGAAAGAGCAAGAAAGATCATTGACGATGCCCTCAAATCTGCAGAAGATACGAAACGTGAAAAACTCCTTGAGGTAAAGGAAGAGTCTCTGAAGACTAAGAATGACCTGGAAAAAGAAGTTCGTGACCGCAGAGCCGAAATTCAGCGCTCTGAGAGACGTATACAGCAGAAAGAGGAAAATGTCGAGAAGAGATCTGAGGCGATTGAAAGAAGAGAGCAGAGCCTGAGTGCCCGTGAGGAAAATCTTAACAAGAAGACCGCGGAGATTCAGAAGCTTGATGAGGAGAGACGTAAGGAACTTGAGAAGATCTCAGGACTTACAGCTGATCAGGCTAAAGAGTACTTGCTCAAGATCGTTGAAGATGATGTCAAGCATGAATCGGCAGTCATGATCAAGAACATCGAAGCCGAGGCTAAGGAAGAAGCTGATAAGAGGGCTAAGGAGATTGTGATAGGAGCTATCCAAAGATGCGCTGCAGATCATGTCTCTGAATCTACTATTTCAGTTGTTCAGCTTCCTAGTGACGAGATGAAAGGACGTATTATCGGACGTGAGGGTCGTAACATACGTACACTCGAGACAATGACAGGTGTAGATCTTATCATAGATGATACACCGGAAGCTGTAGTTATATCCGGCTTTGATCCGATCCGTCGTGAAGTTGCGAGAGTTGCTCTTGAGAAGCTCATCGTAGACGGTCGTATCCACCCTGCAAGAATTGAGGAGATGGTTGAGAAGGCTAAGAAGGAAGTTGCCACTCAGATCAAAGAAGAAGGTGAAGCAGCATCTATGGAAGCTGGAGTTCACGGACTTCATCCTGAGATCATCAAGCTTCTCGGAAGACTCAAATTCCGTACAAGTTATGGCCAGAATGTTCTTAAACACTCGATTGAAGTATCTCAGCTTTGCGGACTGATGGCAGGCGAGCTTGGTCTTGACATCCGTATCGCTAAGAGAGCCGGACTTCTTCATGATATCGGTAAAGCCGTTGACCATGAGATGGAAGGTTCACATGTACAGCTGGGTGCAGATATCTGTCGCAAGTACAAGGAGTCAGCTCTGATCACCAATGCTGTAGAGGCACATCATGGTGATGTTGAACCTCAGTCTCTGATCGCAGTTCTGGTACAGGCAGCAGATGCTATATCAGCAGCTCGTCCAGGTGCAAGAAGAGAGACGCTGGAGACATATACAACAAGACTTAAACAGCTTGAAGATATCACTAACAGCTTCAAGGGCGTTGAAAGCTCTTATGCTATTCAGGCCGGACGTGAAGTTCGTGTTATGGTTGTTCCGGATCAGGTTACAGATGCCGATATGGTTATTCTGGCACATGATATATCTCAGAAGATTGAAGCTGAGATGGAATATCCCGGACAGATCAAAGTTAATGTCATCCGCGAGAGCAGAGCAACAGATTTCGCAAAATAATACTTGCGAAGTTGCATTAAAACCAAATATTGAAAACTATAAAAGAGTCGAAGTTACTTCGGCTCTTTTTGAATTAATCAATAAAAAGGATACTTTATGAGCTTGATAAAATGGTTGGAAGAATGGTATAAATTTTGTTTTTTCTTTTATTTTTATTGCACTGTGTTTATAAATGTTTTACAATTAGAAAACTGCTATGCTCTTGTGAAGTTCGTTAGTATATGCTAACATATTTTTGTTGATTAATTCACTTATTTTAAAAGACAGGAGGCTTTACCCTATGCACGAATCAGGTGAAGATTATCTTGAAACCATTTATATTCTCAGGAAGAGAAATGGTAGTGTGCGTTCTGTAGATGTTGCCAATGAGCTTAACTTTTCCAGACCCAGTGTATCCAGAGCTGTCGGTATTTTGAAAGAAGATGGATATATTACTGTGGAAGAGGATGGCGAGCTTGTACTTACGAAGCTTGGACTTGAAAAGGCCAAGAGCGTATATGACAGACATACCAATCTTACAAAGTTTCTGATGCTTACAGCCGGAGTTGATGAGCAGACGGCAGAGACAGATGCTTGCAGGATTGAACATATTATTAGTGTCAGCACTTTTGCCGGCATTAAGAAGTACCTTAAGGAGAATAGTAAATAAGCGCAATAACGGCTTATTGCGGAAGGAAATAAATGCTCCCAAGTAAGTTCACAAACAGAATGAAATTTATGCTTGGCCAGGAATGCGATGCGTTTCTGGTCTCTTTTGAGTGTGTAAGAAGTAAGGCTCTTCGCATTAACCCTTGTAAACTTCAGGGTGGAAGAGAGGATGCGTATTCAAAGCTTCCCTTTGAGACCAAAAAGATTTTGTGGGAAGAGAATGGCTTTGTATATAAGGATGAAGATGAACCCGGCAAACATCCACTTCATATGGCGGGACTTTATTATATACAGGAACCAAGTGCAATGTCGCCTGTAGCTTATCTTGATCCCAAGCCTGGCCAGAGGGTATTGGATCTGTGCGCTGCACCAGGTGGTAAGAGTACCCAGATAGCAGGCAGGATGCAGGGAAGAGGTATCCTTGTTTCTAATGAGATCAATGCAGGCAGAGCCAAGATCCTATCTGAGAATATCGAAAGAATGGGCATAGGCAATGCCATGGTCCTTAATGAGACTCCTCAGAATCTTTCAGCCAGATTTGAAGGCTGGTTTGACAGGATCCTCATCGATGCACCATGTTCAGGCGAGGGTATGTTCAGGAAAAACGAGGATGCAGTAACTAATTGGTCTCCTGAGAATGTAAGACTCTGCGCTGACAGGCAGGATGAGATTCTGGATAATGCAGCATCCATGCTGGCTCCATCAGGAAGGCTGGTATATTCTACCTGTACATTTGCTCCGGATGAAGATGAGGGTACTATATACAGATTCCTGCTGCGTCACCCTGAATTTAGAGTTGTAGAGGTTCCATTATACGAAGGAATGGATCATGGCAATCCGTCATGGGCGCTTATTGACACTAGTGATGAAAGCACCTGGACTGTGCCGGACCTTCAATATAATGCCGCTTCCACACAGGATGATCAAGATTATGGTCTTGAAGGATGCCTTGATGAAGTTAAAACTAATAAAGAAAAGCTGAATAAAGAAGTTGCAGACCAGCTTGCAAACTGTATAAGGCTCTGGCCGCATCATCTTAAGGGTGAAGGACACTTCCTTGCGGTGCTTGAAAGGGTTAATGAAAATTCAGATGTTGACGTTAAAATAAATAGTGCCAAGGAAGCTGGTGAGCTGCATGGTAATGATATGGGCCAGGAGGCTGACGAGTCTGTTAATGATATAAGTCAGGAAAATGGTGAGCAGTCTGTTAGTGATATAGACCAGAAAGCTCCTACAATAACCTACTGTCCCGGCGGTTTCCAAAGAGGAATAAGGATAGAGCAAAGAAATCCTCTTGATAGTTCCTGCTTGGGAGAAGACATAGACGATTTCGATAGTAAAGGTGCTAATGCTTCTGGCGGCGCAGAAAAGATAGACTCAGATTCTGCTGATAAGAAGTCCAAGAAGAAACTAAAAGCCAAAGACAGAAGACTTATGGATAAAAATGCCGGAAGAGCGCAAAATAAGGCTCTTAAAGGCGGCAGCGATCTTGAACTTGCCAAGAAGCTTTGGGAAGAATTCGCTGGGGAAGTACTTAGCGAATCCGGCATGGACAGACTTTACGGAACTCTTTTTACTTTCGGAGAGAATGTATATCTGGCGCCTTTCCTTATGCCGTCGACCGACAGACTTAAAGTCATGCGCCCCGGGCTTCATCTTGGAACTATGAAGAAGGGCAGATTTGAACCATCGCATTCACTGGCTCTTTTCCTAAGAAAAGAGGATGTGAAAAATAGCCATGACTATCCAAGTGACAGTAAGGAGATAAAGGACTTCACGTCTGGACTATCTCTTACGGCTTCTCTTGACAATGGATGGTATCTTATCCTGACAGATGGATGCAGCCTTGGCTGGGCCAAGAGTGATGGAAGAAGACTTAAAAATCACTATCCTAAGGGGCTTAGGATCAATTATGCAGATTGATGCACTGCTTTGATAGCGATATCTATTCAAGAATATAGGTGTTTTAATCTGGATGTTTTATGTGCTATTGTTGAAGTTGTATAAAAACTAATAATTTTTATACGACTATTTCTAGTCTGTACTATTAAGCGTTATGATATAATATTTTTGGAAAATTGACGAAAAGAATTGAATGTATTTGTGCAGATTTAAATTTATGAGGTTATTATATGAAAGAAGAACGTCCTGTATTTGTAGTTGGACATAAGAATCCTGATACTGATAGCGTCTGTGCTGCTATTGCCTATGCAAGGCTTAAGACTATCATAACAGGAAAAGCATACGAACCAAGAAGAGCAGGTCATCTTAATGAGGAGACCAGCTATGTTCTTGATAGATTTGAAGTAGAAAAGCCTTTGATGCTGACTGATGTAAGAACTCAGGTCAAGGATCTGGAGATAAGGGACCTTGCAGGCGCAGCAGGCGATACATCTTTGAAAGATGCGTGGGAGATCATGCGTAATGCCGGAGTTGTAACTGTGTGCGTTACCAAGGATGACCAGCTTCAGGGTATCATCACTACCAATGATATCGTTACATCCTACATGGATGTATATGATTCAGATATACTCGCAAGTGCCAGAACTTCATACAAGAACATAGTCAAGACTCTTGATGGCAAGATGATAGTAGGAAGTGAAGAAGGCAATGTCGAAAAGGGTAAAGTCGTAGTTGCTGCAGCCAGCCCTGAAGTTATGGAGAATATCATCGATTCCGGAGATGTTGTTATCCTTGGCAATCGTTATGAGACTCAGCTGTGCGCTCTTGAAATGGATGCGGACTGTATCATAGTCTGCGACGGCGCAGAAGTTGCACAGACTATACAGAAGCAGGCAGTTGCTCACAACTGTCGTATCATCACTACTCCTCATGATACATTTACGGCATCAAGACTTGTTAACAGTAGTATGCCTATAGATCACTTCATGAAGAGTGAGGGACTTGTATCCTTCCATATGGATGATTATATTGAGGACATTCAGGAAGTTATGGCTCAGGAGCGTCATAGATATTTCCCTGTCCTTGATGAGTACGACAGATATGTGGGAATGATATCACGTCGTAATTTCCTGGGTGCAAGGAAGAAACAGCTCATACTTGTAGACCATAATGAGAAGAATCAGGCAGTACAAGGCATAGAATCTGCTGAGCTTTTAGAGATCATAGATCACCACAGGCTTGGTACTATTTCTACGTCTTCACCTGTTTTCTTTAGAAATCAGCCTCTGGGATCAACTTCTACTATTGTATACTTAATGTATAAAGAGAATCATGTTGATATAGATCCTCAGACGGCCGGTCTTCTTATGGCTGCCATTTTATCTGATACACTTATGTACAGAAGCCCTACATGCACTCAGATTGACAAGAATGCCGGTGCAGAGCTTTCGATGATCGCCGGTGTTAATGCAGAAGAGTTTGCTATGGAGATGTTCCATGCAGGTAGTAATCTTGGCTCTAAAACAGGTCCTGAGATCATACATCAGGATTTCAAGAAGTTCACGGTTGACAATAAGACTATCGGTATAGGACAGATCAACTCCATGAGCGCAGAAGAGCTTGCCGACATCAAGAAGAAAGTTGTATCTGAACTTGATAAGACACTTGCAGCAGACGGAATAGACATGATATTCTTCCTGCTTACAAATATATTAAAAGAATCATCTGACGTCGTATTCGCAGGAAACGGTGCAGAGAGTATTATAGAAAATGGATTTTCAGTTGAAACTAGAAATAACGGAGCATATCTGCAAGGCGTTGTGTCACGTAAGAAACAGTTCCTGCCTACAATCGTAGACACCTTAGAAGGTTGATCATCTGAAATCTTATTGGGAAAGGACTATAGTGAACGAGGTATTAAAAAGCAAAACACTTAGGGAGTTTTCAGAGATCTTGTTGAAGGATGATAATTCCATCAAGATATCTCAGGAAGCATTTGAGGCAGTATCAAAGTGGTTGCCATTGGGGAAGGTTGTTTTAGAAGTATCATTTACACCAAATGATACTAACATTATTATTGATAAAAAAAGAGTCTCCCGTCCCTTGTTTGTAAAAGATAAGGGACTGGAGCTGTCAGAATATCAGGAGATATTTTCTTTTGGCCCTGCCGACAGGAATATCTGTTTTTTGTGTACTTCAACTTGTGAAGATGGACATTTTACAGAAGAAGAGAAAGAGATACTTAGAACATTTCTTTCTGAAATGTATATTCATGTCGAAAGGATGTATCTGAAGAAGGGACTTAAAAAAGCCTACGTAACCCAGAAAGTATCCGGGCTTCCCAATCAGGTGGGATATATGGCAAAAGTTCTTGAATGTGTGAAGAAGAACTCTTATGATGCCTACACTGCTTTCTATTTCAACTTGCGTGGTTTCGGACTTCTTAATTATGAGTTCGATGAAAAGGAAGTTGATGTCATTTTAAAACGCTACGGCAGAGAATTAAAGAAAAGACTCACCGAAGATGAAGAAGTAGGTCATCTTGGAGGAGATAATTTTGTTGCTTTTATCAAGAAGGACAGATCAGAGTATTTCTTAAACCAGATCAAGTCCATTCAGACTTATGGAATGTATAAGGGTAAGAGAATACCTGTAACTATTAAATCAACTATTGGAATCTATGATCTTGAAAGCGGCAACATCCACCATCCAGGCGAAGTTATAGGTCAGCCCGGAGCTGCGCTCAACTATGCAAGAAGGAAGCGCAGAAATGTTGTATGGATGACATCTGAGATCAAGAATGAGATCGATTATGACAAGCAGATCTATGACGGGCTTACAAGTGCTATCAATAACGGGAATATCACAACCTATTATCAACCCAAAGTCAATCTTGAGACAGGAGAAGTAATAGGTGCAGAGGCTCTTGTAAGATGGAACTATAAAGGAACGATGCTCTCTCCTGATGGATTTGTTCCGATTCTTGAGAAATCTACCAGAATTAGTGAGCTTGATTTCTTTATTTTAAGACAGGTATGCCGTATGATCGCTGAGAGGAAGAGAGCCGGAAAGGCTGTAGTGCCGATATCTGTTAACTTCTCAAAAAGGGATCTGGAGATACCCGATATTTCTTCGATCATAACTAATATAATGGACAAATACGGTGTTGATAAGGATGAGATCATTATAGAAGTTACGGAGACAGCTTATTCAGATGAGCAGGAGAGACTTTTATCATTCCTTAGACAGATGAGAGATAATGATATATCTACATCTATTGATGACTTTGGTACAGGCTATTCATCATTGTCTGTAATACGTGAGTTTCCTGTAAGTGAGATCAAGATCGATAAATCTTTTATCGACAAAGAGGTCCTGACAAGAGAGGATGAAGCTATAGTTGGATCTGTCATTGCTATGGCCCGCCTTTTAAGACTTCAGGTCATAACAGAGGGCGTAGACAACTGTGATCAGGTTGACTTTTTGCTAAGACTTGGATGCAGCAGTGCACAGGGATTTCTTTTTGATAAGCCGCTTAACTACAATGACTTTAGCAAGATCCTTGACAGAGGACGTTATGAAGTTACGTGGGCCAAGAAGAAAAAGCAGTAAAAAAGCAGTAAAAGAAAAGCAGTAAAAAGAAATACAGCAAAAGAATTATATTTAAAGAAATATATTTAAATAAATACAAGAAAAGATAAAAAACTATAATTAGTATATAGTGCAGGAACTGACATGAGTATAGCTATTACGATATATTCCGAAAGCGCCTTTAAGGAATTTGTTCTTCCGGCGGGAGTTAACAGAAGGCTTGCTCTTCGTATAGAGAGCAGAAAGTTCCGTATCGAAGAAGATGTTGCGGTTCTTTTGGAAAATATAGGCGGAAAATGGAGATTTCTATCATCTGATGAAATAAACTCTGTAAAACTTCCACTTTGCAAGATTGAGAATGCCGGCTACGACCTCAAAGAGGGCGATAGCCTTTCTTTGCGTACAAGATACGGTGAACGTCTTGCGGTCATGGTAAGGGAAAAAGAACAACCCTTTATTGCATACAAGAAGTATGATCTTAGTAATATAGTAAAACTTTCTATAGGAAGCGCTGATGATAGTGATGTAAAGTATTCTTTTCATATATCTGACAGAGAGGTTATCTCATCCCTTCATGCCGTGATGGAAGCTGACACTAAAGAAGGCGGATGGATACTGACAGATAAGAGTACTAACGGAACATTTATTAATGATATTGCTATACATGGTTCCAGAAAGCTGATTTTTGGCGACAGGATCAATATCTGGGGACTATATATGGTCTATGCAGGTGATGTGCTTGCTATAGATCAGACTTCGCATATGACTCTGTCAGATAAGCTCGTGCGGATAGATAATAAGCTGCAGGGTAGCGTAGATACCGGCAGAGATGAAAAGGCACCTGATTATGCGGTGATGCCTGACAATTATAAGGTTATCTATCACAGACCTCCTCGTAATATGGACAGGCTCTGTTCAGATGAGATAATCCTAAAGCATCTTCCTGCAAGTGCCCATATGATCGCCAATGATTCTCTTTTGCCATATACAAGGGTGTCCAAAGAGATAAATCGTATAAGAGAGGACTATTCTGAGTATCTTGATGTGATGGAAGAGAAGATCTCATCAAGCTGTGAAAGAAACAAGAAGATCTTAAACGACAGATATAAGAGCGCTGAAGAGGCTTGCGATTTTAAAAAGGGACTTCCGGATAATCTCTGGAGCAGAAATACTACCCACAAGGATTTTCTGTATCACAGAGTCGGCAAGGGCAGTATACCTTTTCAGATGAAGGTGGAACTGCCTGAAGGTGACAATGTTTTCTATGATGATGAGCTTGATAAAAGGTGCCTTGATATATCCAAAAAATACAAGATGCTTGAAGATGTACCTGTATGTGTGGACCTCTCCGGAGAGAATCTTATTGGTATAGTCGGTGGTAACGGTAAAAGGGGCTCATACCAGATAGTTTATGATCTTATAGCCCAGATCACAACTCAGAACTGCTATACGGATGTAAAGCTTGCTTTCATTACAGCAAGTGATATATCAGGCAATAATGAATCCTGGTCCTTTGCCCTTTGGTTTCCTCATGTATGGTCTGAAGACAGGAAGAGGAGATATATAGCTTTTGAACAGGAAGAGGTAAGTGATGTATGTTATGACCTTACTTCTGTGTTCAGGGAATATGTCAAGAATCCTGAAAAAGAGCATCCGCACTATGTGATCATAGTAGAGGATCAGTCTCTTCTTGAAGGAGAGCTCATAACCAAGTATCTTTCAGATCACGAGAATGCTCCTTTTGTTACAACACTTCTTATGGCTGAGGATGTGGCTGATCTTCCAAATGCCTGCAACCTTGTTATAGAAAATGATAATAACTATAAAGGTATGTATTACATCCGCGAAGGCAGAGGCAGCGGAAGAGAGATAGAATTTGACAATATAAGTGCTGAGATCTTGTATGAGCTTTCAGGTACTTTGTCAACTGTTGTAGTTGATAATGAAGGCGGAGGCGGTGAGATTCCGGATGAAGTCAGCTTCTTTGATATGTATGGTGTATCAAGCCCGGAAGATCTGCATATTAAGGACAGATGGCGCAGAAACCGCACCTATGAAGGAATAAGAGGACGTATCGGCCAGATAGCCGGTGGGCGTCCTTGCATTCTTGACCTTCATGAGAAGTATCACGGTCCTCATGGACTTATAGCAGGTACTACAGGTAGTGGTAAGTCTGAACTTCTGCAGACATTTATTTTGTCGCTTGCTGTGGAATACAGCCCTGAAGATATTGCCTTTTTCCTTATCGATTATAAGGGAGGCGGAATGGGCAATGCATTTGCAAAGCTTCCACACGTGGCCGGCCAGATATCTAACCTGTCCGGAGCGCTTGTTCGCCGCGCAATGGTTGCAATAAAAAGTGAGAACAGACGCAGGCAGCGCCTTTTTATAGAAAGCGGTGTTAATAATATTGATGCATATACAAGGCTTTATAAAAACGGTGAGACTAAAGTTGCGCTTCCGCATCTTTTGGTAATAATAGATGAATTTGCACAGCTTAAGGCTGAAGAGCCTGATTTTATGCGCGAGCTTATAAGTGTTGCGCAGATAGGTCGAAGCCTTGGAGTACATCTGATACTTGCTACTCAAAAGCCCTCAGGAACTGTGGATGATAATATCTGGAGTAACTCAAAGTTCAGAATCTGTCTGCGTGTACAGGACCAGAAGGATAGTATTGAGATGCTCCACAAAAGCGACGCAGCATTTTTGTCAACTACAGGTAGAGCTATCCTGCAGGTAGGAAGTGATGAGCTTTATAAAGAGTTTCAGTCAGGTTATACAGGTCAGGCCTATGATAAGGATGGATCAGGTCACAAGATAACAGCAAGACTTCTCACTAACACAGGTCGTGAAGGACTTATTGGTAACTATCTTGAAAGCCGCCGCAAAGCTGCTCTTCGTCATGAATTCATCCTTGATCTTGTCAAAAATGAAGCTTCGCTTGTAGGTACAGCTTATGAAGATATGCTCTATCTTAATTTTGTAAGATTAAGAGATGAGATACTTGCGGCAGAACCTGAGCTTGACAAGGATCATGATGCTCTTGCAGACAGGATCATAGAGCGCTCTGAGACGGAGAATATAAGACTGCCTCAAAGACGTGAAAAAACTGAGCTTGAAAGTGTAATTGAATATATAATCGAATGTTCGAATGAACTTGAGCTCTACAATAATAGTCCGTTATGGCTTCCTGAACTGCCCAAAAAACTATCACTGGACTTGCTCGATGGTTACAAGAAGGCATCCTATAACAGCGGCCGATGGCCACATATTATGGGCGGCGCTGATATCAAGGCTTATGCAGGTCTTATAGACGATCCTGTTAACCAGTATCAGATGCCTCTTATTATCAATTTTTCAAGAGGTGGCAATACAGCTGTATGTGGTATGACACTTAGTGGTAAGAGTACGTTCTTGCAGACGGTTGTCTTTTCACTATATCAAAGCTATGACCCTTCTATGCTGAACGCTTATATCATTGATTTTGGCGGAAGAGCGTTTGAAGCTTTTGAAGATGATGCCCATACAGGCGGAATAGTATATGATACAGATATCCAGAAAGTTCCCAATCTTATCTGTATGATACAGGATGAGATCATAAGGCGAAGAAAAGAGTATGCGGGAGCAGGATTTGACGGACTTCGTGCAGAAAAAGGCTTTAAGGATCCCGTGATCATTGTTGTGATCGATGACATGGCTTCACTGCGTGAGAAGACGGAAGGAGCATATGATGATGCCATCATTCAGATTGCAAGGGAATGTGCATCTGTTGGTATATATCTTCTTATCTCCGGAAGCGGATTTGGAATGAGGGATATCCCCGGTAGAATGTCTGAGAGTATACGTAACATATTCTGCTTGCAGATGGCTGATAAAGTCGGCTACATGGATGTACTTCGTACATCGCAGATAGAGATAATGCCTCAGGAATCCATAGCAGGAAGGGGCCTTATAATATCATCCGGTCATACGCTTGAGTTCCAGACAGCGCTTAGTGTGTGCGAAGATGATCTGACAAGGACTGAAAGTATCAAAGATATACTTTCTAAAGAGACTATGAGCTATCATGGGCCTAAAGCTATGGCTATACCGTATATTCCTGATAAGCCGTCATGGTCATTGTTTAAGGATTCTTTAACAAATATTGATGCAGGATTGCTTCCTTTCGGTTATAATATTACAAGTGCACGTATCGAGAGTATTGATCTTGATATGACATATCTGTATCTGATAAGTGGAAGACCCAGAAGCGGTAAGACCAATCTTATCCGTATACTTTCCAGAACCTGCCGCTTTATCGGCGCCAGGGAAGTGACTGTATTTGAAACAAGCGGCAGAAAAGAGCTTAAAAACGATGCTTCAAATATGGGCTTTGGATATGTTTCGGAAGTAGACGGCGTGGTTGGATGGCTTAAAAATATAATTCCTGTTTTTAAAGAAAGATATGCTCTTAAGTCCAAACTTAAAGATGAGGGCGTAAGTGATGAAGATATCCTTCGTGAGATCAGAAAAGAAGGTCATCCGTATTTTATTTTCATAGATGATCTTGTGAGCTTTACTTTGATGATGCATAGTCCGGAAGGCGCAAGTCATAATCTTGCGGGTGCAATTACCAATCTGTTTGAGAAAGGCAGCCTGCTTGATATATATTTCTTTGCAGCCTATGACGACGAAAAGAGAATGGATGCTGCAGGACTTTCGGTATACGAAAGCTTTACATCTTATAAAAATGGTATACATCTCGGCGGTATGGCTGATTCACAGAGTATACTCAGATTTGATGGTGTTCCGTATAGGAAGCTGACTGCTGCAGGAAAGCCCGGATCCGGTATCACATCATCATATAATGATAAGGGCTCGGTACAGGTAGTGATTCCGCTTGCATAAGGCGCTTATGATTCAAACAATTTATAACACATGAGGTTAATATGGTTTATTATCTTTCACTAGTGGACAGTATGCTTGAAACTCGCATGTTGAAAGAACTCGTTCCGGATTATGCGGCCAAGTATACTGATGATTATTGGGATTTTTGTTATACAGAAGATTTCTATGAGGCAATGGCGAGGCTCCAAGAAGTCAGGAAACACGATATTTTAGTATGGGATACTACGGTCAGAGGAGCGGGCAATAAGCTTCTTTCATTAAGAAAAGACAACCCGACAGCCTTTTTGTTCCTCTTTGCTTCCAGCAGGACCAATCCCATGCTCTATGTAAGAGCCGGAATAGCACCGGATGCGCTTCTTTTAAAGCCTTTCGATATTGTTGCTCTTGATAAAGTATTAGAGGAGTCTTTTGATCTTATCCGTGACAGGCTCTCCAAGAGCAGAGGTCAGCTTATAAGTGTCTATACAGGTCATGCACAGAAATATCTCCAGCTTGACCTTATCGATTTTCTTGAAGCCAGAGATAAGAAGGTATTTGTCAGGATCAAGAATCAGGAGTACGGATTGTATGAGACACTTGATGATCTTGAAAAGAAACTTCCGGATCATTTTAGAAGATGTCACAGAAGTTTTATAGTCAATATGCTTCATGCAGACAGCATTATCATTTCGGAGAACGTTATCATCATGAAGAATGGTGACGTAGTACCTGTATCTAGAACATATAAGAAGGAAATCAAAGAGTATGGAATTGAAAATGAATAACGGTTATATAATGAGCAGACTTGATCTTTCAGTCCTTCTTTTATCTGCTAAAAAGGACAGAATCTGTTCACTGGCTCTGCCAAAGGCAAACGAAATTGACGATCTTCAGATGCTTTCAAGCGCATTCAGACTTGCAAGAGACGGTCTGCTTGAAGTTCCTGTAAATGAGGATGTGCTTGATGAAAGTAAAAGGGATTCTGCCATGAGAGCAGATGATATCCATCCTTCTAAAGAGGCTATGGATTTTATGGAGCCTTTACTTTCTGCTCAGAAAGTGATAATGCTGGTTCCTTATGACAAGGAGATGGATCAGAAATTCATCTATATCAGCGATAAAGGAGTTACTTTAGTTGAAGCTGACAGCCATAGACAAGACAGAATAATCGTCACAGCTATTGATAAAGAGGATTTTGAAGACTGGCTCAGACAATCTTTTGATCTTGAAGAGAATATTCCAGGATCAGAGGATGCCAGCAATGAATTCATAAAGGCTATAGATCCTGAAGATATTGAACGAGAGAATCTCAAAGCAGTCAGGAAGATGGATGTTATGGATCTTGAAACATGGATGGATGAAGCTTCTAAAAGTTCAGGACTTACTCCTGTCTTTGCGATGTCATTCATGCGAGGAAGTGACGGTGTTGTGACCAAGTACAGAATGATGCTTCGTGGCAGATTTTCAGAATGGTGCATAGAGTGTCCGGCAGGAGATATTCTTTCAGAGGATGAAGGAATGGAAGTATGGCCGGCTTATGAGAAGATGTGGGCGAATATATGATACTTGTTGATTTGCAGGTTGTATCTCTTGACAGGCATTATCAGTTCAGTCTGGATGAGTCCAAGACTGTCTTTGAACTTATAACAGAGATCAAAGATATCCTGTGCCAGAAAGAACAGTGTGAGATGATGGGAGACGATGATGATCTTATGCTATGTTCAGTCTCACAAAACAGGATCTTGGAAAAAGGTAAAACGCTTTCTCAGCAGGGGGTACGTAGCGCAGAGCGCTTGCTATTGTTTTAGTAGAGGTTGATTATGAGAGTTGATACAGATATTTTAAAAGAGGCAGCTGACAGCAGAGTTAAAATCTGTAAGAGGCTGGAAGACAGATCGCTTGAACTTCAAAGGCTTATCAAAGAACTGGAGTCTTATGAGGGTTTTGATGATATATGTAGTCAGGCTAGGGATATCAATGCAGGTCTTATTAAGGATATCCTTAGAATAAGACAGATGGGTATAGCTCTTCACAGCATATCCAGAATTTATGAAGATGGAGAGAAGCTTATCGCTGATCATTCTGATGGAACAGGCTTTATTATCAAGGGACGAGAGCTCGGAATCCTCAATGATCTTGAACCACTGCGAGCTTCCTATGAACGTGTTGTAAGTGGCGATAGTCTAAGGAACATAGGAGGTGAAGAAAGTTGAGCAGGATAATGGTGGATATAGATCAGCTTGTAAGAGATTCCCAGTCAGTTTCAGAGCACCTTACAAGGATCAGAAACTTAAGACAGGACGAGCCCAAGGAGCTTAAAGAGCAGGGGGATAACGTAGAAAGCGGTATAGAAGAGTATAGCCGTTGTATACGTTTTGCAGCTGATAATTATAATAGAATGAGAAGCGAAGTTCGTGATGTTATCTCTTCAATCAGTATATAAGGATCAGTTTCTTATTTGATCACATGCACGAGATTACGGTCTTTACAAGAGGTTGTATTATGAATAATATGAAAAAAGAAATAGAGCAGCTAAGCAATACCGTCAGAAATATGAGCGGTTATTGGAAAAGTGAAAGCAGTGAGGTGCATCAGGATATTTTTGCAGATATCATTGATGATGCTATGGATTATGCGGATCACTTCCCGGAAGATACGAAGACAAGCACTAAGACAGATGTATTTGATTCTGATCTGTTGAATTGATTATAGAGGTGTTTTATGGCAGATAAAAATACGATAACTCCTGAACTTTTGAAA
Source organism: Butyrivibrio fibrisolvens (assembly GCF_023206215.1). Taxonomy (NCBI): domain Bacteria; kingdom Bacillati; phylum Bacillota; class Clostridia; order Lachnospirales; family Lachnospiraceae; genus Butyrivibrio; species Butyrivibrio fibrisolvens. Next base: position 2,322,880 of record NZ_CP065800.1, read on the forward strand.
GACAGGGTACTTAAGATAGAAGAGCTTGCAGATGCCCTTAAGAAAGATGTACTTAATGTCATAGTTGAGAGTGATGAAAAGACATTTGATTCATGGAAAGGCGAAGAGGCAGACATGTTCCGAACCAAAGAAGATGCTGTAACAGATGCCTTGAAAGAAGATCTTGATAAAACAGTAAAGCTTGCAGAACAGATGAGATATCTGTTATCTAAAAGTGAAAGGGCATGATAAGTAATGGAAATATTACAAAAATACTGGTATATTCTGGTGGCTATTATTGTATTGCTGATAGCTTTCATAATAGTCCTTCTTGTATATATAAAAAAATAATGCAGAATATAATAGACAGAACGAGGCTGCAAAAAAAGCTGCAAACAAAACTGCAAACAAAGCATTAAAGAATGTTGCAGGTAAAGGCGGTAGTGTTAAAAAAGCAGCTGAAAGTGATAATGTACATCGTACTAAGTTTGTAGATCTTGGAGACAGAGATTCGGGAGATACAATGCTTTTGTTTGATTCTCCCGGCAAAATCTGGATAAATGATATAGACAGACCTGATAAGATATTTGAACTTCCTTTGTCTGAGTCAGGTGTATATATAGGCTATGATAAGAGCAATCAGGTATGCCTTGATTATGATGATACAGTTTCAGGCGTACATTGTCGTATCTATTGTGCCGGAAGTAAGACATATATCGAGAACAAGAGTAAGACTAATCCGCTCATTGTGAATGGGCAGAAGATTGAAGAAAGCGCTGCTATATACTCAGGAACAGAGATTGTAGTGGGCAAGATCAGGCTCAGTATCAAATTCGCTTGATCATATTTTGGGGCAGCTGTCGGAGGAAGGCATAATTGGGGATTATCAGATGTCCGCATTGTCAGGAGATGATTCCTGATGATTTTACACATTGCGGCTTTTGCGGAAAAGATGTAAAAGTCAAAAACGAAAAATATATGCTGCAGATAGGAACAGTTCTGCAGGATAGATATTATATCGGAGCAGCTATAGGTCAGGGTGGATTCGGAATAACTTATAGCTGCTGTGATCTGCGCCTTGATATGAAGGTTGCGATCAAAGAGTATTATCCGGATCGTCTTGTTCAAAGAGATACAGAGGTATCCGATAATGTCGTCTTAATAAATCCTTCTAAAAAGTCAGTCTATGATCATGAAATGAACAAGTGCCTTCTGGAGGCACGAACACTTGGTGATTTTGCAGATGAACCGGGTGTTGTCAGGGTCAGTGACATATTCAATCAGAACGAAACAGTATATATAGTTATGGAATATCTTGAGGGCATGACCCTTGAGCAGTTCCGTAAGAGGAATCCTGATGTAACATTTGACTTCTGTTATAAAATGTTAAGTCCGGTTATCAAAGTCCTTGAACGTATACACGAAAGAGGGCTTATTCATCGTGATATAAGTCCTTCCAATATCATGGTTCTTCCGGATGGACGTGCCAAGCTCCTTGATTTTGGATCTGCAAGTCGTTTTGATAAGCCGGATGATAGTGATGAGATCCTGGTTCTTAGGTCAGGCTACTCCCCTATAGAACAATACCAAAAGAACATATCTTTGGGACCATGGACTGATGTCTATGCTTTTTGTGCTACTTTCTATTATATGCTGACGGGAGTTAATCCTGTGAGCGCAGATGAAAGAGTAGGAGGGGACACATTGTTAAGACCATCTAAGATGGGAGCTGAGATTCTGGGCGGACAGGAAGATGCACTTATGCACGGACTTGCAATTACTCCTGAACTAAGAACCAGATCCATGAAACAGCTCACAGATGAGATGGAGCTTAAGGTTCCGGTTATCAAACCTGAGCAGATAATCAATGCCAGGAATGAGATGAAATCCCATGTGATAGATGAAATATCCGGAATGGTTACTTTAACTCCGGATAGTAAGAATGCTTTGCAGGATACTAAAAAGATACATCAAAAGATAAGCAAAAAGAAGCTGATAGTATCTCTTGCCGTTGCTGTTATCTGTATTCTTGCAGGAACTTTTACATTGAAGAGAGTCTTTTATAAAGAAGAAATTGTGAACGAAGTAACTGCGTATAGTCTTATCAATGAGAGCGCTTATGGCCTTGATTCTTATGAAAATATAAAACTTAAGATCAAGACAACGATTGATTGTAAGAAAAGTACAAGCTATAAGTCTGAAAGCAGTAGGATAGAAGAAGTTACAGAGGTATGGAAAGGGCAAGGCGACAGCTTGTATGTAAAAGATACCAGTTCTGTCGGTGATGGTAATATCGCTTATATCATATTGGATCATTTAAATGGTGATACATATAGACTTAGCAGGCACGAAGCAAATAGTTATTCAATTGATGATTCATATAATTCATATATCATAACGGCTCTTTTAAATGCGTCATACCTTAATGGAAGCTTGAAACTGGCAGAAGATAAGGCTAAGATAAACGACAGATACTATTATAAAGTAACTGGTGAGCTAAATCCTAATGCCATTGTAAAAACAATAGATGAATTAAATATTTATGAGGATATTCCAAAGAGTTATATAAAGACTTATGGGCTTGTTCCTAACGCTGATATAACTGCTTATTTTGATAGTGAAGATCATAGGCTTAAGAGAATCACTATTACTATGAAGGACTTTGATTGTGATGCGATCAATGAGAAGATAAAAGAATTTAATGAAATCTTTATGTATTCTTATGACAAGATAGGTATCACAATGACTGTTGATTATGCTTATGGTGAGAACGCAGTTATAGACTCGGCAGAAGAGAAGCGCTTTACTGACACTAAAGCCAAGATCGAGGAAGACAGCGATGTAAGCTGGGAGTATGGCTGGGGCTATATATGGGGGCTTGACCTCTTTGAGTGAGGGATGATTGCTTTATAATTTCATGGAATGATAACTGGAATTACTTATGCCCCGGGTCTATACCTACTGTGCTAAGACATGTGGATCCGGGGCATAATAAAAAAGGAATTCATAGCCTAAACTATAAATTCCTTCATACAAATGCCGGTGGCGGGACTTGAACCCGCACTGAGTTGCCCCAAACAGATTTTGAGTCTGCCTCGTCTGCCAATTCCGACACACCGGCGTTTGCAACTTCATAATAATAGCATATTAGCGCGATTGGTGCAAGAAGTAATCGCACATTATTTTAAATAAATAATTCAAACTTCCCACTTGGACGATACAGCATCTCCAAAGGATTTGCAGGGACGTGCTGTATATAGATCATTGCCATGCGGTTAATCGTTTTATACTTCATGGCACGATAGCCGGATCTTTTCATTCTGGGGTCCAAACTCGCTGCGCTCAGACAGGTGGACCCCTTGCAGAATGAAAATCTCCATCTATCATGCTCATGAAGTTAATAAAACGATTAAAAAGCATGGCAATGATCTATATACAGCCCGTCCCTGCAAATCCTTTGAAGACGTTGTATCGTCCAAGTGGGAAGTTTGAAAAAGCAACATCCAAATAGAGATAAAGGAGAAAAAGAAAATGAAAGTTGATCCAAAAATGATTGAGATGGCGGATATATATCATCTGTCATTTATGACAAGAATTAAGTATATATATCTTCCGGCTCTTTTTCCAAATATGTATAAGAACCGGCTTAATAAGGGAAGCAAAGTAGAAGAATGAATATAAAATAAGAAGTGAATTAATAAAACTAGAAAATGCATAAGCTTGCAAGAGGTTAATATGACAATTGAGGCAAAGAATATAACTGTAAATTTGGATGGCAAGAAAGTTCTTGATAACGTGACATTTGAGATAAGTTCAGACGATACATGGGCTGTTACAGGCCCTGAAGGAAGCGGCAAGTCTACTCTTGTAGATGTAGTACTGGGGCTTAGAAAGCCGGATAAGGGCTACGTATCACTGCTTGGAGACTATAAATATGACAGGGTCAATGCAGGAGTAGTATTTCAGGAAGACAGACTTTGTGAGTATTTTTCTGCAGAAGAAAATATTGTTTTGGTAAATAACAGATATTCCGAAAGACGGGCAGCCCAGGAACTCGAGATGCTCATTGACACAAAATATCTGGGAAGACCTGTCTGTGAACTTCCGGAGGATGTAAGAAGATGTATATGTATAGTCAGAGCCTGCTGCATTCCGTCGGATGTTCTGATAATGGATGAACCTTTTAGGGGACTTACTCCTGAAAAGAGGAAAGCTGCTATAGATTTTATCAAGGAAGCTGCAGGACATAAGGGAATTGTATATGTCCAAAGGACTACTGAGGGGCTGGAAGCATATAAGAACTTCAGACTGGCATAAGATGCCAAAAAGAACTTTTGACACCTACCTCATAGATATATGCTTTGATTAATACTTTCAGTATACATGATCAGATAATCAAAAAGACCGTGAATAATCCTCACGGTCTTTATTGCTGCATTATATGGCGTTTTCAATTATCGGAAGCCTTTGAATACTGTGGCTTTGTTATCTCCTTAAGTCCTACGATGCTGCATACACTTGCAGCGATAAGATCTGTCATTGCTCCTGCATAGAGGATTCCGCTTATTCCGAAGAACCTTGGAAGCAGCAGAAGAAGAGGAAGGAAAAATATTACCTGTCTTGTAAGCGATAGGAAGATTCCCTTGATAGGTTTGCCGATAGCTGAGAAGAAGTTTGAAACTATTGGCTGTATGAAATAAGTAAACAGGAATAGATAATAGATTCTTATGTATCTGACTCCGAATTCGAAGTATTCTTCAGAACCCTGGCCGAACATCTCGATAACCTGATGAGGGAATACCTGGAAGATGATAAAACCTAAGAAACTTATCACAGCGCCTGTTTTTAAGGCTCCAAACAAGGCTTCTTTAACCCTTGCATATTGTTTTGCTCCATAGTTGAAGCTTGCGATAGGCTGAAGTCCTTGTGACAGACCGATCACAAAGGCCATCATTATCTGCATGCATTTAAGAGATACACCGGATACTGCAAGAGGGATATCTGTACCATAGTGTGACAGTCCGCCATAGTAATTAAGACTTTTGTTGAGTACGATAGCCAGAACCATCATTGCCAGTTGGTTGAAACAGTTGGCTGCACCCAGTGAAGCGATACTGATAACAACTGATAATCTGGGGATAAAAGATGCTATATCTAGTCTGACTGTCTTGTATCTTGTAAGGTATACAGCTCCCATTACAGCTGAGATGATCTGACCTATTATTGTTGCAAATCCTGCTCCGAACATCCCCCATCCGAATATGAAGATAAATATATAGTCAAGTATGATATTGGTAATAGCACCTGTGAGATTCATCTTCATAGAATATTTGGGGCTTCCGTCTGCTCTTATGATATGTGTGGCGCAGGAAGAGAAGATAAGGAAGGGAAAGCCTACGGCTGTGATCCTTAAATAGCTTTCTGCCAGAGGATATACATTAGAGGATGCACCAAAAAATACCAGCATGTCATTACATGCTATCTCTGAGAATATGGCAATTATAGATCCGATCAGAAATGCCATGGATGCAGCGTTACCTATATAATACTTGGCTCCGTCTTTTTCGCCTCTTCCCATTGCAAGGTTGAAGTTGGACGCTCCTCCTATTCCGAATAAAAGAGCACTTGCAATGCAGGCAGGTACTAAAGGATATACAACATTGGTTGCAGCATTGCCGAGTTCTCCAATATTCTGTCCGATAAAAAGCTGATCGACAACATTGTAAAGAGAGCCAACAAGCATGGCTATGATACTGGGGATCGCGAACTCTTTTAATAGAGTTGATATTTTCTTACTTCCTAAAGGGTTTTTAGATTTGTTTTCCATAATGATCTATCCTGATTTAAAAAATTTAACCAAATTTGGCCGCTACTATTATAATTTCTATAGACTCAAAATATCAAGAAGATATTTTGACCTGATCATTAACCTTATGTCGCGAGCAAAGAGAGCAGCTAAATTGTTTGAATTGGTAGAGCTCGCGACACCAATTTGGGTTTGAAAGTGGAACACTTTCAAACTTTATCTTAAAAAAATAGCATCGTTTATTCTAGCGTAAAAACTAAATTAGATGGTTTATATCCTTGTAATTTATTAATGAAATATTAATATGTCTTTGATATAATGTTATACAGATGCGGCACATTATCAATTGTATAGCTATCATGGAATTATAAGGAGGATATTCTAATGGGTCTTATTAAAGCTATAGCAGGGGCAGCAGGTGGCGTTCTTGCTGATTCATGGAAAGAGTATTTCTATTGTGAGTCTATTCCGAACGATGTTCTTGTAACCAAAGGAAGCAAGAGAGTTTCAGGTCGTTCATCTAATACAAAGGGAAGTGACAATATCATTACTACAGGTTCTGTTATTGCAGTAGCAGACGGACAGTGTATGATAATCGTAGATCAGGGCAAGGTCGTTGAGCTTTGTGCAGAACCTGGTGAATTCACATATGACGCTTCTACAGAGGCATCAATCTTCTCAGGAAGCCTTGGAGAAGGCATTGGAGCAACATTCGCAAGCATTGGTAAGAGATTTACATTTGGCGGCGAAGCTCCTAAGGATCAGAGAGTATATTATTTTAATACAAAAGAAATTATGGGTAACAAATATGGTACAGCTAATGCTGTTCCATTCAGAGTAGTAGACCAGAACGTTGGTCTTGATGTTGATATCTCTATCAAGTGCTTTGGTGAGTACAGCTACAAGATCATCGATCCTATTCTTTTCTACACTAATGTATGTGGTAACGTTTCTGCTGATTACAACAGATCACAGATCGATTCACAGCTTAAGTCAGAGCTTCTTACAGCTCTTCAGCCTGCATTTGCTAAGATTTCAGGCATGGGCGTAAGATATTCTGCAATACCTGGACACACAGCAGAAATTGCTCAGGCTCTTAACGAGGAGCTTTCATCCAAGTGGAGAAATCAGCGCGGTATCGAGATCGCATCATTCGGTGTATCTTCTGTAAAGGCTTCTGAAGAAGATGAGAAGATGATCAAGGATATCCAGAAATCTGCAGTTAATAGAGATCCTGGTATGGCACAGGCTACTATGGTTGGTGCTACAGCAGATGCTATGAGAGATGCTGCTAAGAACACTAACGGTGCTATGATGGGCTTCATGGGCATGAACATGGCTCAGAATGCAGGCATGGGCGCTATGAACAATTTCCAGGGTAATTATGGACAGGCACCTGCTAATAATTACAACACAGCAGCAGATGGCGGTTTTGGTGCAGCTACAATGCAGCCTAAAAATGCTAACACATGGAAATGTGCTAAGTGCGGAACTGAGAACGTTGGTAAGTTCTGTCAGAACTGTGGTGAGAAGAAGCCGGAGGAAGTTCAGCTTGGATGGAACTGCCCTAAGTGCGGCAAACTCAATCAGGGCAAGTTCTGTCAGGAATGCGGCGAGAAGAAACCTGAAGGAGCTCTTGTATATAAGTGCGATAAGTGCGGATGGGAGCCTGAAGATCCTTCCAATCCTCCTAAGTTCTGTCCTGAATGCGGAGATCCATTTGGCGATGAAGACATCGTAAGATGATCAACTGAATATATTTATTATAAATACTAAAATCCCACACCGGATTCTGAGCAGATGACGGTGTGGGATTTTTTTGGACTTATGAGAATAAGGCGAAGTTAATAATTCAATGAAATTAACCGATAAACTTACGGGGAATGATCATATTTTTTTACATGATCATAAATATAAACATAAATCCGTTCTTCATAAGGAACATAGGCACCGCCTATGCCTGCCTTGCATAAATGATCTACCTTATCACGACTGGCTGAACTATGTTATTTGGAATAAGGTGATTACGTAGAGAAGGGGTTAATATGCAGCTCACAAATTATATGGAAAAAATAGTTGTAGATAAGCTTGATAATGTGCTCACAATGTTTCCCAATGTGTGCACCTGTGATGAATGCAAACAGGATATAGCCAATCTTGCGCTTAATCATCTGCCGCCAAGATATACATCTTCTGAAAAGGGTGCGATCTTTCTAAATGTCGAAGCTCAGAACAATCAATATGATGCCATGGTGGTTCAAGAGATTATAAGATCTATCGGAATCATATCTCAAAATCCAAGACATCCTAAACAGCAATAATAACCGGGTGGTTTTTATGATTAATTATGCGGCAATTATATGCCTTTTTCTGATCTTAATAGTTAATGCCATATCTATATATGTTGTTAACAGGCTTGGCAAGCTCTATAGCATCTATTCAGTATGGGCGCTTGGGGCATCTATGCTGTCGATAACAGCAAATATAGTCATTGCATGCACTACATACAGTGGTGTTGTGATGGCGTGCGAGTCGATGTACTATATCTTCATCGCATATGAATTCTTTATGTTCTATAAGCTTTTTACCAGCTATATATACCCATCTAATGAAACTAAAACCGTAGAGTATATCCTAAGAGGCCTTTTGGTTGTAGATACGGCTTTACTTATATTCAACATGTTTACAGGATTTGTATTTTCTGTACATGTAATTGATGGCAAGCCGGTCAGATTCCTCGATCTTGGAATTTTTGTAGAAAATCATGAACCGGCATATTTTCATTATGTAGTGTGCCTTATTATATCGCTTACATTTATGGTGCCATCGATAATAAGGATCGTTACTTCCAAGGGAATCTATAAGATAAGATATATAGCGATAGTTGCTTTGTTTGGAGGCCTTGAAGCTATACTTGGAGTTAATTTTTATTTGGATTTTCCGGTTCCTGTAGTTCTTTTTCTAAATACTCTTATGATAATACTTAACTATTACATCATGAGTTACTATGTACCGGAGAAGATCAAGGTCGGAACCATGGAAGAGTCTCTTAAGAGGCAAAGCAGCGGACTTGTGGCTTATGATAATGATGGCAATCTTGCACTTGTCAATGAGATAACTTTTGAACTTCTCAATATTCCTGCAGATGATCTGGATGCGCTGAAGGCCAAAATAGATGAACTCCTTGAAAAAAGAGATGGCCGTAATAAGATATACGACAGATGGATCGAAGAAATAAAAGGCAAAGATCTTGGCACAAAGTATATTCAGATAGATGGAGGCGTTCTTAGGGATAGAAGAGGAAATAAGATCGGCGGATTCTATAGTATGTCTGATCATACTGCTGAGCAGAACGCCATTATATCCGAGCATTATAAATTGACCCACGATGAGCTTACAGGTCTTTATAACAAGGAAGGTTTCTATGAGGCTGTCAAAGAGACTTTAAAAAAAGAACCCAGATCTGATTACATGCTTATCTGCACTAACGTACGAGATTTTAAGATAATAAATGATCTGTTTGGATTTGACAAAGGTAATGAGATAATCCAGAAGATCGCGGCTTTGATCAATACAGGTACGTATCAAAAAGATGTCACAGCAAGAATAGTTGCGGATCAGTTCGCTATTCTGACCGCCAAAGACAGGTACGATGCTGCTGACATGAGTAAGCAGCTTGCAGAGGTGTCTAAACTGATAGCAAGCTCTTATTACAGCATGACTATCCATTGCGGAATCTATAATATAACCAATCCTGAGATGGAAGTATCTCTCATGTGTGATAGAGCCAATATGGCTATCAGCACCATCTGCGATGAGCCCGGCAATACTATAGTTACTTATGATGACAAAATGATGTCGGATATCCTCCATGACAGGCAGGTTGCTAATCAATTAGAGCAGGCTATAGACAAGAATCAGTTTGTTATATTCCTTCAGCCACAAGTTACTTCTCTTGGCGAAGTGATAGGGGCTGAAGCCCTTGTAAGATGGGATGATCCGAAGCGCGGAATACTAACTCCCGGAGTGTTTATAGATATTCTGGAGAAAACAGGATGTCTGTACAAGCTTGATCTTCATGTATGGGAGCTTGCGGCGAGGCAGCTGGCAGCATGGAAGGGCACACCTTTTGAAAGGCTTAATATATCCGTTAATATATCGCCCAAAGATTTCTACTATTTGGATGTATTTAAGGAATTCACAGGACTTGTGAATAAGTATGATATATCACCTTCCAAGCTCAAACTTGAGATTACAGAGACTGCACTTATGATAGAACCTACAAGGCAGCTGACTCTTATAGGCAAGCTCAACAATTTTGGCTTTGATTTTGAGATTGATGATTTTGGTACAGGTTATTCATCTCTTAGTCTGTTAAAAGATATGCCTGCAGAGATACTAAAGATCGATATGGAATTCCTTCATGAGACAGAAAATGAGCAAAGGAGTAAGAAAATCCTTGAATCCATAATAAGCCTTGCTCATGAACTTAAAATGAAGGTTATTACAGAAGGTGTGGAATATGAACATCAGGTCAAGTCATTGCGTGAACTTGGATGCGATATATTCCAGGGATACTACTATTCCAAGCCGCTTCCTGTTAGTGAATTCGAAGAAAAATATCGAGATCACGTTAATAAATAGCGGGGAAATAATTAAGATTAAATATTTTTGCAAAAATCAAAAAAATGGGGATACATTTGGCCGGAATTGTGTTATTATCGAATAGCTGAAACACGATTTCGGCCTTTCAAAGTTGAAGCACATTCTGCTTCTGACTTTTTAATCCCAGGATCAGATTCATGCTATATTACATGAGGATACCCGAGTTTGATTCATAGGTCCGCTATGCGGATTTTGTAGGATAATCCATGGTAAAGGAGGTGGTTTTAATGAAGGAAAGTCATAAATCAAGTAACGACAACCCTGCGCCCCGATTATGCACAGCATTAAAACCAAAGGAGAATAGCCATGGAAGAAAAGAACTATCAGGAGATCGTTCGTAATCTCCTCGAAACCAGGCAGTATACCAAACTCCGTGAGCTCATCGCTGACATGCAGGAAGTCGATGTTGCTCTTGTGATGGGAGAAATGAAGGATGAAGATTCACTCAAACTTTTCCGACTTCTTCCCAAGGATATGGCTGCTGAAGTATTTGCTAATCTTGAGTCTGACGACCAACAGTACATTATACGATTCCTGTCAGACAGAGAAACTTCAAACATTGTAAACAACCTGTATGCTGATGACGCTGCGGATTTCTTAGAGGAGATGCCTGCCAACGTCGTTAAGAGGATTCTTGCGCATGCCAATCCTGAAACGCGCAAGGATATCAATCAGCTGCTTCAATATCCGGATGATTCGGCCGGCTCTATCATGACGGTGGAGTATGTCGATCTTAAAAAGGATATGACTATAGGACAGGCAATAGAGAGAATCCGCAGAATAGGTCTTGATTCGGAGACAGTTAATATCTGCTACGTTCTGGATGCAAGACGTGTTTTGGTTGGAACCGTTGACCTTAGATATCTTCTGATACTTAGCGAAGATTCTATCATCGGTGACATCATGAATGACAACGTCATCTCTATAGGAACAATGGATGACCAGGAAGAGGCGGCTCGTAAGATACAGAAGTACGACTTTACAGCCATGCCTGTAGTTGATAACGAAAATCGTATGGTCGGCATCATAACTGTCGATGACGTAGTGGATATCCTGGAGCAGGAGGCTACAGAGGATATCGAGAAGATGGCAGCTATCGTGCCATCTGATAAGCCATACCTCAAGACAGGTATATTTGCTACTTACAAAAAGAGGATGCCATGGCTGCTTCTGCTCATGATAAGTGCTACATTTACAGGAGCTATCATCACAAGCTTTGAAAATGCGCTTGCCAAGTATGTTGTACTTACAGCTTATATACCAATGCTGATGGATACAGGCGGTAATGCCGGTTCACAGGCTAGTGTATCGATCATTCGTGGACTGTCACTTGATGAGATTGAATTCAAGGATCTTTTCAAAACTGTCTGGAAAGAGATAAGAGTTGCTGCTATGTGCGGTGCCACACTTGCTCTTACCAATTTTGCCAAGCTGCTGCTTTTTGATAAGATAGGTCTTTCGATTGCTTTGATCGTATGCATGACATTGTTCCTTGTTGTTATCATAGCTAAGTGTGTAGGCTGCATACTTCCTATGCTTTCAGAGAAGATCGGCCTTGATCCTGCTGTAATGGCAAGCCCTATGATCACAACTATCGTAGATGCAATATCGCTTCTTGCATATTTTACGATCGCAACACACCTATTGGATTTTTCATGATCAGTTTTGTATAGTCAGCTTATATAAGTTATTTTCTCTAAAATAGATAAAACGCAGAAGATTCATTTTTAACCTCATGTCACGAGCTAAGCGAGTGGCTAATGGTTCAAATTGATGGAGCTCGCGCCATCAATTTGGGTTTGAAAGTGGAACACTTTCAAACTTTTCTTTGCAAAAAGGATATGATGAAGACTTCTGCGTTTTTTGTATAAAATATCAATAATATATTCTACCAAAAACAAACGATATTGTGATAAAATATTTATGTGATCATTATACAGTCGGTATATAAGAGGCTGTCATATTTGTATTAACTTTGGTATCCATCAACATGTCTATGGGAGTTAGTTGCTCCCGGAACGGAGAAGTGATGTTAGAGTATACAAAGATCTATTCCAAGAAGTACCCGGATATCGCACTTAAGGTTATTCCAGGTCATTTCGTAACACCCAATTCTCATATCAATTACTATATGGATATGACTACCATGAAAACAAGGCAGTCAGAAGCAAGAGCTGTAGCTATGGCTATGAGTCAGAGTTATATGGCTACAACAGTAATTGATACCATTATCTGCATGGATGGAACTGAGGTGATCGGAGCATATCTTGCAGATGAACTCTCCAAAGCCGGAATTCTGTCTATGAACAGGCATAAGACTATCTATGTTGTGACTCCTGAGTATGATCAGTCCGGCCAGCTTATATTCCGTGACAATATGCTTATGATGGTCAATGAGAAGCATGTACTTCTGCTCCTTGCATCTATGACTACAGGTACGACTGTAACAAGAGCTATTGAGGGTATCAAGTATTACGGCGGACATGTGAGCGGCGTATCTACAATATTCTCAGCCGGGACATCAGTTGCCGGATATGAGATCAACACTCTCTTTAATAAATCCGACATTCCTGACTATGTCTCTTATAGTCATGACAATTGTAAGATGTGTCAGGATGGAACCAGAATCACAGCTATATGCAATGGTTTTGGCTATTCTGAAGTCAGACATTAGTGGAAAGCGGATGAAAACTTGCTGTCATATATCCTTTTTCTATAACAAGTAGTAGCGGCGCGGCTTGACAAGATTAACAAAAAAGCGTAAATTTTTCTTTGTAAGCATAGAAGAAAAAATATGGCCTGAGTACTTTTAACAGGCTTCCTATGAGGAGGAAAAGTTATGGCACAGGTTAAGAAGGCTGCTGAGAAGCCGGCTGCAAAGAAGACAGTTACAAAGAAAGCTACTGCTTCAGTCAAAACAAAGATTGAACTTCAGTATGCTGAAAAGAACATCTCTTACGATGATATCGTAAAGAATGCCAAAGAGTTCTGGACTTTAGAACTTGGCAAGAAGGCTGAGGATCTTAAGAGTCTTGATCTTTATGTTAAACCGGAAGAGAACAGAGTTTATTATGTTGCCAATGGCAAGGAAACAGGTTCATTTGAACTTTAAAAAAGAAATGGTATAAAAGGCTGGAGAGTGATCTCCGGCTTTTTTTTATAGTAAAAAGTACAAGATGCCCAAAATTGATCTCTACTATATCTGCTGGAAAAGTGCACAATTTGTGGAAACGAAATTCGTCATTTTGGTTTCTTGTTAATTTAGCAGCATATTAGTACAATAAGTATATAGAAACGGCAATGTAATAAAAGCGTTTCCATCAGATTGACGTTTATGAAAGAGGCTGATTTGAGACAATATATCCCATTTAATGACAATTGGAAATTCACAGATAATTACAGCGAAGAGATCCACACAGATTTTTTTGATGACAAGGATCTTGAAGTTGTGCGTATTCCGCATACAGCTAAGGTTACAGGCTTTCACTATTTTGATGAGTCTGTATATCAGAAAGTATGCGGTTATCGTAAGTGCTTTAAGGCAGATCCTTCCTGGAAGGGGTCGAGGATCATCATACATTTTGAAGCAGTGGCTCATGTATCAGATGTGTATATTAATAATATATATATTTGCAGTCATGGTAGCGGTTATACAGCTTTTGAAGCAGATATCACCGATCATATCAGATATGATAAGGACAATGTTCTGTCTCTAAGAGTGTCGGGAACTGAGAAGGATAATGTACCACCATTTGGACATGTTGTTGATTACATGACTTATACAGGGATATACAGACCTGTTTCATTGCAGATCGTGCCTGATAACTATATAAAAGATATATTTGTAAGAGGCATTATCCCAGGTGGATATGTTTATAACGATAGAGAACCTTCTGCTAATAAAACAGAAGCAAAGATCAAGGCTTCCATAACTCTTTTACAGGAAGATAAGAGTCTTAATGTAAGACTTAGGCTTAGGAGGTTTACAGAAGCAGGCCTTGCCGGGGATTCTAATATTCCTGCAGGTGCAAGAAGTGCTTTTGACATAGAATCAGATAATCTTAAGACGGATATGTACCGCGAGGAGACCTTGCTTGGGACAGCGCAGATGGATGACGTGGTCAAGGCTATAAGTCATAGGACACTTCCTGTGTCGCTGTGGGATAGTCTGTATCCGGCAATGTATGTGCTGAGAGTAGAACTTATAAGAGGCACTGAAGTTATAGATGAGAAGGAAGTCAGATTTGGATTTAGGAAGATGCTATTCAAACATGACGGATTCTATCTTAACGGCAGGAAGTTTAGGATACGAGGCCTTAACAGGCATCAAAGCTATGCTTATGCAGGATATGCAATGCCAAGATCCATGCAGGTCATGGATGCTAATATACTCCGTAATGAGCTATCTCTAGGTGCTGTAAGAACATCTCATTATCCTCAGTCACATGATTTTATTGGAAGATGTGATGAGCTGGGACTTCTGGTATTTATGGAATTCCCCGGATGGCAGCATATCGGAGACAGTCAGTGGAAGGATCAGGCGCTTATAAATCTTAAAGAGATGATCACACAGTATAGAAATCATACGAGCATCATGCTGTGGGGCGTCAGGATCAATGAATCTGTCGATGATGATGACTTTTACAAAAAGACCAATGAGGTTGCACACAACCTTGATGACAGCAGGCAGACTGGCGGCGTAAGAGCCAAGGATCACAGCCACCTTTTTGAGGATGTATATACATATAATGACTTCTCACATGATGGTAAGAGACCGGGATGTGCGCCCAGAAAAAGGATCACGGATGATGACAAGCACGCATATCTTATAACCGAATATAACGGGCATATGTTCCCTACCAAGAGCTTTGATACGGAAAAAAGGCGTGCAGAGCATGCAATAAGACATGCCAATGTTATTGATAAGGTAGCATCTTATAGTGATATTGCAGGTTCTTTTGGTTGGTGTATGTTTGATTACAACACCCACAAGGATTTTGGCTCAGGCGACAGGATATGCTATCACGGAGTTATGGATATGTTCAGAAATCCAAAGCTTGCAGCAGCTGTATATGAAAGCCAGTCAGATGAACATCCGGTCCTTGAAATATCATCATCAATGGATATAGGTGAACATGATGAGTGCATCAGAGGTGATGTATGGATGATCACCAATGCTGATAGTGTGAGATTTTATAAAAACGATATATTCATTCATGAATACAAAAAAGCTGATTCGCCGTACAAGAATATGCTTCATGGTCCGCTGCTTATAGATGACTATATAGGAGATCAGATAAGAGAAAATGAGTCATTACCAAAAAGGCAGTGTGATGATATCAAATATCTTATGAACAGGGCAGCAAGATTTGGAATGGGCGGAATAGGCCTTAAGGGAGCGTTGAAAGCTGGAAAGCTTGTGACTATCAAGCATATGACATTTGAAGATGCCACCAAACTATATAATAAATATATAGGTGACTGGGGCGGTAAATCCACTGAGTTCAAATTTGAAGCAGTTAAAGATGGAAAGGTTGTCAAAACGGTGATCAAGTCACCGTCTAAGGAACTTCGCCTTGATATAAAGATCGATCATACAGATCTCAAAGAGGCGGAGACTTATGATGTAGCGGCTGTAAGGATAAAAGCAGTAGACCAAAATGGTAACGTAGCACCTTTTGCATGTGAACCTGTGATGTTCAAGACCTGTGGACCTATAGAAATATATGGACCGTCACTTGCGTCGCTTCAGGGCGGAATGGGAGGCTGCTATATAAAAACTACCGGCAAAAATGGCAAGGCAAGTCTTACTATTCAGACGGAGTTTGAAACAAGGACTGTAGAGTTCAATTGCCAATAATAATAGAAATGCAAAAAGGGGAATGATATGACGGATAGAGCAAAAGTGATCTTTGGTAACGAAATGCCGGAGAGGACTTACAAAAGTGCTGTAAAGTCTAAGATAAAAAATGCCGCTAAATACGGCGATGATTCAAATGCCTCATATGATGTGAAGATAGTAGACAATCCATATATAGGCCCGTCTCTTGGAGTATCGGATATAAGAGTTAATGAAGGTAGCGGCGATACTTCTTTTGACCTTGAAAAAGGAATCATCGTAGGCAACATAAGAATGGGATTTGGCCATTACAGAATCTCTATGGCGATGGCTTCAGCGGCCAAGGCTCTTGGATACAAGCCTTACTGGCTGGATCTTAATTCTTTTCCTGCAACAACTTGTACCAAGCTTATAGGAGGCCAGAACGAGCTGTATTCACTTGGATCAAGGCTTTCTAAGAATCCGGTGTTCAATAAGCTTGTATGGGAACCTGTCAACTATGAGCTGTTCAGAAGACTGTCCTATAACTGCTCAGATCAAAAGAACGCTGAGCTTATGGCGCCGGTTTACAAGAATATACCAAAAGAAATACCTGTTATAGGAACCCATGTATGGCCTGCTCAGGCGGCTATACATGCAGGAATGAAGTATGTTGTCAATGCAATACCGGATAACTGGCCTATGGCACTTCACTTATCTGAAGGCAGCGTACATACGATCCAGACTCATAATTCATACCAGGGCTACAGGATCCTTAATGGAATGAATGGCAAGAAGACCTGTAATCCGATGCCGGATCAGGCACTTGTCTATACTGGACATTATATTGATCATGAGCTTGTCTCTAATATAGAAAAAGACTGCCAGGCCAGAATCGATAGAAAAAAGAACGGAAAACCTGTAAGATTCCTTCTTACAATTGGAGGAGCAGGCGCTCAGAAAGAAATCTTTGCAGGTATCATAAAGCATCTGCTTCCTGCTATTGAGAAAGGCAGGGCTGCCTTATACGTCAATGTTGGCGATTACAGGAATGTGTGGGATGAACTTTTAAATGAGATCCCGGGAATGAGAGCATGTGTATCAGAGCATATGAATAACTGGGAAGACACAGAGGATTTTGCTGCTAAGGCGCTTGATCCTGCAAACGATATAACAGGTATTCATGGATTCTATCATGAGAACATATTTGAAGCTGTATATGCGACCAACCTCCTTATGAGAAGTTGTGACGTGCTTGTTACCAAGCCTTCAGAGCTGGCGTTCTATCCAGTTCCAAAGCTCTTTATCAGAAGAGTAGGCAAGCATGAGATGTGGGGAGCTATCCACTCTGCTGAAGTAGGCGATGGAACACTTGAGTGCCGTGATATGGGACATACGGTGCAGATGCTGGATATGTTCCTTTGGGACGAACACTTCCTTGAAAATATGTGCATGAATATCGTAAGTAATAAGAAAGCCGGTCTTTATGACGGTGCTTATAATGTAGTCAAAATAGCCATGGGGCTTAAAAGAGAGGATTAATGATTATGGATAACAAAAAACTAAGTGCGGTTGAAAAAGCCGGTTATGGACTGGGGGCAGTCGGTAAAGATATGGTATATATGCTTTCTGCCAGCTATGTACTGTATTATTTCCAGGATGTTATAGGTGTTAATGCTTTTGCAATGGGAATTATACTTCTTGTAGCCAGAGTATTTGATGCTTTTAACGATCCTATCATGGGTGTTATCGTTGCTAAGACCAAGACCAAATGGGGAAAGTTTCGCCCATGGCTTCTTATCGGTACACTTACTAATGCAGTAGTTCTTTTCCTGATGTTCGCTTGTCCGCCTAAACTTGATGCTGCAGGTCTTACGGCATGGGCAGCAGTGTTCTATATCCTGTGGGGCGTTACCTATACCATGATGGATATCCCTTACTGGTCAATGATCCCTGCGTTTACAGAAGGTGGCAAAGAGCGTGAAGGCCTTACTACACTTGCCAGAAGCTGCGCAGGTGTTGGATCTGCTATTACAACGATCTTCACAATGCAGCTGGTACAAAAGCTTGGATCACAATTTTCAGCAAGTCAGTCAGCCAAGGATATTGAGAGAATTGGTTTCATGATCCTTGCAGGTGTTGTAGGTGTTTTATTTGTATTATTCATCGTAATTACCTGTGTTACTATTAAGGAAAAATCTACTGTTGATATGAAAACAGCTTCTGTTGGCGAGATGTTCTCAGCTCTTCTTAAGAACGATCAGGCAATGGCAGCAGTAATCACCATAGTACTTGTGAACTCGGCACTTTATATCACATCTAACCTTGTTATATATTTCTATAAATATGACCTTGGCGGTGTGACCTGGTATGATGACTATACTCTGTTCAATATGGTGGGCGGAGGATCACAGATCCTTGCTATGATGTTCCTGTTCCCATTCCTTAGAAAATTCATGACAAGTATCAAGATATTCTATGTAAGTATTGGAATGTCTCTTGTAGGATATATTGTGATCCTTGCAGTAGCTATGTCAGGCGCTGGAGTTGCTCCTATATACCTTATCCCTGGTGTACTTGTTATGGCAGCAAGTGGTGTTAACAACGTACTTATCACGATCTTCCTTGCCAATACTGTAGACTACGGCCTTGTTAAGCTTGGCAGAAGCGATGAGAGTGTTATCTTCTCTATGCAGACCTTTGTAGTTAAACTTGCAAGCGGTATCGCTGCGTTTGTAGCTTCAGTTGCACTTGGAATCTTTAATTTAAGTGATGCTGCTACAACGGAAGAAGAGCACAATATCGACTTCTCACTGGCAGTTCCGGAAAGCGCTAAGATGGGCCTTCGTATGATAATGACTCTTATTCCTATAGCACTTCTTGTAGTCGCTTTCTTCTGGTTCCGTAAGAAATATATACTTACTGATGAGAAGATGGAAGAGCTTGCTCAGCAGAAAAAGAATCTGTAACACAAAAACTAAATTATAGTTTGATGGCACAACGTCCTCGAAGACATCGTGGGGGTATGTACCCTCAAGCATACAGAATACAACTTATTGCCACGCTTTAATCATTTTATAAATTCATGGCATGCTATCTGGATATTTTTATTCTGGGGTATGAAACTCGCTTCGCTCAGACATGCAGACCCCGGGCAGAATAAAAATCTCCATCTAGCATGCTCATGAATTTTATAAAATGATAAAAAGCGTGGCAATAATTTGTATTCTGTATGTTTGAGGGTACATGCCCTACGATGTTTTCGGGGACGTTGCACTGGTTATGTGGGGGCTTTTTTGGGGGTATGGATATACCTTGAATGTTACAATGAAACTATAAATAATATGACTAAATAAAAAGTCAAAATACTATATAACGCGCATTTATATATTATATAAAGTGAAATGTGGTATAATGATATAGGCGTCACATATAATTCTGTAACTTGCCGGATTGCCTTGCTTATAATCCGGTGATGGCGCTAAAGTGATGGTGTTGTTAATCTATTCAAAAACTATTTCGGAGGGTATTAGAATGTTTTGTGGAAATTGTGGAGCACAGGTTCCGGACGGATCTGGCGTATGCCCTAATTGCGGAGCACAGATGGCGCCAAAATCTCGGACTCAGGATCCCGTACAGAGTGCGCAGTATCAGAATAATCAGTATCAGAATCCTCAGGGAGTATCAACAAGCCAGACAGGTGCAGAAGACGGCTCCTCCAAGAAGATAAGTGGTAAGCTTATAGGTATTATATGCGCCTGCGTAGCTGTTGCAGTACTTGCTATTGTTTTAGTGTTTGTTCTTGGTGGTAGTGGCGGACCTAAGGGAGCTTATACGAACGGAGAGTTTATTGCTGTCTTTGAGAAAGGTCGTATGAGCTATACTTTTTCCGGTATGGAGATGTCTTTTAAGTACACCCAGAAGAAAGACCAGATAATCGTTGATCCTGAATCAATGGAGCTTTCAGATAATTTCTGGGAAGTTGTAGCTGATTCTTTAGATATCGATGAGGATGAACTCGAAGACTCTCTTGAAGAAATGGCAGAATACAGTGAGTATGGCGAGGCTTTGTATGATGCATACAAAGATGACGATATGGATGCACTTATAGAGATGTTACTCGAAGAAATGGATGTTGATGAAGATGAGTTTATCTATGTCTATGACAAGAAAGCCAATACTCTGAAGAATAAAGAGACAAAAGAAAAGTTGTTCTATGCACAGCAGTACAAGGAAGGCCCAAGTGGCAAGTATACAAACAAAGATGATGATGACATCACCATGACCTTCAAGAATGGCACTGTTACATATGACAATGATGGTGATGACGAAGAGTTTAGTTACTATGTATATGTCGATAAAAAAGATGTATATGTTCTGTTCTACGGACAGGAATTTGATGAGTCTGATTTCTATGAAGAAACTTATGTGAGCAGTTTTTCATTTAATGCCAAGAAAGATAAGTTTACTATTGGCAGTACAGATTATAAGAAGTGATCATGTTTATATCTGAATAGTTATAATGTGCGGTATAAAGGCATTTAGACTCTGGTGCCTTTATACCGTTTTTTGTGGTTATTATGTAGCGTCGCAGTTGCCTTTGTATGTGATATATGGTAAAGTATGAAAGATTGAAAAAAAGTATTACTCAAATGGAGGAGAAAAGCATGTTTTGTGGAAATTGTGGAACACAGGTACCTGAAGGAGCATCTACATGTCCTAACTGCGGAGCAGCAATGGCACCAAAGTCTCAGGCTCAGCAGATGAATCAGGCACTTCAGAATGCAGGTCAGAGCCTGAATGCAGCAGGAACTAAGGCTAAGGATGTTGTCAAGAAACTTGACAACAAGCAGCTTGGCATGATCGGCGCAGGTATTGTTGCTGTTATCGTAGTTATCTTTATCTTAAAGGCAATCTTTGGAGGAAGTGGATTAAAGGGCACTTACACTAATGGTTATACAACTATGACTTTTGAAGGCAGCAAGATAACATTTAACATGATGGGCGTAGAGTTTACTGCCAAGTACAAGGTTAAAAAGGACAAGATCGTATTAGATTCAAAGTCTATTGCATTTACACAAGAAGCTCTTGATTATTTTGAAGATGAGCTTGATATGGATGAGGATGATATCCAGGATGAGCTTGACGATCTTGTAGATGATATGGAAGATGATCCATCTGCAAGCTACAAGTATGACAAGAAGAAAAAGGTCCTTACTATGGACGGAATAGAATATTACTATGCAGAGAACTATAAGGTAGGACCAAACGGAACATATGTTTCTGATGACGCAGAAGATGTAACACTTACATTCAAGAATGGCGAACTTACATATGATAATGATGGTGATGATGAGACATTATCCTATTATTGCTATGATGATGGCCATGATGTATATGTTGTATTCTATGGCTTAGAGTTCGAAGATTCCGAATTCTATCACACATATTACACATCAAGATTTGAGTTTGATGATGATGAAATTGAGATTAATGATATCACTTTCGAGAAAGAGTGATCTATATTTTAGGAAATGAAAGTTTGAAAGTGTTCCACTTTCAAACCCAAATATACTCTTAAGACATGATAAAAGGATGCCGCTATTGCAAAAAAGCAATCAAGTGGCATCCTTTTTTGTGTGCTTTAGATGCAAATGTTCATTGTAAATGTCATAGCAGCATTACTTGACGAAAGCGCAAAAGCATTGAGCCAGGCAGGAAGTGCATTTTTGAAAAAAGTGGCTGGATTAGTTTTGGCGATGAATACTTAAATTGGTAGTGAATTTTCTTAAACCAGAATGTCGATGTTTTGTCCAATTGTATTGTAGGAGTTTCCTGTTCCTTTGGATCCGTACCCAGTTATGCTGCCATTAAAAGACTTGGCAACTTCATTGAACATAGCACTGGCTTTGGTGGGATCTAGTTTCTTGGTGATCTTCTGAGCATTGGGATATCCGACAGGACTTACAGGGTCAATAGTACCAGATACTTCTGATGGTTTTTGTACAGACTGTGCATATGCAGATGATACCTCGGAATTATTGGTAAGGGCATAATTAAGAGGCTGAGTAAAAGAAACACTGCTATATGCACGCATTGCTTTTATAGCTCCAACTGCCATATTCCTAGTCCTTTCATTTTGAAAAAAGAAACGATATGACGACTATTTCTATAATAACATAACGACAGCAAAAAGCAAGTAGGCATACCTATGACCAGTCAAACTTCGACTGGTGAGTTGGCTTGATCATTGAGTCGCGGTATACTCGAAGACTTTGCCGAGGCTGGCGGAATATAAAACATTGCCGCGCTGTTAATTGTTTTATAAATTCATGGCATGATATCTGAAGCTTTTTATTCTGGGGTCCAAACTCGCTTCGCTCAGACATGTGGACCCCTGGCAGAATAAAAAGCTCCATCTATCACGCTCATGAATTTTATAAAACAATTAAATAGCGCGGCAATGTTTTATATTCCGTCAGTCTCGGCAAAGTTTTCGAGTATACCGCTGCGGCCAAGAGTAAAGCTGAGAACATCCCTTCGACTCTGAAATAACGCGGGTTCAATAAAGAAAGATTAGTGATGGATGATAAGATTGAAAATGATCCGTTTTTAAATTCGGCTTGATGTAGCGAGATTCATTAAGCTTAACTGTTAGTTGTTTGCTTGGCTAGCGGCATTAGATTAAAGGCTGAAGTTTGAAAGTTTTCCACTTTCAAACCCGAATTGATGTAGCGAGATTCCTTAAGCTTAACTGTTAGTTGCTTGGTCTGTGACATGGGGTAAAAATGCATGATTAAGGTGTATTTGGTGCATAAAAATGCATGGATGCAAGCTGTTAGAGAATGCGGGAATGTGCCAAATATCGGTATAAAAAGAATAAGGGTATTGTAAAACGTAAATATAGATTATGATAGAGTGAATTTAATCTGTGTTTTCAAAAGAAAAAATGAAAAAAAATATTGAAAAAATCCTCAAAAATTTGATAGATGCATTGAAAAATATTTGAAAAATTGGTCCCAAAAATAGGCTGATGAGGGGCTGAGATAAATATGTTAAATTGCTGGAAAGTTAGTAACAACAACAAAAACAGGAATTTTCACAGAATAAAATAACAAGTGATAATTTAAGACGAATGTGCAAAATTAATTTTTTAAAAATCAAAATAAATTAATTTTGTGATATTGACATTTTCAGACTAAAGACTAGAATATATTTAACATTTAAATTTTCGCAGATTAAAGCGGCGGAGTGAAAAATAATATATATTCAGGTGGAGGTTGAAATGTCTAGAGTTTACAATTTTTCAGCTGGTCCGGCAGTTCTTCCGGAAGAGGTTCTTTTAGAAGCACAGAGAGAAATGCTTGATTATCATGGATGTGGCATGTCAGTTAATGAGATGAGCCATCGTTCCAAAACTTTTGATTCTATTATCCAGACAGCTGAACAGGACTTGAGAGATCTGTACAACATCCCTGATAACTATAAAGTTCTTTTCCTTCAGGGAGGAGCAAGTCAGCAGTTCGCAGCAATCCCTATGAATCTTATGAAGAATAAGAAGGCAGGTTACATTATCACAGGTCAGTGGGCTAAGAAGGCATGTCAGGAAGCTTCTATCTATGGTGAAGCTGTGCAGCTTGCTTCCAGCGCTGATAAGACATTCTCATATCTTCCGGATTGTTCTGATCTTCCTATCACAGATGATATGGACTATGTATACATCTGCAAGAACAATACGATCTATGGAACACACTTTAACACACTTCCTAATACTAAGGGTAAAGACCTTGTAGCAGACGTATCTTCCTGCTTCCTTTCAGAGCCTGAAGATATCTCCAAGTACGGAATTATCTACGGCGGTGTTCAGAAGAATGTAGGACCTGCAGGTCTTGTTATCTCTATCATCCGTGAGGATCTTATCCGTGATGATGTACTTCCGTTCACACCTACAATGCTCAAGTTTAAGACTCAGGCAGACAATGGTTCTCTTTACAACACACCTAACTGCTGGTCTATCTACATCTGCGGCCTTGTATTCAAATGGCTCAAGGCTCAGGGCGGTCTCGTAGAGATGCAGAAGAGGAATGAAGAGAAGGCCAAGATCCTCTATGACTATCTTGATCAGTCCAAGATGTTCAAGGGAACAGTTCGTGCAGAAGACAGATCTCTTATGAACGTTCCATTTGTAACAGATTCTGAAGAGCTCAATGCCAAGTTTATCAAAGAGGCTACTGCTGAGGGGCTTGTATCACTTAAGGGACACAGAACAGTTGGCGGTATGAGAGCTTCTATCTACAATGCAATGCCTAAGGAAGGTGTTGAGAAGCTTGTTGCATTCATGAATCAGTTCGAGAAGGCTAATGGCTGATTTTTTATAAAACACAGTGAATGATAAGGCATGGTCTGAATTGTTCGAAAGGCCTTATTGCTTTCCGATTCACTGAATCACGAAACATGCAAAAATACATTTTTTGATATATACGGTCAATAAGTCGTTAGATCATATACTTGATGCATTCAGGCATCAGAAAGAGGAGCTATGTACAAATATAAATGTTTAAATCCGATTGCCAAGATCGGTCTTAATAACTTTACAGAGAATTTTGAAGCAACTGATAATGTAGACGATGCAGATGGTATTCTTGTAAGAAGTGCTGTAATGCATGATATGGAGTTCTCAGACAATCTTCTTTGCATTGCAAGAGCAGGTGCAGGCGTTAACAATATCCCACTTGAGAAGTGTGCTGAGAAGGGTATCGTAGTATTTAATACACCAGGAGCTAATGCCAACGGTGTTAAGGAGATGGTAATAGCTGCTATGCTCCTTGCATCACGTGATATCATCGGCGGCGTAGAATGGGTTAAGGCTAATGCCGGAGATCCTGAGATCGCCAAGGTTACAGAGAAAGCTAAGAAGAAATTTGCAGGTAATGAGATCATGGGCAAAAAGCTCGGTATCATCGGACTTGGTGCTATCGGCGTAAGAGTTGCCAATGCTGCTAAGCTTCTTGGAATGGATGTATATGGTTATGATCCATACCTTTCTGTTAATGCTGCATGGAACATGTCTTCAGATGTTCACCATGTAACTAATGTAGATGATATATACTCAAAGTGTGATATTATTACTATTCATGTACCTCTTCTTGAATCTACCAAGGGCATGATCGGTGCAGAAGCTATTGCTAAGATGAAAAAGGGTGTCATCCTTCTTAATCTTGCAAGAGATATTCTGTGCGATGAAGCTGCAGTATTGTCAGGAATCAATTCCGGCAAGATCCGCAAGTATGTAACTGACTTCCCGAATACAACTACCGCAGGTCATGACAACTGTATCGTAATCCCACACCTTGGTGCATCTACAGAAGAGTCTGAAGATAACTGCGCTATCAAGGCTGTTATGGAGATGATGGAGTATCTTGAGAATGGTAACATCTCCAACTCAGTTAACTATCCTGATGTAAACCTTGGTGTATGTGTAAGACCTCGTATTGTAATCTTCCATAAGAATGTTGCTAACATGATCACCAAGTTCACAAGAGAGTTTGGTAATGAAGGCATCAACATCACAGATATGGCTAATAAGTCCAAGGGTGAATATGCATATACGATCATGGATTTCGAAGATGCCATTAAGGATGAAACTGTTAAGAAGCTTCAGGAGATCGAAGGCGTATTCCGCGTAAGAGTAGTTCGTAAGGATCTGTGATATTATATTGCAGACTTTTTCGATAAGCCCTTTGAGGGCTGGAGATAGGTTGATCTATATAGCAATTTATCTCCAACAGACCTAGATTTTAGGTCCGGAGATAACTTAATTTATTGAGTTATCTCCTACAGGCCTGGATTTTAGGCCCAGAGATAACTCGATTTATTGAGTTATCTCTTACAGACCCGGATTTTGGGTCCTTTAACCAACACTGCGATGTACAGGTAATAGCATAGTCCTTAGCATCGGATAGAGGATGTCGCGTTTTGGGCGTGGCATCCTTTTTGTTGCACAAGACCTACAAATTCATTTGCCGGTCGTAAGAACATGGAGCACTAAGTGCGGAATGTTCGTGTGCGAAATCGAGTAGGAGTCAGCCTACTCGATCAGCCGGGGCAGTATTACCAATGGATATGCCGGGACAATCTGTTTATAGATCATTGTTATGTTGTAAAAGAAAATATTAACATACCAAAAAACACATAAAAAATGCCAAATGATACTCAAAATTTGATATCATTGTATATGTGTTTGTTCTTTTAGATTCATATATTCAAACTTCACTGTCCAAGAGGAAAGTTTGAGTCATATATTTTTTCAGTAACAGATCTGAATAAGATATATTTTTAATCATTCAATAACAAGGTGTAGCAGCCGTTTTTTGAAATAGTACACCGGCTACAAAGAGAAGATGAGGTAAATATGGCAACGATAAGACCTTTTAAAGCATTTAGACCTGAAGTATCACTTGCTGCAAGATGCGCAGCACTTCCCTATGATGTATATAATTCCACAGAAGCCAGAAAAGAAGTGGACAAGGAGCCGCTTTCATTTCTTGCGATAGACCGCCCTGAAACTCAGTTTGAAGAGGGGCACGACATGTATGCAGACGATGTGTATCAGAAGGCTCATGATCTTCTATGGCAGCGTATAGGTGATGGGACTTATGTTCAGGACTCTGTTCCATGCTTTTATGTATACGAACAGACTATGAATGGCAGGACACAGACAGGCCTTGTAGGATGTGCAAGTGTTGATGATTATATAAATAATGTGATCAAAAAGCATGAAAATACTCTTGAGAAAAAGAACAGGATCGTATCCGCCATGTCGATAGCTGTAATGCTCAGACGGGGCCTATTTTCCTGGGATATAGGAATAACAAAGAGATAGATAAAACTGTAGAGAAGATAAAGTATACGCAAAGACCTGTTTATGAGTTCACATCAGGTGACGGGACACTTAACAGAGTCTGGGTCTGTGCTGATGAGGATGATGTCGAGAAGATTAGCGATACTTTTGAAACTATAGATTCGATATATATTGCAGATGGTCATCACCGCTGCGCGTCAGCTGTTAAGGTCGCACTAAAAAGGCGCGGGGAGGATCCAAATCCTACGGGTGACAAGGAATATGATTTTTTCCTATCAGTTCTTTTCCCGGAAAATGAGCTCATGATAATGGACTATAACCGTGTGGTTAAGGACTTGAATGGTCTTACAGATCAGGAATTCATGGACAAAATTACGGAAAAGTATGATGTGGAAGAAGCAGGGAGTGATGCTGTTAAGCCTTCCGGCAAATACTATGTATCAATGTACATGAATGATAAGTGGTACAAACTTGTTGCCAAAGAATCCGTGCGCACAGATGATGCGGTGGAGGGACTTGATGTATCAATACTTCAAAATGAGATACTGGGACCTGTTCTTGGAATTAAAGATCCTAAGAATGACTCGAGGATTGACTTTGTAGGTGGAATAAGGGGACTTAAGGAGCTTGAAAGAAGATGCCATGAGGATATGAAGGTGGCATTTGCAATGTATCCTACAGCTATTAGTGAGCTGTTCGCAGTCGCTGATGCAGGAAGACTCATGCCGCCTAAGTCTACATGGTTTGAACCAAAGCTCCTTAGCGGACTGTTCATACATGCATTTGAGGATAATTAAGCGTTTTTAAAGGTTAAGATGTTAGTATAGTAATGAATGGGATAAAAAATACATAAAACAGGGAGAGTTTTTTGAAAAGAAGATCACTACTAATAGTTAGCGTTTTAACATTATCGGTATATATGACTTTTGCAAGCGGATGCGTGCATAAAGACCCTGATATAGGATCGGAAGCTATCGCTATAAATCCGGATGGTTCGCCAAAAGATGTAAGTGATGCTGCAGGCAGTGCATCAACACTAGAAGAACCCTTGCAGGATCCTTATGAGTATCTGGATCCTGCGCTGGAGATTCTTAGCTGGAGATGCGTCAACGATGTGGCTGCAGGCAAAGCTATCGAGTATATCGATAAGGCGATAGAGATAGATGATGGCCTTACAGATGCTTATAAGGCCAGAGGCAGTGCCTATCTGTGTCTTGGAGATAGCATAGAGCATTTTGACAGCGCAGAAGCTGATTTTATCAAGTTGCAGGAATTAGATCCTGATAATCCGGATGGCTATCTGGGCCAGGCAGAGGTTCTTATTAGAAAAGGGCATAAGGATGAAGCAATAGAGCTTCTTAATAAGGCCAATGAACTGCTTAAAGCCCAGAAACAAAGTAATGCTGGTGCAACAGGCGCGGGTTCAGCGACTGGAGGAAGCTTGGCTGCAACATCAAATGATTCATCTGAGAATTCATCGGGAGAGGATAGTTCCGGCTTGGAAGGGGCATCTGATGAAAAAACTTCTGATGAAGAACTTTCTATGCAAGAATCAGGTGACGTATCGGAATCTGCTGCCAAAGATGGCGCAGCAGGCAATGGAGATGGTGAAACTGGTAATTCTGAAGATACCGTGGAATCATCTGATGATGCAGAAGAGGAAGACTATGATTCGGATTTAGATGATGAATCTGGTGACAGCCATTCTGCAGATAATGATGAAGACTCATCTTCAGAAACTGATAATAGTGAATATGCTGATAATAAAGCGGCGCGTTATAATTCAGGAATAGCTGAGATCTTCATGACAAGCGAAGATGACATACAAAGAAGAATAGATGAACTTATGTCTGATACATACTCGGACAGCACAGGAAGAGTCAGATATAAAACTGTATACGGTCAGGACGGCGCAGTAGCATCAGCTTTGTTTTATGCCTGTTATCAGTATGGCGAGTATGAACCGGATATCATAGTGTCCTACAACGCAGAGGGAACTATGGTGGCTTGCGCTTTTAACTTCTATGAAGGAACAAAACAGTATGTATACGGAATGTATACCAGCTCTGACACGTGGAATGTATGTATCCCTATGTGGTCCGAAGATGGCACCATGACCGGAATAGAAACTATTTATGGCGGAAGCGTCATAGCATATGACATGTATCTGTATGATGCAGAAGGCAACATGGCAGGATGTGAGCAGTACAATTCTTCCAAGAATCTTGAAAGCACAGTATATTTTGACGGATACTCTGCAGAAAGCGTAGAAGGCGGCGGAGAAGGAGTCACTGGAACTGCGGCGTATACTATAGAGGAAGTATATGATCTGCTGGCGCAGTTTGTAGAGTAAAAATAGCAATGGATTATAGCTATAATATATAATCTATCAATTTCACTTAGTTTTCTTTTATATAAAATGAAACGGTCTGCTTCGGCAGACCGTTTAAAATATATTATCTAAGTAATCTGGATTCTAATTCTTTGATTCTTAATTGGAGATCAATGGTGGCAGCATCTTTCATAGATATAGCAGCATCTTTCTCGGATATGGCAGCTTTAGCCTCATCAAGCTGTACTTTAGTCCCATCAAGCAGCCTTAAAGCAACCCTGTAGCAACTCCATAGCAGAGTTGATGGGGTTGCTTTAGGGCTGCCTTTGGATTAAAATAAAAATATGGAGGAACTGCCATATGTATGAAAACAGACGCGACATAAAGATTGAAAATGCAATAGAAAAATTACCTAAGGGTAATATTACATATAAGACTATTCGAGGCAAGCGCAGGATGTATCTTCAATGGTATGAAGATGGCGTTAAGAAGAGTTCTTATGTCAAAAAAGCTGAAGAAGAAGATGTTATATACAAAGTTAAGAGACGTAAAGAATTAGAGAAAATCCTTAAGAGCACTTTGATAAATGATTATGAGGATACCGAACTAACGTCCCAGATGAATACAGCAAGTACTTTGTATTTAAGCGATATAGAGAAGGTGAATACAGGTGCTTTTTATGAAATGCGAGTAGTGATGGGAAGTTCACTTGAATCTATGTACAAAGGTGTTGGCAAGTTCGGACATAGAGAATGTTTTGACTTATTAGAGAAGTTTATACAAAATGACTTTTATGGTAAGGTTTGCCTTGTATATGGACTAAGACGTACAGGAAAAACTACTCTTGTATTGCAGGCTATATCTAAACTCCCTTTAAATCAAACTGCTTATATCAAAGCGCTTACAACAGATACAATGGCAATGCTCAACAGAGATCTTAGGAAGTTAGAATTATCTGGTATCAAATACGTTTTTATAGATGAAGTCACACTTATAAGTGATTTTATTGATTCAGCATCCATATTGTCTGATGTCTATGCAATGACTGGCATGAAGATCATTCTCTCCGGAACGGATTCACTGGGACTTCTGCTATCTACAGATGATGAGCTATATGACAGATCTTATACTATTCATACTACGTTTATCCCTTTTAGAGAGTATTCACAGCTCCTTGGCATAGACGATATAGATGAATACATTAGATACGGAGGCACTTTTAAAGCTGGCGAGACACACTTTGAAGATGATCTTTTGGACGAAGAAGCTTCCTTTAGGGATGATGAAACAGCCCGAAGATATATTGATACTGCTATAGCAAGGAATATTCAGCACAGCCTTGCCTGCTATAGATCAGGCGGACATTTCAGACATCTTCTTGACTTGTATGAATGCGGAGAATTAACAGGCGCTATCAATCGAATAATCGAGGATATGAATCACCGTTTTTTAATAGCTGTTTTGGAAAAAGATTTTGTATCGCATGATCTTGGCTCTGCCAGACAGATGGATAGGAAGAAAAAAGCCAAGGAAGGTAAAGAAAGTGTTCTGGATTATATTGATGAGAAGGCGGTTGTTAATAGACTTAGGGAAATACTTGATATTAAAAATAGCGATGAGCGCAGTGTCAAGATCAGCAAAGACCATATAGCGCAGATCAAAGAATATCTGTTCTTGCTGGATCTGATAATAGATTGTCCAAGTGAATCTATTGAAGGCAGTACGCCTGAAGAGAGAATTCTGTTCACTCAACCAGGTATGCGGTATTGTCAGGCTCAGGCACTCGTATTTTCACTTATGAAGGATGAGCTTTTTAATATGCTCCCGGCAAGGGAAAAAGGAGAAGTGTGCAATAAAATATTAGAAGATGTCAAAGGACGTATGCTAGAGGAGATAGTCTTGTTGGAAACTATAAAGACACTTCCAAAAGGTAAGAGAGCGTTTAAACTCAGCTTCCCTATTGGTGAATTCGATATGGTCGTGATAGATGAAAGAGAATATACTATTAAACTATATGAAATAAAACATTCTGATACGATCGATCCTCATCAGTACAGATATCTTATAAATGAAGAGATGTGCAGTAAAGCAGAATTTAAATATGGCACAATAACAGAGAAGGTAGTGCTGTACAGGGGAGAAGAGAAAGAAGTCTGTGGAATACATTATTACAATGTTGAAGAATATCTAAAAAGTATAGTGCGAAAATCATGATAAGAGGTACGATAGGGGTATAAAGAAACGGTCTGCTTCGGCAGACCGTTTTGAATAAACTGTATACAATGAAACGGTCTGCATTGGCAGACCGTTTTTACTTTTTTATTTTGATAATCTGGATTCTAATGCCTTGATCTTTAATTGAAGCTCAGCGATGGTAGCATCTTTCATAGATATAGCAGCATTTTTCTCAGATATGGTAGCGTTAGCCTCATCGAGTTGACCTTTTGTCTCATCGAGTTGACCTTTTGTCTCATCGAGTTGATCTTTTGTCTCATCGAGTTGACCTTTTGTCTCATCGAGCTGATCCTGAAGCTCATCAATCATATATATAACTGTATTATGATCCAGTTCTTGGAGTTCTTTGGAAAACATCTGCATCACCTCTTCCACATTGAGACATATATCATAAAGGTCCTGATACATTGGCTTGAAATCCGGATACTTCTCTATCAGAGTACTGATATACTCAATATCATCGCACCCAAGAAATGTGAGCCAGGCATCGAAGTCATCTTTTATACCTTCATTATGGAGTCTATCCTTAAAAATATCAATAGGAATAAAAATACAGTTAGGGGGCTTTTTAGCTCTAAACTGGAATCAGATCTATGCCTGAAGGTGTGCATCAGAACGTTAGGATAATTCTTGAAGTCCGATGGACTTGATTCCATGAATATGATGGTATAGACAGGTGGCACGTCTTTATAATTAAATTTCTTGCTGGAATCCTTACACTTCGTCTTGATGCGTTTGTACTGACGCATCAGAAGATCTGCCATGTAGCAAGAAGCCCTTTCGCCGGCGAATTTGTAGCCGATTTTTTGAACTTCTATATTGGCGATTGTCCCATCTTCAAGTTCTACGACTATGTCAGTGATGACAAGAGATGCTTCGTCGCCTAATCTGTTGTTATCATTAGCAAGCTGATGCTTTACAGTTACCTTCTGAGACAGAATAACAGAAAGAAGCCATGATAATCTCTCGGGTTTTGTCTCCGGATTCAGGATTTCCTTAAAATAGCTGTCATAGAGCATCTTAACCCCCTTGGATCCAGTGCAGATATCAAGAAACAGATCTTGATGTTCGGTAGTCCACGAATCGAAGATAGTACTAAGCTTAGGTGACCTCCTTATCTCCGTAAGTATCTCTTCACGTGTCCTAATGACAGGAAAATAGTGCTTTAAACTTTGGTATTTACTTTGCATACAGTTTCCTTCCTTGTAAAAAATATAGTTCCAGTTCTACCTAACGGTTAGTGGAATACTGGCGAGAACTCGCCATGACAGCCAAATGACTGTGATAACAGTGCTCTAGATGTGAACACAAAGGATATTTTAGCATATATTGGCAGTGATGTACAGAATAAAAAATAAGTATCTTACGCAGAAAATGCTTATCTTCTGTTTAGAAACAGAAATTATGTCTCTAAGTTTGCGGAAAAAGAGATTACTCCAAGGTTTTATTTTTATGATAATGGTCTCTTGTCATTGTTTCTGGTAGATAAGCCATCTGCATTTTTGGAAAATGCAGTAGCAGTATACTTAAAGCGCAGATATGGTGAAGAAGTTTATTATTATAAATCCTCTAAAACAGGAATAGATATTGATTTCTTCCTTCCTGATGAAAACTGTGCTATTCAGGTTGCATACAGTTTAGAAGCAGCAGAAGATAGAGAAACAAAAAGTCTTACCTCTTTCGCTGAAAAAACTATAGGAGTGCAGCGACTTATAATAGTGACTAATGAGGAAGAACGAACAATTACCAAAGATGGTCGTACGATTGAAGTAATACCTGCTTATAAATTTATATTGGGGAAAGCAATCTGAACGAGCAAGCATAATCTAAGATCTCGTCCAGTCTTCCATCTGCTTTATTAAGAGCAGATTCAGCCAAGCTAGCAGCTTTTTATCATCGACAGCGCCATGCTTTTAACCTCTTTTTTATTTAGGAAAGATTTCATAAAGATTTCACACAAGAAGTAAAAATAAGCAGCCCTTAAAGCAATCCCAAAGCAACCCTTATGTAAAACATTAGAGTTGCTTTAGGGTTGCCTTGGGGCTGCTTTTCCATATTTATAGACGAAGTCACACTTATAAGCGAGTTAATTGATTCGGCATCCATATTGTCGGATGTCTATGCTATGACAGGTATGAAGATCATTCTTTCAGGAACGGATTCCCTGGGACTTCTGTTATCAACAGACGACGAGCTATATGACAGATCTTATACTATTCATATTATGTTAATACCATTTAGAGACAATGAAACAGTCAGAAGATATATTGATACAGCTATTACAAGGAATATTCAGCATAGGCTTGCATGTTACAGATCAGATAAACATTTCAGACATCTTATAGATCTGTATGAAAATGGAGAGTTGACAGGTGCTATCAATAGAATAATTGAGCAAGAAATGTGAGCCAGTCATCGAAATCGCTATTTATACTTTCATTATGGAGTCTATTCCTAAAAATATTAATAGGAATAATAATATAAACGTAAAACTCAGTATAAACAGGTAGCAAGAATTGTATTTTTGATAAAAAGATATGTGAAGTATCAGAATAATTTGATAAGATATTATAAATATACTATAATTAGTTTAGATATTCACACTATAAGGATAAAGTAAATCTGTGCTATAAGTGAAATGCAGTAATGCTAGCCTATCTATTTTAGGAAAAGATCTAAGTACCATCTATGTTCTCAGTTTGGATATATTCCGAAGCATCAGTAATTATTTATTTTAGTCCAAGTAATAAAAATGTTATTAAGACACTAATATTTGACAAAGTAGATGTATCAAACATAATATACACTCGTTTTACTATAATCAGAAAACTCGAGCTTGATAACAATATGAATAATAAAGTAAATGGAGAGCTAGTTAGAATAAAAGAAGGAATATTACGTTTTTCATCCGAGATTTCTCCGGAGTTAAATACTCAATTAAGATTTCTGGATATGTATGGTCATACTATTGACCTTAAAAATCCGAAATCCTTTTCTGAGAAAATATCCTGGCTTAAGATAAATGAATATTCAAAAAGCGACTTAGTCGCGAAATGCTCTGATAAATATACAGTTAGGGATTATGTGATAAAGTGCGGTCTTGGTACGTGCCTTAATGAACTAATAGGAGCTTATAAAAACGTTACTGATGTTCCGTGGGAAGATTTACCAGATTCGTTTGTTTTGAAATGGAATTTTGGTAGTGGCTATAATTTCATCTGTCCTGATAAGACTAAAGTAGACCTGTGGCAAAAAGCAGACCTGTTAAATGAATGGGGGAAAAAGAAGTATTGGAGAGTGTACTCTGAATTGCAATACAAAAACAGATCTAAGTATTTATTGTGTGAGAAGTATCTCCTTCCTGCTCGAGGACATAGTTTACTGGATTATAAAATTTATTGTTTTTCTGGATTACCAAAGGCAATTTTAATAATAGATAGAGAAGATTCGGAACAGATAAAAGCGTCTTTTATGACAGTTGAGTGGGATAAAATTGAAGGAAAACTTGAGAGATACAAAAGCTTTGAGAACCCTGAAAAGCCTATTAATCTTAAGCAGATGGTTGAAGCCGCATCGATACTTAGCAAAGGATTTCCTTTTGTGAGAGTGGATTTTTACGATACAGATCATGGGGCAATTTTCGGGGAGATGACATTTACTCCGCATGGTGGAATCTATCCATCTGAGACACCTAGAGAAGTAATGGACATGGGTGAGCTTTTGATAATCGATAATTATCTAAGGAATAGACAATGAATATATTATTCTTTTCTGCTGATAATGATGCATCTTCTGGAGCATTTTTGAGTATGGCAACTTTGTGTGAGTCGTTAAATATGTTCAATGTATCATCGACTGTTATCCTTCCGTGTAAAGGAGATGGTCAGCGAATACTTAGTCAAAAAGGCATTAATTATAAATATATCAAATCATTTAATTGGGTGTATTCAGTGGAACAGCAAAAAGATTCTTTAGCAGCAATTAAAGTTCCAGTAAAGAAATTACTAAATTTCATTTCAATTACTAAAGTTTTCTATTTTATAAAAAAACACAAAATTGATATAGTCCACATAAATGCCAGTGATACATACATTGGCGCTTATGCTGCAAAAATGTGTAAGGTGCCACTGATATGGCATGTGAGAGAGTTCATAACCGAGGATCATGGAGCGCAGTTTTGGGATGAAAAAAGAAGTTATAACACAATTTGTAGTGCAGATTACGTGATACCTGTATCAAATGCAGTTGCTAATAAGATTCGCTTATATAACAATAAGGCTTCAATACGTGTAATATACAACGGAATAGATCCTAAATTATTCAGTAATAACAGAAAAATCTTAGAAAAAAAAATTAACGACAATTTCTATTGTAGGACGTATATGCGATGGGAAAGGACAAAAGGAATTTATAGATGCAATCGCTGATTTAAGAAGAAAAATGGATATAAAGGCTTTTATTATTGGTAGAGGTATACAAGACTATGTTAGTTATTTGAAAGAGTATGCAAAAAATAAAGGCCTTGAGAACACTCTTGAATTCGTAGGTTATGTTGAGAATGTTCAAGATTGGTATTTGAAATCAGACATTGTAGTAATGGCTTCCAGAGCAGAAGCATTTGGGAGAGTTACAGTTGAAGCTATGATGAGTGGGTGCTTAGTTGTAGGGGCAGATAGTGGAGGAACATCTGAGATTATTACTGATGGGATAACTGGAATTCTATATGTTGCAGGTGTTAAAGACGATTTGCAAAACAAAGTGGAATATGCAGTAAGAAATAAAGAATCATCAAGACGCATCGCTGAAAACGGAAGAGTAATTGCTGAAGTAAATTATTCTACGTCAAAAAATGTTAATGAAATTTTTAATGTATACAATAATGCTTTGGGTAAGTCATCTTAATGAAAGGACAAATAAGATAATGGGATTAAAGCAGTTCATAGTTAATCGGATACGTAGAGGATTTTCAATTAAAGTCGGAAGCAGAAGCATACTCATAAATGTTAAAAGGAATAAAAAAAGCAAAGCTGAGCATAGTGCATTTAGGGAGGCAAGGTTTCGAAATGATTTCCGCTTTAATTTTTTTCTTGACGATAACCTTGATGAGTCAGTAAAAAGGATTATCATATCACAATTATTCTATCAGAATGTTGGCTACTACCCAAATATCGACAGCCCTAAAACTTTTTCAGAAAAAGTACTGTGGCTTAAATTGTACTATGACAATCCTTTGATAAAGAGGGCGTGTGACAAGGTTGAGATGAAGAAATACGTAGAGGAAGTGTTGGGACCAGGGCATACAGTTCCTTTACTAGAAGTTTATTCTTCAGTATTTGACATTGATTTAGATAGATTGCCAAATAGTTTTGTTTTAAAAGTAAACTGGGCATCTGGGTTCAATATAATAGTTAAAGATAAGCAAAATACAGACATAGATTATATTAGAGCAGCTTTAGAACGGTGGACTTTGCCGTGGAATAATAGCTACTATGGCTCTTTTAATAGAGGGTATAAAGCAGTTAAACCCACTATTTTTGCTGAGAAATACTTAGAACTTTCCGACCCGGCCATAGAATATAAAGCCTTCTGCATAAATGGCAAAATGAGGTTCTGTCTTTTGGAGATTGATTATTTTGGAAAGAATCCTAAACGAGCATACTATGATGCTAATGGCGAAGAAGTACCATTTCAGTTTGGAAATATTCCCAAAGTAGAATTGGACAAACTGCCAGAAAATTATAGAAAGATGATTAATATGGCTGAAAAACTAGCTGAACCATTTCCGTATGTCCGCGTAGACTTTTACGAAAGTAATGGGAAACTGTATGTTGGTGAATTGACTTTTTATTCAGGAAGTGGGTTCAGCGTGTTAAAGCCGGAAGAATGGGACAAAATATTAGGTGAAGAACTTGACATCAGTTCATATATGATTAATGGAGGATAATTTGAAAAAAAGAGTGTTTGATATCATCAAGCATATATTTAATTATATGGGATTTGAAATCACTAGAAAAAAGTGCGTTCAAAAAAGCAACAAACTGCCGTTTTCACAGACAATATATGTTCCAAGATGGAGATTGAAAAATTACTATGCATTGAAAGAGTTTGGAGAACCTATTAAGAGGTGGTTTATTGAACAGAAATACTATTATTGTTTGGGAGAGTTCCCAGATTTAGATAACCCAAAGACATTCAATGAGAAAATACATTGGCTGAATCTGCATTATCATAATCCATTAATAACAAAATGTTGCGATAAGTATGAAATGAAAACATACGTTAAGGAAAGAATAGGAGAAGGTTATACCATAGATGTAATTAAGAAATACGATAGCCCTTCTGAAATATCATTTGCTGAACTTCCGGATAAGTTTGCTATTAAAGTTAACTGGGGAGATGGCCCTGAGTTTTCTGAAGTTGTTGAAAATAAAGCGGCTGCAAATGAGGCGAGGATTAAAGCAAAAATGAGTAATGCTATTCAGCCATGGAATAATTTGTTTTATTCACATTTCTTTTGGGGATATCAAAATGTCAATCCGTGTATTTTTGTTGAAAAGTATATTGAACATGGTTCAGAGGATATAGTGGATTATAAAATTCATTGTTTTAATGGTACTCCCAAAATAGTTTTAGTGTGTGAGAATCGAACCGCCGCAAAAATGAACAAAACATTTCTAGATATGGAATGGAATGTTCTACCTTGCTATAGAGAAGATGGTGAAGTGAACCCTAATGTAATAAAACCTAATAATTTTGACGAGATGATAGATGTTGCTAAGAAGCTATCTGCACCTTTCCCATTTGTAAGAATAGATCTGTATAACAACAATTCAAGGATTTGCGTTGGTGAGATGACATTCCATCCGGGGTGTGGCTTTGAAAAATTTATTCCTGATGAATGGAATAGAATTGTTGGAGATATGTTGGTTCTACCAGAAATATAGAAGTAGACTCTAATATAGTATATTTGAATGGAGGAATAGAATGCGTGTGGTTGTTCTTGCAGGAGGAACTAGTACAGAGCGAGAGGTTTCGATTATTTCCGGTAAAGAGATATATAATGCTCTGAAAAGAAAAGGTCATAAAGTCATTTTATTAGATGTATCTACTGGAGTAAGTTTTGACAAAGATCTAACCGTGAATTGTGATTTTAAAACGTTGTTTGATCGGGATATTAACTGGGAATATGTTATAGATCAGACTTGTTATAACGGGGACAATAATTATAATGCTGTTGGCTATTTTGGGAGCAATGTTCTTTCAATATGTCAAGAAGCAGATATTGTATTTATCGCTCTTCATGGCGAAAATGGTGAGAATGGTAAAATACAGGCCTGTTTTGATTTGTTGGGGATAAAGTATACAGGAACAGATTATATTAGTTCTGCATTGTCTATGGATAAAGGGATAACAAAGGATATTTTTTTAAGTAATGGCATTATGTCTCCAGAAGGCTTTCGCTTGAAAAAGGAATATTTAGAGCGGATAGACGTAATTCAAAAAATGATTTTTGATAATAATGTTGGCTTTCCGTGTGTTGTAAAGACTTCATGTGGTGGAAGTAGCATAGGCGTAACTATTGTGCAAAAATCTTCTGACTTGATTGAAGCAGTTTCAGAGACTTTTAAATATGGGGATGAAATAATCATTGAACGTTTTATTCCCGGCAGAGAGTTTTCAATTGGAGTTATAGAAGGAGATGCACTTCCTATAGTTGAAATAGAACCTAAAGAAGGTTTCTATGATTATACAAATAAATACAAAGCTGGTGCTACAGTTGAAACCTGTCCTGCAAATCTTGATACCTGTAGTTCAGAGAAAATGAAGGAAATAGCACAAAAGGCATTCGCCGCTCTTCGTCTAAAAAAATATGCAAGATTTGATTTTAGAATGGAGGCTAATACAGGAACAATATATTGCTTAGAAGGTAATACCCTGCCAGGAATGACGCCAACTTCACTTATACCTCAAGAAGCACAGGCCGTGGGAATAACCTTTGATGACCTATGTGAGAAAATCATGAGTTTATAAAAGATTGCTGATCCTGATTATAATCACTTTAGATTTATGGATTTTGAAAGAACGTGTTATTTAAAGAGAGAAAGATAATGCTCAGATTATTGACTATTTCAATGTTCATAGTACCAGGGCTTTTTTCAGTTATAATACATGGTTATCTTCGACATGGAGAGATTTCCAGAAGGAAGAAATTGGCTCTATTTGTGCTGTACCTTTGCATAACAAACGCCATTTCTTTTTCTGTATCATATCTAAGAGGTGTAAAGGGATTCAGATTTAGTGACATGACATTGTCTTACAGACTAAAGTACATCTCGCTTGGTATTGTGCTTGGATTTGTAGTTCCGTTTATCGTATGTCTTTTTACAGAAGATGCTATTACTATAGGCGGATTTATAAGATATGGTAAGAGAACAGGTAGAGATATTAAGAAATACATGGCATATGCCATATGGTCTGCCAAAGCTTCTCTTGGAGCTGAAGTGGCAAGTTCATATCTTAACTGGCTGTGGTGGCTTATAGAGCCTTTT
This sequence comes from Butyrivibrio fibrisolvens, assembly GCF_023206215.1. Classification (NCBI taxonomy): domain Bacteria; kingdom Bacillati; phylum Bacillota; class Clostridia; order Lachnospirales; family Lachnospiraceae; genus Butyrivibrio; species Butyrivibrio fibrisolvens. The sequence continues at coordinate 2,363,125 of NZ_CP065800.1, forward strand.
TGTATGATGCTTATATATACTGTTATATTCGGTTATGTTTTTAAAGCCAAAGAAGATTACTTTCCTATATTCATATTTACCGGTATCACCATGTGGGGATTCTTTTCAAGGACTATCAATGGAAGTATCGATACGGTAAGAAATGGTAAGGATATCATTACTAAAGTTTATATGCCTAAATATATACTTCTTTTATCAAAGATGTTTGTTAATGGTTTTAAGATGCTGGTGTCATTTGGTGTCATCGCAGCTATGATGATAGTATTCAGGGTGCCACTTAGCATATATATTCTTTTTGCACCTATTATTCTTTTGGTATTGTTTCTTTTTACCTTTGGAGTAGGGAGTATCATGATGCACTACGGAGTGTATGTCAATGACCTTGGCTATATTACTGGAATTGTGCTTCAGATGCTCATGTATTTATCTGGTGTGTTCTACTCTGTTTCGAAGAGATTCCCGGAGCCATTTGGCGATATTGTTGAGAGTTTTAATCCTGTGGCGCTTTTCATGTCTAGTATGAGGAATTGCATTCTTTATGGGCAGATGCCGGCGTTTGGCCTATTAGGAGTTTGGGCATTTATATCATTGGTATTGTCCGCTCTTGGTATATTTACAGTTTATAGTAATGAGAATTCCTATGTGAAAGTTATCTGAAACTTGATGAAAGTAGCTGCTGTAACGACTTGTTTCTTTGTTTTTATTTTAGATATGAGGGCGCTTGGATGGCTAAGGAATATGCTGTTGAAGTTAAAGATGTTAGTATAAGTTACCGTATTTTGAATAATATTTCTATCAGGAGTTCTCTTTTTCACAAGAAGACTAGGGACGAGGTCTTTGAAGCAGTCAAAGGGGTCTCTTTTACTGTTGAGAAGGGAGGCATTCTTGGTATTATCGGTAAGAATGGAAGCGGAAAGTCAACGCTTCTTCGGTCTATAGCGGGAGTATTCTCTCCGAACTTTGGGACTATAGATCTGCATGGGCATTCTGTCTCTCTTATGGCGCTTGGGGTTGGATTTAAGCCTCTTTTGACGGGGAGAGCCAATATCATGCTGTCTGGACTTCTTCTTGGTTTTAAACAAAAGGAGATTGAAGCTAGGATGGATGAGATAATAGAGTTTGCAGAGCTTGGTGACTTTATAGATAGACCTGTCAGAACTTATTCCAGTGGTATGCATTCTAAGCTTGCCTTTGCTATTACAGCTATGCTGGAGACAGATATTATGCTGGTCGACGAGGTACTGTCTGTAGGTGATGAGAGATTTAAGAAAAAGAGTCTTGCCAAGATGAAGGAGCTGATTATGGATGATGACAGGACAGTTATCATCGTGTCCCATAATATTGATACTTTAAAAGAATTGTGCGATAAGGTTATGTGGATGCATGATGGGGAAATCAGGGAGATGGGAGAGCCTACAGAGGTTTTGGAGCATTATGCGGAGTTTATGAGCACTTGAGGTTGAGGTGGGACATTGATTATTAAAAAATCATAAGGTCCATATGAATATAATTAGTACTTGCCCTCATGCCCTGATTGAACACAAATCCAGCGTAGACTATAATGTAAGTATGCAGATATTGCGCTACATGGTCTATATTTTGGATGACTATGAGAGGCGTGAGGAGAAGAGGGTGCCGGATATTAGTAAGCTTAAAGGCTTTAAGTATCCGCCTGTTTTTCCGATTGTGTATTACAATGGTGAAAGTAGCTGGACTGCAGACAAGACGTTGAAGAGCAGAGTGGCACTAATTGACATTTTTAGACCATATATTCCGGATTATGAATATCATTTAGTCAATACTGCTGATCACGGGAACGAAGAGCTTATTAAGAAGAATGATGGGTTATCACTTCTCATGATTCTTAATAAGATAAGGAATACAGATGAGTTTAGTTCGCTGAATCTGCCCAAAGACTATTTGGACAATCTATCTGCCAATGCACCTCAAGATGTACTTGACGTTCTTGCCAGAGTAGTTGCTGTACTACTAAGGAAGCATCGTGTTTCAGAGGATGAGGTTCAGGACTTTGTAAGTCAGATAAAGGAGCGTCATATGAGTGATTTATTTGCTAACTTTAAAGCTACTGTCAATGTTCAGGAAGAGCGTAGGATTGGACGAGAACAAGGCCTTGGCATTGGTGAGGAAATAAAACTCATCAAGCTGGTCTGCGGTAAGATTGGCCTTGGTCAGTCTATTGAACAGATAGCGACTGACCTGCTTGAGGATGAGGAACATATTAAACGTATCAGCCAAATTGCTTCAAAGTATGCACCGGATTATAATGCTGACAAGATATATGAAGAACTATATAATTTTGATCAAAAACAAAAGTCAGAATTTATAAAAGTTCAGTAGTAGCACTACGTGACTGAATAACAAGGAGCAACTCCTGATGTAAGGTATGAAATCACCTTCGTCAGGAGTTTTTTATATTTACAGATATCAGGAAACAACTTGTTGAAAAGTATAAAAAAGTATAAAATATTAATGTAAGTATAAAAATGTATAAAAACCATAAAAGAAATCATAAAGTATATAAAAAACTATAAAAGCAATCATGAAGTATAAAATCACCAAGTGATCAAAAAGGAGAGGATATCATGCAAAACCCTTTTACCACTACATTCAGTAAAGTGCCAAATTACACATATATACCTACAGAGCAGGAGATGGAGATAATCGATAATTTTAGATACGATAATCCATCTGAGTCTGTATACAAGATAACAGGGGTAAGAGGCTCTGGTAAAACTGTACTGCTTGCCAAGATAGAGGAAGAATTATCTTCAGATGACTGGAAGAAAGAAGGCTGGATAGTGTGCCGTCTGACTCCTGCCAGAGATATGCTCAAGCAATTAGCATCATTCATGTATAAAGAAAAAATAATAAAAGATAAACCCAAGAGTGTAAGTATGAATGTATCCGGAAGTGTTCTTGGTGCCGGAGGCAGTATAGGCGTTACGAAAGAAAAGAATAGTGAGTTTTTTGATATAGGCGTAGAACTTGATGATATGCTTGCAAAGCTAACCTCTCAAGGTAAGAAAATCCTTATTGGAATTGATGAAGTTTCAAAGACACCTGATATGATAGTCTTTGCATCAGAGTATGGTAAGTGGTTAAGAGCCGGATATTCAATATATCTTGTATGTACCGGACTTTATGAGAATATCGAGCAGCTGAGTAATGTTAAGAATCTCACGTTCTTTAGAAGGGCTACAACCATTAAGACAGCCCCTCTAAACAATATAAAAATGTCTGAAATGTATAAGGATAAGCTTAACGTAGATCTTTCTAAAGCTAAAGAACTTGCAGCAATCACAAAAGGATATCCATATGCATTTCAGGAACTTGGAGTTTTGTATTTTCGGAATGGAGATAAAGAAGAATTTGAGGATATCGTAGGGCAACTTAAGTCAGAACTGTATGCATATGCATATGAGAAGATCTGGGAAGAAATGTCAGAAGGCGACAGAGAATTGGCAATTCTCATTAGAAATAAATCCGAGTATAAGAGAGATGAAGTAATGAAGATGATGGAAAAAGTCGGCAATTATTCCGTTTATCGTGATAGACTTATTAAAAGGGGAATAGTTAATACAAGACATTCATACATTGGTCTTGCATTGCCGTACTTTGGTGAATATATAAAAGAATACTGTATTTGAAATGGTATTGTAAATGGCAAGTAGTTTTCCATAAATTCTTGTTTAACAGAAAGTTAAACTCCTAATGCCCTGCGCGCAATTGCAGCACGTTAGGAGTTTTTATATGCAAGATCTTAATTTTCGCTAGTCCTTACCAATATATCGCGTAGTAGATCGATAACTACAAGCTGCATGTCTTCAGGTAGCATATGATAGTAGAAAATCAGTTCTTTGTCGAAGGTGCTAAGCTCTTTTGCGAGTGTATGCTTGGACTTGTTGTTCATTGACAGCAGGAACTCATTGTGTATGTCCGACATCTTCCTGATTACTTCCACATAATCACTTGGTGGTTTCTTCTCGTTGACTGGATCCATAAATAGCTCATCATCTAGAGATAGAATCTCAGGGTCTAAATCGGGATCGTTTTCAGGATTAAGGGGTATTAATGACAGGCGGATGAGCTTTTCAATTGGAACATTATACATTTTGCCGATCTTGTAGAATGCATCCGCAGGTGGAGTGAGTCTCGTATTCTCGTAGTGGGAGTATGTGGCTCTTGTATCGCCTAGCTTATTGGCTACATCCTTTTGCTTTAGCCCTTTGGATTCTCTTAATAGCCTTAAATAAACTGAAAATCTTGTTTCTGACATGTTTTTTCCACCTAAATCATAAATAGTAAAAATTACTTCCTGAACATAGATTTCAGAAAAACGTACTAATTACGTGGTATATAGTTCTATGAATAGAAGCCTAAATATAAACTTATTTTGAAATTGACAGATACCAGCTAAATCAGATCTGCAATATTCAAAACCTAGTTAAAATGGGATATTGGGAGCTTTTAGAACAATAAAATTCTACCATGATACAGAAAATTGAAATGACCAAAGATATTAATAATATCATATGTAATTTATAAGATAAAATGATTAACTTTAAAAGTTATCATCCGATAAAAATAGATGTAACGGTAAAGATATTCTAAATATCAAAATAAGGTTGATTAATATTCAGAATATCGTAAAATATAAGTATGCGGTTATCATAATTACTTATTGTGAAAGTAAGTATGATGCATCGCTTATATTATCCCCAACCTAAACGTTTAATGTTGAAAGGAGAAAAGACGATATGAACATGAAGTTCGTAAAGAGATTCCTTGCTGTATCCATGGCAGCAACGATCATGGTAGTACCTATGGTGGCTAGTGCTAATGATCCTGCTAGTGATCCTGCTGGTGTTATTACTGGGTCAGAGCAGGATGGTTCTGTTCCTTCTGATAAGAAAGATGAGGAGCAAGCAGTTCCAAATCCTTCTGATAAGAAAGATGAGGAGCCAGCAGATCAGACAACACAGAAGACAACACAGAAGACCAAGACAGCAGAGCAGACCACTCAGGCTACACAGTCAACTCAGACAGAGCAGGAGTCAGCAGGAGAGAAGCTCAATAAGACTATGGCTGAGAAGACAGCAGCAAGTACATCTGCAGTTGTTGGCGGCGTAACTCTTAAAACTAATGTAGCAGGAACCGTTGATGTTACAAATTCCAAGACATTTAAGGCGTTCGTACTTACATCAACTAACGGCAAGACTGCAGGCGACAAGCAGACAGTATTCTCAAAGACTGCCCAAGAATCTCCTATGGCATTTGATTCAGCTAATGCAGCTGCAGCAGCTATCGGCGGAACAGTAGTTGGTGATGCTATTAATGCTGATATCACACTTAAGAACGGCGGAACAGCTAAGGCTGTCCTTAAAGAAGCTCCTACTGGAACCGTTAAGGTTATCCAGGTAGCTGATGGCGGTGATACAACAGTTCTTGATGCTACTGTTGATGGAACAGTTGTTTCTTTCACACCTTCTAACGGACATTTCACATATTTCATAGTAGTAATCTGATCACATAAGGCACAATGCGGGGCAGTATCGCAAGCTGCTCCGCATTTTTTTAGCAATACTGATAGAATATATATGTTTCAAGAGGTACTTTGATCCAGCGTACTATATGAGTTTTATTATTATGCAAAAAAGCTCCGTGAAAGGGAAAGTCCTTGAGAACAAATCTTAAATCCAGACGATTTCTTGTTTTTATATCTATTATCATCCTGTGTATATGTTTTGGCGGATTAGGTGGTATCTACAGTTTCTGGGCCTATCCGGATGAGTTTGGCTACTGGTCACCTGCTGCAAGACTTAGCGGATATGACTGGTCGCAGGTGACATCTATCGGTTCGTACTATTCTTATGGGTACAGCCTGATTTTATATATAATCTTTAATATTTTCAAAAACGCAGTAACAGCATACAGAGCAGCAATAGTCATTAACTTTGCTTTGAGCATTGCTGCTGTATGGATCATATATTTTTTTATAAGCGATATTAGGAATATACATAGTGAAGGTAGGGCTCTGAGCGCTGCTGCGATAATAAGTGCATCTGCTGTAATGTATCCGGCATGGTCTTTATATTCGCAGAGCACTATGTCAGAGAGTCTTATATTGTTTTTATTTGTACTTGTTTCTTTTTTGATGTACAGATTTTTGAAAAAACCAGGTATCATCGGCGGACTTGCACTTGCTGCATGCTCGATGTATGCATATCTTGTCCATATGAGAATGATAGGAACTGTTATAGCGATAATACTGACACTTCTTGTATGGGCGCTTAGCTGCGGCAATCGCAGGATTAGGATAGGGATACTATCTTTTATAGCAGTAACTATAGTTGTATTTGTAGTAAGCTTTGTGATCAAAAGTCACATAGTTTCTGAGGTTTATACTTTTCAGTCCAAAGAGACTATCAATTGGAATGATTATAACGGTCAATTGCCCAAGATATTGAAGATTTTTTCCCTCCAAGGGATGAAATACATGTTTGAAAATATCTCTGGTAAAGTCCTTTATATAAGCCTTGCTTCATATGGCCTGGGAATATGGGGGATAGGTGCGATAACATCCCTTTTTGTAAAGGGTATCAGATCACTGAAAAATAGAGGATCTGGGAGCCGTGCTTTGTTTGAAGTATATATATTTCTGGCTGTATTTGCACAGATTGGTGTAGCTCTTGTGTATCTGATAGATTCTCCATCTCCTGATAATACAAGGCTTGATCTGCTGCTCCATGGAAGATATACGGATATGCTGATTCCGGTGCTGTTTATATATGGAATATATGCAATGTATTATGCAGGGCATCCGGTGATCATCACAGGCATTATATCTGCGGCAGACGTACTATTAAGTCTTCCTATATTGGGGGTTATCAGTAGGAACAATACCGGAATGAGTGAGTTGCAGGGATTTACTATGGCCGGAGTCAGCTACATGCTATCGCCATCTGATAGCGATTCAAAGGCTTTTCTCATAAGGGCAGTTTTATTTGGAATAGTTATTTCTTGGGGTGTATGCTTTATAGTTCTAATGGCTCGCATGACTAATGAATCGGTGATACTGGCAGGTATTATCATGGTTCAGCTGGTATTGTCGGTGATAACCTGCAATAAGTATATGTATTCGATACAGCCTTATGTATATACAGATGTACAGCTGACAAGGAAAGTCGAAAAGCTTCAAAACGAGGATCCTGGCAGGCAGATAATACATATCTTTAAAGGTGGGATTCCTTATATAGAAGTTGTTCAGTTTGGCTTAAGGGATAAAACAATTGATGTTATTGATGCTGAAGTAGAGGATGTTAATATAGATTCCTTACCTGATGGAGCAATAATCATAACAGATGCGGATACACCTTTAGATGGTGAGCTTTGCAATAGATATGATACTCCTATCTATTATGGACATCTGAAATTATATTTTAATGAATGATTTTGGGTAAAAATATGAAGCGCCTAAATAAAGGAGTAGTACCATGAACATATATATTATGAAGATAAAAAATTTCATATTACTATTGATGATCATGTGCATAGTTCTTTCTTCAATATCTATGAGTGTTATGTCATATGCTGCCATAAGTGGTGATGTAAATACGATAGTTTCGCAGACTTACGCATTTGAAGAGCCGTCTATGGATTCTGAGAAGATAAGGGAATTAAATATTGGAGATTCTGTTTTTGTAACAGGGCAGGAGGGTGATTTCTATATCATCTACTACAAAGAAATGACTCAGTATGTTCCTAAATATGCTATAGATGGAACTGATGCGCCGGCTTCTGTTACCGGGGTATCTGTTAATCCTGATGCTGCATCTCTTGCATCATCCGCAAGGAAAGCTAGAGAAGAAAGTGACAAAGCCTTGCACGAAGAGTTCAAGCAGCAGGAAGCATATAATGAAATACTCGAAGATACGCTGGAGCAGGAGAGGAAGGCTAAGCGGAATACCGTGATATGGATAACTGTAATGGTGTTCCTGTGTGTATGCATGATTGCAGTCAGTGTACTTGCTGTAATTGGCAATAAGAATGATCAAGAGGATATAGCTCAAAACGGTGAAAACAAAGCTGGTAATTCTATAGAAGGTAAAACTGAAGATAATAAACTTGAAGATAGTAAATCTAAAGAAAATATATTATAAGAAGATGTTAACAAAAGATTGTAACGATAATTCATAGGAGCCTGGTCATCCATATGAAACTGATAATTCAGATTCCATGTTTCAATGAACAGAATACTCTTATCACAACTCTTGATGACCTTCCCAAGGAGCTTGATGGCATTGATAAGATTGAATACCTGATCATCAATGACGGAAGTTCTGATAAGACTACGCAGGTTGCCAGAGACTGGGGAGTTGATTATATCGTTAATTTCACCCAGAACAAGGGACTTGCAAAGGGCTTCATGACAGGGCTTGATGTATGTCTGGAAAATGGTGCTGATATAATCGTCAATACCGATGCTGACAATCAGTATTGCGGTGATGATATTGCAAGGCTCATAGAACCAATCCTCGAGGGGCGTGCTGACATCGTGATTGGTGAAAGACCAATCGAAGAGAATGAGAATTTTTCTTTTCTCAAGAAAAAATTGCAGCGCCTCGGCTCCTGGGCTGTACGTCAGGCATCAAAGACTACGATTCCGGATGCTCCGTCGGGCTTTAGAGCTTTTTCCAGAGAAGCGGCACTAAAACTAAATGTTGTAAATGACTATACCTATACGCTGGAAACAATAGTGCAGGCGGGAAGAGAGAAGATTCCGATAGTATCAGTGCCTATAAGGGTCAATCCAACCCTAAGGCCATCAAGGCTTGCCCATACTATGTGGGGTTATGTCAGAACTTCAATGCTCACTATATTAAGAGCGTATCTTATTTATAAACCTTTAAAATTCTTCCAGTTTTTGTCTTTGTTCCCAATCATACCTGGACTTATAGTATGGATCAGGTTCATATATCTATTTATTAAGTATGGTGGAGCCGGACATGTACAGTCTCTGATACTGGGGTGTACCTTGATCATAATAGGTGCTATGTGTCAGATGATAGGAATACTGGGTGATACGATAACTGCTAATCGCAAGATACTTCAGGATACTCAGTATCACACCAGAAAGATGTATTATGACGGCGTCAAACAGGCTGATATAACTGAGCATGAGAAATGTAGGATCTATTACAGGTAGATGCCTGTGAGTCAATAATATGATTTATTGAACGTATATTCCAGAAACACGCATTTATTGCGTGTTCGTAGTTCAAAAATGTATATATGATTTGTCCAGATGGATAGGGGCACAATAGTAGTTTTTGATGAGGCGCGTATGATACCTTCTCGCCTGACAGAGATTCTAAGAGGACGTAAAGTAATATATATTACAGTCAAGAATGCTGATTATATTAGGACTCTCCAGTTTAGAAGAGTCCTTTTGGAATGCGCTTTGGAGAGTCTTGTGATATCTTCTGAGAAGGCTGGTCCTATATCAAGAGTATTCGATTTGAGGCGCAGACTAAAGTCTATAGATCTTTCCTATTATGATGTGATAATAGTAGGATTCCTCCCGCAACTTATCTGGAAGTATATCAGAAAAAAGGCCGGAAGACAGGAACGATTAGATAGACCTGTGTTTGTAGCGGATTTTTTCTTATCTTTATATGACACTATAGTTCTTGATAGGAAGTATATAGGTACTGGTAATCCGCTATCAAGATATCTTGAATCTCTAGACAGGAAGGTGCTTGAAGACGCGGATTATGTACTTACGGATACCGAAGCTGATGCTGATTTCTTCGGATCAGAAATTCTTGGATATAGGCGCAGCGATATAGAACCTTTTTACTTAGAAGCAGAGTCATCTATCTATAAAGCGTCCCCTGAAGATGAAAAGACGTATTTGGCCACAGAAGAAGCTGAATATCTTCAGGATAAGAGAACTTTTGAAGTGCTGTATTTTGGCACAGGACTTCCTTTGCAGGGAATAGATGTTGTTATAGAAGCATATCTGATTCTTGCAAGAAAGTATGAAGGCAGGGACATCCGGATGACTTATATAGGAGGACTTGATGATGCCTTACAACATATAGTCGAAAGATATTCGTGTATAGATATAATGCCATGGCTTTCTCAGGAAGAACTGGCAGCAAGGATAAGGAGAGCGGATCTGTGTCTTGCAGGGCATTTTGCATATGGCGATGGCAAGCAGGATCGCACTATCCCTGGCAAGGCATTCATATACGAAGCTATGAACAAGAAGATGATCCTTGGAGATTCCAGGGCTAATCATGAGATCTTTATAGAGGATGAGAATCACCATTTTGTTCGAAGGGGAGATTCGGAAGCGCTGTCTAAAGCTATCGAGACTTTTGGGTGGAAGCAGTAATTTAACAGCGCTGTCTGGGCGTGGATTTTTTCCTGACACCTTTCCGCTTAGGCAGAGCAAAGCCTTTGGTGATGCTGCACTGTCTAAGTAGGAAGGCTGAGTTATTTTCTGATATTACTGAGGTTCGATATGGGAGTGAAGGTATCTGTAATAGTTCCTGTATATAATGCTAAAGCCTATCTTGACAGGTGTATGCAGCACCTTTTGTCGCAGACCCTGTCTGAAATAGAGATCATCCTTGTAGATGATGGATCGACAGATGACTCGCTATCCATATGCAGAAATTATGCGGCGAATGCTAAGAAGATAGGCGGCGCTGTCATTAAAGTGATACATCAGTCCAATCAAGGTCCGGCAGCAGCCCGCAATGCAGGTCTTTTCTGCGCAGCAGGTAAGTGGATAGCTTTTGTTGATCCGGATGATTATGTATCACCTGATTACTGCAGGGCTTCTTACGAGTACGCAGAGACGACGGATGCAGATATTGTCATGTTTGATGCAGTCAGAGAAAAAGAGCCTCTTGTCCTTGCAGATGATAGTATGATCATTGAAGCGCAGGATCATATCATGAATCTTAGATGCGCTATTCTATATCCTTATATGCTGCGTTATAGTACTAATCTGCATATTAAAGATCAGTATCAGTCCACCCATAAAAGCGATATCGCAATAGCGGCCCCTTGGAATAAGCTTTATAAAAAGAGCTTTCTTAATGACAATAATCTGATTTTCCCGGAACAGCTTAAGACACTTGATGATATGACATTCAACTATCTTGCTTTCGGATGCTCTCCCAAAGTAGCATACCTTCATAGGAAGCTGTATCATTACTGTTTCAATAAAAAATCTATAACCAATAAATATGACCCGGATAGGATCCAAAAAGATCTGGAAGTATTCAAGATGATAGGAGATGACATCAGAAGTGTAAAAAGCGGAGGAAAGAGTCATGATTTCGAAAAAAGTTATGATAATAATGAGTTAGTGGAGAAATCAGATAATTGTGATGAATCTTTATACATTGCTTACTATGCACGTGTTATCAAGTCTTTTGCAATATTATGTCGGTTATGCTTTTTTAGTCCAATGAGTCCTTATGACCTGATACAAAAGCTTAGAATTGCAAGAAATACGATGAATATGAAAGAGTACGCAGAAGCTTTTGACAATATTGATATTAAAGTACTTGAGCCAAGGCTTAAAGCTGTAGTATTTGTTGCAAGGATGAAGAGCCCATTTGGGTTATATATGCTTCATGTAATGCAGAGTACACTTCAAAGAATACTTTGATCCTACAATTTATCTTGAAATATACTGAACAGCATTTTGCACTGCGAGTAAAGTTTGAAAATGTCCTGTTTTAAAAACTAAATTGGTATCGCAAGTTACACGAATTTGAACTATCAGTCACTTTCTTTGCTTGCGGTAATAGGGTTATAGTGAAAAAATTAGAGGTTTGCCATGAATCTTCAGACTATTCTGCATCCATCAACGGATATATGTAATGAACCGGAGCTATACTTCCACACAGATGATATCTTCGATCTGTATGATGGCTATTTCAATCTTTTCTATATAGAAAAACACAAAAAGTATACATTCATAGATTCGCTTGAACTGGTCCTTAAATGTTCGGGCTACGATGTGCTGGAACTTATGCACGACAGGGAAGTGATAAGGAGCATAGATCTAAAGAAGGACATGGACGCTGGAAGCGGTATCATAGAAGGTCGCTTTGCATACCCATATACACAGTATGACAAGGGAGTATTCTGGTTCAGGCTTAGGCGATGCTTGGGAAAAACTTTGCGCTCAGCCATAACATATGTTGAGGGTTTTTATGAAGGGCGTAGTAGCCGTATGCGTAATCCGGTGAATCTAGGCCTTAACATATGTACTTACAAGCGTGAGCAGTATGTCCTTCGTAACATGAAGTCTTTAATAAGATGGATGGAAGGTGATCGGACAGAAGCCTCCAATGTTTTGGGTATAGAACCCGGTTTCAAAGGCAATAATAGTTCTATGACTGAGTCTGATACTCCTGAGGCTTCCGGGCATATTCATGTTTTTATCATAGATAATGGCAAGTCTCTTGGAGATTGTAAGGAGTTTACGGATCTCGTAGCATCTACCAATAATATAGAAGTTATTCCTAATGATAATACCGGCGGTGCCGGAGGATTTAGCCGTGGCATGATAGAAGCAATGAATAGGAGAGAAGAGCTGTCACTGACTCACCTTCTAATGATGGATGATGATGCTGTTTTTGATCCGGATCTTTTTACAAGGCTTTATGGTTTTCTTTCTTTTTTGAAAAAAGAATATGCAATGATATCTGTAGGCGGAGCTCTTTTTCGTGAAGATTATAGATATATACAGCACGCGGCAGGAGAATGGTTTGAGAATTTCAGGATAGTTAATGAGCATCCTCTTGTTGATATGAGAAGCTATGAGAATGCTGCGGCGACCTGGATGACTGGAACCGAGCATGAGAGGGACAGGTACGGCGCCTGGTGGTGTTGCTGCTATCCTATGGAAGTGATCACAAGGGACAACTTGCCATTGCCATTGTTCGTACATCACGATGATATCCAGTTTGGAATGAAGCTGGCTGAGCGTAATGGGGTGGTATTTCTAAATGGTATTAATGTATGGCATCAGGGGTTTGAACTTTCCTTTACCGGAGTCAAGCAGTATTACAATACGAGGAATGAACTTATATCCATGAAGATGTTCTATCCGGATACATCTTTGAAGGCAGTGAAGATACGCCTTATTAAACGGATCATTGGATCTCTAATATGCATGCGTTATGGTGATATCGAACTTATCTATAAGGCGGTCATAGACTATATGAAAGGTATACAGTGGCTGAGGGATACAGATATTGAAGCTCTGCATAAAGAGGTATCTGAGATTTATAAAACTATTGTGCCTTTTAAGCCTATTTGTGATCTTAATATAAGTGACAGGCATAGACTTGAACTTGAGAAGATGGCAGCCAGATACAATGAAGTGATAACACCGGATCAGCTAAGGGAATACTATGACCATAAAAAGTATGAATCCGGTATATGGAAGATGATATCGATAAATGGCTGGCTTCTTCCCGCATATAGGAGTACAAGTATAGTCACTCCCCTGGACTCTCCCTGGAAGCCCTATAGGAGAAGATATGTAATCCTCTACCAGCCCGCGGATAGGAAGTGTGCTGTGATGCGTAGAGATTATAAATGGCTTTGGCGTAGTATAAAATATTGCATATGGATAATGATAAGATTTCGTTTACTATAACTCAAAGCGGTCTGCCTTGGCAGACCGCTTTGAACAAGTTACGTAGATATTATTTCCAGGTTAATTCCAATTTTTTATTAGATGTAGCACAATCGACAAGATACAGATTGATCAATGTCTGATAGGGAATTCCGGATGCAGAAGATTGTGTTTTAAAATAATCAAGTGCATCTACATCTATGTTCATAGTGATTTTTTTATGCAATCTTTTTGCATATGGATTTCTTATTGCTTTGCTAAAGTCGAACTCTTTTTCTAAAAATTCATCATCATCATCTATCTTTTTCATATGTATCGACTCCTTTCATAGCCTTCGCGTTCTCTAGTGGTTGCATTACGTGAAGATATAATTCTGATTGTATTCTTACTTCTGATACAATGAACAACTATAAGAACATTACCACGTTTACTGACTCCGAGAATCCTAAAACGTTCTTCGGTATCGGAGTGGTTGTCATCAAATTCGCAAAGGGCATATGTATCATAGAATACAGTCTTGGCTTCTTCAAAAGAAACGCCATGTTTTTTCTTGTTTATTTCGTTTTTGTTCTCGTCCCATTCAAAACTTAATTCTTCCATACATATATTATACATACATAGTCAATACTTTTCAAGTATAGAGAAAGCAAACGGACATTGACGTTTGACCGTATATGTGATACTTTAAATATAATACGTTGAAGCGTTAAAGTGAAAAAGAAAATCTTTTTCCAAAAGAATCTTCTTCATATATGTTTTTCGCGCATCATCAAATATTATGAGGTCAAAGGGGGACCACAGGCTATGCCAGTTACAGAACTTCTTGAAAGAAATGCAAAATTATACCCGGACGAGATCGCTCTTGTAGAGCTTAATCCGGAGATGGCCGATACCAGACGTATATCCTGGAAAGAGTATGATCTTATAGAGCCAACAAGGTTTGAGCCTTACAGAAGACAGATCACATGGAAGGTCTTTGATGAGAAGGCCAATAGATTTGCCAATCTGCTTCTTAGTAGAGGCATTAAGAAAAATGATAAAGTTGCGATCATAATGTACAACTGTCTTGAGTGGCTTCCTGTTTATTTCGGCGTGTTAAAAACAGGTGCTATAGCAGTCCCTTTCAATTTCAGATACGATGCAGAAGAGATCTTGTATTGTACAGAGCTTGCAGAAGTTGACATTATAGTATTCGGACCTGAATTCATAGGACGTATAGAGTCATATGCAGAGCGCCTTTCAAAAGGACGTCTTCTTTTCTATGTAGGTGATAATTGTCCGAGTTTTGCAGAGAGTTATAGAGAGCTTGTTGCTGACTGTTCTTCTAAGTCGCCGCATCTTCCTCTTACAGATGATGACTTTGCTGCAATCTATTTTTCATCAGGAACAACAGGTTTTCCTAAGGCAATCCTTCATAAGCATCTGAGCCTGTCGCAGGCAGCAGAGATGGAAGCAAGGCACCATGGAACGGGAAGAGATGATGTCTTTTTATGTATACCTCCTCTATACCATACAGGAGCCAAGTTCCACTGGATGGGAAGCTTGTTTGCAGGCAGCAGAGCTGTGCTTTTAAAAGGTGCTACGCCAGAAGTTATATTATCTGCAGTATCTAGCGAGAAGTGTACGATCGTATGGCTGCTGGTTCCGTGGGCACAGGATATTCTGGATGCTCTTGACAGTGGCAGACTTAGCCTTGATGATTATGATCTTGACCAGTGGAGGCTTATGCATATCGGAGCACAGCCTGTTCCGCCATCACTTATCAAAAGATGGCTTGAATATTTTCCTGATCATCAGTATGATACTAATTACGGCCTTTCTGAGTCTACCGGCCCCGGATGCGTACATCTTGGAGTTGAGAACGTCGATAAGGTTGGCGCTATCGGCATACCCGGATATCGCTGGGAGTGCAAGATAGTTGATGAAGATGATGAAGAAGTGGACAAGGGTGATGTCGGAGAACTGTGTGTCAAAGGGCCCGGCGTTATGACCTGTTATTATAATAATCCGGAAGAGACTGCCAAGATCTTAAAAGATGGCTGGCTCTATACGGGTGATATGGCTATGCAGGATGAGGACGGATTTTATTTTCTTGTAGATCGCAAGAAGGATGTAATAGTCAGTGGCGGAGAGAATATTTATCCTGTTCAGATTGAGAATTTCATTAGAACTTTCGATAAAGTCAAGGATGTAGCAGTTATCGGAATTCCTGATCCAAGACTTGGAGAAAAAACTGCTGCCATAATTGAAGTAAAAGATGGTATGATATGTACAGAAGAAGAAATCAATGAGTATTGCATGGGTCTTCCAAGATATAAGAGACCTAAAACCATTTTCTTCGAAGAAATACCACGTAATGCCACAGGCAAGATAGAAAAACCAAAGCTTAGAAAGATGCATGGCGCTGAGAATCTTGTCGCTATGGAGAATAGGAGCTGATAGAACTTATATCCGGTCTTATACTAGAAGATCAGGATAGTTGTAGATAGTTTTGAATTTACCTATTTTGCCTGATGATGACCTGAAGGAAGACAGTTATGACACACAAGGAAGCAGAGCGGTGTATTCCCTCTTTTTTTGACGAATCTATTGAAAATCTGGAACTTGCTGAGTTCTTGGAGCATATCGACAGTTGTCCTGATTGCAGAGAAGAGCTTACTATACAATTTCTGGTAGGTAGGGGCCTTCAGAGCCTTAGTATGGGCGATGAATTCAACCTTGCTGGAGAACTTGACAAAAAGCTATTAAAGGCGCATGCTCGTCTGAACAGGCTCTACAGACTCGAAAGATTTTCATGGATCCTGCGAGCAATAGTAGTGGCAGAAACCGTGGCACTTTTTATGCTCACGCTTCGTATTTTGTTTTAACCCCTAAGGGTACGAAAGGAATTAAGGTAAATATGGGTATTGTTGTAATTGGCGCTGTTTTTGTTGATATTAAGGGCTATCCTTCCATGCAGTATATTGCCGGTGGGAGAAATGTAGGTAATGTAGTACAGGTACATGGAGGAGTAAGCCGTAACATAGCAGAGGATATAGCCAATGTTGAGTTAAGACCCACATTTGTAGGACTTGTTGACGAGACAGGTATCGGCATTGATGTTGTTGATAAGCTCAAAAACCATAAGGTCAACACCAA
The DNA here is from genome assembly GCF_023206215.1 of Butyrivibrio fibrisolvens. NCBI lineage: Bacteria > Bacillati > Bacillota > Clostridia > Lachnospirales > Lachnospiraceae > Butyrivibrio > Butyrivibrio fibrisolvens. Next base: position 2,379,956 of record NZ_CP065800.1, read on the forward strand.
ATATATCAGGAAAGTCAAGGACGGACTTGGCTCATGGCTTGCTATATTTGATAACTCAGGTGATGTTGTTGCATCGATCTCCAAGCGCCCCGATCTAAGCGAGATCGCAAGAATCCTCGATGAACAGGGTGATGAGATCTTCAAAGATGCCGACAGTATCATCATTGAGTTCGATATGGAAAAAGATATTCTTAAAAGAGTTTTTGCTCTTGCACAAAAGTATGACAAGAAGGTATATGCTGTAGTTTCGAATATGACTATAGCAGTAGAAAGGCGAGATCTTCTGAAGAACTGTGCATGCTTTGTCTGCAATCAGCAAGAAGCCGGAATATTCTTTTCTGATGTATATGATGATATGGATCCGGAGCAGCTGCGTGAGATCCTTGTATGCAAGCTCAAGGCTTCTCAGATTCCGAAGATGGTAATAACTCTCGGAGAGCTGGGCTCTGTATATGCTACTTGTGACGGTGAATCCGGATATGTTAAGTCCAGGCAGGTTGTAGTTACAGATACTACCGGTGCAGGCGATTCCTTCTTTGCAGGTGTAGCCATCGGTCTTACATATGGCAAGAGTTTCAGAGAATCCTGCGAGATAGGAACAAGACTTGCAGCATCTGTTATTGCTACCAAAGAGAATGTATGCCCGAGATTCCTTCCGGAAGAGTTTGGAATTGATGCATCGAAGATCAAGGATTTTGAATGATTTCAGGATTTATGATGATATTTATAAGGTTCATAGGATAATAATAAGACCGTTCATGACAGAAAAAGCTATTTTGAAGGAAAAACTTCAAAGTAGCTTTTTCTTTTATGGGAAAAAGGTATGATAATTCATATGTCTTCCGGCATCTTGCAGAACTAGTGCAATAATTCTTAACACAAATGCTTCTTAAATGTTAATTTTGATTGGTGGACTCATACTTATTAGAGCAATAAAATTATGTTAAAATAAATTGCAAAGGTGGGATTAGTATGAGAAAACACTATTTGGACAACATTCGCTGGACTACTGTCGTTATCGTTGTGATCTATCATGTGTTTTATATGTATAACGCTGAGGGCGTTCTTGGTGGTCTTGGAAAGATCACAGATCTGCCGGTTCAGTACTACGACATATATCAGTATCTGGTCTATCCATGGTTTATGCCGGTTCTTTTCGTGGTTTCCGGAATAAGTGCCAGACTGTCTTTGGATTCACATTCGGATAAGGAGTTCATAAAGTCCAGATCTTTAAAACTACTGGTACCATCAACTATAGGTCTTTTTGTATTTCAATTCATTCAAGGGTATGTGAGCATGTCGCTTGGAGGCGGATTTGAAGGACTTGCGTCAGCGGGAGTTCCCAAACCGGTTATCTATCTGATAATGGTTGCCTCCGGAAGCGGAGTGCTCTGGTACATGCATCTTCTGTGGATATACTGCGTGTTACTGGTGGTTATAAGAAAGATCGAAAAAGGAAAGCTATTGGCTGCCGGTGCTAAGACTCCTCTGTGGCTGATCGCACTGTTTGTTTTTCCAATCTGGGGAGCAGCGCAGATTCTTAATACTCCTATTGTTTCAGTTTACAGAATTGCATTTTATTTTGTTTTCTTTATGCTTGGTTATTTCGTGTTTTCAAATGATGAAGTGATCGAAAAACTGAAGAAGATAGCAGTACCTTTGATAGTGGCAGCAGTGGCTATATGTGTTGTATTCGCGGTTATGAATTTCGGCGATAATTATGCGGACAAGCCAATCAACAGAGGCTTCTTATATGCGCTTGATGCGTATGTGGGATCGCTGGCAATGCTGGCGGGTATGGCACGCTTTGGGGACTTTTCAGGATCTTTTTCCAAATGGATGTCAGATCACAGCTTCGGACTATATGTATTCCATTACCTTGGAATATCTACTGTTGCTCTTATATTTGCAAAAACGGGGCTTTTGCCTGCGCCTGCATGCTACATTTTAAGTCTTGCAGCGGGATTTCTTTTCGGATATGGCCTGTATGCCATCATTTCACGAATACCGTTTTTCAGATGGGCAGTGCTGGGAATTAAGAGGGGAGGAACCATCATGACGAAGTCATGATTTGGAATGGTTCCGACCGATATGGCAGGACTTTTGAGCAGTCCTGCCATTACATAATATACGAGGAGAAATAAACCATGTTCAAGGATAATCTGGTTCAGTTGCGAAAATTCTCACAGATGACTCAGGAGGATGTTGCAGAAAAGCTCGGAGTCACAAGGCAATCCGTTGCCAAATGGGAAGCCGGAGAGAGCATTCCTGATCTTGATAAATGCAAGCAGCTTGCGGATATTTTTGGAGTCTCTTTAGATGACCTTGCCAATTACGAGCCGGAGGACAATATGGGATTCGCTGTTCCGCCTAAGGGCAAGCACCTCTTTGGCCTTGTAACAGTGGGAGAAAAGGGCCAGATAGTGATTCCGGTCAAGGCCAGAAAGCTGTTTGATATCTCTCCCGGGGATCAACTGGTTGTTCTCGGAGATGAAGGACAGGGAATTGCCTTAGTCAAATCTGAAAGCTTTTTGGCTTTAGCCGGTATGATTGAAAAACTGAAGTGACTCACAGAACTGTTCCCATCGACTCCCCTATTGATATACAGTATGAGCTTAAATGAACCATGCGAGGATGCCTATGCCTAAATACAGAGAAATGACAGCGTCTGACAATGCAGCAGTTGCAGCGCTTGTAAGAGATAACCTGAAAAAATTTAATCTTGATATTCCCGGAACGGTATATTTCGATGAGGGACTAGACCACCTTAGTGATTATTATGGCAATGATGAGCGAAGGTACTACGTCATTGAAGACGATAATGGTGAAGTCATTGGTGGAATAGGATATGATAGATTTGAACCGATGAAAGATACCGCTGAACTGCAAAAACTATATCTTACAGATTCGGCAAAAGGTTCCGGACTTGGCTACGAAATGATAGATTTCATTGAAGATAAGATGCGAGAAGCAGGTTACAAAGCTTCATATCTGGAGACTCATAATAACCTTCAGGCCGCTATCCATATCTATGAAAAGAAAGGTTATAAAGAGATAGTGCGTCCTAAAGAGGTGGTTCATAGTACCATGAACAGATTTTTTATGAAAAATCTGTAGACCCCTAATCTGGTATAGCACTGCTTGTGGTCTCGGATAATTCTGCATCAGGAGCAAATCTTCAGCCGCTGAAATATAGGATCGTTACTGATAGTAGTGAAGTAGATGCTCTTAATTCCTTAACCAGATGGGCCAAGATGCTGAACAAAAATTTAACCCTTTTTACCATTAAATTGACATTAAAAGATACCGATAAAATAATCGGTATCTTTTTTTTATCTCGAAATTATTTATAAATAGGCTGGGATTTGTCATTTTCTCATCGGCGTTTTTATGCGATTTAGGTTAAGGAGGCATAGATGTTTGATGTATCTGTAATTGTACCCATGTATAACGCGAGGAAGTATATCGTAGACTGTGTTAACGGACTCCTTAGGCAGAGTCTTGATAGTGTTGAGGTTATTATAGTAAATGACTGCTCGAGTGATGACAGCATGAAGCTTTGCAAAAAGCACTTTGGCAACAATGAGAGAGTACAGCTTATTGACCAGCCCAGGAATATGGGACCGGGAGCAGCAAGAAATGCAGGCATCGCCGTGGCCAGAGGAGAATACATCGCCTTTGCAGACAGTGACGATGCGGTAAGGCCAGATGCGTACAAAGCCATGTACGATGCAGCAAAAGAGGCTGATGCCGACGTTATTCATGTGACGGGAGCGCTGATACAGACAGTAGATGATGCTCCTGATAATTTAGGTATGCTTACAGATGATAAGCTTTACAGAGTTACTCTCGATGAGGGAGACAGACCTGATAAGCTCACAATCCTTTCTGATAATGTAGAAGACAGGCTAAAAGAGTGGCATTTGCACCACATTCACTGGAGTATATGGAATAAGCTCTACAGGCGCAGCTTTATTGAGGACAATAATCTTCGGTTTGGTGATACCAAGATGGCTGAAGATCAGGTTTTTTGCCTGGGGTGTCTTTTAAAAGCCAGGAAATATGCCAAGCTTCCGGGTGAGTGGTATCTGTACCGCATAGGAGGCGCGTCTCTAACAAGAGGTCAGAAGCAGGTTAAGACGCTTATAAATGCGCTTACAACGCAGATGAAGATTACAAAGCTTATCGATGATACTGTAAAAGGCGTTCCATACCTTGAAAGTAACAAGAGCAAAATAGATGAGATCAAAACCTATGTTCTAAATCTTTTAGAGTCCTCATATATCCAGCCTGCCTGCGGGAAAATCGGTGCAAAAGAGCTGTATGAATGCAAAGAGCTAAAGGAACTGTTTAATAATAACTTTGGCGATCTTTCTGATTTTGCACTATTTGAGTTTTTAAATTCCCATGACGATGTTAAAGATGTTATTGACGTCAATGAGATGCTTAATATTCCGTCATTTTGGAAGAGCAGAAAAGAAGCTGAGGAAAAAGGAGCACAGTAATGGGTGAAAAAGAATATCTGGTATCGGTTATAACACCGTTTCATAACACGAAGATAGAATTCTTTAAAAGAGGCTATGATTCCTTAAAGAGGCAGACACTTGGCTTTAAGAACATTGAGTGGGTGGTTGTTGTCCATAATTCTGATGATTCATATGCTGATGCGGTACAAAAGCTCACCAAAGAAGATGACAATGTCAAAATATATATCCTGAATAATGACAAGAGGACACCGTCCAGCCCCAGAAACTATGCGCTTACAAAGGCACAGGGCAAATATATCGCTTTTCTTGATTCTGACGACTTTTTTACTGATGATGGTCTTAAGGAAGTTGTTGAAGGCATGGAGGAAACCGAGGCAGATATTGCAAGTTTCAGAGCAGAGACCCTTCCTGAGGATGAGACTGTCATTCAGGCAATTGATACAAGAGCAAGGTTTGATCAGACGGTTCATATGCTTGAGTTCAAAAAGGGCGATGAAAAGCTCAATGACCTTATATATGCAGGTGGCCTTACTATCTGGAGTAAGCTCATAAGACGGGATTTTCTGAGTAAATACAATATCGGCTTTTCCCTGGACATGAAATATGGCGAAGATGTCTGCTTTAGCATGGAATGTCTTGGTAAAGCCAAAAAGATCATAATACTTCCTCAGACAATTGTATATGTGTACTTTATGAACCACGGCTCTCTTGCGCAGGATATGAACCACACACCCGAGAGCCTTTTAAAGCTTGCAAGTGACTTTGCAAACATTTTTGATGTGACTGTAAAGGGAGGCTTTAAGCTTGAAAAACTCGCGTGGCCAGTCCTTGGTTATCTTGCCGAGATGATGGCGATAACACCTGGTCTTGACGATGAGTTTAGGAAAAGAATATACAACCTTATGCACAAATATTTTGGTATCTTAGGTCCTCTTGAGCCTGATGCCAAGTTCTTTAATGCCCAGATGGCTGAACATTTCATGAAGCGTGCCCGCATGATAATTCTCGGAGAAGAAGATAATGATGAAATGGCGAAAAGTTCGCTCCTTCCAATACTTCTTGCAAATGCAGATACAGAATACGGGCAAAGGTATGGTTTTGGAAGTATACACAAGGTGGTGGATTACCAAAAGAAGGTGCCTCTTTCTGATTACAGTATGTACAGGCCGCTTATTAAGCTTATGACCCGAATAGGAGAGAGTAACCTGATCTGCAAGGAGAAGGTAGTTGCCTATTCAAGTAAGCTGTGTCCTGACGGTGGAGAATTTCTGGTGCCTCAGACTGCGCCATTTGTTTCTGTATATCAGAATGTGCTGATTGAGGAGCTTAAAGCGGCCAGATACTCGACATTCCTAGCAATAGAGAGTGCAGGAGAATCAGGGACTATCCGCTTTAATGATGGCGCACTACTTCATTCAGTTGCTGATACAGTTCTTGCTGGTATCAGGAAATCTGATATCTATAATTCGCATGCTAGAAGTACTGAAAATAAGTATGGAACTATCACAGCGCCAGAGAGCGTATTATTTAAAAATCCCGGCGAGGATTTAAGATATGCAAAGCTTTTATTTGCGCTCGCAGACCCTGATGTCTCACAGATCATCGTGCCATTTACCGTAAATATCCTTGATATGGTGAGGTTCCTTAAGTGTATGTGGGAGATGCTTGTAGAGGATATTGCAAGCGGAAGAGTATCTGAAGTATCAGGTCTTGCTGAAGGCAGAAGGAAAGAGCTTTCAAAACTTTTGAAACCTTCAAAAAGGCGAGCAAAAGAGCTTAGAACAATTTTTGAACAGGGGTTTGAAAATGTATTGCCCAAAATCTGGAAAAATCTTGATCTTATAATTTCAGCAGGCTCCGGCGAAAATGCTGTTTATTCAAGGCAGATCATGAAGTATATAGGGAGCGTACCACTTGACTATGGCTATCTTGGCATTGCCGAGGGCATTATAGGAAAAGTATCTGCTCCCGGAGAAAATACCTATATCATTATGGAAAAAGATTCATTCCTTGAGTTTTTGCCGGAGGATTCAGATAAAGACAAGACATTTATAGCGTCAGAACTCGAGATATCCAAGCACTACGAAGTCATCATTTCGAACATGGCAGGACTTTACCGCTACAGAAGCGGAATCATAGTTGAAGCCACAAAGATACAGGACGGTCAGACCTATGTGCGCTACTGTTATGACAGAAAGGATGTAGTTACTGTTAGTGGTGTATCCATAAATACACTGTCACTCAGGCAGGCTGGTAAGAAGATAGATGAAGAAGCCGGTATGATAACTTACGATTATTGTCTATTTGCAAATGATAAAAAGAACTGCTTCGAACTCTTCTTAAAACCTGAAAAAGAGGGCAATTATAGTGCAAAGCTTGTTCAGGAGATTGCAGAAAAGGAGCTTTCAAAGGTGATACCGTCATATGGAAGAGCAAGAAAAGCTGGCAAGATTGATAAGATCAGGATCCATTTCCTTCCTTCAGCAGATGCTGACATTGTGAAGGGAAAAGCTCCAAAGCCAATCAGGATAATACACGCATCTTCTGATGAGAAGCTCTTTAAAACCTACAGGTTATACGAGGTATAGGAGGAACTTAAAGTGGAATTATCAAGGATAATCTCGGGCGAGATGTATTTCTATTTTGACGGGGCTTATTGTGGAATGAGGCAGGAACTGACATTTGATGAGGATATTGACGGGAATGTATTAAAAGAAGCACTTCTAAAGACTCAAAAGGTGCATCCATATTTAAAGTGGACCATCGAAGAAAAGGATGGCGAATTCTTCTATAAAGATACAGATACGGATACGACCCTGATTGAAGGGAATAAGGACATAGTACTTGGAACAGATGAATTTGATGGTCATCTTATCGGCTTTTTGTACTATGGTAACAAGCTTCGTATGGATCTTTATCATGGCCTTACTGACGGTGTCTCATCAAAGAGGATAATGGAGACTTTGCTGTATCACTATTTTTCCATCAAGGATGGATGTGAGTACAAGGCAGATAACATTTTGATAAAAGAAGCTGATGAAAAGTGCGGATATTTTGACGAGCCTTATGAAAAGGAAATCCCGCCTTTTACCCCAAATGATACACCTTTTGCTGCTCCGCCTGAAGATGAGATCTTCAGATTCTCAGAGCACGAAGAGGCTGATGCCAAAAGCTATGTCCAGTGCATCAGGATATCTGACAAGGATTTCATGAGTTTTGTAAAAGAAAATGATTCGTCACCTGCAGCAGCTTTTGCAGTGCTCATGAGCCAGACTATCCAGAAAATGTATCCAGACAATAAAAAGCAGGTCAAGATCAATGTGCCGATCAACCTAAGAAGCGTTCTTGGAGTTGACTATACATTTAGAAATACAACAGGCGATGTGGCAATCTACTATGACCCTGATAAGCTTTTTAAGCTGGATATCAAGGACCAGTGCAAAGCTATGCGCACAAGTCTTAAAGAAAAGATGGCTCGTGATAACCTTCTGTCTGTAGCAAAATCGCAGGTCGATTTTCTTGGTATGTCAAAAGGCTATAAGGGCTACGACGCCAAGTATGATATGTACAGCAGTATTCCGCTCCCACCATCAGACTCGATTTTTATCAGCTATATCGGGAAACTTAATGCTGATTCATACGATAAGCATATAACAGATTTTTCGCTTATTAGCGGAGCCAGAGACGGAATAGTATTTAATATCTGTGACTGCGGCGGTGATTTTGTTCTGACATCCATGAAAAAGGGATCACTAAAAGGTTTTTCTGATGCATTTTGTGAACATCTTAAAACTTATGGGCTTGATGCCAGGGTGATGCCTGAAAAAGAAATAAAGCTTAAATATGTAGCGCTTAGAGAAAGACTTTCTCTTAAGGGAAAAAGATTATATGACTGATGTCTTTGATACATAAATTGTGTGCGGAGGAAATAGTCATGAGTACAGATATTGGAACAAACAATAAGATGTTCCTGTTTTTATCAAGTGGAGGAAAGGCAGCAGTAATTGAGTACCGCTACCGTCTGACAGAGGATATATCCTATGATGCGCTTCTTGAAGCGACAAAGGATGCGGTAGAATCTTTTCCATACTTTGGTCTTAAGCCTGTAGTTGATAGGGAGGGAAAACTCGTCATGGAAGATAATGACGCTCCTATGCCTGTTTTTAAAAAGGACGACAGATTAAGAAATTTAGGATCAGAGGATACTTATAGATATCTGTTTCGTGTTCTCTACGGCGATGATGAGATCTATATTGAAGCATCCCATGGCATTGGCGATGGAAGAGGTATCATGGCCTTTTCACAGACGCTTATCTATTACTATCTTGTTCATACAGGAAAGACTATAGACACAGAAGGAATGATCTATACCAAGGCTGACCTGTCTGATAAGACTTTGACAGATCATCTTCTTGAGCGCATATCAGAGATAACACCGGAAAATAATGTAGAAGAGACTTCTGTATCAAAAATCTTCTGTCCTACAGAAGAGAAGGTTATGAGCGGAACGCCATATACTAAGCGCCTTGTGCTTAGCTGGGATTTTAAAAAGCTGATGGATAAGATAAAACCTCTTGGCGCATCTCCTCTTACTTTTTTCCATGACCTTATATCAGGCACCATGTACGAGTATTATGACGTAAAAGATGCGACTGTAGTAGCAGATGTCCCTGTAGATGTAAGAGAAAAGCTGGGAAGCCGCGCACAGTCCAACTTTACCGTTAACATAAGCATACCGATTACAAGGGATATTATAGGAAAAGGAAGAGAAGAGCGTTACAAGTCGCTCAGAGATAAGCTTGGTGAAAAGACTAAGATAGAATATCTTGCCTATACCATGAAGGGCACTGCACAGTTCCTTACCATGATCGAACAGATTTCTCTAAGAGATGAAGCCATGCTACAGATGATGGAGAGTAAAGCTTCAAGTACGCAGGAACCTATGAGGAGCTATCTTCTGTCCAATATTGGTCTTATGAAGCTTCCTAAGGACATGATGCAATATGTAAAGGACTTTGATATCTATTTTACCAATCTTGAAGCCTCTCCTGTATTTACAATGCTGACCTTTGGAGGAAAAGGAATGGTAATAGTCGGACAGAACTTTGAAGAGACGGGCCTTATCGATACTGTATATTCAAAGCTAAAGGCTATGGATGTTGACGCAGATCTCAGGGACTATGGCCGATTTAAGATGGATGATGCAAATGTTAAGGGGTTTTTTTATTTATAACAGAGTAAATATATGAATAAGAGAGAAAATGGACTCGATCTGTTGAGAATCATTGCAGCGTATCTGGTTGTCTCGTTGCATGTCTGTACATTTGAAAGAAATCTGGTGTCAGACCTTGGAGAGCTTAATTTCAACTATCATTATTTTATGTTTATAAGGCAGATAACAACAAGTGCAGTAATTGTTTTTATCATGCTTTCCGGAGCGTTTGTTCTTAAGGCATCATCCACAAAGGACATTGGCACATTCTATAAAAAAACCTGGAAAAAGCTTGGTATTCCGACAGTTATTTTTTCATTTTTTTACTGGCTGTTTAATGCGTTTGTTTATTGGAAAACAGGAATTTATGGATTGGCATATGGAATAGAAGATCTGACGTATCCTCAGGCTCTATTGTTCCAGGGAATAAGCTTTTTGAAAGGTATACCTTCTGAGCATATGTGGTATATGTATACGCTCATCGGATTATATCTTATGGCTCCTTTTGTTGCTCTTGGCAAGGAGAAGACAGGAGAAGCCGGCTTTAAAAAAATAGCATTTATAGTCTGCATCTGGGGCATAATCGATGCACTTGTAAATCCATCATCCCTTTTTTGGGGAATTGGCTATTGCGCACAGCTTCTTGGTGTATTCATGATGGGATATGTCGTTCATGAATGGGCGCTTGAAAGAAAAGGAAAAAATGGACTCGGATGTTTTCTTATTGTTCTTGCAACAGTCATAACAGCTGTTGAGTATATTATTTTTCTGGCGATCAGGGATAATAGTACCTTGTTTAGTTATGTTACACCAATGGCCCCATATAACCTGATACTTGTGATCGCATCCCTGGTTTATGTTGCCGGCTTTACCATCATTGATATAAAAAAGGACTTTGGATATCTTTCTCTTCTGACTTTCTGGGTTTATCTTCTTCATCCTGCAATAATGATGGTATTATTTCTCATCGAGGAAGCTGCCTTCAAGGTTCCATATCTGGAAATTGGAAACTCAAGTCCGTTCCTTATTGGCACCGGTAATTCTATTCTGGTATATGTTCTTTCTTTTGTCTTTGGACATGTGATCGAAAAATGTTCTTCAGGTAAAAAATAAAGAGGAAACAAGAGCATGAAAAAAATAGCAGAGCTCCTTTCATTCAAAGAGTATATGTATATGCTTATCTGCGTCTGTTTGATCGTGGGGCAGGTATTTTTTGAAATAAAGATTCCTAACGTGATGGGAGAACTAACTGATCTTGTCTATTCTGGAAAAGCAGATATTTCAGAGGAGATAAAATATGGAATCATAATGTTTGCATATGCTGGTTTGTCGCTTGTTTTTTCATTCCTTGTGGCTTATCTGGTTGCAAAAGTAGGAGCTGCGCTTGACAGAAGGGTGCGTAGACAGACTTTTACGAAGATCATAGATTTTTCGCTAAAGGAAGTTGGCGACTTTGGTACATCAAGCCTTATAGCCAGATGTACTACTGATATATATCAGATTCAGAATTTTTTTGTAAATGGTTTTCAGCCGCTAATTAAATCACCGATAATGATCATCTGGGTTACTGCGCAGATCTCGGGCGCCAATGTCTATTACAGGAGTGCCACGATTACAGCGGTGGCCATACTTGTTGCGGTTTTGTCAGCTATTGCAATACTGGTTCTTCCAATAGTAAATAAGGCACAGTATGCCAAAGATGAACTTATTCGCATTGACAGGGAGCATCTGGATGGCATACGTGTAGTCCATGCATACAATGGCTATGAGAAGCAAAAAGAAAGATTTGAAGAGGCAAATAAGAGGATAACAGATCTTCTTCTTCGCTATGATAAGTCTTCAGCACTATTTGCACCATTTTCTAATATGGTTATGTATTCACTTACTGTCATCATATACATAATGGGCGCATATATTGTTGCAGACTCAGCCAAGAGCCTGCGTTCAAGCGTCAGCAATGAAATGATCGTCTTTGTGTCGATGCTTTCTATGCTTATTAGCAGTTGTATATATCTGATCATTATTATGGTTCTTTTGCCTAATGCATCTGTTTCGCTTAAGCGTATTGCACAGGTTTTAAATAAAAAGACCATGATTATGGATCCGGAGGAGGCATTTGCAAAAGATCCTGCAATATGCGGAACTCTGGAATTCAGAAATGTTAGCTTTATGTATCCTGGAAGCCGTGAATATGCTATCAGAGACATATCCTTCAGGATGGAAAAGGGCGAGACTGTTGCGATTGTTGGAGGTACAGGCAGTGGCAAGACGACACTTTTAAATCTCATACCAAGGCTGTATGAAGCGACAGAAGGAGAAATTTTAGTTGACGGCGTTGATATTAAGAAGATGAAGCTTAAGGATCTTCGAAATATCTTTGGCTATGTTCCGCAAAAGAGCTTCCTTTTTTCCGGAACGATCGTTTCAAACATTGATTTTGGCGACAATGGTAAGTTGAAAAAGACTATTGAGGAGATAGTAAAAGCGTCAAAGCTTGGAAAAGCAGATGAGTTTATAAGAGCAAAGGAAGGCGGGTATAATGCGCATGTTGAGGAGGGCGGTTCGAACTTCTCTGGTGGACAGAGGCAGAGACTTACAATCTCAAGAGCTATCTGCCGCGATCCTGAGATATTCCTCTTTGATGATTCCTTCTCTGCTCTTGATTATAAGACTGACAAGACTGTGCGAGAGGGACTTAAGGAAACTCTTTCCGGTGCTTCGGTACTGATGGTTGCACAGAGAATATCCACTATCAGAAGCGCAGACAGGATTATCGTCCTTGATAATGGAAGAATGGTCGGAATGGGTACTCATGATGAGCTTATGACAAGCTGTAATGTATATCGTGAGATTGTCCTTTCACAGACGGATACGGAGGCGACCGGATGAAGAATAATATATTTTCTAAGATCGCAGTATTCGGGCAAAAATATAAAACATATTTTGTTGCAGGCATCGTACTTGGAAGCATAGGATCTCTTTTAAACGTAGTGATCCCGAACATGATTAAAAATATAGCTGCGCTAATTTCGCAGAGCCTTTATACAAATGTGATGGACTTTGATGCGATAAGAGTTGTTGCCATAAAGACAGCGGTAGTTATTATCATAAGCTTCATAGCAAGCTACTTTGGTGCATGGTGTCTTACCATTGCAGGACAGAATATGGTAAAAGATCTTCGAAGTGCCCTGAATGATAAAACAGACCGTGTTAAGATGAACTATTTTGACACAACAGCTCTTGGAGATACGGTGAGCAGAATGACTGATGACTGCGATGCATTTTCGGCGGCTATATCTTCCAACCTTGGTAAGGCAGTATTCTCACTTATCATAGTGTTGGGCTGTCTTATTGTGACTTTTGTTATAAATCCGCTTTTGGCATTTTGCTCTATTGCCAGCATTTTACTTGGACTTTTTATCAATGCCTCTTTTGCAAAGATGGGGACAAACGCTATCAAAGAACAGAGAAGGCTTCTTGGCAATATGAATGGAATGATAAATGAGTCGATCACCGGCCATATGCTTATCAAAGCCTTTAATGGAGAGGAAGAAGTCCTTGGGCAGTTTGATGAAAAAAATCAGGATCTTAGCAGAGCACTTTTTAAATCGCAGTTTTTTATCAGCGTGCTTACTCCTTTCATGGATTTTGTAAGTAACTTTACATACGTTGTAGTCTGCCTTGTGAGCGGAATCATGATCATCCTTGGGAAGATGCAGATAGAGACGATTGTTGCATTTATTTTGTATATCAAGATGGTCACATCGAACCTCACACAGATAATACAGGCACTTGGAAGTATTCAGCCGGGAATTGCGTGCGGTGAGAGAATAATGGAATACCTTGAACTTGAGGAAGAGACAGATGAAGGCAGGGAGAATGTGTCCAAGACTGAAGGCGATGTTGTCTTTAGGAATGTGCGCTTTGGCTATGTTGAGGGACAGATCGTATTAAAGGACTTTAGTGCACACATTAAGCCTGGAATGAAGGTTGCGATTGTCGGACCAACCGGCGCGGGAAAGTCTACACTCATTAACCTTCTGATGCGCTTTTATGAGCTTAATTCAGGCTCTATCATTGTAGATGGCGTGCCTATAAAGGATATTCCAAGATCAAAGCTTCATGATCTTTTTGCGATGGTGCTTCAGGAGACCTGGACCTTTAAAGGAAGCATAAGAGAAAACATTGTCTATTCCACTAAAAATGTTGATGATGAGGAGCTGGAAGGTGTTATTGAAAGAGCAGGGATAAAGTTCCTTGTTGATGCAATGCCGGATGGCGTAGATACTGTTTTGTCAGAAACTGCTAATGTATCTTCAGGACAAAAGCAGCTTATAACAATAGCAAGAGCAATGCTTAAGAATTCACCGATAATGATCCTTGATGAGGCTACATCATCGGTAGATACAAGAACAGAAAAGCTTATACAGAAGGCAATTGATGATATGACTAAAGGGCATACTAGTTTTGTTATCGCACACAGACTTTCAACAATTAAAAATGCTGATGTCATCTTTGTTCTTAAGGACGGTGACATAGTTGAGACTGGAAATCACGAGGAGCTTTTAGATGCCGGAGGCTTTTATAGTGAGCTTTACAAGGCAGGTATTGATGCTACATAACAGCTTTTTTGAAAGGTCTTTTCACAAGTTAAGGAGGATGCAATATGCCAGCTATTTCTGTTATCATGCCAATGTACAAAGCCAAAAAGACGGCAATGTACAGTATAGATGCACTTTTGAACCAGACCTTTAAGGATATAGAGGTACTGGTTGTGGATGACTGCTCTCCGGATGATTCCTATGTAGTTGTTAAGGAGCATTATAAGGATGAACCAAGGGTTGTCCTTATCAGGCAGGATATAAATCAGGGTCCTGCTGAAGCCAGAAACAGGGCTTTTGAAGAAGCAAAGGGCGAATACGTCACCTTCCTTGACAGCGACGATGGAATTATAAAAGAGGGCCTTGAGAAGATGTACGAGGCAGCTAAGAAGTTTGATGCTGATGTAGTGCATACTACAGGATGTTTTTTTCCTGTGCATAAGCCGGATGTTATGGATATCATGTCTGTTCCAAAGGAAAACTACCTTCCCCAGGACAAGGATAAGGACATACCGGGTGAAGCGACTCTTCTTACGCAGGATTTCGGAGTAAGGCTTTCCAACTGGCTAAATGGCACCTACAACGGAAATGTATGGGGCAAGATGATTAAAAAGAGCTTTATCATGGACAACAATATCCGCTTTGCATCTATCAAGATGTCAGAGGATGTTCTGTTTTCCTTTGAATGCCTTATGCGTGCAGGCAAGTATGTGATACTTCCATACAAGTGCATAATCTACAGAATGATAGGAGAGAGCCTGTCAAGGGGCAGGAAGGATGTATCTTACATGCTTAAGCTTCTTGAAGCTACATTCAGTGGTAATGACAAGTTCACGGAAAAGATGAATGAGATTCCATATTTTAAAGATAATCCTGAAGATAAGGAAAAGGTACTTAAGTATGTGAATGATGTCATGGATATGATCTATCTTGTTCCGGCATTTCAGTCGGTTGGGGAAGATAAGCTGCTATGTGACGATCGAACTTCTGAGCTTTTTATTGAGCACTTTGGGAACCAGGCACAGTTTGCTCTAAGATACTTCTTCATGAAAAATGCAAAGGAGCCGCCGGCACCTTCTTATCTTATCGATGATATCACCTATGAGGGCTTAAATGCGCAGCTTGAGATGTACAAGCAGAGCCTTAAGTGATGATCTTGGGGTTTGGGAGAATACGCAGCTTGAGATGCGCTGGCTAAGCTGTAAGTGATGATTCTTTGATTTGTGGAGAAAACAAGTTTGAAAGTGTTCCACTTTCAAACGCGAATTGGTGTCACGAGCTCCACCAATATCGAACCATTAGTCACTCGTTTCACTCGTGACATGAGGTTAAGTTTGAAAGTGTTCCACTTTCAAACCCAAATTGGTGTCGCGAGCTCCACTAATTTGAACCATTAGTCACTCGCTTTGCTCGCGACATGAGGTTAAAATATGGAGATAATAAAAATGTTAAGTGGTAACGAAATGATGATCGCGCTTGAGGGGCGTCTTGATACAACCACCTCGCCGCTTCTTCGAGAGCAGATAGCACAGATACCACCGGAAGTTGAAAAGGTCAAGTTTGACTTTAAGGATCTTAACTACATATCTTCAGCAGGACTTCGTGAGATACTTGTCTGCAGAAAGAAATTCAGCGGCGATAAGATGAAGGTAGTCAATGTGTCTCAAGAGATATATGATATTTTTGCGACAACTGGTTTTGATCAGATCATTCCGCTTGAAACAACTAAAGATGATATCTCAACATATATGAACCTGTCCTTTAAGGCTTTTTTGGCCAAAAAGGTTGAAAATACTCCGGATGCTGTTGCTCTTGTTGATGACAGGGGAGAGTTTTCCTGGAAAGACATAGATATTTATTCACAGATAATCGCTGAGGGTCTTGCCAATAAGGGAATAAAAAAAGGAACTCATGTAGCTTTGTGCGGTGTCAATTCCGTAAACTGGGTTCTTACTTTTTTTGCCATCCAAAAGCTTGGTGCTATGGCTCAGCTC
Source organism: Butyrivibrio fibrisolvens (assembly GCF_023206215.1). NCBI lineage: Bacteria > Bacillati > Bacillota > Clostridia > Lachnospirales > Lachnospiraceae > Butyrivibrio > Butyrivibrio fibrisolvens. Next base: position 2,396,250 of record NZ_CP065800.1, read on the forward strand.
CTTAATTTCAATATGAGTGCTGCAGATGTTGCTAAGGTTGCTACAATCGGCGATATCACTCATTTTTGCTATGGAAGTATGCCTGAGATGCAGGATCAGGAAGCATTTATTGACGAGCTCAAAAAATCAGGCTGTCCTTTATGCGAGTTTATCTCCATTAGAAATGACAGACAGGATATACGGGAAAGAAGAGATGAATATGAGGCAATCAGGTACAAATTTCAGGACTTTGTAGAGGCTGACTGGCCATGTGTCACCATATTTACTTCCGGTTCTACAGGAAAGCCCAAAGGCGTTCTTTTATCCGCCTACAATATTCTGAATGCAGCCAATACTAACTATAAGGATCAGACACTTACTAATAAGGACAGAACCTGCCTTATACTTCCGCTGTTTCATATATTTGGTCTTGTAGCAGGTCTTTTTGCAAATGCAATAGCAGGCTCGACTCTGTATTTTCCAAGTAACATAAGGACTGGTACTATTCTGGAACTTATTGATAAGGAGAAGTGCACATTTTTCCATTCAGTCCCGACCATGCTCATTGCGCTCATCAATAATAAGGACTTTACAAAAGATAAACTTTCGTCTGTTCGCTGTACCATCATTTCAGGTGCGGCGGCAACCAAGGCACAGATCCTGATGTTCAAGGAAAATCTTCCCAATGACCACTTTATGTCATCCTATGGTCTTAGTGAGATGGCACCTGTATCCATCTCAACTTATGGCGACAGCGACGAGCATCTGCTTACTACTGTAGGTAAGCCTGTTGACAATATTCAGGTTCAGATACGAGACCTTGAAACCGGCGAAAAATGCGCTACCGGCACATCCGGAGAGATACTTGTACAGGGATTTAATCTGATGACAGGATATTATAAGACTGATATAGAAAGTCAGTCTATCGATGATATGGGATGGCTTCATACAGGTGACCTTGGCTTTTTGGATGAAGAGGGCTATCTTCATCTTTCAGGAAGGCTTAAAGAGCTTATCATAAGGGGCGGTGAGAATATCATGCCGCAGGAGATTGAAGCAGCGATATCTTCACTTGACGTTGTTAATAACGTCAAAGTCATCGGCGTTCCAAGCGAGTTCTTTGGAGAAGAAGTCTGCGCGTGCATTAAGGTTAAAGAGGGCAAAGAGTTTGACCAGGAAGCTGTTAAGATTGAACTTTCAAAGAAACTGGCCAAATATAAGATTCCAAGCTATTTCGTAGTTTATAACGACTTTCCTATGCTTGGTACAGGTAAGATAGATGTTGTGAGTCTTAAAAAGGATGTATTAGAAAAACTAAAGTAAGATCTAATGTTTATGAAGAGGGTATAGTTTCATGCAATTAATAGATTCTTTTCCCACCCAAAAGATCGGAGATCTTGAGTACAGGAGTGGACGTATATTCCCATTTGGAGCATCCATAGTAGATGGTGGAGTTAATTTTAGTATTTTTTCAAAGGAAGCAGTGTCCTGTACTTTGGTCTTATATCACCATGGTCAGGATAAACCCTTTGTTGAGATACCTTTTCCTGAGGAATACAGGATAGGTAATGTATATTCAATGATGGTTTTCGGACTTAATATCGAAACTATCGAGTATGGATACCGTTTTGACGGACCTTATAGCCCTATGGATGGACTTAGATTTGATAAAGATAAGGTTCTTCTTGATCCTTATGCCAAGTCCGTATCAGGTCGAAGTGTTTGGGGAAGGAAAGATAATGGGGATAAGCTAAAGCCCCTGCGTGGTCAGATAATACGCGAAGATTATGATTGGGAAGGGGACAAGCCCCTTGAGATTCCTGAAAAGGATCTTGTTATCTATGAACTTCATGTTAGGAGTTTTACCAGGGATGATTCAAGTGGGGTTAGGCATCCGGGGACTTTTGCCGGTCTTACGGAGAAAATCCCATACTTAAAAGAGCTGGGCGTTAACTGCGTAGAGTTGATGCCGGTATTTGAATTTGATGAATTTGAAAACTCAAGGGAAGTTGGTGGCAGGACTCTGTACAACTACTGGGGCTATTCAACAGTATGCTTTTTTGCCCCCAAAGCAGGTTTTGCTGCATCGGCGCCTTTTGGTATGGAAGCGGATGAACTAAAACACTTAATAAAGAAATTTCATCAAAATGGTATAGAAGTAATACTCGATGTTGTTTTTAATCATACAGCAGAGGGCAATGAAAATGGGCCTTATATCTCATATAGAGGTATAGATAACAGAACCTATTATCTGCTGACCCCGGATGGCTGGTATTACAATTTCAGTGGCTGTGGTAATACCATGAACTGTAATAATCCTGTTACCCGCGACATGGTTTTAGATGCCCTCAGATACTGGGTTTCTGCATATCATGTGGACGGTTTTAGATTCGATCTTGCATCCATTCTGTCAAGGGATGAAGCTGGCGCCCCTATGGTTTATCCGCCACTTCTTGAAAGGATAGCCAATGATGCCGTACTTGGTAAGAGTCTTCTTATAGCCGAAGCCTGGGATGCAGGTGGTTTATATCAGGTTGGAAGTTTTCCTGCATTTGGACGTTTTTCGGAATGGAATGGTAAATATCGCGACTGCTTAAGGCATTTTATTAAAGGAAGCGGAGAGTCAGCTCCTGAGCTTTACAGACGAATAAGAGGATCAGATGATTTATATCGCTTCAGAGGACCCAGAGCATCTATAAATTTTGTGACCTGCCATGACGGCTTTACTCTTTATGACCTTGTTTCGTACAATGAAAAGCATAATGAAGCCAATGGCGAGAACAATAATGACGGATGCAATGACAACGAAAGCTGGAACTGCGGTGTAGAAGGAGATACAAAGGATCCTCAAATTATTGATCTTAGAAAACGTCAGATGAAAAATATGTTGACGATCCTTCTGACAAGCAGGGGAATTCCTATGCTTCTGTCCGGAGATGAGTTTGCCAATACCCAGTGGGGTAATAATAATGCCTATTGTCAGGATAGTGAGATTTCATATATTATCTGGTCACTTTTTGATAAGAACAAGGACCTGTTTGAGTATGTGAAGAACCTTGTGGCACTTAGGAATGAGTACCCGGTTATAAGAGAAAATTCTTTTGATCTTGGAAATAATGGGACCGGCTATCCGGAACTTTCTTTCCATTCTGCCAAGCCATGGCAGCTTGATGAGGGCGCATCAAATCTGTGCTTTTCATATATGTATGCCCAGGATCATGCAAGGGCAGGAACTAAAAAAGATGCGTTTATATATGTTGCAGTTAATGCATATTGGGAAGATGTATACTACGAACTTCCAATAATTCCTCAGGGAATGAAATGGCATTTAAGACTAAGTAGTAGCGGAGATGTATATTCAAAAGGTAAAGAAAAGACTTTGGGTGATCAGGGCAGTTTTATGCTTGGCGCAAGGTCTACACTTGTACTGATTGCTAAATGAGCGATTGATATATATGTCGATAAGCTCGAAGAGATTTGAATTAAGATTTTGAGAGTCGTGTGCAGAAAATATACTGTAACACGGCTCTTTTTTGTTATAGTATTACTATATGTAAAGAGAATAAGCTAAAAAGTTTTTAGGAGCTTTATACATGGAATATATACATCTTCACATGCATTTTTAAATCGTGAAGGAAGACCTATCCGAATGAAAGATGAGAAGCCAGAGCTTTTTGAGGCACTTAGCAGTTTGGTATCTGCATAACACTATATGGGAGGAAAAGCAATGCTTTATGACTTGGTAAAAGAAAACAGGGGATGGAACGGTAAT